>CP095414.1:0-2085000 GCA_029541985.1 Bacteroidales bacterium F22
ATGACTAAGAAACGATGTGACTTGGTCTGGGATTGTTGTCTGAAAATAATAAAGGACAATATCACAGAGCAAGCTTTTAATACCTGGTTTGTTCCAACCTCTGCCTATAGCTTAGACGGGGATACATTGACATTACAGGTACCTAGTGGATTCTTCTACGAGTACATCGAGTCTAACTATACTGATATATTAAGCAAGGTATTGCATCGTGAGATTGGACCATCTGCTAAACTTCTTTACAAACTTCCCATAGATGCGGAAGCTGGAAATGAAGGGAGTATGGAACTACCGTCTGATAGCCGATCTGCAATTATGGACAATGAGAATAAGAAGGCTAATGCTTCTGAAGCCCTATCTACACAAAGTGGAGGTAAGTCTTCAGGTGAGTCTTTTAATTCTCAACTAAATCCACGTTATACGTTTGAAAATTTTATTGAAGGATTAAGTAATAAACTTCCTAGAAGTGTAGCGCAATCAGTTTCGGAGAGACCTGGGTTATCTTTTAACCCCTTGTTTATGTATGGACCATCAGGAGTAGGAAAGACTCACCTTGCAAATGCTGTAGGTGTGCGTATTAAGGAGCAACATCCTGAAAAAAGAGTTTTATATGTATCTGCACATCTTTTTCAGGTGCAGTATACAGACGCTGCAAGAAAAAATCAAATAAATGATTTTATTCATTTCTATCAAACGATAGATGTACTGATATTAGATGATGTTCAAGAATTTACTGGAGAAAAGACACAGAATACTTTCTTCCATATTTTTAATCATCTACACCAAAATGGTAAGCAATTAATATTGACATCAGATAGATCACCTATTCAGCTTAGGGGGTTCGAAGATAGACTTTTGACTCGTTTCAAGTGGGGAATGGTTACTGAGATGGAAAGACCTGGAGTAGAACTTAGGAAGGACATTCTTCGTGAGTGTGCTAAAAAAGAGGGAATGGTATTTCCAGAACCAGTCGTTTGCTATATTGCAGAACATGCTACTCAAAGTGTCAGAGATTTGGAGGGTATCGTGACTTCTATCAATGCTAGAAGTGCTGTCTACAATAGACCGGTTGATTTGGCCTTGGCAGAAGAGTCTATGCAAAGTTTCTGCGTCAAAACTAAAACGGTTATTACTCAGGATGATATCATCAATAAAGTGTATGACCATTTTTCTGTGCCTGTGGAGACTATGTTCTTGAAATCGCGCAAGCAGGAGCTTGTAAGAGCTCGCCAGGTGACAATGTACCTTCTGAAGGAGTTAACGTCTCTATCGTCAAATAAGATAGGTAAAATCGTCGGAAACAAGGATCATACGACAGTGCTACACGCAATAAAAACGATAAAGGGACAGATTGATGTCAATGCATCATTTGCTGGGACGATATCTCAACTCATTCAAGAAATTAAAGTCGGATAATTCGTTTTGCTCTTGTCAATGAACTATTTAAGTATTATAACCACGTCGAAGAAGCTTAATTTACTTCTTTCGTGGTTTTTTTTATGTTTTAAATGACTGACTCTAGATGCTAAAAAGATGTTTTTTATTAACTCTATTTATGTAATTGTTTAAGCACACTATTGTGTCCTGCTCTTTTATATGAGCTTGCCATTTTCTGTCCTTTTGCAGAATTATTCTTATAAACAGTCTCTTCTCATAAAAATTAATCTCTTTTGGTTTATTGTTGTAATTTTCTAAAAAAGACAACAATTCTATGTGCAAAAAATCATAAAGTACTGATAATCAGCTGTTTATATATCAAAAGTAAAAACTTTCATTTTTAGGAATAAAAGTTAGTTGATTATTTTCATATTTTGCAAACTATTTGTAGCTTTGTAAGCATCAAAGTTTTTTAATCGTATTTGTACTTATAACAACTCATATAATGTATTACTCTCCATTATACTATTACGACTTGATAAAAAATACAAATAATAAATATTAAATAGCGTGAAAAATAAAAATTATTCTTATGATGAAGCATATGCTGCAAGTCTGAAATATTTTAATGGTGATGAGTTGGCTGCCCGTGTTTGGGTGAATAAATATGCTGTAAAAGATTCTTATGGGAATATCTATGAGAAATCTCCTGAAGATATGCATTGGCGTATAGCTAATGAAATAGGGCGTATTGAAGCTAAGTATCCAAATCCTTACTCTCCACAACAAATCTTTGATGTTTTAGACCATTTTAAATACATCGTACCGCAAGGAAGTCCGATGACTGGTATCGGAAATAATTATCAAGTGGCTTCTTTGTCTAATTGTTTTGTCGTGGGACTTGATGGAAAAGCTGATTCTTATGGAGGTATCATACATATTGATGAAGAACAAGTTCAATTAATGAAGCGCAGAGGTGGAGTAGGACATGATTTATCTCATATCAGACCTCGAGGTTCTGCCGTAAAGAATTCAGCACTTACTTCTACTGGTCTTGTCCCTTTCATGGAGCGCTATTCTAATTCTACTCGTGAAGTTGCTCAGGATGGGCGACGTGGGGCTTTGATGCTTTCTGTATCTATCAAACATCCTGATTCAGAATCTTTTATAGATGCTAAAATGGAAACTGGAAAAGTGACTGGTGCTAACGTGTCAGTAAAGCTTGATGATGAATTTATGTCTGCAGTCGTAGAGGATAAGCCTTTTATGCAACGCTATCCCGTTGATGCTTCTGTCGAATATGCAAAGGTGGTTAAAGAAGTTGACGCAACAAAAATATGGAAGAAAATAGTCCATAATGCATGGCAATCAGCTGAACCTGGAGTCTTGTTTTGGGACACTATTATCAGAGAATCTGTACCAGACTGTTATGCTGCCCTTGGATATCGTACTGTATCGACTAACCCTTGTGGAGAAATTCCATTGTGTCCATATGATTCTTGTCGTTTACTCGCTATAAACTTATATGGTTATGTGCGTAATCCTTTTACTAAGGATGCGTATTTTGATTTTGAACTGTTCAAAGTTCATGCGGCACTTGCACAACGTATCATGGATGATATCATCGATCTCGAACTTGAGAAGATTGAACGTATCATGGCTAAGATAGAGAGTGATCCAGAATCTATGGAGGTTAAGAGTACAGAACTTAACTTGTGGAAGAAAATATATAAAAAGACTGGTCAAGGTCGTCGTACTGGAGTAGGTATTACTGCCGAAGGAGATATGATAGCTGCTATGGGACTTCGTTATGGAACTGAGAAAGCAACTGATTTCTCAGTTGAGGTTCATAAGGCATTGGCACTTGCTGCATATAATTCTTCTGTACTTTTAGCGAAAGAAAGAGGTGCTTTTGAGGTATTCGATGCAAAACTTGAAGAAAATAATCCTTTCTTGCAACGTCTAGGAGAAGCAGATCCTCAGTTACTCGAAAATATGAAAAAGTATGGACGCCGTAATATTGCGTGTCTGACAATTGCACCAACGGGAACTACTTCTTTGATGACACAAACGACTTCAGGTATCGAACCTGTGTTCTTGCCTGTGTATACTCGTCGTCGTAAGGTGAATCCAAATGATAAAGAGGTACATGTCGATTTCGTAGATGAAACAGGGGATGCTTTTGAAGAATATATTGTATTCCATCACAAATTTGTTATTTGGATGAAATTAAATGGCTATGACCCTGCGAAAAAATATTCTAAAGAGGAATTGGATCTTATGGTCAAAGAATCTCCATATTACAAGGCTACTTCTAATGATGTGGATTGGTTGCAGAAAGTGCAAATGCAAGGGCGTATCCAGAAATGGGTAGATCACTCTATTTCTGTAACGATTAATCTCCCTTCTGATGTTGATGAGGATTTGGTTAATCAATTGTATGTCGAAGCTTGGAAAGCTGGTTGCAAAGGCTGTACAGTCTATCGTGATGGCTCAAGATCTGGAGTGTTGATTGCTGCGGAAGATAAGAAGAGTCAAGAAAACAAGGGAGGGAATGAGTACAAAGAATTGTTTGGGGCTTATGAAAACCGTCCTAAAGAACTTGAAGCTGATGTCGTTCGTTTCCAAAATAATAAAGAAAAATGGGTGGCTTTCGTGGGATTGGTTGACGGAGCACCTTATGAGATATTTACTGGTCTTCAAGATGATGAAGAGGGAATCGTCCTTCCAAAGAGTGTCACTAAAGGACGTATTGTGAAAAATACGGACGAAGAAGGACATAGTAGATATGATTTCCAATTCACCAATAAACGTGGCTATAAGACTACTGTAGAAGGATTGTCTGAGAAATTTAATCCTGAATATTGGAATTATGCTAAATTGATTTCTGGTGTCCTTAGAAGAAGAATGCCTGTGGATCAAATCATTGCATTGGTCGGTTCTCTTCAATTGGATTCTGATAGTATCAATACTTGGAAAAATGGTGTGGAGCGTGCTTTGAAGAAATATGTTCAAGATGGTACTGCTGCCAAAGGAAAGGTTTGTCCTAATTGTGGAGAGAAAGCTCTTATCTACCAAGAAGGATGCCTTATCTGTACTAATTGTGGAACCTCTAAATGCGGTTAAGCATCGAATCTCTTCAGTTGTGATGAACTTCTCATCTGAATCTAAAAAAACCATCATATACTTCTAAAGTGTATGATGGTTTTTTTTGTTTCCTATCTTGTAGATGTGGACTGTTTATACAGTGGCTACTTTGTTCTTTCTAAATTTTATAAACTCTTTTCTCAACATATAAGCGGAAATAAGGCTTGCTAATGAATCTGCTATCGGGAAACTCATCCAGACTCCTACCGTTCCAAATAATCGAGAGAAAATTAGAAGTCCTGGTAGGAGAAATATTAATTGTCGGGTTAAGGATAAGAAGATGGCTTTTTTAGCGGCACCTATACTTTGGAAAAATATAGATGTGACCATCTGAAATCCAACAATAGGAAAAACGAGACAGACTAATCGCATCCCTTGGGAGGCTATTGAGATTAACTCTTCATCTGTTGTAAACATTTTAGCTAAGACGTTAGGACATAACTGCGCAGCAAGAAAGACTGAAGTCGTTATGGTAGTCGCGGCAATGATGGATAGTCGTAATACTTGCATCACTCTATTGGATAGTCGCGCTCCATAGTTGTATCCAGCGATAGGCTGCATTCCCTGATTGATACCCATCACAATCATGGCTGCTACAAAAAAGATACGGTTGATGATGCCGTAAGCACCTATGGCCATATCTCCACCTGTTCGTGCAAGTGATTGGTTGATCGCTATTATTATAACGCAAGAGGATAAATTCATAAAGAAGGGACTCAAACCTATTGAGGTCATCTCTTTAACTAATCGCCAATTTAAACGGTATATTCCTCGTTTGAAATGAATTAATTCTTTAGGATTTCGTAAAATATTTAACTGCCAGATTAATCCACAGATTTGTCCTATGACAGTGGCCCAAGCAGCTCCTTGGATTCCCCAATCAAAACCGAATATGAATAGGGCATCAAGTACGGCATTGATACCTACAGAAAGGATAGTAGCTTGCATGCTTCTCTTGGGATGCCCACTAGAACGTAATATTGCATTTAGCCCAAAATATAGATGGGTGATGACATTTCCTATTAGTATGATAAACATGTAGTCATAAGCATAGGGCAATGTGTCTTCACTTGCACCGAAGAAGAGAAGTATAGGATTTAAAAAAACGAGTAAGACCACTGATAATAGTAGACCTAAGATGATATTTATGATCAGTACATTGCCTAAAATTAGCTGAGCTGTTTTGTGATCTTTTTGTCCTAACTTGACACTTAAAAGTGTGCTACCCCCTCCACCAATTAGGGAACCAATAGCGGCACTTATGTTCATCAGTGGGAACGTTAAGGCTAGAGCTGATATGGCTAGAGCACCTACACCATGACCAATAAATATACTATCAATTAGATTGTACAAGCTGGCGGCTACCATAGCTATGATAGCTGGCGTCGCGTATTGTATTAATAACTTCTTGATGGGTGCTTTTTCTAAAGCTTTTATTTTTGCTGAATCCATTCTATCCTTTTTCAATCTTATCATCTTATGCTGTCTCTTCCAATACTTCAAGAGAAGACTCATGGTCAAAGTTACTCTATATTGTTCAATAAATGGTGTTGTATCGTCAAAAAAAGAAGTCCCTAGAGATTTATTTGCCTTAGATTGATGAAATGTAATAAAAATTAATATCTTTGAGACATAGGCAAGTCTAGAATTATGAGATAGCCGATCACAAAAAGACCTCTATTATGCATAAAATAAACGCTGTGTTTTTTCTGATTTCCTTCATGTTTCTTGTCTCATGTGTGCAAGATAAGCTTGATTTGAGTGACGATATCTCCTTGGACACTGAAGTTGGTGGACTTGCACTAACCATTCCTTTAGGTGATGGGAAACCAACATATATTTCATCTGTTGTTGATTTTGATGTCCTTCAATCTACAAGAGATGAAGTACAAGATTTAATAGATCAAGCAGCTCTGGAAGGAGAAGTGATTGATTTGACTACTATCGAATATCATATTCCTACTGTGCATGTATATGCTGATATCCCCCATGACGATTTGGATCATATCGTTTCTGTAGATTGGAAAATTACCACAGATTTTGTAAATACTGTACCTGCTGGAGTCATAATCAGTGTCAGACCACTCAAGGCTGATGGTTCTCTGATGGATAGTAGTAAGATTGATGTCACTGTATCTCCGTCCTATATCGAAGCAGGGAATGGAGTCGATAGTCCTAAGACAACTTCTATTATCATCACTTTAGTTGCTAATGATAGTGCATTGCAAGATTTGGGTACTTTAGATTTTGAAGTTCAAGCTGCCATCTCTAATGTTGCCCAAGCATTTAAATTGGACAAAAACCAATATGTACAGTTTACTAATCTAGTTATTTACAATAATAAACCGATGGTGCTTGATCTTAATTAGATTAATGACTCTTCTATTCTACTACTTAATATTCCGATTATGAAATACTATATACAATCATTTTTCTCTATAGTTAGTTTGTGCCTTATTCTGTTTCTGACATCAATCACGAACAAGATGCATGCACAGATATCAAATACTTCTTATTATTTAAGAAGTTCTATCTACAGGCACCAACTAAATCCTGCATACGATGCTCCAAATGATTATTTTGCTCTTCCTATAATGGGAAACGTCAGTATAGGAACCTCCGGTAATTTTGGACTTAATCATTTTTTGTATGATGCTCCAACAATTAGTGCTTATGAGACGACCACATTTATGAGTTCATCTGTTGATGCAAATAAGTTTCTGTCTAATCTCGAAAGGAATTCTCGCTTCGGAACAAATATTGATGTTCAATTGCTAGCTTTGGGATTTCATAAATGGAATGGATTCAATACTGTCTCTTTGTCATTGAGGAGTATCAGTCAGACTTCTTTACCGAAGGAATTGTTTGCTTTCATGAAATTAGGACAAACAGATCCTATGGGGACAGTTTATGATATTTATGATATAAGCACTCAGTCACAAACCTTTGCCGAGATTGCTTTTGGTCGTAGTAAAGATATCAATGATGAGTTGCGTGTCGGATTTAAAGTAAAGGGATTAATTGGGCTTGAATACATGAATGCTCAAATCAATCATATTAGAGCTAGTTTAGGGGATCAAGAATGGACTTTAGAAGCGGAAGGGATGCTTGAAACTGCTGTATTAGGTGGTCAGTTTGATTATGCTGATGTAGATGAGGATACTCCTGCTAATCATCGTACTGTGGATAGAGAAATAAACGGAGTAGATATTGATTCTCCCAAATCAAGTGGCTTGGGAGCAGCTATCGACGCTGGAATCATCTTTCAGCCTAATGCTGATTGGGTATTCTCAGCTTCTATAACAGATTTTGGATTTATTGCTTGGACTGATGTAAATACTGCTTATCAAGACCCATCTAATAAATATTCGTTCGATGGCTTTCATGATTTTGTCTTGGATGAGAATAACGTCAAGGAAGGTGATACTTCTCTTGGAGACCAATTAGATGATACGGGGGATGATTTTGCAAATGTATTTAAGTTTTATCAAGACGATGACCAGATAGGACATTCTAAAACAAAAAGACTCATGGCGACTGCTCGATTTGGGGCAGAATATACTATACCATTTTACAGACGGGTTACTACTGGTCTGTTAGTTACCCATCATTTCAATGAGGTCTATTCTGTCTCGGAAGTTCGTCTTTCGGTTAATGTATCACCCGTGGAGTGGGTTGATGGTGCTCTATCTATTGGTGTCGATACATTCGGTACTACAATGGGTTGGATGCTTAATTTTCATCCTGGAGTGATTGATTTCTTTATTGGAGGGGATGCTATCTTGAGTAAAGTCAATCCACAATATATTCCATTATCAGATATGAATAATCAATTATCAGGAGGACTATCTATCACTTTTTAATCGAAAGATAAACTTATTTTTTTCTTTTCAGATTACTTCTTCTGTTGTTTTAAATGAGCTTCTTCTGCAAGTTTTTTCTTGTAATTCTCGAGTAGCTTTGCTTTCTTTTCTAACTCTTTTTTTGCTCTTGCTTGATTTTTAACTAAGTATCGTTCGTATTGTTTATCAATAAAATTATCTGCCATTTTTGTCTTAGGTTGATTAATGAACACAAAGGTAGTGCTTTTGTCCCATTTATAATAAAAGTAGCGATTGAAATATGAGTATTTCAATCGCTACTTTGGTTCATTTACAAGAATGATGTTCTTAATATCCTTTTCTTGATATGATTGATGTATTACTGTTTACGAATAATTTCACCTCCACGGATGATTGCTTGTTCATTCATAGGAATCAAATGATGGTGACGTACAGGCAATGTTTTCTTTAATCCTTTCAGTACACTCTCAATGGCTACCATTGGCTTAATCTTAAGAAGTCCTCCAAGAACAATCATATTGAATGCCTTCGTATTTTTCATTTCTGTAGCTTCATCCATGGCGTCTATACAATAAACACCTATATCTTTACGAGTAGGGGGATTGATGATACCATACCCATCATAGATTAGGATACCACCAGGTTTCACTTTACTCTCGAATTTCTCTAATGATGGCTGGTTCAGGATGATAGCAATATCATAGGTGCTCAAAATAGGAGACGAAATCTTTTCATCACTTACAATCACCGTTACGTTTGCAGTTCCACCTCGTTGCTCAGGGCCATATGCAGGCATCCAAGTGACTTCTTTGCCATCCATCAACCCTGAATAAGCCAAAATCTTACCCATAGAGAGAACTCCTTGTCCTCCAAAACCAGCTATAATAATTTCTTCTTTCATTGCTTTTTATTTACTTGGGGTTAGCATTCTATTCTGCACCTATATCTTTTAGGTCACCTTTAGGATAATAGTCAAACATGTTTTCCTTCATCCACTCATTTGCTTTTTCAGGAGACATCTTCCAACCAGAATTGCAGGTAGAAACTATCTCGACTAGATTTGACCCTTTACCTGCCATAGAGTAATCGAATGCTTTACGAATCGCTTTTTTTGCTTTGCGTATCGCGGCTACACTCTCTACAGATTGACGAGAAACGTATGCTGTACCTTCAAGTGTAGCAGCAATCTCTGTTATATGTAATGGGTAACCATGCAATTTAGCATCACGTCCAAAAGGACTAGTCGATGTCTTCATACCCATCAAAGTAGTAGGAGCCATCTGTCCACCAGTCATACCATAAATGGCATTGTTTATGAAGATAATAGTAATATTTTCGCCACGATTCAAGGCGTGAATCGTCTCGCCTGTACCGATACAAGCTAAATCACCATCACCTTGATAGGTAAATACAAGACGGTCATTCCATAGGCGCTTCATTGCAGTAGCAAGAGCTGGTGCACGCCCATGTGCAGCTTCTTCCCAGTCAATATCAATATATTTATAAATAAATACGGCACATCCAACAGGAGAGATTCCTAGAGCCTTATCTTCCATTCCCATCTCTTCGATGACTTCGGCTACTAGTTTGTGTACGACACCATGACTACATCCAGGACAATAGTGCATCTGTGTATCATTGAGCAAGGTAGGCTTCTTATAAGCTAGCGTTCCTTGGCTTATTATTTCTTCTTTAGTCATAATAGTTACTATCTATTGGTAAAACGAACAATAAATTCGATCACTTTTAAAAATAAGGTGATGCCACAGATATAGAAAAAATAAGTTCTATTCTCTACAGCAAAGTAAACGATGATAGAAATCAAAGCCCCTAATAGGAACAGTGAATTCAATAATTGACGTGTTTTATTAATATCCATGATTCATTGAAATTGAGTTTATTTTCAGTTTACCGAAGTTTGATTATTGAATAATTTTGGCTTTCAGTGCTTCTACTACTTTGTCTGGGTCTGGTACAATACCACCAAGACGGCCAAAATGTTCTACAGGAATACGGCCGTTGACTGTTAGACGCACGTCTTCAACCATTTGACCAGCATTTATCTCCAGTGAAAGCATCCCTTTTACTTTATCAGCATATTCTGAAATGATATCTTTAGGGAAAGGCCATAAAGTAATCGGACGTAAAAGTCCTACTTTTATACCTTGTTCACGAGCTATCTCAATAGCTTTAGATCCGATACGAGCCATAGAGCCAAAAGCTACAATAAGGTAGTCAGCATCTTCACATTGAATCTCCTCATATAGTACTTCGTTTTTCTCTATTTCTTTGTATTTTTCTTGGAAACGAATGTTATTCTTTTCCATCTCTTCTGGAGATAATTCCAAAGAAGTTATCCAATTTGGCTTACGATCTTTCGTATGTCCAGTCGCAGCCCATGGGCATTGCTTCACCACTTCTTCATCAGTACGTCTTTTGACTTGTTCTGGGAGTACGATTTTCTCCATCATCTGACCAATGACTCCATCGGAAAGAATTAATGCAGGATTTCTGTATTTAAAAGCTAAATCAAATCCAAGTTTGACAAAATCAGCCATTTCCTGAACTGAATTTGGAGCTAGTGTGATGACTCTATAATCACCATGACCTCCTCCTTTTACAGATTGAAAATAATCGGCCTGAGATGGTTGGATGGTTCCTAGACCAGGACCACCACGCATTACATTTACAAGTAAACAAGGTAATTCTGCACCTGCGATATAAGAAACTCCTTCTTGCATCAAGCTCATACCTGGACTTGAGGAAGAAGTCATTACTTTTTTACCTGTTCCAGCACCACCATATACCATGTTGATAGAAGCAACTTCACTTTCAGCTTGAAGAACGACCATACCAGTTGTCTCCCACGGCTTTTCCAAAGTGAGCGTTTCAAGAATTTCTGATTGAGGAGTAATCGGATAGCCAAAATAGCCATCTACTCCATAGCGAATAGCGGCTAACGCAATCGCTTCATTTCCTTTCATTAATAGGACTTCTTTTTCCATTCTTTATATGTTTTATTTGTCCATTTTTATTTTGTATACTTCAATACATCCATCAGGACATACAGTAGCACATGATGCACACCCTATACAAGCTTCTTCATTAATTAGTTGTGCGTAATTATATCCTTTTCTATTAACCTCTTTTTGAAGGGTAATAATGTGTACAGGGCACGCAACAACACAAAGGTTACAACCTTTGCAACGTTCGGTATTCACTACAATAGTTCCGCGAATCTTTGCCATAGTTCTATTTCTTATTAATAATTGATGTTCGAATTTTTAATTTACCCTTTAGTCTTAAGGGTTGTATAAATCTTTACAGTAAAATGCCATAATCTCATTAATATGTTTTTTTGCTTCTATGGCAGGACTGTTAGGGTCTAGGTCGATAGCCTCTTGATAAGCGTTCATTGCTTTTTCCCACTCTCCTTTTTTACGATGAGCGTTTCCCATTATATAATAATGTGTAGCAGATTCTATCTTTGATGAGTGATTTTCTTCTGTTAGTGCTAACTTAAGAATCTCAAGAGCTCTGTCTGGATTGCCTTCTGCTATCAGTTGTTTAGCTTGTCCGTCGATACTCATAACTTGTTCGTCAATACGCATACATTTTACTTCATTTCATTGTCTTATTTGGACAAAGTTAATAAAAGGTTTGATTAAATCAACGGTTTATGCCAAACAATTGCTATATGCCAAACTTTAAATTGTCATTTTTACATTCTTTACAACCTTAAATAATCTGTTTTTTAGCACTATATATTTCAATATGTAAGCTATTACCTCTATATTGTTTCAATATGCTTAGTTGTCAAAATACATTGTTCTAAATCGGATAAAAAAAAGGTAGGAATCATTTAAGACTCCTACCTTTTCTAATATAGTTTCATTAGATACTTGTTTGATTAATCTAATCGTCGAGCACCATCAGATATTTTCACATCATAGATTTTTGGACTTTTTCCAAATTTTTCGGTGAACTCTTTTACTGCTTTAGTTACAAATAAATCATAAAGTTCATCCTTCACTAGATTAAGGGTACAGCCACCAAAACCGCCACCCATGACGCGTGAACCAGTTACTGCACAGTTCTTAGCTATATCGTTCAAGAAATCGAGTTCTTCACAGCTTACCTCATACAATTTACTCATTCCATGATGAGTTTCGTACATCTTCTTTCCTACAGTTTCATAGTCATCGACTTCCAAAGCTGCACAAACATCAAGTACTCTTTGTATTTCTTCTATGACATACTCAGCACGCATATAATCTTCTTGAGAGATTTTATCTTTCACTTGGTTCAGCATAGCAAGATCAGCATCACGAAGAAATTCGATTTTAGGATCGATTTCTTTTTGCATAACTTTGACTACATTTTCACAACTCTCTCGACGTTTATTATATGCAGAAGATGCTAGTTCATGTTTGACAACTGAGTCAACTAAGACTAATTTGTAACCTGTTGGATGAAATGGAAAGTAACGATATTCACTAGAACGACAATCAAGGCGTATCAATTGTCCCTCTTTACCAAAGATAGAAGCGAACTGATCCATGATACCGCAATTGACACCACAATAATTATGTTCTGTTGCTTGTCCAACTCGAGCAAGTTCAAATTTCTCGATTTTGTTATCACCAAACAATTCGTTGATAGCAAAAGCAAAAGTACTCTCTAGAGCTGCCGAAGAACTCATTCCTGCACCTAAAGGTACGTCTCCAGAGAAAGCTGTGTCGAAGCCTTTAACTTCAATACCTCTTTTTGCCATCTCGCGGCATACACCGAAAATATATCTAGCCCAACTAGTATGTGGTGCATCTTCCTCTCTCAATCCAAATTCGACATAGTCTTTTAAGTCGATGGCATAAGCACGTACTTGATCAGTACCGTTGGGTTTGATTTCTGCAATCATTCCTTTGTCTACTGCACCTGGAAATACAAAACCACCGTTATAATCGGTATGTTCACCTATGAGATTTATTCTACCTGGAGAAGCATATACAAATCCTTCTTCACCGTTGAAATGTTTTTTAAATTTGTCTCTAACGTCTTGTTTAAACATAAGTGTGTTGTTTTTATTTGTGAATAGTCTAACCAGCTATATCTAAATAGGGCTTAGACATTTATTTTATAAAAAAAGCCGGTAGCTCTATTCAGAACTACCGACATTATATTTAATTTACAGGGATATCTGTATTTACATTTTTACAGCCTTGCAATGCGTACCATAACATGTATGCCATTGCTGCAAAGATTATCCAATAGCCATATAGATAGTTTTCTGTAGCTGTTACTACACCACCTTGAACTAGTGGCAAGATACCACCTCCACAAACCATGATCATAAAGATACCTGAAGCCATAGAAGTGTATTTACCGATGCCTTCAACAGCAAGGTTAAATATACCACCCCACATGATAGAAGTACATAAACCACAAAGGATGAAGAACATGACACTCATAGGAACAGTTTGTAAACCAAATCCCATTGATTCACCACCATGGAATACAGGCATAGCTACTTGTACGGTAAGGGGAGTGAAAATTCCGATAAGAACGAAAATCATTCCAAGTGTTGCAGTAAAAGTAAGTTGAGATTTTGCAGAGAATTTTCCACCTAATGTACTACCAAATAGACGTCCAATCATCATTAGGAACCAGTAAGTACCTACTATGGAACCTGCAGCAGCAGCATCCATACCAATACCTTTAGCACCATCAGCTATTGATGGAGAAGTGGTTAAGAGTAAGTTTACAAAGTTAGGAATACCAACTTCTACACCTACATATACAAAAATAGCAATAATACCGAATCTGAAATGACGGAAAGACAATGCGCTGTATTTGTCATTCTTGTCTTCTTTTGTTTCAGCTAGATATGGCTCAGGTATTCTCATTAAGAAAAGAACGATAAATGCAAGAGCAAAGATACCCATAGCAATAAATAATGCAGGAGCAGCATTGTTAATTGTTGCTGTCTCTACGTTACTACCAATTAGGTAACCAACAAATACAGGAACGATCGTAGCAGAGATTGAATTGAATGTACCACCTGTTTGTATTAACTGATTTCCTTTAATACCACCACCACCTAGCGTGTTCAACATTGGATTTACTACAGAGTTAAGTAAACACATTGAAAAGCCAGATATGAAACAACCGATTAGATATACCCAAAAAGCCATATCAGCTGCAGCATTACCAGATAGGAATTGAATACCTACACCTACAAAACCAATAGCAATTGCGAGTAGTGCTGTATATTTGTATCCTTTCTTTTGCAACAATAGACCTGCAGGATACCCCATACAAGCATAAGCGATAAAGTTGGCGAAGTTACCAAGCTGTGTCATCCACTCAGCAGCATGGAATTGATGTTTTACAATTACACCAATTGGGTTAGTAAGTCCGGTCACGAAAGAAATCATCGCAAAAAGTGCGATCATCATTAGGATGGGAAGTAGATAATTCCCTTTTTTGTTTTGAGTCATCTTAAAAAATTGATTAGTGATTTATTATAGTTGATTAATTCTTTATTTCAAAAGCATAAACGGTTGTTTGTTTATAAATCTCACCAGGATTCAATCTGGCAGAAGGAAAATGAGGTTTGTTAGGTGTATCAGGGAATTTTTGAGCTTCGAAACATATAGCAGAACGCTTAGGGTAGGTAGCTCCGTGAGCACCTTCAAAACCGTTAAGCCAATTACCAGTATATAATTGTACACCTGGTTCAGTAGTGTATACACGCATCAAACGACCCGATTTAGGGTCGTAGCAAGTAGCAGCTTCTTCAAGAGCGCCAACTTCAGATTTGCTAAGTACATAATTATGGTCATAACCAACACCTATCTTAAGTTGCTCAAAATCACTGTCTATACGTTCGCCCACTACATAAGGATTTCGAAAATCCATAGGAGTACCTGCTACGGGAGCAATTTCACCTGTAGGGATACAAGTCTCATCAACAGGTGTGTAATAATCAGCATTGATAGTTACCACGTTATCCTCTACAGATGGAGTAGGATTGGCGATACCAGCTAAATTAAAGAATCCATGATTAGTAAGATTGATAATTGTTGTTTGGTCTGTTTTAGCTTTATAGTTAATACGGAGAGCATTTCTGTCTTCTTCAACTTCATAAGTAATGATGATATTTAGGTTTCCAGGGAATCCTTCTTCGCCATCTTTAGATTTATAACGAAGTTCAAGAGTAGAATCATTCACTTGATCTGCATCCCACACTCTAGCATGAAATCCAGTCGGACCACCATGAAGATGATTCGGACCATTGTTTGTAGCTAAATTGTAGTTTTTAGAATCTAAAGTGAATTTCCCCTTTGCGATACGATTAGCATATCTACCTATAGTCGTGCTTAAGAAAGGTTCAGGACTATTTATTACACTGTTAATATCACTATGAGATAAGATTACATTTGAATAATTTCCATCTTTATCAGGAACATTTATTGACAAAATAGCAGCACCATAGTTCGTTACTGCTACCTCCATTCCTTTATTGTTTCTGAGAATATAAAGAGCGGTTCTCTTGCCTTTTATTTCTTTGTCAAAATCTTCTGGGGTTAATCCAGAAATATTGGTTTTACTCGTGTTGTTCATATGATCTATGATTAAATTTTACATGTACCTGACAAAGTTACATTATTTTTTTTCCTACCTTAAAAAAATAGCATAAATTATTCAACGTGTTAATAATTTTTGTATGTTTGTCAGTGACAAAAAAATATTAAGAAACAATTAGACTTATAATCTATTTAAAAAAATGCAATTATTCAAATTTAAACCTATTCTGAAGCAAACGATTTGGGGTGGAGAGCGCATTATTCCTTTTAAGGGATTAAGTGATGAAAAACAGAATGTTGGAGAAAGTTGGGAAATCTCAGGAGTTCCAGGTGATGAATCTATTGTAGCTGATGGGCCAGAAGCAGGAATGACCTTACCTAAATTGGTTGGGAAATATCGTGCAGAACTTGTTGGAGAAGACAATTATAGACGTTTTGGTTTTAAATTTCCGCTTTTGATTAAGTTTATTGATGCCAAACAGGATCTCTCTATTCAAGTTCATCCTGATGATGAAATGGCACAAATGCGTCATGATAGTATGGGTAAGACGGAAATGTGGTATGTCATCGATGCTGCGCCAGGTGCTAAACTTAGAAGTGGTATGTCTCAGAGTATCACTCCTGCTGAGTATAAAGACCGTGTGATGAAAAACACGATAACTGATGTTATTCAAGAATATGATGTCAAAAAAGGAGATGTCTTCTTTTTACCAGCAGGGCGTGTACACAGTATAGGTGCAGGATGTTTTATTGCTGAAATTCAAGAAACGAGTAATATTACTTATCGAATATATGATTTTGATCGTCGTGGTAAAGATGGAAAAACTCGTGAATTGCATACTGACCTTGCTCAGAAAGCAATAAACTACGAAGTCTTGAATGATTATCGTACAAAGTATACCGTTGAAAAGAATGAGCCAATAGAGTTGGTTGCATGTACTCATTTCGTTACTTCATTGTATGATATCAATGAGGAGATCACTGCTGACTATAGTGAACTTGATAGTTTCGTTATTTATGTATGTATGCAAGGTGGATGCACTTTAACCAATGATGAGGGGGATAAGACTTATGTAGAAGAGGGGGAGTCTATTTTGATTCCTGCAACCGCAGAATATATTAAGATTGTTCCAGATACAGATGGAGTGAAATTTTTAGAGACTTACGTGTAATTTATGTAAAGATTACTCAGATTGATAAATACAGAGGGATGGAATATTGGTAAATATTGCATCCCTCTCTTTTTATGGTGCCTGTTGATATACGGTGCTTGTTAACTAAAAATTATTAAAGAAATGATTGATAAATACAATATGAAAGTCCAATGCATTGCACCAATATTTCCAATTATGCTTTCCTGGGCGGATAATATAGTCATGTTTGATACCTCTTGCTGTTAACTTATCGTGAAAGGCACGATTAACTTCAAAAAAGAAATCCTTATCACCACAATCAATCATTAGGGCAAGGTCATCATCTTTTATCCTGTTCATATTGCAAATTGCACTATGTGCATTCCATCTATTCCGATTCAGTTCAAGAGAACCCAATTGTTTTTGCATCTCCCAATTCTTAGGAAAAGGGATGATATCTAGTCCACCACTCATGGATGTAGCACATCCATATATATCAGTATGTTTAAAAGCTAAATACATAGCACCATGGCCTCCCATAGATAATCCTGAAATAGCGCGATGCTTATAATCTGAGATTGTACGATAGTGATTATCGATGTAGTGGACCAATTCTGTCGACAAAAATGTTTCATACTGAGAATCCTTTTGGAGTGGAGAGTCCCAATACCAGCTATTCTGTGCATCAGGACAAACGATAAGCATTTGGTATTGATCTGCTAGTTTTGGTAAATCTTTTCGGTGATTATACCAATCTCTTTCATTTCCACTATACCCATGCAACAAATACCATGCTGGTATTGGAGCTTGAGTATCTGGAACAAAGATTAATACTTTGATGTATTTAGCTGACTTGTTACTAAAAACTTTTACCGAGTCGATACGTGCCGCTTGGGTGATACCGATACTACAGAGTAAAAGGGAAAAGAAAAAAAAGAATTTTAGGCTTCTATTCATGGCTTTTTTGATTAAATCTCGATAAAAGTAAGAATTCTAAGGTGGAATAAAAAGGATATACTCTAAAATCGACCTTTTATAGCTAATAAAGAATAAAGTTAGAGGCATTATAGTATGAATGTTCGTTTTATATGTACATTTGCAGCTAAAAATAAATGAGATATACAGAACTTCCCTTAATTTCCCCTATCCAAGACGCAATTAGTAAAGTAGGATATACCGAACCAACTCCCATACAAGCAGCAGCAATTCCAATCGTTTTATCAGGCCAAGATTTACTCGGCTGTGCACAAACAGGTACTGGTAAAACAGCTTCGTTTACACTTCCAATATTACAGATGCTTGAGACTAGCCATCATCGTGATGGAATAAAAGCATTAATTGTTACTCCAACACGTGAACTCGCTATACAGATTAATGAGTGCATCGCACAATATGCTGTATTCATGAAAAATATTAGACATACCGTAATATTTGGTGGTGTCAATGCAAATCCACAAATAAATGACCTCAAAAGAGGAGTACAAATATTAGTTGCCACCCCTGGACGTTTACTTGATTTACAATCACAAGGATATGTAAATCTCAGAAAGCTTGATTTCTTTGTATTGGATGAGGCAGACCGTATGTTAGATATGGGATTTATCCATGATATCAAGAAACTGTTGAAACTGATTCCTTCGCGTCGTCAAACTTTGTTTTTTTCCGCAACTATGCCTGATTCTATTGCTACGTTGTCTAAAAAGATATTGACTAACCCGAAGCGTATTGATATTACTCCAGTATCGAGTACTGCAGAACAAGTAGAGCAACAACTTTATTTTGTAGCCAAGGCAAATAAGCCAAAGCTATTGTTGCATCTTCTGAAAGATCCTTCTTTGGAGTCAGTACTTATTTTTACGCGTACCAAACATGGAGCTGACCGAGTAGTTAAACTTCTTAATAAAGAAAAGATTAGTTCAGCTGCTATTCATGGCAATAAATCTCAGAATGCTCGTCAGAGGGCGCTTAAAGGATTCAAAGACCATGATATTAGAGTGCTTATAGCAACAGATATTGCTGCACGAGGTATTGATGTAGAGAAACTATCTCACGTAATCAATTATGAATTGCCAAATATTCCAGAGACTTATATTCATCGTATAGGCCGTACAGGCCGTGCAGGTAGAGAAGGAATTGCGCTTTCACTTTGTGATGCAGAGGAAGTTCCATATCTTAAAGATATTGAGCGCTTGATTAAAACACAAATTAATCGTGTATCGGACCATCCTTATGTAGAGGAATTCTCAGCAGCAGATGTAAAAGCAGCAGCTAAAAAACCAGGTAGACGTTCAAATTCAGGTCGTTCAAATTCTAGACGTTCAAATTCGGGCCGTACCGATTCAAGAAAAAAAAGTGCTTATAGTAAATCTCCTTCATCGAGAAGAAGCAATTCTTCACGCTTTTAATTAACTTTTTCTTCTGTTCATATAACGCGTTGTCAAACAAGCAGCGACAAAATAGATACCAGTCATTATCCATAATGACTGGTAATATTTTTTTATGATATGTAGGTCTGCTCCCATATTTTGTATGGCAACAAATCCATTAATCCCTTGAGTAGAAGGAAAGAGTTTAGCTACCCACCTCCAAAACACAGGAATAGATGACGTCGGCCATGAAATTCCAGATATAAATAAAAGAAGAATAGATGCAAAGACAAAAATAAGCATCACAGTTTCTCTATGATGTACTACTATAGAAACGGTTATTGCAAAGAAGATACATGCTAATAAATAGGGCAACATAAACATAAATAGAGTAGGGATATCTGTCAGTTGATTTAAATTGAATAATCGAGGAGCAATGTATAAGATATATAATGAGATGATGCTATAAATCAACAAGTAACAGACAGCTTTTCCAAATAGAATACGGATTGTTCCTTTGTTTCTTTTATTTAAAGTTTTAAGTTTGAAAACTTTCTTTTTTTCACGTCTTGAACCTGCTGCAAGTCCTATTCCTAGTATCAGTGTCTGTTGAATCACGAGCATCAAAACAGCAGGCATAACGAATGAAGCAAAGCCTTTACTTCCATTAAAAAGAGCCACACCTTTAGTCTTAATAGGGGATATAGCTAGTTCCGATGAGGCTTGGTCCCACTTATTGAAACGTTTTATTTTTATTCTATTCCCCATAGCTAAAGCAGTATTTAAACTACCTAGCTTCATTGCTTTGTAGTTTAGCATACAACTCATATCTGAGTAAACAGAAATAAAAGCTTGTTCACCACGGTTGATTTTTTTACTAAAATCCTTTGGTATCAATACGATTCCCCATGCCTTATGTTCCATCATCTTTTTACGCGCTTCATCTATATTTGCATCTCGGGATATTACTTTCAAATCTGGAGTGGCATCTATCATGCGAATATATTCACGGCTCAATGAAGATTTACTATTGTTAACAACAACACAAGGCATCTCATGGACTACTTCGTTGTTGTAAATATAGGTGTAGAGTAATGGATATATTAGTGGTACAACGAAACAAAAGATTAGAACCCCTTGGTCGTGGATACACAATTTGAGTTCCTCCTTGAAGATGTACATCACATCGACCATGAATTGCTTAAATTCTTCAACTATATTTAATTTTTTTTCCATATTCTATTTTTTGCTATAGGAATGACCGTTTCTCCTTTAAGGAATGTATTTTGCTTTGACCAATCTTTTGTACAGTACACGTAATACCAATAGAGGAAGTAGTGCAAAGACACAAAGTCCTACGATACTCCAAATAGAATATTTCAGATCGTAACCATTCAATGCCTGATCATTGCTGAAAACAATGTAATGACGGAGAGGAAACAATTGGGCTAAGTATTGGAGAGGCGGAGCCATGGCAGGTAGCGGAAACGAGATACCGCCTATGGATAATGATATGATTCCCCATAGAGATACCGTGCTGATGCCCATGCGTAAAGATGGCATAATCCCTGAGATAAAGATGGCAAAACCTTGGGAAGCGAGAACCATTAATACTCCACCGAACATCATTACACCAAAACCGCTTGCACAAGGAAATCCTAAGATAAAATACATCGTGTAATCATATCCCCAAACAATGATACATTCGATGAGAAACTGTGGAAATAATTTACCTGATAGTGCTACAATCATAGATTGTTTACTCAACAATACCCATTCTCTAGAAGTTTTCATTTTAACCTCATTAAGAATTGTGTATACGGTGATGAGAAGAAAGAGTAACATAAATATTCCTGGTACAAAGTCACTACATAGATAAATGGCATAACTAGCCCATGGATTATTTATTTGATGAGCATCAATGCTGATTGGTTGTAATAAACCTGCTATCTGTTGGTCATCCAATCCTCTAGCCATAAGTGTCGACCTCACAACTTTGGCTGAGGCTAGAGTAGCCATCGTCTTCATATCGACAAAAATACCAGACCCAGCTAATATATAAGAATCATTTGTGTAATATGATAGAGTAGGTCTACGCATCGCAGATACATCCTTGGTGAAATTAGTCGGTATATAAAAGAATCCATAAATTTCACCTCTCTGAACAGCCTCTCTAGCTTCTAATATGCTAGGATAGTTGGCTATAATTTCTGAGTGTTCAAAAGCATTTAGATTTCGGGCAATTGAGCGTGTTGTCGGGGTGTTGTCCATGTCAATCAATCCGATGGGCAAGTTCTGGGGTAACCCACTATGGACTAGAGTAATAAAGAAAATAGCCACCAACAAGGGAGCTCCAATCAATGTATAGATATACACTGGCTGTCTGACCAATCGATTACATTCTCGTTTGGTTACATTTAAAAAATCAGAGAAATTTGCTTTGCTCTTCATCATATATCTCAATCACTTACAATCAATTCATGTTGACAATGACAGACATACCAGCCTGTAATTGTTTATTGGCTTCAATATCCGTAGGAACTGCCTTTACTTCAAACATTTTTAGGTCAAAATCGCCGCTTGTCTTTGTTGCTTTCCAAGTGGCATAACTACCCATATCTCTAATTAGAGTAACTTTCATCTCTATTATTTTATTATCCATAGCCGGTATCTTTCCCTTCCAAATACTTCCTACAGTTAAACTATGGAGCTTATCCTCACGGACGTTAAAAAGAACATGTAGGTCATCTTTTATATCAATGTTCATGATAGGTGCACCAGTACCAACGAGTTCTCCCAATTGAGGAAATATCTCATTGACTATTCCAGAAATAGGAGCAATCAGAAACATTTCGTTCACATAGGAATTTACTTCGTTCACAGCTCCGTTAGCTCTTCTTACCATTGCGGCGGCAGCTAGTTTATCTTCTTTCTCTGCTCCATTTTTAGCCATTGTATATTGTGCTTTTGCTGCACTTTCTGTGGCGATTGCAGCATCTCTTTTGGCTGTAATCTCATCTAGTTTTTGGTCTGCAACAACTCCTTGTTCATTTAGATTTTTGAGTCGTCTATATGATTTTTCCATTACCTTGGTTCCCGCTTTTGCTTTTTGCCACATTTCGAATGCCATCTGTAACTGTTCGTGACGAGCACTTTTATTTGCTTTTGTGTTAACGGCTTCTGCAGCCTGTTTCGCTGCTTCAGCCTGTTCGGCTTTTGCTGTTACTGCAGGCGCATATAAAATACCTAAGGTGTCGCCTTTATGTACGAACTCTCCTTCTTCCACACGCATCTCATCTATTCGTCCAGGTATTTCACTCGAGACTCTATATTGGCTCACTTCCACTTGACCTTGAATGATATCAGTCTTTTTTTCTACGAAGGCAAATCCAATGAATGCAACAATGATAGCAATAGCTAATACAGCAGCAATTATCACGTATAGACTACTGTTCTTTTTATTTGTTTCCATCTTATAATATAGTATATGTGTAGTTGTTTATTTTAGTGTCAATTTCCCATTTGCTTTCTGCAAATATGTATGAGTCAAACGGCAAGAAATTTGTGCGTCTAATACAGAGGATTTTGCAGAAAGCCACATTGTTTGCGCCTCTAATAAATCAGACATAGGAATTACTCCTTCTTTATATCCTAAATTTGCAGTACGAAGATTTTCTACTGCATGCTTCATGTTTTCTTCAGACATTGTTAGCAGTTTGTTAGCTTCTTTTACTTTGAAATTAGCTTGGCTAACTTGCAAAGCTATTTTTTCCTTAGTATCCTGAAGTTGCAAATTAAGTTTATCAGCTTTAGCTTTGGCAGCTTGTACCTTGAAATGTCCCTCTCTCCATGACCAGATAGGCATTTTCAACATAATTCCAATAGACCAGTCTCCATTAAGTTTATTTTCGAATCCGTTGTATACAGAAGGATTAGTCATATAATAAGAGCCAATGAGAGATAGACTAGGGAGAAAATCAGATCGTACTATCTGTACATTCTTAACTTGCATACGATGTGCGTAGTCCAATCCTTTTATCTCTGGACGTGCAGCGTATATTTGATTAAGATTTTGTTCAGATTCAATCCCGTATTTCGATTCATTTTCCGCCATCGTTTGATTAGATAAAGAAATTTTTGAATCTAATTTTAATCCACATAATTGACATAGTACCATTTTTGAGAGAGCCAACCCATCTTCAACCTTGGTCAACATCAGTTCCGCTGAATTTGTTTTTACTTTTACACGTAACACATCAGCCTTGGTAGCTATTCCTTCTTCTTTAGCTTTGGTAACATCACTTTGGAGTGTGTTTAATAAGTTTAGATAACTCTGTGCCAATTTTAGTTTACTTGTAAGAGAAACGACTTGCCAATAGGATTCATCGACACTTAGTATGACCTCTTGGAGGGCCAAATCATGTTGAGTGCTAGCTAATCGTTCGGCAAACTTAGTAATAGCATTATATGCTCTTATCTTTCCCCCCATATAAATCGGTTGCGTCAAGATAGCTGCACCTACGTAGACATTTCTCGTATCTGTCTTGAACTCATCCACTAGCTTCTGTCCTGCTTGATTAAGTGTGCTTTCGAGTCCTGGTGATTGTATCGATCCGAGTAGAGCTGCTAGTCCAGCATTGGTAGAAGCAGCTTGCTGAAGTAACTGAGTACTACTTGTTCCCATATTGCTGAGAAGACTTTTCGTATCATTAGACAATAATGACATTTGTTCCCCATTTCTTATATATCCACCTGCTAAAGAGAGTTTAGGTAAAAAATTCGTTTTTGCAGCCCGATGAGTAAAGTTGGCTGCATCAATGTCTTTTGCTTTCATTTTGAGAGATTTATTGTTTTCTATGGCCAATCTCCTGCATTGTTCCAATGAAAGCAACTCTTGTGCATGTCCCGACTGCGAAAAACAGATACATACGATAAGTAGAGTAAAAAAAGTTTTCATTTGCTTGTATCGTTTTTTATGTAATAGATGTATGTTCAAAAAAAAGCCCTTTGACCGATCTTTTTTTGGTCAAAGGACAAAGATAATTATATTAATTAAGTGTTGAACCAATTCTTTCTTTTTTAATTAGAAATTCGTAATCGCTCCCATAGCCTGTCGGGGATGCATTTCCAGAAGAAAACAAGTATAGCAAACCTCCAATCGATGACTTTTTTTCGTTTCTTTTTTATTAAAGCTTTAAAAATACTTTGGGCGACTTCGGGTACTCTCATCATCATTGGGTAGTTCTTTTCTGGATTTAGAATCGCCGTATCAACAAATCCTGGTTTTATATCAGTGAATGTAATTGGATATTTTTGGATATGTGCTAATTGTACCAAGCATTGTATATAAGCGTTATTGAAGCGCTTAGTAGCAGAGTAGGCAGGAGCTGCACCTAATCCTTTTGTTCCTGCGATAGATGATATTACCCCTATATGTCCACCACCATTTTCTTTGAAATAGTTAAAGGCAGTATCTACCATCCGGACAAAACCAGTAACATTCGTTTCTGTAGTAGCTACTTCGATAGGAAGTTCTAGTCTGCTATTTTGTTTACCGATACCCGATGCATGAAAATAGTAGTCTAATCCATCCATTTGTTTAATCAGGTCTAGAAGTCGTTCGTCGGCATCTTCTTTGCAGACATCTATGACCCGATAAATGACTTGTGAAGGAGCACTGGAGGCTATCTTAATCAACTTGTCTTCACGACGTCCAGCAATACCTACTTGCCATCCTGCTTCGATAAATAGTTGAGCTACAGCCATTCCAATACCAGATGTTGCACCCACTATGATGATTTTTTTTGTCATTATTTTTGATGTGTTTTTTGTTCTACACCGTACAATTTGATAGGACCATCAAGCTTTAAAGCCAAAACAGTAATATCTTCGTCTAGTGCTTTTTCAGGAATCGATATATATACATTCCCCGGTTTTGGGTTCCACGATAATTTATTAAAGACTTGAGCATCCAGATGAGTACCATTACCTACTACCCAAGTGTCTTCTATTTTGTTTACTAATCCTTTCAATTCTATTTCTCCAATGGGTTTATAAGGTATGTATAAGTATAAGATAGTACTATCCTTACTCAAGGCATTATACCCTTGGAAGGGAAGATTAGGAATCCCTCCTATAGTGTTATATATGGCTTTATTATGTTTCTTAGTCCAACGACCAAAATCTTTAAGAATCCTCACTTGTTCCGCAGGAATAGTACCATTAGCACTAGGTCCGATGTCTAGTAGAAGATTTCCTCCCATTGTGAAACAGTCAACAAAAGTGCGGAGTAATTCATGAGATGTCTTATAGTGCAAATCTCGAGGTTGATACCCCCAAGAATCATTCATTGTTAGGCATAATTCCCAGTATTTATCTTTAGGCTTCGTAATAGGCACACCAATCTCTGGAGTGCCATAATCACCAAGATTCCCTTCAATTCGTGAGTTGACAATAATATTCTTATTACGTTTTCGCAATAGTTTAAGGATACCTTTAGAGTTCCAATTTTCTGGAGAATTTTCCCATCCACCGTCAAACCAAATTAAATCAGGATCATATTGGTTAGATATTTCTCCCAACTGTTTAAACATGAAATAGCGAAACTTATTCCATCGTACAGTATCTTCTTGAAGTTTGTAGCGAGTTTTGCTTTTAGTGAAATTGGGATAATCAGGGTAAGACCAGTCAATCAATGAAAAATAAATACCTGTTTTGAGCTGTTTACTCTTTTTTACTTCCTTAATGAAAGGAGTCAAGACATCACGACCAGCTGGTGTCTTGTTAGGTATGCTTAAGTCGTTTGCTTTGGTATCCCATAAGGCTACTCCATCATGATGTTTGGATGTAATGACTGTATAGCGAGCGCCACTCTCTTCGATTAGTTTCACCCACAGTTTAGGATTGTAATCTTTAGCAGTGAAACCGTCTAGTTGATCCATATACTCTTGATAAGAAAGGTATTCATTGTGAAAAGACCAGCTTTCTGATATCCCTTTTACGGCATATATTCCCCAATGAATAAAGATACCTAATTTAGCATCTCCGAACCAATCCATTTTATGACTACACTTACTTGGGGTTTGTTGCTTTCTTTGTGCAAAAGCAAATTGTCCACTGAAGATAAAGGAGATGGCAAAGAGACAGAAAAATAATCGAAAGAATTTGTTTTTCATCGTTTTGTAGTTTAGTGTTAATAATCTAATCTATCTGTGTTTAGTATTAAGGATTTTCCAATTGTTTGGCACTATGCCAAAGATAATTCATTAAGATGTAATAACAAAGGAATCAATTGAAAGAAACAAGTTTATTATCTAAATAGAAATCATCTTTTTTTCGAAAAATGAACATAAAAAGAGAAGTTATTAATAGGAAATGAGAAATTAAATTCTTACATTTGTAATCAGTACAAGTTAATAAACAAGAGAACTTAAATAATTATTTAATTCGATTATGGAAAAATATACATTTTATCATTGCCCACTTTGTGGTAATATTGTCACAAGAGAAATCGGTTCTACAGACCAACCAATATGTTGTGGTGAACCAATGCAAAAACTAGTTCCTCAAACAGCAGATTCTACTAAAGAGAAACATGTACCAGTAATACAGGTTGAAGGAAATAAAGTAACCGTCGTAGTTGGCTCTACTCCTCACCCTATGACTGAGAAACATTATATTACGCGTATACATCTTGTTACGTCTAAAGGGATGAAATATTCTGTTCTAGACCCTGAAGATGAAGCTTCCATAGCACATTTCGAGCTAGAAGATGGTGAGAAAGTAGAAGGAGCTTATGAATATTGCAATGTTCATGGCTTATGGTATGCGGAAGCATAACTTAGCCTAAGATCGATATAGGTCAATAAATTTTATTGAGTCGTAAACAAGTGTGACTGTTTGTTTACGACTCTTTTTCTATCCAAAATCGTTGGATATAGCTATTTTAGTCTTGCCTGCTATCATATTGATGATAAAATATGTATATTTGCATGAAAATGTAAAACATGACTCAGGTAAATAAACGAATTGCAATAAAGGTAGGAAGTAATGTGCTAACTCGGAAAGACGGAACACTTGATGTAACTAGGATTTCTTCGTTAAGTGACCAATTAGCTCAGTTGATGCGCAATGGTTATGAGGTGATATTAATATCTTCCGGAGCAGTTGCAGCGGGACGAAGTGAACTCAATAATATTCCTAAATTAGATGCCGTACAGCAAAGGCAATTATATTCAGCTGTAGGACAGGCTAAACTAATCAATCGTTATTATGAACTGTTTCGTGAACATTCAATTCCAGTCGGACAGGTGTTGACTACTAAAGAGAGTTTTGGTACACGTACACATTATTTAACCCAACGAAGTTGTATTCATACCATGCTTATTCAAGGTGTGCTTCCTATCATCAATGAAAATGATACGATTTCTGTATCAGAACTCATGTTCACAGATAACGATGAACTCTCTGGTTTGGTGGCTACGATGATGAATTGTCAACAGTTGATTCTCCTAAGCAATGTAGATGGTATTTATTCAGGAAATCCTGAGTCTCCCGAGACCGAACTACTTCAGAAAATAGATCCAGCAGTAGATTTATCAAAGTATATTCAATCTGGAAAATCTAGTTTTGGGCGAGGAGGAATGCTTACTAAATGCCAGATAGCTCAAAAGCTAGCTGATGAAGGGGTAGAAGTTATTATTGCAAATGGAACCCGAAGTCGTATCCTTCTAGACTTAATTAATGAACCTAAGGAGACACCTTGTACTCGTTTTCCAGCATCTTTACATCCGACTTCTAGTATAAAGAAATGGATTGCTCATAGTGATAGTTTTGCTAAGGGGGTTCTTGTTGTAAACAAGCCAGCTGTAGAAAAGTTAATGAGTAGCGAAGCGGTAAGTCTATTACCTGTAGGCTGTGTTGCAATCAAAGGAACTTTCAAAAAAAATGATATTGTTGAGATCCACGATGAAGAAGGACTTCTTATCGGCGTGGGTAAGGTACAATATGATAGCGAAAAAGCGAATAGCGTTTTGGGCAGAAGAGGATTGAGGCCTCTTGTTCATTACAACTATTTATATATGGAATAAGCTATGGCTACAAATTTAGTAGTGCTTGATTAAAAAGAAACAAAAGGAACAGAGAAGATGGAAAATCAATTAGATGAGATGTTGTTGTTAGCTGCTCATGCCACACGGAATGTGCAGGCTTTGAGTACTGAACAGATAAATGCTCTTTTGCTTGCAGTTGCTAACCAAGCAGATCAGGAAACTGAGATGCTTCTTACGGCAAACGCCAAAGATTTGTCGCGCATGGATAGCACAGATCCTAAGTATGATCGCTTGAAACTTACTGCAGAACGAATTCATGGAATCACGAATGATATGCGTAATGTTGCAGATTTACATTCTCCAGTAGGAAATATCATTGAAAGTCACGAAGCGCCTGCTGGTTTTCAATTAATACGAAAACGTGTTCCATTTGGTGTCGTAGGAGTAATCTATGAAGCACGCCCCAATGTAAGTTTTGATATTTTTTCTCTTTGTGCCAAAACGAACAATGTATGTCTTTTAAAAGGAGGTACAGATGCTCTTGATTCAAATACAGCTATTGTCGAACTGATTCGAAAAGTGGCTCACAGAAAGGGGATTGACCCCAATATAGTTCAACTCTTACCAGCTGAGAGGGAGGTTACTAAACAGTTGTTAGAAGCAGTTGGAAAAGTAGATCTAGTCATCCCTCGTGGTAGTGGACGACTAATTCGTTTTGTTCGTGATCATGCAAAAGTTCCTATTATAGAAACTGGTGCTGGTATCTGTCATACCTACATAGATAAATCAGCATCGACTGAAATGGCTCGTAATATAGTAGAAAATGCTAAGACAAGACGTGTCAGTGTATGCAATGCCCTTGATTGTATGTTGATACATCGTGAAAAAGTGGAAGATTTACCTCTTATATGTGCACCACTTCTAGCCAAAGGAGTTACTATATATGCAGACAGAAGAAGTTACGATGCTTTGAAAGATAATTATATTAATGCAGATCAAGAGCATCCTATTCTAGTACACGCTTCTCCAGAGCATTATGGAACAGAGTTCCTATCGCTTCGAATGGCTATTAAGGTAGTTGATTCTTTGGATGAAGCACTTATTCATATCGCTGTCAATGGTAGTAAGCATAGTGAATGTATTGTAACTGAAGATTTAGCTGCTGCCAAACGTTTTCAGCTTGAAGTTGATGCGGCATGTGTATATCACAATGTAAGTACTGCTTTTACTGATGGTGCTCAATTTGGACTTGGAGCTGAGATAGGTATAAGTACACAGAAGTTACATGCTCGTGGACCGATGGCATTACAAGAATTGTGTACTTACAAGTGGTTGGTTACCGGTACGGGACAAACTAGAAGGGAATAATTGTTTCGGATTTAGTGCGTATTCGGAGCGAAAAAGAAGCACGTTAAGACAGTGTTGTGTAATTTTAGTATATATACTTGTTATTTAACAAGTTCTTGTAGCATTTATTCACATAATATGCGTACATTTGTTTTCAGACGTGATAATTAACAAAATACTAATCACAAATTAAAAATCAAAAAGATGACACGAATGAAAATTTTGATGCTTTTTGCTGCAGTTTCAACATTATCTGCATTAGCATCTTGTTCAAGTGAAGCTCCTATTGAGGTACAAGAGGCAACTCAAGATCAGCCTCAAGCTCCAGAAGTAAAGAAGGCAGATACCTTTACTATTATTTTAACTCCTATGCCACATGATGATGATGATATAGATTTATACTCATAGATTTTTATCTGGAGTTGGACATAAGATTCAATGAAAAGGGCACATCATAAATTGGTGTGCCCTTATTGTATATTATCGTGTCTATATCCTTTAATAATGTTGAAACTTTTGATTGAAAGATGACTTGATATTGTTTGCTATTGCTTTATTTTAGTATTTTTGTGCGATGTAGATAGTTATTATAACCCAAAATCAATTTATTACATGAAACGACTATTTTTATGCATTTTCGCCTTTTCTCTTATGATTAGGCCATTTTCGATTTCTGCACATCGTGGTGAGCAAATCAAGAAAACAGTGCCAACGTATCTTGACGAAACGATTGATTTCGAGTCACGTGCCAAAGCTCTTGTGAAGTTAATGACATTAAAAGAGAAAGTAGAACAAATGAGGGAGTATGCACCTGCAATTCCTCGTTTGGGTGTTCCTACCTATTTTTGGTGGAATGAAACGCTTCATGGTGTGGCACGGTCTAAAGATACTGTTACAGTATTTCCTCAATCTATAGGTATGGCTGCTTGTTTTGACCGTTCGGCCATAAAAGTCATGGGAGATATTTGTGCTACTGAAGCTCGTGCAATCTATAACCAATCTTTTCGTGATGGTGAAGGAGGACAGCAGTATAAAGGATTGACTTTTTGGACTCCTAACATTAATATATTCCGTGATCCACGTTGGGGTAGAGGTCAAGAAACGTATGGAGAAGACCCTTATTTGACTGGGCAGTTAGGCATTGCAATCGTTGAAGGTTTGCAGGGAGATAATCCGAAATATCTCAAGACTTCTGCTTGTGCTAAACACTTCGCTGTTCATAGTGGTCCTGAAGCAAGTCGTCATGTTTTCGATGTTGATGTGAGTAATGATGATTTATGGAATACTTATCTTCCAGCATTTCGTGATTTGATTGTCGATGGACAAGTATCATCAGTGATGTGTGCTTATAACCGTTTTCGTGGAAGACCTTGTTGTGCTAACGAGCATTTAATGATAGACGTATTGCGTGATATGTGGGGATTCAAAGGGTACGTTACTTCCGATTGTGGAGCTATTGTTGACTTTTGGACTACACACAAAACATACAAAGACGCCGAACATTCAGCTGTTGCAGCAGTAAATGCATCTACTGACTTGGAGTGTGGAGAATTTTGGCGAAAAAACTGGACATTTGATGCACTAAATAAGGCCGTCAAAGATGGTTTGATTGACGAAGAAAAATTAGATATTGCTGTTACCCGTTTGATGCTTATTCGTATGAGATTAGGGATGTTTGATAAGAAAGAACACGTTCCTTTTTCCGACATCCCATATTCTATATTAAATGCTCCAGAACATGCTAGCCATGCTTTGAAGATGGCACGTGAATCTATGGTCTTATTGAAGAATAATGGTATTTTGCCGTTATCTAAAGAAATAAAGAAAATAGCTATTGTAGGTCCAAATGCTGATGCAGAAGCTACGTTATTAGGAAATTACAATGGTATTCCAAAAGAAATAATTACTGTGCTTGATGGAGTCACAGATAAGTTGGGAGATTCATCAAAAATTATTTACGACCAAGGTGTCAGTTTTGTAAAACTAATTGAAAATGAATCAATAGAGGATGTTGTAGACAAGGTGAATGATGCAGAAATTGTTCTATTTGCTGGAGGTATCAACTCACAACTCGAAGGTGAACAAGGAGGTACAGATAATACACCTGGCTTTTATCAAGGAGACCGTACATCTATCATGCTTCCTTCTGTACAAACTGATTTGATGAAAGCTCTCAAAGCTGCGGGTAAGAAGGTCATTTTTGTCAATATGAGTGGTAGTGCAATGGGCATGCCATGGGAAGCTAAAAATGTAGATGCCATATTACAAGCATGGTATGGTGGACAATCTGCTGGAACAGCGATAGCTGACATCTTGTTTGGCGATTATAATCCATCTGGAAAATTACCTATTACTTTTTATAAGAGTGATAAAGACCTGCCAGATTTCTCAGATTATAATATGGAGAACCGTACTTACCGATATTTTAAGGGTAAACCTGAATATGCTTTCGGATATGGTATGAGTTACACCACTTATAAATGTAGTAACATTCAGATAGTAAAAACTGATGGAATGAATATACAAGTAGAAGTCACTGTTGAAAATACAGGTACTATGGATGGTGATGAAGTAGTTGAACTATATGTATCAGCGGCCGATAAGAAAATGAATCCAGCTATTAGGTCTCTCAAAGGATTTCAACGTGTTCATCTAGCAGTTGGCGAGAAGAAGGTCATTTCCTTTGTTTTAGATACCATGAATTGGGCTGCTACTTCTCCAGACGGGCAGGCTCGAAAACCTCAAGGAACTTATACTATTTCAGTAGGTGGCTCTCAACCTGATGATGCTATCTTTAATGGTGTTGTCGAAACTTATGATTTTGATTAAATCGTAAGTACTATCACAGTTAAAAGTAATCCCTACAATTCTCTATTTAGATTATTGTAGGGATTTCTATTTAATTATCTAGTTGTATATAGGGACTTTTACTTCATTGTATCTTGCTTTTCCTATCGTCATTTTACCAATCTGTATAGCATCCGTAGGACAGTGGTGAAGACATTTTAAGCACATGTCACAGTTCGTACCGAATTTGATTTTATCTTCAAATGTAATGTTCTTTTCAGGGCAATTATGCACACACAGCATACATTGTACGCAACTTTCATTTTGTACATAAAAGTCTGGTATATATTTAGTAAATTGATTGTTGATTGATTCTTTTGACTTCTGAGGAATTAAGAAAGAAAGATAGGTATACCATTTCTTTGAGATAGTTATCCTCTTACCCCTCTCCGCTTTCTTTATGAAATGGTTTAGTTTCTTTCCTATATTTCGTGAATGGAAAAATTTCAATACCTTTTCTGTTTTAGACCCTTTTTTCGCAATAAAAGCAAGTGCATCTGTTGCGGGCATATATAAGTCAAGTTTAGCGACGGTTCTCAACTCTCTTTGAGTGCTAATCTCTGATAGATGATGGATTGCCTCTGAAGAAAGAACTGCTTTGGTACAGAAATAAGCAATAGCCTTATCTTTAGCATTAAGATGCTTTATCGTTTCTTCAACAAGTTGAGGTGCTTCCATGTTCATTACGGGGAAACCGACAATAAATAAATCGATTTCTTTATTAGGAATTTCTAATGAAGCGTTAGTAATTCTAGAGATATCCACATGATGTCCTCTTTCATTTAATCTTTTAAGTATATTCAGAGCGATATATTTCGTGTTGCCAGCTCCGGAATAATAGAGTAGTACTATGTTCATAGTTCGATAATTTCCTACAAATATATAAATATTTGCTGTAATGACAGATTTATGGGGGTTGATTGAACGAACATTCAACCATTCTTAATTGGTATTGCGTTACTTTTGTATTGTTGACAAAGTATCATTCTAATACTATTACTAATGAATTTTAAAAAGAAATTGATAGCACTCTGTTGTCTGATTCAGTTTGGAGTTGTTGCTTCCTTTGCACAAGGATTCGGAGAAAGACAATTGCTAAATGAATCATGGCATTTTCATTTAGGGGATTTGAAATATGGAGGAGCTGAATATTGTGATGACTCGTCTTGGCGATTATTAGATATTCCCCATGATTGGAGTGTAGAATCAAAAGCTAGTCCTAGCCTCGCTAGTTGCACTGGATTTCTTCCAGGAGGTATAGCTTGGTATCGCAAAACCTTGCAGATACCAGAAGCCAAAGAGGATAAACGAGTATATATCTATTTTGGTGGTGTCTATAATAATAGTGAAGTATTTATCAATGGTAAATGGATAGGGAAACGTCCAAATGGATACATCTCATTTATGTATGATTTGACTCCTTATATTCATTTTGGAGGACGCAATGTATTAGCCGTTAGAGTGGACCATTCACAAGATGCTGATTCTCGATGGTACACTGGTTCTGGAATTTATCGTGATGTGCATCTAGTCTATGCTAATCCTATCCATATTAATCTTTGGGGTGTTCACTATACGACAAAGAGTCAAGGAAAAAATAAGGCACTTTTATCGGTTCAGACAGAAGTTGTAAACAAGAAAGATAGAGCCGCACATGTCAAGGTGTCGCATAAGGTGTATGATGCTTTAGGAAAACAAGTATCTTCAAGTAGTTATGATCAGAAAATATCATCTAACAGTCTCAATACACAACAAAAACAAATGGCTATCACTAATCCTATATTATGGGATTTAGACCATCCTTATTTATATACCATTAAGACAGAAATCTCTCAAAATGGGGTTGTTATCGACCGTACCGAAACTAAGGCAGGTATTCGTTCGTTGACTTATGATTCGAATAAAGGATTTGCACTCAATGGGCATTTTATGAAAGTAAAAGGAGTCTGTATTCATCATGATGCGGGTTGTTTGGGGGCTGCAGTACCTCGAGATGTCTGGAAGCGTCGATTACTACAACTGAAGGAAATAGGATGCAACGCTATTCGTTTGAGCCACAATCCACAAGCAGAGTGTGTCTATGAGCTTTGTGATGAAATTGGTCTTTTAGTCAAGGATGAGGCCTTTGATGAATGGGAATATCCTAAAAAGAAATGGATTGAAGGATGGAATAAAGGAACCCCAGGTTTTCAAGGTTCTGCTAATTATTTTCGTGAGTGGGGTAAACGAGATTTGGGCGATATGATTCGTCGTGATCGTAACCATCCATCCATTATTATGTGGAGTATTGGTAATGAAGTCGATTATCCTAATGACCCTTATTCTCATCCTATACTAAATAAAGAAGGTATTGGTCAACAGCATGTAAAAGGGTATCACAAGAACCAACCTCATGCTGAACGATTAGGTGATATTGCAAAAGAACTAGTAGCAGAAGCCAAGAAATACGATTTGTCTCGTCCTGTAACTGCAGCATTGGCTGGGGCAGTGATGTCAAATGAAACCGATTATCCTGGAGCACTTGATATTGTCGGATATAACTATACAGAGAAGCGCTATAAACAAGACCATGAAAAATACCCTGATCGAGTATTGTATGGCAGTGAGACGCGTCATGACATGAAAGCTTGGAAAGCAGTTAGAGATAACGAATTTATATTCGGCCAATTCATTTGGACAGGTTTCGATTATCTAGGTGAAGCAGGACCATGGCCATCCCGTGGATTTACTACAGGTATGATTGATTTGGCTGGTCATATTAAACCAAATGGATATTATCGTCGTGCTTTATGGCTAGAATCTCCTACGGCTTATCTTGGTACCTATAAGATAAAAGCTACACAAAAGGGTAGAATATCTACTCATGCTCCTTCAATATGGAACTATGAGCAGGGAGATCTAGTTCGAGTAGTGACCTATACTAATTGTGAAGAAGCCGATTTATATCTTAATGGTCAAAAAGTGGGGGACATCAAACCTTATGATGATCAAACAGGTGTCATATTTTGGGACATTCCATATATGCCAGGAAAATTAGAAGTTAGAGGTTACAATAAAGGGATACTTGCTGTAAAAGAAATGATTCAGAGTAGTGGGTTACCTTATGGTATTCAAGCATCACTAGATAGAATGACTGACATCAAGGCAAAAGACTGTCTTCATTTAGAAATACGAATCGTAGATAAAGAAGGGCGGTTTGTGCCTTTAGCTGACAATCAGATAACTTGTCAAATAACTGGTCCAGCGAAATTATTAGGATTGGAAAGTGGGTCTAGTAATGTAGCAGACAACTATCGTGATGCGGTTCAACGCTGCAAAAATGGTCAATTATTAGGCTACATTCAACCGACTGAAGCTAGTGGTGAAATTAAGATACTGCTATCTTCACCCTTATTAAAATCAGAAATTGTCACACTAAAATACTAATTGAAGGATTTATACCCGATAACTGGTCTAATATTACCCTTCTTTCGATGAAAAGAAAGCTATTTTTGTATCAGTTTAATCCTCTAAATTTAATTTAAGAATGAAAAATTTGAATTTAATGTATCAATTGACTCTTGTCTCTGGTGGTACTGTCATTTCAGCATTGACTGGATGTACTTCGAAACAAGAGCAGATAACCCCTGCACCTAAAGTAAAACCCAATATCGTTTTTATCATGGCTGATGATTTAGGTATTGGTGATTTGGGATGCTATGGACAAGATCGAATTAAAACTCCTGCTATAGATGCATTAGCAGCACAAGGGATGAAATTTACACAGCATTATTCAGGGTCTACTGTAAGTGCTCCTTCTCGCTGTGTGCTACTGACAGGTAAACATACAGGACATTCCTATGTACGAGGTAATAAAGGGTACAAAGCGGATGATGGACGTCATTATGATTTGAATCTTGCTGCACAAGAAATTACTGTCGGAGAAGTCTTGAAAGAGAAAGATTATGTGACAGCATGTGTCGGGAAATGGGGACTTGGAGGTCCTTCAGGCATAGGTCATCCTAATAATCAAGGCTTTGACTATTTCTTTGGTTATTTAGGACAAGGAAATGCGCATCGTTATTTTCCAGAACAATTGTTTGAGAATAACGAACCGGTGATGTTGGGTAAAAAGGTGTATTCACATGATATGATTATCAACAAGGCGCTTAACTTCTTGGATAAGAATGCAGATAAGCCTTTCTTCTTATATTTGACACCAACAATTCCACATGCTGATTTGAGTGTACCGAACAATGAATTGTTTGATTACGATGGTGAATTTCAGGAAAAACCTTATCCAGGAAAGGGATACACAGCACAAGCTAAACCTCGTGCGACTTTCGCAGCAATGGTGACTCGTTTGGATCGTGATGTACAGCGGATTGTTGATTTATTGAAAAAGAAAGGCGTATTAGACAACACGATTATTATCTTTACTTCAGATAATGGTACTCACAAAGAAGGAGGACATGACCCTCGCTATTTTGATAGCAATGGTCCTTTCCATGGTATCAAACGTGATCTTTACGAAGGTGGTATTCGTACTCCATTTATCGTTAAATGGCCAGGGGTAATCAAACCAGGATCAGTTTCATATCTGGAATCTACGTTCTGGGATTTCATGCCTACAGTATGTAATCTAATCGGTTCCAAAATCCCTTCAGGCACTGATGGTATCTCCTATTTACCTACTCTGACAGGACAAGGTACTCAGAAGCTACATGACTATCTCTATTTTGAATTTCATGAACAAGGAGGGAAACAAGCAGTTATCAAGGACCGATGGAAACTACTTCATCTGCAAGTGAATCATCCAAAAAGAGAACGTTATGAATTGTATAATTTGAATGCCGACCCTGCTGAAATAGCCGATGTTGCTCAATGGTATCCAGAAAAAGTAAAAGAATTGAAGCAAATCATGTCGACAGCTAGAACAACCAATGCAAACTGGAAGTTTGCTTTTGAAAAGAAATAACTAGAGTATTAATCATTTTAAGTATGTTTATCTATAGAATCACTATCTTTATGACTGGCATATTGTGAAGATAGAACTAACATAGAGGAGTGGAATGTACAAAAGGAAAAATAAAGGTACTTTCTATAGCTCCAAGTGATAGTGATAAAGAGATGAATAAGTTAGATTAGAAGTGAGAACAGTTCGAATAATGTAATTATTCGGACTGTTTTTGTAACTCAAATCACTAGGATATTTCTTTTGGAAAACTCACATTTTATGCAAAATACTTAAATAACGGAAATTGCTACAACACTAAATATAATTTACGAACTCAATAATTTTCACCCTCTTATGTTAAGACATTTTACTTTTTCATTAACTTGTCTCATGATGCTTTGTAGCTTCTCTATGCAAGCATCTACTCGAAAAACTATTCCATTGAATAATCATTGGAAGTTCATTTTACACGATACATCAGCTGCCTCCCAAGTCAATTACAATGACGAATCATGGCGGACATTAAATTTACCTCATGATTGGTCTTTCGAGAATGGTTACTCTAAGGACGGAGCACAATCCGCCAATGGAGGTTACACATCTGGAGGGATAGGATGGTATCGAAAAGTATTTACTCTTTCTTCTTCCGAATATACAAACAAGCAAGTATTTATAGATTTTGAAGGAGTGTACATGAATAGTGAAGTATGGGTAAACGGTCACTATCTCGGTAAAAGACCTTATGGGTATATCAGTTTTGGGTACGAATTAACTTCCTATCTTAAGTCAGGAGAAAACTTGATAAGTGTGCGTGTCGATAACAGCTTGGAACCAAGCGCAAGATGGTATCATGGTTGTGGTATCTACGGTCATGTCTCCTTATCTATTCTACCGGTTGACCATTTTAAAAAGTGGGGAACGGTAGTCGTTGTTGACAAATCCAATGAGCAGGAATGCAACCTTCATATCAGTTCTCAAGTAACAAAACAAACGAGTGGCTCTTTAAGGTTAAGATACCGCATAAAAGACAATGCTGACAAAGAAGTTTACCGAAGCAATCAGATTAAACTAGGAAACAGTCAGCAGGTCGAAAAAGAAATAAAAATTAAGAATCCTACACTTTGGGACATAGAAACGCCTCACTTATACACACTGACAGCTCAACTTCTTAAGAATGGGCATATTGTTGACGAAATCCACGAGCGGTTTGGGGTGCGTAGTATTGCTTGGAAAGGAGACACTGGATTTTGGTTAAATGGGCGTAACGTAAAACTCCAAGGAGTATGTGAGCATCTCGAAGGAGGTCCTGTTGGTGCTGCTTGGACTGAAAATCTATTGCGTTGGAAAATCATGGAATTAAAAGGGATGGGCTGTAATGCGATTCGTACATCTCATAATCCTCAGTTACCGATGTTCTATGATATATGTGACGAAGTTGGTATGCTTGTTTTGGATGAGGCGTTTGATGGCTGGAAAAAGAAAGCCAAAGAAGATTATGGAAAACAAGCATTTGCAACATGGTGGGAGCGTGACTTACGCGATTTTGTTCGGAGAGATCGAAATCATCCATCCGTAATTGCTTATAGCCTAGGAAATGAAACTAAAGGAGATATTGCAAAAGATTTAGTACGAGTTTGTCATGAAGAAGACTCAACAAGATTGGTTACCTCAGGTCATTCTTCTAGTGATTATATGGATATCTTAGGGGTAAATGGAAATTCGGAGAAAAAGAGATTCATTGAAAATTATAAGGCAACAGATAAGGCATTTGTAGGAACAGAGACACCACACACTTGGCAGGTGAGAAGTTACTATCGTAGTAAGACATGGTATCGTGATGGATATCCAAACAAAGGACAAGATCCATTTGAAACCCCTGATTTGACTCCCCATGAAATATTTACTTATGAATGGGCTGACCCTAAAACATGGGTTAATGGAAAACAACATTTCAATTCTTCTTATGACAATGCCTTTGTCCGTATAAATGTGAGACAAAATATCGCATTTTTGCGAGATTTACCATGGTACTCAGGTAGTTTCCGTTGGACCGGTTTTGACTATATAGGTGAAGCATCATATGTACATGGAGGCTGGCCATTCCGCGCTTTTATGGGCGGAGTCATTGATTTAGCAGGATTCAAAAAAGATCATTATTATTTATACCAAAGTCAGTGGACAAATACTCCAATGGTTCATATACTCCCTCATTGGAGTCATCCTGACATGAAGAAAGGAGAAAAAATCCCTGTGTGGGTTTATACGACGGGCGACACAGTAGAATTATTTCTAAATGGTCACTCTTTAGGAAAGAAACACAACGGGCAAGAATGGAATCATATGCAATGTGAGTGGTTAGTACCCTGGACGCCAGGCAATCTAGAAGCTGTTGCTTATTTAAAAGGCAAAGAAATTGCCCGTACGAGTCAGACAACAGCAGATGCACCTTCCATGCTCAAGATGAAAGTCGAAGATGCTTATCTAACAGGTCAATCAGAAGATTTGCACATCATGACAATAGCTCAAGTAGATAAAAAAGGAACGCTTTATCCTTATGGTGAGAACCGTGTCTATTGGGCTCTTGATGGCAAAGGTGAAGTCTATTCAGCTGAGAATGGAAATCCAGTAGACATAGAGACGAACTATCATGCAGAGTCTAAAAAGACTTTCTTTGGTTTGTTACGCTTATTTATTCGTCAATCAGAGGCTAGTCAACCTAGGCTTTATGTGGGGTCAATATTGGGTGATAAGCGACTAAAGTCAGATAACCATGTGTCTATTGACGTACAAGGTATTGATTTACAAGGTCATGCTGTAACTATCAATTCGTGCAGCATCACTTACACCACTGATGGAAGTGACCCTGGTATAAATGGAAAAAAATATACTAAACCATTTGAATTAGACAAAGAAAGTACTGTGCGTGCTTTGGTTGTCATCAATGATACCATCAGCCTAAATATGGAAGAACGTTTTGGTCCAAAAGAAGGAATCTATTGGGGTACCAATGAGAAAGTAGCTAAACTCTTCGATATTCAAGCTGAAAATTGTCATCTCCAAGGTAGTACCGTATCAAATAAACGACCTGATTTTCAATCAAGTGGTTATGTCGTAATGGAAAAGAACAATACTATCGGGTTTTATCAAGAAAATGATGGTGCTAAACAACAATCAATTTTAAACTTTAGATATCTCCCTGTTAAATCCGGCAAAATCAGTATTGAACTTTGGAATAATGACAAAAAAGTGGGGACAAAGGATATCACAATTACACCGATACAAGTCGGTACCTGGAGACAAGATAAATTACTTGTTGAGCTCGTTAGTGGGGCAAATAGTATCTTATTTGTGAACAAGTCGGATGGTAAGATAGCTGTTGATAGTTTTGATTTTAGTGCACGTTAAAGTAAGAAATGCATCTCTCACTCAATAGATTTATCGATATAGAAACATCTTTAATCTACATATTATGAAAATTGGAAATCTAATTTTTACATTGATCGGTGTCAATTCCTTTGGGATTCCCTTGGTCAATGCCCATTCTATCGACCAACAGAAACATCCTAACGTAGTCTTTGTCTATGCTGATGATATGGGGCGAGGGATGCTTTCTCATTATGGTCAGCAAATCATAACGACTCCCAACATAGATCGCTTATTTGCTGAAGGTACGAGTTTCGACAACGCTTACGGTTGTATGTTTTCAGCACCAGCACGTGCGAGTATGTTGACTGGATATAATGATTGTCGCCATGACAAATGGTTAATTGAGAAAGGAGGGCTCTTCCGAACAAGCGCAATTGAGAGTGTGATTGATTCTGTAGAGTCCGTTATCAATAGCCGCGAAGTAAAGCAATTACCAGAAGACTTATTGCTTCCTCAAGTATTTAAAAAAGCAGGGTATGTGACAGGTGAGATAGGGAAACTCGATTGGGGATTTACCGTTTCACGTCAAGCAATTAAACGTCATGGTTGGGATTACTATTATGGTTATTTAGACCATGTTCGTTGTCACGGATATTATCCTCCATTTCTGTTTGAAAATGGAAAAATAGTCAAGATACCTGGCAATACACATGTAAACTGTGCAAAGGCATTTGAATCAGAAACCCCTGAAAACTATAAGAAAAGGTGGAATATGACCGGGAAGGCTGTCTACTCACAAAATTTATTTATTGAGAAAGCTGTCGAGTTTATTCGTGAAAATAAAAATCATCCTTTTTTTCTTTATCATCCTACTCAGTTACCTCATGGACCAGTTGCTATACCTGCTGTTAACGCCGAAGTAAAAGATAATCCTAACTTGTCCGAACTGGAAAAGGAGTACGCATCTATGGTGAAAATGCTTGATGATCATGTAGGTGTTCTCATTGCAGAATTGGACCGTTTAGGCATCTTAGACAATACCATCTTTATCTTTTCAGCCGATAACGGACATGAGACCTATTATACTACTGGCAACCATTGCCGCAAGGCTCCTGCCAGAGATACTAAAGGCAAACGTTTTGATGTTTGGAATTATCCGTATACAAGCAAACGAGCAGGAGATGTCTTTGATGGTAACGATGGCTTGACAGGAAAGAAATGGTCCAATCTGGAAGGAGGCGTCAGAGTACCTCTCGTTTTTCGATGGCCAAATAAGATAAGACGTGCTAATCAATCTACACAATTAGTATCCAACTATGATTTGATTACTACGTTTGCCGACTTATTGGGAGTAAATCTACCAGTCAAAAAGGATGGAGTATCTATAGCTCCAATCTTATTAGATAGACAAGACCGTTTGGTAACTAGACGATATGTATACCTCAATTCTCCTATAGGACCAGCAATCATAGATAGTGATGGATGGAAAATGATATATAATAAAAAGAAAAAGGTAGCTCGTCTATTTTATTTACCCGAAGATGAGAACGAACTAGTCAATCAAATGGGAAAACATCCAAAAGTAGAACAACGCCTCATGAATCAGGTAAAACAAGTGTTGAACTATTGATTTTTTTCGTATTTTTGCCCATCATATAGGCTTGATGAGCCTGTAGAACATTAAAAAAAGTCAAAAATGGATATAAAATATTTGGATAGTTTCGAGACGAAATTGCAAGATGATTTGTTGCGTTTATGTACCTCTAATAAGATGCTAGAAGGTACATTGTTGACATCAGATGATATAAAAGACCAGTGGCACCAGAAATTAGCACCAGAATATGTAGCAGATGCTGTCGAACAAGTTCAGGCCTATCCCATAGTCTCAGTAGCATGGGCTGCCTATTTAGGAATGGCAGTTGCTTGTGCATGGGATACCGATTGGGCTACTTTCAGCAAAGCACCTTATCAAGCATTCTATGGTGACCAAGGATTTGATGACATGGACGAACATATAGTTAAAGACCTCTTAGAAATTCCTTTGGACAGCGAAGAGGCCCAAGAACTGGAAGCTATGATACGTCGATGTGGGCAAGCTGCAGTCTCACATATCCGACACGAGGATGTAGAACCACAAAGCCCCGTTGCTTTTCATCTCTTCGCACGTGCAGCCAAAGTGATGTTCCTTACAGGTGCAGCATTGGAACTCAAACGGTTGGGTTACAAATTTGAAAAGATGGAATTGCCACACTAATAGTCTTCTGTTTGCCTACGATGTGGACAGAAAATTCCACTCTTTATCAAACAAAGCGACTAGCATCGCCTTATCCATAAGTATTTTCCTGAACTCTTGGAGGCGTTTTGCATTGGTTGATTCTGGGATCCATAACTTGAGATATCCTTTCTCGGCATACTTCTCATCCATATGTTCACAGAATCGTTCGAAATGCTTTTCTTTACTATAGTCAGGATAGTGAGAAAGGCCATATTGAATTGTCCGAGTGACGATGATTGCAGGATCAATGATGCGGTCTGCTTCGGCTACTATTTTGCCATAGATACTTCGTGGTGCATGTTTTGCCGAAGCTCGATGGTCTTCTGCTGCTTCGGCCATCAATTCAATTTCCTGCGCTGAGAACAAAGATTGTAACATCTCATCAGTACGGATAATCCACCCTGAAACGAGATGATGAGATGCTCTGTCTTTCACTAGCCCCGTATCATGAAATGCAGCAATGGCATAAACCATATTGATGTTCACATCATAATATTGTGCTAGATGAATGCTTTCTTCTATAACCATCATCACATGGTCCCGTCGGTGAGCTTGGTCGAAGGAATCGTATCGAGGGATGATGTCACGCTCTATGTAGCTACGTAAATCTTGATTGATAGTCTGATTATTTTTCATGATGCAAATATAGTCAAAACTTAAACTAAATATAATGAAACATCAATTATTAGGGTATCTAATGATACTCTTTCTTGGGATACTCTCACCCTTCATCAATGCTACCGAACAGCCATCCTTGAAGCTATGGTATCAACAACCAGCGACTTATTTTGAAGAATCGATGCCCCTTGGAAATGGTCGTCTAGGTGCTCTTGTCTATGGAGGGATAGCTTGTGATTCACTTCAACTCAATGATCTCTTGCTTTGGGCAGGTAAACCCTTCAATCGAGATGATGACCAGTTTGCTCACGAGTGGATTCCTAAAATACGGCAAGCACTCTTTTCTGAAAATTATGAGCAGGCGGATGCGCTGCAACACCATGTACAAGGCACGTTGTCAGCAGAATATATGCCACTTTCTAATGTATACCTCACAGACCTAGATACTAACGGTCAGGAAAAAGCCTATCACCGTGGTTTAGATATTGATAGTGCACTTTGTTTCACACACTTTCAGCGAGGAGATATTCGCTATAAACGAGAATATTTTGTTTCTAATCCCGATAAAGTTATTGCTATTAGACTACAAGCTTCTGAGAAGGGCAAATTGAACTATGAGATTCGATTTTCTTCACTATTAAATCATCATCTGGAAGTGAAAGATGGCACCATGATACTTACTGGACATGCCACAGGTGAAGCAGCAGAGACCATTCATTTTTGTAATCAATTGAAAGTAATAGTAGATGATGGACAGATCCTTCCGATAGTTGATGGATTGCAGATTAAAAATGCGACGGAAGCTACTATATATATCGTTGACGAGACTTCGTTTAATGGATTCAGAAAACATCCAGTGAAGGAAGGGGCTCCTTACCAGAAGATGGCTTCTGATAATCTTCAGAATGTAATGAGATTTACTTATGCTCAATTGCGTCGAAGACATATTACAGATTATCGGTCTCTCTTTGGACGGATGAATTTAAGACTAGGAAGTCAGACACAAAACAAAGTAGACCAGAATATACCTACAGATAAACTGCTGAAACGTCATAGTCAAGAAGATAATGGGAAGAGCTGCTATTTGGAAACGCTTTACACGCAGTATGGTCGTTATCTTTTGATTTCTTGTTCCCGTACCCCCAATGTTCCAGCTAATCTCCAAGGTTTATGGAATCCCTATTTGAAAGCACCATGGCGAAGCAGCTATACTGTAAATATCAACTTAGAAGAAAACTATTGGCATGCAGAGCAAGCCAATTTAAGTGAATTGACCTCCCCTTTGTTTGGTTTGATGCGTAATATAGCTGAAAATGGGCGTTATGCCGCTCGAAACTATTACGGTATAGATCGAGGATTTTGTTCTTCACATGTCAGTGATATATGGGCAGAAACGGCACCAGCAGGAGAAAAAAAAGGAAAACCTAGATATGCTAACTGGAATATGGGGTTAGCATGGCTTTCACAAGCTATGTGGGAGCATTATCAATATACACAGGATAGAACTTTCCTTCTCGACGAAGCTTTACCCATCCTAAGAGGATGTTCAGCTTTTATGGCTGATTGGTTGATAAATAATCCCAAGAAAGCAGGTGAACTCTTTACAGCTCCTAGCACCTCACCTGAAAATGAATTTATGACTTTCGATAAAGTTCGAGGCTTTACCTGTTACGGAGGTACTGCTGACTTAGCGATTATACGTGAACTATTCAATAATACACTGAAAGCTTGTCAACTATTAGGAATTAGCGATTCGCTAACTCAAGAAATTAGTGATAAAATTAAACGTCTTCACCCATATACGATAGGGCATATGGGAGATATAAATGAGTGGTATTACGATTGGGACGATACTGACTTCCATCATCGTCATCAATCACATCTCATCGGTGTCTTTCCTGGACATCAGATAACCAAAGACAAAACACCTGAACTAGCTCAGGCTGCTGTACGAAGTTTAGAAATAAAAGGAGAAAAAAGCACTGGCTGGAGTACCGGTTGGCGCGTAAACCTCTGGGCTCGTCTACATAATAGCGAGAAAGCTTATAAACTGTTCAGTCGCCTGCTTACCTATGTGACTCCAGACAAATACCATGGTCCTGATGCCCATCACTCTGGTGGAACCTATCCTAATCTTTTCGATGCGCATCCTCCATTTCAAATAGATGGTAATTTCGGTGGTACCGCGGGTGTCTGTGAGATGTTGATGCAAAGTGAGATAAGTGACGATGGGACTTGTATTTTAGAACTTCTTCCAGCTCTTCCAAAAGAGTGGGCAGAAGGTAGTGTCAGTGGTCTCTGTGCTCGTGGAGGAATGGAAGTTAGTATCACTTGGAATCATGGACAGGTCGTAAATTGCTCGGTGAAAAATAAGACTCAAAAAGAATGTTTGGTAGACCTTCGAGGTATCGGTAAAGAACAGAAAATCAGTCTAAAAGCCGGAGAAGAAAAACAGATTTAAACTAAATAGGATAAATACCATCGTCGATAACTATATAATCATACAAAATGAAACATTATATCTTATTTGTTCTGAGTGCTTGTTACATCTTATCTGCTTGTTCAAGCAGTGAATACATTCCTCACGAAGGTGACTTACTCTTTCAAGTATCAGAAACATCCCCTATGTCTGAGGCTATAACTGAGTCTACAGCTCAACATGATTCGATTAAATATGATCATGTGGCTATCTTTACTCTCCATGACGGCATGCCTTCCGTCATAGAAGCATCTACCACACATGGCGTGAGACGAACATCATGGGCTGATTTTGTGACCTCATCTCCCTTAGTCGATGGTAGGCCTGGAGTGGTAGTGATGCGTGTACATGAAAATCCCAAGCTTATACAGCAAGCTGTATCAAGAGCTGAAACACATCTAGGAGAACCGTATGATTGGTCTTATCTTCCAGACAATGGGAAAACCTATTGTTCAGAGTTAATCTATGAATCTTATGTGGATGCAGAAGGGAAACCCTTATTTAGAGCCAAACCGATGAATTTCCGCAATGCTAAAGGAGAGATTCCCTTATTTTGGGCCGAACTATTTCAGAAATTGGGTGAACCAATTCCTGAGGGGGTATTGGGTACCAATCCTAATGAGATGTCCAAGGACTCTATATTAATCGAAGCCTACAGTTATTTCTAAAGTGTTATGAAGATTGATTGCACAGAAAACGATACCTTTGCATAGTCGTTTAGAAATAAAGAATTTATACCCTCAAAAATAGATATATTATGGAGATGATTATTGCAATAGTCGTAGGTATTATAATAGGACTTGTTATTGGTCAGTTAATAGCACGAGCCCAAAAGAGTGGTTTACAATCTAAAATAGAAGGGATTACCACTGAAATCGATCGCCTTAGAAGTGAGCATGAAGATAATATTCATTTAATTAAAAGCTTAGAAGAAGAAAAGACGACCCTATATGCTCAAAAAGAAGTTCTGAACTCTCAGCTAAATGAGTTGAAAAGTCATCTGGTTGATGTAGATAATCAACATGCCAAGGCTTTGGAGAAACAAATAGCAGACAGTGATAGGGACCGACAATTTCAAAAAGAAAATGCAGAAATCATGTTGGCTCATGAACGAGAACTTCTTCAGTCTGAACTGGCTTCCGTAAAAGAAGCACATGCGAAACAAATAGCAGAGATGAAAGAGCAGATAGAGAAAGAACGTACCCATTCAGCCTCCTTGCGTGAAGAAAATGACCGTCAATGGAGTCAAAAACTCGAGACATTGAAGCAAGAGATGCAAAAGACTGCTGCAGAACAACTGGCAGCCAAGCAATCTTCACTTCAAGAGCATAATCGTACACAGATGGACGAACTGCTAAAACCAATCAAAGAGCAATTCTCTGAGTTTAAGAAATCTGTCGAAGAAAGTAAAACTCAAAATGAAGTCAATAAGAAGGAATTGCAATCAACATTCGAATCTACCATGAAACTTTTTCAGCAAGAGCAACACCAGACGGTGACCTCATTGCGAGAACAAACCGAACGTATAGGTTCCGATGCAGCAAATCTGACAAAAGCGCTTAAAGGCGAGAGTAAAACGCAAGGGGATTGGGGAGAAATGGTTTTAGAGACCCTTCTTGAAAATAGTGGGTTGCACAAAAATGAAGAATACTTCATTCAGGAAAATGTCAAAGACGAGCAAGGGAATAATTTTCGCCCAGACGTAGTCGTAAAATTTCCAGAAGGGCGCTCCATTGTTATTGACTCCAAAGTGTCTCTCACTGCCTATGCAGATGCCGTTGCAGCAGATGATGATAGCGATCGTGATCGATTACTCAAGGAACATACTCGTAGTGTCCGAAAACATGTAGATGAACTAGCCGCTAAAAACTATGACAAGATGGTTAGCGATTCTATTGGTTTCGTACTGATGTTCATTCCAAATGAGAATAGCTACATAGCCGCCATGAAGCAACAGCCCGACTTAAGTCGCTACGCCTATCAGAAACGGATTATCATCATCTCTCCAAGTAACTTATTAATGGCTTTACAACTAGCCTTCAACCTGTGGCAGTACGACCGCCAAAGCAAAAATGTAGAGAAAATTGTAAAGACAGCAGCCGACCTCTATGATAAGGTTGCTGGCTTCTCCGATACATTTACAGACATTGAAAGCCAAATAGAAAAACTTCACAAAACATTTGGCAAAGCAAAAAGTCAACTATATGATGGTAAAGGAAATGTCATGCGTCGGGTAGAGTCGTTGAAATCATTGGGAGTAACTCCTAAAAAACAGATAAAAGCGATGGAAGAATAAGTAAAGAGATATTTATCGTGATGTAAATACCTCTTTGAGTCTCTGTTTTGAACTATAAAGAACATCAAAATTATTAGTAGCTACATGGGATTATCTTTTTAAGAGTATTTTTGTACTGTAAACCTTAAAAATCATAATACACTCATGAACAAATCTTTTTTGTCATTTATAGTACTCATTGTATTGTTGGTACCTATAAATTCGATTCAAGCTGCTTCCGATTCCATTGTTGTGCAGAACTGGTTCTGTCTTGGTACAGGTAAAAATGAGATACCAGAACGAAGCAAAATAGTAAACTGTGACGTGGCTGTTATTGGTGCGGGAATGGCCGGAATCAGTGCTGCGGTAGCAGCTGCAAGACAAGGGGCAGATGTCGTTTTGATAAATGATAGACCCGTATTGGGAGGAAATGCATCAAGCGAGATTCGAGTTACCGTAAATGGAGTTCAGACTCTAAAAAGAAAAAATCCTGTAGAAAGAGAGACAGGAATTATCGAAGAACTATTACTCGAAAATAAAAAATATAATCCTCAGGAATCTTATCCCGTCTGGGACCACGTATTGTATGACTATGTATATAGGCAGCCTAATCTGAGGTTGATGCTCAATACACAGGCTATTAAAGCCGTGATGGAAGGGAATAAAATAAAATCGGCCTTTTGTTGGCAAGCTACAACGGAAACAGAGATCATAATTAATGCCAAAATTTTTATCGATAGCTCTGGTGATGGACTGTTTGCAGCTACTTCAGGTGCTGATTACCGTACTGGAAGAGAAGGCAAAGCTGAATTCGGAGAGAAATATGCTCCTGATAAACCAGATGGATGGGTCATGGGAGAAAGTATCATGATGATTACTAAAGATATGGGACGTCCAATGCCATTTTACCCTCCTTCTTATGTCAAAAAATATGATGCAGCTAAAGCCAAGGGGCGTAAAATCAAGCAACTGAAAGAAGGTTTTTGGTGGGTGGAATTAGGTAGCCCAAAGGATGTCATAGCTGATCGAGAAAAAAATAGACACGATTTGATGGCCTATTTCTACGGAGTATGGGACTATATTAAGAACTCAGGAGATTATCCAGAATCGGCAAATCTTGCTCTAGAATGGGTCGGGTCTTTACCTGGTAAAAGAGAATCACGACGTTTCATGGGGGATTATATCTTGACTGAGAAAGACCTTTTGAATTACAAACATTTTGATGATGCTGTAGCTTGGGGAGGATGGTCTCTTGATGAACATTGTCCGGGTGGTATCTTGTCTTTAGATCAAAATCCAAGTTATTTTCACGAAAGATTCTCTAAGGTTTATGAGATTCCTTATCGCTGTCTTTATTCAAGAAATGTAGACAACCTGATGTTTGCTGGTAGAGATGTCAGTGTATCTCACATGGCACTTTCTTCCACTAGAATTACAGGTACCTGCTGTATGATGGGACAGGCAGTCGGTGTTGCTTCTGCTATGTGTGTGGACAAGAGTGTTGGACCTCGAGGAATTTATAAATCCTATATCGACGAATTGCAAGAACGAATGTTGCGTGAAGACTATTATATACCCAATCGACCAGCAAATGACTCTGCAGACCTAACAAAACAACTGAGTAAAGTATGGGCCACTTCTACTTCTTCTGGTGATGTAAAGAATCTTTTTGATGGTATGGGACGTGATTGGGAAGATACTATTCATCATTGGCAATCTGAGGGGCTAAACGAGAAATTGTATATAGAGTGGAAGAAGCCAGTCAAGATGTCAAGTGTAGAGATTAAGTTTGATACCAATCTTCATAGAAAAATAATGATGCATAAAAATCCGGCAAAGAACTATGACCAAGTTCCTGGACTGCCACCAGAACTAGTGAAGACTTTTTCTGTAGATGTATTTTCTAAAGGACAGTGGCATACTGTCGGAGAAATAAAGAATAATATTAGAAGATTTGTGCCAGTAGCTTTTCCTGAGATGAAAGTGTCTAAAGTTAGGATTAATCTTAAAGAAACCTACGGATGTCCACATATAAGACTCTATGAAGTGAGATGCTATTAATCCTAAAAAGAAATAAGATATGAAAAAGATAAAAGTAAGTTCTTATTGCGTACTTGGTCTGTTGCCACTGTTCGCATCATGTAGTCATGAACAAAAAGAAGAGAAGATGAATATTTTGTGGCTTTTCTGCGAAGATATTAGCCCATGGATGCCTGCTTACGGTGATTCTACAGTTCAAACCCCTAATATCGATTTTCTTGCTCAAAATGGAGTATTGTTCTCTAATTGTTATGCTACTGCTTCTGTCAGTTCTGCAAGCCGTTCTGCTATTATTACCGGAGCTATGCAAACGACAACGGGTATGCATAATCATCGTAGCGGTAGAACCGACAAGGTAATAAACAAACTTCCTGCAAATGTTCAAGTATTGCCACAAATATTTAAGAGAAATGGCTACTACACATACAATGCCGGCAAAGATGATTTCAACTGGCAATACGATTGGAATGATTATTGGTCAGGTCCTTATACACAAAATAAATTCTATGGTAAAGAAGGAAAAGGGTCATGGAATGACAGAAAAGAAGGACAGTCTTTCTTCGGTGTGATGGAACTCTATGGTGGTAAGAATCATGGGAAAGTAGATGAGCCCGTAGATATCAACAAAATAAAAGTTCCACCTTACTATCCTGATGTCCCATTTATGCGTAAGCAACTAGCCACACATTACAATCAGATAAAATTAACAGATGAAGAGGTAGGACACGTATTGCAGCAAATGAAGAAAGATGGTGTATACAGAAATACCATGATAATCTTCTTGTCAGATAATGGCTACTTGACACTTAGAGACAAACAATTCCTATACGATGGAGGTATACATATGCCATTTATTGTCTCTTGTCCTGGTAATCCCCAATTACTTAAGAAATTCGGTATAGAAAAAGGAAGCGTTCGTTCGGACATGATAAGTCTGCTAGACGTGACAGCTACCACGCTAGCCATGGCAGGAATAGACAGACCAAAATACATGGAAAGTAAGGATATCTTTGCTCCTGACTATCACCGTGATTTTATAGTGGCAGCTCGAGATAGATGTGATTTCACTATAGACCGTATAAGGGCTATCAGAACAAAAGATTTTAAATATATTCGAAATTTTATGACTGACCGTCCATTGTTGCAACCACAGTATCGTGACAAGAAGAAGTCATATAAGGAATTTATGAAGATATGGAAGAATGGGGTCAAATTTGAGGATAGTTGGCTAAGTGATAAACGTCCTGCTGAAGAACTTTATAGTTTAAAAGATGACCCTTATGAAACGCATAATCTTGCTGAATCTCCTGAATACCAAGACCAGCTGTTTAAGATGCGTGCTATATTAAATAAGTGGATAATAGACACAGATGATAAAGGACAATATCCTGAATCAGAAGAAGCACTTTCAGTGGTTTATGAACGATGGGGAGATAGATGTGTAAATCCTGAGTATGATACCATAAAGGATAAATTTAAACACAATAATCATCAAACAAAATAATCAAGATCACTCAAAAGTTCACTAATTATCAGATTAGCTTAAATAATTGTCAATTTGTTTTACCTTGTTTGAAAGATTATTCTTAGATTTGTAAGGAAGAGAATCTTTTAATCGAAAAACAAAACACATTTATTTTAGCTAATTACTATGACAACCTACAAAAATCTACTGCTAGCAGCACTCAGTACACTTGTCTGTGCTTGCCAACCTATTGTAAATGCCCCTAAGCCGATTGACCCAGTGCCCTCAAAAGCACAAGTAGAATGGCAAAAGATGGAAACATACGCTTTTATACATCTTGGATTAAATACTTTCAATGATCGTGAATGGGGGTATGGAGATTCTAAGCTGGCTACATTTAATCCATCAAACCTCGATTGTGAACAATGGGTTAAGACGTTTGTCAATGCTGGAATGAAAGGCGTCATCCTTACTGCAAAACATCATGATGGATTTTGTTTATGGCCTACCCAATTGACAGAATATTCTATAAGAAATACTCCATATAAAGATGGAAAAGGAGATATAGTAGGTGAATTAGCAGCCGCATGTAAGAAATACAATATTAAATTTGGAATATACCTTTCACCATGGGACCGAAATAATAAGGACTATGGGACCCCTGAATATGTTGACTATTATAACAAACAATTGACTGAATTGTTGACTCAGTATGGTGACATCTTTGAAGTATGGTTCGATGGAGCCAACGGTGGAGATGGTTATTATGGTGGAATGAAAGAAACACGTAAGATTGACCGTAGAACTTATTATAACTTCCCCGAACTATTTAAAAAAGTTCATAAACTTCAGCCCAACGCTATCATCTTCTCGGATGGTGGTCCTGGTTGTCGCTGGGTAGGAACTGAAGGAGGATATGTCGGTGCTACTAATTGGTCATTCCTACGTTCAGGTGAAGTCTATCCTGGATACGATAAATATCGAGAACTTCAATACGGACATGCAGATGGCGATCAATGGACACCTGCTGAATGTAATGTATCTATTCGTCCAGGATGGTTTTATCATCCAGAAGAGGACAATCGGGTGAAAAGTGTCAAGCAACTGACTGATTTGTATTATAGGAGTATAGGTCATAATGGAACTTTCTTATTAAATTTCCCTATTGATAGAAAAGGGTTAGTCCATCCAGTTGATTCAGCCCATGCAGTGAATTGGTATAAAAACATACAGCAACAATTAGCAGATAATCTTTTGAAGAGTATTGTTCCGACAGTGACTGATGAACGGGGTGGGGCATACACTGCACAAGCAATGACTGATGATGATTATGATACCTATTGGGCGACAAATGATGGCGTCCTTTCTGCTAACGTAACCTTCGATTTAGGAGAGAAAAAACAAGTGAATAGACTCCTGATTCAAGAATATATTCCGTTGGGACAACGGGTAAAGTCATTTGTTGTAGAATACAAACAAGACAACCAATGGTTACCAGTAGAAACAACTGAAGAAACGACAACCGTAGGCTATAAGCGTTTGGTACGATTTAAAACTATTGAAGTGCAACAAATCAGAATTCGATTTATCGATGCGCGTGCTTGTCTGACTATAAACAATGTAGAGGCTTACTACGCAGATGCACCTGATGATGCATCGTTTGGAGATGATTTGAAAGCAATGAAGAGCTTTCCTTTCACCTTAAGCAATGTCGCTAAAGAAGAATGTGCCAAAGCCACGGATAAAATAGAAACCACCACTTGTTTTGTTACTGGCAATCAATTGATTCTTGATTTAGGAAAAAAATGTACAATCTCCTCTTTTCATTTCTTGCCTGATCAAAGTGAATATAATCAAGGATTGATTTCTAATTATGAACTCTCTATTGGAGATGATGTAAAGGTTTTAAATAAAGTAATCAAGCAAGGGGAGTTCTCAAACATTAAAAACAATCCGATACTCCAATCGATCTATTTTACTCCAGTTACTACTAGATATCTTCAATTAAAAGCTACGCGTATGATTAATGGAGAAGGCCGCATGGGATTTGCTGAGATCTTTGTTCAATAGTGCAGGTCATTAGTTATAAAATCATTAGATGAAAAGCTAAAAGCTTATCTTACTCACTACAAATAGGGGTTCTCTTATCAGAATCCCTATTTGTAGGTATTGTATTAGATGTCAAAAATAACGAGATTTGTAACGTAAAAGAATGATATAACATCAGTTTTTAAATAAAGGTCATGACAATATTGAAGAATGATATTTCGATAAAGATAGCAAAAGACATTCATACGTCTTCCTGTTTGCAATGCAAATCTTGTGGAAGTGGCTGTTCGATAGTCGATAATAGTATTTCTTTCGTTCTCGACGCTGATAAGAAGCATGTGAGTCATATCTTATTTGATAAGACGCCTATTGCATGTTTGGGTAGATGTGGAAAGAATTGTCAGGCAGCATTGAAGTTGGTGCAAGAGCTAGAATTAATCAAAGATATAGAAACTAATTAAATAACAATAGCATATGAGTATCAACAAAATTATTAGCAACGAGGAAGTAACACTTGTACAAGGTATAGATGGCCTTTTTTTTCATGAAGAATCGTGGACTACACAAAGGAAAAAGGCTATTTATGAAAAAAAGGTTTTGAAAAAAGAAGTTAAACCAATAAAAACTCACAGTTATGATAGTTGAAATGTTTATCTTCTATGTAGGCTATAAAGTGTGCAAAACATGTGTTAGAGGATTCTTCCACGCAAGTGATGCCTGCACTCCAGGCAAGTGATGGAGACATCGCTCAGGTTAAAGCAAGAGGCATAGCTAATCGCCACGTATCCTGCACTGACCCATAAACGGCAACATATACACTTCCCTAATGTTCGCCATCTACTGGGCGAAAGCTGATAAAAGAGTAAGATGGAAGGAAATGACAACATGGATTGCCTGCCTGATGAGTTTTGTAGTAGCGTGATAGTGCTTGCTCCATGAAGCCGCGAAGAACCTTATCAGGCAAACAATCCACGTGGACATGGGTGGTGAAATGTGAAACTTGTGTAATTAACCAATGTTTTGGACTAAGTGACTAAATGTTTTGGATAAAACTGACACGTATCTCAAAGGATATATATACCTTTGTCAATTACAATTAAAAATGGCTTTATGGCAAAGGAATTAAATCGCATAAAATTGGCTCTAGTTGAGCAAAAGCGAACTAACAGATGGCTAGCAAAGGAGCTTGGTAAAGACGAAGCGACTGTTTCCAACTGGTGTACCAATAAAAGTCAACCTAGTTTGGAAACAACGGTGCAGATAGCACAATTGCTAAAGGTCAAAATGGACGACTTAGTTAGAGTTGAAATTAAAGATTAAAAAATGGAACAGAATAAAAATGAGATTCTAATTGAACAAGTAACTAAAATAGAAGAAGTTATTAAAGCCTTGGAGAATAAGTTCGACTGCGAGGAAGAGCTTGCAGACGAGCATTCATTCTTGATCATCGTGAAAAGTAATCTAAAAGAGATTGCCGACAAAGATTAACTATGACATACAACAATCAATCACATATTACAACTGAAGAGGATGTAAAAGCATTTGCATGCCATATCATAAATGACTTGGGCATTATGTTTCATCCTTATGACGATCTCTCTGAATACGTCAACTTCGAGGCTAGTGCACATTGTTTCAATGAAACTGAAGCAAAGATGTATAACCGTCTTATGGAAGAATGCTTTGACGTTTTCAGAGAAGAAGATAAGATTTGTGTTATAACGTTCCCAGTCTTGCAAAAGGCCATTAAAAAAGGTTTTGAACTTAAGTGTGGAACATCAAATAAAGTTAAGATTGAATATGAGTAAAGCGAATAGATATAATTTCATAGATTTGTTTGCTGGATGTGGCGGTTTAAGTGAAGGCTTCTATCGTGAAGGTTTTAAAGCATTAGCTCATGTAGAATGGAATCATGCGGCATGCTGCACTCTAAAAACAAGAATGAAGCATTATGGTTACAAAAATGCCGATAATGATGTTATAGAAACAGATATAACAGTAGAAAATATCAATGAACTTATCAGCAATGTAGTTGGCACAACAAAAGTTGATGTAATTATTGGTGGACCTCCTTGTCAAGCATACTCTAGTGCTGGCAGGGCAAGAGATTATCACGGGATGCAAGAGGATAGTCGAAACTTCTTGTTTGAGAGCTATGTAAAAATCCTTAATGAGTTTCTACCAAAAATATTTGTATTTGAGAATGTTTCAGGCATATTAACAGCAAATGTAAAAGGTAAGAAAATAATAAATGAAGTACTAAAGTCTCTTGGTGAGAACTATAAAGTGTTATATCATCTTTTTAACTCTGTGAATTATGGAGTTCCTCAAACTAGAAAACGAGTTATTATTATAGGTATTCGTAATGATATAGATTGCAATGTAGAAGATGTCTATACTAATATTAAAAAGACTCATTATGAACCTGGTGCTGATAATAAAAGTAAAAAAAAACTAAAGAAATATGTTACAGTTAGAGATGCATTATCCGAGCTGCCATTAGTTTATCCTGGTGGTGGTGAAAAGTTGCAAGCATTTGAATATGCTCTTGACAATGATTTCTTGAAGAGAATTGGTTCTAAAAAGAATAATATCTTGATGGATCACATTGCTCGACGTCATAATGATTTAGATATCGAAAGATATAAAGCTATGGCTGGAAATGGTTGGACTTTTGAAGAACTGTTAGAAAAAAGACCAGACCTACGCCATCAAAAAGCAAGAGTATTTGGAAATAGCTATGTCGTCCAAAGATGGGATGCACCATCACGCACAATAATAGCACATCTTTATAAAGATGGAAATCAATTTATACACCCTGATGCCGAACAAGGAAGAACTTTGACTGTAAGAGAGGCAGCTCGATTACAGTCATTTCCTGACGATTTTGTTTTTGAAGGTTCCAGAACTGAACAATATAAACAAATTGGGAATGCTGTGCCTTGTCTATTCGCAGAGGCAATCGCCAAGGGAGTGCTTGCAACATTAAAGAAAATTGAAGAATAATGATTTTTATAGGAGTAAATAATATAACAACACCTGACGCTAAGAGAAAATTCATTGAACTTGTCCGTTTGTATTGCAGCATCGCAAAAGAGTATTCTGCAAAGAAAGAGATTATAATGGTGGATCAGACTGATTCTATATCGAAAGGTGTAGTATCTGAATTGGTTTCAATGGGTGTTATTGATAGCGAGAAAGACTTATCTCTATTGGAACAAGTTCTTACTAAATCTCTATATAATAATTTGATAAATTGGGTTCATCATTTTCTAAACAACAAGAAATCTTTTGGTACGATATTAGACAAGCTAAATAATTCAAAAAGAAAAAAACTACAAGAAATAGAAGCACATTCTAACAAGCCTAAAATTGTCGATTTCTTTGCTGGTGCTGGTGGCCTTAGTCTTGGCTTTGTTCATTCTGGATACACTATCGCATTAGCAAATGACATTGAAGATGTATGTGTATCTACTTACAAATACAATCATCCTGAAGTACCTTCTAATAGAATTATTCAGGGAGACATTCGTAAGATAGTTCATAATATAAAGGATTATGGACTGGATAACATATCATTAGTTGTAGGTGGACCACCATGCCAAGGCTTCAGCTCTGCTAATCAACAACGAATTATAGATGACCCAAGGAATGAATTATACAAATATTTCATTAAAGCAGTCTTTGTAATCGCTCCAAAATTTGTCGTTATGGAGAACGTTAAAGGTATGCTAAAAGTTGCAGGTCAGGTTGTTGAAGATTTTCAAAATCTCAAAATAGAGAAGGATAATACTACATATACCTACTCGGTTGCCTACAAGCTTCTAGTTTCGTCAGATTTTTCTGTTGCACAACAAAGAGAGCGGTTGGTCTACATTGCTATTAGAAATGATATATCTGATACGTTTGGAATTTCGCCATCAAACATCTTTGAACAATTAGAGCAAGTAAGCAAGGATAAAAAGTGTTATTTGCTCAGTGATGCGTTAGCCTATATAAAAGAACTTGATGCCCCACGCGTTAAAAATATGAATGAGGTTGATGACGAAAAAACTGGCAAGAAGGTAGATGCAAATATATTCAATGGTCATGACAATGAATATCTTCATTTAATAAATGAAGGTAGAGATATTCCATTGATATACAATCATAAGGCAAGATATGTAAATGATATTAATTATCAAATTTACGATAGACTAAATCAGGGTGATGATGCAACAGACTCCAAAATTGCCGATATTATGCCCTATGCTCATAGAAATCATTGCTTCAAAGATAAATATTATAAATTGATAGCAAATAAGCCATCAAGAACAATTACAGCTCATTTACGAATGGATTGTCATTCTCATATACATCCATTTCAAACAAGAGCAATAACACCAAGAGAAGCTGCAAGATGTCAGTCTTTCCCTGATGATTTTGTATATTTAGGTCCTTATCTAAAAACCTATATGCAAATTGGTAACGCCGTACCTGTTCTTATGGCAAAAGAAATAGCAACCGTTATAAAGCAATACTTATGAATAAATCAATTTTCTATTATAAACAGCTAACTGCTGCAGAAGTTGGCACAAAAGGCACACATGAGATTTATGTACGTCTCTCAAACAATTTTGATACGGATGATTTTTTCCAATGTGAATTGTCTGATAATGGAGAAGTACTTGAATATACATTTCAAGCAAAGAATCTTACTGAAGGTCACGAAGATGACGATTTGGTAACATTACGATTTGTGTATTTTGTAAAGAGCAATCATGAAAAACGTATTCCGAGTTTAGGAGATTTATTTAAAAAGAATGATGTTACTGAAGGCGATGTTGTTCGATTAGAGAATAGGATGATTGATAATAAGAGTAATTTCTATATAACTTTTATCAAACCAGGTGATATTCAGATACATCCAAATCAATTTTACTATTCCATAATCGAATCCCAAAAGGATAATAATAAGGTTAATTGTAATAAAGCTGTAAATTCTTATCAAACGATTTATTTTGGTGCTCCAGGCACAGGAAAATCGCATAGAATAAATAGTATTGTAGATAAAGATAATTGTGTTCGTACCACATTCCATCCTGACAGTGATTACTCTGCATTCGTTGGAGCTTACAAGCCAACAATGGAAAAGACAGGCGTGATTAGAAACGGCAAAGAAGAGACAAAAATCTCTTACACATTCGTGCCACAAGCATTCTTGAAGGCTTATATTGCAGCATGGACAAAACTAGAAGTTGATTTCTACCTTGTGATTGAGGAAATCAACCGTGGCAATTGTGCCCAAATTTTTGGCGATCTATTCCAACTGCTTGACCGCAAAGATGGCGTATCTGAATACCCAATCAAGGCCGACAATGATTTATGTACATATTTAGAGGATAAGTTACCAAAAGGTTGCGAAGGTATCGAAAATGGTGAATTGAAGTTGCCTAACAACCTATATATCTTTGCCACAATGAATACTTCTGACCAAAGTCTGTTCCCGATAGATAGCGCATTTAAGCGTCGTTGGGATTGGAAGTACATTCCTATTCGCAATGGAAATAAAGAATGGAAAATTTCTGCTGGCGGTTATGAATACGATTGGTGGAAATTCATTGAAAAGATAAATCCAGTAATCGGTGATGCAACCGAATCTGAGGATAAAAAACTTGGTTACTTCTTTGCTAAAGCTGGTAATGACAATATTATTTCTACCGAGAAGTTCGTTTCTAAAGTTATCTTCTACCTGTACAACGATGTGTTTAAAGATAATGAGGTTGATGGAGAATTGCTAATAGACAATGACACTAACAAGCCTTTGACATTTGAAAGTTTCTTCAATAATGACGGCTCAGCAAAAGAATCAAAGGTTGTAATGTTCCTCGATAAATTGGGTGTTGAGAAAGTTAGTGGCAAAAAAGCCGAAGATGAAGCAAATGAATAATTTGAAGATGATAAAATAGCGGACGGAAAATCTGATGGCTTAGATTATTAAATATATTCTATCAATGGTGATGGCAATTACACAAAGGAGGCTCTTGCTAGAGAGGTTTTACAAAGATATTCAAAACTGAACCCTACAAAATCAGTAAATGACATTGTAAAGAATTGGCAAGCCATAGGATATGTAAAATCGTATTTCATTCTTATAAAACAAGAATTTAACGAACTAACTATCAAAGATAAGAGTAATAGGATTTCCGCAATCACTCTTGATAACGGAATAGTTTACTTGTATCGTGGATGGACAGTCAAGACTATTAATTTCTTTATTGACAAGATAAACGCCACTAGTTGGGGTTTCAAAATTGACAAAATTAGCTAAAGATATAAGCGATGAGAGTCATAATAGAAGGATACAATTACAACATAGAAAAAACGAAGGTGCTTGAAGCTCTTGATGGCTTGACTACACTGGAGAATGTGAAGCATGAAGTGTGTGTCGGGTATGTTGGGTATTATTATAATCCAACTATCAATGACTGTGTATTTATCCTTCCTAAAGTACTTGTTAATGAAGCTGGCGATGTGTTCTCTCACGAAGGTTTAAAACCTGAGGATATCATTGATATAGACAACGTTGAGTTTGACAAGTGTAAAGGATTGACTAGTTCGGAACGCAATTTTATCTATGAGTTTGCCGTTTGGATATATCGTACCATCGTGGTGTTCAACAAGGAGAATAAGGAGAACGATATAGTCTATCATCGACTTATAGCTCAGATAGGAAATGCCAAGAAGCATGTGAGCAACACATTTCTTGATGTACTATTGTCGATTATCCGTTTTAACAAAGAGAACCAGCACTTCTTCACCTACATTTTGAGAAACCTACATTCAGGGTTTAACAAGATAAATTGGACTAAGACAATATCACGGTCGAATGCAGTAGTACAAGACGATTCGCCATTCTACTTGACTCCTATCAACAAGAAACGTCAGATAAATTTTGACGAAGAGTTGATAATCATTTATTTCTCTATATTGAACCATATTAATGAGGTATATGGTTTCCCGATAATCATTAACGTTGGCTTCGACCTAATAAAGGGAAGGAAGTTTGACCACTACGTGAAGAGTTACGGCAAGAAGCGTTTGAAGCAAATTAAGTATAAGTATTTCTCTGACACATCATTGAAGCTGTGGGGCTTGTGTTATGCATTCTTCGATAGAGCACATCAAATCACTATAAATACTCAGCAAAAGGAATACCTTCTTGTCAAGAACTTCAATATTGTCTTTGAAGCTATCATAGATGAGTTGGTTGGCGACAAACGTGAGGATTTACCGAAAGGACTCAAAGACCAGGAGGATGGAAAGATTGTAGACCATCTTTACAAATATAAGGGACTTACCACTTATGAAGAGGATAAGGATATCTTCTATATTGGTGATAGTAAGTACTATAAGCTGGGCAACGAGATTGGTAAAGAATCAGTATACAAGCAATATACCTATGCTCGCAATGTCATTCAATGGAACTTGAACCTATTTCTCAATGGCAATGATAAAGAGGGAGATATAAAGTATCGTGATGATTTGACCGAAGGTTACAACATTGTTCCGAATTTCTTTATCAGTGCAAGAATGGATGAAAAGCTGTCGTATAAGGACAATATCCATGTAACGAATCGAGACGCGAAAGTTCACGTGTCGCGTCAGTTTGAGAATCGATTGTTTGATAGAGATACGCTGTTAGTGAGCCACTATGATGTGAATTTCCTACATGTCGTGTCACTCTACGCTCGCAATAACGACAATCAGAAACGACAATGGAAAGATAAAGTTAGGGACTTGTTCCGTACTGATATACAGAATGTATTAAAGGAGAAGTACGACTTCTACGCAATGGAAGCACACCCTGCCGTAGTCGCCGAAAGCTATATCAAAGCACATTTCCAGAATGTACTTGGCAAAATCTACACTCCGTTTGAGTACAAGAACGTGTTCTCGCTGGCTCTTGACAAAAAGGATCCAGAGGGTAGCAACGATAAACTCTTGACTGAACTGAAAAAGCATTTCTATGTAGAGAGCTGCGAGATAGGCGAAAATCCAGAACAGATAATGATTGATGCCAAAGCAAATACGATTATACCTGCAAGTGTTGATTCTACGAAAGGGAAAGTACTGACAGGAATGGTGCGTGCCACCGATGCTAACTGCGAATTGTTTGAGAAACATATTTCAGTTGAATATCTCATGGAAAAGTTACCGGCAGTCAATCTTATGGATATTGCTTACTTCTTGCCAATGGTAAAGGGTAAGATAGACGGCTATTATGAGGTCGAAAAGATGTCGTTCAAAGTGGTCAATAACAATACTCGTCTACGCTTAACTCTACGTAATTACCAACACTTAGGCGAAAGACAAGTGAATATTTATAGCGTAATGCGTCCTGGTGAATTAATCACCATCGACAATGTAATAGAGTTATACAATAAACGAAGTTAAATGTATAGAAACACAAAAAATAGGTCTTTTTCTAAAATCTCATTCAGTGATTATGAGGATGATAAATATAATCAGATTAAGGAAGAAATATCTGACCATGATGATGAATACATTCTGAATGTAAATGAAAATGAATTTATCAGTTACCTATCATCAAAATATGAGATCGAACATCTTCGAATAATAGAAGATTCAGAGGAAATCCTTGAACCGAAACCAATCAAAGAAGACATTTCTCCAGATCCGTATGCATCACCAATTTACGGATGTTGTAGAAGTGGTTATAAGTTTACTGTAACATACAATTACGTTGGAAATGATGAGCTATTTTACGTCCAACCAAGTTCATATATAATAAGTAGTTATGATATTTCTGTTGACTCGTATAGAAATATTGTTTCTATAGTTATACAGATTTTTGAAGAGAATGCAGAAGTATTTGAACGAGAAAAAAAGAGTGCTTATAATAGTGCTTTTTGTAATATTAATAATATCAACAAAAATATCAATTCTTACAATACTCTTTTGCGAGAGAAAATTCAAAATATATTTAAACGAGAGAAAGAATCACGTAGATCAAAAACAAATTTCTTCGCTTCAATTAAAGTAAAAAGGAGTAATGATAGTTCAAAAACTTATGTTGTTCCAGTAATAGAAAAGAAAAAGATATTTAAGCCAAAAGTATCGTCATTGAGTAAGCAGTATTCATATGAACCAACATTAGATAACTCTACATACGAGGATATTATCAAAGAAATCAACATCGCAGGCTCATGTATGGAGAAAAAGCCTTCATTGTACATTGGTAAAGATGAAGAGGGTGTAAGAGATGTAATTGTTACAATGTTAGAAAGACAGTTTGAAGGAGTTACCGCTACTGGTGAAACTTTTAATCATAGTGGCAAAACCGACATCCTTTTGAAAAATTCAGAGGATTCATCAAATGTATTCATCGCTGAATGTAAATTCTGGCATGGCTCAAAGCATTATGTTGAAGCAATTAGTCAATTATTTGATAGATATTTAACCTGGAGAGATACAAAAACAGCTCTAATTTTATTTGTAAAAGACAATGGTTTCTCTTCAATAATGGAAAAAATTGATACTGCAACAAAAAGCCACAAATACTTTGTACGTAAGGAAGGGAAACACAATTCCACATCATTGAGTTATGTATTTCAAATGCCAACTGATAATGAAAAGGAAGTATTCCTTGAAGTAATCGCATTTAACTTTGATAAACCATAAAAAATAGTATATGTATATATCAGGTGTCATAATAAAAGGATTTTGTAATTTTAATGAAGCGAAAATTTCTCTTCATGATGGTATTAATGTTGTTATAGGACCAAATAATAGTGGCAAAAGTAATTTTCTTAGAGCTATTGCATTAGCATTAAATGCTGATGGACATCGAAGGGTTGATATGTCAGATATTTTTAGAGAAACAAATGTGTCTTTGCTCCAAGAGAAATCTCCTAGAATCAATATTTCTCTAGTTATACATCAATCTGAAGGAGAATTAGACACATCTGAAGAAGCAGGAAAATTAAGCAATTGTTTTACATCTATGAATTTTCCTTACGAAGCTCAGATAAATTTTGCATATGCACTCTCAGATGACCAAGAGCAAAATTATATAAATGATGTAGCTCAATTGTCTGACCAAAAATTAATATGGAACTTACTAGCAAAAGACTACGCAAGATTCTATAAAGTATACAGATGGGGAGGAAATGTTCCTTTTAATAAAAGTGAAATAAAAGAATTCTTTAATATTGTTGATTTCCAATTTCTTGAAGCAATCAGAGATGTAGGAAGAGACATGTATATGGGTTATAATCAGATGCTAAAGGATGTATTGAATTTCTTTATTGATTACAAAGAAAAAAATGACAAAGATAAAACAGAAGATGAAATAAAGAGCATTCTAAGACAAAAGCATAGTCAATTTCAAGAAGAAGCAGAACCATTGATGAGTAGCTTATTGCAGCGATTAAGTGATGGTAAAGATATTGTCCTTAAATATGCTACAGAAACAGGAGCTGCTTTTAATAATGCGCAACCTGATTTCTCAGGAATAATTTCTGAGTCAGAATTGTTTTCTGTATTGAAACTAATAATACATTATCAAAATGGAATTGATATACCTGCAATTCACAATGGTCTTGGATATAACAATCTAATTTATATCTCTTTACTTTTGGCTAAAATGCAAGCTGCCTCAGATATTAACTATATGCATAGAGAAGCTAAATTATATTCAATATTGGCAATAGAAGAACCTGAGGCACACTTGCATCCATCTATGCAGTATCAATTATTAGATTTTTTAAGATCCAATAAGAAGAAAAAGAAATTAAATCAAGTAGTTATTACAACACATTCTACTCAGATTGTATCCTCTATCTCGATTGATGACCTTATTTGCATAAATCCATCAAATTATGGAACTGTTAGTGTAGGCTATCCACGCAAAATATTTTCAAGTTCAGAAGAAGACTCTAAATCAAAGGCTTATGTTCAAAGGTATTTGGATGCAACACGCTCAGATATATTTTTTGCTAATAAGGTTATTTTTGTTGAAGGAATTGCTGAAGAAATTCTTATTCCAACCTTCGCCAAATATTTAGGATATGATCTTGTACAGAATCATATTCTTGTAGTAAATATGGCTGGAAGATATTATAAACATTTCCTCAAATTGTTTAGTGAAAATTCAGTGTTTCACATAAAGAAGAAAATTGCTTGCATTACAGACATTGACCCTTGTTGCAATAGCAAGGCATGTTATCCATATGAATACAACTTAAATCCAGAAAAGACTTACGTTCATAATGCTGATGATGAAATAGAAAAATATGCAAATAATAGTCTTATAAGATATTTTCGACAAGATGAAAAATACGGTAAAACATTAGAATATGATATTTTAACGTCTAATCCTAATCTCGAATTATTATTAACAGAATCCTTATCAAATTCGGATGAAATAAAATCTATGATGGCAGCAGATAATCTAGCTGACATGATTAATTGTTTGCGAAATAGTCATGAAAACAACAGAATAAGAGATTCTATTGAGTCATGTGGATGGGATGAAGATGAAAAAATGAAAGCTTTAATTGCTTCAAGATATTTAAATTCAATGAGTAAAGGTGGCAATGCATTGGAACTGAGTTTAGTTTTAGAGCAAAATCTGTTGGAAGATAATGCTAATAAAGAAAAATTTGTTGTTCCCAAATATATAGAAGAAGCATTAACATGGTTACACAAATAGATTCTGATTCTTTAATTAATGTAGATACTCCGTTTAAAGTATCCGCAGGTCCAGGTGCAGGCAAAACTCATTGGCTTGTAAAACATATATTTAATGTACTATCACACAGCAAACGTTTGGGTGTTACTCGTAGAATTGCTTGTATTTCTTATACAAACGTAGGAGTTCAAACGATACTAGAACGCTTGCCATTATCGTTATGTGTTGAAGTCTGCACGATACATAGTTTCTTATTTAATTATGTTGTTAAGCCATATCTTCGTTTTGAAGCAGAAAGTTTGAAAATATGTATTGATAAATTGCATTTAGTAGATACAGACACCTTAAAGACATATGGATTAGCTTCACAAATACTGCAGAGTCTAAACAAAATGTGGATTAATACAAATAGATTTGTTAGCGCATTAAAAAAATGTTATTGGCATTGGAGTCCTGAAAACAGCAGCTTCGAAAGTTACAAACCAAAATTTCCAGTAAAGGCTAAAGATTTTAACGGAGAAAATAAGAGGTATAATATTCCACAAATAGCGTATGATGCATATATAACATATGTTTGGGAAAAAGGCATTATCTCTTATGATGATGTACTATATATTTCTATGTATTTGCTAAACAAACATCCTGAAATATATAAATTGTTAAATGCACAATTTCCGTATTTTTTTATTGATGAGTTTCAAGATTCTATACCACCTATAGTTAATTTTGTTAAAAAGATGGGAGAAATGGGTTCTATTATTGGTGTTGTTGGAGATAAAGGCCAAACGATATATGATTTCATTGGTGCATCTATAGATTTGTATGATTGTTTTACTCTTCCCAATATTGAGGAATATGAAATACATGGGAATAGGCGTTCTTCGCCACAAATTATTGAATTGTTAAATAAAGTACGTCCTGACTTTCTTCAATATTCAATAAATACAATTGACGGCAACAAACCAATGCTTGTCATAGGTGATAAATTGAAAGCATATCAAGAAGCAGTGAAAAGATGTAACACTATGGATGTTCATAGCTTAGCTTTTCGTAATATTATTACAAACGCTATGAACTATTCCTTAGATGATAAAGAACTTGCTGATACATACGTAGATTTAGATTCCGATATCACTCGCTCTATCACAATAAGGAATTTAATAAAAGCAACTGAATATGCTTATAAAAATGAATTACGCGATGCATGGAGGCAACTTGATATATTAAGTGAAGATAGAACAACGGCTATATCATATTTAAGAAAACTTTTGAAACATCGAAAAGAATTTCTCAGTGGTAGTTTATATAATTTTTACATGTTCTGTAATGATTCATTACACCTAGGTTTGAAATCTTTGCGAAAAGGAAAGGCAAAATCATTCTATGAAACGCATACATACTTACAAATTGCCTTAGAATCCCAGAGCTCTGATGCAAAATCTATACATAAGACAATACATAAAGCCAAAGGAGAAGAGTTTGAAAACGTTATGGTTATAGTAAATAACAATTCTGATTTATCAGTAATCACAAGTCCCAATCTATATAAAAACATCGCACATAGAGTATATTATGTAGGAATGAGTCGTGCACGAAAAAATTTGTTTATAAATATCGAAGACGTCTCGGATGAAGAACTAATAATACTGTCCGAATTTCCTCTAGATATCTGTGATTTACGAGTATAATATAAACAATTGCTCCTCAGTTCTTTGATAGAACTGAGGAGTTTTTTATCTGTCATCCTTGAGGTATAGTTTGTTCACAAACATGATTGCTGATATTATCAGAACACACATTAAGGTAACGTTAGTTATAATTGTTCAAATCTTTGAATCCTGGCAAAAATAAAAGTTGGCAAACACAATCAGCCAGAAAAATATAGATTGGCAAATGAAAACTGTTGGCAAGCAATAGAATGCAATTGGGGATAAGTAAATTCGTTTTAGCCGTTCGTGTAGAAGTTTCAAGTATCCTTAAAGATCTATCCATTTCAGCCATTAGGACCTTATATGTCGTTCAATTTCAGTCTGTAACCGTTTCTGTGCATCATCTTTGAACTCGATTTTGCAGACTGCTTTCAATGCCAGAATTACAGACAATAATAAAGTGATTAATACGGATAGTTCATGAGTAAAACTGAAAATTCTAGTATTAGTGATTGATAGTTCGTCCGTACTTTTATTGATAGCGTTGTCTGCATCATTGTTAGTTTGTGCAGCCTTCGCTCTTTCAATGGTTCCTTCAAAACTAGGCTGAATGTTCGTTTCTTGTACGATTTCTTTCACCTATGGCATATTCACCTCTTCTTTATTAAATGCGAGTTTAGTATTTATTCATATTATATTCTCCTTCCTCTTTTGGTATGAATACCTAATTTACTTTTCGAAAAATGAGAACAACGACGTGTCCATACACGGTAATTTTCATCTTTATCACGCCATGGTAAATACTTATTCGCTCCGCCACCACCACCACTACTTATTGGAACAGCATTTGCTTGTAATAGTCTGACAAATAATACAGATGTAAGATTGTCCTCTAGGGCTTCTTTGAGGGCCTCATAGTGACGCATATTGGTGACGATCAGGTCTTGTTGGGCTAGGTTAGGGAGGTTAGCCAAGTTAACTAGTTTTTGCTCTAAGGTGTTGATATGCAATCCTGATTTGGAACTGATGAATAAGGTGTTCGGTGCGTTCAGTTAATCTGAATGTTTTATTATTTGATGGTAATAACCAATATTTCATTTTCTAATTGTATTTGTGATTTAAAAGGAATAAGAAGGTATACTGATGAAAAGAGAACATTACAAATCACTCTCATGGTACCCATCATCTGACGATACTTATTCATAATTCCAAGTACATCCGCAATCTGGACAGACATAATTTATTCCATCAAAGAAGATATCTTCACAGCCACATTCAGGACATTCATACATAATATTATTCTTTTTCAGTTAGTTAAATACATGCTCATTTCAAAACTCAAAAAATCCATTTATTTCCCGATGCAGAAATGCTTGAAGATATTTCCTAGCACTTCGTCTGTGGAGATATCACCTAAGATGCTGCTTAGTGCTCTTAGACAATCTCGGACATCCATCGAGATGAGGTCTTGTGAGAGGCTCATGTTGAGGCCTTCTTCTACACGCACGATGTCCTCTAGGGCTTCTTTGAGGGCTTCATAGTGACGCATGTTGGTGACGATCAGGTCTTGTTGGGCTAGGTTAGGGAGGTTAGCCAAGTCAACTAGCTTCTGCTCTAAGGTGTCGATATGCAACCCTGATTTGGCACTGATAAATAAGGTGGTCGGTGCGTTGGGAGCTAGTGCAGCTTCTGATACCTCAGCGGTTTCTTTATCGTTCAGTTTGTCTATCTTATTGCGAACGATAATCAATTCTTTTCCTTCAGCAAGTTCTTTTGCACGTTTGATATAGGATGCATTCTCGTCTGGATGCGTAGTGTCCATCATCAGTAGGATAATTTCTGCTTGTTGGAGTTTCTCGAAACTCTTATTGATACCTAGCTTTTCTATTTCGTCAGTGGTATCGCGCAATCCTGCGGTGTCTATGAATCGGAAAGGGATCCCTTTGATGTTGATGACATCTTCTATGACATCGCGAGTAGTTCCGTGAATGTTACTTACGATAGCTTTTTCTTCGTGGAGTAGCCGGTTGAGTAGGGTAGATTTTCCCGAATTGGTTGGCCCGATGATAGCTACAGGGATTCCTTTCTTGATAGCATTTCCTAATTTGAAAGAATTGACCAAGCCTGAGAGCACTTGCTGAAGCTGATGTGTCAGTTCGAGCAGTTCATCCCGGTTGGCAAATTCCAATTCTTCATGGTCTCCGAAATCGAGTTCTAACTCTAAGAGTGAACATAGATGAAGCAATCGGTCCCGTAGATTCTTGAGTTCATCGCTATAGCCACCACGCATCTGCTGCATAGCTAATCGGTGAGTAGCTTCACTAGTGGACGCAATCAAATCGGCTACGGCTTCTGCTTGACTAAGGTCCATCTTGCCATTGAGAAAGGCTCGCTGAGTAAATTCACCTGGCTGAGCCATGCGCGCACCCAATGCAATGAGTCGAGCCAATGTTTGCTGCAAGATATAACTAGACCCGTGGCATGAGATCTCAATAGCTTCTTCTCCAGTATAGCTGTTTGGAGCACGGAAAAGACTAATCAATACATCATCAAGCACTTCACCATCCTCTTGATAGGTTTGCCCATAAACGAGTGAATACCCTTTCCGGTCCGCTAGCGAAGGGCCACTAAGCGGTTTGAAAAATTGATCTGTGATGGCGATAGCTGCAGGACCTGATAGGCGAACCACTCCGATGGCTCCACCCTGTGCGGTAGCTATCGCTGTGATGGTTTCTGATGATTGTATTGTATTCATAATGTTCTGTTTCTTTGAAGTGCAAACTTACTCTAATCTGATTGGATTTGCAAAGAAAAAGGAGAATATCGTGATGATACTCTCCTTTCATATACTTAAACATAGCACGCACTGAGTGAGTGATTCATCAATTGTTTTTAGATGCGATCCAAAACTTTAGTAATTAATGTATCGATTGTGTTTTTATACCCCGTGTTTGCTTCTTTGATGAGGCGGTTAGCAATCACCATACATACGGTCATGGCTTTGTGTCCCATCAATTTGCTGAGCCCTTGAAGAGCTGAACTCTCCATCTCGAAGTTGGTAATCTTATGTCCCTTATATTCGAATTTTTCAATCTTCTCATTTTGTTGAGGATCTGCTAATGGGATGCGAAGTTCACGACCTTGAGGGCCAAAGAATCCACCACACGCGATAGTTACCCCACGAACCATATCCTCTTTAGCTACACGATCTAGTAGAGCAGCATCTGCATCGATTACATACGGATCAGGTAGATGCGTATTCCAGTTCATATGTTTCTTAAAGGCCTCTTCAAAATCTAAATCACAAGCTTCGTCACGACCAGCATAGAAGTTGAGCAAGCCATCGAAACCGATAGATTTCTGTGCACATACAAATGTACCTACGGGAGTGAAAGGTTGAAGCCCACCACAAGTACCCACTCGGACGATATCCAATGAGCGCATCTTTGGTTTCAATTCACGAGTCTTGAAATCTATGTTTGCAAGTGCATCTATCTCGTTCATGACGATATCGATATTGTCACAACCGATTCCCGTACTGATTACGGAGATACGTTTCCCTTTGTAGATACCTGTCACTGTACGGAATTCACGACTCTCTGCCTCAGATTCACGGCTTTCGAAATGCGAAGCGACGAGTTCTACACGTCCTGGGTCTCCGACAAGAATGACCTTGTCTGCCAAGTTTTCTGGTTTTACATGTAAGTGAAAGACAGTACCGTCTTCATTGATGATTAATTCTGAAGGTTCGAAATAATTTTTCATGCTTTATTTCTTCGTTAAGTTGGTTATAATAATTTTTGCTCGTTCCTCATGTTCATCTGAAACATAGAGCGAGGCATATCCTGGTTGACCAGCCATAAATCCGGCTAATCCACTCTCTTGAAATTCGTTTCGTAGCATGGCTCCAATCTTAGCTTCTTCCAACATCTCTTTGAGATATTCAGCTTCAACAATATGTCCATAATATACTTGTTTCATATTCTTCTTCTTTAGATGAAACCATTTTGAAAAAAAACACTCAGCACACCAAGCAGCATGCTGAGCGTTGTAAGTAGTTAGACCGCTTAGTCTATTGTCTTTTCTTGAGTACTGTTGTCACCGACAATCTTCTCACGCATATCTGTATCCGCTTGGATATTTTTCATACGATAATAGTCCATGATACCCATATTACCTGATCTGAATGCTTCAGCCATAGCCTTTGGCACTTCTGCTTCTGCTGCAATCACTTGTGCTCTAGCCTCTTGTGCTTTGGCAATCATCTCTTGCTCAGAAGCTACAGCCATTGCACGGCGTTCCTCAGCCTTAGCTTGTGCGATATTCTTATCCGCATTTGCTTGATCTATTTGTAGGGCAGCACCGATATTACGGCCGATATCAATATCAGCAATATCAATGGATAAGATTTCAAAGGCAGTACCCGCATCTAGTCCCTTACTCAAAACGAGTTTGGAGATAGAATCTGGATTTTCCAATACGATGGCATGGTCATCCGCACTACCGATAGAAGATACGATACCTTCACCGACACGTGCTAAGATAGTCTCTTCACCTGCACCACCAACCAATTGATTGATATTGGCACGAACAGTGACACGAGCCTTGGCGATCAACTGGATACCATTCTTTGCAACAGCTGTCACAGGAGGGGTATCAATCACCTTAGGATTCACAGACATCTGTACAGCCTGAAATACATCACGTCCCGCTAAATCAATCGCTGTAGCCATATCAAAAGGAAGGGCTATGTTCGCTTTGTTTGCAGATACGAGTGCATGAACCACTTTCTCCACATGACCTCCAGCGAGGTAATGGGCTTCGAGTTCGTCACGACTAATCTTATCGAGTCCCGCTTTGTGAGCTTCAATCATAGCAGGGACAATCGTATGAGGGGGTACATGACGTATTCTCATAAGAAATAACTGAATCAGTGAGATACGTACACCCGATACGCTGGCACTAAGCCATAAAAAGAACGGAACATAATGGAAAAATATAGCCAAGACAACTGCTATCAGGCCTATAATAATCCATGGGGAAGCGGCTAAAGAGCCTAAAAGTAATCCTTCCATAATAAGGTAGTATTTAATTGATTAATAATAGCTATTTGATTGATTCGACGAGCACTTCTGTTCCCGTGATTCGTCTCACCTTGATAGGTGTATTGGGATTGATAAATCCTTCTATAGAGCGTACTTCGATGACTTGGTCATTGAATTCAGCTTTGCCCACTTCGGCTAGACGAGTAACCGTCTTTCCTATATCCCCAAGAGCTATCTGCGCTGCTTGGCTAGGGACTTTACTCTTGATTTGATGATGCAAGGCTAGACGATTCAGCGTTTTGCGGCGTAAGAAGAGATAAGAAGCAAAAACAAACGCAATGATAGATATTCCCAAAATGATAGCTGCCATAGCAGGTCCAAAATGGAGGTATGCATAATAAATGGCACTGCCCATACACACCAGTGAAGCCAATCCAGCGACACTTATTCCTGGAAGTAAAAACAATTCGACCACAAGGAGGAGTACTCCTGCAATCATCAATACTAAAAGAATCGTCAGTTCCATATTTTATTAAATTTAAAAGTCTAAATATTCATTGTTATATCCGTAAATATACGATATTTTATTGATTTTCTTCTTTGATGACCGCTAATTTCTTTTCTTTTATGGTCTGCTTTAATTCTATGACTTGTTTCTCCAATTGTAGAATAGTCGGTGTGAGTTCTTTTTTTGTTTGTTGATTGCCTTGAGCATACTTCTCACGCATCAGAGTCAATCGCCTGTCAAGGATAGTATAATCCTTCTCCATACGCTGAGACTCAAGGAATAACTTCTTGGCTTCTTCACTTTTGAAATCGGTCAACTGATGATAAATGCTATGGTCATTGATTATCAAAGTAAAGGCCCAACTAGCCGTTTCTCGAGCTTGTAAAATCTTCTTCTTTAATAGATTCAATTGTTCTTTGCCTGCAGCCACTTGTGCTTTGTCCAATTGCGATAAGGCTATGGGGCGCATCGTTGCATGGGCTATCAAGGTATCAGGGTTGACGCTCAAGTAGTCATAAGTTACTTTGCTCTCGTTGGGAACAAAAACGTATATACACACTTTCCCTTCTGGTTGATAACGGTCACTAGCCCACCAACCCAAGTGGTGATGTTGGTCGATTACTAATAGATAATCATTGGCAGGAGAATTGAATGGCATCCCTAGATTCTGAGGAGTCAAATAGTCATCATTGTCCGATAATTTCCGTGTAACGAAAATATCGTATCCACCTAGAGATTCTTTTCCTGTCTGTGCGAAATATAATGTTTGTCCGTCGCCCATCAGAAAAGGATAATTGCTCGAACAGTCTGCTCGATTGATAGGGGACCCCAACTTTTGAGGGGTATCCCATCTTCCTTTGAGATGACGACGCATATAGATATGTGAAGGAATCCGATCGATGCTATCCCGCAAAGCATCCCTCGTACTATCATTTGTCATCTTTTGAGAGGCTGCATCATCACGAGTCACGAGTTTCTTTCCGCCATACAGTTGGATTCCCCCCAACTGTGTCTCGAAGGTAATCTGATCTGCACTCTGTTGTGTCAATGTTCCCAGCGAAGGATCTATATAGTATTCTTTGAGCAATGCCGCCTTATCCACGACCACACTATCTACTACCACGATATTCTCTATCCCTTTAAACGCACTAATCAAAGGATTGAGTGCTTCTAAAGCCGCTGCTGTCTGTTCGGTCGGTTTACGATAGCGTTTCTGATAAGCCAATAAATCTTCATAAGTCTCCTTTGCTTGTGCAAATCGATATTGACGCGTGTAGAGAGCCGCTAACTGCTCGTATGCAGGGATGATATGATGTTTGGCTGCTAATTTGAGACAAGGTACCGCTTCTGCCTCTCTCCCTAAATGAGCCGAGCAAGCCCCATAGAAGAAATTGTAAGTGGCACTTTGTTTATACGCTTTATATTTCTTAGTAAAATAAGCATCTACCTGTTCGTACTCTCCAGCATAAAACTTCTTTTTCATGGAAGCCAGAGACTGGGCTGATACTTCAGAAATTGATGTCAGCAAGAGCATGCAGCAACTAGCTGCCAATAAATAGACTTTGTTTGAGCTTCTTATCATAAATGATTTTCTTTAAAATTTACATTCCAAAATTACAATTTCATTTTGGAAATCAATCAAAAAAAAGAATAATTCATCTCAAATAGGGTGTTTCTTTGTCCATAATACCTTATTTTTGCGGCATGAGTAAATATACAGCACAAGAGCAGTTGGAACAGCGAATCACGCGTAAGTTTCGTAAAGGGTCAGGAGATTATCAACTTCTAGAAGATGGTGATGATATTTTGATTGCCTTATCTGGTGGAAAAGATTCTTTGGCCTTAGTCGAATTGCTAGGGCGTCAAGCTAAGATATATAAGCCCCGTATTCGCGTGCGTGCCATTCATGTAAAGATGAAAAATATACCTTATCAGACAGACCTAAAATATCTAGACGATTTCTGTGCGCAACATGATGTGCCGTTGATTGTGAAAGAGGGTTCTTTTGATGCGGAAACTGATACCCGTAAGAGTCCCTGCTTCTTATGCTCGTGGAATCGTCGTAAGATTCTCTTTGCTACTGCCTTAGAGATGGGGTGCAATAAGATAGCTCTCGGGCATCATATGGATGACATCTTAAGTACGCTGTTGATGAATATCACTTTTCAAGGCGCCTTCTCTACTATGCCTCCTCGGCTGAAGATGCGTAAATTTGATATGACGATTATTCGTCCTATGTGCTTGGTGTCTGAATGTGATTTGAAAGAATTGGCTGTGCTACATGGTTACCAGAAATTAAAAAAAGACTGTCCTTACGAAGAACATTCTCATCGAAGTGATATGGAAGATATTCTCAAACAATTGGAGAAGATGAACCCCAAAGCTCGTTATAGCTTATGGAAATCGCTTACGAATATCCAAGAAGAGATGCTTCCACCCAAAATATCCTAATAGACTAAAGAAATTCGGCCTAATAGTGATTTATTCTTTACTCACTATTAGGCACAAAAAAAGGATTCATCATTTGATGAATCCTTCGTAGCGAGTACGGGAATCGAACCCGTGTTTCCGGCGTGAGAGGCCAGCGTCCTAACCCCTAGACGAACTCGCCATAATGCCTTATTCAGGGGGTCTTTATTTTTTGACTGTGCAAATATAGAGACAATATTTGTAATGTCCAAAAGAAGTGCGAAAAATATCGAAATAAATATCTAAAAAGCTTCTTTATCCCCCTAAAAAGGCATTAAGAACTCCTTGTACTTATACAAATCGCAAAATATCTGCTACTTTTTTTCTTGGAGTTGGTTTGGCATGCTCACCATCTTCATACCCGTAAACGATAAGTGCTGCTACGGTCTCTTCTTCGGGTAAACCGACAATCTCAGAAATCGATTGATCATTGATGACACCCATCACACAAGTACCGACTCCTTTGGCATGAGCAGCAAGAGTGAATGTCTGACAAGCTATGCCCGCATCAAACACTTCCCATACGTTTGCTTTGGAAGTCGCGTAATCATCTCCTTCTAATTTACCACTCTTTCCTTTGACGAAACTAAGCACTGCTACACCGATTGCATTTTTCAAGGTGTTGATGTTGTACACGAATCCATCTACCCCATCTGTTGCTAGTTTCTCGATAACAGAACGATCATCTACCAATGTGTAACGAGCCACTTGGAAATTTCCCCAAGATGGAGCCCACCGACTCAATTCAACAATCTCTGTCATGGTCTGTCTATCCACTTTCTCTTGTTTAAATTTACGTACACTTCTACGTTCTTTGATCATTTCAATTGCATCCATTGTTCTTTCTTTTAAATTTTGATGCTACAAAGATAGGGCAATGCGAGATTATTCAAAGAGTATTATAAACGGATTATATAGTATTTATATTGGAATCGTGGTATGATTTGTTCTTTTTGTACTTGTTTTTTCTCTTGAAACCTTCCTTTTTATCTACATTTGCCATAAATAACCAATAAAAGTACAATGACTACCGAATATCTCAATAGAATCTTTGAAGTTTATGTAGAAGAAATTGATGCATGGGACAAGAGGCCTTATAAAAATAACTTCTTTGAAATTGTCTATGTCGAAAAAGGACATGGCACGCAATGTGTCAAAGAGCATGAGTTTGAGTATCACGAAGGAAATATCTTTTTCCTTCCGCCTATGGATTGCCATTCGTTTCATGTCATTGAACCTTCCCGTTTCTATTTCATCCGATTTACAGATTACTATTTCTTAAATAGCAATAACCTGACTGATTACAATGCTTGGTTTGATAAGATTGCTTATATATTAGCCAATTATAATAAGGTTCCAGGGGATATTATTGCATCGAACCACGAACGCCAATTTATCATTGACAATATCAAGTACATTTATCAAGAATATCTCTTAGCTGATAGGTATTCTGATTCGATTATCACTGGAACAGTGGCATCGATTCTCAATGTACTAGCCCGGAGTATAGAGAAGAAGTATGTAGACCAAGCTAATCAGAAAGACAATCGTTTTGGCGAAATACTGCGATACATCAATACCCATATCTTGGAAAGTGATCAGTTGCGCTTAGCTCATCTTGCAGCTCATTTTGGTATCTCCAGGACGTATTTCTCGGAATATTTCAAGAAACAAGCTGGAATTAGTTTAGTTGATTACATATTGAAGTCTAAACTCAAAATCGTCGAGACTAAGCTGATACACACAAGTTTGAGTCTGAAGGAAATTGCTTGGCAAATGAATTTTACGGATAGCAGTCATCTTTCGAAGTCCTTTAAAAAAGTATATGGTGTATCTGTAAAAGAATTTAGGAATAAAGGACAGTTATGTCATCGATAGGTAATCAGCTAAAAGGGCCGTCAAAACGTAGGCAACTGTTCCTGCTCGTTCGGTTGCAGTGATTATCTATTAATAAGTAATCTGATACGCTTGTTTGGTGCCATTTTGATTATTTCAAAAATCACGATTGTTGTGCGAAACTCTAAAATAGTATGGTCCAGAATTTAGTCAAATAGAGAAATTGTATTAATATAATCTAATTTACGCGCTGAAAAGGATATTTTTGGTTTGTAAGACTTCTGATTTATCACAATAACGCCCCATCTTTACATTTGTAAAGGTGGGGCGTTACCATGGTGTCTACGCGTGGTTACCCAAATGAATAAAGGGCAACTATTTTTTTAACTTGTCTCAGTAGGTTTGGGAAAAGAGATTTTTCCAATTTAGGCTTTAAAAGCATTTTAAGGCTCTATTTCACTCTAAGATATGCTGACGCCTATGTTTTTATTTTTTCTGTGTTAAAATAGAAAGAGCAATTTAGATTACTCTTTCATATTGACAGATTGTATAGCTATAATCGATTTTGCTATCTTTTTTATTTTACAAACGAATTCATATGATAAACCAATTGTTCTAGTGAATCATGTATATCCATCGCACCTGTTATGTGGGCTGACATGATGATTTCTCCTGATGCCAAATCGGTTAGTGTTGCTGAAAATTGTTCGAATATGTCATCATCAGATTTATATGGTACAAAGTCGTATTTAAGCACATAAGCTGATTTATAATTAATTCCTTTTGATACTGTCTGATGACTCGTTTCATAATTAGTTGATGTATCTACATTGACTGTCTTCTCTGCCACATCATAGGATATGAGTTTGTAGCCGTTCTCCTTTAGTAGATATTGCAAATACCCTAAACTTGCGACATTTCTTTTTTGAGAGTTTACTATCGTTATGGGATTCTCTCTAGAAAAAGAGGTCTTTTGGTCTACAGCGACTTTGAGTGTGCCACATGAAATAAGCGAAAAGAGGATAAGGGAAAAGGTGGCTACATGGAAGAGACTAATTAATTGTTTGTTCATATAGATTGTCTTTTATATTTAGATGTAAAAATACGCATATTTTTTAATAACAATACACAATTGACCGTTTTATTTTCTTGAGGTCTTTGATGATTGATTAGGCACTACTTCATCTTATCTGTAGTTGCGATTACCTATTGTTTTGATTTACCTAGTGATTTTTGTTCAATTTCCATGGCACGGTATCGTGTATTAGCGATATGTTTGTACAGACCACACATAGTCTATTTCAAATTAGAAAGATTTCTTAACCAATAAATAACACTTTTATGATGACACAACTAACTAGAAGATTTGGCAAGTCCATTGTCAGAATCAAGGTAAGCACTCTGTTTCTATTTGTCCTTTTTGCTTGTACCAAAAATTATGCTTCCATCGTCCAAGAAGAGAGCAGTATGACAGTTCCAGTGTATAAACGTACGATTTATGTGGATAGTAAATATGGAGTGGATAGTCATTCTGGATTATCAATCGACGAGGCTATTAGAAGTTTGTACAAACTGAATCAAATGGGTATACAAGCAGGTGACAAGGTCTTATTCAAAGGAGGAGAAACCTATTATGGAATGATCAAATTGGTTGACCTAAATGAAGTATCCGATGGGCAAAATCCAATCTATATAGGAACATATGGGGATTCTGAAAAAGCTAACATCGTTTTTACGGACCATCAAGCTGGTGTGATGATCCAAAATTCATCCAACATCATGGTAGAGAATCTTGACCTGACTTGTCACGATAAAGCAGCGGTCAAAGGACATCGATATGGTATCCGGATATTCTCCACTAGTATGAATAATGAGTCATCTAAATCATCTTTGGTTAAGGATATCACCATAGCAAATGTTTATATCCATGATATTTTCACTATGCCAGTGTCTGCATGTAAATCTCCGAGATGGTGTCGGCAGTGGGATATGGCCGACGAAGATGGTTGGGGATGGGGCATTTTTGCTTCGATATCCAAAGGAGATGGTATAGAAGGACTTTTATTGAACAATGTCAAAATCGAGAATGTGAGCCATACTGGTTTGAAGTTGATAGGGAATACCAAAAGGACGTTGATTCAGCAACGAAGGATCAAACCATTTGACATCGAGACCAATACATATACACTTTTCCAAGATGTCCAGGTTAATCATTGCCAGATATTAAATGTAGGAGGGCCAGGCATTCAATTCAATCGTATAAATGAAGGGGTAATCAAAGACTGTTTGGTCTTAAATTCAGGCAGCAGTTCTGATGTTCGCAAATGGGGACGCGGAAGCGGTATGTGGATGTATCATTGTGATGACCTCTTGATTGCAAAGAATCAATTTATTGGTGCTGAAGGGATTGCTGATTGTTGTGGTGCTCATATAGATATAGGCAATCGTAATGTCGTATTGGAATATAATCTAAGCCAAAACAATGCTGGCGGTTTCGTTGAAGTATTGGGCAATAATTATAATTGTTCTTATAGATACAATGTCAGTATCAATGATGGATGGCGAGATTTAAAAGACCCAGAACAAAAGACCAAGTGGGGTGAACTAGGGACTTTGGGATGTCTTGTGACCATCAATGGGCATGGTGGAGATGCCAACCAAGCTGAATTTTACGGACCATTTAGCACCTATATCTACAACAATACCATCATCTGTCAAAAGGATGCACAAGCTCCCTATACCAACCCAGCAATTTTTGATTTTGCTACTTCAGCAAGAGGTATTCTATTTACAAACAATCTTTTATGGGTTTACAAAAAGATGAACAATACATGGAGTGGTCATTCATGGAAAGATGGGGAAGCTGTAGATCGTGCGTATGATTTTCGTGTGACGACTGGCATCAATGAACAAGGCAAACCAATCGTACGCAGTATGAATGAACAGGAGATAGAAGACATGAATGTGGTTTGTACCAATAATTTGTATCGTGAGGCAAATATCCTACCGGATGGATATTGGGATTTGAATCCTATCATAGGTAATCCTGAATTTGTCAATCAAAATGGACGAGATGTCAAGAGTTTCATTCCGACAAACAAATCGTTGATTGAACAAGGAGTAAAGATTCAAAAACTGTCATCCGACTCATCAAAAAATGGGTTGAAATACGGTGGTTTGAATCTGAGCAAAGATTATTTTGGTCATAAAATAAACGTGCCAATTATTGGAGCAATCATTCCTCAATAGATTTAATCTCCTGACCGTTTATTCTGTGTGCAAACCAGTATATGCTGTAGGTGTCACTCCAAAATGTTCTTTGAATCGGGTGCGGAAAGTATTGACATCGTTGTATCCAACAGACCACGAAACTTCATTGACATTCATATCACCTTGTAAAATCAATTTGGCAGCATACTTCATACGTACCGTAATAAGAAAATGATTGGCTGTCTGGTCTGTCAAAGCTTTGATCTTCTTATTGAGTGAGGTTCTTGATAAGCCATATTCATCTGCTAACATCTGTACGGTGAAATCCATATCTCCCATATGTGCTTTGATGATATTAAGCACGCCGGTGATAAATTCCAAATCCGTCTTGGTGTGTGCTAACATTTCAGGTGCTATTATCACATCTTTTTCGAAATTGGTTTTTACAGCTTCTCTGCTTTTGAGTAATGCATTGATTTGTCCTTCCAAAGCTTCCATATTGAAGGGCTTTTCAAGATAAGCATCTGCTTGACCTATATTGAAGCTGTCTATTCGATTCTTTACGGTGTTGTTGGCGGTGAAAATGATAATTGGGATATGGCTGATTAGTCTGTTCTGCTTGATTTGCACACACATCTCAATGCCATCCATTATAGGCATGACAATATCCGTAAGAATCAACTGAGGTTCGTATTTGATACAAGCATTCAGTCCTTCTTGCCCGTTGTTAGCACTGATAATCTGAAAACGGTTACTGAGTCGTTGATACAACTGTTCTTGGAGTTGACAGTTGTCTTCGACGATTAAAATCGTTTGGTCGTGGCTATGCTCTTGCTTTTCTCCTTCGATGAGTCGTTCTATTTGTGTATCTAGTTCTTTTGGGGTAGACGATTGTTTCTCGATTCTATCTGAAGTAGGTTGTTTGTTTTGTTCCGAAGAATGGATTGGTAGCACTGAGTCTGATGCCATCTTATCTATTGCAAATCCTTGTCCATCTAATTGGTAAGGGCTTTTCTGAGGCTGGGCAGTAGATAGCGCAAGTGAGATAGAGAAAACCGTATGTTTTTCTGGTATGCTTTCCACTTGAATGGTTCCATGATGTTGTTTTACAATTGTTTTACTCAATGCCAAACCGATGCCAGTGCTTTTTTGTTTGATATGATTGGTTGAGTTTACTTGATAGAATCGGTCGAAGATATGCGACACTGCTTCGGGAAGGATTCCTTGCCCATTGTCGTGAATGGATATGATGACTCTTCGGTCTTTGATATCTAGGCGTAGAATGATTCGGCCTCCTTCTTGTGTATATTTAAAAGCATTAGATAGCAAATTGTATAATACATGTTCAAATAGTTTGGAATCAATATCTATGTTTGGATTTTGATTGCTTGGCTCAAATTTAAAATCAATATTCTGTTTGGTGGCTAGTGGCTGAAATTTTTTATAGAATAGCGCTACATATCGATTTGCGTCTATTGTTTCAATTTTCAAAGATGATTTTCCTTGTTCTACCTTTCGAAATTCAAGCAATTGATTAATCATATCCATCAATGTGTCTGCATTGTCTTTGATGACATTCAAATCTTTCAAAGCCAAACTATCTTGTTTGTGTTTTGCTCTGTTGAGTAGTGTCTCCAGTGGAATGTTGATAAGTGTCAATGGAGTGCGGAACTCATGAGACATATTGGTGAAAAATTGGAAGCGATATTGGGCTATCTCTTCAGATTTTTCTTTTTCAAATTGTACACGCAAGTAATCTTGTTTTCGAAGATAAAATGCGTATAATATTCGATAAGTGAGATATAATATCAGGCCTAGTAAGATAAGATAAATAAGGTATGCCCAAGTGCTCCTATAAAATGGGGGAGATATGACAATTTCCAATTTTCTCGTCTTCTCAGACCATACTCCATCCGCATTCGTTGCACGAACCTCAAAAATATAGGTTCCTTCGTAAAGGTTAGTATAAGTTGCCCTACGATGGTTGGAAGATGTTTTTGTCCAATTTTCGTCAAATCCTTCTAGACGATAATAATAGTCTATGTTGTTGGGGTCATCTAGTTGTATTCCAACAAAATCAATAGCAAAATTATGGTCATTGTATGGAAGTTCTATTTTTTCAAGAAATTCTGTCGGTGTCGGTAATTGATTATTCTGCAATCGTTGATTGTTTACATAGATATCAGTCAAATATAGATAAGGTGGAATCTTATTCTCTGTGATTTTACTTGGGTCGAACGCAACAAACCCATTTCGGTTGCCAAATACGAGAAAACGACCTCTGAAGTTGGTTCCACAAATCTCGCTAAACTCTGACTCTTGTATGCCACTGTTGTTGCTGTAGTTTAATACATGTAGATTTCTAGGGTCTAGTTTACACAAACCATGGTTGGTTGCGAGCCAAAGATTCTCTGACTTTGGGTCAATCAAAATCGTTTTGACTGTATTGTCAATCAGACCATCATGGGTCGTAATCCTTTTTAGTTTCGACTTATTAGCCGGTCTATAGATAATCAATCCACTTCCCATTGTCCCAAAATATAAGTTGTGGAGACTGTCTTCTTTGATATCTAAGATATAATCGTTCGAGAGGTCTGTCGTCTGGCTGTCATCAATTTGATGATAGAAAATTGGAGTTTCTGTCCACAACTCGTCTTTGTTAATTCTGTTGATCCCCAAGTCTGTTCCAATCCACAGATTACCAGCATGGTCTTGAAAAATCGAACGGATGGTATTGGAGGATATAGAAGAATTTGATTGATTGAACTGTTGTCCTGACAAGACATGTCCCGAATCATCAATCTTGAGTCGCCATAATCCTTGGTTGTATAATCCTGCCCATAGTGTATGAGGGTCTGTCTTTTTGAGTGCAAATACAAATCCCAAATCGTCCGTTATTCCATTGATTTGTGGGATGATTTGTTTCGTTTCTGTATTGATAGCAATCAATTTGTCCGGATAACTCGTACCTACCCACATGATAGAGGTATTGGCTGTTGGGCTTTTTGTCTCTTCAAAGGCATAGGCTCGATTGTTGTCTTCTCTATTGACTTTAATATTGATGTAATGACCTGTAAATGGCTCATTAGCTGGGAGAATAAAAACACCATTTTCTTCGTCTCCAATCCATAGATTATTTTTTCGGTCGGTATATAGACAGCGAGTTAACTCATTGGATATATCATCCTTTTTGACCATGCTGTTTGCTTGATAACCATAAAAGCCCTTCTCTTTTTCTTCTAGATAATAAGTACCGCTGCCTCTGCTGCCCACCCATAGTTGGTCGAAACTATTATTGTACAGATATGAAATGACATTGCTATTGATGTCAAAAGGTAATGTCTCTTTGTTGAGTGAGATTGTTTCTACCCATTGTTTTCTTTTGTTTTGCGATAAGCAATGTAACCCATTTCTATTGCCAACCCATAATTTGTGATGTCGTTGGATAATCCTTCTACATCGGATAGTATTGATTTGAACAGGTTCTTCGTATTGATTATCAGCTAGGTGTTGAATAAAATAGATTTGACCTGATCCGAAGTAAATTCCGTCTTGTCCCTCTGTAATATCTTCACAGCCGATACCATAGGTGACCAACTTCAGTTGAGTATCATTGTAATCAACCACTCTATGGAGTTCAGAGTTGATCCCAATCCAAATGGTTCCCCATTTATCTTTATATAAGCTTTTGATACGTTTCTGCTTTTCCACATTAGAATCAAAGATGTTGTAACGATGTACATTCAATAGTTTACTCGTCTCTTTATCGATTTGAAATCTAAAGATGATATATCCATTACTCATCCATATCTGGTCCTTTTTATCTACTATAATAGAAACGATATCGCTGTTGGGTTCTGTTTTCTTCTTGAATGCACTCAGTGGATAATTGGTGAATTGTTGTGTCTTGACATTGAACATAGAGATGCCACGTCCATAGGTTCCAAACCAAAGATCACCTTGATTGTCTTCTGCCATTGAAAGGACCAGTTTAGAACTATTGTTTTCCCCAGTTGTCTGATTGGGGAAACGCTTATACTCATATCCATCAAAACGATATAATCCACCCAATGTAGCTAGCCACATGAAACCCTGAGAATCTTGGAATATAGAGTTGACTTCACTTTGAGGCATGTCGTCCAATTGCATAATATTATAATTACGGATATGCTTAGAAGTAGTCTGCTTCAAATTGTTTGCATGAATCAAAGATGAAGATAGAATCAAGGTTATGAGGACATTTAAAGAGACTATTCTGACTCTCATGTCTGTGTGGTTGTTTCTCATGATATGTAGTGCATTAGATAAAGTGATTGTACAGTGGTAAGGTGGACCAGTGTACTTATATGACACAAAGCTACAACATTTTTCGAAATACCCTCGTAATTATTTGATTTTTCCCTACACAGGTCACTTTTCATACATCTAGTTTTGTGGTGCCTTTTTTATTAGATAATCACTTAATATTTATTCTATGAAAATCAATAGATTGACTTCTTTATTTATGATTTCGTTTATGATGCTTTTTGTTTTAAATCCATTGACGACTTCTTGTAGTAGTAATCCAAATGGAAATGAACCAAACATCGATAGACCAGTTGGCCCAGCTGCCAATCCTGATGACTCTATATCAGAATCATTTCAATGGTCCAAGTACGAAGTACCAGTGCACGTCTCATCAGATACTGTCTGGCAACTACAACCTATTTCCGACGAGTTCAACTACCGTTCTTCGTATACTGACCTAAATCAAGAATTTACCAAACGTTGGAAAGATTATTATCCAGCTCAATGGGATGGACCTGGAATCACGAGTTGGAAAAAGGAGATGGTATCCGTAGCAGAAGGTTATTTACGTATTACTGCTTCGAGACCAACTGATGCTCTATATGAAGAGCTTACTATGCCTGATAAAACCAAGGAGAGCTTCCAACAAACTTATACCGGATGTATCAGTTCTCTTTCGCTAGTGACCTATCCCGTATATGTAGAAGCTTGTGCCAAACTATCAAAATCGACTCTTGCTTCAGATGTGTGGATGCTGAGCCCAGATGATACCCAAGAAATAGATATCATCGAAGCTTATGGTGGGGACCGTTCAGAAACGAGTGCGACGCAAAGTTATTGGGCAACTCGACTACATTTAAGTCACCACCTATTCATTCGTCATCCGTTTGCTGATTATCAACCTCTGGACGATGGTACATGGTATACAGATGGAAAAGGAACTAAGTGGGCTGATGATTTTCACCGAGTGGGTGTATACTGGAAGAGTCCAACTCATTTAGAATATTATGTAGATGGATACTTGGTTCGGACTGTCGATGGGATGGATATAATAGATCCTAAAGGTTTTTCAGGTGGAACAGGACTAGTCAAAGGGCTCCATATAATCATCAACGAAGAAGACCAAGAATGGAGGACAGTGCGAGGATTGTCACCGACTCAAGAAGAATTGTCCAACCAAGAAGATGTAACCTTCTTCGTTGATTGGATTCGTGTTTTGAAGCCATTACAGAAATAGTCCTAGTGGTATGGTTTATGTGTGATTTATAAGGAAAAACGAGGCATTTATCAAATACCATGCATACTGTTTTCATTTGCTAGCGCTGCCTTCAAGCCAATTACCATAGTTTTGTGCTACCTAAATGATTAGTTAACGTTAAATCAAACTTTATTAAATGAAAACCAACTCGAAAGCGATACAACGTTTGTTGTTATCAGCTGTGTTCTGTTCCGTAATTGGTTCAGATACCTTTGCTCAAGAAACTAGAGCCAACCCTCAAATGTATGATTGGTCCCAGTACCCAGTCCCGGTTCAGTTAGCTCCAGATATGGAATGGCAATTACAACCGGAGTCAGATCAATTTGATTACGACTCGTCATATGGGCATCTGAATCCTGAATTTACCAAAAGATGGATTGATTATTATCATGCTAACTGGGATGGACCAGGTGTCACCATTTGGAGAAGAGATATGGTCTCTGTATCTGATGGTAATCTACGAATCGCTGCAAAAAGAGATACTGATGAAAAACAAGAATTAACCAAACCAGATGGAACGAAAGAAAGTTACCCCGTGGTCTATACCGGATGTATCAGTTCGAAAACGACGGTTCAATATCCTGTATATGTGGAGGCTTGTGCTAAGTTATCCAAATCGACATTGGCTTCTGATGTGTGGATGTTGAGCCCAGATGATACTCAAGAAATAGATATTATTGAAGCCTATGGTGGTGATCGTGACTCGAAAAACGATACTGATAGTTACTGGGCGAAATGTATTCATTTGAGTCATCATGTATTTATCAGAGAACCATTCCAAGACTATCAGCCGACCGACCAAGGTTCATGGTATCAAAACCAAGGGACCCTTTGGAGAGACCAATTTCATCGTGTCGGTGTCTATTGGAAAAATCCGACTCATCTGGAGTATTACGTAGATGGTCAATTGGTCCGGACAGTGTCTGGGATACAACAAATAGACCCCAAAGGATTTACTAAAGGCCCCGGCCTTGACAAAGCGCTGAATATTATCATTAATCAAGAAGACCAAACTTGGCGAACAGTCAAAGGACTCTCACCAAGTGAGAAAGAACTTGAAAATGAAGAAAATATGACCTTCTTGGTCGATTGGATTCGCGTCGAAAAACCTATTCGAAAATGAATTTATCTTGAAAACCACTAATAAATTAATTGTATTATGAACAAATCACTATTTGAAGTTAATGCCCATCGTACCTTTCGTTGGATATTGACTTGCATGATGCTTGGTCTTTCCTCGCTGGTGCTACATGCGCAAAAACGCACGATAAGCGGGACAGTGACAGATTATGCGAACAAAGAACCTTTGATTGGTGTAACTGTAGCTGTCGTAGGAACGACACATGGAAGAATTACTGATCTTGACGGTAACTATACGATTGAAGCCAATGTAGGGCAAGTCATCGATTTTAGTTATCTCGGGTATTCTTCACAAAAGGTGAAAATCACTGCCTCTTCATCAAAGATTAATATCCGGATGAAAGTATCAAGTGTCATGCTCAATGAAGTTGTGGCCATTGGTTATGGTGTACAAAAGAAAAAAGAATTGACCGGTGCTGTTTCGCAAGTCAAATCTGATGTGTTGCTGGAATCTCCAAGTTCCGATGTAACTAAAGCTTTGACTGGAAAAGTTGCAGGGTTAAGTGTCGTAGAAAGTAGTGGCCGTCCTGGTGACCAAGCCAATGTGCAGATTCGTGGACTAGGGTCTATCAATGGAAATTCATCTCCACTCTACGTTGTCGATGGTATTCCAGCAGATGGTAACCCAAATATCCCTGCTGAAGAAGTAGAGAGTATCGATGTACTCAAGGATGGTGCTGCAGCTGCTGTATATGGTACTCGTGCTGCGAATGGAGTGATTCTCATCAAAACAAAAAGAGGAAAAGAAGGGCGACTTAAAGTTTCTTTCTCCTCTTATTACGGTATCCAGAATATCACTTCCAAAACACCTTTGTTGGATGCAAAAGAGCATCTGTATACCCACCAACAGGTGCAGCAGATGCGAAATGCAGGTTCCCAATCTATTCTGCTTAACTATGATAGGCAATCCATCTATCGCAATAATGATTTTGTGGAAGAGATTGAGAATAACAATGCATCTATGCAAAATTATAATCTGACGTTGTCAGGTGGTTCAAACGGTGTGACTTTCAATGTCAATACTAATTATTTCCAACAAGACGGAATTCTTATTCTCTCTGGATATGAACGTTTCTCCACTCGTGCAAACGTATCTTTCAAGCAAGAAAAGTTCTCTGGATTTGTGAGTGTGGGACTCAATCATTCACACAAGACACAAGAACCTTGGGGATTGTATCAATATGCATTGTATCAAGTACCAACTCGTCCTTCATTGGAGAATACTATGGGAGATACCAATATCCAAGTGGAAGGGAATGACCCTGAACATGTTGGCTTTTTAGCCCGAGTGATGACCAATACGGATATTCGTAGAGAAGATGCGCACAATGTGTCTGGTAATTTGAAATATAATTTCACCTCTGATTTGGTTTATCAAATCAATCTTGGATATAACTATTGGTCGATGGACCGTTACTATTATCAGCCAAAGTATACGGTATATGATCGAGATGGTAAAGTCAATTTGTTGAGCTCGAGAGCAGAAGGTATTTTACAACAGTTCAACTATAAATCTACCAAGATGACGATGGAGCATACACTCTCTTATAACCATACTTTTGATAAACATAAAGTAGGTCTCTTGGCAGGATACACTGTAGAGACGACAACAGGTACTAACTGGAATGGTTCGAAAAAAGGCTTTTTGAGCAATGAAATAGCTCAGTTTGATGCTGCTAGTACTATGATGTCTCTGGGTGGAGTAAAAAATAAAAATGCAATCGTCGGTAAACTGTTCCGTGCTCAATATACGTATGACAATAAGTATATGTTGTCTGCTAGTGGCCGCTATGATGGCTCTTCTCGTATGAGTGCTAACAATCGTTATGCATTCTTTCCTGGAATCTCTGCAGGTTGGAATATCAGTGATGAAAATTTCATGAATAGTACCGATGATTGGTTGAGCAATCTAAAACTGAGACTCAGTTATGGTGAAGTAGGAAATGAAAATATAGGGAATTATCTATATGCATCTTACATCATGAATAATATTGATTATGTATTTGGGCCAGAAACCAATGACAATCTTGCTCTCGGAGCTATCCAACGTGCTTATTCTAATTCTGATATTTCATGGGAAACCAATGTCTCAAGAAATATTGGTCTTGATTGGAATATGTGGAATGGAAAATTGACAGGTAGTATAGATTTATACATGAACGACAAGAAGAATATGCTTCTAGATGTGATGCTACCACCATCTTCTGGTACTAATCAAGGATATGGAAACAATACAGTGATGTCCAATGTTGGCGATATGCAGAACAAAGGACTCGAATTGAGCTTAACTTACAAGGGACATGTTAAGTTTGGAATGAATTATAGTATCACTGGTACATTCACGAAAAACAAAAACGAAGTGACCAAATTGGGAGATGCTACTTCAATCCCATTGAGTGACAGTAAGTTAGGTGATTGGACAGGTACCGGAGATGACGTGTTGACTTATATGAGGGTAGGCTATCCAGCTGGATCTTTCTTCTTAATCGAAACAGATGGTATCATCAAGACACAAGCTGAACTGGAAGAAGTTCATAAGTATATGCCTTCTGCAAAATTGGGCGATTTGAAACAACTTGATGCGAATGGTGACCATCAAATAAATGATGAAGACCGTGTATATCAGGGTAGTGGTATGCCCAAATTTGAAACTAGTTGGACATGGAACTGCAATTGGAAAGGTTTTGATTTTACCACGCAATTATACCTCTCTTATGGCAATAAAGTATTCGATGGTGGAAAGAAATTTGCCTATGGTGCACTTTCACACAAAGACTTGTACAACTTCTGGGGCACTTATAATCCAACGTCTTCTATACCAGCTCCTAGAGCTGCTAATCTTAGAACCAATACTGACTACTTCTTAAGTGATGGTTCATTCCTCAGAGTTCGTAACCTAAGTTTGGGATACACTCTTCCAAAATCTTGTATACACTCATTTGCCGAATGGGCACGTGTATATGTGAGTGCACAAAACTTGTATACTTTTACGTCTTATGATGGATTTGACCCAGAGGTCGGTGGAAATGGAATTTCTACTAGAGGTGTGGATAAAGGAAATTATCCAATCACACGTAAATTCTTGATGGGTGTACAGGTTAGTTTTTAATTTTCAATTCTATATGACATGAAAACAAAATACAATAAAATAAAAATCGTCTTGTATTCTCTCTCTTTATTGATGGGATTGAGTGGATTGACAAGCTGTGAACATGAATTGTTGTCGCAGACCAATCCTAATGCACTTACTGGTGCTGATTACTGGAAGACGAATGATGACTTCAATATGGCAACTAATAGTATGTATGGTGCTCTACAGCTCAATACAGTACGTGGTCGTGAATCTTGCTGGATGTGGCTTCGAGGGGACCTTGCTGGTACTGAATCATGGTATTACAGAGGATTTGCCAATTTTGAATTTTCTGGTGCAACCAGTCAGGTTGAAAATCGCTGGAGTGAATACTATGTCGGTGTATTTCGTGCAAACCAAATCTTGTATTATTTGGAACAAGCCAATGACTTGACCGATGACGAAAAAATAAGTTATGAAGCTCAGGCACGCTGCATGCGTGGTCTAGAATATTTCTGGCTAGGTAGTGCTTTCAATCAAGCAGTCATCCATGAAACGTTGCCGAAATCTGTTGCGGAGATGAATAAAGAGTTGTCCCCAATAGATAGCGTATATCATTTTGCTTTGGAAGATCTTGAGTATGCTCAAGCCAATTTACCAAAGAGTTGGAATGGAGCAAACTTAGGTCGATTTACTTGGGGAGCTGCAACTGCCTTAATGGGTAAAGTATATCTCTATAGTAAGCAATATGATGAGGCTGCTGTCTGCTTTAAGCAAATCATCGATAGCGGGTTGTATGATCTGACTGACAATTTCATGGACAACTTTACAGCAGCGCATGAGTTCAACAAAGAATCTATCTTCGAAATTGTGTTCTCAGACAATTACAAAGCAGGAAACCATGGTGATGTACAAGACGAAGTAAATGGTTCAGAGGGGACATCCATTGCAGCAAATCTAGCTACTTTACAAGCAGGAGGATATAATTCAACTCTGCCAACTTACTGGTATATCGATTTGTTGCAACATGCGGATGTTATGGATACAACTTCGGCTATTAATGATGGTTTTTCTCATTCTCAAAGAAGCTATGCAACCATCGTTTGCAGAGAATCGGATGGTGATTATTACCAATCTCCTTTGGTTACCGAAACGCTAGCTGACGGTACTGTATTGAAAACGAATACACCATTTACTAATGGTCAAGCAGGTTATGTACGTAAATGGCTCGAATGGCAAACGAAATCAGGGGAAGATCCTTCTACTGGAGCACGAACAGGTGTCAACTGGAGAGAGATCCGATATGCTGATGTACTTTTGATGTATGCTGAATGCTTACTTCAACAAGATAAGGTGTCAGATGCTATCACCTATATCGATATGGTAAGGAGACGTGCAGGAGTAATCACGCTCGCAGAGTATATGGTCAATCATAACGGTCAAATACCTCAATTGGATACCTCACTATTTTTCAATCAGTTGGAGGATTATCCATATGTGGATGCAACCAAGGAAAATGTCATGCACCATCTCCAGATGGTGGAAAGACCTATAGAACTTGGTTATGAGGGGAAACGCTGGAATGATTTAGTTCGATGGGGGCTTGTAGACCAAGTGTTTACAGCACGCAGAGCAGACGAAGAAAAACTATGTAAGATACTTACTGGCAGTGAAACTGGAGTTACTCCTTTGCCTGATTATGGAGAAAGTTATGCGCCGTTTTATTTAGGAAAAATCCGGACAGACTTTTTGGTCAAAACAACTAACTATTCGTCAGATTATAACTATTTGCCTGTTCCATCTATCGAATTGCAATTAAATAAAATATTGTATCACCCTGAAGAAAATAAATAACTATGAAACGAATATATATTAATATCATCACCTTGTCGCTTTGTTTGTTTGGGTTGATACTGACAGCTTGTTCAAATGATGATGACCAATATGCTGATGTGAGCAATAGTTACATCACAACTTCCTTTGGAACCAATCCTGTGGTTTTGCCTAAAGGAATGGATATGGCTTTTATCGACCTTTCGAGAGGTGTCACTGCTAGAACTTGGCATTTCCCAGCTGGAACCGTTCTCAAATCATCTCAAGATACCATTAGTTCAGCTTCAGAAGATGTGGTAACTGTCCATTTTACTACTCCGGGACAGTACGATGTAATTATCGACCAAACGTATGTAGATAAGGTATGGGTCGATCTAGTACAACAAGAAAGTAATCAGCATATCGATACCATTCCTGTGACTGTACTGGATAGTATACAGGCCAATTTCACACTCTATGAAGTAAATGCTCAAAAGCAATTAGCTATCGTGGACGATGCACTCAACGAAGTGGTTGCTGGACATACGGTGACTTTGACATCTACCGCTACTGGTGCTCCTTCAAATAATGATTGGATAATCACTCGTGAAGATGGGAAGACTTATGATTTGTCTGGTCAAGAAGCTTCGTTCAAATTCTCAGTTCCTGGAACATATAGTATTACTTATTCTTGTTCGAGTGCTTTCGGTAAATCCGAAAAGACAGTGAATGATATCATCAAGGTAGTTGCTTCTACGGAGCCAGTCACGTTGGATAATATGTCCCGTAGTGGGTCTGATGAGATTACCCTTACCTATAGCCGAGCATTAGGTGATGGTACTGATTGTCCTGTGGATGCATTTAATCTAAATGTTACTAATAACGGCATTGAACAAACTATCACCATTAAAAATTTCACCATCGATGAGAATTTGATTGTCCTCAAATTAACTGGGGATATCTATAACTCTGATGATATCTTAATCAGTTATGATGCATCTATCGGTGATTTAATGACAGCTGATGGCATGCAATTGGATAGTTTTACTGATCAACCGATGACTGATTTTGAAAATGTGAACTTATTAGCTTCGTCAGATTATGATTACGACTTTGAAAAGAATCCAGTATCTGACTGGGTTTCTGCTGGTTGGGGTGGTACCTGGGAAAAATATTCACTCGCCATTAGTGAAAGTATATTTCACAGTGGAATGCACAGTTTGAAGATCTCTCAACAAGCTGGTGGTGGAGCTTGTTTTAAACTTGCTAAGAGCGGAATTCCTGTTACTTTCGAAACAACGAAAGGGATGACTTATCAACTGAGCCTCTGGATATATGCTGAGGATTTAGGTGATAATGTGGATGGTCAACCGAATGTAGCTTTTTATTGGCAAAAAAATACTGCTTGGGATACTCCTCAATTATCTACCGATGCTGAGAACATCGGTAAATGGGTATATCTCACTGCTGAAGTCACTGGAAGTAATGATGTGAATACTTTCCTCATTCGTGCAAATAATCAAGCAAATGCACATTCTTCTGTTATTTATTTGGACGATCTCAGTCTAATACAAATCGAAAAAAGACAATAAATCAATTATTAAAGGAGAAGGGGATGACTAGCTATCTATTCCCTTCCCTTTTTCAAATCTATTAAACGAAAAATGAGAAAACTTTGGCTAATCTGTGTAGGACTCTTGTTCTTGGGTTCTTGCACGTCACAATCAAGTAAGCAATCAAATGATGATTCGGTCAATTATGACCAAGTAAAGGCCGATTCACTTGGCATCCCACGGGGAAATAAGCTAAGTACTGCCATGAAACGAGCTATGAAATGGCCACAACATGATAGTTCGTGGTTTTTTGAATACAAGACAATGGCTCTAAAAGGCGATTTAGCTTACGAAAAAGGGGTTGTCAGAAGAGACCCTAGTAGTGTGTATAAAATTGATGGACAGTACTATGTATGGTATTCCAAAAGTGTGGGACCTACACAAGGTTTTGCAGGCGATATCGAGAATGATAAAGTATTTCCTTGGGATCGCTGTGATATCTGGTATGCGACTTCTACAGATGGTATCACTTGGAAAGAACAGGGAATGGCTGTCCCACGTGGACCTAAAGGAAATTATGATGACCGCTCAGTATTTACTGTAGAAATCATGCATTGGAAGGATAAATACTATCTCTGCTATCAAACGATGGGAGCATTATACACAGTACGTTCTAAAGATGCTATTGGTATGGCTTGGTCAACTTCTCCAGATGGTCCATGGACCAAAACGACAAAACCGGTATTGAAACCTGCGGACAATGGTGTGTGGAAGGGGACGGAAGATAATCGCTTCTTGGTAGAGAAGAAGGGTGATTTCGATAGTCAAAAAGTACACGACCCATGTATTATTCCTTATAAGGGAAAATTCTATATGTATTACAAAGGTGAACGTATGGGGGAAGAAATTACTTGGGGTGGCCGAGAAATCAAACAAGGTGTAGCCATTGCAGATAATCCTCTTGGTCCTTATGTGAAATCTGAATACAATCCAATAAGCAATAGTGGACACGAGATTTGTGTATGGCCATATCGTGGTGGTATTGCTTCTTTGGTAACAACAGATGGTCCCGAAAAGAACACGGTACAATGGGCTCCAGATGGTATCAATTTTGAAATCGAGGCTTCTATTCCAGGGGCACCACATGCTATCGGTTTGGTTAGAAGTTCTGATACAAATGAATATCCATTAGCTGCTCTGAAATGGGGATTGACACATACTTACAATAGCTACGATTACCAAAGTATCATTCGATTCGAAGCGTATCATCCAACCCATCATGCAGCTAAAGGAGAAGTAGGGAGCAAGGGGTGGAAAGGTAATAAAGAAAAATAGATGATATCTGACTCGGAAGCACATATAAATAATCGATTTACATGGTCATAAGGGAACAGTGCTTGTTTACCGCACTGTTTTTTATCAAATACCCCCCTTTGATTTTGCCTCTATCCGTTACATTTGCTTCTGTTATCACAAACTAATTCTATAAAATTCGATTTATGAGATTAAAGAAATTCTTGTTGTTTTGTTTGACGTGTCTGTTTTGTTTGGGCCTATATGCTAACATCAATAGACAAGAAATCAATTTCAATAATGATTGGCGATTTACATTGACCGATTCGATATCGTATTCATTACCCTATCGAGATTTTACGCATTGGAGGCCGGTTAACTTGCCTCATGACTGGAGTGTCGAACTTCCATTTGATTCTATCCATGGAGACGGTGCTACTGGATACCTCTTAGGAGGGATTGGATGGTATGCCAAAGAATTTAAAACTCCAATCAATAAATATCAGCAAGAATGCTATATCCTCTTTGATGGTGTATATAACAATGCTACTTTCTATCTAAATGGGAGATGCCTTGCATTTCATCCTTATGGCTATTCTCCTATTTATTATCAATTAGACGACTATTTGAAACCGCAAGGTCAAGTAAACCAATTGGTCATCCGTGTAGACCATAGCCGTTATGTTGATAGTAGATGGTATACGGGATCTGGAATCTATCGAGATGTGAAAATGGTTTTAACAGACAAAATGCATATACCCATTTGGGGAACATTTGTCACAACTCCTGAAGTGACGAAACAGCATGCTCGTGTACAGATGACTGTTTCTTTGGATAATGATTATGGGCAAATTCAACGTGGGACACTACGTACTACTTATTATGATATGAATCATCAGCAAGTAGCTCAAGTAGATTCTTCTTTCCTGATTCAACCAAAATCGAAAATGATTTTGAATCAGAAAGTCGACCTTTTCAATCCGAATCTATGGAATGTCGATGCACCTTATCTATATGAAGCTGTTACGGAAATCATAGAAGACGGAAAGGTTATCGATACGAAGAGTACAGCTTTTGGTATTCGTACCATTCGATTCGATGCTCACAAAGGGTTCTTTCTCAATGGAAAGAATATGAAAATCAAAGGGGTCTGTTTGCATCACGATGCTGGTATTATAGGGGCATCGTTTATCAAGGATGTTTGGGAGATGAGATTGCGTAAACTCAAAGACTGCGGGGTCAATGCAATACGTACATCGCATAATCCGCCCGCAGATGAATTTTTGACGCTGTGCGATCAACTTGGATTTCTTGTTCAATTAGAATTCTTTGATGAATGGGACTATCCAAAAGATAAGCGATTGAATACCAATCAAAGTCACAATGATGTGGCAAGTCAAGGGTATGATGTCTATTTCCAAAAGTGGGCTCAGCGTGACCTTGAAAATACGATGCTTAGTGCACGGAATCATCCATGCATCTTTCAATGGAGTATCGGAAATGAAATAGAATGGACTTATCCAGGTAATAAAGAGGCAACTGGTTTCTTTGGTGCTGATGCAACCGGGAATTATTTTTGGACACAACCTCCCTATACCCCTGCAGAGATACGCGAAAAGTGGCAATCACTTCCTAAGACTACTTATGATATCGGTCGAACTGCTCATCGGTTGTCCTCATGGGTGAAGGCATTGGATACCACACGCCCTGTGGTTGCCAATTGCATTCTTCCGTCAGTTAGTTTCGAGACAGGATATATAGATGCTTTGGATGTGGCTGGATTTAGTTACCGACGTGTAATGTATGATTACGCACACAAACACTATCCCAATAAACCAGTCATGGGTACAGAAAATGTTGCTCAATATCACGAATGGAAAGCTGTCATGGACCGAGATTTTGTACCTGGAATGTTCATTTGGACAGGTTTTGATTATATGGGAGAACGAGGAGGTCCGTACAATCACTGGCCTGCAAAATCTACTGCTAGCGGTTTGATTGATTTAGCAGGATTCAAAAAGCCTTCTTTCTATATGATGAAATCACTATGGGGATCGACTCCGATGATTGCGATTTACTCTCAAACAGCTGATAAGTCGGTCTATAAAAAGGTCAATGATCATTTTGTTGATATAGACAAACGTAAACCATGGAATCATCGATTGTGGGTATGGAATGATCTTAATCAAGGGTGGAACTACCGCAAGGGGGCTAAAGTCATCGTAGAAATCTATTCAAATTGTGAAGAAATCACACTCTATCAGAATGGCAAATCATTGGGGTCAAAGAAATTGTCTGACTTCGTAGACCATATTTATAAGTGGGAGGTTGATTATCAACCTGGGCAGTTAATAGCTAAAGGAAAACATCATGGAGAAATCGTTCAATCGAAGGTCGTAACAGCTGGAAAACCAGCTAAGATAAGACTCACAAGCAATCGCGTAACTGCATCTGCAAATGGAACGGATGTTATCGCTGTAAGAGCTCAACTGCTCGATAAAAATGACCAAGCAATATACGATACAAATCGTCGAATAACTTTCCATTGCAAAGGGAAATACCGATTACTTGGCGTCGACAATGGTAGCGTCACTAGTGTGGAGTCCTTTCAGAACAACTCTACTATGACAAATGAAGGCCACTGTCTGTTTATGGTTCAAACGACCAAATTACCATCAGAATTGAATATATCAGCATCTTCAGATGGTTTGGAGATGACTGATTTGACAATCAATATTAAATAATCAAGTTCTAGCCCGTCCTATTTGAACGGACTGTATATATTAAACTATTTTTATTATGAAAGCTAGTTATTATGAAGGCAACAAAACCTTCACTGTAAAAGAAAAAGAGATGACTCTGCCTGCAGAAGGAGAAGTGAGAATCAGAGTTGCGTACTGTGGTATTTGTGGTAGTGATGTCCATATCTATCATGGTAACATGGATGCCCGTGTATCTATTCCCCAAACAATTGGTCACGAAATGTCTGGAACCATAGATGCTATAGGTGAAGGAGTAAAGGGATTTGAAGTGGGTGACAAAGTCGTGGTACGTCCACTTGATGCACGTCTGGAAGATGCTTCGGATAAAGGCTTCAGTCACATAGCTAAGAAACTCAAGTTTGTCGGGATAGATAGTGAAGGGGCTATGCAACAATATTGGAATATCATGGCATCCATTGTACATAGATTACCTGACGATGTCGATATGAAATTGGCAGCACTTACTGAACCTGTGGCTGTCGCTTGTCATGACGTACGCCGTAGTGGTTTGGTTGAAGGTGAAGTGGCTGTTGTTCTTGGAGGAGGACCTATTGGTACTCTAGTAGCTATGGTTGCTCGTCTTACTGGAGCAAAAGTGATTGTATCTGAATTGAATCCCAAACGGATCAAAATGTTGAGAGGATTGGGATTTGATGTTGTGAATCCGGCAGAGCAAGATCTTTTGAAACATGTGTCTGAGCTCAGTAATGGGGCACTAGCTGATGTAATCTTTGAAGTGGCTGGAGTACAAGCTTCTGTCAATACGATGACTGAAATTGCTGGTATCCGTGGACGAATAGTGGGTGTCGCTATACATGCAGTAAAACGAGAAGTAGACCTTAAAATGTGTTTCTGGAGAGAACTGAGTTTCATCGGAGCTCGCGTATATGAGCCACAAGATTATGAGCATGCTATCCGATTGGTTGGTGAAAAAATATTGCCTTTGGAAACTATGGTGACGGCTGTATATCCATTGTCTGAAATTCAGAAAGCATTTGACCAAATAGCGCAAAATCCAAGTGGTATGAAGGTATTGATCAATTGCCAAGGCTAATAAATAAATAATAGAACATAAAAAAATAGATAACATGGATTTTTTTAAAAAATTTAGTTTGGAAGGCAAAGTAGCCTTAGTATCAGGGTGTAAAAGAGGTATTGGTAAAGGTATGGCAGTTGCTTTGGCTGCTGCGGGTGCAGATATTATCGGAGTCAGTGCATCTCTAGAACTCGAAGGAAGCGACGTGGAAAAAGATGTGAAAGCATTGGGCAGAAATTTCAAAGCCTATCGATGTGATTTCAGTGACCGTAAGGCTTTGTATCAATTTATTTCGGAAGTGAAGAAAGATTTTCCTGTTGTGGATATTTTGCTGAACAATGCTGGAACTATTTTGCGTAAGCCAGCCGCAGAACACCCTGATGAAATGTGGGATAAAGTCATCGAAGTAAATCAAACGGCGCAATTTATCATGACTCGTGAATTCGGAAAAGAGATGGTTGAGCGCGGCTATGGTAAAATCGTTTTTACCGCATCGTTACTTACCTTCCAAGGAGGAATCACTGTACCAGGATATGCTGCTAGTAAAGGAGCTGTCGGACAATTGACTATGGCCTTTGCTAACGAATGGGCTAGTAAGGGGGTCAACGTGAATGCCATTGCTCCAGGATATATTGCAACTGATAATACAGCTGCTCTTCGGGCTGATAATGAACGCTCAAACCAAATATTGACTCGTATTCCTGCCGGTCGATGGGGAACTCCTCAAGATTTTGGTGGACCTGCGGTATTCCTTTGCTCTGAAGCTTCTTCCTATATGCACGGAACAATTATGCTTGTAGATGGTGGCTGGATGGGACGCTAAAATCTGTATATATGAACGTCAAAAATACTATATAATGAAACAATTCAAACAATACATAGGTGGTCATTGGATTGCTCCTACATCAAATAAATATGTGGATGTCTTGAATCCGACTGATGACTCTATAGTTGCACAGGTGGCACATGGAGATGAAAAAGATGCTCAGTTGGCTCTTGAAACAGCAGCTAAATCACAAAAAGGATGGGCAGCGATGACTGCTCGACATCGTGCGGAATTAGTTCAAGCATTCATCGATGAAATCCAAGCTAGCAAAGAAGCATTGGCAAAAATCATTACGCGTGAACAGGGTAAATTGTATAAATTAGCTTTGTTTGAAGTAGATGCTACCTGCTCATATATGGACTATGCTAGAGAGTGGGCGAGAAGGATTGAAGGAGATATCGTTCCATCCGATAATCCAGATGAACAGATAATGATTCAGAAGATTCCGCGTGGAGTAGTGGTCGTGATTACTGCATGGAATTTTCCATTAGCACTCGCTGGACGTAAAATCGCTCCTGCTTTGATTGCTGGCAATACGGTTGTTGTGAAACCGACTAGCGAAACGCCAATCTCGACGTTGATGCTTGGTGAGATGGCTAAGAAAGCAGGTATTCCTGACGGTGTCATCAATATTGTCACTGGGTCGGGACGGGTCATGGGTACTGCATTGGTCTCAAATCCAATAACTAAGATGGTCACCATGACTGGTAGTACAAGCGCTGGTCAGGCTATCTTTCGCAATGCTGCCGCAAACTTAGCACATGTACAACTCGAGTTAGGAGGAAAAGCTCCATTTATTGCCTTTGAAGATGCCAATATTGATGATGCGGTAGATGCTGCAGTTTCTGCTCGTTTTGATAACTGTGGGCAGGTGTGTACTTGCAATGAAAGAATGTACATTCATGAAGCTATTTATGATGAGTTTATGGATAAATTTATCCCTAAAGTAAAGGCGATAAAAGTTGGTGACCCTTTTGATGAAACGGTAGATATGGGTCCTAAAATAAATAAATCAGAACTGGAACATATGAAACAAATGGTTCAAACAGCATTGGATGAAGGGGCTACTCTTGCATGCGGTGGTCAAGTTCCAAATGGTGTGCAGTTTGAGAAAGGAAACTGGTTCGAACCAACGGTGTTGACCCATGTGAACCAGTCGATGACTGTCGTACATGAGGAAGCATTTGGACCAATCGTACCTGTTCTAAAGTTCAAAGATTATCAGCAAGTTATCGATATGGCTAATGACTGTGAATTTGGATTGGCAGCTATGGTATTTACCAATGATATGAATCGAATCATGCGTCTCAATAATGACCTCGAATTTGGAGAAATCTATATCAATAGGGCTCATGGAGAACAGCATCAGGGTTTTCACAATGGATACAAAATGAGTGGAACTGGTGGTGAAGATGGACGTTATGGTTTTGAACAATATCTAGAAAAGAAAACCTTTTATATTCGATATAAAAATAAAGATTGATGAATAATAAAATAGTATCTATAGAATCGCAAATCTTCGAAGTACCTCTACCTGAGGTACTCGCAGATGCAAAACACGGGAATCATTATATTTTTGAATTAGTCACAGCAACCGTGACAACAGCTGACGGATACACTGGGACTGGCTACACCTATACTGGTGGGAAAGGGGGCTATGCCATTAAAGCGATGATCGACCATGATTTAATTCCAGCTTTGATCGGAAAAGATGCCGCTGATATTGAGTCTTTGTACGATTATATGACATGGCATATTCACTATGTCGGAAGAGGAGGCATAGCTTCATTTGCTATATCTGCAATTGATATTGCACTATGGGACTTGAAGTGCAAGAAGCTTCGACAGCCTCTTTGGAAAGTATCGGGTGGTGCATCAAATCAATGCAAGGCCTATTGCGGAGGCATTGATCTCTTGTTCCCGTTGGATAAACTACTCAAAAATGTTCAAGGATATTTAGATAAAGGATTCAATGGGGTTAAGATCAAAATTGGTCGGGATGATCCAGACGAGGATGTGGAACGGGTAGCTGCAGTAAGAAATTTGATTGGTCCAGATATTACATTTATGGTTGATGCTAACTATTCTATGACTAGAGAACAAGCAATCTCTATGGCGAAAAGGATTGAAAAATATGACATCACTTGGTTTGAAGAACCGACTATTCCAGACGATTACAAGGGCTATGCTGAGATTACTGAAAAAGGGGGGTTACCTCTTGCTATGGGTGAAAATTTGCATACTATTTATGAATTTGGATATGCAATGGATGAGGCTCGCTTGAGCTATATACAACCAGATGCATCCAATTGTGGTGGAATCACTGGATGGCTTCAAGCTTCCGCTTTGGCGGCAGAAAACAAAATCCCAGTTTGTTCACATGGTATGCAAGAATTGCATGTCAGCCTAGTCTCATCCCAAAAACATGCAGGATGGATAGAAGTACATAGTTTTCCTATTGATGAATACACTAGACGTCCATTGGTGGTTCAAAATCATTTTGCCATCGCTCCAGATACTCCAGGCATAGGAGTTGAATTTGATTGGCAAAAGCTAGCTCCTTATAAATGTGGTTAATCATTTGTCGTTTTCTTTCGACAGTCACTATGCTCAGAGACAACGATTGGATTGAAAACAAGTAACCTTAAAAGAATAAACATGAAAATATCAAAACACCCATTTGGACAGGTATCTGGAAATCAAGTCTATCTATACCGTCTTTGCAATGACCAAGGAATGGAAGTCGCCATGATGACTTATGGAGCTACTATTACATCAATAAGAATCCCGGATAAACAGGAAGGAAACCACAATATCGTGTGTGGTTTCGACCATCTAGATGGTTATTTGTCAGATGATTTTAAACATAATGCACCTTACTTTGGAGCTACGATAGGTCGCTATTGTGCGACTATTCAAAATGGTTCATATGATGCGGTTGAACTTGGGAAAAACAGTCAACATACTGACACATTACATGGTGGTATTGTTGGCTTCGACAAAAAGATTTGGGCTGTTGATAATGTTGTCGAATCACTTCATTACTGCGCAATTCATTTCAACTTACTTTCTCCAGATGGAGATCAAGGGTTTCCTGGCAATGTCTGGGTTGGGCTGACGGCTATGTTAGACAATCAGAATGCGCTAAGTTTCCGATATACTGCCGTATCTGATGCTAAAACACCATTGTCTATGACCAATCATTCTTATTTTAATCTATCTGGATTTTCCGAAAATATAGAAGGACACACAGCTCAAATCTTCGCAGATCATATCTTTCCGATGGATGCGAAAGGTAATTATACTGAAAACATCAAGTTGGTAGAAGAGACTAAGGTAGATTATCGAACACCAAGAAGGATTGGAGATGTACATGACCAAATGGGTGACAGCATGGAGCATTTTTACCTTTTTCCAGAAGGTAAAACTACTCTAGCGAAACATGTTGCGCATTTTGAGTACGCTCCAAACCAAAGGGCTATGGATGTATACACTACAGAACCTGGCATGCTATTCTATACAGCGAAATATACTTCTGATAAATTGATGAGGGCAACGGGAGAAAAGTTTGGAAAACATTGTGCATTTTGCTGCGAAACGCATCGAATTCCCAACGGTCCCAATATCAAAAATGCTCCCGACGTATTTGTTCAGCCAGGAGAACCTTTTATCAGCGAAACGATTTACAAATTTGAATACTAATCTAACACAATACAGACACCATTATGTTTACAAGTATTATATGGGCTGTTCTAGCAGGAGGTATGCTAGGCTTATATGCTCTTCCGGAAAAATATGTCAAAGGCTATAAATATGAAAATACTTGGTCTTTGTTCTTTCTCTTTGCGTTGATTGTCTTTCCTGTGATTTTGGGATTTGGTTTGATTGATCACTTCGCTCAAGTTCTATCGAATATCCCTAATAATATCCTTTTAATTATGATGCTTACCTCGTTCTTTTGGGGAGTAGGTGTACAGTTGTGGAGTAAAGCAATCAACTACATTGGAGTATCATTAGGATTTTCCATATTCATCGGGGTAGTCATCATTATAGGTTCTCTGTTACCATTCATCGTAGGCGAAGTACCCGAAACGAATGCATTGACTATGATTATCATTGGTTTATTAGTGATCCTTTCAGGTGTGGCTATAAATGGTCGAGCTGGGGTCGTTCGACAAGAAGCTTCTCAAAAGAAGGAACATGTAGAACAACTTTCTCAAGGAAAAACGTTGAAGGGTATTTTTATTGCTTTAGTTGGTGGAATCTTTGCAACGGGTTTTAGTTTAGCCAATGCAGTAGGGAGTAGTAAAATCACAGAATTGACTATTGATGCAGGTAATCCACAGTGGAAAAGTTCTATTGCCATCATGTTTATTGTATACCTGTCAGGAGCTATTTATGTTTTACCTTACTTTGCTATTAAGTTGACTAAAAATAAAACATGGAGAGAATTCAAGGGACATCATCTGGGATGCAATTTGTGTTTGACGGGTTTGATGGGTTTTATGAATTTTATCGCTTCTGCATTATTTGCTTACGCTGCTTTTTCACTAGGAAAACAAGGTAATACAGTGGGTTATGCCATATATAATACTGTCTCAGTATTATTTGCTGTCATTGGTGGTTTAGTTGCCAAAGAGTGGGCTAGCGCATCTCCAAAAGCAAGAAGACTTCTTTATCTTGCTTCCATCATTATGGTTCTGGGAGTTATAATCATTGCTTATGGTAATAGCTTAGTTAGATAATATGATAAAAAAATAAATTAGACAATGAAATATTCTTTATCGTTACTTTTAAGCATCGTATTATCGGTGACAATAGTGAAAGCGCAAGATGTCCCAACGATAGATAAGGCTGGGAAATGTTATCCGACCACGCAACCAATTGTTTCTATTCCTCTGCCTCCAATTAATCAAAGATGGGTCTTGAATGAGCAATTTTCCGATGAGTTCAATGGGGAAACACTGGACAAGAACAAATGGTACGATGTACACCCAGATTGGATGGGTAGAGAGCCTGGACTTTTTGAATCTAAAAATGTACGAGTCAAAGATGGATGTCTTGAACTGCACGGTGAAAAGATGAGTCAACCTAAAGTGATACATAGAAATGGACATGACTATCATTTTAATATTTCTTGTGCTGCTGTCGTGTCCAGAACTCAACAAGCTTCATATGGTTATTATGAATGTCGGATGAAAGCTAATAAGACCACTCTTTCAAGTACATTTTGGATGTCTTCTAGAGGAAAAGATGGAACTTTTCCAACTTTAAACAACCAGCCATCTGTGTATCCATCGGGTCACTTCTCTCAAGAATTGGATATCTGTGAAACCATTGGTCGAGGAGGCGATTTTCAAGGGGATGATTTTTCGAAAGGGATGAATTGTAATGTTCATTATTGGTATACGCCTAATGGAGAAAAGACAGCAGATATCCGAGCTAAAGAGGTTCAAATAGAGCGTAAAGATCATCAAGGCTTATCAAGAGAATTCAATATCGTAGGATGTTGGTGGGTAAATAACAAAATGGGAAAGTTCTATCTCAATAATAAACAAGAGCATACGATTCAATTTCGAGGTGCATTAGGACAGAAGTATGAAAATCAGCCCTTCTTGTTTAATAAATCAATGGGAATCAATATGGTTGTTGAAGCTTATCCTCAACCATGGGTAGAGCTTCCGACTGACGAGGAACTTAGTCAATCGACACTAAATACGACTTATTATGATTGGGTCAGAGTATATAAACTTGTGGATAAGAATAAATCATGTAAAATACCTGATTCTACTTATAAGGAGATGTTCAACTACCAAATTCATTTTCAACAACGTCCCCAAAGTCTCATTGCTAAACATGGTGAGTATACTTTGGATCTTGCTTATTCTTCGCCAACTGATTGTCATATCGTTTTGGAAATATATGATTCAAAAAACAAGAAAAAAGCTTCGAAATGTGTCCAGCAATATGCAGGATATGCACACGGATTGTATCATATCAAAGCAATGTTGACACCTGGTGAAAATTATCGAATGGTGAGTTATATCATTCCAAGAGAATCTACAGAAACAAATGATGCTTGGGAAGTAGATTCTTTTGTTTTCAAAAACGAAATCTATTAATCGTAAAGTATATGAAGAAGAATTTAATCAAAGCCGTTTACTTCAATTTTATTATTGCTTCTGTATCGACTACACCTACATTTGCACAGCATCATATTGTCAAACCGACAACTCATTATGACCCATCTAAGCCATTGAACGTTTTGTATATCATGTCTGATGACCATACGTCTCAAGCTATTGGTTCATATCATTCAAGATTGGCTAAGCTGAATCCTACACCCAATATCGACCTGCTGGCTGATGATGGAGTGGTCTTTACCAATTGTTTTGATACCAATTCTATCAGCACACCTAGTAGAGCATGTATCATCACAGGGCAATATTCTCATCATAATGGCATCTTGACGTTGGATGAATCATTAGACCCTTCTCAAGAATATCTACCTCAGTATTTTAAGGCTCTAGGTTACCAAACAGCTATGATTGGGAAATGGCATCTACATAGTGAACCTTCTGCATTTGACTTTTATGAAGTTCTTACTGGGCATGGTGGACAAGGCACTTATTTCGATCCTGTATTTGCTACTAATGCAGTCAAAGGGGGATATCCATACAATACAGAGAAATATCAGGGGTATTCTTCGGATATTATCACAAATATCACATTGGATTGGTTGATAAAGAAATGGGACAAGAACAAACCGTTCTTTTTGATGCATCACTACAAAGCACCACATGATATGTTTGAATTTGCTCCACGATATAAATATTATTTGGAAGATGTAAAAATCCCAGAACCAAAGTCGTTGTACGACCAGACTCAGTGGGGTTCAGAAGGGACGAGAGGTAAAAATGATTCTTTAAGGAGAGTCATTGGCACTTCAATTTCTTCTAGACACGAAACTCGGAATTATGTACAGACTTATGATATTGACTCAGAAGATTCTCTAACAGATACTCATTTGGCTTATCAAGAATATTTGAAACGCTATTTACGTTGTGTCAAAGGAGTAGATGATAATCTCCAACGCCTCTTTGATTATTTAAAGAAGGCTGGGTTGTGGGACAATACAATCATCGTATATACGGGTGATCAAGGGATGATGTTAGGAGAACATGATCTGCAAGACAAAAGATGGATGTATGACGAGTCCCAACGGATGCCTTTAATTATCCGTGATCCTCGTTCACAAGAGCGTGGAGTTACTTGCGATTTACTTGTCAATAATATCGATTTTGCACCAACATTGCTTGAAATGGCTGGACTAAAAAAAACGCCTAAAAAAATGGACGGAAAAAGTTTTGCCTGTATTTTCGATGGTAAGAATCCTGAGAATTGGAGAGATGCTGTGTATTATCGCTATTGGATGCATATGATTCATCATGATATTCCTGCTCATCTTGGAATCAGAACTAAGGATTATAAATTAATTTTGTTTTATGGGCGTAACTTTGACCCATCAAGAAGAGGTGAACAAACCATGTGGTGGTTAAGAGACAAAGTAAGCCATAAAATTGTACCTACTCCGGTTTCTTTTGAATTGTATGACATGGTCAAAGACCCTCATGAAATGATAAATCTCGCAAATGACCCAAAATATGCTTCTGTTTTGAAAATGATGAAACATCGATTGTTACTTAAACGTATAGAAGTCGATGATACGGACAATCAATTTCCTGAAATCAAGCAAATAGTGCTTGATGCATTGACAAAATAGCAAATATTGTCACTATTGGCGCTGATGAAGTGATTTATTGAATGTGAAAGTGATTTTCTATCGTTTGATTAATAATGTGTTCATGTTTTCTTGAATCGGTTGTGGCAGTTGCGGTAGACTGGAAACAAATTCTACATCATCTTTGCTCATTTGACCAAATGAGTGTTCGAATGATTCGGAGAACCAGTTCGAGGTTTTTAACCTATCCCTTTTCGCACAGTGAGATTGACTAATCACATAAACTTCATTAATGGACTGAACTCGTACGTAATCATCATGATGATATTTGTATGAATAGTCAGAATAATAATGATACGCTAATAATTCTCCATATAGAGGAGTGGAGAAATGCCCTTTGAATTTTTCGGTGATTGTCACATCGTCCATTTTTATATGAAGTTTAGTAAGTAGTACTCTAAACTTTATTCCATCCATAGAGCAATCCATTCTTGCTGTGAATCGATTCTCGTTGAATGTTATAATTCCTGCTTTTGCCTTCTTATACATGATAAAGAGGCTATCTCTGTCTCCTTTAAATGTATATCTGGATTTTATACTAGGAATGAATCCCCACATACTACCTGTTAACTCTGGTATGGTAAACAGACTGTAAATACAATGAATTTTATTAAAGAGCTTGAGTTCTTCAATATTTTTATACACTTCGCAATTATCGATATGATGTGAACTGTGTCCATTCTTTTTGATATAGTAGTCTATAATACCAGTTATCAAAAAATGAGGATGCCCTTCGGCATATTTATAGCTCCGGATGTAGCAATGTAAATGTAAGTAGGGCTTTTTTTTGTTTGTAGATAAAATGACCACTTCGGGTAATTTTACATTGGGTTGGAAAGTTGATTCCTTTTTGATTTGTTCTATACTATAGTGTGGAATAGTATCTTTGGTTTCTACTGACTTTGTTTGTGCGGATACACTATTCGCAGAAAACGATATGACTAGATACATAAATAAAATTAATACAACTTTTATTCTCATAATACTACATTAATAAATTTATCTGCAAAGATAAGATTAATATATGAATAAATATTATAATAGATTAATAATTCATCTATACTCAAAAAATAGTTCTTCGTTGATAAATTTCAATCTTTTCGTAGATTCGTTTGAAAATCGAATGAGGATAGGGGCTGGATCATCTTCTTTAGAGGCTTCGTTTATAAATCGAAGATAAGACTTCTTTGCTTGTGTCCAGTTATTCATTACATTTTCTAAGAAATGATAAGCTTGCAGTATACTATCACAACGAGCATAGCAGATACCTGCGTAATAGTAAACTGAACTCTGCCTATATCCTGAGTCCAACATCTTATTATAAATCTCAATAGCTTTATCATTTTCTTCTTTCAAATAATAGGCATCAAGGTCGAAATATTGAAGTTCAAAAATGTCCTGCTTTCTTGCAAGCATACCATCATTTGCATCAAATCTAGCAAATCAGTAGACGAGGCTGACCTATGCCAATTTGAAAATATCGGTATCACCGTTTTGACATACTATCATAGCCGTTTGTGGTCCAATCACCAAAAAGCAGCACCAAAACCAAAGGTAGCTAGAGTTATGGCAGCCGACATGCACGCAATGCGAATGCAAATGGAAAAGAGTAGATTAGAAAAGAAAAAACAAGCAAAAGCTGCCTCTACCAATAGAGATGACAACCAAATAGTAAATTCAAAATAGGCCAAAAAATGGAAAAAGCAGGAGCATTGATTAAGAGTGTAGCAGTAGCTATAGCATGTGCGGGGATATTCGCTTTTTTAGTAGTATCACTATCCATCAGAAGTGGAGGGGTTATGATTGTAGGTGCAGCAGTTTGCTATGGTATTGAAAAGTATTTCCATCATTTCTTGCTGGAAGATGAACATAATGAGAGAACAAAGGAGCCAGTTGAGCAGCAAATAGATTAAAATGAATTCTGGAATCGATCACTCTGTTTGATTAATCGTGTATGAGCTATTATTTTGTTACTTTGGAGCCATTTTACTTACAGATTGGCAGTTGCTGATTTCAAAGAAGGCTAAGTACATGTTAGGAACACATCGTTTATGGGAACTACCTGAATTATTCATATAGAAACTGTAAATAATAGACTGTTTTGTCTACTGTATGATAGAAAAGCGCTAACTTTGTATGGAAAAAACAAACAATTTCAATCAACCATACATATATGACCAACGAAGTAGACATATTAGAAGATGACATTCTCCATGAGTATCCCCAAATATTGGAAATTTTACTCAAGGATAATACGACTGGCAAAAACATCTTTTGGGCTACTGACACATATAGCGAATTGGGACAAGGATACCAATTTCATGACACTATAGAAATAGACAATATTACTGGTGAACAAGGTTTGGTTGTTTGTCCACGTTCGGTCAAATCGACAGAAGTGCAAATCAAAAGAGTCAAAGATCGTGGAGAAGTTTTCACCCCCTCATGGGTATGCAATATTCAAAACAATTTGATTGATGAAGTATGGTTTGGACGCAAAGATGTATTTAACACGGAAATTGAAAAGAGTTGGAAAAATCATTTTCCTGTCAACTTTTTAGAAGATGAGTCATGGCGTGACTATGTCAAAGACAAACGATTAGAAATCACTTGTGGAGAGGCCCCTTATATAGTCAGTCGCTATGAACCAACCACAGGAGAGCAAATCTTTCCCATAGATCGTATTGGATTGCTAGACCGAAAGTTCAAGAATCTATAGTAATCAAGAGAAAACGGTCATCAATAACAGAGAAGAATTGAGTAACAAACAAAAATGGACGGTCAACAAGCAATATGGTCTTGACTTAATCACACCCACTAGTTTTCTACCCAATCCTGAAAAGGCAACAAGAATCATTGAAGGAAAGACCTATACTCGTGTCAGTGCTCAGCTTATCGGTACAACCGATTGGGAAAATGTGGTAACCGAACCGCACTTGTTTTCTGTTCGTAATAATAGACATGCTGGGGATGCCACCATATTGTACTACAACGAAGGGCAAGGCTATGGATACTGTTTCTGCAAGGGCTGTGGAAAAATGACACTAGAAAAGGAAGTAGCAGACCCGCTACATTCTCTACTAGATATGCCACAAGAGATGAATGACAAGTGGCCTTCAAAAAATAAACCAGCGAGCGAAGAAGTTGAGATAATCAATTTAGCTACAGAGGATAGTGCCGATATAGACAACACAAATACACTCCTAAATCTAGAACCTAAAAAGTTTCATTATGCAATCAGTGGGAAATCAATAGGTGGACCATGTTTTGGCTCTAATCAGGAGAATCAAATCATGCGCAATGTCATCATTGGAGATACTATACAAACGGACTAAAGTGAAATACGTATCCGCCACAAAGGGAAAAAGAGATGGATGTCCAACAGAAATGATGAACAGAATCTATTGATAACTCTTGGAGTGGTCTTTACCCAAGCATTGGTAGATATTATAGGTAAAGAAAGAAGCGCAGTGGATTTTGCTATCACACCTAATGGACATATCTGTATATTTGATACCAATCCTGGCGGCGCAGGTTATGCTAATCAATTGACAGAAATGCATATCATGAAGAAAGTGATAGGGCAAGCATATAAAATACTTTCGCTAGCTAAAGAGAAAGCATCGAAGGATATGCTTTTGGATAAGTTCACATTGCGTTATATGAGCAAGATTGATATCCATGTGGCACTTGCTTGGATGAATGAAGAATTTTCTTCACATAAATCTCTTCCACCAGAGGTAAAAAAATCTTTCCCAAATGCTACTGAAGTTAATTTTCAATACTTATTGAAAATGTATAGAGAGGATAGTCACATCACGCCAATATTCTATGCTCATATAGACCATGAACACTGTGATTATAACAAGCCAAAGAAAGGTTGGGTTAGCAAGTATTTTGGCTATTTTGACGATCGTGCAAAAGAAATTTCATGGTATTTGAGTCCGTATTCAATTGATGCCACGGCACAAGTTTCGGAGGATACCATAAACCAGATAGAAGAATCGTTCAAAAAGGTAAATTTTGAAAAGAATCAGCTAGAAGACAGTGGACTCTATCCAATTGCGCAAATAGACAATAAGTTGTTTTTTACAAACAATATAGAATCAGCGCATCTTGACAGTCTTTGGGGAAGCATGACGCTATACTATACCGAGGTGTTGGATAGAGTGAAATAACGAGGAACAATAATCAATGTCATAAATGAATCTATTGATATAGATGGACTGCCGATTTTGCAAGACCTTGCTAAAACGTTCACTTAGTGTCCGTGCAGTTTCGCCCACGACTTGACCTGAGAAGATATTCCCCACCGTATTTTGAATCATCTTGCTTTCCTTATTTCCGTAATCACGAGTGAGCTGCAAGAAATCCTGAAAGCCAAGCCATATCGCTAATTTATTGCTACGAGCCGTAGTAATGAGATTGTCCAATCCTCGAAAGTAAATGGTCGGCAACTCATCAATGATGACCGAACTCTTCAGCTGATGCTTCTTGTTGATGAGCTTCACAATCCGACTATTGTAGAGCCCCCAATGCTGCCGAATAGATATTCTGCCTATCGGGATTGTTGCCTACGACCAGTACTTAGGGGTCTTTCGGATTGTTGAGATCAAGTGAGAAATCATCACCTGTCATCACCCAATAGAGTGCGGGTGATATCATTCTAGAAAGCGGAATCTTTGCCGATGCAATCTGTCCTTGTAATTGGTCTTGTGCTCCGCCTTCCCAGGCACCCATAAAAGGAGATAGGTAATTGACCAATTCATCGTATGCCGTAAGTATTGGAAATATCTGGGCATAGAGTCTATTGAGAAATTCGATAGCATGCGGAAAAGTACAATACTTGCCATCTTGGTATATCTTCAAAAACCAAATGATGGCTGCAAGAAGAATGATTGGTGATTCCACAAAGAAATCTTCTTGCTTCTGTATCCACGAGCGGTTGAGATTCAGCATGATGGTGTAGGCACTTTCATAGGCATCGGAAATATCAGTCATCATTCGTGGATTGATAGGATTGCATTGGTGCGACTTGTGTGGGTCATCAAAATTGATGACATAGAATGTGGGCATCACCTCATACGCGTCTCCGTGTGTCCGCAGATGGTTGTAGGCGATTTCGGACAGGTCGGGAAATTTGTAGTCATAGCATACATGGCAAAGCCTTTTACGATCTGCTGCTTGAGGTAGCTGTTGACAATAGCAAAGGATTTCCCCGAGCCAGGTGTACCTAGTACCATGGATGCCCGAAAGGGATTGACGATATTGATCCATCATTCCATTTCTTTTTGTAGTAGAATCGTGTGGGAAGATTCACGGAGTATTCGTTTTCCATGAGTCTAGTTTCTTGCATGAAACTTTCGTTTTCGATATTGAAGACATCGTCCATGAGATTGTTCTTCAGAAGTCTACTCGTCCATATACCACCCATGAGTAGTGCAATGAATCCTGCGGATATGGTGGAGATATTGCATATCGCTTTTGCTGTAGTAGGCAGTACAATATCGTGTAGCCACCAATTGAAAAGGAACAGGACAATACCAATTTCGAAATTGTCAGAGAGTGGATACTGAGCAAATAATTTCAAGATGGCTTAGTTTGCAATAGAATCAGCGCAAATTGCGGTGGAATGGTATCATTCTATTGTTTGATTAATAATGTGTTCATGTTTTCTTGAATCGGTTGTGGCAGTTGCGGTAGCTTGGAAACAAATTCTAAATCATCTTTGCTCATTTGACCAAATGAGTGTTTGTTTGATCTGTTGAATTTGGTCGAGGTTTTTGGTCTAGCCTTTTTATCACAGCGAGATTGACTAATCACATAGACTTCCTCGATAGCCTGACGTCGGTAGTAACGAGACCTAAAGATTTTTACTGCGGCGTCAAAATAAGAACGATATATCAATAATTTTCCGTATAGCGGAATGGAGAAATGCCCTTGGAATTCTTCGGTGGCTTTCGCCTCGTAAAGAATCATATGCAATCCTAAGAATGATCTTTTTATTTCTTTTTTAGGCCCCAAAAAGTCTACATTTGCTGTGAATCGATTATCGTTGAACGTTATAATTCCTTTTTTGTGTTTCTTACGCAATATGGTGACGCTATCTCCGTCTTCGTCAAATGTAAAGTGTGTTTTGATACCAGGAATGAAGCCTAGACCTAATATTTGGGGTACACCACCATCATCCATACTAATTGAAATTTTCATTTTTGTCTTGAAGACAAGACTGTCTGCCCGAAGATTTTGATATACTTCGCAATTATCGACACGATATGAGATGTGTCCATTTTTTTTGATATAGTAGTCTATAATACCAGTTGTCAAATTCATGGGATATCCTTCGTCATATTCATAGGTCCGAAAATAGCAATGTAAATGTAAGTAGGGCTTTTTTTTGTTTGTAGATAAAATGACCACTTCGGGTAATTTTACATTGGGTTGGAAAGTTGATTCCTTTTTGATTTGTTCTATACTATAGTGTGGAATAGTATCTTCCGTTTCTACTGACTTTGTTTGTGCGGATACACTATTCGCAGAAAACGATATGACTAGATACATAAATAAAATTAATACAACTTTTATTCTCATAATACTACATTAATAAATTTATCTGCAAAGATAAGATTAATATATGAATAAATACATTAATAGATTAATAATCTATTAATGTTTAAAAAATAGTTCTTCGTTGATAAATTTCAACCTTTTCGTAGATTCGTTTGAAAATCGAATGAGGATAGGGGCTGGATCATCTTCTTTAGAGACTTCGTTTATAAATCGAAGATAAGACTTCTTTGCTTGTGTCCAGTTATTCATTGCATCATAGGTGCGTGCTATTTTATATAGTGTATAAATTGATTTAGAATTGTATGTTCTAGCTATATTCAATACCCTAATACAATCAGAAAATTGATGTCTACTAAAGTAAGCATCAGATAGTTTATCGTGAAGCCTAAACATATATGCATCGTTTGGTTTTAGCATGTCTATACTTTTTGTCAGATAGGTAATGGCATCGTGATCAAAGCCAGCTTTTTTAGCGACCAAACCGAGTTGAGATACTATATATGGATTTTTATCAGTATCTAGTTTCATTGCATTTTCTAAGAAATGATAAGCTTGCAGTATACTATCACAACGAGCATAGCAGATACCTGCGTAGTAGTAAACTGAACTCTGCCTATATCCTGAGTCCAACATCTTATTATAGATCTCAATAGCTTTATCATTTTCTTCTTTCAAATAATAGGCATATGCTCTTTGAGCATTGACAAACGTATTTGTAGAATCAATGTTTGTGACATAATTTTCTGTGTATCGTAATGCAGAATCAGGTTGTTCAATATCATTATACCTTGCTGCTAAGGAAGATAATATTTCTCCATCAAAAGGATATTTTTTTACGATACGTTTTCCAACTAGAATCATGGAATCAACTTCTACGAGTTCCTTATACAGTTGATATTCCATGCGCCAATCTGAATGGTTAAGACTATCATTAGGAATCTGAGAATAGATTTGTTTGGCTTTTTTATATTGTGCTCTTTGGGAATAACATTGAATCAAACGTCTAGCCATTTCGGGGGTCTTTTTGATTTCATATCCTTTAGTATACCATGAAATGGCTGCACTTAGATTGAATGCCTTGTTGCAACTATCACCATTTATGAGGCATTGTTTCATAATCAATGAATCTTGTAATTCCTTTTTCTTGGGTTGTGTCTTCTCTTTAATCACGATGCTGCACCGATTGTGTGGTAGGGCACTTTGAGTGATTCCTAAACTAGCTATAATGAATAGTATTACGTATGTACTAAATGTTTGATTTTTCATGTCTGTTGATTTTTACTTCGTTATTTTATTTCAAAGATATGTATCATAATCGATGTAGAGAAATTGATAGTGTACCACTTTGCAAAGTAGCTTCTCCTTTTTACAAATCGATGAAATAGAGTTAGGTACCCCTTATTTCTAGATAAAATGAGGCGTAATAGCTTCTTTTATGAATCAGATTGCTTATTTTGTAAAAAAGTAAATAAGTGGTGGCTAAGTCTTACGAGCAAATGTTATATTTACAAAATGAACAAGTCAAATGTATGAGAAATAAACATATTATAGTATCCAATAGTAACCATCTGATACGGATTACTTCTGAGGATTTGGCTTATGTCTCTTCGGATGGTAGCTATTCTACCATGCATCTTGTGGATGGAACAGAGCACATGTTTTCTTTCAATTTACGTGCATTTGAGAAACTGCTAGAGTCTCAATTGGGACTAGACTCTCAACAATTTATCAGGTTGGGTAAGTGTTTGATTATAAACAGTGATTATATTTATCTGATTAATGTGTCGTCGCAAGAGGTCATACTTTCAGATATGCATTGGAAAGAGAAAATCAAATTAAGGGCTTCGAAAGAAGCATTGAAATCTTTGAAAAATTTAATAGAAGTTAGTTTCAAAAATAGACGTATTAATATATGAATACTCAAAGAGAAGACGATAAAGTCTATATTATAGGGAAAGCAGAAACTAATCGCAAAAGTCGATACATAGCTTGTGCTTGGTGGATTGGTATCATAGTATGTGTCGTTACATTCGTTATCATTTTGATGATTTTCTTGGGCAGTGAGAAGTCAAGTAAGATAGCAACAAAAGAAGATTTGACTGAGGTCAATATTGTGCCTAAGGCAGCTACTGCACCGCTATTTATGGGTAAGGAAGGTGTTTCTTCTTTCTTGAAATGGGTTGGAGAGCATCTAGAATATCCTGTTGGATATGAGACTGAAGATGCTCGTGTCGTGGTGTCACTTATCATATCTAAGACTGGAGATATAGAAAATATAAAGATCGTTAGTCAGCCTAGAGAAAAAGTATTTGGAAAACAAGTGATAATGGTGTTGAAAAAATGTCCAAAATGGACTCCAGCTAAGTTAGCAGATGGCTCAACAATAGAAACCACCTACACGTTACCTGTCCGTTTCAGTAAGGCTAAGAGATAAAAAAAAGCGCAGTAACAAAATTAATTGTTACTGCGCTAACTTTAAAAAGTTTGCGGAAACGGGGGGATTCGAACCCCCGGTACCCGAATAGAGTACGTCAGTTTAGCAAACTGGTGGTTTCAGCCACTCACCCACATTTCCAAGAAACTTATATTAAAGGCTTTTTAAGCCCTATTTATGGGCCTCTTTTCCTTTAAAGCGTTGCAAATATACTATGTTTATCTTTTACCTCCAAATTTTTGATGAAGAAATTAACAGAAAAAGTATACTTTCTATTTTCTTGATTCCACTAGGGCTTGATTTCATCCTTAGAAGGTCACTTTAGGTGCTTGGTTTGTTCCAGCATCAGCTTCGAAATAACCTTTCTTTTCAAAGTCAAACATGCTAGCTATAATGTTATTAGGAAAATGTCGGATGTAACTGTTATATGATTTGGTTACTTCATTGAATCTGCGACGTTCTACAGCGATACGATTTTCTGTTCCTTCCAATTGGGCTTGCAATTCAAGAAAGTTTTGATTTGCTTTCAAATCAGGATATCGCTCACTGACTGCTAATAATTTGCCTAGTGCTTGAGACAATTCTCCTTGAGCTGCTTGAAATTGCTTGATTTTCTCAGGTGTCATATTATTAGGGTCTATGGTAATCTGAGTTGCTTTAGCACGTGCAGCCATCACTCCTTCAAGGGTCTCTTTCTCGTGAGATGCATATCCTTTGACTGTATTTACTAGATTTGGTATCAAGTCAGCTCTACGCTGATACTGATTCTCTACGTTACTCCATGCTTGGCCTACTGCCTCTTGTTTATCTACCATGGTATTGTAACCACAACTTTGCAATGAAAATGCAATAAAGATAGCCACGATTCCGATAAGGGATTTTGTAAAATGATTCTTTTTCATCATAATTTGTTATTTGTGATAGGTATACTATTCTTGTTTATATTTCTTGTTTGAGGAACTTACCATCCTGAACTGGCACCACCGCCACCGAAGCTGCCGCCTCCAAAACCGCCACCGAAACTGCCGCCGCCGAAGCCACCTCCGCTGCCACCTCGTCCGAAGCCACCAAGTCCGCCGAGGAAAATACCGCCGCCACCTGTGGAGTTGTTTTGATGATGTTCTCTAATCTGTTTATTGTATCGGTGTCCACATTTCGGACATTCATAAGTAATCGTCGTGATTGTGGCATCGATACCTTCTATAGATGATTGGTGAACTCTGCGTTGTCCTAAACTATGACATTTCGGACATCGTGGTCTCCTAAATACGGATATGATGCTGTAGGTAATGAAGAAAAGAAAAAATAATCCAAACATGAGGATAGGAGAGAATGGTTGCTGATTCCGTTGACCCCATTGTTCTGGTGAACCGGTCCCGTCAAGTATCTTTGCTGCTGCATCGACACCATTATACATTCCTTGGTCCCAATTACCTTGTTTAAAGAAGGGAACCATAGCTTGTATCTGAATACGTTTACAAAGGGCATCTGGAAGGTCTCCTTCAAGCCCATAACCGGTCTGGAAACGTACTTTGCGGATGTCCATGACGAGTAGGATGAGTAACCCCGTATCTTTTTCTTTGGTGCCTAAGCCCCATGATGTTGCTAATCTCTGGGCATAGTCGAATAGGTCATTGTCTCCAATGGAGGGCAATATGACAACTGCAACTTGGGCAGATGTTTTACTTCGTAAATCGAATAGACGCTTATTGATGCTTGCTTTTGCATTTTCAGATAATACGTGGGAAGGGTCTGTGACAAATGCAGTGCGATCAGCCAATTGTGGATTGGGAACATCTGCTATCTGATAGACTTTCTTTACTGTGTCATCTGCTATCGTGGAACGAGTCCGAGCTATGGTAGGCAATTCGAACAGGAGCGTAAATAGAGCGAGTGAAATCAGCTTCCATGTGCAGAATCGGGAGGAATAATCTTTCGTTATCATTTCGTTTTTTATACTGGTTTGCAGTCAAAGATAATAAAAAAGTGCAAGATAGTGCTTGTTTTAGTCACTTATCATCACTGGGGGCTGATGATGTATTGTTGTAGAAAATGACGAACGGTCTGGGTATATTTCTTTGGGGCCTGTTTATATGCATAGGCATGGATTGCTCCTGGAACTAACAATAGCTGTTTTGGTGCTGGCTTGGCTTCGAAGAGTGGATAGACCATGCTTGTAGGGACATAGTGGTCTTCTGTCCCATGGATAAAGAGCATGGGAAGTGTGCATTTCTTGACTTGTTCCAAAGCACTTGCTTCTTTGAATCCCCAGCCAAAACGGAGTTTACTGAATAGGTCAGCTGCATATAATATGGGGAAGGTAGGTAATTTATATCTTTCTTTGAGTTCCTTCTTAAATTGATCCCATACTGACGTATAGCCACAGTCTTCGACAAAAGCTTTGACATAAGGGGGGAGTTGCTCTCCTGATACCATCATGGTGGTGGCTGCGCCCATGGAGATACCGTGTACGACTAGTTGGGTAGCATGGATTGTTTTGTTTTGCAATGAATCATGATAGGTCGTTTGGAATAGTTGATTGGCTACGTCCATCCATGCCAATACGTCTAGACGGTCTTTCCATCCCATCTGTATGGCTTCTCCTTCACTTTGTCCGTGGTATTGCAAGTCCGGGAGGAGTATGTTGTATCCCAAGTCATGATTGTAAAGGTAGCCTATGTGCATCATTCTATAGGCGCAAGCTTCGTAGCCGTGTACGATGACTGCAGTATGATTTGTTCGTTTGGCTGATGCTACATAGTAAGCGTGGAGCTTTTTTCCTGCTGGATTGATAATCACGGTATCTTTCAGTGCTTGAACTTTTTCGAGACTATCGGTCCATTGCGCTAGAAATGGATATCTTTGATTCATCAATGCTTTGTTCCATGCTAAATCACGATGGATATCTGTTGGTTGGAGGGCAAAATCGGATAGATAATAACCTCCTCCTAGACTCACGATAACTAGGAGTACTAGAATGATACTAATTTTTTTAATCGTCTTTTTCATCTTGTCGATTGTTTTTATTTCTGCCATATAGTCCACGAAGCTTCTGCTTGCAAACGAAGCATCTCTAAGCCGTTTTTTGTTTGGGCTCCTTGTGCTTTTCCTTTTTGGAGGAATAAGGTTTCTTCTGGATTGTACACTAGGTCGTAGAGTAAATGGTTAGGGGTGAGGTGATGGTAAGGAATGGCTGCACAATGAGAAATATTGGGATAGGTCCCTAATGGGGTGCAGTTGACAATCACTGTATGGGTAGCCATGACCTCTGGAGTCAATTCTTCATAAGTCAGACAGCCTTCTTTCTTCTTTCGTGATACACGGATGGGGGTGATATGTAAGTCTTTTAATCCTTGGAATACGGCTTTTGATGCACCTCCAGTTCCTAATATCAATGCTTTGTGATGATTTGGTTGTAACAATGGTCTGATGGATTCCGTGAACCCAATAATATCGGTATTGTATCCTTCTAACTGATATCGGTCACCATCTCGAATAATCTTGATGACGTTTACTGCGTGGAGGCGTCCTGCTGTTGCAGGATCTAAAGTATCTAAGTAGGGGATTACTTGCTCCTTATAGGGGATAGTCACATTGAGTCCCTTGAGCATGGATTGTGATTGAATCACTTTCGGAAGTTCTGTAATCGTAGCAATCTCATAGTTGGCATAGGTGGCCTCACATCTTTCTCGAGCAAATCGCTCAGTAAAATAATTCATACTGAAAGAATGTCCTAAGGGGTATCCAATTAATCCAAACTGTTGTTTCATCGTTTATGCTTATTTTATCGCCTCATAAAGAGTACATACTCCAAAAGTAAGGCGGGTGAAATTTACTTCTTTGAATCCTGCTTTGAGTAGAATCTCTTGCATGACTTCTCCTTGTGGAAAGGCTTCTATTGAGGCTGGTAGGTAGCTGTATGCTTCTTTATCTCCAGAGATGACACGTCCTACTGTGGGCATGATAATCTTGCTATATATCCAGTATCCTTGACGCATGGGAAAGTGAGTAGGGTAACTGAGCTCAAGAATGACCAAACGTCCTCCTGCTTTGAGTACGCGGTGCATCTCGCTGAGTCCTGTATCCAATGATTGAAAATTGCGAATACCGAAGGCTACTGTGATAGCATCGAACTGTGCAGTTTGGAAGGTCAGTGCGGTAGAGTCTTCTTTCTTGAAAGTGATACGGGAATCTAATCCTAGCGCTTTTACTTTCTGTCTACCTACATCCATCATTCCTTCAGAGATGTCTGTAGCCATAATCTGAACTTGTGGAAGCATCGAAGCTGATTGGATAGCGAAATCACCTGTCCCTGTAGCGATGTCTAGTAGCATCTTAGGGTGGTGAGGAAGCAAGCATCTGATGGCTTTGCGTCTCCATCGTTTGTCTATCCCAAAGGATAAAGTATGGTTCAACCGGTCATAACTAGTGGCAATGTTGTCAAACATGCGTTCTACTAACACATGCTTCTCTTCTTGTCCACCATAGGGCTTGATTTCTTCTTGTTTATAGTTCATATAATGGGGCTATTCATAAAAATAAAGATGCAAACTAAAAGAGATTCCATGAGGTAAAGAATGATTTAGTTTGCATCTATTTGTTGTATTTAATCAAATCTGTCGCCTTTGTCTCTAAAGGGTTTTGAGGTAGGCATTTACATTCTTCTCTATACGAGATTCGATGTCATCACTATCAGCAGGTTGGAATTTTTCTCCCGAAATTTGTTCGAAGAGTTCCATGTAACGTTCACTGATGGATTGGATCACTTCTGGAGTCATAGTAGGAACCTTTTGTCCTTCTTTTCCTTGGAAGCCGTTTGCCATAAGCCATTCTCTGACAAATTCCTTAGATAGTTGCTTCTGTTGTTCCCCTTTCTCTAAACGATCGAGATAGCCTTCTGTGTAGAAGTAACGACTAGAGTCTGGTGTATGAATTTCGTCCATGAGGTAGATGGTTCCGTTGTGGTTACCAAATTCATATTTGGTGTCTACTAGAATCAATCCTCGGGCGGCAGCCATCTCTGTTCCTCGCTCGAATAAAGAGAGTGTGTAGTTTTCTAGTTGTTCGTATTCCTCTTTTGAAACTAATCCTTTGGCTAGAATCTCTTCACGACTGATGTCTTCATCATGCATTCCTTGTTCGGCTTTGGTGGTAGGCGTGATGATTGGTCTTGGAAAACGTTCATTCTCACGCATGCCATCTGGGATGGGGACTCCACATATTTCACGTGCTCCACTCTGATAATTTCTCCATGCACTACCACATAAGTATCCTCGTACTATCATCTCTATAGGATAGCCTTCACAACGAATACCTGCTGTGACCATAGGGTCTGGAGTCGCGAGTTTCCAGTTTGGACATATATCTCTAGTTGCATCTAGAAATTTAGCTGCGATTTGGTTAAGCATCTGTCCTTTATAGGGGATTCCTTCTGGTAGGATGACGTCAAATGCTGATATACGATCTGTTGCAATCATGATGAGCATTTCATCTCCTATGCTATATACTTCACGTACTTTTCCGTGATATACACTCTGTTGATTGTCAAATGTGATGTTTGTTTGGGTAAGAGCTTTTGTCATAAAATAATGGTTTAATAGTGATTATTATTTTCTTTATTTTTCGTGAAATTCTCTACTTATTGTCTCATGATGTTCATAGGCATTGACTACTCGAGTGACTAGCTTATGTCGTACGATGTCATGTTTATCTAATTCGATGAAACTGATGCCTTCTATTCCTTTCAAAATGCGCATCGCTTCACGAAGACCTGATTTCTGAGAGTTGGGCAAATCAATTTGTGTCATATCTCCCGTTACTATCATCTTGCTATCGATACCCATACGGGTTAAAAACATTTTGATTTGTTGAGCTGTGGTATTTTGAGCTTCATCTAATATCACTACAGCATCATTGAGTGTTCTACCACGCATAAAGGCAAGTGGGGCTATTTGAATGACATTCGTCTCCATATAATCTTTCAATTTGGCTGCTGGAATCATGTCTTGAAGGGCATCATATAATGGCTGAAGATAGGGATCTATCTTTTCCTTCATGTCTCCTGGTAAGAAACCTAATTTCTCTCCAGCTTCGACGGCAGGACGACTCAGGATGATTCGCTTGATTTGTTTCTCTTTGAGTGCTTTGACTGCAAGAGCTATGGCGGTGTAGGTCTTACCAGAACCAGCTGGACCTACAGCAAATAACATGTCATTTTTCTGAAAAGCATCTACTAGTTTCTGCTGATTGGCACTTCTAGCACGAATGGGTTTCCCTTGTACGTTGAAGACGATAACTGCTTTGTCTGATTGATTGTTTACTTCACCTCCTCTGATGACAGTCTTGATATCATCTTCTGTCAGTTTATTCGTAGCGGCACAAATCTGCTCTAATTTAGCGATGTTTTCATCAAAAGAGGCTATCTCCTCGGCATCTCCCATTACTTTGATGATATAGTCTCTGGCGATAATCCGTAGCTTCGGATATAATACCTTTATCAATTGCATATTGATGTTGTTGATGCCATAAAAAATCACTGGATCTACATCTTCTAGGAGTATTCGTTTTTCTATCATTCAGTTCCGAACTATAATTTTGACTCTTTTATTTCCTTTTATGGGACAAATTTACTCATTCGGAAAGAAAAGTCCATCATTTTTTGAGTATATTTGCACTGATGATAAAAAATAGTTTGAATAAACTTACGAAACATGATTAAAACTTATTCTCACATTTATTTGTGTACTATATGCTTTATTTTGTTTAGTTGTGGCGGCGCTTCCTCTTCTTCTCGAAATAATTTAAAAGTAAAGCCTTTAGGGCTGGTCAATCGATTCCAACGTACTTTCAGTGCTTTAAATGCTAAACATCTTGTTTGCGCAAAAAAATATGGTATCAGTCCGATAGCAAATCGCAAAGTCGCTGAAAAGATGAAAGGGGACTTGGAAGAATTGACTGATACGAAGTATTGTCATATTCAGGATTTGAAGTATAGCATTCCTTATTTGATTCCTCGTGCTGATGAATTATTATCGGATATCAGTAAGGCTTTTTATGATTCTTGTGTTTCGAAAAAATATGAACCTCATAAGTTAGTGGTCACTTCGGTTTTGAGGACGGAAGAGGATGTGCTGAAGTTGAGAAAGCGTAATGTAAATGCTTCTAAGCAATCTTGTCATCGTTTCGGTACAACTTTTGATATTAGTTGGAAGCGATTTGAAAAAATAGGCTCTTCTTTCTTTAGTTTTGAAAGGTATAAAGAGGCATCACCAACGATATTAAAGCAGATTTTAGCACAAGTGCTTCGCGATAAGCAGGTGCAAAAAAGATGTTATGCTAAATACGAAGTCAGACAGGCTTGTTTTCATATTACTTCTAGATAATCGATATATTCGCTGATTATGAATAGATATTTTATTACGCTTAGTTATGATGGTACCCATTATCATGGGTGGCAAATTCAACCTAACGGATCGAGTATACAGGAGATAGTGCAGAAGGCTTTGTCTCTTGTCTTGCGTGTCGATATTACTATTTATGGGGCTGGACGAACTGATACGGGGGTCAGTGCTCATATGATGGTGGCTCATTTTGATTTTGATAAATCGTTTGATAGTCGTAAACTACTTTTTAGGTTGAATCGACTATTACCTCCTGATATTGCTATTCAAGATATTGCTTTGGTCGCTCCTGATGCTCATGCTAGGTTTGATGCTACTTATAGGTATTATCGCTATCGTATAACAGACCGTAAAGACCCTTTTCTGCGCCATGATACTTGGCGTTTTGATTTTTATCTGGATTACGATAAGATGAATGAAGCAGCCAACTTGCTTCTGTCATATACTGACTTTACTAGTTTTAGCAAATTACGGACGAGTGTCAAGACGAATAATTGTCAGTTGATGGAAGCTAAATGGATACAGGAATCAGAGCATCTGTGGGTGTTTCATATCAAAGCTGACCGTTTCCTTCGCAATATGGTTCGTGCTGTAGTGGGTACACTCCTGGAAGTGGGAAGAGGTCGGATGTCGATGGAGGAATTTATACAGGTAGTGGAAAGTAAAAACCGTAATAATGCTGGCGTTTCTGTTCCTGGCCATGCCTTGTCTTTGGTTGAAATCGGATATCCTTATTCTATTAGTAGTGGGATGAAGTTAATGAGTCAATTGCATCGATAGGTAAACAATAGAAGAATGAAGTTAATTAATAGATACTTTTAAGTGTCTCAATACATATATCAATTATGAAATCTATATTCCGTACAGTTCTAAATATGTCTCTTATCGCTGGGACGATTGTTGTTGTCAATAAACCTCTTAATGTAATGGGCCAGACTCAAACAGCTGATTCTACAGTCGTTCGTACCACTATTCCTGAGACTCCTTCAAAGGTTGTCTATGACTATGCGATGGCTAAGTGCTTCTTGAATATGCCTGATGATGTGATGCCATTGCTTAGTACGGTCAACAGAGCTGATTTTGTTGATTTCTGGGCTAGTCATATGACGGCTAAGGTTACTAATAAGTTGCAGGGTACTAGTGTGATGGATATGCTGTCGGAAGATTATCTACATATTAAGACGGGAGCTGCTTCTGAAGTAGCTATCAAATTGATTCCTATAAAAAGAGATACAGTGATTTGTATGTCGTACACTGTTCATGCTCCATTGGCTGATAGTCATATAGAACTCTATAACCTCCAATGGGAACGTTTGGCTGATAAGGATTTTATCCAAGAACCACAATTAAATGATTTCTTTGTGCAATGTCCTGATACTGCATCATTGGCTGAAAAGCAGTCTTTTAAAATGGCAATAGCTCCTTTGAATGTCTTCTTAAGATCTATCATCTTATCTCCAAATAATACGAACTTGGTTTATCTTCTTACTAGTGTGAAAGAACTGACTGAAGAACAACAAAAAACGATGAAACCTTATTTAAAAGATTCCATCGTCGTTAATTTGAAGTAGAGATTGTTATTGGTCTCTCTGTTTTAGTCTTTGTGAAATGTAGTATAGATGATATTCAAATCTGTTGTATCATCTCCACCAGTGAGTTTGACTTTGGTTAATGATAGGTCATTTTCTACACTGATTAGTGTGGAACTGTTAGTACCACCATAAGTCAAATTGACTGGAACTAAATACATTTTATTCCATTGGTTTTCTTCTTCCCATGCTTTCTCTTCAGCATCTGTCCAACCACCTGCTTCTTCACGTGCATCTTCTTTTTCTTCTATACAATATTTGATTAGGTTAGAGATGTTTGAGAATACATAATTATTTGCATCATCTCCTGAAGTAGTCAAACTGGTATAGAAAGAAGTAGTACTGTCTGGAAGCTCGTTGTCTTCGAAGAAGCTCTTATAATCTTTTGCTCTAACTAATAACAAGTAGGTAGGTGCTGGCATAGCATATTCACTATCATCATTGTCAATATATGACTGAAACTTGATTGATGCTGAGTTGATGGTGTTGCCAGTAGTTGAGTCGATAATCTCATCCAATGGCAAGTCAACTTCTGTCATGATTCCAGCGGGTGACTTGATGTAACTACAGCTATTGTCTTCAACCAAGTTGTCAATCTTGTCTGAGTTGGTAATCTGATTGGCTTGTAAAACCTCTTGGGTAGAGGCGAAAGTTCGTTTTAAATAGATGGTAGAATCATTACCTTCTGTGTTTTGTAACTTCTCGCCGTCCTCATCATATGCATAGGTCTCAAAAGCTACATTCATGAAAATATCATCAATATAAAGAACTGTTCCATCGGACATAGTACTTTCAACATAGATTCCTTTGAATACATTATCCATGAAGTCTTCTGCGTCTTTGTAATATGCTGGGTGACCTGTAGATTTGTTGAGCTCACTATCAGGATTGACCATATCCATGATACGTTGTCCTATAGAATTATCAAGCTTCACATATATATAAGGTACATATCCTGTGGTCTCTTTTGCATCATCACTCAGAGATTGGTCACTTGCTGTATACGATTGTGTCGCAATCAAATCTGATTTGTCGTAGAAGTTCTCTGGATTTGTATTGGTATAATAATTAGTTGTCAATCGCTTATTCAATTCATAGATTTTAATCTGTGATGTATTGAGCGAATCACCAAAGAATTTATTGTAATACAAATAAATCTCAGTCGCATAGGCCTTCTTATCTGTCATGATATCCCATGGAAATGTAAGTCCATCTACACAATTGAGCTCTGTGAGAAAGTTTCCATGAAATTTGCCAAATATAGGGTCGTCATATTGTCCTACATATCCAACTTTCGTCTTGGCATATACGGAATCCATTGCTACTGATTTGGTATATACTTCGAATGATTTGCTTTGTACTTCCAACTTATCCGTGTCAGGAATCATAGAAGTACCAATCGAGTCAGTTGTGTTATCACAAGCAACTAGCGGCAAAAGCATAGTTGATGCCAATACCCAAGTCTTTAAATTTTTTATTTTCATTGTCATTGATTGAGACATTTTAGTGAGATAGCGGGCAATTAAAGTTCTCTAGAATCTTTATTCTTCATTTCCATTATCCCAAATGGTATCGTAAAATTGGTTGCAGGCTTCAGCATAAGCTTCAAATCCTTCTCCTACGTATTCCAATATCGGGATGTTCTTTGTGCGAGCATAATCAACTACTGATTGACTTACTTGAGCACTATTGATAATTAATCCATCGGAATAGTCGATCGCTAATTTTGATAGTGTCTCGCAGTTTGATTCTTCACTTATAGCTTGTAAGTCCTCATCTTGCACTCCTTCTAGTTTGAGCAATTCAGCAAAATTACTACTCAATGGATTCTTGAAACTATCTTCATACAGAGAGAAGATGACTTTTGAATTTCTAAATGAAGGTTCTTCTGCAAATGCTTTCTTGATATAAAGAGGAGCGAGAGCGCTTATCCAACCATGACAATGGACAACTTCTGGAGTCCATCTCAATTTCTTTACTGTCTCTAATACGCCACGAGCGAAAAAGATAATACGAGCATCATTGTCGTCATATTCTACTCCTTCCTCATCACTGACTAGTTTACGACCAGTAAAGTAATCATCGTTATCAATAAAATAAACTTGCATTCTTGCAGCTTGGATGCTTGCTACTTTGATTATTAAAGGGTGATCAGTGTCATCAATAATAAGATTCATTCCTGATAAACGAATCACTTCGTGTAATTGATTACGACGTTCGTTAATCGTTCCCCACTTAGGCATAAATGTGCGGATTTCTTTCCCTTTTTCTTGAATAGCTTGAGGTAGGTTTCTACCATTAGCTGCCATTTCTGATTCTGGTAGATACGGCATAATCTCTTGTGCTATATACAATACCTTTTTAGCTTTTGACATAATTAATTCTTATTGCATAAAATTAGTTTAGCAAAGATACAAAAAAATATCTAGTTTGTTGTTGATTTGCTTTATTATGTGGTTAGAATTATGTTATTTTGTAGCGTTTTACAAATAAATATAATTGAAATGAAAATAGTACAAACTGTTGCTCAACTTCAAGAAACTTTAGCACCTTATAGAGAGACTAAAACCTCTATAGGTCTGGTCCCTACTATGGGGGCTTTGCATGTTGGACACGCCTCTTTAGTTGATCGCAGTGTGAAGGAAAATGAGGTAACTGTGGTTAGCGTTTTTGTCAATCCTACCCAGTTTAATGATAGTAATGACCTAAAGTCATATCCGCGTACTTTCGACGCAGATCGTGATTTATTAGAATCGCATGGTGCAACTATTTTATTCGCACCGACTGTAAAGGATATTTATCCAGAACCAGATACGAGAGTATTTGATTGTGCTCCTGTTGATTCTGTTATGGAGGGCGTCATGCGTCCGGGACACTTCAATGGTGTATGCCAAATCGTAAGCAAACTGTTTTACGCCGTTGAGCCTACTCGTGCTTATTTTGGGGAGAAAGACTTTCAGCAATTGGCAGTTATTCGTCGTATGGTGAAAATCTTAGAATTGCCTCTTGAGGTAGTTGGCTGTCCAATCGTCAGGGAAAAGAGTGGTCTTGCTTTTAGTTCTCGAAATGCTCGTCTTACGGAAGTGCAACGTAATTTAGCAGTAAATATATCTGCTATATTAAGAGAAAGTATTAACTTTGCGGCGTCTAACGAGGTTGGAGAAACCAAGAAGTTCGTCGAAGAGGCTATTGAAGCTTCTGAAGGACTTCGGTTGGAATACTTCGAAATAGTTGATGGTTTGACCATGCAAAGTGTTTCTTCATGGAATGATACAGATTACATCGTAGGTTGTATTACAGTCTATTGTGGAGAGGTTCGTTTAATTGATAACATCTGCTATCGTAGACAAGCTTAATAATCAAAAAGAAAAAATTATGATGATTGAAGTATTGAAGTCCAAAATACATTGTTGCCGTGTGACTGAGGCTAATCTGAATTATATGGGAAGTATTACCATAGATGAAGATCTGATGGATGCAGTCAACTTTGTTGAAGGCGAGAAAGTTCAGGTTGTAGATAACAACAATGGAAATAGACTCGTCACATATATAATCAAAGGAAAAAGGGGATCTGGATGTATCTGTTTAAATGGTGCTGCGGCACGATTGGTTCAGCCAGACGATATTGTTATTATCATGAGTTTTGCATCTATGGATTTAGAAGAGGCTAAGACATTCAAGCCGGCTGTCGTTTTTCCAAATCCTAAGGATAATTCCTTGAGTTAAACAAAATACATCTGTTTATCTGATATTTTAAAAGAAGCCAAGTAAATTGCATTTACTTGGCTTCTTCCTCTTCTGTTTGTCAGTTTTTTTATTTTTTATTCTGTCTCAGACTTTTCTGTCATTGTGATAATGAGGTGTCCGACGTTTCTTCCTTTGCTTCCCATCTGGGTAACTAGAGTTTGGGTTTCGTAGTCTTTTCTAAAGAAAATGGGACTTGAAAGGTAGGTATGTGAATGTCCTCCTAGAATGATATCTATCCCTTGAGTTTTCTCTGCGAGCACTTTATCGGTGTTTACTCCCATATGAGATAGGCAAATCACTAAGTCACAGTGTTCTTCATTTCTCAACTTCTCTACCATAGCGACGGCTGTGTCTATGTAATCTAGATACTGAACCCCTTCGTAGTTCTTTTTCATCACCAATCCATCAAGAGTAATTATTAATCCGAATACTCCTATCTTTATGTCTTTACGCATGAAGGTAACGTAGGGTTTTATCTTTCCTTCCAAAACTGTTCCTGTGAAATCGAGGTTAGAACATACGATAGGAAAATTGGCCCAAGAGACCATATCAGCAATATTTTGGATGCCATTGTCAAACTCATGATTTCCTAAGCATGCTGCATCATAATGACAAGTGTTCATCAGTTCAATATCTGCCTTGCCTTTGAAGATACTAAAGTAAACGGAACCTTGTACGAAGTCACCACTATCAAAGAAAAGTAAGTTTGGGTCTTCAAGGCGTCTTTCTTCCATCAAAGTAGCACGACGAACAATCCCTCCTACTGATTTGTTATTGGAAAGGGTATAGGGTTGTATCTGACTATGGGTGTCATTTGTATGATATATATTGATTGTCTCTTGTGCGAAAGTAAATGTAATATTCCCTATAATCAAAAGGATATATGTGTATATAAATCGTCTCATTGTGGTTTTGCTTATAGAGTTATTTTACTAGGGTGTATTCGTTTGGTACGTAAGAAATCTTTTGCCCCGCTTTTGTGGTCTTTTCGATATATTGTAGTACCATGTCTCTAAGAAAGACATTTGACCGAATGATTTGGTCGGCCAAACTCAAATCGGCTAACTTAGTCAAACCGCTGTTTCCGTCAGCTAGATAATCTAGAGTTCCTATCCAGTATATTTTGGTGTCTTCGACTATTTGTCCTTTGACTTTTAATTCTTTGGTGGTCGTGTCTATTGATACATTATATAGAGGACCGGTACGATAGGCTTTATTGTCGAAGACAAGTGTCTTGAGCTCTTGTCCAGTGAGTGGAAGTATCGTTATTTCATTTTCAAAAGCAAAAATTGAATAGATGTCTTTTTTAAGGATGTCTCCACTACTTAGTTCTGCTCTGATTCCTCCCAGGTTAATGAGCCCTATATCTATCGTGTAGTTGGTCGGGTAACTGTCTTTTTGGGTACAGATTATCTGAGTTGCTAACCCAGCCAATGTTTCTTTGTTCATTCCATCAGTAGAACCAATTATTAGATTCATGTCTTGTCCTAAGGTCTTATCATATGAGGCCAATGCTGAAGTTGCTTCTGTATTTGGATCGGTGTCATATAACGAAGTTATTTCTATATTCTCTGATTGAATAGATTCTATAGTATAATGTGTCGTGGTATTGGACGGAATCTCTGGTTCTTGAGTGGTGCTTGAAGGAGTATTGCCTGAGGAACAAGCAGTAACACATAATACGAAGCAGAGTAGGGAGAGCTGTAAAATAGAACTACATCTCATGTTATTTAGGGTGTTTAGATGATTTAATGACGCAATATAAACAAAAAAAGCCAGTCGACTAATTCAACTGGCTTCTTTTATTTATGAAGTTAAAAGTTATGCTTCAGCAGGGAGGATAGAAACGATACTCTTATCGTTACGTCCTTTTTTGAAGCTAACTGTTCCATCGACAAGAGCAAACAATGTATGATCTTTACCCATACCCATGTTGTCACCTGGGTTGTGTACTGTACCTCTTTGTCGGATGATGATGTTGCCTGCTTTGCATGCCTCACCACCAAAAATCTTAACACCAAGTCTCTTACTTGCTGATTCGCGGCCGTTCTTAGAACTACCAACACCTTTTTTATGTGCCATTTCTTCTTTTTTTTGTGATTAAGCTTAAATAATTAAGCAACTACTTCTTTTACTGTAACTTCTGTAAACTGTTGACGGTGTCCGTTACGTTTACGAGAACCTTTACGTCTCTTTTTGTGGAAAATGATGACTCTGTCACCTTTTACTAAGTTTGTTACTACTTCGCATACAACTTTAGCACCTTCTACTGTAGGAGCACCTACAGTGACTGTACCGTCATTGTCTACTAGCAAAACTTTGTCAAACTCAACTGTTGAACCATCCTCAGCACCAGCAATGTGGTGGACGAATAGTTTCTGGCCTGCTTCAGCTTTGAACTGTTGACCATTCATTTCTACGATTGCGTACATCTGTTATTATGTATAATACAGGTTTTATCCGTTAGGTGATCATACTATCATGTAGCAGATACTTTTCTACCTAATTGGGATTATGGTCGCAAAGATACTGCTTTCAGTTTGAATAGCAAAGAAATATCAAAAAAACAACTAATTTAGAGAGCAAATGAAGTTAAATACTGAAATAATCACTCAATTCTTTTGTGATTTCAGTCCTGTCTGCTATTAAATCTTTGATAAGTTTGCCTTTCTCAAGCAATGCTATACGTGGACAAATATCTATAGTATGATTTAGGTTGTGTGAAGATACGATGACGCAAGCTCCTGTACGTTCATTGTATTCTTTCAACAATCTTTTGATAGCTTCTTGTGAAGAGGGGTCTAAGAAATTGAAAGGTTCATCAAGAATCAATATTTTTGGTTCGTGAATCATGGCTGCAATGATTCCTACCTTTTGAGCATTTCCAGCAGAAAAACTTCTGATGTATTTCTTCTGATTTAGCACTTCATCTTTCATGAAAGATTTGTAAGGTTCTATCCGTTCATCTACTTCGTTTTTGCTCATCCCATAGAGTTTACCTACGAAATAAAAGTATTCTTCGGCAGTTAAATAATCAATGAGGAAGCCTTTATCGATGAATACACCAGTGATATCTTTCCAGCTTTCTGTTTCATTTACTTTCGTACCGTTTATGGTTATCTCACCTGTCGTAGCATCCAATAAGTCTACCATTAAGCGGAAGAGAGTTGTCTTACCGGCACCATTGTTGCCAACCAAACCAATCATTTCTCCAGGGGATATGTGATATTCTTCTATATCTAAAGCTATTTTATCACCAAATTTTTTTGAGAGATTTTTGATGTCTATCATAATCTATTTATGTCTTTTTTTTATTTCTTTTTTATTCTACAAAATCGGTATTCTTCCTTAACCGATTATCGTCTTAATCAGATTCTCTAGAATCTCTAAAACCTTCCATGTTGATGTATCTTTTGACCATGAATCGCTTATACACATTGCGTAACCAATATGGGGAAGTGGCGATGAAGGTAATACCAATGATGGATAAAACCCAATTGGCAATGTATTCAGGAGAAAAAGAGTAAAGTATACCTATCAATATCATTGGGATGAAAGTAGCGCACAATGTGGTTATTGTTTGGATCATGTTATTGCCACGTCCACTGTTTCGTCCTATTTTCTTGTTTAATGGGATAGTCGTCTTGTTATAAACGGCCAACTGAAACATCAAGAAGAAAAGGGTTCCTGCACAGAAAATTGAGATACTTAATAGTTTGAAGAATGGTTGTTTGTCTTGAATGACTAATATTTGCATGAAGACCCAAGGAATCACTGTAGCCAGAGCATAGAGATAATATTTAGCCTGGAGCAATGATAAGATACTTTCATGTCGAGTCATCAAACAGTCTATATAGTTTCCTTCAAAATTCATGATGTTTTGACATAAAAATAGAGCAACAATACTTAAATTATAAACCATGATGAAATAGCTCATATTTCCATCATAAATTGTCGTGAATGCGGAAACTAATGTAAATACGACTAAGAAGCCGAAGCTCATATGGAGTAGGGAGCGGGTGGATTTGTTTCGTAAAATAAGTTTAAATTCTAGTTGCATATACTGACCTACTAAGCCGTACTTTTCTAGGAATTCATATTTTCGTACTTTGGCTATTTCCTTTTCTGGTTTAGTGGATAGACCACTTTGGTTAAAAATGATATTACTTATGACATGCCTTACGATGAATACTATACCGATAATGGAACCTATCAGTACAAGAAATGTCCAAAACCATCCAGCAAGTAATCCTTGTCCAAAAATCATAGAAGCGCGAGATACCATGTGTCCGTCTGGAATAAATTCTAATGCAGCTAAGCCAAGATATACAGTGAGTGGTAAGAAAACCCATAAGAAGTGTTCTTTAATTAATGTACGGCATAGAATATACCAATAGTTATTGAAGATACTTATCATCACTATACCTATGCAATAAGTTATTACTCCCCAAAGGCCATGGTTTGGTACTATGGCTATCAATGAAAAAGGAATAAACATAAATAACCAGATTATATTCTGAGCACTAAGTCCCGAGCGAAGTAAAAGGCAGTCAATAATAGATTCTCTTTTTATTGGCATTATCAAATAGGGAGTAATCTCTTGAGCAGGTAATTGCTGGTAGAAAAATCGAAGTTTGAAGTCAATCAAAAAGACGATGAGCAATCCTTTGTTCATGATATAGTAGGGTTCGAGATTGCTAGAAGCACTAAAACCTATCCCGAATAACACGCCAAAAAAGATGAGATAAGAAGCCGATGCTATTATACCCAAGTTTAACATATAGCGGGAGAATTTATTCGCTTCACGCATGGGGTGACGTTTGAGATGTAACTTCGAATGTTGACGAAGTTCTAAAAATAGTTCTCGGAAAGAAAGTTTCTTATTAATTGCCATAGAAGGAAGTATCAATTATAGTCCTGTTTTGCATGCGAAGATAGGAAATATATTCTGATTTGTATTGTTTCTTTCTCATTTGTTCTTAATTTTGCCTTTCTGAAATACTAATTCTTTTTTCTAAATTCCATTGGGGATATTCCAACTTGCTTTTTGAAATATCTTCCGAAGGCTGATTGATCTGAAAAGTGAAGGTCTTCTGCGATTTGTTGTATCGGCGTGTTAGTGCCCATCAATACCGTTTTGATCTCTGAAATGAGGAACTCATTTATAATGGATTTGGGACTTTTCTTTACTTCATTTTGCGTTAGACTCGATAGATATCTTGGACTAATGCATAATTTATCAGCATAGAAAGAGACGTCTCTATGTAATTGAAAATTCTCTTTTATTAGGAAATGAAATTTTTCGACTAATGAGTTTTGAGTATTTGAAACTCGTGAAGTTTGCATATCTATTTTCTTGTTCGTTTGTGCGAAATTTGCAACGTCTAAAAATAGACTCTGTATTAGATTCTGAACTACCATCTTGTAAAAGAGATGTTCTGGAGTCTTATAAATATATTTGCACTCATCCATTAGTCGAATCGATTTTTCCCTATATACACGTTGATTTGAAAAATTCAAAGGAGATACATTCTTTAAATAATAGAAAAAATTCATCTTTATTCGTATGGTGATGCTTTGTAATACTTGATAAGAGAATATGAAATATCTTACCTTAAAATCCGAACTCTCATCAGAGAATCGAACTGATGCTCTAGGAAGTATAATATGAAAAAAGTTACTCTTTATTACATAACTTTTGCCATCTATATGAAGCATGCATGACCCTTTTGTACATAAAAAAACTATAGGAGTATCTATCGTTTCTCTTCCCGCCTGATTGAAACTTCCTGTTATTTCTCTGTATTTTAAAATAGCAGTAGGTTCGGGTTCTGTACTTAAATCAAAATAATGAGTTTGCTTGTTAATCATAAATAATCGAGGATTAAATTTTTTATAAAAACAAATATAACGTTTTTTATGTATGAATCAACTGTTTGTTCCGAAAAAGTATAAAACTTATCCATTTTGTATACATTGCATCTCTGAATAAGGACGTATCTTTGTACCCAGATTTTAAAGGATAATTAATTAATAAGTTTTTTTAAGTATGAAAAAGAAAACAGTGATAATCGCTCAAGGGCTGTGTATGTTACTTTTTGTTGCGCTAACTAGTTGCAGTAACAAGAAACAAGGACAACAAGCTATGCCAAATGCATATCCAATGCAAGTGATATCAACATCAAATCAAACATTGTTTGATAGATACCCAGCGAGTATAGAAGGTAAGCAAAATATTGCTATTATACCTCAGGTATCTGGACAGATAACCAAAGTTTGTGTAGAAGAAGGAGCGGCCGTAAAAAAAGGGCAGGCACTTTTTATTATTGACCAAGTTCCTTTTGAGGCAGCAGTAAGAACAGCTGCCGCAAATGTAAATGCTGCTCGTGCAGCTGTAGCAACTGCGAAGTTGAATTATACTAATAATCAAGCTTTGTATAAAGAGCAAGTTATTTCAGAATCGACTTTGCTGACCGTTAAAAATACCTTGGCATCTGCTGAAGCTGCTTTGGCTCAGGCTGAGGCCGCACATGTCAATGCATTGAATACATTGTCTTATTCAGTTGTTAAAGCACCATCGGCTGGTGTGGTTTCTACAATCAATTATCGTGTGGGAGCTTTGGTGGGGCCAACTATAACAACTCCTTTGACCTATGTGTCTGACAACTCAGAGATGTATGTCTATTTTGCAATGGCTGACTTACAGCGTTTGAAGTACATACGCCAATATGGTTCTTTAGACAAGGCTTTAGCTGAAATGCCTGAAGTGACATTGGAATTGGCTGATGAATCAGCTTATGACCAAAAAGGAAAGATTGAAAGTATCTCTGGAATAGTTGATTCAAGTACAGGTCAAGTTCAGTTTAGAGCTTCGTTCCCTAATCCAGATAGATTGTTGACTAGTGGTGGAAATGGAACTGTTATCATTCCTAGCGAGTACAAAGATGTTATAGAAATACCTCAATCGGCTATTTTCCGTCTGCAAGACAAGGTCTTTGTTTATCTTTTCGAGGATGGTCAAGCAAAAGCTCAAATGGTTACCCTTGCACCGCTTCAAGATGGTAAAAATTATATCGTAACTGAAGGATTGAAAGCAGGACAAAAGATTGTATCAGAAGGTGCTGGTCTATTGCGTCCAGGACTTCCTATTACAGAAGCTAAAGCTAGACCAGAACAAGGTGCTGCTGCTCATCAGACTGCAGCTTCAGAGTCAGAGAAATAATCTATTAAACGAAAAATGATAACGATAATAATATGAATGTAAAATTCTTTATTGATAGACCGGTACTTTCTATAGTCTTGTCTGTCTCTATCGTGATATTGGGTCTGATTGGTCTCAACGTGTTGCCAGTCGAACAATATCCAGATATAGCTCCCCCTACGATACAGGTAACGGCTTCCTACCCAGGTGCCAATGCTGAAACCGTAATGAAAAGTGTGGTTGCTCCACTTGAAGAAAGTATCAATGGTGTAGAGGACATGATTTATATGTCTTCTTCAGCAACAAATTCAGGTACTGCTACTATATCAGTGTATTTCAAACAAGGAACTAACCCTGACATGGCAGCTGTATACGTACAGAACCGTGTGACTCAGGCTACTGGTGTCTTACCTGCTGCAGTAAATTTGGTGGGTGTGACAACAGCTAAGAGGCAGACGACTATGCTTACTATCTTTACTTTGAATAGTCCACATAATACTTATGATACGAACTTCCTTAGTAACTATATAAATATAGTCATGAAGCCAGCTTTGTTACGTGTTTCTGGTGTTGGGCAGGTATTGACTTTTGGATCTAATTATTCCATGAGACTCTGGTTGAAGCCAGATAAGATGAAACAGTATAGTTTGATACCTAGCGATATTACGACGGTATTAGGCGAACAGAACTTAGAGGTTGCAACGGGCTCATTTGGTGATAATACTGATGACAATACCTACAACTATGTAATGCGTTACAAAGGTCGTAAGGAAACGGTACCCGAATTTAATGACATGGTCATTAAAGCCTTGCCTAGTGGAGAGGTACTTCGATTGAAAGATGTAGCCAGAATAGAATTAGGTAAAGAATCTTATGCTTATAAATCTTCAATGGATGGTGTCAATGCGGTAGGTACTGTATTGTTCCAAATGCCAGGTTCTAATGCAACCCAAGTAAATAAGGATGTTCAAGTTCTGTTTAAAGAATTAAGTAAGGACCTACCAAAGGATGTGGAGATTACTACTGTAATGTCTTCTAATGACTTTCTATATGCATCAATCAATACAGTAATTGAAACGTTGATTATAGCCATCATATTGGTTATTTTGGTTCTCTACTTCTTCTTGCAAGACTTTAGAGCTACAATGGTTCCTACAATATCTATATTTGTCTCACTGATTGGTACGTTTGCTTTCATCTCCGTGATGGGATTCTCACTGAATCTGTTGACACTCTTTGCTCTGGTTCTGGTGATTGGTACTGTGGTGGATGATGCTATTGTCGTCGTCGAAGCAGTACAAGCACGATTTGATATTGGTTATACATCTGCTTATAAAGCATCTAAGGATGCCATGGGTGGTTTGACTCAGGCGATTATAACCACTTCTATCGTATTTATGGCTGTGTTTATTCCAGTTTCCTTTATTGGGGGAACTTCCGGTATATTCTATCAACAGTTTGGTCTTACAATGGCTGTTGCTGTAGCTATCTCTACGGTAAATGCGTTGACGCTTAGTCCTACGCTTTGTGCATTGATGCTCAAACCTGTACCTCCATTGCGTGCGGATGGTAAGTTAACTTTCGCTGACCGTATGCGTAAAGCCTATAACTCATCATTTAATGTGATGCTTGATAAATACAAGAATGGGGTAATGTTTTTCATTAAACGTGCTTGGCTTGTATGGACTGGATTAGGATTAGCAGTTATATTGCTAATTTACTTCGTTACGACTACGCCTACAGGACTTGTTCCTGATGAGGACAATGGTATTGTATTCGTTTCTGCAACATTTGCCCCTGGTTCGACTGTAAATAGCACGAATAATATAATGAATACTGTAGAGGAACGATGCATACAGATTCCAGGTGTGCAACATATTATGCAAGTATCGGGATATAATTTCTTAAGTGGACAGTCTCAATCTGCCGGTATGTTAATTATTCGACTAAAAGATTGGTCAGAGCGAGATAAGACAGAAACCCAGAAAGCTATCATCGGACAAGTTTATGGTCGAACAGCGGACTTAAAAGGAGCTAGCATATTCTGTTTCGCCCCAGGTATGATTCCTGGATATGGTACAGGTAATATGCTTGAAGTTCAACTACAAGACAAGACAGGTGTTTCTTCAGAAGAATTTTATAAGACAATGATGCCAATCATTGGAGGAATCAATGCATTACCTGAAGTTAAGATGGCTTATTCTACGTTTAATGTAAACTATCCTCAGTATTTAGTTGATGTGGATGTGGTAGCTTGTAAACAAAAAGGAATATCTCCTGCGACTGTACTTGATGTTTTGTCTGGATATTATGGTGGACAGTACGTATCAAATATCAACCGATTCACTAAGGTATATCGTGTGATGATTCAAGCAGATCCTAAATACACTTTAGATGAGAACTCTTTAGGCAAGATTTTTGTTCGTGTCAATGGTGAGATGGCTCCAGTGAATCAATTCTTAAAAATAAAACGAGTGAATGGAGCAGAGTCTTTGAATCGTTTTAATTTGTATTCTAGTATGACTCTTAATGTGATGCCTGCTGATGGTGCTAGCTCTGGTGAAGCACTTGCTGCATTTAAAACATTCGCTAAGAATAATATTCCTCGTGGTTATGACTACGACTTCTCTGGTATGACTAGAGAGCAAGCCAGCACAGGTAATACGACAGCATTAATATTTGCTTTCTGTATCTTATTCATTTATTTGATTTTAGCTGCGTTATACGAGAGCTTTTTCATTCCATTTGCTGTAATTTTATCTGTGCCATTTGGTTTGATGGGTAGTTTCTTCTTCGCTCGAATCATGGGTGTAGAGAATAACATTTACTTACAAACGGGACTGATTATGTTGATTGGTTTGCTATCGAAAACAGCAATTCTGTTGACTGAGTATGCTACTGAACGTCGTCGTGCTGGTATGACGCTTTCTCAAGCTGCATATTCTGCTGCAACTGTTCGTTTACGTCCGATTTTGATGACTGCGTTGACCTTAGTATTCGGTATGCTTCCTATGATGTTTTCTATGGGAGTAGGTGCTAATGGTAACCGCTCACTTGGTACTGGTGTAGTAGGTGGTATGGTTATTGGTACTTTAGCCTTGCTATTTGTGGTACCGACACTTTTCGTTGTTTTCCAATGGATGGATGAACGTTTCAATCCATCTCATATCGAAAGTAAAGAGGAAATAGACCCTGCAATCTTATCTCAACAAGAAAAGATTGATAAGATGTATGCTATTATGCAGAAACAGAAAAAGCAAGTAGATAAAATGAAGAAGAGCGGAGCTCTCGACGCATTGATGAATTATGATCCAAATGCTTTAAAGCCATGTGATGATTCTGATAATAATTCCAATGGACGTTCGAAAGACGAATCAAAGGATGGTAAGTCAGGTCATTCGAAGAAATAATGGAGTCATTGAATCAAAATAATGAAACAAAACGAATCAATATAATGAAGAAAATATTTTTATATATAGGGGTAGCTACTTTGCTAAGTAGCTGCCACATATACCAGTCGTATAAGCGTCCGGATGTGAATGTAGACGAACTCTTCGGTTCTGATATTGAAGCAGCCATCGATTCTACTTCTTTAGGAGATATAGCATGGCAAGATTTTTTCAAAGATGCCAAATTACAAACACTTATAGAAAGAGGATTGGAAGCAAATGCAGATTTAAAGTCAGCGCGTTCTACTGTGACCCAAGCTCGTGCTGGACTAATGACTTCTCGTTTAGCTTATTTACCCTCGTTAGCTTTGTCTCCACAAGGACAAGTTACTAGTGTAGACCATGGTAAGGCTGTTCAAACCTATTCATTGCCCGTCGTTTCGTCTTGGCAATTGGATGTCTTTGGCAACCTTCTCAATGCTAATAGATCGGCAAAGAGTCAGTGGCAAGCTGCCAAAGATTATCAACAGGCTGTTCAGTCTCAAGTAATTGCTGGTATTGCCAATACTTATTTTACTTTGATAATGCTTAACAAGCAAGTCGAAGTAACTCAAGAGGCTGTCAGTCTATGGGAAAAGACAGTGAAGAGTACAAAAGCCTTGATGGATGCCGGAATGGCAAACCGTGCTGCTGTAGCTCAGACTGAGTCAGCGTATCAACAAGCAAAGATGACTTTAGAGACGCTCAAACTGAATTTGAATGAGACTGAAAATGCAATGTCTCTTCTTTTGCATGAGAAACCTTGTCATTATGATGTAGGTGAGATGTCTGCGCAGACATTCGATGAGTCATTGGTTGTTAGTTATCCTGCTCAGATTCTAAGTAACCGTCCTGATGTACGAGCTGCTGAACGTAACTTACAAATGTATTATTACAATGTAAATGTTGCACGTAGTCAATTCTATCCTTCTATTAATCTTTCCGGTTCCGCTGGTTGGTCTAATAATTTAGGTTCCGCCGTAGTAAATCCAGGTAAGTTAGTAGCATCTGCTATAGCCTCACTCACACAGCCTTTGTTTTCAAACGGTAAATTGGTGGCTAATCTTCGCGTTGCAAAAGCACAATATGAAGATGCAGTAACATCATTTGAGCAATCAATTCTTCAAGCTGGTGCAGATGTTAATAATGCATTAGCTAGTTGCCAAGCAGCAAAGAAGAATACAGAATCTGTAGCTAAGCAAGTAGATGCTTCCAAGATTGCATATGATGTGACTCAAAAGACTATGCAATATGGTAATACGACATATCTTGAGGTAATTACAGCACAGCAATCTTATTTGTCTGCTCAGTTGTCTCAAGTAAGCCAGTGGTATAAACAAGCTAATGGTATGATCTCTTTGTGGACTGCACTCGGTGGTGGTTCAGCTGTTCAAAAATAGAAGTCTGAAAAAAGAAACTTAATCGAATAGATTCTATTAAGTAAACTCTAAAAAAAGGGTTGTGTCAAATATTGACACAACCCCTTTTCTTTTGTTATATAAGTCTTACAATAGACTTCCATATTTCAAGAAGTTAAACCTTATCGTATTCTTGATGAAAACGAGATACTGCAATAACCCCTTTACGCCATATATCGATCGAACAATTCTCATTAGGTGAATGAATAGCATTGCTTTCCAATCCAAATCCCATCAAAATACTTTTGACGCCCAATACACGTTCAAAAGTAGAGATGATAGGGATACTTCCTCCTCGACGTACGGCGAGTGGCGTTTTACCAAAAGCTTCTTCGAATCCTATTTCGGCAGCTTTATATGCTGGCAAGTCAATAGGGCAAAGATAGGCTTCTCCACCATGCATAGGAGTCACTTTAACTTGAACAGACTTAGGAGCAATCTTTTTGATATGATCAATCATTAACTTAGAAATCTTATTATGATCTTGATGAGCTACTAATCGACAAGACAACTTAGCCGTTGCTTTAGATGGGAGTACTGTCTTACTTCCTTCAGCCATATAGCCTCCATAAATACCACATAAATCCAATGATGGACGGCAACTATTTCGTTCCAAAGTAGAATATCCCTCTTCACCGAATAGTTCATCCACACCTAATCGCTTCTTATATTCTTCCTCGTTAAAAGGAATCGATGCAATCATCTCTCGTTCTCGCAATGGAATATCTTCCACATCATCATAGAAGTGAGGGACAGTAATTCGTCCCTTGTCGTCTTGAAGTTTAGAAATCAGATTACACAACACATTGAGTGGATTGTGAACAGCACCACCAAAATGTCCAGAATGTAAATCCCTATTTGGACCAGTGACTTCGACTTCCCAATACGCAAGACCTCTCAAACCTGAAGTGATAGATGGCATATCAGCTCCCAGCATGGAAGTATCACTAACTAAAATAATATCAGAGGCCAACAGTTCTTTATGTCCTTGGCAAAAAGCCTCAAGACTAGGGCTTCCGATTTCTTCTTCTCCTTCGAGTAAGAATTTTACATTATGCTTGAGTAAATTATTTTTCACGAGATATTCAAAAGCTTTAGCTTGGATAAAAGATTGCCCTTTATCATCATCAGCTCCACGAGCCCAAATGTGTCCATCTCGAATCTCTGGTTCAAAAGGTTTACTCTTCCACAAACTCAAAGGTTCTACTGGCATCACATCATAGTGCCCATAAATGAGCACCGTTTTAGCTTCTGGCGATACCTTATATTCACCATACACCACAGGATTGCCGTTAGTGGCAAAGATTTCTGCTTTTTGAACTCCAGATTCGAGAAGTAGTTCTCGCCAAGTCTGTGCACAAACCGTCATGTCATCATGATGCTCTGGATTGCTGCTAATACTAGGGATGCGTATAAGCTTGAATAATTCTTCAAACATTCTATCTTGATTCTTCTCTAAATACTTCTGAATTGTTTCCATTTAATTTAAGTTATTAGTCTTTTATACTCATTATCACATTCTAGAAGCCTTATCCAAAAGATAATTATCTAGCACGGTCATCGCAGCCATAGCTTCTACGATAGGAACTGCTCTAGGAAGCACACATGCATCATGTCGTCCCCTTGCAGTAATAGTAGTTTCTGTCCCTTCTTTATCTACAGTATCTTGTTCCATTAATAGAGTTGCCACAGGCTTAAACGCTACACGGAAATAAATATCTTCTCCATTACTAAGTCCCCCTTGGATACCTCCAGAGTGATTTGTTCTTGTTCTGATCTGTCCATCTCTATTTTCGAAACGGTCATTTTGTTCTGAACCAAACATCTCCAATCCCAAGAAACCTTCACCGTAATCAAACCCCTTAGTTGCATTGATAGTCATCATCGCATTAGCCAACTGTGCAGCAAGTCTACCATAAAGAGGTTGGCCTAGTCCCACAGGGCAATGTTGTATCACACAAGATACAATTCCCCCAATAGTATCCCCTTTACCCTTTGTCTTAAAGATTAAATCCTCCATCTTTTTAGCTATCACAGGATCTGGGCAGCGTGTTTCTTCTTCTTCTATATGTTCAAGGTCTACTTCCTTATACGACTTGTTTAGTTTAAGTGGTCCGACTTGGGAAGTATAAGCAGTAATTTTGATGCCTAATTGTCTGAGAGCCAATTTAGCCATTGCGCCTCCGACTACACGACATGCAGTCTCACGTGCACTACTTCTACCTCCTCCAGTATGATCTCTGACTCCATACTTCATAGAATAAGTATAGTCAGCATGAGAAGGCCTATATATGTTTCGTAGATTTTCGTAATCACTAGAATGCTGATTATTATTCCGTATTTCGAATCCGATAGGGCATCCTGTCGTTTTTCCTTCAAATATGCCAGAAAGAAATTCGACTTTATCTCCTTCTTTTCTCGACGTGGTTATTTTCGATTGTCCTGGCTTGCGTCGGTCAAGTTCACTCTGAATAAATTCATAATCGAGAGTAATACCTGCCGGAAACCCATCAATGACTCCACCTATGGCAGGACCATGCGACTCCCCAAATGTGGTGAGACGTAACAAATGTCCAAATGTATTATTGTACATAATCTAGTATGTTTTGGTGAATAATAGTAGCTTCATATACATGCAAATATAGCAAAAATAGCCCCCAAATACTAGTTTTAGATTGAAATATTCCTATCTTTGTGAAAACTCGGTATAAATCCGAGTATTTTCTAATTCTCAATCTTTTGATACATGAAACACTCTTTTAGAGTAGGGAATCATATTTTTAGTATCGATGTTCCGGCATCGCTCGATTTGTTTTCACTACTTCCATCACTTCAGCGTTTTGCATTACCATTTAATCAAGAAGCTCCATCAGAAGAGAACCTTTTGTTTTCTTTATCAATAGTAGCTGATGAAATGTTAGGTGGGTCGATGACAAGAGAACAGCGACTTCAAATCTCCGTTCCTCCTAAAGAAGCTGAAGAAGTTTTGACCTTTGATTGGGATGATGCTGATTGTACAATCAGTAAGACCAATACCCATTATTATATTCAAACAAGTCCCCATCGTGTTACTTCATCAGTTGAAGAAATCGATTCTACGTGGTACATACGTACAGACTTAGACTTTAAACACGGAACCACTTTCTTGAAAAAAGATGAAAGAAATGGATTCGTAATGAATAATTTCTTGATGATGCTATATGCTTTTAATGGAGCTTCTAAGGATACTTTACTGATGCACGCCTCCGTTATTGAAATGAATGGTGAAGGATATATGTTTCTAGGCAAAAGCGGGACAGGTAAAAGCACACATACTGCTTTGTGGCTTCGTCATTTTCCAGGAGCCCTTCGCCTCAACGATGACAATCCGGTCGTAAGAATCTCTCCTGATGGGCAGCCCCTTGTATATGGCTCTCCTTGGAGTGGGAAAACTCCTTGTTATCGCAATGCTCAAGTCTCATTGAAAGGAATTGTCAGATTGCATCAAGCTCCCTACAATAAGATTCAGCGAGAAATGACCGTTCCTTCATTTGCTTCTATATTACCTTCTTGTTCTATTTTGAAACAAGACAAGAAACTCTATGATGCCTTGTGCAATGTGGTAGGTAAGGTAGCCCAATTAGTACCTACTTATCATTTGGAATGTCTTCCAGACGAAGAAGCAGCAAGATTATCATACGAAACAATCACCAAAGCAAACTGAGAATGGAAAATTTAGACCATAAAGTAATTCCCAATTTTGTGTTGTTTCCTTTTATGAAAGAGTTGGTAGATGAGGGAAAAGATGTTACTATTGTGGTTCAAGGAAATTCAATGAACCCTTTTTTACTGGATAAAAGAGACAAAGTAACCATTTCCTCTTGTACCGTCTCTTCTTTGAAAATTGGAGATGTCATTGTTGCGATTCAGGACACTCCCAAACGATACTTACTTCATCGGATTGTAAAAATCGATAAAGAGAATGTGTACCTGATGGGCGATGGCAATGCAGTGACCTACACAGAGACCTGTCCTAAGACAACAATTTTAGGTAAAGTCCGTATAATACACCGAAAAGGTAGAAATTACCGAACCGATGGGAAATATTGGAGAATATATAGTTGGATCTGGATGCACTCATTATGGATGCGACGCATCTTATTAGCTATCTATCACCGTATTCCTCACGGAAAGAATAAAAAACAACTAGCATATGAAAAAGAAAAAAGGTTTTGATTTACGTACTATTGGTAAAGAAAATGTATTGATGGCTGATGGCACAAATGTAGACTTCACACACGTCATTCACATGAATGAGACCGCTGCCTACATTTGGAAAAATATAAAAGAAGAGGTGGACTATTCAATGGATGAGTTAACTACTTTATTGCAAAAAGAGTATGAAGTTTCCACCAAACAAGCACTGTCTGACATTGCAAAGTTAGTTGAAGACTGGAAAAAGATAGGTATCGTTCAAAACTAAAACAAAGATGACCAAAACGACTCGTCCCATCAAAGAGATACTACGCTGGGCTTGGACCATTTCTATAGGCATACGGTGGCGTATCATCGTGGTAAGCCTATTAGGTATATTCAATGTGCTTATTGGATTAGCCTTTATATGGGCCTCCAAATGGACCATTGATATAGCTACAAAAGATGCTTCGGGCAATTTGTGGATGTCAGGCATAGTACTTATTTTACTAGTCCTGATTCAGTTATCTATGGGTGTTGTCCAAAATTGGTTTTCGATTCGTCTTCAAGTGCATAGCCGTAACCAGTTGAGGCATCGATTGTTTCAGCGTTTATTAGCCAGTCGTTGGAATGAACTTGAGCAATATCACAGTGGAGATGTTGTAAATAGAGTACAGCAAGATGGAAGTGCTATTATTAATCTCTTGACGAGCACAGTTCCAGCCTTCGTTATTACAGCTACTCAACTATCTGCAGCATTTATCTTCTTTTGCTTTTTAGATATACGTCTTGCTTGGATACTAGTAGCCTTGCTGCCCATATTACTAATAGGAAGTCGTTATTATAGTAGACGGATGCGTAAATATACCCATACCATTCGGCAAAGTGGCAGCAATATCCAATCAGTATTGCAAGAAAGTTTACAACATCGTGTAGTCATTAAAAGTATGGAGCAAGATGATAGACATCTTGATAAACTAGAATCATTACAAACCGGATTAGAGAAACAAGTAGATGTGCGTACCCGTTTCTCCTTATTCTCTCGGTCTATCGTTTCCTTAGGTTTTTCGGGTGGATATTTAATCGCCTTCTTGTGGGGAGCTTACAGATTATCTCTTGGGACGATTTCTTTTGGTACTATAACAGCTATGCTCCAATTAGTCTCTAAAGTACAACAACCAGCACTCAGCTTATCCAAGTTAATTCCTTCGTTTGTTATCGCTATGACTGCAGCCGAACGACTGATGGAGCTTGAAGATTTACCCTCCGAAGACCTTACACAGCAGCAATTATATGCAGAAGCTCCACGTCTAATCATTGATCATGTCTTTTTCAAATACAAAGAAGGTACTCCCGAAGTGATGGATGGATTAGATGTTAAGATAGAACCCGGTAGTCGTTGTGCTATCATCGGAGAAACAGGGGCAGGTAAGACCACGCTTATTAGACTGATTTTAGCTTTTGCTACTCCTGATAAGGGAGCTATTTTATTAGAATCTACCGATGCACAACATCTTCCTACCAATAGCTACAGTGCCCGCATTTCCCTCTCTAGCTATACACGTTGTAACTTTGTCTATGTACCTCAAGGGAACAGTCTACTCAGTGGAACAATTAGAGACAACTTGTTGATGGGTAATTCCCAAGCTACAGACCAAGAGATGATTACTGCGCTACGCCATGCACAAGCTGACTTCGTCTTAGAGATGAGCAATGGACTCGACACCTCGATAAACGAGTTAGGAGGAGGCCTTTCAGAAGGACAAGCCCAACGCATAGCTATAGCCCGAGCGCTGCTTCGCCCAGGGCAGATCTTATTACTCGATGAAGCGACTTCAGCTTTAGATTCAGAAACAGAAAGACATTTCTTAGATGCACTTGACGAGTATTATCCGAATAAAACCGTGCTGTTTATTACCCATGACCAATCTATTGTAGAACGAGCAAATCAAGTTATTACCTTATCTAGACGATAAATAACTTAATTAATTATTTTCTAAACAATAGTTGGCACGAGTTTTGAAGATTAAGAAAGAATATCTCATAGTATAAATTTAAAAACAAAACATTTTTATGGAGAATCAAAACGATCAAAAAAACAAGTATATCGTAGCTAGTTATAAATTGTATGATATTCGTAACGGAGAGAAGAATCTTATAGAAGAAACTCCAGAGGGACGTCCATTCCAATTTATTTCAGGAATGGGACTTACTTTAGAAAAATTTGAAAAAGAACTTCTTGAAGTAGTTGAAGGTGGTTCTTACGAGATCGAAATGACTGCTTCTGAAGCATACGGAGAACGTAAAGAGGAATACGTTATTTCATTAGATAAGAGTATTTTTGAAATCGAAGGTAAATTTGATGACGAGCATATCAAACCAGGAGCAGTAGTTCCATTGATGGGCGCAAACGGTGAACGTATGAACGGTACTTGTGTCGAAGTAAAAGACGACAAGGTAATCATGGATATGAACCACCCACTAGCTGGTATTCCATTGCATTTCGAAGGTACTGTTGAAACTAACCGCGAAGCTACAAATGAAGAAATTCAAGAAATGGTGAAAGCGATGAGCGGACAAGGTGGCGGTTGTAGTTGTGGCGAAGGCGACGATTGCGGTTGTGATGGTGGTTGTGGCGATGGCTGTAATTGCTAGTCAAACACACAATAACGATTTAATAATTAGATAGTGATTTAATCTCGAATCTATTAAATCGATTCATTAAAAGGCTTTTTTCTTACAATTGTAAGGGAAAAGCCTTTTTTTTATTCTGATTTGCTTGAATTTATAGGATAAACTACTAACTTTGCATCCAATAATTAAGAAATAAGGCTATATATTGAAAGGAAATAGGTCTTTTATATAATGTTCTTATAGATTTTATCAGGTAAAAAGAATAAATTGTAAGCTATGAATTTGATTCATAGCTTACGATGTAAAGTATAATTTTATGAATCAGAAGTTTAAGATTCCTTTAAGAAGTATACAGTGTACTAGTGGAAGAAGAATGGCAGGTGCTCGTTCATTGTGGAGAGCTAACGGCATGGTCACAGAACAAATGGGAAAACCAATTATTGCTATTGTCAATTCATTTACCCAATTCGTTCCTGGTCATGTACACCTTCATCAGATAGGTCAAGATATCAAAAAACAAATAGAACGACTTGGTTGTTTTGCAGCCGAGTTTAATACCATTGCTATTGATGATGGCATCGCTATGGGCCATGATGGTATGTTATACTCTTTGCCATCACGTGATATTATAGCAGACAGTGTGGAATATATGTGCAATGCCCATAAGGTAGATGCTATGGTTTGCATCAGTAACTGTGACAAAATAACCCCTGGGATGTTGATGGCTTCTATGCGACTAAATATACCGACCATTTTTGTCAGTGGAGGTCCTATGGAAGCTGGTATTCTAGGTCGTAAGAAATTAGACTTGATTGATGCTATGATAGAGAGTGCAGACACACAAACTTCGGATGCAGAAGTTCAATCAATAGAAGAACAAGCTTGTCCTACATGCGGTAGTTGCTCTGGTATGTTTACTGCCAATTCGATGAATTGTCTAAACGAAGCATTAGGGATGGCATTACCTGGAAATGGAACTATCGTTGCTACTCACAAATTGCGTGTTGAGTTGTTCAACAAAGCAGCTCAGCGGATTGTAGATATGGCCTACGCCTATTACAGAGACGGAGATACTCAGGTTCTTCCGCGTTCCATCGCTACTCGTGATGCTTTCTGCAATGCGATGAAACTAGACATTGCAATGGGAGGATCTACCAATACCGTCTTGCATCTCTTGGCGATTGCTTCAGAAGCAGAGGCTGATTTTACGATGCAAGATATTGATGACTTATCAAAGACAACACCTTGTCTCTGCAAGGTTGCCCCTAACAAACCCGAATATCATATTGAAGATGTCAATAGGGCAGGGGGTATCATGGGCATTTTAGCAGAACTCAATAGAGGAGGGCATCTTGAGACCTCTACTGTGCGAGTAGACGGACTTACGCTGAAAGAAGCAATAAGACAAAATGACGTGGCAAGTGATTCTTGTTCTGCAGAGGCTAAGAAAAGATATCGTGCAGCACCCGGTAGGAAGCGCACAGTCACTATGGGTGACCAAGAACATTACTATGCCGAACTAGATTTAGATAGAACAGCTGGCTGCATCAGAGATGAAGCTCATGCTTATAGCAAAGATGGTGGACTAGCCATTCTTAAAGGGAATATAGCCATTGATGGTTGTGTAGTCAAAACTGCAGGTGTCGATGAATCAATATGGCATTTTGAAGGACCTGCTAAGGTTTATGACTCTCAAGACATGGCCTGCGAAGCCATTCTCAATGATGAAGTAAAAGCCGGCGATGTCGTTGTTATCACTCATGAAGGCCCTAAAGGAGGTCCTGGTATGCAAGAGATGCTTTATCCGACTAGTTATATAAAGAGTAAACATCTCGGTAAACAATGTGCATTGATTACCGACGGTCGATTCAGTGGTGGCACCAGCGGTTTGAGCATAGGGCATATTTCACCTGAGGCAGCTTCTGGAGGTGCCATAGGAAAAATTATCGATGGTGATATTATTGAAATAGATATTCCTAACCGTTCAATCAATGTCAAATTGTCATCAGAGGAACTGGCCAATAGAACTATGCGTCCTGTACAAAGAGTTCGCTGCGTCAGTAAGGCTCTCCAAGCCTATTCAAGAATGGTGTCTTCAGCAGACAAAGGAGCTGTACGAATTTTAGACTGATCTAAATAGTAAATTAAGTCACGTATTAGTAAACGTTCCTAAGTAACTAGGAACAGTTCAGGAACTATTTAAATCATACTAAAATTATGATAAAGGAACAGAAAATAAATAAGGAAGTCCAAGCCGTTAAGATGACCGGTGGAGAAGCACTCTTAAGTGCACTTGAAGACCATGGAGTAAACACTCTTTTTGGTTATCCCGGAGGAGCTATAATGCCTGTCTATGACAGGCTATATGATCATAAAGAAAAATTAAACCATATACTGATGCGCCATGAACAAGGTGCTATCCATGCTGCACAAGGATTTGCTCGTGTATCAGGACAAATAGGAGTATGTATGGTTACTAGTGGGCCAGGTGCTACCAATACCATTACCGGTATCGCAGATGCTATGATAGATAGTACACCCGTTCTTGTCATTGCAGGACAAGTAGGTACCAAGATGCTCGGCAGTGATGCTTTTCAAGAAGTTGATTTGGTCGGTATCACTCAACCAATCAGTAAATGGAGTTATCAGATTCGATCAGCTGCAGATGTTCCATGGGCAGTAGCTAGAGCTTGTTATATTGCGACATCAGGTCGACCAGGTCCCGTTGTTCTGGATTTCACCAAAGATGCTCAAATTGGTACCCTCGATTATCAACCGACCATTGTTGATTTCATTCGGAGTTATGTATCCAACCCTCAACCCCAAGAAGGTTCTCTAGAGCAAGCAGCTACATTAATCAATGAAGCGACTAAACCATTTATGTTGGTAGGACAAGGTGTTCTCTTGGGCGAAGCCACTGCTGAATTGGAAGAATTGGTAAAGAAGACGGATATCCCTGTAGGTGAAACGCTTCTTGGATTATCAGCGATGCCTAGTGCACATCCCAACAATTTAGGGATGTTAGGGATGCATGGTAACTTAGCACCAAATAAGGCAACCAACTTATGTGATGTCTTGATTGCAGTAGGGATGCGTTTCGATGACCGAGTGACTGGTAACTTGGAGACTTATGCTCCTCAAGCTAAAGTAATCCATCTTGATATTGACCCAGCAGAATTCAATAAGAATGTACGAGTTGATGTACCTATCTTAGGAGATTGTAAGCAATCACTAAAAAAACTCACAGCACTATGTGCCCCACGCAATCATCAATCATGGATTGATTCACTACTTCCTTATGCTGAAGAAGAACATAGAGTAGTCTGTTCCAAGGAATTATGTTCGACCCCAGACGGCGCTCTCCGCATGGGGCAGGTAGCCCGACTAGTCAGTCAAGCGGCACATGATGAGGCTATCCTTGTCACAGATGTCGGTCAGAATCAGATGCTTTCGTCTCGATACTTTAGGTATACTCATCCCAGAAGCCTAGTTACTTCAGGAGGACTTGGTACGATGGGATTCGGATTACCCGCTGCCATTGGTGCTATATACGGAAACCGTCAAGTAAACCATGACGATAAGAAGCCAGTTGTGCTGATGACCGGAGACGGAGGCATTCAGATGGTGATTCAAGAATTAGGAACCATCATGGAGCAACAATGTCCTGTGAAGATGGTCATCTTGAACAATAGCTATTTAGGAAATGTGAGACAGTGGCAAGAAATGTTTTTCAAGAAACGCTATTCCTTCACCCCGATGGAAAATCCTGATTACCTCAAACTGTCAGATGCTTATGGCATAAAAAGTAAACGAGTGGTATCAGAAGAGCAAATAAATGAAGCAATAGCTGAGATGTTATCTTATGATGGGGCCTATCTATTAGAGGTCTGTGTAGAGAAAGAAGGCAATGTCATGCCTATGGTTCCTATTGGTGGAACTATTTCCGATATGTTATTAGAACCATAAGAAACAACGATTATTATGAAAGAAGCATTATATACGATAATAGTACATTCTGAAAATATAGCGGGCGTATTGAATAAGGTGACAGCTGCATTCACCCGCCGTCAAGTCAATATTGAGACGTTAAATGTATCCGCATCATCTATCAAGGGAGTTCATAAATATACGATAACTTCTAGGACAGATGCGATAAATATAGAACGTATCGTCCAGCAGATTTCTAAGAATATAGATGTGATACAAGCTCACTTTTTCTTAGACTCAGAACTGATGCATCGTGAGATTGCGATGTACAAACTATCGACAGATATTTTGAAATCTCAGCCAGCTATCTCACAGATAATACGTAAATACAGCGCACATATCATAGAAGTAAATGAGGTCTTTTCTATCTTAGAAATGTCAGGGGTAGACGAAGAAATTACTGCCCTATACGAAGAATTGAGGAATTTTAATACTATATTGCAATTTGTTCGATCTGGAAGAGTTGTTGTCACAACAAGTAGTTTCGAACATGTCGATGATTTTCTCGAAAGCAGAAACAAAGAGCATAAGCTCTCGCGAGAAAGTTGTTGGACCAAGGATGCATAACTTTAAAGAATATAGTAAAAGATGAAGAAATTTGAATCGTACAGACAACCAAAAGAAACGGATTCTAGAGTCCTAAAGCAAGAAATTGTAGCAGAACCCTTTCACTGTGATTTTTCCACACACCTGACGATGGGCGTGTTAGGCAATCATCTGCTCAATGTAGCTGGGAACCATGCCAATGCACGTAACTTTGGTATTGAGACTTTCAAGACACTTAGTTGGGTGTTGTCTCGTTTAGTTATAGAGATGGATGAGATGCCAGTTCAGCACGATCATTTTAGTCTCGAGACTTGGACGACATCATTGTCTCGATTGTTTACAAATCGTGAATTTGCAATGTACAATCCAGAAGGAAAAGCTATCGGATTTGCGACTTCAATCTGGGCACTAATTGACTTAGAAACCCGGAGACCACTGAATCCTTTATCTGTAAATGACGGACAGTTGAAGCAATACATGTATCCTGAATATACTGTGCCTATCCAAGGTCCTGGACATATTAGGATGACAGCGCCTGAGGAAGTATATAGACATGTCGTTTGCTATAGCGATATAGACCTCAATGGTCATCTCAATAGCATGCGTTATATAGAACATCTACTAAACTGTTTCGAATTGGATTATCATCGGACACACCGACTGCGTCGCTTAGATATAGCTTATAGTGCAGAATGTTACGCTGGAGATGAAATCAAAATCTTACGACAAGAAAAGGCACCCGATGTGTGGATGCTTGAAGTCGTGAAACCCGATGGAAAAGCAGCAGTAAAATCATTACTAGAATTTGAATAATAAAAAGAGTCTATTTTAAAAATAAACATATTACAAATCATTAAATAGGTAAAATTATGGCAATAATGAATTTCGGAGGAGTAGAAGAAAACGTAGTCACACGTGAAGAATTCCCATTGGCAAAAGCGAAAGAAGTCCTTAAAAAAGAAGTAATAGCCGTCATCGGTTATGGTGTACAAGGACCCGGTCAATCACTAAACTTGAAAGATAATGGGTTTAATGTAATTGTCGGTCAAAGAAAAGGTAAGACATGGGACAAAGCTGTAGCTGATGGTTGGGTACCAGGTGAGACGCTGTTCGAAATCGAAGAAGCTTGTAAACGAGGTACTATTATCGAATACTTATTGTCTGATGCTGCTCAAATCGAAGTTTGGCCTACCGTGAAGAAACAATTGACTCCAGGTAAGGCATTGTACTTCTCACATGGATTTGGTATCACTTATAAAGAACGTACTAAGATAGTACCTCCAAAAGATATCGATGTAATCATGGTAGCTCCAAAAGGCTCGGGTACTTCATTGCGAACTATGTTTTTGGAGAACAGAGGACTTAATTCTAGTTTCGCTATCTTCCAAGATGCATCAGGTAAAGCATGGGACCGCGTCGTCGCATTAGGTATCGGAGTCGGATCTGGTTATTTGTTTGAAACAACTTTCGAACGCGAGGTGTATTCTGATTTGACAGGTGAACGAGGTACCCTTATGGGCGCTATCCAAGGGCTGTTGCTTGCTCAGTTTGAAGTGTTACGTGCCAATGGGCATACCCCATCTGAAGCCTTCAATGAGACAGTGGAAGAATTGACACAGTCATTGATGCCTTTATTTGCAGCCAAAGGAATGGATTGGATGTATGCAAACTGTTCTACTACAGCTCAGCGAGGAGCTCTTGATTGGATGGTTCCATTTCATGATGCAGTGAAACCCGTATTTGAGAAACTATATGCTGAAGTGAAAAGTGGCAATGAAGCGCAACGATCTATCGACACCAACTCGAAACCCGATTACAGAGAAGGATTGGACAACGAATTGAAACAACTTCATGAAAGTGAAATGTGGCGTACAGGTGCTGTTGTACGTAAATTACGTCCTGAAAACCAAAAATAAAAACCTTATGGAAGTAGCTATCGATGCTTCTTCATGATAATCGTGTCTATCTCTAAGCGCATAGCCTTTTCGTAGGCTATGCGCTTCTTTTATACTCGTCCTATCACCACGTGGCAGATTAATTCGTATAAAGGTTTACAAAATGCTTTATTTATCAGCAAAGAAGAGTCCTTTTATTGGATTTGTCGCAAAATAGCTCTATTTTTGTATCTCATATAAACAAAAAAAACAGACATAAGCTATGATGGTTGAAACAAAACGTTTTATTGCACCTGGTGGTTGGTTCGCTATACAGTATCCAAGTACTTGGAGTGAGTTTGAAGATTCTACAGAGAGCTTTTTATTTTACAACCCAGATGTGTGGGATGGTAACTTTCGCATATCAGCTTATCAAGAAAAAGGCAATCATCAGTTTGGCCCTGAGAGCATGCGTCAATGCCTCATTCACAATCCTTCAGCATCAAGAGTGACCGTAGGAGCCTTTCAAGCAGCTTATTATCAAGAACTATTTGAAGAAGATGAGCAAGAATTTGTGACACATAGCTGGGAGATAGCTGCTGGAGCACTCCTAGTGGTCGTGAGTTTCACTTCATTATCTTCAGCAGATAAATCCGTGGCAGAAGCTATTATAGCTACTCTAGAACCTCGTGAATTAGAAAAAAAATATCCTGCAGAGATAATCGCCATACGTGTGGCAGAGATTAGCGAGATTAATGAAGCTTTTGAATGGACTCAGCAACTAGTCAAAGAACAACTCGATACCGATTTTCAAGGACTAGAAGAAGATTTAGACAAATTACAACGAGCGATCGGTGTTGCCTCATTTTCGGGTAAGAAACGAACACCATGGATTTCGTTAGGCATCATTCTTTGTGTCATCATGATGAATGAGATAGATGGATTAGAATGGTGTAGCTTGATCGATGGCAATCGTGAAGCACCAGTCTTAAGGAGACAAGGTACAGATACTGTCGTAGACCCCTTGAAATTAGTTTGGAGCCGTAAGAAACGAGGCGAAGACATTAATTTTAAAGAGATTTACGAAGGAGCTATCGAAGAATTATTTCATTGATTCTGCCCTTTCTATTTTATAAACAATAATATACAATTACAAACTATGGCTCCAACTCCACATTTACAAGTAGAGCGTTTAAATAAACGATTTGGTGATCTTGTGCTTTTTGACGGATTGTCATTTGGAGTAAACCAAGGTGACCGAATCGGTCTGATTGCTCAAAATGGGACAGGTAAATCTACATTGCTCAATATCCTAACCGACAAAGAAGGATATGAATCAGGAAATATAACTTTCAGAAATGATTTGACAGTAGGGTATCTAGAGCAAGATCCAAAATACAAACTTGGGACAACGGTCCTCGAAGCTTGTCTTCATGGCAAATCAGCAGAGTACGAACTCAAGGCTAAGCAGATGCTTACACAGCTCAATATCAATGACTTGAATCAAAAAGTCGAGACACTTAGTGGAGGGCAATTAAAACGTGTAGCTTTGGCGAGTGCACTCATCTCAGAAGCCGATATGTTGATTCTTGATGAACCAACTAACCATTTGGATCTAGACATGACCGAATGGTTAGAAGGATATCTTCAACGTCAAACAAAATCCTTACTGATGGTCACTCACGACCGTTATTTCTTAGATAGAGTATGCAATTCGATTCTAGAGATAGATAATCATCAAGCTTATTCCTATCAAGGAAATTACAGTTATTACTTAGAGAAGCGTCAAGAACGTATCAACGCTCGTTCCGTGGAGATTGACCGCGCCAATAACTTGTACCGTACCGAACTCGAATGGATGCGTCGTATGCCCCAAGCTAGGGGACATAAAGCGAAATACCGTGAAGATGCATTCTTTGAGCTCGAGAAAGTAGCCAAGCAGAAGATGCAAAATAGGCAAGTGACACTTGATGTGAAATCCACTTACATTGGTAAAAAGATATTTGAAGCGAAACACTTATACAAGGCTTTTGGAGATAAAGTGATTCTCAAAGACTTTAATTATCTGTTCTCTCGCTATGAAAAGATGGGTATAGTAGGTAACAACGGTACCGGAAAATCGACCTTTATTAAGATGCTATTAGGTAATGTACCTCTAGATTCTGGAGAGATTGACCTAGGAGAAACGGTACGCTTTGGCTATTATTCTCAAGATGGTTTACAATTTGATGACAAGATGAAAGTGCTTGAAGTCGTTCAGGATATTGCTGAAGTAATCAAGTTAGCTGATGGACGTACCATGACTGCCTCACAGCTGTTGCAATACTTCCTCTTCACTCCAGACACACAGCATAGTTATGTTGCGAAGTTGTCCGGTGGAGAGCGGCGACGACTATACCTCTGTACCATATTGATGACAAATCCCAATTTCTTAGTTTTAGATGAGCCCACCAATGACCTTGATATTGTGACCCTTAATATTTTAGAAGAATATTTGCAAACTTTCCAAGGTTGCGTTATCGTCGTCTCTCACGACCGTTACTTCATGGATAAAGTTGTCGACCACTTGATGGTCTTCAGCGGAGAAGGAGAAATCAAAGATTTTCCTGGAAACTATACGCAGTATCGCAATTGGAAAGGGCTTCAAGAGAAATCGATCAAAGCTAACGAGGGAAGCCGAAAAACAAAAAATGAGAGTTCGGATGATAATGCCAACTCAGGTTTAGCAGAATCTGCTATCCCAGAAGGTGCCATCGTGACCAAATCGGGTAGAGTCCGTGTCAATAATGCTCGTAAGTTGTCCTACAAAGAAAAGCGGGAGCTTGAAACGTTGAATAAAGAAATTGCTTCATTAGAACAAGAGAAAAAAGCGATTGAAGCAAAATTCTCATCTGGTTCTTTGGATGTCGATGAATTGACCAAAGCAAGTAAACGTCTACCGATAATAAATGATCTTATTGACGAGAAAGAAATGAGATGGTTAGAGTTAGACGAGATTGACCAAGGAAATGTATAAACGATACAATGGACTGTAAAAAGTAACACATAGATTATGCCAAATATTTCTAATAGAGCGATTGAGATGCCTCAATCACCAATTCGTAAATTAGCTCCATTAGCTAATGCTGCCAAGGAACGAGGAGTACATGTACATCACCTCAATATCGGTCAACCAGATTTGCCTTCACCTCCAGAAGCCATGGTCGCATTGAAGAATGTCAAACGCGATACTCTCGAATACAGTCCTAGTGATGGGTATAAGTCATACCGCGAGAAGCTTTGTGGTTATTATGCCAAGTATGATATCAACTTAGATGCTGATGATATCATCATTACTACAGGCGGATCAGAAGCAGTTCTCTTTGCTTTTATGTCTTGCCTCAATCCGGGAGATGAAATCATTGTACCCGAACCCGCCTATGCTAATTATATGGCATTTGCGATTTCTGCTGGTGCAAAGATACGAACGATTTCAAGCAGTATCGAACAAGGATTTTCCTTACCTCCGGTTCACGCATTTGAAAAATTAATCAATGAACGTACACGAGGTATCTTAATCTGTAATCCAAATAATCCTACTGGCTATCTCTATACGCGAAAGGAGATGGAACAGATACGTAAGATGGTTAAGAAATATGACCTCTTCCTCTTCTCCGATGAAGTATATCGTGAATTTATCTATACCGGAAGTCCCTATATCTCTGCTTGCCATTTGAAAGACATCGAGCAGAATGTGGTGCTTATCGATTCAGTATCTAAGAGATATTCTGAATGTGGTATCCGAGTAGGTGCCCTAATTACTAAAAACAAAACTGTGCGCGATGCAGTGATGAAATTCTGTCAGGCACGTTTATCCCCTCCATTGATTGGTCAGATTGTTGCTGAAGCATCATTAGACGCTAGTGAAGAATATATGCGCAACTGCTATGATGAATATGTAGAAAGACGCAACTGTCTCATCGACGGGCTCAACAGAATCCCGGGGGTCTATTCCCCTATACCTATGGGATCCTTTTATACGATAGCTCGCCTGCCCGTAGAAGATAGTGATGACTTCTGTGCTTGGTGTCTGAGTGATTTTGAATATGAAGGAGAAACCGTCATGATGGCTCCAGCATCGGGTTTTTATACGACTCCCAATGAAGGGAAAAATCAAGTTCGTATCGCTTATGTCACAGCCAAAGAAGAACTCCAACGTGCCTTGTTTATATTGGGCAAGGCTCTTGAAGTGTATAATAACCGTCTGAAATAGTGACTATTTTGAAGTACTAACTTATCTACTCAATATCGTGTCTTACAACTTCTTCTTATCTCGTCGTATTTATAGTGGCGGTTCTACCCAAAAAGGTGGAGCAGCTCCAGCGGTACGTATTGCGCTATTAGGTATTGCTTTTGGATTGGCCATCATCCTTCTATCTGTAGCCGTCGTATCAGGATTTAAGCATCAGATTAAAGTTCGGTTAGCTGGATTTGGAGCTGATGTACAAATCGCCAATTTTGATGCTGCCGTATCGTACGAGACCCTTCCCATATGGGTTACCGATAGTTTAGATAACCGTATCAGAAAGGATTTTCCGAGCGTATCTACGATCCAACGCTATGCGACAAAACCAGCAATGATAAAAACGGATGAGGCTTTTCAAGGAGCAGTAGCCAAGGGATTAGGTCCTGAATTTGACCATTCGTTTTTCAAAGACCATTTAGTCGAAGGCACTATTCCTGTCTTCTCCGACTCTTGTTATACCAATCAAATAGTCTTGTCTAAGACGCTAGCACGTAAGATGCATTTGAAATTGAACGACAAACTATTACTTTATTTCGTAACAGATCATATACGAGCGCGTAAACTTAAGATTGTAGGGATTTATGACACTGGTTTCTCTCAATATGACGAGACCTATATGCTCGTAGATTTATACCTCATACAGCGCTTAAGCGGGTGGGATAGTCATCAAGTCAGCGGGTTGGAAGTAAACTTAACTTCCGATGCTGATAAGGCGGTCGTTGCAGACAATATGCGGATTCAATATACCAATGTCCCCGATGGACATGGAGGGCATTATTTCGTGCAATCACTTCGTGATTTACATCCTCAATTATTTGGATGGCTCGACCTGCTTGATATCAATGTAGTAGTCATCTTATTCCTGATGCTTGGTGTAGCAGGGGTAACTATGATTTCTGGATTACTAATCATCATCTTAGAACATACACAGATGATTGGTCTCTTCAAGGCACTCGGCATGTCTAATCGGTCCGTCCGAAAACTGTTTCTCAGCTTATCTGTATTTTTGATTGCACAAGGGATGGTCATAGGCAATCTCTTTGCAGGTGTCATCTATTTTGTGCAGAATTATTGGCATGTCTTCAGTTTAGATCCCGCCACCTATTATGTAAATTATGTACCGATGGAGATTTCCTTTCGTTCATGGTTACTCATCAATATAGGTACATTGTTCGTTTCGATATTCATCATGATTCTACCTACTTATATGATTGCACGGATCAATCCTGCAAGTTCCATGAGGTACGAATAAATGTAAAAATAGAGAACCAATCTTTAAAAAATGAAGATTGCTGTAGCTCTAAGTAAAATAAAAAACTGTAACTTTGCAGTGAAAAGAACTATTTAATTAAGTAATACCCATACAATATGACTCCATTAAGTTTGATTACTCCCGAGAGCATCATTGAAGATATGCGCTACCTCAAGCTATTGTCTCGGAGTTTCCCTACTATCGGACATGCTAGTACAGAAATCATTAATCTAGAAGCAATTCTCAATTTGCCAAAAGGAACGGAACATTTTCTGAGTGATATTCATGGCGAAAATGAAGCCTTCGAACACGTACTGAAAAATGCCTCAGGCACTGTTCGTCGTAAAGTAGAAGAGATTTTCGGTCAGACATTACGTGAATCAGTGAAACGAGATATCTGTACATTGATTTACTATCCAGTACAGAAATTGAATCGTGTCAAAGAAGTAGAAACCGACTTAGATGACTGGTATATGACGACTCTAAACCAATTGGTCAAAGTATGTCAGAATGTATCCTCAAAATATACCCGCTCAAAAGTACGCAAAGCACTTCCAAAAGACTTCTCATATATCATTCAAGAATTGCTACACGAAGGCAGTCAGCAACACGTGGATAAGCAAGCCTATACCAATCAGATTATTGCGACGATCATCTCGACCAAACGTGCAGATGAATTTATCGAAGCGATGTGTAATCTCATTCAGCAATTAGCGATTGACTCCCTCCATATAGTAGGTGATATCTATGATAGAGGTAATGGTGCACATAAGATAGTCGAACGTTTACGTCATTATCACAACTTTGATATTCAATGGGGAAACCATGATATATTGTGGATGGGGGCTGCATCTGGCAATGATGCTTCTATGGCAAACGCTATTCGCATCTCGTTGCGTTATGGTAATTTAGACCCTTTGGAATATGGATACAGTATCAACATGCTTCCATTAGCTACTTTTGCTATGGATGTATACGGTGACGACCCATGTACTCCATTTATGCCACGCGGGGTCCAAAGCAGTGCCAAGTACAAGGATAAAGATATTCGTCTGATTGCTCAGATGCACAAGGCGATAGCCATCATTCAGTTTAAGCTAGAAGCTAACTTGATAAAGAAACATCCAGAATATGAGATGCAAAGTCGATTACATCTCGATAAGATGAATCTCGACAAAGGAACAGTAACTATTGCTGGGAAAGAATATGAGATGGTCGATACCAATTTCCCGACTATAGATCCCAAAGACCCATGTAAGCTATCTCTCGAAGAAGACTTACTCGTGCAGAAGTTACATACTTCATTTGCCAAAAGTGACCGTATGAAGAAGCATATGGCTTGTCTCTTGAAATATGGAAGCATGTTTTTAGTCGTGAACAGTAATCTCCTCTTTCATGCCTCTATACCACTAAATAAAGACGGCTCTTTTAAGGAAGTAGAAATTGAAGGCGAGATTTTCAAAGGGAAGCAATTGCTCGAGAAAGTCGATTCTATGGTACGGATTGCTTATTTTGACCACGAAGAACTGGATATCGATAGAGACCACGAGGATGTAGAATCTGCTCGTGACTATATGTGGTATCTTTGGTGCGGAAAAAACTCACCTCTATTTGATAAAGATAAGATGGCAACTTTTGAAAATTATTTCTTGAAAGACAAGGACATCCGTAAAGAGGTCAAAGGATACTACTATACATTCCGAGATGACCCAGAGATGTGCAATCAAATATTCAAAGAATTTGATATGCCTATCAAAGACTCTCATATCATCAATGGTCATGTACCAGTGAAGCAATCAAAAGGAGAAAGCCCACTCAAGGCAGACGGAAAACTGATTGTTATCGATGGAGGATTTTCCAAAGCCTATCGCTCTACCACAGGGATTGCTGGCTATACTTTGGTTTACCATTCTCACGGATTACAGCTCGTACAGCACGAACCTTTCGAGTCCACAAAAAAGGCGATAGACGAAGGAGCAGATATCAAATCGACTAGCTTCTTATTGGAATTCACTTCCCAACGAATGCGTGTACGTGATACCGACAAGGGGCATGTCTTGAACAAGCAGATACAAGACTTGCGTAAACTGCTTGTCGGTTATCGCATCGGATTAATCAAGGAAAAAAACTAATGACTCATTTTTTCTTCTAAGAATTTTTCCATCTTAATGAGTTCATCTCTATATTGAGCAGCACTGACATAATCCAAGTCTTTTGCTGCTCTTTTCATTTGTTTACGAGTGTGCTCTATGGATTTCTGCAATTGCTCATTACTCATCACCTTGATGATAGGGTCTTCACCAGCCATCAAATTACGGTCATCAGTGCCCAAAGAATATCCGTCAGCGGAATATTGATCGGATTTTTCATCGCCTTCTTTTTGACTAAATACAGAAGAATTGTCTTTGACTATCTGTTGAGGGACGATGCCATGTTCTTCATTATATGCTTTCTGTTTAGCACGTCTTCGCTGTGTCTCATCGATGGTCAGCCGCATGCTATCGGTGACACGATCCCCATACATAATAGCTATACCATTTACATTACGTGCAGCCCGTCCGACAGTCTGAGTCAATGACCGATGAGACCTCAAGAAGCCTTCTTTGTCAGCATCTAATATAGCGACTAGTGATACTTCAGGTAAGTCTAATCCCTCTCGAAGCAGGTTGACCCCCACCAATACATCAAAGATACCTTCTCGCAATTGACCTATGATTTTTACTCGATCTAGGGTATCCACATCGCTATGGATATAGTTAGTACGGATACGATGATTCAGAAGATATTCAGTCAATTCCTCTGCCATCCGTTTGGTCAATGCCGTAACCAATGTACGTTCATGTCTCTCTATCCTTAGTTGAATCTCCTCCATGAGGTCATCAATCTGGTTCTTAGTCGGTCTGACCTCAATGATAGGGTCCAACACACCTGTAGGACGAATCACCTGTTCGACGATGACACCTCCACTACGTTGCAATTCATAATCAGCCGGCGTCGCACTGACATAAATCATTTCGGGAGTAAGTTGTTCAAACTCCTCAAATTTCAAAGGACGGTTGTCCATGGCAGCAGGTAACCTGAATCCATATTCTACAAGATTGGTCTTTCTAGCCTTATCTCCACCATACATAGCCCTAATCTGAGGGATACTAACATGACTTTCATCGATGACCATCAAGAAATCCTCAGGGAAGAAATCCAGTAAACAATAAGGTCTTGTTCCAGATTCTCTACCGTCAAAATACCGCGAATAGTTCTCTATCCCCGAGCAGTGACCGAGTTCTCGTATCATTTCCAAGTCATAAGTAACCCGTTCCATCAAGCGTTTGGCTTCGTAAGGTTTCCCTATCGATTCGAAATAATTATATTGTTTCAGCAAATCATCTTCGATAGCATGAATAGCTCTTTTTTGACTCTCTTTGGTTGTCATAAAAAGATTAGCAGGATAAATCTTATACACATCCATCCGCTCTATAAGATGACCATCTACAGGATTCACTTGTGAGATTTCATCTATTTCATCTCCCCAGAATACAACTCTTATGACCATCTCCTCATAAGCAAGATAGATGTCTACGGTATCTCCTTTGACACGGAAGCAACCTCGTTTCAATTCGATGTCATTGCGTTGGTATTGGCACTCCACTAGCTGATGTAGAAAATGAGTCATATTATAAGGTTTCCCTTGAGCCACATCGATGACATTTTCATAGAAATCGCTCGGATTACCCATACCATAGATACATGAGACAGAACTCACTACGATGACATCTTGACGCCCAGACAAGAGTTGTGAGGTGGCAGACAAGCGAAGTCGGTCTATCTCTTCGTTGATTTGCAAATCCTTCTCTATATACGTATCAGAGTTTGGCAAATACGCCTCTGGCTGATAGTAGTCATAGTAAGAGACATAATATTCAACGGCATTGTTCGGGAAGAAAGACTTGAACTCACTGTACAACTGTGCAGCCAATGTTTTGTTGTGACTCAGTATCAGTGTAGGCTTATTTACTTGAGCTATTACATTGGCTACTGTAAATGTTTTACCAGATCCAGTCACTCCAAGCAAGGTTTGGGCAGGGATATTATGGCTTATCCCATCCACCAATTGTTTGATTGCTTCAGGTTGGTCCCCAGTAGGTTTGTATTTCGATGTCAATTCATAATTTGTCATATCACAAAAATAAGATAAACATTCATAGTATTAAAATATTCAAGTTTATATTTGTGTAATCATCAAGAAAAAGGTATTTTTGTGTAGGAATGCACGTAAGCTTTCTTTTATATACAGAGGTAATGAAACGAATATTAGTAACCGGAGGAGCTGGTTTTATAGGTTCCCACTTATGTACACGATTAATAAATGAAGGCCATGATGTCATCTGTTTAGATAATTTCTTTACAGGTAGTAAAGACAATATACTCCATTTATTAGGGAATAAACACTTTGAATTAGTAAGACATGACGTCACAGTTCCTTACCAAGCGATTGTAGACGAGATCTATAATTTGGCTTGTCCCGCTAGTCCTGTTCATTACCAACATGACCCCATCAAAACGATTCGTACTTCTATTCTAGGAGCGATTAACATGCTTGATTTAGCTTCAGAGGTAAATGCAAAGATACTACAAGCCTCTACTAGCGAAGTTTATGGAGACCCTATCGTACATCCTCAGACCGAAAGCTATTGGGGCAATGTGAATACCGTAGGGATTCGTTCTTGCTATGATGAAGGGAAACGTGCTGCTGAGACTTTGTTTTTTGATTACAATCGTGAGCGAAAAACAAAAGTGAAGATTATCCGAATCTTCAATACCTATGGACCTCGTATGCAACCTCATGACGGTCGTGTGGTCACTAATTTTGTCGGTCAATCTCTACGAGGAGAAGATATCACCATCTATGGTGATGGAAGTCAAACTCGAAGTTTCCAGTATATTGATGACCTCATCGAAGGCATGATTCGTATGATGAATACAGCTGATGATTTTATCGGTCCAGTAAATATCGGTAATCCTACTGAATTTACAATAAAAGAATTAGCAGTGAAGATTATGGAGCTGACTAATTCAAAATCAAATTTGATTTTTAAGCCTATCCCATTAGATGACCCAAAGCAACGTCAACCAGATATTACGCTTGCGCGAAAGATGCTGGATTGGGAACCTCAAGTACAATTGGAAGAAGGGTTGAATCGTATGTTGACTACATTTAAGGGCTAGACTATAACGAATACTAACTAAGAAAAAAACAAACAAACTTCTTGTATTATGGAAATAAAACCTTCTGACAATAAGATATTAATCGTGGATGATGTAATCTCCAATGTGCTGCTATTGAAAGTACTTTTGAAGAATGAAAAGTATAACATCGTAACGGCAAACAATGGAACAGAAGCATTGTCTCAAGTCCTAGAAGAGAAACCCGATTTGATTTTACTCGATGTCATGATGCCAGACTTGGATGGTTTCGAGGTCTGTGAGCGCCTCAAGAAAGACAAAGAAACGGCAGGGATTCCAATCATCTTCTTGACTGCACTTAATAATACTTCAGATATTGTTAAAGGTTTCCAAGTAGGAGCAAATGATTTTATCTCGAAACCTTTCAACAAGGAAGAGTTGCTCATCAGAGTAAAACATCAAATATCATTGATTACAGCTCGACGTATCATCTCTAGACAAAATAAAGAATTACAACGAACTATCAGTGCCCGTGACAAACTCTATTCTGTGATTGCTCATGATCTAAGATCTCCTATTGGGAGCGTCAAGATGGTCTTGAATATGCTATTAATCAATCTTCCTACCGAAGTAATCGGTGAGGAGCTGTATGACTTACTCAATACGGCGAATAAAACAACAGAAGAAGTGTTCTCTCTGCTTGATAACTTGCTTAAGTGGACCAAAAGTCAGACAGGACGACTCAATGTCGTGTATCAAGATATCAATATCGTGGATACGGTAGAAGGTGTGGTGCAAGTATACAATGCTGCTGCAGAATTGAAGAAAATTAAAATCGTTCATGACATACCAGAGCAGATAATGGTTCATTGTGATACAGATATGGTCAAGACCGTAATCCGTAACTTTATGAGTAATGCCTTGAAATTTAGTCCTAAAGAGACGACTATTACTGTGGATGTCAAGACGATAGATGATTCCTTTGCTCAGGTATCAGTTCAGGATCAAGGTTGTGGAATCGATGATGAAGGGCAGAAGAAGTTACTTCACGAAGATACCCATTACAGTACTTTCGGCTTGAACAACGAAGAAGGTTCTGGCTTAGGACTGCTCTTATGTAAAGATTTTGTCAATAAAAATGGTGGTGAACTATGGTTTGAGACGAAAAAGGGAGAAGGAAGTACTTTCTTCTTTACCGTTCCTTTGACGAAATCGTAACTGCTCAAATCGTCCACAGATACGATATACAAAAAATTAAGCCACATAAGTAATTACTTATGTGGCTTAATTTTTTTGTTCTTATCGAACCTAAACAGTTAAAAGATTAGTTATCTAACAAGTCTTTTAAGAAATCGTTTAAGTCATCTTCGAGTCCTTCTAGTAGTGTTTCATTGACTACGAGAGTATCTTCATCTACGACATATATGTCATAGATATCCTTTTCGTCATCGAGTAGAAAACTAAAAGGAGTCAAGATGCGTATATCTTTAAATACCCCTTCTTGGTCAAGTTGACCAATGATCTTGCTAAGCGGTTCTATGAGTTGTGACAACTCATCAAATTCTGATGTAGGAGTAGGGCATCGTGCTAGCACGTTGCTGTCATCATCAAGAAATAGGAGTTGGTTCTCATCTTCGTTCTCTATGCGGATATATATATCAGTAGTTGCTTCAGTGCCTGCAGCACGTCCTCCGAAAGTATTTATGACCTTATGGATAGCTTCCTTAATCTGATCTTCGTTTTGAATAGTCTGTTTCATTTTTGTCGTTATTGAATTCACCTCCAAATATACTGTTTTTTTGTTAATGAGGTTCTGCTTTTTCTTTTTTTATTATGAACGAATAGTAAACTTAGACTAAACCATCTGGAAGGTTCATTTTAAGGACACGTTTGTCAGGGTCAATATCTATAATCATATCTTCATGTGCTGGGATAAGTAGTTCTTCCTGATTAGGTGTCTCGACACCAAATAATGTGTTTGGTGTACTAGTATCTACGTCTTTTATAACACCCTTGAGTATCATCTTCTCATCGAAAAGGGTAAATCCAATGAAAAAGTCCCAAGTGAAATCTGCTGGCTTCTCTCCATCAGAGAATTTTTTTGGAAAGAATACAGGTTTATTCGTGAACTGTTTGGCTGTCTCTTGATCATCCACATCAAGAAACTTCAATAGAGCTGTATCCGATTTTCGAAAGCGATATTCTTCGACAAAAAAAGGAACCAATATCCCATCCATCTCGATGATAAGATAATCACAATCTACTCGGTCAAAAACATCATCTGTGAACGTGAAATTTACTTCACCCCCTAAACCGTGCGGTCTAGTAATCTGACCAATTTCAAATACATCTTCTTTGGCAATCATTCTATTATTTTTATTTTAATCTATTCGAGTAATCTTTGCTCCGATGGCATTGAGACGTCCCTCTATATCTTGGTAACCTCTATCTATCTGTTCTATATTGTGAATCTTACTGACTCCTTCAGCACTCATGGCGGCAATCAGTAGTGCTATTCCTGCTCTGATATCAGGAGAAGTCATCTCTTTGTTGCGCAATTTGAACTGACGGTCATGTCCGATGACTACAGCTCTATGTGGATCGCACAATATAATCTGCGCCCCCATATCAATCAACTTATCGACAAAATAAAGTCTACTTTCAAACATCTTCTGATGAATCAATACACTTCCTTTGGCTTGCGTAGCTGTCACGAGCAATACGCTCAAGAGGTCAGGAGTCAATCCTGGCCATGGAGCATCCGAAAGTGTCATGATAGATCCATCGATGAAACTCTCAATCGTATAATGCTCCTGTCTAGGGATATATAAATCATCGTTTTGTTGTTCGATAATAATACCTAAACGTCGGAAGCTATTGACAATCACCCCTAGTTCCTTGATTGCTACATCCTTGATTAGTAGTTCACTCTTTGTCATAGCAGCCATTCCGATAAAACTACCTACTTCAATCATGTCAGGGAGGATTCGATGATTGCATCCTTCTAATCGCTCTACACCATGAATTGTAAGGAGATTAGAAGCAATCCCCTCTATTTTCGCTCCCATCCGACAAAGCATCTTGCATAACTGTTGAAGATAAGGCTCACATGCCGCATTGTATATAGTCGTCGTACCTTCAGCCATGACTGCTGCCATCAAGATATTTGCTGTTCCCGTGACACTAGCCTCTTCTAGGAGCATATCTGTTCCCTTAAGCTTGTCTGCGCACAGTGAATATTTGCCTCCTTCTTCATCGAAGATGAATGAGGCACCTAGTTTTTCGATACCCAATAGATGCGTATCGATACGTCTACGTCCGATTTTATCGCCTCCTGGTTTAGCGATTATCGCTTTGCCAAATCGAGCTATCATAGGACCGATGAGCATGACAGAACCACGGAGTGTGGCACATCTATCGAGAAAAGTTTTGCTTTCTATAAAATCAGATGATATATCCTTAGCTTGGAAACTGTAGGTTCCTGAGGCTAGTTTGCACACCTCTACTCCCATATCTTGAATGAGTGCAATCAGATTGTTGACATCTAATATATCCGGTATATTTTCTATAGTGACCTTTTGGTCAGTGAGTAGCGTGGCACATATAATTTGTAGTGCCTCATTTTTGGCCCCTTGCGGAACGATTGTTCCCTTAAGACTATGCCCTCCTTCAATAACAAATGAAGCCATAAAAATCGTTTTTCAGGTTAACGTTTACGTTGGTTGTATCTCTTCTGGTTATTTTTCGGGATCCTTTTCTGAATAGGTCTCTTACCATTGTTAGATGATTGCTTACGTCGCTGTCCGTTCGAGTGATTGTTCACTGTCGTATTAGCTGGCAATAGGTGTTCATGTTCCAACATCAGCTCATATACTGCTTGTGTAAGCGTTAATTTCTTGTTCGACAATTCTTCCAAATCATCAGCAATCTTCTCGTTAGAACAAGCTTCTCTATTCCATGTAAGTAAGAATTTCTTCATCTGCAAGACGATAATCATCAAAAGATAATCTCGTTCATCATTGTCAGGCATCTCAGCCGTTTTCTTAATTAATTGGACGATTAGTTTACCATAATGACGATAAGGTATCTTTCTGTTATCAAAAGGAATCGCATCTGGCTTCGAGTGGAATTTATCTTGAGGGATGATTTCACATGGATAGGTGATATCTAATTTGTAATTGGACATAATCGCCAAATGATCCCATAACATAGGGACAAAATCAGCGTTGTCTTTCAAATCGGGATAGATATTTGACATGATGCTGATAATCGTTTCAGCGCACGATTGTCGTTCATCTTTATCTTCTACAGTTAGACAGTGATTGACCATATTTTGAATACTTCTACCGTATTCAGGTAAGGGCAATTTTTCTAATTGTGTATTGTATTGTTGCATGTTCATTTTATTCATTCTTTTCTATAATAATTTCTTTTTGCTGACCGTAGCGACAAACTCTTTCAAATAGAAAGGTTCGAAGTAAGCTACATCTTCAGTCTTGTTATCAATTAGTTTGCGCTCGGCAAGAGGGTGCATCCATTTCGCTAAGGGGATGCTTTTGGAAAAGAAATGAGCATTTGGATGTTTCAATATCTCTTGGCACTTTTCTACGCCATTACCGATAAAGTAAACGGGTCCCGCATCTAAGTAATGCAAATAATTATTTTCCTCAATCACTCGAGCATTTGTTTCTTCAATAGGAGTCAGTGCGAAATCATAGACCGCAGTGTATATTTCCATCCGACGAGCATCTAGCATAGGGATGAAACGAGCTTGGTCCGCATCTTCGACTTGTAGCAATAGAGGCACACATAGGAGTTCAAGGGTAGGGATGCTAATCAATGGAATCTGCAAAGCATAGCAGATGCCTTTAGCCATGGATACCCCTATACGCAATCCTGTGTAACTACCTGGTCCACTACTGACGGCTACTGCATCGATAGTGATGTCATGTTCTTTGGCATATGACAATGCCTGATCTATATAGCCACCAAGTATTGTGGCGTGTTTAGCTTCTTTGGTGTGTGAGACATCAAATACATTTGCTCCATCCTGGCTCAAAGCTACAGAGCAAGCCGAGGTGGAAGTTTCAATACATAATATACTAGACATGTGAATATTTTCGAGTGTGAGATAATAATGCAAATATAACGCATTTTTAGAAGAATACGTTCATATATTCGAGGAAAACGCTTACTTTTGTAAGAAATATAAAAAATAGTATCATGATTCAATCAATGACAGGTTACGGTAAAGCCGTAGCTGCTATTCCTGGCAGACAAGTTTATATCGAACTTCGTGCAGTAAATAGCAAAAACCTAGACCTAAATATCCGTATGTCAAGTCTTTTACGTGATTTCCTAGAACAAGCCATCAGAAGTAGAGCTAAAGAGGTATTGCTTCGTGGTAAGATTGAAGTCAACGTATGGATGGAGCAAGATCTAGAGACTCAAGGAATAAAAGTAGATGCTGAGGCATTGGCCAGATATGTTGCTATCCTTCGTGAAGCTTCTCAAGCAAGCGGTTTGCACGTCTCAGACAATACTTTATTTGAGTCAGCGATGCGTATGCCTGATGTACAGGTCAAGGATGAATTGGACGAGATTTCTGCCGATGACCAAAAAGCTATCATCGAAGCATTGGACGAAGCAGTCAATCAATTTGTCGCTTTCCGAAGTCAAGAAGGTGATGCCTTGTCTACTCGTTTTGAAGAGAATGTACGTAAGATCGGGCATTACTTAACTGAGGTAGAACCTTTTGAGACTGATCGAGTAGCCCGTATCAGAGCCCGTATCGAAGATAATCTAGAGAAAGTCGTTAAGGCAGACTATGATAAGAATCGTTTCGAACAAGAGATGATTTACTATATAGAGAAGCTAGATATTCACGAGGAGAAACAGCGCTTAGCCAATCACCTTAGCTATTTCTTAGAGACAATCAAAGAAGAGGGTGCCTTGGGTAAGAAGTTGGGATTTATCTCTCAGGAGATGGGTCGTGAAATCAATACACTTGGTTCTAAGAGCAATCAACAAGAGATGCAGAAATTAGTCGTTTTGATGAAAGATGAGTTGGAACAAATCAAAGAGCAAGTGCTCAACGTATTGTAAAATCAAGATAATATGACATCAGGTAAATTAATCTTATTTTCTGCCCCTTCAGGGTCTGGCAAATCGACAATTATCAATGCTTTGTTCGCGCGAGGAATCGATATGCATTTCTCTATCTCAGCGACGAGTCGTCCACCACGAGGTAGTGAAAAGAACGGAGTCGAGTATTTCTTTCTCTCAGAAGCGGCTTTTAGACAAGCGATTGAGGAGGGGGACTTACTCGAATACAATGAAGTCTATCCAGGACGATTCTATGGGACGCTCCGTTCTCAGGTTGACACCCAGCTCGCAGCAGGGCATAGTGTCGTATTGGACTTGGATGTAGAGGGAGCAATCCGTGTGAAACAACTCTTTGGTGATCAATGTCTAGCTCTATTTATCCAGCCACCGAGTATCGAAGAATTGCGTCATCGTCTCGAAGGACGTGCTACTGACTCTGAAGAAGTCATCAATGACCGTATCGCACGTGCGGAATATGAATTGAGTTTCGCTTCTCAGTTTGATGAAGTGGTCATCAATGATGACTTAAGTCAGGCCGAAGAGAGAGCTTATCAGATTATCACTTCATTTCTCGAAAAGAACTAACTGCTTTTTCAACAAAAAACTCATGACCGAAGAACATACATCGAAGAATATCGGAATATTTGGAGGCTCATTTAATCCTATTCATATTGGTCATACTGCGTTGGCTAATTGGATTGTGGAACAGGGATATGTGGATGAGGTATGGTTTGTGGTTTCTCCTTTGAATCCTTTGAAGGAAGCAGCAAGTCTTTTGGATGCTGAGACGAGACTCAAACTGGTCCGATTGGCTATCGGCGATTATGCTAAATTCAAGGTCTCTACGATTGAGTTTGATTTGCCACGCCCGAACTATATGTATCAGACTCTTGAGATGCTACAGCGCCAACATCCGACTTATCATTTTAAATTGCTTATTGGTCTAGATAATTGGCTGCTGTTTTCACATTGGAAGCATGCTGCTCAGTTAGTGGCTGATTACCGGTTGTTAGTGTATCCTAGACCGGGCTATGTGCTTGAAGATGCTGTCTTACCTGAACATGTTCATTATTTACAGGATGTCCCCGTGATGGATATCTCTTCTACGATGATTTGTCAAGCATTGAATGAGGGTAAAAATATGCAATTTTTTCTATCTCCGAATATACTAGATTGCATGAAAGCGTTGTTTCCTGCTTTGAGAAAATAGTCATTTTACCAATTGAAGCTTTTGAAGCTTATTTCTTGCCATTTTGTCAAATCCAATCCTTGCGTATCTGTCACAATTGAGTTTGGATAAGTTAATTCATACTACCCAATGGAAAAGGTTGATTCGGAAGAGAAATCGATTCTAGGGCACGTGAGAGGGGAAATCCAAGGGCTCGTTCTTAAGGTCTCGTATTTTGCTCTTGGAAGTGATGCTTTTTTTGAGTAACGACCCATCGTTAGCATAGTAAGACTTAAGTCCCACTTATGTTAAGCCCCATGGTTAGTTTAGTAACACTTCGTTTTTGCCTTGTCTTTTTCGAAAAAAATTAGGATTTGTTCGTGTTTTATAGACAAACTGAGCAAGGGCTTACAGGTAACTATCACCAGATATCGTTCTTTTAGTTCGTCCGCGGGGAAACAAAAAGATGGTTTTTTTCTTAAAATGGAGACAAAATGATTTATTTCTTATTCTAATGTTTTATTTTACTTTCGTGGTTGAATTAAAAAAAGGTTTGTATCTTTACAATAAAGACAAAAAACAAAATATTTTATGAAAGAATATACTGAGGATCAGGAAAAGATAGCACGTATCGCAAAAGCTATGGGACATCCAGCTCGTGTTGCAATCCTCCAATTTTTAGCATCACAGGACAGTTGTTTCTTTGGGGACATTCATGATGTGTTACCTATCGCCAAAGCAACTGTATCACAACATCTAAAGGAACTCAAAGCAGCTCATCTCATCAAGGGAGAGATTGAGATGCCGAAAGTAAGATACTGTATAGATAAAGACAATTGGGCATTGGCAAGAGATATGTTTGCTCAACTTTTTGTCGATTGTACCAAGAAAGAATCATGCTGCTAGTTCATCTCTGGCGTGCTCTTATGCCCAAAAGGACTCAGTAGCTATTTGAAATAATAAGTATAAGGGGGGTGTCATGTAATATGACACCCCCCTTATCTATCGGGTTAATAGTATGATGCGCTGTCTCTATGAGCAGCTGTCTATGATTTCTTTGGTTCAGGCATATTCAAAGAAAGGCACAACTCATCAAGCTGGTCTTTTTCAATGAATGAAGGAGCATCTATCATGACATCACGTCCTGAATTGTTCTTAGGGAAGGCGATACAATCACGGATAGAATCCAATCCTGCAAATAAGCTGACCCAACGGTCAAGACCGTAAGCGAGTCCACCATGAGGAGGGGCTCCGTATTGGAATGCATTCATCAAGAAACCAAATTGTTCTTTGGCTTTTTCTGGTGTGAAACCGAGCAATTCGAACATCTTATTCTGTAGGGCACTGTCGTGGATACGGATACTTCCACCTCCAACTTCTACACCATTGATAATCATGTCATATGCATTAGCACGTACAGCTCCTGTGTCGCTATCAAGAAGTGCAATGTCTTCAGGCTTTGGTGATGTGAAAGGGTGGTGCATGGCCATGAATCGTTGTTGTTCTTCATCCCATTCGAAGAGTGGAAAGTCAACAACCCATAGACAAGAGAATTTATTTTTATCGCGGAGACCTAGTTGGTTACCCATCTCAAGACGTAGTTCGCATAGTTGCTTGCGAGACTTCATCGCATTGTCTCCTGAAAGGATTAGAATCAAGTCGTTTGGCTCTGCATGCATGGCTTCTTTGAGCTCTTGAAGCACTTCTTGTGTATAGAATTTGTCTACACTAGATTTGACTGTGCCATCTTCATTGACACGAGCATAAACCATTCCTTTGGCACCTATCTGAGGACGTTTCACGAAGTCCGTTAGTTTGTCCAATTGTTTACGTGTGTAGCTAGCTGCTCCTTTGGCACAGATACCACCGATATATTTGGCAGAGTCGAATACACCGAATCCATGTCCCTGAAGCACATCCATCAATTCGACAAATTGCATCTCAAAACGAGTATCTGGTTTGTCGCTACCATATAATTTCATGGCTTCTATCCATGGCATCTGAGGGAACTTCTCTTTGATCTCTACATTGCGAATCGTTTTGAAGAGGTGTTTAGCCATTCCTTCAAAGAGGTCGATGATGTCTTTTTGTTCTACGAAGGTCATCTCACAATCAATCTGAGTAAATTCAGGTTGACGGTCAGCACGAAGGTCTTCATCACGGAAACATTTAACAATCTGGAAATAACGGTCAAAACCGGATACCATCAATAGTTGTTTGAATATCTGTGGAGATTGTGGTAGGGCATAGAATTGTCCTGGGTTCATACGAGATGGGACGATGAAGTCTCTTGCTCCTTCTGGAGTGGAACCAATCAGTACTGGGGTTTCGATTTCTAAGAAATTCATCTCGTCTAGATAACGACGAATCTCCATGGTCATCTTATGACGCAATTCGAGATTGCTACGTACATTGTTGCGGCGCAAATCAAGATAACGGTATTTCATACGCAAGTCATCACCACCATCTGTCTTGTCCTCTATAGTAAATGGAGGGGTGGAAGAGGTGTTGAGTATGGTCAATGCTGATACGATGATTTCAATATCTCCGGTAGCTAACTGACCATTCTTATTGTATCGCTCATTTACACTTCCTGTCACTTGGATGACATATTCACGACCTAACTTGTTTGCTTGGTCACAAAGTTCTTTGTCTGTGTCTTCATTGAAAACTAACTGTGTGATTCCGTATCTATCACGAAGATCTACGAAAGTCATACCACCCATTTTTCGCGTACGCTGTACCCATCCTGCCAATGTTACTGTAGTACCAGCATCACTGATGCGGAGGGCTCCGCATGTATGTGTTCTATACATATTATATATATTATTTTGATTCTCTAGTTCCGACTAGGATAATTTCCTGCAAATATACTATTTTCGTGGCACATACGGGCTCATTTATTTAATCATTTTTTTCTCAAGGTCGTTGTCGGTTCCTTTTTGATTCGTTGAGTCGAATCCTAAGAGTTAAATATAGTAAATGTACAATGATGATGCAAGGTCTTGGTTTTGCTATCATGGATGTTGTATATGGGGTAGATGCTCTTGAATGATATTTGAGGTTGGTCTATTAATCTAAAGGCTCTTTAGTATGAATGAATAATAGAAGGTGACTGTTTATGACTAGAATGTTGTGCTTTATGAATAAATTTTAGACTATCATCGTATTTGTTTTATTTACTTTTGTTTTATCAATAATTCGGATACTTATTACTAGTGATTAAGTGTGGAGTGTTGTAATAAAATTAAATAACCTTAAATTTAAAGAAATGAAGAAAATTCCATTTATGTTGGTCATTCCTTGGTTGTGTTGTCTTTTGATGAGCGCTTGCTCTTCTGAGCAGCAAGAAGTAGAAAATCCTTTTTTGCTTTCGTTTAGTGTGAATGTGGGTGATACGATTGTCGAAGGTGAAATCGATGAGTCTAAACATATGATATTGCTCAATGGCATCGATGATGTGTCCTCAATTACGGGGGTTCATTACGCGTTGTCTGATGGGGCTACGATTACTCCAGAACCAGAAAAAAAAATCCATCACTGGAATTCAAAAGAGGCTTTTGTGGTCACTTCTCTAGGTTATCCAGGTAAGGTATATACTGCGATTGTAACTGATAAGATGGCTGAAGATACATCGGTCGTTTCACCTGATGCTATGGTGTCTCCCAATCAGTATTATGGGAAGGTGATTCAGCATTTTTTCTTTGATTTGAAAGCAAATAACGCTGCTATCGGATCGATGGCTAAGGCTAATGATTTGTTTGCAGATGATGATTGCGATGGTCTTCGTATCTCCATTCTTGGCAATGCAAATAGACCGGCTCATCCTAGTGAAGGAGAGGTCGTTTACTCTTATTATAAGTATTTACTCAAATCCATCAAAAGGGCTCAAGAAGTGAGGGGAAACAAGGAGCTAATCATCTTTGCAAGTAAGAAACTGGAAGGGAAAAATTCTTTTCCTAGTTGGATCAAAGATGATAATGGAATCATCCCAGAGAAATATGGAGCTATGTTGGTGGATTATATCTTATTTATGAAAGAGAATGGCGTTCTTATCGATGTGCTTGGTGTTGATAATGAGGCTAACTTTAATGAGGGGGTAATTACTCCTGATAAACATGCTGAGGTGGTGGCTTATCTCAAGAAAGCGGCTACTGAAAAGGGATTTACGATGCCTCTGATTATTGGTCCTGAACGTTATGAACCGATGGGGGATGTTCCTAGTTGTTGGCTTAAACGATTTTTTGATGCTAATTATGGAAATACGCTTGATATTTATGGGACACATTATTATCCTTCGCATCGGTATTTTGATAAATTGAAGTATGAGTTGTCTTTGATTGGCAATCGTCCTTTTTGGGCTACTGAACCTCATTGGTCTTCTTCGCAGGCTGCTCCAGATGTATTGCATCATGCTGAAACGGCTATCTGTACACTTTGGGATCAGACCGATTTGGGACTTGATGCTTTTATGTGGTGGGCTTACCAGCGGGAAGGCAATCTTAGAGGCTGTTTGATGCGTGATGTCTCTGTGCCTATTCATGGGGCGAGACCTGTCAAGATGACTGACCCAGATGGAGAGAGCACTCTGACGACGGGAAAATTGCAGGCACGGGCTTTTAGAAAAGGAGATGTCTTGCATGTATACCTTATTAATATGTGTCTCGAGGAGGACTTAGATGGTGCTGTATCTTATGATGACTTCAGGATTGGCTTGGATGAGGAGCGTATTGATGGAGAGGTCTCTTTCGTGCAGTGGACTGATGATTCTGCTGTAGAGGGCACGACGGCTACTGCAACGAAGTTGACTGACCAGATGGTTATGCTCAATCTTCCGAAGAGGTCGATTACACATCTTGTATTTAAATTGGCGAAACAGGAGTGATAACGAATAGTTAAAGAGAGGACCAGTTGTTGATTGCAGAAGAAGTGTCGATAACTGGTCTTTTTTTTAGCCTTTTTTGGGCCATGGTATCTGGTCGTTTATCTTCTTGATTAGATTGCTCCAGAGCAGCGGAGAGGGGAGACGTTGCTTTTTCTTTTGCTGACAGATTACAGCTAAACCCTGTGGATGGATGTCAATCGTCAATCGATGGTCCATCATACATGACTCACCATCATAATGGATTAATCCGGGTTTTTCTCTATCTATGATAATGTGTTTGCATCCAAATGTGGCTACATTTTTATTCTTATGAATGTCTTTGCTGAATAGTTGAAAGGCCAACTCGGGGGTGTCGATGATGGCAAATGGATGGACGACGGTCATGTTGAGTAGTCCATCGGTTATCTTGGCTTCGGGCGTGATATAGGCGTTGTTGCCATATTGTGAGGCGTTGCCAATCGCTATGACGAAGGCTTTGCAATCGTAGGATTCTCCATCTAGCTCTAAGTGATATTCTTCTGATTCGTATTTCCGACTAGCGCGCAATACTTGTTCGAAATACCCTTGGATTCCTCGTTTACTTCCTATGGAGAAGCGGTAGCTGATGAGTGCATCGAAACCGATGCCGCAGGTACAAAAGAAATGTTTGTCGTTGATGGTGCCATAATCGACGTGGCGAACGTAGCCTTCGTTGATTGCGATAATCGCTTCTCGAGGGGAGAAGGGGAGATTCAAGTGTCTTGCGAAACCATTGCCTGAGCCTCGAGGAATAATCCCTAGAGGGACTTTGGTGTCACATAGTGCAGTGGCTATCTCGTTTACTGTACCATCTCCTCCTATTGCTATGACGGCATCGACGTGCTCTATCAATGCTTGGGCTACTATCTTGCTGGCATGACCTGCATATTCTGTGTAGGTGATGAGAGGGGTATAGTGCAATGTATCAGCCAACTCATTTATCAATTTTACCAGGTGAGTCTTCTGAGAAATTCCAGAATGAGGGTTGATTATAAAACAGAATCTTTTCATTTATTTTAGCGGTCAATATCACAATTTCTTCAAAACTACAAAAAAAATAACTTTTTACAAATTGAATATAAATAATACCGACCAAAATATTTATTTTTTCAGTGTTTTTGTTACCTTTGCCAACTGTAAAGATTCCTAATATTAAAAGATAAGTATTCATAATTATGGGTTTATTGCAAGATAAACTAGCCAAATATACCCTCCCACAGGAGATTAAGGCTAAAGGAGTATATCCTTATTTTCGTTGTATCGAAAGTGAACAAGATACAGAAGTGACGATGAGCGGAAAACGTGTGTTGATGTTCGGGTCAAACTCTTATTTGGGCTTAACCAATCATCCTGATGTTATTAAAGCAGCTCAAGTGGCTACTGAAAAGTATGGAACGGGTTGTGCTGGTTCGCGTTTCTTAAATGGAACGTTAGATTTGCATCTTCAATTAGAAAAAGAACTCGCTGCATTTGTTGGCAAGGAAGAGGCTATTATATATAGTACTGGTTTTCAAGTGAACTTAGGTGTGGTGTCGTGCGTCACTGGTCGTGAGGATTACATTATTTGTGATGAACTTGATCATGCTTCTATTGTAGAAGGACGTAGATTGTCGTTCTCGACCCAGCTGAGGTACAAACATAATGATATGGAGCATCTTGAGAAGATGCTTCAACGTTGTAAACCAGAATCGGTGAAATTAATCGTCGTGGATGGCGTCTTCTCTATGGAGGGCGATTTAGCTAACTTACCTGAAATCGTGAAATTGGCCAAAAAGTATGATGCAAGCATCATGGTTGATGAGGCTCATGGTATCGGTGTCCTTGGTGATCAAGGGCGTGGTACGTGTAACCATTTCGGGGTGACTGATGATGTGGACCTTATTATGGGTACTTTCTCTAAGTCCTTGGCTTCTATTGGTGGTTTCATCGCTGGAGATAAGGCAATTATCAATTATCTTCGTCATAATTCTCGTAGTTATATCTTCAGTGCTAGTAATACGCCTTCTGCAACGGCTGCTGCACAAGAGTCATTGCATATCATGCAGCGAGAACCTGAGCGTATAGCTCATTTATGGGATATTACTAATTATTCTTTGGCTAGATTCCGCGAGATTGGTTTCGAGATTGGAGCTACTTCTACGCCGATTATTCCTCTTTATGTCCGAGATATCGATAAGACATTTTTGGTCACTAAGATGTTGTTCGAAGAGGGGGTATTTGTCAATCCTGTAATCCCTCCAGCTTGCTCGCCTGAGGATACTTTGATTCGCTTCTCGCTTATGGCTACTCATACTAAAGAGCAGATAGATACGGCTATTGAGAAGTTGACTAAGTGCTTCAAAGCATTGGATTTACCTTTAAATCCTACAAAATAAATTTTTTCGTAAAAAAAGTGTAGAAATATTTGTATAGTACTTTTATAATCTGTATTTTTGCATCGCTTTAGAAAAAGAAAGCAACCTTTTTGATAAGTAACCCACCTTTTGTACGGGGTGTAGCGCAGCTCGGTTAGCGCACCTGCTTTGGGAGCAGGGGGTCCCAGGTTCGAATCCTGGTACCCCGACACACAAAGGGATTTATCAAAAAAAAGAAGACTTGTCCATTCGGGGTGTAGCGCAGCTCGGTTAGCGCACCTGCTTTGGGAGCAGGGGGTCCCAGGTTCGAATCCTGGTACCCCGACAAAACAAGGAAAGTCTTTATGTATCGGGGTGTAGCGCAGCTCGGTTAGCGCACCTGCTTTGGGAGCAGGGGGTCCCAGGTTCGAATCCTGGTACCCCGACTAAGAAATCCACAATCTTTGATTGTGGATTTTTTTGTTTTCTTTTTCTTTTTGTATATCTTTACTCGTATTATTAATAAAGAAATAATATTCTATGAACAATATTCAAACTAGGTTTGCTGGTCTTACCCTTCGCAATCCTATTATCGTGTCTAGCTCAAGTTTAACTAATACTGCTAAAAAAAATAAGAAATGGGCTGAAGCAGGGGCTGGAGCTATTGTACTTAAATCTCTTTTTGAAGAGCAAATTATTCTTGAATCTCAACGTGAACAGACCAATCTGGATTTTCATACTGAAGGCGCTGAATATTATACTGAATACTTCAAGGGGTATAAGTTGGCTGAATATCTTGACCTTATAAAGGATAGTAAACGAGAAGCTGGTATTCCGATTATCGCTAGTATCAATTGTTATGGGGATTCTTCGTGGGTTAGTTTCGCTAAGGAGATCGAAGCCGCTGGCGCTGATGCTTTGGAGATTAATTTATTGGCTCTGCCTTCTACGACTGATTATAAATATGGTGAGTTTGAACAATATCATGTGGAGGTACTTAAGCATCTTAAAGAGGTCGTGAATTTACCGATTATCATGAAGTTGGGACGTAACTTGACTAGTCCCGTCGCTTTGGCTAGTCAACTCCGCGAAGTGGGAGCAGCGGCTGTCGTTTTGTTTAATCGATTCTATCAACCGGATATTGATATTGATAAGATGGAACATACATCGGGATCTGTATTGAGCGCTGCTAATGACCTCACAGAGCCGCTCAGATGGACTGGATTGCTTTCTGGGTCTGTCAATATTGATATTGCTATATCTGGGGGAGTTACAGATGCTGATGCGGTTATCAAGGCTATATTGGCTGGGGCAAGTGCCGTAGAGGTGTGCTCTGCTCTGTATAGAGATGGAGATGCTTTTATCAAGAATGCACTTGTTAAATTGAATAACTGGATGACTGATAAACAGTTTGGCGATATTGCGGCATTTAAGGCTAAACTTAATGTACAGAATGTTGAAGGAGCTAACCGATTTGAAAGAAGTCAGTTTATTCGCTACTTTACTGAAAAGAAATAGATTGCCGCATCTTGGGGTGACACTATATAATAAAAGACACTTCTGAAGGATTGTAATTCCTCAGAAGTGTCTTTTGTTTGTTGAGATGAATAGATGCTAACTATGGTAAGGGTGTGCCTTGATATAGTCATCTAAAATACTTACGGCTATGGCAACTAAATTGGCACATGGCCTTTCTGCATAATACTTCTTGTCTCTTGATGCTGGAACTGGGGAATCGGCTCCTGCTATGTCGAGATGCAAAAGATCACGACAGATGTAGCTGTCGCAGTCTGTATTTTCTTTGAAACGATTCGATAAGAATTGGATACGTTCATAATGAGAGGCTTTCTCATCGGTGGCTTTATTGTCATCATATCCGTATAGGATTCCTGCTACCATAAAGATTCCTGTAAGTGCTCCACAAACTTCTCTCAAGCGACCCATTCCGCCTCCAAAAGATGAAGATAGCTTCGCTGCTATATCAAATTCTATCGGCAAAAGGTCATTGAATGCTAAAAATGAAGATTGAGCGCAGTTGTAGCCTTCGTTGAAGAGCGCTATGCCTTTCGTTCCTCTTTCTGTGATTCTTTGTTTCATATCTATTGCTTTTAAACAAATATCGCCCGCTTGAATAAGCAGGCGATAAATGGTGTTTTGTGCGTTTACTAAGTTTACTTAGTCATTGCTTGTTGGATGGCTACAGCGACTGCTACTGTCATTCCAACCATTGGGTTGTTTCCAGCACCAATTAATCCCATCATTTCTACGTGAGCAGGAACTGATGAAGAACCAGCAAATTGAGCATCACTGTGCATACGTCCCATAGTATCTGTCATACCATAAGAAGCAGGACCTGCTGCCATGTTGTCTGGGTGAAGTGTACGACCTGTACCACCACCTGATGCTACAGAGAAGTATTTCTTACCACTTTGTACACATTCTTTCTTGTAGGTTCCAGCTACTGGATGTTGGAAACGAGTAGGGTTAGTAGAGTTACCTGTAATTGATACATCTACGTCTTCCTTCTGCATGATTTTCACACCTTCTACTACGTCATCAGCACCGTAACAAAGTACTTTGCTGCGTTCACCGTCAGAGAATGATTTTCTACGAACTTCTTCCAATACACCTGTTGAATAGTGCAATTGAGTCTGTACATATGTAAAACCGTTGATTCTTGAGATGATGTATGCTGCATCTTTACCTAGACCGTTAAGGATAACCTTCAATGGGGTCTTACGTACTTGGTTAGCTGAACGAGCGATACCAATTGCACCTTCTGCAGCTGCAAATGATTCGTGACCTGCTAGGAAGCAGAAACATTGTGTCTCTTCACGGAGTAACATTGCACCTAGATTACCATGGCCAATACCTACTTTACGTTGGTCGGCTACAGAACCTGCAATACAAAAAGCCTGTAGGCCTTCACCGATTGCTTGAGCTGCTGAAGCAGCATCTTTACATCCTTTTTTGATTGCTATTGCAGCACCTAATGTATAGGCCCATCCTGCATTGTCAAAGCAAATTGGTTGGATATCTTTTGTGATCTTGATTGGGTCGATACCCTTTTCTGCACAGATTTCCTTAGCTTCTTCTATGTTCTTGATACCATATTCAGCACAAACTGCGTTGATATGTTTAATTCTTCTTTCGTATGATTCGAATAATGCCATTTTTATGTCTCCTATTGTTTACGTGGGTCAATATACTTAACAGCATTGTCGTACTGTCCATAAGTTCCTGTTGCTTTCTCGATAGCTTTAGCAGCGTCATCACCATTCTTTACGAATTCACAGAATTTTCCAAGATTGATGAATTTGTATCCACTAATCTCTTCTTCGTCATTTACGGCGCAATCCATGATATAACCTTCTGCTAAGTTGAGGTAACGAGCACCTTTTGCTAGTGTACCATAAGTAGTACCAACTTGGCTACATAATCCTTTACCTAAATCTTCAAGACCTGCACCGATAGGAAGTCCACCTTCTGAAAAAGCAGTTTGGGTACGTCCGTAAACAATCTGTAGGAACAATTCGCGCATTGCTGTGTTGATAGCATCACAAACTAAATCGGTGTTTAATGCTTCAAGAATTGTCTTTCCTGGAAGAATCTCAGAGGCCATCGCTGCTGAGTGAGTCATACCAGAACAACCTATTGTCTCTACCAAAGCTTCTTGAATGATACCTTCTTTGACATTTAAGGTTAACTTACAAGCACCTTGCTGTGGAGCACACCAGCCAATACCATGAGTAAGGCCTGAGATGTCTGTAATTTGTTTTGATTGTATCCATTTACCTTCTTCAGGTATTGGCGCAGACCCATGGTTAGGACCCTTGTGTATTGGACACATTTCTTCTACTTCTTTTGAATAAATCATATTATTAATGTTTAATTGACTTGTATGGCGTCAAAAGTACTTCATTTCTATTTCTCAACAAAACATATTGTGTTTAAAAACAGTTTGATTTCCGTTATCTAGTATTATTCTAAATACAGCGGTATTTCTTTGATTCGTGATGACTTATTACCTTCTGAAATCTTTATATATTATTTTAAGATTATGTGTGAGAATATTTATTATTAGTTGTGATTTTTATGTAAAATAGATGTTATTTAGACTGAGAAAGTTATCTTTGTAATTAATAAGTCTATAAATTAATGATTCTTGAGAGAATATGCTTCAACCTACTATAAATATACATCTGTGGTTCATGATTGCCCTAGCTATCATAGCGGTCGCATTGGTCTACTTGGTATTGAGGATCATTATCCTACGTATCAAGTGTAGAGACGAATCGCGCCTTTTCAAAGAAAAACAGAGTTTTGATGAGTTGATTATCGATACTTTGCCTTTTTCTATTATGTTAGGTGAGAAAAAAATGGATTCGGATGATAATACTTTCAATTGGAAGACAATAAAATGGAATATAGCAGCTTTGAAACTCTTGGGTAATGTCAAAGATAAAAGGCTGAAAAAGTTGCTAACTCCTGCTAGTTGTGAACTCTTACGTAAGCAGATTATCGAGGCTTTATCTTCTAAGAAGAATGTCATTCAAGATTTACCTTTGACTGTCGCTAAAGGGATGCGTAGGTTTGATGCTTTATCTTTTGTTCGGAGTTTCAAACTCGATAATCGTTCGTTCCTTCTTCTTATAATAGCTGACATTACGGAGTTGAAAACGGCGAAGTCAATGGCTGAAGAAACTGATGAACAAAGGACCGAATTCTTAGCTAATATTTCGCATGAGATACGAACTCCTCTAAATGGTATCCTTGGCTTCTCTAATCTTCTGATGGATGAAGAAGATCCTGAGTTAATTAATGAGTTCTTGAAAATCATCAAAAGGAAAAATATTGAACTTCAAATTTTGATTAGTGACATTATGATTCTTGGGAAAATGGATTCTCATCAACTGGAGGGGGAGATGACTGTCGTGGATGTGGTTGATAATATTAAACAGAAGAGACGGGAGTATAACCAATGGATAGAAGAGGGGAAGAATGTATCGATTAATTATTTACTTCCCTATAGTTTCTTCAAAGTGAAGGTGGAGATTGAGATTCTTCCTTATTTGTTTAAAGAATTTGTGCACAATGCTGTCAAATTTGCATCTCACGGGATTATTCGGGCAGGAATATATGTAGAAAAAGAGAGATTTACTATCTTTACGCATAACGAAGGGGATGAAATTCCTTTAGAAAAACAAATTGTTATTTTTAAACGTTTTAAAAAATTGGATGCCTTTAGACAGGGTACTGGATTAGGACTTTCTGTCTGTCTTGCTATCGCTAGTCGGTATGATGGTCAAATTGGTGTCTATTCTAAACAAGGATCTGGTACACTCTTTTGGGCATCACTTCCTATATCTGGTGAACTAGGAACTGTTGACTTGACTGTCGAACATGATGTCGCTCAGTTACTTAAAGAGAGATGGAGGGGGATTTGGTATGATAAAGATAGCCAAGAACCTATCATTGGAGTTGATGATGGGGAACTAACTATTGACCCTTATACTCAGTCGTCTTCTAGTTCGACAATTATTGATGACGTTTTTTGAACTAACCTAATTTAAAACAAACGAATGCTTATGCTTCTTTATCTCATACTTGGAACTTTGCTTGTTATCACTCTGTTATTATGGAGGGTAGAACGACGTGTTTCGAGGAGGAGAAAGTGTATCCAGCAAAAGTTGTTTCTTCAACGATTATATACCGAAGTAATTGATCTTATTCCATATTCTATATCTCAAAAGAAACGGGGGACAGATAGTGTGTCTTGGCGTAATGCTTTTGGTCAACAAACTTATTCAAAGGAAGAGCTAAAAAATGAGTCTTATCAGGATTGCCATTTTATATCTGGTAACAGAGAAGTCAATATGGCTAATTTGAATAAAATGGGTGAATCTGATCATTTGTTCTCGGAAGAGCATTTTAATATTGAGAATCCTGTAAAGGGACTCAAACAGGTGCGTCATCTTGATGGAAGGGTTGATTATTTTGATAGTTATAAATATGTTATCCGTTATCATGATGAGGTTTATATCATTATGGTGGATATTCCTGTTACTGAATTGATCTTGACTAGGAAGAGAATGGAGGAACATAGTCGTCTTGAATCTAATTTCTTAACTAATATGAGCAATGATATTCATGTGTCTTTAGATAAGATTTGGAGTGCTTGTCAATCTGTGATTGATGCGGGAAAGAATGAAGAATTAGGAGAGTATATTGATGTCTTGGTTGCTAATATTTCTATCTTTCTTAAACGTATCAATGATATTATTTCTTTATCTGAAGTGGAGTCCTCAATGATTGAACATTATGATGTTGCTAAACTGGAAGTCATTTCATTACTCTTGGAACAGCAGATGAAGCTTGAGATGCAGTTAAAGGCATTGAAGAAAGACGCGAATATCGAGGTCGAATTTCTTCAGGCTTATCAGAAAGTGTTGGTCTATCAAGATAAAGGACATTTTACGCAGATTATGGATAACTTATTGAGTAATGCTGCTAAATATACGAGTTCTGGGTCTATCAAATTTGGTGTGATTGCTGGGTTGAATTATTATCTCTTTTTTGTGAAAGATACAGGGATAGGTATTTCACAAGAACGGATTGAAATGTTGTTTTCCGGCGATGATGAGGTCAAGAATAGTTCGGGTGATTTTGCCTTAGGTTTATCTATTAGTAAAAAAATAGTGATGACTCAACAAGGGCAGATTGGAGTGATTTCTAACAAAGATGATGGTTCGTTGTTTTGGGTGTTTTTTCCATACTCGGCTACCTTCGAGTTAGGGGCTGTGTCTGATGACGAGAAGAGAGAATTGTATCTTATCACGGAAAAAATTATCAGATGTGATGAGTTGAACGGATTGAATCTAGAAAATCCGTTTTAAAAAAATATTTCCATTATTTGCTTGATAACTAAAATAGATTTATATTGTTAAACAATATAATTAGATAGAAGGTTCTATTATTGTCTTTTAAAGTTAGGCGTTAACTTTAAGAAAGGTAGCGAGAGGTTCTCCTCTTTATACGGGACGATAATAGTTCAAAAATTACCATTTTTATACGAGTACTTATTTTTATTAGAAAGTAACGTAATGGGAGAGTCAGTGATGATTCTCCCTTATTTGTATTTATTTAAACCACTCTGGTACGAAAGAATGAGATCTAATCGATTATCCATCTATCCTTTTGCTTTGTTCTATTTTCCTTAATGTACACATACTCTCTTTTTTAATAAATAGTCTGTTGGACTTATGTTTTAACAATTATAAATGGATAATATGGGCTGTTCTTTCTGAAAAGATAAAGACCAGTGAAAATGTTGTGTAATTACTGTCCCGAATAGATCAAAGTACTATAAACAGGGAGATCTATTTTTAGCAATGGATTAAAGGCGATTGTTTTTTTGCTTTAATAGAATGTCTCATTTTGTTAATAGGATACTCCTTATTTAAAAACAGTCTAGATAATTTGGCAGAGTAGGTCATTCCTCTTATCTTTGCAACCAAAATAAAGGTAAATATGAATCTATCACAATTAGAAACTGGACAACGAGGTGTTATTGTCAAGGTAAAAGGACATGGCGGATTTCGTAAACGAATAGTTGAAATGGGCTTTGTAAAGGGGAAGCATATTGAAGTATTGCTCAATGCTCCATTGATGGACCCTGTAAAATATCAAATAATGGGGTACGAGGTATCCCTTAGGAGAGAAGAGGCTAGGCAGATAGATGTCATAACGGAGGAAGAAGCACTAACAAAAGTTCCTGAAATTAATTTTTATGGTACCCTTACAGACAAAGAAGCTCATGATGATGGACTGCATCTTCAACAGACTAAATTGAACAGATTAGTTGAAGTTCGCCATAATGTGATTAATGTTGCCCTTGTTGGAAATCCTAATTGTGGTAAGACATCTCTCTTCAATATTGCTTCTGGAGCTCATGAGCATGTTGGAAACTATGGTGGAGTTACTGTTGATGCCAAGCGGGGCTTTCTTTATTATAAAAATTATCGTATCAATCTGATTGATTTACCTGGCACTTATTCTTTGTCTGCTTATACTCCTGAGGAACTTTATGTCAGGAGATACATTATTAAAAAAACACCTGATGTGGTAATTAATGTGGTCGATGCTAGTAACATCGAGCGTAATCTTTATCTGACTACTCAGTTGATTGATATGAATGTGCGTACAGTGATGGCGCTTAATATGTATGATGAACTGCAGACTAGTGGAAATAAACTGGATTATGAACAACTTGGAACTTTGCTTGGTATTCCTATCGAACCGACTATCTGTAAAAGTGGATTTGGAATTAACGAATTGCTCGATAGAGTGATTGCAATATACAATGACCAAGAAAAAGTAGCACGCCATATTCATATCAATCATGGTAAGGAGTTGGAACGTTCTATATCTAGAGTACAACGGTATATTGCTGAAAATGAATCTATAAGATCACGTTTTTCTACTCGTTTTTTAGCTATAAAATTGTTGGAGAATGATGAACGTATCAATATGCGTATTCGTAAATTGCCAAATTGGGAAGATATTTTACGAGTAGGGGACGAAGAGAAAAAACGATTAAGAAAAGAATTGCATAGTGATAGTGAATCAGCTATTACTGATGCTAAATATGGATTTATTGATGGTGCCTTGCGCGAAACATTCAAAAATGAACATCTCCAAAAGCGGCATCTTACTCGGATCTTTGATAGTGTGTTGACAAATCGATATTTTGGATTCCCTATTTTCTTCTTATTTATGTTTTTAATGTTTCAAGCTACCTTTACATTAGGTAATTACCCTATGGATTGGATTACTTGGCTTGTTGACCAACTGAGACATGTCGTAAGTGAATATATGCCGTTAGGACCTCTCAAAGATATGGTTGTCGATGGAATCATTGGTGGAGTTGGTGGAGTCATTGTTTTTTTGCCTAATATTTTGATTCTTTATTTCTTTATTGCATTGATGGAAGATTCTGGTTACATGGCTCGTGCTGCTTTTATTATGGATAAATTGATGCATAAATTGGGGCTTCATGGCAAATCATTTATTCCTCTTGTAATGGGATTTGGATGTAATGTACCTGCAATCATGTCTACACGAACTATCGAAGATAGAAAAAGTAGACTGATAACTATGTTGATTGTGCCTTTCATGTCTTGTTCTGCACGATTACCTATTTACATAATATTTACCGCTGCTCTTTTTCCTAATAATGGAGCGATGGTACTAATGAGTCTTTACTTTATTGGTATCACCATAGCTGTCTTTGCTGCTAAGATCTTTAGTAAGTGGTTGGTAAAAGGTAAATCTACTCCATTCGTTATGGAATTACCACCATATCGTATGCCTACAAGCAAAGCGTTGTTTAGACATACTTGGCAAAGAGGTGCTCAATATCTTCGTAAGATGGGCGGAATCATTATGATAGCGTCTATCGTAATTTGGTTTTTAGGGTATTACCCTAATCATGATGGCTACTCCTCTGCTCAAGAACAACAAGAGAATAGTTATTTAGCTTCTATGGGGAAGGTGATAGAACCTATAATCAAACCTCTTGGATTCGACTGGAAACTTGGAGTCGGACTCATTTCTGGTGCTGGTGCTAAAGAAGTCGTTGTTAGTACGCTAAGTGTGATTTATAGTCAAAGTGGGGATGAAGTTGGACAACAAGAACTCGGCAAACGAATTCCAATTGATCGCATTACAGCTTATGCTTATATGTTATTCTGCTTAATTTATTTCCCTTGTATTGCCACATTGGTCGCTATAAAGAGTGAGTCAGGACATTGGAAATGGGCGTATCTTTCTGCGGTTTATTCAACGTCTCTAGCTTGGATTGTTGCATTCTTATTTAATCAGATTGGACATCTGATTGTGTGATACTAGGCATTAGCAGGTAGTTCTGTATTTACAAAGACATATCATTCACTCGTAGAGACAAAGGTCATAGATGTAGTGTTTACTTTTGTAGTATTCAAAATTGTGAACCTTAATATGATGTATGATGCATAGTAAAACAAAACTATTCGGACTGGTGGCTTTAGCTTGTTTATTTAGCTGGTGTCAACCTGCTTATTCAGCGTTAGATAAGAACAAAGCAGAAGTCGAAGCATTGCAATGGGCTAATTTACAAATACCAGCTCATGCTCCCGTAACAACTCAAGTAAGAAAGAAATCTCTATTTAATGAAGGATGGCTATTTCAACTTGGCGATAATCCAAAGTTTAGAGAAATCAGTTTTCAAGATGGTGAATGGCGTCAGTTGCATTTGCCTCATGACTGGAGTATCGAATCAGCCTACAATCCTAAATTTGAAGCAGGGAAGAACAATGGCTTCTTCAATGAAGGAATTGCTTGGTATCGTAAGCATTTTAAACTCGGTAAAGAGCAACAAAACAAACAACTAGTTATCCAATTTGATGGTGTCTTTGCTAACGCTGAGGTCTATCTCAATGGACATTATTTAGGACGCCGTCCTAACGGTTATTCTACTTTCCGTTTTGACTTGACAGACAAATTAAAGTTTGACCCATCTGCGACCAATGTGTTGGCTGTAAGAGTTGATAATAGTCATCCTGGTGCAACTAGATGGTACAATGGTTCTGGCATATATCGTAATGTCTATCTACTCGAAACAAATTATGTTCATTTCCGCCATGATACAGGGGTACATATTACGACGCCTATAGTAGAGAAAGAACAGGCCTCAATCGATGTGAAATACAATGTACTAGGAAGTTATTTTAGTGATAAAGAAATCAAGCAGTATAAACGTAACCGTTGGGACCGTTCCAAGACGAAATTTAATATCCCACTAAAAAACCATGTTTGTATATTGAGATCTACCTTATACGACAAGGAAGGGAATGAAGTAGCGAAGACACAAACCCAGGAGAATATCCGAAATTACACTTCTTCTTATTCTGCTCAACAAGCACTTACCGTTAAGAACCCAATACGCTGGAGTGATAAGAATCCATATCTATATTACCTCAAAAGTGAACTTATCTATGAGGGGAAAGTACTTGATGATGTAGTGACTACAGTTGGAATCCGTAAGCTTGAGTTTCGTCCTAACGAAGGCTTCTTTGTTAATGGTGAGGAAACATACCTCAAAGGTGTGTGCTTGCATCATGCAGCAGGTGCTCTGGGTGCTGCAGTCCCTATGAAAGTACGTTATTTCCGTCTTTTGAAATTAAAAGAAATGGGATGCAATGCTATTCGTACTTCTCATAATCCATATTCTCCAGACTTCTTTGCTTTGTGTGATGCCATGGGCATTTATGTCATGGATGAAGCTTTTGATGAATGGCAACGAGGATGGAATTGGAATTATACAGAGAATCCAACTGGAAAAGCTATGGCTGGGTACGATATGATTTTTGATCAGTGGTGGAAAACTGATTTACAAGACCAGATCAGAAGAGATAGGAATCATCCTTCTGTAGTCATGTATAGTGTGGGAAATGAGATACCTCAATGGCGTGTTTTAGGAAATACTGAAGCAGTAGACATCTTAAATCAACTTTTAGAGACTTGTAAATCATTGGACCCTACTAGGCCTGTCGCAATCGGTAACAACGAACCAAAAGGAACATCTCTCAATGGGGTGAATGATGCGCTTGATGTGCTAGGATTTAATTATATAGAACGTGACTTTGGCGATTCGGTTATGTATGGAAAGATACATGAAAAATATCCAAATAAACTCTGTTTCGGGAGTGAAACGAAGCATCTTATTTGCTATTGGAATGCGATAAAAAACAATCCTTATGTTTTCGGACAATTTATATGGACCGGTTTCGATTACCTTGGAGAAACCGCAGAAGTAGGACGCCGAGGAGCAAGATACGGTTTGATGGATTTGACCCTTCAACCCAAAGAAACTTGGGCTCAAATGAAAGCTTGCTGGAGAGAAGACCCTCAGATATCGATTGTCACTTCACTTAAACCCCATGACGCAGTTGTAGGAGCAAGTACTATAGGACAAGCTGGTGAGAAATTATATCAGAAGTTAGATCGTCGTTTTGGCTGGAATTGGAGACAAGGGCAACAAACTTATGTGATTATATATAACAATTGTGATTATGTAAAATTATATCTTGATGGCCATTTTATTGGACAAGCAGATACAAATAAAAAAGGCTATTTCTCTGAATTTAAGCTCCCATTTTCTCCAGGTCATCTCAAAGCTGTAGGTTATATTAACCATAAGCCAGTTTGTCATGATGATGTGACTACAACAGGCGACAAGGTAACTGCAATACAAGCTAAAGCGGTGTGGAATACAATAAGCAGTACTAGACGAGACCAAGATATCATCGAAATATCATTGGTAGACAAGAAAGGACGTACCGTGTTTGCGGCTAATAATGCTGTGACTGTTACTGTGTCAGGTGGAGCTCGATTGATAGCTTTAGATTCAGGCGACCTCTATTATGAAGGATATTATACGACAAATACGCGTAAGGCATACCGAGGTAAGCTCTTGCTAACAATAGAGTCGACATTGACAAGTGCTCCAGTAAAGATTAAGCTCTCTAGTAAGGGCTTACCTGATAAAATGATTGAAATTCCGGTAAAATAAATATTTTATCCTTTGGATTCGATTTGATTTATCGTACTTTTGATTACCTATATTTAATTGATATCAGAAAAAACATGAAAATCAAAATTAGTAATCCTTCTTTTCGAGTTATTTTCTCGCTTTCGATCATTCTTAACGCTATATTATTTAATAATTCGATAGAAGCTCGTGAGGTATTTATACCTAACGAGCTTCGTCACATCACTATAGCAGATGGGTTAATCCACAATGGAGTAGGAGATATCGTTGTTGGTCCAAAAGGGTATATCTGGATAGCTACGTACGACGGATTGCAGCGCTATGATGGTAAATCATTTAAGACCTATAAAAATACAACAGAGAAGAGTATATTGCCAACAAATAGGATTAGGCGATTCTCTATGACTCCTGACAGTGTCTTGTGGATTGGTACAGATAAAGGAGTCGCTATCTATAATCAGCCTATGGATAGTTTCACTATACTTCCAAAAATTTCTAATTCAAAACTATCTGGATTTCCCAAGAAGATAAAACGTATTATTTCCATGAAAGCTTACAATCGTATGATTTGTGCGCTTGAAAATGGGGGTGATATTTGGCAATATGATTTACAAGGAAATCCAGTTACTAGGCATGAGCTAATAGGGTCTTCTCCTACGATGTTTGTAAGTGACGGAGAAATATTCGATGACGAACACATTCTTTGGTGTACTTCTCACGGAGTAATTATGTATGACATCGTTACTGGTGAGTCTAAATTAATCTTTGCTATGAGTGACATAGCATACAGTATTGTCAAAGTTAGTAAAGACCAATGGATTGTTTCTCATTCTAATGGGATACAACTATTAAATATATCATTGATTGGTAAAGAAAAGAAAGTTAGATGTACCAAGATTACACATTGGTTGTTGGGAGATACTTCGGTACGTACCCTTTATGTAGATAGCCATTTTGTCTGGGTAGGTACTTTCAATGATGGCGTCATCTTTCTTGATAAGCAGGCACTACTTCAAGGCAAGGTCAAGAAATATGGGCATCTCTTCCATGCGAGACGAATTTCAAAGATATTCAAGAGTGGTCAGGATTATGTATGGGTCACTACTTTCGATGACGGTATCTTCCAGATGAGTTACCAACCTGTCGAATTTAAAGCCCCGACAGAGAATAAAGTAACCGACTTTTTGAATGAAAAACTTCTGACACAGCTGACTCCGTGGGATTCTAGTACTGTGCTCATGAGAAATGGCAACGGAAAAGTAATGCTCTATGATACAGAAGCAAAAAAACAAGTTTCGTTACCAAAAATGATGCGCAAAATCGATCACATCAGTTCTGTTTGCAAAGTAGACCAAGAGAAAGTATGGGTTCAAGACGGAAATATCATTTATAAACTGAATTTACAATCGGGAACTACTCATAAATACACTTTACCTAAGCGGGTAAGCAATTATCTCTTTCTACCTATTCAACAACCTATACAAGCGAACACCTTGTGGTTAGAGAACAAGACCAATCTTTGTCGATTGGAATATAATCCAAAATCAGATCGATTTACGATAGAATACTTGACAAGTAATCCCTCTTTCGATACTCGGGTAACTAGTCATATTCGTAGTACCTATTATGACAAGAGGCACCAGCAATTATGGATAGGTACCGATACACAAGGCGTGTATATCGTAGACTTAGTAAAAGGTCAACACCTGAGAGATCTACACATACGTCATTTAAAAGGAGAAGGACATAAGAATCGAAGTCTCCCTAGTGATTTTGTTTCCTCCGTAGTAGGCAATAGCACTATCGGTCTGTGGGTAGGTACCGAGCAAGGAGGAATCTGCCAAGTGAATCGACCTAAGTGGAAGATAGAGAATCAGTTAACCGAGAAAGATGGACTATGTAATGATGTAATTAAGGCGATGCAGATAGATAAGAAAGATCGTATCTGGATAGGAACAAATGTAGGTCTTTCTTGCCTTGATCCTAGGACCAATAAGCTTGTCAACTATGACTTAAATGATGGATTACCCTTTCTTGACTTTCAGTATGAATCATGTCAGTTAAGCAACGGGAAAATTATCATGTCAGGGGGACATAGTATATGCATCTTCTCACCTGAAAATTTACCAGAGACTCTTCCGATGCCTAATTTTGTGTTTGGAGAACTAGTGTTATTGAACAAACCGATACAAGTAGGTGAAAAGATACATGACAGGATACTACTCAAAGAGCAACTCAGTGAACTAGAACAATTAAATTTGAAGTACAATGAAAACATTCTATCAATAGATTTGAATGTATTAGACTACAGATTCAAGCACACTTCCGAGGTTAAATACCAATTACTTCCTCTATCAAGGGAATGGGTGCAACTACCAAAAGGACAAGACAGAATATCTCTCAGTGGATTGAACCCTAACCATTATACGCTCAGAGTCAAGATATCTGATTCTAAAGGAAACTGGAGTGATATAAAATCCCTTTCTATTAATATAGCCAGAGCACCTTGGGATACTTGGTGGGCGTGGACTATATATATTGTTTTCTTTGCATCTATTATATATGCCTTACTCATGTTTATATTAAGACTTCAGAAGCTGAGATACAAAGTATTCCAAGAGGAAAGAGAATTGGAACAAGCTCATGAATTAAATGAAGCTAAGAGCCGCTACTTCACCAATATCTCCCATGAACTAAAGACCCCCCTCACACTTATATCAGCTCCAGTTCAGATTTTGATGAACCAGTTCAGGTCAAATGAATCAGTTCGAGACAAATTGCGGATTGTAGAACGGCAATCCAAGAAGATGTTGCAACTAATCAACATGGCACATGGGGAAGAATTAGACCAAGCCAACTTGTTAGAGCGACACGATTCCATATTTATGGTCAATCGCTTTGTTCTTGAGTTAATCCCAGATTTCTTTTTCATAGCTCAAGTGGAAGGCAAACATCTTCATATAAGAAATGCAGACCAACATCTGTATATACAAGCAGATCATAGTCAACTAGAGACTATAATCAATAACTTATTAAACAATGCATTTAAGCACACCTCCGAAGGAGATACTATAACCTTCGATTATGGGATAAATGCAGATGGGCATCTCTTCTTCTCTGTAGAAGACACCGGTCATGGCATACCCGAAGCTGCGATTGACCATATCTTTGACCGATTCTATCAAGCACAAAATAAAGAAACTATCAATGCAGGAGGAATAGGTATCGGTCTAAGTTTCTCCAAACGACTCGTATCCCTACACAAAGGAACTATAACAGTACGAAGCAAAGAAGGAATAGGGACCACCTTTACCGTAGTGCTTCCAGTGATGAAACAAGAAGTAGACCAGGAAGTCATCAAAAGTGAGGAATCAGCATTGAGTGCTATTGAAAGCATCAGTTTGACTGATCAGATAGAACAAAAGGCATATCAATCAGAATCCTATATAGATGCCGATACCGACTTAGCTTGTTCGGATAATTCATCGCTTGTCGTAGAGGATTACAACCTCACCGACTTAGAACTAGATGCTACTCTAAAAGAGAAAGTCGTATATCTAGTAGAAGACAATGCCGAGATGCGTCAGTTTATAGAGAGTGTATTGCTCTATGGATTCACTGTGCACAGTTTTAGTGATGCACCAAGTTGTCTCGAAGCGCTGAAAAAGACATGGCCTGATATCATCGTCAGTGATGTGATGATGCCTCAGATGGATGGGTATGAATTCTGTCACATAGTCAAGTCAGATATAAAAACAAGTCACATCCCAGTCGTTTTGCTTACCGCTTGTGGCACATTAGAAGAGAAAGTGAAAGGCGTAGATGAAGGTGCCGATGCCTATATCTCTAAGCCATTTCATCCAAAATTCCTGCTCAAACGTGTGGCCTCTATTCTTGAAATTCGTGATAAGCTACACGAGAGATATCACTCAGAACTACCGACCACCATGCAAGAAGAAAGTAAAGAGGAAAAGTACATGGACTTTCTGCAACAACTCTACCACCTCTTTGACCTCTCCTTGAGTGAAGAAAACGTAGACTTTTCCCGTATGGCATTGGACTTAGGGATGAATCGAACTCATTTCTATCAACAAGTAAAAGACTCCACTGGGGATACCCCTTTCGAGTTGCTTAAGAAACATAGGATTAAACGTGCAGCAGAATATCTGCTAAATGGAGAGAGCGTATCCAACGCAAGTTTGAGTACTGGATTTAAGAGCCGAACCCATTTTACCAAAGTGTTTAAAGAAACCTACGGTGTCTCACCTAGTAAATACGCTCAACACATAAAGTCTCAAATCTCGGACTAAGAGATAGCTATTCTGTATGGAGAGTGTCATTTATGCGTCCGTATGGATGAAAAGATACACATTAAAAACGACTAGAGACAGCATTTAGCTCAATTGAATATACATTTGCATTGTAGATAACCTATTAAAACATAATACTACGATGTACAATATTCAGATTAAGAAAATGCTGTCTATCTGTTTGCTGCTGGTTCCATTCTCACTATGGGGAGCCAGTACTCATCAGATACATATAGACACTTCGGTTGCCAAAGACGCTACTCAAGCAGTATGGAAAGCCTTGCAATCAGCCCGTGTACAAACAAATACGACAATAGACTTTGCTCCAGGGACCTATCATTTCTATCCAGACAAAGCATTTGAGAAATACCTATACATATCCAATCATGACGACCATTTATCCCGGATAGCATTTCCTATACATCACCTATCAGGATTGGTCATCAATGGCAACGGATCACGATTCATCATGCACGGAGTGATTATTCCATTCCTTGTCGAAGAAAGTTCCGACGTCATCCTCAAGAATCTAACTATTGATTGGAGTAATCCATTCCATTCCCAAGGCGTCGTGACCGCCGTCAATGAGAAAGCAAGAACTTTTGATATTTCATTTTCTAAAGACTACCCCTACGAGATTCGTGACGGTAAGATTGTCTTTATAAAAGAATATTACACTCATGATATCAATCAGGCCATCTTTTTCGATTCGATAACCAGAGGTCCATTGTTCAAAACCGAACTGATGTCGCCTATCCAAACCCAAGAAAAGAAAGCCATTCGATATTGCCCCGATGGGACACGCATTCAATACCCATATCCAATAGATAAGCAAGAGACCATCTTTCGAGACATGGGCAGTAGTATGCGTGCTCCTATTCAGCAACTCAAACCAGGGGTGATACGCATCAGTAAACACAAAAAGCAACTCCCTCCAGTCGGTGCGATATTCGTCTGCAAAGGCCGTCAAGATTTCAACCGAATAGCCCCAGCCATCTTCTTGCTTAAGACTCACGATACGATACTTCAAGATGTGACGATCAATCATGCAGGCGGCATGGGTATCTTAGGTCAAAATTCAGAAAATATATCATTAGACAAAGTAACGATTACTCCCAGCGGAAATCGTATCATCTCTACGACTGCTGATGCAAGTCATTTTGTAGGCTGTAGAGGAACAATCCGATTGAATCACTGTCTCTTTGAGAACCAATTAGACGATGCTTTGAACGTCCATGGTACCTATCAAGTCGTACAAGACCATCTTTCGGATACCGTCATCGGTTCCCGCCTAGGGCATTTCCAACAATTAGGATTCACCCTTGCCCAAGCAGGCGACACTATAGGCTTTGTCCGCATAGACGAATCTTTTACGCCCTATGCTCAAGCGATAGTAAAGAAAGTAACCTCAATCAATGGACGCTACCAGCAGATTGAATTTACCAAACCACTACCTCAAGAAATTCAACTAGGAGACCTGATGGAAAATCTGACAGCCTATCCATCTTTACTTGTCGAGAACTCTCGATTTCAGCACAATAGGGCACGCGGATTACTCCTTTCTACTCCTAAGCAAACCATCGTAAGGAATTGTTATTTTGAGAATGAGATGGACGGAATCCTGATGCCTGTCGAAAATAGCAAATGGTTTGAATCAGGAAGTGCTTGCAATGTTCTGATAGAGCATAACACCTTTAAGAATTGTGCTACCTTAGGAACTCGTCGAGCAGTGATACGATTCTCCACTGATGGAGATAATCCAGCTGTAGCCTTTAGGAACATAACGATCCGTGACAATCTCTTTGATCAATATGACAACCTTATCATGAGCGTGACCAACGTAGACGGATTACACTTCGAAGACAATGTGATAAAGACAAACGACATCTATCCCGCACTCTTTCCTGAATCTCCAGCTATAGAGCTAGAGAAGAGTACACACATATACTTTAAGGGAAACGATTATCAAGGTAGAGCATCGCAAGTCATAGAAGAGATCAATCCCGACCACAGCTATCAGCACTTTATTCAATATACAGACACACATAAATAATTATCAATAATGAAAAGACAGTATTTATCCATCCTAAATAGAAAAGCAGGGCATTTTTGGTTTATGGTTCTCTTTTTGGTGGGATTTTCTTTGACTCTCTCTGCTAGTGAAACGAAAGTAATCCATTTCAGTCCTCGTCAAGGTGTCGATATGACACCGATAATAAAACGAGCAATCAACCAGTCACGGAAACAAAATCTTCATCTTATCTTTGCTCCTGGTAACTATTATTTCAAACCAAACTTTGCTTATGCACGTTACGAAGCCATCATTAATCATGACAATGGTTTGAAGAAGATTATCTTTCCAATTCAAAATAGAGAGGAAGTAACCATCGAAAGCGAAGGAGCCGAATTCTATTTTCATGGACGTGTGATGCCCTTTCAATTTACCGATTGTAAGAAGGTAACTGTGGAAGGAATACGTATTCATTGGGATATCCCTTTCCTCTTTTCCGGAGAAGTGATGGCTATCAATGCACAAGAAGGATGGCGTGATATTAAACCTGTCGATGACAAAGGCAAATGGGTGGTCCGTAAAGGAAGACTCTATTGGCCAAATATCGATGGCTTCAATTTTACAGAACTTGGTCAGAGCCTTGCATTTACAAAAGATACCAAAAGACCCGTAGATATGGCCTATGGTTTCACTAGTCATGAGACCAAAGTGGAGAAACGACCAGGCGGTATATTAAGAATCTATGAAAAATTAGCGCATTATCCACCAGTGGGAAGTATTCTAAACAGCAAAGGAGATAAAGAACACGACAGATATGCACCAGCTTTTAGAGCTGTACGCAGTAGCAATATCTTATTCAAGAATGTAGTCGTCCACCATGCACTTGGTATGGGCTATTTATTTGAATTCTGTGATCATATCACTCTAGACAGCTGCAGTGTACTCTTAGAAAAAGACAGTCCCAATGTGGTCTCATCGACAGCTGATGCAACCCACTTTGCAAACTGTAAAGGAGACATACTTCTCGACCATTGTCATTTCGAGAACATGCTCGATGACGGTACCAATGTTCATGGTACCTACGTATCAGTAATCAAAACGATGAAACAAAACAAGGTACGTGTCGCCTTGATGCACGAAGAACAGTTAGGCGGTACTTTCGCACAAGTAGGCGACACGCTATGGGTTATCCACCAGCCAAATCCAGACAGGATGAAAGAAACTGTAGTCGTGAAGAAAATCACTAAGATCAACGAAAAATACCAAGACATCACACTTGATAAGTCATTGAACCAATTGCTTCGACCAGGTGATTTATTTGAAAACAAAACCTGGAATCCTACTTTTACCATGAGTCATTGTGTGATTCGTGACCATAGAGCGCGCAACGTCATCATCAAGACACCTAAGCGAATCGTGATCGAAGACAATGACTTCTCATCCATGATGTCTAGCATATTGCTCCGTGGTGAATCCTTTTATTGGTTTGAATCAGGAGCAGTAACCGACGTTTTGATTCGAAACAATCATTTTACTCATTCTGCTACTTGTGCAGCACCTCATGCTATTCTATACGTGACACCACGACTAGGAAAGGAATATGATGCACATGCAATTTATGACAGAAATATTCGATTTGTAGACAATGTGATTGAGAACTATCAACCACGAATTATCTGGGCATACAATGTAGATGGTTTGACAGTCAAGGGAAATAAGATTACTCAGACCCATGAGTCAGAATCAAGTCAAGGAGATGCTCCATTATTTGAGTTGCACGATTGCGCACATGTTCGTATTGAGAACAACACTTATCTAGGATCTCACGCCGAGATTATCGAGTCAGATGCTGCGACTAAGAAAACACTTTTATTTAAAAATAATTCGATTAATCGTCCCTAAAAAGACGTATTAATTCATATATTATACTCGTTATTATGAAAAAACAATTTGTTCAATCAACTGTAAAGATGCTATGTCTTTCAGCTATAGGTATGCCAGCTATAGCTTCGAACCATGTGGACATGCAAAAAACGAAAGAGACCTCTTCCGAGGCCAAACCCAATATCGTGATGCTCTTCGTCGATGATTTAGGATGGACTAGTTTGGGGTATAAAAGTCCTGAACTTCACACACCCAATATCGATGCGCTAAAGAACCAAGGGATGTATTTCTCTAGAGCTTATGTATCTACTGCCACTTCTAGTCCTAGTAGAGCATCATTATATACTGGAAAAGAAGCCGTACGTTGCGGATTTGTTCGACATATTCCAGATAATCCCGAGCGTTTACCTTATAATTATTGGACTACAGATCCCGGAGATATGCCTTCACGTAATTGGATGCGACTAGATGAGATTACCTATGCAGAACGTCTGAGAGAAGTGGGGTATTACAATTATTTCATCGGAAAATGGCATCTTGGCTTCGAGCCCTACTTGCCGGTTCATCAAGGATGGGATGCTCAATATGGTACAGGTGAACAAGGACATCCTAAGCACTATATCGCGCCATTCTTTGGGCAAGGGAATCCACTTCCTCAGTTTACCCATCAAGAATATCTTACCGATGTACTTACCGATGAGGCAGTCCATTTCCTAACCACAAGCGATAGTAAGCAACCTTTTATGCTTAACCTATCTTACTACACCGTACATGGTCCTCATCAAGGACGTCCAGACTTAGTCGCTCGCTATAAGAAAGAAGGACTCACTGGCGCCTATGCTCAGTTTGCAGCAATGGTTACTGCACTAGATGAATCCGTAGGACGTATTCGTGAAGCATTGGAAAAGGCTGGATTGGCAGACAATACCATCATCATATTCACTTCAGATCAAGGTGGTGCCTTCAGCAATGCACCATTGCGAGGAGGTAAGATGGGAGGAGATACCCTAGCAGAAGGCGGTAGTCGAGTGCCATTGATTATTTACGACCCAATGATGAACCTCGCAGGTCAGACTTGTGATACCCCTGTGATGACCTATGACTTGTACCCTACAATCATGGAGCTGGCTGAGAAGGCGCCTTGCCACGACAAACAGATTGATGGTGTCAGTCTGATACCGTTACTAAAAGGACAGTCAATAGCCAAACGAGACCTATTTATGATTAGAAGTTATGAAGACCAAAACGATGCTATTATAGATGGAGCATGGAAACTAATCAAATATCGTAGTGGGAAACTCCAACTCTACAACGTAGTCGATGACATCAGTGAGACAAAGAACCTCATCGACCAATATCCAGACAAGAAAGCAAGCATGTTGAAACGACTTGAACGTTGGGAAAGAGAAGCAATCCCTTGTGAATTGTTGAAAAATCAGCATGACAGAGCCAATTGGGGCGGGCCAACTGGAAAGGTGAAGCCAAGACAACCTCTATCCAAAGGCATGAAGTCAAAATAAGCTATACCATCCATAGAACAAATGAAAACAACAATGAAAAAAGGACCCTTCTATTCCATTTTAGCGACTTTAGCGTTGGGCGGTAATTCTCTGACGATTCAAGCTGCTCAAAAGAAAGAGACTCATCAATCTCAACGTCCCAATATATTATGGGTGATGGCAGAAGATATGGGTCACGACCTAAGCTGCTATGGTATGCCCAATGTCAAGACACCAGTATTAGACAAGATGGCTTCTGAAGGCATACAATATGTCCATGCCTTCTGTTCTAATCCAATCAGTTCTCCTAGTCGTTCGGGAATGATGACAGGAATTCATCAGACGATTATCGACGCACACAATCACAGAAGTAACCGAGATAAACCACTCCCACAAGATGTCAAACCATTTACTTATTACCTCCGTAAAGTAGGGTATACATGTATCTTAGGAAATGAGCAAGTATTTTCCAAAGGACGTAAAATAGATTGCAATTTCAAGACCGAACCTATTGGTCCTTATGATGGAGTGACCCATTTTGGTCTCTTCGATAAATACGACCATTTCAGCAAAGCAGATCAACCTTTCTTTGCGCAGATACAACTCAAAGTGACTCATCGAGGCGACTGGTGGAAGTCCATTACTCAAGCATCCAAGCATCCGGTAGACCCAAAGACAGTAGTGATGCCGCCTTACTTGGCCGATGCGCCGAAAGTACGTAAGCAATGGGCTAGTTATTTGGATCAAGTGGAACATATGGACATGGAGATGGGGTTACTCTTGACACAGCTTAAGAAGGAACATCTATTGGACAATACCATTATCTTCTTTATCGGAGATAACGGTCGTTGTGATATCCGTGGCAAAGGATGTCTCTGGAATGCCGGCCTAGAAGTTCCGATGATAGCATGGGGTAAGAATGTCCCTCACTTGCTCGATACTCAGATGCGCAGTACCTTAGATATCACGGCTACTATATTGCAGCTAGCCCATGCAGAGATGCCAGCTAACTTGACAGGTCATCCGCTCTTTGATAACCAAGGAAACATAGACGCAGGAGATAGCTATGAGTACGGAGCTCGTGACGACTGGGATGAAGCCATCGACTGTATACGTTCGATAGCTACCAACCGCTTCAAGTATATCCGAAACTATATGCCTCAAGTCGGCTGGGACCAACACCAGCAATATCTTGAATTTCATCGTCCCGATGTGCATGTGATGCGAACTCTCAAGCAAGAAGGAAAATTGAACAGTGCTCAGTTACAATTCTTTGCAGACCATAAACCATATGAGGAACTCTATGACCTGATGAGCGACCCTTATGAATTGCATAATCTAGCAGAAGATCCTACTTATAGAGACACCCTCTTGGTGATGCGTAAGCATATGGACCAATGGCAAGCAACCCACCGTGATTGTGGGCTTGAAGACAGAACCGCTAGGCATCCTTCGCCAGCTACAGGCATCGTCCAATGGGTACAAGAGAAACATCCAGAGCAATGGAAAGCATTGCAACGAGGAGAAATCTGTGAGCATTACAAAGATTGGATGATGGAGATGAAATCAGCCAAGAAGAAAGCTTCAAAATCAGAAAAGAAACAATAACCCACTAAAAGAATTCTATAATGAATCAATTATCGATGAAATGGCTTGTCCCAGCAATGATGACATTTGGACAAGTTGCCCATGTCACTGCTAGCAACATGCAAGAAGAGCAGAAACATGATAAACGACCAAATATCTTGTTTTTCTTAGCAGATGATGCTACCTATTATCATTTTCATGCCAATGGCTGTCCTTGGGTAGAGACTCCGAACTTTGACCGTGTGGCAAAAGACGGTATTGTATTTGACCAATGCTATACACCCAATGCGAAGTCAGCTCCCTCAAGAGCAGCTATCCTCACCGGACGCTATTCGTGGCAATTGCGCCAAGCCGGTAACCACGTCACCAATTTCCCTACAGACATCAAAGTATTTACTGATGTCTTGCGTGAACAAGGTTATGATGTCGCTTATACAGGTAAAGGATGGGCACCAGGAAATCCAGGTGTCATAGATGGGAAGCCACGTGAATTGACGGGACACTATTATCACAAACACACATTGAAAGCCCCGACTACAGGAATCAGCAACGTAGATTATGCGGCCAATTTCGGTGACTTTCTAGTTGATCAAAGTAAGAAAGACACCCCCTGGTTTTTCTGGTTTGGTAGTCATGAGCCTCATCGCAAATACCAATATCATTCTGGTGTAGAGGAAGGGAAAATGAATCCTGCTGACATAGATCACGTCCCAGCTTATTGGCCAGATAACGAGATCGTACGAAACGATATGTTAGATTACGGTTACGAGATTGAATATTTCGATGCGCAGATTGGTAAAGCACTTAAGATGCTTGAAAAGACAGGAAAACTTCACAACACCATCATCGTCATCACTTCAGACAATGGGATGCCGTTTCCTCGTAGCAAAGCAAATAATTATAATTATTCTAATCATATGCCACTGGCGGTAATGTGGGCCGATGGAATCAAACACCCTGGACGTCGTATTCAAGATTATGTTAGCTTTGTAGATTTGGCTCCTACCTTTTTGGATATGGCCGAGGTGCCTCATTCCTCAGAAGCATTGCCGTTTAGTGGTCAATCATTGAGACACTACCTCCAAGACAATGTCAAGTCTACGGAGAAAAATGCTCGTCGTATTATCTATTTTGGTCGTGAACGAGATGATTATGGTCGTCCCAAAAATCAAGGCTATCCAATCCGTGCCATCATGCGCGATGGGATGCTCTATATCCATAATTTGAAACCATCACTCTATCCGGCAGGAAATCCACTTTCAGGATATCTTGATATTGATGGTTCGCCAACGAAAACACTCATCTTACAGATGGCTAGAGGTGGATCTAATATGTTCTATTGGAATCTTAGTTGTGCCCTTCGTCCTGAAGAAGAGATGTATGATTTGACTCGCGATATAGACTGTATGAACAATTTAGCCAATGTTCCTAGTTTAGCTAAGACTAAAGCAGAACTCAAAGCTCTTCTTCTCAAGAAATGTGAAGAGACTAATGACCCTCGTTTGGGTGATGATCCAGATATTTTTTCTCGTTATAAGTTTAACAACAAAGAGAATTGGAATTTCTATGAAAGGATAAAAAACGGAGAATTGAAGGAACCATGGAAGCAAACAAAATGGGTTAATCCGACGGATTATTCTACATACCCAGACAATGATTTATAACAAATCGTTTTTCTAATTATGGTTCAGATATAGCAAGTGTGTCTTCTATTTGCTATTACTACAAGAAGGAATGTATCAGTGATGATGCGTTCCTTCTTTTTTGTAACTTTTGTATTAATACCGATACCTGAACCCTTATTTAACAATAGCAAAATAAGATTCTCCTTTTATATAGATATGTTATATTCCCACTAGATAGTAGAAGTCAGTCAGTTCTTTTTATGCCTTATAAAGGGCTTAAAACAAGTATTCTTAGATATTGAATAGTTAAAAATAGGATCTTGGATAAACCGTTCAGCAAAACTTAAAAGTTAGTAAAGCAATACTTCGTGTTCTATTTATTGAACACAAAGTCCTTCTCTGGTAAATAAGGGTTGTTACTAATCAAACACCTTTTCCATTGTGTTAAGAGATTGCACTTGAAACAAAATCTATCTAAATATTTGACCGTTCTGATATAAAAATAGCTCTTTCTATTCTTAAAAAACGATTGTATTTGAGTCTGTATGTGGTCTCTAATTTACTTCAGAATCAAAATTCAACACCAAGATAAACGAGAGAGGGTGTCCCAGACATTTGTCTGTACACCCTCTCAAATAAGATTAATGAATAGGTCCTTGAAAACCAATTAAATTTCTATCTAATACTACTACTATCTTTATCTATTCGATTAATCTGATATTATCTATTTCACCTTTTTAGTCATTTTCATACTTGATATATCGTTCCATAATCTCTTTGACCATGATATCCTCAGTTTGGCCTAGATGGGTCAGAAGCATCTTACGTAGCTTCAACAATTCTGAAGCACAAGCCTTATCTTCAATCAGATTGACCCGTTCTTGAGGGTCTTCTTTGAGATTATACAATTCATCTGCACCACAAGGATTGAAACAATACTTCCATTCAGGAGTACGAACAGCACGTTCACCAAACCAATGTCCATTGTACCACTCATAGCGATAAAAAGCAACATCAGGTACCTTCGCCCACGCCTCATCTCCATGTTTGATTAGAGGCATCAGTGAGCGACTATCTACATTGGCTACAGTAGGTTGTAGATGCATATATTCCACAAGTGTCTGATTCAAATCAATCAAACTAACTTCATGATTAATTTTCTGAGGAGCGACTCCTGGTGCTTTGATTAACATAGGGATACGCATCAAGCCATCATATGCATAAGGACCCTTGTCATATAATCCATGTTCGGCCAACATGCTCCCTTGATCAGAAGTAAAGACAATCAATGTATTGTCCCACATGCCTAGTCGTTTGATCTCATCGAAGAGTTCTCCTATAGCTTGGTCAAACATCGTCATCAATCCCATAGAATAAGAGATCGTTTTGCGCCAGTCATTGTCACTCATATGTCCCACATTCATCCATGGCCACATCACATCGTGCTGATACTCAAGCCCAGGTTTATGTTCCTTATATGAGGCAGGTAATTGGATATCACGGTAATTATACATCGTAGCATAAGGTGCAGGGACAGTATAAGCAGGGTGAGGGGTATGGAATCCCACAGTGAGATAAAAAGGCTTATCTTTTTGAGCTGCTTTTTGTAAAAATCTGATGCCATTATCCACCTCATGTTTCGGCTCACTAGTCTCGTATGTTCTGTTTTTATCAGTAGAGTAGTACTCAGGTTTTTCATCCCATTTCTTTCCCTTCTCATAATATTTGTCTAGTCCTTTAAAATCTGGACGTGTCGGTTTCTTCATCAATTTAGGCCCTTTTCGACCAACGAACATATCCGCACCTCTATCCTCAGGCGTGACATATCCCACATGCCATTTACCTACATAACCAATGAAGTATCCTGAATTTTTAGCCCATTCGATGAGTGTAGGCACTTCCTTAGGTAACGTCGCTATTGGTGAATGCCATAAGTGCAAATTATCAGCTAATCCCGTACGATGTCCGTAGCGGCCTGTGAACAATGCTGCTCTGGAGGGGCTAGAGAGTCCCGTGGTAGTACAAGCTTCAGAGAAGCATGTCGATTCAGCAGCGAACCGATCCAGATTGGGTGTACTCATCAGACCACCTCCAAATCCAGCCATATCTAATCGCATGTCATCAGTGATAATAAAGATGACATTTCGTTTTTCTGGAAAATCTTGTTTTTTAGACTTCTCTGCTGAATATGTCTTCGCAAAGAGAGGAGTGAAAGCCCCCAAGCTAGTGAGTGCAGTCATCGTCCATTGCATGTATTGTCTATTATTCATGATTCTTTATCTATTAAAATTATATCCTTTTTTGTTATCTGCCTTTTGTCTTTACCATTTGATAGGGAAGAACACAGACATCTTCGATGAACCACGATTATTCCATGCGAAATATGGAATAAAAGTCATTTGTGTCTGACGTGTTTCCATAGCCTGTGTGTCATATAGCTTCTTCGAATCGAAAGATTCTGTTCTATAAAATATTGTAGGAATCGTGATGACATTAATTCCTCCGAGTAGTTGTGATTTATGAATGACTTTGAAACGAGGATGTGCACTAATCATGATATCTTCAAATTCGATAAACGGTTTGAAATAATCAACAGATTCAGCACAGTAAATCAAAGGTCCATTTGCTACAGCTACTTGATTGACCAATTCTTCTACTCGATTATTTGCTTGGATAAGCCGCGGTTTCATCTGCAAGTCTAATTGTACCTTATCTCCTTGCTTCCATGTACGATTGATTGTCGCAAAGCTACCCGCTTGCGTTTTGATTGCTTGCCCATTGATCATCAATGTAGCTCCTTTGGCCCATTGAGGGATACGCAATTTCAAAGCAAATGTGGCTGACGTTGTCGTATCATACGTGATATTGACTTGTCCATCCCATGGATAATTAGTCTGCTGGGTCAACGAGATCATCTGCCCGTTGACCTTTGTTGTTATCTTGTTACTACCATATAACGTGACAAATAAATCCTTATTTCTTACGGCATAGGCATAGTTATTGGTTTCAGTGAGGAACCGCACCATACTTGTAGGACAGCATACACATGAGACTTCAGTAGTCCATCTCTTATGATGGTCTAGAGACCTAAGTGTCTGGTCTTGGCCATTCCAGCGAATAGGATTGGTGTAGAAATAACTTTTTCCATCTATAGACATGCCCGATAAATCGTTGTAGAATCCGACTTCCATCTGGTCTACATATTTAGAATCTCCTGTGATCATAAACATCCTCCAAGAGAAATAAGCGCCATACAGAGCTGCACATGTTTCGTTATAGGCACTCGCATTTTTCAAGCTATAAGGGAGTCCAAATGCTTCGTGTACGGTAGCATCTGCACGAGTAGGGTCTATCCCATCATGTACATTGCCCAATCCACCAGTTACAGAAGCTTTGCGCATATAGATGTCGTTCCAGATTTCTTTGAGTGGTGTCAAGAGTGTAGAATCTCCAGTTTCGGCATATAGGTCAGCTGCACCATTGTAAAGAACAGTTCCTGTCACAGCATGTCCTACAGCGTGTGTCTCTTTTCTGAAAGGAGTTGCATTTTGACTAAAAGCCGATTTGATATGCCCTCTACCTGTCACGAAACGATTAGCTAAGTTTAGATATTTCTTATTTCCAGTACAACGATACAATTCGACCAAGCCCATAATTTGTGTCGGATTGAAATCTGCTTCAGCAAGTTTGGGAGTCACCTTCGCAAAGGCACGATCCAAACAATCGGCTGCTTTGATAGCCACATCCAAAAGGATTCGCGACTTGGTGACCCGATAGTGTGTGCAAGCTAAAGTCAATAGATGCCCCATATTATAGGTCTCATGATAATTTCTTACTGTGAAATGAGGCTTGTCATGAACGACTTTATGAACCTTCTCTTGGTTAGGTCCTTGCATCCCGTAGCCCAACTGCACATGGGTCGTAATATAGCCATCTTTGTCTTGTGCACTAGCGATTAATGTGGCGCAGTCATTGATTCGCTTGAGTAAGTCAGCACTAGGATGCACGGCATAATAAGCCACTTGCGCTTCGACCCATTTGTAGTAATCCCCATCTTGCCAGTTGGTACCAAATGTGCCGTCGCCCGGTTTCATCACTCCTGCCACTTTACGAAAATTATCTTCTGAAGCCTTCATGAAATATTTATACTCAGCGGGTACTACATTCTCCATTGCTAATTGAAATCGGTCCCCCCAGAATCCATCAGTCCATTGGACAGAACCCATGGGCACCGTATGTACTCGAACGTGTGCATCAGCACTTGCTGCAATATAGGGAGCAGGTTGTTGTGCTTGCAAAGAGAAATGCTGTCCTAGACTGCAAAAGAGAGCGATCGATACCCCCAGCTGCAGTGTCCTTTGTCTATTGCTTATTTTATTTAACATGGTCATTATCTTATTATTATTCATATCTTAATGGGTTGACAGTATCGCGCAGATGAGGCTCATCATACTTAATCATTTGTGCTTTGAGAGAGGTCATCAGTTCTTCTCCTATCTCTTTATAGTCTTCTTCATCGTAGCGATTAATCAGTTCTAATGGGTCTTTTTGGAGGTCATATAGCCAAGGGGAATCATTGGTCGAGAGTACTAGCTTGTAGCGACCATCTGTAGCCATGACCCAATTGAAAGTACTGGTTTCGTAGATGATTCTCTTTTTCTGTACATGTTTCGAATGAGATGTCAATGCTTCAGCATCACCTATCCCATCGAGGCCTGGCACTTCAGGTAGCCCCATCAATTCGATTAATGTAGGCATCAAATCGACATTGACATAAGGAGTCGAAATCACTTTCCCTTTTCTGATGTGCTTAGGGTATCGGATAATCAAAGGTACTCTCGCTGAGGTCTCAAACGGTAATCCTTTGTTGATGCGATGATGTTCGAAGTTCAATTCTCCATGGTCAGCAGTAAATAAGATGATGGTATTATCATCGATATCATATTTTTTTAGTGCAGCGATGATACGTCCTACATTATGGTCTATATCGGTAACCATCCCGAAGTAGTTGATGATATTTTTCTTGGTAAAAGCATCATCAGATTCATTGTCCAATTCAAATCTCGCCCATTGAGGTCTGTCTTTTACTTTTTGTGTCCATGTCAGTGGGGCATGATACTCTAAGTCAGCATACATCTTATCATAAGGGGGTACAGCGATGTCTGGAGAGTGAGGGTCAGGGATACTGAGTACCAAACAAAATGGATTGTTGTGATCTCGCTTGATTACTTCCAATGCCTTATCAGTCAAGAAAGGAGTCACCGGAACCACTTCCTTCCCCGGACGTTTACGGGGATTGTTTGTTAGTTCGATTTTCTTAGGATCGTCTCCTACTACATAATATTTTTGATGGCCAGTGTTGAACATATATGTGTTGTCATCAAAACCAAATGAAGGAGACACTTGCCATCCTGGTATCGGTTCGTTATCGGCCATATGCCATTTCCCCACATAGGATGTCTTGTAGCCTTGGTCTTTCAATACTTGACCTATCGAAGTGGCATCATGACGCAGTCCACAGCCATTCAACGGAACCCCTACTTTTTCGGGATAACACCCCGTGAATATGGATGCACGCGAAGGCGAGGATACTGGAGAAGACGCGTAATAACTAGTATATATAGCACCTTCTTGGGCCATACGATTCAAATTGGGTGTATCGGGTGCTGCTTTAGGTCCCCAGCGATAAGCCAATTCGTCTGGTAGAAATTGCCTATAACAACCCAATGTGAGGTAGGATTGTTCATCAGTCATGATGAAGATGAGATTTGGTTTTTTGTGATTACTTGCTTGGGCTATTTGGCCAGGAATGAAACAACTAGCAGCAGTTGTCCACGTCAGGTATTTGCCAAATACGAATGATTTATTGAAGTACATATAATTACTTTTATGTTGTTTATATTAGTCCCTTACTACCATTTTATTGGTAGAAAAACACTCATCTCAGATTCTCCTCGATTGCACCAAGCATAGTAAGGAATGAGTGTCAATGTTGTTGGTTTTACTGTCGGATTTAGTTCACTGTACAAGTTCTCTTTGGGAGTCATTGATGTACGAAGCCATGCGTTTTTCACTGTGATTTCATTGATTCCTCCAAGGACTTCTTGCTTGTATTCTACTTTCATCTCGGGATGACTAGGCATCAGCAGTCTAGGTACTACATTCTCAGGCTGCACTTCTTTAGTTGACTCAGCACAATAGATAAGCGGACCGTAGGCCACGGCAACCTGATTACGGAGTTCTTCCACTAACGGGTTGGCCTGAATCAAGCGAGGTTCCATATCTAGATACAACTCTACCTTATCACTCTGTTTCCATATACGTCGTATTTCGGCAAAAGTTCCCGCTTCCACATTGTGTCGTTCTCCATTGATAGTATAGTATGATGCTTTGGCCCATGCAGGAATACGTAATTTGAGAGAGAAATCATTGTGCAGTTGTCCGCTGAAGATAAAGGTTACTTTGCCGTCAATAGGGTAGTTCGTGATTTGATCAAAAGTAACTCGTTTCCCGTTGACTTCTGTACTCATGATATTGCTTCCATACAAGGTTACATAAAGGGCATCATTGCTCTTCGCATAGGCATAATCATTGGTTTGTGTTAAGAATCGAGCGATACTAGTCGGACAACACACGCATGTCTCTTCGTCAGTCCAGCGATGGTGATGATCTAGCGAAAGTAAAGGGTGGTCTTTACCATACCAACGGAGCACATTGGTGTAGAAATAGCTTTTACCATCCAAGGCCATCGATGAGAGGTTATTGTAAAACGAAGTTTCCATCTGGTCTGCATATTTGATATTTCCCGTGATTAAGAACATACGCCATGAGAAATAAGCTCCATAGAATGTAGCACATGTCTCATTGTAAGCCGTAGAATTGGCCAAACTATACGGTTCCCCAAAGGCTTCCTGTACGGTTGCAAATCGGTTTGTTGGTGATACTCCGTTGTGTACATTTCCAAGTCCTCCAGTCACAGATGCTTTGCGGGTGTACATGTCCTCCCATATAGCTTCTAATGATTTGAGAAGAGCTGGGTCTCCTGTCTCAGTATATAAGTCGGCTGCTCCGTTGTACAACACAGTACTCAATACGGCGTGTCCTACAGCATGTGTCTCTTTACGGAAATGGGTTGCATTTTGATTCATAGCATCTTTGCCATATCCTCGAGCAGTGACAAACCGGTCGGCTAATTTTAGATATCGCTTATCATTGGTGCAACGATACAATTCGACCAAACCCATTATCTGAGTAGGATTGAAATCCATATTCGACGTCTCTTGGTTTGCTTTTGGGAAATGAGCGTCCAAGAAGTCGGCAGTGCGAATCGCTACTTTTAGTAGCGTACTGTCCTTTGTTACTCGAAAGTGTGTGGCAGCTAGTGTCATCAAATGCCCCATGTTATAGGTCTCATGGAAACGCAATGTCTTGAATCGTTTGGGATGCTTGAATGGACGTAAATGGGCTGTGTTTGGCCCCATCAGACCATGCCCAATCTGGGTATGTGTCGTGATGTATCCATCATCTGCCTGTGCCTCAGCGATGATATGAGCTCGGCGCTGTATCTCTTTGAGTAGTTGCGGGTTTTTGTTTATTGCATAGGCTGATATCTGTGCTTCTAGCCATTTGTAATAATCCCCGTCTTGCCAATTGGTTCCTTTGAATCCTATCTTGGATTTCTTCGTTCCAGCAGCAATTTTGAAGTTGTCTTCAGAGAAATCCATGAAATAATCCCATTCTGCTGGAATCACATGGTGTATATCCAAATCGAATCGTTCTTTCCAGAATCCATCAGTCCACTTGACATCTTCCATTCCTAGACCTCGCAATGCTACGTGTGCCTCGGGAGTGGGGTCAATATACGGTTTTACTTGTGCGTGAGTCGTTGCTGTTAGCAAGCAAAAAGTCACTGCCATCCATTTTTTTATCATATTCTTTTATTCTTTTTGATTACAATAGATCTTTAAAAGTCAAAATTAAACAAGATAGAATCAATATACCCGAAGAGGCAATCATCCACATAAAGGCTTTTTTAGCTCCTTTCCATTCGTCTGTCATATAGCCCCATATATTTCCAAAGACCAATGATAAGGACAACATGATAGGCCATGTGATGGTATTGCCCAAGACACCGATTCTGGCTGCGACAATACCAGACAATCCGAGTGGTAAAAACCAAAGTAGACCTGTAAAAATAGCCCATAAATTGGCTTTTACTGTCGCTTGGGGTTCAGAAATGGTCTCGGTGGATATAAGATCTTTCTTTGAAGTCAAGAGGAGGTACAAGGCATAGCCTGCATTCATCAGAAATCCACCGAAAACGACGATGGCTCTGGCAGGTAATCCTGCGGCTGAAGTGCTTACCCCCATGTCTGTTGCTATCTTTACCATGGGGTTAGCGGCTTCAAATCCTACGTTGAGTAGTGAGGAAAGAACGCCTGCCAAGATGACGATTAATAAGCCTATCGTCGACCTTTTTGAAGCGATGTCCGATGCTGTTTCGGTAGTCTCTGAGAGGGAAGATGAGAGATGGCTCTCTTTGTCACGGATGATTCCTGCATGTGCTGAGAAGCCAACTCCGACCAGCATCATCACTACTCCTACAATGACCCATATAAACGAAGGACTGCTAATTACTCCGGGGATTCCCATCAGTGGGATAATGGCACCTAATCCTCCTGCGAGTCCCATGACTACACCATTAGTAATAGATATGCCTACATATTCAACGCTCTTTCCAAATAAGATGCCACCAATTCCCCACAAGAAACCGAGTCCTATTGCTTTGAAGAGTACCTCGTGTGGTGTGGCAAAGAGTATAGGCCAAAATGCACTGGTGGAAAATAGACCCCACAATATGGGGATGATAAGCATACCGAAGAAGGTGTAAACGAGCCAAAAATGAGCCCACGAAAGTGGTTTCTGGTGTTTCATCCCTAAACCAAAAGTCCCTTGCGAAAATCCTGCAAGAAGGATGAGTATGATACCGAGAATAGACATAAGGTGTGTTTTTTTATATTACAAAATCAGATTAAACCATCACAGGCTTGCAGCTTGTGATGACGATACAAAGAAACACCTAATTTAATAAATAGTCTAGTTCATTTTTATCACTTGATACCTCATTCTTATCAGGGAATGGAATAAATGGGATTGGTCAGATTCTTTACGACTCTCTTTTGAGGTCTTCTCTGAATTGACTAGGCGTGATGCCTGTGATTCGTTTGAATTGTTTGTTGAAATTACTGATGGTCTGAAATCCTACGTAGTCGCATACTTCGTTTATGGAATAATGCTCTTGAGCTAGTAAACGTTTGGCATTTTGTATACGGACTTCAGCTAAATATTGAACGAAGGATAGATTCGTGATTTGTTTGAAAAAGCGGCAGAAAGAAGTCGTCCTCATACTGGCCACATCTGATATCTGGTCTAGCGTGATTTCTGAGGCATAGTTTGTCGATATATATTTCAATACTTTGTCGATACGGAGTGCATTTTTCTGAGTGTACTGTCTCATATCACTCGATGAAAGGACGGTTGATTTGACCTGGCTCAATTCATTGAGTATATCCAGCAAACTGATAATCTGTTTGGCGGGAGAAAGATCAATGAAATTGATTAAGAGTGTACTGAGTCTATCGCTTACTTCATGAGGAAAACTTAATCCGTATTTTGCTTTTTCAAGCATTTCGTTTATCTTCAAGAATTCGATACGGTTGAATAAGTCATTGCCTATAAAATCTTTGGTGAATTTGATGACAATCGTGGAGACTTCTTTGTCATCGTTTTCATAATAGGATGCATCATTGCGCCACAAATGTGGAAGGTATGGACCGACCAATACAAATTCACCAGGTTCAAAGTGTGAGACACTGTCTCCGACAAAGCGGATACCAGAACTTACGGAGATATAAATCAACTCATACTGAGGATGGTAATGCCATGAAGAGTCCAAGCAAGGAATATCTTTTTTCTGTATGTGAAAATACTTATTTGACGACTCAAGTCTTTTAGGTACTAGTTTCATGGGGTGATCAATATTTGATGGTAGTAATCATATTTACCAGTTATAGCTTGTCATTGTTGTAAACAAAGATACTAATTTTATGGCTAAAGACAACTGTTCTGTCTTGTTATTATAGAATGTAACGATACTGATGATGGCAAATTGATGAACTGGATTTGTCTGTTTTTTTGCGATAGATAGCGACGAAAGAAACGAATCCCTTGTAGACCCATCAAGAATGGGGCTACAAGGGATTGTAATCAGAAATATTCGGTAGTGATGTAATCGTCTTCTTTTATTTATCTTTCTTGGTCCAAATCCGAATATAATCGATTAGCATGTCACTTGGAAATCCTTCTGCTGTTCCTTTGTCAAAATCAGGATGACGATTTCCTTCATCATCATAGTATTCATAAGGAGGTCTAAGTCCTAACGATAGGGTCACTTGCATAGGTAGATGCCAATAGTAATTTCTTTTTTTGGCAACTAGTTTGTCATCTATGTACCAGAAGATAGAGTCGGGACGATTCTCTACTGCATAAGTATGATAGTCATCTCGTGGGTCCCAATTTACATTGAAGTGGTTCTGACACATCTCTGCCCATTTGCCATTGTCAGTACGAGGACGTTTATAGTATTCTATTCCGTTCTCAGTCATCATGGCGTGCAAATTACACTCCAAGGTCTTGACATCTGTCTGTACTTGTTCCATCTCGACGATATCAATCTCATTGTAGCAGCTCAACCCTTCTTTTCCTTTATTCGCTTTGCGAACGGTGTCATCACTCCATAACCAAAAAGCAGGACAAGTACCAGGAAATTTAGATGTCCCCTTGATTCGGGCTTCGAAATAGCCATAGGTGTATCGTTTGTTTACACGTGTATTGAGCATTCCTGATACATAATTGTATTCTTTCGGCGTCCCTTGCTGCACATAGCTTACTTTATTGTCATCCCCTGCATAGGTCATACGAAGAACAAGATGTCCATCTTCAACAAAGGTATTTTTTGCATCGAAAGCCCATGAACTCCATCCTGAAGTTACTTTCTCCCATACAGGATTGGTTTCAGAGATTGGTGAATCAAATTCAAGAGAGGCTTCTTCATCCTTTTCCCATTCGTCAGGGTTGGTCATCGGAGTACTGCGAAGGATGGCAGGTGCCCATGGTTTCGAATCACTTGCATCCAAACGTAGAACATTTTTACCTGTCGTATCTTTGGTGTAGGTGAAATAGAAATTGTAATGAGTACCTGGCAGAAGAATCAAATCTGCATCAGGGGTATAAGTCAAGACTTCGTCGTTGATTATACAGCTAAATAGGGTTTGCCCTGAGGCTATGGTTTGTTGAGGAATAAATGACTCATAACTGCTGGCTGCTTGTCCATAAGCTTGATTTCCAAACTTTGCATCTACGGCTGTCATAGTTCTATTTTCTCGATTGCTTCCGGAAAAAGTCCAGTTCTTCTGACTATTATCCCAGACATAATCTGTGATGTCATTTGGAACCAATACGGTATCAAGAGTAGGGGTCTTTACTGGATATTGATAATAAGAATCACTTCTGACTGAGATACTTACACGGGCATTTAAGTGATCTAAGGTTATCTTAGCACGTCCGTCGGCTGCAGCGGAGACGGTCGTTGGCCATGCACATCCTAGCACATCGCCATTCTCATCATTTAGTTTCAAGCTGCGTGCCCATAGGGGGGCTTTGTCTGCTGGCACTGTGGTTCCATTTTCTATAAAGTAACCTTTGTTTGCTTCGCTATAGAGATAATCGCGTTGGTCTTCCACTTGATTGTTCTCACCAAATTGTACAGTCAAAACTTCGGGCACTTTGTCTAATCGATAGCCAAGATGGATGGTACCGTTTATAGATTTAGTGACTGGAGACATTGGCATAGCGGTGGCTGCGAAAGTGGATAGATCATTTGAGGAGTATGTTGGTTCATTCTCTTTTTGTTTCTTGACTTCTTCAGGAGAGTACCATTTCTTCTTTAAGGTGATGTCTACTGATGATTCTATCCGACTAGGTTCTGTCAGGTCATCGTATGTTGTCTCACAAACGAGGATTCCTTTCATGGTTTGCTTATCGGCGGTACAATGATAAGTACGTGTGACCATGTACTGATTATTCGTATCATCTACTTCTTGTTTTGTGAACGAAAAATCGAGCACGTATTCATTGCTTGAATCGTTCTCCTCTTTGGTTATCATGTCTTCTTCGGAAGCCACGACAAGCGAATTGGTCTTGTTAACGACGATGATTGGTTGGCTCTTATAGAAGTCAATGCTTTTGATACTAGGCATCTCTTCTATATTTGTGAGGCTGAGTACCTCAACTTCTTGTAGATCGTGCGTCGTCCATTTCTCTTCAGTACATGAAGAGAAAAGGAAGAAAGCAACGATGTATAATGATATCATGGAATAGTTCATATTGTTTTGATTTTGTTTTTCTAAACTGTGATTAGTTAAGAGATTACTATATCTTGGGGTAGGGCTCAGTTAGTAGCACTTCTCAAGGGCGTAGTCTGACAGGAATAATTTCTAAGTCATCTATGAAGAATCTGAAAGCATCGTTCACATCGCTTGGATTGATTGATATCTTAAACTGCTGGTCAACCTTTGTCAATACAATCGGTTCATCTGATTCCATCTGTTGCCATGAGCCTTTTGGAAGGGTACTAAGATTCCAAGTACGGGACTGTCCATTGACTTTGCATGAGGTGGTGAACTTGGCACCTGTATTGGCTACTGATGGGTCTACAAACACTTTCAAACGGATTTTATATGTTCCAGGATCGGGTGTGAAATAGAAGTTCCCATTAATCTTTGCAGTCATCATGGTTGGTTTCGGACTTGCTGCCATAGGAGCTTTTGCTTCGACGAGGCATGAGGCATCACTTCCTGATGCTGCTTGCTCTGTGGAGCGAGAGAAATTCTTTTTCTGACCTGTCCACCAGCACCATGCCACATTGTTTGTTTGTGCTACATCGAATCCGCCATAACTATTTCCTTCTAAATCGAGTAAGCTATTTGATGCTTGCAAAGGAGTAATGGCTTCTCCAGAAAATGGCTGTAGTGCACGACCGTCTAATGATATGAGGGAAGTTCCTTTGTATTGTAAGGTGATGACATCATCTTCGTAGACTGGTTCGTTCAACGTCAATACTGCGGACATCTCATCGGTTGGTAGTGCTTGTACATTTGTAATATTTATGTCAGTATTGACATTTGGCATCACTCGTGTATTGGTTACATGTACGGTGAAGTCATTTGCACTAGCAGCTAGTGAACTAGGGTCAAGGACTGCATTAGTCATGAATTGCAAGGTGTTTTCTGACGTCTGTATCACTTTATTGGGATCTGTATCGTCAGGGGTAGCATCTATGATAGCATATGGATCTGTAGATGGATTGACCTTGATGATAAGAGGCATCTGGATACCTTTGCTACCACTAGGTATCGAATCGTTGGCTATTCGTTTACTGGTCATGAGTAAATCTGAATACGTACCAATACGGAAGAACTTGGTGGTAAAAGTTTTTGTCATCCCTGTATCTGGTCTAGATGAAGGGGAAGTCCAAAGTCTACCATTTGGTCTTCCATTGGTTGATTTATCAACAAATATTAGAGGACTTCCTGCAGTTACTTCTATAGTGGCATATTGAGATTTATCTTTTACCTGCTGGATGTCTTCTGCAGTGAAACTTTGCAGAATATGCCCATCTTCATCTTGAACTTCGAATGCTGGTGCTAGCTCTCCAAATACATCTATTTTAAACTCTTTGTGGAGAGCCCACACTCCATTTTCTTCTACTGTGGATATATCTCCGTTTTCCCCATGAAATGTAACTGGATTAGCAAATGTGTTGTGCAAGATTACTGTATTCCAACCTGGATTTTTGAATAGAACGGTTGCCACGGCAGCATCATTGCTCTCTGTGAGTTCTGGATTTATCTGCTCTTCTAAAGGTGCCTTGATATCTACTTTGTCGTTTAAGAATACATTTGGGCTTTCTATTTTCCATTCGTGGGACAAAGTTCCTTGGGATACATCCATAAATGTAATATAATCACCTGATGCTACTACATAATGATCAAGTGTTCCATTTTTCATGGTTTGACTAGTGTACCAAGAAGCATCACTAAGTGTATCTGGTGCGTCATAGGTATCGGAGCAGGCACTAAATATAAATGTACTAGCTCCTAACAAAAGGAATGTCTTTTTTAATCGATTCATGGTCTAGTTGATATTAGGATTATTTGATGATTCATTGATTGGAATAGGAAGATAATTATGAAGTGCATCGCTATAGTTGGCTGCAGTGACATCATATTCATAGTCTATAATGCTATTGTCTTCTGCCTCTGTTAGCTCATCGGGAGTTTTTACATATTTTTTCTTTGGCAACTCGTTATCGTAATCTACCAAATAGAATGTTTGTGCTGCCAAATCTCTGAAACGTTGTTGTGTGATTCCCCAACGTCTCAAATCACACCAACGGATTTCAAATCCTTCGGCTGATAGTTCGAGTGGACGTTCTTTGTACATCAACTGATTCATGATGTCTTCAGCAGTGTAATCTTTCTCATCATAGGTGCGTGTGGCATCGACGGAATGACCTAGCAATACGAGTCCCCAGCGTTTACGGATACGATTAATATAGTCTAAGGCCACATCCAATTTGTTTTCTTTGACCATGCACTCGGCATACATTAGATAGACATCGGAGAGGCGGTTGAGAACTACATTTTTACCTGTCCCTAGCTTATCTGTTTTTTCATCCATGATATCTGCAGAGGTGTATTTCTTGTAATATCCGAAGCCATTGCTATCTCCTCCCTTGAGACGTGCTAGTTCTGTTGTCTTGCCATAATATGGGGTGTGATCTCCTTTGATGGCTACCATGGCACGGGCACGTAGTGATAACATTTCTGAGGGATTGTATCCTGGGGCTTTGGGGTCTTGCTGTTCTGACCGATATTCATAGGTTAGCCATGCTGGTAGATAAAATCCAAATAGGGTATTGCGTGAATACATACCAAGTATGTTACGCATCGAATTGGGATCCCATATGCTTATCTCAGGATGTACGCTGGAATTATATGAAATTTCTAAAATAGATTCAGAGTTAAATTCGACGTTGCTGTTGAACATATCTTCTGCTGGGGCTAATTCGTATCCGTATTCTGGATTGTTTATGACATCCTCAAAATAAGTGATAGCGGTTTGGTAATCCGATTCGTATAGATAACTTGTGCCTAAAATCGTTGCTGCTGCTCCTGCGGTAGGGCGACCTAAATCACTTGTTGATTCCCATTTTCCAGGAAGGTTTTTGTAGGCATACGTTAAGTCGTCTCTGAAAAATGCTTCCACCGTTGAAGATGAGGAGAGATTCTTATAAAAATCTAATTGTCCTTTTGGAACGGTCTCAATGATTGGTACACTTCCTTTGTTATATGCCGAGTGTAAATAAAAATACATGAGTCCACGCATGAAACGTGCTTCGCCCATTTGTTCAGTCCAACGAGGATTATCTTGCAGTGAAGAGAGACGTTCGAGTGCTTCAATGACTTGATTGGCACGAAATATACCTCTAAATAAAGCATTCCAGTTTTTGACGATATAATTGTCACTGGTTGTGTAAGTCTTGAAGTACCATGGAGAAGCCCAATTTTTTAATTCGGGTAACGGACGTCCATATCCTGGCCATGCTAGGTCTGCTCGTGATGACTCTACATTGATATTAATCAAATAGGGATCTCTTAATACGGCTAGCATTGCATTGATACCTTTTTCTGTGTCGTCCAAATCTACCCAGAAACTATCAGTTGATGTCTGATTTGGATTTACTTGGTCGAGTTCATCTGTACACCCTGTCATACTTGTAGTAAGAGCAATACAGCATATATAAAGTAATGTTTTTATTTTCATGATTATTGGATTAAAAGTTAAGATTCATACCTAGCATATAGACTGCAGCTGATGGATAATTTCCTTTATCCAAGCCCCGAGAAATGATGGAACCTCCGATTTCAGGGTCATAGCCAGAGTACTTGGTAATCGTTAAGGCATTTTGTGCCGACATATAAAAACGGAGCTTCTGGAGATGTAGTTTCTCTGTTACTTTTTGAGGAACTGTATAGCCAAGTGTGATATTTTTCAATCGAATGTATGACCCATCTTCTAACCATAAATCGGAATAGCCAATATAATTTTCATGCTTCTTTATATCTCCTCTATAGGCAGGGATAGATGTGTTGGGATTGGATTCACTCCATGCATAGACGAGATCTTTAGCTCGACCATAGGCAAATGCTGTTGCCTTGGCTCCATTCATGATTTCTTGCCCTAGTGCTGAGTACCAGTTCATGTAGAGATCCCACTGATTGTAATTGAGTTGGTAGTTGAAACCTATTTCATAATCGGGAAGTCCACTACCTGAATAGACACGGTCTAGGTCAGACATTTGACCGTCTCCATTCTGGTCTATATAGACGACATCTCCCATACGAGCCAGTGGATTAATCTTTTGATATTCGGCCAATTTGACATCGGTATCTGCTATGCCATCTGTACGCCATAAGTAGAAGGCACCTGCTTCATGACCTTCGGCAAGCATGGTCACGCGCGATTGATTTACTGCTGCTGAAATCAATCCGTTGTCATTTGTGTATACAGGGAGTTTTGTTCCATTAATGGAGGTAATCTCATTCTTGTTGGTACTGAATGTCGTATTGATTTTATAACGTAAGTGTCCTATTTGGGAACGGTATCCCATAGCCAATTCGATTCCTGAATTTTCCATGTCACCTATATTTAGAATCACTTTGTCTGTCGTTCCTACCGAACCAGGAAGAGTCAGTGGAAAGAGCATATCTTCTTTCTGCGTCTTGTAGTATTCTGCTGCAAAGGTTAATCTGTTATTGAATAAGGATAGGTCTACTCCAAAATTTAATTGTTTTGACGTTTCCCATTGTACGAGAGCATTGGCATATTTATCTTGACTGGCTCCTAGACCTAGTGTGCTTTGATTGTCTTGTCCAAAGGAATAATCATAGCCTGAAGTTATGGCAGCTGAATAGGAATATGGGGCAAAACTTTGATTACCTGTGGTTCCGTAGCTCGCACGAATTTTCATGTCATTGACTACTGACTTAATAGGACTAAAAAAAGCTTCATCACTGATATTCCATGCGGCGGAGAGTGATGGAAAAACTCCCCAATGATTCCCCTCAGCAAATTTAGATGAGCCATCTCGACGGATACTCATATTGAATAGATATCGGCTATCCCAGTTGTATTGGATACGTCCGATGGTACCTATCAGTGTGTTGGTGTAGTTAAAGGAGTTTTCAGAAAAGGGGTCTATGGCAGCTGAATCGAGTACTTTGATGTTGTTGTCTTGTACCCAATAGCGACCTGTTAGGAATCCTTCTGAGTCATATCGCTCATAGGTGGTAGCAGCAAATAGAGTAAAGTGATTTTTATTCAGATCTAATTGATACTGGAGGCCCATGTCAAGGGATATCGATTTACGATTGATCGATTCTCTTTTTACATAACTGTTATTTGGGCGAGTCAAATCATTTCCATCAAAATCAACAATCTTCATGTTTGGACGAAAAATCTTCCTGTGCCCGTTTTGAGCAGTATAGCCCATATGGCTGGATAGTTGGAGACCTTTGTAAAGGTCTAAACGAAATTCTCCATTGACACCAGCTTTTGCCATAGCTAGGTTATTCTCTTCTGTAAAACTCTGCAACACGTAACTGATATTTGATTGTTCTACGCCTCCAGAAGTTTCAAATGTCTCATCTAAGGAGAGTGGATTCTGAGTTGGGAAGTATTTCAATGATTGTGTAAGGATTCCGCCAGAAGCCTTTTTTGTATCCTCAATAGATAGATTCATTCCTACACGAACATAAACATTGTTCTTCTTGTATACGATGTTCGAACGACTATTAAAGCGGTTATAATCAGAGTTGATAATTATACCTTCTTTTTGATAATATCCAGCTGTTACGCTATAAGTCATCTCTTGATTTCCTCCAGAAAGTGTCAAACTATGATTTTGTACTTTTGCATTGTCAACGAATACGTTGTCTATTAGATTTGTATTGTTATAAAAATATTTGTCTGATTTGTAAAGACCTATATTGTTAACTGCATCATCATATAGATTTCCTTGATTGCGATTATAAACTAAATCGAAATAGGTCTGTTCCAAGTTATTCATCAAGAATATATTTGAGGTGATATGCTGTATACCGTACGTCGAATTCAATCTGATTTTCATCTTTCCTGCTTTTCCTTGTTTTGTGGTGACAAGAATGACTCCTGCAGCTCCTCGAGTTCCGTATATAGCACACGATGCAGCATCTTTTAAGACATCTATAGTTGAAATTTCATTTGCATTGAGATGTGGGTCTCCTTCTTGTGGAATGCCATCTACTACATAGAGTGGGGTATTACTACCATCTACGGAGGTAACACCGCGAATCAATATTGTCGATTCTGCCCCTGGAGCACCTGAATTGGCTGTCACACTTACTCCTGATACTTGACCTTGCAGTGCTGAAGACATATCATTGGATACAATTTTACTTAGATCTTCTGCTTTTACTTGAGTTACCGCACCGGTGACTTCTTTTTTCTTAACAGCGGCATAACCGATGACAACGACCTCATTGAGGTTTAGACTTTGTTCTCGTAATGTTACGTTGAGTCGTTTGCGACCTTTCAAAGCAATCTCTTGAGTGACCATACTCATGTACGAAAAGACCAGAGTTGAATTTTTAGAAGGTACTCTTAAAGTATAGTTACCATCGAGGTCCGTGATTATACCTTTGGCAGTACCTTTGACTTGAATGGCTGCTCCTGGTAGGCCTAATCCGCTTTCATCGGAGACTTTTCCTTTTACAGTAAAGGATTGAGCTAGTATAGAACTCGACCAAAAGAGGCAGAGAACTAGACAAGCTAGTGAAATTGTTGTGTGTTTTTGATACATAGTTATTTATTTTATGAGGGTTATTTTATGATGAATGTCATTTTATATGACCCACTCGGTACGGATTGACTTGGTAATGGTCTAGCTTTCATAGCTCCCAATCCCATATGTGCACAGTCCAAGTTTAAAGTGTAGTATCTGTTTGGTATTAGTTCATATGGATGTTGTGCTTTATCGACTTGATTATCTGTATAGGGAGATATGTTGAAACCTAGAGTGGATGTCCCTTGTGGGATGAATACTAATGCTGTTTTTGCTTCTTCCCCTTTTAGGGTTACATACCGTGTATCACAATGGTGTCCATTCTCTTGAGGCATGGCATAACTGTGGAAGTTACTGTCTGTAGTTGATTTGTAGACGTCTATGGGATACCCATTCTTTCGGTCTGCATAGTTCCCTTTCGGCCCGCGTCCGTAATATTCTAGTTCTTTTAAGGAGTGATCAAGCCCCATCGTGAAACCTAGACGGATGAGCTCTGGCATCGTTTTAGGTGCATCAAAATCCATAGCTACTTTTAGTGTCCCATCTTGATAGTAAGTGTAGGTCAATATACATGTTACTTGTCCGCTGGATTTGTAAAAAGTTAATTCATAAGCATTTTGATTTGGTAGCATGGTGGCCTCAATCTTCTGTACTTTCAATTTCTGTTCCATAGTACGCCACACTTTGCTTCGTCGCCCTACATTATGCATATGGTCATTGTCGGTTAGTGGTCGCCAAAAGTTGAGTTTCATCGGACTTCGAAGGTACTGATGGTTCTTCTTCGTATATGCTATCAGATGACCTGTCTCCTTATCGAAGGTGCATGAAGCGTGATGAGCTATCAATCGTATCTCTGAAGGTAGGATCTCGACATTAGTTTGATTTGTTCTATCTAAACCCTCGATGATAGGCATTCCTTCTTGTTTACAAGTATACGATTCAATGGTTTTTTTAGAAGCTAATAGAAGCTGCACTTCTCCATATTTATATCCGGATTCGCACCAGAAGGTGTGATATCTTGACCGTAATTGTATAGTCAACCAGTACTCTCTATTTGGGTTTCGATTGTATTTCTTTAGCGGAACTATGACCTCTGCAGATTGATGTGCTTGGATGTCTTGACGAGGGAGTGTCCCTTGTTGTAATATTTTTCCATTTTCTTTCAGTACCCAAGTCAAGTCATAGTCTTTTAGGCTTGTGAAATCAAGACGATTAGTTATGCGTATTTTTGCTTTTGAGTTATCAAGCAACTGCACGTCGAAGGGTTGAAATACATATTTAACTTCTTCTGCATGAGGATTCGGGGTCCGATCTGCTGCAAAGATACCATTGAGGCAGAAATTCTTTTGGTTGGGTAAATCTCCAAAATCACCGCCATAAGCGAAAAAGGTCTTTCCAGTCTTTGGATCTCTTTTTTCTAAACCTTGGTCTATCATATCCCATATGAATCCACCTATCAGATTCTTATGGCTTCTGACTAATTTCCAATATTCATCGATGGTTCCTTCTGAGTTTCCCATGGCATGTATATATTCACACATGATAATCGGACGATGGATATATGGACTCTTTGACAAATGTGCTAATTGTTCTAATGATGGATACATGCGGCTGATGACATCCACATAAGATGGGTCAGTAGGATTGGCCATCGCTGGACCTCTGTATACTTCTGTGGCATGGACTCCTTCTTGATAAGCTGCATTTGTTGGGTCTCCCTGAGCTCCTTCATAATGAACGAAACGGCTAGGGTCAAAATCATGTAGAAAACCAGAAATGGCTGCAAAAGCAGGGCCCGTGCCAGCTTCATTTCCCATAGACCATCCGATGATACATGCATGGTTCTTATCTCGTTCTACCATACGAATCACACGTGTAATCATTGGTGCAGTCCAACTAGGGTTTTGTGGTATATAGCTTCCTAGTGCATGACACTCGATATTTGCTTCATCCAACACATATAGGCCATATTTGTCACACAACTCATAGAAGTAAGGGTCATTTGGATAGTGAGAGGTGCGTACAGCATTGAAATTGTATTTCTTGAGTAGTTTGATATCTGTCTCCATATCCTGATGGGTTAGTGCTTTGCCACGTAGTGGATCGTGCTCGTGACGGTTTACACCTTGTATTTTAACTTCTTGTCCATTGATTAGTAATTCATGGTCTGAACCGAAACTGATTTTCCTGAAGCCAATCGCTTGTCGTCTTGCTTCGACAACTTTACCTGTAGTATCTTTCACGGATAAGACGAGTGTGTAGAGGTATGGGTGTTCTGCATTCCATTTTATTGGCGATGAGACCTTAGTTTGGAGCATACCCCAAGTCGTGATGTCACGTTGAGGCCAACGTTCATTGTAGATAGCATCTACTGTTGTTTGCATGGCTTTATCTAGCACGGGCTGATTGTTTGCGTCATACAACATAGCTTCTAACGTCCATTTCTTGAGTGCTGCTGGATTGTCTTGCAATGTTTTTACCCATACTTTAGGTCGAATCTCAAGATTTGCATCTTGAATGTTTTCATCAAATTTGGTTCGTACGAAGAAGTCTTGTAGGGCTATCTTAGGTTGAGCATCGAGGCTGACACTACGATAAATACCACTGAGACGCCACATGTCTTGGTCTTCGAGATAACTTCCATCAGACCAGCGGAAAACTTGTACAGCTAGTCTATTTGTCCCTTTTCTTAAGAATGGAGTAATATCAAATTCTGAGGGTAGCCGACTTCCTTGGCTATAGCCTACTTTCTTTCCGTTAACCCATACATAGAATGAAGATGATACCCCGCCGAAGTGAAGTATAATAGATAAGTCTTTCCAATCTTCAGGAATCGTAAAATCACGGTAGTAACTGCCTACAGGGTTGTCTCTATAGATTTTTGGAGGTTTGGGTGGTTGAGGCCCTTTAGCGTTATATCCTGTGAGTTCTAGGATATGAGGGGTAAATGGATAGATAATATTGGTATAGATCGGTTGACCGAAACCTTGTAGTTCCCAATTAGAAGGAACTTGTATGGTATCCCAATCTTGAGCAACAAAACCTGATTCCATAAACCTCATGGGCCGTCTTTCTGTAGATGGAGCATAGTGGAAATGCCAAGTACCGTCCAATGATAATTGTCTGGCAGCAGTTTTGTTATTCACTAGCGCTGACTGTGCATCGGGGAAGGATAAAGAAGTGACTCTTGCAGGGAGTTTGTTTATCTCAAAACATTGTTCATTTTCCCAATCGGGGAGCTGTGCACCTACCAAATTAGGGACAACAAGGGCTAAAACCAACCAAAAAGTTCGTCTCATATTTTTCATAATAAAAAAAATTAACTAGGGGTTATTTACCGAATAACAAGGGGTTTACCTCTGTATAAGAAGGCTTTGATCTCTTGATTATTAACGGACGACACGTCCAGAGGTTGACCCGTTCATGAGTGATTCCACTTCTTCACGGGATACATAATTAAAATCTCCATTGATGGAGTGGCAAAGGCAGGAGGAAGCAATAGCAAATCGGATGGCATCAGCTGAGTGGTGCAATTCCGGGGTATTCATCGCGAAGATTAATCCAGCACCAAAAGAATCACCACCGCCGACACGATCTACGATATTTTTAATTTCATACGGAGCATATTGTCCATTCGATATTGGAGCCATATAAGTCTTGTCCTTTTTGCTGTCATATAGTATGGCTCCCCAGTTATTATGTGATGCAGAATAACTTTCACGGAGTGTGATGGCTACTTTCTGAACATTGGGATATCGTTTTATAATTTGTTTAGCTACCTCACTATATTTTGGTACATCGAGTTTGCCCGATTCTACATCGGTATCACCAGCATGAATACTCAATACATCAGCAGCATCTTCTTCATTTGCTATTACAACATCTACATAAGGGAGAATTGCACCCATTGTCTTTTGTGCCAATTCTTGAGGGGATAGATTGGTTTGCCATTGCCACAATTTCTTGCGAAAGTTGAGGTCACATGATACAGTCAATCCTTTTTCTTTTGCTATACGTACAGCCATTTCGGTAGCTTGAGCAGCCATTTCGGATAGGGCTGGAGTGATTCCTGTGATATGTAGCCAGTTTGCTTCTTTGAAGATACTATCCCAATCGTATTCTTCCCCTCGAGTGATGGAAACTGAAGAGTGGTCTCGGTCATATACTACACGGCTTGGACGTTGATTAGCTCCTCGCTCTACGAAGTAAAATCCCATACGTCCTTTGTCCGTAAGTAAGATGTCACTTGTATCGACTTGTATCCCTCGTAAATTTTTTAAACATGCAGAGGTTAAATCATTGGTTGGCAATGCAGTCACAAATTTGACTTGTCCGCCGAGAAGGGCAATTGAGGCTGCCACATTAGCTTCGGCTCCAGCAAAAGTAAGATCTAATTTGCCAGGCATACTTTGTGCAAATCGTTGGAAATTCTCAGGACAGAAGCGACCCATAATTTCTCCGAAGGTAACTATCTTTTTCATCTGTTTTGATTTATATTTATTTGATTCTTTCATTTCAACTTTTAAAGAATTTGCTTTTAGTTATAGAACTATCTTAGAATCAGTCCGTTGTCATCTCTGATTGTTCTTATTTGTGCTATTACTTCTTTACAGTTCTGAGTGATGGTATCCCATTTCTCCTTTACGATGAGATCTTGTTTAGCTAACCAAGAACCTCCGATGATGCTAATTAAGGGTGATTTATAGTATTCAGAAGCATTGTCTTTGTTGCAACCACCTAGTGGAATAAATTTAATGCCTAAGTGTTTATATGGGGCAACTAAACTGTTCAAGTGCTTTAGGCTACCTGCTGTCTCTGCTGGGAAATATTTGACGACTTTACATCCGTGACTGATAGCTACTTCAAGGTCAGAAGGAGTCATGATGCCAGGAGCAAATGGGAGTCCAAGACGGCGAGCTTCATCAATCACTTCTGGATTACAACCTGGAGAAACCGCAAAATCAGCACCTACTTCTATGCCTTGGGCTACTTGAACTTTGGTCAACACGGTGCCCAAACCGAGTAATATATCAGGTGCTTCCTTTTTAATTATTTTTGCTGCTTCGAAAGCGATGGGTGTACGAAGAGCCAATTCAATTGCGGTTACACCTCCTGCTCGAAGTGCATCGATTGTAGGCATAGTCTGTTCTATCTTGTCAATAACGAGTACAGCCATTATTTTTCTCTTCTCTATTTCTGATACCATTTCTTCTGACATGGCAAGCTTCATTTCTGTTGATTTCATTTTCTTTCTTTATACGATTGTTAGACCTTTGCAGTTGTGATACGTCTCTTATTCAAATAATCATCTAGAGCTAAATAAGAGCAGTCGCAACCCACACCACTCTGTTTGATTCCAATATGTGGTAAGTTTATAGCGTATTTTACGCCATTGACTTGTACTTCTCCAAAAGCTAGTTCATCAGAAAAATAGCGTATCGTAGACTCATTTCTAGAAAAGACGTACGATGCTAATCCGAATGGAGTATCGTTAGCCAATTTCAAAGCCTCATCTTCTGTCTCAAATGTCATCATAGAAGCTACAGGACCAAATATCTCTTCACGGAAACAGCGCATCTCGTGAGTCATATTTGTTAGGATGGTTGGCATCAAATAGCTGCCTTTCGCCTTATCTGTTGGAATCTCTCCTCCATATATGAGTTTAGCTCCATTAGCGATGTCATCTGCTATCATTTTCAGTATGCGACTACGATTCTTCTTATTTATACAAGGGCCCATCTCGGGTTTCTCCTCTCTGCCATATCCGATTCGAATAGATTGAGCTTTGGCAGTGAACTTCTCGAGAAACTCATCCATTATGCTTTTATGTATAAGGAACCGATTGGGAGCTACACATACTTGACCGCAATTGTTATATTTGAGAGCGATACCTAGTTCGACAGCTAAGTCCACATCAGCATCTTTACATACGATAAAAGGAGCATTTCCTCCTAGTTCCATACTGAATCGTTTGATTGAAGTTGTCGAATCAGCAATCACACGTTTTGCTGTTTCTGTAGACCCGATCATAGTAATCATTTTGGTGATTGTACTTTTTGTTAATACATCTGCTACTTCTTGAACAGGACCACTTATGATATTGATCACACCAGCAGGAAAATGGATACTTTCCAGAATTTCTCCCAAAAGATATGCAGATAGGGGAGCCAATTCCGACGGACGAATGATTAAGCTACACCCAGCGGCTAGCGCTGGACCTATCTTGTATCCACAATTTAAAATGGGGAAATTCCAAGCCAAATAGGCGACTACTACGCCCACGGGGCTGGTCACAATCTGGTGAGTATGTGTATTGTCTCCGTCTGGAATCATTTCATCATGCATTTGCTTCATCGCATTGGGATAAAACTCTAGCCCATTTACAAGTGCCTCGATATCTTCCCAAGCAGATTCAAATGTTTTACCCATTTCAGCCATCATCGAGAGACGAAGTTCCTCCTCTCTTTCGAGTATTGCAGTTCGTAATGTGAGCATCCACTGTTGACGTTCGTTCAAGGACAACTTAGACCAATACTCAAATCCCTTTTGAGCAGCGTCGAGTGCTTTGAGGGCGTCTTTGCGTGATGCCCAAGCTATCTCAGCAACAACTTCTTCTGTAGCAGGGCAAACAACTTGATGCTTTTCACCAGAAATAGCATCTTGCAGAGCACCAGCTATATACATTTTCTTATATCCGAATTGGTACATAATTATAATAATTGATTTTTGTTCTAATTTTGTTGTAATAATTCTTTTAAGTAATCCTCGTTTACTTCTACACCAAGCCCAGGTGCATCTTTTATTGCGATGATTCCATTTTCTTGTGTCATTACTGATTGTGTCAGTTTGTCGCGTAGTGCATTTTCGGAACAGTCATATTCAATAAGCTGCTCAGGCATTTCCATACGACCAGGCATGATGTCTAATGTGGCAGCTACATGCATGGCAGCGGATAGAGCGATACGTGTTCCCCATGAGTGAGGAATTACCTGAACTCCATAAACAGAGGCTAAAGTTACGATTCTTTTAACTTCTGAGATGCCACCGCATGCACAAATATCAGGTTGAGCAATATCTACGGAATTATTTTTGAACAGGCGCTGAAATCCATAGCGAAGATATTCGCACTCACCACCAGAAATAGGAATATCTGTGCGTTTCCTTAGTTCCGCATACTGTTCATAATATTCAGGAGAGACGGGCTCTTCGAACCAATCGATATTGCAGTCTTCAATTCCTCTACATAGTTTGGTTGCCTCAGCCAAATTATAAGCATGATTGCTGTCCACCATCAATTTCATCTTTGGCCCCACAGCTTTACGAATAGCATGAACGATTTCTATATCTTTCTCTATGCTGATTCCGACTTTCATCTTGATGGCTTTGAAATTCATCTCCTTGTATTCTTTGGCTTCTTTGACCAGATTTTGAGTCAATTCATCTCCACGAGTGAAATACAATCCTGTTGCATATGGAACAAGATGGTCACGTCGCTTCCCCCCCAATAATGCATGGACAGGCAAGTTGAGTGCTTTACCACGGACATCCCACAAAGCAACATCTATAGCACTGACAGCGGCCATAAGAATTCCACTGCGAGAGTAATCAAGAGTACGGCGATACATGATAGACCATATCATATCATTTTCAATAGGATTTAAGCCGAGTAAAAAAGGGCGTAGGAAGTCAATGCCAGCCTTTAGGACGTGTGCAGGACCATAGCCTTCTCCCCAACCAAATAGCCCCGAATCTGTAGTTACTTTTACTATACATATACAGCGCGTGTCATATTCCCATTGAGAAAAATAGAATGGCTCATTAAGATGATCTGTGAGTACATACGATTCTATATCTATGATTTTCATTTGATTACTATTTGAAGGTTCACTATGATAAATTATTTACGATACAAAGAAACAATGTTTTCATCATAAAGGCTGTGTGTATTTTATCTATCCATGAGCCAATCTTAACTTACAAAAAAATAGAGTAAATGACGTATTGGCCATTTACTCTATTTTTTAGTTCTGAAAGAATCGATCTATCTCAATCAGTTCTTTTCTTTTGCTTTCGCAATTATTTTTTTCGCATTTAATTTCTTTTGCATCTTAAAAATACCATAAGGATACCCGTGTTTACGGCATTCTGAATAAGTAGCTTCCCCATCCATAATCCGTCTCATCGTTTTGACCTTTTCTGGATATTGTGATGCTAAATCATTCTCTTCTTTGATGTCATCGTGAAGATTATACAATTCATATCCTTTTGTAATATAGTCATAACGCAATTTCCAACCATCATTCATAATCATAGTAGGCCCTTCAAAAGAATCAAGCAAGATGTAGCGATTCGCTGGGAACTGTTGTCCATTTTGTTCTAAAAGAGGTAAATAAGAGATTCCATCTTTTTGAGCTGTAACAGATACTCCTAGTAAATCAGCCATCGTAGACAAGAAATCATAGTTCGCTACTATATTATTCTCCTGACGATGGGTGAAATGTTCTGGCCAATAAAAAGCGAGAGGAACATGTATACCTCCTTCAAGGTTACTACGTTTGAAACCAGACCAATCTAAGCTACCACGAAAAATATCACCAGCATTGGTTGATGTGTAACGAACGTCCGCGTTATTAAACACCTTGTGAGACTTTACATCTTTCTTGAACGAGGAACTCCCTTTGTGTGCATAATACATCATGTGTCCATTATCAGCAGAGAAAATGACAATTGTTTTTTTGTCAATCTTGAGTCGTTTTAATTCGTTCAGAATCTTACCAACAGTATTATCCAAGCGAATGACCATAGATGCATATTCTTTTTCCAAATCCGTGAGGTTAGGATTGTCTTTGACTTGAGGGTCTAATTCTGGTACAGCTACAGGTCCATGAGGTAATTGAGAAGGATGATACAAGAAGAAAGGCTCATCTTTGTGTTGGCGTAAGAATTCTATGATTTTCTTGTCAAAGATATCCTGAGAATAACGTACTTTCCCTTCCATGTTCCAACGGCGTCGATAATACTGAATACTATCCGATTTATCAGCATCAAATAGATATTTCTCAACTCCACAATTTCCTAAAGTATTACCAGGAATCATATCAATACGTCCATCAGTAAATAAAAAAGGAGGATAATATCCATGACAGCGATGATGGTCAAGATAACCATAATAATGGTCCCAACCATGATCTTTCATTTGGCTACGAGTACCTCCAAAACCATAATCTAATTTTCCTATTTCCCCAGTAAAATATCCAGCACGATTGAAAATGTCGGCTAGATAGTCATCTCCTTGAGGTAGTACACACTTATCTTTATCTTGTTTTGATTCAATTAAAGAGACATAAGTAGTATCAGCCTCCATGTAGAGTTGTCCTTCACTTCTAAGCCAATGCCCCAGATGACAATCGCTGTATCCAGTCAATAGAGATGCACGAGAAGGAGCAGAGTAGTGACACCCATAAGCATTATTGAAATCTATTCCTTGATTGATTACTCGGTCAATATTAGGCGTTTTGAACATCTTCTGTCCATAAGCAGAAATCATCCCTTTTCCTAAGTCATCACCATAGATGAAAATAACATTAGGACGAGCATCTCTTAGAGAGACCTTTTCTTTTGGAGTACCTGCTGCAGATAAAGTATGGATAGGCAACATCGTGGCCAACATACTTAGAGCATAGTATGAATAATTCATTTTTCTTTGTTTAGTAGATTATTAAATAAGTTGTATTTCCTTGAAAAACATAAATTAGATACAAAAATATATAATATAATTCAGTAAAAAAAGAATTTCCCTTTTTCTTCATTGTTTTTGATGCAAAGAATTGTTTTTTCATAGTGAACTGCAATACATTATATGTTAGGCAACTTTGTAATCCATTTAGATAAGAAGTCCTAGTTAAAAAAAAGTAGAGTAAATGACTCATTAGTCATTTACTCTACTCGTTATTCCTGAATCAATCTATAGGTGAAAATAATTTACTTTGAATTAGCAATTACTTTCTGCCAGATTACCGGTTTCTGCATTCTAAATGTAGCGTATGGATAGGCACGTTGGCGGCATTCTGAATAAACAGCTTCACCATCCATGACCCGTCTCATCGTTTTTACCTTTTCTGGATATTGTGATGCTAAGTCATTTTCTTCTTTAATATCATGACGAAGATTATACAATTCATATCCTTTAGTTACATAGTTGTAGCGCAATTTCCAACCATCATTCATAATCATAGCAGGTCCTTCGAAAGAATCCACGATAATATAACGATTACTTGGCAACTGTTGTCCATTCTCCTCTAGAAGAGGTAAATAAGATATTCCATCTTTTTGTGCTGTGATGGATACTCCAAGCATATCTGCCATAGTGGATAAGAAATCATAGTTAGATACAATGTTCGTTTCTTTATGAGGAGTAAAGTGTCCTGGCCAATAAAAAGCAAGAGGAATGTGCACCCCTCCTTCAAGATTACTACGCTTGAAACCAGACCAATCCAAACTTCCACGGAACTTATCGCCAGCATTGGTTGAAGTATAACGAACATCCGAATTGTTGAACACTTTGTGCGTCTTGATATCCTTCTTATATGAAGCAGTACCCTGGTGTGGGTAATACATCATGTGACCATTATCAGCAGAGAAAATAACGATTGTTTTCTTATCGATATTGAGTCGTTTTAGTTCATTTAGAATCTTCCCTACCGTATTGTCCAAACGAATAACCATCGATGCATATTCTTTTTCTAAATCAGTCAAGTTCGAATTATTCTTTACTTGAGGGTCTAGTTCCGGTACAGCAACAGGGCCATGAGGCAATTGCGAAGGATGGTACAAGAAGAAAGGTTCATCTTTGTGTTGTCGTAAAAAATCTATGATTTTCTTGTCAAAGATATCTTGAGAATAATGTACCTTTCCTTCCATATCCCAGCGACGTTTGTAACACTGTGCACTATCTAATGTATATGACTTCTCCATATACTCTTCATCTCCGCAATCATCACGAGTATTTCCAGGAATCATTTCGATACGTCCGTCAGTAAACAAATAAGGAGGATAGTAACCATGACAGCGGTGATGGTCGAGGTATCCATAATAATGGTCCCATCCATGCGCTTTCATTTGGCTACGCGTTCCTCCGAATCCATAATCCAATTTACCAATCTCTCCAGTAAAATATCCGGCACGATTAAAGACATCAGCCAAGTAATCATCTCCTTTTGGGAGAACAACAGCCTCTTTATCTTCTGCCGCTTCAATACGAGAGACATAGGTCGTATCAGCTTGCATATATAGTTGTCCTCTACTCTTAATCCAATGTCCTAAATGGCAATCACTATACCCAGTTAGGAGTGATGCCCTAGCAGGTGCAGAGTAATGGCAACCATATGCATTAGTGAAATCAATCCCTTGATTGATTACTCGATCAATGTTTGGTGTCTTGATTATCTGTTGTCCATAAGCTGATAACATGCCCTTTCCTAAGTCATCTCCATAAATGAAGATGACATTAGGACGAGCTTCTCTTATCTTAACAGCATCCTTCGAAACATCTTTAGCGAACGATGTGTGTAAAGGCATTACAGTTAGTAATAAGCTATAAGCATAATATGAATGATTCATTTTTCTTCTATTAAAACAATTATATGAGAACCCTTAAATCTCTAAATTCTTAAATTCGATTCCTTTTGTTCTTCTTTTTATTCAATTTCGTCCTCTTCATTGCCTTCGTTTTAAGCAAACTCTTAGCTTCTTTTTGGGCAATAGCGCGTTTTTGATTTGCAAGTTTTACGATGGCAATAGCTTCTGAAGTTAGAGGATGAGGCTTACTCAATACAGGTTCTGAATAGTTGAACCCAATAGCATGAACAGTACTTTGGTCGAAGTCAAACGGATAATTTGGTTCGAATAGAACCGCACATGCCGAAGGAGCAGGTTCGCATACGGTAGCAGCATCAGGTTCAGCAACCAATGGAATAAGCTCAGTAGGTAAGTATCCAAGATGCTTTACTTTTAATTGCCCCTTTGTTCCGTAAAAACAAGTTACATTCTTAAGAGAACCTCCCTCGAAATCGCCTATGGTAATATCAGCACGTTTCACATATTTGCTAGCGATGAATCCATTGTCAATTCGTGCTGCAAAACCAGAAGAAACCGCAGTCACGTCAGAGAGATTAATGATTCCACAATGCATGGCATGAGGCGAAGCCATTACAGCTGCATTACCACGCACAGACATTATGTTTTTCCCAATTATATCAAAAACACCTCCCCATTGATTATCATTCATCTGCTTTGCTCCAGTCTCCAACCTAAGGGTGGCGCCCCCTTCACCATACAAGTTATAGAAACGTACATTTTGAGCTGCTTGAGCCTGAATGACACCATATCCATAATCCCCTCCGTGAAGTTCACAATCCATGATTACGCCATCAGTAGGGCCGATGAAATGATTTTTAACATTCTGAGCTGTCTTATCAGTAGGTCCGAAGATGATGCAAGAGAACTTTGTTTTGTGGTCATAAAATTTAGCATCAGCGATTAGAAAACGCTTGACATTAGTCAAAGAGACAAAACGGATACCATTAGGATCTTCGGGTATTAGCACCTTATATTTACCACCATCAGATTGAATACTTACATTTTCGCAGTAACTATCCTTTCCTATGGTAAACAAAGAATAACTCTTCCCGTTCGCTCCTTGGCTGTACCCTTTAAGTACCGCTTGTGAAGAAATAAGAAGATGAACGTTCGATTTTAGTTCCACGTTACATACAGCATAATTTCCAGCAGGAATATAAAGTGTACCACCACCTTTAGCATTGATTTCATCAATAGCATGCTTCATTTTCGAAGAAACATCTTCGAATTGGTCATTCGAAGCATGGAAGTCATTGACAAAATCATATCTTTTCCCTTTAAGAGAGACAGGTATCTTAATCTCAGACCGTTTCACAAGTGGATAGGCGCTCATCGAAATATCACCTTCTTGACCTTCAGCCAAAGCCTCGAAGTCCTTGATGTTATCACTTATAGTTTGTCCTGATAATGATGAGCAAGTAAAAAGGAGAAAGAATAACAAAGAACCAATATAATCAATCATAATATTTATTTAATAAGTTCTTTATTCATCTACTTCAGGTAGAGTCACATGAACAGTGTAAGTATATTCTATGACAAATCTCCCTGTAGTATCATCTAATACAGCATCAATATCACCTAAAGACGATTTATAAGTGACGGGTTCAGCAAATTCATCATGAATGGTAACAGTATAATCACCTACAGTAGGGAAAAACAAAGTAATTTGTTTGTCAGTAGTTACCGATGGTATTGAATCATCTACATATGGAGTTAAGTCAGTACCTTCATCTACATTTGGATTTCCTTTCAAAAATTTTACACCATCGCTTACTGTCCACGTATGCGCCAGACATTTCTTAGAAATATCCCAAAATATGATACCGCTATTTATATCTGCAGTATATACTTTAGTTGTCTTATTGATTGTGGTACTTGCATACCACATAGCACTACTAAAAGAGCTAGGCTCTTTCCATTTATTGTCGCAACTAGTTAATCCAATGGTAATAAATAGGGCTGCTAAGATGAATGTATATATATGTTTCATTATTGTACGATTAAATGTTTACTTTAGGATTGTTTTGAATCTCGGTAGATGGAATAGGGAAGTATTCCTGCATGATACCAATGTTCTCATAGACTTTATCATATTCATAGTCCACGACACTATTATTTACAGGGTTTCCATTCTCATCTAAATTAGGTGTACGGTCTATAGAAGATACTTTTTTCTTAACTAGTTTCCCTTTAATAGTACTAGCTTCAAAGTCATGCAAATAATAAGTTTGTCCAGCTAGTTCTTTGAATCTACTTTCTAAGACTCCCCATCGTTTAAGATCTTGCCATCTGATTTCATATCCCTCAGCGGAAAGTTCCAATGGACGGTCAGTGTACATCAATTGATTCATTAGTCCTTCTTTAGTATCAAATTTATCGTCTTTGATATAATCATGCAGGTCTTCATCAGGTTGTGTCACGTTAGGAGCAATCTTTTTCAATCCCCAGCGAGAACGAATAGCATTCATATATTCACGTGCTTCAGCAAGATCACCTTTTTGGATAAGGCATTCAGCATACATTAGATATACGTCTGGAAGTCTGTTTATGATTACATTTTTCCCAGAACGACCTTTAGCCTCTTTGGTCACAATATCATGGTTAGTATATTTTTTGTATTGAGCAAATCCCCAACCATTTAATTTTATTTTAGCTCCTGTAAGTTTGCCATAGTACATGGTCACATTGTCTTCCACTAGCGTAATCATTTGCATAGCACGGAGAGGTAATCTGTGCATATTACCATCTGCATCCATATTACGCGCATCTTTAGTATCCATTTCTTCTGTCTTATATTCATAAGCCATCCAAGCAGGTGGGAAGAAACCAAGCACGTTATTACTATCAGATAAGAAATTAGACATATTGTGTTCGTCCCATATACTATATTCCGAATTAAATTTAGCACTATAGTTTATTTCCAGTATGGATTCCGAATTGAAAGGTTCAGCATTAGTAAACAATTTGGTAACATCATTGCCTGTAACCAATTTGTATCCATAAGCAGTATTGTGAATGACATCATCAAAATAAGTCTCTGCAGTAGGATAATCTCCTTTGTATAAATAATGTATCCCCAATATTGTAGCCGCTGTTCCTTTACTAGGACGTCCTTGATTACTCCCATCACTTCCCCAACTATCTGGAAGGTTATCATATGCATATTTCAAATCAGTCATATAAGCAGTCTCGACTTCTTCAGCTGTCGAAAGTTCATGACTCATATCGTCTAGAGAAGTAGCAGTATGGTCCACAAGTACTACGCTACCATTATTAAAGGAGATAGCTAAATAATGATAGAATAGGCCACGGAAAAATTTAGCTTGAGCCATTTGAAGCGTCCACTGTTCTTCGTCCACTGTTCCCTCTATCTTATTAAGTCCTTCGATAGTTTGGTTGCAGCGAAAAATCCCCTTGTATATAGCATTCCATTTTAGTTTGAGATATTGGTCAGAATCATTAATATCATGAATATACCAGTTATAAGCGCGAATCTGTTGAGGGACAGGACGGCCAAATCCTGGCCAGCCTTCATCAGTTCTCCATGCTTCGTTAGGAATCAAAAAGATGTTTTGGTCGCGAAAAGCAGCATAAACTGAATTTAATGTTGCATTTGTTTCGTTTAGGTTATTCCAATAAGTATCGACAGTTTGTTTATTGGGATTTGTTTGGGTCAGGTTACTATCACACGAATTTAATCCTAATGTGATTCCCCCTGCTAATATGATTGATAAGATAGAATATTTCATGATTGAAATCAGATTTAAAAGTTAATATTTGCACCTATAATGTACATCGCTGAAACAGGATAATTACCTTTATCAAGTCCTCTATTCTTTATACTTCCACCTACTTCAGGATCATATCCTGTATATTCAGTAAAAGTCAATAGGTTCTGACCAGTTAGATAGAATCGTAGACTTGAAATAGACAATTTACGAGAAATCGATTTAGGCAAAGTATAACCTAATGTTACGTTCTTCAATCGAAGATAATCTCCCTTTTCTAACCAGTAATCAGTATAGCCTCTGTAGTTCTCATCAGACTTTGCATTACCACGATAAGAAGGGATATCACTGTTCGTATTTGAAGGGCTCCATTGATACAATAATCCTTTAGCTCTACCTTCTGAATACGCAACGGCTTTAGCTCCATTCATAATCTCATGTCCAAGAGCTGCATACCAGTTCATTGAAAAATCGAAATTGTGATAGGAAGCATCGAAATTATAACCTATTTCATAATCAGGGAGTCCAGAACCACAATAAGTACGATCGAGGTTCGAGATTTTCCCATCATTATTAGTGTCAATATATCTAAGGTCTCCCAACTTAGCAGTAGGAACAATCTTTTTGTATGCTGTTAATTGTTCATCATTTTTGATCACTCCATTTGTTTTGTATAAGAAAAAAGCTCCAGCTTCATAACCTTCAGCGATTGCAGTGCATTGAGAGTAGTCTTTCGAACCAATAATGAGACCAGAATCATCAGTCATCGTATAGCCACCTAAACCATTAATTTTCGTGATTTCATTCTCATTAGTACTGAAGGTGAAGTTAGATCCCCATTTGACTCCTGACCAATTATCACGATAACCAACGCTCAATTCGACACCTTTATTTACCATATTACCAATATTCATGATGACATTATTAAATGTACCAGATGAATTAGCTGGAACAATAGGGAACAGCATATCAGACTTGTCAGACCGATAATACTCAGCAGATACCGTTATTCTATTATCTAACATTCCCATATCAAAACCAATATTGATTTGTTTTGTTGTTTCCCATTTTACAGTAGGATTAGCATAGGTATCCATGGCGCTACCATATTGGACAGACTTAGTTCCATTATTTGAAAGTACTGCATCATATCCAGATACTATAGATGCAGCTGCACTATAAGCATCAAAATTTTGATTACCCGTAGTACCATAACTACCACGTAGTTTAAATGAATTGATCGTACTACGAAGTGGTTTCCAAAAGGCTTCATCTGCAACATTCCATGCAGTAGAAACAGAAGGGAAATAGCCCCATCTATTTTCTTTGGCAAATTTTGAAGAACCATCGCAACGCAAACTAGCACTAATTAGATAACGTCCATCCCAATCATATTGTAAACGACCGATAGAACCAAATAAGGTATTTACATAATTATCAGCAGATGATGCACTCGGATTGATAGAACCCCCATTGATGACATTTATCTGATTATTGATAATACCTTGACGTCCAGCAGTAAAGCCATTGAATTTATAGCGTTCGGTAGTAACCACAGCCATAGCAGTTAAATGGTTCTTACCTAGAGTCTTTTTGTAGGTTAATCCAGCATCATAACTTAATGACATTCTATCTGCATTAATCATCATACTGTAGCTCTTTGTCGGGTCCGTTTTATCTTCTCCATCTGAAAGATATACCTTATAAGATGGTGAGAATTTTTGTCGTCTACTATGAATATAAGACAAACCTAGACGAGAAGAAAATTGTAGTCCTTGAGCCAATCTATATTGTAAATTAAAATTAGATGAAGATACATCTCTGTGTTCTTTATCGATACTAGAAAATGCAGCAACCAAAGATTGAAGGCTTGAGAGTTCGTTTCCGTTAGCTAGCTCAAAATCAGAATTCCCAGATAAATCAATTTTTCCACGAGTAGGATTATAGCGCAACGCACTATTAATCATACTACCTGCTGCTCTGTTACGATCTTCTGAACTTAAACTTAGGCTAGCATTGATTGTCAAACGATCTTTACTATATGCCACATTTGCACGGGTATTGAAACGTTGGAAATTAGAATTTATGATGACCCCGTCAGCATCGTACCATCCTGCAGTCACATTGTACTTTGTCGTTTTGTTTCCCCCAGAAAGATTCAAAGAATAATTTTGTACTGCCGCATCATTATTAAAGACTTTGCTTAGATAGTCTTCATCAGAATAAAAATTTGATGTTAGTTTTCGCAGATTTAAATTAGCCTCATCGTAAGAAACTCCCTGAAGATTGTAAAATTTAAGAATGTCTGCATATGTCTGCTCTTCTGCGTTGAGCAACGGCATGGTGTTATCTACATGCTGGATACCATAACTTGTATTTAAGCTGATAGCCATCTTTCCTGATTTTCCTTGTTTGGTGGTGATCAGGATGACACCAGCAGCACCACGAGTACCATATATGGCACACGAAGCAGCATCTTTCAAGACATCGATACTCTGAATCTCATTAGTACTCAACCTAGGGTCTCCCTCCTGAGGTACTCCATCTACCACATATAGAGGAGTATTACTTCCCGATACGGAAGAGATACCACGAATAAGGATTTGTGAACCTTCACCCGGCTCTCCACTTCCAGCTACGACATTGACACCCGATACTTGCCCTTGTAAAGCATTGCCTAAATCGGCAGTCACATACTTAGAAATGTCATCCGATTTGATTTGAGCCACTGCACCAGTAACTTCTTTTTTACGAACTGAACCGTAACCAATAACCACGACATCCTCAAGCATTTTGCTATCAGTACTCATCACGACATCAATTTTAGTTCGATTTTTGATTGCTACATTTTGAGTACGAAGCCCCATGTAACTGAACACCAAAACCCGGTCGTTTTGGTCCACTTTCAATTTGTAGTTACCATCAATGTCTGTCACTGTTCCTTTATTGGAACCTTTAACTTTAATAGCAGCTCCGATGACTGTCATTCCCGTATCATCAGTAACCGTTCCTGTAATTTTAATGGTTTGAGCATGAATCGCACTTACCATCATACTAACAAATAACATCGCAAAGATGATTTGTAGATGTTTCATGAAGTAGTTTTTCATAAAAGAATAAATTTTTTTGTATTAAATAGGTCAAAAGGCTTAAGTGTGTTTAAACCACTCAACCCTTACACAAATAAACGAAACTAGATATAAATAAATAAAAGTGACAGTACACTTGATGTCTCTACGGGTACAAAACTACAAAAAAAGTAAATTTAATTATTGTGCGAGACACTGAGTTAAGCTAGAAAGACATCTTTTTCACTTAGACAGACACAGTATAGCAGGGTAGTGTGTACTTTTATGGCACATTTAATTAAAAACATATCATTATGAAATTAGCCTTAAATTCTTTATGTAGCATAGCCGTATGTTGCTTGCTCAGTTTGAGCTGCCACTCAAGTGCAGCTACAGTTCCGAATTCAAGTACGTCAGATTCTCCATTAGTTCCTGCTTCCTCCTTGACTGTGGAGACGATGAAACAATACATCCCAAATCGGAGCATCAATGTACAAACCGATTTGCATGCCAATCCGAAAAGTGAAGCTGACCAGAGTCGAATTTTTCAAGATGGAATAGACCAACTCGCATCGCAGGGAGGAGGCTACTTAGAAGTACCAGCTGGTGAGTACTATATCAATGGTGTCTGTTTGGCAAGTCATGTAGTGGTTCGTTTAGACAAAGAAGCCAAGATTCATCAGTATATCCCCGAAGTTGCAATTGCTGCCCAGAAAGTAAAAATGAATAGTGTTGAGAAACTAGAGAATAAACATAAGAAAAACAAAAAGACAAGATCAAAAACTAAAGAGTCCAAGAAAAAGATTCGAAAATACAATCTATACACTTTCTTGATAGGAAGTAAGACAGACCCAAATCCAGTAGAATATGCTGGAATCTGGTGTGAAGAGGGCATGGCTAAAGGATATATCCCAGCTTATGATAATGGAGGTATTCGTTTCGTTTTGATTAATCATGCCAAACATTTTGTCGTTTCAGGTTTAGAAATATTTGACCACAAAACAGCCTTCTGTACCATTATGACTGGCGGAGTACAACCCAACCCCAGCACCTACATTCCAGTCTCAGATGGTTATATCGGGAATATAGTATCCCATAACTGTCATTTCGGTTATGGATTAGTACAGACACAAGGTGGTCGTGACATCCACTTTGAGAACCTCTCTTCAGAAGGAGGAGTCGCTCTTCGTCTCGAAACTGGAGCCACAGCTATAAGTGATGATACTGCTGGTACATTATTTCATATCACCGGTCGACACATCTATTGTCAGAATGGAGATAAAGCAGTCATGATGTCTCCCCATACAAACAAAAATGGAATCGTCCAGATTGAAGATGTTGTAGCAGAAAGTTGCGGCTTCGGAGTACATATCGGTTTAGGTTTCGTCAATAAGAAAAATGCAGCCCTATACCCTGGCATCACCGTAGGGACTTTTGCCAAAGGTAGTTATATAAGAAATGTAGAAGTCATACATGGAAATCATGCACAAATCCGTAATCGAGAGATTCGCTGTCTGATACTCAATGAGCCATCAAAAGTTCCTCAATCCTACAAAGAACACTATCTTCCATTTTCAAATAGCGTATTTACCGAAGACGTTCCTTCCATTGCTCCAGTCCTATATACGGCTCATGATTATGAAGTCGAGTTGTCAAATGTAACATGGAAAGGCTTCAAATATCTAAAAGACCTACCTTTTCAGCGCAACAAGAAAAATGGCGAAGTAGATACTCCAAAGAAATACTGGTAAGTAAGCCTCAGAGAATACGCTGGAATCGCTTATAAATAGAACAATTACTTATAACCCAAAAAGCGGTAACCCTTATTATTAAAGGTTACCGCTTTTGTTCTATTCAAAAGAACATCCGAATTATGAGAAAGTCAATTTATCCGTTCCTCTGTGAACATGAATTGTTTGATCTTTGCTCACTTTATTGCTCAACAATGCTTTTGACAAGTCATTTAGTAAAAATCGCTGAATAGCCCGTTTCACAGGTCTAGCACCATACGCTGGGTCGTACCCCATCTCAGCTAAAAAGTCATAGGCAGAATCATCCAATTCCAATCTCATATTGTTCTTACCAAGCATATCTTTGACTTGGTCGATTTGCAAGCGGACAATCTTCAATATCTGTGCCTTATCCAAAGGTTTGAACGTAATGATTTCATCAATACGGTTCAAGAATTCAGGTTTAAATGATTTCATCATCAACTCCCTCGGCATATTAGATGTCATAATGATAATCGTATTTTTAAAGTTAGCCACTCGACCCTTGTTATCTGTCAAACGACCATCATCCAATACTTGAAGCAAGATGTTAAACACATCAGGATGCGCCTTTTCAATCTCATCCAATAAGACGACAGAATAAGGTTTCCTTCGTATCGCCTCGGTCAATTGTCCCCCCTCGTCGTATCCAACATATCCAGGAGGGGCTCCAATCAATCTAGAGACAGTATATTTCTCTTGATACTCACTCATATCGATACGCGTCATCATCGTCTCATCATCGAAAAGGAACTCAGCTAAAGCTTTGGCAAGTTCAGTTTTACCGACTCCCGTATTTCCCAAGAAGATGAAACTGCCAATCGGCTTCCGCGGATCCTGCAATCCCGCACGACTTCGCCGCACCGCATCACTAACCGCTTCGATAGCCTCATCTTGTCCGATAACCCGTTTGTGCAACTCATCACCTAATCGGAGCAATTTCACCCGTTCGCTTTGCAACATTCGATTGACTGGAATCCCTGTCCATCGGCTAACCACATCAGCAATATCCTCCGCATCCACTTCTTCCTTAATCATCGCATTTCCCCCTTGGAGTTCATGCAACTTCTTCTGTGTATCGGTAATCGTCTGCTCAAGATGCTGTAGTTTGCCATATCTAATCTCAGCTACTCGGCCATAATTACCTTCCCGTTCAGCTCTTTCCGCCTCCTGTTTAAGGTTCTCAATCTCCTGTTTTGCATTTTGAATCTCATTGACCAATGTCTTCTCTCTATTCCATTTGGCTCGAAGACTTTTCTCTTGTTCTTTCAAATCAGCCAATTCCTGACTGATTTTCTTCAACTTCTCGTGATCGTTCTCTCGCTTAATTGCTTCGCGCTCAATCTCTATTTGCTGGATACGTCTAGAAATCTCGTCCAACTCCTCAGGGACAGAATCAATCTCCATACGCAACTTAGCTGCAGCCTCATCCATCAAATCAATAGCCTTATCAGGAAGGAAACGGTCACTGATATACCGGTCGCTGAGTTCGACCGCAGCAATGATAGCATCATCTTTGATACGTACCTTGTGATGCGTCTCATAGCGCTCCTTCAGTCCACGAAGAATAGAGATACTACTTAGGTTGTCCGGTTCATCCACCTGCACGGTCTGGAAACGACGTTCAAGTGCCTTATCCTTCTCAAAGTACTTCTGATACTCGTCCAATGTCGTAGCACCAATAGCCCGCAATTCCCCTCTCGCCAAGGCCGGTTTGAGAATGTTAGCCGCATCCATAGCTCCTTCTCCTTTTCCCGCTCCGATAAGCGTATGAATCTCATCGATAAACAAGATGATATCTCCATCTGAGCTTGTAACCTCCTTGATGACACTCTTCAACCGCTCTTCAAACTCTCCTTTATATTTGGCACCTGCAATCAATGCCCCCATATCCAAACTATAAAGTCTTCTATTCTTTAGATTCTCAGGCACATCACCTCGGATGATACGGTGAGCCAATCCCTCGACGATAGCCGTCTTACCAGTACCCGGTTCACCAATCAATATCGGATTGTTTTTAGTTCGCCTACTCAAGATCTGTAAGACACGTCTAATCTCCTCGTCACGTCCGATGACAGGATCCAATTTTCCACTCTTAGCCGCCTCACAAAGATTAATCGCATACTTATCCAATGCTTGGTAACTCTCATCACCACTCTGTGACTGCACCTTATTTCCCTGTCTGAGTTCCTCAATAGCCTTTTTTAAATCCTTTTGGTTCACACCAGCATCAAGCAACAATTGTTGAGCGACACTCTTCTCCTTGAGTACGGCAAGCAACAACGTCTCCACTGCTACAAACTCATCACCCATCTTATTCGACATATCCTCTGCCGTATTGAGCACCTTATTGAGTTCATTTGATATATAGGGTTCTCCTCCCTGAACCTTAGGCAAAGACACAATCTGAGCATTGAGGACCTTCATCAGGTTCTGTTGGTTTACACTTAATTTTTGAAGTAAGAAGCCACATACATCAGGCGAAACTTCAAGTACTCCAGCAAGCAAGTGGACCACTTCGATAGCTTGCTGTCCATGTCGCTGTGCCAACTGCATAGACTTTTGCACAGCTTCTTGTGATTTAATCGTAAATTTGTTTATATTCATAAAGCTTACTGTTATAATTATTTTTTTAAAAACGTCAATAACTATAGGACAAATAAGATGCCAAAACAAATAATATTTTAGATAATATAGACAGTATATAGTATAATAAATGCAAATAGATATGAAATAACAGAACAGAAAACAAGCAGAGAAATAAGACAGATACACAAAAAATGAGGCATTAAAATAAAAATACGAAACTAATTATCCTCAGACTATGTTATTTTGTTATCTTTGCGAGGTATTAAATGATAAATTGAAACTTATGAAATTAGCCTTAATTCAGATGGACATCGCTTGGGGAAGTCCCAAAGCGAATCAAGCACATGCTGAACAATTGATATTGAGTACACCAGGTGCAGACGTCTATGTACTTCCCGAAATGTTTTCTACCGGATTCTGTACCGTCCCCGAGACCTATGCAGAGCAACTAGAAGATTCATCTTCCTTACGATGGATGAAAACGACAGCTCATCAGATGGATGCAGCCATAGCAGGGAGTCTTCTCGTCACAGATGGCGAGCACTATTACAATCGATTCTATTTCGTCTTTCCAGATGGGCAGTACAAATATTACGATAAGCGACACCTCTTCACGTTCGGAGGAGAACACTTGACCTTCACCGCAGGCACACGCAAAGTAATCGTTGACTTTAGAGGGGTACGTATTCTCCTGCAGGTTTGTTATGACTTACGCTTCCCGATATTCTCGCGCAACACGCCAGATAATCCTTATGATTTAGCCTTGTATGTAGCCTCTTGGCCAACTCCACGCATCACAGCATGGGAAGCGCTGACCGTGGCTCGTGCCTTAGAAAATCAATGTTATGTAGGAGCCGTCAATCGTATCGGGACAGACCCTTCGATAGGTTATCAAGGAGGTACCTTCTTGATCGATGCTTATGGACGTCGTGTAGGAGAAGTCGCTACCGATACTGAAGGCGTACTCGTCGAGACATTGGCACTAGAGAAACTAGCCCGATTTAGAAAGAAATTTCCTGTACTCAATGACAGAGACTAAGTCTTGTGCAGAATCAAAGAACAAAAGATAGCATTTATCAACTATGAGTCAAAATCAAACAAAAAAAATCCTCGTCTTAGGCAATGAAGCAGCTGCTTTAGGAGCCATACATGCAGGGATATCAGGTGTCTATGCCTACCCAGGGACGCCCTCCACTGAGGTGACCGAATACATCCAAGGGCACCCTCTAGCCGCAAGACGGCAAATCAAAAGTACGTGGTGTACCAATGAAAAGACAGCCATGGAAACAGCACTCGGGTTGTCCTATACCGGTAAGCGCGCCTTAGTCGTGATGAAACACGTAGGACTAAATGTAGCCGCCGATGCCTTTGTCAATAGCGCAATGACAGGCGCTAACGGAGGACTCGTCGTCATGGTCTGTGATGACCCCTCGATGCATTCTTCTCAAAATGAACAAGACAGTCGTTTCTATAGTAAATTTGCGATGGTTCCTACGGTAGAACCCAGTTCTCAACAAGAAGCCTATGATATCATCAAGCATGCGTTTGACTTGAGTGAACGAGTAGGACTCCCTGTACTATTGCGTATGACTACCCGTTTGGCCCATTCGAGAGCAGCTATCACGACGAGTGACGTTCGGGATGAAAACGACTTTCATTTTCCCGAGAATCCTCAACAGTGGATACTTCTTCCAGCCATCTCACGCAAACGCTATAAGAAATTAGTAGATTTACAATTTGAGTTAGGCATAGAATCACGTAAATCGCTGTTCAACCAATATATCAATGGGAGCGACAAGCACATGGGCGTGATTGCTTGTGGTATAGCCTATAACTATCTGATGGAGAGTTATCCTGATGGCTGTCCTTATCCCGTGTATAAGATATCCCAATACCCTTTGGACCGTACGGTGCTCGCCACTATGACCTCCGAAGTAGATAAAGTATTGGTTCTCGAAGACGGACAACCCTTTGTTGAAGAACAACTCGTGGGGATAATGGATACCCCCATCACAGTATTAGGCCGATTGACAGGTACCCTTCCTCGTACAGGGGAACTCACACCAGATAATGTACTTGCCGCCTTCGGACTAGAGACAGCTCCTCATCTTGATGAGGCGAGTCATATCGCAAATCGTCCACCAGCCTTATGCACCGGATGCGGACATTTTGACATGTATAGTGACTTAAACGAAGTCCTCACTCAATACCCTTCAGCGAAAGTGTTTAGTGATATCGGTTGTTATACCCTCGGAGCTCTACCTCCCTTACGTGCTATCGATAGCTGCGTAGATATGGGGGCTTCTATTACTATGGCTAGAGGTGCTGCTGATGGCGGATTGCATCCTTCAGTTGCTGTGATAGGAGATTCTACCTTTACTCATTCTGGGATGACGGGTCTCTTAGATGCTATAAATGTGAATGCAAATATGACAGTTATCATCTCCGATAACCTGACCACAGCAATGACTGGAGGACAGCCATCTGCCGGAACGAATAAGTTCGAAGCCATCTGTCAAGGACTAGGACTAGACGCAGCTCATCTTCATGTAGTGGTCCCATTGCCCAAAAACCGTGAAGAAATCAAACGGATCATGAAGCAGGAAATAGATTACCACGGACTCTCAGTGATAATCCCTCGTCGGGAGTGTATCCAGCAATTAGTACGAAATAAGAAACAGCAACCAACGACGAAAAACCAATGAAATTAGATATTATATTATGTGGGGTTGGGGGACAAGGCATCTTGTCTATCGCAACCATAATAGGCGATGCAGCTATGGCCCAAGGGTTATATATCAAACAAGCTGAAGTTCACGGGATGAGTCAACGTGGAGGGGATGTACATAGTGATTTACGTATCTCATCACAGCCCATTGCATCAGACCTTATAGCTAAAGGTCAGGCAGATGTCATCATCTCATTAGAACCGATGGAGGCCTTGCGCTACTTGCCGATGCTGTCTCTTGATGGATGGATTATCACTGCTGCTGCACCCTTTGTCAATATCCCTGATTATCCAGATATGAAAGAGATAGACAGTCAGTTAGCCCAACTTTCTCAAGTCATTCGTATCGATGTGACTGCTATAGCCAAAGAGCATCAGATCCCTCGTTGTACTAATATCATCTTACTAGGAGCTGCTCAAGAGGCTTTGGGGATGGATTACACACAACTGGAGATGAGTATTAGAACTATATTTGCTCGCAAAGGAGAATCGGTCGTAGCGATGAACCTCCGTGCATTGGCCTTGGGACGTGAATATGCAAAGCATCATCAAACAAGAAAATAATCGATGAAATCCATATCTACACTCCCCATCTTTAGCGATGCACAAATCGCACAAGCCATCGCCGAATTACATATCGCTGACATCCGACAAGCTACTATCGGGGAAGTACTCCTTGTGGCCACGTATCTCGAGGATACTTTTGGAATCCCTATGATACGTATGGATCAAGGGTCTCCAGGATTGCCAGCTAATCAGATAGGACTCGAAGCAGAACGTGCAGCCCTTGCTCGTGGAGTCGGGTCTCAGTATCCGCCGGCTGGAGGTATCCCAGAAATCAAGACTGCAGCATCAGCTTTTGTCCATGCATTTCTCGATATCTCTATCTCACCTCGTAGTTGTGTACCTACCACAGGCTCTGTATGCAGTAGCTTCGGGAGTTTCATCGCATGTACTCAGCGCCATCAGGCCCAAGATACGATACTCTTTCTTGACCCAGGGTTTCCGATACAAAAAGCACAACTCAATGTGTTGGGAATCCCCTATGAAGCTTTTGACATTCAGTCTTATCGCGGTGCACAGCTGGGGGCTAAGATAGAAGAATATCTCCACAAAGGGAATATCGCAGGAATCATATATTCCAATCCGAACAATCCTACATGGGGCTGTCTAGAAGAGAGCGAATTGGAACAGATAGGACTTCTTGCTACTAAGTATGATGTCATCATATTAGAAGACCAAGCGTATTTCTGTATGGATACCCGCAAATACCTAGGGACACCTCATCAACCTCCTTTTGCTCCTACCATCGCTAACTATACAGACAACTATATCATCATGATTAGTGCCTCGAAGATGTTCTCCTATGCAGGACAACGGTGTGCATTGTTGTGCATCAGTGATACACTCTATGAGCGACAGTACCCCGCTTTGGCCTTGCGCTATCATGATTCGGGTATCTTCGGAGATAGCTTGGTGGCGAGTATCCTCTATATGATTACCTCAGGGACGACTTCTTCTACGCAGTATGGCGTGGCTGAGATGCTCAGACAATCGGTTCTCGGTACCATTGACTTTGTTCACGATACCTATACCTATGCCCAACGAGCGGCACGGATGAAAGCTATTTTTGAGCGGCATGGTTTCCATATCGTCTATGATCAAGATGTATCAGCCCCTGTGGGAGATGGCTTCTTCTTTACACTTGGATTTGGCACCATGACGAGTGGGGAACTCGTGTCAGCCTTGTTGCATTATGGGGTGAGCAGCATCGCGCTGTCCACCACTGGCGGGACACTTCAAGGAGTGCGTGCTTGTACGAGTCGTATGAGCGATGACCTATATGAGGTACTCGATGTACGGATGGCTGCTTTTGCTGAGGCCTATAAGGATAACTTGTAAACAGATGTTAGACTTTAAATAAAACGAATAGTATGATTTGGAATGAGAACAAGGAATGTATGAGTCGTGATGAACGGAGAGAACTGCAAAGTTCACGCCTAAGAAAACTAGTCGATTATGTTTATCACAATACCCCTTTCTATCGCAATAAGATGCAGGCAATGAACTTGCTTCCTAGTGATATTAAGGATATAGACGATATCGTGAAGTTACCCTTTACCACGAAACAAGATTTGCGAGATACCTATCCTTATGGTATGTTTGCAGCGCCTATTCGTGATATTGTGCGCCTTCATGCTTCTACCGGAACGACGGGAAAACCGACAGTCGTGGGATATACACGTCAAGACCTAGCCGTATGGCAAGAAGCGATTGCGCGTGTCATTACTGCCGCAGGAGGGGCTAGACAAGATATTATATCTGTAGGGTATGGCTATGGACTCTTTACGGGAGGATTAGGATTTCATTATGGAGTGGAACATATGGGAGCTACCGTGATTCCTACATCGACCGGAAATAGTGAGAAGCATGTGCGCTTGCTTCGTGACTTTGGAATCACTGGCCTTGCTGTCACACCCTCTTATGCGCTCTATCTATCTGAGGTGATGGACAAGATGGGCATCGACCCTGCATCGTTACAATTGCGCTTTGCTAATCTGGGGGGAGAACCATGGAGTCCGCAGATGCGCAAAGATATCGAACAGAAACTGCATCTCAAGGCTTATAACTGCTATGGCCTCAGCGAAATTGTTGGCCCTGGAGTGGCTTATGAATGTGAAGAACAAAATGGATCTCATTTCAATGAAGACCATTTCTATCCTGAGATACTCTGTCCTGATACGCTTCAACCTGTGCCAGCAGGAGATACGGGGGAACTCGTCATCACCACGTTGACCAAGACAGGGATGCCTCTCTTGCGCTACCGTACCAAAGATATCACTTCCCTGGATTATGCTCCTTGTCCCTGTGGTCGTACAAACGTACGTCTCAATGCGATACTAGGACGTAGTGACGATATGCTAATCATTCGCGGGATCAATGTGTATCCTTCTCAAGTCGAAAGTGTAATCTTGGATATGCCGGAGTTTGAACCTCATTATCTTCTGATTGTAGATCGTGTAGGTATCTTGGATAGTTTGGAAGTGCAAGTCGAAGTTCGCTCCGAATACTATTCTGATGAGTTGAGTACTATTCTTGCCCTGAAAAAGAAGTTATCTGATCGATTGAAGAGCGTACTCTCTATCAAGGCAGCAGTCAAATTGGTTGAACCCAATAGTATCGAACGGACCGCTGGAAAATCCAAACGAGTAATCGATAAACGTGAATTGAAATAACGCTTTTAACCTCCAAAAACCCTTTATAATGACTAATCTTAAGATTCAACAGATATCTATCTTCCTAGAAAACATCGAAGGAAGAATCAATGATGTGACCGCTACCTTGGCAAAGAACCAAATCAATATGCTTGCCTTTAGTATGGCAGAGACAGCTGAATTTGCTATCCTTCGTTTGATCGTAGATGACGTGGAAGGCGCCCGCAAAGCATTGGCCGATGCGGGATTTGCTGTGACGCTATCCGAAGTACTGTGTATTCAATGTGCAAATCATGCCGGTACCTTGGCTAAGATTATAGCTTACCTATCCGAGAACAAAGTCTATATCAAATATATGTATGCCTTTTCTCAAGGGGAATTGGCCAATGTGGTCATCAAACCATCTGACCGTAGTCGCTGTATCGAACTCCTTCAGAAGATGGATTGTTCGTTTTTGAATTTACAGAAATAAGCAAAAACAGAAGTTGCTCAGAAGAGATGAATCTTCTGAGCAACTTCTGTCTTCAAATCTTGTATCTGATGACCTACTTACACCTTATTGAGACCATTTCTCATAGTGGATATTCGTCGGGTCAAATTTATCTTTTGCTTTTTGAATGCCTGCTGGATAACCCACTGGAATCACGTTGAGCGGCAATATCGATTCAGGAAGTCCTAATAAATCGCTTACAAAAGCCATTCTCTTTTTACTAGGATAGACTGTAGACCACACTCCTCCTAATCCCATGGATTCGAGAGCTAAAAGTATATTCTCTGTTGCTGCTGAAGTATCTGTAATCCAAAATTCAGGATCTGACTTGTGTACTTTAGTCATATCTCCACACACGACGATAGCTGCTGTTGCTTGATCTAAACCTCTAGCATAGACAAGCCCTTTTCTCATTTTCTTGATCATCGCAGTGTCTCTAATCACTATAAACTTCCATGGACGAGCATCGAAGCCAGTAGGGGCAGTCATCCCTGCTTTTAGTACTGCCGTCATATCTTCCTTAGAAATCTTCTTGTCCGTGAAATGACGTACACTCTTCCGGTTTTGAATGGTACTCAATACAGCTTCTCTTGTACTTATGGTGTCTTCTTGAGTCGCTGCATCCTTTGAGGTGCTTGTCGAAGGACTGAACTTAATGATCAATACCAGCATCGTAACCGCCAGCACTAGGTTTAAAATTTTAGAAAAATTCATCGTTTATCTTTTTTGTTGGTTGATTATTCTTGTTAGTCTAATTGGTTACTCCAATCAAGAGTTTGTCCTGCAGGACAAGCGAAACGACACCATCCTTTAGGAACGAATAGAGCGCTGATGAGGCCTAGGATAGCTACTGTGAGCACTAGCCAAGAGGCATTTTGAAAGAGAAATGCAGCGAAGGGTTCGAAGCCCATGATATCTGTCGATACGCCTAACCACATGGCGACATACAATCCTAGTGTAATCACTCGTCTCGAATACTTGAGATAAGCCATCACCTTCTGTGAGGGTTGATATTTCTTCTTATGCAATTTGCCGACTATTTCCTGAGCTGAACCATAAGGACAAACCCATGTGCAGTAATATTTTTTGTGCTTCTTGAATAGGGGCATGATCAATGCTAGCGCAACGAGTAGGATAAAGATGAGGCTGCTAGCTCCATGGACGCCGTTGTGTACTAGATTGAGCAATGCACCTAGGGAGATAAATGTGCCACACCAGAATCCTAAGACTACGACATTGACTACGAGCAATACCATACGCAATGTCTTCTTGTTTTCCTTCTTGTAAAATGAGGCATAGACTCCAAGCGCTAATACGAGTAGAGCAGCTATATTTTTCAGACTGAAATAATTTGGTTTCTCACCTTGTAGGTTGCTTCCTACATAGTGACTGATACTGGTGGTCAATGATTGGTTTATGGCATTTGAACTCAACGTAGCTCCTGTGACGGCATCAGGTTGGAATGTAGAAAGATGACTCACCTGCTTACCGATCCATTGTTTGACGACGCCTTTCGCTAGTGCTTTTCTCAAGAAACTAGGACTTTCGTCATTTTTTAGAATCTTTACTTGGGTAATTATACCAGCAGGGTCTATGAATAGGTACATGGGGATAGGACCTCCATACCCGTAGATGTCAGGAGCATACTGTTCGGTTGCTAGAACAGAACCTATTGTCTTATTCTCTTGATTTATGATGTCCCATACTCCTTCGTCTCTCTTGGAGAAATGAGTCTTTTGGTAATTGGCTTCTGCCATGACTTCACTCGATGGAGGGGTCGTTATCAGTGCTGTCTCTTTAGTTTCAAATTCATCAGCTGAGGTTCCAAAGAGTTGTCCATCATGGGAAACGGCTGCCGCTAACAATAAGATCATCAATATCGTATTTGCTATGGGGGCTAAAAGTTTGGTGTTGGGCATAAGTTGAAAGTATTGAATATAAGAATGAATAATCTAATCTCTGAGAGCAAAAATAAAGATAGTTATTTAGATGTACAATAGCTAAAAAGAAGGAGCGCAAGATTATTTAATCTCCTATAACAACTGGAGTTCAATATGAACCATATGATAGGTTTTTGAATATTCCTTTTTACTTATTTTGCTTAATCAGACTTTTTTTATTGCTCTATTTGCAATAGTGAAAATAAGGACTTAAATGTGAGCCTTTTTATTTTATTGGGGGATAGGATGGTCAGTGGGCACAATTATAAGACTTTAAAATGAATTTAAAAGGCTAATTTCAATTGTTGAACGGCAACATGCATGCTGCCAAAAGTCTTTTGAGGGAAGACTTAAGTCTTACTGGATTAGGACTTCGTGTTCAAAAAATTGAAGCTGAAGTCCTTGATGACTAAAGACCTGTCGTGTGTAGACTGTTTAGAGCCTTTCTCTGTTAAAAAATAACAGATTCCTTATTAGACTAGGTAAATGTTAAGCATGTACTTGTAGATATCAAGCAGAGAAATCTTAAAAGGACTCACTATTGCTGCTCTTTTTGTCCTTTATTTTAGCACAAATAAGATGGCGCAAGTAATCCTCGATTACTTGCGCCATCTGACTATATAGGTCGCTTTAGTTAAGTGCTTGTTCGATATCTTCTAGGAGATCATTGCCATCTTCGATTCCTACTGACAATCGAATCAGGTCTGGTTTGATACCTACTTCTAACAATTGTTCATCAGTCATCTGTCTGTGGCTATGACTTGCGGGGTGTAAGATACAACTCTGCAAATCAGCTACATGGGTAACGATTGAAATGAGTTCCAATTTGTCCATAAATGTGACGGCATCTTGTCTTTCACCTTTTAATCCGAAAGAAACGACTCCACAGATTCCTTTGGGCATGTACTTCTTGGCGAGTTCGTGATAAGGACTAGAAGGAAGTCCTGCATAGTTTACCCATGCGACTTTGGGATGTTGCTCAAGGAAGGTTGCTACCTTGAGGGCATTTTCGCAATGACGTTGCATCCTGAGGTGTAAGGTCTCCATACCTAAGTTGAGAATAAAGGCATTGTGAGGCGATTGGGCACTCCCCAAATCGCGCATCAGTTGTGCGGTGGCTTTGACGATAAAGGCGTCTTTGCCAAAGGCTTTGGTATAGGATAAACCGTGATAACTAGGGTCTGGCTCAACTAATGAAGCAAATCGCTCTGGATGGGCTTCCCAATCGAAGTGTCCCCCATCAACAATACATCCCCCTACGGTAGCTGCGTGGCCATCTAGGTATTTGGTGGTCGAATGAACCACGATGTCTGCTCCCCATTCTATAGGACGGCAATTGACTGGAGTAGGGAAGGTGTTGTCTACAACTAAAGGAATGCCATTGAGATGCGCTGCCTTAGCAAATACTTCGATGTCGAGTATCTCTACGGTAGGATTAGTGACCGTTTCGGCAAAGACGAGTTTCGTGTTTGGCTGTACGGCTGCCGAAATCTCTTCTACGGTAGCATTGATGGGCACGAAAGTCAAATCGATGCCCCATTTCTTCAGGGTGACTGAAAATAAGTTGTAAGTGCCGCCATAAATGGCATTGCTACAGACGAAATGGTCGCCTGACTGACAGAGGTTGAGGATAGCAAACAAGTTGGCTGATTGACCACTTGATGTAAGCATGGCTGCATGTCCTCCCTCAAGTTGACAAATCTTACCTGCTACGGCATCATTGGTTGGGTTTGATAGTCGAGAATAGAAATAGCCACTTTCTTCTAAGTCAAATAATCTAGCCATTTGTTCCGTTGAATCATACTTAAAGGTTGTACTCTGATAAATGGGTAATTGTCTTGGCCCACCATTTTCTGGTTGCCAGCCTCCTTGCACACAGATGGTGTCAATGTTGAATCTTTTGTTCTTTGTCATCTTGATAATCTTTAAGAATGATAATTGTTATCTGAAAAACGAATTACAAATATAGTATTTGAGCGTTCATGACAATGGCTGAAGTTCACAAATCTAGTTAAAATGCTCTTTTTTATTCCTTTTGTTTACTATTTACCCATTTTATATTTCATTTTATTGCAATTTGGCTACTTGGGATATACAAATGGGTCTGATGATTAAGCGAAAAAAATAGCGCAAGTAACTCTTAGTTACTTGCGCTAGGTGTCGTCTCGAAACGAGTTGGTTTGTGTCGATTAATCTTTGCGCTTAAGATATTTCCACAATGGAATGAAAACAAAGGCTCCAGACAATAGTAAACTGACGATTATCGGACCATCTATGTGGGCTGATTTGATTAATATATAGAAGCATACTAGTAGCCACAATAAACAGAGACATACTATTTGTGATAAGGACATTTTTTTCTTTTCCATTTCTCTTTTTTTATTTATACTCTACTGGTTAGTGTGAGCCGTTCGTTTTTACTTAAGGGCATTTGCGATATCTTCTAAGATATCATTACTATCTTCGATTCCTACAGATAGGCGCATCAAGTCAGGTCGGATACCAGCTTCTTTTAACTGTTCGTCATCCATCTGTCTGTGGGTATGGCTAGCTGGATGAAGAATACAGCTCTGCGAATCGGCTACATGAGTGACGATGGAGATTAGGTTCAATTTATCCATGAATTTGATGGCATCATTGCGGTCTCCTTTCAATCCGAAAGTGACTACTCCACAGATACCATTTGGCATGTATTTCTTCGCCAAATCATAATCTTTGCTCGAAGGGAGGCCAGCATAGTTTACCCAAGCAACTTGAGGTTGCTGTTCTAAGTATTCGGCTACCTTTTGTGCATTTTCGCAATGACGTTGCACTCGTAAGTGTAGTGTCTCAATCCCGAGGTTCAGTAAGAAGGCGTTTTGAGGGGACTGAATACTCCCTAAGTCACGCATCAACTGTGCAGTTGCTTTGACGATGAAAGCATCTTTTCCAAATGCTTTGGTGTAGGCTAATCCATGATAACTAGGGTCGGGCTCGGTCAGTCCTGGGAACTTATCTGCATGGGCTTCCCAATCAAAACGACCACTATCTACCACACATCCGCCTACTGTGGCAGCATGACCATCTAAGTATTTGGTGGTGGAATGGACGACGATGTCTGCTCCCCATTCGATTGGACGACAGTTTATCGGTGTAGGGAAAGTGTTGTCTACCACGAGTGGTATCCCGTTGCTATGTGCTGCTCGTGCAAACACTTCTATATCGAGTATCTCGACCGTTGGATTCGTCACTGTCTCGGCAAAGACAAGCTTCGTATTGGGGCGTATCGCTTGGCTGATTTCTGCTTCTGTGGCATTGATCGGCACAAAAGTAAGCTCGATACCTAATTTCTTTAGAGTCACTGCAAAGAGATTATATGTACCTCCGTATATGGCATTGCTGCAGACAAAATGATCACCTGCCTGGCATAGGTTCAGAATAGCAAATAGGTTTGCTGCTTGCCCGCTTGAGGTTAAAATAGCAGCATGTCCTCCTTCTAATTGGCATATCTTTGCTGCTACGGCATCGTTTGTCGGATTTGACAATCGAGTGTAGAAATAACCATTCTCTTGTAAATCAAATAATCTAGCCATCTGCTCGCTTGAATCATACTTAAAGGTTGTACTCTGATAAATGGGTAATTGCCTTGGACCACCGTTCTTGGGTTGCCATCCTCCTTGTACACAAATTGTATTGAGGCTGAATTTCTTGTTTTCTGTCATTTCGTTGTTCTTTAAGAATGATAATTGTGATTTTTATCTAAAAAAAAGATATGCAAATATAGCGATTATGTGACTATTCCAATTGGATTAGAATGAAAATCTAGTTAAAAATGATTTGCATACTTAGTATGTTTGTTTATCTTTGTTCTTGCTTTTAATCTAAACTTTTAGTCGTAGGACTATTTATTAAAAATTGTCGCCATGAACAATATTAAATTTCGTTTGATCATCATGAATTTTCTCCAATATGCTGTTTGGGGAGCATGGTTGATTTCGCTAGGAGCGTATCTTGGTTCGCTTGAGTTTACTGGGTTGCAAATTGGAAGTTTTTTCGCCACCATGGGTATTGCTTCTTTATTTATGCCAGCGGTTGTCGGTATCGTTGCTGACCGTTGGATTCCCGCGCAGATTCTGTTGGCTATTTGCCATCTTTTCTCGGGAGCTTTTATCGTGGCGGCTTCATTTCAGACTTCATACGAATTGCTCTATCCGTTGATGCTGCTTAGTGTCTGCTTCTATATGCCGACCATTGCATTGACCAATGCTGTGGCTTACAATGCTCTCGAGAAAGAGCATCTTAATCCGGTCACTGCTTTTCCACCTATACGTGTATGGGGAACAGTTGGTTTCATCGTAGCGATGTGGATGATTGACTTGATGCATTATACAGTGAGTTCTAAGCAGTTGATTCTGTCCGCTGGCCTTTCGTTTGCTTTGGCATTGTATAGTTTGACTTTACCTAACTGCCCTGTCTGCAAGTCGTCTCATGATGCGAATCGCTCTTGGATTGATGCTTTCGGCTTGCGTGCTTTTACCCTTTTTAAACATAAGAAAATGGCTATCTTCTTTGTCTTCTCTATGTTGTTGGGAATGTCTTTGCAGATAACAAATGCGTTTGCTAATAGTTATCTTCTTGATTTTGGTTCGAATCCTGAATTTGCTCATACCTTTGGGGTGGAGCATTCTACGATATTAATCTCTTTGTCTCAGATGAGCGAGACGCTTTGTATCTTATTGATTCCTTTCTTCCTCAAACGATTTGGAATCAAGACAGTGATGCTTATCAGTATGTTTGCTTGGGTGCTTCGTTTCGGACTCTTAGGTACGGGTGATCCGGGTACTGGGGTGTGGATGCTTATCCTTTCGATGATTGTCTATGGTGTGGCATTTGATTTCTTCAACATCTCTGGATCTTTATATGTGGAGCAGGAGACGGGTCCTGAAATTCGTTCTAGTGCTCAAGGGGTGTTCATGATTATGACTAACGGTTTCGGTGCGTTTATTGGCTCATATGTGGCTGGTGTCGTTGTCGATAAATATCATTGGCCAGATTCATGGTTCATCTTTGCTGGATATGCTATGATTGTAGCGATTCTTTTCTGGATTCTTTTTGATTATAAACATGTACGCAATAGAGCTTAGGTCGATAAACTGAACCTCTTACTTAATATTCTAAAATGCATTTATTTTATACCCCTGAGATAGAAACCAAACATGAGTTGCCTCCTGTAGAGGCGGCTCATTGTAGTCGTGTACTTCGTTTGCAAGTGGGAGATGCTATCGCATTGACCGATGGAAAAGGTGCTTTTTATGAGGCAGTGATTACTGCTGCATCACCTAAAAGGGTGCTGTTCCAGATTACGGAGGAGAAACAGCAAGCGCCTTTGTGGAGTGGTCATATTCATTTGGCTATGGCTCCGACGAAGAATATGGATCGCAATGAGTGGTTGGCTGAAAAGGCTACAGAGGTTGGTTTTGATCGTCTTACCTTCTTGAAATGCCGTTACTCTGAGCGTAAGGTGATTAAGAACGAGCGCATTCATAAGATTCTTGTTTCGGCTATGAAACAATCGCTCAAAGCACGATTGCCTATATTGGATGAGTTGACGGAATTTAAACATTTCGTTCAGCAGGATTTTCCGGGACAGAAGTTTATAGCTCATTGCTATAAGGGACAGGAAAGAGCTGAACTAAAGAACTTGATTGACCCGAAACAGGATTGTCTTTTACTTGTCGGACCTGAAGGGGACTTTAGTGAAGAAGAGGTCGCTCTGGCTTTGGAACATGGGTTTAAACCGGTCGTTCTTGGCCCTTCGCGGCTCCGAACTGAGACGGCTGCACTCGTTGGGGTAGTGCTCATGAATACTGCGCACTATTAGTAAGGGGGCTCTAATAAATGATTGCTTGTTTATTCGTCGTTCTCTGAATCGTCGATCATTTCTACTTGGTCGGGCGGAACGAAAGTGGTTGCTATGGCCATTAGACCGGGGATACTTACCACGACTTTACGGTCTCTTTTGATGCGCATAAATATGCCTTCAACTCCTTTGAATATACCTGATAAGACGCGGACACGAGTTCCTTTCTTGAGCTTGAGGTCGTCATTGCTGAGGTAGATACAGCCTGGGTTATTCATCTTGGATACTCTCATGAAGTTTTGCATCTGCTTCTCTGGAATGATTGTGGGACCTTGCGTTGCATAGTCTTTTATGTATCTGATTGGATATTCTATCTTTGGATCTCTGCGGATGGCTTCCATCTCATCGGGTAGTATGTTGACGAAGAGTAAATTGCTTATCGCTGGCTTGAGCTCTTTTTTTATCACTCCTTTGCATTCGGTTTCTTTTATCTTCATCGGAATAAAGGTTTCATACCCCAATTCTTCTAGATGCTTTTGCAATTTTAATTCTCGATTGTAACTCACGCGCAGAGCAAACCATAGTTTGGTCTCAGAATGTATATATTGATTCTTAATTTCACTTGTCATAGTCTATTTATCTTGTTGAGAAACGAATCGATAATCGTTGATTATCGTAGGATGGTGATTAATAAGTAGGCAAGGGAAATCATGGTACCTGTTACGGCCAAAATAACATTTTTATTCTTGCCTAACGAGCTGTCATTGCCACGTACTTTGTTGGGCTCTACATAGACGATGTCATTTTGTTGAAGATAGAAGTAGGGGGACTCGATACATTGTTCATCGAGCAGATTGATGGTGCCTATCTCTTTGGCACCGGTAGCTAATTCGCGAATTATTTTTATGTTGTCTCGTTTGGCGTAGATAGTCATATCTCCTGCTGCGGCTAGCACATCGAAGATGGATAGTTTGTTGTCGTTGCCTGTGACGATTCCTGGCTTGTTTACTTCGCCTAGTATGGATATCTTATAATTGGATAACTTCACCACGACCATCGGATTTTTGATGTCTTTGGACAACTGTTTCTCGATGAGGGTCTCTGCTTCGTTGACGGTCAACCCTTGGAGATGTAGCATCCCGAGTATCGGCATATTGATATTGCCTTGGTTATCTACTAGGTAAGGGTAAGGAGTAGCCTCGGAACGCCCATGTGCATCTGAAACAATTGTTCGGATAGTGCTTACCGTCGGGATGGTATTTAGATAGGGCTTAACTAATTCTTTGTCTTCAGCTTGGATTGTTATTGCCAAGATGTCTTTGGGCATTATATGAACTTCGTGGAGTTGGGTGTATTTTACAATATCTGCTCTTTCTTTTACGTTTAAATACGCTACTTTCTTTGATGATGCGCAACTGCTTAGTGAGAGGATAATAAAAAGTATATATATAAATGATTTAGCTTTCATGATTGAACTTGTACTTGTTTGAATAGAATGACATATAATCGTACACTGTGCAAAAGTAACCTTTTTATATAAATAAGTAGGGTAAAAAGGAATTATCTTTCTGGTAACTTGATTAACGGTCGTCTGATTGGAATGGCTGATGTTGCCTTTTGGTTCTAACCACTGAGTTTATTGTTTCTTCTTTTTCTGAACGGACCATCCGAATTTACCGATGAATTCGCCTAGGCCATAGTAGCCGCCGTGAAGGTAAACCAGTGGTTTGGCATCTGTGAGTTTAAATTTTCCAGTCTCGTCGATATATTGCTCATCCGCTCGTACATTGACGACTTCGGCTATAAACATATCGTGACTCCCAAGGTGGGTGATCTCTCGAACTTTACATTCTATATTTATAGGTGATTCTTCTATTATCGGACAATGGACTACGGATGCTTGTCCCATCGTTAAACCCATCTCTTCAAATTTATTGTAGTCGCGCCCTGAACGTACACCACACCAATCTGTAGCTCGAGCCATCTGTTCTGTGGTGAGGTTGATGACAAATTCCATATTCTTTTTGAGAATATCATAACTGTGACGTTTGGGTTGTACGGAGATATAGCACATGGGTGGGTTGGTGCATAGTGTCCCTGTCCAGGCTACTGTGATTAGATTGTATTCCTCGGGTTGCGAACCGCAGGATACTAATACGGCAGGAAGGGGATATATCATCGTTCCTGGTTTCCAATCTTGCTTGGTGCTTCTTGAGACTGGAACCTGGCGTTGCGCTTTGGACTGGTTTCGCTTTTTGATGGGGCTTTTCCCACTTTTATTTGTTGGAGCTGATCTTTTCATTTATTTAGGTAGATTTTCTTTGTCTTTTATTTTGTGGATAAAGATAATTTATTGGTAACGAATGACCAAGGGAATGACACTATTTTGCCTGTATATGGGGTATGCTTTCTTTTTTTTGCTGTTTTTTTAAAAAATATGGCTGAAAAATTTGGCAGTAATATTGAAATGCCTTATATTTGCACCCGTTATCAAAAACAAAGGCCCCGTGGCTCAACTGAATAGAGTATCTGATTACGGCTCAGAAGGTTACAGGTTTGAATCCTGTCGGGGTCACCATTGATGATAACATTGACTAAATAGATAGTACTTTATGTACTTCTTTTGTGTAGGCCCCGTGGCTCAACTGAATAGAGTATCTGATTACGGCTCAGAAGGTTACAGGTTTGAATCCTGTCGGGGTCACCATTAAAGTGTGTAAATCAAGTGATTGGTTTACACACTTTTTTTATTGTTGATATTGAGGTTTCCGTTTCTTGATGGTTAGGGCAGATGGTGAGCAATAGATTATACATATCTTACGCAAAAGAGGTTACACCATGTCTGGTATAACCTCTTCTTATGTATAATCTATTTTTTTCTATCTTATGAAATCAGTGCTTAGCAAGTTCCCTTGATCTTTGATTCTAGTATCACTGCATTGGGAAATAGGATGTTGTTTTCTAAATGGATGTGCTTGTGAAGGTTCTCTTCAAAGGCTTTTAGTTTCTCCATAGCTACTGAATAACTATTGCATCCGTCTGCTGGTGCAGTATAGTGGTTGGTCAATTTCGAGATAGTACGGAAACGACTTCCTTCTGCATCGTGTTCTACCATCATCTGATGGATTGGATTGTTTATGGTGCCGCAGTGGTTGGCTTCTGGTGTGAGCCCTAGCTTAGAGTCTCTCTCATATTCTTTGATCATCGGGAAGAGAATCATTTCTTCTTTTTGCAAATGGGCTGAGAGGTCTTCGAAACTGGCACGGAAGAGTGCACGCACTTCGTTGAGCTCTGGATGGGCTTCTCCGTGTTTGGTGCAAATCTTATCTAAATATTCTAAAATGATTGGTGCTTGAGCACGGATAAATTTATGGTGCGCATTGTAGATGTAGTCTGATAGGAAACTCAATTCCCAAGTGCGATAGTCTTCGCCACTTTCTGATATGTTGCGCTTTCTGTCTAACTCTTCTTCTAGCTGAGCTAAAGTGATATTGGTTCCTTTGAGGGCTTCGCTTAAAGGGCGATTACCGTTGCAGCAGAAATCAATACCGTATTCGTGAAATACATCTGCTGCTGCATAGTTCTCTGCTACAATATCGCCAAGAATTGTTTTTTCGTCAATTTTCATATTCGTTCTTTTTTTAGTTGTTATTCCTTTTTTACTGATGCAAATATAGGGAGTAGGAACGATAGTTATGGTCACAAAAGTGACGAGACGAAAAAAATAAATGATTTATCTAAATAGAAAAGTGGATAATAAGACTAGAATGATTGTCGGAAGGGCTAAGTAGGTTTCTAATACGGTACCGGTCTCATCATTGATGCTCTGGAGATTTAATCTTCTCATTAGGAAGGTGCAGACGAAGAACAAGGCGATGTGGTAAGTTATCTGACTCAATTTAATCGCTAGGTGCATTGGAGAGATGATATAACCAAATTCACGCATCCCAAAATATAATTGATAGCACATGAAGAGAAAACTGAAGAGAATCGAGAAAATCAACAATAGACCTATTCCCTTGAGGGTAATTTTGTAGTTCTCTATCTTATATATCCATACGGCGACGGATACGAGACAGCCTTCACTGATGATGCCTATGATGGGGTTTGTGATGTGGGCTAAATGACCTCCTACGGGTATTGCGAAGTTACTTAGCTTTAGTATGGCTGCAACAATGGATATTATTAAGGGGATACAAATGCAGAAATTCAAACGCTTGGTGGCAAATAACATACAGATTAGTCCTATCGGAAATAAGATGAGACTAGCTAGATGTAGGTGAAAAAGATGGTTGGTAAACCCTATAGTTGCTTCAAATAAGCCCCATAATGCTCCATAAAATAGGATGATAGCGTACTTCTTCATATGATAATATTTATCGGTATTCTACAAATATAACATATTTAAACGTATTCGGTTCATCTTTTACATGGAAAATAGGTCTCTTAGGTGCAGAAAAAGGTTGTTTTATAGATTTTTCTTCCCGTTTTTTTATATCTTGAGAAAAGTATAACATAGTGCTTTTAATATATTGTTTGGTTTATGATTGATATTATCCCTAAAATACATGATACGTTTTCTCTTGAATTTAAAGTTAGTTATATCCCTCAAAATATTAAGGGTAACAATGACTTTAGTATTCATAGCTGGTATTTTATACCTAATAGTCTTGATTTGCATAAGGGGAACTATGGACAAGCGCAGTTTTATAGGGATGTGAAGTCTAATATTCGTTTGGTTGTTCCTAACTTCAAACTCAATCAGTTGACTGATAAGGATTGTATTCCGTTTATCAAACTGAAAAAGGCTATCGACCATTTTGTCGATGCTCCATCTGCTAAGACTTTCAAAAAATTCGAGTATCAAACTAAGATGTTTGCACTGATATGCAAGAGTGCTATTCGTGATGAATTTAAATTGATTTGTCAGGATTCTCCTAAATTTGTGGATGACTATCAGCGCGATTTGAAAATAGTCATTAGAAATTTCAGAAGGTTATACCAAGAGGAGGAGGGGGCTGTTGCTGATGCTTTTACTGCCTATCAGGATTTGGTGACTGCGGAAACTCAATCTAGACATAAATTGTCTCGCAACGGGAAAACTCAGAAGAAGGATAGACGAAGTTTGTCTAGTGGTGCCTCTTATGATCGAAAGATTAAAGGTAAAAGAGTGGCCGCTGACCAAGATCATGCTAACCAGAATCCTTTGCATCTGACGGATGAGTATCTCTCACGGATGATTAGTATCTATACCTTCAGAGTGATTTCTTTTGTGGATAGACTATCGGAAACGGATTATCTCAATGGGGAGGGGATGCTTTCGCGTTATTCTTTGCGAAATGCGCTAATTAATATCTTAGAAGGCGAGAAGTTGCTTGCTCAAAAGAAGGGATATCTGTATGTTCATCAGAAGGATAGTGATAACAATCAACGCCTAGTCTATCGATATAGCTTACTCAAGAAATATGTAGAGAGTACCTTATATATCAAGATTGATAAAAAGGAGGATGGGTTTGCTATTTCTCAGATCTTATTTAGTCTTGCTGCTGGATTGGCTATGGTTTTTGCTACTGTCATCGCTTTTACTGTCAAACAAAAATATGGTAGTGTCTCGATGCCACTTTTTGTGGCGTTGGTCATTAGCTATATGTTGAAAGATCGTATGAAGGAGCTGATGAAGTTTTATTTCTCTGGGAGATTGCATCGTTTCTTCTTTGATTATAAAGCGAAGATTCATATCTCGAACGATGTGGTGGGATGGATACGGGATGGAATGATGTTTGTCAAAGATAAACAGGTCCCTAAAAAGGTGATGCAGATGCGTAATCGTACTGGATTGTTTAGAATCGAAAATGAACTCTTTGATGAGAAGATTATTGCTTATAAGACGAAGGTGTTTCTGGATGGAAAGAAACTACAGCATCATAGTGATTACAAGCGTACGGGGATTCATGATATCTTCAGGATGCACTTCAATCGATTTGTCCAGAAAATGGATGACCCTGAACTTGGTTTGATTACATTGGACGATGATCAATTGATTAAACAGGTGCAAGCGCTTAAAATCTATTATATTCATATCATTTTGTTGCTGGAATACAATGGGGAAAAAGAATATCGTCATCTGGCGGTCTCTTTGACAAGGGATGGTATTCAAAATGTTTCTGTAATATCTGAGTGACATCGTTGCTATTTTATTTTATTTCATGTAAGTTTGCATTGACCAATCGTGGATGGGTCTTATGTTTAAAAATTAAAAAATTAAATTATGAATACAAATCTTTTTATTTGCCATACTAAGTGCTCTACTTGCAAAAAAGCAGAGAAGTGGCTACTTGACAATGGGGTAACGATAGAGAAACGAAATATCCAAACAGAAAATCCAACTTTAGAGGAGATTACTGAATGGTATCATAAAAGCGGGTTGGATATTAAAAAATTGTTCAATACTAGTGGGATGAAGTATCGGGAACTTAAACTCAAAGATAGAGTCAAAACAGATTCTGCCGATGAGTTGCTCAAGCTTCTTTCTACGGATGGAATGCTTGTCAAACGTCCTGTCTTAGTCACAGAAGATACTGTGTTCTTTGGCTTTAAAGAACCTGAGTATCAATCATTATTAGATAAGTAAATTATGGCACCGACGTACAAAGAATATCAGAAGTATAGAGAGAAAAATGAACAGTTTATGCTTGATAATGCCACGAAAGAAGGGGTGAAAGAATTGCCGTGTGGTGTTCAATATAAAGTTATCTTGCGCGGAAATGGAAGTAAGCCAGGTCCTAGAAGTACTGTCAAAGTGCACTATCGTGGGGAAACGATTGACGGTAAAGAGTTTGACAATTCTTGGTCTAGAAAGAAACCGGTTTCGTTTCGTGTCTCTGAGGTCATCAAGGGATGGCAAGAGGCCTTAAAACAGATGCCTAATGGATCTCGATGGATGATTTATATTCCTTGGGAATTGGGTTATGGTAAAAGAGGATCTGCTCCTATCAAAGCTTATAGTACACTCGTTTTTGAAGTGGAACTACTTGGCGTTCGATAGCAATTATTGAGTGTCGATAGATGTTCGCTTGAAGTGAGAACTATTGCAAAAATCATGGTGTGTTTGCTAGTGAGTGTTATACTCGTTAGCAAACACGTTTGATTTGCTAGTCAGATCTGTTGTGGTGAATTCTTTTTTGAGTCTGATTAGTCGCTTTTCTAATAGAATACTTTTTTTCTTTGAGTTTGTATCTAAACTGATTTAATATTATGATAAAGATTCCTTCTCCTATAAATTACATTCAGCATGAGAAACAGCAATGGATTGATGTTCAAAAAGGACTCCAAAATGCGTTTGACCAAGCTGACGTTTTCTTGAACTTTTTACAACCTTTTTTACGCAAGCGAATATTTATTTTTGCTGGTTCTAGCCACAATGGATTGCAAGGTCTCGCTTTGGCTTCTAGGTTGGCTCATTTAGTTGAAAGTAATGCTGATTTAACTAAAGGGGTAGAGTATATTGAGGTGATTCATGTCACACCGCACGATGTGTGTGATGGAAATACTTTGGCTATGCGTGAAGCGTTACCTAGACGTGTCCATGTGACTGTTGTCACAGAACGGTTCTCTCCTCCTATTATTGTTGATGATGACCTTATCATTGATGCACTCTTTGGAGTAGACATCGAGTCTGCCTTGGAAAAAGGGTTTGCTGCTTTGTCGGTCTTTATTAATAATCAACCTGCCATTACCGTTTCTCTCGAATTGCCTACTGGGTTATTCCCTGATGCGTCTAATGTGAATACTGTTGATAAAATGGTTATCCCTGATATCACATTATTATCTTTACCTACTCAAGCGGAGATGATGACTGATGCGCATCACTTGATGGGCAAAAGGATACGTACCTATCAGGACGATATGATTGCTCTTCAGAGAGCTGATGAAGCTGCTAAAAAATTGATAAACGTACCTCTTGATGCTTACCATAAGGGAGACTTTGGACATGGATTGCTTGTTGCTGGTTGTTTTGGTATGGCTGGAGCAAGTATTATGGCGGCCAAAGGTGCACTTTACTCTGGCATAGGAAAATTAAGTATCTTGTCTCCTCAGTGCAATAGACAGATTGTGCAAATGTCTGTGCCTCAAGCAATCTGTGTATTTGATAATAGCGAGTTCTTCTGGAAAGGTACAGTAGAACAGTATGAAAAGTATCAGGCTATATGTATTGGCCCTGGTATTGGTACACATGAAGAGACATTAATCTCAATGCGTTATATGTTTAAACGCTTTATGAAATCAAAGACTCCACTGATATTGGATGCTGATGCTCTATCTTTGATAGGGGAGGAACGTTCGTTGATGGATTATATCCCACATGGTTCTATTTTGACTCCTCATTATGGGGAATTGGAAAGATTGGTCGGAAGATGTACAAATCATGCAGAAGCTCTCAAACGTGCTATTGAACTTGCACATGATATCGAGGGAACTATTATATTTAAAGGTTGGAGAAGTGCCATCATTCATCATGATGGTAATGTGTATTTCAATGAGTCTGGTAATGTTGGCATGGCGACTAGTGGATCGGGGGATGTCCTCTCGGGTATCCTCTTGGCTCTTAAAGCTCAAGGTTATGATTCGCTCTCGGCTGCTCTTCTAGGAACGTATATTCATGGAAAAGCGGGGGACATTGCAGCTGATCATTATACGAGGATTGCTATGAATGCGCTCAGTATCATTGAGTTTATTCCTGAGGCCTGGAGGAAGATATTGAAGGTTTGATAGTTCATACGTAGACGACTTAGACCTTTTAGTGGATTGCTTCTTTAATAATTGTCCCCGAACTTATTTATTTAAATAAGTTCGGGGACAATTATATCTGTTATAACAAGCGTTTCCTAAAAGTCTTGTCTAATCATTTTATTGCAATTAATGTAGTATAAAGTAGGTTCCTATACCTGCAAGGTAACCTATGAATACGATAATGGTAAAATTACGTAAGTACCAAGTAAATGTAATCTTTTCTAGACCCATTACTACAATACCGGCAGCACTACCAATAATCAAGATGCTACCTCCTACACCTGCACAATAAGCAAGTAGTTGCCAAAAGGGGCCATCTTGAACAAATTGACTTAAGTATGCTGGGTCTGCACTTGCTGCAATATCAGCAGCTGAAGGTAAGGTGTACATGCCTATTGCACCAGCAACTAATGGAACGTTATCAATGATAGAGGATAGGGCACCAATAGTACCCCCAATGAAATAGGTATTGTGAACTTTTAGGTCTAACCATTGAGCTGAATAGTTTAAGATACCAGCTACTTGTAGAGCAGATACAGCAGTTAATATTCCTAGAAAGAACAATATTGTAGGCATATCTACTCTACTAATTACACGAGATACACGATTTTGATGGTGCTCTTCTATGTTATCTACTTTTCGATATACTATTTCTGTAAATACCCATAAGATAGATAAGACAAATAGTATCCCCATAAATGGAGGAAGACCTGTTATTGATTTGACTACGGGAACTGACAGTAGTCCAACAACTCCAAGAATAAGAACCATCATTCTATCACGTGAACTCAATTGATTGTAGAAACGTACGTCTGGCTTTGTTATTGGAACAGCTTCAACTACTCCTCTTAATTTGTGATGTATGAATAAGACAGGAACAACCATTGCAACAAGAGAAGGTAGGAATAGATGTATTACAGTTGGGACTGAAGTGATGTTTCCTTTAACCCATAGCATAATCGTAGTGACATCACCGATAGGTGACCATGCACCACCAGCATTGGCAGCGACAATAACTACGCCAGCCATCCACCAACGTATTTCTCTATGCGGCACTAACTTACGAACCAACATAATCATGACAATAGAAGTGGTTAAGTTATCAAGCAAGGCTGATAGGAAGAAACTAATAAATGCAATGGTCCATAGGAGCATACGCATACGACGAGTCGTAATACGCTGAGTAATAAAGTTGAACCCTCCGTGTTGGTCAATGAGTTCTACTACTGTCATGGCACCAAGCAGGAAGAATAGCGTTTCACTGGTATCACCTAGTTGCTCAACTAGAAGATGGCCTGTAAGAAAACGGATAGCTTGATCTTTAAATGATAATAAAGCTAAGGAGGGGTTCTCGTCTAAATACCCCTGAAAAGCATCCATGTTGAAGTGACTGACTATTTGCGGGGCAAATAATAGAACTATCATCCAAAGGATTACTGCTAAGAAAAGAGCAATTGCACTCTTGTTAATTTTTATCACGTGTTCGAGCGCAATAAGCATGTAGCATAAAGAAAATATGCTAATCAATAAAATCCACATAATTTATATCGTTATTTTTAATGAAAGAAATTGGCTTTTTTCATTAGTCTAATTTAAGAACCGCTAGGAAAGCTTTTTGAGGAACTTCAACATTTCCTACTTGTTTCATTCTCTTCTTTCCTTTCTTTTGCTTTTCTAAAAGTTTACGTTTACGGCTAATATCTCCTCCATAACATTTTGCAGTCACATCTTTACGTACTGCTTTTACTGTCTCACGAGAAACAATCTTAGAGCCAATAGCTGCTTGTATTGCTATATCAAATTGTTGACGTGGAATCAATTCTTTTAATTTAGCGCACATTCTACTACCTAACTTGTAGGCATTATCAAAATGTGTTAGAGTTGAAAGAGCATCTACTGGTTCTCCATTGAGAAGCATATCGAGTTTAATAAGTTTAGAAGCTCTAAATTCAGAAGGATGATAATCAAAAGAAGCGTATCCTTTGGAGATGCTTTTTAATTTATCGTAAAAATCGATAACGATTTCACCAAGAGGCATATTATATTGTAGCTCCACACGGTTACCACTCATATAATTTTGTTTTGTTAGTTCACCTCTTTTTCCTAAGCAGAGTGTCATGATAGGACCAATGTATTCAGCCTTAGTTATAATAGATGCTTCAATATAAGGCTCTTCTATGCGGTCTATCAATGTCGGGTCAGGCATACCACCAGGGTTGTGTACCTCATTCATATGTCCCTGCTTATCATATATTTTGTAAGATACGTTGGGAACAGTAGTGATTACATTCATATTAAATTCTCTGTCCAATCTTTCTTGGACAATCTCCATATGAAGTAGTCCTAAGAATCCGCATCTAAATCCAAATCCTAATGCTAGTGACGATTCTGGCTTAAAGGTAAGTGAGGCATCGTTTAATTGTAATTTTTCGAGAGAGGAACGTAAGTCTTCGAAGTCTTCTGTCTCGATAGGGTATAAACCAGCAAAAACCATAGGTTTTACTTCTTCGAAACCATCAATAGCAACGTCGCAAGGCTTGTCGATTTGAGTGATTGTATCACCTACTTTAACTTCATGGCTTGTCTTGATTCCTGAAATGATGTATCCAACATCTCCAGCACTCAACTCATCTTTAGGAATCATACTCATTTTCAGTACGCCAATCTCATCAGCACCATATTCTTTTCCTACATTGAAAAATTTGACTTGGTCATTCTTTCTGATTCGACCATTTACTATCTTGAAATAAGCAATGATACCTCTGAATGAATTAAAAACAGAGTCAAAAATTAATGCTTGCAGTGGAGCATCAGGATTCCCTGTTGGTGCAGGAACACGATTAATGATTGCATCGAGAATCTCATGTACTCCCATGCCAGTCTTTCCTGAAGCTCTAATAATTTCTTTGCGTTCACATCCCAATAGCTCAATGATTTCATCCTCGACCTCGTCAGGACTAGCACTTTGCATATCACACTTGTTAATGATTGGGATAATCTCTAAGTCATGCTCAATAGCCATGTATAGATTTGAGATTGTTTGTGCTTGCACACCTTGAGAACCATCTACTACAAGTAAGGCACCTTCACAGGCTGCAATTGATCGAGAAACTTCATAAGAGAAGTCAACGTGTCCAGGAGTATCAATGAGGTTAAGTTTGTAAGTTTCCCCATTTTCTGTATAATCCATTTGGATTGCATGACTCTTGATGGTGATACCTCGTTCTTGCTCCAAATCCATATCATCTAACATTTGACCATGGTTGATTTCTACTGTTTTTGTCTCTTCAAGTAGTCTATCAGCTAAAGTCGATTTTCCATGATCTATATGGGCAATGATGCAAAAGTTACGAATATTCTTCATTTTTTTATTTCTCTTTTTACTCTTTATCCTATTAATATTTTTCTCGAAATGCGAATGTAAATACAATTATGTAACAAATCGCACACAAAGATACTATATTATGTTGAGAAAATGAATCAAATAGTAGATAGATATAGGGTAATAAGACACGAAAAGAGCTAATCGTTTATGTAAACATTAGCTCTTTCTCTTTTTTTTACCAATTAATTAAACTATCTATTCGCTTAGTTTAATAAACAGTTCTTTACCATCTTCAGTAACGGTAATTTTTTCTTCACGAGCAAGCCATCCAAGACCTAGATAAAGATCATTGTAAACGAGCTTGGTTTTTTTCTTTAATTCCTTGATAAACATGCCCTCTGTTTCATTAAGAGCTTCCCAAATCTTACCTGCTGTAATACCTGCTTTTTCCTTAAACATCTTTTTTGCTTTTTAATGATACATATGTGAGATTTACTTCTTTGTTATTGCGATAATACCAATTCCTCACCCCACAAATATACCAAAATATTTTAATTTGAAGTAAAAAAACATCAAAAAAATAGATTTTGAAAGAAGAATGCTGTTAAAATAATCTATTTGTTTGCCCTCTCTTTTTCATGAGGTAATATGAGATTGAGTATCACTCCAATCAAAGCAGAAAGTCCAATACCAGTTAATGAGAAGGAGCCTATATTAAGCGCAGCCCCTCCAATTCCAGTAGTCAGAATCAAGGAAGATATGACAATATTACGCGTGTTGCTCATGTTGACACAATTATTGATTAAGTTGGCTATTCCTGCAGCTGCAATTGTTCCGAATAAGAGAAGCATGATGCCACCAAGTACAGCTTGTGGTATTGTCTTTAGTAAAGCACTTATTTTACCAATCACAGAGAAGATGATTCCAGTAACAGCCGCCACACGAATAACAGTTGGACTAGTAATTTTAGTGAGAGACATCGCACCAGTTACTTCGCTATAAGTTGTTACTGGAGGTCCTCCTAGTAGTCCAGCTACCGCACAAGCGATACCATCACCAAGAAGCGTTCTGTGCAAGCCCGGATTTTCTATAAAATTCTTACCCGTTACAGTATTGACAACATAGATATCACCAATGTGCTCAATTACTGGAGCTATTGCAACAGGAATCATAAATAAGATGGCTTGCCATGAAAAAGTAGGAGTCACAAATTTAGGAAAACCTAACCATGATGCTTCACGAACTAAAGTGAAATCAATTAAGCCCATAAAGTATGCTACTACATATCCCGCGACAATACCCGCAAAAATAGGGATTAGTTTTAGTAACCCTTTGCCTAACATCGTCACTAGAATAGCTGTAACTAAAGAAACGATGGCAATAGTCCAATTAGACTTGGCCATATCTACTCCAGATGAAGCTAAAGAAAGCCCGATAAGCATAATTACAGGTCCGATGACAATAGGAGGGAACAATTTATTGATCACTTTGATACCTTGCCATTTGACCAATGCACTCATGAAAAAATAAACGATTGCTACACCTACTAATCCACAAAGTGCACCAGAAAGGCCGTAGAGTTCTGTTGCTTTGACAATAGGCGCTATAAACGCAAAACTACTACCTAAAAAAATTGGTACCATACCTTTCGTAACTAAATGAAAGAGTAGAGTACCAATACCAGCTGTAAACAGTGCCGTTGACGGGTCTAAGCCAACTAAGAGGGGAACCAGGACCGTTGCTCCAAAAGCAACAAACAAAAATTGAATGCCAACGATTCCTTTTTTGAACGGAGAGAGATGCTCCGTAGACGATTGAGTCATAATAAGAAAGATTAAATTTATATATTCTCTGTCTCCGCAAAAGTACAAAAAAAAAGAGATAAAGTATCCTTATTTTTACCTTTTTGAAGATATATTAAAGAGGTCTAGGAAGATAACTATGTTATAAAACACGATTTATGCCTTTTTGTGATGTGAAATTGCAAATTCTTTTCTACATTTGTGAAAACCAAATATCGAAACATATGAGTAAACAATTGAATATTATTGCAAAAGATGAGTGGTTAGAACCTTACTCTGAAGCAATAGAAGGCCGTTACAATCACGCTATCTCGTTAGAGAAAGAATTGACAAATGGCTCCCCGTTATCTGAGTTTGCCACAGGGCATCTCTATTTTGGCCTTCATCATTCAGGTAAGGATTGGGTCATTAGAGAGTGGGCTCCCAATGCCACTGAAATATATTTAATTGGTGATTTCAATAATTGGACTCTTGATGAGACTTATTCTTTTGAACCACTACAAAACGGCGTGTGGGAATTGAAACTTCCAGCAAACAAGCTCCGACATCTCGATTTATATAAATTGAAGATTTGCTGGGCAAGTGGCGAAGGTGAGCGTATTCCTGCATGGGCTGAGCGAGTAGTACAAGATGAATTAACTAATATCTTTAGTGCACAAGTATGGGACCCGAAATCACCATATACATATAAGATAACAGATTTCAAGCCAACGACAGAACCCTTATTGATTTACGAGTGTCATATAGGTATGGCTCAACAAGAAGCAAAAGTAGGTTCCTATCATGAATTTCAAGAAAACATATTACCCCGTATAGTTAAGTCAGGCTACAACTGCATTCAGATAATGGGTATTCAAGAACATCCATATTATGGAAGCTTTGGATACCATGTCTCTAGTTTCTTTGCAGCATCTTCAAGGTTTGGTACTCCCGATGAACTCAAAGAACTAATAGACACAGCTCATAAGATGGGACTATCTGTCATCATGGATATCGTACACTCCCACGCTGTGAAGAACGAAGTAGAAGGGCTTGGCAATTATGCCGGTGATCCAAATCAATGGTTCTATCCAGGTATTCGTCACACTCATCCACAATGGGATAGTTTATGTTTCGATTACGGTAAACATGCTGTTATTCATTTCTTACTATCCAACTGCAAATATTGGATAGAGAATTATCATTTCGATGGCTTTCGTTTCGATGGTGTCACTTCTATGCTCTATTTAGACCACGGCATGGGTTGTTCCTATTCTGGTTATGAAGATTACTATAATGGTGGGCAAGACGATAATGCTATCGCTTATTTGACTTTAGCAAATAAAATGATTCATGAGATTAACCCACATGCCATTACTGTAGCAGAAGAAGTAAGCGGTATGCCAGGATTAGCTATGAAAGTATCTGATGGAGGTTATGGTTTCGACTATCGCCTTGCGATGAACATCCCCGACTATTGGATTAAGACCATTAAAGAAAAGATGGATGAAGACTGGAAACCATCAAGCATACTTTGGGAGATGACAAATCATCGCAAAGAAGAGAAAACCATTAACTATGTCGAGAGTCATGATCAAGCATTGGTTGGTGATAAAACCATAATCTTCAGACTGATAGATGCTGACATGTATTGGCATATGCAAAAAGGCGATGAAACCTATATTGTCAATCGAGGGATTGCGCTTCATAAAATGATTCGTATGATTACGTTGACCACAATAAATGGAGGATACCTCAATTTTATGGGTAATGAATTCGGTCATCCAGAATGGATAGACTTCCCACGTGAAGGCAATGGTTGGAGTTGTGAACACGCACGTCGTCAATGGGATTTGTCAGACCGTCAAGACCTCGATTATCATTATTTAGGAGACTTTGATGTAGCGATGATAAGTTTAATCAAAACGATTCCATCATTTCAAAAGAGTAAAGTCGAAGAAGTATGGCATAATGACGGCGACCAAGTTCTTGCCTATAAGCGAGGAGATTTAGTCTTCGTCTTTAACTTTAATCCAGTGAGTTCTTTCACTGATTATGGCTTCTTGTTACCAGAAGGCAGTTATCGATGTGTCTTGGATAGCGATGATGCGCTATATGGCGGAAACGATTTAGTAGACCATTCATTGGAATACATGACTCAGCACGACAATCTATATGCAGAAGACAAGAAAGGTTGGCTCAAATTGTATCTACCAGCACGAACAGCACAGGTATATAAACAGATCAAATGATTTGTTAAGGTATCCGAGGAGAAAAATTAATCATAGGACAGATTAGGTTTCTCAATTGACGCACTCGTTCTTCGCTAGTCTTAGTCTGGTTATCGACCAGCTGACTAGCCGAAGAATGAAACTCTTTCAGTCCCGTTTCCTTCTTTATCTTAAGTATATTATGCTCATTAATCCCTTTTGCAGGTATTATAATAAGCTTATCTTTTGCTTTTTCACTTAATGATTTCAGCATTTCGATGCCATGTTCAGCTGTCTCACCTTGTCCCGAGGTGAGTAAATAATCACAGCCTAAATCGATCAGTTGCTGAATTGTTTTTAACGGGTCAGCACAACAATCAAAGGCGCGGTGAAAAGTAATATTCATACCCGATGCAGCCATGATGAGTCGACTGAGCGTCACGATATCCAAAGAACCATCAGCGAGTAGACATCCAATTACAACTCCATCCATACCAAGTGACTTAGCTATCTTGATATCCTCAATCATAGTGTTTACTTCATAATTGTTATAGACAAAGTCACCACCACGAGGGCGAATCAAAACATGTTTAGTAATAGAAGGAATTTTTGAGACCTGTTTCATCATCCCCCAAGAAGGAGTAGTCCCTCCATCTTCGAGATTAGTACATAGCTCTATACGCTGAGCACCTCCATTATATGCAGCCCACGCACTCTCTACTGAGTTAGCGCAAATTTCCAATGTTATCATGATTCGATTTATTATCTGGTTATAAAAAATAAAATAGAAAAAAGCCTACAAAAAAGAACTATCGCTAGTTCTTTCAAAGCAATCCGCTACCGGAAAATAGTAAAGTATCAAATATAAGAAAAAGAAATGAGACAAAGAAAAAAAAGCGACATCAGTTTGCTTATAGACAATCTCTATACGGTTATAAATAAGGACTGTTGCTGATTCTAATATATGCATGTATCTTTGCAAAGTAATCAATTAAAGAAAAAAAGAAGTAATCGTATGACGAAACATTTAATCATTGGAGGAGTAGCCGGGGGAGCTACAGCAGCAGCACGCATTCGTCGTGCCGACGAGAGTGCAGAAATTATTCTGATAGAACGAGGTCCTTATATCTCATACGCCAATTGTGGACTCCCGTACTACTTAGGAGGAGTAATCAATGAGCGCGACAATCTATTTGTGATGACTCCACAATTATTTGGTCAGCGATTCAATATCGATGTACGTATTCTCACCGAAGCCACAGCTATAGATACCACCAAGAAAGAAGTGACACTGCGCCATCATGATGGTAGCCAAATCACCGAAAGCTATGACAAACTATTGCTATCTCCAGGCGCTTCCCCCGTACGTCCTCCTTTAGAAGGGATCGATTTGCCAGGTATATTTACCCTGCGCAATGTACAAGATACTGATAAGATAAAGCAACACATGGATACCCACGATATCCGTCGTGCCGTCATTGTCGGCGCTGGATTTATCGGGTTAGAAATGGCCGAAAATCTTCGCCATGCAGGAGCAGAAGTAGCCGTCGTAGAGATGGCAAATCAAGTGATGGCTCCCATAGATTATTCTATGGCATCGCTCGTACACGACGAATTGGAACAACAAGGCGTCAAGTTAGCCCTATCGCAGAGTGTGACCGGATTTAAGAAACGGGCAGATGACCTTGTCGTCACTCTGAAAAGTGGTCAAGAAATACCAGCAGATTTAGTTATTCTATCGATTGGTGTTCGTCCCGAGACCCAACTCGCACAATCAGCTGGACTCCGTATAGGCGATGCGCGAGGAATCTGGGTCGATGAGCACTTACAAACGAGTGCCCCAGACGTATACGCTGTAGGCGACGCCATAGAATACCCTCATCCATTGACTGGAAAACCATGGCTCAATTATCTAGCCAATCCAGCTAACCGTCAAGGTCGCATCGTTGCAGACAATATGGTACTAGGGAACAAGACTAGATACGAAGGAGCCATCGGTACTGCCATAGCAAAGATATTTGATATTACAGTCGCTACCACAGGGCTCGCTGCTAAGCGTCTGAAGATGCTAGATATGCCCTACAAAACCTCAACGACCCATTCTGGGAGTAACGCAGGATACTATCCTGGTTCAACCCAACTAACCATCAAACTGACTTATCATCCTGAGACAGGTAAACTCTATGGAGGGCAAGTCGTCGGATTTAAAGGAGTGGACAAGCGGATAGACCAAATCGCCTTGTTAATCAAGCACGGTGGAACAGTCTATGATTTGATGGAAGTAGAACACGCCTATGCACCTCCCTTTTCGTCAGCCAAAGACCCCATTGCGATAGCCGGATACACCGCAGCCAATGTTCTTAGTGGAGCCATGCCAACCATCTATTGGCGTGAACTGCGAACCATGATTCAATCAGGACAAGATATCCAGTTAGTCGATATCCGTACTCCCGATGAGATAATCATGGGTACCTTACCAGGAGCAATCAATCTACCACTTGACACCCTTCGTGATAACATCGACAAAATCTCCGATGAGAAACCAGTAATCATCTTATGCGCTATCGGATTACGTGGATATGTAGCCACCCGACTCCTGTTAGGAGCAGGTAAGAAAGTAGTAAACCTCGTAGGAGGACTGAAGATTTATAGTGCAGCCACTCGGAAAATAAATACTGATTTTTCTGATTGGAATCCTACTTGTGATTCTTCTAAACCAGAATTAAAAAAAATAGAAATGCCCACATCCCAACCGCAGGCCATAAGCCATACAGGAACGATAGTCAAACAAATAGATGCCTGCGGGTTGCAATGCCCAGGTCCTATCATGCGTGTGAAAAATGAGATGGATGACTTGACTCCAGGACAACAACTAGAAGTCGTCTCAACAGATTCAGCCTTTGCTCGAGATGTCGATTCATGGTGCCAAACCACTGGTAACCAACTCGTGAACAAATCTGCTAGTTCAGGGCGCTACACTGTTGTTTTAGAAAAAGGGAACCCCTTAGAAGCCACTTCAACAGCGGTAGGAACTCCTCAGCACAAAGGGAAAACCCTGATCATGTTTAGTGATGATTTGGACAAAGCATTAGCTACCTTCGTCCTCGCAAACGGCGCCGCCGCAACAGGAGAAAAAGTAAGCATCTTCTTTACTTTCTGGGGACTAAATACGATAAAGAAAGCCAAGAAACCACGAGTAAAAAAAGACATCTTCAGTAAGTTATTCGGTATGATGATGCCGAGCCACTCGAAGAAATTGAGTTTGTCCAAGATGAGTATGGGAGGAATAGGGGACCGCATGATGCGTCACGTGATGCACATTCGAGGAATAGACTCTTTAGAATCCCTACGTCAACAAGCACTAGACAATGGCGTCGAATTTATCGCTTGTCAGATGACTATGGATATGATGGGAATCGCACGTGAAGAACTCCTAGACGAATGCACCATAGGAGGAGTAGCTACCTATATGAATCGTGCTGTGCAATCAGATGTCAATCTTTTCATCTAGCGAGCTAGTCAATCATAAAATAAGGTGTACCAAAATAAAATTTGGTACACCTTATTGTTTTTTTAAGAATGACCTACTTAATTGCCCAATAAAGACATGAGCGTGTTTATAGACCCAGCTGCTTTGGAAATAGAAGAGACGCTATCCATGACTCCCGAAGTCGTAGGAGATGCCACAGAGGCTCCTGAGTTGGCAATGTTCAATACATTAGACAAGACAGAAGACTGATTAGAAGAATTGACCAGATTATTAGAACCAGTCACTAGGCCAGAAGCAAATGAGCCAAGGAATTGGCTATCTGTATAGTTCTTCTTGTACACATCAGCATTGTTGATTACCTGCTGCATAAGCAACAGATTACTTACGTTTGTCAATGGGATAGACCCATTCTGTTTATACTGTCCATAAAGCGAACTGATGGCTGTACCCAGTGTACTTCCCGCAGATGAAGCATTGGTCGTTGAAGACATTTCCATACTGTTAGACGCACCACCTAAGGTACTGCACGAAGTCATGCCACACAAACTTAGGGCACCCACAAAAGCAAAAATGTAAAATGTTTTTCTCATTTCTATAATTTATAATGTGAAATAATCGAATAATTAATTGTACAAAGGTAACAGATAATTGTATTACGACCATTCATTTTATGAAAAAAACTATCTTTGTCCTTCATAAACAACGATTACCCCTATGAATATACATCGTATCCTCAATCAATTGATCCAATCAAACTGCTATGTCATCTTTGATGATGGAGATAGTACCTGCGCGATAATAGACCCAGCTGAACAGTATTCAGAACGTTTACTCGCTTATCTATCGAAGAAGAACCTCACCCCAGAATACATCCTCTTAACCCATGAACATGCAGACCACACATGGGGTGTCAACCATCTCCTGACACTCTATCCAAGTACGCAAGTCGTCTGTACACAAGCGTGTGCAGACCGTCTCCCACTGGATTCTGGAATCGCATTGACAAAGTGTCGTACACAACTGCCGCCACACTATAAATATCATGTAAATCGAATAGATGTCATCATCGATACAGTACAATTTGAACTCCCATTTAAGAACCACTACTTTCATTTTTATCCTATACCTGGTCATGCGTTATCTAGTACGCTCATTACGCTAGACAATCATTTTTTTACCGGTGATTCCTTTTTGAAATTTCCGCCAGTGATAGATAAGCGACGATGCAGTAGGGAGATGTATCGACAAGCCTTGTGTCGTATAGATGAACTAGCCCAGGAATGCATACAGCAATCAGGGACGGTATGGATTTATCCAGGGCATGGCAATCGCTTCGATTATACCACTTACCCAATATCAGAAGTCTCTTTCTCCTAAGCACACAAAAAAAGTCAGCAATCAAAAATGATTACTGACTTTTATTAATCTCCAAGTTTGAACTTGAATCTAATAGAGCGGAAGACGGGGCTCAAACCCGCGACCCTCAGCTTGGAAGGCTGATGCTCTATCAACTGAGCTACTTCCGCAAAAAAATAATCGATAATGATTATTCAAAATTTAATGTGGGCACAGATGGATTCGAACCACCGAAGTCGAAGACAGCAGATTTACAGTCTGCCCCATTTGGCCACTCTGGTATATGCCCTGTACATTAAATAACTCTAGAAGTAAAGTGGGCACAGATGGATTCGAACCACCGAAGTCGAAGACAGCAGATTTACAGTCTGCCCCATTTGGCCACTCTGGTATGTGCCCTTTACTTTTCTAAAGCGATGCAAATGTATGAAGTTTTTCTTTTGCTGCCAAATATTTTGCCAACTAATTTGTATTAGTAAAGCTATTTTTGCATTTCTTTGCTCATATTGTCGCAAAGTCACTTCATACAATGAATATACTACACTAAGTATATTGTACTTTTCTTTTGAAGTCAACCATCTTGATAGCCGTGATAGCTCCCTCATCACCTTTGTTACCCAATACGCCGCCCGCTCTATCAAGCGCCTGCTGCATGGTATTAACAGTAAGTAAAGCATAGATTACAGGAACCTTTTGGGTTGCATTTAGTTGTGCAATACCTTGAGTAGTTCCTTCACAAATGAAATCAAAATGAGGAGTGTCTCCTTTGACCACACACCCGATTGCAATGACAGCATCTACGGTATGTAATCCTTGAAAGCTAAGTGCCTTGGTCAATTGCTGTGCGCCATAGACCAATTCAAAACTTCCCGGAACATGGAAAACAGTAATGTTTTCTTCTGGAGTACCAAATTTAGCAAGTGTATTGATTGCTCCATCTCTCAAAGCAAATGTAATATCGCTATTCCATTCTGCGACTACGATACCAAAACGCATATTACTTGCATCCGGTATTTCGCTAGGATCGTAGTCAGATAAGTTATGATATTTTGTTGCCATAATAATTATTTTTGCAATTTAGCTTGCTCGATATATTTATCGATATTCATGCCTACATAAGTAGCAGCATATTTGTCTTTAATCATTTGAAAAGCAGCAATTGCCTTGTCAAATTTCTTAGCAGAAACATAAATTTCACCAGCTTGTTTCAAGAAAATAGGGCTAAGCGAATTTGCGTCAGCTTTTTTAGCTACGTCAATAAGCATACTAGCTGCTTTTTCAGGTTGACCCGCATCAGCATAGCATGTAGCTGCTGAAGAAATCACCGCCGCTGAAGCTAAATCATCACCCGCATCAAATTGGTTAAACTCTTGAATCGCCTTATCATTTTCGCCTAACTGTTTGTAGCAAATACCAGCATAAGCATGTGCTAAGTTAGCAGCATCAGTTCCGCTATAGTTGTTAGCGATAGACAAGAATCCTTGATAAGCGATACTATCCCCTTGAAGTGCTTTGGACCATTGTTGTTGTTCGAAGTATGTCTGACCTTGAAACAAAGCATTGTTTGCTTTGTTTGCACGAGGGGTTCTGTACAAATTGTTGTAAGCTACTCCAGCACCAATTACGATAATGATTACTGCGATAGCAGTAATGAACAATTTTTGATTGTTGTTGATAAATGCCTCAGCATTGTTTTGGTGCTCTTGTGGCTCCACACCTTGTTGGTTGTTTGATTTTGCCATTTTGATTTAAAGTGAATTGTTATTATTCTGTTTTTTTATTTAATATCTTAAGACTTTGTATTGTCGGACAAAAATAATCTAATTATATGTGTTAGAGAAATTTTGCTCCACCTTTTTTATTAAAAGAAGGTTTAAATCAACAAATCTTCCTATTTTTGTCCTATGAAACTGAGTAAAATATCAATTATCAATTATAAAAATATAGCAGAGGCAACTCTTGATTTCAGTCCTCGTATCAATTGTTTTATCGGAACAAATGGTATGGGCAAGACAAATCTTCTCGATGCCATCTACTTGCTTTCCTTTTGTAAGCCCGCCGGTTCTGTGACCGACAGCCAATGTATCCGTCATGATGAAGACTTTTCTGTCGTTCAGGGCTTTTACGATTTGGAAGAACAAACTCCTGAAGGTCCTCTTCTAGAAGAGATGTATTGTGGGCTCAAACGCGGGAAGAAGAAAGTCTTTAAGCGCAACAAAAAAGCCTATAAGCGTTTTGTCGATCATATAGGGCTCCTTCCGCTCGTGATGATTTCTCCCGCAGATGCTGATTTAATCTTAGGAGTAGGGGAAGTGCGAAGACGATTTTTAGATGGCGTAATCTCCCAATTCGATGCCGTCTATCTAGATGCCCTTACTCGCTACACCAAAGCCATGAAACAGCGTAATACGTTGCTCAAGGAAGAAACAGTCGTAGATCCCGAACTCTTCGCTATATGGGAAGAGCAGATGGCCAGCAATGGTCAGATTATATTTGAGAAGCGCAGTCAATTTATCGATGCGTTCATCCCCATGTTTCAGCGTTATTATAGTCTCATTTCCATGGATAAAGAGCGGGTTTCTCTTCGTTATATCTCCCATCTCCAAGAAGGTGATTTTTTGATGATGCTTCGTCAGGGTCGTCCCATCGAGCAGATACTCGGATATAGTAAACGGGGTATCCATCGTGATGACCTCGAGATGATGCTCGGAGATTATCCCATCCGTCGAGAAGGCAGTCAAGGGCAGAACAAAAGTTATCTCGTTGCTCTCAAGTTAGCCCAATTTGAATACTTGAAAGAAATAACAGGTCAGACCCCTCTTCTTCTCTTAGATGATTTGTTTGATAAATTAGATGCTTTGCGTGTGGAACAACTGATGACCTTACTCTCCGATGAATGTTTCGGACAAATCTTCATCACAGACACCAATCGCGAACATCTCGATTTGATTTTGGAAAAAATAGATGCCGAATACCGCCTTTTTGAGGTGAGCGATGGGCATATTGCTAATGAAAATCTATAATTATGAAAAAAAGTTTGAAAATTGTAGGCAGTATCTGCCTCGTACTAGTCATCATATTGATGCTTCTACCCTTTGTTTTTCGAAGTAAGATGACCACCTTGGTCAAGGCGCAAGGGCATGAGATGATTCGCGGAGAATTTGATTTTTCTTCGTTGGATATCAGTTTCTTTGCTCATTTTCCAAAAGCAACAATCAGTCTCAACGACTTCTGGCTACGCGGAGAAGGTACCTTTGAACAAGACACCCTCGCCAAGATGGATCAGTTGTCAGTCACTGTCGACTTGTTCTCCTTATTTGGACAACAATATAAAGTAGAAAATATCTATCTCCAAGATGCCACCTTCAAGGCGGTAGTAGCTAAAGATGGGCAGACCAATTGGGATATCATGAAAGAAACGGCTTCTGTAGACCAGCCAAATGATAGTATGCCCGCCACTGCTTTTGACCTATTACTCAGACGAGTCGTGGTGAAGAATATGGCAGTGAGCTATGATGACCGACAAGCCGGTACCTTGCAAGCCTATAGTCATATCGATATGAATGTGAGTGCACAGTTGCAAAATGACCGTTATCAACTGCTAGACAGTTCGTTTGAAATCAATGGCATCAAAGCCTATATGGAAGGCTGGGTAGCTATGCCCGAAGGTAAGCCGATGGATTACGATGTCGATTTGAAAACAGAAAAAGCGACTCTACATCTGTCCGACCTGCCCGAAGTACACGTAAGTGCCACACATCTTCATGCAACTCCTACTTTAATCACGCTAGACCCTACAACGATACAAGTAGCTCATTCGGATATGACGATCGACTGTACTGTTCACAATCTTGGAAATTACCTTATAGATAAGGGAGTACTCAGCGGTAAGATGAAGTTGACTTCTCAATTGCTCAATCTCAATGACTTCATGTCCGAGCAAGCAACTGCAGACTCTACTACGGATGAGACGCAAGTCGATGCTGCAGCTAGTGAAGCATCATCAGTCATCCAGATACCAGCAAATATAGACTTCGGAGTAGATGCAACGATTCAAGAAATCAAAATCAAGACCATGAAATTGGCGCATCTGACCGGTCAACTACAGGCTAAAAATCAAACCTTAGCCATGCAAAATCTGGCCTTTGGTGTCATGAACGGAGAAGTGAAGATGCATGGAGCATACGCCACAAAAGACATCACCCAACCAACTGTAGCTATTGATTTATCTATGCGACAGATCAGTTTCGCTGAAGCCTTCAAAGAATCTCAAGTCGTGAAGAAGTTAGTTCCTATATTTGCCCATGCACAAGGAACCTTCTCTTCATCCATGTCACTCGCTATGATACTCGATAGTCACATGGACCCAATCATGAATGCTGTACAAGGACAAGGACATATCTATACAGATAGTTTATTGATTACTGATGTGGCCGTGCTAGATAAGATGGCTACAGCACTCAACAAGCCAGAGCTAGCGACACTCAAGACGAAAGACCTAGATGTTGCATTTACCATCCAAGACGGTTTGGTTACGACTTCTCCATTTGATTTACTTGTAGGAAACTATAAGATGACGCTAGGCGGAAAAACTGGCCTAGACAAAACCATCGATTATGATGCACTCGTGACCTTGCCAAAAGGAGAAAAACTATTAGGTCTGTCCGAAGTCAATCTGACCATCGGAGGTACTTTTGATAAGCCATCTGTAAAAGTCGACTCGAAGAAACTAATCAAGAACCTGTTTCAGCGTGGATTGTCTTCATTGACTGCCACTGATTCTACATCCACAAAGAAAAATGTAGTGGAGAAGGGGAAGTCACTCTTGAAAGGCCTGTTCAAATAAAGATCTCCACTAAATCCTCGCATATCCGATACCGATGTGTGAACGAGAGAATACACAAGATAGACGAACTTTGTAATCAAGAAATCACTGATTGCAAAGTTCGTTTTGATTGTAAATCGTTCGAAATAATAACCATTTGTTTCGAGACCTAAATGTTAATTGATATACGCCAAACGAATGGGCAAGAAATCACCTCCGATAGTCCAATCGTTTCCCCGCAAGAAAGAAAGGCAAGAAAAGGATTCTAGAGGCTCATCCTTAGAGGAGCAACTGCTGACCCCCTGATTCTTGAACAAAAAAAGAACTTCATCATGATGAAAATGAGGTAACGACCCATCGTCACTCAGGTAAGACTTAAGTCCTTGTCATGTTAAGCCCCGTTGTTACCCTAGTAAGCCTTAAGTCTTACTAGCCTTGATAGGCCTTTTTGAATAAAAAAAGAACAACTATTTAGAATTGAAAAATATTAAGCGAAACAGAAGACCACTTGCAAAAGTAGACTAGAGGAACATGCAGCTCTAAACAAAAACAAAATGACAGTCAAACTGCCATTTTGTTTTCTTTTTGATAATCAGGTCGTGGATTCAATCCTCAACTTAAAAGACTTTCTGTTCACTTTGAATGTTCTTAAAAGGACCAGCTACAGGTCTCTTCTCATGCCTAGTGCTGCCGAAATAATCCTTTGTAAGATAAAACGGTGTGCTATCCCTATTTTCAAATACACATTCAGAAGAAAAGGTCTCTCCAAGCATAGCCGTATTGATCGCTACAGTCTTAGCTTGCTTTACTTCATCCGTATCAATCGTCCATTTTAGATTTAAAATTATCGCAACACGATATCTCTTATAACCTGTGCTTTTACAGTCCTATTGATTTGTTTGATAATCATATCTTTAGCCATCAACAATTCTTGACGCAATGGAGCTGATTTGAGATGCACATACATGACATCTCCTCGTATATACACTTCTTGAGTATACTTAGATATCATAGGAGACAATTCAAACCAAGCCCTTTTTGCTCGGTCTAATTGCAAAGGAGTTTCTAGCCCATTGTCTCGTAAAAAACGATTCAGTAAGTCATCAATAGTTTGTGCATTGTCTCTTCTTCTCCTTGGAATCATACGTTATAAGTTTACTGTGAACGAAGAGGTTAATATTTAGTGAATGTTTTGATTATTCCATCCGATGAGATAAGCCCATCAAGAGATACATCATGAGGCTCTGTGGGTAAGTGGTCAACAAGCTGTATAGGCCAGCAGATGCCGACACATGGAGCCGAAATCAGGGGCAGGAGTTTATCATAATACCCTTTACCACGTCCCAACCGATAGCCTTCGCAAGTAAAAGCGACGCCGGGTACAATAACCAAGTCAATCGCTTGATATTGTGCGGCAGGTAGAATAGCTCCCGTAGGCTCAAGGATACGGTATTTGCTAGCTGTCTTCATCGATTCTCTGCCCGAAAAAAGACGCAGTACCAGCACATCACCATCCATGACAGGAAGATAGACACGTTTCCCCGCTAGATGAGCTCGTTCGACAAGAAGTCGAGTATTCACTTCATCTACCATGGAGTAGTACAATACCACCGTGTCCGCCTGTTGCCAATAGGCCTGTTGCTCGAGGCAATGCACAGCCTGTTGCGACCATTTGTCTAGGGTCGCAACAGGAGTGCCTTGTTTCTTTGCTTGAATCTGTTTACGGAGTGCTTGTTTACTTATCATCTTGGTGTAGAACGATTAGTCATCATTCGAAGCATTAGCTAAAGCTTCAAGTGTGGTTTTGTTTTCTAATTCTTTGATGGCACGATTGACGGTATCATCTGTCTTGTTGATAAAGGCCATATACGATTGACGTCCCAATATATTATAGATGATAGCTCCATAGAGATTCATGCGCAACAATTTATAAGACTTATTGATTAAGATTGTTCTTCTCTTGATTCCATTTTGAGACGCATATTTGACGAAACGAGGAACGATAGATTGTGTATTGAGATATTGAACCATCTTCACTAAATTGTCATATTTGGTAAGCGTCTTGCGATTATTGTCAGTATATCCAAATGCCCATTGACGAATTGTTCCTTTATTGATAGCCTCTGCAAGGTAAGTTGATACGCCAGTCGTATCTCTAGGTACAAATACATCAGGCATGATACCGCCACCACCATATACTTTGCGACCTTTGACAGTGTAGTATACAGAATCACGATTCAATTTGATGCTATCCTTGTGGAAAAATTCTCCATTTTGATATCTATGAAGAAGATCTAATTGATAATCCATGTCTTGACCATCTTTGTATGGACGCTGGATACATCTCCCAGATGGAGTATAGTAGCGAGCTACAGTCAGACGAATGGCAGAACCATCAGAAAATGCGATTGGTTGTTGAACTAATCCTTTACCGAAAGAGCGACGACCGATAATCAATCCTCTATCATTATCCTGAATAGCGCCTGAAAAAATCTCACTTGCCGATGCAGAACCTTCGTTGATCAACACAGCCAAAGGTAATTTCTGACTACTTCCGCGGCCGTTTGCATACTCTTCAGATCGAGGATAAGAACGTCCTTGGCTAAATACAATCATCGCATCTTCAGGTAGAAACTCATTGGCCATCTGAACTGCCGATTCCATGTATCCTCCGGTATTGTCTCGTAAATCCACAATCAGGGATTTTGCTCCTTGATGATTCAATTTTGCTATCGCAGTAAGCATCTCGATAGGGGTGGTACGTGCGAAGCGGTCTATCTGTATATATCCAATCTCAGGAGTAATCATATATTCCGTCTGGATGCTATGTTGTGGGATACGGTCACGGGTAATTTCAAACGTAAGCAAATCAGGTACACTTCTTCGTAGGACCGTTAAGGTCACTTTGCTTCCCTGAGGTCCTTTAAGTCGTTTCATCGCTTCGTGATTCGTACATACCTTACCTACAAACAAACTGTCATCTACTTTGATGATGCAATCTCCAGGCATGATACCTACCTTTTCGGAAGGGCCTCCTTTGATTACTCCATTGATGTGGAGGGTATCTTTATTGATGGTAAATTCTACGCCGATGCCACTAAAACTACCTTCGAGTTCGTCATTGTTTTGCTGTAAATCTTCTGCAGGGATATAACTACTATGAGGGTCCAATTCCGATAATATTTCGGGCATGGCTCTCTCTATAATGTCATGTATGTCTACAGAATCGACATATTGCTTGTTTATTAGACCTAGAAGATAATCTATCTTATTGTATCTCTGTGAGTTTGAACGCTGTTGACAGCTAGTCAAGAAGCCCATTCCAGTCATTAATAAGACGATTAAGACGGATGTCATTTTACGACGGTAAGAAAAAGGATATTTCATTATTTATAACTATATGAGTGTGGGTATTTATTTATTGGGGCAGTAAGTCACTTCGATGCTTGCCCGCTTGAGCAATTCAAGACCATCGGTCAACCTATATTGTTCGCCGTAGACCACTCGTTTGATGCCAGCTTGAATAATCAGTTTGGCACATTCGATACATGGAGAGGCTGTGACATACAACGTCGCCCCATCACTGGTATAACTTGCAGTCGCTAATTTAGTAATCGCATTGGCTTCGGCATGAAGAACATACGGTTTCGACTTCAATCCCGTCTCATCCTCACAGATATTTTCGAATCCCACAGGCGTTCCATTATAACCATCACTGATGATTCGTTTATCTTTAACTATAAGGCATCCGACTTGTCGTCGTTTGCAATACGAATTTTCGGCCCATATAAGTGCCATGCGCATGTAGCGTGTGTCGAGAACATGTTGTTTCTCACGCTGATGTCTCCGTTCATTTTCTTCTGCTGTCATAATCCCATCTCTTATTAGTAGTGCATCTATGGTAGGAGGCTGATGTCTAAATCGAAGATATAGCGTCATTGGATGTGCTGTATTTCCTTTAGACAGGATTTCTCTACGGAAGTCATTTGCAACCTCACGGGAGAAGATACCTTCTTTTTTGAATCTTGAGAAAGCGTCAGCATCGAGTACTTCAGCCCATTTATAGCTATAATAACCAGCTGAATAACCTCCTGCAAAGATATGACTAAATAAAGTACTCATGCAGGTATTTGGAATAGCGGGTAAGAGCTGTGTCTGTTTTTTTGCCTCTTGTTCATAATCTAGAACATCCCCTTCAAAAGGAGTGGTACGTGCATGCCATGCCATGTCTAGTTGACCGAAGCTAACTTGACGGATACACATCGTAGAAGCATGGAAATTAGCTGATGCGACGATTTTGTCTATCATCACTTTTGGAAGTACTTCACCTGTCTCGTAATGGAAAGCGAAGGTATCAAGAAATTGAGGTTCAGTCGCGAAATTCTCCATCAGCTGAGAAGGAAGTTCTACAAAATCCCATTTTACATTGGTTCCAGCAAGCGAGGTGTATTTTGAATTGGCAAAGATCCCATGTAGGCAATGTCCAAATTCATGAAGCATGGTGTTGACTTCATCGAAAGTCAACAAAGCCGGTTTGGTCTCTGTCGGTTTGGTGAAATTCATCACCATCATGACATGAGGTCTGCTCGCTCCATCTTGATCTTTGAAACTACTCATCCAAGCTCCAGCACGTTTGCTTGCACGCGGATGGAAATCAGTATACAACAAGGCAAGGAAACTGTCATCTTTGTCGAAGACTTCAAATACCCGAACTTCTTGATTGTATTTCTCTATCTCATTATTTTCCTTGAAGGTGATACCGTATAAGCGAGTGGCTAAACTGAAGATTCCTTGGCAAACTTTGGATAATTCGAAATAGGGACGCAATTCTTCACTGTCGAAATGAAATCGGCGCTCTCGGACGATGCGTGTATAGTAGGCAGTGTCCCAAGGCATGAGTTCAAATGCGTCTCCTTCGATAGAGCGAGCCATCGCTTTGACTTCGTTCAACTCTTTCTTTGCTGTCGGGGTGTATGCCTCGATTAACTCATCGAGTAATTTATTGACTGCACCTGTTGTTTGTGCCATCCGGTCACTGAGTACAAATTCAGCATGAGATTTGTACCCCATGATTTGAGCTAACTCAAGGCGCAGGTTGACTATCTTTTTGATGATATCAGTATTGGAATATTCGCCTGTGATACATCGTGTATTGTATGCCATCCATATCTCCTCACGAAGTTTACGGTTTGCAGCATATTTCAGTATCGGTGTGACACTAGGTGCTTGCAATGTGAAGCGCCATCCTGTCTCATCCGCTTCTTTGGCGGTCAATGCTGCAGCATCTAGTGCTGATTGAGGTATCCCCTCTAGTTCAGCCTCATCAGTGATGAGTTTAGCATAGGCATTGGTCGCTGCTAGATTATGCTCAGAGAACTGCAAGGTAGCGATACTCAATTCATTACTGATAGCTCTATATCGTTTTTTCGCTTGCTGGTCAAGCATGGCTCCATTTCGCTCGAAACTCTTCATCGTGATATCCAAAAGACGTTGGTCCTGAGGATCATTCAATGGAGAATCTTTATGCAAGGAATAGACTGTTCTTACACGCTCGAAGAGTTTCTCGTTGAGCATGATATTATTTGAATGTTCAGCCATCAATGGAGCCATCTTCTGAGCCAATGCTTGCATCTCATCAGATGTATCTGTGCCCAATAGGTTGTAAAAGACATTGTTGACTTTCTCTAATAACTTTCCTGATTGCTCAAGCGCTATAATCGTATTTTCAAATGTAGCAGTCGCCTCATTGTTAACTATGTTTTCTATCTCTCTATTTTGCTCTTTGAAGCCCTCAAGCATGGCTGGCTCATAATGTGAGAAGTTGATGCGTGAGAATGGGATACTTTCATGTATCGTATCGTATGCTCCCAAAAATGGGTTCTGATTCTTGTCTGTATTCATTTAGGCAAAGTTATCGTAAAATGGCGACAAAATCAAAGATTTGTCAGTAATTTGCGCTTTAAAAACCTTTAATTGTTAGCGATTTGAACAGAAACAGAGCATTTAGATGAAATTCTAGTCTATTTGCGTTAGTCCATTCTGTTTTTGTAATCTTCATAAGCAAATGTCCGGAGTAGAGTCGGTTTCTGGTCTGCTGTCCACAATCCTATCGCTGGATGAGATACTCCATTGAATTGATGAGTTTTGACTGTTGTATAGTGTATCATGTCTTCAAAAATCAGTGTGTCACCTATTTTTAATGGTTCGGGAAATGCCCACATGCCCATATAATCGCCACTCAGGCAGCTGCTTCCGCCGAGTCGGTAGTTGTTTGCTGTGGCAATGAGTTCCCCTGCATTTTCGTCTACAGGGCCTGTCAATGCGTCAGCTACTCTTCGAGTACCTGTTATCTGTGGTTGATAAGGCATCTCCAGACAGTCGGGCATGTGACAAGCAAAGCTGACATTGAGCAAGGCTGTCTTGATTCCTTGATTCTCTACGACATCTACTACTTGTGCTGACAAGTCACCTGTCTGCCAGGTAAAGGCGGAACCTGGTTCCATGATTATATGTAGATGGGGGTATCGACTGTGCAATCCTTTGAGTACTTTGATGAGGTGGGTCGTGTCATATCCTTTTTTGGTCATCAGATGTCCTCCTCCTAAGTTGAGCCATTTTATTTGGGCAAACCAAGGAGCAAAATGGGTTTCCAAATGAGCGAGGGTACGCTCCATTTCATAACTGTCAGATTCACAGAGGGTATGGCAGTGAAAACCTTCGATTCCCCGAGGTAGGGTCTCGGGTAAGTCCTTAGCTAGGATACCAAAACGACTACCTGGAGCGCAAGGATTGTATAGTGGTGTCTCTACTTCCGAATATTCTGGATTGACTCGGAGTCCACAAGAGATACCTCTCTCCGATGCACGGGCACCATATCTATCCCATTGACTTAAGGAATTGAAAGAGATATGACTACTGCAACGTATTATTTCGTCTATGTTCTGGTCATCATAAGCAGGCGAATAGGTATGTGCCTTGCTGCCAAATTCGTCATAGGCGAGGGTGGCTTCATCCCGACTGCTAGCGGTGGTATGAGCGATATATTCCCTGAAAATAGGGAAAGTCTTCCAGAGTGCGAAAGCCTTGAATGCTAAAATAATTTCGACGTCTGCTTGATCTGCCACTGTCTTGATTATTTCTAGATTCTTACGTAATCTATTCTCCTCTATCACATAGCATGGATTCGGGAACTTTGAAAAGTCTATCATCAGAAGTTGTTTATTAGTTTGAATATACAGCAAAAATACAATTATTCTTTTAATTCATTTGTCCTTCCCCTTTAAATAATGTATCTTTGTACCATATTAGTTGCAAGTATCTAATCCATAATTTATACTATGAATTTAATAGATATACTAGAATTGGAAGGACGTAATAAGACATATAAAAACAGAATCTATCTCTATCTAAATGGAAATGTTTGGCGTGCTTATGAAGAGTCCGCTCGTCTCTTGAAAAAACGTGTTCCCGAAGCAACATCAGGAAATGATGTGTTTCCCTATTACGAAGTTATTTTAGGTGCGGCATATACTACTCTGGAATTGGTCATGAACCGAATGAAAGGGGTATTGATATTGGTCCGTGATAATTATATTGAAATTTGTTTAGATGAAAAATAAACCGAAGAGTAATTCTTCTCAACAGGCACCAGCTATGAAATTGCCTGCTACGATTATATTAATAGATCCCATGGTCTTAGATGTGGGGACTTTTTTTATCAAAAATGCATTCGCTGAAAAGTATTCCAAATCGTTGACGAATCTTGACTTACCTACTTTTGTTTGCTCTTTGTTGAAAGATGCAGGCTATAAGGAAAACAAGAAACGTGAGGTATTGGTGGTATTTGTTGCTGAGGAACCACGCCGTTTGGTGCATGTGTCACCTTGCGATATCTTTGCCTCTGACCAAGCCACTGAAGAGGGAACTACCGTTCTTGATGGGAGTGGTTGCTCTACAGATATGGGTGAATTGGTCTTTTTAGGTGCGGCTTGTCCTGAGCATATGAAGCAAAAAGATCATCTTGCTGATTTGACTCGTGTCATCATGGAAAATGAGGGCGTGAGACATCTTATGCTTATGTTTGACCAAAAAGAAAATCAAGCACTCATTAAAGAATGTATCGATTGGGCTGTCAAAAATCATCAGTTTACTTGGCTTAGTCAAGATTTAGGGGATTGGGAAGCTAGCCAAGCACTCGTCGAACCATTGAATCAAACAGTGGTCAAAACAATCATTGATTTTACTTCTTCTGCACTTCTAAATATGGGTGCAAATCCCGAAGAAATAGAGAAATAAGAACCTTTTCTATTTATTTTGTGATAAATAGTAAGGAAAAATAGACTTTTACTTCTAATTAGTTTGGATAGTAGGTCATTTTTCTTACATTTGCATTGCATTTAGGTCATAAATGATTTAGATGTATAGAGAATGAATAGAAAGAGTTACTATATTATTAGCATTATTTTCAATCTGATTCTGCTGCTCAGTGTCAGATTGAAAGAGTGCGTATAATAAAGTAGTTGATTTTAAAAATAATAGGTTAACCTTTTGCACTCATAAGAGTTCAAAAGGTTTTTTTTATGTATTAGAAGTAAAATGAATTACAGGTATTATTTTAAAGTAAAATAGTTATGAAGGATCGATTGTTTGTTTTTGATACCACTTTGCGTGATGGGGAGCAAGTCCCCGGTTGTCAGTTGAACAAGGTAGAAAAAATTCAAGTTGCTCGAGGATTAGAGGCTCTAGGGGTAGATGTCATAGAAGCGGGGTTTCCTGTTTCGAGTCCAGGGGATTTTGAATCAGTGATTGAAATATCCAAGGCCGTGACGTGGCCCACGATATGTGCTCTTACCAGAGCTGTCAAAGGAGACATTGATGTCGCAGTAGAATCATTGAAGTTTGCCAAACGCAAACGAATCCATACGGGAATCGGCACTAGTCCTACACATATTAAATATAAGTTTAATAGTAATCAAGATGAAATCATCGAACGTGCCGTGGCAGCTGTCAAATATGCTCGCCGTTTTGTCGACGAAGTGGAGTTTTATGCTGAGGATGCTGGGCGGACTGACAATGCTTATCTTGCCAAAGTTGTTCAGGCAGTGATTGCTGCAGGAGCTTCGGTAATCAATATCCCCGATACTACAGGGTATTGTCTTCCCAGTCAATATGGAGACAAAATCCGATTTCTTATGGAACATGTAGAAAATATGGACCAAGCAATCTTATCTACTCACTGCCACAATGACTTAGGTATGGCTACTGCAAATACTATGGCAGGTGTACAAAATGGAGCTAGACAGGTGGAATGTACCATCAACGGTATCGGCGAGCGAGCTGGTAATACGGCTCTTGAGGAAATCGCTATGATTTGTAAATCGCATGAAAGTATCGCTGTAGAAACCAATATCAATACACGCAAAATATATCCTATCAGTCGCATGGTTAGCAGTCTGATGAATATGCCTGTTCAGGCAAATAAAGCCATCGTGGGGCGCAATGCCTTCTCTCATTCTAGTGGCATCCATCAAGATGGGGTGCTCAAAAATATTCAAACATACGAAATTATCAATCCTGAAGATGTGGGAATCGCTGAAAACCATATCTTACTTACTGCCAGAAGTGGACGGGCGGCGCTTAAGCATCGTCTGGAAATGAATGACATTCATCTCAAACAGCCTGAACTGGATAAAGTGTATGAGGAATTCTTGGTTCTTGCAGATAAGAAAAAGAGTATTACCGATGATGATATCATGATATTGGCTGGTAAAGACTTGAATAGGAAACAACGTATCAAATTGGATTTCTTACAAGTGACAAGTGGGGTGGGTGTGAAGCCTGTGGCTTGCTTGGGCTTACTCATTGCTGGAGAGAAATTTGAAGCTGCAGCATCGGGCAATGGACCTATTGATGCTGCGATATCTGCTTTGAAGAAAATTGTCTGTAGAGAGATGGAACTCAAAGAATTTACGATTCAGTCTATTGACCAGGGGTCAAATGATATGGGTAAAGTTCATATGCAAGTGGAGTATGAAAAAAAAGTTTATTATGGCTTCGGCGCAAATACGGATATTGTCGGGGCTAGTGTAGAGGCTTATTTAGATTGTATCAATAAGTTCAAGATTAATTAATAATAAGACATAATCAATAGATGGTACTCAATAAAATTGTACCTTTGGGTAAAACGGGATTGAGTGCTGTTGCAAAAGAAAATAATCGTTATGAGTAAAAAAACTCTTTTTGAAAAATTGTGGGATGGACATGTGGTTACGAAAGTTGAAGATGGACCTAGTCAATTGTATATAGACCGTCTTTATTGTCATGAGGTTACTTCTCCTCAGGCTTTTGATGGGATGCGCAGACGCCATCTTAAATGTTTCCGTCCTAAGCAGATCTTTTGTATCCCTGATCATAATACACCGACACATGACCAAGACCAGATGATTGAGGACTTGGTCTCTCGTAAACAAGTCAAGACTTTGGCTGACAATGCGAAAGAATTTGGGTTGAGTCATTTCGGGATGATGGATAAGTATAATGGAATCATTCATGTCGTAGGACCGGAACAAGGACTTACCTTGCCGGGGATGACTGTGGTGTGTGGAGATAGTCATACGTCGACACATGGGGCTATGGGAGCTCTCGCCTTCGGTATTGGTACGAGTGAGGTGGAGATGGTTTTGGCTTCACAGTGTGTGTTGCAATCTAAACCGATGAGTATGCGTATCCGTGTGGAAGGAAAACTCCAAAAGGGAGTGACGGCTAAGGATATGGCTCTGTATATCATCGCACGACAAACGACGGGAGGAGCTACGGGGTATTTCGTCGAATATGGTGGCGAAGCTGTACGTTCATTGAGTATGGAAGGCCGTCTTACTCTTTGTAACTTATCTATTGAGATGGGGGCCCGTGGGGGTATGATTGCTCCGGATGAGACTACTTTTGAATATATCAAGGGACGTCAGTTTTCTCCTAAAGGGGAGGCATGGAATCAGGCTGTTGCTCACTGGAAGACATTAGTTTCTGATCAGGATGCCGTGTATGATAAGGAAGTGGTTTATGATGCTTCTGATATAGAACCGATGGTTACTTTTGGCACGAATCCGGGTATGGGTATAGGCATCTCTAGTAAGATTCCTGCTGCTGATACACAACCTAAAGGGGCGCAAGCGAGTTATCAAAAAGCACTTGATTATATGCAGTTCAACGCGGGTGAATATTTGCTTGGAAAAGCTGTTGACTACGTATTCTTAGGGTCTTGTACTAATGGGCGAATCGAGGACTTTAGAGCTTTTGCATCTATCGTCAAAGGACATACCAAAGCTGACCATGTAGTGGCTTGGTTAGTGCCTGGTTCGTGGCATGTGATGGACCAAATCAAGGAGGAGGGGCTAGATGAACTTTTAGTTCAAGCAGGATTCCAAATCCGTCAACCAGGCTGTTCTGCTTGTTTGGCTATGAATGATGATAAGATTCCTGCTGGCAAATTGAGCGTGTCTACTACAAATCGTAATTTTGAAGGACGTCAAGGTCCTGGTGCACGTACTGTTTTGGCCTCGCCTTTGGTTGCTGCTGCAGCTGCTATTACTGGCGTTATCACAGATCCTAGAGAGTTTTTAAATGATTAGTTTTTCTTAGATATGATAGATATGAATAATAAAATGACAACTTTTACTTCTACGATGGTTCCATTGCCTCTAGAAAATATTGATACTGACCAAATCATCCCTGCTCGTTTCTTGAAGACGACAACTAAAGAGGGATTCGGGGATAATTTATTTCGTGACTGGAGATACGATGCTAACGGAAATAAAAATGAGGCTTTTGTACTCAATGATAGCCGTTATAGCGGTCAGGTGCTTGTCGCAGGGAAAAATTTCGGCTCTGGATCGAGTCGCGAACATGCTGCATGGGCTATCGCTGGATATGGCTTCAGGGTGGTGATTTCTAGTTTCTTCGCAGATATCTTCAAACAGAATGCCATGAATAATTTTGTCTTGCCGATTGTGGTTAGTCCGGAATTTCTCAAAGCATTATTCAAGAGTATCGACGAGGATAATCAGGCTGAGGTGAAAGTAGACTTACCTAATCAGACGGTGACAAACCTGAGTTCCGGTGAAAGTGCTCATTTTGAAATTAATACTTATAAGAAGTATTGTCTGGTCGAGGGAATTGATGATATCGATTTTCTGTTGTCGAACAAAAGTAAGATAGTGGCATGGGAAAACAAAGAGTAATAGAAATAATGGATACCACTTTGCGGGATGGGGAACAGACAAGTGGTGTGTCATTTGTTCCTCATGAGAAGCTTATGATTGCACGCCTACTACTTCATGACGTGAGGGTGGATCGTGTGGAAGTGGCTTCTGCTGGTGTCTCTGAAGGGGAATCACTTTCGGTTAGAAATATTTGTGAGTGGGCGAATCGACATGGCTTTCTTGACCGTATAGAGGTACTCGGCTTTGTTGATGGAAAGGTCTCTGTTGATTGGATTGTAAATACTGGAGCTAAGGTGATTAACTTGCTCGCTAAGGGTTCCGAGAAGCATTGTGTGGAGCAACTGAAGAAAACTGCGGAACAGCATCTCCGGGATATCATCGAGACGATTGATTATGCTCATGCACAGGGCTTGTCTGTAAATCTTTACTTAGAGGATTGGTCCAATGGCATGAAGAATTCTCCGGAATATGTTTATAATCTAGTAGACCATTTACTTGATAAGAATATTCTTCGTTTCATGTTGCCGGATACGTTGGGAGTACTCAATCCATTGCAGGTTATCGAATATATGCGTAAGATGAAGCGCCGGTATCCTGATGTACATTTTGACTTTCATGCACACAATGATTATGACTTGGCTGTGAGTAATGTGTTGGCTGCGGTTCTTAGTGGGGTGCAGGGGCTACATACTACTGTCAATGGATTGGGGGAGCGGGCTGGTAATGCTTCGCTTGCTAGTGTGCAAGCTATTTTACATGACCATTTCAATGCGATTACTTCTATTGATGAGGGGAGACTCAATGATGTCAGCCGTGTCGTCGAAACTTATTCTGCTGTACGTATCCCTGAAAATAAACCAATCGTGGGGAAGAATGTATTTACCCAAGTTGCAGGGGTTCATGCTGATGGGGACCGTAAGAATAATCTTTATTCTAATGAATTGATTCCTGAGCGTTTCGGACGGGAACGGGAGTATGCTCTGGGGAAGATGAGTGGAAAATCAAATATCTTCAAAAATCTTGAGAAATTGGGCTACACGCTTAGTGAACAGGATATGAAGGAGGTAACTCAGCATATCATTGAGTTGGGAGACCGTAAGGAGTTGGTGACCATTGAGGATTTACCGTATATTGTCTCTGATGTACTCAATACGGCTCAACGTGCTGATAAGGTCAAATTGTTGAGCTATTTTGTCACTTTGTCACAAGGACTCAATCCGGTGGCTGCTGTCAAATTGGAGGTAAATGGGGTTTGTTATGAGGTGTCTTCGAGTGGAGCTGGTCAGTATGATGCTTTTATGCGTGCTATCAGAATGATTTATAAAGAGAAACTCAAACGTGTGTTTCCTATGTTGCTTGATTATGAGGTGACTATTCCTCCGGGAGGACGTACGCAAGCTTTGGTGCAGACGGTGATTGTATGGAAGTATCATGATAGGATGTTCCGTACTCGTGGCTTGTATCCTGACCAAACGGAAGGGGCAATCATGGCAACGATTAAGATGTTGAATCTAATAGAAAATGATAAGATAAAAGGATTTTAATATAAACTATACAATATAATATATACGTTATGAAAATGAAAATAGCTGTATTACCAGGAGATGGTATCGGTCCAGAGATTATTGCTGAGGGAGTGAAGGTGTTAGAAGCTGTTGCTGAGCGTTTCGGTCACGAAGTGACATTTAATGAGGCACTCGTAGGGGCTGCTGCTATTGATGCAGTGGGCAACCCGTATCCTGATGAAACTCATGAACTGTGTATGAATAGTGATGCTGTCTTGTTTGGGGCTGTGGGGCATCCTCGATTTGATAAGGATCCCAATGCTAAGGTTCGACCAGAACAGGGGTTACTGGCTATGCGTAAACAGTTGGGCTTGTACGCTAATTTACGCCCTGTCGAGACTTTTGACCAGTTGATTGATAAGTCTCCATTACGTCCTGAATTGATTCAAGGGGTGGATTTTATGTGTGTACGTGAATTGACTGGTGGATTGTATTTCGGACGTCCTCAGGGGCGCTCGGAAGATGGCAATACTGCATATGATACTTGTGTGTATAGCCGTGAAGAGATTGAGCGTGTGGTGCGTGTTGCTTACGAATATGCGATGAAGCGTCGTAAGAAGTTGACGGTTGTCGACAAAGCGAATATTCTTGCTACATCTAGATTGTGGCGCGAGGTGGCACAAGAGATTGCTCCAGAGTTTCCAGAGGTTAAAACTGAATTCTTGTTTGTTGACAATGCGGCGATGCGTATGATTCAATGGCCTAAAGACTTTGATGTGTTGGTCACTGAGAATATGTTTGGTGATATATTGACAGATGAAGGGTCTGTGCTCACTGGGTCTATGGGGTTATTGCCTTCTGCTTCTATCGGATTGCATACTTCTGTTTTCGAACCGATTCATGGCTCTTGGCCTGAAGCTGCTGGCAAGCAAATAGCAAATCCTTTAGCGACTATCTTGAGTGTGGCTATGTTGTTTGAATATGCTTTTAAATTGACTGATGAGGGTACTTGTATCAGACAAGCTGTCAAAAAATCATTGGATGCTGGGGTTTGTACTCCTGACTTATTGGGAAGTGATGGGAAAAAATTTAAAACGAGGGATGTGGGTGACTGGATTGTGAGCCAAATCAAAAACTAAGTTCTCGTATCACTTGTTGCCCTACATATCTCACATCTATTCTGTGTGTATGTGGGGCTTTTTTTTTATGTAAAGCGCTTTTGGCATACGGTTTGCATATTTTCTGTAAATACAATATGAATTTTAATGAATGAAAGGACTAAAATGAAAAATCCGTATTCACAACTTGTTTCACTTATAATGATGCTTAGCAAAGAAGAATCATTGAGACTGGGCACAAAGTTAATCTTGCCTAGCCATCTCTTGTTGGGATTGATAAGAGTAAACAGAGGTGTTGCGTTTCAAATATTCCAAGAATATAATGTTGACTTAAATGAATTGAAGTTGACCCTTGAACAATCTATAGCTGAACAGATTAAAGAATTACCTGAAGATGCTACAGATCCTGATGTGCCAACTGATGCTATTTTGTTGACTGTTGGGACGAGCAAGGTATTGAAGCGTGCAGAGAATGTAGCAAAAGAACTGGATCAGTATCCTGTTGATAGTGAACATTTATTACTTGGCTTGCTGAAAGATGCTGATGATGAGCCGGCTAAGATAATGAGTGCGTATCACCTTGATTTTGATACGGTGATGGAGTATGTGAAAAAACAGGTCACTGTTGATGGTATCTCATCTCCTGATGATGATGACGATGACGATGACATGGACGATTTTGATGACTTGGATGATTCCAATGATGCTGATGATGGTGAGGTTATTAGTGATTCTGGTACGTCGAAGAAATTGAAATCTAAGAAGAAAGGTGGCGGAAATGATACACCGATGCTTAATAAATTTGGACTTGATATCACAGCTCAGGCTGTCGAAGAGAAATTGGATCCTGTGGTGGGACGCCAAGTCGAAATCGACCGTCTGGCACAAATCTTATCTCGTCGTAAAAAGAATAATCCTGTTCTTGTAGGTGATGCTGGCGTAGGTAAAAGTGCTATCGTTGAGGGATTGGCGATTCGTATCGTCGAAAAGCGTGTCAGCCGTATCTTATTTGATAAGCGTATCTTTGCGCTTGACTTAGCTGGATTGGTGGCTGGTACGAAGTATCGAGGACAGTTCGAGGAGCGTATTCGTGGTATTATCGAGGAATTGGAAAAAAATCCTGATATTATCTTGTTTATCGATGAGTTGCATACTATTGTAGGGGCGGGATCTGCTCCTGGTTCTATGGATGCTGCTAATATATTGAAACCGGCCTTGGCTCGGGGACAGATACAGTGCATCGGGGCAACGACTACTGATGAGTATCGCCAGAGTATCGAGAAGGATAAGGCTCTTGAACGCCGTTTCCAGAAGATTATGGTAGCACCTACTTCTACGGAGGAAACAGTGGAAATATTGAAACAGATAAAGGACCGCTACGAGGATCATCATAATGTGAATTATACGGATGCCGCTTTGATGGCTTGCGTAGAAATGACTAATAGATATATTACTAGTCGCTCTCTTCCAGATAAGGCGATTGATGCATTGGATGAAGCGGGTTCTAGAGTGCATATACAGAATATAAAGGTTCCTATCGAAATCGAAGAGATGGAAGGAAAGGTTGAAAAGGCTAAAGCGGATAAAGTGGAGGCGGTCAAGGTACAGAATTTTGAATTGGCTGCTGCTTTTCGTGATACGCAATGTAAATTGGAGGAGGAACTTGCTGAACTCAAATTGAAATGGGATAAGGACCGTAAAACTGAGCGGGAAACTGTCGATGTGGAAGAAATTGCACAAGTGGTATCTATGATGAGTGGAGTACCGGTTCAGCGTATGGCTCAGAGCGAAGGTATTCGTTTGAAAAATTTACGCAGCACGCTTGAAAAGAGTGTGATTGGACAGGAGAAGGCTATCGATAAGTTGACGCGTGCGATTCTTAGAAATCGAGTGGGCTTGAAAGATGCTAATCGTCCTATCGGTACTTTCTTGTTTATGGGACCTACTGGTGTCGGTAAGACACACTTAACTAAGCAGTTGGCTAAGGAGATGTTTGGTTCTACTGAGGCACTTATCCGTGTGGATATGAGTGAGTATATGGAGAAACATACAGTCTCTAGATTAGTCGGAGCGCCTCCAGGATATGTCGGTCATGAAGATGGTGGACAGTTGACTGAAGCGGTTAGACGTAAACCGTATAGTATCATCTTGCTTGATGAGGTTGAAAAAGCACATCCTGATGTCTTTAATATCTTATTACAGGTGTTGGATGAAGGAAGAATGACGGATAGTAATGGGGTTACTGTGGATTTTAAAAATACAGTGATTGTCATGACTTCTAATATTGGTTCTCGACAAGCTAAGGCTTTCGGACGTGGAGTCGGTTTCTCATCTATTCAAGATGAAAGTGGAGTGGAACAGCATGAGCGCTTGATGCATAAGGCTCTTGATAAGTTCTTCGCTCCTGAATTTCTGAATCGTATTGACGAAATTGTTACGTTTGATGCGTTGTCTAAAGAGACTATTGGTCAGATTATGGATCTTGAGTTAAATGACTTATTCTCTCGAGTTTCTAAATTGGGCTATGTACTGACAGTGAATGATGCTGCCAAAGCATTTCTTGTTGACAAGGGGTATGACCCTCAGTATGGTGCTCGTCCTGTTAAACGTGCTGTACAAACTTATATGGAGGATCAACTTGCTGAAATGCTTGTGGATCGTCATGAAGAGGAGACAGGGCATATCTTTACTTCGTACAACGAGGGGGATGAGAAATTGACATTTGAGCTGAAAGCGGACAAAATACCGACAAAGGCTATTGCCAAGATAGTAAAGGATGATTCTCCTGAGACTGTAGAGGTAAAAGTTGAGAAGAAAACAACAAAAAAGAGAACCGCTAAGGTGAAACCTGAAACGGAAGACTCAAAAGAGGACAAAAAGTCTTAATCATAAGACATAATTATAATATTATAACGATAAAATAAAAAACTATGAGTAAAGGAACTATTGGTGTAACTACGGAAAATATCTTTCCGGTAATCAAAAAATTCTTGTACAGTGACCACGAAATTTTTCTTCGTGAAATGGTATCTAACGCAGTCGATGCAACTCAAAAGCTCAAGACTTTTGCTAGTATAGGTGAATTTAAGGGCGAAATGGGTGATGTCACTGTGGAAGTGAAAGTAGATAAAGAGGCTAAAACGTTGACAATTTCTGATAGAGGTATTGGTTTGACGATGGAGGAGCTTGATAAGTATATCAATCAAATTGCTTTTTCTGGCGCAAATGATTTCTTGGAGAAATACGAAAAGGATGCAAATGCTATCATTGGACATTTTGGACTTGGTTTCTATTCTTCTTTTATGGTTTCTGAAAAAGTAGAAATCATTTCTAAATCTTTCAGAGAAGGGGCTAAGGCAGTTCACTGGACTTGTGATGGTTCTCCTGAATATACGTTGGATGAAACGGACAAAACAGACCGTGGTACAGATATCATATTACATATTGATAAGGACAATGAAGAGTTCTTGGAAAAGACTCGTGTCGAAACGCTTCTTAAAAAGTATTGTAGCTTCCTTGCTGTTCCTGTTGCTTTTGGTAAAAAAACAGAATGGAAAGATGGAAAAGAAATTGATACTGACGAACCTAATGTAATCAATGACTCTGAACCTTTATGGACTCGTAAACCTAGTGAACTAACTGATCAGGATTATAAAGATTTCTATAAGAAATTGTATCCTATGAGTGATGACCCTTTGTTTTGGATTCATCTAAATGTGGATTTCCCTTTTCACTTGACAGGTATCTTGTATTTCCCTAAGGTTAAGACTAATTTTGATTTACAGAAAAATAAGATTCAGTTGTATTGCAATCAAGTGTACGTGACTGATTCTGTTGAGGGAATCGTGCCAGAATTCTTGACTTTGTTGCATGGTATGATTGATTCTCCTGATATTCCTTTGAATGTGTCTCGATCATATCTTCAAAGTGATAGCAATGTGAAGAAAATTTCTACTTATATCACTAAGAAGGTTTCTGACAGATTGCAGAGTATCTTTAAAAAGGATCGTCCTGAGTTTGAGTCTAAATGGAATGATCTTAAGATTTTCATCAATTATGGTATGCTTACTCAAGAGGATTTCTATGATAAAGCGAAGAATTATGCTTTGTTTATCGATACTGAGGGTAAGAAATATACTTATGAGGAATATCGTACTTTGATTGCTGCTGAACAGACAGATAAGAACGATAAGGTTGTGTACCTTTACTCGACAAACCCTGAGGAGCAATTCGCATATATTGAGGCTGCTAAAGCGAAAGGATACAATGTCCTTGTGCTTGATGGTCAATTGGATACGGCTCTTGTAGGTATGCTTGAACAAAAGATTGAAAAATCTTCATTTGTTCGTGTCGATGGGGATACTGTTGATAAGTTAATTGCTAAGAATGATGATAATGCTGAACAACTTGAAGCTGGTAAGGCTGCTATCTTAACTCAGGCTTTCCAAGGTTTAGTCCCTAAAATCGAAAAATGTGAGTTTACCGTTTCTACTTCCTCTTTAGGTGCTGAGGGAACACCTATTATCATTACTCAAAGTGAGTATATGCGCCGCATGAAGGAGATGGCCAATATTCAACAGGGTATGAGTTTCTATGGTGAAATGCCTGATATGTTTAATCTGGTTCTCAATAGTGACCATAAACTTGTACAAGGGGTACTGGAAGATTTAGAGTCTGCTTGCGGAAATGAGTTGTCTGAGTTAGACAAACAGATTGATGATGCTCAGAAAGTGGTCTCTACTTTGCGTGATGCTCAGAAAGATAAGAAGGCGGATGAAATCCCTCAAAACGAAAAGGATGACCTAGAACAAGCTGAAAAGAATGTTACCGAGTTGCAAGATAAGAAGCGCGAAGATATTAATAAGGCTGTTGTTGACAATGAAGTAGTCAAGCAGCTTATTGACTTGGCTTTGCTTCAAAACGGTATGTTGAAAGGGGAGTCTCTTTCTAACTTTATCAAACGTTCTGTTTCACTTATTTAATAACTTATAAGAGTCTATCTATAATAGAATCTTATTTGAACCTAATATTGCCTAGCTAAACTTCTGTGTCCGTCTGGAGACTGATGTTTAGCTAGGCAATTTTATTTTATGGGTAACTGATACTCGTGATGAGATACAAGGGATAGCTTTACAGTTATATCAATGAATTCAGAAAAAGGATACAATATATCCTACCAAAAGAGTTTGTCTTAGCTTTTCAATCCTTAGATATAAATAAAAAGGGTTGTGTCTAAAAGACACAACCCAAATCATTAGCTTGTTGCTGATTTTTCAAGCAAAAAGACTACTAATAACGTGGACGACGTGGACGCTCTTCGCGTGGACGTGCCTCTTTGATTACTAGTTGACGACCATCAAATTCTTCTCCGTTAAGACGCTCAATTGCTTGAGTTGCTGCTGCATCGTCTTCCATTTCGATAAATCCGAATCCTTTAGAACGACCTGTTTCGCGATCTGTTATAACTTTAACTGACGCTACTTCTCCGAACTGACTAAGAAGGTCAGCTAAATCGTTTTCTCTTACCTTATAATTAAGGTTTCCTACATAAATGTTCATACCTGTTGGCTGAATTAAAATAAAAAAATTAGTGAATTAGAACTATGCAGAAACAAATACAGATTTTAAAAATCCTCAGAAAAAAAAATTATAAAATAATAAACTAGCAATCAATTATCGTATGATAGTCAAAAACTCGTAGAAATCATATAATATTTCAGTCATTCAAGTTACTTAAAACGTATAGTAAATGACCCAAACATAATTCGAATACAATAATCGTCATTTTATTTTAATTAGCCAAACATATGACGGGTTATTTTCTTTTTTTCTTTAAATTTGCCCCGTATTCAATCTTTTATATGGCTTTTTGTTCATAAAGAAGAGTTTCAAGAGAGTATTGGGAAATAAATTAAAATAATTAAAATACAAAGAATATGTCTGAAGAAATACGGGTGTCTCAAGGTAGTAAAGAAGATAAATATGCATTGTTATATTCTCAAATCAAAGCCCTAATCGGTGGTGAGACTAATTTAATAGCTAATATGAGCAATGCAATGGCGGCTGTTAATATGACTTTCGATTTCTTATGGAGTGGCTTTTATATTGTAGACTATAATTTCAGTGATAATAATCACTTGGATATTGAAGTCATGAATTCCTTACAGCTTGTATTAGGACCTTTTCAGGGTCCGGTAGCTTGCACGCGTATTAAATATGGGCAAGGGGTATGTGGTACTGCTTGGGCAAAGGGTAAATCAATCGTTGTTGGAGATGTCAACAACTTCCCAGGTCATATTGCTTGTAGTAGTGATAGCCGTTCTGAAATTGTCGTTCCGATCTTTGATTCACTAAATAGGGTACGCGCAATCATTGATATCGATTCTAAAGAATTAGATACCTTTGACTCCGTTGACCAAAAAGGTTTCGAAAAGATAGCGACTCTATTTAGCCTTTTCTTTTGAACTGGTGGCTTTTTGTTTTTCAATTTCTTCTTGAATTACAGCATTGCGAACTCGAGATAATGTTTCTGGAGTCATAATGAGATAGGACGCTATATATGCTAGGGGAGCTCTTTTAAGAACTTCTGGCTGCTCTTCACCTAAATGTATGTAGCGTTCCTTTGCTGTGTCATATCTGAGTAAATCAGCTTTTATTTGAGATTGTATAAGTGAGTATTCTAGTACTTTTCGATAATAAATGCCTATTTCTCTATATGATTTGATTAGTTTTTCCAATTTCTCTTTACTGATCATATATACGACAGAGGGTTCTAGTGCTTCGGCTTGGAGTTTCGTGGGTTCTTCTTTAAGAAAACTCTCTAAGCACATTAATGTACATCCTTCAAAAGAAAAATGTTCCGTAATATCTTTGTTGTTTCGTACATAAAACTGACGAATCAATCCAGACTTCACGCCAACTATATAAGTGGCATAATCTCCTTCTTTGAAAAGAATTTCTCCTTTTGCTAATTCTTTTCGTTCAACGATTCGATTTAGTATATCTAGTATTTCATCTGGCATGTCTGGATACCTTGATTCTGTTATCAGTTTCAGTGCATTGGTCAATTCTTTCATCAGATTTAATCTTTTTGGGGTTGTTTAAACTGCATTACTATTGGCTTGTGGTCACTCATCTTCCAATTAAAGGTACGGTAAGAGACCGCTTTTAAATCACTTGTGTATAGCATGTAATCTATCCTAATCAGTTGTTTGAAATATCTATATGTATTGCCTATATGACTACCATATTCGACAAAACCATCTTTAAGTCCCATTGATATTAGTTTTTTATAGGGATATTCTGAGGCCATGGAGTTTAGATCTCCACAGATTATGGTAGGAATATTTTTTTCTTTTGTTTGCTTGACAAGTGTATGGAGTGAATCGACTTGTTGTTGTCTATAGATGAAGTTGTTTTTGAAGTGGGTTATAGCATTGTTTACAACTTGTTCTTTTGCTGCATCACTGACGGCATTAGAGGGATCCATAGTTTTCTCTATATTGGCTTTCTCTCCATTGAAGCTAGTTGTCTGCAGATGAGTCGCAAATAGCCTAATAGTCGTTTTAGGTAGCATCAGGTCGCAATAGATGAAGTTGTTCTTCTCTGGAAGAAAACTGATCTTATGGGGATTGGTTATTGGATATTTGCTGAAAATAATTATTGGAAGATATTCAGGCTGTATCTGTGCTAAACGATATGGCCACTCCTCAAAAGATGTCTGTAAACAAACAGAATCTTCCTCAGTAGCTGGAGGAGAGTATTCTTCTAAGCAGAGTATATCAGTTTTAAGTTCCGAAAAACGCGTTGCTATAGAATCCATTTTCGTTGGATTAAAATGGTCTCCTGACATATTATATGTAGCTATGGTTAATAAATCATCATCTGGACCAATCGTGATGATTTCTTGCTCACTCCGAAATTGGTAAGTACGATTTAAGTATGGGATGCTATAGAGCATTCCAATCAAAGAGAAGATGGCTATTTTCCATCTAAAGATACACCAATAAATAAATGTAATGAGGTTGATAATGAGTAGGAAAGGCAGTCCAAAAGCTAGCACATTGATGAAAAAGTGCTCATCTGGGGGGAATGAATCCACCATATTTGCTAAAATAGTAAACGCACAAAGAATTAGGGTGAGTGTGATTGCTATGTAGCTGAAGAATTTAGATATTGCTTTGTATCCCATCGTTTTTTATTCATTATGTATCAATATGAAGATGTTCTTTAATTTTTGCTTTTAATTCCTGTTCTTCTATTGGTTTCGTCATAAAATCTGTACATCCAGCAGCTAATGCTTCTTTTCGCTGCTCGTCTTGTGCATAGGCACTTAGCGCTATGATAGGGGTTTCTTTCCCCGATTCTCTTATTATTTGTGTTGCACTAATCCCATCTAGGTTAGGCATTTTTAAATCCATCAAGATTAAGTCTGGATTCTTTTTCTCCATCATCATGATAGCTTCTATTCCATCTACTGACCTTATTAAATTGTATTGGTCTTGTAGCATCTTTTCCACTACTTTATAGTTAATGTCTATATCTTCGGCTACTAGAATTAGAGGCTTTTGATTTCCCTTTGATTTATCGATACGATAATTTTCTTCTTGTGTTCTCTTTTTTACTCCTTTCGGAACTTCGTATGGAAGAATAAACTTGAACACTGTACCTTTGTCCATTTCACTTTCAACCCATATTTCTCCTCCGAGATGCTCAACTATCGCTTCTGATATGGATAATCCTAATCCTGTTCCTTTAACATTGCTGCCCGCCATATTAAAACGGTCAAAGACACTGTCTATTTTGTCGGCTGGTATGCCAGCTCCAGTATCAGAGACAAAACAAAGAATCTTTTCTTGGTCTTGTATTTTATACCCAAAAGTGATTATTCCTTTCGATGTATATTTAAAAGCATTTCCGATTAAATTAGAAAATACTTGAATAATTCGATTCTTATCGGTTAAGAAGACTAATTCTTCCGGAGATTCTGCAAGTTGTAAGGATACATTGGGAGGGCATCTCAATGAGTGAGCATCTAATACGTCTTGACATAAATCTTCAAGATTTACCTTGTCAATCTTAAATTCGAGAGTTCCTGCTTCAATCTTAGATAAATTAAGAATCTCATTAATTAGATGGAGTAGTCGTTCTGTATTAGTTTCAACTATCTTATAATAATCTGCTCTATCGATACTGTTTTCTGTCTCTGAAATAATACGAGAAAATCCAATGATTGCATTCAGAGGGGTACGAATTTCATGACTCATATTTGCCAAGAAAGCACTTTTCATCTTGTTTGATCGATCTGCGCGTTCCCGCTGAGCTTGTTCATTTCTCCGAGTTAGTTCTATATCTGTAATATCTGAAGTTATCGAAACAAGAATGGGCCTATTATTTTTGAATGAAAATTTGAATTTATCTTGTTCCCAAATTTGAATCTTTCCATTTTCTCCTGGATTTATGAATCTTCTTTTTGAAGGGATACCAGTCAAGACGATTCTGAAATCATCTATTCGTTTTTCTAAGGCTGTATAATATGGGTAAATATCAAAATCGTTTTTTCCTTGAATAGTTTCAGGAGAGTCATTAATGTTTCGCTTATAATTATTTCTATAAATATAGGAATATTGATTAAATGGATCTTTAACAGTAATTCGCGCATGCACCTTATTAGAAATCAATTCAAGAATTCTAATCATTTCATTCGTCTTCTGTTCATAGAGAGATTGTTTGCTAAAATCACGAATAAAGGTCCATATTACATCATCATCTTTGTTGATCTCTGTGCAGAATGATTCTGCTCTATAGAGGAATGATGATTGCTTGTAATTAAAGGGATTTAAAATGGTATGGTTACAGGATTGACCCGATTTCAAGGAATCAATATCATGTGTCCATGTCCCTTTATTTAAACTGGACTTTTTTAAATCTTTTATGTAATGGTCTGATATACTCCCATCATTTAGATTAGGATAAATATCGCGAAAAAATTTGTTAGCGAAGACTAGCTGAGTATCTTTTTTACAAGCGACAATAGATTGAGGTATAGTGTCCATCAAGTCAAAAAGCGTTTGTGCTTCTCTGCGAGTCGACAACGTGTTGTCCAAAACTGTGATATTTCTAAAGTCTAGTATGATTCCCTCTTTGTATGGTAGAATAGTACAATTGGTAGAAGTTATTTGATGTCCTAGAAAATGAATCTCATATTCATTGTTGTGTTGTTTACCACTGGCTAATGTTTCCTGAATATCTTTAAAAAAACGGTTCGTATCTCTATTCGGTTCGAAGAGGTCAAAAAGCGAAGTTCCTAATATAACCTTTTCGTTTGAGGAAAGGATAGAGAACTTATCAATGACAACTTCAGATAGTCTAATATCTTTAGTAATATATAACATCAAGTCAGTTAACATCCTAAAGAGTTCAAGTGCGTCAGTTGCTTTACCAAGTATATTACTTTTTGACTTTTCCATTATTGTAGTATTCTTACCTTTTAGTAAGAGCAAATATAGTGAATTGTTTCATTTATTTTGTCATCAAACTTAAAAACTAGTGAAGAATGCATTGTTTTATCTTCAATTAGCCTTAAGAACGAAGCGATTTTTCCCAAGCGCCATTTTTTTGCTTTTGCTTTTTTATTAAATAAGCAAAACCCTTAATACAATTCCAATTCATAAAAAGGAAATAATAAGGAATAAATAAGACCTTATTTTTGATTTGTTTCTTCGCCATCAAATATCCTACTAACCCCATCATATATAGTAGAAACTGTAGAAGTAGACAAGTCGTAAAGAACAAATTAAGTTGAGGGTAAAAAGCAATGATTATATTTATTGGAATCATTAGGAAAAGAAGGATAGGACATACAGCCCACCTGAGCACTCGATGTGAAATGTACTGAAAAGATAATACTCGGTATTTAAATATATTCAAGAGTTTTCTTAATCTCCATATTGACTGAAGGCCTCCAGCAGCAATGCGTACTTTACGCTTTTCTTCTTCATGCATATTGAGAGATCCACTCTCTTCTGCAAAAGCTGAGGGGGTATAAGCTATCTTATATCCTTTCATAGCTATTCTCATAGACAAGATAAAGTCATCTAATAAGGTGTCTTTTGGCATCTCAAAGAACAAATTTCTGCGGACGCTAAAGAGTTCTCCCGCAGCGCCAATAGTACTATAAAGTCTATCATCGAGTTCTTTAAGTTTAGATTCATACCGCCAATAGATTCCTTCTCCTCCACTAGCAGCATCATCTTTCTCTTTTTGCATGATTCGTTTTTCTCCAGCTACACATCCGATTTTAGGGTCTTGGAATCTTCGTACTATTTCTTTTATTGCTAACGAATTGATTAACGTATTTGCATCTGTAAAGACGATGATATCATTAGAGACGAAACGTACACCTCTATTCATTGCTGCTGTTTTTCCCGCACGGGTATCTTCGTGTAGTACTCTTACGGAAGGGTATTCTTTTAAAATGTCCACAGTACGGTCATCAGAGCCATCAGTGCACCAGACTATTTCAAGTTTATCTACAGGATAATCTATTGCTTGACAGTTTTTCATCTTAGAATGGATGATCTTTTCTTCATTAAATGCTGTGATAAATAGTGTGATAGTGGGAAGCTTATCGTCAGCAGGTAATTCGGGCTGTTTTTTCGTAGCAAACAATTCTTTGATTTTGACTAAAATGACCAATAAAATCCCGTAGCCAATATAGGCATAGAAAAGGATGAATAAACTAGCCAAGAAAATCCATTTAAGTGTAGTCATATGTTTTGTGTTATATTGCGATTAATCGTTCAATTCCTCTGTTAAGCTATTTGTCGATACTGTTGATTACTCGTTGCATTTGAATCTTCCAATCCAACCCTTCAACAGTAGAACGAATTTGTTCTGGAGTGAGGTCTAGGTGATTATAAAAATTCAGTAAAGAATAAATATCTAAAGGGCTTTCGTCAGCTGGAGCTTTGATTATATAAGGTTGGTTCTCAAAATCGGTATCAATCTCACTATACACAAATGGTATGCCTCTTGCGGCATATTCTCTGTTTTTAAGTGTTTTGATTTTTGTGATGTTAGAGCGATGTCTTCCTAGACTCGCAACAGCTATATCAGTGATGTCAAATAGATGATCTAACTGTTCACCATGTAGAGAGCCATGAAAGATAACATATTTCTCGATGTTGTACTTAGCTATTATTTCTTCGAAATCCTTTTTAGTTTCATCGTTTATAGGACCTACTATGTTGAAGAAGACATCAGGATAGTTGTCCGGCAAGTTTACTCTATTTTGATAATACAATCCCAATCCAACGATAGCTCTATCTAAGCCATGCCAAAAATGGACCTCAGCCACGGCTAGAAGATTAATCCTTTTATTTTGACCTTTGACATGAGTAGAAAGTGGAATCTCATAGAAAGAGATACCATTGGATATCTTAATTGTTTTCTGACCGAATATGGTATCACAATCAGAAAACGTAACGATAGCATCTAGGTTCTTTGCTAATCGATGTCTGAATAGTCTATCTATTTTGAGCCCTAGTGATATTTTAAGAGGAGGGTTCATATATTCCTTATCATAAGGATATGTTGGTATCTCCATGACAACTTTGATGTGATTCTTTTTTAGTTTTTTGACTAGGCTAATGGTGGAAGGACTAGCATTGTGGAATGACCTAATGTAGCATAGGTCAATAGGGAAATGGCCCTCTTTGTTGAGTAAATTGATATGATGAATGATTGGATTAAAATCAAAACGACTTTTTAAAGCACCCCAATTACCTTTTCCATAATTACTTATGATTTGTTTATCATAAACTCGAACTTTGTCACCATCTTCAAGTACATCATAATAACAGAGAGAAACATTATGTCCAGCTTCTTTCAGACCATTTACTTGTGCAATTACTTTTTTGCTAATTCCACTAGCAGAATCGAAACCATGGAATAATATATAAAGGATGTGCATATCGTTGGATTGTTTTCTTGAGTGATAATAACAAATATACTAAAATATGATAAGTACGAGTGATAATAATAAGTTTTTTCACAGAAGATTGCTCTTTCTGTCTTAAATTGTCTTTATCCCTTAGAGAGGGAACCGTTTATCCCACGATACTCAATTGCTGATTGATATAAATCATCATTTCCTCAAGGTCATCAGGTTTAAACCATTTAATCTCCTTGTCACGTTTGAACCAATTAATTTGTTTTCGTGCGTAGTTTCTCGAATGGGTCTTGATATCAGTAATTGCTTGGTCCAATTCTATTTCTCCATTAAAGAACTGGAATAATTCCTTATATCCAACAGTGTTGAGGGAATTAAAATCTTTATGCTCTATTAGTGCCTTGACTTCCTCAATCAGTCCGTTGCATACCATTTTATCCACCCGTTTATTTATATTGTCATATAAAACAGTTCGCTCGGTATTTATACCTATTTTAATGATATTAAAGGGGCGCTTTTTCTTTTTGTTTTTACGGAACGAACTAAATTTTTGTTTAGTCTGTATACATATCTCGAGCGCATGCAATACCCGTTTACTATTTTTAAGATCCGCTTCCATAGCATATTCAGGGTCAAGACTTTTGAGCTCTTCCACCATACTATCAAGACCTTCTTTCTCGAATCGATTAAGCACCATTTCTCGAGTCTCGTCGGTTATCGTTGGCATATCATCTATCCCATTACAAACCGCATCAATATATAACATGGATCCACCAGTCATAATCATAATAGGATGCTCTGTAAATCGTCTTTCAAGTAGGGGTAGGGCATCTCTTTCGAATTGAGCTGCACTATAATATTCATTAGGTTCTAAAAACTGTATAAAATGATGTGGAACCCCCTGTTTCTGTTCTTCAGTAACAGCAGCAGTTCCAATAGTCATGTGTCGATAGATTTGTCTAGAATCACTCGAAATAATTTCAGTAGAGAATGCCTTTGCTATCTTAATGGCACAATCGCTCTTACCGACTCCAGTAGGGCCGAGTATGACTATTAATGAATTCGGTAGATTTGGTTCCATATGTACTAAAATAAGTATTGCAAATACATCTGTTCTGATGGTTCAAAACAAATGTATTCGCAATAAAATAGGTAATAAATTAAGTTTCTTATTTCATTATACCTCTTTGGGAATTCTTGACAAAATCAACAATATATTTGATATCGTCAGTCATCTCCATTTCCTCTTCAATCTTTTGAATAGCAACAGATGTATTGAAATCCATTTCATAGATATATCTATATGCTTGACGGATCTGGTCAATGCGTTCTGGAGTAAACTTACGTCTCCTAAGGCCAATGATATTCAGTCCACAATAGGTAAGAGGTGCACGTCCTGCAATAATGAAAGGTGGGATATCCATTGAGGTAGCTTTACCACCTTGCAACATGCCATATCCTCCAATTCTACAGAATTGATGAATAAGAACAGCAGCACTAATAATTGAATGGCTATCTATAATAACTTCACCAGCAACTTTTGTTTGATTACCGATGATGATACCATTACCTAATAAACAATCATGGGCAATATGTACACCTTCCATCAAAAGGTTATCACTTCCAACGACTGTTTTTCCTTTAGATTTTGTACCTCGATTGATTGTTACGTTCTCACGGATTAAATTGTTATCACCAATTTCAGCAGTAGTAACTTCTCCAACGAACTTCAAATCTTGAGGGGTAGCACCTATAACAGCGCCAGGGAATATTGTATTCCCATTACCAATATGTGAATATTCAAGGATATTAGCGTTAGGCATAATTTTATTATTATCTCCAATCACTACGTTTTTATCAATGAAAACAAAAGGGCCAATTTCACAATTTTCGCCAATTTTTGCTAGCGGGTCTATATAAGCTAACGGGCTAATTTTACTCATCTTATTATTCTGTATTATTTATTCTTAGCAATTTGTGCCATAAAAGTTGCTTCAGCTACACAATTCTCACCTACAAAAGCATAGGCCTGCATTGAAGCTATTCCTCTACGTACCGGAGATATCATTGATACACGATAGACCAAAGTATCACCAGGGACAACCTTCTTTCTAAATTTCACATTATCAATCTTCATGAAATAAGTAGAATAGCTTTCAGGTTCTGCTACTGAACTTAAAACAAGTAATCCACCAATCTGTGCTGCAGCTTCAATTTGAAGTACTCCTGGCATGACAGGTTCTTGAGGAAAATGTCCTTGAAAAAAAGGCTCATTGCTTGTAACTTGCTTGACACCTACGATATAATCTCCACCGATTTCAATAATCTTATCGACTAGTTGAAATGGATAGCGATGAGGAAGAAGATGTCTTATTTGGTTTACATCCATTACTGGAGGTGTATCGATATCATAAGCAGGTGCTTGTACATCATGTTTACGCATTTTCTTTCTCATCAAACGAGCAAACTTGTTATTGATTGTATGTCCTGGTCGAGTAGCAATGATACGTCCTTTAATTGGTTTTCCAATCAAAGCTAAATCACCAATGATATCTAGCAACTTATGCCGAGCACATTCATTAGACCATACGAGTGGTTTATGATTTAGGTACCCCATTTTGGTGGCCGATTGATGCTCTACGTTCATAATGTCAGCTAAGTTATCAAATTTAGCTTGATCCAATTGTCTCTCGTAGATAACGATAGCATTGTCTAGATCACCACCTTTGACCAAGCCTGCATTTAGGAGAGGTTCAATCTCATGAACAAAAACGAAAGTACGGGCAGAAGCGATTTCCGTCCCAAAATCTTTCATATCCTCAAGGGTAGCAAATTGGTTATTGATTATTTCAGAATCATAAGAAACCATGACATTGAGGCTAAACTTATCATCTGGAAGGACAATAATAGAAGATCCTGTTTCCTCATCTCTGAATTCTATTTTATGTTTAATCTCATAATAAGTTCGAGGTGAATTTTGTTCTTTGAAACCTACACTCTCGATTTGTTGTACATATAATTTGGCACTGCCATCGAGAATTGGGAATTCAGGTCCATTGACTTGTATCAGACAATTATCTATTCCCATAGCGAAAAGAGCAGCCAAACCATGTTCTACAGTACTGATTCTTATATCTCCTTTGACAATGACAGTACCTCTGTTAGTTTGAGCGACCAAATCAGCATTCACTTCTATAGTAGGCTGACCCTCGAGATCTGTACGTTGGATCTTGTAACCATGATTTTCAGGAGCTGGATTGAATGTAACATCTAATTCTAATCCTGTATGAAGGCCCTTGCCACTAAGCGTAAAAGCTCCATTAAGAGTCTGTTGTTTAATCATTATATTTTAGTTTATTTTCTTAAAGTCTATTTGTTCTTCATTGTATCTACATCCTTTCTGAGCTTGATGAGATCTCTTCTCATATCTGGTAAAGTCTTAAATACCCCCCATGAACGGAAATAAATTTTAGGGTCCATGGCTGGAGTTCCGATGACTTGTTGATTTCCTTTTAGATTACCAGGAATTCCTGATTGTGCACCAATATAAGTCTTGTTTCCGATTGTAGAATGTCCAGCGAAACCAGTTTGTCCACCGACCATACACCAATCTCCAATCTTAGTAGAACCAGCAATACCCACTTGAGCAGACATCACCGTATTTTCACCAATTTCTACATTATGAGCTACTTGGACAAGATTGTCTAATTTGACTCCTTTTTTAATTAAAGTAGCCCCCATAGTAGAGCGGTCAATACAAGTGTTTGCACCAATTTCTACTTTATCTTCAATAATAACTGTTCCAATTTGAGGTATTTTGTCATATCCAGATTCGTTCGGAGCAAATCCGAATCCATCAGAGCCAATCACAGTACCTGCATGCAAGACAACCTCATTACCTAATTGGCAATCATCATAGATGGTTACATGAGGAAAAAAAATGCAGTTAGATCCGACTTTCACACGGTCACCAACAGTCACATGAGCATTAATGATAGTTTCATTTCCTATCGTCGTATTTGCTCCTATAACAGCATAAGGGCCGATGTAAACATCTTCACCAACTGTAGCTGATTCATCAATAACAGCTGTTGAATGAATACCCTTTTTCTTAGGCTTCATTTGTTCTACCATCTGCATTAATTTAGCCAAACTTTCATAAGCATTATCTACTTTGATAAGTGTAGCTTTTACAGCGTGTTCTGGCTCAAAATCTTTGTTAACTAAAATGATACTTGATTGAGTATCGTAGATATAATGAGCATATTTAGGATTACCTAGAAAAGATAAAGCACCAAGTTTTCCCTCCTCGATTTTAGCGAAAGTAGAGACAGTAACATTTTCATCTCCTACAACAATTCCACTAACAACCTGAGCTATTTGGTTAGCTGAAAATTCCATATAAATATACGTTTTGGTTTGATTAAAGCTGCAAAGTACGTCTTTTTTTTCGAAACTATCGACTAAAAATAGAAAAAAGAGTAGCAGATACAGTCAGATATCTTAAAATACAAAAACTATCCCAATTCAGAAAGAAAGTTATTTAGACCATTTTTCCAGTTCGATAGCCATTTGATTTTGTAGTGTTTTAGCAGACTCTCTAGCCGCTTGAGCAAAGTTTTCAGATTGGTCAGCGTATATGATTCCTCTAGAAGAATTGACAATCAATCCACATTGGCTATTCATGCCATAATTACATACTTCCTGCAAAGACCCGCCTTGAGCACCAACGCCAGGAACTAAGAGAAAATGAGTAGGTGCTATCTTTCTAATTTTACTAAAAGCTTCACCCTGAGTAGCTCCCACTACATACATCAATTGTTCATCATTTCCCCATTGTTGAGCAGTCGTCATGACCTTCTCGAAAAGAGGCTTATTAGTCGTAGCATCATTGATACGCTGGAAATCAGCCGAACCTTTATTAGAAGTCAAAGCAAGTAAGACAACCCATTTGTTGTCATATCCCAAGAAAGGAGTAACGCTATCTTCACCCATATAAGGAGCTACAGTAACAGCATCAGCACGAAGATGCTCAAAAAAAGTACGAGCATACATTTTACTTGTATTACCAATATCCCCCCGTTTCGCATCAGCAATGACAAAAAGTTCAGGATAATTATCCTTAATGTAATTGATTGTCTTTTCTAAAGATTTCCAACCTTCTGCTCCGTTACTTTCATAAAATGCAGTATTTGGCTTGTAAGCTATACACAAATCATGAGTTGCATCCACGATAGCTTTGTTAAAGGAAAAGATAGGATCTTCATCAGCTAATAGATGAGAAGGGATTTTTTTGATATCAGTATCTAATCCTACACAAAGGAAAGAATTCTTCTTTTTTATCTGATTAAATAGTTCACTCTTATTCATAATGTCATATTTGCATTAATATAGCCATCTCTATATATAGAAATGGCTATTTAATAAAATTATAATTCTGCTTCTCTCATTCGTTCTGCATTTTCAGCGACGATAAGATGATCAATACAATCCTGAATATTTCCGTCCATAAAAGCAGACAAGTTATACACAGTATAATTAATACGATGGTCAGTAATCCGACCTTGAGGATAATTGTACGTACGAATTTTAGCAGAGCGGTCACCTGTAGAGACCAATGTTTTTCGTCGTGAAGCAATATCATCGACATACTTTTGATGTTCCTTGTCATAAATAAACGTACGCAAGCGAGTCAAAGCACGTTCTTTATTTTTAGGTTGGTCTCTTGTTTCTGTACACTCGATAAGGATTTCCTCTACTTCTCCCGTATTTGGATTTTTCCAGTTATATCGAAGACGCACACCAGATTCAACCTTATTTACATTCTGTCCACCCGCTCCGCCAGAACGGAAAGTATCCCATTTGATTTCTCCCTCATTGATGACTACATCAAAAGCCTCCGCTTCAGGAAGGACAGCTACAGAAGCAGCAGAAGTATGTACACGACCTTGAGTTTCCGTTTGAGGTACACGTTGTACACGATGAACTCCCGACTCATATTTAAGTGTACCATATACATCTTTACCAGTGACAGCACATATGATTTCTTTGAAACCTCCAGAGGTACCCTCATTGCTATTCGAGACTTCCATTTTCCACCCCTTAGATTCACAATATTTGGTGTACATTCTAAACAAGTCACCAGCAAAGATAGCAGCTTCATCTCCACCAGCCCCTCCACGGATTTCAAGGATTGCATTTTTGGAATCTTCAGGATCCTTAGGGATGAGCAATAGTTTAATTTCTTCCTCTATCTTAGGTATGACACGTTGGCATTCATCCAATTGTTCTTTAGCCATCTCACGAATATCAGCATCCTTTTCAGTATCCAATATCTCATGAGCTTCTGTAATACCGTCCAATGCCTCTTTATATCTTTGTCGACCCTGCATGATATCCTCAAGGTCTTTATATTCTTTAGTCAGCTTTACGTATCTCTTCTGGTCAGAGATCACAGCCGGGTCAGTAATTAAGGTTGAAACTTCTTCAAATCGACTAATCAATCCTTCAAGTCTCTCTAGTAGGTCATTTGCCATAAATTATATCTATTATCTTATATTTATCTATATCTTATCCGTTATATTCGAATGTACCGAATTCAGATTTGATAACTAATTCTTTCTTTTCAGCGGACTCTATTCGTCCCACGATTTGTGCATCAATATTGAAGCTTGATGCTATATCAATCACTTGTTGAGCATACTCAGGCTTGATATAAACCTCGAGTCTATGACCCATATTAAACACCTTATACATTTCAGACCAATCAGTTCCACTCTGTTCTTTGATTGTTTTGAAAAGAGGTGGGACAGGAAACATATTATCTTTGATAACCTTGATGTCATCACCGATGAAATGAAGAACCTTTGTCTGAGCTCCACCAGAGCAATGAATCATTCCATCAATACTGCCTCGGAGTTTATCCAGAAGTTGTTTGACAACCGGCGCATAAGTACGAGTAGGGGACAAAACCAACTTACCAGCATCAAGAGGTGAATCTTTGATTGCATCAGTAAGCGATAAGCCACCAGAATAGACCAATTCATCAGGAATCGCCTTATCATAACTCTCTGGATACTTCACAGCTAAATCATGATTAAATACATCATGACGAGCCGAAGTTAATCCATTACTACCCATACCACCATTGTACTCAGTTTCGTAAGTAGCCTGTCCACTTGAACTAAGTCCAACGATAACATCGCCAGCACATATATTAGCGTTGTCCACCACATCACTTCTCTTCATACGACAAGTGACCGTACTGTCAACGATAATTGTTCTCACCAAGTCACCTACATCAGCGGTTTCCCCACCAGTAGCATGAACTCCTACACCCATAGTGCGCAGTTCGGCTAGTAGCTCATCAGTACCATTGATTATCGCAGAGATTACTTCTCCAGGGATAAGCATTTTATTTCTTCCGATAGTTGACGAGACTAAAATGTTATCTACGGCACCAACACATAGCAAGTCATCAATATTCATTATCAATGCATCCTTTGCGATCCCCTTCCATACCGATAAATCTCCCGTCTCTTTCCAATAGAGATACGCGAGTGCTGATTTTGTTCCTGCACCGTCAGCATGCATTATGTTACAATACTCAGGGTCACCGCCAAGTATATCCGGTATAATTTTACAAAAAGCTTTGGGAAACAATCCCTTGTCTATTTGTTTAATTGCATTATGTACATCTTCCTTGGAGGCTGATACCCCTCGCATCATGTAGCGTTGATTGCTCATTTGTTTATGATTACTAGGTTAGTATGATTAATTGCCACAAAGTTAACTGTTTTTTTTAATATCTTATAGGTTTTTCTAGTGATATTGCTTAGTTTTGTTCAATCAGAATAGACAAGCACAGATAAATAAGCAATATAACTCAAAAATAATATTTTAATGAAAGCAAAAGAACTCACTCTACGACAGGCAACGCCAAACGATATACCGATTATTCTTTCTCTTTATAAAGATGCACAACAGCGGTTTGCAGAGCAAGAGATTGAGCAATGGCAAAATAACTATCCAAATCGCGAAACATTAGCACAGGATATAGCCAACGATGAAAGTTATGTCGTGATAAACGAAAACGAAATAGTCGCCACTGCCATGCTTTCAGCTTCAGGCGAACCGACTTATGAAAAGATAGAGGGGCAATGGTTGACCCCTTCAGAGACGCCATATATGGTTATTCATCGTATGACTGTGAAATCCGAATACCTTCATCAAGGGATTGCTCGTTATATTTTTGACAAAGCGATGCAAATGTGTAAAGACTTACATCTTTATTCTATACGAGTAGACACTCATAAAGACAATATATACATGTCGAGTCTATTGCAGAAGAAAGGATTTGTCGCATGCGGAATTATTTATTTACACGATGGGAGTGCACGAGATGCCTATGAACATTTTATCCGACGAAGATACGTTATGTAATCTAGACTTCGGATTTAAATTCCTCAATCAGGTATAATCAGAACAAAACAATCCCTCAATTAGGCATCTCACTAGAGATACTCAATTGAGGGATTACTCTTGTTCTATAAGAATCTTATTTAGTTAGAATCTCGTTACCATCTTCCGTAATGAGAAGCATATGTTCCCATTGGGCAGAAGGCTTAAGATCTCTTGTTCTAATAGTCCATCCATCTAATGGATCTTCAGTAATATCCGCCGTACCCATATTAATCATAGGTTCGATTGTAAAAGTCATGCCAGGAACAATAAGCATCCCAGTATTCGCTCTGCCATAGTGCAGCACTTCAGGAGATTCATGAAATTTGATACCTACACCATGTCCAGTGAGTTCACGAACCACACCATATCCATTAGCTTCAGCATGCTTTTGTATAGCCGCACCAATATCTCCGATACGTGCCCATGGTTGAGCCACTTCGATACCAATTTCCAGACACTCTTTGGTCACTTGAACGAGTTTCCGTTTCTCTTCAGAAACATCCCCCATCATAAACATGCGCGAAGCATCTGAGAAATAACCATTGAGAATAGTCGATATATCGACATTGACTATATCTCCCTCTTTCAGAATAATCTTCGAAGAAGGGATACCGTGGCAAACCACCTCATTGATTGATGTACAACAACTTTTAGGGAACCCCTCATAATTAAGTGGAGCAGGGATAGCACCATGGTCGAAAGTATATTCCGAAACTAATTTGTCGATATCTAAAGTAGACATACCTATTTTGATTTCCTTAGCTACCAAGTCCAATACCCCCGTATTGATTTCAGCACTTTTTCGGATTCCTTCTAATTGTTCTTGTGTGCGTAGAAGATGTCGTTGAGGAATAGGGCATCTCATTTGCTTACGCTCACGTAAACGATTCTCTATATGAATAGGATATTCATCTGGAGTTAATCTCTTCGGAGCGACTTTTTTATTTTTCTTCTTTGCCATTATTGATTTTTATTTAGCAATTCTACTCATCAACAGTAGAACTGATTTCTTCATCTTTCTTAATTGGTGTTTCTTCAGGCGCATTTTGACTTTTGAAATTAGCCGCAATCTTAGCTTCAATTTCTTCAGCTAATTCAGGATTATTAGCTAGCATCTCTTTAGACGCATCTCTTCCTTGTCCCAATTTAGACCCTTCATAACTATACCATGAACCACTCTTCTTTATGATTTCCATATCAGTACCTAAGTCAAGGATTTCTCCATCTCTAGAGATTCCTTTACCATACATGATATCAAACTGGCATTTTCTAAATGGAGGAGCCACTTTGTTTTTAACCACCTTCACCTTAGTCATATTTCCTAGAATATTATCCCCATCTTTAATCTGGGTACTTCTTCTGATATCCAAACGAATCGAAGAATAAAATTTCAAGGCATTACCACCAGTCGTAGTCTCAGGGTTACCAAACATGACACCAATTTTTTCACGCAACTGGTTGATGAAGATACAAGTCGTTCCTGATTTGCTCACAGCAGCAGTTAGTTTTCTTAGCGCTTGTGACATCAGACGAGCTTGCAATCCAACTTTATTATCTCCCATATCGCCTTCAATTTCAGCTTTTGGAGTCAGAGCAGCAACAGAATCAACAACAACGATATCGATAGCGCTTGACCGAATCAACTGTTCTGTAATCTCGAGTGCTTGCTCTCCATTGTCAGGTTGTGATATGAATAAGTTATTGACATCGACACCAAGATTAGCTGCATAAAAACGGTCAAATGCATGTTCAGCATCAATGATAGCAGCAATTCCCCCTAATTTTTGAGCTTCAGCGATAGCATGAATTGCTAGAGTTGTTTTACCAGACGACTCTGGACCATAAATTTCTATTATTCGGCCTCTAGGATAACCGCCTACACCCAGTGCAGCATTAAGAGCGATAGAACCTGAAGGGATTACTTCGACAGGAACGATTGTTTCATCTCCTAGACGCATGATAGAACCCTTACCGAAGTTCTTATCTATTTTATCCATTGTAGCCTGCAAAGCTTTGAGTTTGCCAGCCATATTTAGGTCTTTGTTAGCAGAAGAATCTTTTTTTGCCATTTTATTGTTTGGTTAAAATTGTGGTTTTTGATAACTTGGGAGATTAAGCAGTTCGCCCCGCAAGGTAAAAATCAGAAAAAGCGAGAACGCTAAAATCTCAATCACAAATGTACATCTTTAATAGCAGCTATGAAAATAAATCTATTGTTTTTTCTTGTCTTGCTCGATATCCACAAATAAAAAAGGCAGGTATATCTTGAAGATATACCTGCCCAAATTTAGGATAAACCGAATCGAATTACTTTTCAGTAGCCGTTGTCATCGTTACTCGAACATAAGAATCAGCTTTTTGAAGCTTTTTACTAAAGTTCTGAATATCTTTTTTAGTGATACTCTCAACAATCTTATTGTAGTCAGTACTATAATCAGTACCAGTCTGTTGCATTTCATTGATAACACCTAACCAGTAACTATTCAATTTGACAGACTGTTCATGTTTCTTGATCATGTTACTCTTAACTTTCTGCATATTCAAGTCAGAAGGACCATGCTCACTCATATCATCAAATTCCTCAACCACTGTTTTGGCTAATTTAGGATAAGCATCAGGATTTGTATCGAAATAAACGATAAATGAAGCTTTTTCATTTGGATTCTTTGATAGACTGGCATAAACCATTGGGCTATAAGTACCACCTTGATCTTCACGAAGTGATTGCAAGTAACGTATTTCCATGATAGAACCAAATATTCTACCAGTCAATATATTCTTAGGAGTATATTTGACATTCATGCTGTAATCATTGAATACACTCTTCTTGACCATCTCCTGTTTTTGAGAGAAATCAATAGCAAAATTGCCAGTTCGATTCTTTATAACCTCCATATTTGCTTTTTCCTTCATTTCATTTCCAGGAAGTCCACCAATATACTGTTCAATCAAAGCAATATTTTCAGGAGTCAAATCAATATTTCCGACAAAATTGAAGACGAAATCACCTGCATTGGCAAAACGCTCCTTATAAATCTTGATACACTGATCATAATTTACTTTATCAACATCAGCAACCTTAAATCGATTAGCAAAAGGATTGTTTACATACAATGCTTTGTTCAAGCTATCTCTAAAAGCAGTCATAGGATTTGCTTCAGCATTTTTAAGCATAGCAATCGAACGTTCCTTCCAAGACTTAAATGCATCCTCATCTTTTCTAGGAGACGTAAAGGCAAGATAATTCAACTGAAGCATTGTCTCCAAATCCTTAGGAGAGCAATTACCCGTTACACTTTCGTTTACCGTACCTATATTTGCAGAAAGACTAGCATTCTTTCCCGCAAGTACCTTGGTCAAGTCAGTGGTACTAAATGCACCAAATCCACCGATAGTAGCTACCTCACCAGCTGCTTTGACGTCGATATAGTCTTTGTCATACAATGATTGACCACCCCAACTAAATCCTTGGAATAAGATTTGGTCAGCCTTCAATTTGGTTGGTTTGATATAAACCTTAGCGCCATTGGACAATGTTAGAACCTTAGTTCCAAATACTCCATTTTCAGTTTTGATGACCTTACCCGGAGCTGGTTTATTCTTCATGAGTGGTTCATTGCTCACCTCATCCACGTAAGGTTTAAGATCCATAGTCTTCACCTCACTAAGAACATTTAGAATTTGTTCCTTAGTCGGTTGCACCAATCCCTCTTTTTTAGGCATCATTACATATAACACCTGATTCTCTTTGGTAAACATAGAAGGGAAGCTCTGGTTAAGAGCCTCTACAGGGATATTAGGAGCAATCTGATTGATTAGCGTATAATATTGCTCGATACTAGGCATTGGCTCTCCACTTATAAAATTATCGATGCAAGTCTGTGCCAACTCAGTATTTGTTTGTTTCGCTCTTTCCTTATAAGCATTTTCAACACTAAGAAGATATTCAGCACGCGCACGGGCATATTCCGAAGCCGTGAATCCGAAACGTTTCGCACGTTCAAGTTCCACGATCATAGCTTTGATACCCCCTAAGATATTATCCTCCTTCAATATAGCTCTTGAGCCAAAAGAATTAGTGACCATCTCAGAAAGCAAGAAAGAAGAATCAGAAGATCCAGCAGCCACAAATGGTGCATTTGATTTGTTAGTAATCTCACTATATCGTTGATCAAGCATTGATACAGCTAAGTCACTAAGATACTCACCAAGTAAGTAATTCATCGAGGTTCTTTCTTCTCTAGTAGGCGCTTTGTAGACAAACTCATAACTAGCAGTAGACCTTGTAGCTTCTTTATCAGATGCGATAGCGACGATTGGGTCATCATGGTCAGCAACTGGATAGTACACCCGTTCTGCAGGATTTACAGGAGCCTTGATATCAGCAAATGTCTTTTTGATTTCAGCTTCAATCTTCGCAGGATCGATATCCCCGACGATGATGATTCCCTGTAAGTCAGGACGATACCATTTGTGATAATATCTTCTCAAAGTATCATATTTGAAGTTAGCAACAATATCCATGCTACCTCCAGGGAGGCAATCAGCATATTTTTGGTCTCCATAAACCTGTTCAGCAATTTTCTGTATACTTCTCATCTGAGCATTATCTCTAGAACGAAGTTCTTCAAGAATCACCCCACGTTCCTTATCGATTTCTTTATCAGAAAGGAGCAAGTCATGAGACCAATCGTGAAGGATAAGGATACATGAATCGACCACAGCAGTTTGGTCAGCAGGAACATTGATAATTTTATATACCGTCTTGTCCATAGCCGTAAATGCATTGATGTCGACTCCAAATTTAAGTCCATGTTCTTCGCACCATGGTAAGATGCCCAAGCCCTTTTCGTCGCCAGGGAAATTCTTTGTTCCGTTGAACGACATATGTTCCAAGAAGTGAGCTAATCCTCTTTGTTCAGGTTCTTCAAGAACAGAGCCCACCTTTTGTGCAATATGGAATTGTACTCTATTCTTAGGAAAATCATTGTGACGGATGTAGTAAGTTAGCCCGTTAGGTAGTTTTCCTACTATAATAGCCTTATCTTGGGGGATAGGGGGCATTTGCTGAGCACTAAGCGTGCACAAACTGCCAGCCATCATAGCCAAGCATAAAAGAAAAATCTTTTTCATTTGTTTTTTCATTTGTTTTTAAATTTAGATGAATATCTATTGGAAAAATTCTTTTTTTCTTCAGCTAATAAGACGTCATAGAAGTACGATAAATTGCAAAAAGGCTCAATCTTTAGTCTATTTTAACAGATCTAGTTCTGTTATTGTATTGCTTCTCTGATTCTAACTAACTTAGTGAGTAAATCCTCTAAAAGGTCAAGTCTAAGCATATTTGCTCCATCACTCTTTGCCACAGAAGGATTTTCATGCGTCTCTATAAACAAGCCATCAGCACCAGTAGCTATTCCCGCTTTGGCAACAGTTTCAATCATTTCCGGTTGTCCACCAGTGACCCCCGCTTTTTGATTCGGTTGTTGTAAAGAATGAGTGACATCCAAGATGACAGGCCAATGAAAGGCTTGCATCTGAGGGATAGCCCTATAATCTACGATTAGATCTTGATATCCAAAAGTAGTACCTCTCTCGGTTAGCATCACCTGATTATTGCCCGAATCAATCACTTTCTGTCCAGCAAACTGCATCGCATCAGGAGATAGGAATTGTCCTTTTTTGATATTTATAATTTTACCCGTTTTGGCAGCAGCGATTAACAAATCAGTCTGTCGGCACAAGAAAGCCGGAATTTGTAACACATCTACATATTCAGCAGCCATCGCTGCCTCTTCTGCAGTATGAATATCAGTAACTGTAGGGATATCAAATGTTTCATTAATCTTTCGTAGGATTTTCAATGCCTTTTCATCCCCAATTCCAGTAAAAGAATCGATACGTGAGCGGTTAGCTTTTCGGTAAGAGCCTTTAAAAACGTACGGTATATTGAGTTTAGTTGTAATTTCCACGGCACGTTCTGCGATACGCAAAGCCATATCTTCCCCTTCAATGACACACGGACCAGCTAACAAAAAGAAATTGTTCGACTTATTATTGATTAGTTGATCTGTTGTAAATATTTTGTTCATTGTCTAATTAATTAATAGTTAAGAGATATATTAAATATCTCGTTATGGAATAATGAGATTAATAAATTCAGGCAGTATATCCACATCGAGCGGATAATGTCTGCCCAAGGCTCTGCCATCCAAGTCAATATTTGCGTTTCTAGCATTGATGACACGAATATTCTTCCCTCTATACACGTTGACCTCTTTAAGGTTGAGTAATTGATGATTGATGAGTAACCAAATCCCCTTGATGAAATTGCCCCAACCCAGAGGACGTCGGATCAACGAAACATCAAGGTAACCATTGTACGGAATGGCACTAGGCGTCTGTCCCCAAGCCTGTGAATTGCCAATGCACACAGTCATATAATACCCTTTGATTTTCTCATCTCCGATTTGCAACTGCATACGGTATCGTTTTTTTTCGAACAGCAACACCACTAAAGATTCAAAGAAAGCCGTCAGCCGCCATGCCCAGAACCGATTTGCCTGGTCGATGATTCGAAGCATCTTCTCGCTCAAACCGATATTGACAGCATTCAAGAAATATCGAGAAATCTTTTTATTAACCTTCTTATTATGAAAAGTACAGCGTCCCACATCAATTCGACGGATGCGACCAGCAATGATATAATCAATAGCCTTACGATAGTCAGAATTGATGTCCCAAAAAGAAGCAAAATCATTACTCATTCCTATAGGAATAATCCCTATATGAATAATGTTGAGTTGTTCAGCAGTCGCATGATTAATGATTCCATTAAGCATGTCATTTAAGGACCCATCCCCCCCAGCGATAACAATAGTGGTATATTTATTTTCGGTGAGGATACCCGCTAACCTTTCCACAGAGCCATAGCCCTCACTTTGGAAATAGTCATAGGCTACCTCTCTTTGGGCAAGATATTGTAAAATCTTTTCCCATTGCTTATTCGTGTTATTAGCACCAGCTCTAGAGTGATATATGATTCCCCATTTCTCATTCATATTTTAAATTTTTATATTGTCATCCTCTCTTTTTAGTAAGTCAACTATCCTGTTGACTCGACTCTCGATAGTATCAGTGACAGGTAGCCAATGAATATGGAATCCCCGTCTCTCCATGCCCCTGAACCAAGTCATTTGGCGTTTAGAAAACTGATGAATTGCAATCTCTAGCTGTTTAATCATCTCCTTCTTAGACAACACATGTTGTAGATAAAGCGTCACAAACTTATACTCCAATCCATAATACAATAGATTCTCTGGTGGAACTCCATTGTCCAGCAACGCTTCGACCTCATCAATCATTCCCTGACTGATTCGTTCATGCAATCGTTGGGAGATGCGTTCACGCCGCAAGTCACGACTAATCTCCATGCCGATAAGCAAACTATTGAGGGGCTCTGAAGTAGTTTTTTCCAGTTCATGTTCACGATTATATTCTGCTATCTCAATAGCTCTTATCGCCCGTTTCTTGGTGTCAAAATCAGTTGTATTGTGTACATCAATCAGTCCTCTCAATCGCAATTCAAGTTCTGCCATAGAGCAAGATTCAAGCGTACTCCGCAAGGCTTTATTCTCAGGTACAGGAACCAACTGATAACCCTTCAATACAGATTCAATATACAAGCCAGTTCCTCCACAAGCGATAGGATAGTTAATCTGTCTACTCTTCATCTCCTCGAAGCAAGCATTGAAGTCCCTTTGGTATTCAAATAAGTTATACTTCTCACCCGCTTCTCTGATATCGATAAGATGATAAGGGATATGATGGCCATCTAATGAATACTCGTCCAGATCTTTCCCCGTTCCGATATCCATATTTCTATAAACCTGACGAGAATCAGCACTAATAATTTCACTTTTGATTCGGTCAGCAAGTGCAACAGCCAATCCTGTTTTTCCAGTAGCCGTAGCACCAATAATCGAAATTAAATCATATCCCATTGTCAATATCTTCTCGAAAGTTTATAATTTGATGATACCTTCAGGTGAACGAGTCGTACACTCCAATCCCTCTTCAGTCACAATCCATGTATTCTCTACTCCGACAGGACCGACGCCCGGAAGCACGATTTTAGGTTCCAAAGCCAGTACCATGTTAGGTGCAAGCTCCATATTCGAATTTTTCGCGATGACAGGCAATTCATTGATTTCAAGTCCCAAGCCATGTCCTATAAACTTAGCCTGTTGACGAGTTCCCATGAAACAATCAGCAAATCCCGCATCAGAAACCATCTTGAGTGCTTTATCGTACATCTCTGAGCATACAGTACCCGGTTTAGCAGTCTCAGACAACTCATGAGAAATGTCAAGACAAACCTGATGCGCATCATAAGCCTTTTGTGGAAGGTCACCAATAGAATATACGCGCGACATGTCAGACATATATCCATTAAAATTACCTCCCATATCTACCATCACACTCGTTCCAGGAGTCAATCGTTTGCCACTTAATCCTACAGGGATAGAAGCATTTAGACCAGCACCTCCCAAAGCAAAATCATAAGGAGACGGTTCAGTTGCATTATCCCCAGCGAGGATGCTACCCATAAAGATTTCCATAGAACGTCCAAATATTCTGAAGATTCCTAAATTCCCCTCTTGGCGCATGATTCTTTCTATTTCGATAGAAAATTCAAGGTCCGTCATCTCCTCTTTGTAGCAATCAGGGATTCGGCTATAAGCCTTGACATGTGACTGTCCAGCACGTCTAAAGAGATTCAATTCCAAATCAGTCTTAATCGTACGCACCTGACGCATGTATGGAGTGCCATTTACGACATCTGCATCCGCCCACAACGCAGCCAATCGTTGATATTCAGTAAAAGGAATCTCATCCCCTTCAAGCATTAGACGAGTAGGGGCAGGGATGCCACGACTCTCGAGCAACTCAACGATTTGTTCGGGTTTGCGTATATGTTCCACTTGTTCGCCACGAATCGTATTAGGTCGTTTGATAAATAAGATGGCTGGACTATTAATCGGGATATAGATATATCCACTGATTATTTGTCCGCAAGTATATAATAAATTAGTATTGCAGGTAATAAGCGCAGCATCAATGTTGTTATCTGCCATTGCCTTGCGTATAAGATCTCTTCTGAACTTAAGTTCTGAATGTAGTGCCATAAGCTTATTTTAATAGTTTGTTAAAAAATCTATTGATTTAATTATAATATCACACAAAGATATAAAAAACACACTTAGCATCTATGTAAATACCAAAAAAACGCTGCAAAGAAATTTCTTTGCAGCGTCTTTTTATATGAATTGATTTATAAAATCGTCTCTTTAATCTAATAGATTCCTTGAGCGAGCATAGCATGAGCCACTTTCATGAAACCAGCTATATTAGCCCCTTTGACATAATTGATATATCCATCAGGAAGCGTACCATATTTGATACATTGAGAGTGAATCCCCTCCATGATATGATGTAATCGGTCATCAACTTCTTTGGCTCCCCATGAGATATGCATTGCATTTTGAGACATTTCAAGTCCAGAAGTAGCTACTCCTCCAGCATTGACAGCTTTACCTGGAGCATATAATATTTCTTTTTCGATAAATAAGTCAATCGCTTCAGGAGTACATCCCATATTAGAGATTTCGCCTACACAAAGAATATTGTTATCAATAAGATGTTGTGCATCTTCGCCGTTAAGTTCATTCTGAGTAGCACAAGGAAGTGCAATATCAACATTCACCTCCCAAGGACGTCTGTCAGCGATAAACTTAGCACTAGGGAACTCATCTACATAAGGAGCGACGATGTCTTCACCCGTAGCACGCAATTCGAGCATAAAATCAATCTTCTCTCCACTGATGCCTTCAGGGTCATAGATATAACCATCAGGTCCAGATATAGTCACGACCTTAGCTCCTAGTTCAGTAGCTTTGGTAGCAGCACCCCATGCCACATTACCAAATCCTGAGATAGCAACAGTCTTGCCTTTGATATCAATATTTGCATGGTCAAGCATGTGATGAACAAAATAAAGTCCGCCGAAGCCAGTAGCCTCAGGTCTAATCAACGAACCGCCAAATTCAAGTCCTTTACCAGTGAAAGTACCCGTACATTGACGAGTCAATTTCTTATACATACCGTACAAGTAGCCCACTTCACGACCACCCACACCGATGTCTCCAGCAGGCACATCCATATCAGGACCCAACTGACGCCACAATTCCAACATAAATGCTTGACAAAAACGCATCACTTCCGCATCGCTTTTACCACGAGGAGAGAAATCCGAACCTCCCTTAGCACCACCCATAGGAAGGGTAGTCAGCGCATTTTTAAATGTCTGTTCGAATCCTAAGAATTTCAAGATAGAAGGAGTGACAGACGCATGGAATCGAACGCCCCCTTTGTAAGGGCCGATAGCATTATTAAATTGGATACGATACCCTAGGTTGGTTTGAACATCTCCCTTGTCGTCTACCCAAGTCACTCTGAACGTGAAGATACGATCAGGTTCAACTAATCTTTCGATGATTTTAGCTTTCTCGAATTCAGGATGTTGATTGTACACATCTTCGATAGAAATCAACACTTCTTTTACAGCTTGAAGATACTCAGATTCTCCAGGATGTTTTGCCTCTAAAGAGGCTAATAAATTTTCAATATTCATAATTAATATGCTAAATTAGGTTATTGATATTTTGTCAGTTATTGTATTAACAAAGGTATAAATCTTAATTGAATAACAATGAAAAACAGGTATATTTTTCACAACAACTATCATTTTGTTACATTTTGATGCTCTACAGCATATTTATCCCCCGCTATTGAGGGCAAAAAGGACACGTAAATTAGTCGTTCTTTATTTGCGAAACCTTAGACTTAATATCAGGAGATATGAACTGTTTCAATGCCCCTCCCTTATCAGCATATATCAGACAAGCTTTGATATCCGAGTGCTGTTGTAGATATTGTTTACTCTCATCCAATCCCATCACCATAAATGCGGTTGCAGTAGCATCAGCAGTTAAGCAATCTTCAGCAATCACGGTCGCACTCAATAAGCTATGTTGGACAGGATATCCAGTTCTTGGATCTATAGTATGTGCATATTTCTTTCCCCCCTTATAATAGAAATTGCGGTAATTACCAGATGTCGCCACACCTACATCTGTGAGAGCAATAATCATAGACAAGTCCTCATTATTGACGCTAAGACTATCATCGACTGGCCTATTGATGCCTATTCGCCAATTTTTAGTAGAAGGGCCATGACCTTTGAGAGTCAATTCACCGCCGATATCCACCATAAAATCTTTCACGCCATGGTTCAACAAGACATCTCCGATGACATCACATGCATACCCCTTAGCGACGGCAGAACAATCCAGCATGATATTTGGATTATCCTTAATCAATACAGAATCACCAATGACATGAATCTTATCAGACCCGATATACTGTTTGAGGCTATCAATCTTCTGCTGAGACAAGTCATATTGTTTTTTGAAACCAAATCCCCAAGCGTTGACAAGTGGTGCGACAGTAATATCAAAAGCACCATCTGTTTGCTGCGCTATTTGGATAGAACGGCGAAATACCTTAGAACATAAACTATCAAGAACATTCGATTGATTCGTATTAATCTTCGATAAGATTGATTTTTTATTGAATGTAGACAATGAATAATCAAAACGTTTGAGTTCCGCAGTAATTTCCTCTGTCAAAGGTCTATCATACTTATAAGTTACCTTATATATAGTACCAAATACGATTCCTTTAGCCGTTTGATACGTTTGTTGTTCCTCTTGATTCTTTTGATTATTCCTAATGATAACAGCAGATGCTACTAATAAGATTAATAACCAAAAGATAGATCTCTTAGTTTTGGAAATTGTCATATTATAAAATAGTTTGTAAATTTATAAAGGTAATTTGTATATCAGACGATACGTAAACATGAAACTAGGCCCATCATTCTCACCATATCCAGGGATATAGTAAGGCTTGGTATGATCATTTTCTTTAATTCCTATAGACACCAGATACCTAAAATCCCATCCCACGAGGATAGGTCCCCATAATTTAGTCTGAATACCAATCAATGCTTCTAACCAATGAGCCGAAGAAGACTCATTTTGATAATTGACACGATTCGTTCCTCCCCATATGCCATCCTCAATATCAGGAGCACTGACGTCATACTCGAAGGCAGAAAAACCATATCTGAACCCTAGAAAAAGATGATTGTCGTTTTGGTTCTTCCATCTAATATTGTAATCCATACCTATACGCATGTAAGGAGCAGCTGTCTTATATTGGATATCATCTGTCGTGTCATCACATTTGGCATATCCCAACGCAACGACAGGGAAGAACTGATTATTCAGGTTCACTTTGAGTTGTGCTTCAGTACGTAACCAAGAATAGCCATAATAATAATTGGCAGGTCCTACGATATCAAATGACACCTGCATGCCTTTGTAAGCCCTGATTCGCTGTGAGAAAGTCATTTCCTCTAGTCTTTTGAGACGACGTTTCTCCTGTCTATCTATTTCTTTCTGTGTGAGTTTCTTTTTCGGTTCCACTTCACGTACCGTTTCAGTCTTAGGTAAAGATAAAGGAATCGAATCCTTCTTCAAGGTATCATTGGAGAGACTATCTACAGCACTATGTAATTGTCTGCTAGATACCGCATAGGTGTCTACAGAGCCGAAGCAAGCAAATGCAGCGAATAGGATACTAGTAAAACAGATTGATGTGATGCGCATCTACTTCAGTTATTAAAGGGTTTACAATTTCAAGGTCTTTGATGGCATGAGTGGTAAATCTGACCTTTTGATCATCGAGCTGATAATATATAGCTGTGCCACACTCTGCACCGAGATATTGAGGACTTCTTGTATAACTCAAAGTAATCGTATCTTTGAGTTGTATCGAAGTGACTTCATCTGTAGCATATGTCAAGATAAACACGGTAGAATCTCTCGATTCATCCAATGGAAGGTTCATCTCTTCGACAGAACTCTCTTGGTTGATGAGCACCGAGTCAGTGTCATAAGCCGTAACAGTCAATTCGGTGAGTGCCAACTGCGTCTCTGTATCTCCTTGTTCGAAGAAATAGAAATTAGCCATGCCTCTATCATTTCTTATACAATAGCTGTCTGTACAACTCGTGATAAACAAGCCTGCAAATAAGCCACTGATAAGAAGCCAATAGTTGAAGTATTTAGTCTTAATGTGATACATAATAAATCGTTAATTTTGACGGATTAATCTATCTCTGTCTCAATATTATAGTGGTTTCTATCAGGGGATTTTCTAGAAATCATTTCGCCTAAGAAGCCAGCTAAAAAGAGCTGAGTCCCGAGAATCATCGTAGTCAATGAAAGATAAAAATAAGGAGAGTCAGTCACTAACCCATATTTCGCTCCTATGTGCATCAGATACAATTTCTTAGCACCTACAATGACGACAGCAAAAAATCCAAGTATAAACATCAGCGAACCAAGTAATCCAAAGATATGCATCGGTTTACGTCCAAATTTGGTCATGAACCAGATACTCAATAGATCAAGATATCCATGGAAGAAACGGTCAAAACCAAATTTCGAAGACCCATATTTTCTCGCTTGATGATGAACTGCAAGTTCTCCAATCCTATCAAACCCAGCCGCTTTGGCCAAATAAGGAATATATCGATGCATATCCCCATATATCTCTATATTCTGTGTGACATCGTAGCGATAAGCCTTGAGACCACAGTTGAAATCATGAAGATTTTTTACTCCACTGACTTTGCGAGCAGTCCAATTGAACAACTTTGTCGGAATCGTTTTGGACAACGGGTCATATCGTTTTTTCTTCCATCCAGAGACCAAGTCATAGCCCTCATTGACAATCATATTATAAAGTCGAGGGATTTCATCAGGAGAATCTTGCAAATCAGCATCCATCGTGATGATTACTTCACCATGAACCCGCTGAAAACCCGTATTTAGGGCAGGGGATTTACCATAATTTCTACGGAATTTAACTCCTCGGATATGTTCACTATCTTCAGAAGCTAATTCTTGAACTACCTTCCATGATTGGTCAGTACTTCCATCATCAATGAAGAGCACCTCATACGAAAAATGGTTCTCCTTCATTACTTTCTTTATCCAATTAGTCAATTCAGGTAAAGACTCTTCCTCATTGTAAAGTGGGATAACTACCGATATATTTACAGATTTTTTTTCCATTTTATTCATCTACTGTTTTTGTTGGGAGCACAGCTGATTTTTTAGGTACTATAAAAGCGATAAATAGTGCTAGAATATTCCCCCAGAAAATGTTTTGAGTAAATAATTGATAGACTATCTCTATCGGTTTGATATTCCTAAACGAATTAATCATCTTCTGAACTTGAGTAAATTGGTCTTGCAATTGAGCCCCACTATCCTCAAGTGCCATGGATTTCGTCTGGAGTTTAGCTGCAGTCAATACCTTATCATAGCTCTCTATAATATATCCATGGTCGATAAATTGGAGATAGGTGTAGTGAGCAACGCCCGTAAGGAGAGCAGCAAATAAGAAGACGAATAGATTAAAAGCCCATGCTTGAAACCAATTAATGGATCCGTTTAATTTGGTATCTCGAAAATTCTTTGTCATCTTGTAGCAGATAAAAGGAACTGCTATTGTGAGTGCAAAAAAGAGAAGAAATAGTAAACTGTAACTGAACCCGAGTGGGAAAAGGATAAATTTGGCTATCCAAAAGAGACCCATATAAGTACCATAGGTCATCGCATTTTTTTGTATGCTGATACGGTTTGTAGTCATTATTTTCGTTTTGTCTTACAAAATGATTTAATTCTGAATACAAATGTAGCTAAAAGTTTTTATCCGCCCTAATATTTTATTACCTTTGTAACAATTATGTAAATATCCTAATGCCTTATGAATAGGGTGCTTAGGTCTGTCGCTAACAATTTGATGACAATAAGATAAATGAAATTTTCAGAACTCCCATTAGAAAATGCCGTATTGGATGCACTTGATGCTATGCAATTTGACGAATGTACTCCAGTACAATCGTCTTCAATACCTTTAATCATAGAAGGACGAGACCTTATCTCGGTAGCTCAAACAGGTACAGGCAAGACGGCAGCGTTTTTATTGCCTATCATCAGTCAACTAAGTAAAGGAGAATATCCGTCGAACAAGATTAATTGCATCGTGATGTCACCGACTCGTGAATTGGCCATGCAGATAGATCAGCAGATGGAAGGATTCTCTTATTTCATTCCTGTGAATAGTGTCGCTGTATATGGCGGCGGTACTGGACCACAATATGGTCAGCAACAACGGGGACTGAAGATGGGGGCTGATATGGTAATCGCTACTCCAGGTCGACTCTTGAGTCATATCTCTTTGGGATATGTCGATTTGTCTGCTGTGAGTTTCTTTGTGTTGGATGAAGCCGACCGCATGCTTGATATGGGATTCTATGAAGATATCATGCAGATAGTGAAGCTTCTACCGGCTACTTGTCAGAAGATTATGTTTTCGGCTACTATGCCTGCAAAGATTCAGAAATTGGCAAACAATATATTGAACAATCCTGCAGAGATAAAATTAGCCGTCAGTAAACCAGCTGAAAAGATTCTTCAAGCAGCCTATATCTGCTATGAAGCTCAAAAATTAACCTTGGTGCAAGAATTGTTCAAAGATGAAGTACCGGAGCGGGTACTGATTTTTGCTTCGAGCAAATTGAAATGCAAAGAAGTAACGAAAGCACTTAAGCGTCAGCACCTCAATGTGGCAGAGATTCATTCTGACTTAGATCAGAAACAACGAGAAGATACACTTCATGATTTTAAAGTTGCCAAGATTAATATTCTTGTAGGAACGGATATTGTAGCCCGTGGAATTGATGTAGAGGATATCCGATTGGTTATCAATTATGATGTACCTCACGATAGCGAAGACTATGTACACCGCATCGGCCGTACAGCACGTGCGAATACTGATGGGGTGGCTATTACCTTTGTCAGTGAGATGGAGCAATCCTCATTTAAAGACATAGAGAAGTTTTTAGATAAAGATATATTTAAGGTGCCTATTCCAGAAGAATTAGGTGAAGGTCCTGAATATAAGCCAGAAGTCCGTCGCTATCCTAAGAGAAATGGTGGACATAGCAACAAACGTAGTTCTAGTTCAAACAACTCAGGAAAACGACCTCAAGGACGAAGAAATCCAAGGTTTTCTAAAGGCAAAACGACAGATAAACGTAGTAACTAATACCTGATAAGCGTATGAAGACAGAAATAGCTCATCACATAGCTCATTTGTTATTGGAAAATGACTGTGTAATCGTTCCTCAGTTAGGCGGTTTTGTCGCACATTATGTGTCGTCAAAATTCAACGAGACGGAACAACTCTATATGCCCCCTAGACGTGAAATAGCGTTTAACCCCCAATTAAAACTCAACGATGGACTTCTAGCCCAATCGTATATGACAGCTTATGGTATGAGTTTTCCTGAAGCAACCAAAGAGATTGCTCATCAAGTGAAATTACTCACCAAGCAGATTCATCATGACGGAATGTTTGACTTACCTAATATAGGTCAACTTCGATTTACGATGAACCAGAAATATTTGTTCATTCCTTATACAGAGGTGTTGACTTCGCCATCTCTATATGGATTGTCTTCATTCCATCTTGATACCCTTGAGGGCATCGAGAAGAAACGACAACTCGCTGCACTTGAAGCTACATTGACTCCACTTGTGACAGCTACCAAAACCAAACCGGTAGACACACAAGACAGTAAGCAAGATAAAGAAGAAAAAACAAGGGTTGCTGACTTGGAACCAATCAGTAAGGAAACTTCGTTTAAGTTTGGTCAGTTAGTGAAATTGGTCAATACTCCTATGCGAATCGTCGCTACTGCAGCGGCAGCAATCTTACTCTTCCTTGTACTTTCCAAACCGGTAGGCAATACGTCAACCAATGGAAGTAACTATGCTGAAATCATTCCGATGAACTTATTTGAACAAGTAATTCCTCAGACTGAGCAAATCAATCCAAGTGATTCGGTAGCGAGTAGCGTTATTAAGGCAGCTGTAGTGACTGTCAAGTCACCAAGTGTGAATACCGTTGCCCATAAAACGGCTGCTGCCAAACCATCAACAGCTCAGCATCAACCTGTTGCGGTGGCTAAATCAGCTAAATCTTATTATCTGATTGTGGCTAGTTGTAAGAGTCAAGAAGATGCTGACAGAGAATCTGTCCGGATAGGAAAATCTATAGGCAAAAAGTTGACTTGTGTGGTTCGTAACGGCAAATATAGACTTTCAGCTGGTGAATATACCAATCGTACAGATGCCTCAACTGCCTTGACCCAATTAAGAGAAATTCCAGATATGCAGTCTTCATGGATGCTTATCATACGTAATTAAGTGACAGAAACTTAGCAATATCATTGGTACGACAATGTACCATTAATCAAGTAATAGAAAAATAGGATGAAGCGACTTAGATGTCCCAAGTGTGACGAATGGTTAGCCTTTGACGAGACTAAATATAGTGTAGGACAAAGTTTAGTGTTTGTCTGTGAACATTGCGGCAAACAATTTACTATCAAGATTACAGCCAAGAAGAAAAAGACAAATGCTAGCCAATCGACATCTGCTAGTAGCTCAAGCAATACGGATGAACAAGAACCGATTCAGCGGGGTTCCATCAGTGTGATTGAAAATGTATTCGGATTTCATCAAGAATTACCTCTCTTTGAAGGAGAAAATGTGATTGGTCGTAGATGTGTAGGTACTGTGATTAATGTTCCGATTGAATCGAGTGACATGTCTATGGATAGACGTCATTGTATGATTACTATCAAACGAAACAAAAAAGGAGTTCTTACTTATACATTGCGTGATGCTCCTAGTGTCACGGGTACCTTTATACAAAATGACCTTTTGGAGGACAAAGATAGACGGCGCTTAGCAGATGGTGATATTGTGACTATTGGAGCAACCACTTTCATAGTCAACCTAGATAAGGATACTGAAGCATAGTCAGTAAATAGAAACGAAAAAAGAGATACTTCTCACAGAGGTATCTCTTTTTTCGTTTTGTCACTAATAGCTAAAAAAAATCGTCAAAAAGTCATTTTGATGAAATGTGAATAAAAAAAGGAGCATTTATACTATTCGATTGCAGTCGTACGGATACCAGATATTCCGACAGAAAAATAAGGGTGAGAAATGGCTTAGAGCAACTAATTCGGTAAAAAATAGCATTTACTGTTCTCCCCTGTTGATTAAAAAAGATTTTTTAAGTGGCTTTTGTGATAACCATGGGTCGTTACCAAAGTAAGACTTAAGTCCTATCATGGTAACCACGAAGTTTTACTTTGCTTTTGATAGGTCGTCACAATGGTTATAAAGGCTTTCCTTTAGCATCTATCGTTACGATTATCACTTTTCTGTAAATGATTTACCAGAAAATCATTAACCCCTTCTTTTATAATCTCTCTTATGAAAATCAAAAAGAGAGCAAAAAGCCTGTTTTATGAACAAATGGACTGCTAACGAGAGACTAGATAGGTTCTCCATTGAGGTTTGTCGAAAGGATATCACTAATCAAATCAAACATCGGACGCATGGCCTTAAATGTCTGGTCGACTTCTTCGATAAAATGCTCAGATAGCACTTCTTCATCAGAGAATTTTCGAATCGCTAGGTAACTCTTTTTCTTGAGCAAGTCAATAGCTCGATGATTCTTATCAAAACCCTTAGGACCAGTTTTCAATTCCTCCCCTTCAAATTTATCTCCAAAATAATGAATAAAGGTTTTATCTGAGAGTATCTCTCTGAATTCACTATCATCGATAGCAATCTCTTTTCTTATTCTCAGAAGGCGATCTTTTTCAGGAAGCCATATCCCACCTATGACTACACTCTCATTGGGTTTAACTTGGAGAAAATAATCACAACTTCTATCATTTCCCAGACGTCTGTAATCAGTGGCAAAACGAGGATTATAAGGAGTCTTGTCCTTGGAAAAACGAATGTCACGATAGATACGATAGACCTTCTGTTGTTCGATCCTATCATGTATCTCAAGTTTCTTGAGAATCTCTTCGAAGACGTTTTTGGCATTTGCTAAGCAGTCATCATAAATTGGTTTGTGTTCTTTGAACCATGTTCTCTCATTATGCTTATCGAGCGCTCGTAAGAAGTCAAATGTTTTTTTCTCTAATTCCATATTTTCTCTGTTTTGGGTAAAAGTATGATTTTTGAATCCATTATCCAATTATATAAGGAGAAAAAAAGTGGCTGTATCACAAGTATGTTGAAACAGCCACTCTCTCTATGTTAGGATAAATCTATTTATACTCAGCCCAAGATTTGATTTCTAGGTCTTCAATTTTCTGATTGCAGAAAGCATTGATAAAGGCACTAGCTAATCGAGGGTTTGTAATCAATGGAATATTCGAATCTATCGCAGCACGTCTAATCTTATACCCATTGGATAGCTCGCGTACAGTCAAATTCTTAGGGATATTGACCACTAGGTCAATCTTGCCATCACGCATCAAATCTGTAGCTTGTGGCTGCATATCGGGTGTACTTGGCCAATGGGCAACACGACATGGGATACCGCTATCTTGCAGACTCTTGGCTGTCCCTTCAGTTCCCCAGAGGTTGAAACCATTTTTGACTAGTAGGGTAGCAGCATCTACCATGCCTGCTTTTTGCTTGACATTACCAGTCGATAGAAGGACATCTTTCTTTGGAATTCGTAAGCCTACCGATAACATAGCTCGTAAGATGGCTCCGTTCAAGTCCTCTCCGATACAGCCTACTTCACCGGTAGATGCCATATCTACTCCAAGTACAGGGTCGGCCTTTTGTAATCGGTTGAAGCTAAACTGGGATGCCTTGATTCCTACGTAGTCGAGGTCAAATAGATTCTTCTTAGGTGCTTCGACTTGTTCACCAAGCATCGCTCGTGTCGCTAGCTCAATAAGATTAATCTTCAACACCTTACTCACGAATGGGAAGCTACGTGAAGCACGTAAGTTGCATTCGATGACCTTTATGTCATTATCTTTGGCTAAATATTGGATGTTGAATGGACCAGTGATATTGAGTTCCTTGGCAATCTTACGACTGATGCGTTTGATTCGTCTCATGGTTTCGACATACAATTTTTGAGGAGGAAACGAAATGGTAGCATCTCCTGAGTGTACACCAGCAAACTCGATATGTTCGGAGATAGCATAGGCAATCACTTCACCATCTTGAGCTACAGCATCCATCTCTACTTCTTTCGCATGTTCTATGAACTGGCTGATTACAACAGGATGTTTCTTACTTACATTTGCTGCGAGAAGTAAGAAGCGTTCCAGTTCCTCTTGATTTGAGCATACATTCATCGCTGCACCCGAGAGCACATATGATGGGCGAACCAGTACAGGGAATCCAACTTCTTCGATAAATACGTTGACATCTTTCATCGATGACAACTCTTGCCAACGAGGTTGGTCTACTTCGATACGGTCTAGCATAGCAGAGAATTTCTCTCTGTCTTCCGCATTGTCGATACTTTTGGCTGTCGTTCCTAATATATTGATTTGCTGTTCGTCTAGGCGCATGGCTAAGTTATTCGGGATCTGACCACCGGTAGAGACGATGACTCCATGAGGCATCTCTAAGTCCATGATATCCATGACACGCTCGAAGGTCAATTCGTCGAAGTAAAGTCGGTCACACATATCATAATCTGTCGATACCGTCTCTGGATTGTAATTAATCATCACTGAGCGGTATCCTGACTTGCGAACGGTATTGAGTGCTTGCACCCCGCACCAGTCAAATTCTACGGAGGATCCGATACGGTATGCTCCAGAACCTAGTACGACAATGGAACGGTCATCATTTTCATATTCGATATCATTTGCAATACCGCTATAAGTCATATATAGATAGTTGGTTTGAGCAGGAAATTCTGCAGCAAGTGTGTCTATCTGTTTGACTACAGGAAGAATCCCAAGCGCTTTACGCTGTTTACGCACGTCCAAAAGCACTTGCTCCATATCATCATTTGCTTCTCCGAAGATAGCTCGCCCGATTTGGAAATCTGAAAATCCCTGAACCTTTGCTTTGCGAAGTAATTCTTTTGGCAAATCGGTAAGGACATTGTATTTTGTCATCTCCTCAGAGGTGTCGACAATACTTCTCAACTTATATAAGAACCACTTATCAATCATGGTCAATTCATGAATCTGGTCTACTGTGTAGCCAGCACGAAAGGCCTTACTGATGACGAAGATACGATTGTCTGTCGGTTGGTGGAGTGCTTTGTCTACGTCGTCAATTTTAATTTCTCTATTTTCGACAAAACCATGCATCCCTTGTCCAATCATACGCAATCCCTTCTGAATGGCTTCTTCAAAGGTACGACCGATAGCCATGACTTCTCCTACAGATTTCATGGATGAACCTAGTTCGCGATCTACTCCTGAGAACTTACCTAAATCCCAACGAGGAATCTTACATACACAGTAATCTAGTGCTGGTTCGAAAAAGGCTGGGGTAGTTTTGGTGACTGAGTTTTTCAAATCAAAGAGTCCATAGCCAAGAGCTAATTTCGATGCGACAAACGCCAATGGATAACCGGTTGCTTTTGATGCTAATGCCGAAGAACGAGAGAGTCGGGCATTGACTTCTATCACACGATAGTCTTCACTTACAGGGTCGAAGGCATATTGAACATTACATTCTCCTACGATCCCAATATGACGGATGATGCGGATAGATAGTTCTCTTAGCTTGTGATATTCTGCATTGGTTAGTGTCTGAGATGGGGCGATGACGATGGATTCACCTGTATGGATACCTAGTGGGTCAAAATTCTCCATGTTACATACTGTGATACAGTTGTCAAAGCGGTCTCTTACCACTTCATATTCTATTTCTTTCCAGCCTTTCAAACTCTTTTCGACGAGTACTTGAGGAGAGAAAGAGAAGGCTTTGCGTGCCAATTCTTCTAGTTCCTCTGCGTTGTCGCAGAATCCTGAACCGAGACCGCCTAGGGCATAAGCAGCTCGTAAAATGATAGGGTAACCGAGTTTCTTAGCTGCCCGTTTCGCTGCATCTATCGTTTCTACTGCCTCACTGTCGATAGTCTTCACATCAATCTCATTGAGCTTGTCGATGAAGATATCACGGTCCTCAGTATCGATAATTGATTGTACTGGAGTACCTAGTACTTGTACGTTGTACTTTTCGAGTACGCCGCTCTTGAATAGGGCTACTCCACAGTTGAGAGCTGTTTGTCCTCCGAAAGCTAATAAGATACCTTGTGGTCGTTCTTTTTCGATGACTCGCTCCACAAAATCAGGCGTTACGGGTAAGAAATAAATCTCATCAGCAATACCTTCTGAAGTTTGCACTGTGGCAATGTTAGGATTGATAAGAACAGTCTTTATGCCTTCTTCCTTCATTGCTTTCAATGCTTGTGAACCGCTATAATCAAATTCGCCGGCTTCTCCTATCTTCAATGCACCTGAACCAAGGAGTAGCACTTTCTTTATTTTTTTGTCAATCATAAAATCATGTTGTTAATGGTGAAGTAAATAGAGGACTTTAAAGCAATGCTACGAAATCATCAAATAAGAAGTCAGTATCTACTGGACCTGAAGATGCTTCAGGATGAAATTGAGCTGACATCCATGGATTGCGTACATGTTTAATTCCTTCGTTGGATTGGTCATTCATATTGATAAATAGAGGTTCCCAATCTGCTGATAGTGTGTCATTATCTACCGCAAAACCATGATTCTGACTGGTGATAAAACAGCGGTTAGTTCCGACTTGACGTACCGGTTGGTTATGGCTTCTATGTCCATATTTGAGCTTATATATCTTGGCACCTCCTGCTTTGGATAGCAATTGATTACCCATGCAGATTCCGAAGATAGGTAGTGTCTCGTCGGTCATTGCTTTGCGAATATTAACGACCGCCTGTTCGCAGGTATCTGGGTCACCTGGACCGTTTGAGATGAATAGGCCATCATATTCTAAACCATTGAAATCGTAATCCCAAGGGACTCTGATTACTTCTACATCACGTTTTATCAAGCATCTGATGATATTGCTCTTTACTCCACAATCCATGAGAACTACTTTTTTCTTATCTGCGCCCTCATTGTATCTGATAACTTCAGTGCAACTTACTTTTGCTACTTGGTTGATGAGATTAGGGTCGATAAAGTCTATTTCATCATCATTTTCAAATACAATCTTACCTTTCATACTTCCTTTCTCTCGAAGTATCTTGGTCAATTCTCGGGTATCTATTCCTGTGATACCTACGACCTTCTCTTCTTTGAGCCATGCTGCAAGACTTTTTTTCGCATTCCAGTGGTTGTATTGTTCACTGTAATCCGAAACGATAATTGCCTCTGCATGAATCTTTTCACTTTCCATAAATAGGGGAAGATTGTTCGGTCCCATGTCGCTCGAAGGTACACCATAATTACCGATTAAAGGGTAGGTGAGGGTCATTAACTGCCCAGCGTAACTAGGGTCTGTAAGGCTCTCGGTATATCCTACCATGGCTGTATTAAATACAACTTCGCCTGCAACAGGAGATTCATGTCCAAAAGAATAGCCATGCATTCGGGTGCCATCTTCGAGAAGTAATGTTACATTTTTCATCTAATTGTAATTATTTTGTATTACGTTATTTCGTTTATTTATTCTTATTCTACAGTATTCAAGTCATTGATATTTTCATACCAATCGATATAAGCTTGGTTGACAGCCCGTACACCACCTGGTGTAGGATAGTTCCCTGTGAAATACCAGTCTCCAGTATGGTTTGGACATGCTTGATGAAGTCCTGTGATGCTCTGGTAGACGATTTGTACTTCTGCTTTGACTTGTTTTGGTTTCAATAAATCAACCATCTTATCGCTGATCTCTTGTGGAGTAAATGGAGCATAAATCTCTTGTACATAATTCTTCATCTCTTCCATTGGAAGTTCGCTCTGAGCGATACTCTTCTCATACACATCATCTATAATATCACTCATGTGTCGCTCATGGAGTAGAGCTACTGTAGCTTTGAAAGCTATGAACTCTTCCATTCGCGCCATATCGATACCATAGTAATCTGGGTATCTAATTTGAGGTGACGAACTGACGATAACTATCTTTTTAGGTTCTAATCGATCTAGGATACCTATAATACTTTGCTTCAAGGTGGTTCCACGTACGATAGAGTCATCGATGATTACTAGATTATCTTTGTGACTTTCTAGACTTCCGTATGTGATGTCATAGACATGGGCCGCTAGGTCATTTCTGCTATTTCCCTCAGCGATAAATGTACGGAGTTTGATATCTTTGATGGCCACTTTCTCACTTCGTATTCGCTTGGATAAGATGTCTTCCAGTTCATCTTGTGTCGGGGTATGTCCCAAGGCAGCTATCTTTTTGCCTTTTTGTACATTGAGGTATTTGTTGAATCCTTCAATCATACCATAAAAGGCGACTTCGGCTGTATTTGGGATAAAAGAAAATACCGTATGATCAACGTCATTGGATATCGCTTCTAGAATCGGAGAGACTAACTGTTCTCCCAGATTCTTACGTTCCTTGTAGATATCTTCATCAGAACCGCGACTGAAATAAATGCGCTCGAAAGAACATTTCTTGATTTCTCGTTGCTCATTGATTTGTTCGATACGTACTGTTCCTTGTTTGTTGACCATGAGAGCCTCTCCTGGTTCGAGTTCTTGTATCTGTTCTACTTTCAAGTCAAAAGTAGTCTGTATGACAGGTCGTTCACTTGCTAGGACGACAATTTCATCATCCATGTAATAGTATGCAGGTCTGATTCCCCAAGGATCTCTGATAGCAAAACTCTCTCCACTGCCGGTTAAGCCACAGACTACATATCCGCCATCCCAATGAGTGGTCGAGGTACGTAGGACATTGGCTATGTTCATTTCTTTCTCGATACGATGTGTGATGTCCATTCCTTTTAAGCCATCAGCTTCTGCCTTGACAAAGACACGCTCTACTTCACGGTCTAGACGGTGTCCGATCTGTTCCAGCATGATATATGTATCAGCATACTTGCGAGGATGTTGTCCAGTCGCAGTAATTTCTTCGAAAATCTTATCTACGTTGGTCATATTGAAGTTACCACAAAGACTTAGATTTTTGGCTCTCCAATTGTTTCTTCTCAAGAAAGGATGTACATAACTGAGGCCTTTCTTTCCCGTAGTAGAGTATCTCAAATGACCCATATAGAGTTCTCCAGCAAAAGGAAGCTCAGCTTTGGCATATTCAGCATCGGCAAGTCGTTCTTTCGATATCCCTCTGAAGTTAGCTTGTACGTTTCCGAAGATTTCAGTGATAGCCGTAGACCCTTCGGCACGTTCTCTGAACATATATTCTTCACCTGGTTGAGATCTCAATTTGACACAAGCCAATCCAGCACCTTCTTGTCCACGATTATGCTGTTTCTCCATTAGGAGATACAGCTTGTTGAGTCCATACATCCATGTGCCATATTTCTCTTGATAATATTCAAGCGGTTTTAGTAGGCGTATCATTGCGACGCCACATTCATGTTTCAGCGGTTCCATTTAACTAAAATAATTTACGAAGTTGAGTAGACTAAGAATACCTATAAAAAAAACAGCCACGTCATGGTAAGATGAACGCAGCTGAGTATGATACACAGATAATAATAAAGGGGATAAGGCACAAATAGACCAATCATATTTTTGAATGATAGAGTTATCATATTGGAAGGTCGACCCTTTCCCTATTATGTTATCAGTTTGTTGCATTAATACACCAATAAATTAATCTGTTATAATTGTGATTAGTATCACTATGTGTGACTTGTTTGTCAAATACTTTGCAAATATAAGTTTTATTTGTCAAGGCAGAAAATATAAACTTATAATTTGTCAAGAGATTTAGAGAAATTAGTGTCTCATTGTCAAGAATAAAAAATTCCTCAGCGAATCACTTCGCCAAGGAACTAGTCTCATAGGATTTTCGATTTTATTCGAGATGGATTTTGAAATAATCATCTAAGTAAAAGCATTTCAGAGTAACGTTACCATCTCGTGTATGTAATGAAGCATCGTAAACTTCAATTCTAATAAGTATATTTCATAATCAATCTATTTCTTTGAAGATAAATCAGCTCATTAATCGGTATATTCAGGATAGACCATTTCGCTAGCTGAACGTGTTGTCGTTCCTACATAGGCTTGTGCGGATGCGGTAGGAAGTGCTTGTGCATGTTGGAGTACATACTGCATACGATCAAATTGGTCATTTGTCCATTCGTCTCTGTAGCCTACATAATAATCCATGAAATTTCTTGAGATGAATCGGTTGCCATCTGTGTCATATCTGTAGTAGGCTTCACTTTCTTCTGCTGATTTCTTTCCGTTTAAATAATCGGCTATTCTTGCCATGTATTTCGTTCTGTCATAATATGGGGTATCGTCACAATAATCATTGTCAAATACGTGACGTAGCCCTAATATATGGCCTACTTCATGAGCAAATGATGGAATGAATGATTCATTATATATATAATCATTGTTTAGACAAAGTCCAAATGGGGCAGCAAAGTTTGATGCTGTCAATCTACTTGATGAATAGTTTGTTCCTGACATCTGATAACCTGATTGCATGTATGGAAGATCTGCAAGTCCTGAGTATTCATCTGAGAAAGCGAAGATAAACACATTGAGATACTGAGATGGTTCCCAGAAATAATCACGAAAATCACTATAATCACCGGCAAGCATTGATTTCGAAGAACGGTTGCTGTCACTTACTTTATGGCGATGTATACCTGCTTCCTCAAGGGGGGAGCCATTAGGGTCCAATGTTGCTGCCACGAAATCGATTCTCATATCAGGACGATAGTCGCTTGCATCGTATAGTTCGTTCAATTTGGCCAAGATATAATCTAGACGTTCTTTTGTCGGATATTGATTCCTATTGGATGCATCATCATATATAATGTGCATGATGATCGGTATCTGTGTCGCTGTAACGTCTGATTGTGCTGCTTGGAATATCTCTACTGACGTGGTTTCATCACCATAACTAAATAGGATAGTACCTTTACGGTTGCTCGTGCCATTACTTTGAATAGTTATGTTTAGGGTCGCATCGTTTTCGCCTTCATCCTGTGAAATCGAAATCCATGTCGCATCGGATGATACTGTCCATTGGAAGTTACTCGTAATCGTTGCTTGGAGAGTTTGTGCATCACTTGTGGCTGTATAGCGACTGGTTGAAGTATCAAAATTAGAATCGTCTATCATAACTGTTAGTTTGGCGATGCTTGACATTTCTGTCTCTTCGATATTGTTCATTTGGTATTTCCAAGGACTGGTTCCCATATACTTTTCCTTGCTGCCTACTGGAACTAGAAATGTGGTATTCTTAGGCATATAATAGAAGACATTTTCTCCTACTTTGAGATCAGATGGATCTGCTTTTACTAGTAGCACTTTCTGTACTGATACACAACCGATCAATCCTTTGTCTTTTATTTCTTCTAGCGTCTGTGGGATAGTCAATTCCTTCAAGAAAGGGGTGCTAAATGCTTTTTCACCTACGGTCTTTATGGTACTTGGAATCACATATATATCTTGCTTCTTGGTGTTGCTGACGATTGTTGTCATCTCTTTATTATACAATACATTGTCGACTACCTTGTAGTTCATATTGTCATCTGACATACTGTAAGATACAGGACAAGTATAGACTGCTGCTGGTTGGAAAGATTCCAAACTTGCTGGTAACACAATCTTACTGAGGCTTAAGCAGTAGTAAAAGGCATATTCCTCGATTGTTTTTATATTTTCACTAAGGATGACGGTTTCGATGTCATCATTTCCCTCAAATGCTTTAGAAGCGATTGTTGTCACTTTGCTGAGGTTTGTGTCTGCTGAGAAATCTAATGTCTTTTCTTCACCATTCCACTTTAGGAAGGTTTTGCCATCTGCTGACAAGGTGTATTCGCTTCTTAAATAAGTGGTTGATGATTTTTCGAAACTTGCTGTTATCGTATACTGGTTACTCGTTTTCATCTCGGTAGGGAAATCTTCGGAAGTAGCGGTATAAGTCGACCCATCGCTAGATTTCAAGATGAGTTCTATACTCTCGTCTAGTACATCGGTAGGTGCTACTATCATAAATACGACTAGATTGTTCTTTTCGTCGGGTGCAATATTTGATAAAGTCAATTTTAGTCGACTAGTCATCTCATCTTTTGCTGCATTGCTAGCATCTACATACATTTCGTCGTAGAAAATCTTATCGTTGCTAGTCGTTTGAAGGGTTAGACTTGTTGCTTTACCTGAGAAATTGCTTGGAAGGGTAAGGGCAAATTTCAAACGGGCTGTTAAGTGCTTGAAACTGACTCCACTGATTTTTCCTTGTGAGTTCTTTGAGACACTACCTAATAGATAAGAGTAGTTGCTTAGATGAGAGATACTGTTATTTGCTGTTTGAACTTGACCACTAAATAATAGGGATTGTTCATCCAATCCACTTCTAGAAGCTTTGATGGCTGGATAAAATGCTTTAGTTGCATCTGATACTTCCTTACCCGAAAATTTGGCAGATATCTGACCTTCTCCTTCAACTAAGGTAAAGGTGTTGCCTGATTGGGTCGAATTATATAGTTGAAATGAGTCTCCCGCTGACCAACTTAATTGGGTCACGGTTTCGTGGTCATATTGGGCTCTTGTAGTAGGAATTCCCGCAGAGATCGTCAACTGATTGTTGTCTATCTGTGTAGCTAATTCACTGTCTTCTGAACTACAGCCTACAAAAAACAAGGCCATTGTAATTATAGCTGCTATTTTTGTAATTGAGTTGTTCATAATTTATTCCTTTTAGATGATTATTTCTTTTAAATATCGAAGAGCCTATTAAGAATGTCAATATTATAATGTTAATTGAGTCGATATCTCTATTTTATCTCAATTTGAATAGAATAATAAACTTTTATTCTCTGTAGTTAATCGTTTAGTTGTCTATATCTATTTATTGGGTGATATAATCAACTTGTTATGCTTTTACTTTGTTAATAAAATCCAAACTGGACTTGAAATGCTTTCTTAAACTCTCTGATATAACTAAGTTAGTGATATAAATCTCCTAAACAAGGGTTTTACCGAACTTTTTTCATTCGAAGCCTTTTGAAGAAAGTATAAATATTTTCACTAAAGTTGAACGCACTTATTTTGAAAATAAGTCATATGGTTGATAATGGAACTATTTAATTATGCTGTTATATCATTTGAATTTACTGGAATAGTATATATAGTTACTAGCACAACTATACAACATTAGATCAAAGGGAAAGTGGAATTATTTGTTAAGATTGATGTGATGTTTGTACATAATGATAGTATAATGAGTAAATAAATAGCATTATTTTGGGTATTGTACCAATAAATAAAAATAGTTGAATAGGAGATAGATGTGTGTTGTTTTTTTAGTTTAGGACATAATTTATTTGAGAACTGATACGATGGTCTGTTTTTCTGTTCCTATTACGTATAATAGATATCGGTTAATAAACAATTATTATTTAATGGTATTATAGGTATATTAACAAGTAAACTTGTCTAATCTAATTATATATCTTATCTGAAATAAAATAATGCAATCGCATTTTTTTTTGATTTAGTCTAAAAAAAATAGGGGGATTTTATTTTCAAATTTATTTCATTTGTCCCTTTTTGTCTAGAATAGGCCTCTTTTCGTATCAAATACAGATTATACAAGTTTTCTGGAAGTAATTGTCTATATAAAGTGTCCCCCCTTTAAATCCTAAGATTCAAAGGGGGGACACTTTATATTATTATCGCTTGCTTAGTTTACCCGATTTTGCTTATTCGTTCTAGCATCTTAATATTTATGAGCTTAATCTTACGACCATCAATAGCAATAATTCTTTCTTGTGCGAATTGTGATAAGGTGCGTATAGCATTACTTGTTGTCATATTAGATAGATTGGCTAAATCTTCTCGAGATAAATAGATACTCAAGGTATATCCATCTTCTTCTAATCCATAATTTTGTTTGAGTACAATCAACGATTCCGCTAGACGTCCTCTAATATGCTTCTGAGTTAGGTTTACAGTTCTTTCATCTGCTTGGCCAAGATCAAAAGCCAGGTGGTTGATGAAGAATCGAGATAGGGTAGTATTTGTTTTCATGATTTCACAGACTACCTCCATTGGAACCATGCAGCAGACTGACGATTCAAATGCTGCTGCGGCAGTGTTGTAACATTCATTGTTGAAATAGGCGCGATATCCAAAATACTCATTATTATTAATGACACGGATGATTTGAGCACGACCGCCTACGCCTCCTTTATAGATTTTGACTTTTCCTTTTAGAAGGCACATCAAATTAGATGCTTTTTCACCCTCACAATAGATGGTCTCGTTCTTCTTGTATGCTTGGATCTTAAATTGTTTTGAGAGATAATCCTGCTGATCACTGCTCAAGGTTTCCCAAAGTTCTGCAATGTATTCAGAAACATTGATATCAGAAAGACTTAATTTCTGCATATAGCACTCTTTTTTCTAGTTCGTATTTTAAGGCGATACGCTGAGATATCATATCGACAATCACAAATATACGATAAATGATTAATTGTTTATGTCCTACAACAGAAAAAAAAAGAAAATAGTTTGTTTTCTGTTTATATTTTGAAGTTTTATCGGTATATTTGAATCAACATATTATGATGAATCTATTTAATAACCATATATCAATACCAAATTCGTTAACTCGCTTCGTCATTTGTTTTGTTTTGATGAAGTGTCTGTTAGTTATGTCTGGATGTGTGTGTGTCAATGCGACTGTTGGGGAGAATCGTTTAGACCATCATAAGCGTAATGCTCATGCTGCTGGTCTCTTTCATCGAAAAAAAATATTATCTGTTACTGACTCTGTCATCCAAGAAGTTCAAAAGCGGGGAGTCTATTATCGTCATCAAGTAAAAGAATTTAGTGCTCAGATGTATCTCAAAGGGTCTGTCGAGTTGAAACGGCGAAACTTCCTACTGAAATACGTCCCTTTCATGTTTCATCTCCAGAAAGATGAGAATTTTTATGTAATGGAATCAGTGAGTGATTTGCATTATACTAGTCCGAATCTATATGACCAGAAGATGATTGCTGCTCAAGGAACTGTTAAGGCGGGCAATGTGTATGCTTCTACCATGCTTAGGCATCTCAAGGTGCAAGTCTATGATGACTATCTCTTAGATGGACAGGTGTTGTCACCAATTGGTCAGAAAGCTAACCATTATTATAAGTATCATCTAGATTCGATCTATCGTACTCAAGGAAATATTGCGTATAAGATTTCTTTCACCCCAGTGAATAGTAGCTATCAGTTGGCTAGGGGGTATCTTGTCGTGAGTGGGGGAAATTGGAGTGTGAGGGAATTTTACTTCAAAGCTAAGACGGATTTCTTTGAGATTTCAAATCTGGTTAATTACGGAGAACTAGGTACTAAGAAGGAATTGTTACCTACTGATTTTGATGTATGGATTACATTTCGATTTCTAAAAAATAAATTGTATGGTGCTTATACTGCGAAGATTGATTACAAAGAAATCGATGTCGACCCTTATTTGTCGTGCGATATCACTATCCATAAGAAGAGACAATTAGATATGTCCAAGGCCTATACGCTGAGTCTTGACAAACAGGAGGTTTGTGTGGATAGTGCTGTATTTGCTAAATATCGTCCCATTCCTCTTAATAGTGAAGAATTAGCTTGTTATCAACGATATAAGAAGCATGCAGATTTTGAGCTAGAATATCCTGAAACGAAGACTAAGAATGTGAACTTTTGGGGAGAAGTTAGTGACCGATTGCTTAGGAGTTATACGTTCGATTGGAAAAAAGCGGGATCTTTAAAAGGTTCTGCTATTTTTAATCCTTTTTATCTGAGTTATGATGGGAAGAATGGATTGAGTTACAAACAACGTTTTAAGTACAACCGTATATTCACCGGGGATAGATTGCTTCGGGTGTCTCCCAAAGTGGGCTACAATTTTACGCATAAGGAGTTTTATTGGGATCTTTATAGCGAGTGGTACTATGCTCCAAAATGGAATGCGGCTATTCTTATGGAGGTCGGATGGGGAAATCGAATTTATAATAGTCAGTTAGTAGATATGCTTCGCGAATCGAGTGGGGATACTTTTGATTGGGATCAAATCAATCTATCTACCTTTAAAGATAGGCATCTGTCTATTCTTCATGAAGTGGAACCTTGGAATGGTGTGAAGATAGCAGCTGGTTTCATTGGACATAACCGTACTGAAGTAAACAAAACGAAGTTGGTGATTACTGACGATACTGATGATGGGGCGTCGTCTAAACCTTACGATCCTGAGATAGTCAGTCAATTGCAACATTCATATTGTAGTTTCTCTCCTAGGGTTCGTATTAAGTGGGTTCCCTATCAATCTTATTACTATGATGGGTTTCGTAAGGTGAATTTGGATTCTAATAGTCCTACCTTTACTCTTGATTGGGAACGTGCTTTGCCTGGTGTATTTAATTGCTCGATGCAGTATGAACGTTGGGAGTTTGATATGCAACAACGACTTCGTGTGGCACCTCTTACGGACTTATATTATCGATTCGGAGCTGGAGTTTATACAAATCATAAGAATACTTACTTTGCTGATTTCCTTTACTTTTCAAAGAATAATTTACCTAGTGGCTGGAATGATGATATTTCTGGAAACTTCTATCAGTTGAATCGTTCTGACTTTAACTCCTCTGACAAATATATCCGTGCCAATATGACGTATCAATCTCCTTTCTTATTGTTTAATCGTTTGTTTCCTAAGAGAGGTTTTACACTGAGCGAACGTCTTTATTGTGGGGTTCTTTATACTCCGTTGATGTCTCCTTATTCTGAATTTGGATACGGAATGGCAACCTCTGTTTTCGATATGGGCTTCTTCGTTGGTTTTGAAAAGTCAAAATTCCAATCTTGTGGTGTGAAGTTTACTTTCGAATTGTTTAGTCGATAAGGTGTCGTGGTGGTGATTTGTTCTCGTACCGTCGAAGATGATCGCTTTATTTATTGGACGTTATTGGCTATTATCATATCTTTGCGTTTCTGAATATTTATAACTCTTTAATCAAAATAGCTATTATGAATAAATCGATTCAACTACTTCTAGGTGCAGGAGTATTTATTAGTATGGGCTCTCAGTCCATCAATGCCCAAGTCAAAGGAGGTATTACTCCTGATATGATGAATCAAATTCGGACTTCGTATCATGCGACTCCAACGAACAGGGCATTGGGAAACGCCATTCGCAATGTCTCTATTCAGGATATTGCTAAAAATAGTGATGGACATATCAAGTTGGATAATTTCTTTTCTGATGAAGTAAAGAGCAAAGGAATTACAAATCAAAAGTCTTCTGGCAGATGCTGGTTGTTCTCGGGACTCAATGTGCTTCGTGCCAAGATGATTGATAAGTATAATTTGGATGCTTTCACATTTAGCCAAGCGTATACTTTCTTTTATGACCAATTAGAAAAATCGAATTTGTTCCTTCAAGGTGTCATCGATACGAGTGATAAGGATATGGATGATAAAATGGTTGAATGGCTTTTCAAACATCCTTTGAGTGATGGAGGGCAATTTACTGGTGTGTCTGACTTGATAAACAAATATGGGGTAGTGCCTAGTGAGGTTATGCCTGAGACTTATAGTACGGATAATACGCGCACAATGGCTCGATTAATTTCTCTTAAACTAAAAGAATATGCTCTCGAACTTCGACAAATGGCTAAGGATAGGAAGACTAGCGAGGTGATTGAAGCTCGCAAGACGGATATGTTGGGCGTGGTCTATAAGATGCTCGTTCTTAATATTGGTGAGCCTCCTACACATTTTAATTATACGCTTCGTGATGTTGATGGCAAGGTGGTTAGTTCTGGCGACTATACTCCAAAATCTTTTTTCGATAAGTTCCTTGGCGAAGATTTGACTCATGATTATGTGATGTTGATGAATGACCCAACTAGACCTTTTGGAAAGCTTTATGAGATTGATTATGATAGACATGTGTACGATGGTTACAATTGGACGTATGTCAATCTACCTATAGACCAAATCAAAAAGATGGCTATCGCTAGTATCAAGGACAATTCGATGATGTATTTCTCTTGTGATGTGGGTAAGGCTTTTTCAAGAGAGGATGGAACTTTGGATCTTGATAATTTTGATTATAGCGACCTTTTTGGTGTGAAGTTTGGTATGAATAAACGTCAACGAATCGCTACTTTCTCTAGTGGCTCTTCTCATGCTATGACCTTAATGGCTGTTAACCTAGTCGATGGTAAACCTACTAAATGGAAGGTTGAAAATAGTTGGGGAGAAGGACCTAATGATGGACATCTTATTATCAGCGACCAATGGTTTGATGCATATATGTTCCGATTGGTTGTCAATAAGAAGTATATCACTGAAGAGACCAAAAGTATCCTGAAGCAAAAACCAATCAGATTACCTGCTTGGGATCCTATGTTTGCTGACGAAGAATAAATACAACCCAATAGATAGCTGGTCATTAAGGTTTTAATATGCTTGTCATCAGCTTATGTTTGTAATAAAACGAGGACTCTAATAGATTAGAGTCCTCGTTTTGTGTTGTATAAGTGCTTGCATCTGCAAGTGGTAACGGGCATGGTCAGTAATTAAAATTTTGATAATTGACTGTATAATTGCTGTATAGGTAGTCCCATTACATTGTAAAAACTGCCGTTGATACTCGAGACGCCAATATAACCTATCCATTCTTGAACACCGTAACTACCGGCTTTGTCCATGGGGTGGTATCTCTTGATGTAATAATCAATATCTTCTTCGCAGAACGTGACGAAAGTTACCGCTGTAGTTGACGAAAAAGAAATTTGTTTTTCTTTCGTTGAGATGGAAACGCCAGTCACTACTTGACTGGTACACCCTGATAATTGCTGAAGCATAGCTTTTGCTTCGTCTTCGTCTTTCGGTTTGCCCAAGACATGATCTTCTAGCAGGACAATCGTATCAGCAGTAATCAAGAGCTCATCATCGCTCAATGTAGGGAGATAAAATTGGGCTTTGAGTTTTGCTAAATATTCAGGAATATCATGGGAGGATAAAGTGTTTGGATAGGTCTCATCTATACCATCAATGACTCGCACTTCAAAAGGGAGATCTATTCCTTCTAAGAGTTGATGCCTACGTGGAGATGCTGAACCTAAGATTACTTTATACTTGGATAAGTTATGTAACATGTTATGTGTATTTTGTCAATGTAGACTACCAGCCAAAGGCTTCGTCTTTCATCCATAAATTGTTCGCTTTCAATACTTGCTCTATCACATCGCGTCCTGCTCCAGAACCTCCATTATATGGAGAGATATACTTACACATAGCTTTTACCTCGGGTACTGCATCCGCAGGACAAGTGGGCAATCCACATGTCTTGAGTATATCTAAGTCGGGGATATCATCTCCCATATATAATATCTCTTCATCTTTGAGATTATAAGCGGCTTTCCATTTACGATAATCCTTGATTTTTATTGAACTACCCATAAATAGTTCTTTGATACCCAAAGCTTCGTATCTGATTCGAACTGCTGAGGTATTTCCACCAGTAATGATTGCGATGTGGATACCACACTTTACTGCTAGTTGTAGGGCATAACCGTCATGGATATTTGCTGTTCTCAATGGTTCGCCTGTAGATGACAATGAAATCTGTTGGGCGCTAAGTACACCATCGATATCAAAAGCCAATGCTTTTATCTTACTAAGGTCATAGTTTATGCTCGACATATGCTGTTTATTTGTTTCGTTGGTTATTGTTTTGTGATTCCTGATAGTTCACCTGAGATGCTGTGATTGCTTTACTTACTGTCGTATATACTTCTTGTTTAATGCATTCATCACGCAGCATCGAGATATGAGTATCCATCACTTTCAAGTCTTCTCTTCTTGCTGGACCTGTCTGACTACTTCGTGGATCGTCGTTTGTTATAGCTTTGGTCAGTGTCTCTTTAATTAGTGGAACAATCACTTCGTATGGAATGTGGTATTTTTCCAAAAGTTCATAGGAAATGGCTAGCATCTCATTGGTGAAGTTATTTGCAAATACAGCTGCTAGATGGAGTCCTTTTCGCTGTTGTGAACTGATTTTATAACAACTATGAGATAGTTTGCACGCTAGTTCAAAGAGGGTTGCCGTCAATCCTTCATTGCTTCCTTCGATAAATATGGGAACTTTCTCAAAAGATATAGGAGCTGCTTTCTGAACGGTTTGCATCGGATAAAAGACTCCTGCTAGAGTGCGATATTGAGTCAATGTATCAAGAGATAAACTGCCTCCTGTATGAACCATAAGTGCTTGGGGAACTATCTGACCAAGCGTAGGAGCTAAATCAATCACTACATCGTCTGGTAATGAGACGATATAGAGATCTGCTTCTTGAGAAAGGTGCTGAAGGTCAGTAGTATAGGAGCAATGAAGTGTGTTAGCTAATAGTGCTGCCGATGATTCTGTACGGCTATATACTTGTGAAATGACTAAGTTTGCTCGTTGGAGGGCTATGGCCAAATTCGTAGCCATATTCCCTGCTCCTATAAAGATAATTTCACGAATCGCCTTCATCTTACCAATCTTTTATCTATTATGATTTTTGCTCTACTTCCTTTTTTCGTTCTGCAGTCATAGATTCTAATTGGCAAGCATCAATGAGAGCTTGTGCAGCATCTTCGGGAGTCTTCACGTGGTCGATATGTACCTTTTCCCATTCCAATTCGTCTAGTTTGGCTGGTGCTGTTTCGACTGCTTTGTGTCCAATTGCTATGATACATATCACTTGTTGCTGCAACGGAATATTTAGTAGTTTCCGGATATAATCCTCACTGTTTATACCATCGGCTGTCTGACGCTCACGAACATGTACCCAACAGCTTCCTAATTTTAAATCTTCGGCTTGTAGCTGAATGTATGTGGCAGCTATGGCAGCATCTTCAACCCATGTGTCTGAGATTAATGGGTCTGTCGTAACGACAATAGCTAGTGCGGCACCTGCTATTAACTGGGCACCACTTGTCTTACTAAGTGATAGTTTCTGAAGTTTTTCTTTATCTTCAACTGCTACAAATTGCCAAGGTCTCCTGTGACGACCACTTGGTGCTAATAAAGCAGATTGAATCAGTGTGACTACTTCATCTTGTGATAGTTTCTCATCTGTAAAACGTCGCGTAGAATGACGCTTTATGATTAAATCTTGAAAATTCATTGAGTTCTGTTTTTGTTGTCGTTAAACTATTCTATATATAGAACCAATCCTTTGAGGTATTCTCCTTCAGGATGATATAGGCTAATCGGGTGGTCAGCTGGTTGTGTCAACTGATGGAGGATGCGTACACTTCGTCCGGTCATTGCAGCAGCTGAAAAAATGGCTGTTCTGAATTGGTCTTTAGAAATGACTTGAGAACAAGAGAAGGTAAATAGAATCCCACCTGGCTGAATCTTTTCTATTGCTTTTGCATTAAGTCGTTTATAACCTTGAAGGGCGTTGCGAATAGCTCCTCTATGTTTCGCAAATGCGGGCGGGTCAAGAACGATTAGGTCGTATTGGTCTCCCATACGGTCTAGATACTTGAAGGCATCTTCGGTATAGGCTGTATGACGTGCATCATCTGGAAAGTTCAGTTCTACATTTTGTTTTGTGAGTTCCACTGCTTTGGCACTGCTGTCTACTGAATGAACGATTTTGGCATCACCACGCATCGCATAGAATGAGAAACCTCCTGTATAGCAAAACATGTTGAGGACTGAACGACCATGACTATATTTTTCTAATAGGGCACGATTGTCTCGTTGGTCGACGAAAAAGCCTGTTTTCTGTCCTTTGAGCCAATCAACGTGGAACTTTAATCCGTTTTCTAAAGCTATGTTTTCTTTGCTTCCCCCAATTAAAAATCCATTTTCTGGATATAAATCGGCTTTGTATGGAAGGGTCGTCTCACTTTTATAATAGACATTCTTGATTACACCAATTTGCCCTTTGGTTGCTTCGACGATGGCTTCTGCTATCTCCATACGTTGAAGATGCATACCCGCTGAGTGGGCCTGCATTACTGCGGTCTCGCCATAGACATCTACAATAAGTCCAGGTAAATTATCGCCTTCTCCATGAACAAGGCGATATGTCGTATTGGTCTTGGAACCTGCCACACCTATTTGTTTACGAACGGCGTATGCATGCATTAGCTTCTCTCCCCAAAAGGAATGATCGACTAATTGATCTTCCTTCCAAGAGAGTACACGTACAGTAATACTACCTATCTGATAATGTCCATAGGCGATAAAATCACCTTTGGATGTATATACCTTGACTATTTCACCCTCTTCTGGTTCGGCTTCTTTGGAAGCGATTGCACCAGAAAAGATCCATGGGTGATATCGTTTTAACGACTCTTCTTTCTTGGGCTTTAAATGAATATTAATCATATTGTGGATGCTTGTTTTGTTTCTATTGATTTCTTTGCTGCTTGTTTGGCTAGATAAGCTTCATGTTCTGCTTTCTTTTTTGCCTTTTTTGCATTACGCTCTAATCGTAGTACTCTAGTCTGTTCCACGTCTTTTTCTGTGATGACCCCTTGCTTCAATAAATCTAATACTATCTGTTCTTCTTGATTGTCATCGTAAGGAATCACTTTGTATTTCCCTTTTGTATAATTCTGAAGAAGCTCATTGTATATTTGAAGACATGCTACAGCATCAAAAGCCGCATATCGTTGTTGAGCTGGTGTCAATTCTTCAGCCTCCCAATTAGTTAGACGTTGGGATTTCGATAGTTTCTGTTTAAATAAGATTGCGTAAATCTTTTGCAGTCCTTTTTCTCCGATACCATATTTGGGTACCATGTGTTGGAGTTCGACCACTCCTTTGGGCTTGATGTCTTGATTGCTGTTTTCTTTTTTACGGCGGAACATCAAAAAATCATCATGTAGGCTGAGTCCTACCTTGATTATTTTTTTGTTACTGAGTAGATCGATTAAACTATCTGGAAATCCTATCTTATTGAGACGAAAGAGATACGCTTTGTCTGCCGAAGCTATTTGAAGAAGACACACCTGATTGATGTGACCTTTCTTAAATGAGGGCTTTGTTTCACTATCTATACCTAAAAGAGTCTGTTGATTCAATTCTTTTATGGCTCGTTCATAAGTTTCTTCCGTGTCTATTAGCTCAAGTGGGCCATCGTAGATAGCTTTTGGATATAAGTTGACTGTTGTTTTGTCAATTTTTTCTAACAATGCTTTCATTCATTAATCTCCTTGTTTGTTACTAACTCTTCTTCTTGGCTTGTAGGTATCTGTGTATACATTACATCGTGTAAAGCACGCATTGCATTGCATACTTTTTGCCCCCAGTAGAGTTTAAAATTGTGTTGTACCTCTATAAGGGATTGAGTCATCGTCTCATTGATCCCCATTTGAAATACAAATAAAAAATTACGCAAATCTTGGTAAATATCAGCCAAATCTTCTGATATATTTGCCTTGATTGGCGTATCACTATATTGCATACCTTCTTTAAATACTTCTAAGTAATCATCGTATCGTTCCATCACATTTGCAATATTGATACGGATTATATTATAGACATCTTCTGTTACAAATTGCTCAAGCACTCCTTCTTCATCGTCAAAAATAGCTGTCGCTGGAAGAGTAGAAGCTTTTAAGTAAAGTAGTGGTAATAACTTTAATGTTCGGTCTACCAAAGTAGTGGTTGCTGTTGACTCTACACCTTCTATAAAGGCACAAAATTCGGCAGCGACAGTGACGAACTCTGCAACTGAAGGCTCAAAAATTATTTTGCTTTCCATATTCTGAAAATTTTATTCCTATTCGTTGCGCAAAGGTAGGCCATTTTTTTGTACTTTTGCCTTTATACTCGTAAAAAATATAAGTTACCTATTAATGACATGGCTAAAAAGAAGCAAGTAAATAAAATATCCCGTTTTAAAAGATTATTAAACGAAATCGAATCGCTGAAACAAAACGAATCATTTTTGATGACTCTAGGGATTATCTTTGGCACAGTAGCATTGATTATGCTCCTTTCTATTATCTCTTATTTTTCACAAGGTGCAGTGGATTCTAGCTTACAAGATAGTGAACCTCTCAAGGAGGTAGTAGATGGGGTGGCTACTAATAAATTAGGTGCTTTCGGAAGTACTACTTCCAATTTCTTGGTGAGTGAATGCTTCGGTGTGGCTAGCTTATTTGTGGTTTGTTTCATCGGGGGATTTTCTTTAAAACTGATGCATGTCATACGTCTAAAATTAGGTAAGCTATTCGTTAGGTGTACTGTTTATACGATTTGGAGTTCCTTGTTTTTTGCTGTTGCGGAACGATTGTTTCCAAGAGATTCTTTCTTTAAACTCGGGGGAGACATAGGAGGTAATATTGAGGTGTGGCTGGAAGGACTTCTTGGTATGCTTGGCGTTATTATCATTCTTACTGCCATAGCACTTATTTATCTAGTTATCGATGTGAAAGCCTTTTCAGGTAAATTGAGAAGCTGGTTGAGATTTCCTCTAGAGATGAAAGCGAAGCATGCTCGTAAGGAAGAAGATGAAACAGAGTATTCTAGTGATGAGAGCGATGATGAAGTATCTGTTGCGACGGAAACTGATCATCTTTCTGATTTAGATGATTGTCAATCTGATGCTAATGACGACGATACGGACAAAAAAAAAATAGAAGATAACAGCTTTGAAGATGATATGATATTGACTTCAGATGATTATGAAGGAAATAATGATGAACAAGATGTGATTGATGATTATAACGAGGAGCTCAATGTGGATCCTGGAAATGATTCTAAAGAGGATTCTATTAATGAACCAAAAGAGAGTGAAGATGATACGATAGAACTTGGAATCAATGAAGTGGTTCCTGATGAACTTGTCGATGAAATTATAGAGCCGTACAATCCACGTTTGGATTTGGAGAATTATCATTTCCCTACGCTGGATTTGTTGAAAGATTATGGATCGAGTATTCTTACTATTAGTGAGGAGGAAAAAAATTCAAACAAAGATAAGATTATTGATGTCCTACAGGAATTTGACATTAAGATTAGTGACATCAGAGCTACGACAGGTCCTACGGTTACTTTGTATGAGATTACTCCAGCTCAGGGGGTACGTGTCTCTAAAATTAGAAATTTAGAGGATGACATTGCGCTTCGTCTAGCTGCGCTGGGTATTCGTATCATTGCTCCGATTCCAGGGAAAGGAACGGTTGGTATCGAAGTACCGAATAGTGACCCGCAGATTGTTTCTATGCGCTCTATCATTGGAAGTCGAAAGTTCCAACAGGATAAAAGTATGGAATTGCCAATGGCTCTCGGTAAAACGATTACCAATGAAGTCTTTATCGTGGATTTAGCAAAAATGCCTCATATCCTTGTGGCTGGTGCTACTGGTCAAGGTAAATCTGTGGGATTGAATGCCATGATTATTTCTTTGCTTTACAAAAAGCATCCTTCTGAACTCAAATTTGTTATGGTAGACCCTAAAAAAGTTGAGTTTTCGATTTATTCTATTATTGAGAAGCATTTTCTAGCTAAATTACCTGATGAGGAGGAACCTATCATTACTGATGTGAGTAAAGTCGTGCAGACGCTTAATTCTATTTGTGTGGAGATGGATAAACGCTATGATTTACTTAAGGATGCACATGTTCGTAATCTTAAAGAGTACAATGAGAAGTTTATTGACCGCAAGCTGAATCCTGAAAAGGGACATAGGTACATGCCTTATATGGTTGTGGTGATTGATGAATTTGGTGATTTGATTATGACTGCAGGTAAGGATATAGAATTGCCAATTGCTCGTATCGCCCAATTGGCACGAGCTGTCGGTATTCATATGATTATTGCTACTCAAAGACCAACAACCAATATCATTACAGGTACCATCAAAGCGAATTTCCCTGCTCGTATTGCTTTTAAAGTATCACAAATGACTGATTCAAGAACTATCTTGGATCGTCCAGGGGCTAATCAATTAATTGGGCGAGGGGATATGCTTTATCTAAGAGGTATGATTCCTATCCGTATACAGTGTGCTTTTGTAGATACTCCTGAGGTTGATGCAGTTACTCACTTTATTGCAAATCAACAGGGGTATGCTAATGCATTATTACTTCCTGAATATGTTGATGAAAATTCCGAAGATCCTAATCCTGGAGAAGTAGATATGACGAAACTTGATGTCTTGTTTGAAGATGTGGCTCGGGTGATTGTTATCCATCAACAAGGATCTACAAGTTTTATCCAACGGAAATTTTCTATTGGTTATAATCGTGCTGGCCGCTTGATGGACCAATTGGAGAAAGCGGGTATCGTAGGACCTATGGATGGGCAAAAGGGACGAAAGGTGTTGTGTGCTGATGACCGTGAACTGGAAATGCGTTTTGATGCGCTTGGACAGTTTGGACGATAAAGAAAAGCTATAGTTGTGATGAATAGATATATAGATAAAAATTATCGCTCATCATAGTAGAATGTTAGTGAATTGACTTAACTTTGAGACGTATAAATGAGTTTTAGTTACGATAAATTGTTACAATGAGAATAAATCGCTACTATATATGTGTATTCGCATTAGGATTGTTTATATCTAATGCAAAAGCTAGTATTGGGGAGGCTGAAAAAGCATCTACAGTATTGGAAATTTTGTCTACTAGTAATCAAGATAAAGTAGTTCCTTCTGCCGAGAAAATAATGGAACAAGCTTCTTCCTTATTTACTGATAAAGAAGGGGTTTCTATTCGTTTCGAGATGATTACGAAGAATAATCAATCAGCAGTGATTGATTCAAATAGAGGAATCCTTAAGATGGACCACTTGAAATATATGCTCAAGACTGATGTTAGTCAAAGTTGGTATGATGGCTCTACTCAATGGAGTTATCTTGTTGATACTGAGGAAGTAAATATTCTCAAACCTTCTAGCGAAGAGTTGTTGGAGAGTAATCCTTACCTGTTCCTTTTCTCATATCGAGATCTCTTTGAAATCAAACTATTGAGTGAGGATGAAAAGACATCTAATCAAATGATAAATCGTGCGTTGTATTCGGTAGAACTAGTTCCGAAAGATGACGATTATCCTTATCAAAAAATAATATTGGGAATTGATACTATATCATATCAGATCTCTCTAATGAAAATATTTATGACTGATGGAAATGCAATGGACTTAACTGTTCAGGAGTTTAGAACTGGTATAAAGTATCCGACAGACACATTTCAATTTGTGACAAGATTATTACCAGATGCGGAAGTGATAGATTTAAGATAACTAAAAAAATAAAGTAAGATGGATAGAGAACATGTAAAATGCCTAATTATAGGCTCAGGACCTGCTGGATACACAGCAGCTATTTATGCTGGACGAGCAAACTTAAATCCAGTGATGTATGAAGGTCTCACACCGGGTGGACAGTTAACGACAACGACTGATGTCGAGAACTTTCCTGGTTACCCTGATGGAGTAGACGGCAATCAGTTAATGGATGACTTACGTAAACAGGCTAGCCGTTTCGATACTGATATTCGAAGAGGTTTGGCCACAGCTGCTGACTTGAGCAAAGCTCCATATACTCTGACTATCGATGATGAGAAGGAAATCACTTGTGATACTTTAATAATCTCTACAGGTGCAACAGCTAAGTATCTCGGATTAGAAGATGAAACGAAATATGCTGGAATGGGTGTCAGTGCTTGTGCTACTTGTGATGGTTTCTTTTATCGCAAGAAAGTTGTTGCTGTTGTTGGTGGTGGAGATACTGCATGTGAAGAAGCTATTTATCTAGCTGGTTTAGCGAGCAAAGTGTATTTGATTGTTCGTAAACCATTCTTACGCGCTAGTAAGATTATGCAGAGCCGGGTGATGAATCATGAGAAGATTGAGGTTCTGTTTGAACATAATGCTGAAGGTCTATATGGAGAAAATGGTGTCGAAGGGGTACATCTTGTTAAACGTTTGGGAGAAAATGATGAATCTCATTACGACTTGGCAATAGATGGTTTCTTCTTAGCGATAGGACATAAACCAAATAGTGATATCTTTAAGGAGTATATTGATACTGATGAGGTTGGATATATCATTACTGAAGGTCAAACTCCACGTACAAAAGTGCCAGGTGTTTTTGCTGCTGGTGATGTTGCCGATTCTCATTATCGTCAAGCTATTACCGCTGCAGGTAGTGGGTGTAAAGCTGCTATTGAAGCGGAACATTATCTCTCGGAAATGGCTTCCAAGAAGTAAAGATACCATAGTGTGTCTGAAACAAATCGACAATATGAGTAAATCAGCTATTTACTCATATTGTCGATTTGTTCTTTTAATATTGGCTTCTTCTTCTTGAATGTAAGAATCTTTGAATCCTAAGAAATACAACACGCCGTCAATCCCCATTGTGTTTATACTTTGTTGCGCATTTATTCTTACTTTTGGTTTCGCGTGAAAGGCAATTCCCAAACCTGCTTCGGTAAGCATAGGTAAGTCGTTTGCACCATCACCTACAGCAATGGTCTGAGCGATATCTACTTTCTCAACTTGGGCTATCAGTTTGAGTAATTCCGCTTTGCGATGTCCATCGACTATATCTCCGACATAGTTTCCCGTTAGTTTTCCATCTACGATTTCCAGTTCGTTTGCATATACATAATCGATATCAAACTTATCCTTAAGATAGTTTCCAAAATAGGTAAAACCGCCCGAAAGAAGAGCTATCTTGTAGCCATGAATTTTAAGAACTGCCATTAGACGTTCTAAACCTTCAGTAAAAGGTAGATTCTCGGCTATTTCTTGCATTACACTTTCTTCTAGACCTTTCAACAAAGATACGCGTTGAGTGAAACTTTCTTTAAAATCAATTTCACCACGCATAGCAGATTCTGTAATCTTCTTTACTTGATCTCCAACTCCAGCACGCATAGCTAATTCGTCGATGACTTCGGTCTCAATTAAAGTAGAATCCATATCGAAACAGATGAGACGACGCATTCTACGAAACATGTTATCTTCTTGTACAGAAAAATCCATTTCTAATTCATCAGATAATTTCATCAACTGAGAATGCATCTCCTTCCTATTTCGTGGATTCCCTCGAAGAGAGAATTCAATGCAAGAACGACGCTTTGGAAAATTGAAGTTTTCAATTGCTACTCGTCCACTAAGTCTTCTGATTGCATCAATATTCAATTCTTGTTTTGCTATGACACTTGTGACAGATGTAATCTGTTCTGCAGAGAGTCTGCGCCCTAGTAGAGTAAGTATGTAGCGGTTTTTACCTTGCATGCCTACCCATTCAGCATATTCTTTCTTTGAGACAGGATAGAAGTTTATTGTGACTCCCAGCTTGGTTGCGTTGAATAACAATTTCTTCATGATGTAGCCTGCATCCTTGTCATCAGTTGCAAAGAGAATACCTAGCGAAAGTGTATTGTGGATGTCAGCTTGACCAATATCTAATATACTAGCATCATATTCAGCAAGGATTGCTGTAACTGAGGCTGTTAAACCTGGTTTATCTTCTCCTGTGATTCGAACTAAGATTAATTCTTTATTCTCCATGGATACGTTGATTGTTGAGAGCAAAATTGTTTTTTTTAATAAACGAATATGCTGAATAACATATAAATAAATTTTATTTAGACGTCAAAGATACTGATTATTGTCAAGAAAGTACTCCTAAAAGGTGTTTTTATACCCATTTATTTGGTTGTTAAAAATAAAATAGCATATATTTGTCCGGTTCCAATTATAGAAAAGAGAATGAAATTTCTAGAGAGAAAGAATATTCTAGCACGGAATCACTATTTTAAATAGGGCTAGATATGTTTCACGAAAACGATATTACATGAAAAATGTAAAATGGTTATTGATTTTTTTACTTGTGTTTACCTTAACTTCATTTGGAAGTAAGGATGGTTCTGTAGAAGGACTAAGAGTAGGGGATATAGCACCTAGCTTTATGCTAAAAACGGCTCATACTGAAAATGTAATAAACGGTATGAATGAAAAGAAAGATTTGATTTTGTTGAGTTTCTGGGCTAGTTATGATGCCCCATCTAGAATGTTGAATGCTAGACTAGGACAAATAGTTCACAAGACACAAGATCACTATCTGGATAAGCAAGACAAAACAAAAGAAAGGAAACATCGTATAGAGTTACTTTCTATTAGTTTTGATACTAGTAAAGCAGTCTTTGAAGAGACGCTGAAAATGGATCAGATAACTTCGTCTGAAAGTGTATTGGCACTGCGAGGTAGTAGTGAACCTATATATAGAAGATATAAACTTCAGAAAGGTTTCACAAATTATTTGATAAATACAGATGGTGTAATAGTCGCTAAGAATATTACTGCTAAAGATTTAGAAAGTTATCTCTAAATCAGTTATATAATAAAAGCGGATTGTAATCTAGTATTACAATCCGCTTTTGTCTTATCAGACTTTCTAAGTCATTACAACTTAGTGAAGTAACATCCAGTAGGGAAGTGAGTGTGATCTTTTAAGTCAAATTTCAATTCGATACCGTTTTCTGTTGATGTCCAACAGAAAATATCATTTATAAGGAAGTCCATTCCCCATCCTTTAAGCGTGTGCATATATACATCTCCAAATTACGGTCAGTGTAGGGGGCAAAGCATCTTCTGTATCACAACTATTAAGCGTAAATAAGAGCACGCTTAAGAATAATGAAAATTTCAATAAAGTTTTCATCTTGTATATATTTTAATGAATAAAATAAATCTATTAATTAGTACTATAGTTCAGTATCGTATTGTTGTGCTTCAGCAGTAGTAATATCTATATCTGCTACGTGTAAGTCAATAGCTCCAGTGATTTCCGTAGAAGTCTCTCCTAGCCAGCCACATACTTGACGAGTCCCATTATGTACCTTGATGAAGTCTACATAAGGTAGATGTACAAGATTTCCTTCTTCATCGACAGCCCAATCTAAATCGATAGCAGATGCTGGGTCATCGTTCTTAGCATTATCAGCATAGCCCCAAGCATAAGAGTATAGTACCCAATAAGTACCTTTACCACTTTCATCAACTGCATTGTTTGCTAGTTTAGTCCCAGTTAACTCATAGCTATCTCCTTCTAACCACAAAGGATAATAAGATTGACGATGGAAACTGTTTTTAGCAATCCAGCCTTCTTCATTTTGGTTATCTGTCCATTTGATGTATTCTTCAGATGTTGAGTTATCTTCTACTTCAGGACGATAATATGTGATACTGTAATTGTGGATAGTTCCCTCTTTGTAGTATTCACTTCCTGCGATTTCATACCATTGGTCATCCGCAAGACCATTGTGGTTGGCATCAATAGATACACTAATAATACCAGGTTCACAACTTCCTCCACGTGTGTTTCCTTCAGGATTAGGATTTGCTTGAGACCAAAAAGCATTTCCGTTGATTCTGATATCACACATGCCTTTTTGATTAACAACAGGATGATCAAAACCAAAAATAATATATCCGCCGAATCCACCAAGAGTAATCATGCTGTTTGCACCATTAGCAATTTTTTCTTCTGCTTGTTGACACATATCTTCTGCAGTCATTCCCTCCGACCAGGCAGGTAAAGCATTGGTAAATTGTCCAACAGCAGGGAGAAAATCATAAACCTTAGACATATTTGAAGAGTAATCTACCGCTTCGTGAGCTACTGAGACAGTAGTCTGATAAGTCTGAGTTGATTGGGCAGTTACGACATCTAATTCGATTATATAATCACCTTCTTCAGGACTAATGAAAATTAATTTATTTTCTTGGCCCAACAATTCTTTCTCAGAAGTCGTTTCTGACTTAGTCTCAGGTGAATCTAATAAGTACCAAGCGTAGGTTACATCTTTTACTGCAGTTGGTGAAGCAACTAGCTCAATTGGTTTACAACGATCTGTCGTGAGATTAGCCTCTAAGTTTATCGTTGGTTGTGGATCGTTATCATCTGATGAACAACTGTAAACAGAACTGGCAACAAGTAGCATCAGTCCGAATTTCAATGAATTTCTCATAATTTGTTGATATTATAAAATTAGTAATTTAGAATTTGTTTTATACCCCAACGAGATTTGTCCTTTGGTTACTATTTGTACAAATAAGCTATATGGGCAGGAATATTACCTGCTGGGGTTTTCCATTTTAATACTCCATCTGGGGAATAACAATACAAATAGCCAGTAACAACATAATTCTGTGCATCAGTAATGTATATCTCTTTCGTTTCTGGATTCACACTAAGTCCGTAAGGCATCATAATATCTTTATCCGTGCCATCTTTAATGATCTTATGTGATACGATTTGTTTGTCACGTGTATCGAGAATTCCATAAGTGACTTCATTGGTTCCAGTGGTAAAACTATACGCAGTAGAATAATAGTATAACGAGTCACCCATCATACACAATTCGCTTACAGGAATATCTAGTTTCTGTTTTACCTCATCACTATCAGAATCGATGACATATAGGTTAGGGGATACATCATAATAATCTCCGCGGCTACTCACATAAATATCTCCTCGTTTATCTATTTCCATACGATGAAGATTTATACCTACATCAATTGTTTTAATGATTTCAAAAGAAGGAATATCTATCACTGAAACTGTTCTATCATAATTTGGTACACGATATCCTCCTGAATTTGCAACATACAGTTTGTTCTCTTTTATCACCATTTCTTCAGGTTGATATCCTACGATAACTTTACGTGTCAGTGTCAAAGAAGTCGTGTCAATCTCAGCTACAAAGCCATGCTCTGCATTTGGGCTAAGTCCAACCGGACCAGAATAAGAACTAACGTATGCTTTTCCATCATGAAACTTGATGTAACGACAATTAGGAATATCTATACTTGCTATATGAATACCTGATTGCGCATCGAAAACTTCGACATAGTTCGAACAATTGATAACTGCATAGCATTTGCTACCATATATTTCGATATCGTTACCCACATCCCCCAGTTCTTTAACAACTTCAGGATTCTTTTCCGAATACGTATCAGTAAAATATTCTCCGGTATCATAATTAAAGAAGTCAATCGTTGCTCTATTCATACCCATATTTCCTTCATTGAGCAGGTAGAATCCTTTGATCTTGCTATTTATTCTTCTAGGAGCAACTTGTTTACTCTCAGACAGATATACATAAGCATCATCTCGACAACTGGTAAATACCAGTATGCAGATGCTAAATAAAGTCATGGACAAGCTAAAAAAGTGCATGCAAGACTTTGACTTGTTTGTATTGATTTTATTCTTTTTCATATTTGACTTTTTCATCCTATAAATTCATTGTTAGCGCTAAGCGATAATTTCTCCCAGGCATCGGATAATTAAGAACCACATCATAATATTGATTCAATAAGTTATTTACCTCGCCAGAAATTCGCCATTTAATCCTGTTAGTTGTAAAAGAATAATCTAATGATAAGTCATGAGTGTACCATGGTTCGACATGATTTCTTTCGATGTTGTTTACAGCGCCATCATAACGTTCTCCTACATAAATGAAACTATAATTCAATCCCCATTGTAAGAATTGTAATCCACCGATAACTGATAAGCTATGCCATGGAGTATAAGGGATTTGGTCTCCATATGAAGACATCTTCAAACCATTAATCTTGGTGAAATCCTGAGCTTTGCTATATGAATAACTAAGGTTTAGTCTTCCTTTTAGATGATTCACATGGGCAAGAATCTCAGCAGAAGTATCTACTCCCTTGGTCTCAACTAATCCCATATTAGTCATCATCCATCTGAAACTACTTCCCGTAGGAGATGCAATAATCTTATTAGTGATGCGTGCATAATACATATCACTCTGAAAATGAATCTTATCTAAGAAAGCGTGGTGAAAGACTTTGTTGTATGTAAATCCTAGATTATATTGGTCTGTAAATTCAGGTTTAAGTTGGCTGTAACCAATCTGTGTGTAGTACAAGTCATTGAATGTAGGCATTCTGAAGATACGCTTGTAGAAGACCCGAAAATTGAAAGGTCCTGATTCGATAGGTTCATAATTCATGAAGACAGCGGGAGCCCATTCCAATTTATCAGGGGATGCGACATTGTTCTTTACCGTCTCAGTAACAAAAGTACCAAGCACATTTGCTTGCAACTTGATTCTACCTAAATCGGCTGATGATGCAAAGGCGGCTAAAGTAGTATAGCGTTGTGGGAAAGTAAATGGCGTATTAACTCCTCGCATGGTTGCATTGAGTTTATTATACTCGAAATCCACTGACACAGAAGCATTCCACCATGGTTTAATTTCATAGGCATGAACAGTAGAGAGGTAGACATCTTGTTGATAGTAAGAATTATCAAATTGCATCTTCTGAGTCACATAATCATTTAGAAATTCCACACTATCTCTAGAGAGATAATGAGTATAATCATAAGCAAACTTGGCATTAATTTTAAACTTATACTTTTCGTTGACTTCGCGAATCAGACTGCCCTGAGCAAAGAAATTCTTATCGTTTTGGCGTTCACCACTACCAAACACATTCTTGACAATAGCTCCTGGAAGCCCTCTATCACTACCATAATAATAAAGTTTAGCATGCCATGATGTGTTATTTGATGCACCGAAAAGAGCTGTTTCAATTCGATAAGCATCTATATCACTATTCTTTCTAATTGCCGTCGTATCATAAGCAACTTCACCATTCATCATCAGCCGCTTATATCTAAACTTGTATTGTCCGTTGGAATGGATATGCTCAGCATTGACGGTTGCTTTTAAGTTACTATTGAAACGGTGTTCAATCTGTAGAGACGGATTAGACAATTGGATACTACCTGTTCTGTATCGAAGTTGAATATTAGTCTCTTTATCCTTTTCAAAATGAGGCCGTTTGGTACGCATATATACCGCTGACGCAGAAGAAAAATCCTTAGCAGATTGGAAAATATCACTTTTCTGCCCATTGTATAGTGCCACTTCTTCCATGTTGTCTAGAGAGAATTTACCTAAATCAACCACTCCATTTTGAGCATTACCGACTTCTATACCATCGTAAAAGACACCTACATGATGAGAACCCATGTTTCTCACATTTACCGTCTTTAGTCCTCCCATGCCACCAAAGTCTTTAATTTGTACCCCGGAGAAATAGCGAAGGGCATCAGCTACGTTCATTGCACTGAGCTTCTCTAGTTGAATACCAGAAAGTTTTTGAATCGGTATTACTTCTTTAAATGGTTTAGCCGTAATCACCACTTCTTGGATGTGCTGTATACTATCTAGTGCTGATTGAGCACATACATTTATTGGTACGTACAGAAACGTGCATACCAACGACCTATAAAGTATCTTATGGACACTTATAGGAAATAATCTTTTCCTTGTCATAAAAAATATTTAAAAAAAATGTGTACCTACATCTGAATCCAAGAAATGTAGACTAACTAATAATAATGGTAGGTCTTCTGACTTACTCCAGTTTGAGTGTTCTTCCCGATGAGTTATACAAACTCTCAGTGAACGATGATATACTCAAACTCATATAAATTGGAGCTTACAGCAGCTGGTCTGTTCAGGTTTTTCACCTGATTCCCTTTTAATCATTTTAGATGGATCTCTAAAACGAACCATAATTCGTTGCAAATATAATACTTTTTTATGGTTTGTATCAGAAAAAGTATCCAATTAGCTAATTGTAAAAAAGAAGTGAGAAATAAAGATTATTAGTCTTTATTTCTCACTTGTAGTCTTCTAAAGAATTTGAATACTCAAAAAAATGTTTCTTTTCTTCAAAAAATCAGCATATCGAATGGTTTATTATTAATTAGGAGCTTGTCTCCAAAGAAACGCAGCAATAATTGAATACAATATATTGGGAATCCAAACAGCCAGCATGGGTGACATATTTCCGTTAACAGCAAAGGTTGATGAAATAGTTTGGAATAATATATATCCGAAACTCAATCCTAAACCAATTCCTAACTGCAAACCCATTCCTCCTTTAATTTTTTTCGAAGACAAGGAGCAACCTATGATTGTTAAGATGAAACTAGCAAAAGCCATAGCTATTCTCGAATGATATTCTATTTGAAATACTTTAGTATTTCCGAAACCTCTTTTAGTCTGCTTACTAATATAATTGCTCAATTGGCTACTAGTCATCATCTGTTGCTGATTATGTTGAATCAAGAAATCTTCAGGATCCATATTAATAATCGAATCAAGTTTGGCCCCACTTGTTATTTGCTCTTTCATTCCCACCATCTGGCGGATAGTGTAATCTTTAATCACCCAATGATTAGTCTTAAGCGTATCATAAACTGCTTTCTTTGCCGTAAGATGAGATACCAACTTCTTATTATCAAATTTATCAAGAGAAAATCGAGTAGCTGTCTTGCTATAATCATCATAACGTCCGATATAAGCAATCACACCCGGATTCACTTGAAGTTGGATATTGCGAGCAGAAGTAATTGCTCTCTTCTTATAATACTTATTCTCAAAATTAATCCTCGTGACACTTCCCCTTGGAATGACGTAACTACTCAATCCAAAGGATAAAAGTGCTATAATTCCCGCAGAGATAAGATATGGTCGCATCAACCTCTTAAAACTCATACCAGTACTTAACATGGCGATGATTTCAGATTGGTCAGCTAATCTAGAAGTAAAAAAGATAACAGCAATAAATACAAATAAAGGGCTAAAAAGATTGCTAAAGTAAGGGATGAAATTGAGATAATAATCAAATATTATAGCATTCCAAGGTGCATCATTAGCCATAAATTTATCCATTCTTTCATTGAAGTCAAAAACTACAGCAATACTAATAATTAGTGCTATAGAAAAGAAATACGTACCAAGAAACTTCTTGATAATATACCAATCAATTCGACGGATAAAACGATTACTTAATTTCATAAAACAATTACTTTATAATTTTATAATCTAGTGGCAAGTCTCTTAACCATAACCGCTTTCCAACTAGAGAAATCGCCATCGATAATATGTTGACGTGCTTCACCAACTAGCCATAAGTAGAAACTCAAATTATGAATGGTCGCTAACTGTAGAGCTAACAATTCTTTCGCATGAAATAGATGACGAAGATACGCTTTGCTATAGAAACGATCCAAATCGCAAGCACCATCTGCTTCGATAGGTGAGAAGTCGTTGGCCCATTTCTTATTTTTCATATTTATGATACCATCTTTAGTAAACAGCATACCATTTCTACCATTACGAGAAGGCATTACGCAATCAAACATATCGACTCCTCTCTCTATTCCTTCGAGAATATTAACAGGAGTACCTACACCCATCAAATAGCGAGGTTTATCTTGAGGAAGTATTTCATTGACTACTTCAATCATTTCGTACATTTTTTCAGCAGGTTCTCCCACTGCTAATCCCCCAATTGCATTACCTGCAGCCTCTTTGCTAGCTACAAATTCAGCACTTTGCCTTCTGAGGTCAGGATAGACACACCCCTGAACGATAGGAAACAAAGCCTGTTCGTAACCATATAGAGGCTCTGTCTCATTGAATCTTTTGAAGCAGCGATCTAACCATCTATGAGTCAAGCCCAAAGATTGTTTGGCATAATTATAATCAGATGTTCCAGGAGGACATTCATCAAAAGCCATCATGATATCCGCTCCAATGATGCGCTCTATATCCATGACACCTTCGGGAGTAAAGAAATGCTTACTTCCATCAATGTGACTTCTAAATTCACATCCTTCCTCTTTTAACTTTCTGATTCCAGTTAAAGAAAAGACTTGGAATCCACCACTATCAGTCAAGATAGGGCGGTCCCACCCATTAAATTTATGCAATCCACCAGCCTGTTTCAAGACATCAAGACCTGGTCTTAAGTAAAGATGATAGGTGTTACCTAGAATAATTTGAGCCTCAATCTGCTCAATCAGGTCTCTCACCTGCACACCTTTTACGCTACCTATAGTACCTACAGGCATAAAGATAGGTGTTTTTATATCTCCATGCTCAGTAGAAAGTACACCAGCCCTAGCATTGCTCTTAGAATCAGTATGTTGAAGTGTATATTTCATATAAAATCAAAAAGTTTAAATTATTATAGTTTGGTTGCTAATGATACTATTCTTTATTTAAATCAATAGCATTGTTCACTTGGTCTTTGGTTAGTGCATAATCGATAACCTCAGTCATATCGTTAACATAATGGAATTTAAGTCCAGAAAGATACTCTGCCTTAATTTTTTCCACATCATTTTTATTCTCAACAGATAATATTATCTCACGGATACCAGCACGACGAGCTGCTAATACCTTCTCACGAATTCCACCAACAGGAATGACTCTACCTCTGAGAGTAATTTCTCCTGTCATAGCAAGATACGCCTTGACCTTGCATTGAGTAAAAGCAGAGACAAGAGCAGTAGCCATCGTGATACCAGCAGAAGGACCATCTTTAGGAATAGCCCCTTCCGGAACATGTAGATGGATATTCCATTTAGTAAAGAGGCTAGAATCAATGTGAAGTGCTTCAGCGTGTGCTTTGATATACTCTAGAGCCAACATAGCAGACTCTTTCATCACATCTCCTAGATTACCCGTCAAAGTAAGTGTTCCCTTACCACGGCTTAAGCTAGTTTCTATAAATAAGATTTCTCCACCAACAGGCGTCCATGCAAGTCCTGTAACGACACCGGCATACCGATTTCCCTGATACATATCTCTATTATATGTAGGAAGTCCAAGATAATTAGTAAGGTCATCCTTAGTCACATTAGGTTTTAGACTATCAGCGTCTAAGGCAACCTGATAAGCTAATTTACGAGCAATCTTATTTAACTGCTTTTCAAGTTGGCGCACTCCACTTTCACGGGTATATTGGTCAATCAACTGCATGATGACAGGTTTAGTCATCTTAATATCCCGATCATTCACTCCATTTGTAACAAGAGCTTTAGGTAGGAGATGTCGTTTAGCTATTTGATACTTTTCTTCTGCTATATATCCACTGACATTGATAACTTCCATACGGTCAAGTAGGGGAGCAGGAATCGTATTTAAATCATTTGCAGTAGCGATGAATAAGACTTTACTCAAATCAAAGTCAAGGTCAATGAAGTTATCATGAAATTTATTGTTTTGTTCTGGATCCAATACTTCTAGAAGAGCCGAATGTGGATCACCTCTGCGAGCATCATCACTAACCTTATCAATCTCATCAAGAATAAAGACCGGATTCGCAGTTTTAGCTTTCATCAACCCCTTAATAATTCTTCCAGGCATAGCACCAAGATAAGTTCGACGATGTCCTCTAATCTCACTTTCATCATGGATACCGCCCAATGATATGCGTTGGTACTTGCGATTCAAAGCTTCAGCAACAGAACGTCCAAGAGAAGTTTTACCCACCCCAGGAGGGCCATAAAGACAAACGATAGGACTTTTAGAGCTCTTATTCAGTTTCAATACCGCAAGATGTTCAAGAATTCTTTCTTTAACCTCTTCTAGTCCATAATGGTCTTGATCCAGTTTTTTCTTCGCACGCTTTAGGTTGAGATTATCCTCGCTATAAATCCCCCAAGGTAAAGAAGCAACAGTCTGAAGATAATTAAGATTTATAGCATAATCAGGATTATGAGTAGGTACACGTTTCAATTTATCCAATTCCCTGTTGTAAGTATCCACGATATCCTTAGGTGGAAATTTCGTTTCCATTTCCTTCCTAAGTGCTTCTACATCAGGATTACCCGAAGAAATTGAATTTTGAAGGATTTTAATTTCCTCATTGACATAATATTCCCGTTGCAACTTCTCCATCTGCATAGCTGCTTCGTTGTGTAAACCTTTACGAAACACCATCAGTTTCTCTAGGAGATTCACATTCTTATTGAGAATAAACATTTGCTTCAAGACAAGTGGCTCGTCTAAAATCTCTTGAATCTGACTGAAAGTAATACGGTCGGTTGAGTTATGCAGATAAAAATAAATAAGAAAAGGAGACAATTCTAAGTGCTTCTTCGTTTCATTAATAAGATGAAAGGTCTGTTTATACCCCTCATCGTTAGGATGTAACTGTTGTGTTGTCTTATCAATGTCATTCCATAATTTGGTAACAATCTCCTTAGTTTCTTCATCTTCTAAATAAGAAGTATCATTAGGAAAAGGTGAACATTTAGCTTTGAATATCTCAGTCGAATCATCATAATAAATCTCATCAATTTTCATACGATTTTCGGCTTTAATAAACACATCAATGTTTATTCCAGAATCAGAAGTATCATCATCATTAGGAATAGCTCCCTTTATTTGTGCTAATACTCCTGTGGAGTAAAAATTATCAATATCATTTATTTCCTTGTGTTCATCTTTTTGAGCCACAATTAAAACCGTCGAACCATTTTTAAATCCCCAATCAAATGCACGGGCATTCATTAGCTGATTGAGAACGATACGTTGATTACTAAAAGGCAGAACGAAATGGTCGTTCATAGTAATGATAGCTAAATCCATTGTTTCAGTAAGGTCAATATCTTGAGTATAGTCAAGAAAATCGCTCTTATCCATTTTCATTTCATTCATTATCGTAGCGATATCCTCAGGATTTGTCATGTCTATTTCGACATTTTCAACTACTTTTGCCTCAGCGTTATTATTCTTATTCAATTTAGTTGTTATTTAGATGTGAAGTAATAGATTTCTTTGAGAGATAGATTTTTAAAATGTAATTATCTATCTTCACGATTAAACAGTGTGCAAAGATAGTGCTTTTTTGATTCTTTTTGCCGTTTTTCAGTTCTTAAAATAAGATGAATAAGAAAAATGACCAATAATTTTAATAAATAATATTTAGTGATGAGCAATCCATATTTCCAATTTAAAAGATTCAGAATCAACCATGACAGATGTGCCATGAAGGTAGGTACAGACAGCGTATTATTAGGAGCATGGACCACTTTGAGCACTCTAAAAAGGAGTGGGGGAAGAAAAAAAATATTAGATATTGGTACAGGCAGTGGGTTAATCGCCCTGATGCTAGCACAGAGAACCTCATCCCTAAGTCAAGTATCGATTGATGCATTGGAAATAGATATCGAAGCATCAATCCAAGCCAAAGAAAATGTAAAACAATCACCTTGGGAAGATAAGATAAGCATTATACAAGGGGACTTTACCGATCCAATACAGTTAAGTAATCTTAAATCCTCACGTGATACCTATCAATTGATTATAACCAATCCACCTTTTTTCATAGACTCATTAAATAGTCCAAACCAACAGCGTACCGTAGCAAGACATACAGAAGCCGGACTCACCTTCGACCATCTAATCCAGGGAGTGAGTTCACTGTTAGATGAAATAGGTATATTTTCAATCATCCTACCAACAACAGAAGCCGATAGATTCATTAGACAAGCCTCAGAGCAACGACTCTATCTACTTAAGCGAACTAACTTGCTCACCAAACCAGGAGGTAAAGTCAGACGCTCTATGATGCAATTCGGAAAAAAAGAAAATCACTATACCGAAGATGAGCTACTCATCGAAATAGCCCGTCATCAATATAGTGAAGAATATAAAGCTTTGACACAAGCATTCTACCTAGACAAATAAACAGAACAGTTTATTTGTCCAGAGAATACCGTCACACCATTAAGTATCTGTATTAATCACTGGTTGAGCAGATTCATCAGCACACAAAACGACCAATAAATTACTAACCATAGCCGCTTTTTGCTTATCATCAAGTTTGATAATCGCTTCATCATCCAGTTTGTTCAAGGCTAATTGAACCATAGATACAGCTCCTTCAACAATCTTCTCCCGAGCTGAAATAATAGCAGATGCCTGTTGGCGTCTGAGCATCACAGCAGCAATTTCGGGAGCATAAGCAAGGTAATTGATTCTCGCTTCTATAATCTCAATACCCGCCATTTCGAGGCGTTTGTTCAGTTCAAGCTTCAATTGAAGATTCACTTCATCACCACCATCTCTAAGTGTCAATTGATTATCATCCGTTTCGTTACTATCATAAGCATATTGGCTAGCCACCTGTCTCAAAGCTGCGTCACCCTGAATCTGAACAAAATTACCAAAGGCAATCATGCGATTAACTAAGGTATCAGCCACTTGTGTATTTGCAGCCTCTTTAGTCTTGTTGTTTGAAGTTTGTGCCATTGTTTGGGCATCTATTTCAAACATTGCCTTGTATGTATCCTTTAGTCTCCAGACAAGGACCAAACCAATAAGGATAGGATTTCCTATCTTATCATTTACTTTGATAGGACCAAGATCTAAGTTACGCGCCCGTAACGACAGTTTTTTCTTTTCAAGAAAAGGATGAGCCCAGAAAAAGCCTGTTTTTTTAAATGTTCCTTTGTATTCACCAAAAAAGATCATCACACGAGCAGTATTTGGTTGAACCGTATAGAATCCAAAAAGTAAGACAATGGTAAAAAGAGCACCAACAATGCCCAACACGATAGCCAGATTGATATTCCATAGAGCTACAGTCAAACAAGCAGCCACGATGATAAGTGGCAAAATAATTAAATTAAGAAATAGCATCAGAAACCCATTGAGTTTCAAACCACTAAATTCGCATTCTTCTGTTTTCATGATTAGATTTGATTAAAAGCATACAATAGAGTATACCAATGATTTTTTACAAATATATTAAGATTAGTTATATATTCAAATAAAATGAAGCCAAAACAGTACTAATTATTTCTCACCATTTGCCTACTTAACATAATAGTGATAGTACAAAAATAAAAGCAGTTATTAAAATAGAAGGAACATTTGATATTATTACAAAAAAAAGGCTATATTTGGGATAAATACCAATATGGGTACATTATAGATACATATAAGTATATGAAAGAAAATAAAAGAACCACACTATATAAGATAATCCATCTATATGCTGACGGTTTTCGGTACATGCCAAAGTGGGCAAAAATACTTTGGCTAATCATCATAATAAAATTAATTTTCATGTTTGGTTTTATGCGTCCCGTATTCTTCCACAATACATTATCTAACAGATATCAGACAGACCAACAACGTGTCGAGCATGTGATATCCGATTGGACTTCTCATTAATAACTTTATCAAAATCTAAGAAACTATGTTTGACAATCTTGATTTATCATTAGTCAATTGGTCTAGACTACAATTTGCAGTTACGGCTATGTATCATTGGCTTTTTGTCCCTCTCACTTTAGGGCTCAGTTTTATCATCGCTTTTATGGAAACCCTGTATGTGCGCACGGGTGATGAGAAATGGAAGCAAATAACGAAATATTGGATGCGGCTTTTTGGTATCAATTTCGCTATCGGAGTAGCCACAGGATTGATTCTTGAGTTTCAGTTTGGCACCAATTGGAGTAATTACTCCTGGTTTGTCGGAGACATATTTGGTGCTCCTTTAGCTATAGAAGGCATCATGGCATTTTTCATGGAAAGTACATTTATAGCTGTCATGTTTTTTGGTTGGAATAAAGTATCCAAAGGTTTCCATTTGACCGCTACTTGGTTGACAGCCATAGGATCCAACTTATCTGCTGTATGGATTTTAGTAGCCAATGCTTGGATGCAAAACCCCACAGGGATGCATTTCAATCCCGATATGGCGCGCAATGAAATGACCAATTTCTGGGCTGTCTTTTTATCCCAAACAGCAGTCGATAAATTCATGCACACCACGATGTCCTCCTATATACTTGCTGCCGTCTTTGTCATAGGCATCAGTTCTTGGTATTTGATTAAGAAAAGAGAGCAACTGCTAGCCAAGCGAAGTATCATGATTGCTTCTATATTTGGACTCCTCGCAGTTCTGTTTACGATACAGACAGGAGACAGCAGTGCCCGTGACGTAGCCAAAGTACAACCCGTCAAATTTGCAGCGATGGAAGGTCACTTCACAGGATCAGAAGCCTCTCCGTTGATTCTTATGGGATTTGTAGGGGATACAGAGACCGCATATATAGATCCGGCAATAGACCCAGCTCCAGTATCTCCAGTGAAGTACCGGATAGAAATTCCCGGATTATTATCCTTGATGACAACCTATGAGTTGAACAGTTATATACCAGGTCTAAACGATTATCTATACGGAAATGCCAAACATGGCATTCTTTCCACAGAAGAAAAAATAATCCGAGGTCACGAAGCCCAGCAGAAATTATTAGCCTACAAACAAGCCATGGCAGAAGATTCCCCTACTGCAGACACTCTGAGAGCCTATTTCCAAGACACTGAATGGTTAGCAAGCACTTTTAAATATTTTGGCTATGGTAGCTATTACAATTCCGATAGCGCCCTACTCAAAGCCAATATAACAAAGGTTATTCCACCTATTGGTCTTGTTTTCTACTCTTTTCACCTGATGGTAGCCCTAGGATTCTGGTTTCTCCTTCTCTTCATAGTGATGCTCTATTTCGTCTTTAAAGACAAGTTAGAACATCAACGATTATGGTTATATGCCTCACTTTGGAGCATTCCCCTAGCCTATATATCAAGCGAAGCCGGCTGGATAGTCAATGAAGTTGGCCGTCAACCATGGACTATTCAAGATTTAATGACTTGTAGTCAATCCGTAACGAATCTAGGCAGTTATTCAGTAATGATTACATGTCTACTCTTTGGAGTAGTCTTTACCATCCTGCTAATCGCAGAGATAAAAATCATATTAAGACAAATCAGTAAAGGAACTAAAGAAGACTAACAGTTATGTTTGAAAAAATGAATGAACTCGCACTACAACAGTATTGGTGGTTTCTAATATCTTTATTAGGCGCCCTACTCGTTTTCTTAATGTTTGTACAAGGTGGACAGACCCTCCTCAAAACATTGGCAAAGACCAAGACAGAGCGAAATATACTCGTCAACTCACTAGGACGCAAATGGGAATTTACATTTACGACATTAGTTACTTTTGGAGGAGCATTTTTTGCTTCCTTCCCACTTTTTTACAGTACCAGTTTTGGTGGTGCCTATTGGGTGTGGATGCTCATACTCATCGCTTTTGTAGGACAAGCCGTCAGTTATGAATTTAGATCAAAACCAGGCAACCCATACGGAAGTACCTTTTTTGATACCTTGCTATTTATAAATGGTCTACTCGGAACGATTCTAATCGGTATCGCCGTAGGGACCTTTTTCACTGGAGCTAATTTTACGATAGACTCCCTCAATCACATGACTTGGGACAGTCCTTGGAGAGGTTTAGAAGCCGCATTAAACTTCCATAACGTACTGCTCGGTCTTACTGTCTTTTTCTTATCTCGAGTATTAGCAATTCTCTATTTCTTTAATTCCATCGACAGTGAAGCCATCTTGAGACGCGCCTACAGACATCTCATTATCAATACCATTCCTTTTTTGATTTGCTTTCTCTCCTTTGTGGTCTGGTTGATGCTTCGTGATGGTTTTGCCGTAATGGGCGATTCTACAATAGTTATGGTACCCTTTAAATACTTTACTAACCTAATAGATATGCCTATCGTAGCTATTCTATTTATAGTAGGCGTGCTATTAGTTCTGTCAGGCATCCTCATCACACTAATAAAGAAGAACGGATTAGGCATCTGGTTATCAGGTTCAGGAACCATTATAACAGTCTTGATGCTGTTTCTACTCGCCGGCTACAATCACACCGCATTTTATCCATCATTGAGCGACCTTCAAAGTTCCTTAACTATCCAAAATGCATCATCGAGTAGATTCACATTGATGACCATGGGCTATGTATCATTGATGATCCCTTTTGTAGCCGCGTATATCTTCTATGCATGGAGAAGTCTAAACAAGAACAAAATTGATGCAGCAGAGATAGAAGATACGAGAAATCATACCTACTAGACAACAGAGTTCTAGGATAGGATATTCTCATAGAAATATAAACAACGATAAACAACAACAATTATGTATACAGCTCAAATTATCGGCTACCTTATGTGGCCCGTCATGATTATCATTAGCTTCTTGCTAGTCCTCTATGGAGCAAAGAAATTAAAGGAATAAATCCAAAGTAACGAATTCCTCTATCAGTATACTGATAGAATCAACAACTAACAAAAGAGGTCGAGACATTAACTTGTCTCGACCTCTTTTCTATAAATCCGATAGGCATTGAATTTTACTCAATACCTAAACCTAATTTGTTGGCTTAGCTTTCTTATTCTCTACAACAGATCCTTTCTTCTTCGATTTCTTAGAAGCAGTCTTCTTGGCCTTCTTAGTAGTGACCTTTTTCTCCTTCGCTCCCAGTTCATTTTTGGCAACAGCAGTATCCTTATTAGCAGCCTCTTTATCCTCTGGTTGATTGAAATGTTCCAAAGCAGCTAGAGCATTGCCCAACTTAGTCTCAAGAATCTTAATTTCATCATCCTGGTTGCGAATAGTTGTCAAGAGTGAGTTGAGTTCATCGTTCTCAATTCCTTCAGGATATAAAGCATCTACTCTCTTGATAAAGTCAGCTATAATATTCATATAATTAGTAAACGCATCGTAAGCACTTTCATAGATACCACGGTTCATATTTTCCGCACTACTTTTGGTATTCATGAAGCGAAAATTAGCACTACCTTGTAGATAATCCCAATCCATCTTGATACGTCTATCATTGCACATATACACACGTTCAGCTACACTATACAATTTATTAAAAGCCTCCCGTTGTAAATCATTACCTAACCACGAACTCGTATCTCGTTCTTCATCGTTCCAAGTCAATGGATAAGGAACTTCAAGAGGAGCCACTGAATCATTCTCTTTTACTATTTCAGATGGAGTAGCAAAGCGAATCCCTCTCTGAGCAGCCTCTTGAGGCAACGCCTTGAAGAATTCCAAAATATTCGAATCCAAAGGCTGCATCACTCCGATAGCTTGGAGTTCCATGAAAATATTAATCACATTCTCTCCCTCAGGCAAAGAACTCAACCAATCAGTATATTTAGAAGCAGTAAGTGGAAATTCAGACCAACTGTTATTATTAAATCGCAAGCAGATATCATCAGACAACTTATAATCTCTGAGCAGTAATTTTAATTTAGGTGCATTAGCACAGTGATATAAATAATGAGGACTCTTCCAGCCCAAGATCTGTTTGGCCCCTTCAGTCAAAACAGCCTTGAATCCCATTTTGTTCACCATTTCTCCTATCTCATCACTATAGAGCAAACTCGAATTTCTAAGAATCGTCGGTTTCTTACCAAACAACTCCTTAATCTTCTTACTCTGTCTCTTAACCTCCTCCACGAAACACTTTTCGTTGGCTAGAGAAGACAAGCCATGGCTATAGGGTTCGGCGATAAACTCGACACACCCTGTTTTATTTAATTTCTGGAGGATTACGATAACTTCAGAAGCATATATCTCAAGCTGTTCCAAAGTCACTCCACTAATAGAAAATGCAACCTTAAACTGTTTATTATTATTCTCACAGAGTTGCAATAAAGTTTGAAGTGCAGGCATATACGAGCGCTGAACCATATCAGTCAATGTCACATCATTGGCATAATCATTATAATAATAGTGATCTGCACCTACATCAAAAAAACGATAGCGTTTAAGATGCATAATTTGATGTATTTCAAAATATAGACAAATTGTTTTCATATTGATAGTATCGATGTTAGTTATTGTAATAATATTTAAGAGTCTCTTCGTATCGTTTTCGTATACGCAATCCGACATCTTCCCAAGTAATAGCATCCACTTCTTTCTTTCCCTCTTCTCGAAGATACTTATACAATGCAGGATATGAACAGATGCTATAAATCGCATCAGCCATAGCATGAATGTCCCAATAATTTGTTTTGATACACTTACTTAGTATCTCAGCACAACCAGATTGATAACTAATGATACTCGGTACATTACACTGCATCGCCTCGAGTGGAGAGATACCAAACGGTTCAGATACCGAAGGCATCACATATACGTCACTACTTTTAAGGATTTCATAGACCTGTTTTCCCTTCATAAACCCAGGAAAATGAAATCTATCAGCGATACCTCTAGCAGCAGCCAGCCGAATCATCTCATCGAGCATATCTCCACTTCCCGCCATCACAAAACGAATGTTTTTAGTTCGTTTCAGCACCATAGCAGCAGCTTCAACAAAATACTCAGGTCCTTTTTGCATGGTGATACGTCCTAGAAAAGTCACTACTTTTTCTTTTGGGTCATGAACTTCAGGAATCGCTTGCACTTCAGGAGCCAAAGGAGACACCGCATTGTGCATCGTACTTACTTTCCTAGGATCCTGATGATATTTATTTATCACAGTCTGACGTGTCAATTCCGAGACACACATGATATGGTCCGCATGGTCCATACCATTTTTCTCGATGCCATACACTGTAGGATTAACATTCCCTCGAGAACGGTCAAAATCCGTGGCATGCACATGAATGACAAGCGGTTTTCCCGATACCTGTTTAGCATGAATCCCCGCAGGATACGTCAGCCAATCATGCGAATGAATGATATCATAGTTCTGTTGTCTAGCGACCACACCAGCCACGATACTATAATTATTAATCTCCTCATATAAATTATCAGGATACTTACCCGAAAATTCCACACACCCCAAGTCATTGGTATGAATATGTCTAAAGTCCCCATAAATATGGTCCCTTTGGTTATAATACAATTGTGGGTCAGCCCCATCACCTAGACGTTCTTTGACAAAATTATAATCCACATCCTTCCAGACTATAGGTGTACGATTCATCCCTATAATTTTCAAGAAACTTTGGTCTTCATCACCCCATGGTTTCGGGATGCAGAATGTGATATCCATATCCTCCTGTTGTGACATCCCCTTGGTTAGACCATAGCTTGCAGTCCCTAATCCGCCTAAGATATGTGGAGGGAACTCCCACCCAAACATTAGTACTTTCATTCTTGTGTCTCCTCCTTATTGATAAATTGGGTTAATGTATTGAGGACTTTTAATATCCCTCCTACGTTCATGGCAAAACTAATGGCACCACGTCCTTTAAACGGCGGATTGCCATCAAACACTTCAGGTATAGAACCGATACAATGACAAGACATTTCCTCTTCAAGACCAATCAGATGACGCTCAGCGAAAGAGATTCCACTCAGGCGATACAATTTGAGATAGGCTTGTAAGTAGAAGCCGAGTAACCATGGCCACGCCGTACCATTGTGGTAAGCAAAATCTCGTTCGGCTTGTGGTCCTATATAATTCGGGTTATATCCATCACTTTTAGGACTCAAACTCCGGATTCCTTTAGGTGTCAATAATTCCCGAGTGATAAAATCAAGTACCTTCTTACGTTGTTTCTTATCCAAAGGAGAATACTCCAAACAAGTAGCAAACAACATATTAGGTCTCACACACCAGTTCTTGTCCTCACCATCCACATAATCAAAGAGATAGCCAAATTTATTGAGAAAAGTAAATCTGAAGCTCGCAGCAGTAATTTCCGCTTGGCTATTTAATCGATGTACTTTTGCTTCTTCATCAGAGAGGGCATATAATTTAGCAACAAAACATAAGGCATTGAAATATAAAGAATTATTCTCCACCAGATAGCCCGTACGCGGCGTAATCGGTTTGCCATCATGAGTTGCATTCATCCATGATATAGCTTGATTTTTCCCTTCACTAGAGAGCAGTCCATTATTGTGAAGGACAATATTTGGATGCTTTCCACTTTGGATATAATCCAGCAAATCTTTAGCCAAATCACCATACCGTTCTAAGCACTGTTCCATGCCCACTTGCAAGGCATATTGCTGGATGCACCATATAGCCCATAATAAGATATCAGGATGTTCAATCTCATAAATCTTAATGGTCTGAGGCTTATCATCCATAAACTCTCTAAGTGCCTTTTCGGCAGTCTTCATCACTTTATGAAAAGAATCAATCTCTCCTATAGAAAGTGACATTCCAGGCAAAGAGACGAATAGATCTCGAGCCCGACATTTAAACCACGGATATCCAGCAATGATATATGTCTCGTCCCCATCTTTACAGAAAAATTGATGAGCACTATTACGAAGACAATTGTAAAAATTATTTCGTGGGATACGTGTATCCTCTTCCTTTTGGAAAGTTGTTTTCAGACTACGTGTTTTCGTCTCGGTGATACCAGCAGAAAAGACGATGCTCTCTCCTTTCTTTATCGGTACTTCGAAATAGCCAGGAACATATAAATCCTCATCGAAGTAATAGCCACGTTCACGCTCTTTGAGATATTCTATCCCCTTATACCAGTCAGGTTGAGAGACAAAATTGTTCTGTTTGTTCAACTGCATGAACAGTTCAGGATAGCCATCATACATCTTGGTAGAGATGCCATTTTCGACCAAGCGATAATCTCTACTCGCCACACTGTTCTCATGGGTATACTCTCTGACACTTCTAAAGGCAAGATACGGTTTAAATCTCAATGTAGTAGCAGAATGCGCATCGACCAAGGTATATCGAATCAAGATACGATTCTCGTAAGAGACAAATATTTTTTCTTGTTGCAGAATGACTCCACCCACTCTGTAGGTAGTAACTGGTGTTTTTTCACTTTCTATACATCGAATATATTTATGTCCATTAGGACTAAAATGATTTCCTTGATACTGATGTAGACCGAGATTAAATTCAGCGCCGTGTTGAATAACACTTACATCCAGAGACGACAACAACACATGATTATCATCATCTATTTCTGGTACAGGAATAACCAAAAGACCATGATATTTTCGTGTGTTACAACCGACTAAAGATGTGCAATGATAAGCTCCAGATCGATTAGCTCTCAACACTTCGCGAGTTAACGATTCCTGCAAATTACCAACCAGGCTCTTATCAAAATATAAATAGCTCATGGATATTATTTTTAGCGATTTGTAAATAGATAAATTTAAGAAATACCATATGTACACGAAGTGCATATGGTATTTCTCAAAGATAGTAATATATTTTAAACTATCCATTATACAGCTAAAAAAAAGGCACAATAATTTACATATTTAAATGTAATATGTATCCTATAAAAGCTAAATCAAATCAGCTTCATCTCATGCTAGTGTTGCAAGGCATTGAGATGAGCCAATAATTGGGTAATATTTGCCGTAAAGAGTCTTACGGAAATAGCGATCAGAATGATTCCAAAGAACTTACGGATAATATAGATACCCCCTACTCCTAAGAATCGTTGAATAATACTAGTCACTTTAACAACGAAATACACCCATAACATATTGAAGAACAATGCCAACAATATATTTAAAGGAGCAAATTCAGCACGTAAAGACAATAGAGCAGTGAAAGCGCCAGGTCCGGCTAGCAAAGGAAAGACAAGAGGAACTAACGTAGCCTCCTTAATCGGTCCTTGATTTTTGAATATGACTACATCAAGAAGCATCTCCAAGGCCATTAAGAAAATGACGATGGCACCAGCAACAGCAAATGACTCAATATCCACGTGGAATAATTTCAAGACTAAATCACCAGCATAAAAAAAGATAAGTAACAACGCAAAAGAAATAAGGGTTGCCTTATTTGCATTCACTTCACGTCCCGCTTGCTTTAAATTAAGGATAATTGGAATGGAACCAATGATATCAATTACAGCGAACAAGACGATAAATGCACTACCAAATTGTTGGAAGTCAAAACTTCTCCATAGATTTTCTAACATAGCTATTTTTACAGTTTACGATACTGCGCAAAGATAGCTGAAAAATGGAGAATATGAAATATTTTATCAAAAAGTATCAAAAAAAGCAGCCAACTGCTCAAAAAAAAATGTATATTTGCTAAACATAATCGTAAGTCACAAAATATTGAAATATGAGAACTAAAGAAGAATGGAGAAAAGCAAAGCCAAATTCTATGTTTCATCGGTTAATAGAATTACCTATTTTGCAAGGGATTAATTTAGATAACCTAGAGGAAATACTCGCACAAGTACCTTTACATTTCGAGACATTCGAACCCAATAAGGTCATGTTTAAACAAGGTGATCCCTGCAACGGTATTAGTTTCGTTTTGAACGGAAAGTTTACGGTAACCCACAAGGAAGAGAAAGACCGCTATGCTATTACAGAAGAATTTGAAAATAATTTCACTATAGAACCTACATCAATGTTTGGATTGAAATCCGAATATTTTTCGACGTACAAATCTCTGACAGAGGTTCATGTCTTGACGATAGAAAAGCTCAATTTCTTATTGCTCCTAAGTAAGTTTACAATCATACAGATGAATGTGTTCAATATGATGAATGCACGTACTCAGATTGTTCAAAAAAGAAACTGGCTAATTTCACCCAACGATATCGGACAACGGATGGTTCATTTCATCAGGTGCCGATTAGAGAAGCCTGAAGGCGCTAAAACCATTTCGGTTTCATTCCGTACTTTGGGTAAATTGCTCAACTCTAGTCATATAACTGTAGCCATGATAGCCAAGGAATGGGAAAGATACGATTTAGCTCAGTTATCTAGCAAAACCATTTACATTCCTGATATTGAAAGATTGCGTGCAGCAGTTATGGGGGAAGAATAAAAAAAATAATATAAATCAGTTGGTTCCAGTGATATCGCAATTTATGTAACCTTCTGAGTAAACATAACTAAGGGGTGTATTTCAAAAATGAAATGCACCCCTTAGTTTATATAGTAGTCAGTCGACTATTCCCATTCAATAGTTGCAGGTGGCTTAGACGAAATATCGTACGTCACTCTATTTACCCCTTTGACTTTGTTTATGATATCGTTAGATACTTTTCCCAAGAATTCATAAGGTAAATGACACCAGTCAGCAGTCATACCATCAGTAGAAGATACAGCACGAAGAGCCACAGCCTGTTCATAGGTACGCTCATCCCCCATCACTCCTACACTTTGTACAGGAAGTAATATAGTACCCGCTTGCCAAACTTGGTCATACAAGCCATTGTCCTTCAATCCTTGAATAAAGATATAATCCGCCTCTTGCAAAGTCTTAACCTTTTCACGAGTGACATCTCCTAGGATACGTACTCCTAATCCAGGTCCAGGAAACGGATGACGAGAAATGAGATGCTTCGGCATCCCCAATTCCGTACCCACTCTTCTAACCTCATCTTTAAATAACAATTTGAGTGGCTCACAAAGTTTAAGATTCATCTTCTCAGGCAATCCACCTACATTGTGGTGGCTTTTGATAATCGTCCCCGTGATAGATAACGATTCGATGCGGTCAGGATAAATTGTTCCTTGAGCCAACCATTTCGCATCAGTAATTTTCTGTGCTTCCTGGTCAAATACATCAATAAAACCAGACCCAATAATCTTACGTTTCTGCTCCGGTTCTGAAACCCCTTCCAATGCACTAAAGAACTGGTCACTAGCGTCTACGCCAATCACATTAAGTCCTAAGCCTTCATAGTCACGCATCACGTCACTAAATTCATTTTTACGAAGCAATCCGTGGTCAACAAAGATACACGTCAAGTTCTTACCAATAGCTCTGTGGAGCAAAACTGCAGCGACAGAACTATCGACTCCACCGCTCAATCCTAAGATGACACGATCGTTGCCAAGTTCAGCTTTCAATTCACTCACCGTAGTCTCGATGAAGCTAGCAGGAGACCAATCCTGTTTACAACCACAAATACCAACGACGAAATTGCTCAATATCTGTGTACCACAAGTCGTATGGAAAACCTCAGGATGAAACTGTACACCCCACACCTTTTGATTCTCGAGTTGATAAGCAGCGCATTCTACTTCATCAGTAGAAGCGATTATTTCGAAAAAGTCAGGAACCTTAGTGATTGTATCCCCATGGCTCATCCACACTTGATCTCCAACATTAACCCCCTCAAGGAGTTGGTTCTTATTGTTTAGTTTTGCAAGTTTCGCACGACCATACTCACGAGTCTTAGCAGGTTCAACCTGTCCACCGTTTGTATAAGCAATATATTGCGCTCCATAGCAAATAGACATGATAGGTAATTTACCTTGGATCTTACTTAAATCCACTTTGAAAGCTCGTTCGTCATAGACGGAGAAAGGGCTACCAGACAATATCACGCCCTTGACACTAGGGTCATCGAAAGGGAACTTGTTGTAGGGTACAATCTCGCAATACGTGTTTAGTTCTCTTACACGACGACCTATTAGTTGTGTGGTCTGTGAACCAAAATCAAGGATAATAATCTTTTCCTGCATAGTTATTGTATAAAATAGAATATAATTATCGATTCTTTTTTGAATCCTTTTTGTTAAAAAACGCTTGTTAAAGAGCTATGAATTCAATTCTTCTTTTGGACAACTCCTTCGACGCTGACAAAGATAGTTATTTTTTTATGACTTTTAAAATGACAAGAATGAATTCATCTTTTTTATAGCTATATATTCTGACTATAGGTTAGTTTTTCACGATTTCTTTGTCAGATTCAAATCATTTTTGTAATTTTGCAGCGAAAGTATGGGATATGTTTAATAACACTGTTGTTGATACATAAAATGCTATGTGTACATAGCAAAAAGAGGTCATTAAAAAGCCAATTTTGAAATGTACCTAAACAAATCACAGTTATATCAAGCATCTGTACAATATAAATAAAGAAAATAGATACATTATCTATATATAAAACCAATTTAAAAATTAAAGAAATGATTAAAGTAGGTATTAACGGATTCGGCCGTATCGGTCGCTTTGTTTTCCGTGCTGCTCAGACTCGTTCTGACATCCAAGTTGTAGGTATCAATGACCTTTGCCCAGTAGACTATCTAGCATACATGCTAAAATACGATACAATGCACGGTCAATTCGAAGGAACAATTGAAGCAAATGTAGAGAAATCTGAATTAATCGTAAACGGTAACGCTATTCGTGTAACAGCTGAACGCAACCCTGAGGACCTTAAATGGAACGAAGTTGCTGCTGAATACGTAGTAGAGGCTACAGGTCTTTTCCTAACAGCAGAAAAAGCACAAGCTCATATCAAAGCAGGTGCAAAATACGTAGTTATGTCAGCTCCATCTAAGGATGCTACTCCTATGTTCGTTTGTGGTGTTAACGAGAAAACTTATGTTAAGGGTACTCAAATGGTATCTAACGCATCTTGTACTACTAACTGTCTTGCTCCTATCGCTAAGGTATTGAACGACAACTTCGGTATCGCTGACGGTTTGATGACAACAGTTCACTCTACAACTGCAACACAAAAGACAGTTGACGGTCCTTCTATGAAAGACTGGAGAGGTGGTCGTGCTGCTTCAGGTAACATTATCCCTTCATCTACTGGTGCTGCTAAGGCTGTAGGTAAAGTAATTCCTGAACTTAACGGTAAACTTACTGGTATGTCTCTACGTGTTCCTACACTTGACGTATCTGTAGTTGACTTGACAGTTAACTTGAAGAAAGCTGCTTCTTACGACGAGATTTGCGCTGCAATGAAGAAAGCTTCTGAGAACGAATTGAAAGGTATCTTGGGTTATACTGAGGATTCAGTAGTTTCTTCTGACTTCTTAGGTGATGCTCGTACTTCTATCTTTGATGCTAAAGCAGGTATCGCATTGACTGATACATTTGTAAAAGTTATCTCTTGGTATGATAACGAAATCGGTTATTCTAACAAGGTTCTTGATCTTGTAGCATACATGGCATCTGTAAATGCTTAATCATTTGATTAACATCGAAAGATTATAAAATAGAGAGAGGATATGTCTGATGACTATCCTCTCTTTTTTTATGTCTTTATGAAGTTAGCATTTTGATAATCAAAATGCTAAAAGACAATCATTTTGATTTGTCTCATCGTGATGCATCATCAGATTTTTAGGTGTAAGCCTTTTAGTCAGAAATAGGATATCTGCAAATAAGGATTAAATTTCTGATAAAAAAGCCTGTTTCTCTCCAGAAAATACGAAGTCTTATTCTTCCAACCATAGGGCTTAACACAAGTAAAACTTAAGTCCCTCTATGGTAACGACCCATCGTTATCAAAAAAATCAGACTCAGTTACTCTTTCCTTTTTTGTTACGACAATCAAAATATCAGGCATAAGCCAAGAATCACCCATTTAAGCTCTTTCTAGAGCATTTCGTCCGGAGATGGATGAACCCGTTCAAACAAGGGATTTAAGATTCCTAAATCCACGACTAGCAATCAGCTGTTTCATCATTTGACTAAATGATTAAGATTAGAGCAAATGTTTAACATTATGACAATCGTCGAGCAAGTGAGCAAGGACGCATTAGTTTCTCAAAAAAAAAGAATCAAAAAAATGAAAGATTTATTGCATATTCAATAAATACTTTATACATTTGTCCCATTCATATAACAAAGAGTAACTAAAAAAGAAGAATGTCTAACAATTTGACAAATAATATGTATTGGTGGCGCCGCTCATTAAACCTATTTCGTAAGGAGTCGGACCATTCGTCATATCTATAAATCAACAACAGTTAGTCTAATTTAGTCAAGATATTGAAAGAAGCCCCGTCGTACTTACGACGGGGCTTCTTTTTTTTAAGGAGATAAATGGTCAGGATATCGAGTGATTATAATAACGGAAAATAAATGAATTAAATATATTGTACGATGAACGAACAAAAAACAAAAAAGTCCTATTTAGTTGATGCTGAAGGTTATTACGGTGAATTCGGCGGTGCTTATATCCCTGAGATACTAAACAAATGTGTCACAGATCTCCGAAACGTGTATCTAGATATCATTCAGGATGACGCATTCCAAAAAGAATATAACCAACTGCTTCGTGACTATGTAGGTCGCCCCTCTCCTTTGTATTTAGCCAAACGCTTGTCTGCTAGATACGGTGGACGCATCTATCTCAAACGTGAAGACCTAAACCATACTGGTGCTCATAAGATAAATAATACCATCGGTCAGATATTGATTGCACGTCGTATGGGCAAAACCCGTATCATTGCTGAAACAGGTGCTGGTCAACATGGAGTCGCTACGGCGACGGTATGTGCTCTGATGAATATGGAATGTATCGTCTATATGGGGAAACTCGATGTCGAACGTCAACAGGTCAATGTGCAGCGCATGAAGATGCTAGGAGCAACGGTCATCCCAGTGACCTCTGGTAATATGACCCTAAAAGATGCGACCAACGAGGCTATCAGAGATTGGGTCTGTCATCCTGAAGATACATTCTATATCATTGGAAGTACTGTAGGCCCCCATCCATATCCAGATATGGTGGCTCGTCTGCAAAGTGTCATCAGCAAAGAAATCAAAGGACAAATGATGGAAAAAGAAGGACGCGATACACCGGACTATCTCATCGCTTGTGTGGGAGGTGGGTCCAATGCGGCAGGTACAATATACCACTATGTAGATGATGAGAAAGTGAAAATCATACTTACTGAAGCAGGTGGAAAAGGGATAGACACGGAATTGACCGCGGCGAGTATCTCTCTGGGTCTAGAAGGAATCATTCATGGGAGCAAGACGATACTACTTCAAGATGCTGATGGACAAATTCAAGAACCCTACTCCATATCTGCTGGATTGGATTACCCTGGGGTAGGCCCATTTCATGCAAACTTAGCTGCCCACAAACGGGCAAAAGTGATGGTTGTAGATGACGACGAAGCACTTCGTGCAGCTTTTGAATTGACACGTCTTGAAGGCATCATCCCAGCACTCGAATCAGCACATGCGCTGGGTGTGCTGAATAAAATCCCTCATTTCAAAGATGAGGATGTGGTGGTCATCTGTCTCTCGGGACGCGGAGATAAGGATATTCATACCTATCTTGATAACCAACAACGTATCGAAAAGAAATACGCAGATTAATTCCAAACGAAACTTATAACAGCATACGAAATGAAAGAATTTAATTATAAAACATACACCAAGCAATTAATGGCTGACTTGCATACGCCTGTCAGTGTGTATCTCAAAGTACGTGATTTATTTCCACAGAGTGCCTTGCTAGAGGGATCAGACTATCAAGAAGGTGCGGATAGTAATTCCTATATAGCTCTAAATCCAATCGGAAGTGTGGGCATCAATCATGGCGAAGCAACCTTGACTTTCCCTGATGGAAAAGTCACCAAGAAAGAAATCAATACCTCTTACCGGGCAGACAATGCTATCAATGATTTCATCAGCCGATTCGACGTAGAAGGAAAAATGAATGAAGCATGCGGATTGTATGGATTTACGACTTTCAATGCAGTTCGTTATTTCGAAAATATCTCTATCAAAGATAGTCATGACGAGATGAATGATGCACCTGATATGTTGTACGTATTTTTTAAATACGTATTGGTATTTAATCATGAAAATAATCTTTTGACCCTTGTCGAACTCATCCAAGAGGGTGAGACACCTGACTTGAGTGTCATCGAAGAAGCGCTTAAAAATCGCAATTTTGCTACTTACAATTTCAGAACCCATGGGGAGATGACTTCTCCAATCACAGACCAAGAACACAAAGCTAATGTCCGCAAAGGGATAGAGCATTGTCTTCGAGGAGATGTTTTTCAAGTGGTCTTGTCGCGCCGATTCATTCAACCTTATCAAGGTGATGACTTCAAAGTATATCGTGCACTGAGAAGTATCAATCCTTCACCTTACTTATTTTATTTCGATTTTGGTGGATACCGTATCTTCGGTTCATCTCCCGAGACTCATTGTCGTATCGACAATAGAACGGCTTATATAGATCCTATCGCTGGTACGACCAAGCGCACAGGAAATAGTGTCGAAGATAAACAATTAGCAGATGCTTTGCTTAAGGACCCTAAAGAAAATGCAGAACACGTGATGCTAGTGGATTTGGCACGCAATGATTTGAGTCGTAACTGTGACGATGTACGTGTCGTCTTCTACAAAGAACCTCAGTATTATAGTCATGTCATCCATCTCGTTAGTCGTGTCAAAGGAACCTTGATGCCTCAAGCAGATCCGATAAAGAGTTTTATCGACACCTTCCCTGCGGGTACTTTGAGCGGCGCACCTAAAGTCAAAGCCATGCAAATTATCTCTGACTTGGAACCGCATAATAGAGGGGCTTATGGTGGATGCATCGGTTTTATTGGCTTTGGTGGACAACTCAATCAAGCGATTACGATCCGTACTTTTGTCAGTCGAAATCAAGAATTATGGCTCCAAGCAGGTGGAGGTATTGTAGCCCATTCGGATGAAGAATACGAACTCCAAGAAGTAAACAACAAACTTGGTGCACTCCGCAAAGCGATAGATTTAGCGGAACAATTAGACGGTGAATAATAAACAATAATCAAGATGAAAGAAAAAAAAATATTACTTATAGATAACTACGATTCGTTTACGTACAATTTAGCGCACTTGCTACGGGCTATTGGCGTGCAACACTTAGACGTGGTTCGTAATGATCAGTTGACTCTTGAGGAAGTAGCTCCTTATACGCATATACTTCTTAGTCCAGGACCAGGTATCCCTCAAGAAGCAGGATTGCTTCTCGAGATTATCAAGCACTATGCAGGTTCGAAGCCAATTCTAGGCATCTGCCTAGGGCACCAAGCTATCGGCGAGGTGTTTGGAGCGAAACTAGAGAACCTAAAAGAGGTTCACCACGGCATTCAAAGTGAGATTGATATCACGGTGCCTGATGAAGTCTTATTTCAAGATGTCCCTACTCATCCGCTGGTCGGACGCTACCACTCTTGGATAGTCAGTGATGTTCATTTTCCTGATTGCTTGGAAGTCACCGCACGAAGTAAAGAAGGGGAGATTATGGCGTTGAGACACCGCACATTACCTATCAGAGGGATGCAATTTCATCCCGAATCTATCCTCACTCCTGAAGGAAAAGAGATGATGCTAAACTGGATTTTGAATAATTAATAAATAGACAGATGAAACAGATATTATATAAACTTTTTGACCATCAATATCTTGGACGTGACGAGGCACGTACTATCTTGACTAAGATTGCCCGCAATGAATATAACGATGCTCAAGTAGCCTCTTTGATTACTGTATTTCTGATGAGAAGTATCAGCATCGAGGAACTCACTGGATTTAAGGATGCGCTTCTTGAGATGCGTCATCCAGTGGATTTAAAAGGAACTAAAGTGATTGATATTGTCGGTACGGGAGGAGACGGTAAGAATACGTTCAACATCTCTACGTGTGCATCATTTGTTGTTGCTGGAGCGGGCTATCCCGTAGTGAAGCATGGCAATTATGGAGCGACTTCGGTCAGTGGTGCGAGCAATGTCATCGAACAGCATGGTGTGAAGTTCACCAATGATAACGATAAGCTATTGCGCTCTTTAGATGGCTGTAACATGGCCTTCTTACATGCACCACTATTTAATCCTGCGATGAAAGCAGTGGCTCCTGTACGTAAACAACTCGGAGTGCGTACCTTTTTTAACCTTTTAGGCCCACTAGTCAATCCAGCATTGCCTGCGTATCAGTTACTTGGAGTGTACAACTTATCTATGCAGCGACTCTATGCCTACGCCTATCAAGCGAGCGATACCAAAGCCTCTGTCGTGTTCTCTCTTGATGGATACGATGAGATATCGTTGACTAGTCCATTCAAAATAGTGACCTCACACAATGAAAAGATATATACTCCTGAGGAGTTAGGATTCGAGACTTATTCACAAGAAGCACTCAATGGAGGAAACACCTTGCAAGAAGCGGTTACCTGCTTCGACAATGTATTGAAAAATAAGGCTTTGCCAGCACAGAAGCATGTCGTATTGGCCAATGCTGCATTTGCCATCCGTACTATTTGTCCTGAGAAGACCATAGAGGCTTGTCTAGACGAGGCTAGATTGTCACTTGAGAGCGGATTAGCATTTGATACGTTTAGTAAATTTATTGCTTTAAATAGCTAATGATAGACCCCATAAGATGAAACAAGATATATTGACTGAAATAATAGCGAATAAGCGTTTCGAAGTAGATCATCAACAGACGATTTATTCCCTTCATGAACTTCAAGATAGAGCGTTGGAGGAGATGCCTAAAGTGCACTCGCTCAAGCAATCAATAGCAACTTCTCAGAGTGGTATCATTGCCGAATTTAAACGACGATCGCCGTCCAAAGGATGGATTCATCGTGAAGCTAATCCTAGCGATGTGGTTCCTTATTATGCACAAAATGGAGCTTCTGCTCTCTCGATTCTGACAGATAAGGTTTTCTTCGGCGGAACATTGAGCGATATCCAAAGTGTACGTGATGAAGTGGAGATTCCTATCCTAAGGAAGGATTTTATTATTGATGAATATCAGATTTACCAGTCTCGTGCTATCAGAGCTGATGCTATATTGCTTATCGCAGCAGCACTTCCTATAGCAAAATGTGAAGAGTATATCCATTTAGCTCACCGATTGGGACTGGAAGTGCTATTGGAATTGCATGATGAATCTGAGATTCCTTATGCTTCTCTAGGAGCTGATTTGGTTGGGATTAATAATCGAAATCTTGGCAGTTTCCACACCGATTCGAAACATTCGTTTGATATCGTCAGTCAATTACCGTCCGAGACCGTTCTCGTATCTGAAAGTGGACTGAAAGATGCTGAAACGATTCTTCGTCTGAAAGAAGTCGGTTACAAGGGCTTCTTGATGGGTGAAGCTTTTATGAAAGAGGAGAATCCACCGTTGGCACTTAGACAGTTAATCAAGGATATCATAAATAAATAGTTGGCCTATGATACTCAAGATATGTGGAATGCGAGAGGCTACGAATATCCAAGCAGTCGAACAGTTGGGACTTGATTGGATGGGATTTATCTTTTTCCCTGCTTCTCCTCGCTATGTGGGAGAAGTGATTCCTTATTTACCTCGTCAGATGAAACGTGTGGGGGTATTTGTCAATAGCAGTCGACAGACTATTCTGAGTCAAGCTCTAAAATATGGATTGACTCATCTACAATTGCATGGACACGAATCTCCCGATGAATGCCTTTTCTGGAAGGAACAAGGCTATCTAGTCATCAAAGCAATATCGATTAAGTCTGCAGCTGATTTTAATCAGGTAGAGAACTTTGAGTCGTGTGTGGATTATTTCTTATTTGATACGAAGACCAAACTCAGAGGTGGGTCTGGAAAACAATTTGACTGGGACTTATTGGCTCATTATCATGGAACTACTCCCTTCCTCTTAAGTGGAGGGATTGGTCCTGAAAGTGTGGCGAAGTTGATGCGATTCAGACATCCCCTATTGGCTGGGTATGATTTGAATAGTCAGTTCGAAACCACTCCTGGCATGAAGGATATTCCGAAGTTGGCTGCTTTTGTTAGAGCAATAAAAAAATTAAATGACTAAAATAACTTATTATGAATAGAATAAATACGCTTTTTCAAAGCGAAAAGAAGAACTTATTGTCTATCTATTTTTGTGCTGGAGCTCCTACTCTTGAGGGAACTGCAGAGGTGTTGGAGACACTGGAAAAAAATCAAGTGTCTATGGTGGAGATTGGTATCCCTTATAGTGACCCGATGGCAGATGGACCGGTGATACAGGATGCTGCGGTACAGGCACTGCGCAATGGGATGACTTTACATACCCTTTTTGATCAATTAGCTGATATCAGACAACGAGTATCTATTCCTTTGGTCTTGATGGGGTATCTCAATCCTGTGATGCGGTTTGGTTTCGAGAATTTCTGCAAGCGGTGTCAAGAGTGTGGTATCGATGGAGCTATTCTTCCTGATTTACCTTTCAAGGATTATCACGATAAGTATAAGGCAATTGCTGACCGTTATGATGTACGGATTATCATGCTGATAACTCCTGAGACGAGTGATGAACGTATTAGATATATCGATGATAATACGGATGGATTTATCTATATGGTGTCTTCTGCTGCTATCACTGGAGCTCAACAGTCGTTCGGTGATGCTAAATTGGCCTATTTCGAACGTATCAATGCGATGAACTTACGCAATCCACGTATGGTCGGTTTCGGTATCAGTAACTATGAAACTTTCCAAGCTGCTACGAGCAATGCTCGTGGAGGAATTATCGGTAGCCGATTCGTATCGCTCCTCAAAGAATATGAGGGGAATACACAGCGGGCAATCACGCATCTCAAAGCGGACCTTATCAAGAAGTAGTCTATCAAGAGATAAGTGAGCTACAAATTGAGAAGCCCCCTTAGTTACAATATACTAAGGGGGCTTCTCAATAGCTAATGAGGCTACTATTGCAATTGTTTTCTCAATACTTCTAGATATAAGAGTAAGTCTTCATCACTTAAGCCTTTTTCTCTAAAGAGCTCTGTGTCAGCTATAATCTCACTAAACCACTTCTGTTTTTCTTCAGGATATTTCTTGAGTGCTTGATATTCGTGCATGGCCTTCTTCAAGTTATGGTCTCGTAGGAAGCAAAGATGTCCATAATTGAGGTATTCTCTCCAAGGGTGCTTGCGATTTTCTATTTTTAGAGCCATCAGCAGATAGCGTTCTGCATCATCAAACTGTTCCTCTCGAAGATATAACCAAGCTAGTCCACGTATCACTTCTACATTTTCGTCAAAAAAGACATAAGCTTCGAGATACGTGTCTTTGGCTTTGTCGTATTCTTTGTTCTCGATTAAGAGAGCTGCGCGCAGCAAGGATACCTTGAGTGTCTTACCGATTTCTTTGTCTAGCATGTCATAATATTTCGATGCTTCACTTTCTTTGCGTTTGTATCGAGAGATGACATATACCATCTTCTTGAGTGACCATACATCATGCGGATCTTCGATAAGAATCAATTCTAGTAAGTGGTAGGCTTTGGCCAAATCTTTGGTCATGATATAGGCATAGGCTACACGCTGAGCAATCGCATTGTCGGGTAACTGGTTCAAGAACTTGGTGGCTTCGTAGAATAAAATCGTTTGTTGATAGGCTTTGGCTTCGACCATATAGTTTATGGTTGACTTGATGGTGCTATCATCAATCATGAAGGCAGGAAGCAAACCGCTAGCATTGAAGGTTCCGTATTGAATCATGCGGGCATTGATCTTATTTGATTTGATTAAGCCGTTGAAGCGATTGAGGTCGTGAATGAAATTGATATTATCGACTTTGACCATATCACCTGGATTTTGCTTGTCTTCTTTAATCATCGAGTAATACTCTTCATTTTCTGCTTGCATCTTATCGAAGATTGATTTTGAAAAGGGAGAACTATGGTCGAAACAGAAAAGATTGGTCAATACATTCTTATCCGTATCACATATCATCTTTGAGGCAGTAATCAAATCGATGAGCTTACGGGTCTTGTCTTGTATTTCAAGATATGAATAGCGAGAATGATTGATATCATAGGGCATGAAGAGCGACATCCTATTGATATTATGAACTGATATTTGCATGATGGGCTCAAAAGTACTCTGATAGACATCGGCACCTGTAACAGCCAATTCAGTCAATGCTTGCAAATCGTTTTCTGTTCGCTTGCTAAGTCCCCATTGAGGATTTTCTCTCAACTCTTCATCTTCAGACATCATATTCTTTGTTATATCTTTCTGAAGATTCTGCAAGATTTCTTTCTTGATGCGCTCTTGAATGTCTTCATTGGCTAGATTGAAGAGTAGTTGTTTGTGAATCAATTTGAAGTCATCAGCATATTCTTGCAAAGTGGATTTGTAAAGGTCAAGGCATCGCTTCTGAAGCTCTTTGATGGGGTATGACTTGTTGATTACTAGTGTCAATACGGTGATGATTCGGTATCTAACCAAAGTGGAGACTTGAGGAAGTGATTCACACAAGAATTTAAAATAGTCAACGTCAAAGATAGCGTATAATGTATTGAGGATGGCATGTACGATGATTAGTTGCTCGTAGTCTGTCGTCTTTTCTTCGTTGAAAAATTGGAATAACGCTTTGTATTCAGCACTGTCTAGTGCTGGAGTAGTCCATATTCTTTCGAATAAGGTATCCAATGCATCGTCATATTCTTTTCGTTGACTCGTGACCTCTAACTGGATGATGTCTCGTTGGTGCTTGATGACCTCTAGTGTCTCTATTAGAGACATCGAATGACTAGTACTATTTAGTTTATTGAAGGTAAGAAAGACGTCATCTTTTGTGTTGTTTTCGGCCATGAGCGGAAAATATAGACGGGTCGCAAAATTGAGTAACTGGAAACGACACTTACGTAGATAATCCTTGCGTGATGGGTCTTGGGCACCTATCTCATAATAGTTTATGAGTGCTTCATAGACATCACTTATCTTGTTTAATTCGTCCAAAATAGGTTGACTTGAGGGAGTCGAACAGTTGCCCTTTAATTGTTCTATTGCTTGGGAAAGCATCCCTTGATCGATGAGTTGGATGAGCTGTTTGTATTGCTGATATTTTTGATTTCCTTGAAACATTAATCGGTTTGTTTTTAATTTCGTTTACACTAGTTATACACACAATATAAGTAAAATTCATCTTCGAAATCGTGTAGAACTCAAAAGATGTTTCACAAAGCTACAAAAAATCCCTTTAATTCTATGGATATCAACCTTAATATCGTATTTTTGTCATCGAGTATATGGAAAATAAACTAAAACGAAATCACTGGAGATTCAAGTTCCGAATAACCCTCCTCAATGAACAAACGCTTCATGAGGTGGGTCGGGTACGGTTGTCCTTACTCCACAGTATCATGATTTTACTTTCTATTATTACTTTATTGATTTTTTCTGGAGCTCTTCTTGTCGCTTTTTCTCCCCTTAGGAATTATTTACCTGGCTATCTCAATGTAGATGCTCGAAGACAAATCGTAGAGAATCAAATCAAACTCGATTCTTTAGAAGAAGTTGTCGGCAAGCAGCATCTATATGTTCATGCTGTACAAAATATTATTAGCGGCAAGATTTCTGTAGATAGTATCAATACATTGGATAGTTTGGTCATTAATCATTTCGACTCTTTAGGACATTATACTTCTGAGGATAAGGACTTGACCAGACAAATTAAATATGATAGTTTACCTTCAATATCTGAGAATGAACTCATCTTCAGATATCGAATGGATAGTGTGTATCGTTCTGCTAAAGATGATGTCCAACTGATGCCGGAATAAGCAGACTAAACGATCAATAAATAAGATATACGAATTATTAGTAATTGAATGAATAAAGAGATTCGAAAGAAACAAATAGCTATTTTAGGGTCTACAGGTTCTATTGGTGTGCAGACACTTCAAGTGATTGAAGCGCATCAGGATTTGTTTGCTCCGTATGTGCTGACAGCTAACAATAGTGTCGACACACTGATTAAACAAGCGCTTGCTTTTCACCCTACGGCTGTGGTGATAGCTAACGAAAATAAATTGCTTCAGCTCAAAGATGCATTAGCTCATACTGATATACGCGTCTACGGGGGTGATAAGGCAATCGCAGATATCGTACAAGAGGAACCTATCGATGTAGTCGTCACAGCAATGGTTGGCTATGCTGGATTGCTCCCTACGATAAAAGCTATCGAAGCGAATAAAACGATTGCTCTAGCAAATAAGGAGACGTTGGTCGTCGCTGGAGAATTGGTCACTAAATTGGCTCGTCGCCATCAGGTAGCTTTGCTGCCTGTGGATTCGGAGCATTCGGCCATCTTCCAGTGTCTTGTGGGGGAACCTAAAGAGGCGGTAGAGAAACTGATTCTGACAGCTTCGGGAGGACCTTTTAGAAATTTCACCTTGGATATGCTTCAGGATGTGACGCCTACTCAGGCGCTCAATCATCCTAATTGGGATATGGGGGCTAAGATAACTATCGATTCTGCTTCGATGATTAATAAGGGGTTCGAGGTTATTGAAGCGAAATGGCTCTTTGGGATGGAAGCGGACCAAATTGATGTCGTGGTGCATCCTCAATCGGTTATTCATTCGATGGTGCAATATCGAGATAGTTCTATCAAAGCTCAAATGGGGGTCCCAGACATGCGACTCCCGATACAATATGCACTCACCTACCCCAATCGTATCGTTTGTGAGTTGGAACGATTAGATTTTACAAAGTACAATACCCTTACCTTCGAGAAGCCTGACGCTGTTCGTTTTCGCAATTTAGCTCTGGCTTTTCAAGCGATAAAGCAAAAAGGAAATGCTCCTTGTATTCTCAATGCAGCCAACGAAGTGGTAGTGGCTGCTTTTTTGGCTGAAAAGATTAGCTTCTTGGGCATGAGTGATATCATTGCTCAATGTATGGACGTCGTTCCACATATCGATATCCCTTCATATGAAGATTATGTCGCTACGGATGCAGAAACGCGCTGCCGAGCTAGTGAATTGATTATTAAATAAACATTTATTTTACATCTATATTTATGTCTACATTTTTTATTAAGCTTATTCAGCTTCTGCTGAGCTTATCTCTATTAGTGGCCCTTCATGAATTGGGACATCTTATTTTTGCCCGGTTGTTCAAGATTAGAGTGGAGAAATATCGTATTTTCTTTGACCCTTGGTTTAGTCTCTTCTCATGGAAGAGCAAACGGAGTGGTACTGATTGGGGAATTGGTTGGTTGCCTCTTGGGGGATATGTCAAGATTGCTGGTATGGTCGATGAATCAATGGATACTGAACAGCTGAAAGCTCCAATGAAAGCGGATGAGTTTCGTGCTAAACCGGCATGGCAACGCCTTTGTGTCATGGTAGGTGGTGTCTTTGCTAATCTGGTCGTTGCGGCTTGTATCTATATAGGTGTATTGTTTGTCTGGGGGGAATCTTATATCGAACCTCAAAAGGCACCTGCGGGTATGGTCTTTTCTGAAGTCGCCAAAACTGCTGGCTTCGAAGATGGTGATATCTTGATTTCTATTGATAGCGAACCTATCGAGCGTATTGATGGGGCAACGATTCGTAAAATTACAGCGGCTAGAGAGGTTACTGTACTGCGTGATGGACAAGAAGTTGCCGTATATATCCCAGGGGATTTGATGGAGCAGATGTTAGCATCTCACACGATATTGTTTGATTATCGCTATCCAAGTGTAGCTGATACCATTATCGCGGGGTCTCTTGCTGAGCGAATCGGTATGACTAAGGGGGACCGTATCGTAAGTATCAACGGGAAGTTAACTCCTACTTATGATGTTTTGCACAGTGTGCTGGCTGACGTTTCAACTGATTCAGTACATGCAGTAAATAACAAATTGCCTGTCAAGATTACTTATATGCATCAGATGGAAACAATTAGTAGCCAAGATTCTCTTGCTTTGCCTGACTGTGTACTAGGTATCAGTCACGGAACGGATCTATTTGCTATCAAAGAGTTGAACTATGGATTCTTTGAATCTATTCCTGCAGGTATCCAATATGGAACTAAGACGTTGGTTGGTTATGTCAAAGACTTAAAATATCTATTTACCAAGGCTGGTGCGTCTAGTGTGGGCGGATTTGGAACGATTGCAAGTATCTTCCCTGCTACTTGGAATTGGTATCTCTTCTGGATGCGGACAGCATTGATTTCGGTGATGTTAGCAGTGATGAACTTGTTACCTATCCCGGGACTTGATGGTGGTCATGTGTTATTCCTCTTATACGAGTGGGTGACAGGTCGAAAACCAAGCGATAAATTTCTCGAGTATGCTACAATGACTGGATTAGCGTTGCTACTCATACTTGTAGTGTATGCTAATGTAAATGATATTATAAAATTCTTATTTTAAAAAGAAAACAAAGATATGGCAAGAAAGAAAAAGCCACTACCGATTTTAGAGAATGTGACGATTACAGATTTAGCTGCTGAAGGAAAGGCTTTGGTACGAATTGATGATTTGGTCATCTTCATTCCCAATGTTATTCCTGGAGATGTTGTCGATTTACAAATCAAACGTAAACGTAAACGTCATGCTGAGGCTGTTGCTGTGAAATTCCATAGCTACTCGGAGGATCGTATTGAACCATTTTGTAAGCATTTTGGTGTGTGTGGAGGATGCAAATGGCAAATCCTTCCTTACGACAAACAAATTGCATTTAAACAACAACAGGTCGTAGATAACCTGACACGTATCGGCAAAATAGAGTTGCCTGAGGTCTCTCCTATCATGGGGTCTAAGAAGGTGGTACGGTATCGCAATAAGCTTGAATTTACTTTTTCAAATAAGAAATGGTTGACTGATGCTGATATCAAAAATGAAGTTGTTTATGACCAAATGAATGGACTCGGATTTCATATCTCGGGGGCTTTTGATAAGGTGTTGGATATCGATGAGTGCTGGTTGCAGGATGATATCAATAACCGATTGCGTAATACAATCCGCGAGTATGCCTATGCGCATGAATTGACTTTTTTTGATATCCGTCAACAGGTGGGCATGTTACGTAATATGATTGTACGTACTTCTTCGACTGGTGAGTTGATGCTTATCGTTATCTGTCAGGTATTGGAAGAAGAAGATGAAGTGAAACAACAAATGATGGATTTACTTGCTTTTATTGCAGATAAATTCCCTGAAATTTCTTCACTTATTTATGTCATCAACAACAAGAAAAATGATACTATAGGTGATCTTCCTATTCATGTGTTTAAAGGACAAGACCATATCATGGAGGAAATGGAAGGGTTACGTTTTAAAATCGGACCTAAATCGTTCTATCAGACAAACTCGGAACAAGCATACGAATTATATAAGGTGACACGTAGTTTTGCTGAACTCACTGGAGAAGAATTGGTCTATGACCTCTATACGGGTACGGGAACGATTGCTAATTTCGTGGCTCGCCAATGCAAGAAGGTGATTGGTATAGAATATGTCCCTGAGGCTATCGAGGATGCTAAAGTAAATGCGGGAATTAACAAGCTTGCAAATACACAGTTCTTCGCTGGGGATATGAAGGATATGTTAACGACTGAATTTATTAATGAACATGGACGACCTGATGTAATCATCACGGATCCTCCTCGCGCTGGAATGCATCAAGATGTTATTGATGTGCTTCATTTTGCAGCTCCTAAACGTATCGTTTATGTTAGTTGCAATCCTGCTACGCAAGCTCGCGACTTGCAACTATTAGATGATATGTACCGAGTGACGAAAGTGCAACCGGTAGATATGTTTCCACATACTCATCATGTTGAGAACGTGGTACAATTGATTAAACGATAATTTTTATTATGAGAAAAGAAACTCCAAATACACGCCCTAGCCGCGGTCAACGTAAAGGTTCAGCTCCTGCTGAAGAAAAGAAACAGCGTGCTGTAAGTAAAAAAATGCATTTCACTGTGAAGAAAGAGATGCCTTTGAGGGATTATATTATTGATGTAGCTATGCATGGTGTTAGCAAAAATGTGGCTAAGTCTTACCTTGCACATCGACAGGTATATGTTGACCATCAGGTGGTTACTCAATATGATTTCCCATTGAAACCGGGTATGACTCTTGAGATTAGCCGTCAACGTGGCAAGTCTGAAATTCGTAGTACGTATTTCAAAGTATTATTTGAGGATGCATATCTTATCGTAGTGGATAAGAGACATGGGATACCTGTCAAATCGCATCTGAATACTAGAGAACGTTCTGTGCAAGGACTCTTACTGCAAGGGTTGCTTAGACGAAACAAGCGACAACGACTTTTTAGTATCAATCATATTGACCGAGATGCTAGTGGTATCGTCCTTTTTGCTAAGGATGAGAAGACGAAACAAAAGGTTCAGGATAATTGGACTGAGTTGGTACAAGAATATCGATTCGTAGCGGTTCTTGAAGGAAAACTTGAGAAAGATGCGGGTATGGTCAACTCTTGGTTGGATGATGACCGGAATCCGTTGGTCAATTTTGTCAAGGTGCGTTTGCATCATGAGGATTTGACGACAACTCATTATAAGAAAATCAGAGAGAAGGAAGAACTTACATTGGTAGAGTTGTCTCCTACCGAAAGTTTGCGCCAACAAATTAGATTCCATATGCATGAGTTGCATTGTCCTATCGTTGGGGATACACGCTTTGGTAGCAAGGGATTCATTGATACAGGGAAGAAGAAAGATACACGTATTGCTCTGCATGCGTTTAAATTGGTTCTTAGACATCCTGTAACTAACGAAATGATCAGTTTGGAAACTTTTTATCCTCAGGTATTTAAACAACTGTTCTTATAATTATTGATGTAAATGGTCAGGTTAAGACGAGTTATACAGATTCTCCTAGGGCTTTTGATAGGAGGATATATCCTAACGAATCTACTGTTGAGTGTGCCACGTATTCAGCATACGTTGAGCAGGCTCGTCAGCAAAGAACTGACTGATTTACTTGGTACTAAAGTTACGATCAAAAATGTAGAACTGAAATTATTTAATCGTATCGTAATGGATGACTTATATCTTGAGGATTTAAGTCATCATAGGTTGCTCGTGGTCAAACGAGCAGCTGTACGTTATGATTTCCTTCCTTTACTTCATGGTGCCGTACGTATTAATGCTGTCCAACTCTTAACTCCTCGTGTTTTTCTGAGGAAGGATTCTATTGACGGCACCATGAATTATGATTTTCTTACTCAATTGTTTAGTACGGATAAGCCTAATCCTGATAATCGAATCAATCTGCGTATCAATTCGCTACTTATCCGCCGGGGGGAACTGAATTATAGTGTCTTTTCAGACGCTACTTCTTTGCCTAAGATTAAACTCTCGGGACTTACGACTAAGTTGTCCGTAAAGACGATTACTCCTGACTCAATAAACATTAAGGTAAAAGACTTAAATTTTACTTCTCATCTGGGATTTGAATTGAAGAGACTTTCTTTTCATCTCTTAGCTAATAACCATCATGCAGCAATCAATGATCTAAGGATTGATTTACCTAACAGTAAGCTAATGGGCGACGAAGTGGCTGTTGATTATAAGGAGACACCACTATTCGGAGGAGATATCGTCCCTTCAATGGTTGCATTGAATATCAAACAAGGTAGTCATGTCTCTCTAGCTGATTTGAAGGAGTATGTCCCTACTCTTGCTCATTTTCCTCAACGTATCAACTTGGAAATGCAGATGAAGGGTAACCTCAAGGAATTGAAGGTTAAACAGTTTAGCGCTTACACGCCTGGACAATTAAATATTGCGTGTGAGGGTACATTGGCTAATTTGGATAGTATTCCTATTTTGGCTGTAGATGCATCTTTCACGCGAGGACTTATCTCACACAAACAATTGATTAATATAGCGAACCAATTTGAGATGTTACCTAGTGAGCGTGACCTCTTGTCAAATTTAGGGGATATTAATCTTTTTGGAGATATCTCGGGCCCTATCAGGGCTTTTAAGGCTTCTATTGGATTGGAGTCTCAAGTGGGGGCATTGAAGGGAAAGCTCGATCTCAAAGAGTATAGTAGTCGACACAACTTACTTAAAGGTAGTTTCAAGGCTGATGGCTTTGATATTGCTAAGGTGCTAAATGATTCTACTTTTGGAAGGGCTTCGATGGATCTTCAGTTTTCTCGTATCTTTAATAGAGGGAAGATGCCTAAATATATGGTTCAAGGGGCTATCTCTGAATTTGAATATAAGGATTATAATTATCAAAATATTAGTCTTGATGCTCAATATGTGCCTAAAGAAGTGATTAACGGTGAGATTTGGATTGATGATCCGAAAGGAACATTGTGGTTGGGTGGAAATTTGACTTTTGGGGCTATTGAAAATAGAATTCGTCTTGATGCTGCCTTGGATCGTGTCAAATTGGGGGAGCTTAATTTGGTCAAGGACAAGCAGACGGTATTTACTGCAAGCGCACATTGCTTCTTTCAAGGGAAGACATTGGATGATATGCATGGTGAGTTGACGCTTAGCAAATTGGATTTCAAGAATCATGACAGAACTTATCATACGGATAGTTTACGCTTAAAAGCTAAGGTTGGAGAGGATCTGGCTCATGAATTATCAATTGATAGCGATGTCTTTTCTCTTAATATGGCTGGCCATTATAGGTATGAACAGCTTATACCTACTGTGGAGGATATATTGTATTATCATGCACCTAATCTGAGGTTGCTCAATCTGGACTGGAAAAGAAGACAGAGTCTTCAGCGGCATCAGTTGCAATTTAAATATAATCGCCAGTTATGGAGGCCTGAAAATGGAATTGATTGCACTTTGGACCTTACTTGGCATGACCAGCATATTTTTTCTGATTTGTTTGGATTACCTATAGAGATGATGAGTGAATCGAATGTTCATGTATCATTGAATGAGAATCGAAAGGAATTGAAGGTGGTGGGATATGTTCCACGGATGAGATATGCTAATCGATTGATGGAATCAGTATCAGTAGATATCAATAGTGATAGGGAAAAATTAGATACTCAGGTTCGTTTCAATTCGAGACGACCGAAGAGTACGATTAGTGTCGCACTGGATAATACATTGCATCAAGATAGTTTGAATACATCGTTGTACTGGGGAAATAGTGAGGGAAAGACATTTAGTGGAAAGGTGTCGCTTGCTACGGTATTTCATGACAAGGGCGAATCACTAGAGGCACAAATTGCTGTCAAAAAGAGTAAACTTATTATTTCGGATTCTATCTGGACCATGCCTGCGACAAATATGTATTGGACTAAAAACAGAATCGTGGTCGATAGTCTTCAGTTGAAACATATGAATCAATTTGTTGCTATCACGGGGGTTGCTTCTGACAAGGAGATGGACCAACTGAAAATAGAACTGAATGATATCAATTTGGGTTATGTATTTGAGATGACTAACCTGAAAAGAAGCATCGATTTCAAAGGGGATGCCACGGGGTATGTGTATGCTAAACAAATCTTGAAACGTCCTTTGTTGGATACTAAGATTCAAGTGAAGAACTTCTCTTACAATGATGCTTTGATGGGCAATCTGAATTTGAACGGTGCTTGGGATTATAAGGAACAAGGGATTGCTATCGATGCTGTTTGTAAGTCTGATTCGGCGAATACTTTGATTAATGGTTATATCTATCCTTCGAAACCCAAAAGTGGATTGGATTTGCATTTCCATGCTGATCATACAAATGGTGATTTTATGAACTTGTATTTGAGGTCTATCTTCAGTGACACTAATGTTATAGCTGATGGAAATATACGCTTGTTTGGTTCATTTGATAAATTGGACTTAGAGGGGGATATGCTGATTAATGGCGCTACTACGGTGAATCTTCTTCAAACTCGATATGCTATCAATGATTCTATCCATCTTCGTCCTGGTAAAATTCAGTTTAATAAGATTAAGATTACCGATAACGAGGGACATACTGGTAGTATCAACGGGGTCTTAAATCATACGCATTTGAGTAATATGTTGTTTAATTTCAGATTTGAAAGTAATAATCTCTTAATTAATGATACGGATGCTAATACGGATTTGCCTTTCTATGGACATATTTATGCTAGTGGTTATGCTACTTTATGGGGGCAGAATGGTGTCTTACATGCTAATGCATCACTCAAAACGAATAAAGGCTCTACATTTTGTTATGTCTTGAGTGAGAAGGAGGATAGCTACAATACTAATTTTATTACTTTCCATGATAAGACTCCGAAAGTTAATGATATAGACTCGACTATTATCTTAGACCCGGTTTCTGTCCTTGGTAAGAAAAAGAAGAAATTGAATAATAAGACAACGGATGATGATTTGTTTGTAAACATTCAGGTGGAGGCTACACCTGATATAGAGGTGAAACTAATCATTGACCCTGTGGCTGGTGATAATATTAAAGGGTCGGGACGGGGAAATATTCGGTTTGATTATTATAACCATGGCAAGACCAATCTCTATGGTAAATATGATATTTATAGGGGCTTGTATCAGTTTAGCCTTCAAGAGGTTATTCGTAAGGATTTTAATATTACGAGGGGAAGTTCTATCTCTTTCAATGGAGACCCTTATCAAGCGACAATGAATGTTAATGCCAAATATAGGGTAAATGCTGCTTCTCTGAATGACCTAGGATCTGATGTGGCTGCGCTGGTGGAATCACCAAACGTACGGGTAGATTGTCTGATGAATCTTACTGGAAATCTCTTTCAACCGGATATCAAATTGGATATCGCTTTGCCGAATGAACGTGATGAGGTGGAACGTATGGTCCGAAATTATATCGGTTCTGATGAGGAGATGGATATGCAGATTTTGTATCTACTGAGTATCGGTAAGTTCTATCTTGCTAATCGTCAACAAAATGGGGATATCCAAAATTCAAATATGATGACTTCGGTATTGAGTAGCACATTGTCTGGACAGCTTAATAACTTGCTTAGAGGGTTCACTAACAACCAATGGAATTTCGAAACGAGTGTCAATACGGGAACCAATGGCTGGACTGATATGGAAATCGAGGGGATGTTGTCTGGACAGATGTTTAATAATAGGTTACTCATAAATGGTAATTTTGGATATAGAGAAAATGCATTGACCAATGCTACATTTGTCGGAGATTTTGACCTTCAGTATTTACTTACGCAAAGTGGAAATATTATTTTAAAGGTTTCTAATAAGACAAATGACCAATATTATACGCGTACTTCATTAACAACCCAGGGGATTGACATCGTTTATCGCCGCGATTTTAATTATTGGAGTGAGTTACTTCGTAGTTTCCTATTTTGGAAAAAGAAAAAATAGTATATTTGTTTACTATAAGAAAGATAAATCAATAAGATATGAAATATAAATTGTTATTACTCCAAGCGGAGGAAACACTTATTCAACTTGATGGTAGTATTTCTCCTGAAGATGTGGCTGCATTGTTGGATATTCAAAAAAAAGGGGTCAGACTAGCTGTCATTACTTTTTCTGCCGATACCGTTTCTAAAAATTTATTAGCTCCATTGCAACTCATTCGCCATGAAGGTTTTGTATTGAGGTGCTCGAATCATAAAAATGTGACAGAGGAATTGACCAAAGATAATCTCATTCTTAATGATTATTGCGCGTCTAAAGATGCGATGCAAGTGGGACAAAAATTGGTTAAGGATGTCAAACAACTCCTTTTCAATTTGATGGTCAAACGAAGTGAAATGGTGGCTGTCGGGTCATCGTATACTTCTATTCCAATTATTGAATATGCTGGACTGGGCGTAGCGATGGCGGATGCTTCTGAACAGATAAAGGCTTGCTCTGATTATATCACCTTGGGGAAGAACAAAAATGGTGTGGCTCACCTCATTGAGAAATTTATTCTTAGAGATGAAATTACCAAGAAAAATATTGATGATTTTAATCGCGAGATGGAAAACTCAATGGTAAGTAACCTTGGCATTAAAATAGTATCTATCAATCCGAACAGAATCGAAGGTTCTATGCCTGTCGATAAACGTACTTGTCAACCTTATGGCGTCGTTGCTGGTGGAGCTTCTCTTGCTTTTGCTGAGACGATTGCTGGATTAGGTTCTAGATATCTGATACGGGGGGGAGAAATTGCTGTTGGGATGCAAGTTAGTGGTAATCATGTCTCATCTGCCTTGGTTGGAGAGACACTCAGAGGAATTGCGACGATCTTACATCAAGGTAGATCGAGTCATGTCTGGAATGTGGATATCGTGACCGATACTGGTAAACTGGTTTCTACGGTTAGAGTTGTCAATAGTATTTTGAAAAAACGATAGACAGCTAAAAGATATTTCAATGAATAAAATCGACAAAGATGGTATCAATCAGTTGATTGATACTAATCAGAGTTTTGCTATATGGAGAGAACCTAATGATTCTGTATTTCATTTTGTCATGCAGGATGCGGAGAGAGCACTTCTCTGTTCACATGATATAAGTGATTTTGATTCTATCGAGGGGTTTGTGATTGCTCCTTTTGATTTGGCAAAACACCCTGCTGTCATCATTCAAACTGATTATACTGAGTGCCCTCTAAAGAAGGAACAAACAGATGCTAGAGCGATGAACTTACACGGGGATTCTTGTTTAACTTCTAAAATAAAGACTGACTTTTCTCGTGATGAAGATTTTTTGGAGGATACGGTAGATGATAACTTTTCTGATTTTACACGTACATTCAAATTGGTAAAACAGTCACTCAAAGAGGGGATTGACAAGATTGTACTTGCTCATCAATTTATCTATAATCGACCAGACTATTTCTCGCCTGCAGAGGTGTTTTTTAGAGCTTGTTCGCAGCATCCTTCTGCTTATGTCCATCTTTCCAATACGCCTATTTCTGGCACTTGGATTGGGGCAACTCCTGAATTGCTACTTGATTCAGAAGCTAATTCTTTAGAGTATCATACGATGGCATTGGCGGGTACACAGTTGATTTCGAGTCATGATGATATTGATTCATGGAACGAACAGGACATCTCTTTGCATTGGGATGTAAAAAATGTGAAGGAGCATAAGATTGTCAGTAAGTTTATCAGTGATAAACTAATGGCCTATCAGGATATTGATTCGTTTAGACAGTTGAAGCCTAGAACAGTGAGAGCTGGACACTTGGCTCATCTACAGACGCAATTTGATTTTAAACTTCCTCCAAATTCGAGTATAGGAAATCTTGCTATGACATTATACCCTACTCCTGCTGTTTGTGGAATGCCGCAAGCTGCTGCTAATGAAGCAATCAAGCGTGCTGAACAACTCGATCGCGGATATTATGCTGGGTTTTTGGGTTATAAAGGTACTTCTCGTTGCCGATTTATGGTGAATCTGAGATGTATGAACATCCAAGCACATGAGATTAGATTGTGGGCAGGTGGGGGAATCTTACCTTCTTCTAAATTAGAAAATGAATTTCGAGAAGTGGAACTGAAGAAACAAATCATGAGGCAGTTATGGTGATGTGCATCCATTGATAAATTTGTTCAATCGCTTCAGCATAAAGTTTCACTTGTCTCAATATGATAGTGAAATGTTTTTTTAATAAGCAAAATTGTATATTATGTATTCAAACAAACCTCATATACTTCAATTGCTTTCTTTATTGAAAGCTCATCATATTTACCAGTTCGTCGTCTGTCCGGGTAGTAGAAACATACCGATTGTTGCTAGCATTATTAATGATCCTGACTTTAAAACTGTTCAGGTTACGGATGAGAGAAGTGCTGGGTATCAAGCCTTAGGATTGAGTCTTCAAAGTGCTAAACCAACAGCTGTTGTCGTTACTAGTGGAACGGCTTTGCTCAATGTGCATCCTGCTGTTGCAGAAGCTTCCTTGCAGGAGGTACCTCTTATAGTTATCTCTGCTGATAGACCGCAGGCTTGGATTGGACAACAAGATGGACAATGTATTCCTCAACCAGATGTTTATGGACGATTGGTGAAGGCTTCTATTCAACTTCCTGAATGGTTCGATGTGCCTCAGTTTGCCGCAGATGAAAATCATGGCAAACTTCAGAGGCAGCAAGAATTTGCTGAGCAAACACGTTGGTATTGCAATAGAATCATCAATGAGGCTCTCTTGGAACTGGATAATCATGGTAAAGGACCGATTCATATCAATGTTCCTATCTCTGAACCTTTCTTCTCGATGAAGACAAAGTGTTTACCGAAGGTGAGAGTGATTAGGAGGTACCACGGACTAAATGAATATAATGAAACTTTTGATGAACTTATTGATGAATTGAATCAGTATTCTAAGCGAATGGTCCTTGTTGGACAAATGAATTATATTTATCAGTTTGAACGCAAGACGGTAAAGAATCTGTACAAGTTCTTTACGTGGCATCAGGAACATATTGGCAATCAGACAATTCCTGGATGGGCTATTCAAAATACGGACCGGATTATTGCTGATGTAGCTGATGATTTAGAAGCACAAAAGATGCTTAGTCCTGATTTGCTTATCACTTATGGGGGACATATCATTAGCAAACGGGTAAAACAATTTTTAAGAAAAAATCCACCGAAGATGCATTGGCATATTAGCTCATCTGGAAAAATCGTTGATACATTTTGTTGCAATAGTGTGGTCATTGAGATGAGTCCTATTGAATTTATTGAGAAGATTGCTAATCTAATAGAACCGGTATATACAACTTTTCCTAAGGTTTGGGAAGAGCGAAGTAAAGCGATTAAAGAACCTGTATTCCCATATTCTGCCATGCAAGTAGTAGGTAAGTTAATCAAAACGTTGCCTTCAGAAAGTACCCTTCATCTAGGAAACAGTAGTGCAGTGCGCTATGCTCAATTATTTCAATTACCTTATAAATTGGAGGTCTATTGTAATAGAGGAACAAGTGGTATCGAAGGGTCATTGTCTACTTTTATCGGGTTTGCACAAGGTGACCAGTCGCGATTGCATTTTATCGTCATTGGTGACTTAAGTTTCTTCTATGACATGAATGCTTTGGTTAGTTTAAATCTGCCTAAAAATATAAGAATCTTACTCCTCAACGACCAAGAAGGGGAAATCTTTAGGATGTTACCTCAACTTGAAATGTCTCCTGAAATTGCTTCTGCCGTTCAGGGAAAGCATTCTTGCAATGCTAAAGCTTGGGCGATGGACCAAGGCCTTGATTATACTGCTGTTCACAATGAGGAGGAATGGAATTCAATTTCTGATAAGTTTGTTTCTATTCCTGATTCTCAGCAGACGAATTCTAACATGGGGATATCTCAATCAGCTGAATGTGGACAGTTAATAGAGGTCTTTATTGACCCAAATGAAAATGAACAAATATTTAAATCGTTGTTTTTTAAATAATAGTATAGAACAAAAAAAAATAAGAATGAAAAGAGATTGGAAAATTATTCGAGAATATGAAGATATTATCTTCGATTATTTTAATGGAATTGCGCGTATTACTATTAATAGAGAACGTTATCGCAATGCTTTTACGCCTACTACTACGGCTGAAATGGGTGATGCCTTGTCTATTTGTAGAAATGAACCAAATATCGATATTATCGTGATTACGGGTGCTGGAGACAAGGCTTTTTGCTCTGGAGGTGATCAAAATGTCAAAGGAAAAGGTGGATATATCGATAAAGATGGTACACCTAGACTTAGTGTCTTGGATGTTCAGAAACAGATTCGGAGTATTCCAAAACCTGTTATTGCCGCAGTCAATGGCTTTGCTATTGGTGGAGGGCATGTCCTTCAAGTAGTATGTGATTTGTCAATCGCTTCTGAAAATGCTAAATTTGGACAAACAGGACCTCGTGTTGGAAGTTTTGATGCTGGCTTTGGTAGCAGTTATCTAGCTCGCATCGTGGGACAGAAAAAAGCACGCGAGATCTGGTTCTTATGTAGACAATACAACGCTCAAGAAGCCTTAGATATGGGACTTGTGAATACAGTGGTTCCTCTTGATAAACTTGAAGATACTTATGTACAGTGGGCTCAAGAGATGCAGATGCATAGTCCTCTTGCGTTGCGTATGATTAAAGCGGGGCTCAATGCTGAACTTGATGGACAGGCTGGTATCCAAGAGTTAGCAGGTGATGCTACAATGCTTTATTATATGACGGATGAAGCACAAGAAGGCAAGAATGCATTTCTTGAGAAACGCAAACCAAACTTTAAACAATATCCTAAATTACCTTAGTCTATTGATGGTTAGGTTCATCCCTTCTATTGAGATAGTAGCCTATTATCCTATTTTTATCAAAAGAAAATTTAATTATGAACGATAAACCTTATTCTATAATCTCTAAGGTATTGCAGTTTAAACAGGCTGCTGGTACCTCTAGAGGTACTTATCTAACTAGAAAAATTTGGATAATTACATGGACTTTTCCTGAGATGGATAACCTAGAGTTATCGGGAGAGTGTGCCCCACTTCCTCAGTTGAGTATTGATGACCAGCCTAATTTGGAACAAAAGATAAATGAATTTTGTGAGCTATATGTTGTGTGTAGGCAGCATTATAATCTGACTACACCATCATATTTGTCTAATAGTTTGTTACATAAAGAGGGGATTTCGTGTCTTCCTGATATAGAAAATTATCCTTCAATTCGTTTTGCCCTTGAATCTATTGAATGGCTATACGAAATGAAAAAAAATAACCAAAGCGACTACTCTGTTAAAATCCCAATCAATGGATTGATTTGGATGGGAGATAAAGCGACTATGGCTCATCGTATCAATGAGAAAATTGATGCGGGATTTAAATGTCTCAAACTTAAAATTGGAGCGATTAATTGGGAAGATGAAGTGGAGTTGATTCGTACAATACGTGAGTTATACGACAAGAAATCTCTGACAATTCGAGTAGATGCTAATGGAGCATTTAAACCTGAAGAATCATTAGCGAAGCTTTCTAAACTCGCGAAGTATGGCTTACACTCTATCGAACAACCTATTCATGCTGGCCAATGGGATAAAATGGCAAAATGTTGCAAAACGAGTCCTTTAGCTATTGCACTGGATGAAGAATTGATTCCTATAACAAAGCGTGTAGAAAAGGTCAAACTTTTGCAAAAAATTAGGCCTCAGTATATTATCCTGAAACCATCTTTGATGGGCGGATTGTCTGGAAGTCTTGAATGGATTGAAATTGCAGAAGAAATGAATATCAAATGGTGGATTACCTCTGCACTGGAATCCAATGTAGGATTGGATACCCTAGCCTATTTTACTCAGTATGTATGTGACAAAATATTATCTGATGAAACTTTTCCTCATCAGGGCCTAGGTACAGGACAACTGTTTGTCGAAAATTTCTCTAGTGCATTTTGTATCGAAGGAGAGTATTTGACTAATCAACATAGAACTAAAAAATAGAATGATGAGTGATGAACTAAAAGAGTTTCTTGATAGATGGTCTGATGATAATTCGACTATGCTTGTTCATACATCTGGTTCTACGGGTAAGCCAAAAGCAATTCATGTCTCTAAATTGATGATGATAGAAAGTGCTAGAATGACAATTAAGGCTTTGGGACTTAACAAAGAAACTGTTGCTTTGCTAAGTCTACCTATCAAATATATTTCAGGTCAGATGATGGTTGTGAGGTCTATCGTTGGTCACTATCACTTGGTCGAAGGCCCTATCTCAAGCCATCCATTGAAAAATATAAAAGATATCGTGGATAGTGATAATCCAATTACATTTGCTGCCATGACTCCTATGCAGGTTTATAATACCTCACTTGTAAAGGAAGAATGGAATTATCTATCACAAATAGATACGCTTATTATCGGTGGTGGAACTATATCTATGGAACTGGAAGATAAATTGCAGAATATTCAGACAACAGTTTATGCTACTTATGGTATGACTGAAACACTTAGTCATATAGCTTTAAGGCGTGTAAACGGAGCATCAAAATCTCAATATTATACTCCTCTCGATGGAGTAGCGATAGCTACTGACCCAAAAGGGAAGTTACATATAGATGCCCCGAAAATTTGTAAGCAACACTTGGTTACAAATGATATCGTAGAACTTAGACAAACGAATAATCAGGTATATCCTATTCAGTTCAGATTCGTTGGTCGAATCGATAACGTAATCAATAGTGGTGGCGTTAAGGTTCATATAGAACAGGTAGAAAATAAAATCATCGAATACTTTAGACAACAAAATTGCATTCTAAAAGAATTTGACTTCGCTATAACTTCTGTTCATGATGTTATTCTAGGCGAGATGGTAGTCTTGCTGGATGCTACAGATCATTTGTCCATTGATGACTTATCATTCCTAGATCCTATTATTCGTCCTAAAAAGATTATTCGCATTGACCAGATTCCATTAACTGAAACCAATAAGGTCGATAGAAAAGCTTGCTGCAGGTTAGCATCTGAAAATTTACATTTGAATTAAGATAACAGTTAAGAATCGAGTACAAAAAAGAGGATTAGCAAAATGTTTTGCTAATCCTCTTCTTTTTAATCAATCAGTAACAACTGAATATTCGTGACGAATTATTTCGCTGCTTTTTTTCTAATTGTTCTTTTCTTTTTCTTTGGTGCCTCTGGCTCTTCAATCTTCACACCAGCCAATTCTGGATCAATCATGATACGACCACAGTATTCACACACGATAATCTTCTTACGAGAACGGATATCTAATTGACGCTGTGGTGGAATTTTATTGAAACAACCTCCACACGCATTACGCTGTACATATACAACTGCTAATCCATTATGTGAGTTCTTACGAATACGTTTGAAAGACATTAACAAACGAGGTTCGATTTTTGCTTCCATATCTTTTGCAGCATCACGAAGTTTCTCCTCTTCATGTTTAGTATCTTCGATAATAGTATCAAGTTCCGTACGTTTAGCTTCTAAGTCAGCAGTACGATTATTAATCGTTGCAGTAGTCTTTTCTAACTCTTCTTGCTTACGAGAAATCTCCTCACGAGCTTCGCGCATCTTCTTCTCATTAAGTTGGTTATCAAGTTGCTTATACTCTATTTCCTTTGATAAGAAATCATATTCGCGGTTGTTTCTAACTTCGTTTTGCTGAGCAGTAAGCTTTTCTATTACTTGTTCGTTTTGATCTATTTCAATTTTGAAATTAGCAATATCTTGTTTTACAACCTCAATATCATCATTGATGTGCTCCAAACGAGTTTCAAGACCAGCCACTTCATCCTCTAAATCTTGTACTTCAAGTGGTAATTCACCTCTTAGAATGCGAATTTCATCAATTTTAGAAACTGCTTGTTGAAGATTGTATAATGTCTTCAATTTGTCCTCTACAGTTAATTCTTTTTCTTTTTTTGCCATAGTTTATTATCTAAATATTTACCAGTTATCTGTTTATTTATATACCTTTATTGGATTAGTATTCGTAAGGGCTATTTTAGTTTTCAATTCGGGTAACTTCTCTTTCAGTATCTGCTGAAATAAGTTCTTTGTAAATTGTTCACTTTCATAGTGTCCCAAGGCTACTAACATAATATTTTCGTATCCAAAAAAATCATGATATTTAATTTCTCCAGTTACAAAAGCATCAGCATGAACTCCCAAAGCTGAATCTGACATAAAAGAACCAGCTCCCCCACATAAGGCAACTGTTGTTATTTCTTTAGGCCCACCTTCATTATAGCGAATAGCTTCTACCTTAAATACATCTTTGAGCATCTGAAGAAAATCTTTTCGTCTCATTGGTTTTAGAAAGTGACCTACAGCCCCTCCACCATGAGATGAACCTGAAGATTCTTTCACAGGTATCAACGGACTAACATCCGCAAGTCCCATTCTATTTGCTATCTCATAATTAACTCCTTGATACGCATTATCCAAGTTAGTATGTGCTGCATAAATAGCAATATCATGTTTGATAGCCTTTATTAGACAGCGAGATATTAAATCATTAGTGATTTTCTTCACCCCACTAAAAATGAGGGGGTGATGAGCAATGATTACATTGTAATCAAGACTTATAGCTTCATCTATAATCTCTTCAGTAACGTCAAGACACAACAATGCCCCTGTAGCTTCTTGCTCCTTTGTCAATCCTAACAGCAGGCCAGCATTATCATAGCTTTCCTGAAGAGGCAAAGGTGCAAAATGTTCAAGGGCATCAACGATTTCTTGAATATGTATTGCAGCACCATGCATATTTGTAGTATATAAAGTTTATTCCAGTCGCAAAGGTAAGAATAATACTATCTAAAATCAAATAATTAATTCTTTTTATCCATAATTGAAGAAAATAAGCCTCAATATGAGAGTCTTGCCTAATGATAAATCTCTGCAGGAAGAAGAAAATCCTAAAATAGCTGATAACTTATTTCAGTCATGGGCTATTTCAGGATTCTTTACGTTGACTTTTAAGAAAGAGCATTGTCAGAAAACAGCTGATCTATCCTCTTTACTTAATATGCAAATATTGGGTAATCGCTCATTGTCTTGTTTACTTCATGACGTACCTTTGCTATTTCTTCTTCGTTTTCAACATTGTCTAGAACACGCTCAATAAATGCAGCAATTGCAATCATTAAATCTTCCTTAGCACCACGAGTTGTAATAGCTGGAGTACCTAGACGTATACCAGATGTTTGGAAAGCAGAACGACTATCAAATGGAACCATATTCTTGTTGGCTGTAATATCTGCAGCAACCAAAGCTTTTTCTGCAACTTTACCAGTAAGGTCAGGGTATTTAGAACGTAGGTCGACGAGCATTGAGTGGTTATCTGTACCACCTGAGATGATATCAAATCCACGTTTGATAAGTTCATCAGCAAGAACTTTTGCATTCTTTTGGACTTGCACCTGATATTCCTTAAATTCTGGTTGGAGGATTTCTCCAAAAGCAACCGCTTTAGCAGCAATAATATGCTCTAGAGGTCCACCTTGTGTACCAGGGAACACAGCTGAATTGATCAAAGTAGACATCATCTTCACGACTCCCTTTGGAGTCTTCTTTCCCCAAGGATTTTCAAAATCTTTCCCTAACAAGATAATACCACCTCTAGGACCTCTCAAGGTTTTATGAGTAGTAGATGTAACGATATGAGCATATTTTACAGGATTGTCAAGGAGTCCAGCTGCTATTAATCCAGCAGGATGAGCCATATCAATCATTAAAATAGCCCCTACCTTATCAGCAATTGCTCTCATACGCTTATAATCCCACTCACGAGAATAAGCACTTCCACCTCCAATAATCATTTTTGGTTTTTCGCGAAGAGCTATTTCTTCCATCTCATCATAATCGACACGTCCAGTTTCTTTATCAACATTATATGCACAAGGAGTATAAATAATCCCTGAAGTATTAACATGAGAGCCATGAGAGAGATGACCACCATGAGCCAAATTTAATCCCATAAATTTGTCTCCTGGATTCAAGCAAGCTAAGAAGACTGCTGCATTTGCTTGTGCACCTGAGTGTGGCTGTACATTTGCATATTCAGCATCGAAGATTTTGCAGATACGGTCAATTGCAATTTGCTCAGTCTGGTCTACAATTTGACAACCTCCATAATAACGTTTCCCTGGGTATCCTTCGGCATACTTGTTAGTTAAACAACTACCTGCAGCCTCCATCACTTCAGGACTAACAAAATTTTCAGAAGCGATTAACTCTATACCATTGTGTTGACGCTGGTTTTCTTGTTCAATCAAATCAAAAACTACTTCATCTCTTTTCATCTCTAATGTTTTTAATGTTCTATTACTAGGCTATGGTTTTACAACCAATACTCTCCAAAGATAATCATTTCCTCTAAACCTTGCTTTGTTTAAAAGAATTTATTTTAACATATATACTTATTCTTTGTTGAAATAAGTAGCAAAATCTTCAACAGACAATTGTGATTGCTCACCTGTTTCCATGTTCTTTAAAGTGATCAAGCCAGATTCAATCTCACTTTCACCCACCAATGCAACAAACGGTATCTGTTTATTATTAGCATAAGTCATCTGTTTCTTCATCTTTACACTTTCAGGATAAAGTTCTGTTCTAATACCCACCTCACGAAGTTTTTGTGCTACATGAAGGCAGAACGAAGCTTCCTTCGTGCCAAAATTTACAAACATAAGTTGAGTCTGGTCAACCGTATTTTGAGGATACAATTCTAACTGATTAAGGACATCAAAGATGCGGTCAGCACCAAAAGAAATGCCGACTCCAGACACATTTGGTAAACCAAAGATACCAGTAAGATTGTCATAACGACCTCCACCAGTGATGGAACCAATCTGTACATCCAATGCTTTCACCTCAAAAATAGCCCCCGTATAATAATTTAATCCACGAGCTAAAGTCAAGTCAAGTTCTATTTCATTGTGCATACCAAGACTTTTCAAGGTAGACAAGATTTCTTGAGATTCTTGCACCCCCTTGAGACCAATTTCGGACTCAGAAAGAATAGTACCCAATTGTTCAAGTTTATCTTCATTACTACCTGATAGCAGGATGATAGGCTGTAATTTTTCAATAGAATCCTGAGGGATACCCTTTTCGGCAAGTTCTAAGTTCACATTGTCTAGGCCAATTTTATCCAGCTTATCAATAGCAACAGTTATGTCAACGATCTTATCCAGTTGCCCTATTATTTCAGCAATACCAGATAGAATCTTTCGATTATTAATTTTGATGCTTACACGTACATTGAAACGACGAAACACTTCATCTACGATTTTCATCAATTCGACTTCGTTAATCAGTGAATCAGAACCAACGACATCGGCATCGCACTGATAAAATTCTCTATATCTTCCTTTTTGAGGACGGTCAGCGCGCCATACAGGCTGAATTTGATAACGTTTAAATGGAAATGATAATTCTTGACGATGTTGTACTACGTAACGTGCGAATGGTACGGTAAGGTCATATCTTAGTCCCTTTTCACAAAACTTGCTAGATAATTTAGCAGCGTCTCTACTAAGAAGTTCCTCATCAGTTAACTTTTTAAAATAATCTCCAGAATTTTGAACTTTAAAAAGTAATTTATCTCCTTCTTCTCCATATTTACCCATCAAAGTAGATAGATTTTCCATGGCTGGGGTCTCTATCTGCTGAAAGCCATAAAGATGAAAGACTGATTTGATTGTATCAAAGATATAATTACGTTTCCCCATTTCTATTGGAGAAAAGTCGCGAGTTCCTTTTGGAATGGATGGTTTCTGTGCCATTATAATAATATTGTTATATTTGATTTAACCGCAAAGATACTACTTTTTTCTATAAATTATAACTTAGATACCCCTTGGTTTCGATAAAACTATTACTTTTGCTGTTAAGAAATTGTTTTTATCAGACAAAGACTACAATAACAAGTAAACATGAAAGAAAATCACATAACTCACGATTATTTAAGAGTAGCAGCTGCTACACCCACCGTTCATTTAGCAGACGTAGATGCCAATGTAATGGAGATTAAGTCCCTTATCACGAAAGCGATAACACACCATACAGATGTTATTGTTTTTCCCGAGCTTAGTCTCACAGGGTATAGTTGTGGTGATCTTTTTGTCAATGAGCAATTGCTAAAATCTGCTCAAGAGGGGCTTCAAGAAATAGCCCGATTTACTAGTTCAGATGTTCAAGATGATACATCTACTCAGCCACATCAAAATACTGAGAATTCGAACATCACAGTGATTGTAGGCTTGCCCATGGTCTTTAAAGATGGCATATACAATTCTGCAGCCGTAATCAATGGAGGCAAGGTTATCAACATCGTTCCTAAACGCTTTTTACCGAACTATAATGAATTTTACGAAAGACGCTGGTTTAGAAACATAAATGAGCAAGACATAACAAATACTGCTCAGAAAGCAGATTCCCTATTTACGATTAGAGACATCACGTTTGGTATCGAAATATGTGAAGATTTATGGACTCCAATCCCTCCGAGTACACGATTAGCTCTTCAAGGAGCACATGTAATCTTCAATCTTAGTGCAACGACTGCAGTTATTGGTAAACACAGTTATTTACGTAATCTAGTAAAACAACAATCTGCACGATTATTAGCTGGATATGTGTACACCTCAGCTGGATTTGGAGAATCAACAACAGACGTGGTATATCCTGGGACAAGTATGATAGTAGAAAATGGTACAGTATTGGCAGAATGTGAACAATTTGATTTTTCGAATCAATTGCTGATAGCCGATATAGATGTTGCTGCTATTAAGCACGACCGTCTTCAGAATGGAACTTTTGCACAAGCCTATGGTGATATGATTAAAAATATGACGAAAGAGCAATTAATGGTCAATCGTTTTCAGTTGCAATCTCCTCTCAATAAATTAATGACCTCAAAAGTTCAAAAGGAGCCAAGTGCAAAGGGTCAGAAGAAGTCAAGTGAAGAGTTGCGTCTTCCACTATTACACAACTATTCTCCTACTCCATTTGTTCCTAGCGATTCTAGAACGATGAACGAACGATGTGAAGAAATAATCAACATTCAAGCCTATGCACTCGCTACACGAATGAGTCATATCAATTGCAAGCATGTAGTCATAGGCATATCTGGTGGATTAGATAGTACACTAGCGCTCCTTGTTTCTGTTCGAACTTTTGAACTCTTAAATCTAGATCCTAAAGGAATAGAAGGAATCACGATGCCTGGATTTGGCACCACAGACCGTACCTATAGCAATGCCATCCACTTGATGCAGCAACTAAATATAACTATTAGAGAGATATCAATAGCCGAAGCTAGCCGTCAACATTTTGGTTTAATTGGGCATGATGAGAGCAAGCACAACGTAGTGTATGAGAATGTACAAGCAAGAGAGAGGACACAAATATTGATGGATATAGCTAACCAAGTAAATGGCTTAGTCATTGGAACAGGAGACATGAGTGAACTAGCCCTAGGTTGGGCTACTTATAATGGAGACCATATGTCTATGTATGCAGTAAATATCGGTGTACCAAAGACACTAGTAAAGCACCTCGTAATCTGGACTGCCAACAATATCTATCAAGGTAGCATTCAAGACACCCTACTCGATATAGCAGATACTCCAATCAGTCCGGAATTACTTCCTGCAACAAATGAAGGAAAGATTAAGCAGAAGACAGAAGACTTGGTAGGCCCTTATGAATTGCATGACTTTTTTCTCTATTATTTCTTACGATTTGGATTTTCCCCATCAAAGATCTATTTGTTAGCTCGTCAAGCTTTCAAAGCCGATAGCAACGAAATTGCCTTAGGAGCTTCAGAAGCATACAGTAGCGAAACCATTTACAAATGGTTACGAACATTTATACGACGATTCTTCCAACAACAGTACAAACGCTCATGCATCCCTGATGGCCCTAAAATTGGTTCAGTAAGTTTATCTCCACGCGGAGATTGGCGAATGCCGAGTGATGCAAATGCTAGTATATGGCTTAACGATTTAGATAAAAATAGAGAAATAATCGAGAATAATTAGAATTTTATATTCAAGTCAACTAGCACTTTACGAAGTGCTTCATAAGTAGTGATTCTTGTTGGTACTAAAGGCAAACGGAGTTTATTTTTACATAAATTCATAGCACTAAGCATTGCTTTTACACCAGCAGGATTGCCATCGATAAATAAAAGATTAAACAATTCGGTGAAACGTCTATGGATGACCAAAGCCCCTTCACTATCTCCCTGCAAAGAAAGTCTTACCATTCGGCTAAACTCTTTAGGTAAAGCATTCCCTATAACAGATATTACACCAACAGCCCCCAGTGAAATCAACGGGAAAGTAATCCCATCATCTCCAGAAATGACATCAAAATTCTTAGGTTTCCGTTTAATTATTTCATTTGCTTGCTGAATATCTCCTGAAGCCTCTTTGACCGCAACAACATTTTTAAATTCATTAGCTATACGTAAAGTTGTATCTGCTGTCATATTCACTCCAGTACGGCCAGGTACATTGTACAGGACAAGAGGTAATTCAGTGGCAGCAGAGATAGCCTTATAATGTTGGTAGATACCCTCCTGCGAAGGCTTGTTATAAAAAGGGACAACCGATAAGATACCATCTATACCCGTCATATCTTCTTCTTTCAATTGATCGACAACAGCTTTTGTACAATTGCCCCCTACTCCTAAAAGCAGCGGCAAACGTCCATTGACACGTTCAATAACCGTTCTTTTTATTTTATTGCGTTCATCATCAGTCAAAGTTGGAGTTTCTGCTGTGGTACCCAATACACAAAGAAAATCAGCATTGTTTTTTATAAGATAATCAACCATATTCGTCAACGCAACGTAGTCGACAGAATCATCTTTTCTAAAAGGAGTAATTAGTGCTACTCCCATCCCTTTAAATTTACTTTGTATCATTATATTTGGTGCTCTGCTTTAAAATTGCTAGCAAATGTAGCAAGAATATTTTATTTTGTCACAAAATCATAGATAAAAATTGCTTCTCATCTATTATATTTATTCCCAGTTTAGTTGCTTTCTCTAGCTTAGCAGGGCCCATATTATCCCCTGCAAGAATATAAGTTGTCTTCTTAGATATGCTTCCGACACATTTCCCCCCGTGAGTAGTAATCATTTTTTTATAATCGTCACGTGAATGTAAATTAAACACCCCACTAATTACAAAAGAAGTTCCTTCCAATTTGTTTGTTCTCCCCTCTAGTTCATCACTTCCGAGAGAGAACTGCAATCCAGCTTCAGTTAGTCGACTGATTATCAATTGGTTCTGAGGATCTTTGAGGTAATTTATTACACTAGAAGCAATCCTTTCTCCCACACCATCAACATGAATCAGGTCATCGAGAGAAGCTTGTTGAAGTTTAGACATAGAACCAAATGTATGCGCAAGTAATTTCGCTACGGTCTCACCGACATATCGGATGCCTAGAGCAAACAACACACGTTCAAAAGGCACATTTTTAGATGCCTGAATACCATTAATGATATTCGAAGCAGATTTCTCTTTTCTATGAGACAACGAAAGAATTTGTTCACTAGTGAGCCAATACAAGTCAGAGACATCATTAATAAGATGCGCATCAAAGAAAGAGTCAACCGTCTCAGGACCCAATCCATCAATATTCATCGCTCTGCGAGAAATAAAATGTTCTACACGTCCACGAAGTTGAGGAGGACATCCACCTTGGTTAGGACAATAGCTAGCAGCCTCCCCCTCGTCACGAATAAGAGGAGTGCCACAAGCAGGACAATTCTTGATAAACTGTATAGGCTGTCCCACGAGTATACGAGCACTCTTATCGACCTCCGTGATTTTCGGGATGATTTCTCCTCCTTTTTCCACGTACACCATATCACCGATCTGTAAATCAAGTTGTGAGATGACGTCAGCATTGTGCAAAGAAGCCCTTCTGACAACCGTTCCACTTAGTTGAACAGGGTCCAATTCCGCTACCGGTGTCACAGCACCAGTACGTCCTACTTGGTATACGACATTATTAAGTCTAGTCAAAGCTCTCTCAGCCTTAAATTTATAAGCAATAGCCCATCTAGGAGACTTCGCTGTATAGCCAAGATTCTTCTGCTGACGTAAGTCATTCACTTTGAGAACGATTCCGTCTGTCGCTACGGGTAAATCTTTTCTAGCGACATCCCAGTAGGCAATATACTCCATCACCTCCTCGATAGTACGGCACAACTTCATATTGCTAGACACCTTAAATCCCCATTCTTTAGCACATTGCATATTTTCATAATGTGTCTGTTTAGGTAAATTTTCTCCCAGCAAATAATATAGGTAAGCATCAAGATGCCTTTCTGCGACTTTCTTAGAACTCTGTTGCTTAAGTGTTCCAGAAGCAGCATTTCTCGGATTAGCAAAGAGTGCCTCTTCACGCATTTCACGTTCACTATTCAGTCTATCAAACACCTCCCAAGGCATAAGTATCTCCCCTCTTATTTCGAAAAAAGAAGGATATCCATTACCCTGAAGTTGAAGAGGGATACTACGAATAGTCTTTACATTATCTGTCACGTCATCACCGCGAGTACCATCACCACGTGTGACAGCTCGAATCAACTTCCCATCTTCATATATAAGTGATATTGAAGTACCGTCATATTTGAGTTCAGCACAGATTTCAAAAGAATCGTTCAAATCCGTTTTCACTCGATTAAAGAAATCCCTAACTTCGCTCTCGCTATAAGTATTTCCAAGTGAAAGCATGCTATAGACATGTTTGACTTGAGAAAATTCACTATTAATATCAGACCCCACACGTTGAGTAGGACTATTTGCATCTCTCCAGTGAGGATATTTATGTTCCAAGTCCTGAAGTTTACGCATTTTGTCATCAAATACACTATCCTCAATAACTGGTTTATTCTCAACATAATAGTGAAAATTATGTTCATGCAATTCTTTTCTGAGTGCTGATACCTGCTCAAAGTCCGCAATCTCTAGTGAAGAAAGCGTATTCAAACCAAGCGTATCATTGTGAGCATTCACTTCCTCAGAAGAATCTTTAGACTCATCTATAGGCTGAAGACTCTTCTTTCCTCCCAGTTTATCCGAGGAAGGAAATAAGTCAAAAAGGCTTTGTTGTGAACTATCTTGTTTCTTAATCATCTTCTTTATTTATGTGTACAAAAATAGGGATTATCTTTGATAATTCATATCTTTGCCAAGAGTAAAAAGAGTAAAAAATGAGTATTTAAGCTAGCTCTATAAAGTAAACATAAAATATGAGAATAGATATTATCACAGTAATACCTCAGATGATTGAAGGATTTTTTAATTGCTCAATCATGCAACGTGTACAGAAAAAAGGTCTTGCTGAAATTCACCTTCACAATTTACATGATTATGCAAAAGACAAATACCGTCGAGTAGATGACTATCCGTACGGAGGATTTGCAGGTATGGTTATGATGTGTGAGCCCGTCGATAAATGTATCAGTCAACTTTTAGACGAGCGTAAATATGACGAGGTTATCTTCGTTACGCCTGACGGAGAACAATTTAACCAAGCTATAGCCAATGACCTTTCCTTGAAGAAAAATTTGATCATTCTATGTGGTCATTTCAAAGGGATTGATTTCAGAATTCGAGAACACCTTATCACTCGAGAAATCAGTGTAGGTGACTTCGTACTTACAGGTGGAGAATTAGCGGCTGCTTCCATTGCAGACGCAGTCGTCCGACTGATTCCAGGAGCCATATCAGATGAGCAATCAGCGCTATCAGATAGTTTTCAAGACAATCTGTTAGCCGCACCAGTATATACACGCCCTTCAGACTATAAAGGCTGGAAAGTCCCTGACATCTTACTTTCAGGTCATGAAGCAAAGATAAAAGAATGGGAGATGGAACAATCTTTATGCCGTACAAAAAAATTGAGACCTGACTTATTAAAATAAGTCAGGTCTCTTCTGGTGTCAACCGGAACGAACCCGAGCTAAATAATCAAAGCTCCAACAAGTTCATTTATATCAGATACATTGTGTCTAATCATATACTCTTCAATTTCATTAATTACTCGAATCGTAACAGCAGGGTCGATAAAATTGGCTGTACCTAATTGGATAGCAGAAGCACCAGCAAGCATAAATTCAATAGCGTCCTGTCCATTCATGACTCCACCAAGTCCTACTACAGGAATTTTGACAGCTTGACTCACTTGCCACACCATACGCAGAGCGATAGGCTTCACTGCAGGTCCCGAAAGACCACCAGTTATAGTAGACAAGAGAGGCTTCTTTCTTTCAGCATCAATAGCCATTCCCAGCAAAGTATTAATCAAAGAGACACTATCAGCTCCACTAGCTTCGGCAGCCTTTGCAATCTCTGTGATATCAGTAACATTTGGAGACAATTTGACAATCAATGTTTTGTCATACACTTTCCGAACAGCCTTCACGACTTCTTCAGCTCCAGAAGTAGTAACACCAAAAGTCATGCCACCTTGTTTCACATTAGGACAAGAAATGTTAAGTTCAATAGCTGGAATACCCTCCAATTCGTTGATTAGTCTAGCTGTCTCCACATAATCCTCAACCTGAGAACCAGACACATTGACGATGATATTAGAATCAATATCTTTGATTGAAGGATAAATATGATCAATAAAGTAATGAACCCCTTTATTCTGAAGTCCAACAGCATTAAGCATCCCCGAAGGAGTTTCCGCCATTCGTGGGTAAGGATTTCCTTCTCTATGATGCAAAGTCGTTCCTTTCACTATAATCCCACCAATTTGATTTAAATCCAAAAAATCAGTGAACTCGGACCCATATCCAAAAGTTCCACTTGCAGTCATAACAGGATTTTTGAGTACTAGATTACCTAGTTTTACACTCGTATTGCGCTCTTTTATCATATACTTATCCGTTCTTTTAAACGATATTATTCATTACCACTTCAATTTATCAATATCCAAGACAGGGCCTTCTTTACATACACAGACATTCCCATCAACAGTATCTTCCACACAACATAAGCAAGCTCCAACTCCACAAGCCATGCTATTTTCAAGCGAAACCTCACATCCAATTTTACGACCTCTAGCCTCTTTAGCCACAGCCATCATCATCGGTTTCGGACCACAAACATAGATACGTTGCCAGTCCCCTTCTTTGAGCATCGGATGATTAGTAACATATCCCTTGACCCCATGACTTTCGTCCTCAGTAGTCGTATATACAGTTCCAAAGGCAGCAAAATCACTTAATTGGAGTAAATCATTTTTGCTTCTTGCACCGAGTAGGAAGCTAGGATTATATCCTTTTTGCTTGAGTAATTTGCCCCAATACAACATAGGAGCAGTTCCTACACCTCCACCAACTAATAATATAGGTTGATCCTTCTTTATAGGCCATGAGAAACCATTACCAAGCGGCAAGATGACATTAACAAGATCTCCCACTTGGAGTTCTGCCAAAGCTCTCGTTCCATCCCCGATAACCTGTATCAACAACCACAATGTATTATCTTGCGGGTCGATAAAATTAATCGAAATAGGGCGTCTAAGAAAAGTAGTTGACGAATTGTCTACACGAACTTCGACGAATTGTCCTGCGTGCATCTCAGGAAGTTGATCTTTCTGAGTCAGTTTAAGAAGCGCATATTGTTTATGAATCATCTCACAGCTCTTAACAGTGAGGTCTAATACCATCTTTTGCATTTACTAGTAATCTATAGATTGTGTTTACTTCACTCGAAGATGAGTTTACTTAGTGCACAAAGATACAGTATTTTTAGTAAATTGCTAATACAAAAGGAAAATGAAAACACAAAAAAAAGAAAAGACGATAGATTTCTCTATCAATAAGACATCTATTTAGTTGTCAGGATGTTCAAAAAGAGTAGGAGAAAAAGATTCGAACGTATTATCATCAAAGAAAATTCTCACCTCAGTAATCTTTCTTGGTTTAGGTGCTTGAGCAGTTTCCGTTGGAAAGATAGAAGCATTGGAAGACAAATTTTGGAAGACAGCTTCATAAGGGATTCCAGCATTAAAAGCAATATCCCATGGTACCTGTCTATCAACTTCGCTAGATTTATGAGCACCATTATCAGAAAAAATATCTTCAGCATGGTGAGAAGACATCGCATCCTCCAAAGCATTTCCTCCTCTATTATGAGAAGCAAGTCCTTCAGACAAACCAAATGTAGACACATCTAATCCCGAATTTCTCAACGCATCAGTTGTCTCTGTAGACTGTGATTCGTCCTGAGGTACAGATCCATTCTCCGATAACATACAGCCTTCTCCTTTGGTAAGCCAATCCATAGATATTTCAGGAAAAGTAGTCGATATACTAAGTAAAATATCAAGACTAGGTTTATTTCTTCCATTTAGAGTATGAGATAGGGTAGACTGCTTGACGCCGATAATCTCGGCGAAACGAGCTGTAGTAACAGCCTTAGAATTTATAATTTCCTTGATTCGATTACAAATATTATCCATAAACTTCTATTAAACGATTTCTTATCAGTTATACAAATGTAAATATTATTTATATACTATCAAAGAGAATTGTACTTTTCTTTTGTACCTATATGTATAATAATGTCATCACATTTAGCCTATAGTTAGCTCATCGAATATGCTAAATGTAATGCTCAAGCTATATATAAGAATATGTACACTCTGTAAATAATGCACAATAGGTTGATTATCAGTCAATTACAAATAATATAAAACCGAAAACTACTCTTAATAAGTCAAATTTAGTAATAACCACGTTGTAACTTTTCAAAAACCCCATATTATACTGATAATCAGATAATTATAAGGCCCTACTAGGTTTGTTAATTCGCACCCATATACATATGGAATATATACATATAGGCTAGTATCTCTATACAATAATACAATTACGGTTGTAATAAGCTAACTATAAAAGTTACTTTTAGTACTATCGGGCTAGTATAAGCAGTAAATACATTTGTAATATGCTAATTGTAACATGCTTATTTAATACATTTAGACTATAATAGAACTTTTAATACAAGCAGCTTACTCACTTTAAAAACAGACTATTTCCCCACACCCTATTTCTAAGTAATAATAAGTCAATACAAAAAAAGTCACCAATACGGCCGTTTTTACGACCATATTGGTGACTGATAAAAAAAACAGGACTATTGTCCAGTATAAAAAGGCTTTATCTGAACAATTAGATTAGTAGATGCAATCCCTGAATATATTCATGATACCGTTTAGAATCACTACTAGCTGATTCATTAGGTATCTTATAATCTAAAATATCTAAGATATTATTCATTTCGACGACTCTACTCAAAGGATTCTGCTTTACTCGCTGTAAAAAGACAAGATAAGGCTCCCCAACCTCTTGGATTGAAGCTATTACAGCATCAACGATATCATGAGGAAACCCAGAGTCAATTAAGTCTTTGAAATCGATTGTCCTTTTTCTCACTACAGCATGCAGAAGAGCTACTATCTTTTGTCCCTGCGTATGACAATTAGAAGCTACACGCATGGAATGAGCCAGGGAATGCCCCCCAAGACCATCTTCTTGAGCATCACATACTCCTAGAGCCAAATAAAAAGCTTTGTCCAATAAGTCATCCATTATTCTTTTGTTTTAATTATCGATAAACGCAACGATTACTTTTAATAAAACCCGTTAATGGAATATCTTGAAAATTAGTTCTCTTAAGATATCTCCATCCGTCTTGCTAGAAGTCCCATTTGCACCTTTAGCCGTAGCATCTGCATAACGTATCAGCCCGATGATTTGCATCGTCTTAAGCCCCGTATACAGCCTCATGGCAGGCATATATTGCTTCTTGACCAACCACTCTTGAATCCCCAGCGTTTTAGCAATAGAATACGCATCTTTTTGAGGAACATAATAAGCCTGCATCAAATTAGCAAAGAAGTCAAACAGAGGCATCAGCGTAGTTACTAAAACCATTCCTTTAGGATTACTCTCAAAATAGTGAACGATCTGCATAGCCTTTGCATAATCTTTGGCAGCAACCGCAGCAGTCAGTTCGAAATTATTGAATTCTTTAGAAATACCAATATTTCTCTCAATCAAATCAGGCGTGATTTCCTTTTCATCCGCCTTCATCACTAAGACCAACTTCTCCAGTTCACTAGTCAATCGCTGCAAATCCGTACCGATATGGTCCGCCAGCATGATTGTTGCTTTGTGACTAATCGATAACCTCTTACTTTGTATATACTCATTAATAAAATCAGGCAATTGATAATCACGCAATGTGTCAGACTTCATGAAGACACCTCCCGCTTTTGTTATCTTACTTACGATTTTCTTGCGCATATCAAGAGAGCCATGCTTATGACAAAATAAAAGCACTGTGCTAGGCATCGGCTTTTCAAGATAATGTTCCAATTTATCGAGTTGTCTTATATTCTGTGCTTCTTTGACAATAATCAACTGTTTCGAGGCCATCAGTGGATACTTTCTAGCCAGAGAGATGATGGATTCAATCTTGGTATCACTAGTAGCATAGAGCACAATCTGATTAAATTCTTTTTCTTGTTCAGTTAGAAGATTTTGCTCTACCCAATCAGAAACCATATCTATAAAATACGACTCTGTTCCCATTAAATAAAATAACGGAACAAACTTCTTAGACTGGACTTGTTTTATAATCTGTTGAGCTACTAGTTGTTGTTTATGTACCATATTCAAATAACGTTATCAATCAAATCTCAAATGACGTACTGTTTTCTTTTCATCTATAATCATATTTAAGGCATCTATTCCTAGCATGACATGCTCATTGACGAAATCACGAGTGATTTTATTATCACTTTTATCTGTCTTGACTCCATCAGGAGTCATAGGTTGATCACTAACAAGTAACAATGCCCCCGTAGGAATATGATTAGCAAATCCCACAGAAAAAAGAGTAGCCGTCTCCATATCTACCCCCATAGCACCAGTTAATTTAAGATACTTCTTAAATTTCTCATCATGTTCCCACAATCTGCGGTTAGTCGTATAGATAGTTCCGGTCCAATAATCCAATCCTCGGTCTCTGATAGAAGAGGAGACAGCACGTTGTAACATAAAAGCAGGCAATGCAGGAACTTCGGCAGGAAGATAATCATTGCTAGTCCCTTCTCCCCTTATGGCAGCAATAGGAAGAATATAATCTCCTAATTTGTTTTTGCGAGAGATTCCTCCACATTTACCAAGGAAGAGAACAGCCTTAGGATTAATGGCGCTAAGTAGATCCATAATGATTGCAGCATTAGGGCTTCCCATACCAAAGTTAATCATCGTGATGTTATTGGCTGTTGCAGATTGCATATTTGCTTCCAATCCAATGATTTCAACCTTAAAAAAATCGGCAAATATAGTTACATAATTATTGAAATTAGTAAGAAGAATATATTCTCCGAAATCCTCTAGAGGACGTTTTGTATACCTCGGTAACCAATTCTCTACGATTTCTTTTTTTGTTTTCATTTCTTTCTCTTATTTTTGTACATATTCAAAAACAAAGATACAAAATGAAAGGATTAAACCTACCTTCTTATTCAACTAAAATTATAACTCGAAATGAAAAAGAGTATATCTGGGATATTTTGCGTCAAAAATATTTAGTCATTACCCCAGAAGAATGGGTTCGGCAACATTTTGTACACATGCTCATCAACCATTATGAATACCCTTCAGGATTAATGGCAAATGAAGTACCTTTGACTTTGAATCAGACAAAAAGGAGATGCGACACCGTCGTGTATGACAAGTATGGTCACCCTATAGTCATCATAGAATATAAGCGAACCACTGTAGAAATAAATCAGAAAGTATTTGACCAGATAAGCCTGTATAATATAGCGCTAAAAGTCCCCTACCTATATGTTAGCAACGGTATTCGCTCAATAGCTTGTAAAGTTGATTATGACAAGAATGAGATACGATTTCTCAGAGACATTCCCAACTATATTGATTTATAATCAGTTGACCTTATAACTATTCTTTATTTTATCTTTGACTATCCGGAGAGCACTAGATTCTTTATCTATACTGTTTTTAATTTCTAATTTAGACGGTTTGAAAGAACACCAAAATAGCGAGCCCTCATTGATTTTCGAATAAACCCCCACGGTCCCCCCCATACGCTTCATTATCGCAATACAGATAGCCATGCCCAGTCCAGTACCTTTTGTTTCGGAAATACTATCGATACTTTCGTATGCATCGAATATAATAGGAATACGATTGGGCTCAATCCCGATGCCAGAATCTTCGACATAGAAATAGATTTCACTATCCTCGACAAAAAACCCAATTTCGATAGAACCCTTTTCGGTAAATTTGATACTGTTAGAAATCATATTCATAGCAACCCTCATATACTTTTGCCAATCCACACGAAGCGTAATGTTCTGATTAAAATCCTGGTATACAATCTTTATTTTATCCTCCTTACCAAATTTACTTAGTGACTGATTCACTAACATCGAAAAATAGTTCTCATACTCGATTAGATTGATATCTTGTTCATTAAATTTCACCGAGCTATTTTTATAATGAGACAATTGTACGATATCGTCAATCAAGTCAACCAAATAATAAGTGCTATCAGTTATTATTTTGGAGTAATTCACAAGTTCATCTCTCGACTGAGTTTCCGTCAACAATTGACTGAAGCCAACGATAGTATTGAGCGGGTTACGTATATCATGACTCATATTAGCCAACAGTGAACTTTTCAACCTTTTAGCCAAGTCCGATTTCATCTTTGATTGAATGATTTCTGTGACATCAGAATAAATATCCATTTTTAATTGCTTGCTTTTCAAATCAATCAAAAAAGAAGCTTTTTTGTAATATCGATTACTGAGATATCTTATATTAGAATCGCCAACTAGAGCATTGATTTGGGACGATTGTGGATGGTTAAACTCTTCAAAGAACTCCTCAATCGAATAGTTTGATCCTTCATCAGGAATATTTGATTTCCCAATCTCTTTATGAATAGAGAAATTACTATAAATAGATTCTTTAAGCTTCCCCTTTTTATCAATCTCATACAGATTCATATCATAAGGAAAGGCATTAAATATTTTTATTATCAGATTATAATAGCGTCTTTTTTTAACACTTTCCCCCATCAGTCCTAGATAGATAAAGAATAGGGCAAGTAAAAGAGTCGTTAATAACCCAAGCGAGATGGATAGTAAACGATTAAAGCTCATTCTTTCCCCACTTCTACTAAAGTCAAACCATTTATTTTGTAGCCGCAATACCGTTTTATCTCTGTGTAATGCAAACAATAGGTTTTGAAACTGATGATAATTTATTTTCTTTGAATGATCATTAACCATCAATTGATAAGAGGTGGGCAGAAAGTCCAAAGCAATTATTTTGACTGAAGAGGCTCTTGAGTGATTACTCTTTAAAAGATATTTCTGCACCTGAATATCAGCTACAGAAGCATCTACTCCAGCAGTAAACAACAATTGATCCATCGTCAATATACTTTCAGAATGAATCATAGGTAGCTTCGGAAAAATCCCCATACTTTGGAACTGTTCAAGCGTCCAATCAGGGTTATAAGAGACCACACGTTTCCTAAAGAGATCACTTATCTTATCCAACCCCGACCATCTCTTAACCATCAATGCTTGTATAGTTTGAAAGCAAACGACTCCCTTACTAAAGACACTCGAGTCAGGAGATTGCCAACAAGAAGAGACGAAAATAATATCAGGACGAGTTGACCATTTCTTATCTGTTATAGGAGTTGCATCGTCGTGTGTTGAAAGAACATATTTTATCGGATAGCCCAATCTTTTTGCTACAGTATCTAATAGATCAACAGCATAACCTTGCAATTGATTTTGTTCATTGTAGAAGCAAAAAGGAGGAAGTTCTACCAACCCCGCAACGAGCGTGTCCTTATATTCTTCTTCGATATTGTTTTTAACTACTTGGTCAGAAGCAAAAAGAGAAGACATATTGACGATAAACATCAAAACCAAACACCAAATTATTTTACTCTTCATTTTTTCTCCTCTCTGTAAATTCACCTGTTTTATCCAACTCGAACCAAGTACAATTCCATCGATTTTCGATTTCAAGCTTGCGTTTTTTGAATTCATCAGAATCAATATTTGAGACATTACTATTATTCCTTATAGGTAATGAAAGCCAAATAGTGACACAATTATCTGAACTATGATAGAATCCTATTTGTGCCTTTAGAAGTTTGGCTACAGCAAAACAAATAGCAAAAGGCAAACCATTGTTATGAGCAAAATAATCAGCTTCTAAGATGCGATGAGCAAATTCTCTAAGATGCTCTTTACTATAATCGTTATCGTTTCCCGAAGCATAGATAACCAAATCCCCATGACATTCTACTAATCCCAGATGAAGTTCACCAGGAGTCATAAATAGTACCGATGATTTCAACACCTGTTCCAAGAATACTTGATAAAGATCTACATCTATTTCTTGCATAAAAGACTGATAGTAGCTATCAAAAACTAATTCAAATCCCAATTTCGTACAATCTTGTGCTAAATTCACTTGACTCATTTCTAAGTAATCAATGATACTGACGTGCTGAAAGAATAATTTATACTGTCCAGATTCTAATTTGGATAAGATAAGGACATCATTCACTAATTCTGTTAACGACTGGCCGTTTCTTTCTACGATATTAAGGTATTCGTCTTTTGTGGATGCATCTTTCACATCAGGAATCAAAAGAGAAAAACCGACAATAGGATTGAGAAGTGTTCTTATTTCGAAACTGACATCGACTAAGTAATTAGACATCCGAGTATCATTCAATTCAGCCAATTTCTTCATTCCAATCAAATCAGTACTATCAATAGATGTCATAACCAATCGATGTTTCCCCCCATCACTGATTTTCATGATACTGACAACAAAATAATATTTATCATTAGTTTCCTTTGTTACTAATTGGAAGATGTCCATTTTTGCTTTTTTCCCCTCCCAAACATCAGTGATTAGCTGGTCCAACTTTTGCTTGGCATCAGTATCCTTATATATAGGACTAATAATCAGTCTATTTTTTTCGACACGTAACCAATGAGAAATTTCATTGAAATATGTGATATGAAAAGGGGCATCTACTTCGGTTAGGAAAGTAGCAATAGGCATATTTTTCAGAATCTTACGGAATAGTTTATCGTTAAATTGATTCACTCTTCTCTTAGCTATCAGTTTAATCATAAAGAAAACGAATAGAGCAAAAAAAGCCATAGCTAAAGCAACCATAACATTCATCTTTCCCAACACTTCGTTGACCATGAAGAATTTCTTATCTGATACGATATACTTATCTCTGATAGTTTTTATATCCCCTTTTTCCATCAGTTTAAAGAGCATATCATTCATCTTATAGATCAACTTTTCATTACGTTTTCTAGTAATCATAGTGATAGGCAGAAAATTATGATATACATTGGGCAATAATCGCATCTGCTGGAAAGAAATAGTATCTTTAATGAAAGGAACACATTCATCCCGTAAAAGAGCATCGCACTCTCCGCGATATACACTCAGACTCGCCTCTTTGAAATTTTTATACACTTTAATCGTTACATTGGGTGCAAACTGAACTAATTTGGGGTACACAACCTGATCTTCCACTCCCATAGCAATGGTAGCACCATAGTTATTTAAGTCAAACGGTTCTTTTATTTTTTGATTGGTTTTTAAGACAGCAGTTCGATATTCAGAATAGAAATAAGGAACAGAAAATGAATAATTTTTACTGTTTTTCTCCGTTTTTAAGTACCCTACAACGACATCAATATCTCCATCATCAAGCAATCTCTGTATCTCCTGATGCGAACCTATATATATCTGATAATTGAAGTGCAATTGATTGAGTACAAGATTCATCACATCAGGATTCAATCCCGATAGACGGTTGTTAGTGCCGAGTTCAAACAGTGGCCATGGTTTCTGTATTAGCCCCACTTTGAGAGGACGCGAATGCCACAGCAAGGTACCATTACTTACTGGAGAGACGATAAAGACATTGTCTACAGTTCGTTGTACTGCATCAACCATAGAACCAGTTGTTGTCGAGCTACTTCGGGAAGGAATCATTCGACTCTGCCCTACATAGCCTCTCTGATTACCAGCAAAGGTAATCCCTCCCCCAAAGAGTACGACAAAGGAGAATAACAATAAAATTGTTCTGTTTATGTATAGCGTCTTCATTTTCATCAATAGACAATTATAGTATCGTCAAGTTATAGTATCCGTTATAGATTACTCAAATTTAGTTAAAAATATAGAGATTATAAAGTTCAGAGCTCTTTTTTTTAGAAAAAAAATCGTCTACAAAAGTCAATAGGCTTTTGTAGACGATTCTAAAAAGTTTTACAACTCAAATAAGATACTAAATTCCAAGAGATTTCATCACCGCTTGAATCTTATCTTCAGCACGAGCATCAGCAGCGTCAAATTCAGCACGAGAAGCCATATCCCCTTTTACTTCGATATAAAATTTGATTTTTGGTTCCGTTCCTGAAGGACGAACAGAAACTTTCGTTCCATCTTCAGTGAAATATTGCAATACGTTAGAAGTATCAGGCATATCAAGTTTGGTTACTTTACCATCACAGTTAGTTTGCTCGAGTGTCTGGTAATCTTTTACGACAACCACCTTGCTTCCTGCTATTTCTTTAGGTCCATTGTTTCTGAAATTGGTCATCATAGCAGAAATCTCTTCAGCTCCACTTTTTCCTTTTTTCACTACGCTGATTCCCTTTTCTTTAGAGAAACCATATTCCACATAGATATCTTGCAACAATTGATAGATAGTATTTCCATTATCTTTGGCCCAAGCTACAATTTCAGCAAGTAGACAGCATGCAGAGACTGCATCCTTATCTCTACAGAAATCCTCAGCCATGAAGCCATAACTTTCTTCACCGCCACCAATATACTTCTTCTTACCTTCAAGTAAACGAACCTCTCTAGCAATCCATTTAAATCCAGTATATGTATCCAACATCGGGATACCATTCTTATCAGCTATCTTTTTGATGAGTTCTGTCGTTACGATTGTTTTCACACAGAATTCATTGCCCTTCAACTTACCTAATTTCTTATATTGAGTAAGGATGTAGTACAAGAACATCATACAAGTCTGGTTACCATTGATAAGTACCCATTCTCCTTTATCATCCTTACAGGCCATACCTACGCGGTCAGCATCAGGATCAGAAGCCATAACCAATTCAGCATCAGTCTCTTTAGCCTTAGCAATAGCCATAGCAAGAGCTGAACCTACTTCAGGATTTGGTGATTCTACAGTCGGAAAATTACCGGAAATCACATTTTGTTCAGGAACATCGATGATATTTTCAAATCCCCACATCTTCAATGCTCTAGGAATCAAAACGACACCTGTACCATGAATCGGTGTATATACAATTTTCAAATCCTTATGACGTGCGATAACTTCAGGATCAATAGAGATGGTCTTAACTGCCTGAAGAAATTTCTGATCCATTTCTTCACCAATGATTTCAATCAATTCTTTGTTCCCCTCGAATTTGATATCTGTAGCCTTAACTTTAGATACTTCATCGATGATTCCTTTATCGTGAGGAGCCAATACCTGAGCACCATCATCCCAATAAGCTTTATAACCATTATATTCCTTAGGATTGTGAGATGCAGTCAAGATGATACCACTTTGACAACCTAGGTTACGGATAGCAAATGAGATTTCAGGTGTAGGACGAAGGTTTTCAAACAAATACACTTTGATTCCATTAGCCGAAAAGATATCAGCTGAGATTTCCGCAAAGAGACGACTGTTATTTCTGCAGTCATGCCCTACTACGACACTGATTTGTTTCAAATCCTTGAAGTTAGCATTCAAATAATTAGAAAGCCCTTGTGTCGCGGCACCTACGGTATAGATATTCATACGGTTACTACCAGATCCCATGATCCCTCTTAGCCCACCAGTACCAAACTCTAAATCTTTGTAGAAAGATTCTATAAGTTCAGTTTTATCATCATTAGCAAGCATACGTCTTACTTCCTTTTGAGTCTCTGCATTGTAAGCTGGTGACAACCACTGTTCAGCCTTCTGTGTAACCGTTTTAATTAGTTCTTGATTTTCCATAGCATTTTATTAATGTATTACTATAATAATGAAATTCTTATGCTTCTTCGTCTTCTTCCGTCATCTCAGGAAGCATATTTGTGTAGACATTTTGTACATCATCGTCATCTTCGAGACGGTCTACTATCTTGTCTATCGTTTCACGTTGTTCCCCCTTAAGATCTTTTAAGTCATTTGGGATGCGAGTAAATTCAGCACTCTTCACTTCATAACCATTATCCTCTAGATAATGTTGCATTTGACTAAAAGAAGTTGGTTCAGCATATAAGGTGATTCCCTCTTCATCTTCGTCATATTCTTCTTCGACCCCTAAATCAATCAATTCTAGAATCAATTCATCCATTTCAATGTTCTCAGGCTTAGTAATAGTAAACATCGCCTTGCGAGTAAAAATAAAATCAAGGCTTCCACTTGTTCCCAAAGAACCCCCTAATTTATTAAAAATCGCCCGTACATTTGCAACGGTACGCGTCGTATTATCAGTAGCTGTCTCGACATAAATAGCGATACCATATGGACCATATCCTTCATAGTTCATTTCTTTATAATCCTTCTGGTCTTTGCCTAGTGCATTTTTTATCGCACGTTCGATATTATCTTTAGGCATATTTTCACGCTTGGCATTGGAAATAACAGCTCTAAGGTGTGGATTCATATCAGGATCGCCTCCTCCTTCTTTTACTGCAATAGCAATTTTTTTACCATATTTTGTAAAAGTACGGGCCATATTGCCCCAGCGTTTCATTTTTGTAGCCTTACGATATTCAAATGCTCTTCCCATTTCTTATATATGTTTTTTATATTTATATAATTTCTTTTCTAAATCCAGTACACTTATCTAAGTTCCGCGTTCAATTGTGATTGTAGATTTTTAATAATTTTCTGCATCACCTTATCGATTACCTTATCGTTAAGTGTCTTTTGTTCGTCTTGTAACATAAACTTCACTGCATATGATTTTTTGCCCTCTGGAAGATTCTTTCCTTCGTACACGTCAAATAATGAAACAGACTTCAACAATTTCTTGTCACATTTGTAAGCAATAGCCTCCACCTCTGCGAATGGGATGTTCTCATCAAGGAGTAGAGCTAAATCGCGGCGAACAGCAGGGAATTTTGATAATTCAGTATAAGAGACAGCACTTTTGCGTGTCTGTTTCATTAGCTCTGTCCAATTGATTTCAGCATACTTCACCTCTTGTTCGATATCAAACATAGCAGTCAAAGCAGCCTGTACGATACCAAATGTAGCCAATACTTTACCTCCACGAGTAGTCACAGACACTCCAGCGGCATAGATATCATCAGAAATAGATGTCATCACCACTTGCCCCATCTTAAGACCAACTCTTCTAAAGATATTCAATAGATGCGCCTTCAACTCAAAAACAGTATTTTCCTCTTCTGAGCAAATCCATGAATTGGCAATCTTCTTACCAGTCATCCATAATCCAAAGTGATGAGCTTCGCTATATCCACTAGTTACGGATTCTCCATTCAAATGACTTTCTTTATCAAATTGATAACAATTACCAACCTCAAATAAGCGTAGATCAGCATTTTGACGTTTGATATTGTAAGCAACACTTTCCAATCCACCAAATAATAAGGTTTGGCGCATGGTATCTAAATCACTAGATAGTGGATTAATCAGACGCACTAAATTAGCTGACGGATAAGTCGTCAATTTGTCATAATATGCTCCACGAGTAAGTGAATTGTTCAAAATCTCTTGAAAACCGGCACCAACAAGTTGTTCGCTAGCCAGATTCTCCAATTTATGACTACGATCCTCTTTGCTCTTTGAGACTAAGCTAGCCTTGTATGAAGTAGGAATCTCGACATTATTATAGCCATATACACGTAGTATATCTTCGATGACATCTGCATCACGCTGTACATCCACTCGATAAGCAGGGACTTCAAGTACTAAACCCTTTTCGTCTTCTTCTAAGATAGTCATCTCAAGAGAAGTGACGATACTTTTCACCATATCGACAGGAATTTCTTTCCCAATCAATGAATTGATACGTTGATAAGCGACACTAACTTTAAAATTATCGATTTTATTTGGATAGATATCAATGATTTCACTCGCGACTTCACCCCCAGCAAGTTCTTTTATCAGAATAGCAGCCAGTTTCAAGCAGTAAATGGTATTATTAGGATCTACGCCACGTTCAAATCTAAACGAAGCATCCGTATTTTGGCCATGTCGTCTTGCTGCCTTACGCACCCATGTAGGATGAAAATAAGCACTCTCCAAGACGATATCTTTAGATTCCATGGTAGCCCCACTATCGAGTCCACCGAAGACACCAGCGATACACATAGGTTCGTCACCATTGCAAACCATCAAATCGCGTTCATTCAGCTTTCTTTCAACCTCGTCTAGCGTGACAAAAGAAGTTCCCGCAGGTAAAGTCTTCACACGAATCTCTTTAGTCGTGATTTTAGCTGCATCATAGCAGTGCATAGGTTGTCCGAAGGCATGACAGATGTAATTGGTAGCATCGACAACATTATTGATAGGACGCAAGCCTATAATTCGAAGTTTATCTTGCAACCATTTTGGAGATTCTTTTACCGTGATTCCCTTCATAGATACTGCAGAAAATCGGAGACAAGCTTCACTGTTTTCTACATTAACTTTGATATCAGCCATATCATGGTTATCAATCTTGAAAGCCTCTACACCAGGACGTTTAATCTCTGCAGGAATACCTTGTTGCACGAGGTAAGCATACAAATCGCGTGCAGTACCATAATGAGAGCAAGCATCTGCACGGTTAGGAGTAATATCGACTTCGATAACATAATCACTCTCTAATTGATAATATTCAGCTGCTGACATACCAGTAGGAGTCTCTGCAGGCAATTCGATAATGCCATCATGAGAAGTTCCGACCCCTATTTCATCTTCAGCACAAATCATACCTAGAGATTCCTCTCCACGCATTTTGCCTTTCTTAATTTTAAATTCTTTGTCACCATCATAAAGGACTGTACCTACCGTAGCAACGATTACCTTCTGACCAGCAGCCACATTTGGAGCTCCGCATACAATCTGTACTGGTTTCTCATTGTTCCCTAGGTCAACTGTGGTGATATGTAAATGGTCAGAATTGGGATGTGCTTCGCAAGTCAAAACATGACCAACTACTAACCCTTTAAGTCCTCCTTTTATAGATTGAACTTCTTCAACTCCGCCTGTCTCTAGTCCTACTGACGTCAATGCATCAGCGACTTCCTGAGCTGAAAGTGATGTTCCAACATACTCTTTCAACCAATTATATGAAATGTTCATTTAACTTATAATATTATTAAGATTCGTTTATTCTATATGGACAGACTATAATTAAGCTGATAAGCATGATATTAGCATTTTTAGCAAATAAGAATATCGCCAAGCTATCATTTGTCTGAGAATTGCAAATTTACAGCTTTAATTTTAATATTTCGAATATATTGATAAAAAACTACACATGTGAAAAATAGTCTCTTTATTCTATTTGTTCTTTCACCAAAAAGAGGTACTTTTGAGAGGTGATTTTACTACAATTCCATTCAAACTTCGAAAAACAATGACTAAAAGTTTAGTTAATATCGCAGAGTTGAGCAAAGAAAAAATCCAATACCTATTGGATATGGCTCAACTATTTGAGAAAGATCCAAATCTTCCAATGCTCAAAAATCAGGTTGTAGCCACGCTATTCTTCGAACCATCCACACGCACTCGACTGAGTTTCGAGACAGCTGCTAATCGCTTAGGAGCGCGTGTCATCGGTTTTTCCGACCCTAAAGCGACGAGCTCTTCCAAGGGAGAAAGTCTCAAAGATACCATCATGATGGTCAGCAATTATGCAGACATCATCGTGATGCGTCATTACCTTGAAGGGGCAGCTAGATACGCTGCAGAAATCGCACCGATACCGATTGTAAATGCAGGAGATGGAGCCAATCAGCACCCTACTCAGACGATGCTTGACCTATACACCATCTACCAGACGCAGGGCAGACTAAATGATTTGGACATCTATCTAGTAGGAGACCTCAAATACGGTCGCACTGTTCATTCGCTAATCATGGCGATGCGTTTCTTCAATCCGACCTTTCATTTTATCTCGCCAGAAGAATTGAAGATGCCCCAACCATATATTGATTTTTGTGATGAGAACCATATCAACTATGTCATCGATGATGAATTTACCGCTCAATCAATCTCTCACGCCGATATCCTTTATATGACACGTGTGCAGCGCGAACGATTCACTGACCTTGTGGAATATGAACGCGTAAAAAACAGTTTCATTCTTCATGCAGATATGCTCACACATTGCAAAGACAATATGAAGATTCTTCATCCGCTTCCTCGTGTCAATGAGATTGCTACCGATGTAGATGACACCAAATATGCTTATTATTTCGAGCAAGCAAAAAATGGACTATTTATGAGGCAAGCGATCTTATGTGATGTGGTAGGCATCACAGCAGAGGATGTGAAATCAAAAATGTAATAGTAAAGAAGATTAGACATGACAAGTAAAATTAAAAATAAAGAATTGCAAGTTGCAGCTTTGCAGGATGGAACAGTGATTGACCACATTCCAGTAGACAAATTATTTGCAGTAGTGACCATCTTGAATCTGCCTTTGATGCCCAATAAGATTACAATTGGTTTCAATCTACAGTCCAAAAAATATGGCAAAAAAGGAATCATCAAAATCTCCGATTGTTTTTTCGATGATGCAGTCATCAATAAGATTGCACTTGTAGCTCCCGCTTGTAAATTGAGCATCATCAAAGACTATGAGGTCGTAGAGAAACGAATCGTCAAACTGCCCAATGAATTCACTGGAGTATGTAAATGTATCAATCCCAAATGTATCACCAATGCAGAACCCATGAATACCCGATTTCATGTCATAGGAGAAGATCGTAAGATGCTCCGCTGCCACTATTGTGAACAAGAGATGAATCGTGATGAGGTGAAATTACTGTAATTCATCAACAAAACTATACAAAAAAAGGCTGTACTAATAAACGTACAGCCTTTTTTTTGATGACTAGGAGTCAGCCTTCTTTTATTAAATTTAATCATTGTCTCTGCTTTTTACCATAGTGAAAATAATTGATCATGATGCGCATCGAATCAGTGAATAAGCAAATAGAATCGTCTCGTCAGTCCTATTAACTGCGAGAAAGTGCTTTAAAATCGTTTTTTTTTATAATTGAACAAAAAAGATAGCGACTAAACAAAGACAAATTTCAGTAGCTTAGGCCCTTACATGGAAAGACTTCGTGTTCTTTTTTTTGAACACGAAGTCTTTCTTTGGTAACAACGGGTTGTTACTAGTGGTCAATAGACGGGTATCTGTTAATTAATCACATATTTACCCTCAAAAGGGTCAAATGTTAAGTCTATCCGAAAGAGATAGCAGCGTGGAATCTTAAATAATAACCTTCTGCTATCCCCGATATGCGAATGAATTTCTCACCTCTTTTAGCCTTGAAATTTTCAAGTGAGCGAGAGAATAAATCGACTAGATAAAATCTAGAAGTGATAACCGTCTCTGAGGTTTGGATGATGTTTATCCTTTTCTGAAAGAATAACGTCATCTACACAAATCTGCCAATCAATATGAATCTCTGGATCGTCCCATGCAATTCCTCCTTCACTTTCAGGGACATAGTAATTGTCACATTTATACTGAAACAATGCAGTCTCAGACAAGACGACGAATCCATGAGCAAAACCACGAGGGATATAAAATTGACGGAAATTATCCTCAGTGAGTATACAAGAGACGTATTGTCCAAAAGTAGAAGAATCACGACGCAAATCGACAGCTATATCCAAGACTTCACCTGTGATACAACGAAGTAATTTTGCTTGACTATATTCTCCTTTTTGGAAATGCAATCCTCGCAATACTCCATAAGAGGATTTACTTTGGTTGTCTTGGATGAAGTTGACCGCTCCAATCTTTTGCCTAAATTCCTTATCAGAATACGATTCATAGAAATAACCCCTATTATCTTTAAAGATTTTTGGTTCTATGACATATACTCCTTCTATTTCTGTATTTAGTACGTTCATCTTAATAATATCTTAATAATTATTCTGCAGGATATAAGTATCTATCTCCTGTTTCTTTGACTACTTTACGTAAAAATTCTTCTGGATATCCAGGACGATCAGGAGAGACAGGATTGCCAGGGGTTGGTTTGATTAGATTGCCATTAGCATCGCATTTCTTCACAACCATATCGTTGTACTTCACGATCATATACTGTCCGAGCTGCATCCATTCTTGATGAGTGGCGGTAGCCATCTGGTTGGTATAACGAGTTAGATACTGTACGGCCTTATCAGGGTCTTTTTCATATAATTTTTTAGCCACATTTTCAATCGCCTTTTGACTCTCATCAAATTGGTCCTCTAAATCATTTTGAACGTGTCGTAAGTCATCTATCATCAATGAATAACGTGGATAAACCATGTTAGACACCCAATTGTAAACCCAGAAGCTACTATCAAAAGAGAAAGTAGTCAAATCCAATCCTTGTTCTTGATAACATTTAGGAATCTTAGTAGTACTACAATACACGGGAGTGAATACAGACATGTTAGCATCATCTAGCGTGAACCATAGTACACCACCTATTTGGCGAGGAAGTGATTGACGTAGTTGAGCGACAAAAGCAAATCCACTTTGCACTGTACTGATAGGTCTTTCATTGAAATAGGTCTTGCCATCTACGTCGAAGCTCAATGGAGATGGACGATAAGGCATCTTCCAAGCACCAGCTCCCAAGTCATCAGTGATGGTAAGTGGAGTACCTTCATAATGGTCGCGCATCGCATGTTGGATATCACGTACACTGATTTTTCTATTTGGCTTCACAAATAAAGGCATTGGTTTAGAATCATTACCCAATACATAAGGAAGGTATTTGTCTCCCATGTCTGTAAACATGTTGTAATAACTCCAGACACGAGCTTCACAGTAGCGAAGTGCTCCGAAATCAATAGGAGCATACGCATCAGCAAAACTAAAGTCTTTGTTTAAACCATCGAAATAACCTTTCTCACGAGCGAAACTAATCACATCCGAAGAGTAGAGACAATTTTCTTTATCGTTCAATGGAAACTGATGGATACGACTCTGGTTAGCATGTGCAGCTATACAGTCATCAGGAATACGACGGGCTACCCATACGGCTCCTTTGACACCAGGACCTTTGCCAATCATCTCAAGAATCCACACTTGTGTAGGGTCTGCTATAGAGAAGCTTTCGCCAGTGCTATAATAGCCGTATTCTTGAACTAAATCAGTCATCACTTTGATTGCTTCGCGTGCTGTACGGCTACGCTGAAGAGCTAGATAGATAAGCGAACCGTAATCGATGATTCCGGTTGGGTCTTGGAGTTCATGACGTCCTGTAAATGTGGTCTCTCCGATGGCTACCTGATATTCATTGATATTTCCAACCACATTGTAAGTCTCGCGCGCTTCTTCTATATCACCTAGGTATTTACCCGTGTCCCATTCATAAACTGGACGCATCGTTCCCTTAGTGTATTTAGCTGCTGGATAGTGGTATAAGTATCCATACATGCTGTAACTATCTGCTGCATACGAGATAATCGAACTCCCATCAACAGATGCCTTAGGGCCAACGATTAGATTGGTACATGCCGATGTGTAAACGACAGAGGTCATTAGTAAGATTACTATTGCAAAAAATTTCTTCATATTTGATCTTTTTATTTGAGGATTAATATACTAGTTGTGTTTTGTTTCAAGGCAAACTCTAATGTGCCTTATTCTTGGAGGAGTATATCAGTAATGAGTCTCTAGATGCAGCTTTTTGTACCCACTTTTGAGGGATAAAAGACCATTGTTTCAATGGCTCTGGAGTAAGTGTCTTCTTATTCATTAAATACTGCATCAAATAATATCGCAAATCATGTGTCGATACCTTGATGATTCTCTGAGACAAGCTGTCTTGAGCAATGCCGGCACCTCTAGTCAAGAGTTCACCTCCCCCATTACCACGGTAAGAGTTTACTGCGACAGTATACATCTTGGTCAACGAAAAAGGAGATCCATCAGCCATACTACGTATGCTGACGCGTTTTCCGACTGGTTTGGTGACATCTACTACATAGATAATACCCGCAGCTGAATCAAAATTAAAACTAAAATACTGAAGACGATTATGATCATCTAACAATAGCAAATGGTCTTTTGATGACTTCATCGTATTGACCCATTTACTATATGAATATTCCAATTCATCTCGAACCTCTTGACCTGTCAAGTGCATGGTATAGAGTTTATTTTCAAACTTATACAATTTGAATAAGTCTCTCATACGAAGCAGCCCTGCTTCTATGACAGATGAAGTAGACAATGGAGAACTCAAAGAGATATCTGCACCTGTCTTTTCTAGTTGCATCTGGTGAATAAGGTCGACAAATGAAGATGAGCCAAACAAAACAGCATGTCCATCAATAGGTGCTTCAAGAGAGGCTACTTCAGTAGATACAAACTTTTCTGCTGCTTGGAGGTCTTTCGCAAATCGTTTGGTGAAACATCCTGATTCAGGATATACAGTGGCATCGATTAGGTTGGCAGATAACGTTTTGCTAACGACCTTTCCTGATTGATTGACTGTAAAATTAGCCATTGCACTAGCTACATTAGTAGCATGAGCTCCTGGGTTGACTAGCAATACGTGTTTCCCCCATTTATTGATAATATCAGCACTGTGGGGACTATGATCGTGACCATAAAAGACGACGTCAAATCCTTCGACTTCGTTCGCTACTTTGTAAGCTGCATTTTCATAATACGAATCATTGATAATACCACCTTTCAGTCCTGAATGGAAAAGTCCCACGATTAAATCAGGCTTCTCCTCTTCTTTGATCTTATTCATCCACAGTTTCGCATTTTCAACCATATTGTCGAAACGAAGTCCTGACCAGATATTAGGGGGTAACCATGCTGGTATAGCATCAGTTATTTGACCAAATATCGCTATCTTTATCCCTTCACGTTCGAGCATGACATAAGGTTTAAAGTACGGTTTGTTGGTTGCTGTATCGATGACATTAGCTCCCAATAAAGGACAATTCAACTCGCTAGCCCATCGGTCATAAACTGCATGTCCAGTCTCGACATCGTGGTTACCGATTGTCGCAGCATCATATTGCATAAAGTTCATAATAGAGGACACTAGATGTGTGCCTAACGTGTCGATATAATTTGCCCAATAGGCTGAAGGATCACCTTGTAAGATATCTCCATTGTCAAGGAGAATCAATCGGTCTGCCTTCTCGGTACGAAGACTATCAACCAATGTATATATACGTGAAAGGCTCCCTTTGGAAGGAGCATTTTTGATTAAGTCAGTACCAAAGAAACTGCCATGTACATCGGTTGTTTCTAGAAATTGCAGACTGACAGTCTTGTTCGTATCAGTATTCTCTGCGGAAGCAGAAGAAGTCGTCGTTACTTGAGCGCTTACAGAATAGCCGCTAAGTAAAGTCATTAATACGGAGAAAAGTTTAAGTTTTATGTTCATTACATTCTGTTTTTTCTTTAAATTGCTATTTAAGAGGTTATCAAATGACATCATAGCAAAAACAAAAAACCGCTTATAAATGAGTCAAAGATTCATTTATAAGCGGTTGCTTTAACTATTTGTCATACATCCGCTCTCGGATTTGCATGATTTGTTCTGAGTGTATATATTCATCATAAGACATCATCTTATCGATGATTCCTGAAGGAGTCAACTCAATAATACGATTGGCTATAGAAGAGATAAATGCATGGTCATGACTTGAGAATAAGACATTTCCTTTATAATTCTGCAAGTTGTTGTTAAAAGCTTGGATAGATTCCAAATCCAAATGATTGGTAGGCGTATCTAAGATTAGACAATTCGCATTTTGTAATTGCATACGAGCAATCATACAACGCATCTTCTCACCTCCCGAAAGAACTCGAGCATTCTTGAGTACTTCTTCACCTGAGAATAACATCTTACCAAGGAAACTCTTCATATACACGTCATTACCTTCGCCAAATTGGCCTAGCCAATCGACAAGGTTCAAGTCAGTCTCAAAGAAAGAGGTATTGTCTACAGGTAAGTAAGCCGTGGTGATGGTCACTCCCCATTTATATTCACCAGCATCTGCCTTTCTGTTATCATTGAGAATCTCAAATAGAGCAGTCATTGCTCTAGGATTACGAGAGATGAATACGATTTTATCATCTTTTTCGACGTTGAAATTAACATCTTCAAATAAGACAGAACCATCATCAGTAAGTGCTTTCAAGCCACTGACTTCCAATATTTGATTACCTGGTTCACGTTCCATCTGGAAAATGATGCCTGGATATTTTCGACTGGATGGTTTTATCTCATCTACATTGAGTTTATCGAGCATTTTCTTTCGACTTGTAGTCTGCTTACTCTTAGATGCATTGGCCGAAAAACGACGAATGAATTCTTCCAGCTCTTTTTTCTTATCTTCAGCCTTTGATTTTGCATTTTGTTGCTGACGAAGGGCTAATTGGCTAGACTCATACCAGAAAGTATAGTTACCAGCGAATAGATTAATCTTTCCATAGTCAATGTCCACTGTATGTGTACAAACTTCATCTAAGAAGTGACGGTCATGACTTACTACAAGAACCGTATGTTCAAAATTAGATAAGTATTCTTCAAGCCAAATTACGGTCTCCATATCCAAGTCATTGGTCGGCTCATCTAAGAGTAAGTTGTCTGGATCTCCAAAAAGAGCTTGTGCAAGCATCACTTTCACTTTCTCTTTACCTGAGAGCTCACCCATTAAGGTGCTGTGCTTATCTTCTTTTATTCCTAAACCTGAGAGCAATTGAGCAGCATCACTTTCTGCATTCCACCCTTCCATCTCAGCAAACTTTTCTTCCAAGTCAGCGACTTTAAGACCGTCTTCATCATTAAAATCTGGTTTTGCATATAGCACTTCTCTTTGTTTCATGATATCCCATAGTACATCATGCCCCATCAAAACGGTATCAAGAACTGTAAATTCATCGAATTTGAAGTGATCCTGAGTAAGAACAGATAATCTCTCTCCAGGTCCTAATGTGACGGAACCAGTTGTCGGTTCTAAATCACCATATATTGTACGTAAAAAGGTAGATTTACCTGCACCATTAGCACCAATAACTCCATAGATGTTTCCGTTTGTAAATTTTAGATTTACATCATTAAAAAGGATACGCTTACCAAACTGAACAGAAACGTTAGAGGCTGTAATCATAAATAATTGTTTGTTTATTGTTTTAATAAAATTGTAGCTAGGCCAAAAAGTCTATAAAGACTTATATAACCTAGCTACAAAGATAACTATTAAAGTGATAAAATACTTATTTGTTCGTGTTTATTAAGGATTCATTTCTGCCCTTCGTTTACCACTTTCATGTCCATATTGTTTAAAAATTCGTCTTCTAAACTTCATTTCAGCACCTAGAACTTTAAATAATTTTTTAGCAGAGATTACTTGGAGCATCTTATCCATGTATTCTTTGTCTAAATTAGCCTTGTCTATCTTTGATTCAGACATCTGATTTATCAATTCACGATATTCCGTTTCGTTAGCTAATCCATCTTTTGTGGCTTTATCAATGAGATCTCCAATCTTATTGTTTATTTCCATCTGCTTCTGATGAAGTTCGTCCCATACGCTCAAGAACGTCTTAGTTTCTTCATTCGATAAACCTGATTCTCTTACGATGAAATTGCTTCTCTTCTCCATAAATTCTTTGCGGGACATCAGTCCTCTATCTCTTTGTTTGCAAGGACGCTCATTTTGAGAAAATAGAGACGTCGGAATACCTATAAACAATACAGAAAAGAATAGTGCAAGGGTGTATTTCTTTATATTCATAATTATGTAATTTGTTCCTTTATTACTGTGATTATTCGGGATCATGCATCTGTCTAATCAGACGCAACCAATTCGTACAATGAGTAATCTCCCATGAAACTATCATTTAAAGAACTATCGATATCCTGATCTGAAATGATATCATCCAAGACGAGTTCATTAGAATCAAAGGCAAAAAGGTCTGATTCTGATTGAGTAACAGTATTAGGTGTAAAAACTCCACGACCTAATTGTATCATTAATGCAGCACCGACAAACATTGCCGCCATATAGGCCCAAGGTTTTATACTTTGCCAACGGGATATATGGATGACGTTAGTCTTCTTCTCAGGTAATTTGCTCATCACCTGACTTGATAAGTTCTCAAAATATCCTTCTGGAGTTTTAAAAGGATTATCTGTACCTACCATTTGTTTCAATTCTTCTTCAATACCCATATCTGTTTACTTATGATTTACTATTTTAATTGCACTTTTACCGTGTATCTTTAATACACTTTTATAATTAGACTCTTACTTCTCGAAAAGGTTTATTCTAACTTCTCAAGATGCAACTTTATCTTTTTTACTGCTTGATGATAAGACGCTTTGAGCGTACCTATCGTAGTACCTAAGACATCAGAAATCTGTGAATATTTCATCTCGTCATAATATTTCAAGTTAAATATCATGCGCTGTTTTGGTGGAAGAGAGGCTACAGCTGCTTGTAGATGAGCTTGCATCTCATTACCATCAAAATAGGCATCACCTTCTAACTGACCTGCTAATCGGTCTATATCATCAGACGGAGTCATATTATTTTTGTTTTTCTTCAAAAAAGTGACAGATTCATTGTATGCTATACGATATAACCAAGTAGAAATCTTGCTTTCAGCCCTAAATTGTTCCAAATGAGTCCAAGCCTTGAGGAACGTATTTTGCAGTATATCGTCTGCATCTGAATGAGAAGGCACCATACGACGAATCTGCCAATAAAGTGGTTCGCTATATGTCTTCACGACTCGCTCAAAAGCTTTCTTTTGAGTAGCGCTATGCTGCAATTGTTCAATCAATTCCTTTTCTTCAGAAATTGTTAACTGGAGTGAGGTCATATATAAATGTAATCGTTAATAATAAGACGCAAGATAATAGAAAAGGTTTAATAGCTAAATATTTTATAACACTATTTAGCTATTAAAGAACTCTTTTCATCGGTAAACTGGATTAATCCAATACAAATAGGTGATTTTCTTGATTTTGAGCTAATGATATATATCGCTCATATTGTTTTAAAACATCATTGATAATTTCCTCTTTACTGAAATACTGGATGTCATAACCTCTACGACCATCAGTAAAGAAAGTAAATGGAGTATATACTCTATCATCTTCTACATTTGGTGCATTGTCTTCATTGAGCAACAGTTCACTGACATCTTGTGGTAGGGCTTTAACACCATAGACAAAATCTTTCATGTTTTCATAAGGGATTGAGATGCTTATACGTACTCGAGGAGATTTGGTATAAGATAAATGTGCACTTATCTCTTTCTTCTCAAATTCTGATGCTAATTCCTCAAATGCTGGGCGTACTCTTTTTTCAAGGAAAGCACGCACGTCTTTACGTTGGCGAAAGGTTAAGATACGGTCCAATTGTTCTTTCCAACTGTCACCACCCCAGTTCCTTGTAGAGACTGCAAAGCCTCGACTGTAATAGCGACTATCTTGGCTCAATGCTTTGATCAAGCACCAACAGTAGATGAGCATCACAAAAGTAAATGGTAATGCAGAAATCAAAGTCATAGCCATCAAGGACCCTGTTCCTCCGATACGTAAGAGCACTAAAGCTACCACACCCATCAATACTCCCCAAAAGGCTTTTTGCCATTGTGGACTATTTTTATGGTCCATTGATGAGATGTTATTCATCACGTAGATTCCTGAATCAGCACTTGTGATATAGAATATGATGATTATAAGGATGGCAAATAGACTGGTGAGGAATGTCCAAGGTAGATTGGCTAGAAAACTAAATAATAAGATCTCAGGGGTACCGATCAGCTGACTCAAGGCACCGTCTAGTACTGTCGCATCAAGATGAATGGCTGTATTTCCAAAAACGGTCATCCATAGGAAGATAAATAACGAGGGAACTAACAATACGGCTACGATAAATTCTCGGATAGTACGTCCTTTTGAAATCTTTGCAATGAATAGTCCTACATAAGGAGACCACGATATCCACCATGCCCAATAAAGGATGGTCCAGTTATTGAACCAACTATGCCACGAAGGTTCTGAAGTGTGAGTATCAAAAGTTAACTTCATGAAATGAGAGAAATAGTTACCTAATCCATCACTAAATGTACCTAATATATAGATAGTAGGGCCTGCCAAAAGAACAAAAATCATTAACAAGATAGCTATAGTGACATTGAATTGGCTAAGCATTTTCACTCCTTTACCAATCCCACTAATTGCTGATGAGATAGCGATCAACATCACGATAGATACGATGATGACTTGTGTCCAGTAGGTATTGGAATGCACAGCTCCTACACTTACTAATCCTGAATTTAATTGCAATACGCCATATCCTAATGATGCAGATAAACCAAAAAAGGTACTGCATAAGGCAAAGATGTCAATCAAATGACCTCTCCATCCATATATCTTTTGCTTAAAAAGAGGATAGAAGGCACTTCGTAATGATAGGGGTAACTTGTATCGATAGGCAAAATACCCCAACGCTAAGCCGACGATAGCATAGACGGCCCATGCATGTATTCCCCAATGGAAGAACGTGTACATCTGGGCTGCTCTTGAGGCTTCAGTAATCCCTAATGCTTGTATTTGGGGCGAATTGAAATGTTGCAATGGCTCGGCTACACCGAAGAACATCAAGCCAATACCAAGTCCTGCACTAAATAACATAGCCATCCAAGAGAAGAAACTATATTCTGGTCGGGAATCATCAGCTCCTAGTCTGATTGATCCATATTTACTTGCTGCTAAGAAGATGAGGAAAATAATAAATACACTGATGGACATAACAAAGAACCAACTCATTTCGTTGAAAATCCATAGTTTGATTTGATTAAGTACATGAATAAGTGTTTTTGGAAAAAAGCCTGCAAGGAGTGCAGTACCTATTATAACAGTGAGACTCGGGATAGTAATAGCGGGAACAAACGTAATTTTTTTCTTCATAATTGAATTTTAATTAAAGACTAAATCAAAATGATAGCTACATGAGAAAGCATTATGCCAGTTTGTTAGAGACATAACACAAAATAGATACTATAATTATTGATTGTATTTTTTGGACGGCATCAATATATTAAATTATCTGAATTAGAAAAATTTTCCTCCCTTTTTCTCTCTTGAAATATTTTTAGAGTAGTATTCTACTCAAAAAATACGTGCAATCTTGATTATTTTATGTAATTTTGTTTAGAAACCATTTTTCATCTAAAACAGCACTGTATGACTATCAAACTCCCTTCCAGCCCACAGCGTAGGCTATTAGCTATTGTTTTTATACTGATTTTCTTTTGCTCAGTAGCGATTTACTTTTCTAGAGAGCATTTCTCTTATCAAGAAGAACAGCCAGACATCAATCAACTAGACTCAGCAGATACAGAGGTGGACCCTTGTACCTACTTGTATGGTATCTGTATTGATAGCATGGAAATCGAAAATGACACGATTAAGAGTGGTGAGAGTTTGTCTAGTATCCTCAGTAAATATGGGGTCTCTTCGAGTACCGTAAATAAGATGGTCAAACATGCGGACAATGTATTTGATATCCGTAAGTTAAAAGCTGGAAATCCTTTTCAGATATTACTAGACCAAGATTCCATCCATACAGCTCGCTATTTTTGTTATGAGAAGAATAAAATTGATTGGGTCGTTTTCGAACTAACTGATTCTTTACAAGTGATTTCAGGATCTCATCCGGTTAAAACGACGACTAAAATTGGAGGAGCAGTGATTGAGTCTTCTCTTTGGAATGCTGCTGTATCGCACAATATTTCTCCTGAATTGGCTATGGATTTGAGTGATATTTACCAATGGACAATTGATTTCTATACGATTGACAAACAAGATGCTTTCAAAGTACTTTATGACGAAATGTCAATCGATGATACTTTAGTGGGGGTTGGTGATATTCATGGTGCATGGTTTAGAAAAGCTGGTGTAGATAATTGGGCTATCCGATACACGTATTGGAACGGAAAAGATAGTATAACTGGTTATTGGGATGAGAACGGAAAGTCATTGAAGAGTATATTCTTAAAAGCACCGCTGAAATATTCACGTATTTCTAGCCGGTTCAGCAATTCACGCTATCATCCAGTCCTTCACATCAGACGTCCTCATCATGGTGTAGATTATGCAGCTCCTACGGGGACTCATGTTCATGCTATTGGTGACGGGACTGTTATTTCCAGAGGTTGGAGTGGCGGTGGCGGAAATATGGTTAAGATTAGACATACAAATGGTTATATGTCTGGATATCTTCACCTCAGCCGTTTCGCTAAAGGTTTACATGTGGGACAACGAGTCAAACAAGGAGAGCTCATTGGTTATGTTGGGATGACGGGCGTAGCTACTGGACCGCATCTTGACTTTAGAATTTGGAGACATGGAGTGGCTATTGATCCGACTAAATTGGGACAAAATAAAGGACCTGATTTGGAAGATAAATACAAAGCTGATTTCATGATTGTTCGCGATAGTGTAGTGCATAAACTTCAGCAATTTACTATTTCGAAACCAATGAGTGACAAAACAAACGAGAGTAGAAAATAATAAAACAACAGATAATTATGAGACCAATTTTTTCTTTAGCCTTGCTGATGCTACTTTCAACTACTCAGTCGCTAGTTGCTGCCGAAGTACATGAGCCGACAGATAGTTTAACGATCAAAACATTAGTTGCTCAGCCCCCTACTCGTTTGATGAAACCCCTTATATTGGATTCAATCAATGCAAGTGGTCAGCCTTTCAAATGGGATATGTTGCTTAATAATCGAACTAAAATTCCTAATAGGGATGAGTTGTCACAGCATTTTGAGGTAAACAAAGAAAATCATTTTATATGGCCTACTCCGGAATCGAATACGGACTTGTATCAACTATCAACAGCTATTCGTGCAGACAAATATACGGTTGCATCTTTGGTAGTCAAATCAACGGCTAGATTTGTGGTGCTGTTGGATAATAAAAAGATAGGGACCGTTACTACTATTCCTGATTCTTTCAAAACGGCAAAACAGAAAGTCATACCTCTTAAACTGCTTCCGGAAAAGAAATACACACTTGATATTAAACTTTTAGCTGTGGCTAAAGAGCTTCAGCCTGAAATGAGTCTCGTGCTAGTTGTGAAAAATGATACGACTCAAATAACGACTTCTAGTTCAGTGACAATAGGTCCAAATATTAAAGGAAGATACCAGTTGTACAATACAGTATATGGAAATAGAGTAAGCGACTTATCGATATCTCCTTCGGGAAACTATCTGATGACTTCGTACATGAATAAATATGACAAGAAGCATAGCAATAGCTATACGACAATCACTGACTTAAAAAAACAACAGGTTGTATTTACCGACGAGGGGGGACGTTCGCTGTCTTGGATGCCTAAAAAAGATATCTTGTACTATACAGTCACTGGAATAGATGGATATGATTTGATTAATCTGGATGTAAAGACTTTAGATGAGAAAACAGTTGCTAAAAATATACCTGAAGCAAAAGTGACTTTAATCCCAGCGAGTGATTATATTTTACTTTATAAGAAGGTGGAGGCTAGGAAAGTAACTAGCCCGTTGAAAAGAATCAATAATCATCATGATTTCGAACCGACGGCTCGCACTACATATGTCTATTCATTGTACAATCTAAAATCTGGAGTAGAACAACCGCTAACTTTCGGATATAGGAGTGTATCTCCTGTCGCATTTACATCGGATGGAAAGAAGATGCTACTTATGAAACAAACAGCCACTCCAACTAAACGTCCTTTCTCGACAAATACTCTACTTGAACTTGACTTAGAGTCATTCCAAGTGGATACACTAATTGCTGATGAACCATTTATCAATAATGCTGCATATTCTCCTGACAATCAACAAATAGTCCTTACTGGTGGACCGGAGGCTTTCAATCGTATCGGCATGAATTGTGGAAAGCATAAAATCCCGAATAACTATGATACACAGGCCTTTATTATGGATAGACAGACGAAGAAGGTTACGCCTATCAGTCGAGATTTTAATCCTTCGATTTCTTTCTTAACTTGGAACGAGGGAGACGATAATCTCTATTTCAGTGCTCAAGATAGCACACGACAGAAGGTCTGTCGATATATTCCAAATACGCAAAAATGGGAACGTTTACCACTCCGAGGAGATATCATTCGTACCTTCTCTATTAGTAACGATGGGAAAAATGCTGCTTATTACAGTGTAGGTGGCAGCTCTAGTACTAAGGCTTATACTTATAATACCAAAAAGGAACTATCGAACTTATATGCTGACCCAATGAAAAAGACCCTTGATGGTATGGTATTGGGCAAAATTGTCCCTGAAATATATAAATCTACTGATGGAACGCTAATCGATGGATATATTTGTTATCCTCCTGAATTTGACCCTTCGAAGAAGTATCCTATGATTGTTTATTATTATGGAGGTACCTCTCCTTCTACTCGAGTGATGGAGATGTATTATTCAGCTCAATTGTTTGCTTCTCGTAACTATATCGTTTACGTGATTAATCCAAGTGGAGCAACGGGTTATGGTCAAGAATTCAGTGCGAGACATGTCAATGCATGGGGCAAGAAAACTGCTCAGGAGATTATCAACGGAACTAAACAAGTGATTGCTAATCATTCTCAAGTTGATAAGCAGCATATAGGTTGCTTAGGAGCTAGCTATGGTGGCTTCATGACCGAATATTTACAGACTCAAACAGACCTCTTTGCTTGTGCTATTTCGCATGCTGGCATTTCACTTTTGGCTAGTTATTGGGGAGAAGGCTTCTGGGGAGTCGGATACAATGGAGTAGCAGCAGCTGATAATTATCCTTGGACCAACAAAGAACTCTTTACTGAAGGGGCTCTATTCAAAGCGGATAAGATACATACCCCTCTCCTACTTCTTCATGGTACGGCTGATACCAATGTACCTATTGGCGAGAGTATTCAATTGTACAATGCACTTCGTGTATTGGGTAGAACGTGTGAGTTTATTCAAATAAAAGGCGAAAATCACCATATTATGGATTGGGATAAACGGGTCTTGTGGCACAATACAACTATGGCTTGGTTTGCTAGATTCTTACAACAAGATAATCGTTGGTGGAATAGTTTGTATCCTACAATTTATGCAGAATAATCAATATATATATTATGATAAGATCAATGAAAAATAGAAGGACAGTTAGGTCCTATACTGAGAAACCAATCAGTGAGTCTCTATTGTCTGAGTTATTGGAGACAGCGTGTAGAGCTTCAAATACGGGAAATATGCAATTGTACAGCGTCATTGTCACAAGGGATGAAGAGCAGAAGAAAAAATTAGCTCCTACTCATTTCAACCAACCTCAAGTGATGAGCGCTCCTGTCATTCTTACGTTTTGTGCAGATATCCATAGATATGATAAATGGTGTCAGATTAATGGGACTGAGTCTGGAACGGATAACTTCCTGTTTTATACCAATGCAGCGATTGATACCACTATCTTAACTCAAAGCTTTTGCACTGCCGCAGAAGACGAAGGATTAGGAATATGCTATCTCGGAACGACCTTATACAATGCTAAAGAAATAGCTGAGATTCTCAACTGCCCTAAAGGGGTTATTCCAATCTGTACTATCTCTCTCGGTTATCCAGCAGAAACTTCTGACAAACAGCTGAGATTACCTCTCAATGCTATCGTCCACGATGAGAGGTATCAAGATTTCTCGAATGTGAGAATTAAAGAGGTGTATAAAGAAACCGATGAAGATCCTACGAATAAGAAATTCGTACGGGCTAATAAAAGGAGAAATCTTGCTGAAGTTTTCACACAAATCAGATATGCTAAAAAAGATAGTGAATTCTTTTCAGATAAATTTCTCCGACTATTAAAAGAAGATGGATTTATTAAATAGAAGAAGAGACTACTCTTCAGCAGAACGGGTATAGGATTGAGGAGGATCAAGCACTGACAACAATTGACTTGGGGTCGTTTCGATTTGTTTACTCTTAAACGTATTGAGAATGGGCGTCTTACCTATGTCTATGTAGGAATTCTCCCAACTCAAGATTGTGTCTTGAAATACTTCCCGTGCTTCATCTAATAGAACTTCTTCTTTGTTATTATGACGAGCGGAATAGTGCCCCAATGCTAATAAACCAACTTTTGCATCTTTTGCTATAGTACCTGCTTGACGAGCGGTACTATGGCAAACTTTTTTTGCTCTCAGTGCGAATTCATCAGAAAAGGTCGATTCATGATATAATACATCAACTCCTGAGATTAATGGTACTATCTTTGGTAAATAGATCGTATCACTTACATAAGCATAACTACGCGCTTTTCTAGACGCGCTAGTTAGTCGCTCTACTGGGATAATATCTCCTGTAGACGTCACATAATCTTCTCCTGAACGAAGTCTATCAAACCAGTATCTTGGTACATCGTAAAAGGCACACATCTGCGGATTGATATGCCGTGAGATAGACAACTCATCAAAACGAAATCCACAGTCTGGCATACGGTGCTTAAGAGGGATTGTGGTCACTCTTAAGGAACGGTCTTCATAGATGACAGAAGATGTCTTTGTCTGAAATTCATGAAATACCACCTCAAAGGACGATGGACTACAAAAGAAATCTAATTGCGGACGCATCAATCTCTCGAGACCAGCTGGAGAATAGATATGCATCTGTGCTGTACGCTGCATCAAGTTCTGAGTGGCTAATAACCCAACTAAACCAATGCAATGGTCAGCATGAAGGTGGGATATGAAAATCTGATTTAAACGGGACGATTTTAAATGAGACTTTCTAAATTGTATCTGAGTGCCTTCTCCACAATCTATCATAAAGAGTTTGTTGCGGAAGTTTATCACCTGCGAAGCGGGTCTGTGGGTCGTAGTTGGCTGTGCAGCACCACAACCTAAAAAATGTACTTGAAAAGGTTCCATGGAACAAAGATATTGAATTCTCTATAAATATGAGGGATTCTTCGATTAAACTTCGGTCGTATAAGATTTTAAATGTTTGTTTAATACTTGGGTATCTGGAAGGCATTTGTGCATAATAGCATAGAAATGGTCGCCATGGTTCATCTCAAGACGATGGGTTAGTTCATGCACAACGACAAACTCTATTAGTTCAGGTGGCAATTTGATTAATGCCAGATTAAAGGATAAGTTACCTGAAGAACTACAACTTCCCCACATGGATTTCAGCTGCTTTATCCGTACTTTTGCTATAGAGACCTGTAACTTTTGGGTCCATTTTTCTAATAAAGGATTGAGTATTTCTGTGAGTCGTACCCTATAGAAGGATAAGAGTTGCTGATGTCGTACCTCCATTGAAAATGTTTCTCGTGTTTCCATTCTTAAGATATGCATACGCTGATTTATTTCAATATGTCTAAGCCGCTTATGGGTAACAAAATCTACTAAGAGTGTGTAATTCTCTCCTAGGTAGCTTATCGAATCTCCTGACAGATAACTGCATGAGGGAGTCTCAGCAACCTTTTTCTTGATACGGTCAACTGTCTTTGCGATAGCGACACGATTTTTTAAGACGACCTTTTTAATGTCCTCGATAGATACCTTTTCAGGAGCAGATATGAAGAGGTGCCCGTCTGGAGCTTTCACCCGTATATTGATGCGTTTCACATCTTTATTGGTGAAGTGAATGATAAATTTATCTATCCTAATTTCTTTACTCATAGCAATAAACAAAAAAAAGAGCTCCCTGTGAAGAGAGCTCTTTTGGTATATATAATAAGAATTATTTCTTATCGTCTTCCATTTGGGCTTTAAGTGCTGCAAGAGCATCAAAGTCACCTAGAGTAGTAGAAGCTGCTTGATTGTTTATCTTAGCATTGCTTGTGTTATTCTCATGACGTGGAGCCGAAGCACGTTTTGTACGACGTTCTGTACGTTCATCACCTCTTGCGATATCCTCATGGATACGTGAGTGAGAAAGAATAATACGTTTTGAATCCTTGTTGAATTCTATAACCTTAAATGGTAATTTCTCTTCTAATTGAGCTTGAGAACCGTCTTCTTTTACAAGATGTTTAGGAGTTGCAAATCCTTCAACACCATAAGGTAAAGATACAACAGCACCCTTGTCTAGAAGTTCTACGATAGTACCCTCATGGATAGAACCTTGAACAAATACACCTTCGAATACATCCCAAGGATTCTCTTCTAGTTGCTTGTGACCTAGACTTAGACGACGATTGTCTTTGTCTATTTCTAGAACTTTCACATCGATATCAGCACCGATAGTAGTGAACTCAGATGGATGTTTCACCTTCTTAGTCCAAGAAAGATCTGAAATATGGATAAGACCATCAACACCTTCTTCTAGTTCAACAAATACACCAAAGTTAGTGAAGTTACGAACCTTAGCTGTATGTTGTGAACCAATAGGGAATTTAGTTTCGATACCTTCCCATGGGTCTGGCTTAAGTTGTTTGATACCTAGTGACATCTTACGCTCTTCACGGTCTAATGTAAGGATAACTGCCTCTACAGTATCTCCTACCTTCATGAAGTCTTGAGCACTACGTAGATGCTGTGACCATGACATTTCTGATACGTGGATAAGACCTTCAACACCTGGAGCAATCTCGATAAATGCACCGTAGTCTGCCATAACAACAACCTTAGCTTTTACCTTATCACCTACAGCAAGCTCCTCTGAAAGAGCATCCCATGGATGTGGAGTAAGTTGCTTAAGACCTAATGCAATACGTTTCTTCTCGTTATCAAAATCAAGAATAACTACATTAAGTTTTTGGTCTAATTCTACGACCTCATGTGGATCACTTACACGACCCCAAGAAAGGTCAGTAATGTGAACTAAACCATCAACACCTCCAAGGTCAATAAAGACACCATATGAAGTGATATTTTTGACTGTACCTTCAAGTACCTGTCCTTTTTCAAGTTTAGAGATAATTTCTTTCTTCTGTTGCTCAAGTTCAGCTTCGATAAGCGCCTTGTGAGAAACAACAACATTCTTGTATTCTTGGTTGATCTTAACAACCTTGAATTCCATAGTCTTACCTACAAATAGATCGTAATCACGGATAGGCTTAACATCAATTTGCGATCCTGGAAGGAAAGCTTCAATGCCAAAGACATCTACAATCATACCACCCTTGGTACGACATTTGATAAATCCTTGGATAATTTCTTCATTCTCAAGAGCAGCATTAACATGATCCCATGCACGTGCCAAACGAGCTTTGCGATGAGAAAGGATTAGCTGTCCTTTTTTGTCTTCCTGATTTTCTACGTATACCTCTACAGTATCTCCAACTTTCAAATCTGGATTGTAACGAAATTCGTTGGTAGGGATAATACCATCAGATTTAAAGCCAATGTTTACAACTACTTCACGTTTTGTCATAGAAAGAACCACACCATCAATCACTTCATGGTCTGATACGTTACTAAGCGTACTGTCGTACTTTTTTTCTAGTTCTTCTTGGCTTGCATTAACTTCCTGCTCACCGTTCTCGTAAGTGTCCCAATTGAAATCATCAAGAGGAGCTACATTTTTAAGATTTTCCATTAATAAATAAGATTGTTTTAAAACTAATTAAATTAGACATTATATTATATATCTCTAAAATCGCTGCAAATTTAAGAAGTTTTTCTTAGTACAGAAATTTTTATAGTCTTTTTCTTCTAAAAAGGAGTTAAATCAAAGCGTATTGATATCTATTTCTCCTTTTTTCAGTGGATTCACTCGTTTTTAAAAATAAATATATTGTGCAAAAGATTAAACATATACCTATTATTACCTATCTTTGTGGCGTAAGGATAAGCACAATAATATGAGATAAACTCCTTAATTGAAATAATATATGATTGATTTTCTAATAAATTGGGGGTATCTGGGTTTATTCATTTCTGCTGTATTGGCGGGAAGTGTACTTCCATTTAGTAGCGAAATTGTGCTTGCTACTCTTATTGTCCCAAGTGTGGGACTTTCTCCATGGGGATGCTTGGCTATTGCTACAGTTGGTAATGTTATAGGAGGGATGACTTGTTACTATCTAGGAAATCTCGGAAAGATATCATGGATTGAACAATACTTACGTATATCAGAAAAGAATGTACGAAGAACGATGAGATATCTTCACAATAAAAGTGCGTGGATGGCTTTCTTTGCTTTCCTACCTATCGTAGGAAGTGTTATTACAGTCTCATTGGGCTATATGAGAAGCAATCCTTATATCGTATGCATGAGTATGACATTAGGCAAAATCGTTCGCTATCTCATCGTTGTTCTTGTGACCATGGGGTTGTTACATCTTTAAATTCATCTAAACTTCTTCGATCTTTTTTCGTCGGACGACCAGTTCCACGACCACGGTCGACAAAACCACTGATCTTATTCATCTCTAGAAGTTCATATTGTTCTGGCGAAGTGATATTTTCCATCATCTCAGGCACCAACTGTGCCCCCACACGCTTTTCTATAGCTTGCAGGACTTTAAAGGTATAAGTGATGGGACCTTTCTTTACGCTAACAACATCACCAGACTTCACTGTTCGAGCTGGCTTCACTTGTGTCTTGTTTAGTGTAATATGTCCTTTCTTACACTCTTCAGCAGACAAACTTCTCGTTTTGAACAGACGTACTGCCCATAACCATTTATCGATTCTCGCTACTTTCTTATCAGCATCCATCTTTTTAATACTTTTAATGAGTATTCATATTCTTCGTAGAGGGTCCAAAGATACCACTACCTACTCTAATCAAGGTACTACCTTCTTCTATTGCTATGAGATAATCATTCGTCATACCCATAGATAATTCTGTGAATGTATCTTTACGATTATCATCGAGAGCGTAATAATTTTGTTTTATTTCTTTGAAACATCTTGATAGCTGCTTGAAATCATCTCTGATTCGCTCTTGGTCATCGGTATGAGAAGCCATACCCATCAAGCCACATATAGAGACATGTTTCAGATTTATCCATTCTTTGCTGGCAAATATTTCCATCAGTCCTTCGATAGAGAATCCATATTTACTCTCTTCTTGAGCTACATGGACTTCTAATAGGACGGGAATAATCCGGCCACAAATTTCGGCTTGCTTATCTATCTCACGAAGCAACTTAAATGTATCAACGGCATGAATCATAGATACAAAAGGCGCGATGAATTTCACTTTATTCCGTTGAAGGTGCCCTATCATATGCCATTCAATATCAGGATAAGGTAATTTCTCGTATTTAACTAGAAGTTCCTGTACCCTGTTTTCACCAAAAAGACGCTGTCCTCCATCATAAGCCTCTTGGATTTCTTCGACTGTATGATACTTACTTACAGCTATCAGACGAGTAGAAGAAGGTATCTCTTCTACTATCTGATTAATGTGCTGTACTATTTTATTCTCCTTCTTCATATTCTGGTTTACCATCTGTTAGCTTTGATTCAAAGCCAAATACATCCATGATAGGCGTTTCAGTGATTGCCCCTATTACATAATCTGCCATTGTTCCACTCATTCCTTTATTTAATTGGTCGAGCGCGTTTGCAAAATCAGATGCTTGTACAAGCATCATTGTAGAAGTTTTTTTTTCAGCTCCACTCTTTTCATCAAGGGTCACAAAAAAGACTTTGCATTTAAACCATTTATCGGCTGAGTCTGCTTCACAAGGAAACAATTCAGAATATTTGGCTCTTTTTATGTCTGAGACGACAAATTCTCCAGTCATAAAAGGGGTCATTTCTTCGATTATTCTAGCTTCTGCTTCTGTAAAGCTGAGCGCATCGACTAGATAAGGTTCTGTCACTTTTTTATTCAGACCATTTTCCATCATTTTTTCATAGCGCACTTTGCACTCAAACCATGTATGCATCATTGTTTTTCTTGTTTTATTATTTTAAATATCGTTTTATTTACTTTCACTTGAAACGAATGCTTCTAAAAGAATCCTGGTAATTTTTGATCCGTTCTCAAAATGCCTTCTAGTTCCAATAATTCTTTTTTTCTCCATACTCCAGCACTATAACCACAGATAGAGCCATCAGAGGAGATTACTCGGTGACAAGGAACAATTATTAGAATCATATTTTGCCCATTAGAATTAGCTACCGCTCGTATGGCACTTAATCTTCCTATAGATTCTGCTTGCTCATGATAAGACCGAGATTCTCCATAGGGTATTTTCACCAAACTCTCCCATACTTGTTTTTGAAAGGGAGAACCAACAAATCTCAATGGGATATTGAACGAGGTGATTGCCTTTGCAAAATATTGATTCAACTGCTGTTGAACCTCTTCAAATAAGGGTTGATTCGAATTGATAGGTTTGCGATTACGAGCATATGGATTATCAAAGAAATCGTCACTATTTACTGCAGTATTGTTTACACAAGTATTGTATTTTCCAATATCGTCTCGTAATTTTGTTATTAAACTTTCCTTGCATCCTAATGTATCGTCATCCGAACCACAGCAAACAATCTCTGCACGAAGTGACCTAGCCACTTGTAAAAGTTTATCTATCGATTTTTCTCCATCGATAAAATACAGATAACAAAGTTTATTCTCTATTATTCCACCAATCAAATGGCCCATTGGAGAAGATAGAATCCTTATATATAGTGCGTGTTTTATTATCATTGTGCTGTATTGCCTATTATTGGTGAATCTAGCAAGCCTGACTCATTTATTCATTCGTAGTCGCAAAAGTAGTAAATAAGAAGGAAAGGATAAAGGATTTTAATGCAATTGTTAACCATTGAGTTCAATAAATCGCTGCAAACCGTCTTCTTCTCCTACTAACCAAAGTAAATCGCCTACTTCAAAAACCGTTTCGGCTGTCGGAACGACTAATTCATCCATTCGTCGGTCAATACCTACGAGCAGCAGTCTATAAGACCTTCGCAAATCACTATCTTTGATTGTTACTCCTGCAAGAACTGCTTGGTCGGATAATTCAACTTGTTTGAGAACGACTTGCTTCTTTAATTTCTCGATAAGATAAGTTGTATCTTCTGGTGCTTCAATTACTTTTGATATGTCGTCTAATTGTTTATCTGTTCCTATTATCTGTAAGACATCCTCGGGATATAATCGAATTTCTCCACCTGGCACATTTATCCGATTCTTATTTCTCAAAATAGATACGATATGACAGCCATACTTTTGTCCGATTTGCAATTCATCTAGTCGCATTCCACTCCAAGAAGAATTTGCAGGTAATTTGATTTGTGTGAGATGGATATCTCTTGTAATTAAATGATCTACATATGTTGGAAGTTCTTCACCCATATAGACGCGGTGTTCTTCTTTCACATCTAAATTGTATGCAAAACGACTTTCCAATTGACGTAAACTCTTCTTGAGGTTTCTCGAGAAAATCACAAAGACAAGCGTTAATAAGGTGATTACTATTCCTACAACAATGGATAAATTAACCAAACGGCTAAGAACATAAACAACAAATAATAATGCGATAACGATACGCATCAACATAAGTGCAATCAATGGGCCTCTATTGACACGGCTATCAGCCCAAAGTGCTCTAAAAGCTATCGTGTGATTTTTCTTTACTATAATAACTTGAAGAAAGGGTGAAATAAGTAGCATTGTGCTCAATGCAGTAACTACATCTCCCCATGGGTCTGGTAACCAGCCAACTACGAGTGGATGGACAAATGTAAGCATCGTCCAGATGATGGCGACACAGAGCGTACTATATATAATAATGACTTTCAATATGTCTTTTAGTAAATGACTCCAATGGGTGTTGTGACTAGCTAAATGATTTCCTGTAGAAAATTTGTTCAGAGCAATAAGCCACGAATGAGGCATAACTCGTTCAAGTAAGGTGGCTATTCGTGGCGAATAGCGTATCATATAAGGTGTAAAGAACGTCGTTATCACAGACACGGCCACAACGATTGGATAGATAAAATGACTTGTCACCTTGAGTGTCATTCCTAATGATGCAATAATAAAGGCAAACTCACCTATCTGAGTCAATGAGAAACCGCAGCGAATAGCTGTCGAGAAAGGCATCCCTCCTAATAGAGTTCCAAAAGTACCAAATATAGCTTGCCCAAACATGACTACTGATGTGATGATCAGAATAGGCCAAAAATAGGTGATGAGCATCGTAGGGTCAACCATCATCCCTACAGAAACGAAGAAAATAGCTCCAAAGAGATCTTTCACAGGACCCACCAGTTTCATGATGTTATTGGCATCTATTGTCTCGGCAAGTAATGACCCCATGATGAAAGCACCTAATGCAGGAGAAAAACCTACTTTTGATGCCAGAACAACCATAAATAAACAAAGGCCTAGGGAAACGACAAGTAAGGTCTCATCGTCTAGATATCGACGAACTAGATGGAAGAATTGTGGAATGACATACAATCCGACAACAAACCATAGAACAAGAAAAAATCCAAGACGTATTACATGATAAAAGAGCACACCACCTTCAAAGGAATGACTGACAGCTACTGTAGACAACATAACCATCAGCAAGATGGCTAGTATATCTTCTATCACTAAGATACTTAGAACCAGACCAGCAAATCGTTGACTAATCACACCTAGATCCTGAAAAGCTTTGTAAATAATCGTTGTGGAAGACATCGCTATCATTCCTCCTAGAAACAATGAATCCATCTGATTCCAACCCATGGATAGAGCTACAACGACACCTGTGGACATCATACAGATGATAATGGTAACTGCTCCTATGATGGCACTCCCTCCTACTTTTATTAATTTCTTAATACTAAAATCTAAACCAAGAAAAAAGAGTAAGAAGATGACGCCTATTTCAGCCCATATCTTGATATTTTCTTGGTCAGCTACGGAGGGTAGGAAAGTAAAATGTTGCCCTGCTATAATACCTGCAACTATATATCCTAAGACAATCGGTTGCTTTAAACGCTTGAAAATTAAAGTGATAATTCCGGCACAACTCAGAATGAGAGCTAAGTCAGAAATGAGGGAAGGTAGATGATTCATATAATTATTGTTTTTCTAGACTAATAATGCATCTTTCTTAAACACGTACACACTATTACCTTGCACACAAATATAATAAATTATATCTTTGCACCCTATGATTTACCCGATTCACTTTGAACAAAAAATAGGATTTTCTAAAGTTCGCCAACTTCTCAAACAACGTTGCTTGAGTCAGCTCGGTATAGAACAGGTTGAAAAGATGAGTTTCATGACGGATTATGATCTTCTTCAAGAAGATTTACTTCGTGTAGAGGAATTTGTACGCATCATCCAAGAGGCTGATGACTTTCCTGACCAGTACTTTTATGATGTTCGTCCTGCTCTAAAACGAGTAGAAATAGAAGGATTGTATTTTGATGAACATGAAATTTTTGATTTCAGACGGTCACTCCAGACGATATATGATATCTCTAGATTTCTTAATCGTGGTATGGAGGTAGAACAATCTCTCACTCCTAGAGGTCATGGTTCATATGCTGAACCACAAAAAATGATTGATGACCGCACAGATCGGAGCCAAGAAGATGAATTGAAAGGCGATTATCCTCATCTAAATAAACTGACTAAAGATATTATTACTTTTCCTACTATCATTAATAGGATAGACCAGTTAATTGATAAATATGGCAAGATTAGAGATAATGCTTCTCCACAACTGGCTGTAATTCGTCGCGAACTAACAAGAACAACGCAAGGAATATCGAAGTCACTTCACAGCATATTGAGGTCAGCACAGATTGATGGGTATGTAGAAAAGGATGCTACACCTACACTCAGAGATGGACGATTAGTCATTCCTGTGGCTCCGAGTATGAAACGTAAATTACAAGGTATCGTACATGATGAATCGGCTACTGGAAAAACAATATTTATCGAACCGACTCAGGTCGTAGAAGCTAATAATCGTATTCGAGAACTCGAATTAGAGGAAAAAAGAGAAATCATTAGACTTTTACAGCAATTTGCAGGTATGGTACGTCCGCATATTACTGATATATTAGAATCATATGATTTTCTAGGATTGATTGATTTCATCCGGGCAAAAGCACATTATTCTATTTATAGCGACAGTATCCTTCCTCATATTGAGGATAAACAGATTATTGATTGGAGGGAAGCCATACATCCATTGCTTGCTGACTCGCTAAAGAAGCAAGAAAAAAAAATCATCCCATTAGATATCACACTGAGTGATGCGAAACGAATGCTTATCATCTCGGGCCCGAATGCAGGTGGTAAATCTGTTTGCCTAAAAACAGTCGGTCTACTCCAGTATATGCTTCAATGTGGACTCCTTGTTCCGCTTCATGAAAGTTCTATCATGGGATTATTTGAACATATATTTATCGATATCGGCGACGAACAGAGTATCGAAGATGATTTGAGTACCTATTCGTCGCATCTTACCAACATGAAGATGATGCTTAGATATTGCGATGCAAATTCTCTAATCTTAATTGATGAATTTGGTGGCGGTACTGAACCTCAAATAGGTGGGGCTATCGCTCAATCTGTATTGGGCCGTTTCTTAACTCAGGGTAGCTTCGGGGTGATTACTACTCATTACCAAAATCTTAAGCATTTTGCCGATAGCCAAGAAGGTGCCGTTAATGGAGCGATGCTCTATGATAGGCATGAGATGCAACCTTTATATCAACTTCAAATAGGTAATCCAGGTAGTTCTTTTGCCATAGAAATTGCTCGGAAAATAGGACTTCCAGAAAGTGTAATCAAGGAAGCTAGTGAAATGGTGGGAAGTGAATATATCAGTAGCGATAAGTATCTTCAGGATATCGTTCGAGACAAAAGATACTGGGACCGTAAACGGCAAGAGATACGTGTCAAAGATAAGAAGATGCGCGAGACTATAGAACGCTATGAGATGAAACTCGAAGAACTGACACACGACCGCAAAGAAATAATTAAGAAAGCAAAGGAAGATGCTGAAGAGCTTCTCAAAGAGACTAATGCTCGTATAGAACGAACAATATTGGAGATTCGAAAAAGCCAAGCGGAAAAAGAAAAAACAAAACAGGCTCGAAATGCCATTAATCAATTTAAAGAAGAAGTACATACTGCTGAGATGCGTCTTGTCGACGAGAAAATAGCTCGCAAGATGAAACAGCTTCAGGAGAAACAAAAACGTAAAAAAGAACGCAAAAAGAATAACGACAACGATAGAACTGCAAGTAAGTCTGTAGATAAGGAAGAGTACTCTATACAGTCCTCAATGCCAGTCAATCGACAAGAAAAGCAATTATCACCGTCAAAGAGATTAGACAAAGCATCTTCAATCACTGTCGGTAGCTTGGTTAAACTTGATGGAAAAGGAACGGCAGGTGAAGTCTTATCAATTAAGGATAAGCAAGTTATTGTGGCCTTTGGTGCCTTCAAAACAAGTGTAAAACTGAACCGATTGGTTAAGACGAATCAAAATGGGTCTAAGAAACAGAACATAAATGCTACTTACGTAAGTGTTCAAACAAAAGATTCTATAAGGGATAAACAATTGCACTTCAAACAGGAAATTGATGTCAGAGGGATGCGAGCAGACGAGGCAATACATGCTATTACAAATTATATTGATAATGCTATCATGCTGGGAGTAAAACGAGTTCGTATCTTACATGGAAAAGGTACTGGTATATTACGAGCAACAATCCGTCAATATCTAGCTACGATACCTTCTGTTACACATTTTGCTGATGAACATGTTCAGTTTGGAGGAGCAGGTATCACCATCGTCTCTTTCGAGAATTTAGATGATTCTGAAGACTTGTCTAATTCATTTTAATGATTTATTTAGCTAAGCTTCTTATATAAAGTCCCCCATTTACTAGAGAAAAGCTCAGATGATGAGTTTAATCTCTCTACTAAATGGGGGATCTTTATTAAAAAAGGGGTCGTGAAAACTGCCTAATTAGAAATTACAGTTTAAAGACTCCACTTATTGCTTGTCGTTTGAGAACGTCTACAAGAACTTCTTCATCAACCAATCTACCGGCTTCTATAAGCCCGCGCTCTATCGTTTTCTCAGCTAACATTGGATGATTATTGTCCTGAGACAAGTGACAAAGCCATATATGTTTCAATAAGGGATTGCTGTACTCATTTAATAGCTTAGCACACTTATTATTACTTAAATGCCCTCTTCCACTCTTTATCCTATGTTTCAAATGGGCTGGATAAGGACCTCGGTCTAACATATCTTCATCATAATTTGCTTCTATGACGAGATATTGAGCTTGAGATACGTTGCTCGCTATTGTTTTTGTTATCGATCCGATATCAGTTGCCAAACAAAATATTTTATCACCCAATTCTATTTTATACCCAACATTATCAGATGCATCATGTGGTACCTCAAAAGGTGTAATACGCATATCTCCAATTTCAAAGGTACAGTCCTTTTCAATAATATGGACACTTGTCTTTAACTTCTGAGTCGTACAATACGAACGATTTATTCCAGCATGACATTTTTCTGTCGCATATATGGGTATATGCATTTTCTCTCCTAAATGTCCCAATGCTTTGATGTGGTCAGCATGGTCATGCGTAACCAAAACAGATTGGATTTCGTCTAAACTATGTCCTACTTCTTTGAGGCGTTTCTTTATAATTCTAGAACCAATTCCAGCATCTATCAATATCGTCGCTTGGGGAGATTGTAGAAAATAACAGTTACCACTACTTCCACTTGCTAAAGGAATGAAGGTGAAAAAGTTGTCTATAATTGTATCAGTACTCTTTGTAGAAATATCAACTTCATCTTCTAAAGAAGTAAATAAATCTTGCATTATATATTTATTCTTGTTTATCATTTTCTTTGTTTTCAGTATCTTCTTGCTTTGAATATAAGTCAAGAAGGTGAGAAGCTACTTTATCTCCCATCTCTTGAGCTTTTTTCAATTCTGCAAAGCCTTTTTCTTTATGGTTAGTTTCTACTAACACCACACCAAGAAGACGGTGTGCCATAAATAAAGAGTCATTTGATTCAAGCAACAGATGAAGACGTGATGAAGCTTGTGGAAATAAACCGACTTGCACTTCCATTCTTGCTGCAGAAAGCTGATAACTTTCTTTTCTCCCTGCAGTTGTATTTGAGATTGCCTTATCTAACTGAGCAACCATTTCGGATGAGTCCCAACCAGTCAATGGTTGAAGTCTAACCATCGATACACTGTCATTACCTTGTTCCCTAAGCTGACTAACAATTTGTTCACGACGAGCATTCTCATTAGACAAAGCCATTAAGTAATTGCTGATTTGCATAGCATGCTGAAAATACACCTCATCTACGCGATTGTTGAGAGACAACGCATGATGAAAGTCTTGTAGTGCCAAATCACAATGCAAACTATCTATACCAAGTGTTAGAAAATAATCTGAACGCTTCATATAGCCATCGATACTGTTAGGAAACTTCTTAATAAACTGGGTCAACAAACGTGCATAGTTTGCAGGGGATAGATTACCTCCTGCCGTCATAAGATAAACCAAGGCTGCATCTTCTTTCAAAGGCAATTCTTTTGATATATTGATATCGGTATAATCAACATTGTTGGCATCCAAAATAGAGACATGCAAGTTGTTTATATAATGTATGCCGATTCCATAAGCAACATTCAGACTATCTGGAGAGGTCTCACGCTGAGACATTGCTGTCACATACCCTTTGTCATCTACAATAGGACATCCCGCTGCATTTTGGGGTAAGTGAATCGAATAGGTATAGTAATAATCACTCTTGTCAATAGAATTTACTCCCGAGACATTACCACCAACAACAATGTCTCGCTTGTTTTTAGCAAAAGGAACAGCATTGATATGACTTTCAACTAGCAATGGCTTGCTGCTGAGCTCAAAACCATCACCTATACGACCGTCTTTACGGTCAACAAGCTTAACTTTAACTACATCGTACAAAGAGCTAGCTCCGACGATTGTAGAGACAGCTAGTTCTTTCCCTTTAAGCGTATATGCCTTTGCACTGAAGGCTTTATAAAATAGATGATATGGTGCTACAGCTATTCCGTCACGACCAATCAAGAATCCATTGCCTTGCTGGAGTATATTATGCCTTTGATCAAATGTGACAATAGTCAACACTTTAGTCTTTGCTTTTTTTGACCAGCGAGGCTCTTTCATTGCTGCTAGCGGTAAGACAAAAAGAAAAACAAATGCGAATACAAATACAATTCTTCCTAGAGAATGCAATTTATGACTATTTTGACTCATCTTGATACTATTTGATTTAGGTCGTTATTTAATCTTTTGCTATGCCACGTTGACGAACAGCTTCATAAATAAGAACTGCAGCTGCAACGGAGACATTGAGACTTTCTATAGTTCCTAGTATAGGAATACGAAGCCACTCATCACATTTAGAAAGGATATCATAGCTCACTCCTTTATCTTCAGCACCCATAATGATACATGTCGGATTTGTAAGATTTCCTTTTGTATAATCATAATCACCTTTTTCTGTGGCAGCAACGATATGGAAACCACTGTCCTTAAGATACTGAATAGCTTCGTTTAAGCTATTCTCTTTACATACTGACATTTTAAGCAATGCACCTGCAGAGGTCTTTACAGCATCTGCATTGACAGAGACGCTGTTACGTGATGGTATTATAATGCCATCTACACCTGCGCACTCACATGTACGAGCTATTGCACCAAAATTACGTACGTCAGTGATCCCATCTAGCATCACTAACAAAGGCACTTTGCCTTCATCAAAGAGCATCGGAACTATCTGGTCAACTTTGTCATAGGTTATTTGTGATATAAAAGCAATTACTCCTTGATGATTTTTACGAGTAATGCGATTTATTCGTTCAACTGGAACTCGCTGAATCTGTATGTTTCTCCCTTTAAGAGCACTGAACAGTTCTTTTGATAATTCACTTTGCAAATCTCTTTTTACCAAGATTTTATCTATCTCCTTATTGGCTTCAACTGCCTCAATTACGGCGCGTACACCAAATATCATTTCATTTTTAGTATTCATAGTGGACAAAGATAACAATAATATAGAAAAAAATGCCTTTATTTTAGAAAATCAGCAACAAGAAAATTACTTCCTGTAATCAGTATAACGTCATCAGAAGATAACTCAGAACAATGTAATTCAATCCATTGATGTATGTCATTCACGACATCTCCAGCTAGTTCATTTTCAGACGCCATTTGCTGTAATTCTTTGGCATTAAGACCTCTTTCATTAGAAGGAGCTGAGAAATGATAACTGAAGTTCGTTGGGAGCTCTCGAAGAACGGATTCGACATCTTTATCTTTCGCCATCCCAAGAAAAAAATGAATATGCCCACCAGAGGAACAGACTTCATTGGCCATTGCAACGACTTTTTCTATGCCATTGGCATTGTGAGCTGTGTCTATGATTACCCTAGGAGAAGTCAATATTTGTTCCCATCGTCCTCGAAATCCTGTGTTCTCAGGGGTATTTGATAATCCGTTGACAAAATCCGTTATCGTAGCATCAAATTGCTCACCGATTTCATCAAAAAGAGTCAAAGCAGTTCGCACATTGGATACCATAGAGAAATCACCAAAATGGGATGTAAAGATGATCTTTTCGTACCGTTTGCTCGCTGTCTCAAAAGTAAGACATAGGTCACTTGCATCATAATTTGCTGTCCAATGATTATATCGTTCTTCCGACAAGATCATTCTAGCTTCCATCCGTTTACTATGTGATTCAAATACAGGTAAAGTTTCACTTGTAGATTCGCCTATGATGACAGGAGTATGTCGCTTGATTATACCGGCTTTTTCTTCAGCTATTTTAGCTAAAGTATCTCCTAATAGGTCTGTGTGATCATATGCTATGTTAGTTATCACACTAGCTATAGGATTAATTATATTAGTAGAATCTAGTCGTCCCCCTAGCCCAACTTCAATGACAGCTATATCAACTTTTTTGTCCTGAAAATACCGCAGAGCCATTACTGTCGTTACTTCAAAGAAAGAAGGGCTCAAGCGTTTGATATCTTCAGCATATAGATCCATAAAATCGACAAAAAAGGAATGGCTCATTTGTATCCCATTTACTCTTATACGTTCTGTAAAATCAACCAAATGAGGAGAAGAAAACAATCCTACTGTCTGCCCCGTTTCTTGTAACCAAGACGCTGTGATTGCTGAGACACTTCCCTTGCCGTTGGTTCCCGCAACATGAATTGTCGGTATTTTAGACAAATCAACATGACATGCCTTCTGAAGTGCAATAGTTCTGTCTAATCCTGGTTTATAAGCTTCTGCACCAATATTTTGGAAACTTGGAGTCGCTTTAAATAACTGTTCAACTAAATTATTGTAGCGGAACTCAATATCTTTGTTCATATCGTAAATATTCAGATTAAGTCGCAAATATAACAATGAAATATAAGACAGTGAAGATATGTCGGTACTAATTCAAAAAAAAGTGAGTTATACTTACCTTGCGACACGCATCAATCGCCTAAGGCGAGTTAATTCTACACCTAAAAAGCTGAGGGTAATGACCGCTGAACTAAGATCAGCCGCAGGACCAGCATATAAGACACCATCTATCCCGAAGAATCTTGGTAGGAAATAGAGTAATGGTAAAAATATGATGATTTGTCTTGATAACGATATAATAACACCATAAATTGGTTTACCAATAGCAGAGAAATAGTTCCCTGAACATGGTTGGAATGGAACTAAAAAGATGAAAAATAGATAAATTTTGAAGTATCGTTCTGCAAATTCGAAGTATTCCGGACTTCCACTTCCAAAAATAGAGGTCAATTCTCCAGGAAATAATTGAAAGGAGCTAAAGGCAATCAACCCAATAATTAAGACACATTTCATGATTAATGTCAACGATTTGTATACACGCTTGTAATTCTGAGCCCCGAAATTGTAACTGATAATTGGCTGAGAGCCTTGAATGATACCTAATGCAACAGAAAAGAATAAGAAATTAACCTTTGACACCACTCCTACAACTGCTAAAGGAATATCACCTCCATATTTACTGTTTGCTCCATAATGAATAAGGGCATTGTTAAGTACTATCTGTACAATCATCATTGCAATAAAAGCATTGAGAGGTGTGATTCCAAGCGCTAATATACGAACAACTGTTTTAATACGAAGTTTAAATGTGTCTCTCGATAGTGTGAATGACTTAAATTTATACCGATAATAGTATATACTCATTAGTGCTGTAAACAATTGTCCGAATACTGAAGCCCATGCTGCACCTGAGATACCCATATCAAAATGGAATATCAAAATATAGTCCAGTATTGTATTGATTACTGCTCCACCTATAAGTATAAACATCGCATACTGAGGACTTCCATCAGCTCGAATAATATGGCTAGAAGCGAATGAGAACATAAAGAGTGGTAAGCCATATAGTGTAATTCGCAGATAGTCTGAGGCATAGGGCAACACATTTGCGGTACTTCCACATAGAAGTAAAAGAGGAGTGAAATTCCAAAACATGAGAGCCATTAAAATAAAAGAGACTCCAAAGGCCATCATTAATGCATTTGTAACAAAATATGATGCATCACGGTCATCACCACTACCTAATTTTAAAGAGAAATTAGCACTACCACCAAGACCAATCATAAAACTCAAACCAGTACAGATAGTTAGTATCGGAAAAGCAACATTAGTCGCTGCATTACCAAGTATACCGATGCTCCTTCCTATAAATATTTGATCTATGATATTGTACAATGCACTCACAACCCCACTAACAATAGCAGGAATAGCAAAAGTAGCAATTAATCGCCCTATAGATTTTGTGCCTAATTGTTCTCGTATATTTTCTTTCATTGTTGGTTTTTTAGTCCTTTATACTGGGAGTCATGATTCTCTTTATTCAAATCGTTTGTACACTGAATATTTTATATAAAAAATTAGCTGTGACTATTTTGTCGCAGCTAATTTATAAGAGCTAATTATTTAATTCAAAGCGATGCTCAAAACTAATAACGAGGAAAATCTATTCTTTAAAAGAGTAAAGACTATTTGTTTTCTTCTGAATCTTCAGCTTCTTTAGCAATGGCCTTTTTCATTTCTTCGATTTTCTCATCAGTAATTTCATTATTCTCTAATAATAAATTATACCACTGAATCAATTTCTTTATATCTGAAGCATGTACTCTATCTCTATCAAATTCCGGAAGCACGTTTCCAAATAAATCAAAGAGTTCATCTTTAGATACCTTCTTTAGATTAAAATCTACCTTTTCCCCATTCATATATCCAAATAAACTAGCCATAATTTCACGAAGTGGAACTTCTTCTTCATAAGTGTACATTGCTACATCAGACAATGCAACTACTTGCTCTGTACTATGAACTGGCATGCGTTTACTTCGGTCAATAGTTTCTACGATAAGCATACGTTTATTGTTAGACAAAAGTCTATATAATCCTGGCTTTCCTGAAATTGATAGAATATTTTCTAAAATCATTACTTTATTTTTAAATGAGTAAATTGCTAATTCTTTTTAATATAGCGACGACAAATATAATTCAAACTACTCGAATATCAAAAGAATAAAGTCAAAAAGAATGGGTAAAAATAAATACAATAAAATACATTCTAGATGAGCTTATTCTAAAAAAATATTTATACCTTGCATCAGTAACCTTTAAAATAACCTTATTAAAAATTTAAATTATGATTGTAGGAATTCCAAAAGAAATTAAGAACAATGAAAATCGGGTGGCAATGACTCCAGCTGGAGTGGCTGCTGTCATCGCTGCAGGACACAAAGTATATGTGCAGTCAACTGCAGGAGAAGGAAGTGGCTTTTCTGACCAAGAATATCAAGATGCAGGAGCTATATTACTTTCAACCATCGAAGAGGTCTATAATATAGCCAAAATGATTGTAAAAGTTAAAGAACCTATTTCATCAGAGTATTCTCTGATAAAAGAAGATCAACTGATTTTTACGTATTTTCATTTTGCCAGCAACAGAGCACTTACTGACGCTATGATCAAACAAAAGGGTATCTGTTTGGCATATGAAACGGTAAGAATGGATGATGATTCACTACCTCTACTGATACCTATGTCCGAAGTTGCTGGAAGAATGGCAGTACAAGAAGGAGCTCATTATCTAGAAGAATCACAGGGGGGAAAAGGAGTATTGCTTGGTGGAGTGACTGGTGTCAAACCAGCTCAAGTACTCATCTTGGGTGGTGGCATCGTAGGAACCAACGCTGCGAAGATGGCTGCTGGACTTGGAGCTAACGTCATTATTGCTGACATCAACATGAACAGACTTCGCTACCTGAGTCATGTACTACCCAATAATGTACACACCCTCTACTCTTCTGTTGGAAATATAACAGAAATGCTACCTCATGTTGATTTAGTTATTGGTTCTGTATTGGTCAGAGGAGATAAGACTCCTTATTTAATTTCTAGAGAGATGCTCAAGACATTGAAACCGGGAACCGTCTTAGTAGATGTCGCTATTGATCAAGGGGGGTGTTTCGAAACTTCTAGACCAACAACACATAGTGACCCTATTTACTTCGTAGATGGTATACTCCATTATGCTGTAGCTAATATACCAGGTGCCGTACCGAGAACCTCAACGTTAGCATTAACCAATGTGACTCTGCCTTATGCCTTACAATTAGCCAATAAAGGATGGAAGAAAGCATGTAAAGAAAATATAGCTTTGCAGCAAGGGCTTAATATTGTTAATGGAGATATTGTCTTTAAACCCGTTGCTGATTTATTTAATCTGACATATAAGAAATTGAATCTTTAAATTTCTAATCATCATTTAGCAGCAGTAGAACGTTAGTTTCTACTGCTAGCTAAAACAATATTGATATAGGTATTGTCGTTTTGGCTGTTTATTTGTAAAGCTGCTTGGTAGTGATTAGAGAGGATTTTACATCTCTCCACTAAATATGGAACGAATTGAACAATACTATTATTTTTTCTTACCGTCTGTGTGAGGTCATTTACTATCAGCATCTGATATGGCACTTCAAACTGATTAATAATAGCTTGATAACGCACATCTGAATCAAGAAAAAGTCCTTCTTTAGTTTCTGAGAAATATTTTTTCAGCGACACCAAACTCTTGGAGCAAATAAGTTTATCATCTGCTATCAGTAAATACCAATCAGCCTGATTATAAGAAGAATCGTCATCACTAAATAATTCAAGAAGATGATTCGTTTGAATCTTCCCTAAGGTTGAAATACTTCGATCAAATCTATAACTAGAAAGATATCGGCCAAGATTACTTCTACTAAATTTTTGTTTCATAGGAAAGACCAAAATATGATGAGTTGTATCTTCCTTCATTATGACATCACAAACTTGATGCACTGAATATTTATCCAACAAAGCAACAAACTGATTTTCTTTGTCTCCCCATTCAATAGATGCATAATGTTTCCATTCGAGTAAATTACTAATGCTAATATGTCTGAAATAAATTGTGCTTAATGGCAATTGACTGCTAGGGAATGTATTTATTTTGGATTGAGAATGGAGGGTGCTAAGTAGAGTGGATTTCCCTTTTGATTTAACCATCCCAGTAAGATAGATATTATTATGCTTGAGTTCTAAGTCGAAGACAGCCCATCCTGATGAGTTAACTCCAACTCTTTTACGAGTAGTTTGTTGATTAGCATAGATCTTTTCCATATCAACATAGACGATAGCATTACAAGTCGATTTTGAATTCTCTATTTCTTTAAATGATGAATCTAAGGATAGATTGTTCTTATCCCGAATAGCATCAATCATCTCACGGACAAGATAGAAATGACTACTGAAAACGATATAATTTTTTCCTATATATGCAACTAAATAATCATTTTCTGTAGATAAAAAATATATCAAGACTTTCTTACTACGATAATGAATCACTTTAGGATTATTTCTAATTTTGAATTTCTCATGAATGAAATGAGTAAAGGAGGCTTCTGTTATTCCATTTGTTTTTATATAAAACATATAATTAGTTCCTTCTTTGTTTATATGATAACTAACAAGCAGGTTATTGCTGATGCTTAAAGGATTGTGCAATGAATCCTTTGAATATGGCTGTATGATAAGAGAATTTATTTTATGCTCTAAAGTTGAAATGCCATTCTTAGTATAAAAAAGGGCCTCAAAAAATTCTTTGGGGAGGGTGGAATATCTTTGTTTGGATTCCAACAATTTGGACATATTAAGATGGATATCTCGTGACAACATAGAAATGTTTCTAATTTCTAATATAGCGGTTGAAGAACAAGGAACGAGACTGTATAAATTAACTTTAGATTGATTTTCTATATTACCTATTTTTCTGTACAATTGGATGCTTCCAATAGCAGTCGATAATAAAACAATGACGAGCAGTACTATCCATAGATAGCTTTGTTTCAACTTATTCACACCTTAAATTTTAATTTGTTATTTTCTTTATAACTATCGCTCTGTGAAATAATTCCACTTTATTGCAATTATTTTACTAAGTTATACATTTATAAGTAAATAAACAAGAATTATTATAGAAATTTACAGGTGCCCCATTCAGAATTCAACAACAAGACCATCGTACGCAACATGTACATTTGAGGGTAAAGTCATTTCTACTTCATTATGAAGACCAAAATCATGGCTCATATGAATAAGATATGTTTCTTTTGCTCTTATCCGATTAGCAACAGCCAAAGCATGTTCAAGATTCTGGTGTGTTAAATGTGGTTTTGATCTTAAAGCATTAATAAATAGAACTTCAATTCCTTCGAGAGATTTGTAACTCTCTTCAGGTAGGGTTAGCATATCAGTTATATAGCCTAAATTACCTATTCGATATCCAAGAATCGGCATCTTACCATGCATCACTCTAAATGATTTAACTTCCAAGTGCCCTATTCTTAGTATTCTATTAGGTGCTAATTCATGAAGTTGGATTTGGGGAGCACCAGGATATTTTGTTTTTCCAAAACAATATGGGATGCGCTCATACAGTGCTTTAGTCGTGTTGCGGTCCGCATAAATATCTATAGGAGATAATCTAGTAAATGAACGTAAATCATCTATCCCTCCGACATGGTCATAGTGAACATGTGTAATCAATACAGCATCTAATGGTTTATAGTCAAAATGGAAAGCTTGTTGATAAAAATCAGGACCACAATCTAACAAGATACGTACATCTCCATCGGTAATCAACGAGCTGCAACGCATCCGCTTATCTCTTGGATTGCTAGAAGTACATACAGGACAACGACAACCTATTTCTGGCACACCAATGCTCGTTCCACTTCCTAAGACTTGAACTTTCATGTTAAATAATATTAACTTCAGGGTATATTATTATCCCAAACTTTTCTTCTACCTTTTTAATAAGATATTGGTATAATTCAATAATTTCTTGGGCTGAAGCACCGCCCAGATTGATTAATACTAAAGCTTGATCCTTATGTACTGCTACATTTCCCATAGATTTACCTTTCCAACCAATTTGTTCAATCATCCATCCTGCAGGAATCTTGACACGTAAGTCATCAATACGATAACTAGGCATAGAAGGATATCTTGATAGTAAAGATTGGTATTTTTCTTCTGAAACGATAGGATTAACAAAAAAGCTTCCTGCATTTCCTAGTTCTTTAGGGTCTGGTAATTTCTTTTTTCGTATTGCTATGATTGCTTGACGAATTAAAGAAAGGGTAATTTCTTTCACATCAGAACAATTCATTGATTGTAATTGAGACTTAATAGCTCCATATTCAAGGGTCACTCTATGCAGAAGAGAAAATCGATAATCTACATACGTCACGATATAATGTCCCCGTATTTCTGGATTTTTAAAGATACTATTTCTGTATCCATAGTTGCATTCTTCATTGGTCCAATATCTGACTTGAGCTGTATCTAATGAATAAGTCTGAACTCTTCTCACTAACTGTGATACTTCTACACCATAGGCACCTATGTTCTGCACGACAGAAGCTCCTACTTCACCTGGAATATTTGAAAGGTTTTCTGCTCCATACAAATGATTGTCGACACAATACGAAACTAAGTCATCCCACAAAACACCCGCACCAACTCTTAGTGTCACGGTTTCATCGTCCCGGGCTATTTCTTTGATTCCTAATATGCGGCTGTGTAATATGGTACCTACATAGGGTTTACTGAACAAAAGATTACTCCCAGATCCTACATGCAAAATGGGTGTAGGATATTTATCCTTTTCTATTAATATCTCTTCTAATTGGTCAAGAGTATCATATTCAATCAGACACTTTGTAGGCACATCGATTCCAAAAGTATTATATTCTTTTAGTGAAGTATTATATTTAATTGAAGTCATAATTATATTATTAGTTTTAGATACCTACATCTTCATAACGAACTAGTTTCCAACGATTATTGAAATTCATCGAGAAACTTAGATTTAGTAGGAAACCACTTCCTGATCCTTTTAATACAACGAGTCTGTTACGTGATTTTGAGGATAAGTATTGACCATAGTCAAGGGATATTAAGTGATCACTTTGAAGATAGGGCCTGAAAGATGGCCATTGCTCTGAATCGATAACTCCTTGTATAATCGAATCACCATGTTGATCATCAACAGTAACGTAGGGAAGTGTGCGTTTTACATGTTGTTGTTGGAATAACGAGTCATTAGCAAATTTCATCCAAAAATCAATGAATGCGCCTAAGCGACTTTGTGAAGTCTCAAATGTATGTTCAGGGGCATAATGAACTGCTTCAAGTAGCCAAACTCCTTTTACTTTTTTGAAATAATAGCGTCGGCATGCCTTATGTGTGACATCGTAATACGATACCTTTACTTCATTTATGTCGGATGAGGTCAAAAGAGTGTCTTGAGCTACGTTATCAAGTAAAAAACTATAATATGGACTTTTAATTAATAAGGAATCCAACTTCCAATTTTCCTTTTGGCAGTAGGTTAAACTATCGCCTACATAAATAGGCAACGGAAAGGCTGTTCTTAAATATTGCAAACTAGAGTCGACGCTATATGCATATAGAAAATCCTCAAAGTTATCATCTACTTGTAAAGGTTTTAGTTCAGGCACTTGGTCTACAAGAGAATCACGAGAAGTGGAAAGAGAATCGATCAATTCTGAGATAATTGTCATTTGATTATCCCACGCTTCTATTTCAGCTTTTTCATTGGGTTCTGTTTTCTTTGACTGACAAGCACCAACAAACAATAAGGTAAGAAATACGATTGAAAAGAGAACGTATTTATTACCTAGTTGTTTCATTCTTTTATATTTCTGCTCATCATGCATGTACATTGTTGATTATAATTTAAGACTTAATTTTTCTAACATATCTTTACTCATAGATTGAAGGTCATAGCGTGGACACCAATCCCATTCATTTCTCGCACAACTGTCATCCAAGCAATCTGGCCATGTATCTGCAATTGATTGTTTCAAGGATTCTATTTGATAGCTCATTTTAAAATCAGGCTTTAGACCTTTTATTGCTTCATAAATTTCTTCTGGCCCAAAACTCATAGAAGCTATATTGAAAGCATTTCTGTGGATTAACCTTGCAGGCTCTGCTTCCATGATTTGTATCGCCGCATGCAATGCATCTGGCATATACATCATATCCATTTTTGTTCCAGGCTTTATTGGACAGATAAAATCATCTCCTTTGACAGCATAGTAGAATATATCAACTGCATAATCTGTTGTTCCTCCCCCTGGAGGTGTTACATAGCTAATAATACCAGGAAAACGTACTGACCTTGTATCGACCCCATATTTATGGAAATAATAATCACTAAGTAATTCACCGGTTACTTTCGTGACTCCATACATCGTACGAGGACGTTGAATAGTATCTTGAGGAGTATTTATAGCTGGAGTTTCGGGACCAAAAGAGCCGATAGAACTAGGAGTAAATACTGCGCACCCACATTCTCGGGCTACTTCTAACACATTCCAAAGTCCATCTATACCAATATGCCATGCTAAACTTGGCTTTGACTCTGCAACAACTGAAAGGAGTGCTGCTAAATTGTAAATGGTGTCAATAGCGTATTTCTTTACTATAGCTGCTAGAGCATTGCGATCTGTAATGTCTGCCAAAGCAGAAGGACCACTCTCTTTTAATATTCCTTTTGGTTCAGCTCCTGTTATATAACCAGCAACAACATTATCGTTGCCATATCTTTTTCTCAATTCCATCGTAAGCTCAGAACCAATTTGTCCCGTAGCTCCAATAACAAAAATTTTATTCATATTATTATAAATATAAAGTCCATGTTTAGGTACCGCAAAGATATGCTTTTTTTATAAAAAAGCGCAAAATTCTAACGAATATGGTTGCTTATTAGTAATAAAATAATCAACTTTGTCAAACAACATAATTTATTCATTTAAAAGAACTAATATGTACGACAAATTAAAAGAGCATCTACAGTCAGAATTGAAAGATATTCAAAATGCAGGCTTATACAAGACGGAGAGACTCATAGAAAGTCCTCAGCAAGCTAGTATCAAAGTAAATGGACAAGAAATCCTAAATTTTTGTGCAAATAATTATCTCGGATTATCCAACCATCCTCGACTTATTAAGGGAGCTAAAGAGATGATGGACAAACGAGGTTATGGTATGTCTTCTGTTCGTTTTATTTGTGGTACACAGGATATACATAAAGAATTAGAATCTTCAATCTCTAAATATTTCAAAACTGAAGATACTATTTTATATGCAGCATGCTTTGATGCTAATGGCGGCATCTTTGAACCTTTATTCACTAGTGATGATGCTATCATTAGCGACTCTTTGAATCATGCCTCTATAATAGATGGTGTACGTCTATGTAAAGCACAACGATATCGTTATGCAAATTCAAATATGTCTGAACTTGAGGATTGTCTAAAACGCGCTCAAGCACAACGCTTCAGAATCATCGTTACTGATGGTGTCTTTTCAATGGATGGAAATGTAGCTCCAGTAGACAAAATTTGTGATCTTGCTGAAAAATACGATGCACTCGTAATGGTAGATGAGTCTCATTCTGCAGGCGTAGTGGGCCCTACTGGTCACGGTGTCAGCGAACTCTTTAATCTTTATGGTCGTATCGATTTGTATACGGGTACTTTAGGAAAAGCTTTCGGTGGTGCTTTAGGAGGTTTCACTACTGGACGTAAAGAAATCATAGATATGTTGCGCCAAAGATCACGCCCATATCTTTTCTCAAACTCATTGGCTCCTGCTATTATTGGTGCTAGCCTTGAGACATTTAAAATGTTAGAGGAGAGTGATGAATTACATAGTAAATTAGTTGGAAACGTCACTTTCTTTAGAGATGAAATGATAAAGAATGGTTTTGATATTAAGCCAACTCAAAGCGCTATCTGTGCAGTCATGCTCTACGATGCAAAGCTTTCACAAGATTTTGCTTCAGAGATGCAGAAAGAGGGTATTTATGTTACAGGATTCTACTATCCAGTTGTTCCTAAAGGTGAAGCTCGTATCCGTGTACAACTTTCAGCTGGACACACACACGAACAAGTTCAAAAAGCAATTGATGCTTTTGTGACAGTTAAAGCACGATTAAAGGTATAGCTTCAGAAAGACACTATATATACACTTTATCCCATGGAATGAACTCAATGAAGAGTTAATACAATCCATGGGAGTGAGGTGTTTTTGTTTTTATTCATCAAGAAATTTATCGTTGAATCTTTTGATAAAAAGAGAACTTGTTCTATAAGAATACATTTTTTACTGACTAAAACTGATAATGAACAAAAAAAAAGAACTATCTTTGTGCATACATAAAAGAACTAGAATAATCAGCTAAGAAAGTTTAGGTTTTCTATACTTAGAATTCTATATACATTAAAAATGAAAAAGAAAATAATTTTAATTGATGACAAACCTTCAATAGGTAAAGTCGTGTCTATCTATCTCAAAAAAGAATATGATTTTGAATATTTCGAGAATCCTATCAAAGCAATTGATTGGTTACAAACTGGACAAATTCCAGACTTGATTATATCTGATATCCGAATGCCGGAAATGATGGGAGATGAATTCCTCACTTACATGAAGAAAAATGAATTATTCAAGGATATTCCAATCATCATGCTTTCTAGTGAAGAGAGTACGACCGAAAGAATCCGTTTTCTGGAAGAAGGGGCAGCAGATTATATACTCAAGCCATTCAATCCATTAGAACTGAAGATACGAATCAAAAAAATCATTGGTTAAAGGAATAGTAATTTTCAACTCAATATAGTTACAAATCACAGGTAATACCAATTCAAATAACAGAATGCAATATATATTTTATATTGGAAGTGATACAAATCAAATAAAGCACTTTAAAAGTTCCATAACGGGCCTTTTTAAAAGTGCTGCACATTCTTCTGAATTATCTAAATATATTCGCAGAATACGAGAAATTAATAATGCTATAGTATTTTACGAACAAAGTAGTTTAGAAAATGATATTAAGGACATACAAGCGTTGAATGACGCATTTCTTGGAATCTATATCGTTTTAGTCATTTCCTCTATACGAAAAGAAGAGAGATTTGAATATTTAAAGGCTGGGGTTAATAATACAATCAGCCGAGATGCTTCCCGAGAGTCAATCAATTCTCTCATGCATTATCTAGCAAAACGAAAACAAATAGCAATCAATTCTTTGAAAGAAAAAAGAGGGAAAACGATTAAAACGTTTAAACTTCCGAAGTGGAAAAGAATCTTTGATATCTTATTTTCGTTTACTGCAATTCTTTTTTTATCTCCTATTCTAATATTCACCGCTATCGCTATATATATCGAGAGCCCTGGTAATATCATATATAAATCAAAAAGAGTTGGAGCAAATTATAAAGTTTTTGATTTCCTCAAATTTAGGTCTATGTATGCAGATGCTGACAAACACCTACGAAATTTCAGTAAACTGAATCAGTACACTGATGAAGAGACAGAAGACCTAGAAAGCACTATCAATAAAGATAACGATTTTGTTATAGATGACGACACTGATATGGATATGTTCTCCGACATTGAGAATGAAGAAGATGGTCAAGTATTATTCATCTCAGATGACACGATTATTGATGAAGCCAAATTTCAAGCTAATCGAAAGAAAGTAACTGATAATTCTTTTGTCAAACTTAAAGATGATCCACGAATAACTAGAGTTGGACATTTCATTAGAAAATATTCTATCGATGAACTTCCACAATTATTCAATATTTTAAATGGAAACATGTCTGTTGTAGGCAACCGCCCCCTTCCTCTTTACGAAGCGGAACTTCTTACTAGTGATGAATACATCGAAAGATTTATGGCTCCAGCTGGCTTGACTGGTTTGTGGCAAGTGGAGAAACGCGGAGGTTCTGGTAATATGTCTGCAGAAGACCGAAAATTATTAGATATCAAATATGCCAAAACTTTCTCACTCTTGACAGATATTAAAATTATTTTTAAGACTTTTACTGCTTTTATCCAAAAAGAGAATGTGTAAATAAACGCCTTTTCTCTTGGTCATTTTTTTTAAACTTCGTATATTTGCGCCCGTTACTACGAGTTAGTAACATCATTCAAATCATTAATTAAAATATTTAAAAGAATGGCAACTAAAATCAGATTGCAAAGACGAGGTCGTAAAGGCTACGCTTTTTATTCAATCGTAATTGCTGACAGTAGAGCACCACGTGATGGTAAGTTTACTGAAAAATTGGGTACGTTTAATCCAAACACACACCCAGCTACAGTAGATTTGAATTTCGAACGTGCACTTCATTGGGTAATGGCAGGTGCTCAGGCTACTGACACTGTACACAACATCCTTTCTAATGAAGGTGTGTTCATGATGAAACACCTATTAGGTGGTGTCAAAAAAGGTGCTTTTGACGAAGCTGAGGCACAGACAAAATTCGAGGCATGGAAATCCAACAAACTTAATGGTATCGACCAGTTAAAGGCTAAAATCGACGCAGAAAAGAAAGCAAAAGAAATTGCTGCTCTTGAAGCGGAGAAAGCTGTAGACGAAGCTAAAGCTAAAGTTCTTGCTGATAGAAAAGCTAAAGAATTGGCTATAGAAGCAGAAGCTAAGGCGGCTGCGGAAAAAGCGAAAGCTGATGCAGAAGCTGCGAAAGCTACAACTGAAGCTCCTGCAGATGCAGAGCCTCAAAAAGAAGCTGCTGAATAAGTAACTTCAGAGTCAATTACCGACTTCCTACAAACAAACAATAAATGAAGTCCAATCTTTTGAAGATTGGGCTTTTTTTATTATTTTTGATTAGGGTTTAAATAAATAAAAAAAAAAGAATGAAACAATCAATCTATTTTGTGGCCACTGCTCTACTTGTTCTTGCAGGTTGCCAACAAACACCAAAAAATCAATTTACGATTAATGGGGCTATATCTGGAGATAGTCTCGAAGGAAAGATGGTGCTACTGTCTCCTGCACAAAGAAATGCAGCACCAATAGATACATCTTATATCGCAAAGAATCAGTTTATCTTCAAACAAGTTGTATCCAATCCAGAACATCTAATTGTTAGTTTTTCTCAAGATACTCGAAAAGAAAATATCGATGTATTTTCAGAAGCTAATACAACAGCAGATATTGTTTTAGATGGTGATAATAGTAAGGCCTCAGGTACTCCACTAAATGACACTTATTTCCATTTCTCTCAAGAAGCAAAAGATATAGGTGAAAAGTACATGGATCTTAATGCCAAGATGAGAGATCCTAAGATCAAGGAGGAAGACAAAAAAGCTATTGAAGAACAACTGGAGCAGCTAATGAATGACTATTCAGCTGTTACATTAAAAACGACTCTAGAAAACAAGAACAATATTGTTGGTGCTACTTTATTGCCACAAGCTATGGACCAGCTGAAACCTCAGGAAACGATCAATTTAATAGATTCAATGCCTGAGTACCTTAGAAGTACTGAAAGAATCCAGAAGATTCGAAAAGGTGTAGTAGCCTCTTTAAAGACTCAAGAAGGTATGCCGTATCTAGATTTTGAATTGCAGACAACCGAAGGTAAGCCAGCTAAATTATCTGACTATGTAGCAAGTAACAAAATTGTTGTCATAGACTTCTGGGCGAGCTGGTGTGGTCCATGCCGAAGATCTCTCCCTGCAATGAAAAAGTTATATAGCAAATTCCATAAAAAAGGTCTTGAAATAGTCGGAGTTTCACTTGACCAAAAGAAAGATGCCTGGGTTAATGCAATCAAAGAAGAAGGGATTACTTGGCCTCAGATTTCTGATATAAAAGGCTGGGCATGTAAAGGTTCAACTCTTTATGGTGTTAGAGGTATCCCATCGATGTTTATTATTGGTAAGGATGGTAAAATAGCTCTAAGCGACAGTCACGATGTGAAAGAAGTTGAGAAGAAAGTCAGTGAACTACTAAAATAAAAAATCACACGAATTCTCTTTCATAAAGAAAGGCCAGTATTATTGATCCATATCAATAATACTGGCCTTTCTTCTTTATTGAGGTATTGAATACCAAGAAAGACTATCTAAGCCGCTCAGTTGCTTTAACTAGAGCTTCATCAGCCCCTATTCCTCTAATAGCTAATACTAATAGAATTATGGATATTAAAGGAAGTGAAATAGCCCATGAAATATTAAATCGATCTATCATTCCATCTGACAAAGAAAAGAAAAGAAAGACGCCCATGCTTGCATAATAGCCTATAAGAACTAATATATTAAATATGCACATACGAATTTGCAACATTCTATTCTTGTATAGAAATATAGTAGCAAAGGAAATTATAGTAGCTAGTAAAAGCAATGCGATTAACCCCCAAGTATGTTCTACTTGAGTATCTAGTCCAATAATCCCTTGTGGTGTAAATGGGATCTTGGATATATTATCATTAGATAAAAAATAGCCAAATGGCTTAAATGATGCTAGTGCTAATAATGCAGTAACAATAAGTAAATACACACTTTGTATTCTTTGTATCATAATCTCTTTCTTTAATAAAAAAAGAGACTATCCAGATACATAATATCTAGATATTCCCTTTCTAATTACAGTTTCTATTTACTAAGATAACTTTTCGTTTTCCTTTGCAGGATTACGGTAATAAACTTTACCTTCCTCGTATTCTTTTATAGCAAGCAAAGTTGGCTTAGGTAATTTCTCATAATACCTTGAAATCTCTATTTGCTCACGATTTTCAAATGTTTCCTCAAGATTATCATTAAGCGATGCAAATTCTTGAAGTTTCTTAGATAAATCTTGCTTTATCTCTACACTAATTTGATTAGCACGTTTTCCGATAATAGCTACGGTTTCATACACATTGCCTGTATCAGCACACAAATCCATTATGTTACGAGTTACAGTATTGTTTGGTGCTTTGCTTTTTTTGTAATCCATTAATAAATGATTTTTATTTTATTTTTAAAAAAGACTTTATATATCTCAGTATTTATTGAACCCCATAATTGTTTGGGGCATCATTTCTTCGCAATTCTTGCAACTGGTCAGTTGGAAGCTTAGCTATTTGTTTGTTCGCATCATCTAATAACCCATCCGCCTCTTTTAAATATTTGCTATCAGGGAAATCAACTTTAAAAGCATAGCATTCATCAGCTACATCACGATATCTTTGAGCTTTTTTATACTCTACCGAGAATTGAGCAGATTGATATTTACTTCTTAAGATTAGGATGGCTAATTCCTCACGATAGTGAGTATAAGGGAAATTCTTCAATGCATTTTGTGCTGTAATAACGCAACTCTCATAATTATTAATTCCCATATAATTGCCTAAATCATAATACAATTTAGCTGACAAAAATTCTTTTTCAACTAGTTTGTCTTCCAATTCGAATATAATATCTTGTGCTTCATCCTTTTTATCAGTTCTAGGGAAATATTCAAGTAATTGTTGAAGCTCTTGGATAGCTAAATATGTCGAGCTCTGATCTAATCGAGCTTCAGGAGTGGAATCAGCTAATGATTTACCTGCATAGAATCGAGATTCAGCACTATACGAACCTTTTGGATATGTTGTGTAATACTTTTTAAACGTATCGTATGCTTGCTGATAATATTCCTTGTTATAATAGCACATGCCGAGCATATAAAGGGATTCTTCTGCTTTGTCAGTTCCTTTAAACACTGTAACCAAACTATTAAGCAACGTAGACGCTTGGCTATACTTACCTTCAGCATAATAAGCCTTTGCAGCCTCATACTTATAATTCATATCACTTGATTTGAGCAATTTATTATACTGTCCACAAGAAGTGAAAGCTACCAACAAAACCAAACCAAAAAGGAGTTTATTCTTCATATTCATATATTATAATGCAAAAGTACTGCTTTTTCTGTAGTGTACCAAATATCTAGCGCAAATAGGCATAAAAAAAGCGACAACTTTATTTAAAAGTTGTCGCTTTAAGGGTGAACGATCGGACTTGAACCGACGACATTCAGAACCACAATCTGACGCTCTAACCAACTGAACTACGCTCACCATAAACGGCATTTAATAACCAGAATATCAAGTCTTTTACTTTAGTAAAGCACCCTTATCTCTCAAATGCGATGCAAAGATATGGTATTATTTTGAATCTCCAAAATAAATCAAAGAAAAAATCCCGAAAAAATTAATTTTCGGGATTTTTATATCAAAACTGACTAGATTTTCTTCTTACTAGCCTTCAATGTATTCATCATTAGAGAACAGATTGTCATAGGCCCTACTCCACCAGGAACAGGTGTAATATAACTGCATTTAGCAGAAACTTCGTCAAAAAGGACATCACCGGTCAACTTAAATCCTGATTTACGAGATGCATCTGGTACTCTCGTAGTACCGACATCAATAATAACAGCACCAGGTTTAACCATATCAGCTGTAACAAAATTAGGCTGCCCCAAAGCAGCTATAATGATATCTGCTGTTAAGCATATTTCCTTAATATTTGGTGTTCTACTATGGCATACAGTAACAGTTGCGTTCCCGGGCTCATTTTTCTGCATTAAAAGAGTTGCCATTGGCTTACCAACAATATTGCTACGTCCAAGAATTACGCAATGCTTTCCTGATGTTGTAATATTATATCGTTTTAGCAATTCTATTATGCCTGCAGGTGTAGCACTCACAAAGCAAGGAAGTCCAATAGACATACGTCCGACATTAAGAGGATGGAAACCATCTACATCTTTTCGATAATCAATAGCTTCTATGATAGCTTGTTCATCAATATGTTTAGGAAGAGGTAACTGAACAATAAAACCATCTACATCATCGTCGTTATTTAATCGAACTACTTCTTGTAACAATCGTTCTTGAGTAATATCATTATCGAAACGGATGAGAGAAGATTTAAAATGACAGATTTCACATGCTTTTACCTTAGCTGCGACATATGTTTCACTACCACCATCATGACCAACTAATATAGCAGCAAGATGAGGTGTTTTTCCTCCATTTTTGACTTGTTCTTGTACTTTTATTGCAATTTCCTTTTTTATAGTAGAAGCAACAGCCTTTCCATCAATTTTTTCCATAATATCAGTATATGTCTAATCTATTATTTTAGTTTCGGCATTTTTGTAGGCATTTTAGGCATTTTGCCGCCACGATTTGCTCCACTTACCATTTTCATCATTTTTCTTGTCTGGTCGAATTGTTTAAGAAGTCTATTCACTTCTTGAATATTTGTACCACTGCCTTTAGCAATTCGTTGTCTACGAGATCCATTAAGGATTTGAGGATTTGAGCGCTCTTCAGCAGTCATAGAATAAATTATAGCTTCGATACTTTTAAAAGCATCATCGTCTAAATCAATATCTTTAATTGCTTTTCCAACACCAGGAATCATAGATGCTAAATCTTTAATATTACCCATTTTCTTAATCTGAGCAATTTGAGAAAGAAAATCATTAAAATCAAATTGATTTTTTCTTATCTTTTTCTCGAGACGTTTAGCTTCTGCTTCATCGTATTGTTCTTGAGCACGTTCCACTAATGAAACAATATCTCCCATACCCAATATACGATCAGCCATACGAGAAGGGTGAAACTGATCTAGAGCTTCTAGCTTTTCACCAGTACCTACGTACTTAATCGGTTTGGTTACTACTGTACGAATAGAAAGAGCAGCACCACCACGTGTATCTCCATCTAATTTAGTCAATACCACTCCATCAAAGTCAAGTCGTTGATTAAACTCACGAGCCGTATTAACAGCATCTTGACCTGTCATTGAATCAACAACAAACAATGTCTCAGATGGATTAATAGCTTTTTTGATGGCTTCTATTTCCTTCATCATCATCTCATCGACTGCTAAACGACCAGCAGTATCAATGATAATCAAATCTTGTCCATTAGCTTTGGCATATTCAATCGCATCTTTAGCAATCGAAACTGGATTTTTATTATCAGAGTCACTATAGACAGGTACTCCTATTTGTTCAGCTAAAACTTTCAGCTGTTCGATTGCAGCAGGACGATACACATCACAAGCAACAAGTAGAGGTTTGCGGTTCTTCTTGGTTTTCAACAAGTTGGCCAACTTTCCTGAGAAAGTTGTTTTACCAGAACCTTGCAAACCAGACATCAAGATAACGCTTGGCTTATCATCAAGATTTAGTTCAGCTGTTTCACCCCCCATTAGAGAGGCTAATTCGTCATGAACAATCTTAACCATCAGTTGACTAGGCTTAACGGCATTAAGCACATTCTGTCCCAATGCTTTTTCTTTTACCGTGTCAGTAAAAGTTTTTGCAACTTTATAGTTAACATCAGCATCTAATAAAGCTTTACGCACATCTTTAAGAGTCTCAGCAACATTGATCTCTGTTATTTGCCCCTCACCCTTAAGGATTTTAAAAGAACGTTCTAAGCGTTCGGTTAAATTATCAAACATATCTATATTCGAGTTGTTTTATTTATTACTACGAATTATTTAATTATCGTATCTAAAATATTGATTATACAAAAATAAAAAAGCGATTGACTACCCGTTCATACTCATCAAGTACTCTTCATTATCCCGAGTATTCTGCATATGCTTTTTTAAATGGTCCATGGCTTCTACAGGATTCATATCAGATAAGAACTTACGGAGTATCCACATGCGGTCTAAGGTCGTTTGTTCCAACAATAAATCATCACGTCGAGTACTAGACTGTACAATATTAACAGCAGGGAAAATACGTTTATTAGCTAACACACGATCTAACTGAAGTTCCATGTTACCAGTTCCCTTGAATTCTTCAAAGATAATATCATCCATTTTTGAACCTGTATCAGTAAGAGCAGTAGCGATAATAGTAAGCGAACCGCCACCTTCTATATTACGAGCAGCACCAAAGAATCGTTTTGGACGTTGCAACGCATTAGCATCAACACCACCAGACAACACTTTACCAGATGCTGGAGTAGCAGTATTGTATGCACGAGCTAATCGAGTTATAGAATCAAGGAAAATAACGACATCATGCCCACATTCGACCAAACGTTTTGATTTTTCTAATACGATATTGGCAACCTTTACATGATGTTCTGCAGGTTCATCAAATGTTGAAGCAATAACCTCAGCATTGACACTTCTTGCCATATCAGTAACCTCTTCAGGACGTTCATCTATTAACAGCATTATCATATGTACTTCAGGATGATTTAATGCAATAGCATTAGCAATCTGCTTCATCAGGATAGTCTTACCTGTCTTAGGTTGAGCTACAATCAGACCTCTCTGTCCTTTACCGATAGGAGCAAATAAATCGATGATTCTACATGAGAGAGGATCATCTGCACGACCAGTAGATAAAGTAAATTTCTCATCAGGAAAAAGTGGGGTAAGATGTTCAAATGGAACACGATCACGAACGAAGTTAGGCTCACGCCCATTTATCTTTGTTACTTTCACTAGAGGAAAATACTTCTCTCCCTCTCTAGCTGGACGAATTGTTCCTTCAACAACATCTCCAGTTTTCATTCCGTAAGATTTCACTTGAACTTGAGATACATAGATATCATCTGGGGACGACAAGTAATTGTAATCAGAAGAGCGAAGGAAGCCATAATTATCTGCCATCACTTCAAGAACTCCAGATCCAGTTAGAATCTGACCAAAATCATATGATCTTGGAGGTATTTGTAAAGATTTATCAACACTTTCTTCTTTTTCTTCTGATAGACGGCGACCTTCAGAAACATATGATTTTTCAACAGATGATACATCTCGTTGATTACTCCGCGAAGAATAACTTTTTTTATCATTAGAAACGACACGGTCATTAGTCAACTCCTTAGCATATTGCTTGTCTTGCGTGATTGCTTTTTCAGAATTGTTACGATAAGTTTTGTTTTTAGAAGCTACACGAGGGGAATCATTATTATTTGCTTCTCTTGAATGATTTGATGTCTTTTCGATACGAACGCGTTTCTTTCTATTAGATGGTTCATCAGAACTATTCTTTTCTTCTACAACCTCCGTTGCTTTTTCAATTTTAGTCTGACTAAATTTACCTATCAATTCAGAAGTGATACTTAAATCGTCATCAGTAGCACCTAAATTTTCGATTGGAATAAAATCATCATCAGATAGAATAGTTGGATTAGTTGACTTTTCATCAACTATTTTCTCAGTTGACTCAACAGTCTTTTCACTCTTCAATACAGGTTTACTATCTTTGAGCTTTTCGGATGTTGAATTTTCAACTATCACTTCTTTACCTTCATCATCTTTTTCTTTAGATGCGTTTAAAGGGACACGCGTTGAATCAGATTTACGTAGATTCTGGTCTGATTTATTAGCATCGCTAGTAGCAATCTTTTTTTTGCTTTTCTTAGTATCTAAACTCTCTTCTTTTGTCATCTCTTTATGTAAACTACTGTCAACAACTTTAGATGATTTTTTGTCAGGAGATACCTCGCTTACCAACTCAGTTTTCTTACTCGTCTTTCGTGAACGAACAGTTTTCTTTTTTACAGCAGGAGTAGCCGTTTTTTTCTCTTCGGAGCCATCATCAGTTTTTGCTGTAGGAGCTTTACGAGTTCTTGAAGTTTTCTTTTTAGCAGGAACAGCAGTTGTGGACCCCTCTTCAGGTGTTTCCTCATCAATAGGCTTAGCCTTTGTCGTCTTACGTGTTCTTGTCGTTTTTTTAGCTGCAGGTTTTTTTTCGTCAATAGTAGCATCATCTTTCGATTCAATGTCTTCTTTTTTGACTGATTTTCGGGTTCGAGGTGTTCGTTTTCGGGTATTCTCATCTTTCGAGATTACTTTTTTTGCTCCGACGATAGCCTGTTCATCAATAATTTGATAAATCAGCGTTTCTTTTGGCTGTTTGTCTGCACCAGTAATTCCCAACTCTTTGGCTATTTGCTGAAGTTCAGACACTTCTTTGCCATTTAATTGTACTATGTTATACATAAAATAATGATAATGCGAGCATCAGAACCATTACAGATTCAAAAGCTCCATGAATTTTGATAAAAATCATTTGTTGTTGAATAGTGAGTTATGAACCACAAGACTTTGTGAACCCACACTTATTGGAAACAAAAATACAAAAAAAACAATAGATTACAAGAATTTGTATCCAAAATCGTCATTTTCTAAAGTTTTTCCCGATAATATTCGTTTTATAACCAATATTTGTTTCGTTTGTTCAGTTAACCGATACTTATTATCTATAGTTTGACCAACTACCCAAATTATATGATTATCAGCGTCACAAATGACCCATTGATTTTCTTTCTCTAATGTCGTCATTTTTCGGTCTGTCATGTAATCACTAAGTAATTTAGTACCATTCATTCCAAAAGGAGAGAAACGATCTCCGTGTTGCCATTTGCGCAAATGAAGTGGGAACAGCACATCTTTTTTGTCAACGATAGCTATATCATTAGAGAAGTGTACTTCATCCGTAATAGCAGCCTTTTGAATCACTTCTATTGAAAAATGTGGCGATTCCTTAGAATCCTCATCATCAGGGGAAACGATCACTAATTGGTCTCGTTCTCTGATGACACGCCAACCAGATACACTTTCAAATTGTTTACCAGGCTGAAAGTCTAAACTTCGAACAATAGACACCACCTGCTCAGAATTGAAACCAAGTGGATGGAACAATTCGAAAAGTACATACTGTTTATCTAGAAATTGGTCTATAACAGTAAATGGGATGGCTCTGTCATCTATATAAGGTATGTATTTAGATACATAATTATCAAGCAACTTATTAGCACCCTGCAAATACTCGGTAGTATATGCTAAGGTTTTACGTATTGAAGGATTAATTGTTTCAAGATAAGGTATCAACTCATGCCGAACCTTATTACGTAAAAAGACAGTTTCATCATTTGTACTATCATGAACAGATGGCAAGTGATTATCTTCGATATACAAATCAATTTCTTCTTTTGAGAGGCATAATAGAGGTCTGATAACCATATTATTACGTACTTTAATGCCAGATAGGCCACGTACACCAGTTCCTCTAATCAGATTAAGAAGCAATGTCTCTACACTATCATCTCTATGGTGCGCAATAGCGATTCGATCAATATGATATTTTTTCCGGATCTTCTCAAACCATTTATATCTAAGGTCCCGAGCTGCCATTTCTATAGAAACTTTATTTCTAGATGCCTCCAATTTTGTATCAAAAGTCACTAATTCCAATTCTATCCCCCATTTTTCACACAATTTACTAACCATTTTTTGGTCGCGCATAGACTCCTCCCCACGCAACATAAAGTTGCAATGAGCGGCAACACATCGATAACCCATTTGTACAAGCAAGTGCAATAGAGTGACAGAGTCAGCTCCACCACTTAGTCCAATAATAACTGGTTGATTAGGCTTAAGCAAGTGATGAACTTTAATATAATTTGAAACTTTAGACTGAATAGATTCTTTCATAGCACATAATATAAATCAGATAGATACCATAAATAAAAAATCACCTTTGTTGTGATGTAATACGAGCTAGGTAAGCATATTCTCCATCATCAGCTATGGATTCAACTAGGAAGCCTGCTTGCTTACAATAGTAATTGAGTGTATCAAAATCGATATATAACCAATCGAATGAAGGACCATAAATATCTCCATATGACATTTGATAATCAATTTCCCCATAATATTTAGCATTAATATCTATCAAGAAACTACCATCCTCTTCTTCATAAAGATATCTTAAATCAGAAGAATCCATCAATATTTGACCATCTGGAGCTAATAATAATTTCAACCGTTGTAAAAAGCCAGATATATTATCAATTTTTCCTATTATACCAGCTCCATTCATTAGTAATAGAATAGTATCAAAAGGACCATGAAGCTGTGGGTCATAGAAATTTATACATTCAGCATCTTTAATCCCCCTCTCCTTCATTATGTCTACAGAAATCTGAGACATATCAATGGACTTCACCTCACACCCTTTTGCCTGAAGAGCAAGGGAATGACTTCCTGCACCAGCACCTACATCTAATACCCGTCCTTTGGATTCCTTGATAGCTGTTTTTTCTATAGTGGAACATTGATCAAATGTACGAAATAAGTGAGATATAGGCATCTCGTCATCTTCAAATAGAGAAGAGTGTACCATAAGTGGATGAAGTTTCTTCTTACAGAAAAAATCTCGAATTGCTAGCCCCATCGGATCTTTTTCAGAAGAAAGAGTCTTAACATCGTTTGTAATTGGAGAGAACATAATTAGTTTGAATTATAAATTATCTATTAAATACAAAATTAGCTAAATATCACGATATCTCCTAAGAAAGTCATATCTTTGTGACATTATGAGTGATATTCAAGAAATTATGAGAAACGGCATTACCTTCAAAGGTGGTGGTACCGAAGAAAAAAGAGAAGAAAAAAAAGTGAAGACCAAAGCTAAGAAAGCAACGTATATTCGTGGTCAACATGGATCCGGTTCATCTAAAATGAAAGCCGAGATACGTAAGAAACGTGCGAACAGACATAAGTAATATATCTATATAAAACTTTTTCTTTTTTGGGTTTCCCATACCCCCGATTTAGTTTCATGCACAACTACTTGTTTTTTGTGCTATTTTATTTTTGCGCAATAAAATCTTATTTGTGCAATAGTTTTTTATACCAAAAAAATAATATATTTATCTGATAATCAGCCATTTACAAGATTTACGATAGGCAAGACCGTACAATACAAGACATATACAATCTATTTTCACGAAAATAATTGCTAATAGAATTATTTGGTGACTGAAAACTTGCAATCTATATTTACAGTCGAATTAATCAATAACAGATAAATATGAATAAAAAAATTGTTACTGCATTAGCAGTAGTAGCTTTATCGCTTATGCCAGCTATGGCAGGTGGACTTTTGAGCAACTCCAATCTTAGTGCATCATTTCTACGAATGATGGCTCGTGGAGCTAGTACAGACATCTATGCTACATATTACAACCCTGCTGGATTAGCATTTCTTCCTCATGATGGATTATTTCTTTCCATTGATAATCAAAGTGCATTTCAAACCCGTGATATCAGTTCTACATATAATTGGGACTTAGCATCAACTTCAATAAAGACGTTTGATGGTGATGCGTCCGCTCCTATAGTACCAAGTATTATGATAGCCTATAAAGAAGGTGACCTAACTTTTTCGGGATTGATTGGTGTTACAGGTGGTGGTGGTAAAGCAACATTCGATACTGGGCTACCGATGTTTCAAGCCCTTGTATCAGGTCTTATCTACCAAGGATCTAGCGGTGCTTTAACACCGGATAAATATGATTACGAAGCTAGTATGTCAGGAAGTCAATATATCTTTGGTGGACAATTCGGTATTACCTATCAGATATCAGACAACTTTTCCGTATATGGTGGTGGTCGAATGAATTTCTTCAAAGGAAATCAAAAGGGTTCTGTTGCTGCCTCCATGCTTCTTCCTGATGGATCATCAAGAGAACTAACACACTTAGCTCTTGATGTCGATCAAACTGGTTGGGGTATCACACCAATCATTGGAGCCGACTTTAAATTTGGCAAGTTCAACATTGGATTGAAATATGAAGTGCGTACAAATCTCAATTTAGAAAATAAAGAAAACTCTCCATTAGTAGGTAACGAGACTGGTCTTCTAGATGCTTATAAGGATGGTGTAAACACTCCAAGTGATATTCCTAGTATTATGTCTATTGGTGCAAGTTATGACATTCTTCCAACTCTTCATTTTAACCTAGGCTACAATTATTATATGGATAAGGATGCAGGAATGGCAGGAGGAAAACAAAAAGCCCTCACTCATGGCACTTACGAATGGCTGTCAGGAGTTGAGTGGGAAGCATCAGATCGCTTTACATTCTCAGTGGGTTATCAAAACACTAACTATGGTGTTTCAGATGACTATCAACAAGAAACAAGTTTTTCTTTAGACAGTTATTCAATTGGCTTTGGAGGACGAATTAAGATGAACGAAAAAGTTGCCTTCAACATAGGTTACATGTTTTCTAACTATAAAAATTACACAGCAACAAAAACTTATGCACAAGGAGTCACTTTATCGAATGACTTTTCTCGTACAAACAAAGTCTTTGGATTTGGTGTCGAATTCAATTTCTAGCTAGATATTATATTCACAAGATTTCAATGGCCTAAAGAAGAAAGTACATCATCAGTGATTTGCTCTCTTTTTTAGGCCATTTTATATACAAAAAAAGGCCTGAAATACTTGTTTTTTTAAGCAACTTATCAAGAGTGGAAATTCTTTAAAAAAAAGAAAGAAAAGAGTTTGTATATAGATGCAATTACATATATTTGCACAAAAATTAAGTACCTAATAGACTAAACAATTACAAATGACTATTTAGTTACTAATTCAACAAACTAGACGATTAAGATTTTTAACTATGGACCCTCAACTTTTAGAATCATTAGAAAAGCTTATGGCTGACGGCTGCGAAGATTATGCGTTGACCATCAACCCCCCTTATGGTGACTTTTTACTAGATACCTTCACTTTAGCAACCAAGACATTGTTACTCAAGAAAGCGAAGAAATTGTATGATAAGTACATTTTACAATTAGTCACAGATGAATGTGAAAATGATGAATATACAATAACAATCAAACTACTACATGAATATCTCAGAAAAAGTAAAATGCTAGATATCTTCGTCATTGTACTGGATGAAGATAAAGTTTTTGAAATAGACCCAAAAGACTATGAGATAGATGATGATTCAGACTCCGTTATCTTTAATGTTGTAGATATCGAGGAGGATGATACCTTAGAAGACACAGAAGCATCTATAGACTATGCAGTAACCACTTTTGATGAAGATGATATAGATTCCCCTCTTGATGCTGAAATACTTAATTTACAAAAGGATAAAGACATCATTTATCCAAACGAGTGGGAAGAAGAGGAAGAAGAAGTAGATGAATTTGCCGACCCCGAGGATGACATAGACGTTGAGGACGTATCTAACTTCGATGATATAGATCTCGATGAAGCAATAGACAATGAAGAATTAATGAAATAACGAGAAAGAATCTATAAAGGTCGATTTTCGTAGTAATAAAAAAACATCCCTCTCCGATATTAGATATCGAAGAGGGATGTTTATGTTAAAGTCATTTTTAGAATGACATATTAGAAAGATATCTTTCTCCCGTATCAGGAAGCACTACAATGATATTCTTATCTTTAGTCTCAGCTTTCTTAGCCAATTCCACAGCAGCAGCTAGAGCAGCTCCAGATGAAATACCAGCCAATACACCTTCTGTTTTTGCCAATAACTTTTGCATATCCATAGAGTCAGTATCAGTAACTGACAATACTTGGTCAACCACTTCTTTATGATAATTTCCTGGAATAAAACCAGCACCAATACCTTGTATTTTATGAGGGCCTTTCTTTCCACCAGACAAGATAGCACTTGCCGAAGGCTCTACAGCTACAGTAATAACTGATTCCAATTTCTCCTTCAAGAAACGACTAGCACCACTCACAGTTCCTCCAGTTCCGACACCAGCGACGAAATAATCTACTTTTCCATCCATTTGTTCAAATATTTCTGGACCAGTAGTATCATAATGTATCTGCTCAACAGCTGGATTTTCAAACTGTTGCGGAATGATACTATTAGAAGTTGCTTCATGAAGCAACTTTGCTTTTGCTATAGCACCTGGCATACCTTCGCTACCAGGAGTAAGAACAAGCTCCGCTCCCAAAAAATGGAGTAATTTGCGACGTTCCACACTCATAGAGTCAGGCATCACTAAAATAGCTTTATATTGACGAGCACTAGCAATTAAAGCTAGACCAACACCTGTATTACCACTTGTCGGTTCAATTATAGTACCTCCTTTTTTCAAAAGCCCTTTTTTCTCTGCGTCATCCACCATAGCTAATGCCACACGGTCTTTGATACTTCCACCTGGATTTGTTGATTCCAATTTTGCATATAAATTTCCCTCTAAGCCTAGTACTTGTTCTAGACGAGCTAATCTTACTAAAGGAGTATTTCCGATAGTTCCTGTTACATCTTTTTTTGTCATCCTATTCTTTTTTTATTAAAAAATTATGAAAGTCCTTCTATTTTACCATCAATTATATCTATACGTTCTGCCTGAGGAGACTTTGGTAATCCCGGCATTCTTAGTATATCTCCTGCAACTGCTACGATCATTTCCGCACCATTATTAAGGACAATATCCTTAATTTGAAGTTCGAAATTATCTGCAGCTCCATAAGCTTTTGGATCTCCGCTAAAAGAGTATTGCGTTTTTGCAATGCAAATAGGATAGCTAGTCAATCCCAACTTCTCAAAGTGCTTGAGCTTTCGTTTTGCTACAGAACTATAACTAATGATACTAGCTCCATAAATATTATGAGCTACTTTATCTATTTTTAATTGAATACTATCTTCATCTGTATATGTGTGACATAAAGGTTTACTTGGATTGTTATCAATAGTATCTACTACCAATTGAGCTAAATCTATTGCGCCTTCTCCACCTTCTGTAAAAGCACTATTGATTGCGAATCCAACTTTAAGTTCCTCTTCGCAGTGTCTCTTACATGCTTCAAGTTCTTCATCTGTATCTTGGGCAAATTTATTAAAGCAAACCACAACAGTTTGTCCGAAACCTTTCAGATTACTTACATGCTTATCGAGGTTAGCAAAACCCTTAATTAATCCTTCTTTATTAGGCTTTTTAATTTCTTTTTCATCGACACCACCGTGCATTTTCAATCCCTGAGCAGTAGCAACAATAATAGTCAATGAAGGTTGCAATTTAGCCTTTCGACACTTTATATTATAAAACTTCTCTGCCCCTAAGTCGGCTCCAAATCCAGCCTCAGTAATCGTATAATCACTAAAAGTCATTGCCATCTTAGTCGCTAAGATAGAATTGCAACCATGAGCAATATTTGCAAATGGTCCACCATGAATCAGCGCAGGAGTTCCCTCAGTTGTCTGAACTAGATTAGGATGAATAGCATCTTGCAGTAAAACTGTTATAGCACCCGTAATACCTAAATCATCGACAGTAAAAGGGGTATCGTCAAAACGAAAACCTAAAATTATTTTAGCAACTCGTCTTCTAAGGTCTTTGAGATTTTTAGAAAGACATAGAATAGCCATCAATTCCGAAGCAGGTGTGATATCGAATCCTGACTCTTGAACGATACCATTAGTCTTACGTCCCAATCCAACCACGATACTACGAAGAGAACGGTCATTAACATCAAGTACACGTCGCCATAAAACTTCTCTTATTCCACAATCCTCTCCTTGGTGTTGGTAGAGATAATTATCCAACATTGCTGAAATCATGTTATTAGCGGATGTAATAGCGTGAAAATCACCAGTAAAATGAAGATTAATCTTATCCATTGGTAGTACTTGAGCATAACCACCTCCAGCAGCCCCACCTTTCATACCAAAGCAAGGGCCAAGACTAGGTTCCCTCAAAGCTACGATAGCTTTTCTTCCAATCTTATTGAGTCCTAGAGCAAGCCCAATGCTAACCGTAGTCTTACCAATTCCTGCTTTTGTAGCAGTAATAGCAGTAACAAGTATCAATCTCGATTTAGTCACTTTACGGTCTTCAATAAGACTTTCAGGTAATTTACCTATATAGCGGCCATGGTGTTCCACCTGGTCAACTGGAATATTTACACTTTCAGCAACAGCATTAATACGTTTTAGTTTAATACTTCTAGCTATTTCAATATCAGTCTTCATTATTTGTAATGGTTTAGGTTAGAAATAAAAAAAGCGTGCCTAGTATTCTTTTTACTAGACACGCAAAGATAACTATTTCAGATGGTTTTTTCAGTTAAAAAAACCGAATACTAAATTTAGAATACTAAATTTAGAAATTAATTTTACATCCCATAAAATAAGTACGAGGCAAACTAGGTCCGTAGATATATCCAGAATCTCTGTTAGCACCTTGGTCAAAATCATCTTGATAACTATCAAAGACATTATTAACACCTAAACTGAGAATGACTTCTAAAGTTTGACCCAAATCAACATCATAAGATATCTTAGTTCCTAATTCAAAGAAATCAGGACTATCGACATTTTTATCCTGAGTATCATCAGAAATAGCAGCATGAGGCACAAGCATTGATCCAGTATAAGTACCATTCAATCCGATAGTCAATTTTTTTGTCGGATTATAGTTCATCATCATATATCCATATACATCAGGTGTACGAGTCATTTTACGACAAGCTAATGATTCATCATCACTCCAAGTCGTTTTTTCATCATACATACTTCGCTGAAGAGTGGACCCCACTTGCAGAGAAAGTAGTCGGCGATATGCAATCTTTGCTTCTAAATTAACCCCCCATACTTTAGCACCTGCTCCATTGGTCCGTTGATTTATTAGAAATTGGTCTGTTTCCCCAATTTCTTTTAAGACAAAAGCGTCGGTCAATTGAGTATAAAAAGCATCAATCATAAAATTAGTACTCCAGTTACCCCATGAGCTATAAGTATCAGCACTCAAACTCCAACTACTAGATCTTTCTTCTTTTAGATTAGGGTCAAGTTCTATTATACTTACTCGTTCACTTACATTTCCAATATGTAGATCTTCATCAAAAGCTTGAGGTGCTCTAAATCCTTCACTATAACCCAATCTAAGATTGATGTTCTCAGTAGGATTATATCTAATATTTGCTCGAGGGGAGATTATAACATGATCAATAAAATGATGCTTATCCATTCTAGCCCCTACCAAGAAACTCCATTTGTCATTTTTCCATTCATTTTGTGCATAAGCACTAGCTATATTTACTGTTTGATCTGTAGAATGGTCGTATTCATAACTCTCATCTTCCAAAGATTCGTAACTATACTCGGCACCTCCAGTAAATGTAGCAGGCATAAACCATAGATTATCAAAATTGTAAGAATACTGAGCTCCACCTAGAGCACTCAACCCCTTCGTGTGACCATATCCACTATAATAACTATCACGATCTGTATTTTGTGCAGATCCGTAAATACTTAACTTGTAACTTTCGCTAGGGCTAAAGAGGTCAAAAGTAACTCCTCCACCATCGATACTATGTTTTATTGATTCACACAAATCAGCCATATGAGGTGGTAAAGACAATTTATTACCTCCTCTTCTCTGTTCTCCTAAATGATGATATTCAACAGTCAGTTTACTATAATCACTTGTTTTCAAATAACTTCGGAAGCCTAACGTTGTGGATTCTAATTCAGGTACTTCTGTATAAGAATCCCCGTCATAGTCATATCCTGAACGTTTACGATTTTGTCCAAAGATATAGACACCCGCTTTATGGTCATCAGTCACCAAAGAGAGGTTCAATGATGTCTGATTATCAAAAGATCCGCTTCCATCTATACTTGTTAGATTATGTGAAATGCTACCAGAATTACGAATCGGCTCTTTTGTAATAATATTAATAGTACCCGCAATAGCAGATGCACCGAACAAAGCTGAAGAACCACCGCGCATGACTTCTATCCGTTCAACCATAGTTGCTGGAATTTGTTCCAATCCATACACCCCAGTCAAAGCACTAAAAATAGCTCTAGAGTCCATAAGAATCTGTGTATAAGGGCCATCCATTCCATTTATACGAACTTGTGTAAATCCGCAATTCTGACAATCAGTCTCGACACGTACCCCTGGTTGGAAATGTAATCCCTCTGCAAGCGTTGGGGAATTTGTGTTTTCAAATGTCTCTAAACTTACGACATTGACAAGAGCAGGAGCCAATCTCCGCTTGGTAGCATTACGATTGGCAGATACGACTACACCATCGAGTGCAACTGCGTCTTGCTTGAGAGCCACCTTTAAATTTCTTGTTTCACCTTTTTTGAAAGTAAAAGGGACTTCTAATGTCTTATATCCTATAGAAGAGAAAACAACGACAAAATCACCAACAGGAAGATTCTTCAAAAAGTAATGTCCTGTTTGGTCCGTTAAATGACCAATCGTTGTTCCTTTAACAGCAACGTTTATATAAGGAAGATGCTCCTTTGTTTTAGCATCAATAACATGTCCGACTAAATTAGCATCAGTTTTTTTCAATCCTGGATAAGCAGACAAATCAGAAATTAAACTAGCGGGTTGAGAACCGTTTTCCTTTTCAACATGCACATTTGAAGTGTTATTAGAATATGAGCTTTTACTCATTCCATCACCAGATTGTGCACAAACTGGTAAGCATGCAAGAGATAGACTACTAGCTATTACTAGTAGAGAAATATATTTATTCATCCTTTAAATCTTATTGTTTAAAATATAAAAATAGATTATTTGCATTTACAAGACAATATTGACAACAAAGCACTATTATCTCTGCCCGCTAACTTCAAAAAAAGAAGCAAAACGAGAATTAACATACAAATAGATTACTGAAAATTAAAATAATAAGAGATAGGTGGTCCCCGCAAAGAGTATGAAACGAGAAACGGTTTTGCCACATAGCAGTGTATACAATCAATTAGTTCATTGCGAACGTATACAATCAGTGGTATAACTAAAAAGAAAAGCAATGGCAAATCCACTTTTCTAAAGTGAGAGAGCATCTCAAAAAGAATAAGCTGATCAGAAGAGTGCTGATGCTCCTGTGAAGGAATACCTCTAACATAAGAATCATCTGTAGAATCAAGCTTATTACTAGTTAGATGTGTCATATCAGAATATTGAGCGCCCTCAATATCTGATGTTCGAAAGACATTAATCAATATTTTTAATATACCGACCTCTGAAGTATTATCATCCCAAAAATTATAGAAGTGAGAATGGACAATAGATACTCCATCTACCACGTGAACGTGTGTAAATAGTGTAATTGATGTTGTATACAATACAAATATCGTAAGCAACAAATACCTGCCTATTGTCCTAAAATTATTCAATATAACGTAACAATCTTATAAATCAATGAATACCTTAATACCACTGCAAAGTTGCAAGTAATTTTATTATAATGCAAACTAATTTCGAGAATGTTTTACTAAATTATCTCAATAGACAAGCAAACATTTAACATTTAATGCAACAATATGAATAGATAAATTAGTTACTTATAATCAGTAAGTTAGAGAATAAAATAGACATAACGGATAAACATTTGTAAAACAGTACAGTTAGAACAGCTTATACATCAAATATCGCCCATTAATCTGAGAATTGGAAATTTATAAACCAACTCATTATATTTAATGATAGTAAGAAAGTAACAAGATAATATTTTATTAATCCCTCTAATCTAACAATTTGTTTTAAATTTGTACATAATATAGAATTGAGACTCTTTTACAATAACTATCACCAAAAGATTATAATTAAATGAAACTAACCCTATTAGTAGTAGGACGTACGACTCAGAAAGAATATGTCACATTAATTGATGACTATGTAAAGCGTCTGAAACACACTCAACTACCTTTAGAGATTAAAGTAATTCCAGAACTTAAGAATACAAAGAACTTAAGCCATTCTCAACAAAAGGAAAAGGAAGGAGCCTTGATACTCAAAGCATTACAACCAGGAGACCATGTAGTACTCCTAGATGAGCACGGCAAAACCTTTCGGAGTATTGAATTCTCTAATTACCTAGAGAAGAAAATGAATTCCATACCCAAGCAGATGGTCTGTATTATCGGAGGCCCTTATGGATTTAGCCCTGAGGTATATCAAGCAGCCCATGACAAGATTTCTCTATCTAAGATGACATTGTCTCACCAAATGATTCGTTTATTTTTTGTAGAACAGATTTATAGAGCCATGAGCATACTTCAAGGTGGACCGTACCATCATGAATAATAATAAAAAGACTATTCACCTGAACAGATACAACTATGATTGACAAAAACCATTTTCTACTGTGCTTCTTCTTCCTAGCACTATCTGCCCTATCAATCTCTGCCCAGCAAACGACAGAGGAGAATAAAGACTACCTCAAACTCGGAGGCGCATTTAGATACACGTTTATGAGAAATAGCTGGGATTCGAACCAAAAGAAAAAAGGAGGACAATTTATTTTTGACACGATGATACTTTCTGCCAAAGGAGAAGTTAGTGGAATTGAATTTGCCATCGAATCACGTTACTATGCCGAATCATCAGGTGGATTTATGTTGCATAATGGATACGTAGGATTACCTTTAACCAAAGAGTTGAAATTGAAGATAGGAATGCCACGCACCCCATTTGGATTAATGCCCTACACAGGTCATAATTTCATGTTTAATATGCCCTATTACGTTGGATTTGAGGATGATGCAGATTTTGGTTTACTGCTAGAATACACTAAAGGAGACTGGGAAGCACAATTTAATTTTGCTAAAAACTCAGAAGATGTATTCAGTGATAAAAACAGACGCTATGCCTATGATTTGAGTGGAGACAATGAAGAGACCAATCAATTGACAGGGCGTGTAGCCTATCATTTTGGAAAGAAGAAACAAAATGAAGTAGGATTGAGCTTACAAGGAGGACAAATATTCAACACGACAACCGAAAAGACAGGATATAGATATGCCTTTGCACTACACGGTTCTTGGTTAATAAAGCAATGGGACATCAAAGCACAAACTATGATTTATCGATTTGGTGCTAAAGAATCGATAGATAGAGACGTCATTACCATGGGAGCTTTTGGGGCAGACTACGATGTAGACACACGCGGATTGCTCCATTGTCTAAGTATTGGTTATCTCATACCAATCAATCACCGACTACTCAACGACATAAAGATATACAATGACGTATCGATGCTTCAGAAAACGATAGCAGGTAGACACGACTCTTACATGAATTCTTTAGGTTGCCAGTTACACACAGGTCCCATCTATGTATTAGTTGATTTTGTCCTTGCTCAGAATCAACCTTGGATAGGTACCGATTATCAAAGTGCACTTTCCACCGGAAATCAAAAAGGATGGAACAATCGGTTCAATATAAATTTAGGTATCTACTTTTGATCCATTCTAGTTAAAACAAGTATAGCAAGTGTAGCTATGACTAAAGGGAAGTTAAATAATCGACAAAATAATCCTTTTATTCTGTTCCAGTTTGCGCATTACAAAAAATACCTTACATTTGTACTGTGTTTTTCATGGTATTAGATTTAAGGTTATAAGAAAGATTGGTTGTCGTGATGACAACCTCTTTTTTTATGCTGTTCCTTTTTATATCAATTTATAGTTATAAAAAGAGAATAGTATTATAAAATAAGGTGCTAGTGATAGTACCTTTTTTTTGTGCTTACATTAGACATCATATCATACGGGTAATAAACAGTGAATTACATACAAATAACCCATACCCCCAACATCAACAACCAGACAGCAAGTATAGCCAAGATATATCTCCATAGATAGTTAATGATATGGATAGTCGTTATTGTCGGTTGATACTGACGGACTAACACGATGACCAAAGGCAAATAATAGAAGAAAGGAGTAATTCCATTAGTAGCACTATCTCCTATCCTATATGCACACTGAACAAGAGCAGGGTCTAATCCCCTATTAGCAAAATAAGGAATAAAGATATAAGCCATTAGAGCCCATTTAACAGAAGCAGAACCCATCAAAAGATTTATGATTGCAACATATAAGACAAACATAAATAAAGTCGGAATTGTTCCCAGTTTAAACCCCTCTATCCAATCAGCACTAGACACGGTTAAATATTCACCAAGCTGCGTATAAGTCATCACAGCAATCATCATAGAAGCAAAAAAGATAAGCACTACATATTGGCTAATCAACTGTCCATAATACCCCATTCCTTGAAGTATATCCCTATCATTATGATAATGCCCCACTGTAAACCCATACACGATACCACAGAGTCCCAAGCCGAAAATGATTAAAAACAAAGCGCTTTGAATTAAAGGGGATCGCAAGATACTACCATCAACACCGCGCAAGAAACCATTAGGTAAGAAAGTAGCCAGACACAAAACAAAAATATACAGTGCAGCAACAACTCCAGTTATCCGAAGAGCTCTTGACTCATAAGTTGCTAAAGATGCGCTACCCTTTTCAGAATTAGACAACATATCTCCTTGCGAAGGTAAAGTAATAGAGCCCAATTTATTCCTCGTAGTACATTGAGGGATTAGGTACTTAACGGTAGTGATATAAATAACTACAGTCAATACAGGAACCGATACGGCCATAAAAAAATAATTAGACAAAGGAGTCACCGTATAAGATATGATATTAGCTTGTGCGAGTGCTTGCATCGTAGTATTTGCAAGTATTGGATCCATGGTAGCTAACATTATGTTAGCACTATAGGCACAAGCCAAACTCACATAACTAGTAATTACTCCAGCTATAGGAGGTAGTTTAACGGTGTGAAACATTTTAGCAGATATAGGAAGTAAGAAAATATAACCAACATCTCCTATGATATTGGCCAGCATGCCAGCCACAATCACACATATTATTACAAGTGAACGGTTAGGATTTTTGCCCAATAACTTTCTAAACAAAGCATCAACAAAGCCGCTATGCATTGTGATGCCAAGTCCAAGCAAACCAATAAGCACTAATCCCAAAGGTCTAAAACTAGAGAAATTGACAAATACATTGCGCAACATCCATCGAGCACCTTCAGCACTGAGCATACTTTGCACTATGATGTCACTTCCATCATGTGGATTGATAGCGCTAGCCCCATAACTATTTGCTATCCACGATAGAATCGCTATGACAAAACTCAAGCTAAAAAATAGCGTAGCCGGATGTCTTAATCTTGTTCTTATCTTCATCTATTCATTATTTATTCTTCATCTTCTTCTAAGTTATCAATATCAATTATTCGGAGTTCGAGCGCACGTACTGCTAAGCGAGTAGCATTGACACCGGTGCGTTCATTTTCATCAAACAAACGCCCAATCAATTCGTTTTGTCTCTTTTCAAGAGATTTCACCCCAAAAGGCATGGCACGTAAATGCGAAATTTGTTCCTTAGTATAACCCAAAGCAAGATGTCGAAGAAAACGCTCATCATATTCATCAATATCCAAAGTAATAATAGCTTCCTGACGTCGCTTTTCTATAGCTACAGTAGATTTGAAACGCTCTAGAATTTTCTCCATAATTGGTTCATTGAATACCCATTTTTTACCAGACAAAGCAGCCAACAAATCATTCTTAGTAAGGAGTTCTCCTGACTTAAGTACGATACCTATGGCACCAGCATCTAGAACCTCTACCCACAATTGCTCATTCAATACCTCCCCAGTAAAGATAAGCACCTTTAAGTCGGGATATTGGCTAGTCAATTGTGCACAAATCGTCACTCCAATAGTTGTGGATCCACCAAGTCCTAAATCGAGAAGAACCATATCAGGGACTTCCACTTCCATCAGCGACCACAATTCTTGTTCATTCTGAGCTGTTCCTAACACAGTCACTTCAGGTATTTCCAAGCGAAATATTTCTAAAGTTCCCTTCAGTTCAAGTCTCATATCTTCCACGATGATTACTCGTGGGTTTTTAGGCAGTTCATTCATATATAGCACATTCTTTTAATCATTAAAAAACTTATACTTTACCTCGAGGTATAGCAAAACGGATAATTGTTTTATCGGTCGATTCACAACGTAAAAAGCAACCTCTCAGTCCTGCAAATTGGTCAATATCCCTAATTATCTGTTTAGCAATCAACAGATGTAAATGACCAAACTGTGGATTAAACAGAATCCTTGTTTCTTCAGCAGACAACTCCACACCATAATGCATCTCAAAATAAACGAAACCAGATTTCTTATTATCTGTAGTCACCACCATTTTCTCGAAGAGTGGTAACCCTTGCATTAAAGACTCTATAAGATGTTCAATCAGCACTCTATCACAGCGAACAGAACAATCAGAATCTGGATGTTCCCACTTCGGAGTAGGCAATTTAAGCCGATTACTAATCATTTTAGCTCTCTCTATTAGCGATTTGAGTTCTATTTGCTGACGCTTAAAAGTCATTTGTTTGACAGCCTCATTTGCTCGATTAGACAAAGGAACAAATACATCAAAATAATGGTCATAAAGTTCTATCAAAGCTAACAGATGTTCATGACTTCCTTCTTTTGATTTAGTAATCAGTTGAAGCATCCTAGTAGGATAATACAATGTTTCATGCTTAAATACTGACAACGTATTATCAAGCAGCATGTTTTGTACATGCAATATATGTGCTTCCCATTCCATACGTTCCATTTCATCACTAGCAAACTCAATATCTCGTTGACGAATGATACGTTGTTCTTCGACAGTGCGGTACAACTGACCGATGTAGCTAGCAAGTAAACGAAGTAGCTGGTCTTGTTCTTCAGAGAAATCATTACTCACTAGATGAAGAGCCAATGCCATATCATCGTTGATGGGTGCAGCACGTAGATACATATCTTCATCATCAATATCAGAGATAGAATCAAATGTCACTTGGTGAATATTAAACAAATGGTCAAAGGCTGGAAAAACATGTGCAGCCATTTCCTCATATGCAAATACGGGTGCACTCATTGCCAACTTGGCCAAGTCGCGATGAATCTCAAGAACCAATTCTAGATTTTGCTGAGTTTTACGACGTGGAAATAAGTAAATGACATAATAGCCAATTACGATCGCAAAGAGAACTAAGATACACAGTGTGATACCAACAGTACGGTTCATCGTACTCGTTTCGAGCCTAACACAATAATTCTCCAACGACTGGTCACTACTAACTAAACGATAGAGATTAGCATACACATAATTATTATACTGATACGCCTTAAATTGTTTCAAAGCCAGAAACGAAATAGCCGCTTCGTTACGAATATCCAATATGATATAATAATCTGTAGCCAATCCATTATTCCACCAAGTGATTTCAGCAGATTCATTAGTCATCTCCAGACTAAGTAAAGGTAAAGCATCCATCACTTCAGAAGAATCAGTCTGTTGGATCATATCCTTATTCAACCAAGAGATAGCCTTTCTGCTATGAATCAAAGCATGTTCAAACTCCCCTGCAATGTTATCATAATATGCCGAATCAGCTTCCAATGACGCTTTCATGAGTAATGTCAAGGAATCACCAACTAGTTGAGAATCTGCAAGTATGTTCGCATGACTCTTTTGAATAGTCCCAGCAAATATCCCCATAAGCAAGACAACAAAGACCGTTAAAGATTTGCCAAGCATCTCTTTGATCAAACTAGTCTTAGCACCTTTACGATTAGGAGTATCCTTTGCTACACGAGGTAAACGGAAAAAGGCTTTCGTCCCCTCTCCTTCTTTACTCTCGATATCGAAAAGGCACACAGAAAACAACGGACTAGTCTTGCGATACTTATCGATGATACCATAACTATTAGACAAGCCAAAACCATTACTCTTATTATTAGCTTTTACTTCTTCCAAAATAGAAGCAGCAATACCAGTCCCCGTATCTTCTACAGAAATCTCTACATAAGTGTCTTTCTCTATGGCCTTAATCTCAACAGAATCACCCTCAGCAGTATATTTACGTGCATTATCCACAAGGGTATTAATCATAAACAGCGTAAGCCCTCTATCTGCTTTGACTACCGCATCGGTAGGAATCACACGAAAATGACGATTAGACAATTCAAAAGTACGCCTACGTTGCTCTTGGATAGCAAACAACTCTTGTAAATTGAATTTACTAATTTCCAAATTCACCTTTCCCTTCTTTATCTTAATACTTTCAGAGAGAACCTCATTTTGTATGATAATGTCTTGAAGTTGTTCCTGGGCAAAGTCCAACACATTCGACAATACCTCAGGGGATTGATCAGCCTTAATAGCATTGAAATCATAACGTAGATGCTCGACAACAGAACGGACACTATTGAGAATAGACAGACTCGTCTTCTTAATATTATTCATTCGCTTCCGTTGCGCGATCTGATTTTCAAGTACATACTGTTGCTTATCCAACATCAACCGTGCATCAGATAACTCCTGCAATCCCTGGTTATTTAAATAACTACAGTGAATAAAATCATCCATGATACGATTCATCTTCTGCAATTCTTTTGTCGCTTTATGCTTCTTATATACGAGACACAACTGTTCTCGTAATGCATCATGCTGTACAGCCATAGTCTCATAAACCAAGTGCTTCCAAGTAGCCTCATCAGCAATTAGTGTTTCATCATCTCTTTTTACATCTTGAAATGTAAGTCCAGTGATTTGTCGGCAAATATCCAACAACAATGCACGCACTTTATGCATACGGCGTGCACGCTTATGACTGTGATTATTGAACCAGAATACTAGGAGAACCAATAAAATGATGCTAACAAATAAAGTAAACAAGATCCAATTCGTCATCTTAGCAATGGTTTCAATATGGTCTTTTCGGGCTAACAGTTCTCGGTTTTGACGTGTAGACTCTAAGATATCAAGAAAAGCATTGCGATGAATATCACTCAATTCTTTATTGTCCAACCCAGAATAACTCATGCTAAGTTGTTCTTGAATAGCTGCCATTATAGGGATACTGCTACCACGATCTCCAAGAATGGATACAGCATGTTGCAAATCAGCAATGGCTAACTTGTAACGCTTCTGTTGATTAGCAATGCGACCTTGAGTCAACAAGCCTAGAGCTTCGTTATACAATTGATTAGTCTCTGCATATAATTGAGTGGCCCGATGCGCTATATATAGAGGCCTGATGCTATCCATCGGTAAACTAAGCAAGTCATTATTCCGAGCTCTTTGTAACAGTTTAAATTGCTCTGGTGCTTCGATAGCCTCTGCTAACCCCAACAGTGCATCAGCCATTATCGGCACTAATTTTTTGTTTCGAGCGATTTGATAAACCTGCAGCAAATGATCAACCTGCTCCAAGTAAAACAAATCTTCTGGTTTCTGTTTCAGTAATAATCTACTTTGAATAGCATAAGCCCTCATCTGATATGGAGACGACTCACCTGGGAGCAAAGGACGCTGCAAACTTTCTACTTTATCCAAGGATGCATGCATTTCCTGATACATTGACTGTCCCTCTTCATATTGAGCAAGCACAAGATAATAACGATCCAAAGCATTCGATACACGCAATTGATCAGCGGAAGAGATGAAGCTTGTACGTTCTTCCAATATACGTTTGATACGTTTCTCCGCTTGAATACGATAAGTGTAATAATTTTGGTTTGCACCACTCAACTGATAAATATGCATGTGACCGACATCAGCAATCAACTGTTCCAATTGACTTTGAGTCTCAGCATAGATAGAATCGTAAGTAACCAAAGCCTCATCCCAGTGATAGCCCTGAGTCAATCGCTCTGCACGTTCATTGATACTCCGAGCATCTGAATCACTTGTCTCAAAATAAATGGCCTTATAACCGTAAAAGAAACATAAAGTCCCTACACATAATAAAATGATTATTGAGTGTAGGGATTTCATAATAATAAGTTTTAGTATCAAACGAAATCATTCGATAATTTATATTTAATCTTACTGATGTTCTCTTCTTAAAAGGTCATTAACCGTTTTTACAGGATTGAATGTATCTAGAGGCACTTCTACAAATAAAGTATTCCAATCACTCATAGCTCCATTCCAAAGGCCAGGCAATTCAAGAGCCTTCAAGTCACGGCCACTTTTCGATTTATAAGAGATGAAACCAGTTGCAGGATCCACAAAGTGAGGTAAATCAAAAGGCTCACCCTTATAATCCTTAATAGCACAGACAAGGTCTACAGGATTGAAGTGTGTCCCTTGTTCAAACATCGCCTTCTTCTTCGCATCCGAAGTATCAATCTGTGAACTCTCAAGTATCTGACAAGACACAGACCCATCAGGATTAACAGCCAAGAAAGGACCGCCTCCAGGTTCACCGACATTCTTAACCATACCGCATACACGCATAGGACGATTCAATTTCCTTAGAAGATATGATTTCAAATTCTCATCAGAAGCACCACGCTTGCAACACAATTCATTTTCTACAAACAATAGAATTTCATCCAATTCCTCAGTCGAACAATCGTCAGCAACCAACTTTCTCAGATAATCAAACACACGTCGTTGGAGTTTCACAAGCACTCCTCCGATTAATTTCTTATAAGTAACCGTCTCTTTCTTTAAGGAATCAGGTACTACATTATCTATATTCTTCACAAATACGACATCAGCCTTTATCTCATTCAGATTCTGTATCAAAGCACCATGTCCACCTGGTCTAAATAATAAAGAATTATCATCGTTGCGAAATGGATGATTCTTCATATCCACAGCAATAGTATCAGTATTTGATTTCTGAACAGAGAAATCAATTTCATACTTCACATTAAAAAGTTTCTCATACTCAGATTTCTTATCAGCAATCAGCTCTTCGAAGAGCGCTCTATGCTCAGCAGAAACGGTAAAATGCAAACAAACTTTTCCTTCACCATCAGCAGCATATAAAGCCCCTTCCACAAGATGTTCCTCGACAGGTGTACGCACAGTATCTACATATTGGTGAAACTGTAATAAGCCTTTAGGTAAAGCCCCATAATTTAACCCATTCTCACTGAGAAGACATTTAACCACCAATTTATAGTTTCCATCGTTGACCAAATCTTCCACCCCTTCTCCGGCATAAACTTCACAAGCATCATTAAGTGCATCGAAGAAAGCAAAAGAATTAATTTGATTGAAAAACTGTTTTTCAAAGTCAGTAGTAGGGACATCATAATCAGCAGCTAAGAAAGCAAACAAATTCTTAAACATTCTACTTGCAGCTCCCGATGCAGGAACAAATTTCACGATCCTGTGATTTTCTTTTTGATATGCTTCCCAAGCAGTAAGATAATCAGCTTTTTCTTCATCATTGAGAGAAATCAGGCCATTACCTATAGAAGCAGCAGCTTTTATATCCAAAAAGGGAAACCCCAGCTCAAACGATTTTATTTGTTTTTCTGCTTGTTCAGCAGTTATTCCTTTACTCTTTAGTAAATCTAAATCTTGTTGTGTAAACATATATTCTTATTTCGTTAATCTGTCTGACAAATTTAAAAAAACAATCTAACAATATAGACATATTGCTAGAAAAAACGATAACTTATAATCGGTAGGGTAGCAAAATATCAATTTAGAGCTCTTTTTACAATACAATTCATTTATATTTTTTGTTAATTACTTCATTTCCTATTTACTATTGTCTATTTTTGTCCAGTTACTAACACAAACGACTATATAATTAGCAAACATGAAAAGAATTACCTTCTTATTTCTGACGCTATGCATTGGCTGCCTAACCCCAACCATAGCACAGACACTAACATCACCAAATGGAAAGTTGACTTTGACATTCCATTTATCTGAAGCTCAAAAACCAATTTACTCGCTGTCCTATAAAACAAAGGAAGTCATCAAAGACAGCAAAATGGGATTTACCCTTCAACCCCACTATTCATTTGATTCGGGTTTCAAAGTAATTAAAACCACTTATTCTGATTCCAATACTACTTGGACTCCTGTTTGGGGAGAAAACAATAAGATTCAAGACAATCATAAAGAGATGCTTATTCAATTGGTTCAAGACAAGACCAATTGGCTATTGAACATTCGCTTTCGCCTGTTTGATGATGGTCTAGGCTTTCGCTACGAATTTCCAGTACAGAAAAACCTCAGACATTTTATCATAAAAGAAGAAAATACTGAGTTCAGTCTTACAGGTGATCACAAAGCTTTTTGGATTCCAGGTGACTATGATACCAATGAATACCCTATCACAACATCCAAACTATCAGAAGTTGCACAACTAATAGGGAAAGTACGCCAAGAATCGCTAGCAGCGAAAGCTCCTACAAAGAGTCTTGCTATCCAAACTCCACTGATGTTAAAGACTGCAGATCATTTATATATAAATATACATGAAGCATCGCTAGTCAATTACCCAGCTATGTGTTTAAATCTAGACGATAAAGAATACAAATTAACGTCCAACCTCACTCCAGACAAGAATGGAAATAGAGGATACATCCAGACAGGAAGTACCACTCCATGGCGAACCATCGTTGTGAGTGATGATGCACGTGATATTCTTGCATCCAATCTCATTCTTAATCTAAACGAGCCAAGTAAAATTAAAGACACCTCATGGATTAAACCCACGAAATACATCGGTGTGTGGTGGGAATATTTTGTAGGCGGTGGTTCTACTTGGGCCTATACGGATACTCAAGATATTGTCATAGGCAAGACAGATTATACCAAACTCAAGCCAAATGGACACCATGGAGCCAACACTAAACATGTGGAAGACTACATAGACTTTGCTGCAGAGAATGGTTTCGATGCCGTTCTAGTAGAAGGTTGGAATGAGGGCTGGGAAGACAATTATGCCTATGTAAAAGAACATATTTATAGCTTTACCAAGGCATACCCCGATTTTGATGTACAAGCCCTTCATAAATATGCAGCATCTAAAGGCATTAAAATTATCATGCATCACGAGACAACTTCCTCTGTCGCAGATTATGAGAGACAGTTGCCAGATGCCTTCCAATTCATGGTAGACAACGGTTATAGTGCTGTTAAAACAGGATATGTAGGTCCAATCAGTCCACGTAGCGAATATCATGATGGACAATGGATGGTCAATCACTACAACCGAGTAGTAGAAACAGCAGCTCAGTATAAGATTATGGTTGACTCTCATGAAGCAGTTCGTCCTACCGGCATGTGCAGAACTTATCCAAACTGGGTAGCACAAGAATCTGCCCGTGGTACTGAATTTGAATCCTTCAACGGCAACCATCCAGACCATACCACCATTCTACCTTTTACCCGTCTGATGGGTGGTCCGATGGATTACACTCCAGGTATATTCGAAGGAGATCTCTCTACATACGGTGGTGCAAACAAAGCACAATTGAGTACTACACTAGTCAAACAGTTAGCCCTCTATGTCACCATGTACAGTCCCTTACAGATGGCAGCTGATTTGATTCAGAATTACAGAAAATATCCAGATGCCTTCCAATTCATCAAAGATGTAGCTGTTGATTGGGATCATAGCTATATCCTCGAAGCAGAACCAGGAGATTACATTACCATAGCCCGTAAAGCAAAAGGAAAAGACGAATGGTATATAGGTGGCATTACAGATGAAAATGCTCGAAAAGCAATCATCGATCTTAGTTTCTTACCAAAAGGTCAGAAATACCAGGCGACGATCTATGCAGATGGTAAAACTGCCAATTGGAAAACAAACCCAAAAAGCTATGTCATTTCGACTAAAAAAGTAACAAGCAAAACGGTATTGAAACCCCAATTAGCCCCTAGCGGCGGTGTAGCCATTAGTATCAAAAAGATTTAGAAAGATCAATTACTAAACAAAAGAAGTCAAGTCACCTATACGCTTAGTGACTTGACTTTTTTTATACCTCATTCTCTATATCATTATTAAAGAAAAAACCTTACAAAAGAATGTTTTTACATTATTAATTTGCTGCATTGATTTTAAAAAAAGTCCGATTATCTGTACATATTGTAAGAAAAAACGATAACTTAGCAGTCATTATAACAATTAAAGCAATGATTATACTAGATAAAAGTCAAAAAAGGAAATTTAAGCAAGCATATAAAGATGTCTATTGGGATACGAAAGACTTCCTCACAAAGAAAGAAAAAGAATATCTAAAACATTGGATTCGTGAAGCCATCGTAACAGAAAAGATGCAGTTACTTCGTTTTGAACTTCACCCCGTTTTATACCGTTTGCATACAGCGAAGATTATCATTGAAGATATGAATCTGAAACGTTCTGGATTCATATCTCTCATGCTTCTAGAGGTAGTCTTGTCCGACACATTATCCATCAAGAAAGTCAAGGAAGACCTCGGAGATGAAGTGGCAACTATCCTCACTGGATTAGTCAAGACCCGTGAACTATATCAGAAGAGTCCAGTCATTGAGTCAGAAAATTTTCGCAACCTATTACTTTCTTTTGCAGAAGACATGCGTGTCATCCTTATCATGATAGCTGACAGGGTCAATTTGATGCGTGCGATTAATAATCACCCAAACGATGTAGAGCGGAAGCGAACAGCCAATGAAGCGGCCTACTTATATGCACCATTGGCTCATAAGTTGGGACTTTATAAACTCAAGTCAGAACTCGAGGACATGAGTTTGAAATACCTCCAACGCGAGATGTATCAAGACATCAAAGAGAAGCTCAATGAAACCAAAGCCAAACGAGATGCTTATATCAAAAACTTCATCCATCCGATAAAGACTAAATTGGAAAAAGAAGGACTGAAATTTAGTATCAAAGGAAGAACTAAATCGATTTATTCTATATGGAACAAGATGGTTCGTCAGCAGACCCCTTTCGAAAGAATCTTCGATTTGTTTGCAATTCGTATCATACTCGACACCCCCTATGAACGTGAGAAACAAGAGTGTTGGCAAGCCTATTCCATCTGTACAGATATGTATATGCCCAATCCAAATAGACTTCGTGATTGGCTTTCAGTACCCAAGAGCAATGGTTATGAAAGTCTTCATACCACAGTGATGGGGCCAGAAGGACGATGGGTAGAGATACAAATACGTACCCAACGAATGGATGAAGTAGCAGAACGAGGTGTCGCAGCGCATTGGAGATACAAAGGCGTCAAAGGAGAGACAGGACTTGACGAATGGTTGACCTCAATGAGAGAAGCGCTCGAAAATCAAGAGTCCGATATTGATCCGAATGAAAATGGGCGAGAAGTGATGGACCAATTCAAGATGGACTTATATGAAGATGAAGTCTTTGTCTTCACTCCAAAAGGAGATCTCTACAAACTAGCAAAAGGAGCTACCGTATTGGATTTTGCTTTTAGGATTCATAGTCGCCTAGGATGTCAATGCACTGGAGCTATTGTCAATAACAAACACGCGCAACTCAAACAAGTACTTCAGAGTGGTGACCAAGTAGAGATTTTAACCTCAGGTACACAGCAACCCAAACGAGATTGGCTTAATATTGTTTCTACTAGCAAAGCAAAAACAAAAATTCGTCAAGCCATCAAGGAATTGTCTGCCCGCTATGTGGCCTTTGGTAAGGAAGAAATAGAACGTAAATTTAAAAACAGAAAAATAGAATACGATGACAAAGCGATGATGCGTCTAATTAAAAAGATGAATCGTAAAACAGTCACCGAATTTTATCAAGATATTGGAGAGGGAACCATTTCTGTCAATGAGGTCTTTGACCAATACTTAAAGATTCAAGCTCAACTAGCCAATCCACAGACTGATCAAAACCGAACAGCTGATAACTATAACGTGACGGCAAATAGTTTTCCTGAAGATGAGGAAGGTCATATCAAAGAAGACGTCCTTGTCATAGACAATGAACTTAAAGGAATTGACTTCACACTCTCTAAATGTTGTAATCCGATATATGGAGACGATGTCTTTGGTTTCGTGACGATAAATGAAGGAATAAAGATACACCGCTCTGATTGTCCGAATGCACCACAATTAAGAGAGAAATACGGTTATCGTATAGTTCCCGCAAGATGGGCTGGAAAAAGTACAGGTAAGACCTATCCTATTAATCTTCGAATCATAGGTCAGGATGATATTGGTATTGTTACCAACATTACTTCGCTGATCAACAAAGAGCCAGGCGTATCTCTTCGGAGCATCAATGTAGATAGCAACGATGGATTATTTTCTGGCACATTGACTGTCATGGTCACAAGCCAAGCTATGCTTAAAGCACTGATTAAGAAAATTAAGGGAGTAAAAGGAATCAAACAAGTCATGAGGTAAAACAGACAAAATCACACAAATATTTTTCTTCAAAGAACCACTATAATATCATTTTATAGTGGTTCTTTTTTCTTCTCCATATACTCACTAGGCAAGAGTCCAAACTCCTGTCTGAAACACGTACTAAAATATTTAGGATTATTAAAACCAACGGTATAAGCTAAATCCGATATTCTTATACTACCATTTTCATCGATCAATTTACAAGCAGACTTGAGTCGAATATTACGAATAAACCCTGACGTATTGAGGCCAGTCAATGATTTGAGTTTCTTGTAAAGTGTCGATTTACTAGTTCCCAGTTCTTCGACAAACATTTTTTGGTCAAATCTTGAATCATCAAGATGATTGTTGACACAAGCAATAGCTCGGTTCAAGAAATCCTCATCAAGAGAAGTAAAATTAAGCTTCTTGGCTTCAAAAACCAATTGATGCTTGAAATCACTAGCCTGATGTTCACGAGCTCTAATTAGATTACGTATTCTTGAACGAAGCACACATACATTAAATGGCTTAGCGATGAAAGCATCCGCACCCGAATCATAAGCTTCGGTCCTATCTTCTCCTTCAGTTTTAGCCGTAAGTAAAATAATAGGAATATGGCATTGATTAATATCAGATTTGAGCACTCTACAAAGATGAATACCATCCATTACAGGCATTAAAATATCCGAAACGATGATATCAACTGGTTGTTTTGCAATAATATCAAGAGCTTCCTCCCCATTAGTAGCAGTCACTATCTGATAATAATGCGAAAGCAACTGACTCATCAATGCTAACAAATCCTCGTTATCTTCCACAAGCAACAACGTCATACTCTTATCCTCTACAGACTGTACAGCCATATCATCCGACTGCAAGTCTTTTTCATCAAGTTCATCCACTACTTCAGTTGATGACTTCTGATTAGAAACGACACATGGAGTAACCGCTTGAATCTCAGAAGAGACTGCTACCTCCTTATTTTCCTCAAGTTGAGAATCAGCTATTTGAGACTCATCATAATATTCTCTTTTAATAGGAATCACTATATCAAAAGTTGTTCCCTTGTCCACTTCACTATCTACACTGATGCTTCCACGATGCAATTCTACAAGATCCTTGACCAATGCTAGACCAATTCCAGTACCTGAAGTACGAAATTTACGATATTCCCCATCATAGAATCGACTAAATAAACTCTTCATATTCTCAGGAGAAATTCCGCGACCATTATCCGCGACCTTCAACACAGCGAAGTCTTTATCTTCTCCATAATCTAGAGAGAGCTTGATATATCCACCTTTACTATTATATTTCGCAGCATTTGATAATAAATTATAGATTATTTTGTCCAATTTATCAGTATCAAAATACCCCATCATCGAAAGATGTGGACATTCAATGGTGAAGTGTAACTGCTTATTAGTGGTTAGTGGTTTGAAACAATTCGCTGCTTCCTGCACAAAAGCGACTAAATCATTTAGTGTAAGACTTAATTTCAGATTTCCTGTTTCAGATTTTCTAAATTCCAACATCTGCCTCAGCAGATGCATAAGTCGCACGATATTGTTATCCATGATTTGGTAGATACCCACCTGATGCGGAGCCTCCAATTTCAGTTCCTCCACACCAGCACGAATAATAGCCAGTGGTGTAAGTAACTCATGAGTCACATTAGTAAAGAATTTCAATTTGAGCTGGTTCAGTTCCTCAAGCTTTTCTTTTTCTAAGCGTCCTAGACGCAATCGGTTTTCCAGAATCATACGATTAGAGAAGATACGCAAGGCTAACCAAGCGAGTAGAATGACGAAGACACAATAGCTAAGTTTTGCCCACCAAGTAGCCCACATTGGTGGCAACACCACGATTCTAATCTTCGGATGTTCAGGTCCCCATTGACTATTTTCTCCCATTGCTTTGACACGAAAATAATAGGTACCTGCATCAAGATTATTGTAGTAAGCAAAATGACGAGTCGAACTTGCCACATGCCACTCTTCTTCGAAACCATCTAAGCGGTAAGCAAACTTATCATTACGGATATTAAAGTAATCCAATGACGAAAATTCAATAGTGAAATTATTTTGATCATAATTAAAACGAACATCACGCGTATATTCAGGAGCCAAGGAACTAACTTTAGTTCGTTGGACATCATCCAAATCATGCCATGAAGTATTGAAAACTTTAATATCAGTGACTAAGACAGAAATCGGTTTGTGCTGCACCTTTATCTCACTAGGATAAAAAGAATTGTATCCTTTATGTCCACCAAAAAACAGTTTTCCATCTGATGTCTTAAAAGCAGCATGACTCAAGAATGTATTATCCTGTAATCCACCACGCTTATCATAAAGATGAAAAGTACTATTAGCTAAATAATCAGGGGTAAACAAAGAGAACAATCCACCATTTGTTCCCATCCACAACATCCCATCATTTGCCTCCTCGATTGAGAAAATGCCATCCAGATGAATGTCGAGTTGTTCATTGACAGATAAGAATCGATCTGTATCTTCATCATAAAGGCTAAGTCCCCCTCCATCAGTACCGATCCACAAGCGACCTTTGCTATCCTCAAAGATACACTGGACATCATTGCTATTGAGTTGACCATTGACCAATGCATACTGGGTCATAACAAAACTAGCTGGGTCATCTGTGTCCCCAACGATTCTAATGACACCATCATTATCTGTACCAGCCCATATAGCGCCATCAGCTGTCTGAGTGATACATCGAAAAGTATCTTGCGATATGTTTTTACCGTTGATATAGCAAGGAATAAACGAGAAACCGTCTCCATCAGATTTCACATAACAGAGTCCTGTTCTGGTACCATACCACATATTCTGATTCGTATCCTCAAGAATACTGTAAACATTTATGTTAGGCAACCATTTACAATTATTCCATGTAACATGCTCTAACTGTTTACTAGCAGAAGCTCGTTCATCATAAACATAGACACCATCACTAAAGGTACCCAAATAGACCTTGTGATTAGTAGGTGACTGCACGATGGTATTGATAGTCGGTAGGTCAGTCACATTTTCAAATGCAGGAATGTCTTGCCAATAAGTATATGAAGAACGGCCGTTAGGCATCTCAGACTCGAGGACGAAACCATAACTTCCGATACCTAACCATACCCTATTTTTCTGATCGACCATAAGACTACGAACAGACCGTGAAGCCGTTCTTTTTCTTATTCTATTTAGATTATGTTGTTTGAAGAGTTTCGCTTTTGTATCGGCATAATAAACGCCACCTCCAAGCATGCCAACCCACATTCCTCCTTGACTATCACTAATCAAAGCATCAACCTCATTAAATGGGAAATCCCGTTTATGTCCAGGCAAATAATTGACAAAACCAGCATCTAAACTATTCAAATCAAGAATACTCAATCCACTACGTGTACCGACCCATAATGAATGAGAATGCATATCCTCAGCGAGTGCATATACGATATTATTAGACAACGACCGCTTATCATCAGCCTGATGTAAGTAAGGGTTGAAAACTGTTCTTGCAGGATCATATGGATGGCTCATCAAATAAAGTCCATCCCAAGTACCGACCCATATACGATGTTGACTATCCTCAAGTACGTTGAGCACAGAATAATTAGGTGCAATAGAGCCCGAGAAATCAGTACATATATTAGTTTTAGAATCAATACAATACAATCCACTGCCATAGGTTCCAATCCATATGTGTCCTGTAGAATCATCACCAATGAAAGCAATAGATTGTTTGGTCAACCATTCTCGATTATCTTTATCTCTATAAACAGAACAAGAATCAGACTTTGGGTCGTAATGCACCAACCCTTTGACCGTACCTACCAATACAGAACCATCAGAACAAGCATACAATGCTTCTATTTCTACGTTGTTAAATACAGGATGATTGATATGTGACATGGTAAAATGACTCTTATCCAACACATTCAGACTACTATTGGTCCCTATATAAAGTCGATGCTGGTCATCTTCAATCATACAACGGATATTGTTGTTAGTTAGTAAATAAGGAGTTTTAGCATTGTTTTTGAAAGTACGAATCTGATAACCATCATAAGCATAAAGCCCACTTGTCGTAGCAATCCAAAGATAACCATCTTTATCTTGATAGAGTCGACGCACTTCAGTCGTAGAAATAGCATTAAAATTGGGCAATGGCTTAAAGACAAATTTGGCTTCTGCGGAGACATCAGTTGACCATAGTAGCCCCAAGACAGCTATCAATAACAAGTAATAATGATTTAAGTTTAGCAATTTCATGAACTTATTCGTTTAGTCGTTATAGCAACACTATAATAGTCACTATCTGTAGATATCAATTTTCAGATACAAATATAGTTATAATGAGAACAGCATCTCTATATAGATACACTTTCTACACAAGAACTATAATACAGATTTGAAATGAACCGCTCCACCCCACTTATTAATCAGACGCTTCAATTCCTTATGTGTAATAGCAATCACTGTCCCATGTCGAGGCGAAAAATTCATCGTTACTACATTATCTATAAGCGAAAAATTTTGTAGATCCGTAGTTTCAGTAAATTGATAATGTCCCTTTCCATAGACATCGTACATCAAAATATATCGATCTTTACCAATCAGTTTGAAGACCCCTGCACCCTCAACCGCATCAGTCGTCTGCTGCTTATAATCAGGATATTCAGTCCATTGACCAGAAGTCAAAGAAGAAGCAGTCGCTTCTTTTAGACCATTACCATGTCCCTCAGTCTTATAAAACAAATGATAAATACCTTTTCGATAGATAATATCTCCATCAATACATGACTTTCCATTTTCAGGAAAAAACAATTGTCTAGGTTCCCCCTCGATATCAGTAAAATTATCGTTAGCATAAGCATAATAAATAACATCAGGACCATCGCCATACTTCATAGACCAATATATCATATACTTCTTAGCCTCTGAATCATAAATAGTCTCTGGAGCCCACACCCTTTGTAGATTATCCTGATGCGCAAACTTCTCTTGAATATTGACAACCGTATGTGTCCAATTAACCAAGTCAGTTGATTTCATCAAGACCATCGCACGATTAGAATTCCATCCATTAGCACTAACCATATCAGTAGCAACCAAATAGAAAGTAGAATCATCCTCACACCTCAAAATATGCGGGTCACGCACTCCACCAGTAGAACTAATCGTATCAGAAGCAATGATAGGTTGATTCCCATTCAATGAGAAAAATGAATACCCATCCAAGCTTGCTCCTAGATGGATAGCCTCTTGAGCTTTCTTATTGCCAGTAAAATAGACAAAGAGATAAGCTACAAAATCATCCTCAGCAACAGAAGTAGCAGGCTTATTTTTCAAGAAACGCGTATACTCACAAGCAGCCAGTAAGAAAGCCCCGACCCCAAAGTCAGATGTCGAGTTAGCATCAACAACCTGTCCTGAAACGGCTTTCTCTCCGATTGGCTGTACATACCCTATAGTCCCATCAGTTTGAAGGGCCGTCGACATCAAATAATGCCAAGCCCGTTTCACTACAGGGATATACTTTTCTGCGGGCAACACCCCATTATTTATCCCCCAAAGGAGTCCATAAGTAAATAAAGCAGTTCCACTTGTTTCGGGTCCAGGAGCTACTTGAGGATCAAGCAAACAACGTGTCCAATATCCTTCTTTCTGTTGACAAGCAGCTACTGAAGCAGCTAGTTGACGATAACGACTCAGATAAAGTTCCCGGTGGGCATCACTTTCTGGTAAATCACGAAGTACTTTGGCAAATGCAGCAAGAACCCAACCATCACCTCGAGCCCAGAAATCCTTCTTACCATTGATTGTCTTATGCTTAGGATATACATACTTCGCATCACGGTAATACAGACCAGCATTGTGGTCCCACATCACGCTATCAGTATATTGAAAATACGCATACATTTTATCAAGATACAGTTCATTCTTTGTGATACGATACAATTTAGTCATCAGCGGCATTGCCATATACAATCCATCACTCCACCACCAATAATCCCGTTTAGAAGTACTCATTTGATACTCCATAACCTCTCGAGCACGAGCTATCTTCTGTGAATCAGGAGCGATACAGAATAGATCTACATACGTTTGAAAACAGACTTGATTATCTCCGAACAAAACGAAATCGTCAGATTCTCCATAAGAATATTTCCAATCTTTGCGGTTGTCCGAATCAGCTCCTCTCCAGTGATTGTGCTTCGCCCAATCTTCACTATATCTCAAGTATGTCGTATCTTGGGTTAATAAAAAAGCCTCCATATTTCCCGTATGGTATACACCATTGCTCCAGAAAAAGGAACTTTCACTCGTATGATTAGCCTGCCAATGATTGTTAACACGCTTGATAATCTCAATCACATCATCAGCAGACTGTGTCTGCTCATGCGGGGTACAAGCTGTTAAACCAGCGCCAGCAACGAATAGGCACAACCAGTACATCATTCTTTTTCTTCTCATCCTATTATTTTATATATAAGCCAGCTTCTACAAGCCGTCATCTACTATTTTAGTTTTTGCATATGGTCTTGTGGGAAATTTTCTCCACCCCACGCTTTCTTGGACGTCCATGCCTCAGAAGGGTCAGTCCAGAATGGGTCATCAGCAGGCAAGCCGAGTGGTAAAAAAGCAAGAGAAGCCATATAAAGGCTACCATTATTTGTATAGCGATTAGCCACTTTTGGTTGTGCACCATTAAAGCCAAGTAGCAAGAATCCATCGCTATTAAAATTCTGGTTTCCAGCAAACATACGAGTAATCACCGCCGTCATAGCAGCACGAACTTGTCCAGGTGACAACTTCTCAGGCAATTCATGTCGCAAAGCAGTCAAAGCAAGAGGTTGCAATACAGCAGTACGATATGGTATAGACCGACCAAATACAGGATAAGTACCCTCAGGAGAAATCAAACGTTCAATAATTTCAGCAAACCGTTGCAAACGCTTCGCAGCAACGTCATAGTGACTACCAGGAATCTGCCATTGGTCATGCTTACCTGCATCAGTCATAACTTGGAGACATTCGACATACATCGGATGAATCACGTAACTCCCATAATAATCGAAAGCAAAGTCAGGACCATCAGCATACCAGCCATCACCAACATACCAATTTTCTACATCATGAAAAGCCGATACGATACGATAATAATCATACTGAGCACCAACCTTCTTCAGGAAACACTCTACAGTAGACATGAAAAGTACCCAATTAGTATAGGGGGGAGTCACCCGACGCAATTGTTGAAACTCTTCGATATAGCGTTTTTTGGTGAGGCTATCAAGCGGCTCCCACAACGTATCGTACGCTCTGAGAAAACTTTCGGCAACATAAGCAGCATCCACAAGTGTCTGACCTTCTTCACGCCATAAAAGATAATCAGGACTGTCAGGATCAACAGCCTGTTTATAACTAGCAAGTGCCCACTCACGAAGTTGATGACGCATCTTAGATTCATCCGTTTGGTCATCAGGAAGAGCCAACCATGGAGCTAAGCCAGCCATCAATCGTCCAAAACACTCCATATACGTCACCTTAGGATTTCGTCCATCCCAAATAGGACTAAGTTCGACATCCATGTTTTGTTGCAGTTCCCCTTTACTCATGTTACTCAGTACAGGAGCAGCCATACGGTAGAGCACATTGCTCCATAGTTCACGATCGGTTGCTCCCTCGTTCGTATTTATCCTATTCAGTGTGTTCGTATTACACCACGAAGTTATAGCAGGTATAATAAAAAATAATAGAGCAAACAGAATACGTTTGTAGTTCATCATCTATACAGTGTTTTTAATTAAAAATTTATTGATGAGACAAAAATAAGTCATAATCCCCTAAAACCTATCCACTAGTGATTCAAAGAGGTACAAAATACGTTATTGGACATGCATACAACGAAAAAACAGAACTTATGAATGAAAATGAATCAACCAATCACTATAACTCGTGCTTACGAAACACACCGCACAATCAGTAAAACAAGATTCCTAAGTTCAATCATCGTGAAATCATGTCAAGTCATCAGTTTTGATTGAAATAATGATACATTCTTTATTGTGATATGAGATTTTTCCATTTAAATTAGAAGTAAAATTTAGAGTTGACTTTGATTAGTCTAATACACATTACGATAATAAAACCTTAAAAAACACTACGATGAACAATTTACTGAGTGGCATTATTCAGGGACGTATTTATATGGCATTATTTGGATGTTGTCTAAGTATTGTTCCATTAAACGCAGCACCTGGAAACATTCCAGAAACAAATTACGAAAATTTACAAACAAGAAAGAAGGTCCAAGGAATAATAAGAGACCAAAATGGTGAACCAATTATTGGTGCCAGAATAATGGAAAAATCGAGGAATAATGGAACCATTACTAACTTTGATGGTAAATTTACACTATCAGTTCTTGGAAACCAAATAGAAATATCCTACATCGGGTATGTCACACCTCAAAGACGCAACATCACTAGCAGCATATGGTTCAAAAGCTGCCAATGGTGTGATAATGATCACCACTAAACAAGGACGTCTTGGTAAACCAGTCATAAATATAAGCACTTCAAGAGCCTATTCGACAGAGACGGTCAAGCCCAACTTCTCCACTTCCCAACCCAAGATAACAGATTGGACCCTATTCCCGATACCTCAAAGTGTGATTGATTCGAATACAGGAGCAATTATAGAGCAAAATCCAGGATGGGATTAGTGATTCATAAAACACCAATTTATAGTATTGAAGACTCACCAAACTATGCAAAAACGAAACTGGCTACTTATAACAATAATGAGCTTGATCTTCTTCCCTATGGCTGCTCAAGAGGTCGACTACCAGCAGCTAAGCAAGCACCCCCGTTTGCTTTTGAAGAAAGGACAAATAGAAACCATCCGACAAGGAATCAAACACTTCCCTATCCTTGCTAAATATGACAATGAAATACAAGACATTAGTGACTCTATCTTAGATAAACCACCACTAATATATAAGAAACAAGGCAAGCGTCTACTTTTTGTCTCACGAGAAGCATTGAAACGAATTTTTTATTTAGCCTATACATATAGGATGACCAAAGACATTCGCTATGCCGATTGTGCTCGAGAAGTCATGCTCACCGTATGTGCCTTTCCAGATTGGAACCCTAGCCATTTCCTTGATGTAGGGGAAATGGCGATGGCAGTGGGAATTGGTTACGATTGGTTATACGACTACCTCGACACCACGACTAAGACGACGATATGTCAAGCTATAGTAAAACAAGCTTTCATCCCAAGTGAAGATAGCCATGTCAATTGGTTTTATCAATCGGATACCAACTGGAACTCGGTATGCAATAGCGGATTGACTTATGCAGCACTAGCTTGCCACGATGAGATTCCGACGTGGTCTAGAAAGATAATACGTCGTTGTCTTGAGACAAATCCTATCGCCCTTAACTGTTTCAAGCCTGATGGTGGTTATCCCGAAGGATATGACTATTGGGGATACGGTGTCGCCTTTGAAGTGATGCTTATATCCGCCTTTCAAACGTCTTTTAATACAGATTTTGGACTAGCAGTAAATTCGAGTTTCTTACAATCAGCTCGATTCATAGAATTTATGACGACCCCTGCTGACTATGCCTTTGCTTTCTCAGACTGCCGTTGGTCAAGCATTACATTCCCTATGATGTTCTGGATGGCTAGTCAGAGAGATGACCCATCATTACTTTGGATTACATTACAACACCTAAACAATCCCCATGTGGAGTTATCCGAACCACGTCTGATGCCAACATTGCTAATTTATGCAGCACAGTTAGGACGATTAGAAGTCACTAAGCCAAAAGAACACTATTGGAGCAATGAAGGAGAAACTCCCGTTTATATCTACCGAAGTGATTGGGAAAGTTCACAAGCGACCTATCTAGGAATCAAAGGTGGATCAGCATCTCACAGTCATGCACATATGGATGCTGGATCATTCATCTATGAGAAATACGGTATTCGCTGGTCTATCGATTTAGGAATGGAAGAATATTATCCTCTTGAAAAACAAGGTATCAACTTATGGGATAGCCATCAAGAAAGTCAACGATGGGACGTATTCCGGCTAAGCAACCAAGCACATAGCACCCTTACTATAAATGGACACAAACATCTCGTCTCCGGATATGCAGCCATCACTCAGATCTATGAGACTCCTGAAAAACGAGGAGCAGCAATCGATTTGTCTTCGACTCTAGCCAGAGACTTAAAGACAGCACATCGAGAAATTTTTCTCGACAATCATGAGATACTCCATGTTATAGATTCTGTGACAACAACAAGCCATCCAGCAGTAATTAGTTGGATCATGCAAACCGCCGTAGAAGCAAAAATCACGGGGGAACAAAGCCTCTTACTTTGGAAAGGAAATCATCAAATGACACTGCAAGTATCGTCTCCCTATCCAGTAACAATGAGAAAAATATCTAACGACCCTGTGCATTGTTATGACACACCCAATCCCGGTACACAGCGAGTCGGCTTCGACGTAACTATACCTGCAGATAAACAAGTGACCATAGAAGTGACAATCAAAGAGTTCAATCATCGTGAAATAAGGTCTACATATCGTTTTCCTGCCATATAATCCATAAAATTAAAATGATAAATTAAATTTTATATTCATATTTAAAAACGAAAACTAACACATAAGCGCTTAACCAGTGCTTAATTTAATACTTGAATACATAAAAATTTATCAACATGTACAATTTACTAAGGAATGTTCTAAAAGAACGTATTTTCATGGCAACTCTAGGATGTTGTCTTGCTATCATTCCGACCTATGCGACTAATCCGAGTCGGACAAAAAAAGGAATAAATCATGAAATTCAACAAGCGAAAACCAAAATTCATGGAGCAGTCAAAGATCTAAATGGTGAACCCATAATCGGGGCTAAAGTCATAGAGCGTGGAACAAACAATGGAACTATAACAGACTTTGATGGACGGTTCTCACTATCTGTTACTGGAAAAAAGATAGAGGTATCGTATATCGGATTTATCACCCATATAGTAAATGTATCAGGAGATGAACTCATCATAACCCTGAAAGAAGATAACAAACAACTCAATGAAGTCATCGTCGTAGGTTATAGCACACAAAAAAAAGCAAATCTGACAGGTTCGGTAGGTAGTGTCACCATGGATGACATGGCAGCACGTCCAATAACAAATTCTAGTAATGCCTTACAAGGTACTGTCACAGGTGTCTATGCCTTACAGAAATCAGGCAAGCCTGGTGATGACGGTTCTGATATCAATATTCGTGGTATCGGTACACTGAACAATAGTGACCCGCTAGTCTTGATAGACGGATTTCCCGGTAGTATGTCAGATGTGAGTTCGAATGATATAGCATCAATCTCTGTACTAAAAGATGCTGCATCAGCTGCTATATATGGTAATCGTGCTGCGAACGGTGTCGTATTGATTACGACCAAAAAAGGTGTAAAAGGCAAGATGAAGATATCCTATGATGGCTATACCGGTATTCAGGAGGTCACCGCCCTCCCCGATGTACTCAACTCCTATGATTATTCGACACTATATAATGAAGCCTGTGTCAATAGTAATATGGCAGAAAAATACAGTGCAGATGAGATTGGACTATTCAAGAGTGGAACCAATCCCTTATATCCTAATATAAACTATTTCAACGTTTACTATGGCGAAGCAAATATTCATAGTCATCGTCTAAACTTCACTGGAGGTACAGATGACATGCACTATGCAATCATGCTTGGATACCTAGACCAAGATGGGGCACTTATAGGAACATCATATAACAAGACAGACTTTCGTGTCAACGTAGATTCATATTATTTGAACAAGAAACTACGCTTAACGACTCGTCTATCAGGCAATATAGGTAAGAAACAAGAGCCACATTCAGTATGGGGCTGCGAACTAAATGCAACTGCAGCCTCAGTATATCCCCTATACAATGAAGATGGTCATTTCATGGCACTCAACGGTGAAGAGAGCAACTATGCAAATGTCAAGACAGGAAGTACAAACAAGACAAACCGCTATGTCTTCAACGGACAGTTTGAAGCCGAATACGAAATATTAAAAGATTTCAGTTATCAATTGACCTATGGATACAATGTGAAACATAGCAATACAAATTCATTTCAGTCAAATGTCACATTATATTTGCCTTCAGGAGGCACCACAACAAATGCAGCGAATCTATCTGAATCCAACTCATTGGACACACAATCGCTTTTGACTTCATTACTAAAATATAAGAAGAAAATAGGTAACCACCAATTCAATCTGTTGGCTGGATATTCTGAAGAAGAGTTTAAATGGAACTGGACCAGTGGCTATCGAAAGAATTTTGTTAACAATACCCAGCGTGTGCTTAACCTAGGTGATGCATCCACTGCTACCAACGGTTCAGGAAAATATGCCCTCGGCTTACAATCTTACTTTGGTCGCATCAATTACATCTTTGACAACAAATATTTATTTGAAGCAAACGTTCGTCAAGACGGGTCTTCTCGATTTGCAAGTGGGAACCGTTGGGGAACCTTTCCATCATTCTCTGCAGGATGGCTTCTTTCAGAAGAACAATTTATGGAAGACTATCAATGGTTAGACTTACTCAAGATACGTGCATCTTGGGGTAAATTAGGCAATCAGAATATCAATTCATATTACGTAGCCAGTCAAACTTTCAGCAGCGGACAAAATTATCCATTCAATGGGACACTCTATTCAGGAATAGCATCTACAAACATGTCTAATACAGAAACTTCTTGGGAAACGACCAAACAGACAGACATAGGTATCGATATAGCCTTGACTAACGGTATCTCAGTGACTGCTGATTATTTCATTAAGAAGACAGATGGCATTTTGATGCAGACTACTATCCCAGCGACTATGGGAGGATTAAGTGCACCATATGTCAATGCAGGAAAAGTAGAAAATAAAGGTTTCGAATTTAGTTTAAAATACAACAAACGATTCCACAACAGTCTAAGAATCGGTTCTACCTTAAATCTATCACATATCGACAACAAAGTCATCGACCTTAATGGCTCAAGTCCGATAATTAATGGAGCAACAGTATTAGCAGAGGATTATCCAATCAACTCATTTTATGGATACAAACAGGATGGCATCTATCAGATTTCAGATTTTACTTGGCAAAACAGCAGTGATGAGTCTATTGCTCATAAAGATCGAAACTACACCTTAAAAGACGGTGTGGTAGACGTCGATAACTATACGGCACAGCCAGGTGACTTAAAATTTAAAGATCTCAACAATGACGGCAAAGTAGACATGACCAATGACCGTACCGTAATCGGAGACCAATTTCCAGACTTCCAATATTCATGGCAATTCAATGCAGATTGGCACAAATTTGATTTCAGTATGTTTTGGCAAGGGGTACAAGGTATCGATGGATACACTTACTACGAGATATCTACCTGCTTCAGTGGAGTAGCCAATTGCGGTACATGGTGGAAAAATCGTTGGACTCCAGAACACCCTAGTAATTCTATGCCTGCAGTAACTCTCACCGATTCCAAGAAAAATATTCACTCCACATTTTATATGGAAGATGCCTCCTATTTACGTCTTAAGAATATCGAATTGGGTTATACATTTGATCAAGAACTATTTCCATTACTCAATGATTGTACAGTACGTATATATGGTAACATTCAAAATGCACTGACCTTCACCGACTATAAAGGCTTCGACCCAGAACAAGAAACCTCATCAACACGAGCAGAATCCTTCCCACAAGTGCGTATATATACAGTGGGAGTAAATATTAATTTCTAAATAAAAAAATCATGAAACATCTATATAAAGACCTTATTTTCACATTAGCCCTAGCAATGATGACTAGTTGTGCTAGTGATATTCTAGATAAAAATCCAGAAGACACATTCTCTTCATCAACCTTCTATTCAACAGTCACAGAATGTAATATGGGACTCACAGGAGTCTATAACTCATTGCGTCCTATAGCGACACCTACTTTTTGGTATCAATTAGATTTCATGTCAGACAATAACTACTGTGAAGATGCGTGGCAAGGTTCAAAAGAATTTGGAGAATGGATTCAAAATTCCAATAGTTGGGCTTCATCAGCACGTTGGGGACAAGACTACAGAACTATTGCACGAGCAAACTTATTTCTTAGCAGTGTAGCTGAAGCACCCATTGATGAATCCGTTATCACGCAAATGACTGCCGAAGCACGATTTTTAAGAGCCTATTCATATGCTGACCTTATTACATTCTTTGGAGATGTTCCCCTGATCTTAGGTACACAAACATTGGATAGTGCAAACGTATCCCGCGTAGCAAAGTCAAAAGTTTTAGATGCCATTTTAGATGATATCGATTATTGTAAAATCCATCTACCGAAGACCTATTCCAGCGACCTCGGAAGAGCTACTCGAGGAGCTGCACTAGCATTGGAAACACAGATACTTCTATACAATGAAAAATGGTCTGAAGCTGCCAAAGCCGCAAAAGAGGTAATGGATTTAGAAGTATATTCACTTTACAACGATTATGCTAGCTTATTCGAAGAAGCAAACGAAAACAATAGTGAAGTCATTTTTGATATAGAATACATCTCATCAGTAGCCAATCAACCTTGGCCATCATCCTGCTTATCCTTTACGGTATGGCCAACTGGAAACATCACTTTAGATTGTATCAATAGTTTCTACATGACCAACGGTCTCCCTATCACAGACAGCGATTCAGGATATGACCCTCAAGACCCTTATACCAATCGCGATCCTCGTCTAGCAGCATCGGTTGTGTTGCCTGGTTCGAATTACAAGTCAGGGATTTTCATTCCAGCAGATGACACTAACCTTACCGGCGCACGCCCTCGTAAATATGCAGATGAACATAACAACGACACAGGAGATTGTGCGATCAACACCATTATTTTCCGATATGCAGATATTTTATTGATGCGTGCAGAAGCACTAATCGAAACGGGGAGCACAGACCAAGAGATTTATGATTTGATAGATGAAGTAAGAGCCCGCGTAGGTATGCAAAAGATTGAAGATGTAGAAGGCACGGGACTCACTACCGACCAATTACGTAAAATCCTACGTCATGAACGACGGGTCGAATTTGTGATGGAAGGTACTCGTTACAAAGATATGCTTCGCTGGAAAGATACCACACTGATTCACGATGTATATGGCTATGTCAAAAATAATCTGTCTAATCCAGCCAATGCATCTACATGGAAATTTGAAGAAAATTGGTTAGAAGCTCGCCAATTTGATGCCTCGAAAGGCTGGTTATGGCCAATACCTCTCGATGAAATGGAAACCAATGAGAATTTAACGCAGAATCCAGGATACTAAATAAAAGATATAGCAACGACTCCATGGGGTAGTTCCCATAACTAAGTACGTCCCAGTCACTATTAATCCTAGGCGAGATGAAGTGAAAACGACAGATTCTTTTCCCACCCCATTTTTTTTAAGTACTTTTGCATCGTGAAATAAAAAAAGATTAATGGATAAAAACAAGTATTTATTACGTATCCCCATATTTATCGTGGGACTTTTCTTTATGGCTCTTGGAGTCGCTCTATCAATCAAAGCAGATCTAGGGGTATCCCCCGTTTCTTGTATTCCCTATGTCGGTTCACTTCGTTGGACCCAACTATCTATAGGATCTCTAACAGTAGTGATGAATGTCTTGATTATGATTATGCAGATGTGTCTACTCAGACGCAACTACAAACTATTTCAGCTCATCCAGTTTCCCGCAGTATCTATTTTCGGCCTATTTATCAACTGGAATCTATGGCTTGTCCAAGCCCTTCATCCCACCAATTACTTTGTCCAAGCCATCTACTGCCTACTCGGTTGTGTCGGATTAGCTATCGGTATATTTATGATAGTAAAAACCAATATCACCTACCTACCAGGTGAAGGACTTGCCATGGCTATACATGACACCTTTGATATCGAATTTGGTAAAGCAAAGATAGGCGTAGATAGTACGATGGTCATCATCGGACTAGTTGGTTCTTGGCTCTTTTTCCATGAGATACGAGGTCTACGCGAAGGCACCATAGTGGCGGCACTCCTTGTCGGGTTCCTTATCAAATTCATTAACAAGTATGTCCATATGCTAGACCACTTGACCCCAAGTGCCCCTGAGGTAGCTATTGAAGAAGTTCTTGCTGACGCGCAAAGTCAATCTCCTAGACAAGATACACGCTTCCCACATCTCGTGATCACAATATCACGTGAATACGGTAGTGGTGGGCACGAACTAGGGCAAGCTTTGGCAGACCGATTCGGTATTGCTTTTTACGATAGCGAATTAATAGACCTTTCCATAAAGGCAGGAGGATATTCCCCTGAATACATCCAAGCCAACGAACAAAAATTGACACATACCTTGCTATTTGAACTTTACGAACAAAATTACGCATATGTGAAGAAAAATCACCCCCTCGACGCTTTATTTCTAGTACAAAGCAAAATCATCCGTCAACTGAGTCAGCAAGGTCCTTGCGTCATCGTGGGGCGTTGTGCCAACTTCATCTTACAAGAAAATCCAAACCAGTTTAGTCTATTTGTCCATGCAGACTACGAATATCGTCGCAAAAAAATAGCTCAAGACTGTCATCTAGACCATGAAGTATCAGTACGTGCTCTTGAGAAACGTGACCGCCAACGCGAAGAATACACCTTACATTACACACGACAAGTTTGGAATGATGCTACCAATTATGACTTGACCATCGATAGTTCTAAGTATACCACACAGCAAGCAGTAGAATTGATTTATCAAGCTGTAACTGCTAGACAAGCTAATAAAAGATAGAGAATAATAGTATAGAGAAAGGGTTATTTTATTATGACATCACATTCAGGAATCTTTAAACTTTCAGAAAAGAACATGATTTCTTGCCCTTTCTTTTTATCACCAGCAGAATACATTATATTAAACTCTTTACTCCTGATATGATTATAGATATCGATGATTTTGGGAGTATTATCATAGCTAACAATCCAATGTCCTTTAAATGTTTTCACCTCATCTAAGATGTCTTGATGATCTTTATGTATGTACGAATTTCGATATAAACTTGAACCCTTCACATAATAAGGAGGGTCAAGATATAATATCATATGATTGAATTGTTCTCTTTTACTTTTAAGAAGCACTAATGTATCTTCATTGTACAAATGAATAGCCTCTTTATATGAGGCTATTAATCTTATACGTTTAACTAAATTTTCTTTATTAAACCTTGCATCTATTTTATACACTCCAGATTGATCTTTCCCACCAATACAACCAGCTTTGATAATGCCCGAACGATTACATCTATTCAGGTAAAAGGTAGAAAAGCCGATTTCAAGATTAGTGTACCCTTCTTGATGGTTGTTGATTAATCTTTGATTATTCCATTCTACCACGGTAACTTCAGTATTTACTACTTTCTCAATAAACAATTCAGTATTTTCAAGAACTGCTTCCCAAAAGCAATAGATACCCTTATCTATATCATTTATATGAATCTGAGATACATACCCTCCGACCAAAAGGCCAAGTGCTACACCAGCCCCTCCCGCATAAGGTTCCACATATTCTGTACCAATACAATTATTTTCTTTTATTACCTTCATTATAAATTCGAGAACTTTTGCCTTTCCTCCAGGATACCTCAACGGCGATAATCTTTTTAGTTTCATCGTTTATATTTACAACTATAATATTCGGATTAATCAAATTCTATTCATTTTGAGATCTCCATTTTTCAAAACGAGAACGATTGCTCATTAAAATAAGAATTCACTTTACAGCCTGATCACAATACACAAATGTACACTTTTTTGTTAACATAGACTTATATTTTTTGTGTAAAAAATATTTTATAATAGGCCAATCAATTTCACAAAAAAAACGACTCCGTATAATTACGGAGTCGTTTTTCTTATGTCTCGTTTCTTAACTATCGTTTCTTCAATTTTATACCTATGGTACTATCAGAACCAGTCTCTCTCATTATTGCCTCAGCCTCTGTTGAAGTTAACAATTTAACATCATAATAAAGATACTCCTTCCCGTCAACATACGTGGTAATTCTCTTCCCTCTAGCCGTATATGTACCATTTCCATAGCCAAAATAGCCAAAACCATAATAAGTCTTGTCACTATTAAATTTTACACCAAATTCAAATTTAGAATCTACATATTGGGGAATATAAATCCAGTCATCATCAGAGCTTGTTCTTAGGGCTACACCATCCCATGTTCCATAAAGAGTCTCCAACGGATAATCAAAACTAAGATTATCATCACCATTCGAGCAACCTGAAAAAAGTAACACACACACAATTGCAGTTAATCTAAAAAAAATTGTTTTCATTCTTCTTTGTATTAAGTTAAACCATAATTATAATACAAAGATTATCTGGTCTTGTGAAATCTATGTTCACAATAAAAAAAAATATCAATATTTTCAATGATACAGATAAAAGCATTTAGACTTTATTATCCACCCGTTTTTATTATCTAATTAGAAAACAAATTAATAAAACTAACGCTTATAATCTACTCTCTCTAAATCCTAACATTTGAAGCAGATATTTTTTTTCCAGCATCTATTAAAATGATATTTTCTTTATTATCAAGTTTTAATTCTTTTAAGATAGTCACCACTTTTTTGTATTCTTTATCATCAAAGTACAATATTACTTTGATTGATTTCTTTGTATTATTAGCTTTTTCATAGATATCAACTTGTTTAGCTAGATTTTGTTTCAACTTTGAATTAGAGGCAAGTTTAAACTCGACTACTGTTTTATCTTTTGACCCTTTAGATGCGGTATAATCTGCTGGTCCTCTTCCATTGTTTGGTTCGCGATTAACATCATAAGATGAAGCAAACCATGTTAAACGATAAATTAATTGTAAATGAGATTCCCGCTTAATCGGTTTATCATTTAAATAAAATAGACGGTAAAGATCCATGTTTTCAATAGCTTCTTTTAAAAATAGGACTCTCTTCATTGATTCATTATAGGAAGTAGTTGGAGGTATATCATAAAAACCTATCTTATTTAAAGTAGTTGAAGAGAATTGAATATTTTTTACAAAAAAATCATGTACTTCTTTTACATTCTCTTGAGCTACATTTTTAGCATCAATCACATTATCTTCTTTCCATTTTACATAATAATTAATGATAATAGGATATTTATTTATTGTCAAATGAGCTGCCCAAGAAATTTCTTTTTTTGTACTTTTTTTCTGATTAACAGGCTTAGGCAGTTGTTCAGTAAAGTAATTCGAAATTTCATATCTTAATTGACCGTTTGAAATACTACGACAAATTGTATCAAAATTACCGTCTAAATCTTTCCGATTTATCCAATTACTATCTTTTGTCAATAAGTCTTTAGGTGATAAAAGGACATAGTCGTGAAAAATAAAGGGTAATGTAAATTCTTTTGGCATCCATCGTTCTAATTTATAATCAAAATATACTTTTTCAACGTTTATCTTTTTCAAGTATTTACTCTCAATATTCTTAAGAGCAAATACTTCAGTATAGTTTAATAGAAATTCCTTTATCAAATTAGTTGTTAAGTCACTTATATTATCTCTACCTATTCCAACTTCAAATAATCCAACTTTTTCTAAATGAGATGATTGAGTTATTTCTTCACAATTCAAATCATCGAATACTATGTTCAAAGATGAAGAAAATTGACGACCAAATTTAGAACCTAATCCACTCCCACCATTTCCTACTTTACTATAACCTAGCCAATTTTGTTTAACCTCAGAGAAAGTAAACAGTGATTTAATTTTTGATTCAATTTCTATGCAGTGTGTAGATTTTTTCTTTAAAAACGTAAGATACTTAAGTATTTGTTGGTGTAGTTTTTGATATTCCTTTTTATCACTGCCAAATATCAAAAAAGGATCAATGAACAGAGGCAAATCATTTATTAATGATATATTAAATGCCCCATATGAGTCTAATACATCTTCTTGCAAATCGAAAAAGTCTGTGAAATAAATATTCATAGTTATTATTTATTGGATTAGTATTCATACACCTCAAAAGACAAATTTAATAATTATTTATTATTGTCATTCTAAATGCCCTACAAATATATTTCAATAGACCAAGGTCTCTACCTTTATTCCTAATAACTGTAATACCGCAATGAGTTCTACTCTTTGTAGAGATTATTCAAAGATACCAATTATAAAAAGTTAGGTTGAAAAAGGATATTATTGTATTCTCAACTCCGATAGAATTTAATGAACAGATATCCTGCACTACAGTAATGACTAATTTATTCAATACAAACGTCTTCATTTACACTTTAGTTACTAAAAAACAATACCATATATAAATTTCACAATATAAGTAAATAATACACAAGAAAATATTATATTTGTAATCGGATACAAGTATAAAATACCTTAAGGAAAGAGTCATGTATGTAAAAAAATTAGTCATTGAAAATTATAAAATATTTAAGAGATTCAATATATCTTTTAATAAGGATATAAATATTATTGTGGGAAACAACAATGCAGGCAAATCGACAATATTAGAAGCCTTACATCTTGTATTAAGCGGAGTCATTAATGGTAGCTATATTAAGAACAGTTTATCAACATATCTCTTTAATCAAGATATTACAAAAGAATATCTTGATAGTTTAAAAGGAATGTCTCATCAACCTCCTCCTTATATACTCATCGAGGCCTATCTTGATGAAGAAAAATTAGCTTTATTTTCAGGAAGCAACAACTCTAATAGAGAACAAGCATGTGGTATCTCTTTTAAAATTGAATTTGACGAGCTATTTAAAGAAGAATACGATAATCTAGATAAAAGCAGACTTTCATCAATCCCTATAGAATACTATAAAGTAACTTGGTCTAACTTTGCTGATACTGGAATAATAACAGCTAGAAGTATACCCCTTAAATCAATACTCATTGATTCATCCTCGAACAAGTATAGAAATGGATCTGATATATATATATCAAAAATAATCAAAGAATATTTAAACTCGAAACAAAATGCAAGTCTAGCTCAATCATACAGACAGTTGAAAGAAGCCTTTAAAGAAGATGATGCTATTCATGGAATAAATAACTGTATAAATGATGCAATCGATAGTCCCTTGAATAACCTTAGCATATCTGTAGATATGTCTGCAAAAAATGCGTGGGAAAATCAACTTAAAACCTTTTTAGCTGATATCCCATTTGAGCAAATTGGGAAAGGAGAACAATGTATCATAAAAACGCTATTAGCTATAACACAAGACAAAAAAGAAGAATGTAATCTCATTCTTTTAGAAGAACCCGAAAATCATTTATCTTATTCCAAACTTAATTCTCTAATTAAAACTATCCAAGAGAAATCTTTAGGCAAACAAATCATCTTATCAACACACAGTAGTTTTGTTGCTAATAAGATGAATCTGAGTAAACTCATACTATTACATAATTCTTCGACTTTTATCTTTAATTCTCTAACTGAAGACACCTATGATTTCTTTATGAAATCTGCAGGATATGATACCCTTAGATTTATACTATCAAAAAAATGTATATTGGTAGAAGGTAAATCTGATGAGCTTATCATTCAACGTGCTTACTTGGATAAATATGGAAAATTACCTATTGAAGATGAAATAGATATTATCACTCTCGAATCTCTTAGTTTTAAAAGATATCTTGAAATTGCTAAAGTACTGAAAAATCCTATTAATATTCTTACCGATAATGATGGTAATTACGAAAAAAATATTGCTAAAAAATATTTGGCTTTCAAAGATTATAGCAACATTGAAATTACTTCGGACAAAAATGATTCGCTTAACACATTGGAACCACAGCTAATAGATGCAAATAAAAACATTAAAGATAGTTTCCATGAAATAATAGAATGGAATTCTCAAAAAGGCAATATTTATAATTATATGAAAAAGAACAAGGCTAATATAGCACTTAACATCTTTAAGAGTAAGAAGAAAATATTGTATCCAGAATATATAAAAAATGCAATAAATTGGAGTCATGAAGATAAACAATAAATTATATATCGCTTCTGCAGGTTCTGGAAAAACAACAAAGCTAGTTAAAGAAGCGATACAGAATAAAGATAAATCAATCATTCTTCTAACCTATACTCTTGAAAACGAGCAAGAAATTAAGTCTAGTTTTTACAAAAATAATAGGGGAATACCATCTCATGTCACAATCCAAACTTGGTTCTCTTTTTTAATACAACATGGGGTAAAGCCCTACAAAGGAAATTTAAATGAGAAATTATACAATATTAAAATTAAGGGGCTAAATTTCTGCGAAAAAAGAAGTGGTCTTAGGTATAAGAATAATAAGAATCAGCCAGTGTATTATAGTGAAGAAAAGAATTTTATCCAATTTTATTTCGATAACAACAAGAGAATTTATTCTGACAAAGTTTCGAAATTTGTAGTCACTTGTAATAATAAGACGAATGGCAAGATTATTGATAGAATAGAAAAAATCTACGATTGCGTATATATAGACGAAGTACAAGATCTTACTGGTTATGATTTAGAAATAATAAAGCTTCTAGGAAAAAGCCAGTCTCAAATAATATTGGCTGGAGACCCAAGACAAGCCACTTATTATACTCATAAATCAGGCAAATACCCAAAATACCAAAATGGAAAAATAAAAGAATTTATATTGGAGCAATGTAATAATAAACAGAATATTCTTTACCTCATAGATGAAGAAACATTGCAAGAGTCACATAGAAATAACAAAGAAATATGTGAACTCTCTTCAAAGTTATATCCTAATCAACCATCTTCTAAGCCATGTGATTGTAAGGCATGTAGACAAGAGACAAATCATGAGGGTATCTATTTTATCAAATCTGATGAAATAGTCGATTACCTTAAAAAGTATTCAGCAGTGCAGCTTAGATATAGTAAAAAAACAAAGACCAGCCATATAACACCAAGTTTAAATTTTGGACAATCAAAAGGAAAGACTTATGCAAGGACATTAATTTATCCAACAAAAGAAATGCTAAAATGGTTAATCAATCCTAGTAAACAGAAATTAAAAGATGAGACAAGAGCAAAGTTGTATGTTGCTATAACTAGAGCTAAACACAGTGTTGCTATTGTGTGTGATGATAAACATGAAGGAAAACAGACTACGATAAAGAAATACTTTCCATTCAATCCATCTTAAAATCTTTCATGATGTCATCGTGATTTATTTATTAGTCAGACTACCTCAATATCCGTTTAGAATAAGGTAGCGTTAGCAATTTCTCTTAAACTCTATGATAAAGAATAGCAGATATTGATTGACCTGCTATTCTTTTACTGAGTTGAATTGTGCAGTAAGTGAAAATCTGGCTATTCGATATTATATCCAATTAAATACTTAAAACTACTAGTACGATTGATTACATCGTGTGGTAACAATAAATATTTCCAAGGTTTCCCCTCATTTTCCATATTATATTCTGTAGCATATTTACAATATTCTTCAGCTGATTTTTTCTTTTCCTGAACATCAATATCATAGAGATTCTTTCGAGCTTTCGTTTCCACCATATAAATTACATCAGGAGTTTGCACAACAAAATCAGGCTCATACATCTTTGCGTTATTCGACCAATAAATACGAAATTGTTTTGGTGCTGGACGAAGCCAAGAAATCACATCTTCACTCATCTCCAAAACATAAGAAAAATCAGCTTCAGTAGAGCTATCAAACTTATTCTCTAAATGGTAGCATTTCAAAAACCCTGTAAAAATATATTTTGTAACATCCCCCTTTGCTACTTTCTCCCGAAAATCGAGTTTCCCATATTTAGAATCATAACCAATATTTGGATCTAATATTTCAACAAAAGGAAGAACTTTTGGTTTCTTATAACCAATCGTTTTAATCTCATAATGTTGTTTCATTTGCAAGTAGATATTTTCGGCAATCATATCCTTGTAATGAGATACCACATTACGAATGGTTTTATCACTAAATTTTCTTTTTCTAAAATGACTAATTAATTGACGACTTAATTTATGAAGAAGTTCAAAATTATCATCATAACTAATTTCAGGAAAATCAATTAATTTCATAATGATTGTTTCTTCAGGAGACCCAAACATCGATATATAATCGGCATTTAAGTGTTCAACGTTATTGGTCACCAAACTAAGTCTCATCAACTTATCATCGAAAGCATCTTGATTAAAACCTTTAGATACATCTAAATCAAAATCAGAAAAGACAGCTTCAGTATGTTCATGTTGAATAATTATCCGTGGAATATCAATAGTATATCGACTATAAGTTTCGACCATTTTATCAAATACTTCATCCAAACTTTTTATCGTTTCTTCTTCATCTTCTATATGAAACATATCAAAAGATCCTTTTTGTGATATGTTACTTTGATTTTGTGACTTAATTACCTCAGTGGCCTTTTCTATTATTTGCTTTTTCACCCCTTGTTTACCTAAATCCGAATGATGTTTTATACCTTGAAGAGTATTCAAAATAGGTAAGACATTGCTTATAGCTCGTTTGGCACCAAAGAAAACTTGAGCTGACTTCCTTTCACTTTTTTCACCTATACTCTCAATAGCTTTCGCTTCTTCGCTTAATTGATGCTGTAATTGACTTTGGGCAGGATTCACAGTTACTGGCTGAGTAAGTGTATGATCAGTATACTCAACATAAGAAAATTTTCTTAATATACTGCGCTCACTCTTTGATTCTTCAATAATCTTGTTAAAGTTGTCATGACTAATGATAGTCAATTTATCAATGGCAGAAACCCCTGTACGTTTCCCCCCAAATGGCAAGCGTAACCCTCTACCAATAGTTTGATTAATGAGAATTGACGCATCCGCTTTACGTAATGGTACAATCGTATATAAATTATTTACATCCCAACCTTCTTTTAGCATATTGACATGTACTACGATTTCAATATCATTATCAGGACTTTCTAAGGTCATAAACAACTGATTGTTATCTTCTTCCCCTCTAGTAGTACTATCATATTGAAGTACTTTTCCTCTATAGCGACCTTCACAAAGTTCATTTTCCAATAGATCAGTAATATCTTTCGCATGTGATGTATCCTTACAAACAACTAGAATAAAAGGCTTCACTAGTTTCAATTTATTCTCAATAGAATAATTATACAAATAAGTTTTGGTTTGTTCATGAAACTGTATAGCATCAGCCAATTTGATACGTTCTAATTCCTCGACAGAAATTGATGATGACTTAAGATTCTCACGCATGGCTATGGTTGGATCCTTGACATACTGGCCATCCGATAATGCTTGAGCTAAATTATACTCGTACACAATATTTTTAAAGACTTTTCCTTTTTCATCTTCAGGAGTAGCAGTCATTTCTAACCCTAAGATAGGATGTAGCTCATTAACAGCTTTACGGGAAGAATCAGCATGATATCTATGTGCTTCATCCATCAGAACTACTAAATCATCCAATTTAGAAAGATAATTAAAATAGGAATCCCCAAGATATTCATTTAATCGTTTCATACGAGGCGGCAATCCTTTTTCTTTCTTTTTACGAGAAATCTTATTATCTGAATTGAATTTAGAGATATTGAATATATTAATATAAACTTGGTTTTGATCGAACAGAGTACTATTCTGATCATAATTTTGCCCAGTAACCACAACTGGAGGTGAAGTTGCAAATTCAGAAATTCCCTTGAAAGCATATTTCGCGTATGCTGTATTTCCAAAATCTTGCTTCAATTTTTCATACAGTGTCAAGTTTGGAGCTAACACAAAAAAATGTCTGATACCTTTTTCTAAGAAAAGATATGCTATACAAGCAGCCATTAGTCTAGTTTTACCTACACCTGTAGCTATAGAGAAAGTCAGAGAAGGGAACTCTCTCTCAAAATCTTTTAATTGTTGGCAAACCTTTTTTGCTTTAGTCAACTCTTTATTTAGAAACAAATTCATCTCTATAGTGGCTTGTTCTTTTTTAGCTTCATCCTTTTCATTGTATGACAATGAATAGGGTTTAGTTAATGCTAACACATTAGTAATATCAGCCATTCTTTCTAAAGCTTCTCTTAGAGGTTTACGCATAGATAACCGTTGCTCTATATGCGCTATGTTTTTATTCTTCATGAGTAGCGTCTTCTTTATCGTAAATGTTAAGTGGGTACCCTTCCACATCAAACGTACAAGTATTTAAAATTGTTTGAGGTATTTTTTTAATGGTTACTTGAGGAAAGCTAGTGCATTCTGACTGATAAGCAGTACAACAAATTAGCAAAGATTCATCATCACCTAATTTATCAACAATTGTTTGTATAACTTCTACAGTAACAAATTGTGTTGTAGTAAAGATATAGTCGTTTTCACTACTAAAGCCTTGTTTCCAATAGCACTCTATATCAGGTGAATATGTATATCCTTGATGGGTAGCCATAGCATGTGCTAACATGTCTGCATTATATTCTTTATTGATAATATACTGTCCAAACTTATCCTTGTTTAAAAGACTAGAGGCCAACTCGTAAAATTTGTATCCTCCACCACCTTTCCAATTCTCAGCTTTGGATATACCACCTTGATCAGTACCATCAATGACTTTCTTCATTCGTTCAACGCAAAGTGAATATGCGTGATCTCCCATTTCAATTCCTACATACCTTCGACCCATTTTCTGTGCTACAGCTGCTGTCGTTCCACTCCCTAAAAAACTATCAAGCACTAAGTCATTTGATTTTGTACTTATATGGATAATGTCCGCAATAAGATCTTCAGGCTTAGGATAAGGGAAAGCATTATATCCAAATAAATCCTTGATTTGTTTTGTTCCATTTCCACTACTATATTGAGGTTTATAAAAAAGACTCTTTGGCTTAGTTGTAGGTAAATCACCAATTTGAGGTCTTTGTTTTTTATACAGTGAGAAACCGTTTTTACCTTTGTTCACTATTATTTCAGTAGAATAATTTGAGTAGAAGGTATCAAAGCCCCATCTCCATCTACCATATTCACCCTTACTTTTAAAAGGTAATATCATTGTATAATCTGAATATTTCACCATTAAACCATTAAGTATATCATCTTTAAATTTCTTAGTCACAGAACAATATAATGAATTATATTCATCACGAGAGATAGAATACACTTTGTTTTTTTTTATAAGAATAGGGTAAAACATTTTAGGTCTATCCTCTCTAAGAGATTCCTCTCCAGTGCTCTTTAAAGTTGCCCCTTTCTTATAATATCCCACTTCATCCAAAGCCCAATCTTCATTTATTTGTTCGCTACTAAGTGATAGTTGATTAAATGTAACTTGGTTCCTATTTTTAGCAAACACAATTGTATATTCATGAGTTCCGGCAAAACCAAATTGGTCTTGATTTCCCTTCAAATTCATAATAGTTGGAAGACATGCTAAAAAATTATTTTTACCGAAAATTTCTATGCATAGAATATTTAAATAAGCTTGATTATTATCATCAATTGATATCCATATTGTTCCATCACCAGATAAAAGATTAGCTAAAATAACAAGTCTCTCCTTCATTAAAGTTAGCCAAAGTGAATGATCCAGATTATCATCATAATGTTCGAATGCTGAACCAGTATTATACGGAGGATCAATATAAATACATTTTACTTTCCCTTTGACGTTAGGATCTTTTTCGAGAGCCTTCAAAGCAAGAAGATTATCTCCATGAATAATCATATTGCCTGATTCTTTATTACCGTAACTATATTTAGGATTTTCGATTAATATTCGAGGTTCCAAGTTCAATGGTTCATCTTTACCAACCCAAGTTAATTCAAGTTTGTTTCTATTATTTTGTTTCATCATTATTTGCTTATATACACCAATTTCTAAATTTAAATTAAACTCCATTTTATCGTAAATAACTCAATCATATGAGTTTCCTGCTCTAAAGATTCTTCCACCTCATCCAATATACGGTTTTTTTTATGTTTGATCTCATCAGCAGCTTCATAAAATCTAGAACGTTTGTCAAATAATCTTTTTTCAAGTATTGCTATTTCACGTTTAGCTGCCAATTTTTCCTTTAAGCTTGGAATCTTTCTAGATTGAGAGGATTTTAAGTTGATTTCTGCTTCTAAATCATTGATGGACTTTTCTAGACTTATTCTCATATCAGTAGCCCAAGTATCTACTTTATCCATTTTCTCTTCAAAATACTCACTATTCCGGTCAATAGAATTGCTTAAGATAACCCCTTTATTTATTTCGATTAGAGCATTCAAATCATTTCTAATCGAATCTTGTATAACACATGGATTTCCTAGACGACAATCTAAAGAAAGTAGTTGCTCTAGAATTTCAGGAGAGACTTCTTCCCCATCTTCCATTATTCCCACAATAAGAAGGTGTTCTTCCATTTCAAAAGAAGTAATGGAAAATCGTGATATTTTCATGTAACCAAACTGTCCTTGATATTTTTCTAAAACAGAAATTTTCCGAAAACTATTTTTATAATTAAAGATAAGTTCTTTGTTATCTGTAATTTCTTGTAATCCTAAAGTAATCACTTGTTTAGCAAGCGGATGCCCAATTCGGTATAAATTTCCATTTTCGGGTAATTTAAAATCACTCTTTTTCTTTATTGAAGATTTAGGTAGATAATAAGTACCATATTTTATATCTTCAAAATGTGATGTACTATCCAAAGTGAAGGAATAGTTGTTAGAATTAAATTTCGCTAAAGATGCCAATTCATATTTTGATAACATCCAAAGATATTTTTCAAATTTATTTAGGTTGTTCAGACTCTTATCTAAATCAGCCCGTAATTTTTCTTGTACTGTTTCGTCAAAGTTCTCCATTAATGTATTTCGAGCTTTAGACATTTTATTTGAGATAACTTCTTGTAAATCTTGCTGAACCTTAGCAAATGCTGATTCTATCTCTTCGGGAGAACGGCATTCGTTATATATTTTTGCAATCCGTTTTTCAAAATCAACACCATTACCAATGCTCCCCAATATTTCATCACTTGCTCCAAAAACCCCATTAAAGAGTTGAAATTTTTCAGATAATAGTTCGTACACTCGTTTATCAGCTGCATTATTTTTATTTAAAAAATTGACTACTACCACATCAAATTTTTGACCATATCTATGACATCTACCAATTCGCTGTTCTATACGTTGAGGGTTCCAAGGTAAATCATAATTAACCACCAAGCTACAAAATTGCAAGTTAATCCCTTCTGATGCTGCCTCTGTTGCAATCATTATTGAAGCTTCTTCTTTAAAGTAATCAACAATAGCAGCTCTTTTATCTGCTGTAGGAGAACCTGATATTTTAGAACTATCTTTATGTTTCTTGAGCCATTCAGAGTATATTTTTTTAGATCTTGCATCATTATTTGTACCATTAAAAAGAACAATATCTCCTTTATAACCTCTCTTGCTTAGAAAAGTGAATAAAAAATCCTGGGTTCGTCTTGATTCAGTAAAGATAAGTGCCTTTGCTGGAGATCCTAGCTCTTTTAATTTATGAAATGCTTTATCAAGAGCTATAATCAAATGATCAGCCTTGCTATTTCTTTTTATACTCAGTGCTAAATCTTTATATTTGTGTAATTTTTTTATTTCTGACTTTATCGCTTCTATTTCAAAAGAAGTTAAAGGAACTTTCTTTTTTATATCCTCTTGTTCGACATCATCTTTCTTTTCTCTCCATCCTTCTAAATCAACCCACTCATTCAACTCATCATCAGATAGTATTGATTCTGCTCTATTAGATAAGAACTCAGTCTTCAATAAAGTATCTTGGTTCAATTTATCTTCAAGTCTAGATACCAAGTTACCAAGAGTATGAGATATGGCATAACTAGAAGAAGACAACAGCTTACGTAAAATCAAACTGATGAGTTGACGTTGACTATTAGGTAAAGCAAATAATACAGGTTCCTGAAGATATTCTGAAACGGAGTCATACAAAAGTTGTTCTTTTTTACCTGGATAGTATTCCTCACAAATAGCTATCCTATTAGTATATTTAGTGTATTCCAGAACCTGTTTACGTAATGTTCTTTTACAAATTGGTTGGATTCGATTTCTTAATACTTGATAACTACTTTCATCAATTTGATGGCTAAATTGTGACTTAAAACTTTTCAAATCACCAAAAATATAATCATCAATTATTGATATCATCCCATATAGTTCAAGAATTGAATTTTGCAACGGAGTTGCTGTTAAAAGAATTTTCTTCTTACCTTCTAAAGCTTTTTTTATAGCATTTGCAGTCACATTTTGTTTCTTGTACACATTGCGAAGTCGATGTGCTTCATCAATCACTACTAAATCCCAATCAACATTTTTTAAATACTTAGATTTAGACTTTGCGAATTCATACGAACATATAGTAATTTTATCTTTCTGATTAAATGGATTTAAATTTCCTTTGTCAATTTCAAAAGTGAATGTTTTTTTCTCAAGAATGAAAGAAGGTAAAAAAAACTTTTCTGCTAATTCATTTACCCATTGCTTTCTAAGATTTGAAGGAGCGATAATGAGAATGGTTCTATCAAGCTCAGCCCAATGTTGTGAAATTACAATACCAGCCTCTATGGTTTTGCCAAGTCCCACTTCATCCGCTAATATAGCTCCGTTAGAAAGTGGTGATTTAAATGCAAATAAAGCTGCATCTACCTGATGAGGAGTTAAATCTACTTGTGCATCTTGTAATGATGCAGTAAATTTATTTAAATCATTCGATGGATGCTTGAGCGTTAAATAGTTAGCAAAATATTTGGCTTGATAGGCTGTGAGATTAATCATCTTTATTTTTAATTAATATAGAATAGCTAAAATAATGCCGAATAAAGACATATGAATAAAAAATAGGATTTAACCCATTTTTAATTGCAAAGAAAGATATAATCTTCTAATTATCCAAATGGTAGAGATGTTAATAGATTCAATTACCTTTATTTTTAGCGACATTTGTGACAACAGATACTATTGAATAAAATATCTTTATTCTTGTATTTTCCTTAAGTCGTACAAAGATTATATTTATGTGTGCATTCAACCTTCATAATACAGAAAAGACTGCTTATCATCTAAGCAGTCTTTTCTGTATTATGTGGTCACACAAAAAATGCTCCACCAAGTTCTTAGCTTATTTTGCTATACCTATAACTCCATAAGCAGCTCTTTTGCCAGCATTGCCTGTTGGCTGCGAAGCGAGGTCATCTTCTCCTGCATGGATAATGATGGCTCTGCCTATTATATTGTGTTTACCACTAAATGAGATTAGGCTATCCATCGCCTCATAATGGGCATTTCCGTTCTCATCGGCAACGATATTGCCGAAGTCACCTACATGTCTCACTTCATCGCTATGTCCAGCATGGGGTACTCCTTCAGGATTGAAATGGCCACCGGCTGAGGTGCCGTCTAGTTTAGAGATATCTCCAAATTGATGGACGTGGAAACCATGTTTGCCAGGTGATAGTCCTTTCATATCTGCAACAATCAATATTCCAGAGTCTTTTTGGGTAAAGGTAACTAATCCGTTTGCTGTATTCCCTTCGGTAGGCGTCATCACACATACGGCTCTGGTGATGTTATTGGTATCGTCCTGAGTACTACACGTTTTGTTCGTATTCCCACTGCAGCAGGCATTCATAAGAAAAAAGAGTCCGCTTAGAGCAAGCAGTTTTAATCCAGTTTTGTTTTTATTCATCATGGTCATTATTAAATTAATAATTTGTATTAGAAACGTTTATCATAAGCTTCTTTGAGCTGTTTCATAGCTCGTTGTATCACAGAGAATGGAGCGGCTACGTTCATACGCATAAATCCTACTCCTTCGGGACCAAAGGCGGTACCATCATTGAGATAGATACGAGCCTCATCATTATAGAAATCGACAAGTTCTTCTTGAGAAAGTCCTAACTTTCGGTTGTCTAAGAAGATAAGGAAAGAGGCTTCGGGACGCATGCCTCCTATCTTAGGACAATGCGCTTCTAAGAATCGGAATACATAATCTATATTCTTTTGCAAATAAGCGAGCATCTGATTCAACCAGTTTTCCCCTTCTTCACTATAGCAAGCACAAGTGGTATCGAAGGAGAATACATTGCCCATGGCTATATGATTCTCTTCTACATACTGGAAGAATTTATTCCTGATGTCTTTGTCTAATACGACTGCATAGGAAGTAATCAATCCAGGGATATTGAAGGATTTACTCGGAGACATCAAAGTGATGCTATTTGAACGAGCTGCCTCACTGACTTTTGCGAATGGTGTGTGCTTGTGTGGGTGAAGAGCCATGGATGCATGAATTTCATCACTGACTACAAGTACATGATGGGCTTTGCAGATACGAGCCAATCGTTGCATATCTTCTACAGGCCAGACCATCCCTCCGGGGTTATGCGGATTGCACAAGAGAAAGAGGGAACAGTCCCCTATCTGCTGCTCTATCTTCTCGAAATCCATCGACAAGTGTCCATCATTTGTTATTTTAAGTGGAGCAGCGACAGATTCGCGAGAACTCGCAGCTGTCACCTTGAAGAACGGGAAGTAGACGGGGGTCTGTACCATGACTTTATCGCCTACTTTGGTAAAGCATTGGATGATATCAAAGATACCGGGTACGACGCCGGGTAGATAGTGCAATTCATCTATCTTGACCTCGAAATCAACACGATGCTTGAGCCATCTAGAGATGCATTCATAATACTGAACCGAGGGTTTGGTATAGCCAAAGATACCTTGTTGTACTCGCTTATTGATAGCGTCTATAACAAATTGGGGGGTACGAAAATCCATATCCGCCACCCACATCGGTAGGTAGTCTTCTGTCTGATATTTCTCGGGGATATAATCGTATTTTACCGAGTCGGTATGTCTCCGGTCGATGAGTTCATCAAAATCATATTTCTTCATACTACTTGCTTTTTCCAAAAAGGGCTGTCTCCTTATGAGACAGTCCTCTAAATTAATTTACTTTGTCCCACTTTGTTCCTCCGCATCTAGGACAAGGAGGAAGCGTATCAGTTTCGTCATCTAAAGTGATTACTTGACCGCATTTGAGACATTTGTAATTACCCTTTCCGGGTTTTTCTCCTGTTGTATACATAACACTTTTATTTTAAGAAAATGAATAATTTATTCAATCATAAAATTGAACTTTATACTAGTTCTAAAGGTACACTTTATAAATCGAAAACAGAAGTGATTCACGAAAAAAATTCTTTCTGACTTTTGACTTCTTTCTTTTTTTATACCTTTGTGATAACCAATGTAAATTGCTTATTGTAAAGGTATAACTATGAATAAGAAATTAGATACACAAAAAAAACTATTTAATAGGCTGATATGTGACTTATACCCTATATCAGACGAATCAATATCGTTACTTTGGAATCAAATGACACTTCATCGTTATCCTAAAAATACATTCTTGGTTCCAGTCGACACACAAAAGAAAGTAACTTACTTTATTCTTAAGGGCTTTGCTAAGGCTTATACCTTGGAAGAGGGTAAAGAAAATATATCCCGTTTCATAAGAGAAGGGGAATTTACTTCTCGATCGATTAGCAGATGCATTTATGAAAAATCGATGGTAAATGTAGAACTATTAGAGGATAGTCTCCTCTTAAGTATCCCTTTTGCTTCTTTAGATAATCTTTTCGAAAACAATTTAGAACTGATGAAATGGAGCAAAAGATATTATGAAACTCAAATTTTGGGACTGGAACATTTCCTTTCGTCAGTCTATTTCATGAAAGCTGAAGAAAGATATGAGAACCTGAAAGAATATGCTCCTAAAATAGTGGAACGTGTGACACTTAAAGTTTTAGCTTCTTTCTTACGCATTACTCCTGAATCACTTAGTCGTATCCGTAAACAGGGAGCTAGACGTATAAAAAGATCAAGAAAACCAAACGACTTGAAGGGTTTAGGAGCTATTTAATGATCTCTACTTACGAATAGTACGGATTGTATTTATTCTTTGTACCTTAGTTCTCATGCGAAATAAATACATCAAAACAATAGATACGGTAGTAACTATTTCAGCTGCGGGCATCGACAACCAAATCCCTTTTGTTCCCATGACTATCGGTAAGATGTAGAAGAAAATAATTAATAAAATATATCCTCTAGCCCAGGTTATATTGTTGGACAATTTTGATTGCTGTATACTTTGCAAATACCCTAGATAAACAGCATTTAATCCAAAAAATATATAGCCAGAGGCAAAATAAGGCATACCTTCAACAGCAATCTGATAAGCAGCTTGAGAACTGTCTAAAAAGACACTGACCATTTGAGGAGCTGCCAGTGACATCAACGCAGTTGCCAAGATACCAACTATCAATGCTCCTTTGATAGATAGTTCAAATGCTTCACGCACACGGTGAGATTGCTTCAATTCTCGATTGAAGCTGATGATTGGTTGTGCAGATTGTGCTATAGCATTGTTTATCATAAACAAAACAGGGAGATAAAAACAAACAACACTAAAGGCTGCCACACCTTCTTCGTGAAGGTAATACAAGAAGACGTAATTTCCAACAATAGCCAATACTGCTATCGATATCTGACTGACCATCCCTGAGAAACCGTATCGACATACTAACCGCTCATTTTTTAATGCAAAGCAAATATTTTTAACTGTGACTTTCATTTTGGTAAAACGAAGATCTTTTGACCAGAATAAAACATAAATGATAACCATTACTGCTCCAATGACGAAACTACTACTTGTTGCAAATGCTGCACCTGCAATCCCATAACCAAAATGAGCAACAAACAGGTAATCCCCTACCATATTGTATAGTGCACTGAAAAGAGTGCATAGCATTGCAAACCTGGGCGAACCATCTAGACGAATCATGAAGATACCCATATTCTCAAGAATAAAGAAAGGTAGCGTGCAGGATAAAATCTTGACATAGCTGGATGCAGCGGATAACAAACGATCGGAACTACCCAGTAATCGTGATACACTGACGTTGTACATACTTAATAAAATCGAACAAATCGTCATGAAAATTATCGAAATTAGAACCGTTTGGGTGAAGTTTATATTAAATAATCGAATCTTATTCTGTGCTAAATAGCTTGCACACAACACAGAACAGCCAATACCGAACATAAGCCCTATACCTGTTGCAATACTAAAAATAGGAGATACAATATTTACTGCAGCAAGTGCATCGCTCCCAACATAATGTCCAAGGAAGAAACCATCTGTGATTATGACTAATATAGCGGATACCATCCCCATAAGTGTTGGTATCAAAATGCTTAAATATAGTCTTGAGATATCCATGTGTACAAAATCTAGTCCTTTTTTATTATCATTCATTTTTCTTATTTTGAGAGCAAAAGTACAGCATTGACGTGAACTAAAAATTGATGTATGATAATAAAATAAGTTTGAAAAAAAAAATCAAGTCTCTTCGGTTTATAACTTCATCAAAAGCAAAACTCAAAACACTACTGGAAGAAACGAAATCTAAAGAGTGTGATTAGAAAAGAATCAAAAAGACGATATCTCTGGTGTCTGATTAGATATATTGGAACTGTTAAGGCTCTACGGGGAACGATATAATACGTCCTTATCAATTCTAAGTCTTTCGCTGTCAGATTTTGTAGAATAGCCAATCGTTGTGCTCTTGGTATGATATACCCTGGACGGTAATGAACCAAGATGGATGTCATCAGACAGGCTGCAGCCGTGTGTCTCAATTCTTCGAAATCATAGTTTGCCGTTTGCCGATTATCCATCTGATCAATCAATACACAGAGTGCTTTTGATAGTCTATTCTCCGAAATAAAAGACATGATTTGTGTGTGCAATCCACCACTATCCATTCGATAGTGATAGTGAGATTGGGGAATGAACTTGACTGTTTCGATAACTAGGAGATATTGTAGGAGAAAGATTAGATCCTCACGTGCAAAAATCTCAGGATTGAAACGAATCTTATGCTTCTCTATGATGGCTCTATTGAAGAGTTTAGAAAAGGAATAAGCACATCCCTGTAATTGTAGTTCAGCGAAGAGTTTGTGATATGAAGTGGCAGAGAGCACTTGGGCATCAAAACTGATGAGTGTCTTGTCTGACACCTCGTGTTTCTCGCAGTAGATTCCTTGTACCACGAACATATCGTCCTTATCTGCTGCTTCGACAAGGGATGATACATATTGTGTATCTACCCAATCATCGGCATCAATGAAAAGAATCCACTCTCCTATCGCTGCATCCAGTCCGATGTTCCGCGCTTGCGAAGGGCCACCATTACTCGTGTGGATAACTCGTATTCGAGGGTCTTGATGGGCATACTCATCACATAATTGAGCAGAATGGTCCACACTACCATCATCAATAAGAATCAATTCAAAATGAGGGTATGTCTGTGCCAATACGCTGTCTAGACACTCAGGGAGATAGTGCGCTGCATTGAAAACCGGAATGATAATGGTGATTGTGGTGTGCATAGTTGTCATTACGATTCCATAGACTGGTAGTTATCTAGCACAGGAAATGGAGCTGCATGGATAAGAGCAGCTTGAATCTGAGATAAGTCTTTGTTGATCCTTGTAAGGGAGGAGTGATTGGCTACGTTAGCTATTGCTGCTTGGGTATCAAAAGAAGTCACATCGAGTTCAAATGGCTGATATTCGTCTATCCCTACTGAAGAGAAATAATCATAGAATTTGACATCATCACCATATAGTTTCGTGGCACCATAAGTATACCATAGACTTGGGATGCCGTAGGCTTGGGAAACAATGATTCCATGAAGAGACGTCGATATGATTTGCTCACAAGAATTGATTTGCTTGATGACCTTTTCGATAGGATCTGTCAGGTCGATGACAAGTACATCAGAAGATTGCAACTGTCTAGACAAGTCAGCATAATGTACCGCATGAGGAATAATCCCTAATGAATAGGTAGTGGACTGTTTCGCGGGATAGACCAAGGGCAACAATAATGCGGGATCTCCTATGGCTTCTGGTACCTGCAGATTGAGTTCCCGTAGTCGCTGCTGTGTATATCGACCTCGCACGGCATAAAATTCTGCCGGATGAATCATATCTTGACGGTTGATGATTCCACTTCCCCACACCTTGCAATGAGGATGGTTCAGGTGAGCAAGTATGCTCCCTATTCCCGCGACAAAAGTATGATTGAAATATTGAGTAAAGATACTTGGCACCTGTCGTAAAGTGGTGTTTCGATAGCGCAGCATCGTATAAGCTTGACGGATATAATCGAGACCAGATGCGGGAATCAAAATACGATTTATTTGGCGATTCGTCAGTTTGGAGATGATAAAGGCACTTAGTTCATCACCAAAATTGCCATGCCCTCCTTTATGTTTGAACCAATACAGATTAATCTTGTTCATAGTTTCTTCGTTTATAAGTCTTATTTCAGCCGTTGATAGAGTTTCGACAGGGGTTTGAGGATCAATTCTTTCTCATATTTATTCATACTGATAGCGATAGCGATAAACCAATAAAGCAACGAGAAACCACCTATCAACAAAAGGACTTGGGGGATGCTCGGAGCGATGATAAAGGTCGTCAGCAACCATTTAAAGGCAAAACTCATCACCAATAATGGGATAGAAATCTGAATGATTTGTTTCCAGAATCTAAGAATATTGAGATGTTGTACCCGATGATAGTATATATTCATAATGAGCCCTTGCCCTAGCAACAACGCTCCTGAGATAGCAATGGCACACCCTATCCCACCATATGCTTTTGCTAAAGGAATCTGAAGTCCTAGACAGACCAAAGCTATACAGACATAGAGAACAGAACGAAACTTCAATTGGTTCTTCGCTTGCAGTACAAGTAAACCTATATTCTGTATCAGGGGTACGAATAGGGCTACGAAAAAGAGCAAAGCTATGTAGTACACATCTCCATAATCTGCTCCTGCCCAATAGTAGATGAAGAGTTCCCCGAAAATCATAAATCCCATGACGATGAAGAGCACGATATAGTTCTGCACACGTCCTATCCGGATGAAAAGGTCAGAGACTTCTTTTTCGGAACTACCAGTAGAAATCATCGATGTCACCTTGGGTAAGAAGACGCCTTGAATCGCATTCGAAAAGGTCATATACATCCCTTCTAACTGAATCGCTACAGCAAAAATCGCTACGGCGACTGTGCCTGATACTGCTCCTAGGACAAATTGACCGGTGTTCCAATAAATCTTATCCATGATGATGCCTAAGAAGATCCAAAAAGAATATAACATCACTTCTCGGATGAAGCTGAAGGGAATCTTCGTAAATCGAATCTGTATCTTCAGACGGTGTTTGCTATAAAAATAATTGATGAGTAAGGTGGCGAGATTGAAAAACGTCATCACCATAGCCATTCCGATGGCTTTGTAGCCATAAGCCAATAACACAACCATCACAATCGTATTTAAGGCGATACGAACTAACTGAATCACTCGGATGAAGATGAAGTCTTCATAAGCGGTTATAATACCTCTAAAGACACTCAGGGGAAAAGTAAAAGCAATATTCACGACCATGATAATCATCAGGATACGCGCTTTGTCCAATTCCCATGTCGCCATGGAATGCCCAAAGATATTATCTACATTGAAATACAAGACACAACCAACCACTAGAGCAAGAAGACCTATCAGCGAATATAGTCCGATAAACATCCCATACATGGCTGACTGTTGCGCTTGCTTACCTTCGGCTCGAAATTTGGCCGTATAGCGAATCACTGCATTGCCAAAGCCGAAGTCTAAAATGGTTAGATAGCCGATTACGGAAGCGACAAGCGCATAGAGTCCATATTCATTCTGCCCCATCTTCTGAAGCATGTAGGGAGTATAGAGAAGTCCTACAAGGATATTGAATGTGATAATCGAATAGGAAAGGATTGCTCCTGCTTTTCGTTGATTGATTGCCATATATTGCTTGCTTAGGATAGATTAATCAAACTTGCCGTTTGACTAATTTTCAGTTTCTTAATTATCCAAAGATAATCGTTCTGTATTTAATAAACAAACAAAACGAATGTATAATAGGTACAAAAACGAAACTGGTTTATAGCTATTTCACTTAATTAGGTCTTGGAACTTCCTGTTTTCACAATGGTAAAAAAGCGATGCATGAAATGAGCCTACCTTATTTCTTTTCTGGATAGTTGGTGACACCGTTGCCTTAGAATCATGATTAAGAGGCTTAAAATGGCTTATTATATTCTTTGAACTGAAAAAGACGGGTAGATAAGTGAAGAAAAAAGAAGGACTTCATATTTAATGTGGTCACACTTCGTGTTCAAAGAATTGAAGACAAAAGATTGGCCTAGTAACGAGGGGTCGTTACTAGGCCATTGATGAGGCTTTTTTGTTAAGATATAACACTTGAGACCCAGAAAGTGTAAAGAATTGAGCTAATGTCTGAATCTTATTCCATTGAAATCTTAACAGCAAACTTCGTTTGAGACTTCTAGTGATAAAGAATTACCAGGTCAAAAGTAGATTAAATAAAAATCCTGAAATGATGATAAAGAGGGTGACAAGTCCGAAAAAGGCACCCATCATTTTCCATTTCATTACTTTTCGTAAGAGCGTTGCTTCGGGAAGGGAAAGACCGACTACTGCCATCATAAAGGCGAGTGCGGTACCGATAGGTACTCCTTTGGCTACGAAAACTTCTATCACGGGGACTATTCCTGCAGCATTGGCATACATAGGTACCGCCAAGATTACGGCCAAGGGTACTGCGTACCATTTATCTGCTGAGAGATAGGTCGCAAAGAAGTGCTCAGGTACATAGCCGTGCATCACGGCTCCGAGTGAGATACCGATAAGGACATAGAGAAGCACCCCAGAGACAATAGACCAAGATTCACGAGTGATATCGGGTAGTCGATGCAAGAAGGATACCTTCTCTTCTACATAGTTTGTATTGGCAGCAGTTGACCCTTTTTGTATCTCTTTGACCCAATCGCTTAATTGATTTTCTAATTTAAGTTTGCCTAAGATAAATCCACCTACCATACCTAAGAGTAGTCCACTCACTACATATACGACTGTGATGCGAACTCCAAAATAGCCTAAGAACATGGCTACGGCTACTTCGTTGACGAGTGGAGAGGTGATGAGAAAGGCGAATGTAATTCCTAGAGGAATTCCACCGTTGACGAAACCAATAAACAAAGGGATCGAAGAACAACTACAAAAGGGGGTGATGGCTCCAAAGAGGGAAGCGATAAAATATTCTAATCCATATAATTTACGGGTAACTAGAAAGTGGCGTACCTTCTCTATCGGGAAATAGGCATTGACTATACCCATCAAGAAACTGATGAGAAATAGAAGAACAAGTATCTTAGACGTATCTTCTACGAAGAAATGAAGCGCTTGTCCTAAATGAGATGTAGGCATACAGCCGATAACGTCGTAAATGAGCCAATCAGCTAACAACGTAAAAATTTTAAGCATAATTTGAAATCAACTTTTGATGAATGAATTAGAGTTGGTGATCGATAGCAAATTGAGTGAATCGCTGTTTGATATCGTCACGTATCCTACGATATGAAGATTCGATAAATTCGGGACTCCCTGTCATGTGTGAAGGGTCCTCGAAACCAATATGTATGCGTTCACCCACTGCACCAAGAAATGCAGGACATGATTCATTGGCTCCTCCACATACTGTAATGACGAAGTCCCATGGCTCATCTAGATATTGAGTCACAGATTTAGGCGTTTCTCCCGAGAGGTCGATGCCAATTTCTTTCATATATTTCACAGCTCCTGCATTTACTTGAGGGGCTGGCTCTGTTCCAGCTGAACGGATAATCGCATCGGGAGCTGCTGCTTGAAGAAATGCAGCGGCCATTTGTGACCGGCAACTATTACCGGTACAGAGAATAAGTACTTTTTTCATAATGATTGGTGTTTTGCCTTGTTAAGCTCAAGCGAGCAACTTCTTGACGTCTTTGAGGGACAATTGTTTACCTTGTGCGACTACTTTGCCGTCGATGACCAAAGCTGGAGTGCGCATCACATTATAACCCAAGATGACAATCATATCTTCCTCTTTGGTTACAGTAGCTTCGATACCTAATGCTTTGACTGCTTCTTCTACGGTTGCCTTAAGTGCTTGACACTTCGAACAACCTGTCCCTAATACTTTAATGTCCATTGTTTCTTTCTTTTTATTATTGAATTAGTTCCTATATCGTCAGTTATACCGACGGGTCATTTTTATGTTCGCAAATATACGAATAGATTTTTTATCTACAAATTTATCTGTTCGCAATATTACAAATAGAATAAAAAAAGAAGTCCCTACTCGCTTATAAGTGATTGACTCGAGGGCGTGCTCAGACAGTATTTCAGAACAGTTGATTGACTGATTTCTTGAAAAACATTTTGAGGTAGGCTGTGATGGGAATATAGTTGCGATATCGATGTAGGCAGATAAATAGCAGGCGCATACGTTCTCTGAGAGGTAGTACATGGGCTCTCCAGACTACAGCGGGTAGCATGAGGTGAAGATGGATATCGATGATTTGCTGGGTAATTTGGTCAGGGTGTGCTTTCTTATAAGCGATGAGGGTATCTGACACCGTGATATAGCCGACAATATTGCGCCAAGCAAATTGATTGGTCATGATGGAATTAGCTCGGAAGCGCCGTTTGAAAAATAATGCAGGAATAATCCCTACGCGTTTGGCGAACAAGTAAAGCATGGGGATATAATGTTCATCTTCGTGGATGATATGGGGAATAAAGGATAATGAATGGTCTGTGACTAGTGTCGTTTTGAAGAAGATGAGACAGGGGCTAGCGTTGTAACTCCTTGTCTTATATTTCTCAAGGAGCACGTCTGTCCCTACATAGACTTTATGCTCTTCGAAATAACTGGTCTGATTATAGTTGAACGAGTCGTCTTTCATCGATGGGTCTTCATCGAAAAAGGCATCTCCATCAAAGAAAAGTAAGTCTAACTGATCACGTTCGGCTCGTTCCACGCAACGCTGAAGACAATCGGAGATCAATAAGTCATCGCTGTCAAAGAGATAGATGTATTTCCCGCGCACGTATTGAAGACCTCGATTGCGCGCTATGGCTACTCCACCGTTGGGGTAATCATAGACCTGCAATCGTGTATCTTCTGATGCTAATTGCTTCATGATGGCCAAAGAATCGTCTGTGGAACCATCATTGATTAGAATCACTTCAAAATCACTGAATGTCTGCTGTTGCAAACTGGAAATCGTTTCCCGTATGTATTTTGCTGTATTGTAAACGGGAATGATGATTGAGACTAAAGGATTATTCATGATTGTTGGTTTAAAGTAAATGGTTATCTAATCAATAGGTCACCTCTATTCCTAAATCGACGTATGGACTTTTTACTAAAAAAAACCGAAACGTTTTTTCTTCTTGCGAGGGACTTCTATCTGAGCATTTTCGGGACGGATATAGGCACGATGCTCTTTAATCATATTATAGACTTCTCCCCATTGGATGGGACCACCTATATTTCGATCATCTATAAAGATATCTGCTTTGAGTTTACGCGAGAAATGTCTCATCCCTTTTTTTTCTTCTGGATAGTCTCTATTGACGGCATAAAATTCTACTCCGCGCTCCCGACACCAAGCTACGGCTTCGTCTAGAAGCCGTCCCTCGCGTACGGACCAAAGAATCAATTCATGTCTGTCTTTTATCAACATTTTTAGGGTTTCGGTAGCAAAGGGAATCTCTTTTCCAATTTTTGGATAAGCGTGTTCTACGATTGTTCCGTCAAAATCTACTGCTATCTTCATATTTATGCTATTTCTTATATCGTATTTCGAAGAGGGTTATTTACTTGTGCTTCGTCGGCGTCCGATGCTGTCATAATCAAATCCTGATTCGAGGACTTCATCTGGGTCAAACACATTGCGCCCATCGACTAGGAATGGGGTTTTCATGCTTTTCTTCATGACGCGCCAACTAGGGAGTCTAAACTGATTCCATTCGGTAATAAAAAGTAAGGCATCGGCATCGACTAAGGCATCGTACATGTCTGTCGCGTATTCTACTACATCTCCTATGCGGCGTTTGCATTCGTCCATAGAGATGGGGTCAAACACGCGAACGGTACATCCAGCTTCTAATAGGAGTTTGATTGTGACTAGCGAAGTGGCCTCGCGCATGTCATCAGTTTCGGGCTTGAAACTCAATCCCCAGATAGCTACCGTCTTGCCTTGGAGGTCTCCTTGGTAATAGGCTACGAGTTTATCGAAGACAATACTCTTTTGTCGCTCATTGACATCTTCTACGGCCTTGAGTACACGCATCTCATAACCTGATTTCTCTGCTGTCTTGATGAGGGCTTTGACATCTTTAGGGAAACAAGAACCGCCATATCCACAACCGGGGTATAGGAATTTGCGCCCGATGCGGGTATCACTTCCTATGCCTTTGCGAACCATATTGACATCAGCACCTACGAGTTCACAGAGGTTAGCTATGTCATTCATAAAGGAAATACGTGTCGCGAGCATCGAATTGGCTGCGTATTTGATCATCTCGGCAGAAGGAATGTCGGTAAAGATGACCCGGAAATTGTTGAGTAACATCGGACGATAAAGTGTCGAGAGCAGTTTCTTAGCGCGCTCACTTTCGACGCCGACGACGACTCTATCTGGACTCATGAAGTCGGAGATAGCTGCGCCTTCTTTTAGAAATTCGGGGTTGGATGCGACATCAAAATCGATGTGCTTCCCACGTTTGTCCAATTCTTCTTGTATCGCTGCCTTGACTTTCATCGCAGTCCCTACAGGTACCGTACTCTTGGTGACGAGTACTTTGTAGTCTGTCATCGTACGTCCTAGGGTACGTGCTACGTCGAGTACATATTTTAGGTCGGCACTACCATCGGCATCTGGAGGAGTCCCTACTGCTGAAAAGACAACTTCGACGTCATCCACTATGGAAGATAAATCGGTCGTGAAATGCAATCTTCTTTCTTTGATGTTGTGAGCAACTAACTCATCAAGTCCTGGCTCGTAAATGGGCATAATCCCTTTCTGAAGACCTTCGATCTTTTTCTTATCTATATCCACACATGTGACATCTACGCCCATCTCAGCGAAACAAGTGCCAGAGACTAGTCCGACATATCCTGTACCTACGATTGCTATTTTCATACCGTATTTTCTTTAGTGGTTTATTTATTATAAAGTGCTAATCACAAAAATATACAGATATGTATGAATAACCAAAGGAAAAGGGTAATAAATAAAATTTATTACCCTTTTTCTTTAATGTTTCGCTTATATATTTAACTTAATCGAGAAATCGATTGGTCAATCCATCGTATGCATCGATACGTCTGTCGCGAAGAAATGGCCACCAACGTCTGACTTCTTCTGAACGAGTCATATTGACATCTACAAGGAGGAGCTGATCTTGGTCTTGCGTAGCTTGGGCTAAAAGTTCTCCTTGAGGCCCAGCGACGAAGCTGCTGCCCCAGAATTGAATCCCTCCGGTCTGTCCTGATGGGTCGGGTTCAAATCCAGTACGGTTCACCGCTACTACTGGAATACCGTTGGCCACTGCATGACCTCGCTGTACGGTGATCCAAGCATTGACCTGACGTAATTGTTCGGCCTCATCATCTCGACTATCCCAACCGATGGCTGTAGGATAGATGAGGATTTCAGCTCCTTTCAATGTCATCAGACGTGCGGCTTCTGGATACCATTGGTCCCAGCAGACGAGGACGCCAAGGCGCCCTACCGATGTGTCGATTGGTTCAAAGCCGAGGTCTCCAAGTGTGAAATAGAATTTCTCATAATATGCTGGGTCATCGGGAATGTGCATCTTACGATATTTCCCTGCGATGGAACCGTCTCGATCATAGACAACGGCTGTATTGTGATACAATCCTGCCGTCCTGCGCTCGAACAGTGAGGATACAATAACGACTTGATGTGTCGCTGCTAGATGTCCATAGTAAGCGGTGGAAGGACCTGGTATGGGTTCTGCTAAATCGAAGAGACTAGTGTCTTCAGTCTGACAAAAATAGAGTGTGTTGTGCAATTCTTGGAGCACTATCAGTTCTGCTCCTTGAGAAGCTGCAGCTGCTATCTGCTGTGCTAGAAGTTGCTTATTCCTTTCTATATCACTGGTTAGATGAAGTTGTACCAGGGCTGTCTTAACTATTCGTTCCATATATATTCTAAATCAGTTCGTGAACTAATACACTAATGGGTCTCAACAGTATCTATCGTATCTGAATAGTATGCGGTGGGCAATTGGCGACAGTTGTAAGTAGAGGCCATGATTTCACCATAGGCTCCTGCACTATTGAAGACAATCAAATCGCCTCGCTGTGGGAGGGGTAAGTGGGCTTCTTTTTCAAAGACATCACTAGACTCACATATCGGACCGACGATATCGACTGTGGATATAGGGGCTTGTGGAGAAGTTAGGTTCTGAGCTACATGGACTGAACCGTATAGCGCGGGACGTAACAATTCGGTAAATCCGGCATCTAAAATAGCAAACTGACGATTCACGCCTTTCTTGAGATAGAGTACGGAAGAAACCATATATCCTGACTGACCGACCATAGAACGTCCCAACTCGCAATGGAGTTCTTGTCCTTCACGAAGTCGGAGTGTCGCAGCGAAACAATCAAAATAGCTCTTGAAATCAGGGATAGGATTGGTCTGAGGATGGAGGTAATCTATTCCTAGTCCACCACCTACATTGATTGTCTTCACGTGATGACCTGCTGCTTCTAGTTGAGCTTGCAATTGATTAACCCGCTCTGCTAAGGCTTCGAAAGGGGCCATCTGGAGTATCTGTGAACCAATATGAAAATGGAGTCCCATCACCTTGATATGGCTTAGTTTGGATGCTCGTTCGAAAATGGGAAGCATATCTGCAATAGCTATTCCAAATTTGTTTTCGGCTTGTCCTGTGGTTATCTTAGCATGGGTATGCGCATCGACCTCAGGATTGATACGAAAGGCCACACGGGCTTCGGTTCCGGCTTCGATAGCTAGGGTATTGATTACTTCTAGTTCGGGAACACTCTCTACATTGAAGCATGAGATATTGGCTTCGAGAGCTAACTTAATCTCCCAATCGGCTTTGCCTACGCCAGCAAAGACTACTTGACTAGCTGGAATACCACCATCTAAGGCTGCTTGAACTTCTCCACCACTGACACAATCGGCTCCTATCCCGTTCTTAGCCATAAGGTTCAGAATAGGACGATTACTATTGGCTTTGACTGCATAGTGAATATGATAGTTTGGACGTTCGCTAATCGCTGATTTTGCACTCGCTACCGTTTCTTGTAGCAGGGACATATCGTAATAATAAAAAGGAGTACGAAGTTCTTTAAATTTGTTTATTGGGAAATGTGTCATTGTAAATTGAGTTTCTAATTATTCTTTGTTTTCAACAAATAGTGCATCGCTCAGCAATTGCAAAGATCGTTTCTTGTCGTCTTGATTGACTAAGAAAGAGATATTATAATTGCTGCCTCCATAAGAAATCATACGCACTGGTACGTCTTTCATAGCTGATACAACTGCTGATTCAAATCCCACATTGGACCATTGTAAATCACCGACTACGCACAAGATACACATGTTATCATCTACGGTAACGGTGCCGTACATCTTAAGGTCGTTGACGATATTGTTGAGATTTTTGGTATTGTCTATCGTTACGGATACTCCTACTTCACTTGTACAAACCATATCTATGGATGTCTTATAACTCTCGAAGATGTCAAATACTTTACGCATAAATCCATAGGCTAATAGCATACGACTGGACTTGATACGAATCGCTGTGATATTGTCTTTAGCTGCCACGGCTTTGATACGAGCTAGTTCGGTATCGTTACAGATCAAAGTGCCAGGGGCTTTGGGGTCCATGGTATTGAGCAAACGAACAGGGATATTTGCGTATTTCGCTGGTTGGATGCAGGTCGGATGCAAAATCTTTGCTCCAAAATAGGCCAATTCTGCAGCTTCATCAAAATTCAGATGACGAACGGGAGTCGTATGTTCCACGATTCGTGGGTCATTGTTGTGCATACCGTCTATATCTGTCCATATCTGTATCTCGGAGGCATTGACTGCAGCTCCTATCAATGATGCGGTATAGTCGGATCCTCCTCGTTGGAGGTTGTCTACCTCGCCATAGGCATTGCGACAGATATATCCTTGGGTGATGTATATTTCAGCATCAGGGGTTTGTTCAATCAGCGTCTGAAGATGGCTACGGGTATAGGCTAAGTCGGGAGATGCATTTTTATCTGTACGCATATATTCTAGGGCAGGAAGCAGGGTGGCTTTGATCCCTTGTTCTTGCAGATAGAGGGTCATCATCTTAGTAGAAATCAATTCTCCTTGAGAGAGAATTACTTTCTCTTCAAATAAGGTGAACAAATCTTTTGTATAGGTGCGAATAGCGTCAAAATTTTCTTTGATTGATTTCTGGGCTAGCTGTTTATACTCGTCAGTAGCATAGAGTTCATCGATATGTGAACGGTATTTGCTTTCGAGCAGATTAATGATTTCATTTGCTCCTTCTGGATTTTTCTTATAAAGATAATCACCTATTTCAACTAAGGTATTAGTTGTTCCTGACATGGCTGATAGCACAACTATTTTCTTATTGCCATCACTGATTAATTGAGCGACTTCTTTCATTTGCTGGGCTGAACCAACTGAGGTTCCACCAAATTTCAATACTTTCATCTTCATATGCTGACGCTTTTATTCGTTATTACTTATATCATTTGATTCTTCAACAGCGGCGTGAGTATCCGTTTCTGTCCTTTCTGGTCTATATTGCTGAGTGACATCCGTCAGTTGTTGGTGGTCACATAGCCAAACTAATCCAGGATACTTCCCGACTACTTGGCGGTTATGTGTACTCATAATCACTGCGGTGCCTTCTTTTGATATCTCTTGTAGGAGTTCCACAATAGCAAAACCGTTTTCTTCATCTAGGTTCCCTGTGGGTTCATCTGCCAAGATGATTTCTGGCTTATTCAAGAGGGCACGGGCTATCGCTATGCGCTGCTGTTCTCCTCCGGAGAGCTGATTGGGTCTACGGTAGGCCTTGTGCTTGAGACCGACTAGGTTAAGTACCTCTTCGATTCTCATCCTACGGCTTGGTAAACTCTTCCAACCAGTAGCTCTGAGTACAAAATCAAGATTTTCTTCTACAGAGCGGTCCATGAGTAATTGGAAGTCTTGAAAAACAATTCCTAATCGTTTCCGCAGACGGGGCAATTTACTTCGCTTAATCTTACACATATCAAACCCCAATACATTGGCTTCATGAGCATTGATGAGGTCCAATTCTCCATAGATTGTCTTGAGAATACTACTCTTACCGGAGCCTACACTCCCTATCAAGAAGATGAAGTCTCCAGGTGAAACTGTAAACGTAGCTTGTCCTACCACACAATGGTCATCATGCTGAATGTCTACGTCTTTATATTGTATAAGATAAGATTCCATAAACTAAAAGGGTTCTAATGTTTTTTCCACTCAGGATTGTGACGCTCTGCTAATTCACTAGCTAAGTCACCTATGCTCAATCCTTTGGCTGTAAGCAATACGATAAGGTGATAAAGTAAGTCTGAACCTTCATAGACCATACGCTCTTTGGTGCCATTGCATGCTTCGATGACTAGTTCGACAGCTTCTTCACCTACCTTTTGTGCCATCTTATTGATGCCATCTGCAAATAGACTTGTCGTATAAGATCCTTCGGGTTTCTCTTGGTATCTCTTATCTATAAATGATTGTAATTCTTGAAGAAATCCAACTGCTTGACGTTCGTTCGTCTCACCCCAACAGGTATCTGTACCTAGATGACAAGTGGGTCCTGCTGGATTGGCTCGAACAAGGAGCGTATCATTGTCACAATCACTTTTTATCGATACGAGTTCTAAAAAATGACCACTTTCTTCTCCTTTGGTCCATAATTTCTTGCTTGTACGACTAAAGAAAGTCACTTTACCTAGTTCAAAAGTCTTTGCTAATGATTCTTTATTCATATATCCCATCATCAATACTTGACGAGTGACATTATCTTGAACGATTGCTGGAACGAGTCCATCGTTTTTTTCGAAATTAACGTTTAATTGTTCTACTTCTGACATATTTATTTGTATTTATAATTTTCTAATAGGTATACCTTGCTCGCAAAGATATGATTTTAATTCGGGAATAGGTATCTCACCGAAATGAAAAACACTTGCTGCAAGGGCTGCATCAGCCATTCCTTGTTCAAAGGCTTCTACAAAATGGTTTTTTGTTCCTGCTCCACCACTCGCTATGATGGGGATATTTAACTGCTCGTGAAGGTGACGAAGGGCTGAAAGAGCATAACCTTGCTTCACCCCATCGTGATTCATGCTGGTAAAGAGTATCTCTCCTGCTCCACGCTCTTGTGCTTCGTGAGCCCAGTCAAAGAGTTTGTGCGCTGTCGGAATACGACCACCATTGAGATAGCAATGCCAGTCATTGTCATCCTCACGGGCATCGATGGCTACTACACATACCTGAGAACCGAAGTGGTCAGCTATTTCTGTGATGAGTTCGGGATGTCGTAGAGCGGCTGAATTGATGGATATCTTATCAGCACCAGCCACGAGGAGACGTTCTACATCGCGCAATTCATGGATACCTCCTCCCACGGTGAAAGGTATATTGATGTGCGCTGCGATGCGTTCGACGAGTTGCACGAAGGTCTTACGTCCTTCATGGGTCGCTGTAATATCAAGAAAGGTCAATTCATCGGCTCCTTGCTTGCTATACGCCGCAGCTAATTCTACGGGGTCACCTGCATCGCGGAGTTCTACAAAGTTGATTCCTTTGACTGTGGTTCCATTTTTTATATCTAGACATGGAATGATTCGTTTTGCTAAAGGCATGATTAATGGGTGTTTCGTATGTTCTGATAATCAATGATGAGGATCGCTTCTAGCGAATAGCCAACTGTTCTAGTTCCTTCAACGAGATACGTCCTTCATAAAAGGCTTTGCCGAAAATGACTGCTGGCAGATGTGCTTCTTCTAAGCGTCGAATGTCGGCAGCCGAACTGACTCCTCCACTTGCGATAAGATGCAGGTCCGGATGGACGGCTAAGAGTTCTCTATATAGGTCGATAGAAGGACCTTGCAACATGCCATCATGGGCTATATCTGTACAGATGCATTGGGTGATTCCTTCATGGATGTATCGCTGAAGGAAGGGTTCCAAGTCCTGTCCAGAATCTTCAAGCCACCCTGTGACAGCTATTTTTTTATCTTTCACATCGGCTCCTAGGATAATCTTCTCTGCTCCATAAGTTGCTATCCATCGTGAAAAGGTTATGGGGTCTTTGACGGCTATACTGCCACCTGTAATCATCTGTGCACCACAATCAAAGGCGATACGCAAATCTTCATCACTTTTGAGTCCACCACCGAAATCGACAACTAAGGAGGTCTGGGTAGTAATCTGTTCTAATGCTTTATAATTGACTATATGATTTGACTTGGCTCCATCAAGGTCCACGACATGTAATCTATGAATGCCGTGGTCAGCAAAAGTCTTCGCCATATTCAATGGGGATTGGCTATATATCTTTTTACTTGCATAGTCTCCTTGCGAAAGACGGACACATTTGCCGTCAATAATATCTATGGCGGGAATTAATTCTATCATAGTGCTAAGAAGTTCTTGAGGATGCGTTCACCTACTCCAGCACTCTTTTCGGGATGGAATTGAGTGGCGTAGTAATTGTCTTTATGTAGAGCTGCAGAAAAGGGATGAATATAGTCTGTAGTGGCTATAGTATGTTCACAGACTGGCACATAGTAGCTATGTACAAAATAGGTAAATTCATTATCAGAAATGCCTTCAAATAATGGACTTTTTGTGTCGGTCAATGTGTTCCATCCCATATGGGGAATCTTGAAGTCGGTACTTGGGGATTGAAATTTCTTCACTTTTTGGTCAAAGATACCGAGTAAATCGGCATCTCCTTCTTCTGAATGACTACACATTAGTTGCATCCCTAGACAGATTCCAAGTACTGGATTAGTGAGCTCTAATAGTAGTTTATCTAATCCATGATTGCGAAGATATTCTATCGTATATTTGGCTTCTCCCACACCTGGAAAGATGACTTTATCAGCTTGACGAATCAAATCGTGATCATCAGTAATAGTTGCTTCGACACCCAAACGACGAAGAGCATGGTCTACGCTCCTTATATTGCCTGCGTTATACTTGAGTATTACTATATTCATTTTACTTTCAGTTGCTTGTTACAATGGCTACAAATGTAACAAAATAGCAAGATATTTCCCAACACAAGCTACAAAAGTTTTTATTTATCACTCTTTTTGTTACTTTTTGAATAATCGGATAGAAAACGAATATGTTTCATCTGAATTGATTACTTTTGTATTATAAAATGATATATTAAAAAGAACGATTATGCATACTAAAGAAGAGAAATTGGCGGCTTTTGGCCGATTATTGGATATCATGGATGAACTCAGAGTGAAGTGTCCTTGGGATCGAAAACAGACAAATGAAAGCCTCAGACCTAATACTATTGAAGAGACTTATGAACTTTGTGAGGCGCTGATGAATGAGGACCAAAATGAGATTAGTAAAGAACTGGGGGATGTATTGCTTCAGGTGGTATTCTATGCCAAAATTGGTAGTGAAGGGGAGCATTTTGATATTGCGGATGTGTGTACCAAATTGTGTGACAAATTGGTCTTCAGACACCCACACGTCTTTGGTGACGAGAAAGCTAATACCGCTGGAGAGGTGAGCAAACTCTGGGAACAGACGAAAAGAAAAGAGAAGGAAGGCAATAAGAGTGTCCTTAGTGGCGTACCTGCTTCATTGCCTGCTCTTATCAAGGCTTATCGTATTCAAGACAAGGCGCGCAATGTAGGCTTTGATTGGGAAAAAAGAGAACAGGTTTGGGATAAAGTCAAAGAGGAACTTCAAGAATTTGAAACTGAAGTTAGTGCTATGGATGAACAGAAATCAAAAGAGGAGTTTGGTGATTTATTATTTTCTCTTATCAATGCAGGAAGGCTTTATGGTATTAATCCTGAAAATGCATTGGAATTGACTAACCTTAAGTTCATCAAACGGTTTAATTATCTTGAAGAAAATACGCTCAAAAAAGGAAAAGAACTCAAAGAGATGTCACTAGAAGAAATGGATTTCTATTGGAATGAAGCAAAAAAGCTGGAATCTTAAAAAAACTGGAATTGAGAAGGTTATAATTCTAAAATTTATGTTATCTTGTCATTCCTTAATGGCTTGCTTATTTATTCAAAACAACTAATCGTATTTAGATATGAAAAGAAAAGATTTCAATGCTCCTATAAGAGCGATTTGGGGACTCGTACTGGGACTCATCCTGTGTATATACCCTGATAATGTGGGAAATTATCTTGTTATCCTATTAGGATTGATTTTCATGGTTCCGTCTGCTGTTTCTATTATTGTGTACATCGCTCAATTTATGAAGACGAACAAATTTAAATCAAAGACTTTTCCGCTGATTGCAATCGGCTGTCTTATCTTTGGTGCGTGGTTGGTCATTAGTCCTGCTAATTTCGTTCAGATGCTTACTGTTATCATCGGTCTATTGATGATTATTGGTAGTGTACAGCAGCTCTATGGCTTACAATTAGCCAAACAATGGACCACTATTTCTGGAATTCATTATTTTGTGCCTATCATTTTACTTGTCAGCGGAATCATCGTCATATTGAATCCAATCGGAGTAGTGGGTACTGTCATGACTTTTGCTGGAATTGTCATCTTGATTTATTCTTTCAATGAATTAATCCGATTCTTTATGTTTGATGTGCATAAACCTTCGGATGACAAACAATCTAACAATATGGACTCTCCTGATGCATCGGTGGATGGTGAACATGAGGATTCGCTACATGATGACATGGATGACGAAGATGATGATATCGAGGATGTTCCTTTCATAGAGACTAAGAAGGACAACTAGACTGACAGCGTGTAGTATAAAACGATAAACCAATTATTGAAAAATTGTAATTTATGGCAATGAGTAACGGTATGCAAGAAATTCTATTGTTTGTTCTTTTAGGATTGATTGCTTGTTGTAGTATCTATCTTATTATTTTTTACTTGAAAATTTATTATAAGGTAATCAGTAAGACAAAAAAATGGAATGATCATGTTGAAGAAAACGAGATGGAGTCGCTAAATGAATCTCCTGGTATATCTGTCATCATAGCAGCGAATAACCAAGAAGCTGAGTTGCGGAGAAATCTTGAAAAAATACTTAATCAAAAGTATTCTAAGTTCGAAGTGATTGTTGTTCTTGACAGTGAAGCTGATGATTCTAGTGAAGATTTGCTTACTGCTTTTATGGAGAAATACCCGAATCTGTATCAGACGTATATTCCTAAGGGGTCTAAGTATCTTAATCGACATAAGTTGATGTTATCTATAGGAATCAAAGCTAGCCATCATAAGTGGCTCTTATTTACTGATGCGGATTGCCAACCAGGAAGTGACCAATGGATTCAGTTAATGGCTAATAAGATGACTGCGGATAAGAGTGTCGTCATAGGGACTGTTGTCCTTCAGCCGCGTAGTGAGGATTATCCGATTTCACTTTGGAAGAAAATACAAAAGACGTTTATTGATCAGATGCTGAACGCATTGGGAATGGCCTTAAATGGGAAACCTTATCGTGCTTCTGGCAAAAATATGGCGTATAGAAAGAGCTTGTTCAATGAGAACAAGGGATTTAGTAGACAGTTGACTTTCGAAGGTGGAGAAGATAGTTTGCTAATCAATGACATTGCTACTGGAAAAAATACTGCTGTTGTTTTGAATAAAAAGGCTTGGATGTTTGCGGAAACGTATTGTACTAAGAAGAGCTGGAAGAATAAATGTAAGATTGAGAAAAAAATGGCAGCTAAACTTACTGGTTCGGCTGCACATTTAATAGGAATAAAGCGACTAGCATCTTATTTACTAGCGACTCTTGTAATAGTAGCTCTCACCCTATCGCTTATCATCAAGGATTGGATGGTATTGGCTCTAGCTATTTCGTTATGGATAATCCCTATGGGAATTCTATTCATTATAAAAAGAATGAGTAGAAATATGTATTATTTGTAATATTGCATCGTTACACAATGAAGAGAACCATTTTGCTTAATTAGAGAACTGCAATCGATTCCTATAACTTCTCTGTCTTCGAAGAAACTGCCTAAAGCAGAAAGTGCTTCTTTATCGGTTTCCTCTTGATTATAAGTAGGGACGAGCACGGCACCGTTTAAAATCAAGAAGTTGGCATATGTAGCGGGTAGTCTTCTATCTTCATAGTAAACTGGAGCAGGTAGCGGAAGGGGTATCAAACGATAGGGCTCTCCATTTTCTTGTTTCCAGCTTAATAACTCATTTTCCATTTCATCGAGGTAATAGAATAAATCATCTTCTTGGTCATAGCACTTTACATAAGCAATTGTATCAGGGGAACAAAAACGTGCTAACGTGTCAATATGACCATCTGTATCATCGCCTTCTATATATCCACGACTCAACCATAAGACACGGTTGAGGTTAAAGATTGTCTTGAGTTGTTCTTCAATCTCATCTTTGGTCATCCATGAGTTCCGATTATCAGAGAGCAAACATTCTGTAGTAGTCATTAAGGTTCCTTGTCCGTCAGATTCAATGGATCCTCCTTCTAGTACTATATGCTGCATATTATGATAAGTGCCACTCAATTGACCTTGCAAGAATAAATTCTTCGTAATCTGGTTATCATGATTAGCTGAATATTTCAATCCCCAACCATTAAACTTAAAATCGAGAATCTGTATCCCCTCTGGTGTCTTCAGAGAAATGGCTCCGTGGTCCCTAGCCCAAGAATCATTGGTCGGAATACTTGCAGTGGTTATGTTCTTCATATTGCAATTTGCACCTGACAATTTCTTCCAAGGAATAGAAGAGTTTGGAGAAACAATCATTACCCCTTGATAACGGCTAATAGTCTTCGCTATGTTAATAAAACATTGCTCCACTTCCTCAAAAATTGGCCCCCAATCTGACTCCATCGTCGGCCAAGTCAATTGAACATTGGATTGTTGTTCCCATTCTGCAGGCAATCTCGATCCTTTTATTCTATCAAATTTCATATTGTTATTGATTATCTTGCGTATTATAACAGCTCGTTTTGTTACTTCCCTATAAATATACAAATATAGAGAATTTTTTCATTTTATATTTGTATAAATGTCTTTTTTCAATTACGTTTGTACGTTACAAGGGGCGTAATGCTCATACAGTAAACGAAGTAGTGTCACCTACTCTTTGAAGTAGTGTCATCTACTCATTAAAAATAATACAATGAAAAAAAATCGCATAACAGAATTACTTGGTATTCAATATCCAATTATTCAAGGGGGTATGGTATGGTGTAGTGGCTGGAAATTAGCTAGTGCAGTAAGTAATCATGGCGGTCTTGGTCTCCTTGGAATCGGTTCTATGCATCCTGAAATTTTGGAGGAGCATATTCTCAAGATGCAAGAAGCAACGAATAAACCTTGGGGAGTAAATCTGCCTCTCTTTTATCCTGAGTTAGAACGAGTAGTAGATTTAATCATTAAATATGATGTAAAAATCGTTTTCACGAGTGCTGGAAGTCCCAAAAAATTAACTGCTCGCTTCAAAGAACATGGTATCACTGTTGTGCATGTAATTGCAAATACTAAATTTGCGCAGAAGTGTGAACTCGCTGGAGTGGATGCCATTGTGGCTGAAGGGTTTGAAGCAGGAGGTCATAACTCACCTGAAGAAACAACAACCATGGCTCTCATACCTATTATCAGACAGTTTACTGACCTTCCTCTTATCGCTGCTGGTGGTATAGGAAGTGGCATGCAGATGGCTGCCGCTTTAGCATTGGGAGCTGAAGGGGTTCAGATTGGTTCACTCTTTGCCGCATCCGAGGAATCCTCTGCTCATGAGGCTTATAAACAAGCTGTCGTCGATGCCAAGGAAGGGGCAACAGTACTTACGCTCAAGGAGTTAGGCCCTACTCGCCTGATTCCTAACCAGTTTTCTGAGGAAATGGACAAACTTCGTCGGAGTGGTGCTAGTACAGAAGAAATGCGTGCTCTACTTGGTAAGGGACGTGCTAAACAAGGTATCTTCGAAGGTAATACTGAAGAGGGGGAAATCGAAATTGGTCAAATTTCTTCAATGATCAATAAAATAGAACCTGCTAGTGACATTATCAAGAGGGTAATGGAACAATGTGATGCTACTCTTGAACGACTAGCCAATTTAAGAGAATAGCTAGTCGAAATTATCGATAGCAATAAAAAAGAGAATAGGGCATATAAATGCCCTATTCTCTTTTTTATTGCTAAATCTACGATAAGAATATCGTAGATTTTATTTACCTCTTGTCTTTTAATAAATACCTATGTCATCGGTAGAAATCCATCCTACCTTTCCGTCTGAGAGTTTCACTTCTTTCCACTTCGTCATACTATCATCCTTAATCATCAATTTGCACCCTTCATGAAGTACGAATAAAGAAGTACCATCTTCAGATGGAGTACTATGAACTGTAACCGTAGGAGACAATACGATTGCTTCGTTATGTTGGTTCATGTAATAGCGCTGATGAGCCGCAAACAAATTGGCTAACACACAAATAAGTAAACTAATTATCGCTACAAAAAATCCAGCTTTTCTATAAGTTACCACACGAGCTAACATATATAAGCCGACACAAAATATAGCTATTACAAAACAAGCAACACCTAAAAAGGCCCAAAAGTGTAGTGAGAAACTATAGATAAGTGATTTGGTCCAAGTGACAAGAAACATCTGTGGAACCTCGTTTACTTTATCTACGGTATGAGCATCTGCTACTGCCAAGTTATGAATAATATCTCCATTGCTAGGATCTAGTTTCAGCGCACGCTCATAGTTAAGAATGGCCAACCCCAACTGTTGAGTCTTGTAATAGCTGTTTCCTAGATTATAATAGAGATCAGCTGCCCCACCTTGTTCTAGTAACGATTCATATTGTTCAATTGCTAGTTTGTAATCATTACTAACATATGCACTGTCAGCAGTGGCTTTACTTATATTTTGGGCACCTAATGACTGGGAAATACCCAACAATAAGAGACCTAAAAGTTTAGTTATTAATTTCATAGTTTATTGTATTGACTTGATTACTTAATTGCATTTTCCATCGCCCCTATGACATCCAGAGCTTCACTATACAAGGCATCTACTCTATTTTCTCCTGCAGCAGAAGGTGCAAATCGTGCAAATTCACATTCACTCAAGAGGTTTAGAAAACGTTGAATAGTCTGCTCGTTGACATGTACAGAACTTAACTTTCCTGATACATTATCTTTATTCAATTCGCTCAAAGGAATATTTAATTTATCACTCGTATAACCCCATAGACCAGAAAGCAACTCATCATAAAAGGCTTCTTTCTTATCAGATGTGCGAAGTTTTCCTGCATTTTTTAAACGTTTAATCGCTATCTTATTAGCACGCTTTGTACGCATCTTATTGGTATCTGCTCGTTCAGAAATCCTTTGTTGATAGACGAATAATGTCACAATCAAAAGACATAGAAGTATTGCATAGGTGGACCAATAGCTCATTGTACCATACCATATATCATTCTCTTCTTGCTGAGAGACTTCTCCACGATGAATGAATCTTATATCTTGTCCTAATACTTTGAGATCCTCTTTTCCTGAAAAGTCACTTCCCATAACTGGTGCACTCGCACTACCCTTTCCTTTCTTCACATGGATAGTATATGGTTCTGAAGTGATTGTTTGATAACGATTACTCTGAGTATCAAAATAAGTAAAGCTAACGGCAGGAATGGTGAAATCACCTGCATATCTTGGAATAGCTAAACAATCTATAGTACGCGTTCCTTTCAGTCCATTGACAGTCAAGGAAAAATTATCTTTTATCTGTGGGTCGTAGGTTTCGAAATCCTCAGGAAACTTAATTTCGGGGTTGGTCATCAACTTCATATTACCTGTTCCTGACAACTTTAATGTCACTGTTACTGCTTCATTCGTTTTTAAAGATTCAGTGGAAATAGAAGATGAAAGTGCAAAATGCTGTCCTACAGCACCTGAGTAATCAGCAGGGCGGGTGGGCAAATTCTTTACATTAACCGTAATCTTGGGAGTATAAAGTGTTTTTTTCTTTGATACTACACGCCCTCCATTGAAAAAAGAATCGAAAGGATCACTAGATGCTATCTGCTGAGCTATGACCGCATCAAAGCGAGCTGGCGCAATGGTCAACTTTCCTGTCTCCTGAGGAAATAGCACAAACTGACGATACGTCATAGTATTGTAGTTTCTACCATTGTAATGCTCTCTACTCCAATTGGGCGTCTGATTTGTGGGAACTTCTTGACTGTGGAAACCTTTAAAGTCAGGCATCTTCACGTTATCAAAAGTTCTCAAATCAACCGTGCTATAGATTTTATAAGTTAGCAAGAAAGCTTCTTGCTCTACCATCTGTTTACGAGAGACTGATGCTTGGATAAATAAATCTTTGTTACTCACTTGTCCACCACTATTCACCGTATTCTGCTGAGCACTGCCAGCACTTGATGAAGCATTAGACTGCGTAGTACCATTTTTAGAAGTATTAGTCACATCAGGTGGTAAAACCTTAATAGCCAAAGAGTTACTTTCAATGTTCTGACCTCCCGATTCTATGGTAGCTGGATCCAATTTGAAAGTACCTTTTCGATTGCCTTTTAATATATAGGTATAAGTAATCGTACTACTACGTGATACTTTACCATTAATCATACTCATATTAGAAGAACGACTCTGAGAAGGCCCCATCAAAATACTAAAGCCAGGCATTGCAGGTGCCTGGAAATTCCTCACATCTTGTGTATCGACAACATACGATAGGCGAAATTGTTCTCCTACAACCACTACGTCTGGAGCTGATGCTCTAAACGTAACCTCTCCTCCAGCACTATGAGCATATATGCCGGGAACGAAAAGGCATAACAATATCAATAAGAAATAAGATCTTATATTGCTATTGACATACTTAACAACTTCTTTTTGTTCCAATTTCATAAGTATAATTCTTTATTCTATTTCTACGTTATAAATAATTACCACTGCTTCTGAAGCTTACCTTTTGATGCAGACTTAGCCTTGATTCGTTTTACTTTATCTTGAATTCGCTTCTCGTCTTGCATAGCAGACTTTAACATCTGCTCAGCATTTTGCTTAGACACTTTTGGTCGTTCACCTTGTGCTTGCTGTTGGTCCTTCTTCTGCTGCTTGTCCTTATTTTGATTTTGCTTCTGATTTTGATCTTTCTTTTGGTCCTTGTTCTGATCTTTATTTTTCTTTTGATCTTTATTCTGGTCCTTATTTTGATCTTTATTCTGCTTATCCTTGTTCTTCTGGTCTTTATTATCCTTATCCTGTTGGTCTTTTAATAATTTCTGAGCCAAAGCCAAGTTATAACGAGCTTTATCGTCACTTGGATTATTACGTAGAGATTCTTTAAAAGCATCAACGGCTTTATCATATTTTTTAGTCAACATCTGCATGACTCCTTGATTATGATAAATCTTAGCCAACTGAGACTTATCCTTACACCCCTTGGCAGCGGCCTCATAACTCGCTAAAGCCTCTTTTCCCTTTTTCTCATGAAGGAGCGTATTTCCGAGGTTATAATTAGCCATAGGTTCATCAGGATTCATCTCTAGAGCTTTACGATAACTAACATTAGCATCAGTAAAAAGGCTATCTTCAAACAAGCGGTTTGCTCTACGGATAGTATTTCTCAACTTACGGCTAGAAGTAATCGACAGTGGCTTTTGAGGAGTGGAAGTGCCTTTCGGTGTTGAACTAGCTCTTTCTTTTTCATCCTTCTTTATACCAGTATTTGCACCGTTGTTCTGATTAGGTACCACCGTTGTATTTGATTGAGGAATAGCATTTGAATGGTCTTTCCCCAAAATATCCTGAGCACTTTGAACCTTGTCATCTTTAGAATAAGACTGAGCAAAAGCAGAAGTTGAAGACAAACCTATCATAGAGAAAAGCAACAGAAATATCAATAAAGAAAGGGGATTATTTTTGTTCGCTTTGATTTTGTTCTTCTTCTTATTCGGTTGGTCTAAGAGTTGCTTTTTAAACAAATGGACATCATCAAAACGAGGATTTTTACGTTCTAGGATAAGCAAATAAATAACCAATAATAATAAGATGACCCATGCTACAAGATGAAACTGTTCATTGTAAGCAGAGTAATTTTTGGAAGAAATATCTGTCTTCTGCATTTTATCGATTTCTTTGATAATCCGCTTCTGAGCTGCATTACTATTATCTACTCGCACATAAATACCATGTCCAACTTGAGCAATCTCTTGACACATCTTTTCATTTAACTTGGTCACTACAATGTTTCCGTCTTGGTCTTTCATGTAATCATTACTCCCCTCTTGCAAAGGAATTGGTCCCCCTTCAGGCGAACCTACACCAAGTACATTTAGCACTACTCCTTGTTCAGCAGCAGATTTAGCAGCTTCATCAGCACCAGGCTCATGATTCTCACCATCAGTAATGAGGATAAGTGTTCTTCCAACCCCTTCTTGAGGTGTAAAGCTACGTAAGCCTAAAGAAATAGCTTCCCCGATAGCCGTACCTTGTTTGGAAATCAATGAAGGACTGATGCTAGATAAAAACATTTTAGCACTAACAAAGTCACTTGTTATAGGCAACTGAGTAAATGCATCACCTGCAAAAACGATTAGACCTACTTTATCGTCATGGAGTCTTTCTACCAATTTAGATATCAATCTCTTAGCCTTAGCCAAACGGCTAGGTGCTATATCATTTGCCATCATTGAGTTAGAGATATCAAGTGCAATAACCACTTCAACTCCATGCTTCTTTACTTCCTCCAATTTGGAACCAAATTGAGGACGTGCTAAAAGTAAAGGCATGAGTGCACAAACAGCGAACAAAAGCCAAAACTTCACATTCACACGAAACGTTGACATATGAGGCATTAACTCCCCTAACAACTCAGAATCAGCAAATTGTTTTAAATCTTTTGCATGTCGTACTTGCGAATAGATATATAAACCTATCAGTACAGGTAGCAAAAGAAACAAATATAAATATGACGGGTCTTCAAATCGAAACATAATATTCAGATTTCTTTATTTTGTTTTTAGACTAATTTCAGTAACATAAGAATCAATACAGGACCAACCTGATGACGTCTATTTCATTTTAAGGAATACGTCTAAGTATCGTATTACGTAAAATAATGATAGATAAGACACACAAGGCAGCAATTAAAGCGAAAATTTGGTATTCTTCATCTCTAGTGCTAAACTCCTTGACACTCAATTTGGTTTTCTCTAACTTATTGATCTCTTCATACACTTCTTTCAACTTAGTATTAGAAGTAGCACGGAAGTAAGCTCCATCAGTTGCTTCGGCTATCTCACCGAGTGTTTTCTCATCTATTTCAACAGGGACATTCACATATCGAACCCCCAGATTGGTTGGATAAGGATATGGAGCAGTACCATTGGTACCTACACCAATCGTATATATTCTGATACCATAAGTCTTGGCAATATCAGCAGCAGTTAGTGGTGAGATATCTCCCCTATTATTGGTACCATCAGTTAGCAGAATAATCACTTTACTCTTAGCCTTACTATCTTTCAAACGAGAGACAGCATTTGCAATACCCATACCCACTGCAGTACCATCTTGGACAAGACCAGTTTGTACCCCGTTGAGCAAGTTCAGCAGCACAGCATGGTCAACAGTCAGTGGACACTGTGTGAATGCCTCGCCAGCAAAAACGGTAAGTCCAATATTATCTGTAGGACGTCCAGAAATAAATTTTGCTGCAACATCCTTAGCAGCTTCGAGACGATTAGGATGTAAATCTTCAGCAAGCATGGAAGTAGAGACATCAATCGCTAACATAATATCAATACCTTCCATATCACTTCTCTGCCAACTATCCGTCTTTTGTGGACGTGCCAACACCAGAATCATCATGATGAGTGCAATAACCGTTAAGACAAAAGGCGCATGGAAAAAATACAATTTCCAGCTCTTCTTAACCCCTTCAAAAGGTGAGACATCCGATAATTGAACCGATGCATCTTTCTTACTATTCTTCATTACATACCATACAATATACGGTATAAGTAATAAAAGAAGAAATAGATATTCAATGTGTGCAAATATCATTGCTTTAATTTTTCAAATTAATAGATAGAAAAAGCTATGCATAGATAACTTCTTGACTTAAATAAACTACCTGAACAAATGATAAACAAGAGACAATATGTAAACCAAAGAACTGATTCCAGCAATAGCTAATACAGCCATTCCAGCTATGAGCATAAGAGTCGTTCTCTTAGAACGTCCCTCAGTAATCATAATCTCAGTAGGTTCAGGTTTCTCGTCTTTCATTTCTTCATCTTTCGTCTCGTCTACAAATTCACGAGCTGTATCGAGGTGATGAGAAAGTTCACGTTTGTCAGGAGACCATTTGGCAAACTTTACCAAATCAGCCATACCAAACAAGTCTTTCAACTCATCCAACTGCTCCTTATTACATCTGCTAACCAACTCCTCAATGATTTCAGAAGAAGTCATCTCCATAGCATTGAACGAATAACGATCACAAAGATATATACGAACAGCATCAGTAACCTGAGTATAATATTGCTTAGTTCCTTTAGTTTCAATTTCCTCCGGAACAATAATCTGCTTAAGGTCATTCAACGCCTGTTCATGAGGCGGTAACTTAGGTTCCACCTTAACCATTCGAATGATTGGTTTATTGTCACGATAGCTTCGATAAATAAGAACAAACAAGACAAAAATAACTATATAAGCAAGCGATAAATATACAACCAAGTTCCAGTCTACCCAGCTATAGGGCAAAGACATATTATCTTTTGGTCCGAAGAATTTATCCTTATGCAAGGTGTCAACAGGAATGCTCAGCACTTGAAGTGCAAGAGAATTACTTTTATAGACCGTAGTATCTTGCAATACCTCAAACGACGGCACATAATACAAAGCAGAATCAAAAGAAGTAATAGTATATACCTGTTTCAACGTAAGACTCTGTTTATTATTGAGCCATAACGAATCCAATTTAGACACATCCAAGACCTCAATTCCCGAAACAATCGTATCGCTAATCTGAGGAAGAATCACATTCGTTCCTTTCGGAACAGAAACCTGCAGCGTAATGTGAGCTTGTTCCCCTATTAAGATACGTAAAGAATCGATCTGAGCATGTATCTTGATATTAGGATTATCGTTTGTAGGATTAGATACAGCTAGTGAATCTTGTCCTTGAAACTTCTGAGACTGTCCATTCTGTGCCCAGATTCCAGACGGAAGACAAGCCAAAGAAACAAAAAGCAATAAGCTAAATAGATTACTTCGTTGCATATATTGTTTTATTTTTTTATTCAATAATAAAGATCTCATATGATGATATTTCTATTCAATTAGATAAACAGTGTCAACTTCTTTTTGCAAATAACGTCATCAAAGCTTTGACATAATCCTCATCAGTACGCACAGAAATCGAATCCACATTACTCTTCGTAAAACGATCTTTTAAGACCTTTTGAGATTTAGCCCAATGAGTAGCATAACTAAGACGCAATTGCTTAGAAGAAGTATCCACCCATTTTTGGACTTTCGTTTCAGGGTCATAAACCTTCATAAGTCCCACATTGGGCAATTCAGCCGCTCTGCGGTCATATACCTGGATACCCACCAAATCATGTTTACGATTAGCTATCGTCAACGCATTCTGGTAATTCTTAGGATCAATAAAATCAGAAAGCAGAAAAGCAGTACACCTACGTTTCATCACATGTGTCAAATGCTCAAGAGCCAATCCGATATCAGTACGAGCCCCTTCCGCTTTGAAGTCAATCAATTCACGAATAATATAAAGGATATGCTTCTTTCCCTTCTTCGGAGGAATAAATTTCTCTATTCGGTCAGAAAAGAATATGACCCCTATTTTATCATTATTTTGTATAGCAGAGAAAGCAAGGGTAGCAGCCATTTCAGTCAGTAAATTGCGTTTCATCTGAATTTTAGTTCCGAAGTCAAGGCTACCAGAAACATCAATAAGCAACATTACCGTCATCTCCCTTTCCTCTTCAAAAACCTTAATAAAAGGTTTACTGTAGCGCGCCGTCACATTCCAATCAATATCTCGTATATCGTCTCCCTCTTGATATTCGCGAACTTCAGAGAAAGCCATTCCCCGTCCTTTAAACGCAGAATGGTATTCTCCAGCAAATATATTATTTGAAAGACCTCGAGCTTTGATTTCAATACGGCGAACTCTTTTAATCAGTTCTGTTGTCTTATCTATCATACTAAGGTACCTCTATATGGTCTAAAATTTGACTTACAATTTGGTCAGAAGTCACATCGGCAGCTTCAGCTTCATATGTCAATCCGATACGATGACGCAAGACATCATGTGCAACCGCTCTAACATCCTCAGGAATAACATACCCTCTACGTTTAATAAACGCATAAGAACGAGCAGCGAGAGCAAGATTGATAGAAGCACGTGGAGACCCTCCAAATGAGATAAGTCCCTTAAGATCCTTCATATCATATTTTTCAGGGAAACGAGTAGCGAAAACGATATCAACAATATATCTTTCAATTTTCTCATCCAAGTACACCTTGCGTACTACTTCCCTAGCTTTGAGAATTTGTGAAGCATGCAAGATTGGTTTGACATCAAACTTCTCCCCTTTAATATTTTGACGAATAATCAATTTTTCCTCTTCAAGTTTAGGATAGTTTATAACCACTTTAAGCATAAAACGGTCAACCTGAGCCTCAGGTAATGGATAAGTACCCTCCTGTTCGATAGGATTTTGTGTGGCAAGAACCAAGAAAGGTGAAGGTAATTCAAACGTATTGGAACCCAAAGTAACCTGTCTTTCCTGCATGGCCTCGAGCAATGCACTTTGCACCTTGGCAGGAGCACGGTTAATCTCATCAGCTAAAACAAAATTAGCGAATATAGGACCATACTTAACTTTAAACTCTTCATTTTTTTGACTATAGATTTGAGTACCAATAACATCCGCTGGTAATAAATCAGGAGTAAACTGTATACGACTATAATCCGATTCTATTAGACTAGCTAAAGTTTTGATAGCTAATGTCTTAGCTAATCCAGGAACACCTTCAAGTAAAATGTGCCCATCAGAAAGGAGTCCAATCAGTAAAGACTCTACAAGATGCTTTTGGCCAACAATCGTTTGATTCATACCTGTCACCAAATCGGTGACAAATGCACTTTCTTTTTCAATCTGCTCATTAAGAGCCTTGATATCAATAGGTTCTGACATACACTGTTTCTTTTTAGATTTAAATATTGTATTTCAATTTTTACGAGGCCTAAAATTAAGTAAACTATTTTTTACAAGCAACTATATCGTTTAAAAAAAACGCCCCCTTTTAGTTTTGTTAATACGAGAACGCTAAAAGGGTAAATATTTTACTATTTTATTCATTCCACCCACTTCATATCAACTCCTTTAATTCGAGGAATAGCGATCACATCTCCATATTTAACATCGTCAGGAGCAGATATAGAGTCATGATTATAAACAAAAATAAAATTAGAATATTTCTTTGAGCCATAATATAATAGCGATATACTCCTCAATGTTTCGCCCCGTTTAATCACATGCTTACAAAACTGTCCCAGGATACGAGACTGATATTTCGCAGGAATAGTATACGAGGTCACATTTGTATTATTAAGCTTATCTAAAACGTGTTTTTCGTATTTAATTTCATCCTCTAAAACCCTATAAAAAGAGGAAACAGAATCATTATACTGCTTCCTCCTATTCAAATTATTAGCACTATCAACCCGAGCCACTGTAGCGCTAACTAAACTATCGACAGAAACCTTTATCTGCCCTTTTTGATTTTCTATCTTATTGAGATATTGCTCATAAGTCCTAAGATTACAATCCACTTGAGTCAGTTGTAAAAAAGAAGAGAAAAAGAAAAAGCCAGCCGAAAGTCCTATCAATAAGACCAATGCAACAGCAGTTACATAGTATATAATATATTTTTTATTAATACGAGGAGACGATTTCCCCTTCTTATCAGCCGAATACCCCCCAAAAAGCACCTTTTGTGAAGCTAATTCTCGAGCAATAATTTCCTCTGTAGCCAGTTTATCCGCTTTATCTTTACCCTCTTTAGAATTATATTTACCCTTTTCGCTCATAAGAATTCAAAATAGACAAATTAGCCAACAGAAACGACCTTACTCCTCATCGACACATTGACCATACAACTCAAAGACATCCGCAGATACAATCTTCACGTCATAATAATGACCAATTTCAAGATTCCGATTCTCGTCCACTTTAATCAACACCTCAGGATCCACTTCAGGACTATCAAATTCAGTGCGTCCCACATAATAATCCCCCTCGACACGGTCAATCACAACAGAGAAACATTTCCCCACTTTGGCTTCACTAAGTTCAGCAGCGATTCCCTGTTGAAGATTCATAAGCCTATCAAGACGATTCTGTTTAATCTCTTCAGAGACATTATCCTCATAATGCTGAGCAGCATAAGTACCCTCTTCATGAGAATAAGCAAAAGCCCCCAACCTATCGAATCGAGTATCACGAACAAAATCAAGCAACTCCTCGAAATCCTCTTCAGTCTCTCCAGGATGGCCAACCAACATCGTAGTACGAATATGAATTCCCGGCACCTCCCGACGCATAGCTTCAATCAAGTCAATGGTTTGTTGTTTAGTCACATGGCGACGCATCAACTTCAACTGATTATTACTAATATGTTGCAAAGCAATATCTAGATAATTACACACATTATCATGTTCACGGATAGCCCTAAGCACATCCATAGGAAAATGAGCAGGATACGCGTAATGAAGTCTCAAACGCTTCACACCAGGAATAGCAGCAAGGATATCAATCAAATCAGCCAATCGCTGTTTCTTGTATAAATCCACCCCATAATACGTCAATTCCTGAGCAATAATCTGAAATTCAGAAACCCCTTGAGCCACAAGATGTTCCACTTCTTTCACCAATTCCTCAATCGGTCTCGATTTATGTTTTCCCGTGATAATAGGGATAGCGCAATACGAACACTGCCTATCACAACCCTCAGAAATCTTCAGATAAGCATAATGGCTAGGCGTAGTCAACACACGTTCATGCTCCGCTGTAACATCATACGATTCTCCCAAATCACTAATCAATTCGTTCCAGTTAAACTTACCATAGAACTTATCAACAGAAGGAATCTCCCCCTCAAGATCATGAAGGTATCTTTCAGAAAGACACCCCATAACAAATAATTTCTCTATAGCTCCACTTTCTCTCAACTCAGTCAGTTCAAGAATCATATTGATTGATTCCTCCTTAGCATCTCCGATAAATCCACAGGTATTTACTATCACAATATCACCTGTTATTTTATCAGGGTCATGATGAATCTCATAACCAAGAAGTTCAAACTGACGAAGTAAGCGTTCCGAATCAACAAGATTCTTAGAACATCCAAGAGTAATTATATCTACTTTTTTCACGATAATCTATTATTGTATAACTATTTATTTTTAGCGAATAAGGAATCAACAAAATCTCGACGATTAAACAACTGCAAATCATCAATACCTTCGCCCAACCCAATATATTTAACCGGAACCTTCAATTGGTCAGAAATACCAATCACCACGCCCCCTTTGGCCGTACCATCAAGTTTAGTGATAGCCAAAGAACTGACGTCAGTAGCCAGTGTAAACTGTTTAGCTTGTTCAAAAGCATTCTGTCCAGTTGACCCATCGAGTACCAACATCACCTCATTAGGCGCATATGGAAGCACCTTCTGCATCACCTTTTTAATTTTAGAAAGCTCATTCATCAGCCCCACCTTATTATGAAGTCTTCCAGCCGTATCAATGATAACCACGTCAGCCTCATTAGCCACTGCAGAACTCAATGTATCAAAAGCGACAGAAGCAGGGTCAGAGCCCATAGACTGTTTAATCACCGGAACTCCCACGCGTTCTCCCCAGATACACAACTGTTCGACAGCCGCAGCTCTAAAAGTATCAGCAGCGCCAAGATAAACCTTTTTGCCCGCCTTCTTAAACTGATTAGCAAGTTTCCCAATAGTTGTCGTTTTACCGACCCCATTCACACCCACAACCATGATGACATAAGGTCCTTCAATTCCGTCAGGGATATCAAAACCCTCTAGATCCTCTGAATTATTCTCTGTTAAGAGGTTAGCAATCTCACTTCTCAAGATATCATTAAGTTCACCCGTTCCGACATATTTATCTTCAGCGACTCTTTTCTCGATACGTTTAATCACCTTTAGAGTAGTCTCAACCCCCACATCAGAAGTAATTAGTACTTCCTCAAGATTATCAAGTACTTCATCATCGACCTTCGACTTTCCAGCAACAGCCCTTGTCAGTTTGCCGAATACGCTCTGTTTAGTTTTGGACAAACCATCATCCAATGTTTTTTTCTTATCCTTTGAGAAAAAATTAAATAGTCCCATAAATGCAAGATTCGTTATATTATTAATGAGGCAAAGATACACATTTCTCCTCACAACTTAGAATAAAACAGTTTAGATTTACAAGGCAGATATATGCAAAGCATCATCAGCAGTCCATCAGCAAAATAGCACAAAAAACCCCTAGTATGACTTATGTCATCTAGGGGCTTTTTTACGTTCTCAAGAAGTCTAATTGTCTATTACTGACAAAGGAGACTCTATTTCTTGAAGAATTCCTTTACTTGGTCATTAGGAACCATTCTTTCATCAAAGATATAAGCGCCAGTCTTAGGAGACTTAACCATCTTTACAACCTTTGTGTAAGAACGACCATCTTTTTTACCAGTTTGAAGCGTTGCTACTGATTTTTTAGCCATGATTCAACTCTTTTATTTGATTTCTTTATGTACTGTCATTCTCTTGAGGATTGGGTTGTATTTCTTCAATTCCAATCTTCCTGTGGTATTCTTACGATTTTTCGTAGTAATATATCGTGAAGTTCCAGGCATACCACTATCCTTGTGCTCAGTGCACTCAAGGATCACCTGTACTCTATTACCTTTAGCTTTTTTTGCCATTGTTCTTTAATTGTTTACAGGTTAACCTATTACTTTAATTGATTTCCAGTCACAGAATCCTTTTTGTACGGCATCACGAAGAGCAGCATCTAATCCCTTCTTGTTGATCATACGAAGACCTGAAGCACTAAGGCTCAACTTAATCCAGCAGTCTTGCTCTGCATAATAGAATTTTTTCTTAAATAGGTTCACATCAAAAGTTCGTTTCGTCCTTCTTTTAGAATGCGAAACGTTGTTGCCAATCATGGCTTTCTTTCCGGTAATTTGACAAATCTTAGACATCTCAATCCAATTTTTTCTTGTTAATACAAAAACTTCTTACAAACAGTGTGCAAAGTAAGCACTTTTTTATGACTTCACAAAACATAGCGCCCTTTTTTTGCCATAAAAACTACTTTATCACCATTCGAGCAAATGCTGGAGCATCAATATCGCAATAATCTCCATCAAGGAAGCGATAATAGCCAGCCATCGCAATCATTGCTGCATTGTCAGTTGTAAATCCAAAAGAAGGGATATACACGTTCCAGCCAAAACGTTTGCCATGATCAAGAAAAGCTTGACGAAGTCCACTATTGGCAGACACCCCACCAGCAACAGCAACATCTTTTATGTTGTATTCCTTTACAGCTTTACGTAATTTATCCATTAAGATATCGACCACTGTAGCTTCAATTGAAGCAGCGATATCCTCTTTATGGTTCTCTACGAAATTAGCATCCTCCTCTACCCACTTACGCAGATTATACAAGAAAGACGTTTTTAGGCCACTAAAACTATAGTCAAAATTAGCGACTCTAGGCTTAGCAAATTGGTACGCTTTAGGATTTCCTTTTCTTGCCAATTTATCGATGATAGGTCCACCAGGATACCCCAGTCCCATCACCTTAGCACATTTATCGATAGCCTCTCCAGCCGCATCATCAATAGTCTGTCCCAAGACCTCCATCTCGTCATGACTCTTAACCAAAATGATTTGCGAATTTCCGCCAGACACCAGCAGACAAATAAAAGGAAATTGAGGATGCATTCTTTTCTCATCTGGAGTATCAATAAAATGAGCAGATACATGTCCCTTTAAATGATTTACATCAACCAATGGAATCCCCAATGACCGTGCGAACCCCTTTGCAAAAGAGACGCCGACCAGCAATGAGCCCATCAATCCAGGTCCCCTTGTAAATGCCACAGCACTCAGATCCTTACTTTCCACATTTGCTTGCTTAAGAGCAGCATCAACGACAGGAACTATATTTTGCTGATGTGCCCGCGAAGCCAATTCTGGCACGACACCACCATACGCCTCATGCACTTTCTGCGAAGCGATTATGTTACTCAACAACACACCATCCTTTATGACAGCAGCTGAAGTATCATCACAAGACGACTCTATACCTAATATTATTGTACTCATAGCTAATATATATTGTCTTTATTCATATCAAAAAAGCGCTCATCGAGTAATCTCAATAAGCGCTTATATAATGAGCGGTCCGGACGAGATTTGAACTCGCGACCCCATGCGTGACAGGCATGTATTCTAACCAACTGAACTACCGAACCATAGATAAAATATCATCTGATTACCCAAACGAGATTCACCCATTATTGAATATCATTTCAACACTGCAAAGATAGTTGTTTTTTACAGTCACTCCAAATTTTAGGTTAGGAATTTGACACGATATTTCATCATTTCGTTCTTTTTGTAGAAGAAAGTAAAGGGAAATACGTCATGACAGCGCACCCCCCTTTAGTTTATAGTGATTCTATAATCCCTTTAGTTATTAGACACTTTAAATGTCCAAACAAAATCACACGGAGGATTGTTCCTTAGAGTACGAGGAATGTTAATTACAAACCCATCACCTCGTTTAGTCCAATCAAGAGTAACCTTCGAGCCCAACATCGTGATACGACTCCCTTTAGCAGGTTGATTAGACTCTATCACAATCTCTTTAGGCATTTTCTTTTCGTTCACTTTGCATAAATAATAGAAAAAATGATCTCCATTCTCATTCTGAGTCATGCAGATATTATTCTCCTTATAGGGAACCAAAGGCTTAGTTCCATAGATAGCCTCGCTATTGAACTTCATCCAATCAGCATAATCTCTAAGCAACCTATAAGCTCCCGCTTGCCATTCTCCTTGTGGAGAAGGCGCAATATTAAGAAGCAAATTACCCCCCTTAGCAACAATATCGACGAGCAGTTGTATACCATCATGACCACTCATATATTTCGCATCATAAGTATAAGACCAGCCACCACCAGAGATTACGCAAGATTCCCATGGATACGGTAAAGTCTTCTCAGGAACCCGATTTTCAGGCGTCAAATAATTTTGGTTGATACCATGAACAGCTCGGTCCACAACAATCAAGTCAGGGCGGATTTTGCGAGCTTTTTTCACAAACTCATCCATCTTAATATCTTGATTGATGACGCGCCCCTTGAGATATCCATCTTTAGCCTTACTTGCAGCCCGCTTGTAATAATCGACAATTTCGTCTTTAGACGTTTTAGCCACCCAGCCACCATCAAGCCAAAGAATATCTATCTTACCATAATTAGTAAGCAGTTCAAGCATCTGATTCTGAGTATAGTCCACAAACTTCTGCCAACGCTCAGGATCTTCTGAAGGTCCATAATTCACATTTCTATCACGAGGAGGATATTTAGGATCCCAATAATAAGGACAATGCCAATCTGGTTTAGAAAAATAAGCACCCGCCCATAATCCTTGATTCCTGAAAGAATCAAACACCTCCTTGGCTATATTGCTACGAGGATTTGAAGAAAAAGGACAATCTTTCGCCGTCACCTTATAATCAGTATATTTAGTATCATACATACAGAACCCGTCATGATGCTTGGTCGTAAATATAACATACTTCATCCCCGCCTCTTTGGCAGCTTTAGCCCATTTGTCAGGATTAAACTTATAAGGATTAAAAGTATTTTTCAACCCCTCATACTCCTTTTTATAAGTGAAATAATCATCAGGATTAGACCCTTTAGTTCGTTCACACCAGCCATATTCTTCTGGACAGATAGACCATGATTCCACGATCCCCCACTGACTGTAAATCCCCCAATGCATCAAGAGACCAAACTTAAGCGACTGCCATTCAGCCACTTTTTTAAGAACTAGCGGATTCGTTTCAGGGACATAACGCCCATCCTCATAAATAGCTTGAGCATAGACACTACAGCTGAATAAGACACTCAGCACAAGAGACAGCAAAGTTTTCATACATGTTTTCATTTTAGGTATTTTATAGATTAGGTAAATAAAATTTCATTCTTTTTCATCAACATCACAAACAAGAGAGAGGAAAAACGAAACGAAATAAGATCTTCAGCAAATGTAATAATAACGATTGAATAAAAAAAACAGTTAATACCTAAAAAACTATTTATCTAAAGGAATGCATGCGATATATGAATCATCTCCTTTTTTTATGGCCACCAACAAAACTTTAGGTTGACCATCCTCTACATAAACAAAAGGCCGTTCCATCCGATCAGGATTAATCCACGAACCATCCTCAAGAAGAATATTCTTAGGAGTAATCTTGAAATTTGTTGCCCTACGCCAATTTATCCCATCCTTTGCCGTCACCAATCCAATAAACGAGTGCGCATGAAATACAGCATAGAAACGATCACGATTAGAATCATACCACATAGAGACATCCTCCGTATCCAGATTATCGATGACCGCCTTATCCTGCATGACAAAAGGACCCACCGGAGACTCTCCGATAGCGATAGCTTGATTACGAATAAATCCCTTGACATTCGGTTTATCTCCTTTGACAATCAAGAAGTAATCACCCGATTTACCTTTTGCGATAGCAGGATTAACAGTCAGTGTCGCAATAGGACCCGAAGGCTCAATCAACGGCATATCCATCCGCTGCCAAGGGCCATTCAAAGAATTCGCGACAGCCACCCCCGAACGCTGGTTCTTCCTTAGAAGACCTCGTTTAGGGTCCCGAAGATTCTCATTAGCCTTCAACAACTCATCGAAGGTATAAGCCTCATCCCCAAAATTAGTCGAAATATAATACAAATAATATTTCCCATCGAAATACTTAATCTTAGCGTTGTGAGCAGTGATAGCATCCCAAGAATGATTTTCCAGTGTCCCTTCTTTAGTCAACGAATCCAATTCTCGTCCTTTCAGCACCGTCTCCTTATATTTCCAAGGTCCAAGTGGCGAATCAGATACAGCATGCGCTATTTCAGAAAACGTAAGCCACCCTTTAAAAGAATATTTCTTTTTCCATCGAGAATAAAATAAATGATAAGTTCCATCATCCCCTTTCAGGATAGATCCACCCCAATTATAGTAAAGACTATCTCGGAAGAGATTATGCTCATCCAAAGGCTGAATCATTTCACCCAAATCAAGAGTTTCAGATGATTCTTGAGCAATCACAGGACTAGCCGTGAAAGAAAGCATAGCTAGAGCAAATCCAGCCAACATAAAAGTATTTAATATTGATTTTTTTTTCATATATAAGCGATGTACAAGTGGTCAGTAAATTTTAAAGATTCTCTCATCATGACAATTAATCATTAGTCAAATGACTACCCCACCATGTTGGATTTGGTTTCCATCCAGGAGTAAGCATCTTGACACGATCTCTTTCCAATTTATTCAAGCGAGCATTGCGCTGAACCGAAAGATATTTTCCTTCTTTGATAGGATCGTATTGAGGATCAGGAAGAGGCTTCCTTGCATGCACCTCATCCAACCACGTCATCAATTCCGCTTTGAGCTCCTTAACCTTCTCCGGATATTGAGCGTTGAATGTACCATGTTCACCTATATCCTTAGCCAAATTATAAAGTTCACTACGTCCGTCTTCATAATAATAAATCAACTTCCAATCCCCTTTGCGAATGGTACTACAAGGTTCACCCCCCTGATTCCCATAGTGAGGATAGTGCCAAAATAGCGCACGTTGCTGCAATGAATCTCCTCTGAGCAATGGTGTCAAATCCACCCCATCCACATGCTGCTTAGGCAATAATGGCAACTGAGCATAAGACAATATCGTCGGATAAAAATCCGTTCCAATCACCGGAGTAGAACAAACCGCCTCAGCAGGCACACCAGGTCCCGCGATGATAAGAGGTTCACGGATACCCCCTTCCCACTGACGTCCCTTTCCGCCCCTTAGAGGAGCCAAATTCGTAGAGAAGCTATCCCCAGAGACCACACCACCATTGTCCCCTGTAAAGAAGATCAAAGTATTCTCATCATACCCCATCTCCTCGAGATGGTCAAGCACATACCCCACAGCATCATCCATCGACTGAACCAATCCAGCATACACCGGATTATCCTGATGAAGACGTACAGGCATCGTACGATCAAATTCAAACCCCTTTGATGCGATTCCCTGTTTCACAGCCTTATCTCTAAAATACTTCCAACGATTCATCGTCGTCTGTATCCCTCCATGCACAGCATAGAAAGAGAGATAAGCATAGAAAGGTTTATCTGGGTGATGCTTCTTCATATCTTGAAAGAAATCCACTGTTTCATGAGCCAATCGCATGGTTAGATTTTCCCCTTTAGGTCCATTCTCCAATTTTGGATTCTTATAAGGAGAGAAATAGCCACCACTAGGACTACCAGCACTATACCCCCCCTTGTTGATATCGAATCCGTGATGTGTAGGCCAGTCAGTCTCCTTCTCACCAAGATGCCACTTCCCAGCAATGAAAGTACGATATCCTTGCGCCCTAAGAGCATCAGCAATCGTTACTTCCTGATGACTAAGTGCATGTTCGTAATCAGCAGGAAGCAACTTGCTTTGTCGATTCTTTTTGCGCCATTCAGTTCCACTTTTGGCTCCAATCCAATCCGTAATACCCGTACGAGCCGGATATTTCCCTGTCATGATTGCCGCCCGCGAAGGACTAGACACTTCACAAGCAGCATAGGCATCGGTAAACTGCATCCCACGATGAGCCAACCTATCGATGTTTGGCGTTTCATAGTATTTGCTCCCCATGAAACTAACATCATTCCATCCGAGATCATCGACTAAAATAAAAAGGATATTCGGTTTTTTCGTTTGTTGAGCGGTATTCACTTCCGCTTTTTCAGCTTCTAACTGTGCATGCCTATTGGATACATTTGCCGCACTAAGGAGCGTAGGTAAGGCAAAAGAGAGCGTACCGAGGCACATAAAATTAAACTTGTTGTTTTGTAGCATAAGAGTTGTTTTGTGTAATTCTAAAAAATACGTAGATTATACACAAAAGTAGAAGAAGTATTTAACATACACAAACATAATTGATTCCTTTTTTGGATTTACCCTTATTTAGGTTCATTCTTAATAATAAATTCCTTTTTACCCTACAGTCTCGAAAAAAATCACTATTTTTAGCGTATTAATTTAATAAGTAAACAATAGAATATGGGAAAATTAGTATTAATCAGACACGGACAGTCAGTATGGAACCTGAAAAATGTATTTACAGGATGGGTAGATGTCCCATTATCTCCTAAAGGAATAGATGAAGCCATCGCAGCAGGAAAGAAACTCGAAGCGATAAACTTCGATATGATTTTCACCTCCGTCCAAGTGAGAGCCTTGGAAACCGCAATGATAGCTATCGTTCAGAACAAACAAACAAAAACGCCTATCATCATCCACGAAGAAGGACAGATGAAGGAGTGGGCAAAGATATATAGCGAGAAGATGAAAGAAGAATCCATCCCTGTATATCGTGATTGGCATCTCAACGAACGGTATTACGGTGAACTACAAGGACTCAATAAAGATGACACTGCCGAAAAATATGGTGCAGAACAAGTACATATATGGCGTAGAAGCTATGATGTACCCCCACCACAAGGAGAATGTCTAGGAGACACAGCAAAGAGAACCATTCCTTTTTTCGAGAAGCATATCCTATCCCAATTAAAGAAAGGAAATAACATCATGATATCAGCTCACGGCAACAGCCTGCGCTCTATCGTCATGTTTATCGAGAAATTAAGTCAAGCAGAAGTATTGAATTTAGAGATACCAACAGGACAACCCATTATCTACAATTTCGCCGATGACAAATTAACAAGAGAATAACTTCACCAGATAGACAGATTCTATACTGTAGAACAAAAAAAGAGAGAGTACCTTGTAAGTACTCTCTCTTTTCTATAATGAGCGGTCTGGACGAGACTCGAACTCGCGACCCCATGCGTGACAGGCATGTATTCTAACCAACTGAACTACCAAACCAATTTTATTACTCTTCAATATTGCGGTCTGGACGAGACTCGAACTCGCGACCCCATGCGTGACAGGCATGTATTCTAACCAACTGAACTACCAAACCAATATAGATTTGAATGTAATAAAAAAGGACTCATTAAACAAAAATCACTTTTGCTATCGATAAGCGGTCTGGACGAGACTCGAACTCGCGACCCCATGCGTGACAGGCATGTATTCTAACCAACTGAACTACCAAACCATTAGGCTTATTTCCGATTGCGGATGCAAAGATAGGGATAATCTTTATCTCTCCAAATTTTCAGATACCTTTTTTAAATATTTTTTTTCAGAAAGCCCTTTTTTCGATAAAAAAGAAGCAATCAAACGGCTATAATCCGATTTTTTCATTGATTAATTGCAACAGCTCTGCATCTATATAAGCATCATTATGAATCACCCAATCCTTGAGTAACCCCGTCTGAGTAAACCCACACGACTTAAAAAGAGACAAACTAGCTACATTATTTATTGGAACTTCAGCATAGAGTTGTCGCATACGGACAATATGTCGTGTATACCTCACCAGACATAGCAAAGCCTCTTTAGCATAGCCCAGGCCTCTGTATTTCTCTCTGACCATGATACCAACCTGTGCCCTCCGATACTTAGGTATAAAATCAAAGAGGTCAATAATCCCAACGACGGCTTGGTCCTCTACCCGACAAATCATCAGCCGCAATTGTAAGTCTACATAGATATTACTACTGTTCGCTGCTAAATATTGAGTCAAAAGATCCTTAGAAAAAGGAGACGTCGCATTGCCCAAAGGCCACAACGTCTCATCGTTCTCCACTTCGTACAGACAAGCCAAATCATCCTTCTCCATGGCTCGAAGATATACCTTACTTCCCTTGAGTATATACAACTGATTATTTTGTGTCGTCTTCTTGTTGTTCATCTTCACTCAACTCATTAGTTAACATACCCAACGAAGGATAACAAAAAGCCACGGCAATAATCAGAGAGATGACAGCACAGATACCTCCTACATTCTGTCCCGTAAGAAAATACGTCACTACCCCTAGTATCATAGGAAAGATAAGCATCTCTAGACGGACGATATGCAACGTACGTAAGCATTTCACCGCCTCTTGTGAAGATAAGTGGTCATGCTTCTTCTTTTTGAAATAAGCAAATCCCTTGAGAGCAGCCGGTACAAGAAATAGCGTAATCAATACGACACCAGTATGTAAATAATACTGCGAGACGTCATCGTCTGCTAATAGATTTTGCTTCAGCACTCCAGTCAAGAACAAGACAGCCAAAGCAAACGGCATGGCAATCTGTACAAAAAAGTTGAGACGAAGAAACTGAAATAACTGAACTATTTGATATTCGTTTTCGTTAATCACTTGTTTTATTTTTATGGTTTAGATATTCTTTTTATCATAACATGACGGACACGACATGGACTGATTTAGACCGCTCGCCCATCAAATGCCGTTCGGTTAATGATGCTTCGTCCCAAGGTAATTTCATCTGCATATTGCAATTCATCTCCTACCGAGATTCCTCTAGCCAAAGCACTTATCTTGATGTTAGCAGAAGCAATCTTTCTGAAAATATAGAAATTGGTCGTATCCCCTTCCATCGTACTACTAAGTGCCAAAACAACTTCCTGCACCTCTTCTCGATGAACCCGCTCGACCAAACTAGCTATTTGCAAATCATTCGGACCGATACCATCCATGGGAGAGATGACCCCTCCGAGCACATGATAGACCCCATGATATTGAAGCGTCTGTTCTATAGCCATCACATCACGGACAGTTTCGACCACACAGATAGTCCCATGGTCTCTATTTTGATTGGCACATATAGGACACAAGTCACTATCCGAAATATTATGACACGCCTTACAATATCTCACTTCAGATTTCATCTGATTGATTGCCCCAGTAAAAGCAGCCACAGTACTCTCTTCCTGTCTGAGTAAATGCAAAGCTAGTCTCATCGCTGTTTTTTTACCTATACCTGGTAATTTTGAGAATTCATTAATTGCTCTTTCCAGCAACTGTGAAGGGTATTCATTAGTCATAAATTATCATTAATTAGATTACGCAAAGATAAGAAAGTTATCAAGAATATGGTATAGTTATCTCCATTTATTGTATTTTTGCACGCGATATAGTCCTTATCAAAACGATCAGTACTAATCAAAAATTAGATTTATCCCCTACAATGCAAAAGACACTCACCCTCAGCATATTACTTGGTTATTTTCTCCTGTTATTAGTTATCTCGCGATTAGTATCCAGACGAGAGAATGGGAGCAATCAGACCTTCTTTACAGCCAATCATCAATCCCCTTGGTGGGTCGTAGCCTTTGGGATGATAGGTGCAAGTATCAGTGGAGTCACCTTCGTCAGTGTCACCGGTATGGTCCTCAAACAAGATATGTTCTATATGCAGATGGTTATCGGTTTCTTTTTCGGTTATCTAGCGATTGCCTATGGCCTCTTGCCGATTTATTACAAACTCAAACGCCCCAGCATTTACACCCTCATCGGCGAACGCATTGGTCCTCGTGCTCACTATAGTGCTTCGGCATTTTTCTTACTCTCACGACTCCTAGGCACCGCAGCCAAACTCTACCTGGTATGCCTAATCATTCATGAATTTCTGCTTCCCACGATTCCCTTTTGGGGAATCACTGTATTAGCTGTCATGATGGTGTGGATATATACCCAACAGACTGGTATCAAGACGGTGGTCTGGACAGATGTCTTACAGACTAGTTGTGTCATCATCGCCTTGATTTGGATATTGGTCAGTGCCATTTCCCAATTAGGATTTTCCGCTGCGGAGACCTATCAAGCAATCATCTCCAATGTGCATGCCAAGATGTGGAATTTTAGCGATTGGAGTAGTTCACAACTGTTTTTCAAACAATTTTTCAGTGGAATCTTCATCGTCATCGTCATGACTGGATTGGACCAAGACATGATGCAAAAGAATCTCACATGCCGCAACCTAAAAGATGCACAGAAGAATATGCTCTGGTATGGCGTCGCCTTCACCCCACTCAACTTACTCTTCTTATGCTTAGGCATCCTGCTAGGGCTACTAGCCATGCATCTCGGACTCCCTATCCCAGACCGAGGAGATGACCTCTTACCGATGCTCACGACAGGCGGATATATGGGTACTGGTGCCTTGGTACTATTCACGATAGGTATCATAGCCGCTGCCTTTGGCAATGCTGATTCTGCACTCACTAGCATGACGACCAGCTGTTGTGTAGACTTACTGCATCAAGAAAAAAAACCACAACAAGCAGCCAAACGTCAACGAAAAACAGTACATTTGCTGCTAGCATTGATTCTGATTGTTGCTATAAACGCCTTTTATTGGATCAATAGTTCGAGTGTATTGATGGTGATATTCAAACTAGCCACCTATACATATGGACCTTTATTGGGCTTGTTTGCCTTTGCACTCATCACCCCTAAAGACACTGACCGATTTGCTCCTTATATATGTATAGTATCTCCCATCATGAGTTTACTATTCCAATATGGTATAGAGTCGTTCACCTCATATAGGTTCGGCTACGAGATTCTGCTAATCAATGGATTAATTACATGGGGAGGATTATATATCACCTCGAAATATAAATATAAAAAACAAGCTACATGATAGATATAAATAGTGCCGAATTTGTGATAAGCAATACAGACCCTGCTCTTTGCCCTGATGATAACAAACCAGAGTATGCATTTATTGGGCGGTCCAACGTGGGCAAATCTAGCCTCATCAATATGCTGACTAACAAACGTAAGTTGGCTATGACATCCTCTACCCCTGGAAAGACGACATTGATTAACCATTTCATCGTCAACCACTCTTGGTATATCGTCGACCTTCCTGGTTATGGTTTCGCTCAGCGAGACAAGAAAAGAAAGAAGCAGATTAGAAATGTAATCGAGCGTTATATAGAAGAGCGCCAACAGATGACGTGTCTGTTTCTACTGATTGATTTACGACACGACCCTCAAGCGATTGATTTGGAATTTATGCGCTACTTAGGAGAAAATGGAGTCCCTTTCTGCATCGTGTTTACTAAGGCAGACAAACTCAAAGGAGGAGAGCAAAAACCCAAATTACAACGTTATATAGATGCGCTCAAAAAGGAATGGGATGAATTGCCTCCTTACTTCGTCACCTCCTCTGAGAAACGCATCGGTCGTAAAGAATTGCTGAGCTATATCGAAGAGATAAACCTCTCGATAAGCCAAACTGAGAATACATCTTCAATCAATTAAAACAAATAATATGAAAAAAATAAATTCTTTTTTCACAGCCATATTTATCTTGTCATTCGTGTTTGTCAATCAAACAAAGGCACAATCGTTATTTGATTTCTTCACAAGTGACAACGCTAAAGAAGAAGTAGAATCTACAGTAAGTAAAGCGTTGGGGATCTCGCTATTTGACATCCAAAATACATGGATATGCAGTGGCACGTCAGTCGAATTGGAATCGGACAATCCACTCAAAGTATTGGCTGGAGAAGCTGCTGAAGAGCAATTAGAGAATCAACTAGACAAGCAAATCACAAGTCGCAAGATTGATATGAAACGCTTGGAAATCACTTTTCTCAAGGACAAGACATTTAGTGTCTTCGATACAGTAACCAAACGCAAAATGGAAGGCACTTATACTTTCGACAATGAAAATAGTGTATTGACATTGGGAGCCAAAGAGATGGAACCGATACAAATGAAAATCAAAGGAACTTCTTCAAGTCTCGAGATATTAGCCAAGACAGATAAGCTATTGACCCTATTCACCAAATATGGAGGTAAAATAGATGACCCTAAAATGCAAGCCCTTGTGAGCCTAGCGCAAGCATATGACGGCATGCAAATAGGGGTAAAACTAAGAAAGAAATAATCTACGAATCAAAAAAGATGATGAAGGAAAGGCGAATAAGGCCTTTCCTTTTTTTTATTTCGTTTCAAAAGTCGTAACTTTGCAACACATTTAGTCAAAACACATCAATTAAGACCAAAAATGAAGGAAAATTTACCTTTTAAGGTTTTCTCGGGAACCAACTCCCGCTATCTTGCAGAGGAAATCTGTAAGCACTTAAACTGTCCCTTAGGGCAAATGAACGTAACTCACTTTGCTGACGGTGAGTTTGCAGTATCTTACGAAGAATCTATTCGTGGCGCACACGTATTCCTCGTACAATCGACTTACCCAACTTCGGATAATCTAATGGAACTTTTGCTTATGATAGATGCTGCAAAGCGTGCATCAGCAGCAAAGATTTGTGCAGTTATTCCTTACTTCGGATGGGCTCGACAAGACAGAAAAGATAAGCCACGTGTGTCTATAGGAGCCAAACTCGTTGCTGATTTAATTTCAGTCACTGGCATAGACCGTCTGATGACCATGGACTTACATGCAGACCAGATTCAAGGATTCTTTGATATCCCTGTCGACCACCTTTATGGTTCTGCCGTATTTGTACCTTACATTCAGAGTTTGAATCTTGAGAATCTAGTGATTGCTACCCCTGATGTAGGAGGTTCTAAGCGAGCTAGTACTTACAGTAAGTTCCTTAATTGCCCACTTGTCATGGGCCATAAGCAACGTGAAAAAGCCAATGTAGTAGCAGAAATGCGTATCATCGGAGATGTCAAAGGAAAAGATGTAGTCATCGTAGATGATATCGTCGACACTGCTGGCACGATTACCAAGGCAGCACAAATCATGAAAGAACAAGGGGCCAATTCAGTACGTGCTATTGCTTCTCACTGTGTGATGTCTGACCCAGCAACAGAACGTGTGAATAATTCAGCGTTGAAAGAAATGGTCTTTACCAATTCGATTCCTTACAACAAAGAGTCTGACAAGGTGAAACAATTGTCCATTGCTGAAATGTTTGCTGAAACTATTCGTCGTGTAGTAAACAACGAATCTATTTCAGGGCAATATTTAATAAAATAACATTTAATATTTCGAGACGAAATGATTAATAGAGTCCTTATCATAGGAGCTGGAGGAGTGGCTACTGTAGTAGCCCACAAAGTAGCTCAGAATAGCCACATCTTCCACGAAGTAATGATAGCTAGCCGCACCAAAAGTAAGTGCGACGATTTAGTAAAGAAGTTAGGCCGTGAAGATTTTAAGACGGCACAAGTTGACGCTGATAGCGTCGAGGAATTAGTTTCCTTGATGACTAGCTATCAACCTCAATTAGTTATCAACGTAGCTCTTCCTTACCAAGACTTGACCATTATGGAAGCTTGCTTAGAGTGTGGTGTCAATTATCTTGACACGGCAAACTATGAACCTAAAGATGAAGCGAAATACCAATATAGTTGGCAATGGGCTTTTCATGAACGGTTCAAAAAAGCAGGTCTTACAGCCATTTTGGGTTGTGGATTCGACCCTGGGGTAACTGGAGTCTATACTGCTCATGCAGCAAAACATCACTTTGATGAGATTCAATATCTCGACATCGTAGATTGTAATGCGGGGGACCATCATAAGGCTTTTGCTACCAACTTCAATCCTGAGATTAATATACGTGAGATTACTCAACGTGGGAAATATTGGGAGAACGGTCAGTGGAACGAAACCGACCCTTTGTCTGTACATCAGCCTATCACCTACCCCCAAGTAGGACCAAAAGAAAGCTACTTGATGTATCATGAGGAGTTGGAATCGCTTACGAAACATTATCCAACTATCAAGCGAGCTCGATTCTGGATGACATTCGGACAGGAATACTTGACACACTTAAGAGTGATTCAGGATATTGGTATGGCACGTATCGATGAAATCGATTATAATGGCCAGAAGATTGTCCCTATTCAATTTTTAAAAGCTGTACTTCCTAATCCTCAGGATTTAGGTAAGGATTATACGGGAGAGACTTCTATCGGATGTCGTATCCGTGGAATCAAAGACGGTAAAGAACGTAGTTATTATGTATATAACAACTGTAGTCATCAGGCTGCTTATCAAGAGACTGGTATGCAAGGGGTTAGTTACACTACGGGAGTACCTGCGACCATCGGTGCCATGCTTTTCTTTGAAGATAAATGGCAAAGACCGGGAGTATACAATGTCGAAGAATTTGATCCGGATCCATTCATGAAATACCTCAACGAACAAGGGTTGCCTTGGCATGAGGAATTTGATAAAGACTTAGAATTATAATCCAATTCGTCTTTCTATATCACAAAGCCTGAACTCGTATGAGTTCAGGCTTTGTCGTTTCTAGGCGGTCATCAGTTTAGCTATTTATAGACTTATTCGCCACTTTATTAGCAATTTTCTTCTTGAGTATGTAAAGACGCTCTAAATTATTTACGTTCTGTATTGATGAAGTGTTATCACTTAACATAAAGGGTTCAATAGCTGATCCCTTTCATTGGGGCGTCACGAAGGTAACGATAGGTCTTCTATCTTTTGAACACGAAGTGCAACTAAAGTAAGACTTAAGTCCTATTCATCAGTTATCTAAAAGATACATCTTTTACATTCGAGCAAGAGGACTAGACGCATTTTAAGCCCTTTCTGGGCAAAGAGAAGAGTCCGCATAATCATTGTATAGAACACAATGATTATACGGACTCTGTCATGCGTATTTATTTTTACTATTGTAAAAATAAAGTGGTCAAGTTTTAATTAAGTAAAATCAATCTTTTACGATATTCATTTCTTCAATCAAGCGTGAAGCACCTGCATATTTGTCTATCAGAAATAAGACATAACGAATGTCCACTGCGATAGAACGTTGGGTATTGGGTTTATAAGCGATATCACCACTCAACCCTTCATAGTTTCGGTCGAAATTTAATCCGATGAGTTGTCCCTTGCCATTGATAACTGGACTACCTGAGTTTCCACCTGTAGTATCCAAGTCACCGATAAAACAAACGGGCATACGTCCATCTGGCCTAGCGTACGAGCCATAGTCTTTGGTTTGATATAGCTTCTTCAGATACGCAGGGACAGTAAATTCACTGAGCAAGGTATCTTCTTTTGCCATCACTCCCTCGAGGGTTGTAAAAGGCAAATAATCTATCCCATCTCGATAACTATATCCCATGACATGGCCATAAGTCAGACGCATAGTTGAATTGGCATCAGGATATAATGGTAGCTGGTTTTTCTCACGCATCTTCATGATGCCCGCTACCCATACCTTATGCGCACGATCATACGATTCGTTGTCAACCTTCATCTCTTCGGCTGAACGATCCAAGCCATTTTTGATTGACTGACCGAAACGAGTTTTCATCTTGGGGTCAGCAAAGACGGCATCGACGAAACGGTCTATATCACCATAGTATTTGGCTTCTATCAGGGTAAAGATGCTGATCCGTCGAGAGGCTGGTACATAATCCATATAGAGGTGTATCATCTTACGACAAACGAGTTTCTCAACCGCTGGATACGGTGTCTTCTCTCCTTCTTTCTGACTCATAAAGTCTAGTGAACGCACAAGGGCTTCGTTGAGGGCTTCACGATCCCAAGAAGCATTGTGTCGCTTCTTGACGATAGCTGCAATCTGGTCATATGCCTGTTGATAGGCAGCTGTTCCTGTCTCTTTACCGAATTGAAACAAGGCTTCTTCTTGTTGTTTCTTCGTATCGAGAATATGCAATCGGTCAAGTCCTTCATTCATCCCTATGGCATTTTTCCAATAATTGGCAGATGAAGCATATTTACTTGCATAGAAGATACGTACTGCAGGATCTTTTTCCATGGCATCCATCAAGATTTCTTGACGCGCACCACGTACGTGTTCTCGCATGAAGTTCGTGATTTCCATACGTTCCTTCACTTCTGGTGCTATCATATAGCGCCAGTTTCTGCCAGGAAAACCGAGAATCATAGCGAAGTCTCCTTCTTTGACACCACCGATGTTTATGGCTAATGATTTTTTGACTTTCAACGGCACATTGCTAGCTGAATATTCAGCAGGTTTACCGTCTTGGTCGGCATAGATACGAAATAGAGAGAAATCGCCAGTGTGACGTGGCCACATCCAATTATCTGTATCTGCTCCGAATTTACCTATCGCTGAGGGAGGGGCTCCAACCATACGAATGTCGCTATATACAGTCTTGACAAACAAGTAGTAACGATTAGATCCATAAAAGGGTTTGAGTTCCAATTGGGTTGCTTTGGTAAGCGTCATTCCTTCTTGCTTTGCCCAACGATTAGCCACCTGCTCTAGATAACTTGGAGATAGATAGTTGATGCCTTCTGGATCAGGGTCTATACTCAATTGTTTGTTGACATAGGCTGTGACATCATAAATCTTATCTATATACGTGATTGTCAATCCAGGTATCGGTAACTCATCTGCTTGGCGTGTGGCCCAGAAGCCATCGGTGAGGTAATCGTGTTCTACACTACTTTGACTCTGTATAGCACTATAACCACAGTGATGATTAGTGAGCAGAAGGCCTTGGTCAGAAATAATTTCTGCGGTGCAGCCTCGTCCAAAATGAACGACAGCATCTTTCAAAGAAAGTGTGCTATTGCTAAAGACTGCTTCGATAGGAATTTCTAAGCCCATGTCCTGCATGACTGCAGCATTTTGAGCTTTCAAATCTGTCAGCATATACATCCCCTCATCTGCTGATACAGATGAGGTAGATAAGCTGGCAGCTAAAGTGGCTACGATTAATAAAGATCGTCTAAACATACTTCAAAAGATATAGGGTTTGTTTATTTTACAATAGTCATCTCTTCTACTAGATGGTGACAACCACCGAATTTGTCTAGTATGAATAACATATATCTTATATCTAGACAGATACAGCGCTGTAATTGGTCATCAAAATGGATATCTCCTGATAACGATTCCCAGTTGCCATCAAAAGCACAACCGATCAACTCACCACGGCTATTCATCACTGGACTACCTGAGTTTCCACCTGTGATATCATTGGTGGTCAAGAAACAGACTGGTAGGTTACCATCTTCCATCGCATAAGGGCCAAAATCACGAGCAACTAACATGTCATGTAATTTTGCTGGTACGACAAATTCTTCACTAGTGTTGTCTTCTTTCTCTAAGATACCTTTCTGAGTAGTGTAATAGTTATAATGGACTCCATCTTTTGGATTGTAACTTTTGACATTACCATAGGTCAAACGCATGGTGAAGTTGGCGTCAGGATAATTTGGCTCTGCTGTATTCATCTCACCCAATCCTCTGATATAGGTCTTGTGATACATAGCCAATTTATCAGCCAATGGGATACGGGCTTTCTTCAATTCTTGTAACTTGTTCACGATGCTATTAGTAAAAATGGCTTGTGGGTCATTTTCCAATGATTCTACAGATGGACGAGCTAAGAAAGCGTTTAGATTTTTCTTAGAAGACATGATAGAGTGGTCATATACGGCATCAATAAATAGGTCGTATCGGTCGTTGTACTTCTCTGTAATTTCTTTGAAGAAGCTAGGACGCTTGTCGGCAGGAATCAAATCGGTATACACTGGGTACAAGGTTGCAGCTACCTTACGGTCTACAGCTGAATCATAATCCTTGTTATAGATACCGTCAAAGGACTCTAAGAAATCTTGCTTAAGTTGTTTGATTTTCTTCTTGTCTTTACTCTTCAATGCTTTGATCATGTCTTTGTATAAAGAGATAGGAGCCAAAAATTCAATCGGTCTGAAGAAAGACTCTGTGAGTGCTGTGTATTGATACATCAAATCAGATGATAATTCCACATTGGCATCTATATTTTTAATCACATCTTGGTACAAAGGGTCTTGAGCAGTAGCAGCAAATGCTTGGAATCTCTTCTGAATAGCTAATTTCGTATCGAGAACTTTGTTCTTTACGATTGCTTTGTTCATCCCTATGGCATTTTTCCAATAGTTAGAAGAATGAGCGTATTTTGTTGCGTATTGGATACGTGTCTTATCACTCTTTGACATGAATTCATGAAGGCAATTTAAATAAGCAGTACGTATCGTGATACGTGGAGTATTGACTGCATCCATCAATTCTGAGATTTCACTTGCAGTCAAATAGCGCTCTGTAGATCCTGGGAATCCCATCACCATAGCATAATCGCCATCTTTGATGCCACCGATATTAATGGTCAAGTGCTTTTTGGTTTTCAATGGGACATTGTCTACAGAGTAAGGAGCTGGATTGCCTTCCTTATCGGCATAGATTCTAAACATAGAGAAGTCTCCTGTGTGTCTTGGCCACATCCAGTTATCGGTCTCTCCACCGAATTTTCCTACCGACTGAGGAGGGGCGGCAACCATACGGATGTCATTATATACTTTTAAATAAAATAAGTAGGTCTTGTTACCTGCATAGAAAGGCAGTGCCAACACGCGGATATAGGATTTTCCTTTGTACTCACTGTTTGCCTTCATCTTATCTGCTACCTTAGCGAGGTATTTAGAACCCATGGCAGCTGCCTCAGATACATTACCTTCTAGGATATCGTTGTTCACTTGCTCAGTGATATCGACTATCTTATCTACATAAGTGAATGATAAACCTGGACTGCTCAACTCTTCACTGCGGTTCTTTGACCAGAAACCATTGGTCAAATAATCATGTTCTACACTACTGTGCTGTTGGATGGCACTGAATCCACAGTGGTGATTGGTCAAGATAAGACCAGCATCAGAAATAATTTCTCCTGTACAGCCATTTCCAAAGATTCCTACGGCATCTTTAAGAGATGTCCCATGGGGATTATAAAGTTCATTTGCGTCGAGTTTGAGGCCAGCGGCTTGCATCAGCTCGATACTGTGCTGCTCTTTCATGAGCTGCAATAACCACATGCCTTCATCGGCACGGAGAGAGGTCGTAAACATGGTCGTCAGCGATAGGGCTAAAACAACGACTCTAAAAATTAATTTGTTCATTACTTGTTGTTTATTTTGTTTATACAATGATTATACTCTAAGAGCCTTATTTAGGCATCTTTGAAAGTGTTTCTTATATGAAATAGACCACAAATCTAATCAAAATATATTACTTTTCTAGTTAAAACAACGAGTAACCTTTGTGCTTATCTTAATATTCATGAAATGGATTTTGCAATATCATTTCTTATCACTACATTGCTTATCGCTACTAAAAAAAGACAACTAAAAGGATTTCTATGATGAGATATTTTAACGTTATACTGACTCTTTGTGCATCTGTTGGACTATTTAGTTCATGCTCCAATTCGTATCGTATCTCAGGAGATATTCGGTCTGGATTTTTCGAAGGTCATACGCTTACACTTCGTGTGTTGCAGGATAGTGTATGGAGTATCATTGACTCTGTAGAAGTCATTCATGGACATTTCAACACAATGGGAACAGTAAAGCAGCCACAGATGGCTACTTTATTCTGCCAGGAATATGCTTTGCTTCCGTTGGTTTTGGAGGGAGGAAACATAAATATCATCTTGGATGGACACTTGGTAGAAGCCAAGGGAACTCCTATGAATAATAAATTATATGGGTTCTTTGATGAACGGAAAGAACTAACTTACCAATTAGATGACCTCGATCAACGAGTTGCTAATATGGTGGTGTCGGGATACTCGATAGATCAAGCTCAAGATTTGGTCAGCTCACAAAGAAGAGCGATTAATGAGGTACTTGCGACCCAAAGTCGTACCTTTATCAAGGAGAACTACAACAATGTGTTAGGTCCAAACGTATTTATGATGCTGTGTGCTAACTTACCTTATCCGAAGATTAGCGATAACCTGAAGAGCATCTTGTTAGAGGCTCCTGAAGAGTTTAAGATGAGACCAGGGATTAAGATTTATGCCCTTGCAGCTCAGAGTATAGCTGACAATGCTATCGAAAAATAAGCAAAGAAACTGGCCTTTCTTTTATAGATAAAACGCCTACTGCTATCTAGCAGTAGGCGTTCTGTCTTAAATACCCTAGATAGATGGACTATCTAGTTCGTGTGATTAATCCTTACTTACGGAAGGCTTTGATTGACTTGTCACCATATACGGCAAGCGATCCTAGCTCTTCTTCTATACGTAGTAGTTGATTATATTTAGCCATACGATCAGAACGGCTCATAGAACCAGTCTTGATTTGTCCAGCGTTGGTTGCAACAGCGATATCTGCAATAGTAGAATCTTCTGTTTCACCAGAACGGTGAGAAGTCACGGTAGTAAATCCTGCACGATGAGCCATTTCTATCGCATCGAGTGTCTCAGAAAGAGTACCAATCTGATTGACCTTGATTAAGATAGAGTTTGAACAACCTTCTTCGATTCCTCGACGAAGGAAATCAACATTGGTCACAAAGACATCATCACCTACTAATTGAATCTTATCGCCAAGTTTGTCGGTAAGTTTCTTCCATCCTTCCCAGTCATTTTCATCCATTCCATCTTCGACAGAATCGATAGGATATTTGCTCACTAGTTCTGCGATATAGTCTACTTGCTCATCACGTGTACGCTTAGCAGCATCGGCACCTTCAAATTTTGTATAATCATATACGCCGTTCTCAAAAAACTCTGATGCTGCACAATCCATAGCCAAGGTAACATCTTTTCCTGGTACATAACCAGCATCTTTAATCGCCTTTAGGATACATTCAATAGCATCTTCTGTTCCCTTTACTTTAGGAGCAAAACCGCCTTCGTCACCTACTGAGGTCTCAAGTCCTCTTGATTTCAATACTTTCTTCAAAGCATGAAATACTTCAGCACCCATACGCAAACCTTCACGGAAACAACAAGCCCCTACGGGACGAATCATAAATTCCTGAAAAGCGATAGGAGCATCTGAGTGAGAACCTCCATTGATAATATTCATCATCGGAACGGGAAGCACATAAGCATTTGTTCCACCAATATAACGATACAAAGGGACCATCAAGTATTCAGCAGCAGCTTTTGCACAGGCAAGAGATACTCCGAGGATTGCATTGGCACCCAATACTGATTTTGTTTTGGTTCCATCTAAATCTAGCATGGTCTGATCTATAGCACGTTGCTCAAGAACAGAAATCCCTTCCAAAGCTGGGGCAATCTTATTATTTACATTGTCTACGGCTTTTAAAACGCCTTTTCCAGAAAAACGCTTTTTATCGCCATCACGAAGCTCTAATGCTTCATTTTCACCTGTTGATGCACCTGATGGTACAGCAGCACGACCAAGAACTCCACTTTCGAGTGTCACATCAACTTCTATTGTTGGATTACCACGGGAGTCTAAAATTTCACGAGCTACAATTGTTTCAATTCTCATACTTTTGTTTTATTTTAATAGTTAAGAAATAGTTCCATCCTATATAAGCATTTGTCCTTATATATAATGGTGAATTATTGTTTCTCATAGAAACATAAAATTCAGGTTCAAGTAATTGTCATATCACAAATATAGCACAATAAAACAGATTCAAAGAGTTACACTGTTTAAAAAATGTTTCTTTTTGCCTAATAATCAACCGTTTACGTGAGATTGTCGCTAGCAAATAAATCTTATTCCCTTTTTTTTAGTAGCTTCGTAACATCTGTTACTTATTTCCTTATTGCTAATAATTACTTTCGCAGTGTCATTTAATTAAAACAGTATGAAAACTATAGAAATTGCCCAATTACAACGTACTCCTGTATTCGAAGGAGTAGCTGCATCGGTTATCGAAAAATTCCTTGCTGAAACCCCTCAAGCTTTGAGGAGTTATGCTAAAGGTGATTTTATAGCTATCGAAGGGGATGTTTGTTCAAGAGTGTATCTGTTGTATGATGGAAGCGTCATTGCCCATATGACTGGTAATGATGGTAAGAAACTTATTATTGAAGAAATCAAAGAGCCTTGTATCTTAGCTTCAGCTTTTATGTTTGCTAGCGACAATCGCTTCCCTGTGACGGCGGAGGTCTCATCGGATGAAGCTACTGTATTGGTCTTCAGTCGGGATATATTTGTCAAACTGATGCAATCGCATACACAAGTACTGAATAACTTTATCAGAGCGATTTCTGACCGTAGTTTGCTTTTATCACAGCGTCTAAAGGCGTCTGCTCTTCAATCGTTGCGCGTGAGACTAGCTCATTTTCTTTATGAACATCATAAAGAATTGCCTACTCAACAATTGCTATCCGAACGGCTTGGAGTGGCGAGACCCTCTCTTAGTAGAGTGGTTGCTCAACTGGCGGATGAAGGGTACATCGAACAGAAACATCGTAAGATTTACGTTATGGATGTGGAGCGATTGAAAAAGTTATTCTGATAGTCTCATCAAATTTAAATGACTGTATAAAACAAAAAATTAATTATTTAAAAACAAAGAGTATGAGTATGTTTTGTTATCAATGCCAAGAGGCAGCCAAGGGAACTGGCTGTACTATTAAGGGAGTTTGCGGAAAGAAAGAAGAGTTATCAGCTAAGTTTGACTTGATGCTGTTTGCTGTACGTGGTATCAGTGTGATTACTACTGCTATTCGCAAATCTAAGGGAATCGTGAAGGATGAATCTGCAATCAATTTTTATGTGGTTGATGCTTTATTCTCTTCTATTACTAATGCTAACTTTGATGACGAACAAATTTTAGTTCGTGTAAAAAGAGGATTTGACTTGCGTAATCAGTTACTTCAACAAGCCAAAGAATTAAATGTCGTGTTGCCGACTCTTGATGAGTTGACATGGGTAAATGATGAAACTCAATATGAAGAAAAGGCTAAGACGGTAGGCGTACTCCGTGAAGCTAACGAGGATGTTCGTTCACTTAAAGAATTGACTATCTACGGACTAAAAGGGCTAGCTGCTTACGTGGTACATGCTATGAATTTGGGCTATGACGATATCACTTTGCACGAATTTATTCAACGTGCTATTTCTGATACGACTGTTGGACTTCTAGATGCAGATGGACTTACTGCACTTGTCTTAGAGACTGGTGAAAATGGCGTGAAGGGTATGGCACTTTTGGATAAGGCTAACACTCAACGTTATGGTAATCCTGAGGTTACTACCGTAAATATCGGAACAAGAAACAATCCTGCTATCTTGATCTCTGGTCATGACTTGGCGGATATGGAAGAGTTGCTAGAACAAACCAAGGGAACGGGTGTCGATGTATATACTCACTCTGAGATGCTTCCTGCAAACTATTATCCTGCATTTAAGAAGTATTCTCATTTTGTGGGTAACTATGGTAATGCATGGTGGAAACAACGTGAAGAGTTTGAGTCGTTCAATGGTCCTATCTTGTTTACTACAAACTGTATCGTACCTCCTACAAGTAAGTCAACTTATCTAAACCGTTTGTTTACTACTGGATCTACTGGCTATCCTGGTGCTAAGCATCTTGTCGCTGGTCCTGATGGAAAGAAGGATTTCTCTGAGGTTATCGAACTAGCTAAGAAGTGTCCTGCTCCTACAGAGATTGAACACGGTTCTATCGTTGGTGGTTTTGCTCATGACCAAGTATTTAAGTTGGCTGACAAAATTGTCGAGGCAGTTAAGTCGGGTGCAATCAAACAGTTCGTGGTAATGGCTGGATGTGATGGCCGTATGAAGAGCAGAGAGATGTATACTGATTATGCTAATAATCTTCCTAAGGATCAGGTAATCTTGACTGCGGGTTGTGCTAAATATCGCTACAACAAATTACCACTTGGTGATATCGGTGGTATCCCTAGAGTGTTAGATGCTGGACAGTGTAATGATAGCTACTCTTTAGCTCTTATCGCTTTGAAACTAAAAGAGGTATTTGAACTTAGTGATATCAATGATTTGCCTATCACTTACAATATCGCATGGTACGAGCAAAAGGCGGTAATCGTTCTTTTGGCATTGCTTAGCTTAGGAGTGAAGAATATTCACATCGGACCTACATTGCCTGCGTTCTTATCACCAAATGTAACCAATGTGTTGGTGAATAACTTTGGTCTTGGTGGACCAATCGTTGACTAAAATAGAAGTCACAATCTTATGATACTAATCGTTCTACCTAACGAGTAGGTAGAACGATTTTTTCATGGAACTAGATTAGTTCAACAAACAAAGCTTCTAGTGATACAGAACAAAGTCAAGGCTATCAAAAAAATGATCGGATGGTATAATAGCAATGAAATAACACCTATCTCATAACTCTTATACCATCCGATTATTCTCAAAAGGTAACAAAGAAACTCTATTGTTTGATTGGAAAATAGAGCTCTTTGTTTCAGTAAAAATTATTCTACGACATTGAGTTCAAAAGTAACATCTATATCGTTCTCTCCTACTGCAGTAGTATCATTAGCTCCTTTTTCTCCTGGTTTATGTTTTAAAACAACATGAAAATCGGTGAGAGCTTCATGTTTGTCGCCTGTTGTCCATTCTGTATGAAGACCCAATGGATTACCTTCAGTATCATAATCATTATATATCACTTTGCTCTTTGGATCTTGTACATCATCTCCTATATTACCTGTTCCTACAGGTGCAGTAAAGATATTATCTTCAAACCCAAAGTAGAATTGATGAGCTAGACTTTCCTCTTGAATCTCATCACATGTATTCTGATCACCTTCTGGTGCTAATTGATTTACGATCTCAAATGTAAGCTGGTATTCTGTGTTTTGTTTAAGGCTAATAGTACCTATACTTTCTAATGGTTCTGGACCTTTAAAACCATCAGGATCTACTATTTCTGCTCTTACTACAGCGCCACCAGGAATAACTACACCATCTTCAGCAGGTGTAAATACCACTGCTAAATTTGTTATATCTTCGGTCTCATTCTCTACTGCAGGGGCGTCTGGGTCATCTGAACTACTACAAGCTGACAATACACACACACATGCTAGCGCAGCAATAAATCCTTTTGCAGTCATGCTAACTAATTCTTTTGTTTTCATACAATTGTTTTTTTTAAAAATTAAAAATTATAATTCAATGATATTTTAATATTTGTTCCCATCTCATCAATGAAATACCTCGATTGATTAAGATAATCTCTGTAACTAGTATTCAGAATATTGTCCACTGCTATCTGACCTGAGAGGGCTTTTCTTGTCCAGTTCAACTGAGCATTTAATAAGAAATAGCCTTTGGGAGCTTCTTTAAAATCAAATATCTCACTATCGAAAGCAACTTGATTATTTGCCATATTGCTCACTTCCAAAGGGGATAGTACTCGTGGAGCATTATTTTGCTTGAATGTGTAATTAGGAGTAATCTTGAATTCGAGCTTGTCGAGTAATAGATACTTTTCTTTCTGATAAGATAATGTATAACTTAATCTGTGAGGGGGTTGATTTATTAAAGGTTCATCTTTCGATGTATTCTTTGACCATAATAAACTTGCTTTCAGAGTTCCACTTAGTTGTTTTGTCATACGGTATGTATAATCGATATCGGCTCCAGCAAATAGCGCATCAGTTTGACTTATTATAAATAATGGTGTAGCGCCTTTCATGTTAATAATTACTCCTAGAGGACGTTGATAAATAAAATTACTGATATAATTAACATAAGCAGTAACAAATAAATCGGATTTACCTTTTGAGTAATGATACTCACTAACCCATTTCAAACCTCGTTCAGGGTTTATCTTCTTCTCACTACTATTTAAGACCTCACTTGCAGAAATAGAATTACTACCAGTTTGCTGGTATCTCCATAAACCGTAAACATTATAGAAATCATGTAACCCATAGGAATACAGTTCTGCCATGTTGGGGAAACGAGTTGATGTACCTATATTTGTTCGAAATAAGGAAAATGAATTTATCTCACGTTGATATCCTAAAGTTATGCTGTTACCTAACTTATCGAAAGAATCATTATATTCATCTTGCTTGTAGTCGAGCCCTGCCACACTGCTTGACTCTTGGTCTAGACGTATACCTGCTTCAAATGTATTTTTATTGAAGTGATACGATTCTATTATATAAGCACTGAGCCTTGTCTGATTATAATTGGGGATAAAAACGGCGTTGTTAGTTCCAGCTATATTAGTATTGTCTTGGGAAAAAGATGCGATTCCCCAATTTCCGTTAAGCCTTCCCCATTGTTTATGAGCCCAATTAAGTTTTATATCACGCGTATTTAATTTTAGGTTCGTAGAGGGAGCTTCCATATTCCTTCTAACATCAAATTCTTTGCGTTTATTTATTTGTTGACTGAGTTTAAGGGTGAATTTTCCGATTGGAGATAACCAATCTATATCACCTATGAGTAGATGATGTTGGGTTTCTTGGTTTGGTTGAGCTATATTATAACTAAAATCGTTCTCAAATAAAGGGCGATTTGAGTTTATAGCTCTATCTAAGTCAACCATAGTAGTATATATCGAAGCTCGGGGAATACCTAAGTTTTGATTGATATAACTGTACCGCAGCTTAAAATTCCAATTGGCAAGATGATAATGTACCCCCCCTCCAAATGCTTGTTCTTGTTTACCTGTATTACTTAGCTCATAGTTGGGCGCGTGTCTATCACCATTTTTTATATAACTACCAGATAAATAGTATGCAAACTTATTAAATCCTTGCCCTATCTTTATGCTTGAGTTTAAGCCTCTACCATTGGTCTCGTAACCTAGATTTGCTTGACCTTCAAATGCTTGATCTAAATTCATGGGGTCACCATTTACTAATATAACACCTCCTACAGCATCAGAGCCATACTCTACAGCACTAGCTCCTTTTATGATATCTATATTGTTCAATGAGGAAACATCTATTTCAGGAGCATGATCACTTCCCCAATTTTGAAAGGCGTGTCTAACCCCATTGTTGATGATTAAAACCCTATTACCGTATAATCCATGAACAACTGGTAACTGTACATTGCTTCCTGAAGATAACATATTGACTCCACTAATCTCTTTTAGTGCAGAGGCTAAAGATTCAGATGATTTATATTTCAACTGGCTAGGGCCAATGCTTGTCATGGCACTAGTTCGTACTTTTTTGACTTTACGATTACCTCTAACAACGACCTCAGCTATATTTTTACCGACTTCTGAAAGCGTAATCTGAATAGGAGATGTACCTTGTCTATATGAGTAGACTACAGTTTTATAACCAATATAGGAGAAGGTTAAGTCACATTCTTTGAGCGAGTAGTTTAATGTGAATTTCCCATCATCCTTTGTAACGGTTCCTACCGAAGTATTCTTTATTTGTACATATACAAAAGGGATGGGTTGACCTTTTGCATCTTTAACGATTCCCGTAATTTGATTTTTGTTATGAGCTGAAACAACATTTAATATAAACATTAAAATGCAAAGTATGCTAGAGATTCGTTTCATTATCTATTTTTTTTAAGACTGTATCCATCTTGATGATTAAATGAGAAATATTTTGTGTGACGAAAAAACATCTGTTTGACTAGACTTCATCTATGGTCTTATTACTATTATTCACTGTTTCTATTTTGGAATAACCCTCATCTATTTCAATAAGTTTATTTACAATACCCAGATTATCTCCTTTTTCCATTGCTTGCCTTAATTTGTGAACCATCGTCCAAACGGGTTCATAGCGCTTGAGATTTAATTGTTTCTGTATATCCTTGCAAGAAATATCTTTCTTTGTTGCTAATAAAAAAATCGTCTTATACCATGTTAAAAAAGAGAGTTTTGAGTTTTCCATTACAGTCCCACTCCTTAGAGAAGTACGAAAAGAACATACCTTGCATTGGTACATGGACTTAGTGTTTAACCAATAATGATTCAAACCTCCACATTTTTTGCACGTAACACCTGCTTTATCTCTTTGAGCTTTAAAATGAGCTCGACAATCTTGATCATTAGAAAAAATAGCTGTAAATGAAACTAGATCCATAGTCTTTTGAATTTGTTGATTGCGAAAGTACAAAATTTATTGGCAAAGTTGCGGATAAAAATCATTATTTAAGCTTAATTGCAACTTTCTGACCGTTATAAACAATTCTTGTCGCTTTGCATAATTACTACTAAAATAGAGGGCCATTTTATCTAGAAACAAAAAGAAGAAAAAGTTAATCGTATTTTATTAGAAATGTTTATCTTTATGTAATTGGACGCTGAATAATTTTAAAAGAAAAACCAAAAGTTAGATTAAAAACTTTTGAGGCTTAGTTTTTCTATAAATTGATTATCTTAGGCGCTTTAATAATAATATAGTAACTCAATATAATATGTATAAGCATTTATTTGGCCCCGTTCCTTCTAGAAGGTTGGGCATGTCTCTTGGAATAGATTTAGTACCTAAAAAAGTGTGCTCGCTCAATTGCGTATATTGTGAGGTTGGTAAAACGACTAAAATGACTCTACAACAGGATGAATATGTGTCGGAAAAGGAGATTAAAGAGGAACTCTTTGACTATTTTGAAAAGAATCCTGATCCTGATACTTTTACTTTTTCGGGTAGTGGAGAACCGACTCTTAATAATAAGATTGGTTCTATATTGGCTTTTCTCAAAGAACACAAACCGCAGATTAATGTAGCTGTCCTTACAAATGGAACATTACTAAGTCTCCCTACTCTTCGAGAAGCTATCGTGGATGCTGATATTGTCCTTCCATCACTGGATGCGGTATCAAAGTTAGCGTTTAAGAAAATCAATAGACCTCCGCGAGCGATTGACCTAGATGTCTACATAAATGGCATTATTGACTTCAGGAAGTTGCAATTGGAAAGAGAACTATTGGATGGACGCAAACGCATCATGGATCTTGAAATTTTTATTCTTCCTGGATATAATGATTCTAAAGAGGAATTAGATCTCTTCAAGGAGGTCATTCTTAAAATCAATCCGACAACGGTACAACTGAATACATTGGACAGACCTGGTGCTGTCAAACATCTAATCAGTGCATCGAGAAGTAAGCTGGAAGGAATCGTGAAGTATTGGGGACTAAAATATGTGAGTATCATATCTGCTGCACCTAATAGGAAGAAGATTCAGTCTTATAGAGGGGATATAGAAAGTGCTATTGTAGAAATGATTTCACGAAGACCATGTACTTTGGAAGACTTATCAGCTTCCCTAGGACATCATATAAGTGAAATCAATAAGTATCTCGATGTCTTGGAAAGTGAGCTTCTTATTACTAGGATAGAGGAAGATAGAGGTACCTTTTATCAGTTGAACAACAAGGGTATCGACGAAAAAGCATAATGCTGATGCTGATGCTGATGCTGATAAAATAAGGGAGCTTAGTGATTAACACTAAGCTCCTTGTTTATTTGAAGTCTTATTTCGATTTATTTGTCGTCTGTTTCTTCTTTGATGTCTTCATAGTCTACATCTTCTACATCTGAAAAAGGATGTGTAGATTTGAACTTGGAGTATTTCATCAATTCTTCATGTAGCTGGGTGAAAATATAGCCTATCACCACTGCATCATCGAGTAGCCCTGTGACGGGGATAAAATCAGGAATCAAATCGATAGGACTGATTAGATATATCAAACCAGCAACGCATAGGAGAACTGACCGCTTTGAGTAACCATGATATTTGTTTTGCACGACATCGATACTGTAGTTTCCTAACAATTTTACTTTCGCTATTATACCTGATAACATATCATGACTCTCTGCATATTCTAAGGATTTAGTAATCAGTTCCTTTAGAGTACTTGGATTTTCGATGTAGCGTTTGGCTTTTCTAATCCATTTACCTTTCAAAAATCGTTCCCATATCGTTTTCTTTCTCATCTTGTTTCTTTTAGATTTACAATCTGCTGTCTCATGCCTGGAGCATTGGTTTATAAAAATGCTACTCTTGCAATATGACAACGACGAATATACGAAAAATAGAGAAATATTAAAGCCTTTTCTTAGACTTTACGTACTTCATCTATTCTTTTTATTTATTCGACAGTCACAGATTTTGCAAGGTTCCTTGGCATATCGACATCTAAACCTTTGAGCACGGCTACATAGTAGGATAGTATTTGCAATGGGATGACGGTCAACAAAGGGTCGAGGCATTCGATGGTCGATGGGATATCAATCACATCATCTGCTATCTTTCGAATCTGGGTATCACTGTCGCTAACGATGGCTATCACACGTCCATCTCGAGCTTTTATCTCTTGAATGTTGCTGATTACTTTTTCGTATTGCCCGTTGCTAGTGGCTATACAAACGACAGGCATCTCCTTATCGATAAGGGCAATCGGCCCATGTTTCATTTCCGCTGCTGGATATCCTTCGGCATGTATATAACTAATTTCTTTGAGTTTGAGAGCTCCTTCGAGTGCTACAGGGTAGGCATATCCTCGTCCTAAGTAAATAAAATTGCGTGCATAGGTAAAGACATAACTGAGTTTCTTTACAACTTCATTACGTTCTATCGTCTGCTTCATCTTCTCTGGAATAGTAACTAATTCGGCTATCACTTCTTCATATTTTGCTTGGTCGAGGGCTCCTAGTTTCTCGCCTAAAGCCAGTGCAAACATGGTCAAGACGGTCACTTGTCCTGTAAAGGCTTTGGTCGAAGCTACTCCTATCTCTGGACCTACGTGGATATAACAGCCTGTGTTTGTCGCGCGGGGTATGGAACTGCCTACAGCATTACATATACCGAAAATAAAGGCTCCCTTCTCTTTGGCTAATTCTACTGCGGCTAGGGTATCTGCTGTCTCACCACTTTGAGAGATAGCTATCACGACATCGTCGGGCCCTACTACGGGGTTGCTGTATCTGAACTCACTAGCATATTCGACCATCACGGGGATACGACAAAACTCTTCTATCAGCTGTTTTCCTATCAGCCCAGCATGCCATGAAGTACCACATGCTACGATAATAATTCGTTTAGCTTTGACCAACAAATAACCATAGTCAATCACTGCAGATAAAATGATATGTTTACGGTCTGGAGAGATTCGCCCACGCATACAGTCTGCGATAACTCTTGGCTGTTCTGTGATTTCCTTCAACATATAGTGGGAGTAGTTTCCTTTCTCTATCTGTCCTAGTTCGACATCAATCCTTTGGATATCGGGTATCTGTCTATGATTCTCCAGATCGGAGATATATAAATCTTTACCGCGTTCTATAACTGCAATGCGTTCGTCATCTAAATAGATGACTTGGTCTGTATATTCTACGATAGGAGTTACATCACTTGCTAAGAAATATTCTTCCTGACCCTCACCTATACCTATCACCAAAGGACTTGACTTACGAGCAGCCACTAGTTGTGATGGATTTCTGTCATCGAGTACCACGATAGCATAGGCTCCGATAACGTGTTTCAAAGCTGACTTGGTCCCTTCGACCAAGTCTAAGTCATAGGTTAACATCTTATATTCAATGAGCTGGACGAGTACTTCAGTATCTGTATCACTTTTGAAAGTAAATCCTTTCTCTAGTAGGTGTTGTTTGATACTTGTGTAATTTTCTATAATTCCATTGTGTATCAAAGTAAGATGCCCACTTTGGCTGCAATGAGGGTGTGCATTTTTTACTGATGGCTCACCGTGAGTGGCCCATCGAGTATGAGCTATCCCTACGGTACCGATACAATCTTGATTCTTGATTGTGTTTTCTAAATCTGATACGCGCCCTTTGGCTTTATATATGTTTAATTTTCCTTGATTGTCTATCAGCGCCAGTCCAGCACTGTCATAGCCTCTATATTCTAAACGTTTTAATCCTTTAATCAATACATCATAAGCTGGTCTATAACCAATATACGAAACGATTCCACACATGTCTTTTATTCTTAAAATATTATCACTTGTTTTATGCGCCATTTATCATATGCATAAAAGATGTTACAAATATAGATATAATGATTGACCAACAAGGTTTTTAGTCTTATTATTTTTCCCAATATACTTAAAATTATAAAATATCATACGATTAATATCATAAAAAGCGGACATGTTTACCTCTTAAATTTGTAAACATGTCCGCTAGGTTACCTCTGTTTAGTTCTCAGAATGGATAGATTCCAATATTCTTCCCAAAATCTAGCATAGTAAGTTATATGCCAGTAAAATCAATTCAACTTCTTAGCTATATAATTTGAAGTGCAGTCATAACTTGAGATGACTAAATATTACAACTTGGTGAAATAGATGTAGAATACGGTATTTTGTCGGCCAAGATTGTCTGTGAAGAATGTTTTCAAATCGTATTTCCCGTCTTCTAAGTCGACATCGAAACGTACATATCTTGCCGATGGGTCGACAGGAGCTTTGAGACTGTATTGTCCTATATTTAGAAAAGCTTTCTTAAGGTCAATGTTTGTCGCTGCTGGCATACCTTTCGCTAGTTCAAAAGAAGGTTGAATAGCAGGAACTGTGGAATTGAAATGCAAACCACTTTCTTTTGGGTATCTACATAAATCAATTTGATATTTTCCTGCTGTCAGAACTTCTACTTTGAATAGGCCGATGGATGAACTTCCTACTCGAACTGCGTATTGATTATATGCAGAGACACTCTCTGTATGCATATCATGGGCACTTATACGAACGGGATTCTCTTGCTCGCTTCCTACCTTGATATAAGCATATCGCTCATTTGCTCCATCAGCTACTAGAGAATCCCACCAATTGATATATCCTTCGCGTAAACGATTCACGACGTTGGGATATTGTGCAGAGACATCTTCTTTCTCACCTAAGTCTTGAGTTATATCATATAGTTCTTTACCATTGACAAGCCTCCAACGATCTGTCATAACTGCTGATTTGCGCCATTTTATTAAATTTTGTCGCCGCTGAGAATCAACAAATAATATGCGCGATTTCCAATTGTATCTTGCTTCATCATCGATAGTTTCTTCAAGCAATGGACATAGACTTCGTCCGTCTAGTTTATTAGGAAGACTTGATGTACTTATTCCACAGAGTTCTGCTAATGTAGGAAGCATGTCTATATGAGCAGTCAATTCGTTTAAGTCTTTACCTCCTCCGATGTTATCATGAGGATATGAGATGAAGCAAGGTACACGGTGTCCACCTTCGTATTCAGAGCCTTTGACACCTCGAAGACCAGCTGTATAACCACAGATTTTACCCTCTTTCATTCTGACTCCAGCAGCAGAACCGTTATCGGTCATAAAAATAAGAATGGTATTTTCTTCAAGATTCAATTCTTTTAATTTCTTCCGTAAAAGAGCAAAGTTATCATCTATATTGGTTATCATTCCATAGAATCGTTGCTGATCTTTCGCTAAATGATCATTCTTAGCATATAGTGAATGGTATTTTGCTGGCACGTTATAAGGTTCGTGTGCAGCATTGAGAGGGATATAGCAAAAGAATGGATGATCTTGATTCTTCTCAATAAATTTCAATGCTTGGTCCATAAAGACATCACTACAATATCCATCGTATTTTTCAAATTTACCATTGTGCTTGTAGCTGTCAGAAAAATAATCATTTCCCCAATAGTCTGGTCCTTGAGTGATGCCACCACCTCCAATAACTACTGATTCGTCGAAACCTCTATCTTGAGGACGCGATGGATAATTATCACCCAAATGCCACTTTCCGAAGATACCGGTTGTATAGCCATTGTCAGCGAGCAGTTGTGGCAACAAGACTTCTCTATCAAACAAGATACTACGTCCAGCAATAGTATGCCATACCCCCACCTTATCTGCATAGCGACCTGTCATCAATGAAGAACGTGAAGGGGCACTTGTTGGTGAGACATGGTAGTTCGTTAGACGAACTGACTCTTGATAGAATTGGTCAATATTTGGAGTTTTAATTATCGTATTACCCATACATCCCAAGTCTCCCATTCCTTGATCATCTGTCAATACGAGGACTACATTTGGTTTTGGAGAGTTTTGACCATACATTGGTGCAATTGACAGCGCAGTCAAAGCAACATAGGGACTCATGAAAATATACTTGTGTAAATAATCCATTTGTTCTATTTTAATTTTCTTTGTTTTCCATGGCGGTTAGTAATAAAACACAAAAGGGGTTGAAGACAGATAGTAATCTGTGTTCAATCCCCTTTTGATTATATAGGAAGTTCAATCTATTGGAGTAATCTCTATTTAGTTACTTTACCCAATACATAAATTTCAAGGTCTTTTATTTCTTCAGGGGTTAACACACTATAGTCGCCTCCGCTCTGTACAATGATTCGACATGCCATCTCGAAGAACATAGCACGTTCAAATACCTCATCAAAATCTTTACCACAGACGACTTGTCCATGGTTGGTAAGCAAAATCGAATCATGGTCCTTCATAGCAGCAACCACAGCTTCTGCTAGTTCGGGAGAACCTGGACGTAAATAAGGTATCACAGGTATTTCAGTTCCAACATGACAAGGAATTTCTGCCGTAACATTAAAGTTTGTAGGCATCTTTTTCATGCAAGATACTGCTGTTGCATATTCTGATTGAAAGTGCAATATAACATTGACATCAGGACGCTCACGCATCACACCTAGATGGAAAGTACTCTCCATAGATGGTTTCACACCATTAACTGATTTACCATCAGCAATAGTGCAAATAGCTATTTTTTCACGTTTGAGAGAAGGAACCCAAGAACCAGTACCAGAAATTAGTACTTCGTCACCTTGTCTCCATGAAATATTACCACTACTACAAATGGTTAACTTCGCATCACCTACTCTATGAGCTTGACGCAAAAATTCTTTGATATATAATTCTGAAATCATAATTGTTATTTATTTGATTATTATTTATACAAAGGACCATAGTTCTTACAAGCACGGAAATCTTGTCCTTCTTTGTCCATACCAAAAGCATTCCATGCTGCAGGACGGAAAATATCATCTTCTTCTACATTATGCATACACACTGGGATTCGAAGCATAGAGGCTAAAGTTATCAAATCAGCACCAATATGCCCGTAACTAATCGCACCATGGTTGGCTCCCCAGTTATTCATCATTGTATATGCGCTCTTAAAGGCACCTTCACCTGTAATCCTTGGCGCAAACCATGTACATGGCCAAGTATAATCAGTGCGTTTCCAAATCTTATCTGAAACTTCATCAGGAAGACAAACTGTCCATCCCTCAGCTATTTGAAGCACTGGACCTACCCCTTTGACTAAGTTAAGACGAAGCATCGTCGCAGGCATCTCAGCTCTTGTCAAGAATCTTGAAGAGAAACCTCCACCACGGAAATATCCTTGGTCTGCTGCACACCATTGAACAGATTTCATGATAGTGTCTTGGTCTGATTCTGTCATATCGTACCAAGGTTTGATTACACCTTGACCATGGCTATCTTTCACTTCTCCACATGCATCTAGACAACAAGCACCAGAATTGATAAGATGAATGAATCCATCAGCTTCTTTTACCTTTCCTTCAATATCGTAGCCAGTTGCTTTTTTCACAGCAGCACCACTCCAATAAGTTCTAACGTCCGCAAACATTTGCGCACGATTGGTTAGTTGCTTCATAAATAACATGCTCAACGTATTCAACACATCATTCTCAGTACCGAGAACGATAGGTTCGCGTTTACCATTCCAATCAAATGAAGTGTTAAGCATTGCTTCTGGAAAATCAGCGTTAGGATAGAAGTCAGTCCATTGACGTTGTCCTTGGATACCGGCTGCTATTGCATTGTGTCCAAGTCGTTCTTCATCACATCCTGCTGGTAAATTTGGATTTCCCTTCATCAAGTCTTTTATGATAAGAGACATCTTCACGACAAATTCCCAATCTGCTTCTTTTTGTTCTGCTGTCTTTTGAACGGAAGGGTCATTCTTGTCTATACCAATCTTACAATTAGCCTTGGTCCAAGCAAGTGCCTTTTGATACTCATTTTCATCATATATCTTTTCGGTCATTCGTCTAATGATTTCTACCTCATCTACAGATTCGACACGTAGGCCAAGATATTCTTCCATAAAGTCTGGATCAATGATAGAACCAGCAATTCCCATACAGATAGACCCTAGTTGCAAATAAGATTTGCCACGCAATGAAGCTACAGCCACTGAAGCACGACCAAATCGCAATAGCTTCTCTTTCACATCATCAGGAATAGAGGTATCATCAGCTTCTTGAACATCATGACCATAAATACCAAATGCAGGAAGTCCTTTTTGCGCATAGCCCGCTAACACAGCAGCAAGATACACAGCACCAGGACGTTCGGTCCCATTAAATCCCCAAACTCCTTTAATGGTCGTTTTATTCATATCCATGGTCTCTGTACCATAGCACCAGCAAGGGGTGACAGTCAAAGTAATCTCTACTCCTTCACGCTTGAATTTATCTTCGCATGCAGCAGATTCAGGTACACGACTAATAGTAGTATCAGCAATAACAACCTGTACAGGTGTTCCATCTGAATATTTTAAATTGTCGGTAAACAACTTAGCAGCAGACTTAGCCATAGCCATTGTTTGCTCCTCCAATGACTCTCGTACTCTGAGAGTTCCTTGTCGTCCATCAATCGTAGGACGGATACCAATTTTTGGATAGTTTCCCATATCTTGTTTATTAGTTAATATATTATTGTTGCTCATCCTTTTGAGAGCAGTTTATTTTTAAATAAGTAGCATATTGTTGATCCCAGAATATTTTATCCTCAGTACATGGCTGTATTAGCTGTGGCTTATAATCAACTTGTTCACGAGCTTTCTCAGCAGAAGGATAAACTCCAGCACCAGCAAAGACGAAAAATGAAGCCCCCAGTACAGTTGTTTCTTTTTGGTCAATCAACTTGACTGGTACTTGACAAATATCAGCTCTTAATTGATTCCATCTTTTATTTTTGGATCCGCCTCCGACACAGATGATTTGTTTAGCTTTGAACCCGCCTGCATCTTGAAGAGATTCTAGAGCCTCTCGCAAACGGAAAGACAAACTCTCCAACAAAGCACTATAAATTTCTTCTCGTTTAGTAGCTATCGTTAATCCCTTAATACTTCCTCCCTGACTTGCATCCGTTTCTTTGTAGAAATCTGAATTAATCATAAGGCCAGATTTACCTGGTTTTATTGTCTCAGCATCTAAAGCAACAGTATCGTACAATTTATCTCCTTTGAGATTAGGATAAAAGTTACAAAAGAACCATTCTAAGACCCCTGATGCCAACCAGTTCTGACCTGTATTACAAATACCTTTTTCAGCATCCAACTCACGAGTGAGTTTGGATGCTATTGAGATAGGGTTCAAACAAGAGACAGCACTACGTGCCATTAAGATCTCCCATGTACCAGAGCTCAGAACAAGCTCATTCAATTTAGCACCAGAGCCGAAGACAGCAAACTGGGTATCATGTCCACCAAAAAAGATGGGAGTACCGACAGGAATATGTGTCTCCATATTCCCTTGACTATTAACCCTTCCCGCTAGTTCACCGGATTGTCCAATCTCACCAAAAAGAGCAGGGTCAATATTAAGAGCACCTAATATTTCTTTTGAGAATTGACGTTGTTGTAAATCAGACATCATAGAAGTTCCCATCATCGTTGCATCATTTTTCATCATGCCTGTGAGACGATGAATCAGAAGCGAAGGAATAAAAAGAAAACGATGCGCTTCAGCAAATAATTCAGGGTGATTCTCCTTGAACCAAACCATCTTATAAATAGTATTGAAAGCATAAGGAAAGACTCCACTTAGTTGATACAATCGGTCAGTAGGTATATATTTATCGATGCGTTTGACTATAGACTCAGTTCGATTACATTTCCAAGAGATAACAGGATATAACAGTTGCCCCTTCTGGTCAACAAATGTCCCATCCACTCCAAATGTAGTAAACGTAACTCCAACAATTTGTTTTGTATCAATTTTACTCATCACCTCTTTAGAAGCAAGAGATAATTTGTTCCACAATTTATCAATATCCCAGATTTTCCCATTTTTCAGATTAGGGTCTTCGTCCGTCTCATTAGGAAATGACTTTGAAGCAAGGATTTCTCCGTGATTTGATATAGCTACCACTCGGATATTCGTGGCACCACAATCAAAAACAACAGCGATGTGTTTCATTATATAGAAATTAAAATGTTTATTTAAAGTTGCATTACAAATATAATATGGAAAAACGATATAACCTATGTCTATTAATCTTATATTTGTATCTAAAATAAACAAATGATTTAATTTGATTCTATAAATTATGGTTTTGGTCAAGAAAACATACAATGGGGACCCATCAGAAATTGTTCAATCCTTTCCTAAACTAAGCCTTCAATTACTTTGTTGCCGGTTATGGTGGTTACGTAATTGGGAACATAGAGAACTCTCATACCCCTACTGGCGAATATACTACAATAGACAACCGGGTGCATCAATCATACATGAAGGACAAACGATAGCCCTAAATCCAGATACAGTATATCTAATTTCACCAAACACTCGCTATGCTTCGCAACTGTACCATCATGATATTCCTAAAGATGGACATCTCATCAATGGAGGTCGTATAGCAATTATCACTCCAGAAGAACAACGATTAATAAGAGAGCAACAAGCTATCGAGCATCTCTTCATTCATTTTACCATTGGATTTCCCTATGACACGATTGCTCCGATGATTTATTCCTTTCCGATAAATGACCATTTCCAGAAACAGCTTGACAATATCTCTTCTTACTTCAGGGAAGATAAAAATGAAATAGATATTCACATCTATCTTACATTACACACACTTATCAGTGAGATGCTACTAAAAATCGATTCACATCATTGGGAGCAAATCACAAGCGATATCAGAGTGAGTAGAGTCATCAAACATATCGAGCAACACATCACCGACGATTTATCAAACAAGAGGATGGCAGAGTTAGCCTGCATGGCTACAAACTCATTTTCTTTTTTATTTAAGAAGGAAGTGCATATGTCGCTACAGTATTTTGTCAAAAAGAAACGAATAAATACCTCTTGCCTATTGCTTCTACACTCAGACTTGAGCATAGATGAGATAGCCGAGAGAACAGGTTTCAGCAATCGATACCATTTTTCCCGCGTCTTTCATGAGGTCACAAACAATACCCCTGCACAATATCGCAAAGAATATGTCCTATCTCCCACTCTGCAATTTTAAAACAATTAACTGATTTTCATTTCGAGATAACTCATTTATATTCAAATGAGTTCAAAAAACAAATATTTGATTACTTTACGACGCAATAATCAAAGATAATTAGTAATTTCGTTATCGATAAAAAGATAGTAACAGAGATACTCTCATTTCTTTCTAGATACAGGGCATCTTTCATCACTATCATTAAGCAATATATCCAAAAAACAACAATTGTGATAAAACGATTATTCTCTCTTCTACTATTAAGTACCATTCCGCTTATTTCATTTAGTCAAAACCAAAACAAAGACTATGTCATAGTCCTTTCTATGGATGGTTTTCGTGCTGATTATATTGATATGTATGATGCACCAAACATATCAGACATAGCTAAGAAAGGTGTACGAGTGAAAGAAATGATTCCGTGCAACCCAACAAAAACCTTTCCTAACCATTATTCATTAGCGACAGGATTGTATCCAGACCATCATGGAATAGTATGCAACTCATTCTTTGACAAGACACTGAACAAAAAATATTCATTACATGACCCACAAGTCGTAAGTGATGGTAGATTCTATGGAGGTGAACCTGTTTGGAACACGGCAACGAAACAAGGGGTAATATCCGCTGTATATAATTGGGTTGGCTCTGAAGCAGACATCCAACACATGCACGCTAACATATGGAAAAAATACAATAAATCTATCACACTAAAACAACGAGTCGATACCGTCATCCATTGGTTGCAACTCCCAGAAGAGAAAAGACCTCATCTGATTATGCTTTATCATTATCAACCAGATTACTATGGACATAAGTACGGTCCCAATAGTCCCGAGGTAGAAAATCAAATAAAGGTCATTGACTCAGAAGTAGGACGTTTCTATCGAGAACTGATGAAACTCCCTATTGCAAACAAAATAAATTTGATTCTGGTCTCTGACCATGGGATGAGAAATATCTCTCGAGACAAAATCGTCTATTTCAACGACAGCATAAATGCTTCATTGACTGAAAATATATATGGGAGTAACCCAAGTTATATAATCAAAGCAAAGCCAGGAAAAAAACAGCAACTGTTTGATAACCTAAAGAAGATAAAGCATCTACATGCCTTTCTTCAAGGGTCAACTCCTAAGTCGTTACATATGGGTGAAAGTCATCATTTTGATGACATCATACTGATAGGAGAAAAAGGCTATTGTTTATTCAAGTCAAAAGATGCACAGCACGACTTTGGAGGGACTCACGGATATCTAAACTCAGACAAACAAATGAGCGCACTCTTTGTAGGCATAGGCAATGCCTTTAAACAAGGCTACGAACAAGATAAAATAAACAATATCGATGTTTACGATTTAATAACTCATCTATTACAAATAACACCAGCTCCTAATGATGGTCATTTTGACCATGTCAAGAGTTTATTAAAAGAATAAGGACAATCCTAGAACAAGATACTCACTAGTAAGGAGATTAATAGAAAAGACGACTATCACAAAAAGGACTACCATTCATTTGGTAGTCCTTTTTCGGTAAGACAACATTTTTAGTACAAATCAATCTATACTATACTTGAGACTCGTTGTTTTCTTTTTTGAATTACGCAAATCAAAGATGAAACAATGCCTAATCCTAGCCAAATAGAATCAATACTAACAACTCGGAATTGGTCCAGAGCAGGAATCATCAGTCCACATATTGCTACAACAAACATAGCAAAGAAGATCATGCTTCCGATTTTTTTAGGTATACAAAGTAGCAAACTACTTACAAACCAGGTAGTGAAAAATCCGAGATATAAAGCCGTTTTGGGATCCGAAAACAGGCCATCTGTAAAATAAACAAAAGGAAACGATAGTGCCGTAGTCATCACCAGTCCCAAACCGATTGCTAAATGGAACTTTCCCAAGAGGTAGCTGCTACGCTGCATTTTGGGGGAATACTTTTTACTTTGCCTAGAAACACTATAAATGTATACGCCAGATAAAATGACTAAATTAGTCAAAACAGCCAAAATAAAATAGATATATTTCACGAATAAGCCTCCATAATTGGCGAAATGAAGTCGATACATCAACTGTTGTACCCGAACGACAAAAGGCGTTGCTTTTGGAGCATTTCCAACGCGTAATGTTTGACTATACAGATTATAGACCAATGTTCCCTGTTGACTCAGTGACCCAATAGTCTGACTTTGTCCCATGGCTACAAAGTTAGCCCCCTGGTCTCCATAATTTTGTATTTTCCACGTATCTACCTCATAATCAGGCCAATAGTCTTCAGCTTTGGATACAAATGCATCAAAAGAAGCTGGTTGGTTTGCAATCTTACTCTGCCACTGAGCTGTCACTGGCTGTGGTCGCATATCATTCATCAACTGAGCTCTATCTTGATGATAAACAGTCAAAGTAGGAAGAAGCACGAGCATGCTCAATAAAAAGTAGGAGCCAGTGATAGCATAAATCAACTGAAATGGCACACCCAATACCCCGATGGCAATATGCAATTTAGATGAGAAGAATCGGAAAGACATGCCTTTATTAAACCCATGAAAGGTCTTCCCTATTTTGTGCCAATGCATAGCAATCCCCGATATGATTGTTAGCAGAAAGAGGAAAGCTACAATCCCGGCTGCAGTTCTACCATATGGATATGGTATCTGGTCAAAGAAATGCAATCGATAGATAAACTCCCCTAGGTTGTATAGCGACTGGTACGTTTTGACTTCCCCTGTCTTCTTGTCTACATAGAGAGATATTGGTTTGGATACTTCAGCACTATCTTTGGATGCCGTCATATAGACATATATATACGGATTTCTTTTACGAAATTTCATCGTGATGTCTCTACCATATAGAGAGTGAGATTTGTCGAGTTGATCAAGTATTGAATCAAATGAGACTTGATTTGAAGGTATACTCTCCACCTTTCGATGTTCCTGCCAAAGTTGAATATCATCCTTGAATAGAGCAAATGCTCCAGCAAAAAAGATAACAAAAAGGAGCAAACTCACTAGCATACCAGTAGTGGTATGTAAACTAAAGAAAATAGATCTTGTTTTTTTATGCATATAGAAAATTATAATGAGTATCTGCCCAGTAATATGTAATATACAATAGCAGGATGATAATGAGATAGTAGAACCATGTAGTCATTCCATTTTTCCGGAAAAATGGAATGAAAAGAAAAATGGCCCATATAGGGAAGTAAGTCACAATAGACAATGCCAAGATCTCTTTATGCCAAGGCAAAAGCAGCGCCGATACCATATGTATCAGCGCTGTGATGATGTATCCTCCAATCACACCTGCAGAAATCCGTAGTATTTTCTGCAAGGGTGAAGTGGTTAGATATTTACTATTAGCTGGCATGGGCTAGAATCTATACATTAGATTAACAAGAAGAGAGTGCGGTGCATGTGGTGTGACTGTAGTCCACCCAGTGTAGTATTTCTTGTTTCCCAAATTGTTCCCTTTAAGACTGATTCGGAATGTCTGATTATCATAGTATACAACGCTATTGAATAAACAATAAGCAGGTAGTTTGAATCCTCCTGAAGTTGGATAAGAAGCCATGGTATCGAAACTACTAACTCCATTAAAACCAAATCCGAGACCAAAATTTTTCAAGAAATTGTCTTTTGAAAAATGATAATCTGCCCAAAAATTATAAGACGTTTTTGGACCTGATTCTCCATAACGTAAGCCAACCAATGCTGCATAGAGAGTTGATTTTTTTAGTTCACTATGATTGTAACTATAGCCAGCTTTGAGGTTTAGTCCTTGTATGGGATTGGCATTGATATCGATTTCTACTCCACGGCTCTCTACGGTACCATCTTGCACCTTGGAAGCGCCGTAGCCCATCACCTTATTGGCTACTTGTATATTGTATAGGCTGACTGTTGCATTGAGACGATTTGAGAACAAATTTGTCTTCACCCCGACTTCAACTTGATTAGCCCGCTCCAAATCGTATGAATTGAGCTTTTTACCCAAGCTTGGATCTGTGTCATCGATATTCAACAACTCAGGATTTACATAGTTGAAACTATTTTGATAATTTGCAAAGACTGACAACTTTTTGTAAATCGGTTGGTACACGATACCTAGTTTTGGTGAAAAAGTATGTTTAGTATATTCCTTTTTATCATCGCTGCTATCGTTTCTATCACCTCTATAGTTGAATTGATCAAATCGAAGTCCAGCCATAAAGGACAAGTCTCTAGTGACATTGATAACATCTGAAACATATACTCCTAGAAAATTTTGACGAGTATCTGTATTTGAATAACTTGCATTTGCTAGTGCTGCATCCACTACTGATTTGTTGATAGTCGTACCATTTACAAAATCACCTTGCGCATTGAATATTGCTGCTGGTGCATAACTAGACCCATTGTCTGCTAGTTGATACGCCAAAAAGTCTGCACCAATAACAACACGGTTCCTCATTGTTCCTATTTTAAAATCACCTGTCACATTTTCTTGGATATCATAGGATGTGGTTTTCGAGTCTGTATCTTGTATCAGTAATGAGAAATTGTCAGTAGCAACTGGTGCCCCAGTACTATAATCAGCAGAATTCCACAAGTATGAATAGTATCCAGTAGATTTGGCGATATTCCCCGATATCAATGTTTGTGATGTCCAGTTTTTGGACAACTTATAAACCGCTTCACCTCGAATATTTTTCGTAGGATTCTTGATGTTGATATCGTCACTTGTCATTGACTTGTTGTAGTCATAGTTCAATTCTTCTACATTGTGAAAGTTGAGCGTCGCAGATCGATTCATAAATAAAAAGACTGCATTTGTTTGTTTGTTTTCGGTATAGGTATAGCTCAAATTGAACGTCAATTTGTTATTTACTTTGTATGACAGTGATGGAGCAATAAATAGCGATCGAGCAAATCCGGCATCTTGCCAGCTATCTTGATTTTGATACCCAGCATTTAGTCTAGCCGAAAACTTATGATTTTTGGGTTCTGAATAATTTACATCAATCGCTGCTTTTTGATAACCATACGATCCACTCCCTAACTCTACATTACCACCTGTTTCTTGAGTTGGTTTTTTGGTTACAATATTAATTAGTCCTCCATAAGAACTCACCATATTTCCAAAGAGTGTAGCTGAAGGTCCTTTGATGATTTCGATTCGCTCTATGTATGATGGATTGATAAAGCCATTAGTGATACCAGCTACCCCATTGACCAACTGTGGTTGTACAGAAAATCCACGCATAGTATAGTATCCTGCACCATCACCGCTACGTCCGGTAGAGCTCCATAATTGGTTTACTCCTGCTGCATTGTCTAGTGCTTCGGCAAATGTAGAAACTGCTTGTGACTGCAATAAGTCGCTTGTAATTGTGGTATACACTTGTGAGTTTTCGAGGTCTTTCAGTGGCAATTTTGCTACGTATGATGTCGCTTTTCTTGAAAAGCGATTAGTCCGTTCAGCAGATATGGTAACGCCTTGCAGCAATTCATTACCTTCATATAAGGTGATTTTCAGTTGCTTGTTGGTAGCAGGGATTTTGACTTCCTGCGTCTTGAAACCGATATATGAAAGAACCAACATCTGGTTTTTTGAGACCTGTTCCAACTGAAATTGGCCATCGATATTGGTAACAGTTCCATTGGTACTTCCTTTCACCATTACGCTGACCCCTATCAATGGATTATTCCCATTGTCTTTTACTATTCCCTGAATCGTTTGTGCTGATATATGCATTACGGTCAAGCATATCAACAGCATCAAAACTGATAATTTTCTCATTTGTTTTTTGTTTGATTTATTATTCTCATTTTAGATTGATGTCATTCAACATGTAATCTTTTGCAAAGATACGATAGCCAGATATGACTTACAATACCAATATATCGGTATTGTACCACACCTTAAATGGCAACAAATAGGTACTTAAAAATCAGAATTTTTTCTTGGATAGTATTTTGGGAAATATAGGACAAAAATTTACAGTAGAATCAAGTAGAAAGAGTGGAAATTTCGCAATTCGCCAGTAAGCTTTCCTTATATCTGTACAATACAAGCTCATTCTCGTTAAATATCACATTACTATATATGCTTGAATCTTTTACGAACTCGTTTTCATTGTTTCAGATACACATATGTATACGAGGTCTAAAAAGAATCTACATATACACAAACCTATAATCTCGATTGGGGAGTTCTTTATCCGTCTCATAAATCATGAGATTGCTCAGAATTGAACTTAGCAGACCACCTAAAATAACTCCCTCTCAAATGTAATCATACTTCTAGGGCATGGTTGAAAATAACCCATGTCGGGAGAACAAATAAAAAGGGGCTTGGAAATATTTCCAAGCCCCTTAATGGGAGGTACCTGGCGGATTCGAACCGCCGTACCTGGTTTTGCAGACCAGTGCCTAGCCACTCGGCCAAGGTACCATTTCTAGTGCAATAAGTAATTGTTTTTCCTTGATTGCGGTGCAAAGGTAATACATTTCTATATACCTGCAAGGAATTTAGTCAATAATTTTCCTCTAAAGTTAATTTTTTTCTCTTGCAACATCTGAAACTAAAAAAAATAGTCCATTTAAGACCTTTTATAGTTCATAAAAGGTTACCAAAGACTACCCCGTCTAATCCTTATCGCAAGCACTCACTACTTGGTCACATCCATCTGCGACCTGTTTTCCTTTATTATTTGTCATTCCCTTAGCTATCCCCATATCTTTAAGTACGCAACTAGACGTACAGCTACTGCATTTAGATCCTTTTCCTGTTTTATCAGGGAACAAAGAAAGATAAAGCTTGTATAAGATATAAGCTACACAGGCTACAATAATAACTCCTAAAATCACTTGTTGTATCATATCGTTCTTATTTATAATGAATAGTACAAAGTTCTTGCCAAAGTACGAAAAAAAAAGAGGTATCCCTAATTTCAATAAGGATACCTCTTCTATTATGATAAAATCCAAACGGATTGTCTATTACATAAGAGCTTCAATTTCCTTAAATTTATCCCCCATATTAAGGTTATAATATACACGGTACAAACCTTGCAACCAAAGATTCTTTTCTTCTGGTTTCAATTCACGAGCCTTTTCATAATATGGTAATGCCATCTTATAGAAGTCAGAGATAGCCGCTTTGTCTTTCTCATATTGAGGGCTATTCAAATCAGAAGTCGCTTTATCAGAGAAATTCTGAGCTTTGATACAATATACAAGACCCAAATTAGAATAAGCATTTACATAAGTAGAATCCAATTCTATAGTCTTCTTGTAGCATTCGATAGCTTCATCATATTTTTTCTCGTTGTGATACAAGTATCCTTTTACATAATAATTAAAAGCATCTGGTTTCTTAGCAATCATATCGTCAGCAAATTTCATCGCTGCATCATAATTGTTTGTATTGCTATAGTAATCAATCAAATTACCAAAGAAATATTGATAATCAGGATACATAGTCACACCCTCTTTAAGTGTAGCGACCCATTTCGCAGTATCAGCAGTCTCTTTATAAGCATTTGACATAAATTCCATCGCATACTTCCCAACTTCTTCGTCAGATTTAGCATAAGGAGCATACTTGATAACTTCTTTCCATTGTTTCGTTTTAGAACCAGCAAGAGCAGCATAATAAGCTACTTGAGGAAGTAAAGTATCAGACTCGACTAAATTTTCGTCAGCAAACATAGGACTAGTTGTAGCAGAGCTCACATATTCAGCAAAGAAAGGGAGAGCTTTCTCATCATTTCCCACATTGAAATAATAGATACCACCATTGATAAGGTTACCTCTATTCGCTAACAATGTTTTAGAATTACGTTTACGAAACTTATTTCTGATACGTCCTTTTTTGTCAGGCATTTGAGCCAATTTATCACAACCCTCGTAATATTTAAACATATCTAAGATACTGTTATAGAAAACTACAGTATCATATGGCTGACGAAGATACATCTTCTCAGTCTGTTTAGCATTAATTTTAGTCTGAATGAGACCAGCCACATCCCAAGTGTAAGGATCTGATTTCGTTTCATCATTCGCTAAAGCTTCCCCAATTAATTTTTGAGCTTCATCAAATTTAGGAGTTGTAGCAGAAGCTAACTTCTTAGCCTGTTTCACTTTAGACTTTTGTGCATAAATACTTCCTGAACCCATAAGAGCCAAAGAGAGTAAAAAGATTACTTTTTTCATTCTTATTCTATTGTTTATATTAATATTTTCCACTTTACTCACCTACAAAGATAACACTACTCTGTAAATATTCTTCATTTATACATTTATTTATAGTGTAAAAGGTGATTTAAGTAAGTGTTTATTGAACAAATACACCTTTATAATAAGGTGTATTTGTTTGTTATACTTAAATGTCTTGATTAGCAAATAAATCATCAGGAGCTATCTTTCCAGAAGATTTAGCATCATCAGATTCTGCATTTTCTTTTGAATCTATTGTTTCCGCTTCATCAGAATCGGTAGTTTCAGCGTCATCAAACAATTCGTTAGAAACGGCATTTACCTGTTCAGTTTCGTTAGTCTCAGTAGTTTCAGTCAAGCCTTCAGAATTACTTCCGTCGCCCCCTTCTAATGGAGTATCTATAACTTCATCCTCCTCATCCGATTCAGAATTGACTACACAGACAGATCCAATCTGGTCATTTCGTTTCTCGAGATTAATCAGATGTACCCCTTGAGTAGCTCTACCCATGATGCGGCATTCTTTAGCATTTAGACGAATGGTAATACCTGATTTATTGATGATAATCAAATCATTATCGTCAGTCACTCGTTTAAATCCGACAAGTTTACCTGTCTTCTCAGTAATGTTAAGCGTCTTAACTCCCTTAGCACCTCTATTAGTGATTCGGTAATCCTCAACATCAGAACGTTTACCGAAACCTTGTTCACTGACAACCATAACAGATTCAAGTTGAGAGTCAGTCACATTAATCATACCGACAATCTCATCTTCAGGATCATCATCCAGTTTCATACCGCGAACCCCCATAGAATTACGACCTATACTACGGATAGTATCATCTTTGAATCTAGCAGCACGACCATTTCTGTTCGCCATCAAGATATCACCTTCGCCATCAGTAAGCAATACTTCGATAACCCTATCTCCAGGGCGAATGACAAGTGCATAGACACCATTAGAACGAGGATGAGAATACTGTTTAAGAGCAGTCTTCTTGATCATACCCTTCGCTGTAGCAAAAACCACATAATGATTATCGATATACTCTTCATCCGTTAGACTCTTGACACGAACATAAGAAGTAATCTTATCATCCGAATCAATATTCAATAGATTCTGTACGGCACGTCCTTTAGAAATCTTAGTACCTTCAGGAATCTCATATACCTTAAGCCAGAAGCAACGTCCTTTTTGTGTAAAGAACATCATCGTATTGTGCATAGTAGCCGTATAGATATGCTCTACGAAATCTTCTTCACGGGTAGTACTACCCTTGCTACCTACTCCTCCACGATTCTGTTGATGGAATTCAGATAAAGGAGTTCGTTTGATATAACCAAGATGTGAGATAGTAATAATCATCTCATCGTCAGCATAGAAATCCTCAGGGTTAAACTCTTCACTTGAATACACGATTTCAGAACGACGTTCATCACCATATTTTTCTTTGACTTCTGTCAACTCATCTTTAACGACGCCCATCAAGAGATGCGCATCAGCAAGCAATTCCTTATAATAAGCGATGCGTTTCTCCAATTCTTGGTATTCAGCATGCAACTTATCACGGTTCAATTTAGTCAATTGACCAAGAGTCATCGCAACGATAGCCTTTGTCTGAAGTTCTGTCAATTCGAAACGATCAGTCAAAGCTTGACGAGCTGCTTCCACATTGTCCGAAGCACGAATAATCTTAATCACTTCATCGATATTGTCTTGTGCAATAATCAGTCCAAGTAAGATATGAGCTCTATCTTCCGCCTTACGTAAATCAAACTGAGTACGACGAGTCACTACATCCTTACGATGCTCTACGAAGTACTTGATTAATTCTAACAAGTTAAGTGTACGAGGACGTCCATTGACCAAAGCGACATTGTTCACACCAAACGAAGTTTGCAAAGCAGTCATCTTGTACAACTTATTGAGCACAACGTTTGAGTTAGCATCCCGTTTAAGGTCTACGACGATACGCATACCAGTACGGTCAGACTCATCATTGACATTGCTGATACCTTCAATTCTATGTTCATTGACAAGGTCAGCGATATGCTTGATTAGATCCGCCTTATTCACATTGTAAGGAATCTCATTGATTACCAATTTCTCATGAGTCTTGCTTTGCTCTATTTCAGCCTTTGCGCGCATCACTACACGTCCACGACCCGTCATAAAGGCATCACGTACACCACTTATACCGTAGATATAACCACCAGTAGGAAAATCAGGAGCCTTAACATAATGCATCATATCATCTACAGTAGCCTCTCCCTCTTTGTCGATATAAGCTTCACAAGCATTAATCACCTCAGTCAAGTTATGAGGAGGCATATTAGTAGCCATACCGACAGCGATACCACTAGCACCATTAACCAAAAGGTTAGGGATACGTGTAGGCATCACACTTGGTTCAACCAATGTATTATCAAAGTTAGGAGCCATCTCTACAGTTTCTTTCTCGATATCCTGCATCATCGCTTCACCCGTTGTATTTAGACGAGCCTCAGTATAACGCATTGCCGCAGGACTATCTCCATCGACAGAACCATAGTTACCCTGTCCATCGACTAATTCATAACGCATCGCCCAAGGCTGAGCCATACGAACCATAGCCATATATACAGATGAGTCACCATGTGGATGATATTTACCCATCACTTCACCTACGATACGAGCCGATTTCTTATAGGCCTTGTTGTGAGTGTTACCCAATTCCATCATACCATAAAGAATACGGCGATGGACTGGTTTGAAACCGTCTCGTACATCTGGAAGTGCACGTGAAACGATTACAGACATTGAATAGTCGATGTAACTCGACTTCATTTCTTCTTCAATGTTGATTTTTCTAATTCTGTTGTCTTCTTGCATTTTATATATATAAAATAATAGTTCTAGTATTATTTAAGGAAGCTCATCAAAAATGAGTTATCGCTAAAACTATGTAAAAATACTACTTTTTAACGATATAATGAAAAGAAGCAGCAACGAAATTGTTAAATCCGTGTTAAATTAGTGGTTACCTTTTCGTGTAGATGAAATCCCATCCATTTTGTATGCAAAATATCATCCGAATACGTATATTTGTTTATACCTTAACATTGCATCACATTTGAGACAACGAAATAAGGCTCAATCAGACAACAAAATAGTAGAACAATGAAAGCAAAACATACATATTGCGTAATCATGGCTGGGGGTATAGGCTCCCGTTTTTGGCCATTATCAAGAGTAGAGAAACCCAAACAATTTATCGATGCACTTGGCATCGGCAAAACATTTATCCAACTCACCTACGAACGCTTCAGTTCTTTCATTCCAGACGCCAATTTTCTTGTTTTGACAGGGACAGCCTATAAGGACTTGGTGCTAGAACAATTACCTATGTTGAAAGCCTCTCAGATACTCTGCGAGCCTATGCGCCGAAACACAGCTCCTTGCATTGCCTATGCGACATATAAACTACGTAGCATAGATCCCGAAGCTATGATGATTGTCTCTCCTAGCGACCAATACATAGGCGATAACGAAACCTTCGCATCAGTCATCAATGACTCATTGACATTCGCTTCACAACACGATACCCTGATGACAATAGGAATCACTCCCAATTACCCAGCGACTGGATATGGATATATACAGATGGGCGATAAGAAGAGCCAAACCTCTAGACGCGACATCTTCAAGGTAGCTGCCTTTACTGAAAAGCCAGAATTGGAGAAAGCCAAAGATTTTCTCAAGTCAGGTGACTTTGTTTGGAATTCGGGGATGTTTATCTGGAACATCAAAACAATCTGTAAGAACTTGACACAACATCTACCCGACATAGCCCAATTGTTCGATACAATTTCCGCATCATACAATACCCTAGAGGAACAAGAGGCAGTAAATTGTGCCTTTGAAGCTTCGCGCAGTATTTCGATTGATTATGGTGTCATGGAACAAGCGACTGATGTATCCGTATGTCCTGCAGAGTTTGGGTGGAATGATTTAGGCTCATGGGGAGCACTCTATAACCAATTAGACAAAGACCCAAACGGGAATGTCATCGCGGTGAAAGATATTCTCATCTCAGATAGCCATGACAGTTTAATCAAATCAACAAACACTGACAAGCGTCTGATAGTCGACGGGGTAGATGATCTACTCATTGTTGACACAGAAGATATACTCCTAATCTGTCCACGAAAAGACGAAAATAGAGTAAAAGAAGTGATCAGTAAAGCTGGAAAATAAACTTCATATGGAAACGAAAAGTTATTCTCAATTTTTGCAAGGGATTGTCAAGACGATGCGTAGTTATCTATGTGAACTCAGCCTCTGCCTGATTGCTTTTGTGGCAAATACAATCTTATTTAATCAAGTGCCCGAACAACCAGGTCACATTGCTTTGTCTACATTCTTTTCTATCGCTATTGTCTATTCTATGAACAAGTTATGTCATGGGATGAAACGCTGGATTTACTACAGTTCACCTCTAGTATGGATTGCATTTGTAAGTTCTGAGTATATCCAATTTGGAGAGACACAGGCAGTGCAGATGTTGATTAGTATCTTCATCGGATTCTCCTTATTCATAGTAGTAGCGAACAAAAAGAAAGAATCAGATTTTGCTCAATATCTAATTATATTCGTCTTTACCGTAGCCACTGCCTTGTTGATGACACTTATCTTTTTCATCCTCTTCAGTGTAGTAGACTATTCCACCCGTTTTGCATTGGACATCAATCACTTCGGAGAAAAAGACCTATTATATATAGGTATGTTTTCCAGCTATTTAGTTTTCCCTACACTTTTTGCCTACTTGCTCCATATACGCAAGAGATGGGAACTACGCAAAGAAGATATCCTATTAAATATCCTTGCGAATTACATCATATCACCCGGCACATTCCTCTTTACAGTCACATTTTTCCTATATGCCACACGCATCATTTGGACTAATCGTTTACCACAAGGGGAGATTGCCGTGCTCGCATTGGCTTATCTTACCATCACCCTTGTCGGTGAACTCCTCTCCCACTTCAGCAAAAATAGATTCTGGTCTTGGTTTTTCCATACCATCACGTTCTGGACTCTTCCAGCACTCGTCTTGCTATGGATAGCCACAATCGTACGGCTACGATATGGCTTCACAGAAGCCAGAGGATACTTGGTACTTGTAACCATTTGGTATACACTCATCTTCGCTAGCAGGATGCTCCCTAGGATGCGTTTGGGATACCAAAAGATATTGCTCATCCTGATTCTCTTATTAGCAGCCACTACGTATCTTCCATTTATCAACTTTCACAAGATAGATGGTAGATTAACATCACAAAGGCTAGCCGACCCTGTAGCTAAAGTTCATACTGAGATACATAACATAGAACAAACAATGTACAGGACACGTCTATCTCTCAAATAAATAATTATAAAAAATGATTATATCTTCTCCCTCGATATCACTAAGTTGATATCGAGGGATTACTATTATAGAACCATTCAAACCCTAGCAAAGAGAGTTGTCATTCATCACACACATTAGCTTAGAACAAATAGAATGCTAGAGAATGACAAGATACCCCGACACATGCCAAGACACTCTCAGAACTGCCAAGCCACCCCTATATTGGACGTAATACCAGCCCCCTATATATGACAAGAAGTCCCGAAGAACTTAATCTTCGGGACTTCTCTTAAAACGGCGACTACCTACTCTCCCACCTTTCGGCAGTACCATCGGCGTGATTGGGCTTAACTTCTCTGTTCGGAATGGGAAGAGGTGGAACCCCAGTGCTATAGTCACCTAAATTTCATAACTAGAAGCGGTATTCAAGAGCAGGACTCTTAGAACTATCACCCATAAGGCAATAACAAATACATCACTATCCAGTAAAATAGACATACTGTACAAATCTTTTCCATCAATCTAGCGAATAATGTAGTTAACAAGATAGGGAAGAAAGTATACGGGCAATTAGTACTGCTCGGCTATGACGTTACCGCCTTTACACCTGCAGCCTATCAACGTTGTCGTCTTCAACGACCCTAAGAGATCTAATCTTGTGGCCGGCTTCGTACTTAGATGCTTTCAGCACTTATCCGATCCAGACGTAGATACCCAGCGATGCACCTGGCGATACAACTGGTAAACCAGAGGTCTGTCCAACACGGTCCTCTCGTACTAGTGTCAGAACCACGCAAATCTCATGCGCCCACGATAGATAGAGACCGAACTGTCTCACGACGTTCTGAACCCAGCTCGCGTGCCACTTTAATGGGCGAACAGCCCAACCCTTGGGACCTTCTCCAGCCCCAGGATGTGACGAGCCGACATCGAGGTGCCAAACCCCTCCGTCGATATGAGCTCTTGGGAGGGATCAGCCTGTTATCCCCGGAGTACCTTTTATCCTTTGAGCGATGTCCTTTCCATACAGAAACACCGGATCACTATGCTCTAGTTTCCTACCTGATCGACTTGTAAGTCTCCCAGTCAAGCACCCTTATGCCATTACACTCGAAGGACGGTTACCAATCGTCCTGAGGGTACCTTTAGAAGCCTCCGTTACACTTTTGGAGGCGACCACCCCAGTCAAACTACCCACCAAACAATGTCCTTGGTTAAACCAAGTTAGAACTCAAACAGGTAAAGGGTCGTATTTCAACAGCGACTCCACATACACTAGCGTGCACGCTTCAAAGTCTCCGACCTATCCTACACAACACATGCCCAAATTCAATGTTAAGCTATAGTAAAGGTTCACGGGGTCTTTTCGTCCCATCGCGGGTAATCGGCATCTTCACCGATACTACAATTTCACTGAGCTCACGGTTGAGACAGTGTCCAGATCATTACACCATTCGTGCAGGTCGGAACTTACCCGACAAGGAATTTCGCTACCTTAGGACCGTTATAGTTACGGCCGCCGTTTACTGGGGCTTCAATTCAAAGCTTCTCCGAAGATGACTTCTCCTCTTAACCTTCCAGCACCGGGCAGGTGTCAGGCTGTATACAGGGTCTTTCGACTTAGCACAGCCCTGTGTTTTTGGTAAACAGTTGCCTGGACCTATTCTCTGCGCCCTACCAAACGAATGGTAGGGACCCTTTATCCCGAAGTTACAGGGTTAATTTGCCTAGTTCCTTAACCGTGAATCACTCAAGCGCCTTAGAATATTCATCCCGACTACGTGTGTCCGTTTGAGGTACGGGTAGTGTATACGTAAAAACGTTTAGCGGATTTTCTTGGGAGCAGGCTTACACATACTATCTCATTGTTTCGAAAAACGCTGAGTACTATCAGGTTCGACACATCTTGCGGATTTGCCTACAAAACGTATATCTACACCCTTTAACCATCATTTCCGTCAGATGGCGATGCTGTCACTTCTCCGTCTCCACATCACTGGTATACACTAGTATGGGAATATTAACCCATTCGGCCATCGGTATCGCCATTCGGCTGAACCTTAGGACCCGACTAACCCTGATCCGATTAGCGTTGATCAGGAAACCTTAGTCTTTCGGCGAGGGGGTTTCTCACCCCCTTTATCGTTACTTATACCTACATTTGCTTTTCTACACGCTCCAGCACACCTCGAGGTGTACCTTCAACGCAGAGTAGAATGCTCCCCTACCACGTACTAAATTTATAGTACATCCATAGCTTCGGTAAACCACTTATGCCCGATTATTATCCATGCAAAACTCCTCGACTAGTGAGCTGTTACGCACTCTTTAAATGAATGGCTGCTTCCAAGCCAACATCCTAGCTGTCATAGCAATCTTACTTCGTTAGTTCAACTTAGTGGTTATTTCGGGACCTTAGCTGATGGTCTGGATTCTTCTCCTTTCGGACACGGACCTTAGCACCCATGCCCTCACTCCATAGATTAAACTAATGCGCATTCGGAGTTTATCAAGACTTGATAGGCGGCGAAGCCCTCGCATCTTATCAGTCGCTCTACCTCACATTAGTAACTCTATAGGCTGCACCTAAATGCATTTCGGGGAGTACGAGCTATCTCCAAGTTTGATTAGCCTTTCACCCCCACCCTCAGGTCATCCGGAAGCTTTTCAACGCTTATCGGTTCGGTCCTCCAGTTAGTGTTACCTAACCTTCAACCTGCCCAAGGGTAGATCACTTGGTTTCGCGTCTACTCACACTGACTAAAACGCCCTATTAAGACTCGCTTTCGCTACGGGTACATCTCTTTAGAGACTTAACCTGGCCGGTGTAAGTAACTCGTAGGTTCATTATGCAAAAGGCACGCTGTCACACTCGAAAGTGCTCCAACCGCTTGTAAGCGCATGGTTTCAGGGACTATTTCACTCTTCTATTCGAAGTTCTTTTCACCTTTCCCTCACGGTACTAGTTCACTATCGGTCTCTCGGGAGTATTTAGCCTTACCGGATGGTCCCGGCAGATTCATACAGAATTTCTCGTGTTCCGCACTACTCAGGATACCACTAGAGATAAAATTGCTTCCTATACGGGATTATCACCCTCTATGATTATACTTTCCAGTATATTCTAGTCACAATTTTAAGTCTCACATCGTGGTCCTACAACCCCAGCATTGCCGTAACAATACTGGTTTGGGCTAATCCCCGTTCGCTCGCCACTACTAGGGGAATCATTATTTATTTTCTTTTCCTACAGGTACTAAGATGTTTCAGTTCCCTGCGTTGACCTCACACGTGGTGATGATATGTCTTCAACATACCAGGTTGTCCCATTCGGAAATCTGTGGATCAAAGGTTATTTGCACCTACCCACAGCTTATCGCAGCTTATCACGTCCTTCATCGTCTCCGAGAGCCTAGGCATCCGCCATGCGCTCTTACTTACTTTCTTTCACTTACTGTATCTATAAAATAGATACGCTCGTTAAATATGTTACTTTACTAGATTATGATCAAATTGAATAAAGATATTGTAGTAAACTACAGCATCAAAATCAATTCTAACATAATAGAAAAAATTTGTTTGTACAATATGTCAAAGATCATATTACCGAATCTAAATAAAGACCGATAAGTGTGGAGAATAACGGATTCGAACCGTTGACCCCCTGCGTGCAAGGCAGGTGCTCTAGCCAGCTGAGCTAATCCCCCATAAGAAATCTATAGAATGAAAGCATTATAGCTATAAATTCTATTCATTTACAAAGTAGTCCCACGCAGATTTGAACTGCGGACCTCTACATTATCAGTGTAGCGCTCTAACCAACTGAGCTATAGGACTGTCGTTCAAAAGATGCATATGCAGAACTGATTTACAAAAAAAACAGCTTCATACTTATCTCTCAATATATTTTATAAATAAACAACAAGATACAAAGGCTATACGAATGGAAAATACCATCTAAACCTTGTCGATTTCCACACCTTATAACGAAGATTAAGAATATCACTCCAGAAAGGAGGTGTTCCAGCCGCACCTTCCGGTACGGCTACCTTGTTACGACTTAGCCCCAGTTACCAGTTTTACCCTAGGCCGTTCCTTGCGGTGACAGACTTCAGGTACTCCCAGCTTCCATGGCTTGACGGGCGGTGTGTACAAGGCCCGGGAACGTATTCACCGCGCCATGGCTGATGCGCGATTACTAGCGAATCCAGCTTCATGAAGTCGAGTTACAGACTTCAATCCGAACTGAGAGAGGTTTTAAAAGATTAGCATCCTGTCGCCAGGTAGCTGCCCTCTGTACCCCCCATTGTAACACGTGTGTAGCCCCGGACGTAAGGGCCGTGCTGATTTGACGTCATCCCAACCTTCCTCACATCTTACGACGGCAGTCTCACTAGAGTCCTCAGCATAACCTGTTAGTAACTAATGATAAGGGTTGCGCTCGTTATGGCACTTAAGCCGACACCTCACGGCACGAGCTGACGACAACCATGCAGCACCTTTATAGGAGTCCGAAGAAAAGAATATCTCTACTCTATGCACCTATAATTTAAGCCCGGGTAAGGTTCCTCGCGTATCATCGAATTAAACCACATGTTCCTCCGCTTGTGCGGGCCCCCGTCAATTCCTTTGAGTTTCACCGTTGCCGGCGTACTCCCCAGGTGGAATACTTAATGCTTTCGCGTTGCCGCTTACTGTGTATCGCAAACAGCGAGTATTCATCGTTTACCGTGTGGACTACCAGGGTATCTAATCCTGTTGGATACCCACACTTTCGTGCCTCAGCGTCAGTTGTAGGATAGTAAGCTGCCTTCGCAATCGGAGTTCTTCGTGATATCTAAGCATTTCACCGCTACACCACGAATTCCACCTACTTCCACTACACTCAAGAATACCAGTTTCAACTGCAATTTCAATGTTGAGCATTAAACTTTCACAGCTGACTTAGTATCCCGCCTACGCACCCTTTAAACCCAATAAATCCGGATAACGCTCGGACCCTCCGTATTACCGCGGCTGCTGGCACGGAGTTAGCCGGTCCTTATTCCATGGGTACATGCAAAAAGACAACACGTGTCTCACTTTATTCCCCATTAAAAGAAGTTTACAACCCATAGGGCAGTCATCCTTCACGCTACTTGGCTGGTTCAGGCTTGCGCCCATTGACCAATATTCCTCACTGCTGCCTCCCGTAGGAGTCTGGTCCGTGTCTCAGTACCAGTGTGGGGGACCTTCCTCTCAGAACCCCTATTCATCGAAGTCTAGGTGAGCCGTTACCTCACCTACAAACTAATGAAACGCATCCCCATCTTTTACCGAAATTCTTTACTCTAAAAACCATGCGGAATTCAGAGACTATTGGGGATTAATCTTTCTTTCGAAAGCCTATACCCATGTAAAAGGTAGGTTGGATACGTGTTACTCACCCGTGCGCCGGTCGCCATCTATTCTAGCAAGCTAGAATAATGCTGCCCCTCGACTTGCATGTGTTAAGCCTGTAGCTAGCGTTCATCCTGAGCCAGGATCAAACTCTTCATTGTAAAATATTTTTACAGTGTTCATCACCTAATCATTAATGATTAAACAACGAAACTGAATGTTTCAATCTGTCTTAGGATATCCTTATATATCTGTTATTTGGTGTCGCTTATGAAACTTCCGAAGAAGTTATAAACTGAAAATTGACGGTTCAAATAATTATTTATTACCATTGAGAATCATTGGATAAATCCAATAACCTCGATAGCTCTTGTACTACTTGTTGTTTATGTAAATTCTTCAAAGAACACTTCTTTAGTTTGCTTTCACACTCAATAATTACTACTCGATAAAAAGCACTAATTATTTTTTGTAAAGCGTTTGCAAAGATAAAACCTTTATTCTAAACATCCAAGTAAATCGGATAAAATAATTTAAAACAATTTAAATGGTCATTCATTAAAAAAGTCTTATTCTTGATTGCGGATACAAATGTAGACTTATTTCTTAAACCCTCCAAATAATATCGGCATAAAAATCAAAAAAAAGTTGATTAGTGATTAAATAAATCATTTTATGGGTAAATCAACCCAAGAAGGACAATATATAGCACACTAAGAAGCACTATCATATATCTCCTAAAAAGGAAAAATAACTGACACTTTGATTGATGAGCCACCCCATGATAGGTCATTTTCGGAACTCCTCGTAACGGTTACAGTTTAGCAAGAGATAGAAAACGAGAGAAGATAAGTTAAAAAACAATGACATAATGAATCTTTCACGGACTAATCCCCTGTCTTTACCCCAATAAATAGAGGGCTTAACCTGCGTTAAGGTGGGTGGTTACCCCAGTAACGACCTATCGTTACAAGTATTGATTAGCGATTTTAACACCAGCAAACTCACGAAACACAAAAACAGCAATCGACTACTTCATTTTAGCCACTACAAAGCCCTATATTCCCCTTTTTTTCACCATCATGATTTTTATCCTATTCAGCCCAAGTTATCGTTAAAATTAAAATGCCGATAGTGTATAATATAGAAAAATGACCTCTTGTATACATTTTCGCTATTTTACTTACCTATAGTTCAGACATAAAAAGGAAAGTGAGCTGCATCAATCTATTGAATGCAACTCACTTCCCATATAATTAAGGTATAGTTTCTCTAAACTATATCACATCTTCTGAGTGACCAATTAATTCTCGTATTCTATTTCAAAATCATCATCGAGGTCATCTAGATCAGAATCATCTGAACCGTCAATAGAGGTCTCTACCATAATCTCATCATTTTCGCCCTCATCTTTCAATTCTTTTTTCAAGATAACGAGGTCTTTTGCACGATGCACAAGGGTATCCTTGGTCGCACTATCATCGATACGGTTTGAATCGCGATTGAGTTCAGCCCACAAGATATCCTTCAGTTGTTGTATATTGTAATTGGTGACACTACTGATAAAGATATGAGGGATGTTCTCAGGAAGGTCAGGCGTAATTTCGTCCATCAATTCTTGGTCGAGCATATCACTTTTGGTAATAGCTAGCACACGTTGCTTATCAAGCATCTCGGGATTGAACTGAGCCAACTCATTGAGTAGGATGTCATATTCTTTACGGATATCATCCGCATCAGCAGGAACCATAAATAGAAGCAATGAATTTCGCTCTATGTGACGCAAGAAGCGGAGTCCCAATCCCTTACCTTCACTAGCACCTTCTATGATTCCAGGGATATCTGCCATCACGAAGGATTGCCCATCTCTATATGAGACGATACCCAGATTCGGCTCCATAGTAGTAAATGGATAGTTGGCAATCTTGGGTTTTGCTGCACTTACGACAGAGAGAAGTGTCGATTTTCCTGCATTTGGAAAACCAACCAAACCGATATCAGCCAATAGTTTCAGTTCCATGATCACAGTTACCTCTTGCATAGGTTCTCCTGGTTGAGCGAAACGTGGGGCTTGTCTTGTAGCAGTCTTGAAATGGGTGTTTCCCTGACCACCACGACCACCTTTAAGTAAAATGACTTCTTGTCCATGCTCAGTCACATCACACAAGAATTCTCCAGTATCAGCATTATATACGACAGTTCCACAAGGGACTTCGATGATTTTATTTGCGCCATCTTTACCAAAAGACCGGCTACGACCACCAGATTCACCATGTCCCGCAAAGATATGACGGTCATAACGTAAGTGAAGTAGTGTCCAATAATTTCTATTTCCTTTTAAAATGATATGTCCTCCGCGACCACCGTCACCTCCATCAGGACCACCAAAAGCAGCATATTTTTCACGTATCATGTGAGTGGATCCACGTCCACCTTTACCACTTCTACACAAAATTTTTACGTAATCTACAAAATTTGATTCTGCCATAATATATTATATATGATATGAAAGCAATATGCATTCAACTCCAAAGATAATCTTTTTATTCAAAAAAAGAGGGTAAAAAAGAGGAAGAACGAGTTTTGGCACTTGTTCTTCCTCAAATAAGAGATATAAAGAACTTGTAATAAGAGTCTTATTACAAGTTATCGATTGCCTTGAAAAGGTCAGCTGCTATAGTATCCATAGAGCCTAATCCGTTGATAGCTACAAAAAGATTTTCCTTTTTGTACCAATCAATAAGTGGAGCTGTTTGATTGTGATATACTTTTAGACGTTTTGCTATTGTTTCAGCATTGTCATCAGCACGACCACTTTCTTCACCACGTTTGATGAGACGAGTCATCAACTCATCTTCAGGGACATCAAGATTCAACATGATTGAAACTTCTTGTCCACGTTCCTTAAGCATCACTTTCAAAGCCTCAGCTTGAGCGATTGTTCTAGGGAATCCGTCAAAAATAACCCCTTTACTATCTTTGAAACTATCAAATTTACTTGCCAAGATGTCAATCATCAATGAATCAGGAATCAATTGTCCTTGATTGATATACCCTTGAGCAGTTTCACCTAGTTTCGTTCCTTTTTTAATTTCTCCACGGAGTACATCTCCTGTAGAGATGTGATTGATACCGTATTTAGCTACGATTTTTTCACTCTGTGTACCTTTGCCTGAGCCTGGAGCTCCAAAAATAATTACGTTCAACATTGTTACAAATATATTTTTACCTTTAAAACAAATATTATTCCACTAAATAATAAGAAAGATATCGAAACTGTTCATTAATCAATGACAGTATAGATATCTTTATAATTTCTACCAAATCCATCATAATCAAGACCATATCCTACGATAAAATCATTAGGGATACTCATTGCTACATATTCTAGATTTAAATCGACCTTCAATTTGTCTGGCTTAACTAATAAGGTAGCGATATGTACTTCTGCAGGATTACGGGTCGCAATCTGATCTAACAAACGCTCCATAGTAAAACCGGTGTCTACTATATCCTCCACTACTACTACGGTACGGCCAGTCAAATCTTCATTGATTCCGATGACCTCTTTTACTACACCTGAAGAAGTTAATCCTTCATAAGAAGCTAACTTCACAAATGATATTTCGCATGGGATATTGATATTTTTCATCAAATCTGAAGCGAACATAAATGCTCCGTTGAGCACACTTAAAAAGATCGGATTCTTATCTTTTAAATCGCGATTGATTTCGTCAGCAACTCGTTTAACTTGTTTAAGGATATTCTCCTCAGGAATTGAAACAGTAAATTCTTTGTCCTTGATTTTAATCGTATTCATCTTTGTCTTTTTTTATGAAGCTACAAAATTACTCTTTTTTCTAAAGTTACTAGCATCTTATCGATATTTTATTTGCGAAAACAGCTATTTATGCCTATTTTTGGGAGGGTAATGATTAAGACTTTACAACCTACTCACCAATTGTTATTAAAAATGCTCTCTAATAAACTTTATCAGACAATGAAAACGTCCTCTACTCGCATCAAACTGACTCTTTTTTTTCTCAGTATATGGCTAACGAGCGGTTTTGCTTTGGCCAAACACCCTACTCACAATATCTCTTCTTTTCCTGGAGCTCAATCTCCAGCTAAGGTCGTATCGCCTAGTATACCTCAGAAGATTACTTTTTGTGATAGAGTCATCGATTTGACTCGTTTTGATGTACGTGAACGTATAGACCGGGAGCTCTTGGCTTTTAGTTATATGCACTCTTCGACTTTGCAAATCATCAAACGGGCTAATAGGTATTTCCCTATCATCTTACCGATTCTCAGAGCGTATAACATTCCTGAAGATTTCATCTATTTGATGGTCATCGAGAGTAAGATTGATGAAAAAGCAAAATCTCCTGCAGGAGCTTGTGGGCTGTGGCAGATAATGAAGTCAACGGGCAAAGATTATGGTTTGGAGATAAATCGGAATATAGATGAACGATTCAACCTCGAAAAGGCTACGGAAGCAGCTTGTAAGTATCTAAGAGATTCTTATAAGCAAAATCATGATTGGTCGTTAGTGGCATTGGCTTATAATGCTGGAAATGGACGTATTAATAGAGAACTAAAAAGTCAAGGGGTGAAAAATCCAGAGGACTTGTATCTCGTCTCTGAAACGTCGAGATATCTATTCCGGATATTGGCGTGTAAGATTTTGTTTACCGACCCAGCAAAGATGGGATTCCAAGTCAGAAACGTAGACTTGTATCCTCCATTGGCGTATGACGTCATAAATTGGTCAAATACGATCCCTGATTTGGCTCTATGGGCTAAGCAACATGGGACGACTTATCGTTTGCTTAAATTGGCTAATCCATGGATGTTGGGCAGAGAACTGCAAGATGCTTCTCATAAGGAATATCTAATCAAAATCATCAAGAAGGAGTCGTTGTTTTACGACCCTAATCAAACAAAAGCATACGATAAACAATGGACGATTGATTAGATATGCTGTTTTTTCCACTCTTTTACTTATATTTGCAGTCATGAAAAAGAGACCTTATATTTTTAATTTATTCTTCACGGTGCTGATCGTTATTAGCGCAGGATTGGTAGTATCTTCTTGTGGTGAAGACCGTACTCATGAGTTTGATGAACTTGTATCTCCTAACCCTTGGATTTACAAGATTATGACAGACAATTATCTTTATTATGAAGATATCGAACAACCGGAAGATGCTGATTATTTTAAGGATACTCCTGATTTCTTTTCGATGTTACTGTCTGATCAAGATGGAAAAAATGGGAGTCCGTTCTCTTACGTACAAGAAAACACAATAACCAAGGCAACTCAGTCGGATCTTTCTTATGGCTGGGAACTTAAATATATACGTATGGATAGCGAAACGACAAATGTGGCTGTCCAAGTAGAATTTGTGTATCCTTCTTCTCCTGCTGCATTGGCGGGATTAAAACGGGGCGATATATTCATCAAACGAGATGGGGTACAATATGATCAGAGTAATTATACTACTTTTGCTGCTGCAACAGAGGCAGCTACCTTGACCATGTTGGATGATTCTACGACGGTCTCGCTTCCTGCAGCAACGGATGCTTCGTATGACCCACTTGTTGCTCATACAATCATCGAACAAGATGGCGCCAAAGTTGGGTATATTTGCTATAGCAAATTTATAGTCGATGCTGGCGATTCTTCTGATGAGTATATCAATAATCTGATCAATACGATAGGTGAGATGGCTGGTGAGCATATCTCTGATTTCATTTTGGATTTGAGGTTCAATCGCGGTGGAGATATCGTTGCAGCTCAAAAACTAAGTACAATCTTACTTCCTAAAGAAACATTGGGTAAAGAGTTGTTCCATTTACAATATAATGGAAAGCAGGAAAGCAATACGACAGCATATCTCTCTGATGAGTCTTTCCTCAACGGTCAGAGTAATCTAGATTTAAGCCGCATCTACATCATCACTTCGGGCTATACGGCTTCGGCTTCGGAATTAGTTATCAATAGCATCATTCCTTACTTTGGTAGAAGCAATGTGATACTCGTCGGGCAGACTACTTTTGGCAAACATGTGGTGATGGCGGGATATACTAATTCTGATTTCCCTAACTATACGTTTTGGCCTGTCGTCGCGGAAGTGTACAATGCCGAAGGGACTGCTGACTATGACGACGGATTTGCACCTGATTATGATATTACTGCACCAGTGAGTAGTACGATGCAGGATCTTGGTTCAAGCCAAGAATGGTATGTAAAAAATGTCTTGAGCTTGATTAGTACAGGTGCTCTGATTGATTCGGATACGGATAGTTCGGATACTGAAGGTAATTTCAATCAACAGTATCAACGCGTGTATCCCAATCCTAAAAACCTCGAAGCACTTCCTCTTAAGGTCAAAATGGTGACTGCAAATTGACCTATCTACAGGGTCAATAGACGGACGAAAGTATCGTTATTTTCGGTGCTGATGATTTTGTCTAATGGGACGTTTTTATCCGGAGAGAAGAGACCATAAACAGTCGCTCCTGACCCGCTCATAGAGGCGTAGTCGGCTCCACAATCATACAGCTTTTGTTTTACAGATTCAAGTATTGGAAACTTCATGAAGACACTTGATTCGAAGTCATTGACCATCAGTTTGCGCCATTCTGAGATGGGCAATTGAATCACTTCTCTAAGGTCTACTGATGCTGACTCTGATTGCTTATCACGAGGAACTACATGAGCAAAAGCATCTTTTGTTGAAACGAAGATATTGGGCTTGACTAGCACTAACTGGTATCCCTTCAAATCGCAGGCTATAGGAGAGAATACATTTCCTATTCCTTCAGCATAGACTGGTTGATTGCGTACAAAGAAAGGACAATCAGCTCCTAGTTGGGCTGCGAGGATTTCTTGTTCGTCTGCATCTACAGGTAGATTGAACTTCTCGATGAGCATCTTTAGCATCATCGTTGCATCTGAAGAACCTCCTCCCATCCCAGCGCCGAGTGGAATACCTTTTTTGAGATAGACTGTAACAGCAGGCAGGACGTATTCTTTTGCCAACAAGCGATATGCTTTGCAAACTAAATTGTCTCTCGAATCTCCTTGAACAGGTATCCCTGACATAATTAGCGAAATCTCATCACTAACATCTGGAGCAACGATAAGTTCCAAAGCATCAACCAGTGGAATAGGATAAAAAATGGTTTCTAAATTGTGGTAACCGTCACTTCGACGACTGCTTATATGTAGTCCGAGATTTATTTTTGCATTTGGGAAGCTCATCATATAATTTGATTTTTGTTAGGACAAAGATAAAAAATAATCCGTACCTTTGTGGTCCGTAATTTAATTAATATTTCTGTATGGCATACGACAACAATAAAAAGACGATTAAAGGCTACCGCCAAAAAAGGACTTCTGAATTAGAAGAGACTGGAAAAGTACAACCTCAAGTAATTAAGATGGAAGAGGCTGTTCTTGGCGCTTTGATGATTGAGCAAAATGCTTATGATTCGGTCAACGAAATCATTTCTGCTAAATCTTTTTATAAGCATGCGCATCAGATTATATATCAGGCGATTGTTGATCTGAATCTCAAGAATCTTCCTGTTGATATTCTTACTGTCACTGAAACTTTGCGCTCACAAGGAGAGCTTGAGGCTATCGGAGGACCGGTATATCTTGCCGAGATTTCTAGTCGTGTAGGAACGACTGCGCATCTTGAATACCACGCGCAAATCATTGCTCAAAAATATCTTGCTAGACAGTTGATTACTTTCAGTAGCGAGATACAGAATGAGGCTTTTGATGAATCTCTTGATATAAATGACTTGATGCAAGAGGCGGAAAGTAAATTGTTCAAGATCTCTCAGAATAACCTAAAGAAGGATTACACTCATATCGATCCTATCATCAAGGATGCCTTGGAGCAGATAAAAGTAGCTGCTGCTCGTGAAGATGGATTGAGTGGTTTGCCTAGTGGCTATCATAAATTGGATAAGATGACCTCTGGTTGGCAAAATAGTGATCTGATTATTATTGCTGCCCGTCCTGCGATGGGTAAAACAGCGTTCGTCTTGTCTATGATTAAGAATATGGCTGTAGATGCCAAAATTCCAGTTGCCATGTTCTCTTTGGAGATGAGCAACGTACAGTTGGTGAGTAGATTGATTGTGAATGTCAGTGAGATTCGTGGTGAAACCATTAAAAATGGTCAGCTAAAGAGTTACGAATGGACACAACTTGATCAGCGTGTCAATTTGCTTTTTGGTGCTCCAATATATGTGGATGATACGCCTTCGCTTTCTGTATTTGAACTTCGAACCAAGGCCAGACGTCTGGTCAAAGAACATCACATAAAGATTATCGTTATTGACTATTTGCAGTTGATGAATGCTTCGGGTATGAAACATGGCTCTCGACAAGAGGAGGTGAGTACAATCTCACGTTCCTTAAAAGGATTAGCTAAGGAATTGAATATTCCTATCATCGCTCTTTCTCAGTTGAATCGTGGTGTAGAGGCGCGTGAAGGAAATGCAGGAAAACGACCACAATTGAGTGATCTTCGTGAATCTGGAGCCATCGAGCAGGATGCCGATATGGTTTGTTTCATCCACCGCCCTGAATATTATAAGATTGTCGAGGAGGATGGCAAAGATTATCGAGGCATGGCAGAAATTATTATCGCTAAGCATCGTAGTGGTGGTGTCGGTGATGTCACACTTAGATTCCGTAAAGAGTTTGCTAAATTTGAAAACGTAGAAGATAGCTCACTCGACTCACTGTCTGCAGGAGTCATGAGTTCATCTATCAATAACGAACAAAATGGAATAGCCAATGTCTCTTTGCACAACGATGATGAAGTTGTCCCTCCGGCTCCGATGGCTGGAGGATTTGATATCTCACAAGTGCCTGATGCGGATAACAATATGCCTTTCTAGTTATCCATGTAAATTCTGCTACATTAATACTTTCCTGTTTGATTACTTTAAAAAAGTTTTGTACATTGCATCTAGATTAAAATTTTAAAATAAAGACTATGCTAGGTGCTATAATAGGAGATATTGTTGGTTCAAGATTTGAGTGGGACAACTACCGTCACAAAGATTTCGAATTATTTACTAACGAAAGTCACTTCACTGATGACACAGTGCTCACTTGTGCTGTGGCGCAAGCTGCTGTGACACGCCTTCACTATCCGGATAAGGAAACCGTTTATCGAGATACTATCCATCAATATGCAAATAATTTTCCAAACGTAGGATATGGTCCTGATTTCCATGAATGGATGAAAAGTGTCCATCCAGAACCGTATAATAGTTTTGGCAACGGAAGCGCTATGCGTGTCTCGGCGATTGGTTGGTTGTTCGATGATAGAGATACCGTTTTGCGTGAGGCACAACTCTCTGCTGAGTGTACACATAATCACCCAGAGGGCATCAAAGCTGCGGTTTGCATAGCTGATTGTATCTACCTCTTGCATCATGAGAAGTATGGGCGATATCGTCTCTTGCAACATATACAACGCAATTACTATTCTCCTAAGAAGTATCCTGACATGGCTAAGTCTGTTGAACAAATTAGAGCTAATAATAAGTTCAATGCATCAGCACAAGTGACAGTCCCTCAAGCGATACGATGTTTCCTTGAGGGTAATGACTTTGAAGATATCATTCGCACTGCTGTATCTATAGGTGGTGACAGCGATACTATAGCTGCTATCGCTGGTTCTCTTGCCGAAGCAGAAAGCAAGATTCCTGAAAATATTATAGCACAAGCACTTGATATATTACCTAGTGGCTTGCGTATAGCAATCAATCATTTCAACGAGATGTATCAACATCTTCATATGGAAGAGACGAAAAGTCGTCTTACTGAAAAAGAACGAGAAGAATATATCAATCGAAGAGCTGAATTTTGCAACATGTACGAAGAAAGAGATTATCTAATTCATCATGAACAACAAAACATATTGGCTTTGTTTATAGAGTTAATCGGTCGTCTTCAGTTTGAATTGTTTACTGCAGAGACCAAATTGCAAGAACTAAGGATGAAGTCAGAGTTCCTACAACAGTCGTTAGCGAAAAATGAGAAACCTGATAAGAAACAAATCAAACAAGCCATTCATCATTCTTTGCAGGAGGCCTATAGTCGTATACGAAGACAACACAATGATATGATTCAGGCACATCAGGTTATTGTTAATGGTGTCACTTCAGATGAAGTTATCAAGGAATTTAAAGATATATATCGTACATTGATTAAGCGACTACATCCCCTACTTCATCCGAATCAGAATGATAGTCAAAAAGACTTGTTCCTTCAAGCTCAAGCTGCTTATAAGATGATAGATATTCATAAACTAAGAGAACTAATCTTACACCTAGGCAACGATATTCTTTCGGATAAAGAACTAGATGAAGAATCAAATTGGGATGATCGTAACAAGCAGATAGAAAAAGAGATTACTCATCTTCGCTATCAAATAAAGGAAATGGATAATAACTTTCCACTAAATCTTCGTAAAAATCTTGCTGATGGCAAATGGATTAATCAAAAGCAAGAGGAATTTAAAGCGAAATTCAATAGTATAGAGAAACAAATCAAATCGGAAAAGGAAAAGATTGACTTGATTCAGGATTCCTTAGATAGCATCTAATCATAAGATTAGACTATGGGGGGCTACACAAATTAGATAAAACATCATCTCATTTATTTAGTTTACAGAATTACTGATTCCAAATAAAATAAAAGCAGCATAAATCAAATGATTTATGCTGCTTTTTATATAGAATATCAAAGACTATTTCTTGCCTTTTGATTTTTGAATTGCTTCTTGTTGTTTTTGCATAGCTTCAAGTCTAGCAGAAAAACCAGTTTTTGGTTTATTCTTATTCTTTGCTGCATATGCTTCTAGCCCGGCAAGTAATCTCTTATCATCTGTTCTACGACGTAGGACAATCATTACAATCACTGTAAACAATGTAGAGATGAAGTAATAATAATTCAAACCGGCTGGATATCCATTCAACACAAATAAAAACATGACCGGCATGAAATACTGGAAGTATTTCATCATAGGCATTTGATTCTGACCTGTGTCTTGTTGCTGCATAGTGAAGTGTATATTAATTATCGAAGTGACAGTCATCAACACACAGAATAAACTAAGATGTTCACCTAAGAAAGGAACATTAAATGGTAAATTGATAAAGGAATCGTAATTGGATAAATCACTAGCCCATAGGAATGATTGTTGACGGAAGTCAATCGCCGTCGGAACAAACATAAACATCGCAAACAAAATAGGTGATTGCAAGAGAAGTGGCAGACATCCACCCATTGGACTGACACCATATTTCTTATATAAAGCCATGGTCTCTTGTTGCTTTTTCATTGCATCATCCTTGTTTGGATATTTCTTATTAATCTCTTCAATCTGAGGCTTCAATACTCTCATGCGAGCACCTGACATGTAACTCTTGCGGGTAGCAGGATAAATTAATGTCTTGATAATTATGGTCATCAATAAGATAATAATACCCATACTCAAACCGCACTTTGAGAGCCAATCAAATAAGTTAAGAACAAGATATTCATTGACCTGACGAATGACAGGAATACCTAGATCGACTAACTGTTTCAAATCCCAATTGTCAGCACGATTCTTGTCAAATGATTTTAATATCTTATAATTATTAGGGCCATAATATATATGCATCTGCGTATTCTTAACGCCAGTAGGATCAAATGACGTCTTGAATGAAGCATTGTATTCTTTTAGATTACCTGTCTGTTCAGCTAAACCGCGTACAGAGAGGTTTGCATCTCTAAAGAAACCATCACTAATCAACACAGCAGAGAAAAAACGATTCTTATAAGCAACCCAGTTAAGAGTTTCTTCTGGTTTCTTCTCTTCCAATTTAGTTCCAGAAGTACTTACGCTACTTGTTCCACCATCAACTTTTTTATAAAGCATCTTGGAATAGCGTTGTGAATAAGTATAATCCTTCTCTAGTAGCTTAGCTCTTTCAAACCAATCAATACTGATATAATCTGTAGAAGCCAATTGCTGAATCATGCCATGTGCTTGGATAGATAAGTCAAGCATATAAGACTGAGAACGTAACGTGTAAGCAAAGTCAATATACCCACCACCAGCTTGAGCTAGGCGCATGGTTACGGTACTATCTGTCACTGCAATAGGAGTGAAGAAACAGTCCTTAGTTTGGACAGCTTCTTTTCGACCATAGATATAAAAATTCATCTGAGCAGACTCAGCATCAAATAGCTGTAAAGGGTTGCCTTCCTGATCTTTATGTTCAGCAAAGGTCGCAGAAATAGGTGTTCCACCTTTAGAATTCAAGACGATAGAAGTCTTACTATTCTTAAGAGTAATTAATTTTTCTGTACCTTTTAGTGCATCAAAAAAGAGCAAACTAGAATCAGCAACTTGTTGAGTCTGTGCACTAGCTTGTTGTTCAGCAATCGAAGCCTGAGCGGCAGCCTGCTGCTTTTGTTGAGTTTGAAGAACAAGAGCAATAGAGTCATTGTATTGTTGCAAAGCCAATCTTTGCTCATCAGAAGGGCGACTAAAATAAGAAGTCGCAGCAAGTAATAGCCCTATCAAAACTAGGCCAGTTATGGTATTTTTATCCATTTGTTAAAGTTTTACTTCTCGTTATGATATTTAATTGAAGCTGTAATAAATGATAGGAAAAGTTTATGAGGAGCAAGTACAGTACTACTATATTCAGGATGGAATTGAGTACCAATATACCAGCGTTTCTCAGGGATTTCGACAATCTCGACCAAATTGGTTTCAGGATTGATACCTACACATTGCATACCACTCTTCTCAAATCTATCTAAATAATCATTATTAAATTCATAGCGATGACGGTGACGTTCCTCGATATGCTCAGTACCATAAGCCTCATCAGTACGAGATCCTTTACGAATAGAACAAGCGAATGCACCCAAACGCATAGTTCCTCCCATATCAGTAATTGCTTTTTGTTCCTCCATGATATCAATGACTGCATTATCAGTATGGTCTACCATCTCAGAAGAATTAGCATCAGCTAAGCCAAGTACATTACGAGCAAATTCAATAACCATACTTTGCATACCTAAGCAAATGCCAAAAGTAGGGATATCATTTTCACGAGTATATTGTGCGGTTACAAATTTCCCTTTGACCCCTCTAGAACCAAATCCAGGACAAATCACCACACCATCAATATTTTTCAATTTTGCAGCTACATTTTCTTTGGTTACATTATCACTTTGTATAGTCACAATCTTCAAACGCCTATCATTGTATGTAGCAGCATGAGAAAGAGATTCTGTAATTGATTTATAAGCATCTTGAAGTTCTACATATTTACCAACAAGAGCGATTGTAACCTCTTTGGTAGCAGAAGCGCGACGCTTAAGGAATTTCTTCCAAGCGAGAAGTTCCAAATCACCATCACTAGGCAATCCCATCTTCTCTAATATAATTTTGTCCATACCTTGTTCTTGCATCAACAAAGGAACTTCGTAGATGCTAGGAGCATCAATACTCTGAACGACAGCACGTTCTTCAACATTGCAAAACAAAGCTACTTTCTTACGAAGGTTGCTATTTAGTTCATGCTCGGTACGCAATACCAAGATATCAGGTTGAACCCCAAGAGATTGCAATTCTTTGACCGAATGCTGTGTCGGTTTTGTTTTTAATTCACCCGCAGCAGCAAGATATGGTACATAAGTAAGATGAACGGAAAGTGCATTTTTGCCCAATTCCCATTTCAGCTGACGAATACTTTCAAGATAAGGCAAAGATTCGATATCTCCAACAGTTCCTCCAATTTCGGTAATAACGAAATCATATTTCTTCATTGTTCCAAGGCGCTTCACATTACGACGAATCTCATCAGTAATATGAGGTATAACCTGCACAGTCTTACCTAGGAAATCCCCTTTACGTTCTTTATCTATTACATTCTTATAGATACGACCAGTTGTAATATTATTAGCCTTGGTAGTCTGAATGCCCAAAAACCTTTCATAATGTCCAAGATCTAAATCCGCTTCGTGACCATCAACAGTCACATAACATTCCCCATGTTCGTAAGGATTAAGAGTTCCTGGATCAATATTGATGTAAGGGTCAAATTTTTGAATAGTTACTTTGTAACCACGAGCTTGCAAAAGTTTTCCGATAGACGATGAGATAATCCCCTTCCCTAAAGAAGAAGCCACACCTCCAGTAACAAAAATGTACTTAGTTTCCATGTTTATATTTTATCAATTACATAATACGCACGCAAAAGTACAAAAAAGCATGCATATAATCTACTTACAAATCAAAAAGTATTACCTCCATAACGAATATACCATCTATTTTATGTAAATTTGCTACTAATAATGTAACAAAGTTTTTTAACTCTAAGGACTTCAGAAACAAATGAGTATGGGAAAAAGAATATTAGTCGTAATGGGGACATTTAGTTTAGTATTATTGGGCGTCCTTCATAAAACTAGTGCCCACACAACTTACAACCTGCAAAGTACCCCTTCTGTAGGACAGATACTAGCTGACTCCATCAAATCTACGATTGTGGCACAAGAAGACAAAAAAGAGTCAACACTTATCCTTCCAGAAGATTCCTCTTCTTTGGGAGCCATTGTTGAAGATTCGATTCGTCATCAATCTTTCAAGGACTCAGTACTTTCAAAAAGCATAACTGATTCCATAGCACATCAGACAAAGTCCATATCAACAATAGGCACTTACAGATCTGACACCCTTCAAGAGACCAAAGCAGTAAACAACTTATTGGAAAGGAACTCTGTCGATTCTATAATAGGGATAGCAAATCCAGACTCCGTAGAAAGGTTAATGTTAGATTCCGTAGGAACAATGGTTCCAGATCTCGAAAAAGGAGACAAATTAAATATGGATAGTTTGCGAGCAGCTCAAGAAGCAAGAGAACTAGCTCAGATAGATTCTTTGAGACACTATCGTATGCTTCTCGACAGTCTTCATCAGGTAAGATTATTAAAAATTAAAGAAGAAGCTATAAAGCAACGAGAAGCATATCTTGCAAATACTCCATCCGATTTATATAAGACATACTTTGCTGACACCTACGAAGCAGATTCTATTGCGCCGACAGCAATTTATGTATCTCCAGACTCCATGAGTCAAGATTCCTATCGACTTTTTCTCCCATTGATGTACTATAATGATGTTCCGACAGATGAAGAACTCATTTCGCAAGACAGCATCAGTCAATATTCATGGAACAAAGTCGTACTGAGAAACATATATAGAGAACACCCCGAGCTGATTAAATACAGTAAGAAATATATAGAAGACCTGCCCGAGTACAGAGACTATATAGCGGTAGAAAACAAGAAAAAGACAGAAGCAAGGATAGCTAACCTCTTCAAACCAGAACTTGCTCCAAATGATGTCGTAGATAAAGATGTAGACATCCACAAACCTAATTTTTGGACGTACCTTGGAGAAGGCTCATTACAGTTCACCCAAAATTACATTTCAGAGAACTGGTATAAAGGAGGAGAGAATTCAAATAGACTCCTTGGTTCGCTCAAGTTACAAGCAAACTACAACGATAAGCAAAAGATAGAATGGGAGAATATGTTTGAGGCCAATTTAGGATTTGCAACCGTTCCATCAGATACAGTACACCAATATAATGTAAGTACCAACCTAATTCGATTGACTAGTAAGTTTGGAGTACAAGCTTCGAAACACTGGTATTACACAGCGAATAGTGAATTTAGTACACAGCTCGTTCGCAACTATCAGAAAAATACCGATCAGTTATTATCCGCCTTTATGTCTCCTGCAGACTTCTACATATCTCTTGGTATGGATTATAAATTAGAAAAGAAAAAGTACAACCTCTCAGTAGCAATTTTGCCCGCATCATGGAATTACAGATGGGTTTCGACAGACGATATTGATGAGACGAAATACGGTCTTTCACAAGGTGAGAATTCATTAAGTACTATTGGTAGTACATTAAAATCGACACTAACATGGGAGATATTGCCCTACATAAAGTTAGATTCACGATTTAATTATTTCACTAACTATCAAAAAGTAGAAGTTAGTTGGGAGAACACATTCAACTTGATATTGAACAAACACCTATCGACCAAGCTATTCGTTCATGGACGCTTTGATGACGGAGTGACAAAGGTAGACAACACCTACTTTCAGTTAAACGAACTCTTAAGTTTTGGTATTAATTACCAGTGGTAATACGAGACTAAAAGTACATATTAAAAACGGATTGGTTATCTTTTAGATAACCAATCCGTTTTTAATATAATCAACATCATTTTCAATGATACATGATAAGCAAGGGAGTCTTAGAATGAAAAATAATCTTTTTGGTAATACTTGGTGTAAACAAATTAGAAAAAATAGTTCGTTTATGAGACGACGTCACTAACAAAGAGATTCTATTATCAGTGATACTTCTATCCAAATCCTCCATTTGATTTCCCTGCGGAATCATCTCAAAGTCAAAACCAATCTCAGGATACTTTTCTCTAAAATACTTCATTAATCCAGCTACGATTTGATCTTCGACTTGCGAAGTCTTCTTCCCCTCTAGATGATAAAATGTAACTTTAAACTTCTTATCCGCTAGACGTTTGTAGAAACTATCAAAAGCGATTAAGTCGCGTTGAGAATAGTTCGTTAAGAACCCAATATGGTTGACTTCATAAATAGAAGTCAAAGAAGAATTCTCAGGAACAGCTAAGATAGGTATTCTACTACGGTCGAAAAGGTCAGCAGTGACACTACCAATCAACTCGCTATCTCTTTTTTCTTTCCCTCTCATGCCCATAACAATCATCTCCACATGATTCAGACGAGCATATCGATTAATCTCCTCTTCAGGGATTCCTTCAGAAAGTACACAATCATATTTCACATCAGTGTAATGCTCTTTAGCAATTAACTTTTTAACCTCTGCAGACAACTTATCAAAATCATGATGCACCTTGACCAGCAAAGAAGAGATTTCCTTAGTCTTGTCAGCATCAGGAAAGAGTAAATCATTGTAATACGGCAATGTATTAGCATAAATAGGAGCAAAATACACATGAAGAAGTCTTACCTCCGCATGTAACTCCTGAGCAATATTAAAAGCAATACGGATAGACTTGATTGAATATTCAGAAAAATCAACAGGAACCAGAATAATAGGCATAGTTGGTTTTCCATGGCTATCACTTTCGAGTAACTCCTCACCCACAACCCTATCACTAAGCCATTCTTTACTTTCGATGATACTCAGTGCTTGAGGCAAGTCCCTTTCATGTATTCTAACTCTCACCCCAGAAGTAATAAGCGGTTGAATCTCATTTACATTCTGTATGGTCGTATCAATACCAGCAGTACCTAACACGTTCTGAAGAATAAGCGCTTTGGCATAAGTCAGTGTGGCGACGGTAATAAGATGTTCAGTATTTTCTTTCATAATGAATAAAATTAAAGATTACAAACTAAATATCCCAATTGACAGTGTAAGAGGTCAATTGGGATATTCTACTACACTGTCACGTGTATCATACAGAAACGAATCAAGAAGCAACTTCTTCTCTTTCATGAAGAATATGAAGTGCTTTATCTAAGATAATGGTACTATCAATCTTAACCAATCCACCATCAGGCCCGGGTTCTAAATGAATACCTGCACTTCGTCCTTGTTTAAAGTTGTGTCCTCCAAAGAAGTTACGTACTGTCTCCGCATTGATGCCAAGTTCTTCTGCAATGCGATCCATGCTGCCATGAGGCAATGAATCTTTGAGTCGACGTAGCTCATTAAATGTAATTGTTCGCATATGGATAAAGATTTATAGATTATATAATAGATAATAATAATATACATAATTATATTTAATCGTCCTCTACCTTACTGCAAACAAGGTACAACATATAAATTAGATTTCAAAATAATAGATAAAAAAGAAATCTAAAGACCGTTTAAAAGCGACATTCTCCTTGCACAATCTAAATACTATCAATCTGTCAAGGCGAGAGAAAGTCTTTATTATTTCATTTTTTCCAAACACTCCTTGCAAATACCACGATAATACAAGGACACCTCATCGATAAGATGCTCACTAAAATCCAATTGAATATTTGCTTTAGGTACAAAATTCAAATCGTAAATCTTGCCACATTTTTTGCATAAGAAATGAGGATGTGGCTCAGAAATACCATCAAAACAAACATTTTTTTCATCAATAGTGAGTCTCAATATAGCCCCTTTTTCAGATAATCTTTGTACCGTGTTGTAAACAGTCGTTTTCGACAAAGAAGGAATCTTAGGCAATAAATCTTTGTAGATAGTATCCACGTTGGGATGCGTTCGGTGTTCCAAAAGATACAACATCACCTCCACCCTTGGTAATGAGGGTCTTATCCCATAAGCCAATAGCCTTTCTTGGGATTTTATTCTTAATTCGTTCATATTTGTAATCAATACATTATTTTGTGTGGCAAATATCTTTTAATTTATTTAGAAATCAAAATTATTCACACGATTTAATCAATGAATAACAGAAATAAAGTTTCTTTATCAAAGAATATTAGTCATATAGATACAGAAAGCGGGTATCAATCGTAACCGAAAGACACCCGCTATTCATTCATTCAATATGAATTTAGCAATAAAGAAATGACATTACATCATGCCACCCATGCCACCCATACCAGGAGCACCTGCCATAGGAGGTTCAGGATTTTCTTCTTTATGGTCAACTATAACGCATTCAGTAGTTAAGAACATCCCTGCGATAGAAGCTGCATTTTCAAGAGCGACACGAGTCACTTTAGCAGGGTCAATAATCCCCGCAGCAATCATATTTTCATATCTATCAAAGCGAGCATTGTAACCAAAGTCATCACTACCTTCACGAACTTTCTGAACGACCACAGCCCCCTCTTTACCAGCATTGCTTACAATCTGACGAAGAGGTTCTTCGATGGCTCTTCTAATAATTTCGATACCAGTGGTTTCATCAGGAATCTCACCTTCAAGATTCTCAAGAGACTTAAGGGCACGTATATATGCTACTCCACCACCAGGAACGATACCTTCCTCGATAGCCGCACGTGTAGCACAAAGAGCATCATCAACACGGTCTTTCTTTTCTTTCATCTCCACTTCAGAAGCAGCACCGACATACATAACAGCTACCCCACCAGACAATTTAGCAAGTCGCTCTTGCAATTTCTCGCGGTCATAATCAGAAGTCGTTGCTTCGATTTGAGCTTTGATTTGAGCCACCCGAGCAGCAATCTTCTCAGCATCACCATGACCATTAACAATGGTCGTATTATCCTTAGTGATGTTTATCTTCTCAGTAGTACCCAACATCTCCAAAGTAGCCTGTTCGAGTGTGATTCCCTTCTCTTCACTGATAACGACACCACCAGTCAAGACAGCGATATCTTCTAGCATCTCTTTGCGACGGTCACCAAATCCAGGAGCTTTGACAGCACAGATTTTCAATTGAGTACGCAATCTATTAACCACCAAAGTAGTCAATGCTTCACTATCTACATCCTCAGCGACAATCAAGAGCGGACGCCCTGTCTTCACAGCCGATTCGAGGATAGGAAGTAAATCTTTAAGATTAGAAATCTTCTTATCATAGATAAGGACATAAGGATTATCCATCTCTACAGACATCTTCTCTGTGTTTGTAACGAAATAAGGAGACAAATAGCCACGGTCAAATTGCATACCTTCAACCACCCCGATAGTCGTATCTCTACCCTTAGCCTCTTCGATAGTAATGACACCATCCTTAGACACTTTTCTCATCGCATCAGCAAGCAACTTACCGATTTCATGATCATTGTTAGCAGATACAGTAGCTACCTGTTCAATTTTCTCATACTTATCCCCTACAAGTTCACTCTGTGCCTTGATAGACTTCACGACCTCAGTTACCGCCAAATCAATACCCCGTTTAAGGTCCATAGGATTAGCGCCAGCAGCCAAATTTTTAAGCCCTTCAGTCACAATTGCTTGAGCAAGAACAGTAGCAGTAGTCGTACCGTCACCAGCATCATCACCCGTTTTACTAGCTACCTCTTTAACCAATTGGGCCCCCGTATTTTGGAAAGGATCTTCTAATTCTATATCTTTAGCAACACTTACCCCATCTTTAGTAATTTGAGGAGCACCAAATTTCTTTTCCAAAATCACATTTCTACCTTTAGGGCCAAGTGTCACCTTGACGGCATTTGCTAATTGGTCCACTCCATGCTTCAAACTTTCGCGAGCTTCAATATTGAATAAAATATCTTTTGCCATAATATCTTTAATTTTTAGTTATTGTTTTGTTATTCATTAAATGCAAGTCTACATCAATCAAGAGACGAGATAGACAGATTCATCATTCACTAATCAATGGTAGCCAAGACGTCACTTTGTTTCATGATAAGATATTTCACCCCATCATTTTCCAACTCAGTACCAGCATATTTTCCATACAATACAACATCACCTACTTTGAGAACCATTTTTTCATCTTTCACCCCTTGTCCTACGGCAACGATTTCGCCTTTAAGAGGTTTCTCTTTAGCATTGTCAGGAATGATGATACCACCGATCGTTTTTTCTTCTGCTGGAGCAGGTAAAACCAATACTCTGTCAGCTAATGGATTAATTTTACTCATTTCATTTAGTATTTATAGATTAATATTTAATTAATGTTCCTTGTGTCATACATTATTGCCAGATACACAAGGGAATACCCGTGTAAAACACAGGTACATTGAACCATTTACCAATACCGTGCCAAACAGTCAAATCGATGAGAAAAAAAATTTAAAATAATTTCAACAAGAAACTTTCACCAAAGAAAAGCCCCTTCTTAATAATAAGGTATTCCTCAGAAAAAGAAACCACCAAGCCTCACGATGAAATCAACAGAGGAACTCCTGACAGGAAAAGACACAAAACGTCACCCCTCACCCCACACGTCATCAGCAAGCATGACACCCATAGAGTTCCTCCGAAATGAAGTCAAAAAAGTCCAAAACAGCCATCGACAGCCTATAAAGGAAGCAATTGGACTATAATGCTACTTATTTGAACGATAGTAACACTCATAAGCTATGGGCTATCAGTATATTTGCAAGAGTCGAGAGCAATAATAGAAGCTCGGCATTTATTCAAAAACCCTATAAATAAAATAACGATGGTAGATTTTTCTCTCAAAGGCAAAGTAGCACTAATCACAGGTGCTTCATATGGCATTGGTTTCGGTATAGCCACTGCATATCACAAACAAGGTGCTAAAATAGTCTTCAATGACATCAAGCAAGACCTAGTCGATAAAGGTTTAGCCTCATATAAAGAACTAGGCATCGATGCGACAGGTTACGTATGTGATGTGACAAATGAAGCACAAGTGCAAGACATGGTGGCTAAGATAGAAAAGAACGTAGGCCCAGTAGACATCTTAGTAAACAATGCAGGAATCATCAAACGTATCCCTATGCATGAGATGAAAGCATCAGAATTTAGACAAGTGATTGATATCGACCTCACAGGTCCATTCATCGTATCAAAATGCGTTTTACCAAGCATGATGAAACGTAACCAAGGAAAGATAATCAACATCTGTTCTATGATGAGTGAGTTAGGTCGTGAGACCGTATCAGCTTATGCAGCAGCAAAAGGCGGTCTCAAGATGCTTACACGCAATATCGCCTCAGAATATGGTGAATACAACATCCAATGTAATGGTATCGGCCCTGGGTATATCGCTACTCCACAGACAGCTCCACTCCGTGAGAAACAAGCCGACGGTTCTCGTCACCCATTTGACTCATTTATCTGTGCCAAGACTCCAGCAGCTCGATGGGGAACACCAGAAGACCTCATGGGTCCTGCCGTATTCCTTGCATCAGGAGCATCAGATTTTGTCAACGGACACGTAATATATGTAGATGGAGGAATCCTTGCATATATCGGTAAACAACCTAAATAACAGCCCAATGAATCGGACCAATCATAAACATTACATTGTAAGTATTATGACTTTATTACTGATTGCTTCGTGTACGACGAAGCAATCAGTTACTGTTTCTATAGTCAACCACTCAGAGAGAACATCAGGAACCAAACTAATCGAGGTTCCACTAAGAACCATCAGCCAGAAACTCAGTCAAGCTGAAGCCGTCTCATCAAGTCAAAGCCTCATCGTCCTAGACAAAGAAGGTCATCAGATGCCAATACAAGTCACATCAGATAGCTTGTTGTTGTTCCCCGTGTCATTAGAAGCTAATCAGCAATTGAAGTTCACCATCACATACGGAGAAAAAGCGATACAAGACACGATCGCATGCGGTCAAGTACACCCCGAGCGGCTAAGTGATTTTGCTTGGGAAAATGACAAGACAGCCTTCAGAACATATGGCCCTGCTCTTATGGCAAAAGGTTGGAAGTCATACGGCTACGACACCTTTCATAAATATGGCACATCCAAACCGATACTCAACGAGATGTACACGAGTGAATGCAACGAAAAGAATCTAGAAAAGCTCAGATATCTACGTACTGTAGATAAGCAGAAATCAATAGAATGGGCCAGCACCTTCTCCTTTCACTACGACCACGGACATGGCTATGACAGTTATTCAGTGGACCAAACCCTAGGAGCAGGAGCAAGTGCATTGGTCGTAGATGGGCAGTTGCACTATCAGAACTGCTGGTCATCATGCAAAATATTGGACAACGGGCCACTGCGAATGACCGCCGAGCTCACCTTTCCCGAGATGATTATCCAAGGAGACACAGTGATAGAGCAACGAATCATCACCTTAGACATGGGTGACCATCTAAACAAGACCACAGTGAAATATAATGGGTTGACCAAAGTATCAGATGTAGCCTCAGGGATTGTATTGCATGAAGATGGTACCCCCGAAACAATTGCTGCCGGTTATGGATATACCCATGCAGCACTCTACTCAGCCAGACAGTTTGGCCAGTACGCACTTGATACGAACAACCGCTACATGTGCTATGTAGATGGGACAAAAGGAACAGACGGGTCAGATATAGGAGACTTTTATGTCGGTATGATAGCCTCTCAAGCATGTAAACGAACCTCAAAAGTACGTTTTGACCCAGCACAAGTCAAACTCAATAACCATCACGACTACGGCTATCTGTTGATGAATCACAAACTCACAAAAGAATCTACGCTCACCTATTATTGGGGTACAGCCACACAGAAAGATGGAGAAATCCTAGACCTCGCTGCGTGGAAGCAATGGTTAGAAAACTATATATACTTCCTAGACCACCCTATTGAAGTAACAATCACTTAATAAAAAGAATAGACAATCTTAAATAATTTCACACCTATGGAACATTTTTTTAGTTACATCGTCTCATTAGGCGCACCAGTAATGATGCCTATAATCTTCACGATACTTGGCATATCGATTGGAATCAAACCAGCGAAAGCCATCAAGAGTGGACTGCTCGTCGGCGTAGGTTTCGTCGGATTATCAATCATCACAGCATTATTGACCAGCACCTTGGGCCCTGCTCTTAATCAAGTAGTAAAAGTTTATGACTTGCAACTCAATGTCTTCGACATGGGGTGGCCTGCAGCAGCAGGTATAGCCTACAACACTTCCGTAGGTGCATTTATTATCCCCGTTTGCCTAGCGGTCAACCTAATCATGTTAGTGACCAAAACGACAGAAACGGTCAATATTGACTTGTGGAACTATTGGCATTTTGCCTTTATCGGTGCCATCGTTTATTTTGCGACAGGAAGTCTTCTTTGGGGATTCTTCACAGCAATCATTTGCTATATCATCACCCTCGTTGGTGCCGACTACATGGCCCCATCGATGCAAAAATTCTATGACAACCTAGATGGTATATCTATCCCACAACCCTTCTGTATTGGTTTCGTACCAGTAGCATGGGGTATAAATAAAGTTCTCGACAAGATTCCAGGAATCAACAAGATCAACATCTCTGCCGAAGGAATGAAGAAAAAATTTGGTCTTCTAGGTGAGCCACTATTTCTAGGCGTACTGATAGGTGTACTGATGGGTGCCTTTGCAAAATATGACCTACCTAAGATTTTGATGCTCGGCGTAAAGATAGGCGCAGTCATGGAACTCATCCCACGGATTACCCACCTCTTTATCGAAGGACTGATGCCTATATCAGATGCTACCAAATCACTGATACAGAAGAAATTCAAAGGAAAAGTAGAACTTCATATCGGTATGACCCCTGCCTTGGTGATTGGACATCCTGCCACCTTGGTCGTCTCACTATTATTGATACCAGTCATCATCTTCTTGGCAGTAATTCTACCAGGAAATGAATTCCTACCACTGGCATCGCTAGCTGGATTGTTTTATATCTTTCCACTCATCCTACCGATTACCAAAGGAAATGTGTTTAAGACATTCATCATCGGACTCATTATCTTGATAGCAGGTGTCTACCTCACCACAAATTTAGCACCTGCCTTCACCCTCGCCGCTCGCGATGTATTTGCACAGACACATGATGCTTCAGTACAGATACCAGCTGGATTTGACAGTGCAGGAGCCTTAGATTTCGCATCCAACCCAATGGCATGGATACTCTATCATCTCACTGCGACTTTCAAGGTAGTAGGTCCAGCCATTCTAATCCTCTTCACAGTATTCTTGATGATACTAAACAGAAGACGCATCATCAAACTTGAGAAAATCGCCGTGGCAGAAAATGCTGCACACACAACCTCATACGAGAAAGAATAAACGTGATCTATCAAGAAATCAGATTAACTAACCAATAAACAAATAAAAATCATGAAAAAAATCGCTTTAGCACTCTTCACTGTTTTGATGGCTTCAAGTAGCCTATTTGGACAAGTAAACTATACCATCCAAACCGCCTGTCATCCTGATGATGTCAAGCATTACGATACAGCGAAACTTCGCTCACGCTTCGTGATGACAAAAGTAATGATACCAGGAGAAATCAACGTGACCGTATCGAGATACGATCGACTGATCTTTGGAGGAGCAGTCCCTACGACTACAGCACTAAAATTAGAAACAATCGAACCGCTCAAAGCCCCCTACTTCTTGTACAACCGTGAGTTAGGCGTCATCAATGTAGGAGGCCCTGGCAAAGTCCTTGTAGATGGCAAGACTTATCAGTTAAACTATAAAGAAGCCCTCTATGTAGGACGTGGAAACAAAGACATTCGTTTCGTCAGTGTCGATGCTTCTACACCAGCTAAATTCTATATCAATTCGACGCTTGCACACAAAGCATACAAGACACAACTAATTAGTCGTGACAAGGCTGTGGTCATCCATGCAGGAAGTAAAGAAGGAAGCAATGAGCGTGTCATCAATAAATTAATCGTCAACGATGTACTCGAGGAAGGACCTTGCCAATTGCAAATGGGATTGACAGAACTGATGTCAGGTAGTGTATGGAACACCATGCCTGCGCATATCCATGGACGTCGTGTAGAAGCTTATTTCTACTTTGATGTGCCCGCTAAAGGAGCGATCTGTCATCTGATGGGTGAGCCACAAGAAGAACGCTTGGTATGGCTTCACAATGAGCAAGCAATCATGTCTCCGGAATGGTCAATCCATGCTGCAGCAGGAACAAGTAATTACAACTTTATCTGGGGTATGGGTGGTGAAAACCTAGACTATGGTGATAAAGAAGTCATCTCTATTTCTGAGATGAGATAAACAATCAAGAACCTATGGGGTGCATCACCTGCCAAGAGAATGCAGGGAAAGCCCCCTCATAAAACAAAAAGTCCCGAAGACGATTAGTTAATCATCTTCGGGACTTTGTATGGAACCATTCAGACTATTTGTCAGTCCATTGATCAGTTCTGAAAGAAGAAGCAGGAAGATGCGCCCCATTGAAGAGACTGCCCACTACCCAATTCTTGAAACAATATCTAACCGCCACAGGAGCAGTTACCTCAGGACAAGAGACAAGAACTTGATTTTTATTTCTCACGATAGTAGCTTGGGCAGGATGAAACACCTTATCCTGTCCCGCAATTTCAAAGCCAGTGAGTGGTTTGCCAAAAGTATACAACCCCTTGAACGTATCCTTGAAAGAGATTAGAATCTGACCCTCCTTCACTTGCTTCATAGACTTATAGATAGGACCACAACAAGCGATACGGTTCAGTCCATAAGTCTTGTTCAAAGCCCAATAAGAAAGTCGTTCGGCTACTTCATCCTTATGAGATGGGTGGATAGACTTCTCTTCTCCCAAATCCATGATACAAGCCATACCCACATTGGACAATTTATCCAAAGTCTGCATCTGAGCTTCGCGAAGATAAGCCGAGTTCACTTTCGAATCATATATATAAGGAGCGATCTGTACATAGTAGAAAGGCAAGTCACCTTGTCCCCACTCATCGCGCCATTGCTGAATCATAGCAGGAAACAGTTCCTTATACTCTGCTGGCCAATGACGATTAGACTCCCCTTGATACCATAGAAATCCCTTCACACCATAACCGATGATAGGATGAATCATGGCATTGTAGATAGTATAAGGCCAGCCATTAGCTCTGCCTTTATTGAGGTCAATCTCAGACCAATGATAAGTAGGAAAATGTTTCTGTAGAACAGACTTACTCATCCATGCTTCGACCAGTGAACCGCCCCATGCACTTTGGATGACTCCCACAGGTACCTTCAACATATGGTGAAGACGTTTGGCATAAAGAAATCCGACTGCACTAAAGTTATGCACTGTATTCATCCCTGCAACTGTCCACTGAGCCGATTTGATATCTGTCTGAGGAACTTGATTGAAACGTTTATCAATCTTATAGAGGCGAATATCGTGGTAGTCAGTATCCATCATCAATTTGTTGTACTTACGGATTGGTTGATCATTCCATCCCTCTAAAGGATATTCCATGTTGCTTTGTCCAGAACAAACCCACACTTCACCTAGAAGCACATCAGCATATTCGACCGTCGTCGTTCCCTTAATCTTCAGCCATTGAGGTTGACAATCAGTTTTCGGAGTAGGCAGAGCGAAGCGCCAATGTCCTTCAGGGTCTGACTGTGTGGTCAGCTTCTCTCCCCACGAAGTCTGTAAAGACAATTCGACATCAGGAACATCAGTTCCCCATATAGCCACAGTATCTTCTTGCTGAAGAACCATATGGTTATTGAAGATAGTAGGCAAGACAGTCTGCGCATGGCTAGAAAATGTCAGCAATAAGCTACTGAACAAAAGGCCTATGAACAACCTCCCATTGATTTTCATGTTTTTTGTTTTCATGTTTAAAAATTAATTTGTTATTGATTACGGTTAGACAAAAATAGTTTAGTTATTTTACACTTCACAACTGTCATATTTAAACATAGAGGAAGTTCCTACAGTGATGGAAAGTATCATTCATGACCAATCGTCGGACTGATATGTTATTCGTTAACAGAATAGGCCAATACTCCCCCAAGAGATGCTTCATCATTAGTAATGAAGGACTTCGTCTTCTACTTTTTGAACACGAAAGAACAATCTAGTTGCACTTTGTGTTTACCATTTGACATCGTCAAAAAAAAGCTTTGAGGTTGTTCAAGAAACAGAGCAAGCCCCTCGACGCTTTTTCTAAGCCCTTAAATGATGAGTTGCACTCAGCCATAGCTTCATGTCGCCAAATAGCCTCAGAAGAGAGACTAAAATTTCACTATAGTAAAAAAGACAGGAAGCGAAAAAATTACATCAAAAAAAGTGAAATAAAATAACAACAATCCGATAAGATACCCGACATCGATTATTTCAAATGAAATTTCGACGTCCTATAGCCATATATAGTGATCAAGACAAAACAAATCAGCGGCAAGATGAAGGAGAAGTTCACTGCTGGAAAACCAGCCAAAGTGCCCATATCGATGATTGAAGCTTGAATCTTGGGTAAGAAGGTACCGCCAATGATAGCTAAGATAAGTCCTGCAGCTCCAAACTTAGCATCATCCCCCATCCCATTGAGAGCGATACCATATATGGTAGGAAACATCAGTGACATACATGCTGAGATACCAATCAATGAATATAATCCCCATATATTTTCGAAGAAAATCGTACCTAGTGTCAAGATGATGCTTCCGATAGCTAGATACTGCAACAGTTTGCCTGGTTGGATATATTTGAGAATGAAGGTACAGACAAATCGAGCAACCAAAAAGACAAACATAGCTAAAATGTTGTACAACTGAGCTACGTGTGCTGCACCACCCGCTGTCAAACCATCAATGGCATTGCCTGACATGATATTAGCAGCCACCGTATCAGACAAGAATCCGAGATGATGAACCACGTATAGCCATCCACCTGCCAAGGCATCTGGAGCAAGGCCATACTTCATGAAGAGGCGTTGACCATACTGAACGATAAAAGTCCAACACATGATTTGTGCCCCTACATAAAAGGTCTGAGAGATGACTCCCTCTCGATATCTTGCTATCTTCAATAATTTAGTGATGGTTTTGATTAGATTGAGACTATGGTCTGAGTCAGCATTTTTAGGCATCTTCACCAAAGCTATAATGATAAACATGACGAAAATCACTAGACCTATCGCTATATAAGGTTGACTTAAGATATGAAGATCTTTGAATTTTATAGCATCAAACTGTTCCGCTGGCAACGCAGCTCTTTCTGCTGCACTAAATGGATTTAGCTTGGCTTGAATCACGGTAGTGGCTACAAACATACCTATCAACGAACCCATTGGATTGAAAGCCTGTGCCAGATTTAATCGACGAGTAGCCGTCTCTGCCGACCCCATCGATAAGATATATGGATTGGCACTTGTCTCGAGGAAAGACAAGCCACAAGTCATCACAAAATAAGCGATGAGGAAAGGACAAAATAAGCCCAAAGAACTCGCAGGCAAGAAAAGAAATCCACCCAAGGCATAAAGTCCAAGTCCCACTAAGATACCCGCCTTATAGCTATATTTCCGGATGAACAAAGCAGCAGGAAAAGCCATCGCACCATAACCGCCGTAAAACACGACTTGTACCCAAGTGCCTCCACTAGCTCCCATGTTAAATATTCTAGAAAAGGCCTCGACCATGGGATTGGTAATATCATTGGCAAATCCCCAGAGTGCAAAGCAACTCGTTATCAAAATAAAAGGAATAAGTACACCAGATGGAACTATCCGGTCTCTCTTTTTGTGAATCTCTTTGTTCATCATAATTGGTTAATCTAAAGTTATAAAGTTCTATTTTTTGTGTGTTAATATTCATAGTAGCCAGTTGTTCCAACGATTGAAATAAAAAGAAAAAAAACGATTAGTCAGTATCGCTTTTAGAAGAATTGCGAATGATCAGTGTAGGCTCAAGCACCACTCGCTGGGGGACAAAGGATTCACTCTCTTGGCGGAGTTGTCTGAGAATCAATTTTCCGGCGCAATGTCCCATCTCTATACTCGCTTGGTCGACGGTACTGATAGCAGGTTCTAGATAAAGCGTGAAATTTTCATTACTAAACCCAACTATTTTTATCTCTTTAGGTACACAAATCTTATTTTTACGCAATATTTGCAGCGCACCTACAGCCGAAAAATCACTGGCACAGAAAAGTGCATCAGGACGTTCTTCAATCGGAAGTCTCAAGAGTTTTTCCATACAATTACGACCATCTTCGACGAGCAATTCACTATTGAGGATATAGTCTTCACGAACAGCTATAGCGGCATCGCTCAAAGCAGCCTTATAACCAGCGATACGGTTAGCATACAATTCTAGATGTGGACTTCCAGCCAAATGAGCGATTCGCCGACAACCCTGATTAATCAAATGGGTGACCGCTTCATAAGCTCCTTTGAAATCGTCTAGTTCTACCGTACTCACCCCAAAATCTTTCAAGACACGATCAAATAAAATCAGTGGTATCTGCTGTTCTTTGACTCGTTGAAGGTGTGAAAAATCTTCGATATCACTACCGATAGAGACGATTAATCCATCTACTCGAGCATCTAGAAGCGTCTCGACCACTTCTTGTTCTTTTTGTTCGGAATTGCCAGATTGTGCCAATAGGACTCTATATCCGGCTTCCATCACGGTCTCTTCTATGCCTTTTATCACAGATGAAAAGAAAGAGAAGTCTACTGCAGGAACAACCACACCAATCAGCTTACTACGTCCACTTCGCAAAGCAGCGGCCAGTTGATTCGGTTTGTAGTTGAGTTTTTTCGCCATCTTCTTCACTGCGGCTTTGGTATCATCACTCATACGAGGATGGTCATTCAAAGCTTTGGACACTGCTGATGGTGTCAGATGCATAGCGTTTGCAATATCTTGTAAGGTAACCTTTCTTTTTCCCATATTTTTCATCATATATCTGCAAAAATAAAACTTTATTCTGGACGTACCTACTTTTAGGTCTTTTTTCATAAGTAAAAGCAGTTATTTTTTATTCTAATCAGCTCAATATCACATGTCAAAGAATTCATAGGAAGTATTTTAATCATTTGAAATAATAATTATCCCTTTTTTCTTTTGAATATTGAACAATTGTTCATAACTTTGCATCAAACAAAAGAAAAACGATCAACAAGAATATGGTAGGAAGACCCCAAAAAATACGCAAGATAGCTGGTGCTCCATCAGTCGAAGGATTTATACCCAAAGGGCCTCGTCGTGGACGTCAACTTCGTGGAAGAGGACGATTTAGGAGACATGAAGAAGATATTTTTCTTCTTTTTGAGGAATATGAATCGATTCGGCTACTCGATTATGAAGGCCTCAATCAGACAGCAGCTTCTGAGCAGATGCATGTATCACGCCCTACACTGACACGCATCTATCAGCGTGCTCGCCAAAAAGTAGCTAAAGCCTTTATCGAAGGACGTGTCATTCGTTTCGAAGGAGGAAAAGTCAATTTCAAGGCAGAGTGGTATCAGTGTACCGATTGTGAAAGTATCTTCAATATTTCAGAAAAGAAACAGGAAGTCATGGAAGAAGTGATGTGTCCGCTATGTAGCGGCAGTAAAATCATCGTTTATCATGCAGCAGATTCGTTGATGGATGACGAATAACGGGCGTATAAAGGCCATCAGTTAAGAACATTTTAGTCCCCAAATAATCATTAAACAAAACAAGATGAAAGTAGTTATTACAAGTAAAGAGAACAATATCAATAGTTTGGTTGATCCCCGTTTTGGACGTGCAGCCTTTTTCGCTGTATATGATACCGACACAGACAGTATCGAATGGCTTGGCAATGATGTAGTAGATATGCAACATGGTGCTGGAACAGGCGCAGTCAATCTATTGGCCAACCTAGGAGCGAAAAAGATTTTTGCTGTGGCATTTGGTGCTAAAGTAAAACCTTTACTCGACGAACTAGATATCCAGATGGTTATCGTCAAAGAAAATCAGACGGTAGCAAATATCATCGCTCTTCTAAAGAAATAAAGAGGTAAGAATAACATAATCTCTAGAAAAAAACAAAACATGAAGATAAGTATAGCGAGCGGAAAAGGAGGAACGGGCAAAACGTTTGTCTCCACGAATCTATTCCGATTGATGCAGTTGCAACAGAAGTCTGTGGTTTTGGTTGATTGTGATGTCGAGGTTCCTAATAGTCATGTCTTTTTAGAAACCACGGACATAGCCAATCATAGCGTGACAGATTTCCGTCCAGACATAAACCTAGATGCTTGTATTTTTTGCGGAAAGTGTGTCGACTATTGTCATTTCAATGCGATGATTTGTGTCCCGGGAGCCCACCTGACGAAGATGGTTGCTGACTTATGTCACGGTTGCACTGCTTGTATGGTGGCATGCCCCGTAGGTGCAATCACAGAAAATCAGATAGAAGTAGGACAAGTGACGACCAAGGTCACTAAAGATGGAGCACCCCTTGTCGAAGGACGTATCAAGGTGGGAACGATGTCTGCTATCCCGGCAATCAATGAGGCGGTAGCTTATGCGACAAGTCAATATCCAGCTGATTATTACTTATTGGATTCTCCTCCTGGCACGTCGTGTCCGTTTATTCAGACCACTGCCAAATCGGATATCGTCCTCTTGGTTACGGAACCGACCCCCTTTGGATTGAGTGACCTGACACAAGCCATGGATACGCTGGATAATATGAACAAATCGTATCGTGTAGTCATCAATCGGGCTGATTTGGGCGATGATACGATGGAGAAATATCTCGAACAACGAGGGGTGGAAGTGCTGGCACGAATCCCGTTTGACAAGCAGATTGCTGCTTGCTATGCATCTGGACGCTTGGTCGTGGATGAGTTGCCTGTATATAGAGCTTATTTTGAACGCTTAGTAGAAAAGATTATTGCCTTATGAAAATAGCTATTATTAGTGGAAAGGGAGGAACAGGAAAGTCATGTATCACCTCTGATTTTATCGTACAGAGCAAAGCTACATTTGCTATCGATTGCGATGTCGATGCAGCAAACTTGTACTTGCTCTTTGACCAGAAGGTTGAGAAGGAGGAGCATTATGTATCTGGTGAATACCCTTCTATCGATTTGGACAAGTGCAGAAGTTGTGGCAAATGTGTCCGCGCATGCCACTATGGGGCATTGTCGATGGTGGATAGAAAAGTAGTCTTGGATGAAGTCTCTTGCGAGGGCTGTGAACTCTGCCAACGAGTGTGCCCATTTGATGCTATCACCATGGTTCATGATCATGAAAGTAGCATCTTCTTAGGCCCTTTTAAATATGGATATATGGCGCGTGCGAGGTTGTATCCTGGTGAGGAAAACTCGGGCAAATTAATCAATGAACTTCGTAGTCAAGCTGACAAGTTGATGGAGCATATGGATTTTGAAAATATCATCATGGATGGCCCTCCGGGAATCGGATGCCCACTCATCTCTACTATCACAGGAGTGGATTTGGTGGTTATTGTCACTGAACCGACACGTTCAGGTATTGAGGATTTGAAACGGGTGACGGAAGTTGTAGACGGGTTTGGTATCCCTCGTACAGTTATCATTAATAAGTATGATTTGGATAGTTCATGCTCTGAAACCATCGAACAGTGGTGTCAGCAGCAAGGAATCATCGTGGCTAGTAAAGTTCCTTTTGATAGGCAGATGGTGGATGCGATGCTACACAAAAAAAGCATCTCAGAATATGCTCCTGACTCGGATTGTGCAAAAGCAATAAAAGTAGCTCTCGAAAAAAGTTTGGATGTAGGGAAATCTTTATCATCAGAGAGAGAAACGAACAATGAAGAAAACGCAGATGGCAGCGCAGATAGAATAGAAAACAGCGCAAGCAAAGACGCTGAAAAAAACGTAGAAAGGGTACACTGCGGAAATAAGAAAAGCAGATGTAACCATAATATTAACACTTTAAATAATTCAATTATGCCAAACAGAAATGGGACAGGTCCTGAGGGACAAGGTGCAGGAACAGGTAGAGGATTGGGTTCTTGCGGACAAGGTAACAATGCACAGACTTCAGGTCAAGGACTTGGAAGAGGTCAAGGACTTGGAAGAGGTCAAGGAGGCCGTGGTCAAGGACTCGGAAGAGGACAAGGCCAAGGACGTGGCCAAGGAAGAGGACAAAGGAGAGGAAACCAATAAGTTAATCTCTAGTGTCTGTATCTAGCGATTATCCTTAGAAAGGATGAGGATAGGAACTAATTGAAATTGAAAAAGATAGGTGTGTCAACAAAATTCTTGACACACCTATTTTTCTATTTAGGAATATTATAGTATGACCTATTTCAAGATATCAATTTTATCGTATCTTTGCACACTTTATACAATAGAAGACTCACCAATGTGAATTGCAATGGGATAACAACTTGGCAATATCACTTTAAAAACATTCAACAAATCAATGGAATTTATTTCATCTTTATTTCGTTCACACAAAGATCATAATGCGGGAACAGAGATCCTTTCGGGCTTAACAGTAGCCTTGGCGCTGTTACCAGAAGCTATCGCTTTTGCTATGATTGCAGGATTTTCACCTATCACTGGTTTATATGCCGCCTTCGTGATGGGGTTTGTAACCTCCATTCTTGGAGGACGACCTGGTATGATATCAGGTGCCACAGGAGCAGTAGCCGTCGTTTTTGTCGGATTAACGCTAGCTCTAAAGGAACAGATCCCAGGCATTGAAGGGGAACAAATCATGCAGTATGTATTTGCTACCGTCATCTTAGCCGGAACGATTCAAATACTTGCGGGGGTATTCAAACTTGGAAAGTTCGTACGATTGGTGCCCCAGCCGGTCATGTATGGTTTCGTCAACGGTTTGGCTATCGTCATCTTTATGGCTCAATTTCCAAACTTCACAAATATCATGCACAGTAATGTAGGTGAGAGTGAGAAGATTCACGAACTAGCTATCATGGCTGGATTGGTACTCTTGACCATGGCTATCATCTGGCTATTGCCTAAGTTAACCAAGAAGATACCTGCCTCACTTTTCGCCATCGTCGCTGTTTCGGCATTGGTTATCGGATTTGGTATTGATACCACGACAGTGGCCAATACATTAGAACCGGGTACACATCTTAATGGTGGTATCCCGCCTATTTCTATCCCACATATCCCATGGACTATGGATAGTTTCTTATTGATTCTACCGTATTCTGCTATTATTGCTGGAGTTGGCCTCATCGAGTCATTGCTTACATTGAATCTTATCGATGAAATCACTGAGACTCGAGGTAGTGGAAACCGTGAATGCGTGGCTCAGGGTACTGCGAATATACTCTCTGGATTCTTATCGGGTATGGGTGGATGTGCTATGATTGGGCAGAGTCTGATTAACATCACTGCTGGTGCTCGGCAGCGTCTCTCAGGAATCGTGGCTTCAATCATGTTGCTCGTTTTTGTCATGTTTGGTTCGAGTGTAATCGAGAAAATGCCTATGGCTGCACTTGTTGGTGTCATGTTTATGGTTGCCATCGGAACTTTTGAATGGGCTAGCTTCAAGGTGTTTAGAAAGATGCCTTGGATAGATGTCATGGTGATGATTATTGTTACATTAATCACTGCCATCACACATAATCTAGCTATTGCTGTATTGATTGGTATTGTCTTATCTGCACTGTCTTATAGTTGGCAAAGTGCTCAACATATCCAAGTGCATAGTCATATAGATATCGGTGGGATCAAACATTACGAGATTCGTGGCCCTCTCTTTTTCGGGTCTATCAAATCGTTTCTAGATGAATTTTCTCCCAACAATGATGCTGATGTCATAATCCTAGACTTCAAAGAGTGCCGCATCTCGGATATGAGTGCTATCAATGCATTGCATACGCTCACTGATAGGTATCGCAAACTGAACAAAGAGATTCATCTACGCCACTTGAGCGAGGATTGTAAGATATTACTTAGCAATGCTGAAGCTATCATCGATGTTAATATTTTAGAAGACCCTCATTATAAGGTCGTTACAGACAGAATAAAAGAAGTCATCAGGTAACCTGAAATGACAATAAGCATAACTAAGGGGAATAGACCAAAAGAGGGCTATTCCCCTTTTTTGAGTACTTGAAACTCTCTTTTTACCGTTATGTGATGAGGTTAAATATACATAAACTACAGCTATTCCTTTCGTAATTCTAAATGATTGATTAGCTTTATACATTATGATACTAAATAGACAAAGTTTTACATATCGAGACAAGACGCTAATAGAGAAAGTTACTTTCGGTTCTCCATACAGACACGAAGGTGTCTTTGAGAATGAGGGGTGCTTCCTCTATATCAAAGAAGAAGGGGCTAGAATTCTATCCTCTGATATCAACTTTAGGCCTAAGTCTGAGGAGGCTGTATTGCTCAAATGCGGAACTTATTTTATCGATTTGGTGAAAAACAGAAAAGAGGAGCAATTTGAAGTCATCGCATTTCACTTATTTCCTGATGTCCTTAATGGACTCTTTGCGAATGAATTGCCGAATTTGATTATGAAGAATAAAGGGAAATCGGCAACTCAAGTGATTGCTCCTAAGGATACGATTACTCAATTTATGCAATCATTGGATTTTTATTTTCAGCATCCTTCACTAGTAAATGATGATTTGTTGGAATTGAAAACAAAAGAACTAATCTTATTATTGATTCAAACACAAAATATAGAATCAATCACGGATTTACTCTTAGGGTTGTATTCTTCGAGGACGACAGATTTCAAACGAACAATCGAACTGCATCTTCATTCTAACTTGAGTGTAGAGGAGTTGGCTAAATTGTGTAATCTTAGTGTGTCTTCATTTAAACGTGAATTTAAGAAGAAGTACAACGATAGTCCGGCTAATTATATCATAACTTCGAAATTGAAAAAGGGAAAGGAATTGCTATTATTATCGGATATTCCAGTGAGCGAAATCGCTTATCAGATTGGATTCAATGATCCGTTATATTTCAGTAGACAATTCAAAAATAAATTTGGCTCCTCTCCTACTATTTATCGAAAAGGCCATAAGTAAAACGTATTGGACAAATCGTCCATACATGGGAACTCATAGTCCATATTCTTTCAATGAAGAGGAACTATCTTTGCTGTACAAACAGTAATCACAATTTAAAAACAAACATTATGAGAAAAAGTAATCTTGTTTTTCTTGCATTAATACTCATCACGATGAGTAGTGTAGCGAAAAGCAAACAAAGAACAGAAGTCACCCAGAAAGTTAAAAATGAAATTATGATACAAGACGATTTAAACCATAAGCCATTGGCTTCTCAATTGAATGCTCAAAGTGAAGCGTTTACTAAGAAAGCTCCAGCTGTAGTATTGAAAAAATACAAAGAAGGATTAGAAGATGTGTCGATATCGGGTGTGCTTGACAAAGCATTGAAAGTAGGTGACAAAGCGGTAGATTTTACTTTGAAAAACCAAAAAGGGGAAAAGGTAACATTGTACCAGGAGTTGAAAAAGGGACCGGTCGTTTTGATTTGGTATCGTGGAGGATGGTGCCCGTATTGTAATCTGACTCTGAGAGCTTTGCAAGAGGAATTGCCTAACTTCAAACGTGAAGGAGCATCGCTTATCGCACTGACCCCTGAGGTACCAGATAAGTCCTTGACGACTACAGAAAAAAATGACCTCGAATTTACAGTACTTAGTGACCTTGGTAATAAGGTAGGTAAAAAATATGGTCTAATCTATAAGTTGACAAAAGATGTCGCTGAACTTTATCAAAAGAAATTTGATTTGTATGCTTACAATGGAGACAAAAGTGATGAATTGCCATTGGCTGCAACCTATATCGTTGATACAGATGGTATCATAAAATATGCTTTCCTTGATGCTGATTATAAGAAAAGAGCTGAACCTAGTGAAATTGTTAAATTTCTCAAGACGTTGAACTAAATTTTAGCTTCTATCTTTGCACTAGACTAGAAGATACAAAAGCGCTGGTAAACCAAAGTTTACCAGCGCTTTTCTTTTTATAACTTTTGCTATATGTTATATGATAGCTTTAACTTAGGGAATATAATTCCAATAATCCATGTTGGAGATAATCTCTACAGTAATCTTTCGGTCTCCACGTCTGACTTCGTTTGATGCGGAGCTGCTTGCATAAGCAATTTTCTTTCCTACGGCTCTAAACTTAACTATCTCAGCTGATACGCCTCGTGAAATAAGGGCATCCACAACTGTTTTAGCACGTCTCTTTGATAGGTTCATATTGTAGATGAAAGAACCTCTAGCATCAGTATATCCTGTTATGAGATATCGTTTGTTTGTATCTCTTTTCATGATTTCAGCTATCTGGTCGACAATGGTCTCTGATTCAGAGGTCAAGTCAGCTTTGTCAAATGCAAAGTACACATTTTCAAATAAATCATTAAGCGTAATCGTCTTGCTAGGTTCGCGAACAACTTTCTCTACCACAACTGGTCGCTCGACGATTTTCTCGACGACACGTTCTACGTATTGAGGCTGTGGTCTCTTAGAGTTTCCTCCGATGCGCCAAATAAGACGTACGGTACCTTCCCATGAGTTTGCTACATTTTTATAAGGCATCGCTAGATAATCTCCCTGAATACCGATTCCCCAATGATCATTGAGCCACATGTTTACACCGGCCCCCATAGAGATAGGTATGAGGTTATTCCTGTTGACTCCTTCTTTGTTGTAGTCGTTGTTCATGTTCCACTTGATATTTTTATCATCAAGTTCTTCTATGCCATTGTAATAGAGGTCGAAGTCTTTGTACATGTAATTGACACCTACTCGAAAAAAAGGATCGATATATTTGGATTTGAAATATTCACCTAATCTCCATTGAAGTCCCAAACCACCCATATATAGGTTGCGGCTCTCATCTCCCCCATTGACGGGATCGTTTGTATGCGCATAGGTTCCTTGGAAGTCAAGGTAGAAATAGCGATTTAGTTCACGAGCAATGTATATATTTCCGCCAAAAAGAACATCTCTCTTGTCCGTATTGACTGAATATCCCCCATCTTCTCGTAAATAAGCATCTATCACACTGAAGCGCGTCATTTGAAGTGCTGAGCCGCCAAGCCCAAATTCCCATGCTCGTTTGTATTTTGTTTCTTTCTCGCTTGGATTCGTTGTGGATTCTTGAGCTCCAGCAACTTGGATACTCAAAAGCACAATGAACAGACTCAAAAGTATCTTTGCTCTATTCTTAATCATATTATTTCTGTTAATCGTTGGTTGAATCTTTATAAGTCACTGTAACTTCTGGTAAAGTCGTTTCGGTATTATCCACAATATAGTTCCCTTGGTTATCTGTGATTAGCTTACCTACTTCACAAAGAACAAAGATACTTGCTGCATTGTCCAGGTGTCGTATTGAGATATCAGAATCAAAATATGGAGAAAATACTTCATAATTAATATCTAAATATCCAGATGGATTAGCAATACTCGAACTCACTTGTGTACCAGCTGTAGATGTATGATCAAAATAGATATACGATGGAGTCAATCCTTTAGCTATTTCCTCAGTATACTTAGTAGGTTCTACTCGAGTAATCCCTTTTTCGTCTTCAGTCGTAGTCAGTTGATAAGAATACATCCGTGTAAAGTCAACATCTGAAAAATCAAACTCGCCACTTGCACTATCGAATGAAGTGTTCTCACCTGAACCTCGTACACCTACTAGGTTAAGGGTTTTTAACAAAGGAGCAGCTTGAATAGGAACCATATCAATCGTTCCGTTCCAAACGACATCTTCTCCATAATATGTTGTTTTCTTCTTTACAGAACAATAATCCTCTTTTTCATCCCAAAAGATGGCTTGCTCATTTTTCTCTTGATATTTATTTGCGATGACAAAACGATTAGGACGGACACGGTATCCTCCGTTATCGATTCGTGTAGCTGACTCGTCAAATACAGTTGTAGCGTTCATCGATGTGGGATCATCTTTATCATCTAGAAGAGCTGCATAGAAGTCCATCTTAGAGATTTCGGGAAGATAGTTTGGGAGTACTTCCCAATCATCATCTGGATTTAACTTTCGCTGAACAAGGAAAGTCAGATTGTATCGATTATCAATCTTTATAAAGCCTCCATCAAGCACTAGTCGAGTATGGACTCTATTAGGTACATAAGTGTTTTTAGCAGATTCTTCAGTCTTCCCATTATAAGTCACGGAAGTTACTGTACCCCAACGCTCTGTTGGATCCTGAATCTCTGGGAGATCTTCTTTTGGAACAATAAATACCCCTTGGCTATCTGAAGTGTAAGACTTCGATGAGTCTATCCCTGGCATTCCAGTGACTACTGCTCCAGCAGCAGGAAGACCATCAGACCCATAAACTGTATATTCGACACCCCCATCTGTAGTTCTCACATATTCTCCATATTCAGATTGAGAGTAAGTGACTATGACATTTGGGACACCTGCAATGATTTCGACTTCAGCACCTGGTTGACCTGGAATTCCAGGTAAGCCTTCACTTCCATCACTTCCATCTACTCCATCTTTACCGTCTTTACCGTCTTTACCATCTACTCCATCTTTACCTCGTAGGTATTCCCAGAAATCGTTAAGTGTATTCTGTGTAGAATCCCATGCTTCTCCTGTTTTAGCATCGATCACTGGGTTTGCAGTACCTGCGCGATTGGCTAGATCCTCTTTCCAAAGTGTGTAAGCTGACTTACCATCACTTCCATTCACACCATCGACACCATTCACACCATCAGATCCATCGACACCATTAGTTCCATCAGCACCGTCTTGACCTATTGCTTTATGTCCTGTGTCTACGCCATTGACATACCAATTACCATTCGTTCCTACTACAGGGGTATCACCATTCTCACCACGTGATGGGAAACCAGTATCTGTACCATTGATATACCAATTACCATTTGTTCCGATTGTAGGAATATATCCATCAGCACCATCGGCTCCATCAGCACCATCGGCTCCGTCAGCACCATCGGCACCACGAGCTGGTACTTCAGTATCAGTTCCACCTATATACCAATGACCATTATTACCTATATAGGGACTATTTCCATCTACACCATCTGTGCCTCGAGAAGGTTTACCAGTATCTGTGCCATTGATAAACCAATTACCGTTAGCACCAATTGTAGGCGTATTTCCATCAGCACCGTCAGCACCATCAGCACCATCAGCACCACGAGCAGGTATTCCGGTATCTGTACCATCAATGTACCAATTGCCATTGGTACCTAACGATGGAGTATTTCCATCAGTTCCAGTGGCTCCACGGGAAGGTAAACCAGTATCAGTACCATCGATATACCAATTACCATTGGCCCCTATTACAGGGGTGTGTCCATCAGCGCCATCAGCTCCTCTAGCTGGTTTGCCTGTATCTACACCATCGATATACCAATTACCATTGATTCCTATCTGAGGAGTAGCTCCGTTCATTCCGTTTTGTCCTATAGCAAGGATGCCAGTATCTTCACCATCGATAAACCAATTGTTATTTGTTCCGATATATGGAGTTTGACCATCTCGTCCGGTCAGAAAGTTCCAGAAATCAGATTCAGTATTCTTACTTGAGTCCCAATTCTGTGAATTATCATGAGGATCTTGTACATCACCACTAGCAAGCATATCCTTCCATATTTCATAAGCACTCTGCCCATCATCTCCTTTGTCTCCCTTTTCTCCTTTAATATATACGAGAAAGTCAGCGACTTCTGTCTTGTCTGCAGGCCAATCTAATGCACCTGCTTCTACCTGTGTTTTCCAAATGTCATACGCTGAATCACCTGTGTCGCCTTTAGGCCCTACAGGTAAATCAAAGTTAATTTCTGAACAGGAAAGGAATACTATACATAATAGTAGAGGAATATACCTTTTTAATTTTCTCATCGTAATCATATCTTTGTTTATTTAAAATTCCAAATATCTAATATTTATTACTCACTCGTAATTAGATAAAAGAACAGCAACACTTATTTCTAATAATAAATATAACTTTAAGTATTTTCTTTGATGCAAAGGAAAATATAAATATCGGATTATACAACTTTGACCCCTATATACTTAACTATGGGAACAATATTTGTTAATTATATGGTATTTTTTGTATTTATTACAATATCGATTAACTATTATAGGTCTTTATTCTTCTTATTTACCGAGATAGTAGTGTCAAGATTCTCTATAGCTCATCAAGAGTGTACGTATACCTGTTAATAAAAAGATAAGTTGCTAAAAACAAGCTAAATAGGATGTTGATTCGCTTGAACCATTTCATGAGATATCGAAATGGACGAAAAGATAAATTGAAGATTTAGAAAAGGATAATCTACGTACTGCTACACATATCCTCTTTGCCGGTTATAACTTCAACATTAGTAAATACTGGATATCAGCAAAAGTTTACGCGACATTTGCTACGGAGTGTTCGAGACGGATACCAATGTTCGTTATAGTCAGAATATGAATAAAGTCGATCATTTGTCAGTCAATATTTTAGGATTGCTGCTGATTTTTGGAAACGAATTACGCACAAGTTTCAGAGCCATGTTTGTCCACCTGTGACCTATACTTTCTGCATATATATTGAGAGAGAGTTCAAGATATACAAGTATTTTTTGAATTGGCAAAAAAATCTACCCAAGAATGTTTTAACTTAGTGCTAGGTACAAGTAGATATAGATATGCTTGCACTAAAACTACTTATCAATCTCTATCCTCTTTAAAAAGTCAGCTTTGTACTTATCACCCCACTGCCGTAAATTCTCAATGATTGGAATCAGTTCTTTACCAGATTCTGTCAGTGAGTATTCTACTTTTAATGGCAACACAGGATAAACCTTCTTTTGTAGGATACCCATTTTTTCCAATTCCCCCAATTGTTTTGTCAATACACGTTTTGGAGCAACACTAATACTCCGATATAAATCACAAGGTCTTACAACCCCTTCGTTGATCTCAGATATTAGCCATGTATTCCAACTTGTCGATAGAATATCTATCGCAATCCTCACTGAACAATCGGAATAGTCCATTGGGTTTTTCTTAACATACATATATCCATCTTTTGTTTATTCGTCCACAAAGATAGTCATTTATTAATTAAATAGGGCTAGATTTATCACAGGGTGAAAGATTTATCGCTTATTGCTCAAGTAATTAGCATATTCTATCTTTGCAGAAAACATTTTTGATATGGAAGAAAATAATATTATAGTTAGAGGAGCAAGAGAGAATAATTTAAAAAATATCTCGGTCAAAATACCCAAAAAAAAGATAACGGTATTTACTGGCGTATCGGGTTCTGGTAAGACTTCATTAGTATTTGATACAATAGCTGCTGAATCACAAAGGCTTCTGAATGAGACTTATAGCAGTTTTATTCGTCATCGATTGCAACAATATGGCAAACCGGATGTAGACAGCTTGCAGAACCTAGCAGTTGCAGTTATAGTGAATCAAAAAAGATTAGAAGGAAGCGCTCGTTCAACGGTAGGGACTGTAACGGATATATATTCTCTTTTGCGGTTGTTATTTTCCCGAATTGGAAAACCTTATATTGGTCATTCCTCTGCTTTTTCGTTCAACAACCCTCAAGGAATGTGTCCTTACTGCGAAGGACTTGGCAAAACAAGTATTGTTGATTTAAATGAATTGATAGATAAAGAACGTTCATTAAATGGAGGTGCGATTAAATTCCCTACGTTTGAAGTCGGCGGATGGCGTTGGACTCGGTATGTCTATTCAGGACTGTTTGACAATAATAAGAAGATTAAGGATTATACAGAAAATGAGTGGTATAATCTTGTTTATGCAAACAATTTAGAGTTAACTAATCCTGACCCAAGATTTCCTAAGACAGGAATATATGAAGGAATTTTACCACGTTTTGAACGCAGTTTTTTTAAGAAAGAATCAAAGGAAATTACAGGAAAGAGTGCATCAAGATATAAGGAAGTCGTAAAACAGGGTATCTGTCCTAAATGCAATGCAGCTCGTGTGAATAATATGGTACTAGGCTGCAAGGTTGAAGGAAGGAGTATTGCCGATTGTTGCAATATGCAAATTGACGATCTGTTGGAATTCATTAGAACCTTAAAAAACGATGCTGTCACCCCATTATTAGACTCAATCATTAAAAATCTTGAAAATTTATTGTCCATTGGCTTGGGATATTTAACTTTAGGTAGAGCAACTTCTTCATTGTCTGGCGGAGAATCACAACGGATAAAACTTGTCCGGCATTTGGGTAGCAGTCTGACAGATCTTACATACATTTTAGATGAGCCAAGTATTGGGTTGCATCCAAATGATGTACAACGATTAAATAAACTATTAATAGAATTGAAGAATAAAGGTAATACTGTACTTATTATTGAACATGATCCTGATGTTATAGCTATTGCTGACCATATTGTCGATATGGGCATTGGTTCTGGCACAAAAGGTGGATATATTGTATATGAAGGTAACGTTGACGGTTTGAAAAAAGCAAAAACACCAACAGGTAATTATCTAAATCGCATTAATTTATCTAAAAGCAACTATCGAAAATCATCGGATTATCTTTTCATACAAAATAGTACACTCCACAATCTGAAAGATATATCAATCCATATTCCTAAAGAAGTGCTAACAGTCATTACAGGTATAGCTGGTGCTGGAAAAAGCTCAATCGTAAAGTCGTTAATCAACCAATATAAAGATATCGTTGTAATAGACCAAAGTGCGTTGCGGGGCAGCAAAAGGTCTAATATTGCAACATATACAAAAATATTGGATACAATACGGAGATTATTTGCAAAAAAAAATGGTGTCAAACAATCATTGTTTAGTAATAATTCAGATGGCGCTTGTCCAGAATGTAAAGGACTGGGTAAAATATCGACTGACCTCGCATTTTTAGATGCAGTGGAAGTACGTTGCGAACATTGCGACGGAAGTGGTTTTAAACCAGAAATATTAAAATACAAGCTGAAAAATAAAAGTATTACGAATATTATGGCAATGACGATTAGCGAGGCAAATACATTTTTCAATGAACATGAGATAACAGAACCATTGAATCGGCTTTGTGAAGTAGGTTTAGATTATTTGACATTGGGACAATCATTAAATACATTTTCAGGTGGCGAACGCCAACGCCTTAAACTGGCAACAGAACTAAGTAATAAAGGAAATGTATACGCCTTTGATGAACCTACCACAGGGCTTCATGGATCGGATATATCTAAACTAATAAAGCTATTCAACAATTTAGTTGATAATAAAAATACGGTTATTATTATTGAACACAATATGGATGTTATCAGTCAAGCCGATTGGATAATAGATATGGGGCCTGGTGCTGGAAAGGATGGTGGTAATATAATATTTGAAGGGATTCCACGAAATATTATTGCAGACAAGGTATCTTTAACAGGCAAGTATTTGGCAATGTATCTGGACCACAGATAAAATTCGAATATATTTAGAGATGCTTCCGGGTTACTTTATACTTTTTATAACAACACTCCATTACGCTTGTTCTGATTTTTTCAGATAGAGAAGAACTTTAAATGTAATAATTGTGAGATAGATACAGGCAGTACAAATTAGGATGTCGAAAGCCCAATTTCGGACACAAAAAAACCTACAAGTCAAGAACTTGTAGGTTTTTATATTGCAGTTGTCTGTTTTTGTCCAGACCCTTTTGCGGAGAGAGAGGGATTCAAACCCCCGGTACGTTGCCGTACGCCGGTTTTCAAGACCGGTGCATTCGATCACTCTGCCATCTCTCCTTTTCGATAAAAGTGATGCTCTATTTTTCTAAAGCGTTGCAAATATAAGGGCTTTTATCGAACCAACCAAATATTTCTGGATTATTTTTATCAAAAAGCTTATTTTTGTAATGGTCTCTTGCCAATCACCTGAAAGGTCTATATTATTTCCCTAAATATTTGAAGATACGAGTATTACTTTTGCATATCATGACCAAATAAAAGAGTGTTTGTTTTGGATTTTATAAAATAGTTCGTAGTTTTGCGAACACAACGAATTAATGTGTCCTAGATAGAATAAATAAACTTGATGAAATTGAATAATCATTGACAATAAATAAGTCCTATTTTTTTGACATCAGTGTTTGTTGTTCTACGAAAGACAATTATCATACTAACTTTAAAGAAAAAACAATGAAAAAATTACTTTATTTGGTAGTGCCAGCACTCCTTCTAACCGCATGTGGTAGTAGTTCGAAGAAACAAGACGTAAAAAATCAGACAAAAAATACACAACCGAATCATATCGAAGTGCTTTATTTTCACGCAGCTCAGCGATGTATGACTTGCCGGTCTATAGAGGCTAATGTGACCCATTTGTTGGATAGCCTTTACACGACAGAGTTACAAAAGGGGAAAATAACTTATAAAATCATTGATATTTCTAAATCTGAAAACGAAGCTATTGCAAATAAGTATCAGGTCTCATGGTCTTCCTTATTTATTAATAGGTGGAAAGATGGAAAGGAGTCAACGAATAATCTAACAAGATTTAGTTTTTCAAATGCTAGAACTGCTCCAGAAAAGTTCAATGAGGGAATCAAGACTAAAATAGATGAATTGCTAAAACAACTCTAGTATGGAATTTCTTCAATCTTTATTAGATAATAGTTCTATCCCCATCATTACAGCTTTCTTGTTGGGTATATTGACAGCAATCAGTCCTTGTCCTTTAGCGACCAACATTACTGCGATTGGATATATCAGCAAGGATATCAATAGTCATCATAGGATATTTCTCAATGGGATACTTTATACATTGGGAAGGATTATAACCTACACTGCCTTGGGTTTCATACTTATTCCCATACTAAGAGAAGGCTCAAGTATGTTTATGATCCAAAAAGTAATCAGTAAATATGAAGAAATCTTTCTGGCTCCTTTACTTATTCTAATCGGATTATTTATGCTAGGATTGATTAGAATCAATCTGCCAAGAGGAAATTTTAGTGGAGAGAAATTACAGAAAAAAGCAAAAGGAAATTGGGGTGCTTTATTATTGGGAATCCTATTTGCTCTTGCTTTCTGCCCTACAAGCGGTGTATTCTTCTTCGGTATGCTGATGCCTCTATCTGCTGCTGAATCTGGTGGTTACCTTTTGCCTATAGTCTATGCCATTGCTACTGGACTACCTGTCATTCTTGTAGCATGGATTTTGGCTTATAGTTTTAGTGAATTGAGTAAGTTTTATAATCGCGTCCAGATTTTTGAAAAATGGTTTCGAAAAGTTGTTGCCATGGTCTTTATTATCGTGGGAGTATATTATGCTACCATTTTCTTTTTGTAGTAAGTGAAATAGATTAATCATAAAATATAGTTTAAAATCAAAAAGTGTTATGGAAAAAAAACAAGGAATTGGATTCTTTGAGAAGTATCTAACGATATGGGTTGCCTTGTGCATCATTATTGGAATTGCTGTTGGTCAGTTTTTGCCTATTGTTCCTCAAGTGCTAAGTCGATTTGAATATGCAAATGTATCTATACCTGTGGCTATTCTCATCTGGCTAATGATTTATCCAATGATGTTGAAGGTTGATTTTGAAAGTATAAAAAATGTGGGCAAACGTCCAAAAGGAATCATCATTACTTGCATCATTAATTGGCTTGTAAAGCCTTTTACCATGTTTGGAATAGCTTATTTCTTTTTTTACGTGGTATTCAAAACATTTATCTCACCTGCATTGGCTGAGGAGTATTTAGCTGGTGCTGTATTACTCGGTGCTGCACCGTGCACTGCTATGGTATTTGTATGGAGTTACTTGACCAAAGGAGATGCTGCATATACTCTTGTGCAGGTAGCAGTCAATGATCTGATTATTTTGGTCGCATTTGCACCTATTGTGGCATTTCTATTAGGGGTTAGTGGAATTGTTATACCATGGGATACCCTATTGCTTTCTGTTTTGTTATTTGTTGTGATTCCTCTTGCTTTTGGGATTATTACGCGTAAGATGGTTGTTAACAAGAAAGGGATAGCGTATTTCAACACTGTTTTTGTCAAGAGATTTGACCATTACACGATTGCTGGATTGCTTCTAACACTTATCATCTTATTCTCTTTTCAAGGACAAACTATATTAAACAATCCGCTCCACATTCTACTAATAGCTGTTCCGCTTATTTTACAGACTGTATTTATTTTCTTCATCGCATACTGTTGGGCTAAGTGGTGGAACCTACCTCACAGCATCGCTTCACCTGCTGGTATGATTGGAGCTAGTAACTTCTTTGAATTGGCTGTTGCTGTTGCTATATCTCTTTTTGGATTGCAGTCTGGTGCGGCTCTTGCCACAGTAGTTGGTGTGTTGGTAGAGGTTCCTGTGATGCTTATGCTAGTCAGAATAGCGAATAATACAAGTAGTTGGTTTGTGAGCAAATAAAGGTTTTGTGAATTGACTGTTCCTATACCTTTTTTGTATCTTTACGCCTTAAATAATATCGATTATGGAAAAGAGGAAGAAATTATCTACGTTTGTCTTGTTCTTCATTTGTATGTCGTCTCTTTTTATCTACAGTTCTTGCAATGGAACTAAAAGAAGGGTGTCATACAAGAATTTTGACGATTTCAGAACAATCAATAGTGATTTTAGATTAAAAAGTAAAGCTGTTATTAATGGCAAACTTCTCCCTGCTTATCAATGTGAGGAGAAAATTAACGGGGTAGAAAATTCCATTCCACTTGCTTGGGAGGGAGTACCGGAGGGAACTAAATCACTGGCTATTGTCATGTACCATTATCCCCATAAGGAAGATAAGACGGAAGTTAATTCTTATCTCCTCTTATGGAATATTCCACCGTCAGTAACTGTTATCCCTTATAAGCTTGCAAACGACCCGAGATGGTGTATGGGACCTAATAAAGATGGAGTAGCTATTTCGTATACCTCTCCTTGTTCAAGAGGACCTGGTAGACATAAATATACGATTGCCCTATTCGCTCTAGGTCAAGAATTGAATTCACTTCCTGATTCTAGTTCTGTGGACGTTGATTATACTAGATTTATGGAGGCTATCTCAAAATCACAGGTTATAGATAGAACATCCTTATCATTTATTGTCACCACAGAATAATCAGAAAGAATATCAGACAAAAAAAACCTACAAGTCAATAACTTGTAGGTTTTTTGTTCAAATCTATCTGCGGAGAGAGAGGGATTCAAACCCCCGGTACGTTGCCGTACGCCGGTTTTCAAGACCGGTGCATTCGATCACTCTGCCATCTCTCCTTTTCACTAAATGTGATGCTTTATTTTTCTAAAGCGTTGCAAATATAAGGGCTTTTATTTTATCTTCCAAATGTTCTTAGATTATTTTTCAAAAAAATCGTTTTTAGACATCTATATATGAAAATAAGAAGAGGATATCCAATATTTACTGGATATCCTCTTGGAGGGATGAGATTTATTATGGAAGACTCACGCTATTAATAAATGCTCATAAATTCTATTTATAGTTCTTCAGTCCAACATTAAGAAAGTCTATATATGAAGGGATATCTTCATTATAACCGTAAGAACTGTTTAGTGGAGTTCCTGCATTATCGACTAATACATAGAATGGTTGTGCATTGGCTCCAAATTTGACACGTTGCAAATAACTCCATTTATCTCCTAAAGTACGCAGTGTACGGGTCTTTCCATTCTCCTCTACGGTTATCGATTTCTCTAATTTGGTCTTATTATCAACATAGAGGGTAATCAATACATAGTCGTTATTAATGAGATCGGAAACTTTAGAATCAGTCCATACAGCCATTTCCATTTTACGACAGTTAACACAGCCATATCCTGTAAAGTCTAGCATAACAGGTTTATTATGGGCCTTGGCATAACGCATTCCTTCTTCATAGTCCGAAAATTGAGCATGTACATCTTTGTTGTATAGGTTGAAGTCTTGGGTATTCATTGGTGGTGCAAATGCACTCACTGCTTTCAAAGGTGCTCCCCAAAGACCTGGTATCATGTAGACAGCAAAAGACAATGATGCTAGCGCCATGAAAAAACGAGAAACGCCTATCCTACGATCATCGTCGTCATGAGGGAATTTTACGATTCCTAGTAGATATAATCCTAATATACTGAAGATGACTATCCACAGAGATAAAAAGACTTCTCGGTCTAGTATATGCCATCCGTAAGCTAAATCTGCAACAGAAAGGAATTTGAAAGCAAAAGCTAGTTCTAGAAATCCTAATGATACTTTTATCACATTCATCCAGCCGCCTGACTTAGGTAAAGTCTTGAGCATAGTAGGAAAAAGAGCAAATAAAGTAAATGGAAGAGCTAGTGCCAACGCAAATCCAAACATCCCGACAGCTGGCCCTACTACACTTCCTGTAGTAGAAACTTCTACTAGAAGGAAACCTATGATGGGACCGGTACATGAAAAACTAACCAATGCCAAAGTAAAGGCCATCAAGAATATACTTAACAGTCCGCTCGTCTTTTCACTTTTACTATCTACTGCATTGGTCCAGCTACTTGGTAGCGTAATCTCAAATCCTCCAAGAAATGATGCAGCAAAAACTAAAAGCATCAAACAAAAGAAGATATTGAATATCGCATTGGTAGCTAATGAATTAAGAGCACTCGCACCAAAGATGAAAGTAATCGCTAGCCCTAATATCAAATAGATTACAATAATAGAGACTCCGTAAGTAATAGCATCTTTTATCCCTTTCAAACGATCTTTGTTTCGTTTCAGAAAGAAACTTACCGTCATGGGGATAATTGGCCATACACATGGTGTCAGAAGAGCCAAAAGTCCGCCAACAAAACCGGCTAAAAAGATGTATATCCATGATCGGTCTGCAATCTGGTGTTGAGAACCAAAAGAGTGAAGCGTATCCACTACTGGTTCCCAAAGTGATTGCTCACTTGTTAACTCTTTATCCAAAGATAATGCTGGGGAAGTAGGCGCAGTTGATTTACTTTTAATGTTTTGTTCTGATACAGTACCCTCAGACATTTCACTTAAGACTTTATCCCCTTCCTCTGATTCAGAAAGCGAAGATACATCTCCTTGAGTATAGTGAAATTCGACAGGTATGGGAGGCAAACAGCTGATGTCGTTACATGCTCCGTATTCTAAGTAACCTTTGATATCATAAGCATCTCCTTCGAATTCTAGATTTTGCACAAACTGAACCGTATGCTCAAAGTAACGAACTTTCATAGCGAAGACAGCGTCATCAGTCTCTATTTCGCGACCAAGTGCTTGAAGGTCTCCTTGAACTTTGATTCCTTTTGCTTGGTCTATATTAAATGTGGCGGATATTGGTCCATCACCAAGATTTGTTGAATAAACATGCCATCCCGCATCAATGCTTCCATTGAATATGATTTGTATATGCGTATTGTCTATTTTCTTTAAAGAGGTAGTAAAATGAACAGGCTCTTCAATCTGTGAGAAGAGTAATGAGATACTACCCAAAAAAAGAAGTAATGATGCCAAAAGGCGTTTTCTAATTTTCATATGCGAGGGGTATTTATGTGAGTTTATTGAGAGACTAGCTTTCGCAATCGACACAACAGCGCTGAGCTACATTGCCTCGAAGTATTGCGACTGCTTTTTGATGCTCAGGATGCTGGTCATAAATGGCAACATCTTCTAATTTTGCTACATGAGCGATTAGTGATATATCAAAGGTCTCTTTAGAATTAATGTTTGAACCTACTTCTGCAAAGAGTAGTTGGTCTATTTTCGTAGGTAACGATTCTACGATTTGTTTAAAACTAGAGATGATTTCGTTACGTTGAGTTTCTGTTAAAGTCTCGTTTAATTTAAATAATACTATATGCTTAACCATAATTGAATTGAATTGTTTGAACTTTTTCTAATTAATTTCTATCTTTGCTGCACAAATATAATTGATTCATTCTATATAACCAACCTCAACATGTTAATAATAGGTATAGCGGGTGGCACCGGCTCAGGTAAAACGACAGTGGTGCAAAAGATTATCGAAAGCCTTCCACTCGGTCAGGTAGTTCTTCTTCCACTCGATAGTTATTATAAAGATAGTAGCCATGTACCTGTCGAGAAAAGACAGGATATTAATTTTGACCATCCAAATGCTTTTGACTGGGACTTATTATCGGAACATGTGACTAAGCTAAGAAATGGTATAGCTATTGAACAACCAACTTATAGCTATCTCACTTGTACTCGCCAAAAAGAAACCATACATATCGAACCTCTTAATGTAGTTATTATTGAAGGAATATTAGCTCTAAGTGACCCTACTCTTAGGAATTTGATGGATTTAAAGATCTTTGTTGATACTGATGCTGACGATCGCTTGATTCGTGTCATTCAAAGAGATATTAGACAAAGAGGACGAACTGCTGAAGCTGTGATGGAACGATATACTAAAGTATTGAAACCAATGCATGAGCAGTTTATTGAACCTTGCAAGAGATATGCTGACTTAATTGTTCCTGAAGGAGGAAGTAATATGGTAGCTATCAATATCTTAACTATGTATATTCATAAACATTTGAAACAGTAGTCTGCGCCTGAATAAATAAGCAATGTCATTATAATACCTCAAGAGGGAGCTGACTATTAATACCAACTTATGATATGATAAAAAAATGGTCTTATCACATAATTGCTGTTATTACTAGTGTGCTCGTCGTTGCTAGCGTGCTATTGATTACTTTTTTTGAGGAGAAAAAGAGTTCTCATAGCCGTTTTAGTTCTGATGACTTGCCTGAAATTTTAGAAAGAGATACACTCCGGGTTGGTACTTTGTACGGAAGCACTACTTATTTCATCTATAAAGGGCAACCTATGGGCTGGCAATATGATATGGCAGAGTCGCTTGCTGACCAACTTGATGTGGAGTTGAAGATAGTTACTGCGACAGATGTGGATTCCTTGATTAGCCTGCTCACGAAGAACCGTATCGATGTGATTGCTTATTACATCCCTAAAAAGCTTAATCAACCAAAGGAAATCATAGCGTGTGGACCAAAATCAATCAATCACCAAGTTCTGGTACAGCGAAAACAGGGGAGACGTACTTTAAACGATGTTACTGATTTAATCGGAAAAAAGGTGTACGTCAATGCGGGCAGTCTTGAAACTCGACTGAGAAACTTAAACGAAGAATTAGGTGGTGGCATTGATATCGAAATCGTCTCTTCAGATAGTCTCAACGCAGAAGAAATGATTGGGTGTGTTGCTCATGGAGATATGAGTTACACGATTGCCGAGGACCAATTAGCGAAAGTTAATCAGACATATTTTTCTAATCTAAATGTTGACTTAAAAATCAGCTTCGACCAGAAGTGTCAATGGATGATTGACAGATCAGCCAAACAATTGAGAGAAACTATCAACGCATGGAACACTCTGAACGAACAGACACCCCACTATTTATCTAATCAGAAAAGGTACTTCGAACGTAGTAAACTGAAGATTCAAGCTCCTATTGAGGATTTCGCCAATGGACGAATTTCTCCTTTTGATGATTTGTTCAAAGAATACGCGGATAGCATCAATTGGGATTGGCGGCTATTGGCATCTCTAGCTTATACTGAAAGCCGATTTGACCCTACGGTTGTCTCTTGGGTAGGAGCTAAGGGATTGATGCAACTTATGCCTGCAACAGCACGAGCAATGAATGTCCCTATCGATAAGGACATAGATCCGAGAGAGAGCATCGCTGGAGCTTGTAGATATATCAGGATAATGCAACGAAATATACGAAATAAGGCGGCGACTCCTGATGATCAAATAAAATTTATCCTCGCTGCGTATAATGCAGGGCTAGGACATCTCTATGATGCAATAGCATTGACTCGCAAATACAATGGCAATCCTAACGTTTGGGACAATAATGTCGCAAAATATATATTACTTGAAGCTAAAGAGAAGTATTACAATGATTCAATTGTAAAGTACGGCTATTTTAGAGGAAGTGAGACTTATCAGTACGTAAAGGAAATCACCGAACGATTTGCTATTTATAAACAAAAAGTAAAGAAATAATAAAGAGGATAGGATTCTCTGATAAACTAGCGAAGGGAAATAGACTCTATCCTACTGTTTCAATATAGCAGGGAGATAAACTTCAAAACGAGTACCTTTACCCAATTCTGAGCTAACAGATATTTTCCCATCCAAATTTTCCAGAACTGATTGGCAAAGGCTTAACCCAAGACCTGTTCCTTGTTTGAATTCATCTACTTTATAAAAACGGTCAAAGATGGCTTTAAGATTTTCTTGAGCTATACCTATTCCAGTATCTTCGACATAAATGGTTACTTTATCTCCTGATAAATTTGTTCGATAGCCTACTGTTATAGATCCTTTCTTTGTAAACTTCTTCGCATTACTTATCAAGTTGCCTATGACATGCCCTAACTTCTCTTGGTCTGTTTCTATCTGGAATTCACTATCAGGCAATTCAAGACGCATCTCGACTCCGCTGTTTAACAATTGATGGTTTACATCTACATAGTTTGTAAGAAGCGCACCTAATTCATATTTTTCTATTTTGTAGAATTTTGATTCACTTTCAAGCATAGATAAGTCCATCACATCGTTTACAATATCTAGCAGCAAATTACCATTGCTTTCTATAGCATAGAACATCTCCATGATTTCTTCATTCGAATCATCCATAAGATCCTTTAAAATAGATGCAAAACCAATTATGGCGTTTAATGGTGTTCGAATTTCATGGCTCATATTAGCTAAGAAACGAGTTTTGATTTCATCCGCTTTGCGTGCTGCATCTCGGGCTTTTATTAAATCATTTTCTACATCTTTAAATCGCTGTACACTCTGTAAGACACCGACAATATTAAAAGAGAGCGTGTTTCCTAACATTATATCTATGTACTTACAACGACACTCGTAAGATGAGTATTCATTATGGCCATCCATTGCTTTGAATGTCATGACACATTCACCAGTCTTAGGCAAATCGCGAAAGTCTTTTATTACTTGTTCTATATTATCTGGGTGAATCAAAGAAACAACTTTGTCTTTGGATAACATATTCATCCCCTTAGCAAATCCAGCTGCCTCTAACAGACCATCTTGGAAAACGAAGTAAGAGTGAGTCAAACTGTATCGCCAAGAGATAATTTTACTGTTTTCAACTGCGAGATTTAGTAGATTCCGATTAATTTCATCTTCTGTTGAATTTTTAAATTCAAAACAAACTCCTGTCAACCTACCACTTGAAAGAATAGGGAAAAGAACGCCAGAAATAGGCACAGAAACTCGATGAATGATTCCACGTAAAAATGAATGCGAAGGGACTTCAACAAGTTTCTTTTCATTCATAACCTTTGTGATTAATTCTTGCAATATATCACGTCCTTCGTTGTACACATAGAACAGACTATCTGAGTCTGTGCCGGTATATTCACGACCATCAGCAATCGAGTCTTCTGTTTCAAACAATAAATTTTTAAGCGATTTGTTTACAAAGTTTACATGATAACTAGTATCATAAGTGATAATACAATCAGTCATAGAATGATACATATCATCATAACTTGCCCGCTGCTTATATAAGCTGTCCTTAATGTGTTCATTAAGGACTAAATCCCGTTTCTGTTTTTGTGCTTTTTTCCAAGCTTCAACTAAGAAAAACACAAGAAAAAAAGTTATGATAATCAGTGTAACACCTACGATATATATTACTGATTGGTATTTTTCATAAAAGCCTCTATGGTAGACTTTACCATACTTTATCGCTTCTTTATAAGATATATCAAAGTAATTGAGCTGTTTGTAATCAAACATCATATTAGCTTTTGATTGTTCCATATCCCTCACTCGAGGATTGACTTCTCCATTCAATATAGCAACAACTAGTTTACCTGTTTCACGTGCTTCTACATAAGGGTCAGGTGCACAAGCAGCCAAAGCTCCATTCCCAATTGATTCAGCAGCTACAGTAACAAAAGGACATTGTGAACTTTTTCCTAAAACACTTGTATATGGAGTCCATTTAGGAACAATAACGACTTTTCCTTTTACATACTTGCTAAACTGTAATCTAGAAACTAATACTGTTGTCGGCATTTTAGATACATTATACTCGGATAAATGATAACTCGGATTCTTTTCTAGAAAGAAATCCCAATCTTTGAGAAATAGTTCTTTCGCTTTTGTACTGACCGTATTATCTTCTGTCAAGCAAATTATTTCTCTCACATCTGGAAATAATTTAACGATAGTATGTATTGGTAATAAATAATTGGGAATAGAAGAATATCCACAAATATTGTGATGTTGCGATATGAGTTTTGTATCTGGGTATTGAACCCCCATAAAGACGATTGGATATTGATCTATATCTGGGTGTTTCGAATTAATCAAAGAGTAAAGGGCTTCATCACCTTCAGTGACTATTGCTATAGGGGGATTGACTTTGATGGAATCCAACAAGTTGTAAAGAGTTTTCTTTTCTTCATTAAAAGTTAAGAGCTTTGCATTGAGATAAAATGTTTCCATTCCTATTCTCGCCCCCTTGATATCTGAGAACTCTTCTTTTAATCCATTGTTCCATGTTTGTGAACAAGACAACTTTGAAGTATAAGACTGAATAAATAACACATAATCTGAATCTTTTGCCACAATAGGACTGACAAAACAGATACTCAGACAGAGTAAGAAGAACACTCGGAAAGAAGAAATAAATAGACGATTTATTCCTGTCTTCACGAATGTATTTATTTGCTTTTTTATCACTTTTCTAAATTTAGCATTGGTATTCCAAAGATAAGATTTCTTAAGGAATAATGAAATAAATCAACAGATAAAATTTAAGATAAGATAAAATAGCGGTAGTTATCTTTTAAACATACGGTCCATTTCTCGTTTATCATCCTTTCTTTTTAGGTCCTGTCGCTTATCATATTGTTTCTTTCCTCTGGCTACTGCCACTACAAGCTTAGCTAGCCCTTTGTTATTTATAAACATTCGAGTAGGTACGATGGTAAAACCTGTTTCCTTACTCATTTTCTCCAACTTAATTAATTCTTTCCTATTGAGAAGTAATTTTCTATCATGCCGCGCTACATGATTGTTATATGAACCATATAAATAAGGAGCTATGTGTATGTTTTTAACCCACAATTCGTCATTTGCGAAGAAGCAGAAAGTATCGACTAAACTTGCCTTACCCAATCTGATAGACTTAATTTCTGTCCCGGTTAAGACAATACCCGCTGTATAAGTATCTACAATCTCGTAGTCGAATGTTGCTCGTTTGTTTCTTATATTTATAGGGCCTTTTATTTTCTCTTTTTTTGCCATTGTCGTGTTATTAAATAAGTGTTATAAAAATCAGATAGCTCCACTAGTTAATATTTGCAGGAACAACCTCACTGATTGGTCAGGAATGAATATACATAGAATTAGAATCACAAACATCGGAAATATTTGATATTTTTTTTCTAAAGCGAGCAATTGAACTAACCCTCCCCAGATTACGTAGCCAAGATAAAGTTGAACAATCCAAATGATCAAGCCAGTCCATGGAAAAAACATCTTTATCGTATAAAGTGCTCCAAAAATAATCAGCACGTTCCCAACCAGCTGCTGATGAGTTAGTTTATCGTCAGGCAATTTATAAAGAAGAGTCATTATTTTGTTCGAAAGAAATGAAATTAAAAAGAAACTAACAAAATAAGCAACTGCAATAGCGCAGCAATAGACTAATGCCTGTTGATACGATATGGCATCTCCCCAGCCCAAAAGATATATTTTCTTGAGAAAAGCTAATAAACTAATGATACCAATCATTGGGTAAACTATTTTCATCATCGTATCACTAGCGTTTTCTGAATCTCTAATCTTGCCCCAAGTCTGAATAGGCTTGACAAGTAAAGAAAAGATACGTCCAAATATATATTTATAATTCAATTGATCGTTTTGAGTAGTCATAAGAAAGAATATTTTTTACTTATTATTTAGCAATTTCTTCTATGTAAAATAAATCCAAGTGGTCATCAATGTATGAAGCAACTGTCATTGACGCATCTTGTTCCATAATAATAAACTCATCGTCCAAGTCATCAAATTGTTCATATTGCTCATATAATGCCATAAATTCCTCATCACTACGGTCTTGTTCGAGAATCTGTTTATTATCATCATAAAGTTTCTTAGCTTTATAAACAAGTTTTGACAAATCCTTCGCACCAAACATGCGCATGGCTTTTGCGAACGGATTATCAAAAATATAGGCACCATACCCATTTTGAATAAGTTGAATAAATCCACCATCAAGCACTTCCGTACGGAGAATCATATAACTCACTACAGCATGTTGTTCCCCAGTCAATCTTGGCATTGTTTCTAGAGTAAGCTCACCCCCTAACCGCTCCCAATAAAGATCATAATATAATTTCAAAAAAGCATCAAAACCTTTTAATCCTGCAGCTTCGAGCTGTTCTGTTGTTGGCAATAATAGTGGAGAATTCATTGATTTCACAATTTGTTGTTTCATTTTTATAGTTAATGGACAAAGATACTATTTTTTCCACTATCTTTGCGCCACAATTTAAAAAAACAAAGCATCACATGGAGTGGATAACAACTTTATTCATAGAACACACTGCAATTCAAGCAGTCCTTTTGATATCTTCAATAGCGGCTCTTGGCTTAGCTTTGAGTAAGATTCGTTTATTTGGTATATCACTAGGAATTACTTTTATCTTTTTTGTAGGTATTCTATTTGGAGAATTAGGGTTTAGTATCAATCCTCAGATGCTTGATTATGCAGAGAGTTTCGGATTGGTTATATTTGTATATGCCCTTGGTTTACAAGTAGGTGCAGGTTTTTTTAGTTCGTTTAGAAACGGAGGAATTAAACTAAACCTATTAGCTTTATCCGTCCTCATCTTGGGTACAGGACTAGCCTTGGCGATGAGTTACATGACTCCCGTATCGTTGCCTGATATTGTCGGTGTTTTGTGTGGTGCTTCTACAAACACGCCTGCTCTTGCAGCAGCTCAGCAGACATTAAGTCAAATGGGCATTGATGATAGCACAGCTGCACTAGGTTGTGCCGTATCCTACCCTCTGGGAGTTGTCGGTGTCATATTTGCTATGATAATAATCCAACAATTTTTTAAAATAGGAAATCAAGAGACATCAGTAAAGAAAGTAGACAAGGAACATGCTACGACTATCATCTCATATCAGATACATAACCCTGCTATTTTCGGTATGGAAATAGGTAAAGCAGCTCAACTATCTAAAGCTAAGTTCGTTATTTCACGCATTTGGAGAAACGGTAAAGTTCTGATTCCAAATTCCATAACTCACTTATTAGAAAATGACCGTATCTTATTGGCCACGCTTCAATCAAATACAGAGACGCTCAAGCTACTTTTTGGAGAACAAGAGCAACGTAATTGGGACAGCGATGACACTGATTGGAATGCAATAGATAATGAATTATTGTCCCAACGAATAGTTGTAACCAATCCGAAGCTGAACGGGAAACAACTAGGACAATTAGGAATCCGTAAACTATATGGTATAAACATTACAAGAATTGACCGTTCAGATGTAGAACTGCTTGCAACTCCCGACTTGATTTTACAAATGGGTGACAGAGTTACTATTGTTGGAAATAAAGAAGCCGTTAAACAAGTTGCTCAAGTACTTGGAAATCATGTAAAAAATCTCAATGAGCCCAATTTAATTACAGTATTTATTGGTCTTGTATTAGGACTTGCGCTTGGAGCTGTGCCAATCTCCATATCTTCTATGGCTACACCTATAAAACTAGGACTAGCTGGTGGACCTATTATAGTTGGTATCCTTATAGGAACCTTTGGCCCAAGACTACACATGATTACATACGTAACAAAAAGTGCCAATTTAATGCTCCAACGCATCGGTCTAGCTTTGTATCTTGCATGCCTAGGGTTAAGTTCTGGCGCTCATTTTTTGGAATCTATAATCCAAGGGCAAGGTGTCTTATGGATACTCTTAGGTTTCATATTAACAATACTTCCTGTACTAATTGTCGGAATGATATCAATGAAGATTTTTAAACTTGATTTCGGAACCACATCAGGCATGCTATGTGGAGCAATGGCAAACCCTATGGCACTCAAGTACGCTGATGATGTAGCAACTGATGACACACCTTCTATTGCTTATGCTACGGTATATCCACTAAGTATGTTTCTAAGAGTAATTAGTGCACAATTGATTTTAATGCTCTTCTTATAGAAAAGTATTATTACCTATTCTTGATAAAAAAAAAAGCAACTCATTATCTTTTGAAAGATAATGAGTTGCTTTTTAATCAAATATGTTAGTCAAAAGTGCACTCTCAGGGATTCGAACCCTGGACCCACTGATTAAGAGTCAGTTGCTCTGCCAACTGAGCTAAGAGTGCATAAACACAGACGTCTATTTAATAGATAAACCATCTATTTCAATCAAGAAGTGCACTCTCAGGGATTCGAACCCTGGACCCACTGATTAAGAGTCAGTTGCTCTGCCAACTGAGCTAAGAGTGCATTTGCAAACGCTTTCTTTTTGATTGCGGATGCAAAGTTAAGAGTTTTATTTGAAGCTACAAACTTTTCATTATTTTTTTAATCAAGAGTGAAGCTTTTTTGTCAATATAAGTAAACCTTTAGTTAATTCTGAGTGTAAAAAACTAGTTGCGACGTCCTAAAAAGATCATTACGTAGTAAAGCAATGTAACTAAAGAACCTAAAGCAGCAACCACATAAGTATAAGCTGCAGCAGTTAAAGCGTCTTTCGCGTTCTCGCGCATTTCAACAGTTGTGATACCAGATTGTTTCAACCAGACCAAAGCCCTACGACTAGCATCTATCTCTACAGGAAGAGTAACGAAACTAAAAAGAGTTGTCATGGCAAACAAAGCGATTCCAAACAGCAATAATTGAGGAAATGACTGAACCAAAAGAATTCCTCCAATGAGTACCCATTGAACCCAGTTTGAAGCGAAACTAACAACGGGAACCAGAGCGCTACGCAATTTAACAGGAGCATAAGCACGTGCATGCTGAACAGCGTGTCCACACTCATGAGCTGCGACAGCCATAGCCATTACCGAACGCCCATTGTAAACCTCGTTACTTAGGTTCACCGTATTATTAGTTGGATTATAATGGTCAGTTAAAGAACCACGAGTACTTTGAATCTTGACATCATAAATTCCATTTTCATTTAGCATTCTTTCTGCTATCTCAGCACCACTAATATTATTAGGAGATGCTATCTTAGAATATTTCTTGAATTTGCTTTTTAGTCTATTTTGAACTAAATAACTCACCAAAAACATTCCGATCATTAGTATCCATAAAATTGCCATAAGTATATCCTTTAAAAGATTAATAATAAGAGTAATACAACTCCTATGCCAATTGAGATAAAAAAAGGGCCGCACAATCTTAAAAATGATTATAGCAGCCCTTTGTTATTTATCGAATAATAGTCTGGTCACGATCAGGACCAACTGATACGATAGCTATATCCACTCCGAGTTCCTTCTCCAAGAAAGTAATGTAAGCATTAAATTCTTCAGGGAATTCATCTTCACTTCTCATCTTAGTCATATCTTGTTTCCATCCGTCTAATTCGACGTATACAGGTTCGATATCTCCCTCGATACTATAAGGAAAATCAACAACTTCCTCACCATTGATTTTATAAGCGACACAAGCTTTGATGGTTTCGAAACTGTCAAGAATATCGCTCTTCATCATTATTAATTTGGTGACACCATCTATCATTACTGCATAACGTAGAGCAACTAAGTCAATCCAGCCACAACGACGAGGGCGACCAGTTACAGCACCAAATTCGTGACCCAACTTAGCTAGATTCTTACCAGTCTCATCAAATAGTTCTGTTGGAAATGGTCCAGCACCGACACGAGTACAATACGCTTTGAATATACCATATACTTCACCTATTTTATTTGGTGCAATACCTAGACCAGTACATGCACCTGCACATATCGTATTACTTGAAGTAACGAAAGGATAACTACCGAAGTCAACATCAAGCATAGTACCTTGTGCACCTTCGCACAACACACCTTTCCCATCATTAAGTAAATGATTTATTTCATGCTCACTATCAACAAAAGAGAACTCTTTTAGGAATTTGATTGCTTCAAGCCATTTTGTTTCCAATTCAGTTATATCATACTTGAAACCCATATCATGAAGCATTTTTTCATGACGAGCCTTAGCACGATTATAAGCAGTATCAAAATCACCTAAGATATCACCTACTCTCAAACCTGTTCGGCTAATCTTATCAGCATAAGTTGGCCCGATACCTTTTCCAGTAGTACCCACCTTATCTTTTCCTTTAGCTGCTTCGTAAGCCGCATCAAGAATACGATGTGTAGGCATAATCAAGTGTGCTTTTTTAGATATATGAAGACGTTTCTTCAAGTCATGTCCTGAAGCAGCTAAATCAGTAGCTTCTTCTTGAAACAAGAGAGGGTCTAGTACAACTCCATTACCGATAATATTGATTTTGTCTCCTTGAAAAATACCAGAAGGAATAGATCTCAAGACATATTTTTGTCCCTCAAATTCAAGAGTATGTCCAGCATTTGGTCCTCCTTGAAAACGAGCAACAATGTCATAATTCGGTGTAAGTACATCTACAACCTTACCTTTACCTTCATCTCCCCACTGTAATCCGAGAAGTATATCTACCTTTTTTGTTCCCATGTTCTTAATATGATAATTATTTTTTCTATTAAAGAATTTGTTTTATTTCTTCGTTTTTTTTGTTTGTTTGGTCTTAGAATACGCATTCAATTTCTTTACCTTTTTCTTTCCTTCAGCTTTCTTACGCCGCAATGTTTCAGCGGCTTTTTTGCGACCATTTAGACGGGTACATTTAGAACAGATACCATATATATAAAGCGCATACTGAGATTGTTTGAACTTTGGGAATTTTGTTTCTTCTATTAGTTGACGTATTCCGTCAAAATGATATTCAGACACTTCTCCACACTGAAGACAGACTAGATGATGATGAGGTTCAGCACGATAAGACTTCTCGTACGTTGAAGACCCTCCAAGTTGATGTTTGTGAACCAATTTACATTGAGTCAAAATCTCGAGGGTATTATAAATAGTAGCTTTACTAACACGAAATTTACTTTTTTCCATAGCAAGATACAATTCATCTATATCAAAATGACCTTCCCAACGGTATATCATTTCCAATATAGCAAACCTTTCCGGTGTCTTCCGGCATCGATTTGACATAAGATATTCAGAGAATAATTGTTTTACCTCTTCGATAATCACTTCCTTCTCTTTAGCTGAATTTTTTCTTTTATCCATGTTAAACGTAGGCATTTTCTAAAAATACTGAGACTCCAAAGTTAATCATTCTACCAGTCTTATGCAAGGACAGAAGCAATAAAACAAACTAACTGTTGCTTTAGAGCTGGTAATTTTTCTTTCTCCTCATCAGACAATTGAAGCCATTCATCACAAGCACGGCAAACAAGAAAGGCCTGTTCTTCGTCTCCCAACATAAATCTACGCATTGCTTGATATGCAGCAGAACGTATGGCACTTGATTCATCCAAAACAGCAGGAATCAATTGGTCAACAAACTCACTCCTACTCCGCTCATCCATCTGAGGGCGCTGAATAAGTAGACGAGCCACCGTTAGATATCCACAGACTTGATACATTTCACGCGGATCAGCTAGCCATGCAAAGGATACTTGTGGGGCATAAGATAACTTGCATAACAAGTTCATAGCCAAAAATTGAGCCACTTCCTGAGACGGAATTTGTTCAATCCACACATCACATAAATCAGCAGGAAACTCATCTACAGGCTGCAGAAGGGTGGCCATAATATAACATTCTCTAATATCAGCCTTCCATAAAGCAGTAGCTAAAGCACTAGAAGGAGAAAATTCAGATGCCAAACTCTTTATGCGCGGATATTCCACACCAAAATTGATACGGTATTTAAGTCCCTTATCACGCATGCTCTGAGAAATTACCCCATTCATCGACAGCCTCAACTTTCTCTTTATGATACGCACTTGCTGTTCTAGATCATTCGAAGAATCTACGTTATCTCTTTTCTCATCTTCATCATGAAAATGATCATGAGAATGCTCTATCATTTCTTCTCCATCTTTATTCTGTTCTATTGTCATATCTTTTATTCTATTTTGGATACCTATTCCTTAGGGTATCTCTATTTATAATTCGATGCTATAATTACTGCTATAGCGTAACATCTGTTCGTTATACTCTTCATTATAATGCACTTGCACATCCTCTCCCACACGTTGGTACACAGGATTAACAAAACCTTTGTACGGAGCCAGATTCAATTTTTTGTAGCGTTCCAGAACTTCTGAATGTAAAGCTGAATCAATCGAGATGGCATAATTCTCAACAAGATGACAAGCAGCAGTATAATCTCCTGTAGATTTAATTCGTTGGATTTCCGCAAGTAAATCACCAAACAATCGGTGCAACGCATGGTAATCATTTATTTTGACGTAATGCTTTCCATTAATAAAAAGAATAGACACCACGTCATCAACCTTCCCCTTCTCGAATACCCATTTAGCAATCAACTGACGATTTCTCATATGAGATTCTTCAATGACTTCCCCTGGTTCGATACGAATCAATTGAGTCATCAGTCCATTCATCATGTAAGTATAATAGGCCGCTTGATAGGCTTCACAATTAGGTAAAAGTCCCAACTCAACTAATTTAGGATCTGACATATAATACAATCCAAACAAATCAGCCCGCGCCTCTTCAATCGTTGCTCCATGAGCTAAAAGAGCATCTTCACTGACTCCAGGAAGAAGTTTACCAGAACCATGCCCCACACATTCATGCAAATCAGTATGCAAGTTATCAGTCAAGCTACCGTATTTCTCGATAAGTTCCAATAAGTTAGCATCAGGCAATACATATTCAGCAAGAAATCCATTTCCCTTAGCCGCATCATGATAAGCTTTTGTTATATTCGATAAACTAACCGATTTGGAACCATGAACAGTTCGAATCCAGTTAGCATTTGGTAAATTGATACCAATAGCCGTCGTAGGATAAAGGTCACCAGCCAAAATAGCTGCTGTAATCACTTTAGCAGTGACTCCCTTCACCTCATCTTTTTTATATTCTACATTTACAGGAGAATGGTCTTCAAACCATTGAGCATAATCACTAATTAATTTAGTTCGTTGAGTCGCCACCTCATCTTTGTAATTGACGAGTGCCTCCCAACTACCTTTAATACCCAAAGGATCACCATAAGTTTCAATGAAGCCATTGATAAAATCCACAGTTGAATTAGTATCTTTCACCCATTCAATACTATAGTCATCCCATATTTTCAAATCACCAGTATGGTAATAGTCAATAAGCAAATCGAGAGCCTTACCCTGTTGTAGATTCTCCACATATTTCTTGGCTTGAGTTAACCAATACACAATCTGCCCAATCGATTTAGAGTAGCGACCCGAGAGCGAATAGATTTCTTCTACTAAACCATTATCTTTCGTTCTCACTAATCTAGAATTTAAGCCATAACTAGGCGAGCAATCTTCGTTACCCTTTAGTGATGCATAATAATCCATTGCTTCCTGTTGAGTCACCCCTTTACCATAATAGTTACAAGCCGATGTCAGTAATAAGTCTTCACCGTCAGATTGATTAACTCTTTTAGGAAGCACATTAGGATCACAAATAACAGGACCTAGCAAACGCCATAAAGCATATACGTTCTCCAGAGAGCCCTTATTAGTGCTATACTTTCTTGCCTCATCAATATTCAAATCAGTTTCAGTAGACTTTATTTGAGGTAAGACTTGAGTAGGTACTTTTTTCAGAAATTCCAAGAACTCATCTTGATTGAATCCAGGATTCAGTTTCATCATTCCATAATGATGATGAATACCACTTGAGCACCACACACGCTGCAAATACACGGTCAAAGCTTTAAAAGTAGGTTTTGATCGGTCCCCTTGATAGTGAATAAAAATCACTTCAAGAACCTTACGTATTAATAAATTGTATTTGCCATTTTGGTCAAATAATATGTCTCGTCCCCATAATGCAGCTTCATTAAGACAATAAATCAGCTGTTTGTGAGCGATTGGTAAATGTTCAAATTCAGGCACATCATAGTGCAATATCTCTATATCTGCAAATCTAGTCATACGAGTAATGTGTAATGTAATAAAAATTAGAACCCATCTTTAAGAGGTCTCTTAGGCAAAACAAAGCTAAGTACCAAGACACCTAACAACCCTGAGATGATGGTACCACAGAAGACACCCATTTTAGCTTGATTCAACAAATCAGGTGCAACATCTGCAAACGATAGATTCGATATAAAGAGAGATACAGTAAATCCGATACCACCTAAAAGAGCGATACCAGCCACCATCGCCCAATTCATATTATCAGGTAATCTGACCAAACGAATCTTTATGGCTATCCAAGTGAATAATAATATGCCGATAAATTTACCCAGCACAAGCCCACTAGCCACACCAATAGATACAACTCCAACTAATTGGGCACTACTAGCAAGAGAAACCCCAGCATTAGCAAAAGCGAACAAAGGCATTACTAAATAGTTAATCAACCCATGCATTCTATCTTCTAGTCGTTGCAATGGAGACACTACATGGTTCGAAGCAGATTCAATCAAATGTAAAGCAACCAATTCATGTTTGTTCAATATGATGCTTGACTTCCTTCCATTGACTGGAAAGTCTCTGATTCCTTCACTTATACGATTGATGTATTTGGATACATTGATTTGAGGAATTGCCGGCACCATAAAGGCAACAAGCACTCCAGCAATAGTAGAATGGATACCCGATTGCAACGTCATATACCAGACACCGACCCCCAATATAAGATAGAATCCTGGAGTCATGACCCGTCTACGGTTTCCAATAAATAATAGAACTAAGAAGACCCCTGCACCAATCAGATACATCGTTTCTATTCCATTAGAATAGAACAAAGCGATAACTAATATACCACCGATATCATCCACTACAGCAAAGGCCGTTAAAAAGATCTTCAAACTCAGAGGCACCCGTTTCCCAAATATACTCAGCACACCAAGAGAGAAAGCAATATCTGTTGCCATCGGGATAGCTAGACCAGTCGATTCCACACCTGTAGGAGCAATCATGTGGTAAATAAGGACAGGAAAAATCATCCCTCCGAATGCAGCACAAACAGGAAGCATGGCTCTACGAAATGACGATAACTGCCCGACTAAAACTTCACGTTTGATTTCTAGTCCGATAGTAAAAAAGAATACAGCCATAAGCGCATCATTGATGAAGCTCATTACCGTCATGGGATGTCCATGATGTGAGAATAAATTAAAAGTGCCTATTTGCAGCAGTACAGGATGATTCCACAAACTATTGTAAAAATCAGCCCAAGGAGAGTTAGCAATAAAGATAGCCAAGCACGCCACAATTATCAAAAGAGCACCACTATTAATTTTTGCTCTAAAAAATCGGAGAAAAAAGTAATGGTCCACGCGAGAATTCTTCCTAAAGTTAGCCATGTTTATTTAATTGACTTTTATTTTAAAGATTTATAAATGCAAAAGTAATCATTTCTGTACAAATTAGCCTTCTTTTTACTACAAATAAGTATCTTTGCCTCATACATAACAGAAGAATTTAACTTCAGCATATTTTTAATTCTATGAATCAAAGAAAAATTATTTTTATCGCCTCTATCCTATTATTAGTCTTTTCGGCACCTAATATTTTAGGTCAAACAAATAGCCATCCCTACGATGTCACAAAAGTAGGACGACATTATGGGGTATTTTACAATTTACCCCAGACACAACTCGTGGTTAAGGTAGAAGCGAAAAAGTCAACATATATCCCAGGTAAACTAGCTGCGTATGCTGAGACCTATCTTCACGAGAAAGTTTCGACAAAGAGTGCTACCACTTGGACATTAAATCGATTTTCAGCATCTATGATTGGGATTGCAGACACGACCAAACAATACTTCATTGAGATGCGAGATAAAACCGTGGCTCCACTACTCACATTGGACAGAAACCAGATGATAGTTGCTATAAACAAACCATTGGCAACCACCATCCTTGAAGATGCAAGCACCCTCAAGCCTGAAGATATCATGGCAAACGAAGAGCATTTAAATGGAGTCTTAGATTCCGATAGTTATCAGACAGAAAAAGTAGTTCATCTTGACACATTACATAGTGAAAAAGCGAACGAACTACCAACAGAATACATGACTCAAGAGATGATGATGGCTACATCAGAATCACATCTTGCATCTTTAATTGCCGATGAAATATTCACCATTAGAGAGAGTCGCAACCTAATCACAAGAGGGCAGCTCGAGAACATGCCTCAAGATGGAGCAGCGATTAAATTGATGCTTAAGAACTTGTCCGACCAAGAAGATGCGCTAAGCAAATTATTCTTAGGTTCTTCTTCTGTTGAAACCAAAACTAAAACCATAACGATTCTCCCATCCGACTTGACAGATAAAGTAGTCATGCGTTTCTCTAAGTACCTTGGTTTGATTGATGCAGACAATCTTGCAGGCAACCCAATCGTCTTGCACATAAAAGATTTAAAAACAGTCAATCAAGCTCCAGAAGAAAATGAAGAGAAATCATCAAAGGACAAGAAAGCTGAAGGCATAGCCTATAACATCCCTGGACAAGCAGCTATCACAATCAGCTACAACGGGCAAACTATTTTATCCGACAAACTCCCATGCACGCAATTTGGGTTGACCGATTACTTAGCACCAATCCTATTTGAACGAAAAAGTACTATCCAAGTCACTTTTGATCCAATCACCGGTGCCCTAATTAATATTGATAAAGAAGGAAAATAGTATTAAGATAATTCATTATTTATCCTGACGATTCCTATCTTCTTCATTCCATCCATCATTAGAGTCATCGGTTTAGGCAGACGTACATGACGTATTTTATCATTCTCATATAATGCAGGAAGAGCGTCTAAAGTCTCATAATCGATAACCCCATCATTGAGATAAGGATTAATTGTAAAATATCCGACACCGAAACTAGTTAAGTTTTGAAAAAAATGAGTACCCTGACTAGGGTCTACGCGGTATTTATTCAATCCAGCCTCTACGATGAGTTGTGCTCCAGAGATATCAGACCATTTAACTGGAATACCTAACCAAGGGTCACTACTTCCCCATCGACCAGGGCCGATAAGTATATATGTCCCTTTATATTCGAGTATTTCCTTATTGATTGCTGATATCTCATCCACTAGAAGCTGATTATCCGAAGGCTTAAAATTCTCAGTACGCACATAGACCACATCCGTCAATCCTTCATAGATACCATGACCAAGTGAATGATTAGACTGCAGCAACAAGTTCTCTTTTGGAATCAAAGTAAGGTCCTCATCTATCGTATTAGACACATCGACAATAGGACGTACTTGAAGAAGATAGACAACCCCTTCCCCTTGTCGTTCAGAATCTAAGGTGACAGCAAATTCTATTTCTACTGGTCTTTGTATAGCCTCATCACTAGTTACCAATAGTTTCTTCATGATTTCTGCTAAAGGAAAGACATTATGTTGTAAGATATTAGCAAATGTGATAAGCTTACGTCCTTTAGGATATATTCCATCTCTTATAATGCCGTTATAAGCATCAAATGTAGAAGCAATATAACGCAAAGCCCCATCCTTTTCAGCATCCTTGATAGTCAGTGTCTCCAGATTAAATCCATCATCTATGCTAAATTCATGATAAGTATCACTGAGGTCAAGAGCATAAAACTTTGTTTGAGTTTCTCTAAGAGCCAATTTCACCTCGCTGGTTTGCAACACTTTCTGTGGATGACTAGGTGAGAAGCGCAACGTCTTCCCCCCGTCAACAATATATTTTCCGAGTCCAAGAGCCAAATTCACGACCCCCTCTTCAGCTGTTTCATCACCGATAGGATAATAGTTTAGTGACTGAGCCACTCCACTAATAGAAGGATAATACCTATCCCCACGCTGGGTACCTGCCACTTCCTGGAGTACCACAGCCATCTTCTCTTGATCTATCACATTCTGAGTTGCTTCCATATAATCCTTGGAATTCTTGAAAAAGACTGAAGCATACACCCCCTTGATAGCATCGCTAAGTAAGCGAATCATTTCGTATTTATCCTCTTGATAAGGAATCATATACGTATTGTATATTCCTGCGAAAGGCTGATAATGAGCATCTTCTAACAAAGAGCTGGAACGGATAGCAATAGGAGAATCGACAACTTCAAGAAAAGTAAAGAAATCATCTAATAGGTCGTCAGATAACTTAGCATGCAAGAAATGCTTTAAAATCATCTCATCACTGATATCACTCAATGCGACTTCATACAGTTTATTCGTTTCCATAAAATGGTCAAAGATATCCGTACAAAGAACTACAGTCTTCGGAATCACTACTTTGACATGTTCGTATTGATAAGAGAGATGATATTTTTTAAGCATGTTATCAATAAATGCCAAACCTCTACCTTTCCCTCCAAGCGACCCCTCTCCAATACGAGCAAAATTAGAGAAACGGTCAAACTGATCACGTTTAAACGTAGCCACCACACCTTGATTTTTCATGCGTCGGTAGCGCACAATAGCATCAGCAATGATAGCTCTATATTTATCTAAATCCTCATCGTGGTCGAAAGAGATTTGTTTAAGGAAACGTGCGAGTGGAAACATAGCACGAGAGTATAACCAACGGCTAATATGATTTCGTTGCACGTGATATCTAAATGTTTCTGCAGGCAAGGCATACAATATAGTCTGTAACTCACGTAAATTATGAACACGTGCAATCTCTTCGTTCGTAGTCGGATTATGAAATACAAAATCTCCAAATCCTAATGTTTGAGAGACCACCTCCTGCAAATCGATATCGAGTTTTTTACTATTTTTATCGACGAACAAAGTATCCAAATTCTTAGCATAGATACGATTCTCGTATTCACTACTCTCCATGATAATAGGTAAGAAAGGGTCATTCTTACGAATTGCAGAGATCAGTTTAATCCCAGCCAAAGGATCTTTTACGTCTCCTTGATTATGAATAGGAAAACGAACATCAGAGATTATACCCAACACATTATCTTGATATTTCTGATAAATCCCCATTGCTTCATCATACGTTCTGGCCAAAACTATTTTGGGACGTCCACGCATGCGAAGTGTACGTTGATGCGGATTTAGAGCCTCTGTACTAAACGCTTGACTCTGTTGCAAAATAAATTTATACATAATCGGTAAGATGGAACTATAGAAACGAATACCATCTTCGACAATTAAAAGAAGTTGGACACCTACTTGTTGGATATCCTCTTCAAGATTCATCTTATCTTCAATCAATTTGATGATAGACAAAAGCAATTCAGTATTACCAAGCCAACAAAAGACATAATCAAAAGCAGAAAGATCTTCATCCTTGATTCGTCTGTTGATTCCATGACTAAAAGGAGTCAAGATAACAATAGGGATGCTTGGATACCTATCTTTAATCAGACGACCAATAACGAAACTATCATTATCACCATTACCCGGCATACAGATGAGCAAATCAAAATTGACCGACTCCATAATTTTCAAAGCATCTTCTACATTACTTACTTGAGTAAATCGAGGCGGATACCGCAAGGACAAAGCGGTGTACTCATTAAAGATCTTTTCATCTATACGCCCATCATCCTCGAGCATAAAAGCATCATATGGATTTGCAATCAATAAGATATTAAAGATACGTTTCGCCATTAGATTAGCAAAAGTAGTATCATGTTCCAAGAGCTGCTGTAAAGTGAATTTCATATCTATTCTTTTCATTAATCCATACACGATGCATGGTACTTACAAATATATGAAATATAGCAAGAGAATGAAAGATAAAAGCTCTAAAAAAGGAAGTAATCAGTCATTCAAAAATTATCGTTTGATCTTCACCCCTTTACCGACGCCTTTGTCCACGAGATCCATCAGTTTAGCATCGCCGTACATAGTGATGCTACCTACTCCGTAAGAATGAAGAATGGCAGTATCATTACCATGGCAAGAGACAGAGCCCACACCTTTATTGGTAACATTTAGATGGTCGACCTTAAATTCTTTAGCATGAATAGATCCCACACCAATATTTTGAAGTTCAGCTGACACAGCTTTACCGATAACAGAAATGGAACCCACCCCTTTGTTTTTGGTCATGATTGAATCAGCATGTAGTTGATGGATAAAGATACTTCCCACCCCATTATTTTGAAGTTCAAAATCCTTAACCTCAAGTTGTGATTTCAACTCCATACTTCCCACGCCATTGTTTGCTAAGAAAAACTTATCAAAATGCATCATATTAGTAAAATGAACATCACCCACTCCATTATTAGAAAGCGAATGTAAATCATTGATGACAATTTTAATTTTCAACAAACCACTTTCACGGAGAGTCGTATTATCTTTAAACTTAACAGTAAAAGAACCGTCATGAGAAATAAACTTGAGTAGATCTACATAGTTTGCGGGACCATTAACTAGAATATGAGGTTTAGATTCAAAATCCTGCACCACTTCGATATCACAAACAACATGCAATATTAAGCTATTTAGATAAGGAATATCCACATTCAATTCACTCGTTTCTTCGCTCGGTTTCAAACCAATAAAATCATTACGAAGATCGATTGGTGAATCCTCCGAAGTAGAATTAAAAAGACCTGTATTTGTTGCATGAGCAGTATAGAACACTGTAGTTCCTACAAGCAAAGTAAATAATAATAACTGGCTAATTTTCTTCATTTTGTAATTATTTTGTGATTTATATTCTTTCGAGAAAATAATAAAATTAAGTCTCACTACATCTAAGAGACGAAGTGAGACCTATATTAAGTTGCAAACAAAAGAAAAAAATTACATTTCTCTTTTCTTTAATTTCTTATAAAGCCACCGGGTCAACGTAAAATACATCAAAACTGCCAAGACGATTACTCCGAGAGCAATGAGGTCTAAGCACCCCAAAGGCAATGTAGATAGATGTGAAGCCACAACAATCCCCAATATAAATCCACATATCCATGTCAACATCAACGTATTGTTAATCGTACACCTCTGACAGTGAGCAGTAAGTCCTATATACATCCTCAGTAAATCAGGGATAGCCAAAATAACAACCACAAACAAAGCAAAGTCAATCAGTACAGATAGCCAAGATATGCCGAGTATTAAATAATTAGATGAGATAGCTAGACTAGTACCCACTGCGAAGAACAATACATTAATCGATAATCCTATAGCACGTGGTAAAAAGAAGCGATCCCACGAACAAGCCGCTCGAACGATTGGAGCTCTAAAAGGCACCTTCACAACCGCCAAAGTAATCAGAGACAGTATTCCTAAAGCGATAGATGTATAATAGACCCATACAAGGTCAGTACAAAAATCATAAAGGACAATTCTCAAAGCATAACCAAAAGCCTGGGCCACAAAGATACCAATGATAAGAGCGCGATTCGCACGACGTCTCAATTTAGGATTTGACACATCGATATGAAGCGAGAACTCTAAGTTCAGAACAGTACCAAAAGCAGCTCCATGAATCAAGATGACAGCATAGAACCAATTAATTTGGTCGATATACATATATCCTAGAGTAGACAAGACAGTCAACAAGACTGCTATTTCCCCCACCTTCTTTCTCGTAAAATGGTCAAATAAGAAATTATAAAAAGGACCAGATACAATCATCCCAAGTAAAAACAAGAGCAATGAAGAGATAGGCAGTTCGACCCCTAGTGGTGTGACCACAAATTCCCGTCCCATCATCGGTGGCAAAAGGACAAAAAGACTTGCCATCAAAGACATCACCGATACGATAAGACCAACAAAGCGGCAATTCCACAAAGGACTTTCCTCTAAATTAATAGTTTGAGGCATGATCTACACTAATATTGTTCTTCACTATTTGGGAAATCACCCGATTTAATATCCTCACTATAATGTTGAACAGCATCGACAATGACCGTATTTAAATCGGCATATCGTCGTAAGAAACGAGGACTAAAACCATTAGTCATACCCAACATATCATGTACGACAAGTACCTGACCATCAGTATCACCACCAGCACCAATTCCGATAACAGGAATCGTTAATTCTTCAGAAACCCGCTTAGCTAATGCAGAAGGTATTTTTTCTAATACCAAAGCATAACATCCTGCATCCTCCAATAGATGAGCATCACGAATTAGTTTATCAGCCTCTTCCTTTTCTTTTGCACGTACCGCATAAGTACCAAATTTATTGATTGATTGAGGAGTAAGCCCCAAATGTCCCATAATTGGAATACCAGCAGAAAGGATACGCTTCACCGTTTCAATAACTTCTTCTCCACCTTCCAATTTGACAGTATCAGCATGAGTCTCTTTCATGATACGGATAGCAGATGCCAACCCCTCTTTCGAGTTTCCTTGGTAAGTACCAAAAGGCATATCGACCACTACAAGTGCTCTATTGACCGCTTTCATCACTGATTTTCCGTGATAAATCATCTGATCCAATGTAATAGGCAATGTTGTCACATTTCCCGCCATCACGTTAGATGCAGAATCACCAACAAGAATAACATCAATACCAGCTTGGTCTACCAACCCAGCCATAGTATAATCATAAGAGGTAATCATGGCGATTTTCTCTCCTCTTTGTTTCATTTCCATCAGTCTGTGAGTAGTCACTTTGCGTTCCTTATCACCTAGATAATTTGCCATAACTTTTCCTTAATTTTTAATATAAGTTTCATCATACAATGCAGATTGTACACACCACACGTGCGTACAATCTGCAAAAGTATATCAAAGTAGTGAATAAATAAAATATATTCAACTATTTTTCAATTTTCATCTTCAACAATTTACCGGTAAAAGCTCCGACAGTAGTATCGACGGTATGGTTAGGTAAAAAGACGATTTGTTCCGTTCTTCCAGAGAACAACTCCACGACCTCAACCTCTTTAAAAGAAGGGAGTTCAAAATACTCGAACAGATGGTTTGGCAAAAGGACACCCACATTTGCTTCATGAGCATCAAAATTAACTATTCCTATAATCAGTTCTCCATCGCAATATCTAACAAAACTATACTGTTTATTTTCATTGTAGCGCCATCCCTTCAGATTAGCATATTGCAAACCAAAGAATTGTCCTTCTCGGATTGCTTTCTCAGATTGACAAAGATTAAATAGTTTGGCATAAAAAGATTGAAGGTCCTTTTGCTCTTGAGTCAAGAGACCTTGGTCGAACTTATTATCATTTCTCCATCTATATATAGACTCCAGACTCCAATAATCAAAGATAGTTGTTCGTCCATCTATGCCCGAGAAGCCCTCAGCATGCATACCTCGTTCTCCCAAATCCTGTCCCATATACCACATCACAGGTGCGGGTAGCATTGCCGCAGAGATAATCATCGCAGCTTTGCCATGTCTACCCGAGCCCGCGAACATAGCAGAAGCGATACGCTGTTCATCATGATTCTCCATAAAATGAAGCATTTTCTCTTGGATATCGTTGGTAGCCTGCCAGCACTTAGTGATATCATTAGCCGAAGCATACCCACAAGTAACGTTGCGGAGCGTATCATAAAGACCGACTTTATCATAGAGATAGTCAAATTTACCCACCTCAATAAAATTACGATATTCATTAGGATTATAGACCTCACCAATAAAATCCACATTATAATTCTCTTTTATCTGAGGGATGACCCAAGCCCAAAAAGCGACAGGCACCATCTCCACCATATCACATCTGAAGCCATCCACTCCTTTTGAAGCCCAGAACTCAAGGATATGAGCCATCTTGTGCCACGTATCAGGAAACGGATAGAAATTATAACTTCCTCCATTTTGATAATCCACTCCATAATTCAGTTTCACAGCTTCGTACCAATCACTTTCATTAGGATAAGCATTGAACCGGTCATTAGCAGTCGCTCTAGCTGGATTCTCTATATAAGGTGTCTTAGCCCCTGCTTTGAGATCAAATTGAGCCCTAAGAGGTTGGCCAGGTATATAGTAAAAATTATTCTGTTCAGAAAATGCTTTTTGCTTATCATCATGAGCACCAAAGTCTTCGACTCCATCAGGAGCCACATCACTATGGTATTGACGTGCCACATGATTAGGGACAAAATCGATAATCATCTTAAGTCCAGCTTGATGAGTACGTTTGACAAGGTCTTCGAATTCCCCCATACGATTGCTTACATCGACAGCTAAATCAGGGTCTATATCATAATAGTCCTTGATAGCATAAGGCGACCCCGCCTTCCCCTTGACAATACTTGGATGGTCCTTAGCTATTCCATAGCGTGAATAATCAGTTTGAGTAGCATGTTCTATGAGACCTGTATACCAAATATGAGTTGCTCCAAGACGTTTGATTTCATCAAAGGCTTCTGAAGTAAAGTCATTCATTTTGCCGCATCCATTTTGTGCGAGAGAACCATCATAAAATGAATAGATGTGACCGTTACCAAAAAGACGAGGTAACACTTGATAGATAATCATTTTCTTTTTACTGTTTTTGTCCATAAAAACGATAGATTAGATTGATCATTTCATCTGAAAAATGAATGAAAATAGACCAATGAAGTTTTGAAATACCTGAATACACAAATATAAACAATAAAAAAGATTAGACCTACTATAAAGGCGCTAATTTTCTACAATAATTACCCCATGAATATCTTCAAATCGCTGACGTAATCTCCCCATCTTAGAGGCACGGATACTCATCTCAAGCAAACAGTCTATTTCAAACTGCTGTTTTGTTATTGTCGGATTTTCTTCTTTGACTACACGCATAACCTCATTCATCAGTGGATATTCGTACCTGACTGCAATCGTCTCATCAATAGTACATTCCAATATTTCTGCTTGTTCTAGTACGATACGAGAGGCCGTACGATAGGCAACAATAAGGCCACCCGTCCCAAGTTTAATTCCTCCGAAATAACGCACCACCACAACCAGTACATTTGTCAAGTTGAAATGATTTATCTGTCCCAATATTGGTTTGCCCGCTGTACCAGAAGGTTCTCCATTGTCATTTGCCCTAAATGTCGTTCTCTCAAAATCAAGCATATAAGCATAACAGACATGTCTTGCATCATAATATTTCTTTTGTATTACTGCCAGATGAGACTTAACTTCTTCGACAGTCGATACAGGGAAAGTAAAAGCCAAAAACTTACTCCTTTTCTCAGAGAAAGTAGCCTCTACAGGTTTAGCTATTGTGTAATAGATATCGTTTACTTCATTTTCCATCAAGACAAAGTTATAATTATTCTTGTTCTGAAGTTGAATAATTATTCCTTTTTATTTTATAGTATTAGATAAAATGTTACATTTGCATCGATTTGTAATGTAGACTTTGCAAAATGGCCAAAACAATAGAACACAAGGGAACCATTGAGAGTATCAATGGGAACCAAATAAAAGTACGTATCCTTCAAACGACAGGATGCGCCTCTTGCAGTGCAAAAGACTTTTGTTCTTCTGCTGAAAGCAAAGAAAAATATATAGATGTAAAAGACCTGAACAGTCAATACTATTCGGTTGGAGACAGCGTAATACTTCACGGTTCCATGACTTTGGGACTGCGCGCGGTATTACTTGCCTTCTTTTTTCCGTTTCTTGTTCTCGTCATCTCCCTCTTTATCAGTATGAGTTTAACTCTTGGGAACGAGTTATTATCTACAGGTATCGCCTTCGGATTAACCGCTTTTTATTACCTCATATTGTCGTTGTTCAAACAACAAACCAGCAAGCATTTTGCTTTTACCTTGAGTAGAGACTAACCCTTTCTACTCAAACTATGAAAAAGAAATAAATCATTTAATAATATTCTGACTTTATCAAAAAAATCGTATGAATGTAATTCTCATCGCAGTAATTGCTCTAGGTTTTATCGGCCTTGTAGCAGCTGTCATTTTATATGCAGCCTCTAAGAAGTTTGCTGTTTACGAAGATCCAAACATTGGAAAAATCAACGAAGTATTACCTCAAGCTAACTGTGGTGGTTGTGGCTACCCTGGTTGTAGTGGATTTGCAGTTGCTTGTGCATCAGGCCCAGATTTACAAGGGAAATTCTGTACTGTAGGTGGACAGAAGGTAATGGACGACGTTGCAAAGATTATGGGGTTTGAAGCTATTGCTACTGATCCCAAAGTAGCCGTAGTAAGGTGTAATGGTAGCTGTGAGCATCGTCCACGAACTTCACAGTATGATGGAGCAACTAGTTGTGCTATCGCAGCAGCCACTTACGGAGGAGACACGGACTGTAGTTATGGATGCCTTGGTTGTGGTGACTGTGTAGATGCTTGTCAATTTGATGCCATCCACATGAATGCAGAGACAGGTCTTCCAGAAGTAGACGACTCAAAATGTACTGCTTGTGGTGCATGTGTCGAAGCATGTCCAAGAGACATTATTGAACTTCGCTATCTCGGAAAGAGAAATCGTAGAATTTATGTTAGTTGCGTCAACGAAGACAAAGGGGCAAAGACTAGAAAAGAATGTAGCGTCGGTTGCATTGGCTGTGGAAAATGCTTTAAGGAATGTCCATTCGGTGCCATCACAATGAAGAATAATCGTGCATATATCGATTATGAGAAATGCAAGTTATGTCGTAAGTGTGTCGTTGTTTGTCCGACTCATGCCATTGTAGAGGTAAACTTTCCTGCTCGTAAGCCAAAGTTAGCTGTCACTGAAGCAGTCAAACCAGCAGCACCTGCTACCAAAGCTCCAGCAACCTCAAGCACAAAAGCTAAGTAAAACAATTAAGAGACTAAAAACACATTATATATATAGTAATCCTATACGAATATGTTGAAAACATTTTCAATCGGTGGTGTTCATCCAGAGGGGAATAAAATATCTGCCCATCAGAACATCCGTCAAGCCGAATTACCAAAACAAGCAATTATCTTACTTGGACAACACATCGGAGCACCAGCAAAAGCTATCGTGAAACGAGGTGATGAAGTTCTAGTAGGACAGAAGATTGCAGAAGCAGGCGGTTTCGTCTCAGCTGCAATACACAGTCCTGTAAGTGGGAAAGTAGCCAAATTAGATACGACGATTGATGCAAGTGGTTATCGCAAACCATGTATCATCATCGATGTACAAGGCGATGAGTGGGTTGATACCATCGACCGCACTCCAGACCTCGTTACAGAGACAGCTCTCGACTCTAAAGAAATTATTGATACCATCAAAGAGGCTGGCATCGTCGGAATGGGTGGAGCTTGCTTCCCTACACACGTCAAATTAATGCCTCCCCCAGGAAACACTGCAGAATGTCTAATCATCAATGCAGTAGAGTGTGAGCCCTACCTTACAGCTGACCATCAGTTGATGTTGGAACATGCTCAGGAAATATTAATCGGAGTCAAGCTATTGATGAAGGCAATCAAAGTAAACAAGACCTATATAGGTATTGAGAACAACAAGCCAGATGCAATAGAACTCATGACCAAAGTTGCGAGTAAATACGCAGGTGTTGAAGTAGTTCCTTTGAAGATAAAATACCCTCAAGGAGGTGAGAAACAATTGATTGATGCCATCATCAATCGAAAAGTAGGCAGTGGTAAGTTGCCTATTTCTACAGGTGCTGTAGTGCAAAATGTAGCGACTGCCTTTGCAGTATATCAAGCTGTGATGAAGCACAAACCACTTTTCGAACGTGTAGTATCAGTCACTGGTCGTTCTGTTGCTAAACCATCTAACTTATGGGCCCGTTTTGGTACTCCTCTAAGTCAGATGATTGATGAATGTGGAGGATTACCAGAAGACACAGGCAAGGTAATTGCTGGTGGTCCGATGATGGGAAAAGCACTTCCAACATTAGAGATACCTTCAGCGAAAGGAACTTCAGGTATCCTCATCATGCAAGAAAAAGAATCACGCCGCCTAGAGATTCAGGATTGTATCCGTTGTGGTAAATGTATCGAAGCTTGCCCTATGGGATTAGAGCCTTATTTAATAATTGCTCAAGCAATGAAACAAGAGTGGGACAAAGTTGAGAAAGACAGTATCATGGACTGTATCGAATGTGGTAGCTGTCAATTTACTTGTCCGGCGCAACGCCCTATTACAGATTATTGCAGACTAAGTAAAGCCAAAGTAGGTGGTATCTTGAGAGCTCGTGCAGCGGAAGCACGTGCAGCATCAGAATCATCAAAGAAATAATCTACGCTTGGATCTTAATATTAAATATACTAAACAAGAAATCAATAAATAACATGAGTAAAAAACTTGTCGTATCTCTTTCGCCACATATTCACAATGGCGACACGATACAAAGCAATATGAAAGGCGTACTCATCGCCTTGATTCCAGCTCTAGCTGTATCACTTCTTTATTTTGGTCTTGCAGACCTTTATATAATCTTGACGTCTGTACTATCTTGTATCGTTCTTGAGTTCGTAATCAACAAATATCTTTTCAAAAGTGACCGTTTGACGATTACCGATGGTTCTGCAGCCTTGACAGGTCTTCTATTGGCCTTGAATCTGCCCTCTGGACTTCCTTTATGGATGGTCATCTTAGGCGCTGCATTTGCTATAGGCGTCATCAAGATGAGTTTTGGTGGATTAGGAAACAACTTATTCAACCCTGCATTGATGGGACGTGTATTCTTGCTTATCTCATTCCCTGCTCAGATGACTACATGGCCAGTAAATGAATGGGCTTCGAAAGCTATAGATGGTGCTTCAGGAGCAACTCCTCTAGGCATCATGACAGGTGTACTCAATCATGCTCCCGGTGTCAGTCTAGACCAACTACCAAGTGCATGGGAGATGTTCATCGGAACGACTGGCGGATCTATTGGTGAGATGTCAGCCTTGGCTTTGTTGCTTGGATTGGTCTACATGATTTGGAAAAAGGTAATTACGTGGCACATACCTATAACAATCATTGCTACAGCCTTTATCTTCGCAGAGATTCTTCATCTTGTAAATCCTATCATGTATGCAGATGGTTTAAGTCAGATATTGAGTGGTGGTTTGATGCTAGGTGCTATCTTTATGGCTACAGATTATGTGACTTCACCAATGTCATTTAAAGGACAAATGGTTTATGGAGTTGCCATCGGACTACTGACTATCATCATCCGTGTATGGGGTGCCTATCCAGAAGGGATGTCATTCGCTATCATCATCATGAACGGTTTCACCCCATTAATCAATACATATATTCGCCCTACATTGTTCAGTTCACTGCCCAAAAAAGTAGGATAAAAGAAAAATAAGATATAGACATGAAGAAATTACAATCATCTCTTAGAAATATGCTATTGGTTTTGACCGGTATCTGTGTGATTGCCACAGGCATATTAGCCTATGTTAATCAACTGACCACAGGTCCAATAGCCCAAGCCAAATCAGCTGCATTAAAAACAGCGATCGCACAAGTCGTATCTGGATTTGATAATAACCCAGCAAATGAGGTCGAGACAGTAACGCTAACACTCGAAGGTAAAGAACTCACTTTCAAAGTATACCCTGCTACGAAAAATAAACAATTCATTGGTGCAGCAGTAGAGTCTGTCACTTTAGGATTCGGTGGTGACCTAAAAGTACTTGTTGGTTTTGACCCAGAAGGAAATATATTGAACTACTCTATCCTTGAGACAAGTGAAACTCCAGGCCTAGGTTCTAGAGCGGCTACTTGGTTTCAAGAAGGACAAAAAGGGTCAGTCATAGGACTTTCACCTAAAGAGAAAGCACTTACCGTATCAAAAGATGGAGGAGAAGTCCAAGCGATTACTGCTTCTACAATCACTTCACGTGCATTCCTTAAGGCTGTCAACCAAGCCTATATGGCCTATGCAAAACAAGAAACTAGTCAAACAACTACTCAAAAATAAAGAAGACTATGAATAATTTCAAAACCTTGATGAACGGAGTCGTCACAGAAAATCCAACTTTTGTACTTCTTTTGGGTATGTGCCCTACTCTCGGTACGACTTCATCAGCTATCAATGGATTCGGTATGGGAATCGCTACACTATTTGTGCTTGTTTGTTCCAATGTCGTAATCTCAAGTATTAAAAATATCATCCCTGATATGGTACGTATTCCTGCATTTGTTGTTGTCATTGCAAGTTTTGTGACCCTTCTTCAGATGGTGATGCAAGCCTATACACCTGCATTGTACAATTCACTCGGTATCTTCATCCCGTTGATTGTAGTAAACTGTATCCTTCTTGGCCGTGCAGAAGCATTTGCTGCTAAGAATAAGGTTATCCCTTCCTTCTTTGATGGATTAGGTATGGGACTTGGTTTCACCATGGCATTGACTATCCTTGGTGCTATCAGAGAATTAATTGGTACAGGTAAGATTTTCAGTGTATCCCTATTCCCTGAGCAATATGGTATGTTACTATTTGTACTAGCTCCTGGAGCATTTATTGCATTGGGCTACTTGATTGCTGTAGTAAACAAGATCAAAGGCAAAGCCTAATTTAATCAAATAGAAAGATAAACCTCGAAAATTAAATAACAGTGGAATATATTATTATTTTTATTTCAGCGATTTTTGTCAACAATATCGTGTTGTCCCAGTTCCTAGGGATATGTCCATTCCTAGGAGTTTCTAAGAAAGTAGAAACAGCTGTCGGCATGAGTGCTGCAGTAGCATTTGTATTGACCATAGCAACGATAGTCACATTTCTGATTCAGAAATTCGTCTTAGATGCTTTTGACCTTGGATACCTCCAGACAGTTACCTTTATTCTCGTTATCGCTGCCTTGGTTCAAATGGTAGAGATAATCATCAAGAAGGTATCTCCAGCTCTCTATCAAGCACTTGGCGTGTTTTTACCTTTGATTACAACAAACTGTTGTATCATGGGTGTGACGATTCTTGTTATCCAGAAAGATATGGATCTACTTCAAGGAGTAGTGTACGCTTTCTCTACTGCTCTCGGTTTTGGTCTTGCATTGATCTTATTCGCAGGATTGAGAGAACAGATGGAATACAGCCACATTCCTAAAGGAATGAAAGGTACCCCAGTAGCTTTAGTCACTGCAGGACTCCTTGCAATGGCCTTTATGGGATTCTCAGGCATCGCTTAGTGACAAGTATTCCATTCGGAGTGAAGCCTAACTGAGAAGATATATTCTCAACAAAAAAAAGAATAGATTAGATATCTATTCTTTTTTTTTGTACATAATCGTCATACAATACCCTAATCATACCGTCCCCACGACTTTAAATGTTTTAGCTATACATCTCATATAGGTGTCTATTTATCCCATTTAGAATAAAAGCCATCATTTGGGACAAATAGCCTACTTTTTGGTTCAAATAGAATAATGAGATAAAAACTAAAGTTGTATTTTTGTCGTATTAGAATATGTTTTGTAAGTCTCACAACTAAATCTAGCCACACAGAGACGAAGCTTTGTTAATTGTTTACACGTAAAAATCGAGATGAAAAAGCGTCACAATTATATATGATTGAAACAATCATGTATTCTAATCTACTAGCAACATACCAAATACCTATTAAATAATGAGTTATCTACCAATGCATATATGCCCATCAAAATCTTATAGAGAACTGTGCATCATTGTCATGATGTTCATCATTGCGGCATGTAGTGGTGGAGAAGACCTTTCTAAGCCCGATGATGAACCTTCTCCATTGGACAAAGCGAATATTGCGATTACTCTAGACATAGATAGTCATGGTTCTGGTCTTCCTATCTTGACGACTACAGAGCACGACGAGCTGGGCAATTGGTCTGCAACAGATTGTACCGTCAAGACCTATACGGCTTGGGTATTCAACTTCGATTCCTCAGTGGGACAATATACCTATAGTTATTGTGTGCGCAATGACCAAACAATAGAAAACCAGAAAGCAATAAGTCTCAAAGCCATCGAAGGAAAACCCAACAAGTGGACGCTATGGATTTTATTACGCGAATCAAATGCAGCCACAAAAGTTGTCATCACATCGAATCTTAGAAATCAACTCTCGTCGACACCTAAGGAAGGAGAAATGTATAATCAAGTGATACATAACCAACTAGTCTATGACATCAGCACAAACAACAATATGATGACCTCAGTACCACTCGTAGGAGAAACTAGTTTCACCAATGGAATACATAACAATCTCAAGACTTCGACGCTCACCCTCGAGAGAATGATTTCTAAAATCGTCATTGAGCATCGTCAAACGACCGACATAACGATTGAAGCAATCAAAATAGGGGGCACTAATCAGATTGCTAGAGGCGATGGCATGCCTGATTCTTCGGCATCGACATCACAACAAATGTCTAACCATTGGATATCAGCAAGCCATGGGCGATTTACTGCATATATTGCACCTACAAATGAACTGTCAAAGAGCTATATGCTTGTCAGAGCACTCTATCAAGGCGTGAGATGCTATTACAAATTGCACTTTATCAATCCTTACCAGCAAACAGAACTGCTGGAAACCATCGAAAGAAATCGTATCTATTCACTCTTCATCGACGAACTCATAAAGATAGGGTATAAATCTGAAGAAGATGCCATCGCCTCATCCCCATCTTTAGATCAATCAGATACCTTGGTCAGACAATTTGTTAGTTATCAAGAAGACACCATGGATGTCACTACGGATGACCGTTTCTTTTTGGGCATCACTTCAGGACCACTGACGATGCAAGACCACGACAAATGCTATTATGCTCACTTCACCGTCATCGCAAATACCGCTTGGACCATTTTGCAAAATGACATCGCTGCCCTTCCAGGTGTTTCTGTATCTATATCAGAAGCCTTATCAAGCAAATGTATCAATCAAGATGGAAGTTACAACATGCTTAGCATATGGGTTTATTTAGATAAGAAGACCTATGAGCAGAACAAAAGTCGTTACCCAAGAAATAACTTCAGTCTAAACGTATACACTGGCCAGATTCAGAAAAAAATCAGTTTCCTTTTCGGCCTATAAAAGTGACTCAGTGTCAGCCCTTTCTCTCATAGTCTGTTATATATCTGTATAGAATATTGGTACTTATTGTATTAATATTTCTTTTTTATCTACCTATTTCTAAAAAATAAATTTTTCTTTAACTCCTTATTTCAGATAATTGGGACATATGTCTCATTTTGTATTAAAACTCTCTTTTGGGTCGATTTTCATATTATTTGGTTCTATTTCAATAACATATGAACCTTATTTTGTTGTATATTACTTGCGTTAATCTCTAGATAATAAAGTATTTACTTGTTTTATCTACTTATAATGATAAATATAAATAGGATATACTGATTCTATTATTAATATTTTTCAATTATCTAATAAAAACGTTTACTATAATGAGAACTACCCTACTGTACTTATTTATTGCGACAAGCGTCCTATTAATCTCCATAGGTCAAGCAAATGCTCAAACGCAACCAAGCGGTTATGAACAACCCTTCAAGCATGAATTTGCAGTTAAGACTAATCTCCTTTATGGCATTGGGACAATGACCCCTAATCTTCTAGGCGAAATCAGTCTTTCCCCTAAGACATCGCTAGAAGTCTTGGTTGGATACAATCCATTTACATTCAAAGAAAATAAGAAATGGAAACATTTTCTCGTACAGCCATCCTTCCGCTATTGGTTCTGTGATGTATTCAACGCCGGATTTATCGGTGTACATGCTCACTATGCCAATGTAAATGGTGGAAACTTCACTGTACCATTTGGCTTATACAAAAGTACTCAAGATTATCGTTATCAAGGCGATATTGCAGGGGCAGGTGTCTCAATAGGATATCAATGGCCATTAGCCAAGCACTGGGGATTTGAAGTAGAAATCGGTGCTGGCGTATCTATCTTTTGGTATAAAAAATATGAATGTCCTCATTGTGGACATTTCATTGACAAAGACCACAAGATTTTTGTCGGACCTACAAAAGCAGCGATGAAACTCATTTATCAATTTTAGTAATCAAAATAGGACTCTTATGAAGCGAACAATCAAGCAAGCATTCATCCTATCGATGATTGCAATAACAACAAGTTCAGTAGCCTTTGCCCAGGCTCCAAGTGTGGCATTGATTTCCTCTGAGACAAAGACAGTAGGAAACCAAATGGAAATTATGGCTGCATTTAATCTTTCAGATTTACACCTCAAAGCAAATCGTACGTTAGTGATTTATCCTGTTGTTACAGGGCTAGAGGCGACACCCGCTGAAGGGATGGAAAAGAAATTGCCTTTGTTAATCATCAATGGTTATAAAAGACATATTTTATTCAATCGAAACCCAGCGGAGAACGTAGCTACCGAAGCTAAACGATACAATGGGAAAGATCAATCTGTTGATTATAAAGTTGTGATACCAAAAGAAAACTGGATGAATTTATCTAAAATCAATTACTATTATGATTTATGTGGTTGTGGAAATGAATCACAAGAATTCGGATATCTAACAACAACCGATATACCAAACGAGATTTATTGGATACCACTATCAGTCAAGTATATGCCCGAACCAATCGTACGTAAAGGACAGGCCTTCATCCAATTTTCATTGGATAAAGCGATTATTGACCCTACTCTAGGTAAAAACGGTCGAGAACTAGATAAAATCATCGAAATGATTGAAGAAGTCAAAGCAGACGATGATACTCATGTAGCTAAGATATCCATCCATGGATATGCGTCCCCTGAAGGAAGATACGAACACAATGCAGAACTTGCTCAAGCACGTACCCAAGCGGTAGTCGATTTCATCCAAGAGAAAATACAACTCGAAGGCTCTATCATAGAGACAGGAAGTACCCCAGAAGATATGGATGGATTACTCAGAGAACTTAGAGCATCTACTTATCCCGAAAAAGACAAAGCCATCAGCTATATCGAAGATGAGACATTGACTCCTGACCAAAAAGAGTACAAGATAAAGAGTTTAGCAGGAGGGCAACTATATACGCTCTTGAAAAAAGGAGTTCTTCCTAAATTAAGACATTCAGACTATTTCATTTCTTATAATGAGATGACAAAGGTGGAAATTAATGAAGGATATCATTTCCCAGAAGGAAGCCCCGAAGCCATCAACAACCAAGGAGTAGTAGACATCAAAGAAGGACGCATCAACCAAGCAAAGATTCATTTTGAGAGAGCCGCACACATGGGATTAGAAACAGCTCGAAAGAACTTACTAGCCTGGGGGAAAATATACCAATGGAAATAAAGTATACTTATCGCAATGGTCATTCGTAACGGATGGGACTTAGCGCACATAGGTTATACATTAGTATAGAAGAGAGTTTAGGATTCATTTATTAACTAATTATTTAAAGTTATGAAAAAACGTATTTTATTTTTTGGAATGTTGGCAGCTGGATTTATGTTCACTGCATGTTCAAGCGATGATGCTACCTTGCAAAAAGCTTCTAAACAAGAGGCATGTACTTTCAGACTTACCTTACCGTCACGTATTGCGATGGATACTAGAGCAGTAGAGGATAAAACGACAAGCGCTACGTCAATGGAGGTTGATTACAATGATTTGACTTGTTATCTAAACTATTCAGGTTCGAGGTTACGTTACAATTGGTCTCCAACAGAAGAATATGGATTAACTATGGTTTTCGACCAATTAACTGCAGTGCCAAACACAGTTACAGTAGTCTCAAATGCCATCACTTATATCAATATGTCTGAAGGAACTATAGCTGATGGACAAAATGTAGCTGAGCCAACTGACTTCTTGATGAACCTACCGATTGCCTCTCAAAATATGAACGTAGTTACGATAAAAGCGGAGACAGATGTAGATCTCCAAACATTGGACGATGTGACTTTATTTGGTACTGCTCCTGTAGAAGCTGATGCAACTACAACAGTTGATACAGATTACAAATCAGACATCACTTTGGGGGCTATAGTTGCTCGATTTGAACTTGGCAATATTCTTCCAGAAACAGGACTACTTAGCCTACATGTTGATTCAGTATTTGTAAACAATTTCTATACAATGTCAAGCTTAGAGGCAGGTACAGATAATATAAATCGATTCTTCTATGATAGTAGTAATTTTAAGACTACAGGATTAGCTGCCTATGCCACTGATGATTTTGATTGGGCATCCATAGTAGCTGATGATACAGTAATCGACGGTGACAAATGCTATGCTTTCCAATTATTTGCTGGTAGCATGGATAACGAAACTTCTGAAAATGGAACTATGGTCCCTCACTTTATATTTGAAGTGTCAGGTCAATTAATGCCTGGTTATGCATTAGCAAATGGATTCACTGGTGATGACACTGGAATGTTCTCTAACTATTTCGTGACAGTCGATGGACTGATAGTAAGTGATGAGGAATTAACTTCTGTCTATAGACAAAACGTATATCAGATAGCTGATTTCAGTGTAACTCCTGAAGAAATCACTCCTGATCCAGAAATGCCTAAATTGAATTTGACAGTGACTTGTACAGCAGCACCTTGGGGTATTGTTACAGCAACACCAGTAGTTCAATAGCTTATTGATTAGCAAAAAATTGCTTCAACTAAATATGGGGACGAGATGATTCGTCTCGTCCCTTTGTTATATTTATAATCACTCCTAAATTTCTTGAAATGAAACGCTATACAATACTATACTACTCTCTTTTAGTAACGGTTCTTTCCTTGTTGACTAGCTGTGTCAACATCAAAGAAGATAGAAGTGATTGCCCACCTTTGGTTGATCCTTCAGAAGAGATTAAAATAATCAGTTTCGAGTATGTAGGGGATACAGATGATTCCGCTATGTTCTCCGAGAAAATCAGTCAGATAGATTTACTCGTATACAATATCGATACGGGCACATTGGTTACTAGTCAAGAACTAACAGGAAACACATTCATAGAACAGCCTGAAGCAACAGTCAGTCTAGAACCTGGAAGTTACCACATCGTTGCATGGGCCAATACAACAGACGACACCGCATTATCAGATACAAACGATTGGACTCAAGGAAGAGTTTATGCTGCCTCTTATCCCGAGGTTTATACCGGGAATGATCCTTTATATATGGGACAAATGGATATAGACATGGATGAAGAAGGTTATGCAGAAGGAACGATAAGACTCCATTCGGCATACATTAATATGCGTGTTCTTATTGACAATCCAGCATGGGATTCATCCAATCTAGAAGGCTATCCTCAAGTTAGCATGGATGGATTGATGGCTATGTATGATATGTCTATGGGAGATGCTATGACAACCGAAGCGATTTGTACTCCATCACTCACTTACAACAGTGAAACTCAATTAGTTGAATCGGATTTCAATGTATTCCGTTTCAAAGATGAAAATGATTGTGTTATATTTCTTAAAGATAAAACAGGAAATGTAATCGCTAGCATCGGGATTACTCAATTTTTGATAGATAATAGTTTATCTGTCGAAACTGGAGGGATTTATGATTACCGAGAAGAAGTCACACTTTCCATACTCTTCAAATTCACCCCTACAGAAATCATCATTACTCAACCTACATGGGACATTAGTCCGACGACTCCGACAACCAAATTGTCCCTTAACGTAGATCGTAAAACGACACGTACACCTAGCGTAGATTTAAGCAACCTTCCTGCAGGAAGGTCAGAAGAAAACAAGGTAAACAACATGATGATTTTTCTTACTGATGCTTCAGGGATTATCAAACATCTGAGCATCGTCAATCCTGGAAATTTCACTCAAACAGAAAATGTATTACAGACAGATAAAATCAGATTCCCAGATGCGGAACTAGATACCGAATATCGTATATATGTACTAGCTAACTATACCAAACTGCAAAACAGACCTACCATAGGTCAAAATATACAGACAGCCATTGTATCAATCCCTGATGTGACGGCTCTTGCTACAGACAATTACTATCCAATGACTACGTGTGAACCTCCTATGCTTGTGAAATTTACTCAAGAGAATGGAATACTAAATCCAGCCATACCCTATGCGATGCCTGAACTCACAGGACAGGACGAAACGATTGATATTTCTCGATTAGCTTCGCGGATAGATTATGTCGTTCGGAAAACAAATAACATCTATCCGATTGCAGATACCGATTTGAGAGTAATCAATACAGCTCCTGAATCGGGCAGTAGTGCAATAAGTCCTTCGTTGAGTGTTCAACTAAACAGCTATCAAGTATTACACATCCCCAATACGTGTTATTTCATGGGACGAACAGTGGCTCCTGACTATATTGCGACGGGCAATTGGATGAATCATTGGTCTTTTGAAACCCCGTTTACAGAAGGAAATCCACAAAGATACCAAGTGGACCCAAACTGGGCACAAAAGCATATTTTAGAAACAGGCACGACAAGTGAACGTGCTACTGCTATGACTGGATTGATTAATAGCCAATGGACAAATACGGGATTCAATCCATTGCCTACTCAGTCAGACGTATCGAACATATTGGCCTATTGTACCGAGAATACTCAACCAGGTACCTTTGCACAACAACGTGGGGTGTCTACGACCTTACAAATCGAAGGGGAAGTCATCCCCGATGAAGCTATCCCTACTGATGCGACACTCTATGTCTATGGCAAAATAATTTATACGAGCTATGCCCTTTTAGTTGCACATAATTACAATCTGAGTTCACTCTTAGGGGATACAGAACCAGCATCTCCTTTAAGTGAGACAGAGAGATTAAGCCTACAAGAAGCTGGAATAGCTCGCTATCCAGCAAATGCGAATGGAAGATATCCGGTTCATTATTATGCCGTAATCAAACATCTCGACAACAATAACAACGCCTTGATGGGGCCAATGGAATTTGGTATTGTCCGCAATTATATCTATCAATTAGCAATAGATAAGATTCCATTGTTGGGGCATCCGCTTGAGGGTGAACCAGATCCTAATAGTCCACAATGGCAAGACCCTGATGAGAGAAGTGATGCAGAACTGACATTGACTATACATCCTCTTCCATGGGTAGAGGTTTATAAACAAATAAAATGGTAATTCAAAGAATCACAATTATGAAAAAGACAGTATACCTATACTTAAGATTTGCTGCTATCTGTTGCTTCGTCATGTTAGGATTTGCTGCATGTTCCGATTCTAATGATGAGCTAGCGAGTCAAGGAGATCAAGGAATTGCTACAGAGGTTAATTTCCGATTGTTACTCAATCTGCCTATACAGCCAACAGCAACACGTGTGAATACGACTTCGGGGGACAATGATAGCAATGCTGCTGCTACGTCTGCAGAACAACTGATAGACGTCAGTGACATTTATATTCTTCGTTTTGACAATAACAACAGTCTAGTTGACTATATCACGGACATGACTGCTCAAGGGCAAGATACAGATGGAGATTTAATTCTGTCCAAGACCCTTAAAATAGAAGATGCTTCGTATAGCTTGATGATTTTGGCCAACTTACAAGACCAAGGCATCACCAATGGTAGTGGTGACACTTCAATCACTGAGATTAAGCAATTACTCACAGACAATTTAGGAAATTCGAGAGCGGCCATCAAACAACTGTTGAGATATAAACTGACAGAAAAATGGGACATCACCTCTCGTCGTATTCCTATGTGGGGAACACATGACGAGGCGATATCGTTCAACAACAAAACGGTCTCATGTTCAGCAAACCTCTATAGAGCTATAGCTAAGATACATATCTTAGTCAATGCTGCATCGTATGATTCCGAAGGTTTAGGATTATTCAAGGAAGACAGTTCGCCACTTTTTGAGATGACAAGTATACGCGTATACTACCCTACCGAAGAGGGTTTCTGCGCTCCTATAGCTGCCACTCCAGACGCTGACCCGACTATACAATTTACTCAGACCGATATACCAAGTGGGGCGAGTCAACTAGATATAGATACGCCTCTCGTATGGGAACCAACCTCAGGAAGCATTGGACTAGGCAACACTTTCATCAATCAGATATATCTTCCAGAAAGTAATAATATCGTTCCTACATCCACAGCTCCTGAAAGAGTTAAGATGGTTATCGGGGGTATTTATCATGGACCAGGACTAGCTGACGCTGAAGGACCGACTTATTACCGAATAGACCTTGCAGATTACGATTCGATAAGTGGTCAGATTAAAGAATATGATTTAATTCGTAATCACTCCTATGTATTTAATATTGTATCTGTCCAAGGGCCAGGTACCCCTACCCCTAAGCAGGCACTCAATCAAGATGTAGCGAGCATGACAGTAGATGCTTATGATATAGTAGAGAATCTACGAGGGGTTAACACTCAATATACATTGACGACTGATAAGAGTTATGTTAGTTACACTCATGAGGAGACCAATACCCAATATGTAACGGTCGGATTGGAGAATTATCCAGATTGGAATCTGGTCGACAATACGTTTTCAAGTTGGTGTACTATAGTCCGTGAGGGGAATAGAGTGAAAATAACTCCCCAAAGCACAAACTCATCTATCCGCAGACAAACTGAATTTTACATCGAAGCTGGAAAAATCAAGAAACAGATTATTGTCGTACAAGATCAGCCCGAAAGTGCAAATTGTTATCTAGCAACTGAAGGGATTCATGCTATCAACGTTACGATCAAAGGAAATGGAATCGGTGGAAATATCGTCGAGGGAGTAAATATATGTGAGGACATGACTTTAAATCCAGCATATATCAAAGTTATTTGGGAAACAAAATCAGGTTTGATTCAGTTAGAAAGTAAACCAAACTTAGATGACTGGGGAGCTACACAAGCAATCTATGACTCAGATTTGGGAGCACTACGCTACAAGATAAATACAGGAAGTAACTACAATAATAGCAGTTACACTCATTTTGAAGACCCTGATGGAACCATCCGGATAACAGATGAAGGAGGCAATGCGCTTATAGGTGCTTTTGATGACCAGGATAACATTATTTGGTCATGGCACATTTGGGTCTGCCCTGATGTATTTGATACAGATGACCCGGGAAACGTCAAAGAGGGTTCTCTTCAGGATTGGACACTCAACGGTTATAAGATTATGGACCGTAACCTAGGTGCACTATCTAATCAACCAGGCGTCTCGTCTTTGGGATTGCTTTATCAGTGGGGACGTAAAGATCCTTTTATTGGTGCAGCATCAATCTCTGAATCGACCAATCCTATACAAACAGTCAATTACCTTGCCTCGGGAGATGGATGGGGCGTTAATATCAGTGAAGCACTGACGGAACAAAATGCCATTGACTATACCATACAGCATCCAGAGAAATTAATACAAGACGGACTATCTGAAATACTGGATGGGACTACGGGTAAATATTTATGGGGTACTGCTAAAGGATTTGACCCAACGACCACCAATTTAGGTTTAAAAACAGTCTATGACCCTTGTCCACCCGGTTATAGAGTACCTCCAGTAGATGCTTATGTATTTAGCAATACTGTAAAGAATTGGAAGTACTATGGAATTGGAGACACTTATACTGAGGTGAAATCTAGTTTAAACTACAATTGGACAGAGAATCTGATTTATGTGCCACATTGTGTATATCAAGCTACGATGGGTAATCAATTGATCAAGTATCTCTATTTTGGGCCCTATGTGAATGATGCGCCTTACTATGGATTTTTCATTAATTATCAAGAATTCAAGGTTCCAACTCCTCTGGGTTGGGATAATACTACCCATCGATTCAATTCGGAAACGGAGCGTACACGAAATCTTTTGACGTCTTGGAAATGGGAGTCAAGTAATGCAGATCTATTTGAGGAGGATGAATATTGTTATTTATCAGAAAATCCAGAAGATTTCACGATAGATTATTCCTTTTTCGGTGGACTATCTGCAAACAATGAAATCAATTGGAGTGACACTAATAGAGACCAAGCAGTCATTCAAGTAAAAGACCAAGAGGATTATGCGTGGTTCCCTATCAGTGGAGCATACGACCCTGGAACAACTGATGGAAGCAGTGATAATAAGGGGTATGGTTTTGATGGCGTGTCCGTAACACAAGGTTCTTCGATTACAGTAAATAGTTTCCTTTGGACAAATTCGTCTGATGAGGTAGCTGGGGAAATTCGTCCTTGTGCCATGTTCCTACACGGAGCAGAACATTCTAATAGTAGAGGTTCCGGAAGACATATCCACGCGCTTACTGGGATGCATACAGAACCTGGACAAAGTGACTCTTACAATGACCACATTCATGCAGAACCTCAACAAGCTTCTGCAGTACGTTGTATTCGTGATGTGAAGAAAGATTTCTCAGCACTGAATACAATCATTACAGAGAATGTATCTCTCGGTAGAACAAACGGTTCAGAAATTGATGGTACCGTGACCTCTATCAACCAACCATGGGAAGTCATTGATCCTGGTGATTCATGGGTCGTGATGACTCCTGATAAAGGAGAAGCTGATAGTGGTGCTGGAACGGCGGTAATATTTCGCGCTTTGTCTACCAATACCACTGGTGCTGTACGGACTACGATAATCAAAGTACACTTCAATGGGGAAACAGGAGACCGTGAGATATCCATTAGTCAAGCACCATAATGATGAATAATAAATATTTAGCTAAAATATAGAATCATGAAAAATTATCTAACAGATACAAAAGATGCTCTTCTGAGGAAAAGGATATGGCTACTCGGTTTGTTATTCATTACATTCGGTTGTAGTAATCAGGGGCCTATTGAAGTAGAAAAGGTAAATGACTCTTTTGCAGAGAAAAATTATATTGCTGTTTCGTTTGGCATCGATACCCCTGCATTTGGATTACCTATCGTTACTAGAGGAGAATACGACGCTAGCAGTTGGTCCGAGACAGAACGGGCTATCACGAGTTATACCGCATGGGTATTTGAATATGATGAAGCATCCTCAGCGTATACTTTTGCCTATTCGTTGCGTGATGACACACTGATAGCTAATCTAGAGGCTATCAAATTGCGTCCCGTAGAAGGTGTCGTGAATCAGTGGACAATATTAGCCTTGATGCGCGAAACGACAAAGGCAACCAAAGTAGTATTAACGGCTAATCTAAGAGATCAGCTTCCTGCACTACCTGTCCTAGGGGATGACTATGCATCCGTCATTCATAATACATTTATCTATACTGTAAATACGGGGACCATGCTCACTTCGATTCCACTTATAGGGGTCACCGAATTTGCAGATGGGATAGCCTATGGCGTAAAACAAACAGGCATCCGTTTTGAGCGGATGGTTTCTAAAGTAACTATTGACGCACACGAAGCAGAAAACTTTCAAATTAGTGCGATAAAAATCATTGCCGTGAATCAAATAGCAAGAGGTGATGATAATATTAGTAAAGCAGAAGCAGATTCAGGGCCTGAACAAATCAGTTCGAGTGCATGGATTCCTGTCACTGATAATATGTTTGAAACCTATATCGCTCCTACTTCAAGCGCGACAACTAGTTGTATCCTCTTAAAAGCAATGTATAAAAATGTGATGTACTATTACAAGTTGAGCTTTATCAAAATATCTGAGAAAACACCTGTAAGTCAATTAAATCGAAATACGGTCTATTCTTTCTTGATGACTTATGTCAATGCCACAGGTTTCAACTCTGAACAGGAAGCAATAGAGGCTGATATAGCATCAAATCAGATGACAGGACAGCTGAAAACCTTTGTGGTCGAACAGAAAGATATCATGGATGTGACCACGGATAATTACTTCTTCTTAGGACTTACTCAAGGTAGTTTGGCTATGAGCGAAAATACAAACTACTTCTATACACGTTTTTCTGTGATTGCAAACGATGCATGGAGTACTATAACTGAGGAACTAGCTGCCCTACCAGGAGTTACCCTTTCCAGAACTAGTGCATCAGTCCATGAATGTGTCAATGGAGATAGTACTTACAATACGCTCAGTATATGGGTATGGTTAGACAAAACAATCTATGCTAATAATAGGAGTGTCTATGCTGGAAATTCTTTTATCATTGAGATATACACAGGACAGATACAAAAGAAAATAATCTTCAATTTCTCACCTACTAGCCCCTAAGATGATCTTATAACTACTAAACAATAATTCACTTTATGAAGAAAGCGTTTTGCTAACTAAACTAGGAGAAAGTCGAAGTGAAGGTATTAGCACTTCTGCTTACTCCTAGTTTTAAGTATTTCACTTAATTAGTTTTGTATATCCCCTATTTAACAATAGTAAAATAAGCAAGCATATCAACGTGTCTTTATTCTATTTTCCCTGAATGGAAAGTCCATGGAATATTTTAATGGCGTTAAAAAGGCTAGAAATAGCCTCTAGTCCTTTGCTAAAGAGTTGGGATATCCAACTACTAGAAATATGATTCTAAAGATTAAGCGTTACCAAAGAAGGACTTTGTGTTCAATTTTATAAACACAAAGTCCTTCTTTGGTAACGACGAATAAATAGGAATCATTCCATAGAAGTTAAATGTAAAAAAATAACATTTGAACCATAAAAGGCGTATACAATAGTACCTCCTTTTTATCAAGATCGAAGTTGTAATTTAATTTTAGGACAGAACGAGTCACTATATAGATAAAAATATTACACCTCTATTTACCCAAAGAGCCCTCCTTTCAGAGAGCTCTTTGAATAAACAGGATATTTCTTTTAATCTTCTGACTCGAGTAGTTGATTCATACGTGTAAGGTACTTGCCGATAATATCAAATTCTATATTTACGACAGATCCTATTTTTAGCGTGTGGAAATTTGTGTGCTCATAAGTATAGGGGATGATAGCTACTTCGAAACTATCTTTATCTGGATCACAAACCGTAAGACTAACTCCATTGACGGTGATAGAACCTTTATCAACAGCAAAATAGCCACGCTTAACCATCTCTCTATCGAAATGATAACGAAAGCGGAAATAATAACTACCTTCCGCGTCGCGTATCTCGGTACACAAAGCTGTCTGGTCGACATGTCCTTGCACGATATGCCCATCTAGACGGCCATTCATAACCATACTTCGTTCTACGTTTACCTTATCACCTATAGCAAATAAACCAATATTAGATCTAGAGATTGTCTCATGCATTGCAGTTACTGTATAGTGGTCGTCTGTGATATCCACTACAGTAAGACAAACTCCATTATGCGAAATACTCTGGTCTATACTTAGTTCGTTTACAAAACTGCAAGTAAGGGTGATATGCATGTTTTGTTGCTCTTTTTCAACCGCAACTACGGTTGCGTATTCTTCTACAATTCCTGAAAACATAATTATTTATTGTTTAATAAACTACTGAGGGGCAAAGATACAAATTAATCTAAAGATTCAAAGGATAAAGAATGGTTATCCCATATGACCTATATTAACAAAAAAATGGCCCTTTTCACAAAGGGCCATTTTCCATTCAATAGGTATTAGTTTTCTTAAGGTAAAAAGATTGTTTTCAGGATAACGATGCAAAGTTGCAACATTTATTTGACATATGCAACACTAAAAGCATGTTCAATAACATAAGTTTAACCTTTGCTCTTAATCGAACCATGTTTTAACACTTTGGCATCGACATAGAAAACAACCTCTTCAGCTATATTTGTTATATGGTCCCCTGTCCGCTCAAGTCTACGAACGACATTAGTCAAATCTAAACAGAATTCAGCATCCTCAGGATAGTTTTTGATATGGGCAGCCATTATTTTTGTTGCTTCTTGATTAATCTCATCTACTAGATTGTCTTTTTCAAATATTTTTGATGTGAGATCTACTTTCTCCTCATTGAAAGCACATTTTGCCTTCTCCAACATATAGAGGGTAGCTTGAACCATATCAGTCATCCGCAGATTGAGATACAAGTCAGCGTCTACCGCAGGGATGTGGTTCTTATGCACAAACTGAGCAATCGAATCAGCAAAATCACCGATGCGTTCTAGATTACTATTAATCTTAAAAACGGCAAGCACGAAACGTAAATCAACCCCCACGGGATTATAAAGTTCTATCACCTCTTCGATATCCCGATCGATTTTCAGCTCAAAAGCATTGACTCTTCGTTCACGTTTTATTACTCGACTAGCCAATTCCCTATTGTTAGTCAACACAGCTTCGCCAGCTCTATCTAGTTGATTATAGACAAGGCTCCACATTTCATTTAGTTGCGACCGTAAAATTTCCAACTCGGATTCAATAAACTGTATCATTTCAAGAATTTAAGATGATTAATAATAAATCAAAAGACTAGCAATAAAGCAAATCTATCACATACCTTTATAGAGAACAAGACAAAAGTACAGAAAAGCTTACACCTTGACAAAAAAATGATATTAAATTTCGATGACAGTTAGCATTATGACAAAATGGAGACAGGAACCGTCTAATATAACATATAAAAATAGGAATAAAAGTAAAAAACAACTACCTTTGCGGTCTAGTTTTGATTTAAGAATAACTATATCAATATGACAAACCCAATCGACAAAGAAACAATAGAAAAGAAAAGTCTAAATTTCGTGGAACAAGCGATTGAATCAGACTTAGCCGAAGGTAAGAACAATGGTAAGGTACAGACCCGTTTTCCCCCAGAGCCAAATGGTTACCTCCATATAGGACATGCTAAAGCATTTATACTAGATTTCGGTCTAGCTAAAAAATATGGGGGCAAGTGTAATCTTCGTTTTGATGATACCAATCCGACAAAAGAAGACAATGAGTATGTTGAGGCTATCAAAAATGATATTCAATGGTTAGGCTGCGAATGGGATAACATCTATTATGCATCTGATTATTTTCAAGACCTTTGGGATTTAGCTATTGAACTAATTAAGGGTGGTCACGCTTATATAGATGAGCAATCTGCTGAAGAAATAGCTAAACAAAAAGGAACTCCGACTACTCCAGGAGTAGAAAGTCCATATAGAAATCGTCCTATAGAAGAAAGTTTGGCTTTGTTCGAAAAGATGAATAGTGGCGAACTGGAAGAAGGAGCAATGGTCTTGCGAGCTAAAATTGACATGGCTCACAGCAACATGCACTTTCGAGACCCATTGATGTATCGAATAATCAAACATCCTCATCATCGTACTGGTACGAAATGGAATGCTTATCCTATGTACGATTATGCACATGGACAGAGTGATTATTTAGAAGGAGTTACCCATTCAATCTGTACCTTAGAATTCGAAGTTCATCGCCCACTGTATAACTATTTCATCAAGTTATTAGAAGGCAGTTCTTTGGCTCATCAAGAGGACTCGAGACCTAGACAGATTGAGTTTAATAGATTAAACCTAACCTATACTGTGATGAGTAAACGAAAGTTACTCACGCTCGTCAAAGAGAATTTAGTTAATGGATGGGATGACCCTCGTATGCCTACACTTTGTGGATATAGACGGCGTGGATATTCTCCTGAGTCTATACGCTTATTTATAGAACGTATCGGATATACAAAATACGAGGCACTTAATGATATTTCATTACTTGAAAGTGCAGTCCGTGAAGATTTAAATAAACGAGCAACTCGAGTATCAGCAGTTCTTGACCCTATCAAATTAGTCATCACCAATTATCCAGAAGGACAAGTAGAGATGATGGATGCGGTAAACAATCCTGAGGATGAGACAGCAGGCAGTCACGCGATTCCTTTCTCAAAGGAATTGTGGATTGAACGAAACGATTTTATGGAAGATGCCCCTAAGAAATTCTTCCGCATGACACCTGGAAAAGAAGTGCGTCTAAAAAATGCCTATATCATTAATTGTACAGGATGCGACAAGGATGCTAATGGTAAAGTTACTACTGTGTATGCAGAATATGATCCTCAAACAAAGAGTGGTATGCCCGAGGCTAACAGAAGAGTCAAAGGGACGCTTCATTGGTTGAGTACCGAGCATTGTCTACCAGCCGAGGTTAGACTTTACGATCGTTTATTCAAAGTAGAGAATCCTGGAGCTGAGGAAAATGCCGATTTTAGAAACTTACTCAATCCTGATTCGTTGAAAGTATTGAAGAATTGTTATATCGAACCTTTTGCTGCTGGCTTAGAAGTAGGTAGCTATTTGCAATTCCAACGCATCGGTTATTTCACTATCGATTCAGATACTCAAAACGGAAGTTTAGTATTCAATCGTACCGTTGGACTGAGAGATTCATGGGGCAAAATCAACAAAAAATAGTTATAAAGAGGGGACATGCAAGGAGTTGCTGATTTTTTACAGTGGTGCATAGATAATCTCAATTATGGGACTATCACACTTCTTATGGCCATCGAGAGCTCCTTCATCCCGTTTCCTTCTGAAATCGTCGTTGCTCCTGCAGCTTGGAAAGCTGCCACTGGTTCTGAATTAAACATATTCTTAATCGTCTTATTCTCTACCATAGGAGCTAATATAGGTGCCTTAATTAATTATTGCTTGGCTTATTTTCTAGGGAGACCACTTGTCGTAAAATTTGCAAATAGTCGTCTGGGTAGGTTATGCTTACTTAACCAAGAAAAAGTGGAGCATGCTGAAATATATTTTGATAAACATGGAGCAATATCTACTATCATAGGAAGATTGATACCTGCTGTTAGACAGCTAATATCTATTCCTGCTGGATTGGCTAAGATGAATATCTGGAAATTTATTGCATATACCACGATTGGTGCTGGCATTTGGAATAGTGTCTTAGCTGCGATTGGGTATAGTTTAGCAGCTGTTCCAGGAATTCAAACTCAAGAAGAGTTGGTAAGCAAAGTCTCTCAAAGCAGCCATATTATCGGATTAGTAATCTTTGTCTGTGTAGCCATAGCTTTGGTTGTTATCATATTACAAAATAGAAAAAAATGAAAAATACAAGTTACTCCTTAATAGTATCAATGATTCTTTTTATAAGTTTATTAAGTAGTTGTACGGCTTACAAAAATGTTCCTTATTTACAAAATGCCGAGTCGTTTTCTTCGACAAAAGAAGGGTCTAAACTCTACGACGCGACTATTATGCCGAAAGATTTATTGACTATTATCGTTAATTGTGAAGATCCGCAACTCGCTGTTCCTTTCAATTTCACAGCAGCCACATCGACTTCTTTAGTGATATCTTCATCTGTCTCTACCCCGACTATCCAAAGTTACTTGGTAGACAATGACGGAGATATTGAATTTCCTGTGTTAGGGAAATTGCATGTAGCTGGCTATACGAAACGCGATTGTGAAGCTATGCTCAAAGGGAAACTCAAAAAATATATCGCAGAACCCTGGGTAACAGTTAGAATGGCAAACTTTAGAGTAACGGTAATAGGAGAAGTGAATAATCCACACACCTTCACCTCATCTAACGAAAAGCTTAATATATTCGAAGCTTTAGCTATGAGTGGAGACATGACAATATATGGTACTCGTAATAATGTAAAATTAATACGTACCTCAGCTGAAGGAGAGAAAAAAATAGCGATATTAAATCTCAATGATGCGGATATTATAAATTCCCCTTACTACAACTTACAACAAAATGATATTATCTACGTGCAACCAAATAAGACGAAAGCGCGCAATGCCGATGTCGGCACAGTGACTAGTTTATGGATTTCCATCACTGGTACACTGATTTCACTTGCTAGTTTGATTGTCAATTTCACTCGTTAATTATCTGACTTATTTAAAGTATTATTGCATGAAAGAACAAAATCTATTAGATTTAGAAAATCAAGAGAATACAGAAGAAAAAATAGACTATATCGCTATATTGAATGCTGTATTAGAAAAATGGTATTGGTATGTGCTGTCTGGAATTATTTGCCTTGCTGTAGCCGTTTTCTATCTTCTTAGCGCGACACAATATTGGGGCGTAGAATCAACTATCCTTATCAAAGATAAGACCAAAGGAGGAGGTCTGAGTGACACAGCTATGCTTGAGAGTTTAGGTGTTATGAACAACATAAACAATATCGATAACGAAATCATCATATTGGGGAGCCGTTCGTTGATTGCTCAGACACTCATCGACACCAAACAATACGTCATATATCAACAAGATAATTTCTTTAGAGACAAAGAGATTTATCGCCAAAGTCCTGTCGTTGCTGATATGGAACCTTATCAGTTGAAAACCCTAGGAGGTGCTATTCAACTACGCCTAGAAGAAGAAGGAAATGGCGCTTGGAATGTTACCTATCCATCTGATTCTATTGACATAGACAAGACTGCTGTTATCAGAATAGATTCACTGCCTGCTGTTGTTCACACAGTTAGAGGTCGTATTTATCTTGCCAAAAACAAGAATAAATCAGTTGATTTAGAAGGTAAAGACTTACTTATTACGATTATCTCTCCTAGCATTTATGCTAAGAGCTATCGTAATGCAGTCAATATCATGCCGGCGAGTAAAACGACATCTATAGCAAATATATCTGTAGTTACCACTCATCCACGAAAAGGAGTTGATTTCGTCAATAAATTAATTGACGAGTACAACCTAGATGCAAATAAGGATAAGAATCAGGTGGCTGTCAAAACAGAGAACTTCATTAAAGAACGACTAAACATCATCAGTAAGGAACTCAGTGAAAGTGAAGATAAACTAGAAGCGTTTAAAACAAAGAATGGAGGCATGGTTAGTTTGGGCGAAGGATTTGCTCAAACTGTTTACAGCGAAGGCAGCGATTTCCAAAAGAAAAGTATCGAGAATATGACGCAGATTAGTCTAATCGATTACTTAGAAGATTACCTTAAAGACCCTAAAAATGACAAGCAATTGGTACCGACAAATGTAGGACTACAACAATCACCATTGACTGGTGCTATCAACACCTACAACCAAGCGTTGCTGGAATATGACCGATTACTCCAAAATTCATCTAAACAAAATCCTGTCATCAAGAGACTGACCAATACCATCGATGGACTAAAGAAGTCAATGTTCACAACCATCAATAGTGTAAGAGCAGGATTGAAGATTACTCAAAAGGACATTGATATACAATTAGATAAGTTCAATACTAAGATTAAAGAAGTACCTACTAAAGAGCATGATATGCTCGAGTTGACACGTCAACAAAGGATTAAAAATGGATTATATCTTCTTTTGTTACAAAAGATGGAACAGAATTCAATAAACATAGCAGCTCAAGCTGATAATGCAAAAACTGTTGACTCAGCTATGGCTACGTTTTATCCTGTTACTCCAAAGAAAAAGATTGTTCTTCTGATTGCCTTATTTCTTGCAGCTTTGATTCCAAGTCTAATTATTTATGTCATTCATCTATTGAAATATCAAATAGAGACTATCAAAGATATCAATGATAATTCATCACTCCCTACCCTCGGTGATATTCCTTTAAATAAAGAATTTAAAGAGAAGATGACTGATTCCATAGCTGTATCGGAAGGGGAAAATTCAATGATGGCGGAAGCGTTCAGAAAGATACGTACTAGCCTCTTGTTTACGTTGACTCCTCCAGATGAGAAAGTCATTATCGTGACTTCAACGACTTCAGGCGAAGGCAAAACGTTTGTTTCTTCAAACTTAGCAATATCTCTCGCACTTCAAGGCAAGAAGGTCATTGCTGTAGGTCTTGACTTAAGAAAACCGAGATTAGCTAGGTCATTTAATCATAGTGAGAATGTTGAAGGAACAAGCAAGTTCCTTATTGATCCAAGAACAGATATCGATTCTTTGATAATCCCTATTTCTAAGGTATCTCCTAATCTAGATATCATTCCTGGAGGAACTATCCCTCCAAATCCAGCAGAATTGTTGACTCATGATTCTCTTGATAAATTGATTACAGAATTGAGAACGCGATATGATTATATCATTCTGGATTGTGCTCCCTCAGCCTTGGTATCTGATACTCAAATCATCTCAAGAGTAGCTGATGCTACTGTATATGTGATGCGTGCAAATATAACGCCTAAGAATGATTTGAGATTTGTACAAGAGTTAGTGAACAGTAAACATTTGCCGAATATTAGTCTAGTCCTTAATGGAACTGAAATAAGACATAAACGTTACGGCTATGGCTATGGCTATGGCTATGGTTATGGTTATGGTTATGGTTATGGACACGAAGATGATAAGAAGTAGTACTATTTTGATAGATATTAATACTATCTTGCTATTCTATTAAAAAGATAGAATAATCATTTGTCAATGACTCATCGATAAACTATATTTGAATAATTATGTTCAATATAGTTTATCGATGAGTCGTTTATATATGATACCTTTTAATATTATGAGTTCCATGAAAACAACCTATTTTTTTGCTTGCTTACCTATCATCAGTAGCTATTGCCAAGCAACCAGTGCTCAAATGAATACTATCCAAGATAGTTCAAATTCGGAGAAATTTAATATCTTGATTCTATTAGCAGATGATGCTGGGTTAGGAGATTATAGTTGTCAAGGAAATGAAATGGTTAAGACACCTAGGATAGATGCTTTAGCAAAACAATCGGCCCAATTCGACCGCTTCTATGTGTGCCCTGTATCAGCCCCTACCCGAGCTGAGTTTCTAACAGGACGCTACGCCTATAGAGGCGGAGTCATTGGAGTCACTGAAGGACGTGAGAGATTAGATCCTAATATTCCGACGATTGCTGACTATTTAAAGAAAGCAAGATATGCGACAGGTATTTTTGGCAAATGGCACAATGGCGGACAGTATCCCTACCACCCTAATGCAAGAGGTTTCGAGGAATTTTATGGCTATTGTTCAGGGCATTGGGGTAATTATTGGGCACCATTGCTAGAGCATAATGGCAAATTAGTGCATGGGCAGGGGTATCTAAGCGATGACTTAACGTCACATGCTATCGACTTTATAAAGAAGAACAAAGAACAGAATTGGTTCTGCTATGTACCATTTAATATACCACATAGTCCCATGATGGTCACTGATTCATGGTGGAACTCTTGGGCAAATCGAGAAATCACACAACATGCTACTGACTCAACAAAGGAGGATGTGCTTCACAATAGAGCTGCTTTGGCATTGATGGAAAATTTGGATTGGAATGTTGGCCGCTTATTGGATTGTTTAGATTCTCTGAACTTAACTAATCATACAATAGTTGTCTACTTTTCTGACAATGGCCCAAATGGACATCGTTACTGTAAAGGGTTAAAAGGAATAAAAGCAAATGTCGATGAAGGGGGCGTACGTTCACCCCTATTTATCAAGTGGGCAGACAAGAAAAAGAAAGGTGATCATATTAGTCAACTGACTGGATGTATCGATTTATTACCTACACTTCTTGATATCAGTGGTGCAAAATCGCAAATTAACTCTTTTCCTCAGTATCCCTTAGATGGTCTAAACCTAGCTAAACAACTTAGAGGTACGGAGGGTACCGTATCCCGAAGCTTATTAACATCATGGGGAGATGAGGCAGCTATCCGTAAAGATTCGTTGCTGCTAACTAATGATGGTCAATGCTTTAATCTCCTGAAAGATCCAGCACAACATCATCCTTTAGATTTACAAGACGAAAGCATGAATACACAACTAGTTCATTATATGGATACTTTAGCTATTCTAAAACAAACCCTGTCGACTCCCTTCTTTACAGTGGGAGATCCTCGTGAAAAACAGGTCAAATTACCTGCTAGAGATGGAAAAGTACATGGAGCAGCTAGACGGTCAAACAAATTTCCAAACTGCAGTTATTTCACTAATTGGACTGATCCCCAAAAAGATGCTTTTACTTGGCAAATTGATGTCATACAAAGTACAACATATGATCTCGTTTTACACTATCGATGCGAGCAAAGGTTACTTGGGAGTTCCATCAGTCTAACAACGACTATTGGTAACGAAAAGAATGCGCTAAATCCTAATGCACTTCATCGCATATTAGCTACCTGGAGAGTAGATAAAGCATTTTACAAGCCAATGCTTGGAGCCGATTTAGATAGAGTACCTAGACAAGAAAGTTATTTCCCTTCATTCACAACTGTTGACTTAGGTCCGATTAACTTGCAGAAAGGCAAACAGACGTTGATGCTCAAAGCTAATACAATCAAAGCAACTGAAGTGATGGATGTATATATGATAGAACTGAAACGTAGATAAGAGTCCCACTTTTTTTATGTATATTTGTTATACCGTAATACCTTTAGAGAAACGAATACATGGAAAGACAAAAAAAGACGATAATCCAAGAAATCACTCCGCTTTCGGATCAAGATTGCTTCTACATAGCAGATAGAAAAAAAGCAGCTTTCACCTACCCTATACACAAGCATGAAGAATTTGAACTTAACTTCACAGAAAATGCAGCTGGTGTTAGACGAATCGTAGGTGACCATTCTGAGATTATAGGCAATTATGATTTGGTACTTATATGCAGTTCTAATCTTGAACATGTGTGGGAACAGCACGACTGTAAATCGGCAGAGATACGAGAAATCACAATTCAATTCTCAAAAAATTTCCTCGAACAATCGATTCTTTCGAAGAATCAATTTCTTCCTATAAAAAGGATGTTAGAAAAGGCTCAGAATGGATTGGCTTTTCCGATGAAAACCATTATTAAAGTGTATCACTTACTCGATAAGTTATCCAAGCAAAACAAAGGATTCTATGCTGTATTAGATTTTTATTCGTTGCTTTACGAACTTTCTATCAGTGATGGGGCACATATATTGTCTTCCTCTTCATTTGCTAAAGCAGAGGTACATAGTGATAGTAGAAGGGTCTACAAAGTAGAAATGTATATCAATAAACATTTCAAAGAAGAAATCAGATTAGCCGAATTGGCTAAGCTGAGCGATATGTCTACCGGTTCATTCAGTAAATTCTTCAAGAAGCGTACAGGACAGACACTCAGTGAATATCTTATTAATATTCGACTAGGTTATGCGGCTCGACAATTAGTCGAATCGACAATGTCTATAGCTGAAATCTGTTACGATAGTGGTTTCAATAATCTTTCTAATTTCAACCGCATATTTAAAAAAAGAAAAGGGATCTCACCTAAACAATTCCGTATGACATTTTACAAGAAAAAAAGAATTATATAATATTACTTTTTCAATACATAAAAAACAAATGACTCATAATAGTATCAATTTGTGACATAATAGTACTTGATATATTTACTAAAAGCACCTTTCTTTGTACTGTTAATCTTATCAGCTATCAAAGACATCTCTACAAGAAGTAGTGCACGCTGACATGTCGATTTGTTCTTCTTTGAGTGATTGGATTTACAACATTATTAATTCTATCAAACTTAAAGCTAATATTTATGAGACATTTAAATCTTTGGATTTGTAGCATAGTCATTTGTCTATCGGGATATGCACAAGCCAAGACAGTGAATGGGTTAGTAGTAGATGACAAGACGGATGAAGTTTTGATCGGAGCTACTATTCTCGAGGTAGGTACCAATAACGGTGTCATAACAAATCTAGATGGAAAATTCACCATCGCGCTCTCCCATGAAAATGCAACAATCGAAATTAGTTATGTCGGTTACTCTTCACAAACCGTCCAAGCAAAAGATGGCATAGTCATTAGACTAAAACCAGATGCTTTAGCGCTCGATGAAGTTGTGGTCGTAGGATATGGTGTCATGAGAAAGAGTGATCTGACTGGTGCTGTAACGAAAGTAAAAGCAGATGAACTAGGTAAAGTAGCCAATGTAGATGTGTCACAAGCACTGCAAGGAAAAGTAGCTGGTGTGAACATACAGATGAATTCAGGAGAACCTGGAGCTGGTACCAAGGTTCGTATCCGTGGGGTGGGAACCATTAACAGTTCGGGGCCTCTATATGTTGTAGATGGTTTTCCTGTAGGAGATATCTCCCATCTTGCTCCGAATGACATTGAGAGTATAGAAGTTCTCAAAGACGCATCAGCAACCGCTATTTATGGTAGTAGGGGTGCGAATGGTGTAATCATGGTCAAAACAAAAAGCGGTGCTAGAGATCAGAAAGTAAGCGTTAAGTTTAATGCCTATGTATCTGTAGCTCAAGTAGTAGATCAACTTGACATGGCCAATGCAAGCGAATACACATTACTGAAGCGAGAGGCCATGAACAATGCAAATACGCCCATGAGTAGTCAATGGGATAATATTATGTCTCTTGTCGAAGAAAGTGATGCGGTTGGAACAAATTGGCAAGATGAAATATTCAGAGATGCTGTGACACAAAACTATAATGTAGGTATTTCAGGTGGTGGTACGAAAAATAAATATGATATCGGTTTGACGTATGCTTCAGAAAATGGTATTGTCAAAAACACGTATTTAGATAAGTTTATGGCTCACATAAACAACGAGTATTCGTTCACTGATAATGTCAAGTTAGGAACCAATCTATTTTATTCTAACTATAAAAAAACAGGAAATAATAGTGATTACTATTCAGGCCCTTTGGTTGGTGCATTACGTGCAGACCCTATTTCTGCTGCTTGGGATCCTTATACCAATGACTTTGGAGAAGTCTATTTTACTTATGGAACCAATCCAGCAAGAGCAGTAGAGGAGAACAAGTATAAAGACAATGAAGAGAATCGTTTCTTAATCAATACCTATCTGCAGGTAAACAATCTCTTCAAGGTGAATGGATTATCTTTCAGGGCACAGTTTGGCGAGAAACTCGTATTCTCTAAAACAAAGAACTACGAACCTGAATTCTTTGTTACAACGGATCAGAACAGACTTCAAAGTAGCTTGTACTCTAAACGAGCAGACACTAAAGATTGGTCGACTTCTGAATATTTTAGTTACAATCATACTTTTGGGAAACACACAATCAACGCTATGGCAGGTATGGAGGTTCAAAAATTTGAAAGCACCTACAATGACATCAAAGTGTATGATGTGCCTGAAGATGCTGATCTAAGGTATATCTCAGCTTCTTCAAATACCACTCAATTTGTTGCCGGTGGATTGAAATATCATTCATCTCTTCTGTCTTATTTCTCAAGAGCCAATTACAATTATGACAACCGATACTTACTCACAGCAACCATGCGCGCTGATGGATCGTCTAAATTTGTTGACCATTGGGGCTATTTTCCTTCATTTTCTGCAGGATGGAATATTTACCAAGAAAATTTTATGCAAGAGACAAAGAGTTGGTTATCACAATTAAAACTACGAGCTGGATGGGGACAAGTGGGAAATCAAAATGCAGCAGGTAATCATGACTATGTAGCTTTGATGTCCAACGGATACACTTATGTTTTTGGAGATCAACCAGTAGATGGTGCTATACAACAGAAGATTGCGAACAAAGAACTTTCATGGGAGACTTCTGAACAATACAATGTAGGAATTGATGCTGGATTCTTTGATAATAAACTGACAGGAACCTTAGATCTTTTCATACGAAATACCAATGATATGATTTTGTCGACTCCTATCCCTATGTATGCTGGTTTCTGGAAACCAAACACAAATGCTGGTTCTGTAAAGAATTCTGGAGCAGAAATCTCTATAAATCACACAAACAAGATAGGTGATTTTAACTATAATGTTGGATTCAATATCTCGTATATAAAAAATGAAGTAACTAGCATCGGTGGAGGTGACCCAATCGAAGGAGGAGCTGTATCTAGAGTAGGAAATACGACCCTGACTCGTGAAGGAGGAGAAATCGGCATGTTTTATGGATACCAGACTGATGGGCTATTCAATACTGAGGATGAATTAGCATCATGGGTCAATGCCGAAGGTACTCCTATTCAACCGAATGCAGGTCTTGGAGATGTCAAATTTATAGACCAAGATGGAAATGGTAAAATTGATGAGGAAGACCGAGTGGATTTAGGTTCTGCCATTCCAGACTTCACTTACGGAATAAATGCTTCTGCATCATACAAAAATTTCGATCTGAATATATCTCTTCAAGGCACTCAGGGCAACGAGATAGTAAACGGTATGTATTTCATTCTTTATTCTTCTGATATGAGCGAGTGGAACGTATGCACAGACATGCTTAATCGATGGACGCCTGACAATGCCTCATCAAACACACCCCGAGTGATTGCAAGTGACCCTAATAAAAATGGCCGATTTTCTGACCGATATGTGGAGGATGGGAGCTATCTACGCATCCGTAATGTCCAGTTAGGATATACACTACCCTCTTCATTGGTAAACAAAGTAGCTATACAAGGACTTCGCCTATATCTTTCTTGTGACAACCTATATACTTGGACTAATTATTCAGGTTATGACCCTGAAGTAGCAGGAGACAATGATTTGGGAGCTGGAGTAGATATTGCTACCTATCCTATCCCTCGTACATTAACCGTTGGTGTCAATGTCACTTTCTAATACTTAGTCAAATAATATAAAGAGAACAATTATGAAATTTCAATTATATACTACCTTTATTGCAGCAGCATTGACTCTTGGAAGCTGTGATGATTTTATTGAATTAGATCCTCAGGGACAAGAGACGACTTCTAGCTATATGGATACGCAGAATAATGCCATCACTCAAATCAATGGTATCTATGACCTTCTAGGACAAAGTGAAGGACAAGGACCAGATTATCAGTGGATGGATCATCATTATGAGTTTTTCTTTGGAAGCATCTTAAGTGATGACTCAGAAAAAGGCTCTAAACCTGGTGATAAGACTGATTTAACCGATTGGCTGAACTGGAATTTTGATGGAAACTTCACTGATTCCAAAGCTTTCTGGGTACATGGATTTTGGGGAGTATCTAGGTGCAACAATGCCCTAGATGCACTTAAGATGTCACAAATTGATGAGACCTTAAAAGCACGTCTCAAAGGAGAAGCACTTTTTCTAAGAGGGTATTATTACTTTTACTTACTTCGTCATTTTGGTGGAGTGCCTTTATTTAATGAGACACTCCCCGTCAGTCAGTATGGAAAGGTCAAAAGAGCAACTGTACATGAGACGCTTGACTTTATCGTGAATGATTTTGAGGAAGCATCCAAGCTCTTACCTACACGTAGCGAATATGCCGATGCAGATATGGGGCGCGCCACTACTGGAGCAGCAAAAGCTTTCGAAGCTAGAGTACTTATGTATCAGGCTGGAGTGGATAATGAAGTTGATGAGATGGCTACGTGGAAGCAAGTATATGACTGTACGCAAGAGGTCATCAATAGCAATGAATATGCACTGATGAGTAATTTTGCTAAACTCTTTGAGATAGAAAATAAGAACTGCGTAGAATCCATCTTCGAGATTCAGACTTATGAAAATGGAGTATCTGATGCTCCTGGATCTACTGGAGTAGCTTATTGTTTATTTCAAGGGAACCGTAAAGCAAATGAAAATGCTAATCAAGGCTGGGGATTCAATAATCCAACCCAAAATCTAGTCAATGCTTTCGACCCTACAGACCCGAGATTGAGCTGTACTGTATACGGTATCGGATTCGACTCGAATATTCTTTATGGACAAAAGATGGAATATGACCGATCACAAATGGGTACTAACTATTTTAATAGGAAAGCAGCACTCAGTTACAAACCGATAGAATCAACCTCTGTTGATTTTAATATCATCCTGATGCGTTATGCGGATGTATTACTCATGGATGCTGAATCAGCCTATCATCTAGGCAACGAATCTCAAGCCCAGAAAGAGCTAAAATTAGTTCGTGAGAGAGCTAAAAGTTCCACTTACTGCAAGGGATATTCTGAAGGGGACAAAGATGGCTTTACCACTCCCGATAGTACGCCTAACATAGATACTGATACTTCTAAACTCTCGGGAAATGCACTTCTCAATGCTATTTGGTTAGAACGAAGAGTCGAGTTAGCTATGGAAAATTTACGTACTTGGGATTTAATCCGTCAAGGAAGATATCTATCAGTTGTAAATCAAGTGAAAAATCTTGACAGAGTAAACAATGCAAGTGAAGAGGAGATCTACTACCCTAACTTCAAGACGAACTGTGAGAGACACTGTCTGGGGATAGAACAAGGAGTAAAAGTCCCTGTTCCTGTATTAACAATTCCTTCTACAGAAGTGACTGCTTGGAATATAGAACAGAATCCTTTGTAAGAGTTAAGATTAAAAGACAACGAATCAAAACTGAAAGATACAATTATGAAAAAAAATAAATATCCTATTTTATTGGTTATATTGACATGCTTACTCATGGCATGTAGCTCAGATAAATTTGGAGAAGATTATGATATTAATTTACCTGCTTCATCTGTAACCGAATTTACACCTATAAAACAATATGTTGATGAGATTGTGACGCTATCTGGTATTCATATGGACATGGTAGAGAAAATCAATCTTGGAGCTATCAATTGTGATATCCTATCTCAAGATGACACTACACTTACTTTTAAAGTAAATCGTAGTGCTGAAAGAGCTAAGATTGCAGTGACAAACAAATATGGACGTCGATTCGTCACTGACGAGTATTTTCAACCAAGATATTTTGCTGCTTCTGTTGCTTCTTGGCCTACTGAATTGGTTATGGGTGAAGCGTTTACTCTAGAGGGAGAGAACTTGGATTTACTGGACAAAGTAAGTGTCGATGGACATACAGTCTTTGCACAGGGAGCAGCTGATACTTCAAAGATAAAATTTATGCTTACTGGATTCACTCCTTCAAGTGCTAATCTTGTCATCAAGGTTCTGGATAAATCGGGGAATACTATAGAATCGGAACCTATAGCAGTTAAAAATGCACAAATTGGAGATACTTCTTACAAGCCTATCGAAAGCATCATACTTGCTGACTGGGACCAAGTGATTCCTTCTTATGAAGCTGGTTGGGGAGATTCACCCTTTGAATCTGGTATTAATCTAAGTGGTGTCTCTAAGATCTTTGGAAACTATTACACACTCAAAGCAATGGCAGGGAATGCGTGGGATGGATGCTACCAACAGATTGTCATGAACAACGAAGGAAAGGGAATCGCTCTAAGTGAATTTCATGATCCATATATCACTTTTATGATCAATACGAATGGCAAACGGGGTTATATAAATCCTAAAATTGGTGATGTAGACAAACATTTCTACGGAAGTCCACATTATGATGATAATTATGTCATTCAAACTGACGGATGGGAATGGCGGTCATACAGTTTATCTGAGATGGGATTTACACTATCAGATATTGCTGCGGGTGATGCAATGACACTCTTAGTCAGGGGAGGAAACGTAGCGGTCAGTGAGCCTTTTGAAGTCAATATAGATCAAGTGATGATTACAGATGGATACCTCAACCCTTCTGCTGTATTTGATTTTGAAGATGTTTCCTTGTTAACTGCTGAAGGTGTACAACCACTTACTTGGACAGATGGTACTGGGATGGATTCATTTAACAATGATAGTTATCTCACGATGAAAGTATCCGCTGCTAATGTGTCTGGTGCATGGGATGAATTGGCTAAATTGACTGTAAATGATCCAGTGAATCTTAGTAATGGATTTGATAATGGAATCTATGTCAACTTTCTAGTCAATACAGCTGGAAAATCGGGATATCTACAGTTCTTATTGAACCAAGGAGAGTCTAAGACTTGGTCAAACTTCTCCGGTACATCATATGGTGACGACTATATGTTAGCCCCTACCCTCAATGGCTGGGAATGGCGTTCTTATCGTCTTGATGATATACTTGACAAAATTAAAAACATCAATTTCACTGATGACTTCACATTAGGTATTCAATTTAAAAGTGGAAATAATGGTGTCAACGATGTAGAGGTCAATATGGATTACTTATTTTTCTCTGCAGTTCCTATCAACTAAATAACAATGAAGTTTTAATGATGAGACGAAAACATTTAAATCATTCGTTGATTCTTGGTTTGCTCGTTGCCTGCTCTTTGGGAGCAGCAACGTGCACCTCGAACCGACAAAAAGACACAAGACAGATACCTTGTGATTCACAAGCGACCAATGCAACAGATAGTTTACTTCAAGTACTAGCTAGCGATTGTGGTACGAAGACTAGATTTGGGCATCAAGATGATACCCTATATGGCCATCAGTGGTGGAATCAGGAGGGACGAAGTGACGTATTAGAAACAACTGGCCATTACCCTGCTGTATTCGGTTGGGAATTGGGCGGAATAGAGCATGGAGATTCTTGTTCATTGGATAGTGTATCATTTGATGACATCAGAAGACAAATCATTTTAGCTGACCTGAGAGGAGGAATCAACACTATTAGTTGGCATCTAGATAATCCTCTAAATGGACATAGTTCATGGGATAAGACTAACAATACTGTTCAAGCTATTCTTAACGATTCTACAGTACAAACCAAATTTAGAACTTGGTTGGGACGATTAGCTACTTTCTTTACTAGTTTGACAAGAGATGATGGCACCTTGGTACCTATACTCTTCAGACCTTTTCACGAACATAGTGGAAATTGGTTCTGGTGGGGAAGTCCTTATTGTACTCCACAAGAGTACAAATCATTATGGAAACTGACACAGAAGATATTGAAAAGTGCTCATGTACATAATTTATTATATATCTATTCTCCAGATAATGTACCTGATAATAAAACTTATTTTGAAAGATATCCAGGAGATGATTTAGTAGATGTATTAGGATTGGATGACTATCATCGAGGAGGAGCTGATGGAGTCGCTGATTACACAGAAAGGACTACAAAACGACTAAAGATGATGGCTAAAGAGGCTTATCAACGGCAAAAGATTTACGTTTTTAGCGAGACAGGTAGTGAGTCATTACCTATGACCAATTGGTACACACAAGTATTGACACCTATACTTCGAGAAACCTATCCTGCATATGTACTTGTGTGGAGAAATGCATATAATACACCGACACATTTTTTTGCTCCATATAAAGGAAATGCTTCTGAAAAAGATTTCAAGAAGTTTGCAGAACAAAAAGATATCATCATGGGGAAATAGCCTGATGAGCAATAATATAAATAATGACACGAGAATGAATTATACAGAAAAAATAAATAAACTATTTGAGGACCATAAAACTTTCTTACGAACCAAAAATTCGCCCACAGAAGAGAACAATGGAATCTTTCAAAGATACAAGAATCCGATCCTTACAGCTAAACATACACCAATATTTTGGCGTTATGACTTAAACGAACAAAGGAACCCGTTTTTAATGGAACGAATTGGCATTAATGCAACCCTCAATTCAGGCGCCATTAAATTTGACGATAAATATCTATTGGTGGTTCGGGTAGAGGGAGCTGATAGAAAGTCCTTCTTTGCTATCGCTGAAAGTAGTAACGGAATTGATAATTTCCATTTCTGGAATCAACCAATCATAATGCCGGAATATAATGAACCTGCAACCAATGTCTATGATATGAGATTGACAAGACATGAAGATGGATGGATATATGGCCTTTTTTGTGTAGAAAGGCAAGATTCGAGTACACCATCAAGCGATTTATCATCTGCAGTGGCATCTGCAGGGATTGCACGAACCAAAGACATGAAAACATGGGAACGACTTCCTGACCTGATGGCTAAGAGTCAGCAGCGAAATGTCGTCTTGCATCCCGAATTTGTAGATGGTAAATACGCATTGTACACACGTCCTCAAGATGGATTTATCGACACAGGTAATGGAGGGGGTATCGGATGGGCTCTTGTGGATGATATCACTCACGCAAAAGTAGAAGACGAAATCATCATAGATCGACGATATTACCACACTATCAAAGAAGTCAAAAATGGTGAAGGGCCTCACCCTATCAAGACGGATAAGGGGTGGTTACACTTAGCACATGGTGTAAGAAATTGTGCTGCTGGACTAAGGTATGTCTTATATATGTATATGACAGACTTAAAAGATCCATCCAAACTGATTGCTTCTCCTGCTGGGCATCTCATGGGTCCCATAGGAGAAGAACGTATAGGTGATGTGAGCAATGTGCTATTTTCTAATGGTTGGATAGTAGATGATAATGGTCAAGTATTCATCTATTATGCATCCTCTGATACTCGTATGCATGTAGCTACTTCTACTATCAAACAACTTACCGATTACTGCCTAAATACTCCACCAGATGGATTCATAAGTGCTAAATCAGTAGAGACGATAAATCGACAAATTATGCTCAATTATCAATTCGTACCAAAAGATTGAGTTCAGGCTTTTAAATTATCTTTGTAATGTTAGCAAAAAAATAAACTATGATCAAGTTCGTCGAAAAAGTAGGATATGGGTTTGGAGATATGGCATCATCTATGTTTTGGAAACTATTTGGTGCCTACCTCATGATTTTCTATACTGATATATTTGGATTACCCGCAGCAGTAGTCGGTACCATGTTTCTTATTACCCGATTATGGGATTCTATATTCGATCCTATTGTTGGTATCATAGCTGACCGAACAAATAGCAAATGGGGTAAATTTAGACCTTATATTCTCTTTCTAGCGATCCCATTTGGTTTGGTCGGTTTATTTACATTTGCCACTCCGGATCTCTCAATAACGAATAAAATCATCTATGCTTACGTCACTTATTCTCTTATGATGATGGTTTACTCGGGTATCAATGTCCCATATGCCTCCCTACTAGGAGTTATGAGTCCAGATACGAAAGACAGAAATTCACTTTCAACTTATAGAATGAGTTTTGCTTATATTGGCAGTTTCATCGCGCTATTGCTCTTCATACCTCTTGTCAATCTGTATTCTGAAGGTAGAACCGATGCTGATTCGCAACAAATGGGTTGGTTATTAGCTGCTGGAACAATAGCTACTTTATGTGTCGTCTTGTTCCTAGGATGCTTCAGTCTGACAAAAGAAAGGGTGGAACCCATAAAAAAAGAAAAGACTTCTCTTAAAGATGATTTATCTGATTTGGCCCATAACTATCCTTGGTGGATTTTATTGGGTTCGGGTATAGCTGCATTGATTTTCAATTCAATCAGAGATGGTGCTACTGTTTATTATTTCAAATATTTTATTATTGAAAATAATTTTGAGAGAATGACTCTTTTCAACATGTCGTTTGTCCTATCTGGATTGTATCTAGCCGTCGGACAAGCTGCTAATATTGTAGGAGTCATAATAGCTGCACCTATTAGTAATCACCTTGGAAAGAAATTAACGTATATGGGCGCCATGATTATAGCCACTATTTTGAGTATTGCCTTCTATTGGTTTGACAAAGATCAGCTCGTTTGGATTTTTATCTTTCAAGTACTTATAAGCATTTGTGCCGGAAGCATATTTCCTTTATTATGGTCTATGTATGCTGACTGTGCTGATTACTCAGAACTTAGGACAGGTAATCGAGCAACTGGATTAATCTTTTCTTCTTCTAGTATGAGTCAAAAGATGGGTTGGGGATTAGGGAGTGCACTTACTGGATGGCTCCTTGCTTATTATGGATTTCAAGCTAATGTCGTACAGACTGCAGAAGCAATTCATGGCATAAAAATGTTCCTTAGTTTTCTCCCTGCAATAGGAACAGTCTTATCTACTGTCCTTATAGCGATGTATCCATTAAGTGAAACAAAGATGAAAGAGATTACCAATCAGTTAAAAATGAAACGAGTTCCATAAAATAAAGAAAATGAAAACACATGAACTATTAAATAAATTGGTCAAGGAATTCAGTAGAGACTTGACAGAAAACATATTGCCTTATTGGATGCACAAGATGGTTGATACACAACAAGGAGGATTCTACGGACAAATTGATGGAAGAGAACAACTGTATCAAGATGCCCCTAAAGGTGCAGTATTAAATGCACGAATCCTTTGGACTTTCTCTGCTGCATACTCGCTATTAAAAGACCCCGCTTATCTAGAAATAGCCAAGCGTGCTAAAACATATATAATCAATCACTTCATTGATGAAAAATATGGAGGAGTTTATTGGTCGTTGCATGCGGATGGTAGTCCGTTAGATACAAAAAAACAAATCTATGCGATTGCATTTACAATCTACGGTTTGACAGAATATGCCAAAATAACAAAAGATAAGAAGGCTATAAAAGTGGCACTTTCACTACATGACACTCTGGAATCAGCGTGTTTGGATTGTGAATACAATGGCTATTTCGAAGCACTCACAAGGCAATGGACTCCTATCTCTGATATGAGGCTGAGCAACAAAGACCTCAATGTAAGCAAAACAACGAATACCCATCTGCATGTATTGGAAGCCTATACAAATCTATATCAAGTTGTCCCAACAACTCAATTAGCTGATGAATTAAAAAATTTAATCTCTTTATTTATCGAAAAAATAATTAGTAAAAAGACAGGGCATCTTATCTTATTTTTTGATGAGAAATGGGTGCAGCAGGATAAAATAGATTCTTTTGGACATGACATCGAAACGGCTTGGCTAATTCATAGAGCTGCAACTGTATTAGGGGATGAACAAATAATCCAGGAAGTGGAAAGCGTGATTCCAAACCTAGTAAAAGCATCTCATGAAGGTTTACAAGCTAGCGGAGCTCTTTCCTATGAATGGAAACACGACAAAAATGGGTGCATCAATACGGAACGTCATTGGTGGGTACAAGCAGAAAACGTGATTGGCAATCTTGATTATTATCAACTAACGAAAGAATCCAAATATGTAGCAATTGCTTATGATACGGCAAAATATATTTTAGATTATTTAGTGGATAGAGAATCTGGAGAATGGTACTGGAGTATCTTAGCAAATGGAGAAGTCAACAAGGAAGATGATAAAGCTGGATTCTGGAAATGCCCTTATCATAATGGAAGAATGTGTCTGGAGATAGTCAAACGATTTGGAAATGATTCTTATAACCTTAATTTGAAAAACAATGCATAAAACATATTACCCTCTTATCTTATTATGTCTCTTATTCTCCTTAGCTATGACTACGAGTAGTTGCAGCGATGGAAATAATGATGTATCAGAAAACAAAAATAACATTGATTCATCGGACGACAATTCATCGGATGATGGTTCCACTGACCAAGACGATAACCAGCAAGAAGATGATGATTTTAATAATCCGCTTGTGACAAAGAATGCAACGACGGAAACGATTAATCTGTTTCATTATCTGCAGGCCCATTATGGAAAAGATATTATATCTGCATCTATGGCCAATGTCGATTGGAATACTAATGAATGTGAGTGGGTCTATAGACATACTGGAAAGTATCCTGCTATGGCAGGCTTTGATTTTATCTCAATATATAATCAAGAAGCTAAATACAAGGATATCAGTCCTTTGGTGGATTGGCACAGTCAACATGGATTAATTACGCTTATGTGGCATTGGAATATACCTAGAACGGAAGGGACATCATCAAACTATGGGTTCTACAGTTTGTCTCATCATAACAGTTCTGGAACAAATCAATATTCAAATATAACTCCTGATGTTGTCAATGATTCCACAAGTTGGGGATATAAATATCTAGTTAATGACATGAAAAAGGTAGCGGATGTTTTACTCCGATTACAAGAGGTGGGTATTCCTGTCCTGTGGAGACCACTCCACGAAGCTTCTGGAGGTTGGTTTTGGTGGGGCGCAGCTGATGCTTCTTCGTACAAGAAACTTTGGAGGTTAATGTATCAGGTATTTCAAGAGAAAGGAGTAAAGAATACGATTTGGGTATGGACAAGTGAGATTAATGATAAAGACTGGTATCCCGGAGATCAATATGTCGACCTCATAGGTAGAGACAAGTATAATGAAAACAATTCACTCGCTATTGGTGACGAATACCGCACGTTGGTAGCAAACTATCCGACTAAAATGGTCACATTATCTGAATGTGGTCAGTTGGCAAACATCCCTAGTCAATGGGATGCTGAGGCTAAATGGTCTTGGTTTATGCCGTGGTACGATTATGACAGAACAAAGGATAATTCGTCTGCATCTAGTTCAAGTCATAAATGGGCAGATATCGTTTGGTGGCAGGCAGCCCTCAATCAAAGTAATTGCATCACAAGAGATGAAATCAATTTAAACTAATAGATATAAAATGAAAACAAAACAACTAATTAATGGGACGATTGTTTCGTGTGCTTTTTTGGCAGCTACGAGTATAAGTGCCCAACCATTAACTATGGAAATCAACCAAAATTGGCAATTTAAGCAGGCACGCTTGAGCAATTGGCACGCGGCTAAAGTCCCGGGAGTCGTTCAAACTGATCTGATGGCTAACGATATGTTGCCTGACCCTTTCTATCGCCTAAATGAGAAGGAAGTTCAATGGGTAGACAAAGAGGATTGGGAGTATAAGACGACTTTCCAATTAACTCCTAAGATGCTTGAACAACAGCATATAGTGATGAATCTTGAAGGACTAGATACCTATGCCGATGTTTACATAAATGATTCTCTTGTTCTCCAAGCTAATAACATGTTTAGGACTTGGAATATTCCAGTTACTAAGTTAGTAAAGACCGACATGAATACATTGAGGGTGTTTTTCCATTCTCCTCTAAAACATGATTTAGCTAAGTTTGATGCACTGGATTTTCAATATTTTGCAACGAATGATCAGAGTGAAAATGGAGGATTATTCGACAAGAAACTTAGTGTTTTTGCTCGAAAAGCAGGATATCATTACGGTTGGGATTGGGGACCTCGTCTAGTGACGATGGGTATATGGAAACCAATCAATATAGTTGCATGGAGTGATGCTCGTATCGATGATATTTATATGGAACAAACGAAGGTGACCAAATCTAAAGCGTCTCTCGATGCTCAAATCAAAGTGACGGTAGACCACCCTATAACGGATGCATCCATCAGGGTTACTGATGTAGTAAACGATAAAGTAATGGCTGAGAAGACTATCGATTTGAAAGATGGTGACCAAATCATCCATTGCCCATTTACGATTCACCATCCTAAATTGTGGTGGACGAATGGGTTAGGTGAAGCACATCGTTATCAATTTAAAACGGAAGTAATTGTCCATGACAAAGTCATTGACTTTGAAGTTCAAAAGATAGGAATTCGTTCCTTGAAAGTAATTCAGAAGAAAGATCAATACGGTACTGGTTTTTATTTTGAACTCAACGGGGAACCCGTATTTGCCAAGGGAGCAAATTATATCCCTCAAGATAATTTCTTAACTCGCGTGAGCGATGCTGATTATACCAAGACAGTAATGTCGGCTGTAGAAGCTAACATGAATATGCTCCGTGTATGGGGAGGAGGACTATACGAGAAAGATGTTTTTTATGACTTATGCGATGAACATGGTATCTTAGTATGGCAGGACTTTATGTTTGCATGCAGCATGTATCCTGCACAGGGAGAATTGCTAGAGAATATCCGTCAAGAGGCTATAGACAACGTGATTCGTTTGAGAAATTATGCATGTATAGCTCTTTGGTGTGGAAATAATGAATGTCAAGATGCCTGGTACAACTGGGGTTGGGGTAAACAATATGAGAGCCAGAGCTCTGCAATTGCTGCCAAGGTGTGGAAAGAATTTAGTGACCTCTACTATGTCACCCTTCCAGAAGTAGTGGCTAAGTATGCTCCTGAAACTTATTATCATCCTTCTTCCCCATTTGGTGGTAAGGGACATGGGAGTAACGACCATAGCGGTGATAGACATTATTGGGCTGTATGGCATGCCAAAGCTCCAATAGAAAATTACAATACTGAACGAGCTCGTTTCTTTAGCGAATATGGTTTCCAATCATTTCCTGAGTACATCAGTGTACTCCAGTATGCTCCTGAAGCAAGAGATTGGGATATTCATAGTGATGTCATGATGTCTCATCAACGAGGAGGTGAAAACGCAAATAGCCTCATCGAATCATATATGAGTAACGAATATTACCGTCCTAAAGATTTTAAGAAGTTCCTATATGTCAATCAAGTATTGCAAGGTGATGCTATAAAGACTGCGATGGAAGCACACCGAAGAGATATGCCGTATTGCATGGGTACCCTATTCTGGCAAATTAATGATTGCTGGCCTGTTGCTTCTTGGTCTAGTCGTGACTATTATGGTCGATGGAAAGCTCAACATTACTTCACGAAAAAAGCTTATGATGACATCTTGGTATCTCCATATGCTAAGGATGATAAGTTAAGCATTTATGTCGTGTCTGACCGATTGAAAAATTTCGTAGGTCATCTAGAAGTACAAGTAATCACTTTCGATGGCAAAATGGTCTTTGGAAATCGTCAAAGAGTTCATGTAAAAGCTAATGGAAGTCATGTATTAGCTGATTATGATATTGATACGATTCTTCAGCAATATAATAAGAAAGAGGTGTTTATCTTTGCTAAACTCACTGATAACAACCAGAAAGTGTATGAGAATACGTACGAACTCCTCAAACAGAAGGAGATGAATTATCCTAAAGTGAAGTTCGACTATACGCTAGATTGTGCCAAGATATCAAAACCGATAACGGCATCAATGGATCAGACAGTTCACAACTATAAGATGACAATTACTGCCCCAGTATTTGCTCGTGCAGTGCATCTAATGGTCAATGATATCAAGAGTTTCTTCTCTGACAATTATTTCGACTTACTTCCGGGTCAAACAAAAACAATTTATCTAAGTACAAACTTAGACAAAGACCAGATAAAAGAAAGTCTACTCATCGAGAGTTTATAATTCGATTGTACTAAGCGAGAAATCGCAGTACATATAGAAAGCGTCTGCATCAATAATTATTTTGATGCAGACGCTTCTCTTTTTAGATTTTTTCAGCTAAAGAGCTGCTAACTTCTGGTTCATAGATTGAGCCGCTTTGCGACCATCACCCATGGCAAGTATCACTGTAGCTCCACCACGAACAATATCACCACCTGCATAGATTGTAGGGATTGATGATTCCATCGTGTCGTCGACAACAATGGTTCCTCTACGTCCCATCTCTAGTCCTTTGATTGAAGAAGGAACTATTGGATTAGGAGAGACACCTATACTGACGATAACCAAATCTACGTCTATCGTGTCTATGGCTCCTTCGATAGGAATAGGACGACGCCGTCCACTATCGTCTGGTTCTCCTAGCTTCATGCGTTGAACACGCATTTGTTTTAATCGTCCTGCTTCATCTCCGATATATTCTATCGGATTGTTTAGATTAAGAAATTCGATTCCTTCTTCTTTGGCATGCTTCACCTCTTCAATACGGGCAGGCATCTCTTCTTCTGAACGGCGATAAACAATCATCGCATGCTCGGCACCAAGACGACGAGCGGTTCTAACTGAGTCCATCGCTGTATTTCCCCCACCAATGACTGCTACATTCTTACCAAAAGGTACGGACGTATCTGAGGCTTCACTAGAAGCATCCATCAGATTGACACGGGTCAAATATTCATTGCTAGACATGACATTGATGAGATTCTCACCAGGAATATCCATAAAGTTAGGAAGTCCAGCACCAGATCCTACAAAAATACCTGCATAGCCTTCCTCTTTGAGTTGTTCGACAGTTATTGTCTTGCCTATGATACAATCCTTTACAAACTTAACCCCCATATTTTTCAAGTTGTCAATCTCGACATCGACCACTTTGTTGGGAAGTCTATATTCTGGAATTCCATATTTAAGAACTCCTCCAATCTCATGAAGTGCTTCGAAAGTGGTGACGTCATAACCCAACTTGGCCATGTCACCAGCAAAAGACAATCCAGCAGGACCGGAACCGATGACAGCTATCTTCTTTCCGTTAGAAGGTGCTATCTCAGGTGTGGACATTTGTCCTGATTCTCGTTCGTAATCTGCTGCAAATCGTTCTAAGTTACCAATGGCAACTGCTGAGCCATGAGTCTTGAGATGAATACACCGACTCTCACACTGCTTCTCTTGGGGACAAACACGTCCACATACTGCAGGCAGGGCAGAAGTCATCTTCAGTACGCTTGCAGCGGCAAGAAATTCTCCTCGTTCGATGTTCTTTATGAAGGCAGGTATATCAATATTAACAGGACAACCAGTCACACAAGTCGGATTAGGACAATCAATACATCTACTAGCCTCTACTACAGCTTGTTTGGCAGATAATCCCAGATTGACTTCTTCTCTAAGTGAATGACTACGGTATTCTCCATCCAATTCAGGCATAGGGATGCGTGAAGTTGCCATACGATCTTTTGCCTTTTTTGATTTACGTAAAGCCGCTCTCCAATCTGTTCCTCGATTGGTCAAATCTGCAGCAGCAAATTGCTCTGCTCTATGCGGATGAAAATCATCGTTCAATAGTGCTGAAACTTCCTCCGTGACTGGTGAAGTAGAGTTAGCTGTATCTTCCTGCTGATTGGATAAATCGATCTGCTGATGAACAGCGGTATATCTATCATAATCTCGTTTTTCACTATCTTTAAAAGCCCCCATTCGCTTGAGCATGCCATCAAAATCAACTTGATGTGCATCAAACTCAGGTCCATCAACACATACAAATTTGGTCTTTCCTCCGACAGTTACCCGGCAAGCCCCACACATTCCTGTACCATCTACCATGATAGTATTTAACGATACTTCAGTAGGAATATCATATTGCTTAGTCAAGAGAGAACAAAATTTCATCATAATGGCAGGACCGATAGCAAATGCACGATTTACCTTTTCACGCTTAAAGACTGTTTCCATCCCTTGAGTGACTAGTCCCTTGTTACCAGAACTTCCATCATCTGTCATGATAATCACTTCATCACTAAATGCAGAGATTTCATCTACGAGCAAAACGAGCTCTTTGGTTCGACCAGCAAGCACAGAGATAACTCGGTTACCTGCTTTCTTTAGAGCCTGAACAATCGGCAACATAGGAGCAATGCCGACTCCACCTCCTGCACAAACGACAGTTCCAAAATTTTCAATATGAGTCGCTTTGCCCAAGGGACCAACTAAGTCTGTAATTTCATCTCCTACTTCCAGTTCGCACAAGCGTGCAGAAGAAAGTCCAACGCGCTGAACGACCAATGTGATGGTTCCTTTCGCTTCATCAGCTTCTGCAATAGTGTAAGGTACTCGTTCACCTTTCTCCCCCACTCTCACTATAACAAAATGACCTGCTTTTCTAGACTTTGCAATAAGAGGCGCCTCAACTTGAAACTTGAAAACTTTCTCTGAGAGTTGTGTCTTACCAACAATTTTATACATCTTTATTTTCTTTACTTGTTTGATCTGATACTTACCCGTTTGATTTTCCCACTGATTGTCTTAGGCAATTCGTCAACGAAATCAACGACACGTGGGTACTTATAAGGTGCAGTGACTTTCTTGACATGATCTTGAATCTCTTTAATCAAACCTTCTTTGTCTTCCTGACTCCTTTTCTTATATTCTTTTGATAGTACGATAGTTGCTTTGATGACTTGTCCACGTATGTCATCAGGAACTCCTGTAATGGCACATTCGACGACAGCTTGGTGAGTCATCAATGCACTTTCGACCTCAAAAGGGCCGATACGGTAGCCAGAACTCTTGATGACATCATCTGCACGACCAACAAACCATAAATAACCGTCTTCGTCTCTCCATGCTACGTCTCCGGTATAATAGACACCGTCATGCCATGCTTCTTTAGTTCGCTCTTCATCTCTATAATATTCTTTGAAAAGTCCAACTGGTTTCCCATGGTCAGTATGAATCACTATCTGTCCTTGTTCGCCATCTTCCACAGACCTTCCTTCTCCATTAACTAAGTCAACATCGTACTGAGGGTTTGGCATTCCCATAGAACCAGGTTTGGGTTCCATCCAAGGAAATGTAGCAACGGTAAGTGTGGTTTCTGTCTGTCCAAAACCTTCCATCAATTTAATCCCAGTCAACTTATAGAATTGGTTAAACACTTCAGGATTGAGTGCTTCTCCTGCAATAGTACAATATTGTAATGAAGACAAATCATATTTAGTCAAATCTTCTCTAATCAAGAATCTAAAAATCGTTGGAGGTGCACATAATGAAGTGATCCGATGTTTCTGAATCATTTCAAGCATATCTGCTGGAGTAAACTTCTCATGATCATAAACAAAGATATTCGCACCAGAGAACCACTGTCCGTAGAGTTTGCCCCATACAGCTTTTCCCCAGCCTGTATCAGCTATCGTAAGGTGCAAACTATTCTCATCCAAATGATGCCAATATTTTCCGGTAGCGATATGCCCTAGTGGATAAATAAAGTCATGAGCAACCATTTTAGGTTCGCCCGTAGTACCAGAAGTGAAATACATCAGAGAAATATCACTATTTGTATTGCAATGTTCGGGACGAACAAATTCAGGTGCGTTCAAAATACCTTCATGAAAATCGAGGAATTTATCAGAATCAACATGCTCAGTTGCAACCAATGCCTTCACACTCTTACATTCATCTATCGCTTCAGAAATATGTCCTATCACATATTTATCATCTGCGCATACAATCATCTTGATATCTGCAGCATGACATCTGTATATAATATCCTTTTTAGTCAAAAGGTGAGTCGCAGGAATAACGATTGCCCCAAGTTTGTGCAAAGCTAAGATGGAAAACCAAAACTCTACTCTTCGTTTGAGGATAAGCATAACCATATCACCATGACCAATGCCTAGTGATTGAAAGTAACTAGCTGTCTTATCAGAATATTCTTTAAGTTCTTTGAAAGTATACTGCCGCTCTTCTCCTTGATCATTGGTCCACAGCAAAGCTTTCTTATCAGGATTAGACTTAGCCCACTCGTCTACAACATCATAAGCAAAATTAAAATTCTCGGGTATATTAATATGAAAATTAGCTTTGAAATCTTCAAACGAATCAAAACTAGTTTGAGATAAATATCTTTCTAACATTATATTGTTTTCGTAAATTTATAAATAGGTAATCACTAAATAACAACGCATAAGAAACGACAAGGCTTACCTTCTAAAGAGCGCATCCCATGGGGCTTTCTGCAATCATAGTAAATGCTATCCCCTGGATGTAAGACAAGTACTTTATTGCCTATTTGAAATTCTAAGTTGCCCTCAAGAATCAGATTAAATTCTTGTCCTTTATGCTTATTTAGAGGAATTTCGTCTGATTTGCAAGAAGCGTTGTCCACTGTTACAATAAAGGGATCAACATTTCGATTTATGAAACCGGTAGAAAGTGCTTCGTAACTATAAGCTTTGTTTCGCTCTATAGAATCACCACATCCTTTACGAGTCAAATAATAAGATGCCATGTGAGGCTCATTACCAAACATCAGTACTTCTAGAGGAATATCATAATGACGACTAATATTTTGAAGCATACCTACGGAGATATCGCCTTCTCCTCTCTCTGCTTTTTGTAATTTTACTAGGTCAATTTGACTAACTTTCGCCATCTCTTCCTGAGTGACTGATAAGACTTCACGCAGACCGACTAATCGCGCTGCGATTTGTTTAATTTCATCCGACATATTCTTTCTTTTTTGGTGACTGGTTTATTAAAGGAAAAGTTCAAGTAGAGATGTTTCTATATATAAATGTGTACGTCCCCTTGTTATAAATAACCATCAATTTATGATGATATATAACAGAAAACACTAGTATACAAACTAAATAATATAAAAACAGACTACAATTTACCAGATTATAAATCGCAAAAATACAAACAAATTAAGAAACTGACAATTATTTCATCATATATCGAATTAAATTTATATTTACTATCAATTTTAATCTTAAAAGAGAGTATACCTACTCATTTGCAATGAATAAATCGCATTAAATTACAATTAGATGTTTTTTCGTTTTTTTCTAGTATAATGTTGAAAAAAATATTATCTTGCAAAAAGGATAAAAAAAGGAAGAAAAGAACGGTTTAGTGCAATATTATATAAAACATAAAAGTTATGAAAACATCTATTATTGAAATTGAAGGGATTGGTCCTACTAGCAGACAGAAATTAGATAAGGCTCATATCAGTACTGTCGAGGAGTTATTGAAACGAGGGGCTTCTAGAACAGGACGAAAACAAATATCAGAAAATTCAGGTATCGATGTAGAGACTATACTTGATTGGGTTAATATTGCAGATTTACTTCGTCTTGATGGAATCGATTCTCAATTAGCATATCTACTGAAATTAGCGGGAGTAGATACCATAAAAGAATTACGCACAAGAAATCCTATAAATCTACATGATAAATTGATAGAAACAAAAGAGAATAGCAAAACAATAAAAGTGGTTTTCTCATTGGAAATGATTGAAGATTTTATAGAACAAGCTAAAAAACTTAAACCTACGATTTACTATTAATATCGATGAAGTAATTACTTAGCGAAATCAGCAAAACTGTTGATTTATACTCAATCCGCTATAGTCCTTTCTGATTACGGTATTCTTGTGGAGTGCATTTGGCATGTTTGCGAAAATATCTAGAAAAAAGAGATGGAGTGGCAAAATTTAGATGGTAGGCGATTTCTTTAATATTAAATGACGAATTAAGAAGCATCTGTTTAGCTTCTAACATCACATAATCAACAATCCACTCAGTGGCTCCTCGACCAGAAACTTCACGTATCAATCGTGAAAGATATTTCGGCGTAAACATTAGTTTTTCAGCATAAAACTGAACCGTACGTTCGCGACTATGATGCTTCTCGAGAAGGTTCATAAACTTCTCAAAAAGACGTAGTTGTTGGGAGTTTCCTTCAATTGAATTGAGAGATGAAGGAATGAAGTTGACACGTCCCGCACTGTCAAACATAGTGTACATAAATGTCAAAAGTAATCCTTTGATGACTTCTTGCTTGTGCTTGCCTTCATAGCTCTTAGATACGGATATGATATCGTGCATATAATGCTTATAGATTTCCAAGTCTTCAGGCAACGGCCTAAATACGGGATGTGATTTTAAATAAGCATACATCGGAATCTTAGACCAAAGTGCTTCAGAGATATGATGCAGAAAATCATACCCTATCAAAAGACCTAAACCATGCGCCGACTCCCCACGACGATCTATCTGAACGATATTGTCGGGTAAGTTGACGACTACATCTCCTGGGTTTACGGTTATTTCTTGCAAATTAATACGGACATTAACCGTTCCTTCTAATAAAATCAAAATCGCCAATCCATCAACTCGACAAGGAGAAGATAGAAAGTCAAAAGGAAAAAACGCTTCACTATATAGCAACTCGTTCTCTAGACCTGACGTTATCTTTATTGATGAAGAAAGCTTAGTGATGTCGGAAAAACTGTAACTAGGTAAATGTTCTTTATCTTCTGCAATATAAAACGATTCTTCTTTATTCTTTTTCATCATGATGTCTAAGACAATCTTTTATGTTAATAATAGACCAATGTAATACAAATTCGCTTAAAATACAAACATATAGACGTTTAATTCGACTTATTGAACAGTAAAAAGAACTTATTGTTTTCATTATGTAGAAAAAAACTTAGAACTTTGTAGTCTATAAAATCGACTAATAATAACAGGTATATTTAAAGTAAAAAAGAAAATGAATACACTTAAAAGATTCTTTCTACCTATGTGTGGTATATTTATCATAGGAAATTGCCTCTGTAGTTGCAACATGTCTAAAGACAACAAAAAAGAGACTATTTATAAAGTTACTGCTATACATCCTTTAGACAATACGTCTGCTGAATCAAAGAGCTATATCGGTATATTAGAAGGAAATAAGACCAGCTCACTGAGTTTTCAAGTCGCGGGTCAATTAGCATCTATGAGTGTCCAAGAAGGACAACGAGTATCTAAAGGTGCATTACTTGCGACATTAGATGCCACCAACCTACGTAGCCAACTCAATGCTGCTCAAGCAACTCTTGAACAAGCAGAAGATGCATATAATCGTCTAAAGACACTTTATGACAATGGTTCGCTTCCTGAAATTAAATTTATTGAAGTCAAGACAAAGGTAAAGCAAGCTAAAGCTGCTTATACGATTGCCAAAAGAAATCTCAAAGAGAGTACATTATTTGCTCCATTCTCTGGATTAATAGGAAAACGAAATGTTCAAATAGGGGAAAATGTATTTCCAGGTAAGGAAATTTTCACACTGATTGATACGCAAAAAATAAGAATGAGATTTGATGTTCCAGAACAAGAAATCAATCTGATTCATATTGGAGACGAAGCACAAGTAATAGTAGGAGCACTTGCCAATCAGACACTCAAAGCAAAAGTTACAGAGCGCAGACTTGATGCGAACTCGATAACACATAATTATAGTGCTTATGCTACGCTCACCCAGAGTGCGCAAGACTTGATACCAGGCATGGCAAGTGAAATCAAAATATCAGTTAAAGATACTTCATCCCTAAACGAAGCTGGCCAGAATATTATTCTTCCAATATCTGCTGTTCAGGTCACCATGTCGGGAGATCATTATGTATGGCTAGTGAAAAATCAATTAGCTGTAAGACAAAAAGTAGAGGTAGGCGAATTAGTTTCCACGGGATTGGTGATAAAAAGTGGATTATCCAAACAAGATTTAGTAATCACTGAAGGATACCACAAAGTGAGTGTAGGAAACAAAGTTCAAGTTAATCAATAAAAAGACGGTTTTATGTATAAGAAAAATAAATCATTAGGCATCGTCGAATTTTGTATGCACTACTACAAACTAGTCTTATTGATTACTGTAGCCATGGTAGGTATTGGTATTTACGCTATACTCAATATGCCTAAACAAGAATTTCCGCCCATAACAATCCGACAGGGAATGATAGTAGGGGTATATCCAGGAGCAACTTCTGCACAAGTGGAGGAACAAATAGCTAAGCCTCTAGAGAAATTCTTATTTACCTACAAAGAGATAAACAAAGACAAGACTTATACAATGAGTCAAGATGGTATTTGCTATGCCATGGTTGAACTCAATGATAATATAAATGATAGAGACCCTGTATGGTCTAAGATTAAGCTAGGGATAAACAATGAGTTGAAGCCTACCTTAAGTCCTGGTGTTCTCGCTGTAATTGTCAACGATAACTTCGGGGATACCTCTGCATTGCTTATTTCTTTACAAAGCAAAGAAAAGACTTATCGAGAGTTGGAGAATTATCTTGATCTCCTTGAAGGGAAATTACGCCGAATAAAATCGGTTTCTAATTTGCGCCGTTATGGATTGCAGAAAGAACGAATCGGCATATATATAAACAGACAAAAGCTTAATAGTTTCAAGATTAGCTATCTCCAAGTGATGACTGCTCTGCAGATGAAAGGACTAACTACTGTCAGTGGTTCGGTAGACGGAGAATCAGAAAATCTACCTATCCATGTGACGAGTAGTATGGATACAGAACAAAATATAGCCAATCAAATCATTCTTTCGCTACCTGGACAACAAACGGTAAGATTGAAAGATATAGCGACGATTAAACGCGAATATCCAACTCCAGATAGTTATATCCAGAATAATGATACTCCTTGCATCCTCCTCTCGCTTGAAATGACTGAAGGAAACAATATCGTAGAATATGGTAATCAAGTAGATGAGGTATTGAAGGAGTTTAAGACTACATTGCCTACAAGTGTGCAAATGGAACGAATCGCAGATAGTCCTAAGGTTGTACGCAATTCGGTCACTAGTTTCATCAGAGATTTATTTACTTCAATTGCTGTAGTAATCTTCGTCATGATGCTCCTTTTCCCGTTTCGTAGTGCACTGGTATCTGCCACTTCTATCCCTATCAGTATATTTATTACGTTAGCAATCATGTACTTCAGCCATATCCCATTGAATACAGTGACTTTGGCTGCATTGATTGTCGTACTCGGTATGATAGTCGATAACTCAATCATCGTGATTGATGCTTATGTAGCTAATCTTGACAAAGGGATGAGTAGATGGCATGCTGCAGTATATAGTGCTAGAGAATATGCGTGGAGTATCTTCTTAGCCACAGTTTGTATTTGTAGTATTTTCTATCCTCTACGACTTACTTTTACTGGACTTTTCCGTGATTTCATCGAGGATTTCCCTAACACGATGACTATTTCTTTGATGACTTCTTTTGTCGTAGCGATGCTTTTGATTCCATTCTTGGAATTTATACTCATCAAGAAGGGATTAGTAGCAAGAGCAAAGGAACGTGAAGCTAAAGGAAAGAAAAAAAGGAAAAGTATCTTAAACTACGTAGAAGAAGCATATGTATGGGTATTAACTCGTTGTTTCAAGGCTCCTGTATTGTCTTTATTAGTAGGCGCATTGGTTATTGGAGGTGGAGCTTGGATGATGTATGACTTGCCTAAGCGTATGCTCCCTTATGCTGATAGAGACCAATTTGCAGTAGAGATATTCTTGCCTAAAGGTTCTACACTTGATCAGACAAAAGAGGTCTGTGATAGTTTATCTCATATTCTTCTTAGAGATTCTAGAGTGAAGAGTGTCACTAAATTTGTAGGTACATCATCTCCACGGTTCCAAACGACTTATGCTCCGAATATCCCAGGGAAAAACTATGGACAATTTATTGTCAATACTACTAGTATAGAGGATGATCAAGATATGCTTGCTGAATATACTGATAAATATGAACAGTATTTCCCAAATGCTTTCTGTCATTTCAAAGAATTGGAATATCAAAAAGTAGCTGTACCAATCGAGGTACGCTATTATGGAGATAATATTGATAGTATCATGAATTGTGCAGATACACTAATAGCTCACATGCATGACATCCCTGAATTGACATGGATACATACAAACTTTGAGACTATACGTCCAACGCTTGAAGTAAAATTAGACCCAGTTAAGACTGGCCGATTAGGTCTAACAAAGGCTTCTGCTGAATTTCAACTCATGGCTATGCAGGAAGGAATCTCTGCAGGTACATTATGGGAAGGGGATTATCCGATGGATATTCATGTAGAGCAGCAAAAACAGGGAAAGGAAACAGTCGATGACTTAACTGACAGTTATCTAACGACCAATATGCCATCTATTCGAGTTCCTCTTCGACAAGTTGCAGAGATTAAACCAGCATGGGAATATAGCCAAATCGTTCGACGTAATGGAGTACGTACTGTATCTGTGCTCGCTAATCTGAAGTTTCACTCCGATCAGAATAAGGCTTTTGCAAAGGTATTGAAGCTCCATGAAAAATACGTGGCACCGACCATGCCGCAAGGAGTAAAAATGGAAATTGGAGGAACTATCGAAGATGATAATGAGATTATTCCACCAATCGTGAAGGGTATATCTATTGCTATTCTGATTATTTTCACAATGTTGTTGATTAATTTCAAAAAGATATCGTTGGCACTAGCATCTCTTTCCAGTATCTTACTCTGCATATTAGGTGCTGCTATTGGACTTAAGATATTTGGTCTTCATTTTGGAATCACAAGCATATTGGGATTAATCTCTTTGATGGGATGTATAGTCCGTAATGCTATATTGATTTTTGAACATGCCGAGGATAAACGAATAAATGAGCGCATGAGTGCTAAAGATGCTGCGTTTGATGCAGGTAAACGACGTATGCTCCCAATATTCTTAACATCAGCCACTACTGGTGTGGGAGTCATCCCGATGATTCTTAGTCATAGCTCACTGTGGATGCCTATGGGAGTAGTCATTTGTTTCGGTACCTTCTTCTCGATGGTACTTTGTGTCATTCTGCTTCCTCTAATATATACTGTTATTTTTAAGAATGAAAAGACTAAAAAGATGAAATTGATAAGCCAACCTAAGGTCTTGGTTCTAATAGGTCTTATGGCTCTAGGAGGTCCTACTTTTGCTCAGAATACAAGTACCGATTCTATTCATAATTCGTACAATCTCCAAGAGTGTATCGAACTAGCTATCAAACATAATTATATGCTTGATAATGCTAGAAAAGATATCGAACTTTCGAATCAGCAGAAGAAAGAGGCATTGACCAAATATTTTCCTAATATCTCAGCTGGATTAACAGCTTATCAAGCTCACACCCCATTTATAGAGGAAACCTTGAGTTTACCTATCACTGGAGTACCTGCAATTCCAGTTACGATGATGAAGAAAGGGTATTATGAATCGGTTAGTGCAGTACAGCCTGTGTTTACTGGCGGACAAATAATCAATGCTAACAGACTTGCTCAGGTGGGAAAAGAAAGTAGTACTTTACAAGCTATTCGGACAGAAAAACAAGTTAGAGAAACCACTGAAGCATACTTTTGGCGAGTAATCAATCTGCACGAGAAACGAAAGACACTCGAAGCTCAAAAGTTATTACTTGACCAATTGCATCATGATGTGAAGTTGGCTGTTCAAGTGGGCGTAACAAATCGAAATGACCAACTACGTGTAGAACTCCAACAGTCACGTCTAGAAAGCGGATTGATTACAGTTAATCATGCTATCGAGATTAGTCGGTTGGCACTTGCTCAATATATCGGAATACAAGATCAAAAATCAGATTTTCATGTTGAGTTGCAAGATTTCCCATTAATTGAAGATCCTATGAGCTATTTCTTATCAGCCTATGATGCAGTACAAAATAGAGAAGGATATGCTTTATTGGGAAAACAAGTCAAGGCTAACCAATTACAACGAGATATGGAAATAGGAAAACGTCTCCCTACTGTCGCTATAGGAGCTAGCTTATGTCAATATAATTTACTGGATGAAACAGACCATAATGCACTTGTCTTTGCAACTGTAAAAGTACCTCTTTCTGACTGGTGGGGAGGAAGTCATGCCATTAATCAAAAGAAAATAGCAATAGAAAAAGCTCAAAACAATCTCAAAAATGGGCGTGAGTTGATGGAGCTGGAAACCACTCAGACTTGGAACCAATTGACTGAAGCTTATGACCAAGTAAATATAGCTAGAAAAGCAATCGAAAGTAGTAAAGAGAATCTGCGATTAAATACGGATACTTATCAAGCTGGAACAACTACTATGGCTGATCTTTTGGATGCACAGATGTTACTTCAAGAGAGTGAAAATCAACTTACAGAAGCAAAAACAAAGTATATGGTAACGTTAGCTAAATACAAACGTATCACAGGACAATAGCTATCCGAAAGGACTAAAAAGTGAGATAAAGTAAGAGGGGTAGATGGTCGCTATACCCACCTATGTATCGAGGGCCTAAATAGGTTCTTCTAGGTTGGTATCCACCTAACCTCTTCCCTTTGTCTAACATCCAATCACGAACAAATAACGTACTATACTCGACATTTTCTATTAGGTTGGGAGAAATAAAGAGATGGTCTAATGACCCCCACCTTCCTTGATATAAATAAGACCCTGTAATGGCATATTCATCACATAATATCTTGGAACGAGTTTCTACGTTGGGGAACATTTTATGGTGAATGGTACTTTTGGGCTCAGCGGGAAGCCTATACATCAGATAATCACGGGTAAAAATAGATAATTCTTTGCTAGAGGCATAGGTATTAAAATCACCCATAACAATCATCTTTGCTGTTTTGTTTGTTTTTCTGACTTTCTGTATCTCATTGATTAAGACTTGCTCTACACGTATCCGTTTCTGTTCTGAAACTTTAGGCCCTCCTCTGCGACTAGGCCAATGGTTGAGAAATAAATAGAGTGAATCTCGCGATAACAATTTTGGATTGAATACAGACATCTCTGCAACTAAGATGTCTCGAGTGTGCAAAGTCGAATCGACATGGAGACTATATGACTTGATTAGTCTTAATTTCATCGGGTCATATAACAACGCAATATTGATACCTCTAGCATCACTTGAATGAGTTATGATAGAACGATAATGCATCGGTTTGAGCATCGTTCTATTCGTTAAGTCATCTAAACATTGCTTACTTTCTACCTCACACATACCTATCACTGCAGGCATCATCTGCCAATAGTTGCTTCCATCATTTGGAATAGGAAGAGCTGTGTCAGTCATTAGTTGGTCCGAAGGTATAGATGCTATAACTTCGGATAAATGATTTAATTTCTGCACATACTTAAAACGATGCCATTGCTTACTACCTGAAGGTAGAAATTCTTGGTCGTTCTTGAAAGGATTGTCTATGGTGTCGAACAAATTTTCGACATTATACCACATCATTGTCATAGGCAACCGCTGACTTGAATCGTTTAGCTTATAGGTCCCTGAGATAAGAACATGATTTGATGAACAGGGAAATGGGACACATGAATTCAAAACAGAACAGGCTACAGTTGCAATAAAAAGAAATCGAGCAACAAAAAGGAATGATATCAAACAATGTGCTACTCTTCTTTTTCTTCTTATTGAGTCATGTATATCCAACACCTGATGAAAATGATTCATTAATTTATACCAAGTATAACCTTATATGCTTTAATCGTTTCGGGGTCTCCTGTTTCCTTCCCTCTTGAAGAAGATAATTTGATACAATGTACTTTTGAATGCCTTGGAGTTAATTGTATACCTGTCAACTTAATCACAATATTTGAAGGAGAAACTTGGTTTAGATTGCAAGTCAACGACGTACCAATACCAAAGGAATCTCTCATTCGACCTGCTACCATCTCGTGTATCGCTATGGCCTCTTCTGGCTGTAAACCATTTGAAAAGATAATGCTTTTCGTAGAAGGGTCTAGGTTATATTCTTTGATCTTGTTATATATTTTCATGAATTCTTCCTCATTGTCACCAGAATCAATTCGATAACCATCAAGCAATTTCGCATACTGTTTAGAGAAGTTTTCTAGAAAGGCTTCGGTTCCGAGACAGTCAAATAAATAGATTCCCATGTGTCCTCTATAAAGCTGATTCCAACGTTCTATTGCTTCATAATTTGCTTCGCGAGGACCATAAATAGCTGCTATTGCAGAAATCATCTGATGAGACATCGTACCGATACACTTAAGCCATGGATACTTCTTTGCATATTTCATACAAAGCCATAAATTAGAAGTGCCGATAAATCCTTGACTCCCATTTTCTTTATCAGAATCACATTGTGCTTGGATCATCGAGTCGATTACCATATCATGATGTGCTTTCGAAAAACGACGACGTGTTCCCATATCTGAAAAAACGACCCCTGCATCAATCATTTTCTTTGCCCGGTCATAAGATCTTTTATATTCGAGTTTCTCATCTACTTTGGTCTCTTTATGAGCTAACTCAGAAACAATTGCCAATAGAGGCTGCTCCCAATAGATAGTACGCCAAAGTGGACCTTCTACAGCACCATGGAGATGTCCTTCTTCATCTTGCCAAAAACTAACTTCACTAGATTTAAATGATAATCCTCTCAAGAAGGTAAAGTACCAAGAAGGCATATATCCTCCACATCTTGATTTTAGAAACAAGACTTCTTCTTCAGTTGGAGATAATCCATCCATCATGCGAACTTGCTCCATCACTTCCTCGGCAAATCCTTCATGATAAATCGTTTTATTACGGTCTACGAAACTGTATTCACCTATTGATTCACTAAAATTGGTTAGATAAAAAAGACCGACTGTAAAGGAATAAAGGTCCTGGTCTGAAAACCTAGTTATAATCTGATTCTTGGTCGAATTGTTCATGTCATATTGAACTTTAAGATACACGTTTATTTATTGTTGGCCGTAAAGGTAATAAAAAAAGCTGTCGTAAACAGATGAATAAATAAAAAAGCGAAATATCGTATTGACTTATGTATTGTCCTTAAAAAAAATAGCCTCATTCCCTACAATCTGTATACATATTAAGGGCTTATATTTTATTTGGTATAATTGAACTAAACAATGATAATTTAACACAAAAAGCATTCTATACATACACTTTGTGGTATCATGTTTGTACATTTGCAACGATAAAACACTCATTAAGTAAAATTTCGGTCTGGATGAGTCTCACTTCACTACTGCTTTCTTTAGGAACGATTCTTCTCCACTAAACATTCCACCTTTTATCTTCACAAGAATTGTATGAAAAATCAAGATTTGGACGAGACTATTGATATAAGAAAACTCTTCTACTTATTGTTATCAAAATGGATTTGGTTTGTAGGAACCGTATTCGTTTCCATTGTTGTAGCAAGCTTATATCTCGCCATGACTCCCAAGAAATATCTGCGAACTGAAAAAGTCCTTTTTGTCGAGAGCCAAAAAAATGACCAGAGTGGAATGGATAAGCAACTAAGCGAGTATATCAGTATAGGATCTCTACAAGGAAGCAACAACATTAACGACAAGATTTTGACCTTGCAAGACCCAATGATTATGCAAGAGGTGGTTCGTTTGTTGGGATTGGAGACAAGCTATCAATTAAGAAGACCTTTAAAAGATAAAGAATTCTACAAGAACTCTCCCATTGATTTTTCATTTGGAGACAAAAGCCTAATGCTTCCGATAGAAATCTCTCTAGAACTTTTGAATGAAAATGAATTTAATATCGAAGAGATCAAACAGTTTGACTCAAACACAAATGAGTATATCTCGTTTGATGAAGGATACAAAGGACAGTTTGGCGACACAATACATACAGCTATAGGCTCTCTATTAATAAATAAAACATCCTACTACAAGGCCGATTATGATAATAAACAGATTATAGTATCCTCATGTCCAATTCCTATGATAAGTACCCATTATAGTGCGAATCTGGGTATTCAGAAAATAAATAAAGAGGCAAACGTAATACAAATATCGATGACTGACACAAGCATCAAGCGAGCTGATGATATCTTGAAAACGTTGATTACTGTATACAATACCAATTGGCTTAAAGATAAAAATCGAATCGCAGTAAGCACCTCTGAATTTATTAATTCTAGATTAGCTATTATTGAAAAAGAATTAACTAGTGTAGATCATGACATCAATCTATTTAAGAGTAAAAACAACGTTTCTGATATTGACGAGGCGGGCAAAGAATATATGCGTCAATCTAACGAAAGTGAACAACGTATCTTTGAGATGAATACTCGTTTATCACTCGCCAGATATATACGTAAGTCATTGGATGTATCGAAAGATGACTATCATATGATTCCTGTTAATACGGGATTAGAAAGTAATGTCGTGGAACGACAAATTACATCCTACAATGACTTATTAATTAAAAGGAATAATTTACTTTATAATAGTAGTAAAAAAAATCCTTTGATCTTACAGATTAATCATAATTTAGAAGCCTTGAGAAATAATCTGATACTGAATCTTGATGAATTGATATACAGCATCAATCTATTTATCACTAAACAAGAGAGCAACACAACACAACGCGGAAATAATCTAACATCAAATAATCCTGAAAAGGTCTCATTTCTTTTGTCAGCAGAAAGGCGACAAAAAGTAAAAGAATCTCTATATCTATTTCTACTCCATAAACGAGAACAAAATGAACTGAGTAAAATATTTGTCGCTTACAGTACAAAGGTAATCGACCCTCCACATGGTTCACTTAGTCCAATTAATCCAAAGAGAAAAATAATCTTACTTATCGCGTTAATTATTGGTTTAGGTGTACCTGCTGCATTTATCTATGTCTTGGATCTATATGACAATGATATAAATAATCGAGATGACATTAAACTTCTCACTATCCCATTTATTGGAGAACTACCTCAAATGGCAGATAAGAAAAGGGTTAAGAGACGTAAACAGACTCGCATACAAAATTCAAAACTTGCAGTAAAGGAAGGACTAAATGACCCGCTAAATGAAGCTTTTAGAAGTATCAGAACAAATCTGAGTTTTATGTTCCAAAACTCTGATAAAGGTCATGTAATTATGATTTCATCTTTGCATCCAGGGTCAGGAAAAACATTTATTTCTATGAACCTAGCCCTCTCAACGGCATTGAGTGAATCAAAATCGCTTGTCATAAATGCGGACTTACGTCAAGGGGCACTTTCAGAATACGTTGGAAACCCCAAAAATAAAGGACTCAGTTTCTTATTGCGTAACAAAGAAGAACGGCTAAAAGACAATGTTGTAAAAGGTACATTGCATCCAAATGTCGATGTAGTTCCTCTAGGAATGATCCCACCAAATCCCGCCGAGCTGCTGATGAAGCCTAAATTTAAAGAGCTACTCGATGAGGCACGCAAAGAATATGATTTTATCTTCATAGATTGCCCACCCATTGATCTCATTACTGATACGATGATTATATCGAAACATGTGGATACAACCTTATTTGTTATCAGGTCTAAGTTAGCAGATAAGCGAGATCTTCCATACATAGATAATCTATATTCGGAAAATAGTTATCCCAATATGGCAGTCATTCTTAACGGTGTCGTGGAGTATAATAGTAAATATGGATATGGGAGACGATATGCCAAATACAGTAGATATAGATAATACGGATATGGCAATCATTATTCAGAAAACGAAAATAATAAAATGAGGAGTCAAAAGAAGTAGCCTCGTGGGGAATCAAACCCCAATCTACGGTACCGGAAACCGCTATTCTATTCATTGAACTACGAGGCCTTAAATATTACTTTCGTAGATGATGACCACAAAAGTAGCATTTTATCCTGACCCAAACAAAGAAGTGACATTATTTTTGTATATTTGCCCATATGATACGCATTATTGACACCAGAACATTCACTGAATATGCGCCACTCTCCGCGGCCATAGAGGCAATATGCACAGCTAAAAGCAATGAAAAGATAGCTATCTTGGTAGCTGACCTTGATGATTTTCACGAAATTAAGTGCTTCCTTTCGGCACATAAAATGGGCTTTCGTGAAATCTATAAAGAAGATTTCTTTAGAATCGAGCTTACTGTGAAATAGTGATTTCAACAAATTCAAAAATAAAATAATTACATTGGCTAAAATAGATTATAATTTGTGGCTTCCTACCACAAAAAAAGAAGTAGAATTGAGAGGATGGAAAGAGTTAGATGTCATTCTATTCTCTGGAGATGCTTACGTCGATCACCCTTCGTTTGGAACAGCAGTTATTGGTCGAATCATCGAATCAATGGGACTTCGTGTAGCAATAATTCCTCAACCGAATTGGCGTGATGACTTACGTGATTTTAAAAAGTTGGGAAAACCTAATCTTTATTTCGGCATTTCACCAGGGTGTATGGATTCTATGGTAAATCACTACACAGCAAATAGGCGTTTGCGTAGCGAAGATGCTTATACTCCAGATGGAAGAAATGATATGCGACCTGATTATCCGAGCATCGTATATAGTAAAATATTACGAGAATTATATCCGGATACACCAATCGTCTTAGGAGGTATAGAAGCTTCTCTGAGAAGACTAACTCATTACGATTATTGGCAAGAGAAATTAAGACGTTCTATTTTGCTAGATAGTGAAGCTGATATTTTGTTATACGGAATGGGCGAGATTACCGTTCGTGAAATAACTGACCGTATTCGACGTGGTGAGTCTTGGGAAAAGATACACAATGAGATGTTACAGATATCGTATATTGCTCAAGAAAAAATGACACCTCAGAAGAATGATATTTTACTTCATTCGCATGAAGATTGTCTAAAGAACAAACGGTTCTTAGCCGAGAATTTTAAACATATAGAGATAGAGAGTAATCGAATTGAGGCTTCAAGACTACTTCAATATGTGGAAAACAAAACGGTCGTTGTCAACCCTCCTCACCCTCCAATGAGTACTGAGGTACTTGATGCTAGCTTCGACTTACCTTACACACGATTGCCTCATCCAAAATACAAAAATAAACGCATTCCAGCTTTCGAAATGATTAAAGACTCTATTAATTTACATAGAGGATGTTTCGGAGGATGTACCTTCTGTACTATCAGTGCGCACCAAGGTAAATTCATTGTCAGCAGAAGTAAAGAAAACATACTTCGCGAAGTCAAAAAAGTGACTCAAATGCCTGACTTCAAAGGTTATCTCTCTGATCTTGGAGGACCTAGTGCTAATATGTATCGCATGAAAGGAAATAACATGGACATTTGTAAAAAATGCAAACGTCCTAGTTGTGTGTTCCCTAAAGTATGCTTCAACCTAAACACTGACCATACGCCGATTTTGGAAATATTCCATGAAGTAGATAAATTACCTGGAATAAAGAAGAGTTTCGTTAGCAGTGGGGTCAGATATGACCTTCTACTTCACAAAAGTGGAGATAAACGAATCGATGAATCAGCTAGACAATATACGGAAGAATTGATAAAGTATCATGTTAGTGGTCGACTCAAAGTCGCTCCTGAGCATACAAGTAACAAAGTACTAAATTTTGTACGTAAACCACCATTTGAACAATTTATTGAATTCACCAAAATTTTTCATCGTATCAATGATGAAGCTGGACTTAAACAACAGTTAATCCCTTACTTTATATCTTCACTTCCTAGTTGCGAGGACGAAGACATGGCTAAGCTAGCTATTGATACTAAGAAATTACACTTCCAACTTGAACAAGTACAGGATTTCACACCTACTCCGATGACTGTAGCAACCGTCGCTTGGTACTCAGGAGTGCACCCTTATACGCTTGAAAAATTGTACTGTGCTAAAACTCCAAATCAAAAATTAGCCCAACGTCAATTCTTTTTCTGGTACAAACCAGAAAAAAGAAGAGAGATAGGTCTATCACTTAGAAGAATGGGCAGAGAGGATTTGCTCGAAGAATTATATAGCCATAAAGATTCAACCAAACGATTTGATAAAACTAATAAGAAGGAAGAATCAACATTATATAACAACAAATCTAAGAAGAATAGAGGGAATCGTACAACGAGACAACCGAATACTTCGAGTAATAAAAAATCGTATAATCCAAACTTCAAATAACATTATTCATTTTTTTTAGTAAACACTTATATTTTATCATTATTTTGCTATCTCTAGTTTGCAAAAGCAAAGTGAATAGAGTATATTTGTGTCGAAATTGTAATATTGATATAGCAAAATGGAATCTTTTTACAGAACTCACACATATCTTGTAGAACATGTTGATGCCCCTGTTCATCGCCAATTGATGGATGAGATAGATTGGTCACATCGTCTAATTGGCATTAAGGGAACTCGAGGGGTAGGGAAAACCACCTTTCTACTTCAATATGCAAAAGAACATTACGGGACAAGCCGAGCATGTTTGTATATCAATATGAACAATTTTTACTTTTCGGATAACACCTTATTTGATTTTGCTAAGGCATTTAACTTACGTGGGGGACGGGTGCTTCTGATTGACCAAGTATTTAAATATCCGTCTTGGAGTGAAATATTGCATGATATCTATATCAATATTCCTACTCTACAGGTCGTTTTTACTGGATCGTCCGTCATGCGCTTAAAGCAAGAGAATATTGATTTGAGAGATATTGTCAAATCTTATGATCTTAGGGGATTCTCCTTCCGCGAATTTTTGAACCTTCAGGCAGGGACATCGTTTAAGTCATTGACTTTTAGAGATATTATTAATCATCATGAAGAAATCGCACAGAAAATCTGTAAAGTGGTAGACCCTCTTTCTTATTTTCAAGATTATCTCCATCATGGATTTTATCCTTTTTATCTTGAAGAACGTAATTTCTCCGAGAATTTACTCAAGACAATGAATATGATGATTGAGGTGGATATCCTATTTATTAAACAAATAGAACTTAAGTATTTATCTAAAATAAAGCAATTATTTTATCTTTTAGCAACTGGACCAAAAACATCGACTAATATTAGTCAACTGGCCTCTAAGATACAGACCTCAAGGGCAACTGTCATGAATTATCTGAAATACTTGATGGATGCACGCCTTATTAATATGGTGTATCGAACAGGGGAAGAATTTCCAAAGAAGCCCAGTAAGATATTGTTACACAATAGTAATATGAACTATTGCATATATCCACGAAGAGCTGATGAAGAAGAAATCATAGAGACTTTCTTTTATAATCAGATGATGAAAGACTACAAATTATCGATTGGAGACAAACGATGCTCTTTTATCGTGGATGACAAAGTCTGCATGAAATTACATTCTCCTCAAAAGAGACGTAGAATTTCACCAGACATTATTTATGTAGTCCAAGGAGAACGAATCGGCAAGGGAAAAGATATCCCATTATGGCTATTTGGCTTCTTGTACTAATTGATGACTAGAGACTACTTAAAAAAAAGTAACTATATATTATTACTATAATTTTATATCATTATGACAAAAAAGAAGAAATTTATCACATGTGATGGAAATCAGGCTGCTGCTCATGTATCTTACATGTTTAGCGAAGTAGCTGCGATTTATCCTATCACGCCTTCTTCAACTATGGCTGAGTACGTAGATGAATGGGCTGCCCAAGGACGTAAGAACATCTTTGGCGAGAAAGTACTTGTAGAAGAGATGCAAAGTGAAGGTGGTGCTGCTGGTGCACTTCATGGTGCGCTTCAAGCTGGTGCTTTGGCAACAACTTACACCGCATCTCAAGGTCTACTTCTGATGATTCCTAACATGTACAAAATTGCAGGTGAGCTACTTCCTTGTGTATTCCATGTAGCAGCTCGTACTCTTGCATCACATGCTTTGTCAATCTTTGGTGACCACCAAGATGTTATGGCTTGTCGCCAAACTGGTTTTGCTATGCTAGCAGAAGGTTCTGTTCAAGAGGTTATGGATCTTTCTGGTGTAGCTCACTTGGCTACTATCAAGACTCGTATCCCATTTATGAACTTCTTCGACGGATTCCGTACTTCTCATGAAATCCAAAAAATCGAAGTTCTTGAGAACGAAGATCTTGCTCCACTAATTGACCAAAAAGCTCTTGCAGAATTCAGAGATCGTGCTATGACTCCAGAGAAACCTGTTTCTCGTGGTATGGCTGAAAATCCTGATCACTTCTTCCAAGCTCGTGAAGCATCTAATCCATTCTACGATACCGTTGTGGATACTGTAGAAGATTACATGAAAGAAATTACAAAAATCACTGGTCGTAAATATGGTTTGTTTGATTATTATGGTGCAGAAGATGCTGACCGTGTAATCATCGCTATGGGTTCTGTTACAGAAGCTATCCGTGAGACTATTGATTTTCTTAATGCTAAAGGTGAAAAAGTTGGTTTGGTTGCTGTACACTTGTACCGTCCATTCTCTGCTAAACATTTCTTAGCTGCAGTACCTAAGACAGCAAAACGTATCGCTGTTCTTGATCGTACTAAAGAACCAGGTTCTAATGGTGAACCTCTATATATGGACGTTCGTGATATCTATTGCGATGACAAAAATGCTCCAATGGTCGTAGGTGGCCGTTATGGTTTGAGTTCTAAAGATACTACTCCTTCTCAGATTATGTCTGTATATGAGAATCTAGCTTTAGCTCTTCCTAAGAATCATTTCACTGTAGGTATCGTTGATGATGTAACCTTCACTTCTCTTCCTCTTAAAGAAGAAGTCAGTGTAGCAGGAAAAAGCATGTTTGCCGCTAAATTCTTCGGTTTAGGTGCTGATGGTACAGTGGGTGCAAATAAGAACTCTGTCAAGATTATCGGTGATAACACAGATAAATATTGCCAAGCTTATTTCTCATACGATTCGAAAAAATCAGGTGGTTTCACTTGTTCACATCTTCGTTTTGGTGATGATCCTATCCGCTCAACTTATTATGTAAATACTCCTAATTTTGTTGCTTGCCACGTACAAGCTTATCTACGTATGTATGATATCACTCGTGGTCTTCAAAAAGGCGGTTCTTTCCTTCTAAATACTATTTGGGATGAAGAGCAACTACATGAGCACTTACCAAATAAGGTCAAGAGTTACTTCGCTAAGAATGATATCAAAGTATATTATATCAACGCAACAAATATCGCACAAGAGATTGGTCTTGGTAATCGTACCAACACTATTCTTCAGTCTGCATTCTTCCGTATCACCAAAGTGATTCCTGAAGACCAAGCTGTAGAGCAGATGAAGAAATTCATCGTAAAATCTTACGGTAAAAAAGGTGAAGATATCGTTAACATGAACTATGCTGCCGTTGAGCGTGGTGGTGAATACAAAGTATTGTCTGTAGATCCAGCTTGGGCTTCTCTTGAAGATGAGGCACTAGCTACTAAAGATGAGCCTGCATTCATTACTGAAATCGTTCGTCCTATCAATGCACAAGATGGTGACCTTCTTCCTGTCTCTGCATTTAAGGGCCGTGAAGATGGTACTTGGGATGTTGGTACTGCTGCATATGAGAAACGTGGTGTAGCTACATTTGTTCCAGAATGGAACCCTGAGCTATGTATCCAATGTAACAAATGTGCTTATGTATGTCCTCATGCTTCTATTCGTCCATTCCTTCTTGATGAAGAGGAACAAAAAGGAGCTAATTTCGATCAATTGAAAGCAGTTGGTAAAGCCTTTACAGGTCTTACTTTCCGTATCCAAGTGGATGTTCTTGACTGCCTTGGTTGTGGTAACTGTGCTGATGTTTGCCCTGGAAATCCTAAGAAGGGTGGAAAAGCACTTACAATGAAACCTATCGAGTCTCAACTTCCTCAATCTGTAAATTGGGATTACTGTGAAGAGACTGTTACAAACAAAGCTGATCGTGTAGATGTTTTATCAAACGTGAAAAATTCTCAGTTTGCTAAACCATTATTTGAATTCTCTGGTGCATGTGCTGGTTGTGGAGAAACACCATATGTAAAATTGTTGACTCAGCTATTTGGAGACCGTGAGATGGTTGCTAATGCGACTGGTTGTTCTTCAATTTATTCTGGTTCAGTTCCTGCTACCCCATACACAACAAATGCGAATGGTCAAGGTCCAGCTTGGGCTAACTCATTGTTCGAAGATTTCTGTGAATATGGTCTTGGTATGAAACTCGCTAATGAGAAAATGACTGATAGAATCGTCGAGACTTTCAACGAAATTATCGCTAGCGATAAAGTTACTGCTGAAGAAAAAGAACTTCTATCTTCATGGATTGATAATCGTAAGAGTGCTGCTAAGACAAAAGAATTAGCTCCACAATTAAAAGAGCTTATCGCTAAGGGTGTAGCTACTGGAGATGAGACATTTAAGAGACTTGAGAAAATCACTCACTTCTTAGTAAAACGTTCTCAATGGATTATCGGTGGTGATGGTGCTTCTTATGATATCGGTTTCGGTGGATTAGACCATGTAATTGCTTCTGGTAAGGATATTAATATTTTAGTACTTGATACTGAGGTTTATTCTAACACTGGTGGCCAGTCTTCTAAGTCAACTCCAATCGGTGCAATTGCTAAATTTGCTGCGTCAGGTAAACGTATCCGTAAGAAAGACCTAGGTATGATTGCTACTACTTATGGTTATGTATATGTTGCTCAAATTGCAATGGGTGCTAATCAAGCTCAGACACTTAAAGCAATTCGTGAAGCTGAAGCTTATGATGGACCATCTCTAGTGATTGCTTACTCTCCTTGTATTAACCATGGTATCCGTAAGGGTATGGGTAAAGCACAGAAAGAGCAAGAATTAGCTGTTGAGTGTGGATACTGGCACTTATGGAGATTCAACCCTGAGTTAGAAGCTGCAGGTAAGAATCCATTCGTAATCGATTCGAAAGAACCACAATGGGATAAGTTCCAAGACTACCTTAAGGGCGAAGTTCGTTTCGCATCTGTAGCTAAACTATATCCTACTGAGGCGAGTGAATTATTCAATGCTGCACAAAATAATGCTCAATGGCGTTATGATAGTTACAAACGTCTTGCAAGTCAAGAATGGGTTGCTAAAGAAGCTGAATAATAAACAGTTGTATAACTTATAATAAGTTATTATAATAAGAAGAGGATGTATCAAATTTCATTTTGATACATCCTCTTTTCTTTTTCAAAATTTAGGACTACATACTCATATGCATACATATAGCATCCATACCATCTGCATAGTAAGCACGTTTAATTGACACCTGGTAGAAACCAATTTCTTCATAGAATTGACGAGCATACGTATTATCCGCTCTGACTTCTAATCCTACAGTATTTATATATTTATCAGAAGAAATAAGTTTCAAGACTTCAGTAAATAATCTTTTACCAATTCCCTGTCGTTGAAAATTAGGATGTACAGCAAACGAATAGAAACATGCATAATGCGTACCTTTCCTTGTTAGAAGAGAGATATAGCCAACACATTTATCATCTAGTTCAGAGACGTAAAACCAGCTATGCAAGAAAAATTTCACGCATTTTCTGATTCAGCCTCATACCAGCATCTGATTCTATCTTGTTTATAACTTCCACACTTGGAATAACCTTGTGCCTACGTGTCTGAGCAAGAAGAGAACAATAATATCCTTCAGTGTTGTAACCATAATTATCACTAAGGTTCAACACCAATTTTTTTCTTTTGACAAAGATCTATTTTTCAAGTAATCGGAAACCAAACATATTTTTTTTGATTCCAAATAAGGTTTCCAGCAATTCATATCATAGAGTAAAATCAACAAATTATTCATCTGTGTATGTTTAAATAAATACTAAAACAATATAGTCATTAACTCTAATAATTACAGCTGCAATTTTCATCCTTTTTTTTCATATAAAAAAATAAATGGTAGGTTAAATGAAAAAAATCATACGTTTTATTTTTCTAATTTGATCTATGCTGCAAATAATTATAATGTTAAATAAACAACAAAACATAGATAAAATAGAAAGCATGTATATCTTTGTATAACTAAATAAAAACGATATGAAAGCAAATTACCTCTTAGCTCTTTTACTTCTTGGGCTAGTTACTAACTGCCAAAATTCAAAGAATAAAACTGACCTAACCATGATTGTAGGCACCTATACCGACTCACCAGAACAAGGCATCTCCGTCTATCATTTTGATGAAGAGACTGCAGATGCGACTCTTCTGTCCACCACCCCGATGGTAAACCCATCCTATCTCAGTTTGTCTTCAGACCACAAACACCTATATGCAGTAAGCGAACAAGATAGCGCTGATGCCTTCGTTTCAGCATTTCAATTTGATGCTTCTACAGGTATACTAGAAGAAATAAACAGCAAACCAACTTATGGAGCATATCCTTGTAACATAACCAATGATGACTCACGAATATATATATCCAACTATGGAGGAGGCAGTTTATGTTATTATGAGAAAGATAGTCAAGAAGGGCTAGGCGAATTAGTCGAAGTAATCAATTTCAATGATATTCCCAATGATACAGTAAATCCAGCCCATGCCCACTGTGCTTATTTTTCTCCCGACTCCACCCAGCTCTTTGTCAACAATTTAGGTAAGGATTTGATCCACTGTTTCGATAGAGCAAAAGATGGTAAATTGACACCAAGCAAACAATCTACCGTAGAGATCACGTCAGGATACGGTCCTCGACATAGCATCTTCTCACCTAACAAAACAAAGATGTATCTAATCAATGAATTGAGCGGCATACTAGATGTATTTGATTACAAAGATAAGACGCTTACCCACCTCCAATCAATTGCTTGCGACAGCGTAGGAGGACACGGTTCTGCTGATATCCACATAAGCAATGATGGATGCTTTGTCTATGCGAGTAATCGCTTAAAAGCTGATGGTATATCGATATTCAGAGTACAACCAGATGGGCTACTAACCAAAATCGCTTATCAGAAGACCGGTATTCATCCTCGCAACTTTATCCTGACTCCAAACAATCAGTATCTACTTGTAGCATGTAGAGATGACAACCAGATTGAGATATACAAACGAAACAGCAAAACAGGGCTGTTGACGGACACTCAAAAAAGGATCAAGTTGCACAAGCCAGTATGTATACAATGGGCTCAATAGCCCCTCATAAGATTACACTATTATCAGATGCGAATCCATTATTTCAAACAAGATATTTCAGGGATGCCCACCCCAAAGAAATTCACCTATCCTTTTCAATACCAACCTCATCCTTTAACTGTCCTTGCGGCAGAAGAAGTCAAAGAATATATACACAGTCATATTCAATGGAAAGATGAAGTCAATAAAGGCAAGATGTTTGGAGTATTATTAGTACAGCAAGAAGAGAACGCCGAAAGAAAAATCGGCTTTCTCTCGGCGTTCTCTGGAAATCTGGGACAAAGCAACCATCACCCCTACTTCGTACCTCCAATATATGACCTACTCAACCCCGATGGTCGATTCAAGATTGAAGAGAAACAGTTATCAGAAATAAATGACAAAGTATCACGCCTAGAACAGACTCCCGAGTACTTACAATTACTTCAAGAGTTAACCGTACTAAACCAAGAATCAGCAAATCAAATCGGTTTAGCTAAGCATCAATTAGTTAAAGGAAAAGAAAGGCGAAAACGACTTCGAGAACAACTTCAGAGTCAACAAGAAAAAGCACTTCTAAATAAAGAAAGTCAATTTCAAAAAGCAGAACTCAAAAGAATAAAAGACCATTGGAAGCAGGTCATAGAGAACCATCATAAGAAGATAGAGACTTACACGCGACAGATAGATAAGCTTAAGCAGAATCGTCGAGCTCATTCTGCACGATTACAACAATTTATATTTGACCAATTTCAGTTTTTAAATGGCCTAGGGGAAACCAAAGGACTCGCTGACATATTTGCTGAGACAGTTCACAAGACCCCTCCAGCAGGAGCAGGAGAGTGTGCATTGCCCAAGCTCCTACAATATGCCTACACACACCATCTGAAGCCTTTGGCCATGGCCGAATTTTGGCAAGGAGCATCCCCCAAAAAGGAAATTCGCTTACACAATCATTACTACCCATCTTGTCAGGGAAAATGTGCCCCCATATTGAGCCACATGCTCATAGGGCTTGAAGTGGAAGAAAACCCTCTACTCAATAATTGTTTTCGAGAGATAAATCTATCCCTCCTATATGAAGATAGATGGATATCAGTTGTCAATAAGCCATCTGGAATGCTCTCTGTACCAGGCAAGCAAAAACAATATTCGGTCTATGACTGGGCGCGCCAAAGATATCCAGATGCTACAGGTCCATTAGTCGTTCATCGATTAGATATGTCCACTTCAGGACTATTAATCATAGCAAAAGACCTAGATACGTACAAAGTATTACAACGTCAGTTTATGGAACGTCAGATACAAAAGCGCTATCTTGCTATCCTAAATGGGATTCCAAAGAAAGCCTCATCCAAAGGAAAAATAACCCTTCCTCTCACATTAAATATTTTAGACAGACCACGACAAATGGTCGATTATGAACTCGGCAAATCAGCCCATACCACTTACGAGATACTTCGTGTCGACAAACAGTACACACATATAGCACTCTATCCTCACACAGGACGAACCCATCAATTGCGCGTGCACACAGCGCACCACGATGGTCTAAATACCCCCATCCTAGGAGATGAACTCTACGGTACACCAGCAAGAAGACTACATCTCCATGCAGAAGAGATCACGTTTAGACATCCCCACACTCATGAAATCATGACCATTAGTCAATCTCCAGAAGATAACTTCTATGAGTACTAAACAAAAGGTATAGGACATAAAGCTATTCAGGATACAACAAATAAGGACGACGTTGTTGACGAAACCGTTTGATATCAGGCGCCCATTGCTTTTTAATCTCCTGAACCGAACAGCCATCAATAATCATTTTACGCACATAACCGACCCCCATTAGTTTTTCAAAAAATGAAGTAAAGAAATGACGTTTGTCCGGAATCTCTCGATAAGCTTCAATCAGATAAGACAAGTCGATACCACGAGCACGGATAGAATCGATTGACTCCCCGATCAATAAACGACCATAGCATACATTTCCCAACTGAGGAGGATACTTTGCTCCAGGCATACGCTTAGGAGTAAACTGATAAGTCATCGTTTTGAATGACGGATGTCCGAAACACTCAAAAGGATGTACTGTACCACGTCCCACACTCACAGGAGTTGCTTCGAAATAGCACAATGAAGGATAAAGAGCAATTGACAAATCGGTACGAAGATTTGGCGAAGGAGCAATAGGCAATGAATAGCGAGCCTCACGTCTATAATGTAAACAAGGAATCACTGTTAAATTGACTTTTTCTTTTGAATCAAGCCACCCCTCTCCTTGAGCCATAAGCGCGATTTCTCCGAGGGTCATACCATGCATGATGGGAATCGGAAGATAGCCAACCCCACTTTTATATTTCAGATCCAAGATAGGTCCGTCAACCATATACCCATTGGGATTAGGTCGATCCAAGATGATAACCTTTTTGTGGTAATCTGCACAAGACTCCATCAGTTTAATCATGTTGATATAGTACGTATAAAATCGCAATCCTACATCCTGAATATCTACGATTAAGACATCAAATGATTGCATTTCAGAAGCACTAGGTTTCCCCTTTTTCCCTTTATATAATGAATAGATAGGGATACCCGTTTTTGAATCCTTATTATCTTTGACATGCTCACCTGCATCAGCATGCCCACGAAATCCATGTTCAGGACCAAATACCCCTACCACATCAACCTGCTTAGCAATCAATAAATCCAAGAGATGAGCATTTCCCACCATACTCGTATGATTACCAAAGAGCATCACTCGCTTATGAGCTAATGATGGAATATACTTATCAAATTGAGCCGCTCCAATAACCAAAGAATCATCAAGAAGCTGTTTCTCGTCATGGTAACAAGATTTCATTGCCAACGATTGGCCAGAGAAGACGATTAGAGACAAGACGATTAAAGAAAGATATTTCATAGTTAATTATTATTATTAGAGAAGTTTCATCGAAGAACAAATAGAACGATACTTATCTAGTTTAGTACATTTCTTAATCATTTTCAAAACTTTTTTATCCGTAGAAGGAAGAAAATAAGCCCAGAGAGTTTGCATCTTTTGTAATATTTGATGGTCACCTCCCTCAAGATAAGCACTATATTCATTGAATAATTCAGTATGAAACTGACGATAGAGACTCTGCTGTTCCTCGTCATTCCATGATATCACTTGTGCCAAGCCATCTCGCAAATCCAAGGCAACCTTTATCTTATCCGCCAAGGCAGGATCAGCTAGCAATCCGCGCCCTATCATCAGTCCAGCTAACTTAGGAAAACGGTCCAATATTGCCACCCCCTCATCAGTTGAATTGACATCTCCATTGTAATAGAGAGGATGTTCACACGCATCATAGACCGATTGGAAAGCATCCATATCGACATCCCCTTTATACCCTTGGATACCCAAACGTGCATGTACAGTCACACTGCGCAAAGGAATCGCATTGATCCATGGCATTAACTCCATGATTTGTCTAGGATTATCATATCCCAATCTAACTTTCAATGAGACAGCCATATCACTTGGAAAATCAAGCAATTGTCCCATTCGTGGCACATCCTTAAACGAACCGCTACCTTTGCCTTTCAGAGTAATCATCCGAAAAGGACAACCGAAGTTCACATCCAGATGACGATATCCCAAATCATAAACCCCCTGAGTCAGAACAGCCATCTCGTGAGCATTCCCTCCAATAATTTGAGGGACCACACGATTCATATCATTGTGAAGAATACTTACATCTTTTATATCCTTATTGCGCTGAGGTAATCGCAAAAACGGAGTATAATAAGTATCGACACCATGAAAGATATGATCATGTACACGGCGATAAATAAAGTCAGTATACCCCTGTATAGGAGCAAATTCTATTTTGTAAGATGTCATATGTGTGTATATAAAATAAAAAACGAATACGATACAGCAAAAGTAGTCATAAAAGCTGAAAAAAAATCCCTCCGCCATCAATATGATGCGGAGGGAAATAGAAAATTGAATAATTCAAGCTAAATACACCTATTTAGAACTTAAAATTATTTCGCTGTGTGATTACGTGCATACGTTGCACAAGTGTTTAGAGATAATATGTAATAGTAGTATATCTGTGTTATCACTAATTCTTAAAGTAGTGATACACAAAGGTAAAACATTTAACTGAATATCAAAAGATAGGAATAAAAAAGTATTCTTTTTTTTAGTATATAGAGAAAATACAAATAAAAGGTGTATTTTTAAGTGCAATATACCATAGATATACACAATATAGTATAAATCAACTAGTAGAATAAATAAATTATCCATATATTTGTCTAGCAAACACTACTATAAAACCTTTAACGTCAATTTTCAAACCCTTATATATTAAACATGAGAAGAATTTACTTTAAAACATTAATCAATCCCTACACTGCTGCGTTAATCAGTGCTCCACTCCTTTACTCTTGTGGAGCTAAGAAACAGCATCAAGAGAAGAAACAACCAAACATCCTATTTATCCTTTCAGATGACCATACATCACAAGCATGGGGTGTCTACGGAGGTGTCCTTGCCGATTATGCTAAGAATGACAACATCAAGAAACTAGCTGATGAAGGTTGTGTCTTAGACAATGCCATGTGCACCAACTCACTCTCTACACCAAGTAGAGCTTCTATCCATACCGGAGCTTACAGTCACAAGAATCAGGTATACACATTGAATGACGAATTAAACACCTCTTACGACAACATCGCTAAAGAATTGAAGGAAGTAGGTTACCAGACATCACTATATGGTAAATGGCATTTAAAGTCAAAGCCACAAGGATTTGATGATTGGGCTGTATTTTTTGACCAAGGAAGATATTGGGATCCAATATTTAAGACAGCAAGCAACTGGGTACCTAACAAGAATGTAGGAGATACCATCAAAGGCTTCTCTACAGACATTGTAGCAGATAAGACCATTCGCTTCATCAAAGGACGTGATAAAGACAAACCCTTTGCTACCTTCTGCCAATTCAAGGCAACTCATGAGCCATGGGATTTTCCAGAAAGAAACAAAGACCTATACAAAGATGTAGTCTTCCCCGACCCAGTCGGCATGATGAACTTCAATCCCCGTGCTGGTGGACGTACCTTCACAGGACGTATGCTAGAAGATATGGCCGTAAGATGGGAATCAGCTAGTACTGGACCATGGTGGTGTGATTATCCAGGATTACCATTTAAGAGAGAAGGTAAATCGAAAGAAGCAGACCGTCAACAAATATATCAAAAGATGATTCGCGATTTCCTACGTTGTGGTGCTACCATCGACCAGAATATTGGTCGCCTATTAGATTGCCTAGACGAAGAAGGCATTGCAAACAACACAATCGTCGTCTATGTAGCTGACCAAGGTTACTTCTTAGGAGAACACGGAATGTTTGACAAACGTATGATGTATGAGCAACCATTGCACATGCCATTCGTCATCCGTTATCCAGATGAGATACCTGCTGGCACACGTAACAAAGATATCATCTTAAACATCGATATGGCAGCTACCCTTGCAGACTACGCAGGTGCTAAAGCTCCAGACCTATCTCAAGGTCGTAGTTTCCGTGCCAACCTAAGAGGAGAGACTCCATCAGATTGGAGAAAAGAGATGTATTACAGATATTGGGTAAATGAAAAGATTAGACCTGCACATTTTGGTATCCGCAACGAACGATACACCCTTATGTTCTTGTATGGTCAGTCACTTGACATGTCGGGAAATGAAAATGTATCAGAGACACCTACATGGGAATTTTATGACCTCCAAAAAGACCCAGACCAGATGACTAATCAATACAATAACAAAGCATATGCTTCCATCATCCAAGACATGAAAGTCGAGATGATGAAACTCCGTCAAGAATATGATGACACAGATGCCAAATATCCTGTGATGCAAAAGATTCTTAAAGAGAACAAATTAATCAACTAATCGACGATTTATTCTTTACAAGTAAAAGATAATTAGAAGCATAAAAGGCGATTAAATAAACAGAATCGTCTTTTATGCTTCTTATATTAATATTCAGCATGAAGACATCCAAATATCTACTCACACTTGCCTTTCTGTTAGCAGCTTACGATACAAGTGCACAGACACAAGCTATCTATGTTTCACCAAAAGGCGAAGCAGGAGCTCTAGGAGATGAGAGTCACCCACTCCAATCTATCGATGAAGCCCTCATCCGCTCAGAACAAATCAGCGGAAAAGACACCCTATACATCAAAGTAGCATCAGGCAACTACTATCTAGACAAGCCACTCACTTGGACAAAATCCCCCACACATCCTCTCGTCATAGAAGGATACGGGCAAGAGAAGCCTCTTTTGAGTGGAGGTATCGCTATTTCCAATTGGGAAGAAACCCCTCAAGGATGGTGGAGATGCACTGTTCCAGAAGTCGTTCATTATGGCATCACCTTCGAGCAACTATATGTCAATGGGAAAAGAGCTACCCGTGCCCGAACTCCAGATACGAAATGGTTCTTCATCACACAATCTTCAGAAAATGTAGCCTATCGTGGGTCAGGAAGAGTCCCCGTGTATGCCACGCAAAAATTAGAGACAGCGCCAGGCACCCTACAATCATTGAAAAAGATAAACTGGGAAGACACCAACATCTCAGCTCTATTCTATCACAAATGGGACAACACTCGCAAACGGATAGATTATGCCCAAGTAGATTCAGGTTTCTTATTCATCCACGGGACAGGCATGAAACCATGGAACAAGATAACTAAAGGTTCTAGATATATCTTAGAAAATTACAAAGAAGCACTTACTGCACCTGGTGAATGGTATCTTGATAATAACGGGCAACTCTTCTACATCCCTAGACCAGGAGAAACGATAGCAACAGCAACCTGTCATGCCCCCATGCTGCGCCATCTCGTCGAGATAAACGGCAGTCGTCAGGATAAAGTCAAGGGGATTACCCTCCGCAATCTATCCTTTGCACACGCGACACATCCGATGCCTATACGAGGAAATGAGCCCAAACAAGCAGCCGCAGATATTGATGCAGCCATCATGATGAACTATGCAACAGATTGCCATATAGAAAACTGTGAAATACAACACACAGGCAACTATGCTATTTGGTTAAAAGACGACTGTTCCGACTGCATCATTCGGCACAACTATATCCATGACTTAGGAGCCGGAGGAATCAAAATAGGAAGTACGATACAGCATGCCGATACTCTCCCTTATACCCACGACATCTTAGTGGAGAACAACATCATCTCGCACACAGGTATGGTATATCCTTGCGGTGTAGGTGTTGCCATCTTCCATGCCCACGACAACAAAGTAATGCACAATGACCTCTTCGACCTACGTTATAGTGCCATTTCTGTGGGATGGGTATGGGGTTATGCACCCAGTCCAGCACATCACAACGAAGTAGGCTACAACAACATCCACCATGTCGGTTGGGGAGAACTCTCAGACATGGGTGCAATCTACACCCTCGGAATCTCACCGGGAACTCGCATTCACAATAATGTGATACACGATGTTTATGCCTATGACTATGGTGGTTGGGGACTCTACACCGATGAAGGAAGTTCCCATATCACTATGGACAACAACCTCGTATACGCCTGCAAGAGTGGAAGTTTTCATCAGCATTATGGCAAGCACAATCTGATAAAGAACAATATCTTTGCATCATCCATCTTCTACCAAGCCCGACTCACCAAATACAGTGATGAAGAGACGCCACTTAGTTTCGAGAACAACATTCTATATGCCGACCATGCCGCATTACTGTCAGGCCTCTGGGCAGAATGCAACGTGAAGATGAGTCGAAATTGTTATTGGAGCACTCAGAAGATAGACACCTTCAAGATACAAAAGAAACCGAGAACTGTATATGAAACGATTCCGATGAAGAAATGGACTAAGATGAAAGACAAGCACTCCATCATAGCCAACCCATACTTCAAGAGTCCAGAGACAGGAGACTTCTCATTCACATCCATGCGTACAGCAAGAAGAATCCGATTTAAACCATTTGATACAACTGTGGTAGGCGTCTATGGCGATAAATTATGGCAAGCTAAAGCCATCATGTCTCCAGAGAAGCGAGAAGCATTTAGACAGATCGTGGTCCAGAAAGAAAAGACACACAGTGCCTATTTCGACCACGTCATTCACTAATCAAATCCCATAACAAGACGAGCCTATCAGGTTATTTCCTGATAGGCTCGTTTATTTATTATTCAGTCTATTCATTAATCAAATGCAGCCCCCATCACAAATTCAAGTGTGCCCCCTCTCATGATTTCATCATAAGTAATATACTTACGATTTAGAGGACGTCCATTGAGCGAAACCGCCTGCACATATTTATTCGTATCAGACAGATTAAGGGCTTTGACCTCAAATGTTTTTCCATCCTCAAGATGAATCGTCAACGACGGTACCTGAGGTGCTCCTAAGACAAACTCCCCACCACAAGGATTGACAGGATAGAATCCAGCAACAGCGAATACATACCACGATGACATCTGTCCACAATCATCATTGCCAACCAAACCATCAGGAGTATCCTTATTAAAATCCTTCACCAGCTTATGCAATATAGCATCCGTCTTATATCCATCAGCAGTATACTTATAAAGATAAGGAACATGATGGCAAGGTTCATTTCCATGCCAATATTGGCCCATAGCCCCATAAATATTCCACAGGAACTCTTTCACACTAAATTCATGAGGAGAGGAAAACATCGAATCCAACTTCGTTTCAAAAGCCTTTTCTCCCCCCATCAATTTCATTAGGCGCGGAATATCTTGTTGTACATGAAACAGATAATGCCATGCATTCGCTTCCGTAAAATCAGAATGAGGCAACCATTCTCCGACCACCTGATAGATATCGACATCCTTTTTGAAGTCACCAGCACCATTGCGTCCTCTCATAAACCCACTCTCAGGGTCATATACATTACGATAATTCATCGACCGATTCTTCCAAAAAGAAGCAGCATCCACCTCTCCAATATCACTCGCAAAGATTGATGCACAATAATCATCATACGCCCCTTCCAGCAAACGAGCAACGGTCTCACGTCCATCATCAAAAGGAGACAACGAAACATCATAAGGGATATAACCATACTTATTCACCAGTGCCACATGATTCCTATAATGAGGCTTATTCAACGAATTTGAGATAGCCTCGAACAACTCCTGATCACTAAAATCCTTAGGTCCCAGCCCCTTCAGCCAAGCATCTACAAGTACCGGTACAGCATGATTTCCAATCATCGTATTCGTCTCATAGCCCCACAAAGTCCAGCGTGGTAAAAACTTTTGGTCCGTCAAACTATCCGGAATAGCATCATAATGCTCCATGATAGACGACATCATATCAGGCACAAGAGAAGGCGTCAATATAGTATATAAAGGATGTGCAGCACGATACGTATCCCACAGAGACAAGGTAGAATAGAATTTCCCCGAGCGACTTTGTCTAACCTCCCCAGCAGCAGAACGGAATCGACCATCCACATCAGCGATATCATTTGGTTGGAAATAAAGATGATACAAAGCCGTATAGAAACACCTTTTCTGTACCTCTGTACTCTCTATATCGACGATAGACAAGACCTCATTCCATTTTTCAGATGCTCTATGAAATACCGATTCGAAAGAATCAGACGGCGATATTTCAGAAGCAAGATTAACCTTAGCACTCTCCACGCTAGTAGAAGACAATCCCACTCTCACCTCCAACGTAGAATCATTGTCCAAGTCAAAAGTAACCAGATACCGCGAAGCCTTACACTGTTCACTATCCGCCATCTTGACCTTCACGATAGAAGCGATTTTCTTATCAAACTGTATCGTATAATACTGATCTCTATCCGCCCATTGCGATGGCTTTCGATAGCCATTGATAGTAGAATCAGTAACCTCATCCCAAGCATCTTTCACATTGAAAGAGAAATCACCATACTGATACCCCACACCATATTGCAAATCGACAAGCAGATGAGCCTTCTCAGGGTCATCGAACCGATACCTATGATATCCCCCATGAGCCGAAGCAGTAAGTGATACGTCCACTTTATTATCAGTCAGATACACATGATAAAATCCCGGCTTAGCCGATTCAGAAGCCTTGTCATATCTCGATTTATAACTCTCAAAATCATGCATATCCTCTTCCATCCGACTCGAAGGCATAAGCAATATATCCGACATAGAAGGACAACCGACACCATTGAGATGCGTCTGTGTGAAACCCGTCAGGAATGAATCCGTATATTGATATCCAGTGACATGGTCATCGTAATACCCCTCATACATTTCAGTGGTAGACTCAGGGCCAACTTGAACCATTCCCAAAGGCACAGTAGCACTAGGTGTGCAATGTCCCTCTTTCACAGTTCCGACAAAAGGATTGACATAATCCGTATAGTTAATAGCAGGTTCGTCATGAGTACACGCGACCAACGATAAGAGAAAAAGCAAATAACAGATCTTCTTCATGATATTGTTAATAATGATTATTAAGGATACAAATTTATTAAGGGTTGCAATTTAACGATTTGGTCTAAAAAGCGCAACTTAAAGGAAGAGTAATCGCGTATCATAACGAATAAACAGTTAATATGACTTCATTTAACACTATTCTTTTGGTAAAATATGCCAAAGCATCTAAATTTGTTAATCATCCACTAAATAAGAATCTAAATGGCTCAGAAAGAAAAGCTTTATTCTAATAAAGAAGAGAAATGGAATAGTATTTCGCATTTCTTAGGAATTATACTAGGCTTTTTAGCGATGCCCTACCTTTTCAAATTAGCCTATAATTATTCCTTTCTTGAAGACATTGAAACCTATTCCGTTTTTTTTCGTCAGCCTACAATCGGTATCCGTCATTGGCTAGACACCCATTCTTGGATAGCCCTATTCACAATAGGCCTATACTTCTTCGGGATGCTCACCTCATATATCTGTTCCACCGTCTACCATGCCCTCCCTGCCGGCAAGATCAAGAAACGGTGGAGACACGCAGACCATGCCGCCATCTATCTACATATAGCAGGCACCTACGCCCCCATATCGATACTCATACTGACACTATCCAGTTATTGGGGAATTGGTTTATTCATCTTTCAATATATAGCAGCCATCGTCGGTACCATCTATGCCCTGACCCCACAAAAAGAGCACAATCATATCGAGACCATTTGTTACTTAGTGATGGGATTGAGTGCCATCGTAGCCATCCAACCGATGTATGAGATACTCCTCATGCAAGGTAAACTCGCCGTGCTCTGGTGGATTCTTGCCGGTGGACTTTCTTATATTGTAGGAGCCCTATTCTACTCACTTCATAAGAAGATATACATGCATACCCTATTTCACATCTTTGTTTTAGGCGGAAGCATCTGCCATATCCTTGCATTAATAGCCATCTTTTAGTCAAGACATATGAAAAAGAAAATCTACTACTCTCTACTGATACTAATCATAATAGGTGTATATATCATCTATAAGAAAATAAACTCTAATAATGAAACAAGAGCTCTAAACTCTAAAATTGAAAACATCATGACTTTAAAAATGAAACCCATCACAGACATGGTCAGAGGTCAATTTGAATATGACCTAGCTTATCTCAAAGAACAAGATCCTAACCTTCTCCTACTAACCGATGAAACAAACAAAGGCATCGTCATTCTCTCGACCAAATACCAAGGAAAAGTCTTTACCTCTACAGCCACAGGACTAACCGGCAAGAGCCTTGGTTGGGTCAACTACAAAGCCTTCGAGAACAATGAACTCAACGAGCACATCCATGCCTATGGAGGAGAAGATAGACTCTGGATAGGTCCAGAAGGCGGACAGTACTCCATCTTCTTCAAAGATGGAAACCAACAAGACTTTGCCAACTGGCACACACCAAGTGCTATAGACACCGAATCATGGCAACTCATCAGCAACAGCACCCGACGCGTAGTGATGAGCAAAGATATGACGCTCGAGAACTATCTCGGCACCACATTCTCTCTCTATGCCGAACGTTCAGTGACGTTGCTCGATCGACAGACCATCAATGACAAATTATCGATAACCATCCCTCAAGGTGTTGATTTTGTAGCCTATGACACAAGAAATAGCATCACCAATAAGAATCAATTTGCATGGACTCCCAAGACAGGAACCCTATGTATCTGGATGTTAGACATGTGTCCGACTAATCAAAGTTCCTACACCCTCGTCCCCTATATTGATGGAAACGAGAAAGACTTAGGTCCCATCGTCAAGAGCAATTACTTCGGAGAAGTTCCAGCAGACCGCCTACAAGTGCATGATGGAGTCATCTACTTCAAGACAGATGGCAATTACCGCAGCAAACTAGGACTAAAAGCAAAGCGAACCTTAGGAATAGCAGGCAATTACGACCTAGAGAACAAACGACTCAACATCATCACCTTCTCTGTAGATAGGCATCCAGACGCAACCTACCTCAACCAATCATGGGATCCAGAACAAGATCCCCTCGTCGGTTGCGCGCTCAATGCCTACAACGATGGGCCACTAGAAGATGGCAGTCAGATGGGGCCATTCCTAGAACTAGAGAGCGTCTCACCAGCCGCCTTCCTCAAACCCGATGAGCAACTCACCCACACCCATACCGTCTATCATTTTTCCGGTGATGAAGCAGGACTAGACAAGATGATGAAAACCCTACTCCACACCTCGATAGAAGAAATAAGAAGAAACAGTATTAGTCAATAACAAAAAATCACGAATGAAAAGAGTATCCATAAAAGATATTGCAGATGCCGTCGGATTGTCTACTGCAGCCGTATCTATAGTATTGTCAGGTAAAAATAAAAACAGAAGAGTCAGCAAGAAGATGACAGAAAAGATTCTTGCTACCGCTAAGGAGATGAACTATCATCCGAACCTCCTAGCACAGAGTTTACAAAGTGGAAAATCCAAAACCATAGGACTCCTCGTAGCAGATATATGCAACCCATTCTTTGCGTTGGTCGCTACGAACATCCAATCAGAACTTCAAAAACAAGGCTATGCAGTCATCATCATCAATACCGAAGAAAACGCACAGCGCATGGATGAAGCCATCCTAATACTACGAGCTAGACAAGTAGATGGCCTGATAGTTGTCCCTACAGCCTATGGAGAGCAAAGCATCCAAGAATTGGTGAAGAGCAAGATACCATTAGTACTCTTCGACCGCTATTTCCCACAGTTCGAAACCTCCAACGTACTAGCTAACGGTTACAAAGCCGTATACGAAGCGACCACACAAGAGATACAAAAAGGAAAGAAAAACATTAAATTTTTCACCTATAAGACTCCTCTAAACAGTATACGAAGCAGAGAACAAGGCTATATCACTGCCATGCGAGAAGCCAAGCTCGATGATTACATAGACATTCGCTCCGTGAGTTACTACCATATAGATGAAGAAATCGAAAAAGAGATAGCCAGCATCGAAGACATAGAGAATCAACAGATGTGCATCATCTGCTCATCAAACAATGTCTCAGTAGCCACCCTCAAAGGAATCAAAGAGCGCAAAGTAAGTATAGGCAAAGACATAGATGTGATTTGTTTCGACAAGAGTGAAGTTTATAACTTCATCGATGGACACTTCACCTATATCGAGCAACCGATATACGATATGAGCGTGAAAGTCGTGTCGTTACTGATGGAAAAAATCAATAGTACAGATGACGATAACATCACCAGCACCACACAAATGTCATGTAAATTCAGTTATAAATAACCCCTAAAAACAATCAGATGAATACCCTACTCAACATTCTTTGGCTTATATTCGGTGGATTAATTACAGGTTTGGGATACATTTTATCCAGCTTAGTCCTCATTATTACCATTATAGGCATCCCGTTTGGATTACAAACGATGAAATTAGCCACTCTAGCCTTCTTCCCCTTTGGAAAAGAAATCATCCATACAGAGAAGTCCACCGGGTGCCTATCCCTTTTCATGAACATATTATGGATTCTCTGTGGTGGACTATGGATAAGCATCTCCCACCTCGTTTTCGGAATCATCCTCTGCATCACTATCATAGGCATTCCTTTCGGTCTACAGCACTTCAAATTAGCAAGTCTAGCCCTCGCCCCATTTGGAGTAGAGATTAGACACAAGTAACCATCAATCCCCCTATGAAACAACTCATTATCATCTTGACAAGCCTATCCCTAGCGACTAGTTGTCAATTTCAAAAGCAATCCAAAGTCAAGCCAGCCGCAGATGTCAATCATCTCACACAATCAGAAGCTAGACAAGCCATCATCACGACACGAGCCAAGCGTAAGAAAAGCCTTCTAACTCAAGGTCAGATCGCTTGGTCAGATAAGACAATCAGCCAAGGCGATGCCCAGATGCGCTTCAGTTACGAATCCTTCGGCACCATTCCCGAAAACGGACACTCCTTATACATCTCGATGCACGGAGGTGGTGCGATGACCGCCGCAGTCAATGACCAACAGTGGGAAAATCAGAAACACCTCTACCAACCCACCGAAGGCATCTATCTCGCCCCTCGAGCACCAGGCAACACTTGGGATTTGTGGCACATAGCCGTCATAGACACGCTGATGGAACAACTCATCCAAGCCTGTGAGGTCAACCTAAACATCAACCCCAACAAAGTATATATCATGGGCTATTCCGCAGGGGGAGACGGCTGTTATCAACTTGCCCCACGCCTAGCAGACCATTGGGCAGCCGCAGCGATGATGGCCGGACACCCAGGAGATGCCCTAGCGTCCAACCTACGCAACGTACCCTTCACGCTATGGGTAGGCGCCAACGATAGTGCTTATAATCGCAACAAACTAGTTCCGATATGGGACAAGACCCTCGACCAGCTACAATCAGCAGATCCCGAAGGCTACATTCACGACGCCCATGTCGTAGCCGACAAAGGACATTGGATGGATCGAGAAGACCGTGCAGCCATCCCATGGTTAGCACAATTCACCCGCAATCCATACCCACATCGAATCGTATGGACTCAGGACAATACCCCTCGAGCCACGCGCTATTGGGTACAACTCCCGACAGCGGAACTCACCCAAGGCGGAGAGACCATCGTCAGTTATTGTGGACAAACCATCACCATCGAGAAGTATTTCACCTCCAAGATAACCTTCTGGTTGAGTGATGCCATGCTCGACCTAGACAAACCCATCAAAGTAATCTACCAAGGGAAAGTCCTATTCGACGCCCTCATTCCCCGCACCCAACAAGCCATCGAGCAACGCATAAATCAGTACTACGACACGGCAGAATCATATAGTGCCAAATGCACCATAGACCTCAAAAAAGGATAAAAAGTAGAATGACAGACTAGCGAAAATGCTATAGAAGACACTAAAAACAAGAAAAAAGGAAGCGATAATGATTATCTCTTCCTTTTTTACATTATATATTGTATAATATCGTTATATTGTGGTCAAAGAACGTAAAATACCAAAATGAACCAAGAGAATCTCATCCCCCTTAAAACAAAAAAACTCCCACCGAAGCGGGAGTACAGGATATAAATCCTTCGGCACAAAGGCCTTATTGTGATAAGATAAACTTGGAATTTTATCTGATGCAAATATATGATATTAAAACGGAAAAACAAAATAAATAATCTAAATATTTAAATTATGGCAAAAATACTTGGCTTAGACCTAGGTACCAATAGCTTAGGTTGGGCAGTTATCGACGATGAAAAGAACACAATTGAGAAGACAGGTGTACGCATCTTCCAAGAAGGTATCAAAGCAGACACCATTGGACAAGGAGACAAGGAAGTCTCTCGCAATGCAGAGCGACGTGAACACCGCCAGATGCGTAAACAATTTTATCGCAAACGTCTACGTAAGATTAAATTACTAGAAGTACTCATAGACCAAAAGATGTGTCCACTGACCAAAGAAGAGTTGAGCAGTTGGAAAAATTGGAACAAAACCCTCAAGAGTGCTGGGCGTGAATTTCCAACCTCCGAAGCCTTCACCCACTGGATACAGACCAACCCTTATGATTTACGAGATCGAGCAGTACGTGAAGAAATCACAGACTACGAATTAGGACGTATATGTTACCATTTGATTCAGCGAAGAGGATTCTTAAGTAATCGTAAAAGCAGTGGTGAAGATGCTAAAGGGATTTATGAAAAAGGAAATGAAGCAGAGAACATTCGTCCGATAAATTTCACTAAGAATCAGATAGAGAAAGGCAAAGAGAAAACCCTCGGAGCATATTTAAGCAAACTCCAATACACCCCCTACGAAGCCTACCAATCGATCACAGAAGAAGGACAAGAGACCCGCATCCGAGGAAGATACACCACCCGTGCCATGTATATCGAAGAATTTGAAAAGATATGGCAGACGCAAGCCAAATTCAAAGACCTCGATTCAAAAACCGTCCGTGCCAAACGATCTAGAGACCTACAAGGAACGCTCGCTTCACAAAAGAACAAGAAAAGGATCCAACAACTCAAAGAGAAATACGGTCAAGACAACACCCAAGTAGAAGTCAGAACAGTAGGAAAAGAAGACAAACAGAAAGAGACCCTTCATATAACCACCTACAAGACCATGCCACTCAAAGAATTTTTGGGCGGACAAATCACCGTAGAAGACACCGAAGAAGGGCAAAAGATAAAGTTCAAGAGTGATGAAAGCGTCCTCTTCTGGCAACGTCCCCTACGTTCACAGAAAGGCACCCTAGACTCCTGCCAATTTGAGAAACAACTACCCGTAATCAAAAAAGACGGCACCTACTTGATGAAGAATGGAGAGATCCAACGAAGAAGTAAGACCCCTTGTCCCCTCTCTCACCCCTCATTTGAACTCTTCCGAAGCTATCAATTTGTCAACAACATCAAGACAGCCGAAGGCGATTACTTAGAATCCGCCTACAAGCAACAAATCATAGATATCCTGAACAAGAAGAAAGCAGCCGTCAAATTTGGTGCCATCATCAAATCATTGAAACTCACCAATGAGAAGTTCAACTATGACGACGACTTTAGTGTGCCCAATAACCACACTATAGCCAGCCTCTCCCCCCTATTCAAAGCCGACATATGGCAAGCCCATGCAGAAGACATCTGGCACTGCTTCTACTTCTATGATGATGATGAGAAACTCCATGAGAAATTAGTCACCAGTTACGGCTGTACTAAATCCTTAGACGACATCAAGAAAGTAAAATTAAAAGATGGCTATGGCAACGTATCCCTCAAAGCCATCCGTAATATCCTCCCCTACCTCAAAAAAGGATGGAGCTTCGACAAAGCCGTTTTGTTTGGTGGTATTCGCAATGCCTTCGGCACTCGCTGGGAACGATTTGCCGAATATGACCAAAAGATAGTCTCTGACATAGCCGAAATGTTCAAGAAGACACATAAAGAAGGCGAACTCATCAAAGAGATTAAGGAATATCTCTCCGACCCCGATAATCATTATGGCTTTGCTCCAGATGACCTACACTTCGAGCACCTATACCATCACAGTCAAAAGATAACCCTCTCCAAAGGAGAACTAGACCGTGTACCCGAAGTAGAAAACCTTCGCAACCCCATAGTCCAACAAAGCATCTATGAGATGCGTCGTATCGTCAATCAATTGATGCACAACTATCAGAAGAAATATGGAGACGATTTTCGTTTCGACCGCATCCAAGTAGAGATGGGACGAGACCTAAAAAATGGAAAGAAAAAGCGACAAGAAAAGACCTTTGAAGTACGAGAGAATGCACGTAAAAATGAAGAAGCGCGTTTGAAGCTAGCCGAATTTGGACTTCGTCCCTCACGCGTCAACATCCAAAAATACCAGATGTGGAAAGAGATTGCCGATAAAAACGGCACCGTCCAATGCCCTTATACAGGCAAGACTATCTCCATGACTGCAGCCTTTGGCGAAGGTAACCTCTTCCAGATTGAGCACATCCTTCCATACAGCATCTCCTTAGATGACGGATTTGGCAACAAGACCCTCTGTGAATCACTCTTCAATCAACTCAAAGGTAGTAAAACCCCTTATGAATTTTATCAAGAGAACAATGACCCCAAGCTCTGGGGAGCAAAGAGTTGGGAAGAAATAGAACAACGAGCCTTCAATCTCCTCCCCTACTACAAAGCCAAACGCTTCATCTCAAAGAAGAAGCCAGAACTCTCGTCTTTCATCGAACGACAACTCAATGACAGCCGCTATATAGCACGAAAATCGGTAGAGCTACTAACCAGTATATGCCCCGATGTGCGTGTTCTTCCAGGACAATTGACCTCAGAGATGCGTCACCTATGGGGTCTCAACTCCATCCTGCAGCCCGTAGAAACCATCAGTGGTGACTATGATACCAACAAGTTAGACGGTGCCGAGTGTTACGCCATACGAGAAGAAGACCACACCCTCAGTCAAGTCATTCCTAAGAACAATCCAGTACCAGAAACAAACGAGCATGAGCTCTTAGTTCCTGCAGAAGCCAAAGACAACAAGATAAAGTCCCAGTACTTCTCCTTAGAGATTAAAGAAGAGAACCTCGAAGCAGGTCCTTATTGGGTGAAGATAGCCGTAAAAGACCAACTCCGATTAGTTCCAAAGATAGTCAGTCGTCCAGAATCCACCGAAGATGAGATAATCTTCAAAGGCAAGATAGCCAAAAATAAATTCACTAATGCCTCCCTCAACACCATCAAGTGTGATGAAGAAGACGGCACCTATTGGGCACGATTCAGTGTAGAGGATAAGAAATTCATCAATACGATAGATCAAAAAGAGAAACCAAAAACCAGTAAAAAACAACTCATCCTCTTCGGGCATGTAGCCGAAGGAATATTCAAGTCATTCATCTATACCTGTCACACCAATATCCAAGATGGGAAATATTGGTTAATCCTCGACATAGACTATGACAGCGTATCCTTCATCAAATCATTCTATCAGCAACCCCAGATAGCAGAAGATGAGATCTGCATCACCGTAGAAGCCAACGACCATAAAATAACCTCAGAGATAGACCTCAATTTCGAGGCTCATCAAGAAGTTGCAGATGGCAAATACTATGCACTCCTCAAGATAGAAGAGATTAATGGCACCTATCCTGTCTACCGCCCAAGACCAAAAGTAGATAAGAAACAAGAACTCATCGAAGGAAACTTCTGGGTAGATGAATTTACAGGCGACATCAAGTTTGACCCGAAGAAAAACCGAGACGACCATAGACACCATGCCATCGATGCCATCGTCATCGCCGTGACCAAGCAAGTCTATTTCCAACGTCTTAGCACCTACAATGCCCAAAAAGAAGAAAAGAGATTAGGAAAAATCAGTAGTACCGAACACTATCAAGAACCATGGGACCATTTCCGAGAAGACGTCAAAGAAGCCGTATCCAAGATCCTCATCTCCTTCAAAGAAAACAGCAAGCGCCGAGCCTTGACCAGAAACAAGAAAGGCTACAGTGTGCGAGGCCAACTGCACAAAGAGACCGTTTATGGAAAACGAACCGCCCCATTTGGTCAAGAAGCCTATCACAAACGAGTGGCCGTCACTTCTCTAAAGAACAACAAACACATAGATAAGATTGTTGACCCAACGATACGAAGAATCATCTTGCAGTATCTCAGAGAACATGGAGTAGACACCAGCAAACCATTCACTGTTCCACAAAACATCTTTCAGAAAGAAGGAGAATGGCAGTTATTCTTACCGAACAAACGAGGGATGTGTGTACCGATAAGAAAAGTAAGAATAAAAGAAAAGATAACCAATGCAGTTCCATTAAAAGGGAACATTAATCAACATGTCAATCCAAGAAACAATCATCATGTACTCCTATATTTAGATAAAGAAGGAAATATGCAAGAAGAAATTGTTTCATTCTGGGACACTGTAGATAGAAAAAGAAAGGGAGAAAATATCTACAAACTTCCTATTGGCGGCAGTCAAAAGGTAGCCATCCTAGAAGAAAATGATATGTTCGTCGTTGGACTGACTGATGAACAACTAAGCGACCATCTTGATGACCCTAACTACATGAGCCAATATATTTATAGAGTTCAGAAATTATCCTCTTTATATTATGTATTCCGTCATCATCTAGCCTCGACTATAAACGACGAAAAACAAGAATGCAGAATAGTCAGTTTCAAGCGTTGGCAAGAGCTCAATCCGATAAAGATAGTCATTAACGATTTAGGACAAATCAAAAAACAATAACCATGATCAAAAGGACACTATTTATAAGTACACCATATAAATTGAGTCTTAAAAACAATCAGATGTTGTTGGGGTCGAAAGACACCGACAACATCTATTCTGTACCCATCGAAGACATTGGATTTCTTATCCTTGAAGATCCACGCATTATCGTCACCATGCCACTCATTGCAGCACTCAACAGCCAAAATGTAGCCGTTCTCTTCTGTGACCAGAAACGCATGCCGACTTCCATGCTCCTCAGTCTAGAAAGCAATAACATCCAAAATGAAACCTTTCGACTACAAGTAGCAAGTACTATCCCCCTCAACAAACGACTATGGAAACAAACCATAGAACAGAAGATTAAGAACCAAGCCCTTCATCTGAAGAAGCAATCACTACCCTATCAGCAATTAGTAAATCATAGTCAAAAGGTCATGAGTGACGACAGCACTAACCGAGAAGGAATAGCAGCTCGTACCTATTGGAACACCCTCATGGGCGACACCTTTATCAGAAACCGAGAAATCGAAAACAGCAACACCCTCTTCAATTATGGATATATCATTCTTCGTGCCGCCGTAGCCCGCGCCCTAGTAGGCTCAGGACTGCTACCCACCTTAGGAATTCATCATCACAACCGCTACAATGCCTACTGCTTAGCCGATGATATCATGGAACCCTATAGGCCCTATGTAGATGAACTCGTCTATGCCATCACACAAGAAAAAGGAATAGACCATACAATCACCAAAGAAGACAAAGTGACCCTACTAGGAGTACTTACTTGCGATGTGAAAATAGGCAAACAAAAGCGACCATTAATGAATGCATTATCGCAAACCACCGCTTCTCTTGCAAAATGCTACAATAAAGAATTGAATAAGATCACTTATCCTATATTCGAGTAATATGTCCCACGAAAAAATCAATGCCTATCATGTTATGTGGATTCTAGTATTCTTTGATTTGCCAGTAATAACCAAGACAGAACGGAAGCAAGCCACCCAGTTCAGAAACAATCTATTAAAAGATGGATTCTCTATGCTTCAATACTCCGTTTATATCAGACACTGTGCGAGTTTACAAAATACCACAGTCCATGTCAAGCGTGTCAAACAAACAGTTCCTCCCAAAGGCAAGATCTCGATTCTGTTAATAACAGACAAACAATATGGAGATATCATCACCTATCACGGAAGCAAGATAAAAGATAACCCTAAAATACCAAGGCAGCTAGAGTTATTTTAATATCTTTGCAAAAACAAGTAATCAAAGTCTCTTCTTTATCTTTTAAGAGCTTTTTTGAAAGAATAAAACAAGCCATAGAACCAATAGAATAGATAGGTTCAGAAAGTAAGGTTGTGATTTGATTAAACTTGGAAGTATACAACATCAATTGGATGAAGAATGATTTAGAGTTTGCGGTTGTGATTTGATTAAACTTGGAAGTATACAACATCATTGTTGGCTAAGCGTAAACTCTACGTGCCGTTGTGATTTGATTAAACTTGGAAGTATACAACATCTGAAGATTAAACGAGATTGGAATGGCAATGTTGTGATTTGATTAAACTTGGAAGTATACAACATCTCGAAACTGCAGGGCGATTAAAACCAGGAGTTGTGATTTGATTAAACTTGGAAGTATACAACATCAATTAGTGTAGGACCTTGTGCCTCTGTCTGTTGTGATTTGATTAAACTTGGAAGTATACAACATCTTTTCATTTGATTGTTATCTTTTAGTCGTTGTTGTGATTTGATTAAACTTGGAAGTATACAACATCAGCGGGTTCATTGCCCGCTACTAAGTTAATGTTGTGATTTGATTAAACTTGGAAGTATACAACATCGAATTTGGCGACTAAGAATAAGTCTGAGGGGTTGTGATTTGATTAAACTTGGAAGTATACAACATCATATCAACCTTGTCGGGACGTATACTGAAGTTGTGATTTGATTAAACTTGGAAGTATACAACATCCGCTGTTATCGTCTCGATGCCAATCACTCCGTTGTGATTTGATTAAACTTGGAAGTATACAACATCCGGTATTAGCGACAACAATGCCGCTGCTCGTTGTGATTTGATTAAACTTGGAAGTATACAACATCACAATCCGAGCGTTGTCGTCTTCCAATTCTGTTGTGATTTGATTAAACTTGGAAGTATACAACATCTTATTGCATGCTCTTTATTCTGTATCTCCTGTTGTGATTTGATTAAACTTGGAAGTATACAACATCGGAACCCGCTACTTTAAAACACAACAATATGTTGTGATTTGATTAAACTTGGAAGTATACAACATCTGCAACGCTCAAAGAGCCAGTGGATATGTCGTTGTGATTTGATTAAACTTGGAAGTATACAACATCTCTGACTAATTCAACAAGTGATATAATGGTGTTGTGATTTGATTAAACTTGGAAGTATACAACATCAACGAGTGGGCTAAGCAAGAGTACGTTATCGTTGTGATTTGATTAAACTTGGAAGTATACAACATCCTATCTGAGGCAGGACAAGCCAGTTCGGTTGTTGTGATTTGATTAAACTTGGAAGTATACAACATCTAAGGACTGCACAGAGGTAGCACATCAAGCGTTGTGATTTGATTAAACTTGGAAGTATACAACATCTTTTCAGCCGTCCTCTTACACAAATTCTCAGTTGTGATTTGATTAAACTTGGAAGTATACAACATCTATGACTATAGCAGACGGTAATATTCTTGCGTTGTGATTTGATTAAACTTGGAAGTATACAACATCTTGGATCACTTTGTTAACGATCCTTCAGGCGTTGTGATTTGATTAAACTTGGAAGTATACAACATCAAGATTTATACCGTTATAAGAGAAGAGTTGTTGTGATTTGATTAAACTTGGAAGTATACAACATCAATATCGTCAATATCCTTATAGTTAGTCGTGTTGTGATTTGATTAAACTTGGAAGTATACAACATCCGGACGTGTACTTTGGTAGCTGTATTGGTGTTGTGATTTGATTAAACTTGGAAGTATACAACATCAAAGCCAAGCTATCCGTGCAAGTACCAAAAGTTGTGATTTGATTAAACTTGGAAGTATACAACATCAGATGTTTAACGCTAGATTCTGCACGACACGTTGTGATTTGATTAAACTTGGAAGTATACAACATCAGTCATCGATTTGTACCTTATTACCTACCTGTTGTGATTTGATTAAACTTGGAAGTATACAACATCCAGTACAAAGATGCATAATTAGTAGCCTATGTTGTGATTTGATTAAACTTGGAAGTATACAACATCGATTACTTAGTTAATGATTAGCTAATCATGTTGTGATTTGATTAAACTTGGAAGTATACAACATCTTTCCCGATGTGTTTAAGCCGAATGACACCGTTGTGATTTGATTAAACTTGGAAGTATACAACATCCTTGCGGCAAGGGACAGTGTAAAAAACGAAGTTGTGATTTGATTAAACTTGGAAGTATACAACATCATATAATTTTCGATATTATCGGTATCGTTTGTTGTGATTTGATTAAACTTGGAAGTATACAACATCGAATCCAATTATTCAGATGAAGTACTTACTGTTGTGATTTGATTAAACTTGGAAGTATACAACATCAGTTGTCGTAGGAGCTGTATAAGCAACATAGTTGTGATTTGATTAAACTTGGAAGTATACAACATCTCTTATCGTAAGCTTTGTTATACTATTAATGTTGTGATTTGATTAAACTTGGAAGTATACAACATCTAGAGGTATATTCAAATGCTGATGTAGTATGTTGTGATTTGATTAAACTTGGAAGTATACAACATCGGTAACTGGAATGTAGACCCTAACGAATCTGTTGTGATTTGATTAAACTTGGAAGTATACAACATCCACAACTCAAAGAATAAATATCATCCCACGGTTGTGATTTGATTAAACTTGGAAGTATACAACATCAGCTGCACAGATTCGAACATTGCTTCAATGGTTGTGATTTGATTAAACTTGGAAGTATACAACATCATCTACAAGCGAATTGCCAATGATGGATGGTTGTGATTTGATTAAACTTGGAAGTATACAACATCCAATACATTATAAGTTTGCCGCCGTCAACGGTTGTGATTTGATTAAACTTGGAAGTATACAACATCAGAAGTACAATTTTTATGAGTAATCTCTTTGTTGTGATTTGATTAAACTTGGAAGTATACAACATCGCTGTACGGTCAGGTTCCTCCACCAAGGGAGTTGTGATTTGATTAAACTTGGAAGTATACAACATCTATAATAAATAACTACACTATGACAATTAGTTGTGATTTGATTAAACTTGGAAGTATACAACATCAGAAGCTATGCAGGTTCATGCAACACCCTTGTTGTGATTTGATTAAACTTGGAAGTATACAACATCAGCGTCGCTATCATTGCTAAATTCGCCTACGTTGTGATTTGATTAAACTTGGAAGTATACAACATCAACGTTTGGCTTATTATTTTTCATACCCAAGTTGTGATTTGATTAAACTTGGAAGTATACAACATCTCTCCGTGAAGCACCAGGTGCCTCCACCATGTTGTGATTTGATTAAACTTGGAAGTATACAACATCGTTCCAGAATATTATACTGAGAATGTTGATGTTGTGATTTGATTAAACTTGGAAGTATACAACATCAGTTATGCTAGTATATTAGGGATCGCTCATGTTGTGATTTGATTAAACTTGGAAGTATACAACATCTATATAGCTAGTTTAGTTTCCCAAATATACGTTGTGATTTGATTAAACTTGGAAGTATACAACATCCTAACTTAAGATATAAAATTATGACAAAGAGTTGTGATTTGATTAAACTTGGAAGTATACAACATCTATGAATTTTCGATGAATATCAATAAGAGCGTTGTGATTTGATTAAACTTGGAAGTATACAACATCTAAATAAACAATTAATCAAATAGAATCATGTTGTGATTTGATTAAACTTGGAAGTATACAACATCGATGCACCAGTTATTAAGTTGTAACGCTATGTTGTGATTTGATTAAACTTGGAAGTATACAACATCCTATTTTTTTTGAACTGACAAAAATAATAAGTTGTGATTTGATTAAACTTGGAAGTATACAACATCATACCCGTTATCTATAATTAGATTTAGTAGTTGTGATTTGATTAAACTTGGAAGTATACAACATCACCAAACGGCCAAAGGTTTGGCGTGGCTTAGTTGTGATTTGATTAAACTTGGAAGTATACAACATCGAGCCGTCAGTAATCACAACGGTGGCTGCTGTTGTGATTTGATTAAACTTGGAAGTATACAACATCTTCTTTTTGCTTTTCATTTACGGCACTCGTGTTGTGATTTGATTAAACTTGGAAGTATACAACATCAGATTGCCTGCGAATGACAAACAACGATGGTTGTGATTTGATTAAACTTGGAAGTATACAACATCAATGGAATTTGAAGGCTACTTAGCCAAAGTGTTGTGATTTGATTAAACTTGGAAGTATACAACATCTAAAACAGATAACGGGCTCTTATGTGTAAGTTGTGATTTGATTAAACTTGGAAGTATACAACATCAACCGTTTAATCAATGATACAGCACTATTGTTGTGATTTGATTAAACTTGGAAGTATACAACATCATAGGCCAAACCACGCCAATCACCAGGGTAGTTGTGATTTGATTAAACTTGGAAGTATACAACATCGGACTTCTCAACATTGCTAGCATCGCTACAGTTGTGATTTGATTAAACTTGGAAGTATACAACATCGATCATTTTATCGACACGCAGAAGACGCCAGTTGTGATTTGATTAAACTTGGAAGTATACAACATCTTGCTCTGGGATAAGAAATATTTAGACGGAGTTGTGATTTGATTAAACTTGGAAGTATACAACATCAATTGAATATTTCGGGAATCCTGCTGTAAAGTTGTGATTTGATTAAACTTGGAAGTATACAACATCTACGACGATGAACAGGTGGAGAATTTAATAGTTGTGATTTGATTAAACTTGGAAGTATACAACATCTCTGCAAGGTTAATGTTCTTTCTCTATCGTGTTGTGATTTGATTAAACTTGGAAGTATACAACATCAACATGTTTTTCAATCTCAATCGATTAACAGTTGTGATTTGATTAAACTTGGAAGTATACAACATCTAAATAAACAATTAATCAAATAGAATCATGTTGTGATTTGATTAAACTTGGAAGTATACAACATCTGAAGAGTTTTTATTAGTAGTAGATTCTTCGTTGTGATTTGATTAAACTTGGAAGTATACAACATCTTTGGCGAATGGGTCCAAAGGACAACGGGCGTTGTGATTTGATTAAACTTGGAAGTATACAACATCCACAAAAGCAGAAGTATCAAGTGATGGGCGGTTGTGATTTGATTAAACTTGGAAGTATACAACATCAATTTAGTAAATCATATAAGTTCCGATGTGTTGTGATTTGATTAAACTTGGAAGTATACAACATCCGACACCATCATGCTGCGAGACACCATCTAGTTGTGATTTGATTAAACTTGGAAGTATACAACATCTAAGCGCATACAGAATAGATGCTGTCGCTCGTTGTGATTTGATTAAACTTGGAAGTATACAACATCAACTAACCTGTATATTTGCACTCACAAGGTGTTGTGATTTGATTAAACTTGGAAGTATACAACATCGTAGCGGGTTTCATTGCCCGCTACTAAGTGTTGTGATTTGATTAAACTTGGAAGTATACAACATCCTAGATATCTAACAAGTTCAATAGTCTTCTGTTGTGATTTGATTAAACTTGGAAGTATACAACATCATTTTGTGGTAAACTAGCTTCATTCAATGTGTTGTGATTTGATTAAACTTGGAAGTATACAACATCCTAAAGAATGTATTTAATAAAGTTCATTCGTTGTGATTTGATTAAACTTGGAAGTATACAACATCCACCGAATGGGTCAGGATTTGAAGAGAGAAGTTGTGATTTGATTAAACTTGGAAGTATACAACATCAGTCGGTGCTTATAAATTTTAAACAAGATGTTGTGATTTGATTAAACTTGGAAGTATACAACATCGATCTGCAATTCGTATGAACGCGTCGTTAGTTGTGATTTGATTAAACTTGGAAGTATACAACATCCTATACGGCTAAATCTATTGAGGAGGTGTTGTTGTGATTTGATTAAACTTGGAAGTATACAACATCCACTTTAATAAATCCATTTTAAGCCACTTGTTGTGATTTGATTAAACTTGGAAGTATACAACATCTTCTGAAATCTTACAATATCACATTCGAGTGTTGTGATTTGATTAAACTTGGAAGTATACAACATCAGCAACGATGACGAGGCTATAAGTCTAGTGGTTGTGATTTGATTAAACTTGGAAGTATACAACATCATTATTATCTGATAGTAATGTGGCTGTTTAGTTGTGATTTGATTTAACTTGGAAGTATACAACATCAAACCGTTTATATCTGATATGCTTGAGTATGTTGTGATTTGATTAAACTTGGAAGTATACAACATCCTAGTCGAGAAAAGATATCTTTGTACTTCCGTTGTGATTTGATTAAACTTGGAAGTATACAACATCTGACACGGAAGGTATTAATTTAAACAACTAGTTGTGATTTGATTAAACTTGGAAGTATACAACATCGATAATTCTGATATCCTAAAATATCTATAGTTGTGATTTGATTAAACTTGGAAGTATACAACATCAGCTAATATTAAAGAGTTCATTCGTAAACGTTGTGATTTGATTAAACTTGGAAGTATACAACATCATCCAACATTATAATTCAAAAAGAAATAGTGTTGTGATTTGATTAAACTTGGAAGTATACAACATCATTTTGTGCCATCCCACACTACTCCGTCATGTTGTGATTTGATTAAACTTGGAAGTATACAACATCTTTATTCAAATGGTTTACATCTTAGCGTCTGTTGTGATTTGATTAAACTTGGAAGTATACAACATCTCAGATAACTGCATCAGGTGATTGATCTGGGTTGTGATTTGATTAAACTTGGAAGTATACAACATCCTTTAACAAGGTCATTGATAAGTTCACGGAGTTGTGATTTGATTAAACTTGGAAGTATACAACATCAGTGCTAGTTTCAGCACAGACGGTTACACTGTTGTGATTTGATTAAACTTGGAAGTATACAACATCAATATTTAAATTTAAAGAAAATGGACAAAGTTGTGATTTGATTAAACTTGGAAGTATACAACATCTATTTCTAATTCCTTTCCCTCTAGCGTGAAGTTGTGATTTGATTAAACTTGGAAGTATACAACATCAAATAGGGGTTATTGCCTATATGTTATGGTGTTGTGATTTGATTAAACTTGGAAGTATACAACATCTATACTAAGAGAGTATAACGTATCTCTTCGGTTGTGATTTGATTAAACTTGGAAGTATACAACATCATTCGCCATATTTACCTTTAGAAAGTCAGTGGCTATTTACGCAGATCCTTTAGTAGATATCGTACGGTCTCCAGTCCTATCAGATGATAGCCTGCTAGATTGGGATGACGGTCTGCAAACCACTCTTTATGTTTTCCTAATATAGGATCGAGTCTATTGTCATCGGCACGAACTTGCATATATGTTCTCTTACGACTTTTATGGAGGAAAGTACGTGATTTGAGCCACGATTGATACTTCTTAGGGATACTGTCTACATGGACTCCACGTACGTTTAAGGTATTGGGCCCTTGTTCGTCTAAGTATTTTTGATAGGGAGTAAAGACATCCAATACAGGCAATCCTTCTTCCTGAGCTACTTGAAAAATCATCTTATTCATCATTTTAGTGTCTTGAAGTTTAAGAAATGGCACTATAGTCCTTTTTAATCAAAAAAGGCAGTCATTCTCATCACGAGAACGGCTACCTTTTTCTTGAAAACTCTACAAAAACTAATTATCTGATAAAATCAACGCGTACTTTTTTGATTCCTTGATAGTGTAATAGAGACTTTGGATGATCTACACTTCGTAGGATACATTTAGTAAAAACGAATGTACCTCCTACGGTGGATTCGTCTAAACCGAGACGACGGTAATCAACGGCGAAATCTTGTATCTCATTGAAGAAACAATTCTCAATATAGACATGTTCTGCATTGTAACGTCCTTTCAAATCTTTCTCTGCATTAATCGAAAATCCTCTATAGTTATCGACGAAAGAACTGTTACGGACGATTATCGAATCGGCAAAACTGTTGGGATAGGCTTTGAATACGGCTCCTCCATCAGTTTGTGAGAAATGGGAAAAATCACAGGATTCAATATCGAGTATATAGTTCTTACAGGCTGTCTTGGCTGTTGTAATCGCATATTTGGCTTGGAGATCTTTATAGATGCCTTGGAGAGTGAGCCCTTGAAGAGTCAAACGTCCTCCTTGGATTTCGAAACCAACCACCGTGTTTTTTTCTCCGCCAAAAACAAGTATAGCCTTTTTATCTGACGCTGAATTTGTCTGACCATACAAACTGCGAATCATGATTCTTTTATTGATCTTGATACGTTTGGTATTGACATACTCCCCTGGTTTGAGGGTTATCGTGTCGCCACATTGCGCTTTCTTCACTGCATCATAAAGGACATTTTTTCCAGCAGTCAAAACCATATTGTGATGGACAGCTGGATGATTACTCATAAGGGCTTTTCGGTACCATGAGGCACCGACTTCTGAAGGAGTCAAATAGTGTTTGTTCATCAAGTCGAGCACACCTACTGAATCACTTACTGGAAGTTGATAGCCATGCCACTTGACGAAGGTTAGTTTCGCTGGCACGGACGCTGCAGTTGCTCCTTGAGGTCCTTCAATCATGTTACGATCCCAATGGATATCAGCTCCTTGTTGTAAGGTGGTTATCAGGCTTTCTCCTTGAGGACAATAAACGAGGTTTTGTTGCATCAACAGATTCTTAGGCATCATATCACGAGCTCGTTCTCCTGCTCCTACGCACAAGCCAATTGCTGCATTACAATCAAATATGGTATTGTGTCTGACAGTGACATCTACGACTTGGTCATATCCGTTTAGTGGTGAATTTTTTATTCCATTCATCACGGTGAGTGCACTTCTAAATCCATCACCACCAGTACCTATGATGAGGTTATCTTCGACGACATGCCCGGCATTGATGATACGAATACCTCCCGTTCCTGGTCGGTTCTGACCATCAATGATATTACCAATGACATGATTGCGGTCTCCATGACGGAGTGTCAATCCTCCTTCACAACCAACGAAGGTATTGTTCTTGATGACGTTCTCACAAGACTTGATAGAGATGATCTCTACTTCGCCACTGCATCGGTCAAAGAGGTTCTCTTCGACGAGGGTGCGTGAATTGCGTTTACTCACGAAACTAGTTCCGATACGGATGGTCTCACCGCCATTAGAACCTAAAGCTGGTCGAGGACCGAAATAGTTGTGAAAGATGTGATGGTGATTGTCATCACTGCGATCATTCTCTGGCCATACAACAAGGGTTACCCCCTTGTTGCGTTTATGAGCCAAATAGCAGTTGGAGACTGTATTGTTCTTTCCCCACAAGCTGACGTAGCTACTTTGGTTCGTCTTGACTGCTGGATTGTAGTCATCGACTACACATTCAGTCACAGTACTGTTGTTCGCATAATCGTCTTTAGAAGTTCTAAATTCGATGACATATCCTTTATCAAGTCCTCCATTGACAAATTTGAGTCCTTTGACTTGGATATAATCGCCTGAGAAGCGAATAGAAGACGTTCCCTCAAGACTTGCTCCTCCTAAGGTCTCTGGAATCACGACGATAGGAGCTGCAGCGGTACCATGCATCCGCTTGAGAACGATATGGGCATCTTTCCAAGTTCCATTTCTCATGAGTAAAGTATCTCCAGGAGCGAGTTCCTCTGCGAGATTGTTCATTTGTTCGGCTGTACTCACTTTATGGGTATGGGCACTAGCAAGCCCCATACTCATAAGTAAACAACCGATGGTTAGATATTTTTTCATTATTTCTTTATTTATCTATACTATTTATTTCTGCCAGATGATATCAAATTTCAATTCTGGGATACGTCCATTGACTGCTTCTTGAGGCATCTCAGTGAAATGAATGATTCCGTTCTTACCGGTAGTTTCATTGCGAACCCATCCATAAGAGTAATCATTGATTGCGAAATAAGATGATTTCCATCCTTTATCACTTGTCGTTCTGAAAATCTTTGGCGTACCAGTATCTGGTGTAGCAGCAGTACCAAAGAATTCATCATTGAGATAGACGATAGTACCTGCATTGTATGCGTCGATGATACGAGCATCTTCAGCATCATCTGGCTGGAGTACACGGAATTTTGTAACCGTTCCTTCTGCACCGTAGAAAGCATTCCAAGTACCATCACGTGGATCGATTGATACTCCATCACACTTATAATTTTTCACGGTATTGGTTGCCTTGTAAGGAGCATATAGTTGAACATATCCACTCTGATCATAGAGGAAGAAGTCGATTTGCTTCATAGAGCCTTGGGCATCACAACTGTGATAGATAGTTCCTGTCTCACAGTCATAGAAGCATTTCTCTGTACCTCCATATTTGATACGAGCACTCAACAAGACATTGTTGTGAGTGTAGTAACGTGGCTCATTTGGATCGGCCAAGGCACTGAAGGTATCTATAAGCGTCATCGTTTTGACTCCGTAATAGGTTCCAGTAAGCGCACCATCTACTTCTGCCTCGAAATGGTCAGTAGGCACATCGACGAAGACTTCAGTACTTGATTGGGAGATGATGGTTAGCTTAAGGTCGCCTACATAGAAGGCATCGAACAAATCAAGATTCTCTCCTTCGATAAGTACGGGATTGTATTTGGTTACTGAAGTAGGTACACTGGTAATCAATGGTTTCTTCTTGGTTACGACAAAACCTTTATCCCATAGCACAACTCGCTTCTCGGCTGAACCATCATAGTAGTCCATTGCCAAGTCTGTAGGGTCTTCACTATCATAAAATGGCACCTCGAAGACGATTTCTTTCTCTGTCTGTGAGATGATAGTAGACTTGATGCCAGCTATCATGATAGAATCTACGAAATTTAAATTCTCTCCATTCACCAAGACATTGCTATAGACACTAGCTTCCGATGGTAAATCTTCAAACTTTGGGGTAGAATAAGTAATCTGAAATTCACCTTCTGAAGTGGATTCCCCTACTGAATTGATTAAGGTCACTTTACCATCTCGAGAGGTCTTAGTGATTTCAGCGATAAGCAGACTTCCATTTACTCTGAAGAGGATATTTGCTTCTCCTCCACCGACAGTAATATGGTCTACATATTCTAGATTCGTACCCGTCACAGATACCTGGGTACCTACCACACCACTCATTGGTTCGAAGGAATCAATGATAGGGGCTACTTTTTCTTGAGATTCTATAGTGGTCGTCTCATCACAGCTCACAAATGTCATAGTGAGCAGTATGAGGACTACGCTTGTTATTGTTTTCAAAACTTTCATAGTGTTTTGTTTTAAATGATATTTCTACAATGATGAGGTTTAGTAACCTACATTTTGTGTGATATTAGTATTCACATCGATTTCTTTCTGAGGGATCGGAAGGAGTAGCGTATTTTGATTGAGTCCATCGATACCGGATACCTCTTCGTAATATTGTTCCTCCACATAGTGGTTATTGATTGTCATGACTGCCGTATTGTTGCGCAACAAATCATACCATCTTTTGTTTTCGAAAGCGAATTCTAGACGTCGCTCTTTAGCTATCGCAACTCGCATATCATATTTGTTTGCAAAAGCTGATGCGGCAACTTCTTTTAGTCCAGCACGCATATGTACTTCATTGTATAGTCCGCGAGCGGCTTCTGGTCCGTTCACTTCATTTTGTACAGCCGCATAGAGCAAGATCACATCCGAAAAACGAAGGATAGGCCAATCTTTATCTCCATCATTTTTTATCGTTACAGGAGAGGTGAATTTGGTGATGTAGCGCATATCTACGATTGTTCCATCTTCTTTGGTATAGGTTTGCTTTAGGCATACATCCTTACGGGTATCACTACTGGAGAATAACCCAGTGATGCTACTGGTAGGATAATTGTATCCCTTACCATCTCCATTGACTACTGCAGCACCACTTTGCTGAGGAGCAAAAAGGTTACCAAAGGCAGAGCCGAGACCGATACCACCTGAGGTATAGCGTACAGCGAAAAGAATCTCTTTGTTCATCTCATTGTCTATAGAGAATACATCGGCATAGTTGTCTTCCAACTCAAAACCACTATTGGTATAGACATCTTTGAGTAGATTGAGGGTCGTTTCATCATATTTACCTTCATTCATATAGAGGTCGGCAAGCATGGTCTTTGCTACCCAAGAGGTCACACGTCCTAGCTCATCTTCTTCTCTACTATCTGGAAGAAGGTCTGCCGCGGCGGCAAATTCACCTTCTAGCCAAGTATATACTTCAGCTACTGTAGTTCGTTGTGTCGATTTCGCTTGTTCAGCAGAGATGCGTTCGGTAACTAAGAATACAGGACCGAACAAACGTACGAGATTGAAGTATTCATAGGCTCTTAGAAGTCTAGCTTCCCCTTCGTAATGGTTACGGGTATCGCCTTCATCCATCACATCGATATGTTTCAATACGGTATTGCAACGAGCAATCTCGTTATATACGGCCACCCAATAGTCATATACATGACTGTTTGTAGCAGAGATCTTGCTTTGGTCAAATTCGAATAACAACAAGTTAGAAGTAGAAGTCGAAACCGTATTATAAGGTCTCGTATTGTCAGAGCGAAGTTCTGTCAGTACCCATTCTTCGGACATTGGAGCTTGTAATCCATTGTAACAAGCGACCACTGCTGCATTTATTTCACTCGCATTTTTATAGTAAGAGCCCTCACCTATTTCGGATATAGGTTGCAATTCAAGACTGCATCCCGTCATGAGTAAAGACATGATACCAAAGATAGTCAGGATATAATATTTTTTCATGTTCATATGATTTGATTATTTACAATAGGTTTAAAATCCAATCTCTAGACCGACAGAAATCGTTCTTTGCAATGGGAAAGCACCTCGTTGATAGCCTTCAATCAGTGGAGAAGAATATTGACTAGACGTACTTCTTGCTTCAGGATTGATTCCTTTGTAATCACTATTCCATAAGTAAAGTAGATTCTCTGCAGAAGCGAATACACGGACTTTAGATAAGCCCATCTTCTTCACTTGACTCTTAGGTAATTTGTAACCGATAAGGACATTTCTTAGTGCTACATACGAAGCATCTTCGATGAGATAGTCTGTGAGTTCCCAACCGATACCACTACCATTTGCAAACGTAGGAGTTTGACCATCACCAGGATATTCAGGAGAGATGTATCGGTCGTTAGTAAACGATTTGTCCATCTTCTTGACCTCACTGTAATAACCATCTCCATTGAGGACTTTTGCACCTTGTTCACCTTGCAAAGCAAATGAGAAATCAAAGTTCTTTATCTTGAAACTATTGACCATACCCCATGTGAAATCAGGGAACGGATCACCAAGAGCTTGACGGTCGTTGGCATCGATAATTTTATTACCATCGGTATCTACGACTTTGAGTGTACCTTGTTCTGGAGATTTACCGACCATAAAAGTCAAACCACTGTCAGCGATTTCTTGAGCTGATTGCCAGATACCATCAGTCTTATAACCATAGTATTGGATAGATGGTTTATTGATTTCAGCGATATACACTTCACTACGTTCTCCATAATTCAAGATACGTGATTGATTGTCTCCCAATTCAATCAGACGGTTCTTGTTGGCTGAAATATTAAATGAAGTACTCCATTCGAAATTCTTGTTACGGATATTATAAGTCTGAACTTCAAACTCGATTCCTTTGTTTCTTACTTTACCTATATTATTCCAGAAGTTAGTATATCCTGTGATCGCCATCGCTGGTTGCTCGAAGAGTAAACTATTGGTCTTTGAATAGTAGTAGTTAGCAGATACATCGATACGATTATCGAAGAGACTCAAGTCAAATCCATAGTTAAATTCACTGGTTTGCTCCCATGAGATGGTTTGGTTACCTAGAGTAGAACTAGTATTGGCAAGTCCAGAAACCAATGTGGAAGTCGTACCGAAAGTATAGTTGGCACTATTGATCTTATCATATGCAGCATAATTAGGGATACTGTTATTACCAGACAATCCCCAGCTAGCACGCAATTTCAAACGAGAGATTTCAGGAACAGCTTTCATAAATTTCTCTTGTTCCATACGCCATCCCAATGATACTGAAGGGAAATAACCCCATCGGTTTTCTGGTCCAAATTTAGAAGAACCATCAGCACGGAAACTAGCAGAAAGAAGGTATTTGTCTTTGTAACTGTAATTGATACGTCCGAGAGCAGAAAGCAACATCTCTTTCTCACGAGTAGTATAGGTAGCCAAATCACCATCACTCTCTTCTTTAGAGATACTAGTTGCTGCATTGATGGTATGTACCATATCTGTAGGGAATCCGACACCATTGATACCAGCATATTTATAAGAATCGGAATTGATTGTCCAACCAGCCATCATATCGAAGTGATGATCACCCAGACCGAGACTGTAATTAAGAGTATTCTCACTTAGCAAATCCACCATCAATTGATTTTGATATAGAGAATAGTTTGCATCACCATCACCTTTGGCATTCATATTATGATACACGTCATATACTCTGTATTTCAAATAGAAACCATTTGAACTCTTGAAATAGAGGTTAGGAGTGATATCCACTTTGATATACATATCAGTAGACAAGCGATAATCTGTAGTGTAGCGAGATTCATTTTCCATCACACACATCGGATTGTTATTACTAGTTCCCCATGGACTAGCTGTAAATACGTTGCCATCAGCATCTGTATAATCTTGATTTTTGAAATGTCTTCCGTGAGCCCATGACCCGACAGGTTCTCCTGTGATAGCTGAAGTAGCTTCAGTATGTTTGACAGGTAACCATGAATAAGTACGGACAAAATCAGTATAGTTTGAAGCAGGGGTTTCTTTCTTTGAGTACGAAGGATTGATGTTGATCCCAACAGTCACATTCTTCGATAATTCTGTTTTCAATTTGGCACGCATATTATACTTGGTATAGTTACTGTTCACCATGATACCCTCATCATTGGTATAACTTCCAGAGAGATAATACTGTGTCTTATCTTGACCACCAGAGACACTAAATTGGGCTTTGTCTATTCGAGACACATCTTTGATGGCTACTTTCTGCCAATCAGTATAGTTGTCGATAGCAAGCCAAGACAATTCGGTCGTACCAGGACCGGTTCCGCCTTTGCTTTCTTCATCTTGAAGCATCGATACATACTCTTGAGCAGAAGCCATGTCGTGCAATTCATAAGCAGATTTGAAACCTGTATATAGTTTAACTGAATATTTAGGTTTAGATGCTTTTCCTTTTTTTGTAGTCACCAAGATCACACCATTAGCACCACGTGAACCGTAAATAGCAGCAGAAGCAGCATCTTTCAACACCTCGATAGATTCTACATCGTTCATATCCACGAAACTCAATCCATCGGCGATAGGATATCCATCGACAACGACAAGTGGCGTATTACTAGCACTAAGAGACCCCATACCACGTACTCGGATTTGAGGGTCTGAACCAGCTTCAGAACTTGTCTTGGTGATACTTACACCAGCGATTCGTCCTTGCAAAGCCTCATCGACACGAGCGATAGGACGGTCTTCAGCTGTTGCATCTTGAAATTTTGAGATGGCACCAGTCAAATGTGATTTCTTCTGAACACCATAACCCACGACCACAACTTCTTGTAGTGCTTGTGCATCTTCTTTGAGTTGAATGACTAAATTCTTTTTTCCATTGAGAGCAACGTTTTTTGTCTGATATCCTAAATAAGAAACAAGGATATGCGCTTTAAGATTGGGTACCTCTAGATTAAAGTATCCATCAAAATTAGTAATAGCACCGATGCTACTACCTTCAACTTTCAGTGTGACCCCAATCATAGGTTGTTGATTCTGGTCAACTACTCGTCCTGTTATTTGGCTTTGAGCCTGAGCAAAAACAGTCGTGCACAGACATAGCACCGCTATAAGGAGTAATTTGTAATTTTTCATGTATTCACTGTGTTAGACAATAATAAAATGATAGGATGCAATGATGAACGAAAAATTTCGTTCATCATGACATACCTTTCACTCTTTGTATACTTTAGATTTAAGACTAATGCTTATGAGAAATACATACCACCGTTAATATCAATATTTGTTCCAGTAATGTAATCAGATTCCTCAGAAGCTAGAAATGCAACGAGTTGTGCTACATCTTCTGCAGTACCCTCGCGGCGAAGTGGATATACCCCTTTCATACGTTCACGATTTTCAGGAGTATTGAAACGATCATGGAAAGAAGTAGCAATGGTACCAGGAGCCAATGCGTTACTACGAATTCCCTGAGGGCCTAATTCTTTCGCCATAGCAAAAGTAAATGATTCTACAGCACCTTTAGCTGTTGCATATAGAGAAGCACCAGGGCCACCACCATCTTTAGCTGCAAGAGAAGAGAAGTTCACGATAGAACTATGTTTAGGCATATAAGGCACTACTTCACGAGTACACAACCAAGCAGATTTCAAGTTGACATCCATCAAGAAATTGTACCATTTCTCATCTTGTTCGACTACTTTCTTTCTACCTACGATACCACCTACTACGTTGACAAGTACATGAATCTCTTTCCCGAAAGCTTTTACTCCTTCAGCTACAAGACGTTTCACATCTTCTGCCTTAGTCATATCTCCTTGAACTAAGATGCAACTTCCACCTACTTGTTCAATCATCTTTTTAGTTTCCTCAGCATCATCTTTGTTGTCGAAATAGTTGACTACAACTTTAGCTCCTTCTTCTGCCAATTTCACAGAGACTGCACGGCCAATGTCACGTGCTCCACCAGTAACGATGGCTACTTTGTTTTCAAGTTTCATCTTTAAAATATTTAATTTGTTTGTTTTGCCAGACACTATGTCTAGCATTCATTGTAAATTCGTTATTAATTCATTTGTTTATAGTCACAAGTACCTTCGCAATGATCTCCAGCTCCTGGCTTATGACCTCTTAATGAGAGCATCACCGAGAGAATAGAAAGCGGAGCGAGCATCGCACCCATGACAAAGAAAAGTGTCCAATTACCACCAGTGGTCAATTGAGGCACTAGATACATCGTAATCAGTACCCCCAATACAGCAGAGAAACCTCCTAGACCGGCTAACGAACCGACAGACTTTCCGGTATGTAAATCACAAGCCAAGGTCTGAATATTCGTAATGATAAATTGGAATCCTCCTAAGATGAAAGCCATCAAGGTGACAGCCATCAGTGCCGATTGAGCATATGCCGCAAGCACCATGCTTGGAAGGACGATGACACAACCAATATACATGGTCACTTTACGTGCCTTCAATACAGGATATCCGCGTTTGATAAGTGCTCCAGAAGTCCATCCTCCACTCAAACTACCGACGGCAGCTCCTACATAAGGAATCCATGCTGACATTGCGATCTCCTTGATATCGAGATGGAAAACCTCCATCAAGTAGATAGGAAGCCAAGTGACAAACATCCACCAGATAGGATCCAGGAAAAAACGTCCTAGAATCACAGAGTAACTATTCTTATCTTTTAGCAAAGCCCCCCAACTCAGAGGCTTGTCATCGATAGAAACCATCTTTGGTTGACCACTTTCGATGAGTTCACGCTCTTGGTCAGTAATCCATGGATGTTCCTTTGGCGACTTCTTATTGATAATCAACCAAGGAATTACCCAAAGCAACCCGAGGCTACCCACAATCATAAATGTCACATGCCATCCTGAATAGAGGTACAATAAAGGGATGATTACAGGAGCAATCACACTACCCACAGAAGCCGAAGCTCCAAATACCCCTTGTGCAAAAGCGCGCTCCTTGGTAGGAAACCACTCAGCATTGGATTTTGTCGTGCCAGGCCAAGGTCCAGCCTCTCCCAATCCAAGGGTAATACGGAAGAATGAAAGAGACTTGATTCCTACCGCCATAGACGTCAAGGCATCTGACAGTCCCCAGATAATCGCCGAGATAGCAAATCCCCTGCGCGTACCTATCTTATCATAGATTTTTCCAGAGACCAGTTGACTGATCCCATAAGCCACCATGAAACACATAGTAATCCATGCTAGATACTCCTTAGCCTGTTTGTTCTGGGCAGCCTCATCAAGGGTGGTATCCACAAAGCCAAGGTCTTTGGCAATCCCACCACGTTTAGTATAAATAAGCATTCCATCATTCGACTCAGTTGCTTCAGCAGCTGGAACTATAGCTATAGGATTTCCCTTTTTATCATAGAGTTGATAGTTAGTCCCCGTCTGGTCAGCTACTGCCACACTAGTCATTCCTGGTTTAAATTCGCGAGCTATTTCATATTTGCTAGTGACATTTGCTACCCACATATAATTGAGTGTTCCCCTATCCAAGTAGTTAATGATAGTCACCAAAGCAATCAATGATAATATAACCCATCGTAGGTTCTTAATTTTCATAGTATTGACATTTAAGATTAGTCTTCTAGAAAATCAGCCCTCATCGGTGAGAAGACATCAATAAGTATACCCTCTTCAAGGCAAACAGCTCCATGCCACTCGTCAGGTTTGATACTATATCCATCTCCTCCTTTAAGGATTTTCTTCTCCTTACCGATAAGCACTTCAAAAACACCACTTACTATGTATGTTGATTGAGAATGATAATGTTCATGAGGTTCTCCGACAGCCCCCTTTTCGAAAAGGACTTTGACAAGCATTATCTGTCCATCATAGCCCATAATTTGTCTTTTGATCCCAGGAGCCGGATACTCCCACTTAATCTTACTAGCTTCATTAAATGATTCACTTTTTGTTTTCATAGCACATTGTGTTTATAAATGATAATTAATTTTTACATGATTCTCTTTATTCGTCTGAGTAAAGACAACCAATTTGTTTTTGTATTTAAATTTAAAGGTAATAGTTCCATCCATCTCTTCGCTCACTTGCAAATCGTTCACGATGGATTGGCTTCCTGTTGTTTTCTCACCGACCAAGTCATATAATCCATGAGTAGTCAGTACGGAAGCAAACAATTGATGATTAGCCTTATTCTGTACACGATACATGAGTACCGGTTCTGGACGAAGATTCATAGAAGGGTCATTGGCACCGATACGAAGATGCATCGCTTCGATAGGCCCCATATCAGACAATGTCGTCGTATTTACAGAATAGAAATGTTTCTTGATTAAGAAAGTAAAATGTACGTTTCGGTTTCCCCCTTCTTTGATGAGTGTATCACTCTCTTTCCAAAGATGTTGATAACCATTATCAGTACCCAAAGCCGACAAATGATCGGGATATAGTTTCTGGTCGAAACTAGTAGCAATGAGTTGTCCTGAATAATGAAAAGGAAGGTCATAGGTATGCATCTTGTGGTCTTTAGCATCAGCCATCATCAAATCAATAATCACAGGCTCCTCCCCTTTTTCTATGGTAAGCATAGCAACTGTTCGTTTGAGGATGACACCAAGCGATGCATACGCATTGGAATCTGTAGCCACGACGATTTGTGACTCAGGGTTTGTGATATCTACATAGTCGATATGCGGAGCAAAATGAGATGCTTTCTTCTTACTCCCATCAAAATTAGATGTCTGGTCGACCACCAATGTATTATGTGCCACGGTTTGTTTGGCATACGTTTTATTTTCTGTCGTATAACGGCCTCCAGATTTAGAAGCCACATTGAGAAAACGGGCTGCCCCGTAATCAGTCAATATTTGTTCACCATGATTAAATAAACTATAACTCAATTTATCGAAATGACCATGAGATAAGCCATGAGAAGTAGCTTTGAAAACGAAACATACCCCATCCGATGCACCATGGCGCAAGACAGCGACTGCCCCCTGTTTACCTTCAGGACCATCAGAAAGACATACCGATTGCTGAGCAACCGCTTTCTCTCCAGCGAGACGACTCATCTCAAGCGCAGTGGCAAGACCAGCACTAGAAAGCAACACATCAGGTTGTTTCATAGCGAAACGAGCAAAAGCAGGGTCTTTTGAAACAGCATAAGCGATATCAAATGCCGCCACCAATTCAGCAGAACTCAAGGTCTTCTCCAGCGCGTCGTTCATCAAAAAGAATTGCTGTTTATATGCAAGAGCAGGAAGGACCTTGACTGCTTTGAGAAGGATAGAGTCGCGTTGTTGAAAGATATGTAAATCAGGTTGATAATGATTAATAGCCTGAGCAAATAACATGAAAGGTAAGATAGCATATCGTTGGTAATAAGGACCTTCAGTGTAGTAACCATCAGGAGAAAACAACTTCTGCAATTGCAAGAGAAATCCCCCTTTACCGTCACGTTCTGTACCGTATAAAGCTTTATCTACAAGAGTTTTGTCCCCCATGGTATAACCAATCAAACCGACAGCTGTATCAGCCCAAGTCCCATGATTATGCATCTTATTAAAGGTTTTCTTATTGTTTGGAGTACCCTGCATGATGAACTCAGCCATCGGATAAAAGACGTTCTTTTGGATGATAGCCCGGTCCTTAGCAGGAATCTGTTCGCGCACACAGTCATAAGCAATAGAAGTGTACACAAGCCATACACTCTCATTAAGTGTTTGCCAGAACAAACGTCCCGGTTCAGATGAAGCCTTGACAGGGTGTAGCGAAAGCGTAGGATACAAAGCTGCATAATCTAAAAGCATGTGATCTATATACGTTACATATTTTTTATCTTTAGTGATTTGGTAGACCAATCCAGCTTGATACATATGTTTGTAATTACTCTTATGTTGTTCGTGAGTATAGCCACCTCCAGGATCTTTTGGTACTGGTACCAAGATTGGTTTTTCAATCACAGCATCAATTTCAGCTTGTACGCGCATAAAAGAACGCATAAAGATAGCAGAACTAAATCGGTGATTAATAACTTCATACACGCCATTTGGTGTATCAAACAGCATCGTATCCTGCTGAGCATAGACGGCTGTTGAGGCGAACAAGACGCCAAGTAAGATGATTACTTTTGTTCTCATATTGAATAGTAAAAAGATTTTATGGTCTGGTTGTGTAAAGAAGAGGTTATTGGTTAACCAATTTCTTCGATGGCAAATATATGTGTTTATAATTGGTCAACCAAATATTTTGGTAAAAAAATAAGGGAAAACAGAAAAAAAATAAAGACGATAGTAAGTGTCGTCTAAATAAGCAAATAAAAAGGCACAAAAAAGGTACACTAAAAAATTAGTGTACCTTATCTATTTAGTAGTCAGGTTCATGAGGTCATGCATTTAATACCTGTTCCTGCATACTCATCTCGCGAGCAAACTCCAACACATTAGAAAGATGTTGCCTCATCACAGCTCCTGCCTTCTTTGCATTGTGGTTTTCGATAGAATAATAGATTTCCAAGTGTTCATGAAATGAACTACTTTTAGTATCTTCAGCCGCACAAACTTTCTTACTCCTATATATAGCCATCAAGTTTGGAGTAATCAGCATCAACATACTTTTCAATACCGTATTTTTAGAAGCAGTGGCAATCGCGCGATGAAAACTAAAATCATAGGTTTCGATATCCTCAGCCCCTCTAGTACAGGCATCTATGTAATTATCCAATTCTACTTTAATGAGTTTCAAATCAGCCTCCGTACACTTTTCGGCACAGAGTTTAGCGGCATTTACTTCGAGAATGACCCGCATCTCAGCAAGAGATTCGAAGTCAAACGAATTTAGTTTCATCACATCAGTAATCAAACCATCCAGCGCAATACTATCAAGTCCCACGATAATCCGTCCACTCTGCGGCATGGTTTTGATGATTCCATACGTTTCCAATTTCAACAAGGCCTCTCGAACATATGCCCGACCAATATTAAACTGTTCAGCCAACTTACGTTCTGCCGGCAACTTCATATTAGGCTTGAGTTCGCCCGTTTGCAAAGCCGTACGAATGTAATTTATGATCCTTTCTTGAGGACTCAGATGTTCATTTGTCGTGGAAGTCATTGTTACTAACTATTTTTTTAACTAAATATTCTGGTTATATGTACGAACAAAGATATCAATAATATTTGGTTAACCAACTAATGGAATAAATAAATTGGTTTTAATTGGTATTTTATTGATTGAAAAGCGATATTTCTGTATAAATATAAAATAGTTTTCGATTTAATCTTCAGAAATTCTAAAAAAGGCTATATTTGTTCACAATTAATAACGACTTATCACTATGAATGAAATACAAAAGATTAAACGGATTCGTAACATCAGCTTAAAAGTATTTATCCTATATTCAATCATGATCACTGGTAATAATTTCTTATATGCCGAACAATCTCCCTTGAGCCGATTTTTAACCTCCGTGATAGAAGTCATCATCATATTGGTTGTAGATGGCATATGGACCAAATTGTCAAATAAGAAAAAAGATTCGAACGACTAGAACGATAGAGCTAGCAATAGTCTATTCCTTACAATGTCCCCTCCCCGTGTTTGGCTCTATACTGCGAAGGAGTCACCCCTTTCAATTCTTTAAATAACGTACTGAAATACCGCTGATAAGTGAAACCGACTTCTTCTGAGATCTCAGTGATACTCTTATTTGTCTGAGTCAAAAGCGAAGTAGCCCTATCCATTCGTTTGTATTTTATGTAGTCATTGACCCCCATATTAGTCAGTTTCTTAATCTTATTGTACAAGGAAGTGCGGCTCATTCCGAGTTGTGTCACTAGAAATTTGACATCCATCGTCGGATTAGCAAGATGCTCATCAATCGTATCATTCAATCGAATCAAGAATTGCTCATCTGCATTGCTGAAGGTAGCCTCTTGTGGGGACAACGTAGATTGTGCGCCCCGGTATTTGGATTTGATATATTCTCGGTTTTGGACTTGATTCTGTATCACCGCTAGAAGCATATCCATATCAAATGGTTTAGGTAGATAAGCATCCGCTCCTAACTTATAACCCAACAGTTGACTTTCAGAATCTGTTCTGGCAGTAAGTAAGATGACAGGGATATGGCTAATTTCCAGATTCTCCTTGATTTCCTTACACAATTGATAGCCATTCATTTCAGGCATCATCACATCACTCACGATGATATCAGGTTGTTGTTGATTAATCATCTCAAGCGCTTCGACTCCATTGCTTGCCTGATAAATCTTCTTGAACTTATCCTTGAGTGTATCTTTGAGGAAAGCACGTAAATCCTGTTGGTCTTCAACCACTAACAAGATGTATTTCTGAAGCGAAAAAGGAACAGACACGATATCCTCTTCGTCAGAAGAGTTCAATAAATCATTGAGATAAGATTGTTGAGGACACGACACCTCTCGCTCTTGAAGATTTGATGGTAGCTCGTAAAAGAAAGTCGCTCCACGGTTCTCATTGTTGAAAGCACCTATTCTACCTCCATGTAAGTCAATCAACATTTTGGCATACGATAGGCCGATACCACTCCCCCCCTTATCGTGTTTCCCTTGATAGAAACGCGTGAAGAGTTTCTCGATGTCGACATGTTCCAATCCAATGCCTTGGTCTTGCACGATGACCTGTATGCTTTCTGGTTTACGAACTGTTTTTATGACTATCGTCGTATGATTAGGACTATATTTCACAGCATTCATGATTAGATTAGACAAGACGACTCGGCACTTGGTATCATCATACCCCATATCGTGTATCTGTTCATCAAAATCATAAGCCACTTCGATATCCCTCGCTTTGAATGCTGTTTGAAAACCAGCGACCACCCCCTTGATCCATTCATGCAACGGATGAGAGCTGATATTTAAGACTTCTCGACCAACTTCCATCTTTCGGGCATTGAGTACGATATTGATGATTTCTTTCATCTGGTCAGCCTGCCTATAGGCTCCTTGAAGATATTCAGGAATTTCATTTTGCTTGACTTCCCCATTGATCATCCGCTTCAGAGAAGCATATATAAGGGTCAAAGGGGTCCGCAATTCATGACTGATATTGATGAGGAAACGTATCTTCTGTTCATAAGTCTTTTTCTCGTGTTCACGCATCCGTTGTTTCAGATAATTCTCTTTCTTCTTAATCAACGTATAGAAGATAGCTCCGACGATACACATGACTAGGGCCACACACGACAAAATAAACCAAACAGACTCCCACCAAGGAGGTGAGACGATGACGGTAAGGAGTTTCTCTGGTTGCCCCCAATCCCCATTAGGCATGTCACAAGAAGCACTGATGATGTATGTACCAGGTGCCAAGGTACCTAGTTCAAGAGTATGAAAGTAACTATTGATGACCATCTGATTGTCCCCAGCGATGGTATATCTAAACAGATGCTTACGAAAAGGACTCTTCTCATCAGCAATCAATTTGAGACTAAACGATGAATGGTTCCATGGAATCGAGATGCAATCATCTTTGATTTTGTCCAAGGTCGACTTGCCGTTCAACTTCACATCCAGAAGTTTGAGTATAGGCAGCAATTTATTTTCGAAAACGATATTTGTGTTTACCCGAACGAGTCCCATGGTTCCCCCCATATAGAGACTTTGAGTCCTCAGAACTGGGATAGGTGTAAAGATCAACTCATTGAAAGGCATGCCATCCGATTCGTCAAGGATAACAAACCGTTTCTCAGCGATGATATAAGCAAAAAACATATTTTGTGCACCGATCCAAACCCGCCCTTTCTTATCATAAGCAAGACTAGACACACTATTGAACAAACTGTTCTGCATCATCTTTGTCGTTTGAGTCTGCTTATCGTAGTACAGCAGTCCGAAGTTGCTTCCTATCCAGAAATTTCCGTACCCATCTCGACAAGCAGACGTGAAATCATTCCCTTGCTCTACACTAACCAATGAGACTAATTCATTGGTCGCTATGGTCAGACGAAATAGGTTATTAGTCCCCAACAGATATAGATAAGTAGCATCAGCATAGATAGCCTGCATCGCCATCTTCCGCTGGTCATCTATCTTAGGAGCATATAAGGTAGAAGTCTCACCACTCTTTTTGTTATAGATATATACTTTAGATCCCAAGATATAAATATGATTTTGGGTAGCATATAAGTTCACCAAGTCACCAGATGAAAATTCTCTTTTCGAAATCGAATCATTGATGATATAGAAGGGCTTCAATCGGGCATTGGTCTTATTGAAGAGATAGATACCCTTATTAAAACAAGAGATCAGGAGTTGATTCTTAGAAAAATCAGTGATAGAAGTCACTTTCTCTCCATACGTAGATGGGAAATGATGAAATTTAGAAGTCTTTTGATTGAAGGCATTGATTCCTCCTCCATCAGTACCTATCCAGAGCAAGGTATCTTTATCTTCGTATATGCTCACGACAGTTCGCTCACTGATACCATGAGAATTGACTAATGAATCATCCTTATACGTCTTGATAAATACTTTCTTGATGCCGAACAGTCCCCCACGAATGCTACCGCCCCATATATTCTCCATCTGGTCTTTGTACAAGCAATAGATAGAGTTGTTGGGCAACGATTGTTCATCACCCGATATATGTTTAAGGAAAGAGAACTTCATGGTCTGAAGGTCAAGGATATTGATTCCACCACCATCGGTAGCTAACCACATTTGGTTTTCTTTCTCAAGAAAGTCAAGCACCACATCATTGTTGAGTGCCGAATTGCGAGTAGAGAGTTCAAATAATTTCTTCCCTTGATTCGAGTAGCACACGATACCTTTACCATAAAAGGAAACCCAAAGTCTATTCTTAGTATCCACATAGATGGTACATATCTCTCGCTCACTCACAAAGGGACAACGGTACATCTTACCCTTCTTCAAGTCATACATCCACAGACCATCTTTGCGGCTCGAAGCGATGAGCAAATCAGGATTCCAAAGAAACACTCGGTTGAGCTTCTTACGACTATTGCCTGCTATATCAGCAAAGATAGGTCTGATTGTTTTATCCGCCCAATTATACTCATAGAGCGTCTCCTTCCCCCCAAACAAGAAACCGTCGGCCGTCTTATAATAGGACCACGCCTCAAATGGAGTACCTTGATAAACTAATGGATGAAATTCGTTTTCTGTCTTATTATATATAGCCACACCTTTGTTAGTCGAGACCAATAGACGCCCAGCAGGATCTTCTGTCACGAAACGGATATAGTTGTCCGGCAAAGAATAGGGCTGATTGCGGACATGAAAATAATTTTTCAGTTCGGACTGGTCATAACTATTCAAGCCCCATTTGGTTCCAATCCACAGGACACCTAGGTGATCCCTATAGATACATTGCACTCTAGACTGAGACAACCCCTGCTCTAGGGAAATCTGTTTGAAGTAATAGTCCTGCCGTTTGCTCAGTACAGGAAGTGCAAAGAATAATATAGTGATTAGCGTTAAGTATTTCGTGAATGTGTTTCTTCGGAACATACTATTATTTTTTGTTGAACAAATATAAAAGAAGTTGTGTTACTACACAATAATAGTATCCTTTTTTGTTCATCTAAATCAACTTATATCCCAAATAGACACAAGAAGTCCTATTTTGGGACAAATGAGGACATTATTTGAATTATAATTGATTTTTGTTTTACTCTTTTATATTACATTTACATATCCTTTTTGAGGACATAGCCTAAAAGAATAACGACACAACTCTTAAAAATAGATACTTAATACTAACCTGAAAAAATAGCCAATGGATTCATCATAAACTGACAAGAAGGGGAAAAAAGATATAAACAATATCAGGAGCATTTCCCTTCATCACAACGATCGAGAGTCTCCTGAACTATCTAATATTATTATACTCTAATTACTTAAAAGTATGAATGATTTAAGAAAAACATTTAGTTGCTTGTTGCTTTTACTTCTAGCATCGGTCACGTCTATTTGTGCACAGAACACAAAGATGTATTCGGGTACTATAACAGACGTTGATAGCAACGAACCTATTATTGGTGTCAATATCATCCTCAAAGGAGCATCAAGAGGAACCATCACAGATACCGAAGGTAAATTTTCAATCAATGCACCTATCGGCTCCACATTAGTCTTATCTTATATAGGCTATCTCACAAAAGAAGTCAATCTAGACAACAATCCCTTATTAAATATTGCGATGCAGGAAGACCAGCAACAATTGAGTGAGGTCGTTGTCATCGGTTATGGTACCATGAAGAAATCGAATGTAACTGGCGCCATAGCTTCTGTATCTTACAAACAATTCAAAGACCAACCCGTCAAGCAGATATCTGATATCTTACAAGGACGTACTTCAGGTGTAGCCGTAACAAATGTAGATGGTATCCCTGGAGGAAATGTAAAAATCCGTGTCCGCGGAACCACTTCTATCAATAAGAGTAGCGACCCACTATATGTCATAGATGGTATCGTCGCTTCTGGACTAAATGTCAATCCTTCTGACATTCAATCTATAGAGGTTCTAAAAGATGCCTCAGCAACTGCAATCTACGGTTCTCGTGGTGCAAATGGTGTCGTCTTAGTAACGACAAAGAAAGGAAAAGAGGGCAAAGTACAAGTCTTTGCAAGCGTAGATGTCGGTATCTCAAATATCGTCAAGAAATACGATTTGCTCAATGCTTATGATTATGGAAATGCTTTGAACGACTATAAAGGAAGCAATACGATTTCTGCTGAGACCTTGGCAGAATATAAAAATGGAAGCAAAGGAATTGACTGGCAAGATTTGATGTTACAAACAGGAGTTAGTCAAGATTATAAGTTAGGTGTATCAGGTGGTTCAGAGAAGAACAAATATTACATCTCAGCAAATCTCTTGGATATGACAGCGATGACTATCACCACGAAATACCAACGAGCACAATTGAGAGTCAACTTGGACAACAAGATTACAGACTGGTTCACTCTATCGACCAAAATCAATGCTAGTCGTTCATACAGTCACAACGGCAGCATCGATATGATGACCTTCCTCAATTACTCTCCTACCATGGATATGTTTGAAGATGAAGAGAAGGGAATCTATAAGAAAGACCCATACAATTCGGTCGACCCTAATCCTTATGGTAAACGCGTATTGAACAAAGAAGATTCATACACCTATAATTTCAATGGGAATATGGATTTACAATTCAAACTCATCGATGGATTAACATTCTCTGTACAGGGAGGTTTAAACTATGCTAATAATCCAACGTATACCTTCGACTCATCATTGGTACAAGCCGATGCAGTCAGTGACATGTCCAACGCCAGTTACACCAACATCTTCTGGCAGAATACTAATAACCTAACCTATGACAAATCATTTGGAGACCATCACCTCACTGCGACAGCTGTATTTGAAGTCAGTGGTTCAGAAGGAAAGTCATTGGGAATTACTGGTACTGACTTGCAGAACGAATTTGTCGGATATTGGAATGTAACCAACGCCAAGACACGTGATGCGAGCAACGGCTATTCAGCAAGTTCACTCGTTTCAGGACTAGCTCGTGTAATGTACGATTACAAGGGACGTTACATGGTTACTGGTACTTTCCGTACAGATGGTTCATCCAAATTTCAGAAAGGAAACCGTTGGGGCTATTTCCCATCGACAGCATTGGCTTGGGATATCGCCAAAGAAGATTTCATGAAAGACCAAAACATCTTCAGTCAGTTGAAGTTGAGAGGTAGTTTCGGTATCGTCGGAAACCAAGGTATCGGCGCTTACAGCACCCTAGGTATGCTAGCCACTACCACCCATGACGGCTGGGGAACAGATCAAGTACATACCGGTTATTGGACAGGTAATCTAGCGACTCCTGATGTGACTTGGGAGAGCACCTATCAGTACAATGCAGGACTTGATGCTAGTGTCCTAAACGGACGGGTAAATTTTTCTTTCGAGTGGTTCAGAAAAGACACAAGAGATTTGTTGCTTCAGAAGCAAGCACCGAACTACAATGGTGGAGGTACCTTCTGGGTCAACCAAGGGGAGATAAAGAACTCAGGAGTAGAGTTTACTGTCAGTGCCAACCCACTAGATGGTCATTGTCCTGTACAATGGCAAACGTCATTCAATGCTTCCTATGTAAAGAATGAGATTATGGACCTTGCAGGAGATGATTACATTGTCGGAGCAAACAATACAGGATGGGGCGCTGGTCCTATAGAAATCAAGAAAGTAGGTTATCCAATCGGCTCATTCTACCTTTATAAGTGGAAGAACTTCAATAGCGAAGGCGCCAACCTATACGAACGTCAGTCTGACGGTAGTTTGACCACAAGTCCGACAGCCGACGATTTGACTGTGACAGGGCAAGCTGAACCTAAGTGGACCTTTGGATGGAACAATACAGTTAGTTGGAAGAATTGGGACCTCAACATATTTATCAATGCTGCAGTAGGTCAAGACAGATTGAATATGAGTCGATTTGGACTAGCTTCAATGGTCGGTAAATACCGATTCATCTCCCTCGCTGATGCTTACAATCAAGGATGGGACAAAGTAGATAATAAGGCAGATGCATTATTTGCAAGTCATAGCAATCCTGACAATAAGAATTATGGTGATTCTGACTTTTGGCTCGAAGATGCTTCATTCATGAAATTGAAAAACATAAGTCTTTCTTACACATTCCCAAGACAGGTGACGAAGATTGCTGATATTAAATTATCGGTCAGTGCACAGAATCTATATACGTTAACCAAATATACAGGTATGGATCCCGAAGTATATAGCTCAGGCTTCTACAATGGAGTGGATCTGGGTGCTTATCCAGTACCACGTACAATTACTTTTGGTATGAAACTTAACTTTTAATTTTTAGATTATGACCTATATGAAAACAATATATCGAGTATTGAGGAACCTTGGGCTGGTACTGTTACCACTTTGGTTAGTATCGTGCGAGGATTTATTGACCGAAGATCCTAAAGGACAATTGGCAGTGGTTAATTTTTTCAACACAAAAGGAGATTTAGACCAATCATTGAATGCGATGTATTCCATCCTAGCCAATGAGATGTATGCTAACAATGCCGTCGGCTTCGATGCCGTATCAGGAGATGATATCACCACACACCCAGCAAGTAACAAACAATCTATCCGCGAAGTAGATAGTTACAATATCTCGAATAATAACTCGTGGGCAGATGAATTGTGGAACCGACGATGGAAAGTAGTCAAAGCAGCTAATTTCATCATCAACAATGCAGAGCGAACTCCGACGACAAAAGAAGAGATCAACAAAGCGCTCGGACAAGCGTATTATTGGCGTGCCTATTCTTATTTCTATTTTGTGATGACATGGGGTAAAGTACCTATGGTCGTGAAAGACGAAATCGATTATAACATGCCGTTGGCAACGATTCCTGAGATTTATGACTTGATTGTATCCGACTTACAGAAAGCGGAAGCAATGGTACCGATCAATTATACCGAAGAACCATATGCTAGAAATGGCGTGAATATAGCCGTCAGTCAAGCAGCTGTAAAAGCGACTTTATCATACGTATATATGGCTATGGCAGGATGGCCACTCAATAAAGGAACGGCCTATTACAAACTAGCGGCTGATAAGGCTAAGGAAGTCATTGATGGCGTAAAAAACAGTACGTACAACAATAGTTTGCTACCAGAATATAAAGATGTGTATTCCCTAAAATGGAATAGCAGCAATCCCGAAGTACTACTCGGCATCTATTATAGCCGAACAGGAACGATTACCAATGCAACCCTATGTGACTTTCTAGCTGACATGGCTTATGGTGGTGGCTGGGGCGACACAAACGGTGAAATCAAGTTCTGGAAAGATTTCCCTGATGGTCCCCGTAAAGAATCGACTTATTTCTCTAAAATAATTCTGATGTCTGATGCCAATGATGACAATCCGGTACTACGTGACTGGTGGTATGATGATCCCAATACACCAAGAACAGTGGTAGCTCCTTGCTTCATGAAGAAAGTAGAAAGAGCAGGAGAAGACTACTTTGATGTCTCAGACCCATCTCCTATCAATCAAAACGGAGAGAAAATGCACCAAGTGATTCGCCTCTCAGAAGTCTATTGCTGGTATGCTGAAGCGGTAGGTCGTTCAGGAGAAGGAGACAAGACATTGGCAGTCAGCGTGTTGAATGAAGTACGTAATCGTGCCGACGGTACAGCAAGTAACCGTTATAGCACAAGCATGTCGTATGAAGAATTAGCAGAATCGGCATATAACGAACATGGTTGGGAAATCGCTGGATACTATTGGGCCAACATCGCGACCCGTGCAAGAGATATGTTCCGTATGAACCGTATCAAAGACCACTTTGAATTCCGAAAAGAAAATCCAGAGATTGAAGTTGCTAGTGGAGTCTTCAGAAAAGAAGCCATCCCTGTGACTGGAGTGTGGAGCGATAGCAAGATGTATTTCCCTTATCCTGCAAACGATGTGGCACTCAATCCGAATTTGAAGAATTGATTTAGAAATAACACTAAAAAAATACCATTATGAAACTAACCTATTTATGTATAGGACTTGTGGCAGCCTGTGGGATGACGCTTTCATCGTGCAGTGACAACTATAAAGAAAGGGTCGCTATCCTCGAATGCAACCTCTCCAAAGATGTCGTGAACCTTGAGTATGAGACGTCCGAAGCACAAACCATAGACGTCACATCGAAAGAGACGTGGAAAGTATCTGTAGACCAAGGGAGTGGTGACTGGCTCACTGTATCCCCTATGGATGGGACAGGAAACGGCACACTAAATATTACTGCTGCCAAGAATAGTACTGACATCAAGCGAAGTGCTGTCATCACGGTATCAGCGAAAGGTGCAGAATTGAAAACAGTGACGATTACACAAGAGGCTTTCCCAGGTATCATGTATGATTTTGCAGACCTTACAGGCTGGCAAAAGACAGGCTTAGTATCTGGAATCAACCCATTTAGCATCGAAGACAATGCTGAATGTGAAGATGGTAAAGCCTTGAAAATCTACACCCGTGCAGGCACCGAATATATGGGTACCTATGGAGACCGTTTCAAAGTTCAGACCGGAACTAGATTCTATTCTGGACGTTATGAATGGCGTGTATTTGTCCCAGTGATGGGTATGAATGACCGAAGCAGCATCGGTGCTTTTATCTATTTTGATGATCAGCATGAGTTGGACTTTGAGATTTGTTCTGGTCAAGCATCGGACCGTACTGCACACAATGCAGAACCAGATGACATGCTCTGTCTCGTATCTAGTCAGGCTAATCCTTTCTTCTCCGAGAAATCACTAATCAAGGGAAATGCATGGCATACCTTTGTACTAGACTTGAGAAATGAAGATGGGAAATTCATGGCAGAATGGCTTGTTGACGGCACTTCTTTGAAGAAACAATTATTAAATTTCGGTGAAGATGATGCGACATTCCGTGTGCTATGCAGTATGGAAAATCTGATGGGTATGGGCGACCATGCAGCTACTCAAGAGAATTACGGATTGTTCGATTATTTCGCGTATGTTCCTCATGAAGACTCTCAGGCACCACTACTCGAAGGACAACTTCCTCCTGAGCCAGACGGGGAAACTCTGCGATGGGATTTTGATGACAATAGTGTACCAGAAATTGACTGGAGCAACAATGGAGGCATCTTCACTGACGGCTGGATAGACCTTTCAAGTGGAAATATGACGTATATCAAAGACGGCGGAGAAGTAGGTGCAGGAAAATACACTTGGAAAATAAATGTCCCTAGCTTAGGCATAGGTTCTCAATGGGTATCAGGAGGTACTATTGATGTATCAAACGTAGCAGCAGAGCGTTCATTCTCTATGTATGTATTTGCAGGTAAAGAGTCAGACCGTGCAGCTTGTACTGTCACTCCTACTTCAGCTCAGGTGTTGGTTCGCTGTTATACAGAATCTATGGGAGTCTTCGGTTTCCCTATCGATCCAGGAGAACATGTATTGTCTATTGACCTCAGACTCAATAAAGGGAAATATAGTCCAGCATGGATTGTGGATGGCAAAGTAGTCAAAACATTTGACACATGGTACACTCCAGAAGCCTTCCAATTCAAGTTTGCTATCAAAACCAGAACTGGTGGCGGATGGATGGGAGATGCTCCTGTCGTAGGAGTACCTACCGTCAAGTATGACTATGTAGAATATAAGAAATATGAGTATTAAAAAATTAGCGTATAGCATGAATTATTTAAAAACAATAAGAACTATTGTCTGTTGTGCAATGGTCGTATTAGGGAGTGTTTCCTGTCGTCAGGAAACACCCACTACAACCACGAAGCAAGTCTTTTCTTGGCTTATCTATAAGGAGGGTGTTTCTTTCAAGGATTTAGGACCTGCAATCAAGCATGTGAGTTCTATCAGTATCTTTGGAAATCCTCCAAAGCGTTTCATTGACACATGTCATCTAAACGGAATAGAAGTCTATCATGCTGTGGGTGGGAACGAGAAGAATCTCGATACCGCAGAGAAGATTACGACTATCGTAGACAAATACGTAGCCGACTGCCAACAAAATGGATATGACGGAATAGACTTAGATTTCGAACATTTAGCTGCCGACTTTCAACCGACTTATACAACTTTTCTAGAGTTGGCTTCGCAGAAGCTACATGCTGCTGGAAAGAAGTTGAGTCATTGTGTGAGTTTCTACCCTTCTGTATATGAGGACAATGAGGCAAAAATGTTTTACAGTCCTGCAGTATTGGCTGAGACGTGTGATGTAGTCAGAGTGATGTGCTATGATATGTATTTTGCCCCTGGGATAGGTAATCCTGAATTAAAAGACAGAGATGATTGCTCAGGTATCGGCCCGACATCAAATTATCCTTGGACAAAAGAGGCGATGACTTTCTGGAGACAGCACATCTCGAAAGAGAAATTGCTCATGGCTCTACCTGCCTACTCCAATGACTATGCAGTCACTGGCGGTTTCAAAGGAAGACAGATTTACCAATCTGTGCCAGACAGTGTCAGTGGTCCTCTATCTTCTCCTATCTGGTTATGGTATGAGAAGATGAATATGTATGTCTATGACGGAACAGATGGTGCACGTCATCTCTTTTATGCAAGTGATGCGAGAAGTACTAAGGCGATGCTAGAACTAGCTGATACGTTGGATATACCTCAAATTGGTTTTTGGCATTACAGTAGCGTGAACCCTCAAATGTGGGACGTAACTGACCAATGGGCAAATAGATAATCTGAAACTCAGTATACAAGCTGAGCGAACTTAAGTTAAGAGCTGTAAAGGTCAACCATTGGTCCTTTACAGCTCTTATTATATGCCAGTCATTTCACCTATGATGAGGACTAAATCATGCTAGAGTATCCTTTACTTATAGACCTCATTAAGTTCTACAATAAAAACAAGAGCCATAATGATATATCCCATAAAATCAGGTTCATATTTAAAGAAAACTATCGCCAACAAAATGGTTATGATTAACATGATTAGTCCCCTCCATATGTATTTCTTCTTTAATCTCATACGCTCAATCTTTTAGACATCATTTACAGCACCAAAAATACTGAAAAAGCTAAAAAAGACCAACCATAGACTACTCAAATAAGTCCTTTCTGAGGATAAGCAAATAAAAAGCCATTTGTTGTGAACATAGGTTGCACTATTTACTTAGACCATCGTTAACCTCTGAAAAGAATCGAGTATCACTATATAAGCAGTATTTCATTTGGTTACTGCTAGAAAACATGCATATAAAACGGATATCCTACGGTAGATATGACTTTTTCCGCATCATTTGTAGTTGGATTGTATGAATAAAATCCAGAGTCCGATGTACTATATATACCCATATAGGTCAGGTTATCTATCTGGTCAATAAAACTCACCGTTGCACTTGAATAAGGAATCCCTTGGATGCGATAAATTTTCTTTTTGTTTAAGTCAATACGTACAGCCATCAAATAACGAGCAGTATAAGCTTCAGAATCCATCAATTCACGCACAGCAACAAATGCAACCACGATACCATCTCCGACATATTCACAGTTCCATAAAGAGGCTGCTTTATACTCTGACCCCTCTATAGCCACGTCATGAATATCCCATGCTTTGCTACTATCAAAATCCTGCTTACCAGCAGGTATACAGATAAATCCCGTTTCTGGATGATCTGAATTCATACCGAAATAGCCACAACAAGCAAAGTAAATATCCTTACTTTCGGTCGAGAAAACCATACTCGGCAATATTGGCCTACTGGCATAAGTCATATGAGTGGTTTTTTCAGATATTACCTTTTCCACCTTGTCCGTATTGGTATTAATTATAGCTACATCACATTGACGATAATCTTCATAAGGCATCATGGTAGCTCCCACCTGATTAAGGGATTGATAATAATAACCATCACGTACTATTCCACAAGACGGTTCAGGACTATTATCTTTATAAGCATAAGAAGTCAAATCGATAGATCCTGTTTTTTCCATAGTTTGAGGATTAACCACAGTGATTTTTCCTGGTCCACATTCTGGAACATACATTTTAGTATCACTCACTACGGTCAAAGCTGCTGAAAAATTCTGAGGAGTCAATTCGAGCTTTTTAGGAGTAGAGACCATCTGAGTCTGTTCATCATAAGTATACCTGCGCAGATAAGAATCTGATTCAGCAAAGTATGCAGGAAAAGCAAATAAATATTTTTGACCTTTAATCACTTCTGCTTGCAGGTAAGAGCAAAAACTCAACTGTGTTCCATTCTTATTATTTATACTAGTAGGCATAGTAGCCAATTTCTGAATGTATGTACTCCCAGACATGCCATCTGGATTTGCTACACAAGTTTCTAGCAAATAATTATACGTAGCATTAGGTGTCTCTTTAGAATCACTTGTATCAGAAGTTGATGCAGGATTATCATCATCACTACTACAACTTGTTACACATAATCCAGCACTCATTAACAGTCCTGCACTTACGACACAATTTATCAATTGAGTCAATCTTTGTTTCTTCATAACGTTCGTTTTGTTTGAGTAAATTATTTATTTTTATAAGATTATCTAAAAATCGCTTGAAATACGCTTCATTAGAATTAGTTAAAGATATACCGAATTTTAAACCCAACTTCTGTTCCAGCAAGTGGTCTATTAAATTCTGAAATCACCCGTTCATCTGTCAAGTTCTTAATCTGAAAAGAAAGATAATATTTATCATGGATTCTATGTTCCATCCCCAAATTTACTGTCGTAGAGGTAGGGATACGTCTTTTGTCTAGATTAGTCATCTCAAAGTCATAATAGTATTCATGTACATAAGATAAATCCATAAATAATCGTGTATTTTGATTCCGTCCTCCGAAAAGATTTCGTTTATGAAATTCCAATCCAGCATTGTACATCAAATAGGGTATATTAGGCATACGCAAATCTTTAGTTGGATTCTTTATCTGGCTATCTTGTTCATAGTCGCGCTTATCTCTGAGATCTTGATAAGTCAGATTGGCATACGAATACAAGCAAGGAAGCACATCAGCTTTCACCTCAAATTCAGCCCCTAGCGTACGCATTTTTCCAAAATTATCATATTGTCCTCCTAGAACACTAGGAACATATCGAATCATATCTGTCAAATACATATAATAAGTGCTCAATTCGATCTGTAAATGAGAAGGGTTATCTTGCAAATTGTAGAGGAACCCAATATTAAAACTTCGATTCTTCTCGGGACTTAATTTCCCTGATGGTGAAATAGAAATCCCATCACCGAGGAGTTCATTCTCTGATGGGATACGTACTTCATACCCCACAGAGGTTTTGACCGTAAAGTGAGGTGAAAATTGATAGCGCATTGCTTCACTGAATCCCCATGCCGATTTATTCAAATCAACATCTTCTGGTAGATCAACAAATTTATATAAATTCGTATATTTCGTTTTCATCCAATAATTATAATGTCTCAACGTAGTTGCACTGAGAAACTTGCTATGAACTGCAGTATAATTATAAGTCATCCCCACAGTAAGAGAACGCATCCTAGAATTGAACATCGTTTTTTTCTCTAAAGTAGATTCTCTCAAATCATCTTTTGGATATCCATTAGCCAAAGAAAAAACTGAATTATATTCTATAGAGTGATGGTTATTAATCAAATAACAAAGATTCATTCTGTTTAAGAAAGCCGTTTTCTTATCGTTCGAGTTAGAAGGATAGGAATACAATTCTCCTCCACCCTTTGAAGGAGATGCTTCCATTCCACCATGCCAATCATAGCGAATATGAGCTGTGTCCACTAAACAGGAATACGTAGAAGAAACCCAAGAAGTCATATCTAAATCTAATCCATCTAAGAAAAATCCCTTTTTTTTCATTGTACTAGAGACGAAATAGACCTTTGATGTATTATGTGCCTTACGAAAATCCCGTTTATAGCCCTGAATACCATGATAAGTATCTGCAAAAGTTGGCTCTAATGTTATTTCATCGAACCACCATTTGGTTGCTTTTAGATCTAAGGCAAATATAAACTTCTTAAACTGATCATTGTCTCGTTTCATCTTTAAGCTATCCACATATGGAGATTTCATGGTGTAGTCATTATCAGAATAGGTATATCCGCCACCACCACTGATAAGTAAGCCCGTCGATTTGATATTTCGCTTAAATACTGCCTGCACCTTATGAGTATTATAGGAACCAATCTCATAACTGAAATCACCATATTTGTCTGGATATTCTTTCGTCACAATATTCACCGCTCCCCCCATGGCATTTCCACCAAAACGAGCAGGAACTATCCCTTTATAAATTTCCACACGTTCTATCATATCCACAGGGATATCATTTAGATCCACAAAATCGGATTGATCACTCATCGGTGATTCATCGATAAAGAACCCTATACGTTTGCCCTCAAGACCTCTAAGCGAAATCCTAGATGATGAACCTACACCACCAGCATTTCTCATAGTAATACCTACTGTCTTCTGCAGGACATCCACTACGGTAGTCACTGTACCAGCTAAATCGCTCATATTGATAACAGATATAGGCGCTGCTTGCTCCTTCAACTTACGGGCTTCAGACTTTCCACTAATGATAACCTCCCCTATCGATTCTGTCTTAGGTAACATATTTATCACAACAGCACCTGACTGCATATTTAAATGAACCTTCTTTTCTACAGAAGCATAACCGATATAGCTAAAAACCAAGGTATAATCACCTGAAGTAAGTGATTGAAAGTTAAATCGACCTTTAGCATCAGTAATCGTAAAATGATTAGGCTTTACCATGGTTATATTCACATTGGATAAACCCTGTCCACTCACACTGTCTAAAACACGACCACGTAGAAAAAGACCCTGTCCCCATGCCCCCAATGGAATCTCAAGTAACAAGAGAAAGAATGCTAAACAAAATTGTTTCATTATATTGTCTCCTTAAATTTATTAATAAATCTTGACTAGATTAATACCTACTAATAGGTATTGATTGACCCATGCTTTTGGTCTATCTTTACAGAGCACAAAAATAAATAATCTCGCACTACTTCATGGACCCTTAGCGGAATTCCATAGACGCAAAAAGGAAATTATAGAATAATGAAAAGTCGAATAATCATGGACAATGAAATGGCCGAAAAAGCAGTTTCATTACCCAACTTCAATAAATCAGAAAGCGAAGTCTTCACAAAGAATAAGTGGCAATACAAACTCGCGGGTCTAGAGATGGAATCACGATGGATAGATACCTCATCAGTCATTATTAACCAAACTACAACTCAAAACCAAGCAGCTACTGATATCATTACACCGACATGCCATTTTGAAGAAACTGTCTGTATCTGCGCTACCCTGTCTGGAAGCGCAGAAGTAAAAATCAATGAATCAAATGCTATTGAATGGAATAGCGGAGATATAAACCTTCTTTATGGAGTAGAAAAAGAAAAGCTCCACCTAAACGAAAATTCATGCGTACAATCCCATGCCTTATTATTCTCTAAAGCGTATATGAATGAACTAATAGAGCAATATGAACCTACGATGCGAGCCTATTTACCCTCAAACTGGTCCAGCCAACCTTTTACTTTATTTAATCATAACAGAAAGATGTCTCAACTACTTATACAGACACTTAAATCGCTGCACTTTGTAGATCAATATGGATCACTAGGTGAATTATTTCTAGAAGGCAAAGTCAGAGAAATCATAGCACTGATGCTCATGAGCCGTTCAAATTCTACAACACACCCAAAACCCAAATATTCATCCTCTATCTATGACTCAATAGTTCATGCTAAAGCTATTTTAGAATCTCAATATCAATGTCCACCTTCTCTTCATGAACTTGCATTAGAAGTCGGCACGAATGAATGTACACTGAAGAAAGCATTCAAACAGATACATGGAACAAGTGCTTTTCAATATCTTTTGGATTTCAAGATGAACCATGCTTGCTGCTTGCTAGCGGATACAAACAAACCTATTATAGAAATAGCAGAACAAGTAGGCTACAAATACAACTCTCATTTTGCCAAGGCATTTAAAAAAAGATATGGAATAACCCCCACAGAGTATCGATTCAAACTATGAATAGATACTTATTTCCACAACGCTGTATTGTTAGTAGTTTTACTATCAGTCCTAATTCGACATTTGTAATATCTATCAGCCTTTTATTGCTTTTAAAACCGTGTTTTTCTGATTAAAGTGAGGCTCTATTTGCCTATTGCTCTTGTTGTGAACATAAGTTGCACTTTAAGCAAAAAGAATCATTTAATTTAGCTTCATGAGGTCTCAAGAATCAACCTGACACGGTTGAGAATTGAAAAGTAGTACCGTGTTGTTTATTTTCTACTAGAAATCATTACCTTTGGGTCATTCTAATCTAGTATTTGACTTTATTGATAATAGTATGATAAAAAAGACACTCCTTGCTGTCTTCTTTGCATTTGGTGCATGGTCACTTTCTGCCCAAGAGGATGTAACACAATTTATCCGTCCCATCATCGGGGCTTCAACTTCTAATAAGGCTGCCAAGAGCGGACATGGTTTGGGAAAGACTTTCCCGGGTAGTGCCACACCCTTTGGATTGGTTCAACTGAGTCCTGATACCAAGACGGGCGGAGATAATGGCCCGGGGTATTCTTGGCATCATCCGACGATCGAGGGGTTTAGTTTCATCCATATGAGCGGTATCGGCTGGTTTGGTGATTTTGGAAATTTCTTAGTCACGCCTTCTGTGGGTCCATTGCATACGTATGTGGGCAATGAGAAGGCTCCTGAGACGGGTTATCGTTCTCGTTTCAGTCATGATACGGAGGTGGCCAAAGCGGGGTATTATGCCGTGACTTTATCTGATTATGGCATCCGAACAGAATTGACTTCGCTACGTCATGCGGGGATACTTCGTTTCACCTACCCCAAAAGTAAGCAGTCGAATATAGGGATTGATTTGGCACGACGTATCGGTGGTTCGGCGACTGAACAATATATCAAAGTGGTAGATAAGGAGACGATTCAGGGATGGATGCGTTGTACTGCGGCTGACGGTGGCTGGGGTGCTGGTGCGGGTCAAGTGAATTATACGGTGTATTTCTATGCGAAACTCAGTAAACCGCTTACCGATTTCGGAGTGTGGGATGCAACGATTCCAGCTGAATTTCCAAGTCAGAAGTTGTACACGCACAAGAAACCAGCGTATATCGATGCAGTGCGTGGTGCGAAACGCTTGAAGAACTGCACGGAGCATCAGGGACGTCATATCGGTTTCTATACTCGTTTCGCGACCCATAAGCAGGAACAGGTATTGCTCAAAGCGGGGATTTCATTTGTGAGTATCGAGGGGGCAAAAGCAAATCTCGAAACGGAAATTCCGGATTGGGATTTCGATGAGGTGCGTGAGCAGAATAATGACTTGTGGCGTGAGGCAATGGCAAATGTTCAAATCAAAGGGGGATCAGCGAAGGATAAGGTGGTGTTTTATACTTCGCTGTATCACACGATGATTGACCCTCGGAGTGCTTCGGACGTGACGGGGGAATATCTGGCTGCGGACAAGCAGGTGGTCAAGGATCAGTCATTTGTCTATCGCACGATCTTTAGCGGCTGGGATGTCTTCCGTAGTCAGTTCCCCTTACAGACGATTATCAATCCGCGGATGGTCAATGATGAGGTCAACTCGTTGATTAGTCTAGCACGCACGAGCGGACGGCACTATCTGCCACGCTGGGAGATTATGAATTCGTATTCAGGATGCATGATTGGTAATCCTGCGGTATCGGTATTGCTAGATGCCTATCAGAAGGGGATCAGACAATGGCCTATCGAGGAGGGCTATCGGTATAGTGTCAATAGTGTGGAGAAATTTGGAAATGATTCGTCGGGATATACGCCGCGTAGTATATCTAAGACCTTGGAATATGCGTATAATGACTGGTGCGTAGGCACTTTTGCCAATGCATTGGGGCACCTAGAGGATGCGCAGCGGTATGTCAAGAAGTCATTGGGTTACCGGACTATATGGGATGATAGTGTGCAATGGTTCCGGGGGCGCAATGCAGATGGCTCGTGGGGGGAATGGGTCGATGAGACGTATCCCAAATTGTATTGTGTGGAGTCGAATCCGTTGCAGCAGGGGTGGTTCGTGCCACATGATGTGTATGGATTCATGGATCTACTGGGCCATGAAGCGTTTACCAAGAAGTTGACGGCATTTTTCGACCACTCATCGGCTGATTTCTTATGGAACGAGTATTACAATCATCCCAACGAACCGGTTCATCAGGTGCCGTTCATGTTTGCTTATACGGGCAATGCATGGCTCACTCAGAAATGGACTCGTAAGATTTGTGAGGTGGCGTATGGAACGGACGTGATGGGGCTTTGTGGCAATGAGGATGTGGGACAGATGAGTGCATGGTTTGTCCTTGCATCGATGGGCTTGCATCCGGTGAATCCAGGGGATAATATCTATATCTTGACGTCTCCCCTATTTGATGAGGTGACCATCACGCTGGATAAGGATTTCTATAAGGGGGATACCTTCAAAATAAAAACCATCAACAATTCACCTAAAAATGGGTATATCCAATCGGCATCACTCAATGGAAAGCCATTGGAGAGAGCATGGTTACGACATCAGGAAATTGTTAATGGCGGGGAATTAATACTTGTCATGGGGCCTATCCCAAACAAGGCGTTTGGCAGTCAGCAGTTACCTCCTTCGATGAATCGGACTCATTGGGAGAAGGAGTAGTTTGGACAATGGCTTAGGCTTCGAATTTCTTCGCTACTTCATGGTAGTGCGGCATGGCGACACCTTGTTTGTCTGCTAGAGCGATGACGTCGAAGAGTTGTCCTTTGATTTCTGTCTGATTACCGGCAGCCATATCTTTTTGCATAGAGGCTGTGGAGTTGGGGTCCAACTTGGATAGCACATGTAAATTGTGCTTCAATAGACCACCTTCGACATGAATACCGAGGGACTTAGCGAGTGCTTCTGTCTCTGAAGAAAGCGCATAGAAGGTCTTATAGGCATCATCAGTAGGATCTTGGACACGTTTCATCGTGCAGTCATAATAGAGTCCTGTCACAGCCATGGCTGAGATGAAAGACCATTTTACGAAGGTATCACGATTGATGTCTTCTGAGATGGTTACTTTGATGCCGCTATTTTTTAGCACTTCGGCTACTTCTTGCATGCGGGTATTGACGAAATCATCTGCATGACGAGCTCCGTATACCATATGGAAAATCTGTCCCATCTGAGTAATCTCTCCTGGGGCTGACTTGAAACCAACGATATAGATGCAGCCATCGATGACACGGATGTTGTCAGGAAGTAAACTCGCTATCTTAGGACCTGTACCGTAGACATTGAGGATAGGAATCACGAGGGTATCGGCATGAGATGCTCGTTTGATCAAATCAATTATCGAATCGATAGAATATCCTTTGACACAGACGAAGATGACATCTGCTTGGCCTTCATAAGCTTCTGCTGAATAGGCTGGTATGCGTAATAAATGGTCTCCTTTGAGGTCTGATTTGTAGTGCAATCCTTGGTGTTGTAAGGTATTGAGATGGCTGTTACGCGCAATACATGTCACGTCTTCTCCGGCCAATGATAGCATAGCGGCGATGCTCCCACCGACGCCTCCGGTGCCTGCTACGGCAAATTTCATTTTTTTCATTTGTTTCTGTTTTTAATAAGTGATTGTGTCTCGGTGTATCGATTTGGTCGTTTCACAAAGATACGAATCTATTTTTTATTTTATTCGTTTCGTCATTCCTTTTTTCTGTCTTTTTCACTTAATGGAAATGAAGCAGCGATGCTTTTCACTATTGTGAAAATAAAGGGCTGTTTCTAAGGGCGTGTATGGACATGAGGTAAGGGCATGGTTCGTTTTGATTTTTGAGGGGCTAGAATGGGATTTATGAGGGGTTGATTCGCTTTTTGAACTGGAATTGCTAGTGCTTCAAAGGGTGTCTGAACAAGGACTTAAGACTTACTGCGGAAGAACTTCGTGTTCAAAAAAATGAATAGGAAGATTCTATGCGCTGACGAGGGGTCTTTAGTTATCGTTGGGTGGGGTCTTTATGTTAAAGGATAACACTCCTCCTATTCTATTGGTTGTCTATTTAGCTTTATGTGGGCTTCATCTAGAGGTAATCCTTAATTTCATCCCTTTTATAAACTTAAAAGGGTTATTTATTTACAGGAAATATGTATCTTTGTTTTAAACATTATAATTATGAGAACAATCGCTATTATAGGAGCTGGAAATATGGGCGGGTCTATCGCTCGTGGTCTTTATATGAGTGCACTCGGAAAGCAGTATCAACTGGTGGTTTGCAACCGGAGTCAGGAGAAGTTGACGGCACTAAAATCGGCCTTGCCGACTATCAAGACTTGTACGGATAATCAGGAGGCTATTGAGGATGCGGATATCATCATCTTTGCGGTCAAGCCGTGGCTGATGGAGAAGGTCATCACTAATCTCAAAATCAAAAAAGAGGCCGTAGTCGCTTCTGTAGCTGCAGGTATCGCTACCCAGACTTTGGCATCGTGGACTTCTGAGGAACAACCAATCATCCGATTGATGCCGAATACGGCGATTTCTCTGTTTGAAAGTATCACCCTACTGGCTACATATCATACGACTCAAGAGCATGTGGACGAGATGCTGGCTTTGTTTGACGAATTGGGGGTGGCTATCCTTATCGAAGAGGAGAAGATGGGAGCAGCTACGGCATTGGCTTCTTGTGGTATCGCTTATGCGATGAAGTATATCCAAGCGTCTATGCAGGCGGGTATCGAGATGGGAATTCCTGCTAAACAAGCTCAAATGATGTCTGCTCAATGTGTCAAAGGGGCGGCGGCTTTGTTGCTCAAAGAGGAGAATCATCCGTCAGCTGAAATCGACAAGGTGACCACTCCTGGTGGATTAACTATCAAGGGGGTAAACGAATTGGATCATAGGGGGTTTTCTTCTGCAATTATCAAAGCGATACTTGCTTCTAATAAATAATCATATGGCTTTTGTGGGGGTAAAAAAAAGGTTACCTAGAACAGGTAACCGATAAAAGTTAGGCTATCAAGACTCGAACTTGAAATGACAGAACCAGAATCTGTAGTGTTACCAATTACACCATAGCCCAATATTACAAGGATAGCAATCATAAAGATTATGCTATTCCTTTTTAGCGTGTGCAAAGATAATACTTCTTCTATTTTCCTCCAAAATATTTCCTGTCTTTTTTTACAAAAAAAGATTTACTTCTCGAACTAAGCTTCTGTTTGTATTGGGAATTAAAATTATTAATCATATATTTGTACTCTTGATTTTATATAAAAAATATGGGAAATAAATTAGTAAATAGCATAGTAGCAGGAATCCAAGAAAAAAAGGGAAAAGATATCACTATCGTCGATTTGACTTCGATTGCTGATGCTGCCTGCCAATATTTTGTCATTTGTGAGGCCAATTCGCCAAATCAAATGAGAGCACTCGTGGATAGTATTAAAGAAAAGGCATCGCTCATGGCGGGTGAAAAAGCATCGCACGTGGAGGGATTAAACCAATCGGAATGGGCGGCCATTGATTATGGGTATGTCATCGTACATCTATTTCTTCCAGAGGCTAGAGCTTTCTACCAACTGGAGAGTCTTTGGGCGGATGCTAAACTGACTCAAATCAAGAATCTAGACTAAATTTTTATCATTTACATATCAACTATTTTAGAAATTCATCATATGGATACAAAAAAGAACAAGACTCCCGATGAGAAGGGGTCTAATTCTCCGCTAAACATCAAGGGGATAAAAAGCCCTAAGTTTGGCTTATCATGGCTCTATTTAGCTATTATTGCGATAGGAATCGGACTTTATATAGCTAATGGCGATAGCTCTTTTAATCGTAAATTTAGTTACGATAAATTTCAAACTTTCGTCACAAACAATTATATCAAACAAGTTACTAGTTATGACGACAACACGATAGAAGCTATCGTGAACTCTGAAAATGTGGCTGATGTTTTTGAAAAGGATTCGACTAAAGTGGGACAGGTCCCTGTAATCACTACCGAAGGTCCTTCGAGGGAGGAATTGAGTAAATTTATCGACCAAGCGCAGGAGAAAGGGCAGTTCAACGGAACGGTTATTTATGAGAAGCGGTCGAACTTATTTGCAAATATCGCTTCTTGGATATTTCCTATCGGTTTGATGATTTTCTTATATGTCATGTATTCCCGTATGGGATCTGGCTCCTCTGGCGGTGTCGGTGGCGTATTTAGTGTAGGCAAGTCTAAAGCTAAATTGTATGACAAGAATACGAAGGTTAATATCTCGTTTAAAGATGTAGCGGGATTGGCTGAGGCGAAACAGGAAGTCGAAGAGATTGTCGAATTTTTGAAACAGCCTAAAAAATATACGGTCTTGGGCGGTAAGATTCCTAAGGGCGCTTTGCTTGTAGGCCCTCCGGGAACGGGTAAGACTTTGCTTGCCAAAGCAGTGGCTGGAGAGGCTGATGTGCCTTTCTTCTCTCTCGCAGGTTCTGATTTTGTCGAGATGTTTGTCGGTGTGGGTGCTTCACGTGTACGTGACTTATTCAAACAGGCTCAAGAGAAGGCACCATGTATCATCTTTATCGATGAGATTGATGCTATCGGACGTGCTCGTGGCAAAGGTTCTCAGATGGGGGGTAATGACGAACGCGAAAATACCTTGAACCAGTTGTTGACTGAGATGGATGGTTTCGGGACAAATAGTGGGGTCATCATCTTGGCAGCTACAAACCGGGCTGAAGTATTGGATTCGGCATTGCTTCGTGCGGGTCGTTTCGATAGACAGATTACAGTCGACTTGCCTGATTTGAATGAAAGAAAAGAGGTCTTCAAGGTGCACTTGAAACCGTTGAAGTTGTCTAAGTCTTTGGACTTGGATACCTTGGCTCGACAAACTCCGGGATTCTCGGGAGCGGATATCGCTAACGTATGTAATGAGGCGGCACTGATTGCGGCTCGTAATGATAAACAAGAGGTGGATGATGATGACTTTCACAATGCGGTGGACCGTATCGTGGGTGGCTTGGAGAAGAAAACAAGAATCACTACACGTGAGGAACTCAAACGTATTGCTCTTCACGAAGCGGGTCATGCTAGTCTTTCATGGTTGCTCGAATATGCTAACCCGCTTATCAAAGTGACTATCGTCCCTCGTGGACGGGCATTGGGTGCTGCATGGTATTTACCTGAGGAGAGACAAATCACAACTAAGGAGCAGATGCTCGATGAGTTGTGTACCCTACTCGGTGGTCGTGCTGCTGAGGATTTGTTTACTGGACGTGTCTCGTCTGGAGCAATGAATGACTTGGAGAGAGTGACCAAACAGGCGTATAGCATGATTGCATACTTGGGTATGAGTGAGAAGTTACCTAACATTTGCTATTATCAAAATGATGAGTATCGATTCGATAAACCATACGGTCCTAAGACGGCTGAATTGATTGATGCGGAGGTTCAACGACTTATCGCTGAACAGTATGCTCGTGCGAAAAATATCTTGGCGGAAAATAAGGATAAGCATCATCAATTGGCTGACTTATTGATGCAGGATGAGGTGATTTACACTAAGAGTGTGGAGCAGATATTTGGTAAGCGGAAATGGAAATCTCGCTCTGATGAGGTGCTGGAATTTCAGGAGGCTCAAGCAAAAAAGAATAAAGAAAAAGAGGCTGCTAAGAAAAAGACTGAACAGGTCATCGCAGACGAGGCAACTGAGAATCAGGTGGCTGAGAAACAGGTGACTGACACTGAAGTGGCTGAGGAGAAACAAGGGGAGCAAAAGGTTCCTGATAATACAACTCTTGGAGAGACTGACGCGACTAAGGCATAGTCTCGGATATACGAACTTAGAATAATCAAATACATAGTGAAGAATATTTTTGTACGAAGCATCACTGGACTCTTGTTTGTAGGGGCCATCGTGGGGTCACTCCTCTGGAAACCTGAGGCTTTTATGACCGTTTTTGCGTTGCTAACCATCCTTACAGTTTATGAATTCTGTGGGTTGATGAGAAAAGAGAAAGAGGTGAAAATACCGGCCAAATTGGTTACGCTCGCTGGGTTCCTTCTTTTTATAGCACTTGCTGACCTTAAAATCGGACGCATCCCGGGGTTACTCTTCGTACCCTATCTCTTATTGCTCTTATTCTTGTTCGTTCGGGAATTGTATATCAAACATGATAACCCGATTCATAACTGGGCTTATATCTTATTTAGCCAGGTGTATGTGGCTTTGCCCTTCGCTTTGCTTAATATCCTTGCCTTCAGATTCAATGAGTCGACTCAGGTGATGGAATATACGCCTCAATGGCCACTGACGATTTTTATCTTCATCTGGCTCAATGATACTGGCGCATATATGGTGGGGAGCTTAATCGGTAAGCATCGCTTGTTTTACCGTATCTCTCCTAAGAAGTCTTGGGAAGGGGCTATCGGTGGTGGAATATTCGCACTGATTGCTGCGTTTGTCTTGTCATTCTATTATCTAGAATATAATGTCTGGCAATGGCTCGGATTCGCTGTGGTCGTGGTGTTCGCTTCTATTTGGGGAGACTTAATCGAATCGCTCATCAAAAGACATCTTGGGGTCAAGGATTCGGGTACAATTCTTCCTGGACATGGAGGGATGATGGACCGATTGGATAGTGCTTTGTTTGCTATTCCTTTTGGAACGATATACCTATATCTGATTGACCAGGTTCCAATTATCTGGGCTAATCTTTTTTAATATCAATTAATTCTCGTAAGTTTGTGATAGATGTATTTTAAAGATATCATAGGCCATCAGGCACTAAAAGACCAACTCATTCAAGAGGTTAATAACCATCGTGTGGCACATGCACAATTGTTTGCAGGTGCTGTGGGAGTGGGAAAATTGCCTATGGCAATTGCTTATGCAAGGTATCTTTGTTGCTCGAACAAACAAGCGGGTGATGCATGTGGACAGTGTCCTTCTTGTAAGATGATGGATAAACTGGTGCATCCTGATGTCCATTTCGTCTTCCCTATCGTCAAATCAACTAGCCCTAAACGGGAGAAATGTGATGATTATATCTTCGATTGGCGTAAACTGGTCTTGGAAAATCAGTATTTCGAACTCAAAGATTGGCTCACTTCTATGAAGGCGGGCAACAAGCAGGCGGTCATCTATACGGCTGAAGGGGATGAAATCAGACGTAAATTGTCACTCAAGTCTAGTGAAGGGGGATATAAGGTGGTTATCCTGTGGCTTCCGGAACGGATGCATGAGGCGTTTGCGAATAAGATATTGAAACTCCTTGAAGAACCGCCGGAAGAGACGGTAATCATCATGGTTAGTGATGATACTGAACCTATCATTCAGACGATTATCAGCCGCTTACAACAACGGCTATTCGACCGCATCCCTGAGGATTTGTTGACTGCATATCTTGTGGAAAATAATCATTATGGTCAACAGATGGCTAGCCAATTTGCGCATATGGCCAAGGGAAGTGTCAATACAATGAGGCTGCTGATTGATCAGGATAGTGAACGGGTCGCGTATTTCCAGTCTTTTGTCAATCTGATGCGTCTGTGCTATGCACGAAAGATTCATGAGATGAGAAGGTGGAGCAATGATACGGCTAAGAAATCCCGTGAGGATCAACTCCGTTTGATTCAATATTGCCAAGAGATGATTCGTGAGAATTTTATTTTTAATTTTCATGAGTCACAAATGAATTATATGACTGCCAACGAACAGCAGTTTAGTTCTAAATTTGCTCGTTTTGTAAACGAGAAGAATGTGTACCAAATTATGCATGAGCTCGATGAAGTGGCTCATCATATCAAACATAATGTGAATGCTAAAATGGTTTTCTTTGATTTTTCATTGAAGATGATCGTCCTGCTGCAAAAGGGAGGATAATAGCAGACTTTAAGTATAACCTATATGGACAATAATGATATAATCATCCCTTCAACGGAAGAAATGAGATGCGGCAATGGTAACCAATGTAGTGGTTGCTCATGTGGAGCTCGCAAGGAATTTACGCTGAACGATGGAAAACAAGGCCTATCCTCTAAGGGTGTGGGCGCTCAAGATATACAACTCAATACTTATGACTATCTTGCTGATATTCCGGATGCTGGAAATACACAGAAGATGGTGGAGGTGCAGTTTAAAAATACGCGTAAAGGGTTTTATCTAAATAGTAGCAATATCCCTCTCCAAAAAGGGGATATCGTAGCTGTAGAGTCGCAACCGGGACATGATATCGGGCGCGTCACCTTGACTGGGCAGTTGGTTCCTCTTCAGATGAAGAAGGCTAACTTACGCAGTGATGCGGAGATTAAACGTATCTACAGAATCGCTAAACCGAATGACTTGGAGAAATACGAGGCGGCGAAAGCAAAGGAGCATGACACGATGATTCGGTCACGCAAAATCGCTAAGTCTTTGCTGCTGGAGATGAAAATCGGAGATGTAGAGTATCAAGGGGATGGCAATAAGGCTATCTTCTACTATATCGCTGATGGACGTGTCGATTTCAGACAACTCATCAGGGTGCTGGCTGAGACATTCCGTATTCGTATCGAGATGAAACAAATCGGTGCTAGACAGGAGGCCGGACGTATCGGAGGTATCGGACCGTGTGGACGTGAATTGTGTTGCGCGACATGGATGACTAGTTTTGTCTCTGTATCGACCAATGCGGCTAGACATCAGGATATATCATTGAATCCTCAGCGGTTGGCAGGACAATGTGCTAAACTGAAATGTTGCCTCAATTACGAAGTCAATTGTTATGTCGAGGCACAGAAGAAAATGCCGTCTAGACAGATTGAATTGTATACGCAGGATATGACGTATTATTTCTTCAAAGCGGATCTATTGACGAATATGATTACTTATTCTACTGATAAGAGAATGCCTGCTAATCTAGTGACGATATCTGCGAGAAGAGCATTTGAAATTATCAATCTCAATAAGGCGAATAAAAATCCGCTTCAGTTACAGGATGATACTTTCGTACCACCGACGAAGAAGTCGAGTGATTTACTTGATGAGACGGATTTGACGCGTTTTGATGGTAAGAACTCTCATCGAAATGCTAAGAGAAGGTCTTCGAAACGACCTCCTAGAACGAATACTAGAAGCAGAACAAATCCGAATCGTAGAGAGGGTGCGGCTGACCAACCTAGAGATAAGAATAGACGAGAAGGGTATCGGAAGAATAATCGACGTAGTGACGAGACTAAACCAGGGGAGAAAGCAATCAGACGGGGTGATGATTCACGCTCGAAAGAACCGCGTACGGATAGACCTCGAAACAATAATAGACGGAATAACCCACGTCGTAAGGAGGGAACGCCTAATGCTAATGGGGAGAGAACGCCTAGACCTCGAACAAACAAACCTAAACCTACGGCTCCGAAAGGGGACAACCCACAAACTCCTAAACCTCAGGCTCCTAAGAAGGCTGAGTAGATATATTTATGATACAGTTTAAAAGATCTATCTTGTGCATGGTGCTGACAGTCATCGTACTGGCTTCGGTGTCGTGTGTCGATAGGTCTTTGTGCTATTTTCATTTTGAATCAATCCCTCATCCGTATCTCTGGACTGCAAAGGATAGCTTGTCTTTCGATTTTAATCCGTCTGACCAACAGATACTTGCCGAGCAGGCTCAACCGTCGCTGAAATGGACGGTGGAGGCAAATGCTTCTACTGATTTTGTTTTCAATACCCTTAGGGTGGAGATGACTCGTGTGGGGGATAGTATCTGCCTCAAAGATACGGTCAATATGCATGTTGTCACAGACAAGAAAGGGACCCCTATTCTACATTGGGGAGCACATAGTTATACTAGTGATGCGTATGATTTCCTTACGTGGAAAAGGGATACCATCAGACGGGTGGTCATACGCCCTATCATTCCTGATAGCATCGCTTATGGAGGAAACCATTATTTAGGAATTACCGATATTGGGTTGTCCGTGCAGCGTCTATCCTCAAAAAGATAAATAGTAATAGCGTAAATCCCCATAGTGATGAACCGCCATAGCTGAAGAAGGGTAATGGAATACCTATCACTGGGGTCAACCCTAATACCATCCCTACATTGATGAACAAATGAAAGAGGAAGATGCTGAATACGGAATAACCGTATACGCGCCCGAAAGTCGTGGGCTGCCGCTCAGAGAGGTAGAGCAACCGCAGGATAAAGGTCAGGTAGAGCAATAGAATGAGGCTCGAACCGAGAAAGCCTTGCTCTTCCCCTATCGTACAAAAAATAAAATCGGTGTCCTGTTCTGGCACATAATTGAGTTTGGTCTGGGTGCCGTTGAGGAATCCTTTACCAGTGAATCCGCCTGAACCAATGGCTATCTTACTTTGATTTACATTGTATCCTGCTTTCTTGATGTCTTCAATCATTCCCAAAAGAACTTTTATTCGTGTGCGCTGATGGTACTCCAAGACATCGGTAAAGACGTAGTTTGCTGAGTACAAAAAGCCGACTGAACCTAGTGTAAATAGGGCGACAAAAAAGAAGGGTAAGGCTCTTCGAGCAATCCATTGATAGAGGAGATAGATGGCTAGGGCTGCATCAAGAGTACCGATGGTATATACTTGATTGAAGGGGATTAGATAGATGGCTACGAGATAACTGGCTATCAATAACCCGATGCTGATGAGTCCTAGACGGATGGCTTTGTCGGATTTGATATGGTTCACGTACATCATCCCATAGGAGAAGAAGAGGATCAGTGTCAATACGGCATAGTAGCCGATGCTTGTGGTGCCTTCACAAAAGAGTTCTTCCTGAAAGCGTATCCCTATGACAAAATAGACGACGGCGGATACGCCGACAAATAGAATGGCTCCGGGCATCCCTTCTCGATAGAAGACCAGAAAGAAGGCTACATAGACGAGGGCAGAACCGGTCTCCTTCTGGGCAATAATTAAGAATAAGGGGAGCAGGATGGTTAGTAGGAGACGGATGCTGAATCGTGGTTTGGACATGTCAAAGCCGTAGCTATCGACCAAGCGGGAAAGGCAGAGGGCAGTTGCAAATTTGGCAAATTCGGCTGGCTGCAAACTGATGGGACCTAACTGTAACCAGGAGTGTGACCCTTTCACGTCTTTAGCGATAAAGATAGTGGCTAATAGGAGGAGCATCATCCCGATATAAATGGGGAATGAAAAGAGTTCATAGAACCGGTCCTCAATCATCAAGAGGATGAATCCTAGTCCTAAGGAACAGAATATCCAAATGAGCTGTTTACCAGTACGGCTATCGAAGCTGAAGAAGTCTATCTGACCAACTTCAAAACTGGCTCCACAGATGCTTAACCAACCGCATAGGATGAGCAATAAATACATACATATCGTTATCCAATCGACATGTCTCCATACATTAACGTTCCGCGTTGCCATAATAAATCTTTCTATTTCGTATATATTCTGCACGAGCTTTGCTCGCTTCTGATAGGGTTCCTGTCAAATATTGTTCCATAAGTAATGAGCCGATAGGCACTCCGAAGACGGCTCCATAGCCTCCATTTTCTACATAGACGGAGATGGCTATCTCAGGGTTTTCCTTGGGTGCAAATCCCATGAATACAGAGTGGTCATGTCCCCTATTCTGAGCTGTTCCGGTCTTTCCACATACTTCGATGCCTGGAATGGCTCCGGCACGGCAGGTACCATTGAGAACTGCTTCGCGCATCCCATCTACAATATAATCATAGTTTTTGGTATCGATGGTGGTGCGATGCTTCTCTGTGTATTTCGAGTCTAAGGATTTGCCTTTGACTTCTTTCACTACGTGAGGTGTGTAGTAATAGCCGCGATTGGCTATCTGGGCACTTAAGTTGGCTATCTGCAAAGGGGTCAAGAGGATTTCTCCTTGGCCGATGGCGATACTGATGACGGTCAACCCATTCCAATGTCCTCGATAAATCTTATCGTAATAATCGGAATTGGGAATGAATCCTCGAGATTCACCTGGGATGTCTATCCCGAGACGATAACCGAAGCCTTGAGAGACCATATGGTTCTTCCATACGGTGAGGGCTTTTTGTGAAGACCCGTATTTCTTATCTCCTATCAGGTGATAGAGTCCCCAGCAGAAGAAGGAGTTGCAACTGGTGGCAATAGCTGGAATAAGACTCAATGGTGAGGGGTGTGTGTGACAACCGACACGGAGGTTCTTATAGATAAAACCGTTATGACAAGGATATTTGGTGGTATATGGGTCTATGATGCCTTCTTGCAGATAAACTAATCCTTCAGCGGGTTTGAAGGTGGACCCGGGAGGATAAGTTCCTTGGATAGATCGGTTGATGAGGGGTTTACGCACATTGCGATAGAGTTGACCCAAGTTCTTAGAACGGGCGCGTCCAACCATCAATTCAGGAGAATACGTCGGTGAGGAAACCATACATAGGACTTCTCCTGTCTTGGGTTCTATCGCAACGATGGCACCGATCTTGTCTTTCATCAAGTACTCTCCTAGGGCTTGAACTTTGGCATCTATCGAGAGCACTAAATCACTTCCGGGCACGGGTTTAGTATCTTTCGTACCGTTTTTATAAGGGCCTTTGAGGCGTCCTCGGGCATCTCGAAGTAAGATTTCTACCCCTTTTTCACCCCTAAGAGATTTCTCATAGGAACGCTCGATTCCTTGTTTACCGATATAGTCGCCGCGACGATAGTAATCGTCTTTCTTCAACTCCTTGGGTGACACTTCTGCGATGTCACCAAACAAGTGAGAGGCAATATTGTATTTGTATTGTCTAATGATCCGTTTACTGATATAGAATCCGGGAAAACGAAATAGCTTCTCTTGAAATTCACCGATGTCTTGAGGAGATACCTGGGTCATGAAGAGCTGCTGGGTGTAGCGAGAATACCCTGGATTTTTTCGGGGGTTGCGTATCCGAGTCATCTGCTCTTGGAAATAGGCTTTGGTGATATGCAAAGAGCGGCATAGCTCAAGGGTGTCGATATTGTTTTCGGCTTCTTTGAGCACTACGGAAATATCGTATGCAGGTTGGTTATAGACTAGGAGTTCTCCGTTGCGGTCATACATCATCCCACGAGAAGGCGTGATGATATTGTGATAGAGGGCGTTGCTGTCTGCATACTTCTTGTAGTCTTGACTGACTATCTGCAGATTAAAAAGACGAATGATATAGATTAGGACGATAGCTACTGCTATGCCTCCTATTACAAATCGTCGTTTTTCAAATCTATAATCTTTTGCCATGGATAGTTTTAATAGGGATAGATAGTGTATCTATCATGAGGAAATGGAGTAATATAATCTAGATGTCTAGTGACCAGTGAAATATATAAAGCAGCCCAAATGTCAGTAGTCCACTAGCTAACACGTCTCGTAGGTAGATGCCTATCGTAAATTGTCCCATCTGCCCTACTCCAAGGAGAACGAGGACAAACAGAAAGATGGAGATGATGAGGTATTCGACGAAACTAGAGAGTCCCATGTTCTTGGAAGAGGGTACATAGGCGTCTACTTCTTCGAAGGTGGTACATAGTTTCAATAACCGCGGACGAACGAAACTGAGTAGTAAGGTGGCTGAGGTATAAATCCCTGGGGTATTGCTGATCATATCGAGAAATAGCCCTGCAAAAAATCCCCATAGGAGGAGTTGATTGCGCCCAACGTCAGTAGGAAGGGTTAAGATGAAATAGATAAAGATGTAGGGTGTGGCTACTCCCCATAAGGCTATATGCGAAAAGACTAGTCCTTGTAACAATACAAAGAAAAACATCTTTAACAGTTGTTTGAGGAATAGAGGCAGACGCATATACTTAGTTTCTTTTTTCGATTTATTCTATAGACGATTCTAACGCTTTGATTTCTTTAGTATCATATCGCCCGAGGACAATGATATGGTTCAATATGGCAAAGTTACAACTTAGTTTGACGGTCAGTATGATGGATAAACCATCTACAGAACGGTCTATCTGGTTCACGGTACCGATATTACAAGATTCGGGAAAAATACTCGAATAACCACTGGTGACGATGCTGTCTCCTAGTTCGACTTGTGTGTGAAGTGGGAGGTCGTATAATTTAGCTGTACGACTGCTCTTGCCATCCCAACGCAAGATACCGAAGTAGTCGGTGCGTTTGACTTTGCAACTGATATTCGATTTGATATTGAGTATCGGAAGAACGATGGAGAAGTGCTTACCGGTCTTATAGACTACGCCTACAACTCCACCAGGACCCATCACGGCCATCTCATCTCTTACGCCATCGACAGAACCACGATTGATGGTTAGAAAATTCTGACTCTGAGTCAGGTTGTTGTTGATTACCTTGGCGGCAATGATGGTGTCCTTAGAAGATATAGGAGAATTCTCTGCGACGGAGGCTAATAATGTCGAATCGATTGTACTAGCTGATAGCTTCTCTAATTTGGAATGTAATAGCATATTTTGCTCTAGAAGAATCTTATTTTCCTCTTGCAAATGCAAATATCCTGTGACTCCAGATGATACTTCATATAATTTACCTGTCACATGGTTTGCTGACGTGAAAAACAGCCCCTCATGGTATCGATTAAATCGAACCATGAGCAAGAGAGCCACTAGTTCTAATAATAAGAATAAGAACCAGTGGTTATTGCGTATGAGGAACTGTATTAAATGTCGCATAGAAAGTGGTTATCGCATCAAGAATGAGAATTTATCTACATTCTTAAGGGCTACTCCTGTTCCTCGAGCTACACAGAGTAGCGGTTCGTCGGCAACATGAAATGGGATATTTATCTTGTCTTGCATTCGTTTGTCAAGACCACGCATCAATGCACCTCCACCTGCTAGGTAGATTCCGTTACTTACGATATCGGCATAGAGTTCTGGTGGAGTGTTCTCAAGAGCACTCAATACTGCTGTTTCTATCTTTGCAATTGATTTGTCTAGGCAATGTGCTATCTCTTGATAACAAACTGGAACGGTCATCGGTAAGGCAGTGATTCGATTTGGACCATGCACGATATAGTCTTCAGGAGCATCTTCGAGTTCTGTGAGGGCTGCCCCTACATGAATCTTAATACGCTCTGCCATACGCTCTGACACTTTCACATTGTGCTGACGACTCATGTATTGCTGAATGTCAGCAGTAAAATCATCTCCGGCTATTCGAATGGAACTGTTACATACGATTCCTCCTAGGGAGATGACTGCAATCTCTGTAGAACCACCACCGATATCAACAATCATGTTGCCTTCAGGGGCTTCTACATCTAGACCGATACCTATCGCTGCTGCCATAGGTTCGAACAATAGATAGACATCACGTCCACCAGCATGCTCTGCGGAGTCACGCACAGCTCGAAGCTCTACCTCGGTAGAACCTGATGGGACACCGATAACCATCTTCAAAGAAGGTGAAAAGAGATGTCCACGAGTGCTGACTTTCTTAATCAAACCACGCATCATCTGCTCACATGCATAGAAGTCGGCGATAACGCCGTCACGAAGGGGACGAATGGTTCGAATGTTTTCGTTTGTTTTTTCGTGCATCTTCTTTGCACGGTCACCTACCGCTATCATCTTTTCAGTTCGACGGTCGAGGGCAACTACAGATGGTTCGTCTACTGCAATCTTACCATCATAGATGATGATGGTATTTGCAGTTCCGAGGTCCATTGCTATTTCTTGTGTGAAGGAAAATAATCCCATAAATTCTGTTTTTAATGTTTGAAATGACGGCGTCCTGTCAATACCATTGACATGTTATGCGCATCACAATAATCAAATGATAATTGGTCTTTGATTGATCCGCCTGGTTGAATCACTGCTGTGATTCCTTCTTTGTCTGCGATTTCTACACAGTCAGGGAATGGGAAGAAAGCATCAGAGGCCATCACTGCTCCATGAAGGTCGAAACCAAACGATTTGGCTTTTTCTATGGCTTGCTTCAATGCATCCACACGGGAAGTTTGACCTACGCCACTTGCAAAGAGTTGATGTCCTTTGGCCAATACGATTGCATTACTCTTGCTGTGTTTCACAAGGGTATTTGCAAAAAGCATGTCATCGATTTCTTCTGCCGTTGGTGCCTTTTTAGTAACAACTTGGAGTTCTTCTTTGGTTTCTTTTGCTACATCGCGGTCTTGAACCAATACGCCATTGAGCATACTTCTAAATTGCTTAGTCGTATGTACGCCGTCTTTTTGAATCAAGATGATGCGATTCTTCTTCTTTGACAATACAGCTAATGCTTCGTCATCATAACTAGGAGCAATAATCACTTCGAAGAATAATTTATGAATCTCTTCGGCAGTGACTAAATCCACTGGACGATTCGTTATAAGCACACCACCAAATGCAGAGATTGGATCTCCGGCTAAAGCGTCTTTCCAGGCTTCAAGAAGTGTAGGACGGGTAGCAACACCACAAGCATTGTTGTGTTTCATTACGACGAAACTGCTAGCTGGTAACTCTCCTATCAATTCTATGGCGGCATTGATGTCTAATAAATTATTGTATGAGATTTCTTTTCCGTGAATCTGGTCAAAAACAGTATCAAGTGAACCGTAAAAAGCTCCTTTCTGATGTGGATTCTCACCATAACGGAGGGATTTCTTATCGTTGTATGATGCACGAAATGCACTCTCTTCATCTGCTGAGAAGTAATTGAAGATTGCTGTATCGTAATGTGAAGATACGGCAAATGCTTCTTTAGCTAACCATCTGCGCTCTTCTAATGTGGTACTGGCCTCATCTTTAGATAGCATCTCAAGAAGGGGTGCGTATTGTGCTTTGGAAGCTACAATGGCTACGTCTTTGTAATTCTTTGCTGCAGCACGTATCAATGAGATACCACCTATATCAATCTTTTCTATAATTGCACTTTCGTCTGCACCACTGGCTACAGTATCTTCGAAAGGGTATAAATCTACAATAACTAAATCAATCTCGGGAATAGCGTATTCCTTTAATTGGGCATCGTCTTGTGCGGAGTCTCTACGACTCAAAATACCTCCAAAGACTTTTGGGTGAAGAGTCTTCACTCGCCCTCCTAAAATAGAAGGATATGAGGTTAAATCTTCAACTGCATCGCAAGGAATGCCTAATGATTCAATAAACTGACGAGTACCCCCTGTTGAGAGTAGCTTAACGCCTTCTTCATGTAATTTGGTAATGATTTCATCCAAACCATCTTTGTGGTAAACGGATACAAGAGCTGTCTTAATTTGTTTCTTTACTGACATGTCTTTTTAGCTTATTTGATTAAGTGAAGTTGCAATAAAACTCAATGCAAAGATACAAACTATTTCTGGAATAACTTAGAAATCACCTCAATAAGGTTTGGTCATAAACTGCTTTTATTGTCAATAAAAGTAAAGTGTAGGGACACAAAAAAAGATAGCAGGCAAAAGCCTGCTATCTCACACTAACTTACAATCTTAAAATGATTGCTGAAAAACAACTATTTATTATATACAAACCAATTAACCGATTGTTTACAGATATTGGATATTTCATCCCAATTCTGTGCTTCGATAAGTGCTTTTGGAAATAGTTTGGAACCCATGCCGACACAAAGTACCCCACTCTTAGCCCAAGCAGAGAGGTTCTCTTCTGTAGGAGATACTCCCCCGGTAACCATGAGTTGACTCCATGGCATAGGTGCTAGGATGCCTTTTACAAAACCAGGACCACCTACGGCACCTGCAGGGAATAATTTACATAAATCACAACCTACTTCTTGCGCAAAGCCGACTTCGGATACACTGCCACATCCTGGAGTGTATGGTATAAGACGACGGTTACAGACTTTGGCTATCTCTGGGTTGAACAATGGGCCAACAACAAAATTGGCACCCAATTGGATATACATGGCGGCGGTCGCAGGATCTACGATAGAACCAATGCCCAGAATCATCTCTGGACAGGCTTCTTGAGCCCACTTCACTAGAGGACCAAATACCTCTTGCGCAAAATCACCTCTATTGGTGAATTCAAAAACTCGAATACCACCTGCATAGCAAGCACGAAGCACTTGTTTGCTCGTTTCCAAATCACTATTATAAAAAACAGGGACTACACCCGTACGCTCAAGAGCGCTTAAAAAACTTATCTTATTAAATCTAGCCATAGCTATTATCTCTTTTATATATGTATATTTGATCTTATCTCTGTACGCGACCTGAGGCGTCACCTCCTGCTAAAGCTTCTACTTCTTCTATTGAGACGAGATTGGAGTCTCCATGAATTGTGTGTTTAAGCGCAGAGGCTGCAACTGCAAATTCGAGAGCGGCACCTTGGGTCTCTTTGACTAATAGACCGTGTATCAATCCGCCTGCAAAACTGTCTCCACCACCGACGCGATCGATGATTGGGTCGATATCATAACGTTTTGATAAATAGAAGTCTTTACCATTGTAAATCATGGCTTTCCATCCGTTATGTGTGGCTGAAAAGGATTCACGTAGAGTAGATACGACATAAGTAAAGTCAAACTCGTCACGCATTTGCTTGAAGATTCCTTTATATCCTTCTGCACCTGTTTCACCTGCTTCTACATTGGCCTCAGGAACGAAACCAAGACATAGGGCAGCATCTTCTTCATTGCCTATGCATACATCTACGTATTTCATCAAGGGACGCATCACCTTTTGAGCTTGGGCAGAAGTCCATAGTTTCTTGCGGAAATTTAAATCAACGGATACGGTTACGTTGTGTCGTTTGGCTGCCTCACAAGCTAGCTTAGTCAATTCGGCCGCGTCTGAGGATAGGGCTGGAGTGATGCCTGACCAATGAAACCAGTCGGCTCCTTCCATTATCTGGTCAAAATCAAAGTCTGAAGCTTTAGCCTCTGAGATGGCAGAGTTAGCTCGGTCATAGATGACTTTACTTGGACGCATACTTGCACCTGATTCTAAATAATAGATACCCAAGCGGTCGCCACCACGTACTATATAATCGGTCTTGACTCCATAGCGACGTAAGTGATTGACTGCGGCTTGCCCTATCTCATGTGCAGGCACACGAGATACAAAATAAGCATCATGACCATAATTTGCACAACTAAGAGCGACATTGGCTTCGCCTCCACCATAAACGACATTAAGATTTTCTGCTTGGACAAATCTAGTCTGTCCTTGTGGAGACAATCTAAGCATGATTTCTCCAAGAGTTACTATTTTCTTTTTCATTGATTTGTTAACTAGTATATTGGTTTATTATTTGCTTTTCATCGGGCTAACTGATGAGTAAAACTTATATATGTCAACTCATTCGCCTTGTGTGTGCGAACACAAATATACAATCTTTTGAACAACTAACAAGCAAAAAGACTCCAAAATCGAAAAAAGAGACAAAAAAAGTACTTTTTTAAGAGTACAATACCTCCAAAGGAGCAAAATAGTGTATCTTTGGCTATCAGATTGTTGTGATTTGATATCGAATGCTCATCATATAAATATGGTACATCAAAAACAATCGACACATTATATATAAAGACCTATTGAAATAAAATGGCTAATACAACAAAAATAAGAATCAAGGATATAGCTAAGATGGCTGGCGTATCAGCTGGAACAGTGGATAGAGTTCTTCACAAGCGTCCCAATGTATCTCCTGAGAGTAAAAAAAAGGTTGAAAAAATACTTGAAGAGATTGATTATATGCCGAACCGCAATGCAAGTGCATTGGCTCGAAACAAACCCCTTGTCATCGTCGCATTTATTCCTCAACACAATTCGGGGAATTACTGGGAAGATATTGTGCTGGGGATGGAACAAGGTAAAGAACAGTATACTGATTTTGGTGCAGAGCTTAAAATCATGACTTATGACCCATATAATTTCTATACATTCACTCAACGAGCACAAGAAATATTAGATGCACAACCCAATGGGGTCATCATAGCCCCTACGCATGCTGAGTATAATAAGATACTCATCGACCAATTGAGTGAGGCTAACATCCCATTTGTATATATCGATTCGGAATACAAAGAAAAAGCACCGCTCTCCTTTTTTGGACAAAACCCAACGGAAAGTGGACATTTTGCTGCTCATATGATGATGCTCTTGAATCCTAATAAGAAACCATTGCTTATCTTTCGTAAGATTGCTGAAGGAGTACTTGGCTCGAATCAACAGTTCTACCGTCAAACTGGATTTGAAGAATATATGAAGCATCATCATCCCGAAGTGGCTATTCATATCTTGGACCTGCATGCTATGAAACCACAAGAGGATGAGCAGATGCTTGATGCCTTTTTTGATGCACATCCTGAAGCGGAAGCGGGTATCTTGTTCAATTCAATTGCCTATATCGTTGCTGGGTATATCAAAAAGAAGAATAAAGACCATTTCCATCTCATTGGTTATGACTTGCTTAAAGAAAATGTACGCTATCTCAAGGAAGGGGCAATTGATTTTCTAATTGCTCAGAATCCTCAAGAACAGGGGTATCGCTGTGTGAAGACGCTCGCTGACTATGTGCTCTTCCATACAGAGGTGGACCAGACTAATTATGTACCTATTCATTTAGTCTCGGCTGAAACAATCGATAGCTATCTGAACTATAACTAAAATACTTAAAACTAATTACCATGAAAAAATTACTTCTTCCGTTGCTCCTTGTCTTTGCGATGCAGGCTGCTGCTCAACGCCATTTGATTCTGAAATCGCCCGACGGAAAGACGACGGCCAAAATCTCTGTAGGAAAGACCATCACGTATGCTCTCTATCAAGATGAGATACAAGTTCTAGAGGATTCACCGATTGCGATGACACTCTCTGAGGGGGAAACGTGGGGAGTCAATTCACGACTTAGAAAGACAAGGCATCATACGGTAGACAACGAGATAGTCTCTCCATTTTATAAAAAAAACAAGGTGCATGACTATTTCAATGATTTAGTTCTTTCTTTTAGGGGTTCGTGGTCATTGGAATTCAGAGCTTACAATGATGGAGTGGCTTACCGCTTCGTATCCGCACGCAAAAAGCCATTTACTATCAAAAGTGAAGAGGTTACGTATCGATTCGTCGGAGATCAATCGGCATTTGTACCTTACGTGAGAACGAGTCAAGGGGACTCCCGTCCTTTCTTCAATTCTTTTGAAAATACGTATACGACAGGTAAACTGTCTACTTTGGATTCTACTAGGATGGCTTTCTTACCATTGATCGTAAATGCTCCTCAGAATAAGAGACTTTGCATCTCGGAATCGGACTTGAAGGATTATCCTGGCACATACATGGAGACGGTACCGGGACATAATGAACTGACTTCAGTGATGGCACCTTATCCCAAAACCACGGTCATCGCAGGACATAACAACCTGCAGGAGGTGGTCACAGCAAGGGAGAATTTTATCGCTAAAGTTAATGCCCCACGTTCTTTCCCATGGCGAATGACTATCATCGCTCGTGAAGATAAAGACATTGCTAATAGTGATATGACGTATCTGTTAGCTGCTCCCAGTAAGTTAGAGGATATCTCATGGATTAAACCGGGCAAAGTAATCTGGGATTGGTGGAATGACTGGAATATCAAAGGTGTAGATTTTGTAGCCGGAGTAAACAACGATACGTATAAATACTACATTGATTTCGCACATCGAAATGGACTCGAATACATCATTTTGGATGAGGGATGGGCTGTGAACCTAAAGTGTGACTTATTTCAAGTAGTTGATGATATCGACTTGAAAGAGTTGATTGACTATGGTAAAAAACGCCAAGTTGGTGTGGTGCTATGGGCAGGATATAAAGCTTTTGAAAAGGAGATGGATAAGGTTTGTAAGCATTATAGCGAAATGGGCATCAAAGGGTTCAAGGTCGATTTTATGGATCGAGATGACCAAGTAATGATTCAATCTTTGGAGAAGATGGCTCAAGTAGCAGCAAAATATAAATTGTTCCTCGACCTGCATGGAGTTTGCAAGCCAGCAGGACTCAATCGTACTTATCCTAACTTACTGAATTTTGAAGGGGTATTTGGGATGGAACAACTAAAATGGCATCCCCGAGAGGGATTAGATATGGTTGCTTATGATGCTGCACTGCCATTCCTACGTCAAGTGGCTGGCCCTATGGATTATACACAAGGGGCGATGAGAAATGCGATTCAAAAGAATTATTATCCTTGCAATTCTGAACCGATGAGCCAAGGTACTCGCATGCATCAACTTGCTGAATACGTGGTCTTCTTCTCTCCTTTTAGCATGCTGTGTGATGCACCGAGTAATTACGAATCTGAAAAAGAAAGTGTAGCCTTCATCGCTAACATCCCTACTGTATGGGATGAGACTATCACCTTAGAGGGGACAGTTGGCTCATATATCGTCACCGCTTGTAGGAAAGGACATACTTGGTATGTCGGCGGAATCAATAATTGGGAGGCTCGAGACCTAAAGATAGATTTATCAGTTCTTGGTATCTCGCCTAAAGAGGGTATACTCTACAAAGATGGGATGAATGCTCACCGTATCGGTAGTGACTTCAAGAAACTCAATTACCGTCTTGCAGACTCTGCCCTATTGCCTATCCACATGGCTCCTGGCGGAGGTTTTGTGTATATCATTGAACAATAAAATCGAACTAGAACAATGTACATTGCTCTCTCGAAACAATAACTTTTCTATTCAGTAAACAATAAGTAATATGATTAATCAACGATTTATTTCTAAAACAAAAGCTGTGCTTTGTCTCTTTTACCTCTGTGCTATGGCAGGTTACACCATGGCTGCTCAAAATGAGGTGACTGTGCCTGAAACAGATTCTAAAAAACAAAAAGAAATGACTGCTTTGCTTCCTTCAGTTCTACGTGGTAAAATAGCAACTCCAGATGTGACCTTTCATTTGTGGACCAATCAGAAGCCAGAATCTAATGGAATTACAGAACCACTAACCTGTTCTGCCTCAAAAGATGGGGTAGTAAGATTGCAAAATATAGCAGACGCAGCTATTTATGTATACAGCCCAGAAAAAACAGTTAATACACAATGTTGTGTCTTAATCTGCCCAGGAGGAGGATATGCTATCGAAGCCATAGACCACGAGGGAGCAAAATATGCTCAGTTTCTCACAGCTCATGGAATTACTGCTGCTGTATTGCAATACCGATTACCTAATCATCATAAGAATGTCCCTCTTGCAGATGCACTAGAAGCCATGCGTACTCTTCGAGGGCATGCAGCACAATTGGGAATTGATACCCACAAGATTGGAGTTTGCGGTTTCTCTGCAGGTGGACATCTTGCCTCGACTCTTGGAACACACTACCGTGAGGGTGGAGAGGGCTGCAGACCTGATTTCATGTTGCTTATGTATCCTGTGATTGCTTCTGACCCTGCGATTACTCATGCGGGTACTTTCAGAAATTTACTTCCTCTAGATGCTACTAAATCAGATCGTATAGCATTTTCTAATGATAGACATGTAGATGCACAGACTCCTCCCACTTTCTTGTTGCTCGGAAATGACGACACGACAGTAAACCCTCAAAATAGTATCCGCTTCTATGAGGCTTTAGTTAAGAATCATGTGCATGCTGGAATACATATCTTCTCTAAGGGAGGACATGGATTCGGGATGAAGAAGACAGGACTGAACTTAGACCGCTGGCCTGAGATGACTGTGGAATGGTTGAGAGAAAATGAATTTATCAAATAGACTCTTGCTAAGAGAATATATTTACAGATACAACGAGAAATAATGAATAGACTCGACATACTTTTTAGAGAAATGATTTCCTTTGACTTTGGAAGTGCTGAACGTATTCAGCACTTCACCAAAGTGCATAGTTTCGCACGAATCATAGGATTGGAAGAAGAACTTAATACAAATACTCAAGAGATTCTCGAAGCAGCTGCTTATGTACACGATATAGGCATCAAGATTGCTGAGGAGAAATATGGCACAAGTAACGGACAGTTGCAAGAACGATTGGGCCCAGATGAAGCTAGAAAACTCTTGACGAAAGTCGGATATGAGGAGGAAGCAATCGAACGAATCACTTTCTTAGTGGGACATCATCATACTTATTCCCATATCGATGGTATAGATTATCAAATCCTGGTTGAAGCTGATTTCTTGGTCAACCTCTATGAACGGGGTTCTGGTGCTAAGGAAATAGCATCAGTCAGAAAAAAACTATTCAAGACGAAATCGGGATTGACACTTTTGGATAGTATGTTCGCACTTTAAAGCTTAGACTAAAATCGAGGCTTCTTAAAAAGGACACAGAAAGGTTTATGGGTGGACTTATCTTGCTCCAAAGTAGATGGTTTGCGCTCGGGGGTATAATGGATCCTCATATATCGGGCATCCTTACGAGCTTGAAAGACCGCATGGAAACTTTTCCATTGGAATTTTAAGAGAAAGAAGCAAGCAGCTATGTAATCCAAAACCCAACGCCAACGCATCACTCTTTTGTAGGATGCCTGAGATAAGTTCTTGTATAACATCAACTGATTGTTGCGGAAGTTGAGATAGACTTTGCGTGAAGAGCCATAAGGTAAAGATCCTCCGCCCCAGTGATATACGACACTCTGGGGAATACATGCAATAGTATAACCTGCACTCGTTAATCGCCAACAAAGGTCTATCTCTTCCATGTGAGCAAAGAAATTAGTATCAAATCCTCCTTGTTCGTGGAAACGGGTAGTCCTGATAAGCATACATGCCCCACTCGCCCAGTCACACTGAATAGGCGTATCATACTGTCCGTGGTCTGTCTCTACTGCTGTAAAGACACGACCTCGACAATATGGATAGCCTAAGTAATCTATAAATCCACCACAAGCCCCTGCATGCTCAAAACGTGAATGGTCCCTATCGCTACATATCTTAGGTTGCACGGCAGCACAATCTGGGTTTGCCTCGAGATGTTCAATCAAAGGTTCTAAGAAATGAGGAGTGACGGCGACATCACTATTTAATAATAATAGATAATCAGTCTCTAACTCATCTTGAAGCCGAGCCAATCCTCTATTGTATCCTTCGGCAAAACCATAATTCTCAGCCAACTTAATGAGCTGAACTTGTGGGAATTGACTTTCGACCAAAGCACAAGACTCATCAGTCGAACCATTATCTACCACATATACTGAACTATCTATCGATGATTCAGCATCTAGCGTACTCGCATCATTCATACCCTTATCAGCAAGGGTGTATTTTAGCAGTGTAGGAAGATATTTCTTTAGTAAAGAAACTCCATTCCAATTGAGTATGACAATGGCTACCTTCATATCGTTAACAGCTTATGATTTCACCTTTAAGACTATGATTATCTGCAGTCAATTCTCCTAAGCGAACATGAACCAAATGATTATCCAATGCATCTTTTGTAGGGACTTCCACTCGGATATAGTTCTCTGTAAATCCATGCATCATGTCATCGCCTTTGCTATTATGTTCCAGCAGGATAGGCATCTCCTGTCCGATAAACTGTTTGTAAAAAGCAATCCGTTTCTCTTCACTAACCTCCAGCAGAACTTTACTTCGCTGCTGCTTCTCTTGAGGAGAAACCTTATATTCTATACGTAAGGCACTAGTACCAGGACGTTCTGAATAACTAAATACATGAAGTTGTGAGATATCCAATCCTTTGATAAAGGAAACTGCTTGGTCGAAATACGCTGAAGTCTCACCACGAGTGCCGACAATGACGTCCACTCCGATAAAACAATGAGGGATGAGTTCTTTGATAAGTGCTATACGACTCGCGAAAAGAGCGGTATCATAACGACGATGCATCAATGACAACACTTCATCACAACCTGACTGCAAAGGGATATGGAAATGCGGCATGAAACGCTTTGACTTAGCACAGAAACGAATAATATCCTCATTGAGAAGATTGGGTTCGATACTAGAGATACGATATCTTTCGATTCCCTCCACTTCATCCAATGCTTTGATTAGTTGTAAGAAATCATCTCCAGTAGAACGTCCAAAGTCACCTATATTTACTCCTGTCAATACGATTTCTTTACCACCTTGAGCAGCAACTTCCTCAGCTTGCTTGACTAACGAAGCAATCGTTCCGTTTCGGCTTTTGCCGCGAGCTAAAGGAATCGTACAATAAGTACAATAATAATCACATCCATCTTGTACCTTGAGGAAATAACGCGTACGGTCTCCACGAGAACAGCTAGGAATAAAGTGTGTGATATCTTTGAGTTTGCTATAAAGTAATTCGGTAGATTCATCTCCTGAATTTCGCTTGTGCAAATCGCCCAAATGGTCTATCAATTGGTCTTTCTGGTCAGCACCCAATACAAGGTCAACTCCGGGAAGAGAAGCTACTTGCTCTGGTTTCAATTGAGCATAACAACCCGTTACAGCAATAAATGCATGAGGATTACGTCTACGCAGTTTACTAATAGCTTGACGGCACTTTTTGTCTGCAACCTCTGTTACAGAGCACGTGTTGACTACGATTAAATCAGCTTCTTCTCCTGACTTTACTGTTCTAAATCCGACTTCTCTTAAGGACTGTCCTATGGTGGATGTTTCTGCAAAATTCAATTTGCATCCAAGGGTATAATACAGTGCCTTTTTGTCCTGAAATACACTCTTATCAATCATAATGTATGCTTTTTCTTTTTTTTATGGCAGCAAAGGTAGCGTATTTATTAAGAAAAACCTACTTTTGCACAACATACAAAAATAAGTGCATTAAAATAGCGCAATGATTAAAGAAAATTTCATCAAATTATACGAGAGTAGTTTTCGAGACAATTGGGAATTACCTTGCTATACTGATTGGGGAACTCCAGTCAGTTATACCTATGGTGAAGTAGCTAATGAAATAGCAAAACTTCATCTTTTATTTCATGAATTAGGTTTCAAGCGTGGCACAAAAATCGCTTTACTTGGAAAAAATAACGCTAGATGGTGCATAGCCTACATGGCAACAATCACCTATGGAGCAGTTGTCGTACCTATCCTACAAGACTTTCCCCCAGCTGATGTACATCATATTATCACTCACTCTGAAGCAAAATTACTATTCGCTTCTGAAAGCCTTTGGCAGCAGTTAGATGTGAATCATATGCCAAACCTCAAAGGAGTACTCGCCTTCGAAGAATACAAGCCACTGTTTGACAAGACTGATAACTTATTGACAGATTTTCAAGAGAATATAGAAAGTATAATCCTAGAGAAATACCCTCAAGGATACCAACAGACAGATCTCAACTACACAAATCTAGGAAATGAAAAAGTAATGCTCCTTAACTACACATCTGGAACAACTGGATTCAGTAAAGGCGTGATGCTTACAGGAAATAATTTGGCCGGAAATGTCACTTTCGGTATCCGGACAGAATTACTCATTCGTGGTGACCGTATTTTATCTTTCCTACCTCTTGCCCATGCCTATGGATGTGCTTTTGACTTCCTCACCGCTACTGCAGTGGGAGCTCATGTCACCCTGTTAGGTAAAGTTCCCTCACCAAACACCCTACTCAAAGCCTTTGCTGAAGTCAAACCATCATTGATCCTTTCTGTCCCTTTGGTCATAGAAAAGATTTATAAAAATGTAATTGTCCCATTACTCAAGAAACGAACCATGCGCTGGGCACTCAGTGTCCCTATGCTTGATGCACAGATTTACGCACAGATTCGTAAGAAACTGGTCGATGCGATGGGTGGTGAATTTAAAGAAATCATCATCGGTGGAGCGGCTATGAATCCCGAAGTGGAACAATTTTTCTATCGAATAAAATTCCCATTTACTATAGGATATGGTATGACCGAATGTGGCCCCCTCATCAGTTATTCTCCTTGGAATGAATTCAAAGCCTCATCTTCAGGTAAGATTCTAGATATTATGCAAGTTAGAATCGACAGTGATGATCCCTATACGAAACTAGGAGAGATTCAAGTATATGGAGAGAATGTGATGGATGGCTATTACAAAAATGAGGAAGCAACTAAAGAAGTATTTACTGAAGACAACTGGTTCAAGACTGGCGACTTAGGAACTATCGATGTCTACGGGAATATATACATTCGTGGTCGTAGTAAAACCATGATTCTCACAGCCAGCGGACAAAATATCTTCCCTGAAGAGATTGAGAGTCGACTAAATAACATGCCTTTCGTACATGAGAGTTTGATTGTCGAACGCAAAGGAAAGTTAGTGGCCTTAGTTCATCCAGACATGGACCTTTTGAAATCTGTAAATCAAGACAGTGCGGACAATGTGCTTCAGTTGATGAATGACAACCTTAAAGAATTGAACCGTCAAGTAGCCAACTATGAACGTATCTCACGCATCGAAGTTATGAAAGATGAGTTTGAAAAAACGCCTAAGAAAAGTATCAAGCGTTTTCAATATGAAGAAGGATATGTTCCTAAGAAAGAAAAAAGACACTAAACAAAAGATTTAGTTCTCCTCTTCTTTCTTAGCATCAGATTCTACATCGGTAGAAACATCAGGCATTTCATCGGTAGAGGCATCAAGATCAGGATGATTTAGGTCTTTACTTTGAGACTTTATCCCTTTTCTCTTTTTCCCTCTTGTTAATAAGATTTCGTCACCGATATCCTCATGGTTTGGTAATATAGATAAGCACCATTGGTATTTGACAGCCAGTACCCGTGTAGCAAATACGGTGATACCACAAACCAATTCGCAGACGCCAACGGGGAGACCGAAATAAGATAATCCCCACCAGACAAGTCCTCCGTTGATACAAGCTATTGCATAAATTTCTTTGTGAAAGATAAGTGGAATCTCATTGATGAGCACATCACGTATCACTCCACCAGCGGCACCACCCAAACAGCCCATGCCGATGGCTACCCAAAAAGGATACCCCATATCTAAGGATTTCTCCATTCCCACAATGGTAAATAAAGCCAATCCTAATGTATCGAAGAAAAAGAACGTATTGTTCAGATGCACGAGTAAACGGCTAAAAAGACGGACCCATAAGACGGAAAGAAGAGTCAGCGTGATATATAATGGACTAGCCAACCAGAAGGCAGGGACGCCAAGGAGTAGATCCCTAATTGTACCTCCACCGCAAGCGGTAGCAAACCCCACAACGATAGCTCCAAACCAATCAAATCTCTTGGCAGAAGCTAAACGGATACCAGATATCGCAAAGGCTATCGTTCCGAGAATCTCTATTATTTCGACAAAGCTGAGCATTTATTCTTCTTTTTTTGCAAAGTAAGCAATATTTCTCGAGATTTGTGTATTTTTACAACCAATATGAAGATGAAAAGATTGATTTTACTAATAACCGCAATCGTTTTATATAGCGGTATAGATACCTTCGCTCAAGGAGCTGCAGTTAGATGGATTTCAGGAGTGGTAAAAGATGCGACCACCAATGAGAAACTATCTTTCATAACTGTGCAATATGAAGGAACAGGAGTAGGAAACATTACCGACAATGGAGGTAATTATAAGATAGAACGTCGTGCAGGTAAGAAATGGGAGCAACTAACTTTTTCTGCTGTTGGATACCGTACAGAAGTAATCAAGTTATCTCCCAATCAGCGTATTTTAAATGTCGATTTAGTTCCTGACAACATCCAGTTATCAGAAGTGATTATCAAACCAAAAAACGAACGCTATCGTAGAAAAGATAATCCCGCAGTTGCGCTGATGAAAAAGGTAATCAAACACAAGCGAGGTCAGATGCTCGATGAGAAAGCATACTATTCTTTCAATAAATATCAGCGGATGAAGACCTCACTCAATGACATTACTCCTCAGCGATTAGCAAGTCCTCTCTTTAAGAAATATAAGTTTCTACGAGATCAGGTAGAGACCTCAACCTCAACCGATAAAAAAATTCTTCCGCTGTCCTTACTGGAAACGGTACAAAAAGTACTGTACAGAAAAGATCCAGAAAAGAAACAAACCATCACTCTAGGTCAGAAATCAGATGGCTTGCAAGACTTCTTCTATACTGGAAATTCATTCAGCACCATCATCAGTGATGTATTTGCTGACATCAATATCTATGATAATAACATCCGATTATTGCAGAGACGTTTTGTCAGTCCCATCTCAGACAACGCAGTCACATTCTACAAATATTATATCATGGATACCCTGCGTATCGACCAAGACAGTTGTATCCATTTATCATTTGTACCCTACAATTCACAAGACTTTGGGTTCACAGGGCATTTGTATGTATTGAAAGATTCGACCTATGCAGTGAAACGATGTACGATGAATCTGCCTATCAAGACAGGAGTCAACTTCATCGAGCATATGGATATCAAACAAGATTACTTCCAACAGCCCAATGGCTTATGGGCATTGAAAGAAGACGAGATGACCGCTTCATTATCACTCGATGACCGCTGGCAAGGAGTAGAAGTTCGGCGGACAACGACATATAGCGATTACAACTTTGACCCCATACCAAAATCTTCATGGAAAGATACACAACTCAAGGAAGTCATGGTACAAGGAGCTAAATACAAAGATGACCAGTTCTGGACTACCCACCGTATAGCTCCCCTAAGTAAATCAGAGAAGAATATGGGCAGATTTGAAGAGCAGATCAGACGTACTCCTCAATTTGGACTAGTCATGTTTGGAATGAAACTCCTTGTAGAAAATTATATCGAAACAGGAAACAAAAAACAACCAAGTAAATTTGATATTGGACCGGTGAGTTCGATGATTAGTGGAAACGAAGTCGAAGGAACTAGATTACGCCTCGGAGGAAACAGTACCCCTGCATTGGATGACCGTCTATTTGTTAGTGGTTATGCCGCTTATGGACTTACAGACAAGAAAATAAAATACTCAGGAAGAGTGCAATATTCATTCCATGACTGTAATGAATTTTTCTGGGAACTCCCTGAACATTATATCGCTCTGAATTATATGTACGACGTACAATCCCCACAACAGAAATGGGCTGAACCTCGTGACGAAAGTATCTTTGCATCAATCAACACCTCCCCTGTAGACCAATTGAGTTATGTCAAAGATGCCCAAGCCATCTACAAATGGGAATCAGAAACAGGATTCTCATACAACATCATGGGAAGATGGCGCAATGATAGAGCAGCCGGAGCATTGCACTATATAAAGAATGATGCTGTCGGCACAGAGTTATCTGATTTCACCACTTCAGAACTCGAACTCAAATTACGCTATGCACCCGATGAGAAATTGATGCTAACCAAAGAACGACGTAAACCAATTCAGCACGATGCCCCTATCTTCACCCTAAGTCATTCACATAGCTTCAAGGGGATTTTAGGCAGTGATTATAAGACAGACCGAACCAACCTAAATATAGAATCTCGTTTTTGGTTAGGCAGATGGGGACGTATAGACGTACTCCTAGGTGCTGGTGCAGAATGGAACAAAGTCCCATTCCCCCTATTAGACATGCCACCAACCAATGCCGATTATTCCACACAAAAAGGGAACTTCGATTTGGCTAACAACATGGAATTCTTAAGTGACCGATATGCATCAGTGATGGTCTATTACGACCCAAATGGACGATTTTTGAATCGTATTCCCCTACTCAAACGATTAAAATGGAGAGAAATCTTCACCTTCAAAAGCTATTGGGGAGACCTTACCGACAAAAATAATCCGTACAAATCACCAGACTTATTTAACTTTCCAGTCAGAGATGGTGAAGTATCAAGCTTCATACTCGATCCCAACAGACCATATATGGAAGCAAGTGTAGGTATCTATAATATTTTTAAACTTTTAAAAATAGAATACGTGCATCGTTTTTCGTATCTTGACAATCCGAACATAAGTAAAAATGGTGTTCGTTTCGCTATTCAATTACAGTTCTAAAATAGATTCATTATGTCTCAACCTTTGGCTGAAAGACTTAGACCAAAATCACTCGATGGCTATATAGGCCAACAACATCTCGTAGGTCCCAATGCGGTACTCAGACAGATGATTGATGCCAAACGCATCAAATCATTTATCCTTTGGGGCCCTCCTGGTGTAGGCAAAACGACATTGGCTCAAATCATTGCAGCCCAACTCAATACCCCTTTTTACACACTCAGTGCTGTTACGAGTGGTGTAAAAGACGTGCGTGAAGTAATAGAGAAAGCTCGACGTAATCGTTTCTTTGACTCACCAAGCCCTATCTTATTTATCGATGAGATACACCGGTTTTCTAAGTCACAGCAAGACTCCTTACTCGGCGCCGTAGAGACAGGAACAGTCACATTAATCGGTGCAACGACAGAAAACCCTTCATTTGAGATTATTCGTCCCCTCCTATCCCGCTGTCAATTGTACACCCTCAAACCGTTAGAGAACGAAGACTTACTCTCCTTACTCCACAGTGCCATCACTACAGACATTATCCTCAAGGAAAAGCAATTTCAGATAGACCAGACAGAAGCAATCCTCCGCTTTTCAGGAGGTGATGCCCGTAAGTTATTAAACATACTGGAGTTATTATCAGAATCCGCACAACAGAATACAGTAATCATCAATGACCAGATAGTCACAGAACGGTTGCAACAAAATCCAATGGCCTATGACAAAGGAGGAGAGATGCATTATGATATCGTATCCGCCTTTATAAAATCCATCCGTGGAAGCGACCCCGACGGAGCGATTTATTGGTTAGCCCGTATGATAGAAGGAGGTGAAGACCCTAGCTTCATCGCTCGTCGATTAGTCATATCCGCTTCGGAAGACATTGGATTAGCAAATCCAAATGCCATGCTCATCGCCAACACTTGTTACGAGACAGTTCTCAAGATAGGGTGGCCTGAAGGGCGCATCCCCCTAGCAGAAGCAACCATATATCTAGCCACTAGTCCGAAGAGTAATAGTGCATACCTAGCCATCAATCAAGCCATTGCCTTAGTAAAAGAGACAGGAAACCTTCCAGTACCTATGCATCTACGCAATGCCCCAACCAAGATGATGAAAGAATTAGGTTACGGTGCCGATTATAAATACAGCCACAACTACCCCAACAATTTTGTTCAACAGCAATTTCTGCCCGACAATCTGAAAACGATGCGTCTTTGGATTCCTCAATCGAACCCACAAGAACAAAAGCAGAAAGAACGAATGAATGAGTGGTGGAGCGGCTACAAGCAGGAATAATCTACCCACCTGATACTCGAATTAATGGAACAAAGAAAAAAAGCATAATGAAAAAGAAAGCAGTTATATTAGAAGGAACATCCTATAATCATGATGATTTATCATGGGCAACATTAGAAACAATCTGTGACCTCAAGATTTATCAGCATACGACTCAAGACCAAGTCCTAGAACGTTCTAAAGGTTTCGAAATCGTCATCACCAATAAGATGGTGTTTACAGACGAGATGATGAACCAATTACCCGAATTGAAATATATAGGTGTAGGTGCCACCGGTTACAATGTTATCGATTTGAAAGCAGCCAAAGCACATGGCATCATTGTCAGTAACATACCTGCATACAGTACCGATTCAGTGGCACAACTTACATTTGCTCATATACTAAATATCTATAGTCAAGTAGGACTACACAACGAACTAATCAACCAAGGAGAATGGCAAAAACGTGGTGAATTTAGTTTCATCCAAGGAAGCATCTTCGAATTGGCAAATAAGAAGATAGGCATCATAGGGTATGGAAGCATCGGCCAAGCAGTAGCAGCGATAGCACATGCCTTCAAGATGCAAGTATGTGTATACAGCAGCAAAAAGGCATCCGATTTACCTAGTTGGGTCACTAAGATGTCTCTAGATAGTTTATTTAGCTACTGTGATATCATATCCCTTCATTGTCCGATGACCCCTGAAACCGAGAAGATGGTTAGCTATTCTAGATTAGTCAAGATGAAATCCTCTTCAATCCTAATCAACACAAGCAGAGGAGGCCTCATCGATGAGCCAGCATTGGCACAAGCACTAAACAATCAACTACTCTATGCCTATGCCGCAGACGTGATGACACACGAGCCTCCAACGAAAGAGAACCCATTACTCCAAGCACGAAACTGTTATCTAACCCCTCACATTGGTTGGGCGACAAAAGAAGCAAGAGCCCGACTTATCACCATCCTGAGCAATAACATTCAGAGTTATATAAATGGCAACCCAATAAATGTAGTAAATTAAGTCAAATCAACCATTCAACCCATAAAAAAAGCTCTCAGGGAGAATCATAATTCTACCCTGAGAGCTTTTTCTATACAAATCATATCTATCGATTAGAATACATTCCTTTGTAATAATTCTCATATTCTCCAGAAGTAATTCTATCCATCCATTCTTGATGTTCAAGATACCATCTCACAGTCTCTTCGATCCCTTCTTCAAACTGCAAACTAGGTTCCCAACCCAATTCATTTTTAAGTTTGTTACTATCAATAGCATAGCGCAAGTCATGACCCGCCCTATCTGTCACATAAGTAATCAATCGCTCAGAAGATCCAGGAGCAAAGCCCAACAAACGATCCACCGTCTTGACAATAATCTTAATCAAGTCAATATTCTTCCATTCATTGAAACCACCGATATTATAAGTCTCCGCTATCTTCCCTTTATGGAAGATTAAGTCTATAGCACGAGCATGGTCTACTACATACAACCAATCACGAACATTCAGTCCCTTGCCATATACAGGAAGTGGCTTCTGATGACGAATATTGTTGATGAATAGAGGTATCAATTTCTCAGGAAATTGATAAGGACCATAGTTATTAGAACAATTAGTTACGATAGTAGGCAATCCATACGTATCATGGAACGCTCTAACAAAATGGTCACTACTAGCCTTACTAGCAGAATAAGGAGAATGAGGATCGTAGCTAGTCTTTTCGGTAAAGAAAGTACCCTCTTGGTTCAACGAACCATACACCTCGTCAGTAGAGATATGATAGAAGCGTTTATCTTCAAAATGATCATCCCAACAAACCTTAGCCGCCTGCAATAAAGAAAGAGTCCCCATCACATTCGTCTGTGCAAATGTAAACGGATCTTTGATACTGCGGTCCACATGACTTTCAGCCGCAAGATGAATCACTCCATCAATAGCATACTCTTTAAATAAGTTGAGTACCGTATCGAAGTCGCAAATATCAGCCTTGACAAAGGTATAATTAGGACTGTCTTCTATATCTTCTAGATTAGCCAGATTGCCAGCATAGGTCAACTTATCCAGATTAATAATATGATAATCAGGGTATTTATTTACAAATAACCTGACCACATGGCTACCGATAAAACCAGCACCACCAGTAATAAGTATATTTCTTACGAATTTCATATCGTTATATATAATATTCATTCAGCATAGGTCAGAGCCCATCTGAAAACAATGTATTTACAGATTATAGATGTTTGGTCTGAATCAAGTGTTTGAGATACTGACCATATTGATTTTTCATCATCGGTTCAGCAAGTAACAATACCTTATCATCATCAATCCATCCGTTATTATAAGCAATTTCCTCCAGACAAGCGATTTTCAATCCTTGTCGTTTCTCCAAGACCTCTATGAATGTAGAAGCCTCAGATAAAGAATCATGAGTTCCAGTATCCAACCAAGCAAATCCTCTACCCAAGGCTCTGACAAGCAATTGACCACGGTCAAGATAAGTCTGATTCACCGTAGTAATCTCTAGCTCACCACGTGCAGAAGGTTTAATCTGAGCAGCAATATCCACGACACTATTCGGATAGAAATAGAGTCCCACCACAGCATAATTTGATTTAGGAGATACCGGCTTCTCTTCTATCGACAGACAATGCCCATCAGCAGAGAACTCAGCCACGCCATAGCGTTGCGGGTCACTGACCCAATAACCAAATACAGTAGCTTTATTGAGATTTTTCACATCCTCGACAGCAAGCGAAAGAGCTTCAGTGAACCCCTGCCCATAAAAGATATTATCCCCCAAGATAAGACACACATCATCCGTACCTATAAAGTCACGTCCGATGATAAACGCCTGAGCTAATCCATCAGGAGAAGGCTGTTCCGCATAAGATATACGTACCCCATAATCCGAACCATCCCCAAGTAATCGCTCAAAAGAAGGCAAGTCAAAAGGAGTGGAAATCACGAGTATATCCCTTATCCCTGCAAGCATAAGCACAGATATAGGATAATAAATCATCGGTTTATCAAACACAGGGAGCAGCTGTTTGCTTACTCCCTTTGTGATTGGATACAACCGGGTACCAGACCCGCCTGCTAAAACGATACCCTTCATAGATTACTTCGTAGGAGTCTGAGCCAATGTAGCGACTAAGAATTCCCAGAAACGAGTAACAGAAGGGATATTAGCTCTTTCGTCAGGAGAGTGAGGAGAGCGCAATGTAGGACCGAAACTAATCATATCCAACCCTGGTTTATTCGCTCCGATGATACCACACTCAAGTCCAGCATGAATCACTTTGACAGCAGGTTCAGTGCCAAATTGGTCTTCATAACTCTTCTTCATTGCAGCCAATATAGGAGACTCCACATTAGGATCCCAGCCACTATAGCTACCTGAAAATTCAACCTTAAATCCAGCCATACTGAAACAGCTCTCTAAACTAGTCGAAAGATACTCTTTCATGCTTTCGCTAGAACTACGAGCCAATATCTGGACACTACCTTTCCCGTCTGCCAATTCGACAATAGCAAGATTGCTAGAAGTCTCCACAGTATCAGGAATAGTAGGGATCATACGAGTGACGCCATTTTGACAAGCAAATACCGCATCTACGAAATTATCTTGAATCTCAGCAGGCACCTGTTGAGCAGCATGAGCCACAGTACTTACAGTCAAAGAAATAGGAGTTTCGATTGACCCAAATTCTTCATTAAATAGATTCTCGCAATAAGCAGCTAAATCAATAATTTCTTGTTCGTTGCCTGCAGGAACAGAAAGCACCACCTCACATTCACGAGGAATCGCATTGCGCATGTTACCGCCTACCCAACTAACCAATCGAGCCTCATAAGTAGCGATTGCTTCACGAATCATACGAACCATTAATTTGTTAGCATTGGCACGTCCAGAATTGATTTCCATACCAGAGTGTCCACCACGAAGTCCTTTGAGCGTCAATTTCAAAGAGACATCCTCTTCTTCAGTAGCCTCTGGTTTGTATTCTATAGATGCAGTAACATCCACACCACCAGCACAACCGATATACAATTCCCCTTCATCTTCAGAATCAAGGTTAAGTAAGATTTCGCCTTTTGTCTCATCAGGTTCTAGACCAAAAGCGCCGAACATACCCGTTTCTTCATCAGTAGTAAACAACGCTTCGATAGGACCATGAGGCATCTCTTTATCCTCAAGTACAGCCATAATAGCAGCCACACCAAGTCCATTATCAGCTCCAAGAGTGGTTCCTTTAGCTTTGAGCCAATCACCATCAATAACAGTCTGTATAGGATCTTTTTCGAAGTCATGTTCCACATCATTATTTTTCTGAGGAACCATGTCCATGTGAGACTGTAGGATGACTCCTTTACGATTTTCCATACCAGGAGTAGCTGGTTTACGAATAATGACATTACCCGTTTTATCTATCAATGATTCAAGTCCTAGATTTTCACCAAATGAGACTAAGAATTTTGAAATAGGTCCCATAAATCCAGATGGACGAGGGATTTGATTTAACTTATGAAAGTTCCCCCACACACATTTGGGGCTAAGGTCTAGAATTTGTTTCATATTCTTTTCTTCGTTAAAAATTAATGTTTATGATTTCCAACAAATTTACTGTTTTTTCTTCGGAATTGCAAAGCTATCAGGCTAAATATTCCAAGTACTATCACGAGTAGCGTCTGCAAGCCATGCACGATAAGTGCAAAAGCAGCAGCATCCACGCTATCCACCCCGTAGAGGACAAGTCCTGATATGACTGCAAAATGCCAAGGGCCAGCGCCATTTGGAGTAGGGACTAATACCGCGAAACTACCGGCCACAAAGAGCAAAAGAGCAGCTCCCATGCCAAGTGAAGCAGTAAAGGAGAAGCAATAGAAAGTAAGACTAAAATGAAAGAAATAACAAGCCCAGATACCGATAGTATAGAGTATATAAAGCGATTTATTCTCGACACGTCCCACGCTCAATAAGCCATCTCTCATCTGAAAAAGAATCCGTCGAATCTTTTGCCCCAAGCCTAGTCGATGAAAAACGAAATAGCTCAGCGAAAGGAAAGCAAATATCCCCACGATAAGCAAAAATAATTTACTTCCTGAGAAAAGCGAACTGACGTGTTTGACTGTAAGACCAGTTTGATCCAAGAAAGACATAAGCGTATCAAATTGGAAAAAGATAGAAGCCAAGACAAAAGCCAACGAACAAATCATATCGATGATTCGTTCCGTCACTACCGTACCAAAAGAAGCACTTAAAGGGATATTGTCAGACCGTTTCAATACGCCACAACGAGTCACCTCCCCCGCCCTAGGAACGACTAAATTGGTTGCGTAAGACAAAAAGATAGCATCGATACACCGTTCGTTTCGTGGATGATACCCCATAGGATCGAGCGTCAGTTTCCACCGAAGTCCTCTCAGCACATGGGCCAAAATGCCGAAGCTAAGGGAAAAAAGCATCCACCAGGGATTCATCTTATGCATGAAAATATCCCCCGCTCGAAGGAAATCAAAGTCTCTATAGACCCAAAATAAAACAAAAGCTCCTAAAACAATAGGAAGGACAATTTTTATTGATGTTTGAACTACTTTTTTCAACTTATTTTATATCTTTGTACAAGGCAAAGATAGTCTTTTTGGCATCATTTGCAATAAATTAGAATCATAAAGATAGGCAAAGAAATTTAACATGCGTAGAGTAAAGCCCAAGAAGTTCCTCGGTCAACACTTTTTAAATGACCTCAAAGTAGCACAGTATATAGCTGACACAGTAGATGCTGTCCCAGAACTTCCGATATTAGAGGTTGGACCAGGCATGGGGGTTTTAACCCAATATTTAGTCACAAAGAAGCGCCAGCTGAAAGTAGTCGAATTGGATTTTGAATCGGTCGACTATTTACGTGAGAATTATCCAAAGTTGGAAGATGACATCATAGAAGATGATTTTCTCAAGATGCACATCGACCATTTATTTGACGGCAAACCGTTCGTTTTGACTGGCAATTATCCCTATAATATTTCAAGTCAGATTTTCTTTAAAATGCTTGATAACAAGGATCAGATTCCTTGTTGTACAGGGATGATACAGAAAGAAGTCGCTGAGCGTATTGCTTCAGGACCTGGCAGCAAGAAATATGGAATCATCAGTGTGCTGATACAAGCATGGTATGATGTAGAATATCTCCTCACCGTGCCGCCCACCGTGTTTAACCCTCCACCGAAAGTAGAGAGTGCAGTGATACGTATGACACGCAATGAGGTAACCGATTTAGGATGTAATCCCGTCTTATTTAAGAATATCGTCAAGACGACTTTTAATCAACGCAGGAAGACGCTTCGAAATTCGATTAAGCCCATTCTTGGCAAAGGGGATGAACTCGTCGATGATGAATTGTTCAACAAAAGGCCAGAACAGTTGAGTGTCAAGCAATTTATTGACCTCACGAATAGTGTAGAAAAAGCACTCGCCAAACAAACAAAAAGAGCGCAGGATAAAGCTGCTCAAGAGATAGAAGAAGAGTAGAGAGCATCATTCTCAAACAAAAGAATTGATGCTGACATATATAGTAAACGACTACAACAGATGGAAGTTGTCAACCTAGAATATTTAAATCATCTACGAGATTTAATATTAGCAGACGAAAATGACCAAATCAAAGAGATGTTGGCCAATTTGCACCCTGCTGATATTGCTGAAGTAATAGACGAGCTAAATCTCGAAGATGCAATCAAGATATATCGGTCACTAGACAATGAGCTAGCGGCAGATGTACTCATAGAGATGGATGAAGATGACCGGAATAAATTATTAAATTCCCTCTCATCCGAAACGATTGCGCGTCGATTTGTAGACCATATGGATACGGATGATGCTGTTGAGATTATCCGTGAAATGGACGAAGAGAAACAAGATGAGGTCTTGTCTCAACTCGAAGATTTCGAACAAGCTGGAGATATTGTCGAACTCCTTAAATATCATGAAGATACCGCCGGAGGTCATATGCAGACTGAGATGGTGGTGGTCAATGAGAATTGGAGTATGCCTGAATGCGTCAAAGAGATGCGTGTACAAGCTGAGAACTTGGAACATTTATACTATGTCTATGTAGTGGACAATGAAGAACGATTGCAAGGTATTTTTCCGCTGAAGAGCATGATTACTTCGCCATCAGTTTCTAAGGTGAAGCATGTCATGACTCGCGATGCCAAGGCAGTAGATACCGACACCCCAATAGAAGATGTCATCACTGCCATCGAAAAATATGACTTAGTAGCTGTCCCCGTGGTCGATGCCATAGGACGACTGGTAGGACAGATTACAGTAGATGATGTGATGGATGAAGCCCGTGAGATTTCGGAGAAAGATTACCAAATGGCTTCTGGTCTTTCACAAGATGTAGAAGGAGATGACAGTGTACTTCGCCAGACTCAAGCCAGACTCCCATGGTTACTCATCGGGATGCTTGGTGGAATCAGTAACTCATGGATATTAGATGGATATAACAATGTCCTACTAGCACATCCTGAGATGGCACTATTTATTCCTCTGATTGGAGGTACTGGTGGAAATGTAGGTACCCAATCATCGGCTATTATCGTACAGGGATTAGCTAATAAATCATTAGATGCCTCTGACGTATGGAAGCAGCTAGCGAAAGAAGCTGTAGTAGCACTAATCAATGCGACAATTATCTCATTGCTTATATACATCTATACATTCTTCAGATTTGGACCGATGGAAACTATGACTTATTCAGTACCAATCAGTCTGTTCTCTGTCGTCATGTTTGCCTCAATATTTGGAACACTTGTTCCGATGCTACTAGAAAAAATCAAAGTGGATCCTGCCATAGCTACAGGGCCATTTATTGCGATAACAAATGACATCATAGGTATGATGCTTTATATGGGAGTGACGACACTTTTGTCCTAACTCTATGGAACCTTAAGTTTAATTCTTAATTAATGGACTATTATGGATTCAGAAATGACTAACCAAGAGCAAGAAATTAAAAAGTCATCTGCAGTTACTAGTGCAGAGGACATTGCCAACTTGGGTACAGCTGATGCTTCAACAGCTAACGAAGAGAAAAAAGAAGCAAAAGTAACAAATCTGGAAGAAGCAGTTAAAGCTGATCAAGTAGAAGCGACGGAAGCTCCAGCAGAAGCAAAGACAGAAGCAGAAGCTACTGTTGACACTTCTCAGCAGGAGAACCCAGTCACTCTTGACACTGTAAAAAGTCCGAAGAAGAAGAGCTTTGACCATGAGTTTACAAGTAGACAAAATGTCCTTGCTTATATGGAGCGCGCTTGGGAAGAGAAGAAGGTGCTTAACCGTAGCGAAACGGAGAGACTGAAACAAATCTTTTTCAAATTGTCTCAGACAGAACTGGAAGAGACTAAGAAAGCGTTTATCGAAGCAGGAAAAGATGTAGAGAAATTTCTACCGACTCCTGATGCTATCGATGAGCGTATGAAGGAGCTCCGTGGTCTTTTCAAGAAAAGAAGAGAAGAACACACACAAGAGGTCAGCAAAATCAAGGAAGAGAACTTAGCTAAAAAATTAGGGTTCATCTCTCGATTGAAAGAAATTGTGACTTCTGAGGATGATATCAACAAATACTACAACGAAGTAAAAGAGATCCAAAGAACATGGAATGAGCTTAGACTTATTCCAGAACAAAAGACTACTGAATTGTGGAAACAATACCATAAGGAAGTAGAGAAATTCTATGATAGATTAAGAATCAATCATGAATATCGGGATTATGACTTCAAAAAGAATAGAGTCATCAAGGAGAAACTCTGCGAAGTAGCAGAAGGACTTCTCAATGAACCTGACATCGTATCTGCATTTCACCAACTTCAAAATCTTCACCAAGAATATAGAGAAGCAGGACCTGTAGAGAAAGATATTCGTGAGACGCTATGGCAACGATTCAAGGCGGCATCTACCGAAATTAATAAGAGACATCAAGAGCACTTCGAGAAACTAAGAGAAAAAGAAAATCACAATTTGGATGAGAAGACAGTCATCTGCGAAATCGTAGAACAATATGACTTGACCGAATTGAAAAGTTTCTCGGACTGGGATAGAGCAACCAAAGAAGTTCTTGCTTTGCAAGCCAAATGGAAGAAAATCGGTTATGCTCCACAAAAGATGAACAACAAGATCTTCGAGCGGTTCCGCAAAGCTTGTGATATTTTCTTCGAGACGAAAGCAAAATTCTTCAAGGAAATCAAGAAGACAATGAATGAGAACTTAGCTAAGAAGCGCGAATTGTGTGAAAAAGCAGAGGCCCTCAAAGACAATACTGATTGGGAAGAAACAGCTGAAAAACTTATCCAATTGCAAAAAGACTGGAAAGCGATCGGACCGATTCCTCGTAAACATTCAGATAGCTTATGGAAGCGATTCCTTGAGGCTTGTGATAGTTTCTTTGCTAAGAAGAAAGAAGCGAAACCAAGCAAACTAGATATTGAGAGAAAGAACCTGAAGGCTAAAAAGATGCTTATCGCTGAACTCCGTGAACTTACAGATGCAGTTCCAGTAGATGAACTTCGCGATATCATCAATGCCAAACTCGATGAATGGAAAACATTGGGGCATGTACCTTACAGAGATAAAGATAAGATATTCAAGCAATTTCATGATGAGATAGATCGCTTGATGGATATCACTGGTGGTACAGGTCGAGGTGGAAGAAAAAGAGACCATGCACCTAGCAATTACTACAACCAAAATGCTGGTGGTGGAGAGCGAAGTAAGTTGGTACGCGATGCTGAGAAGAAACGTGGTGAGATTAGTACATTTGAAAATAATCTAGGCTTCTTCAAATCAGCTAAAAGTAGTAACAATCCTATCGTAGAGGAAATGCTAAAGAATGTGGACAAACTCAAGAAAGAATTGGCAACCATTCTAGATAAGATTAAAGAGATTGATAACCCTACTCCAAAAGTAGAAGAAGAACAATCTCAAGCTACTACCGAAGAGACTCCTATTGTAGAGGAGTAATAATGAGCATATAAAGAATCATACCTATATAATAAAGCGTGCATTATCATAATGATAATGCACGCTTTTTATATTATGAAGTCAAAAGGTCCTATCCTCCTCGGTATTTTGATTCATCTTCATCTTCCAACATAGATAGATAAGAGATATATCGAGAACGAGCTACCTCACCCTTTTCCAATGCTGCGAGTACTGCACACCCAGGTTCATGCTGATGCGTACAGTTATTGAATTTGCAATCTGCTGACAACTCGAAGAATTCACGGAAATAATGAGCGATTTCTCCTTCTTTCATGTCAAAAGTACCGAAACCTTTGATTCCTGGAGTATCTATTATATACCCTGAAGAATCAGGCAACAAAAACATCTCACTAAAAGTAGTCGTATGCATCCCTGTCTTGTGCGCTTCGGAGATCTCTGCCGTACGAGCTTCCGCCTGAGGAAGTAAAAGGTTGATTAACGTCGATTTACCGACTCCACTATGTCCGGAGAAAAGTGAAATCTTATCATGCATCAAAGTCAATAGACGTTCCACACCTTCACCTGTAGTAGCTGATAACTTGTAACAAGGATATCCTATGGCAGTATATAAGGAGACTAAATCGTCAAGACGGTTCATGTCAGCCTCATCATAGAGGTCCACCTTATTGAAAAGGATAGTTACAGGCACATCATATGCCTCTGCACTAGCCAAGAATCTATCGATAAAAGTAGTCGATGTGACAGGATAGTTCACTGTTGCTAATAAGAAACAGACATCTAGATTGGCAGCTAAGATATGAGACTGCTTACTGAGATTAGAAGAGCGACGAACAATGAAATTCTTTCGTTGTTCGATTTCACAAATCAATCCTGTACCTTCTGCGTTGGCGATGAAATCGACATGGTCACCTACGGCTATTGGACTGGTACTCTTGATACCACGCAATCGGAAATTACCTTTGACTTTACAGTCTACGACATCTCCTGATGCACTTTTCACTTGATACCAGCTACCCGTATTACGAATAACTAATCCACTTCGTTTATCTTCTTGTTTACCTGAGGCCATAGAGTGCTTATTAGACAGACATTATCTCTTTAGACTTCGCAGTATACAAGTCATCCACCTTCTTGATGTAGACGTCATGTACTTTCTGTAAGCTATCTTCACCATCCTTCTGTGCATCTTCTGCCAATCCATCTTTGACCATTTTTTTCAACTGGTCGATAGCATCACGACGTGCATTGCGGACACTGACTTTGGCATGTTCTGCTTCTGATTTACATTGCTTAGTTAATTCTTTACGTCTATCCTCTGTCAATGCAGGGATACCAAGACGAATCACTTCACCATTATTTTCTGGAGTAATCCCTAGATCGGAGTTGATAATAGCTGTCTCAATAGGTTGAAACATGTTCTTATCCCATGGTTTGATGACGATAGAACGTGCATCTGGGACAGAGATTGCAGATACATTGTTTAGAGGAACCACAGAGCCATAACTTTCGACCTTGATTCCATCTAACAATCTAGTACTAGCACGACCTGCACGAATATGTGACAAGGTATCTTCAAGATGCATAATAGACATCTCCATCATCTCTTCAGCATTGCTGATTACTTCTTTTACTTCAATCATTTTCTTCTATTTTTATTTTCTAGTTTTGCTTTTTAGTTGTTTTCTTTTGCTTTAGAAATCGATACACAAGGGCAAAGATACTATTTTTCGTAGATTACGGATGAACAACAGTCCCTATATTCTCTCCCAAAATGACCTTTTCAAGATTGCCCACTGTATCCATATCAAAGACCACGATAGGTAAGTTATTCTCACGACACATCACAGTAGCAGTCAAATCCATCACTTTGAGTCCTCTACTAAGCACCTCATCGTAACTAATCGAATCGAATTTGGTTGCTGTAGGGTCTTTCTCCGGGTCAGCAGTATAGATTCCATCCACACGAGTACCTTTGAACATCGCATCTGCCTCTATCTCGATTCCTCTAAGAGAAGAACCAGTATCTGTGGTGAAATAAGGATTACCTGTACCAGCAGACATGATGACTACGTGTCCCTTTTCGAGCAACTCTACGGCTTTCCACTTATTGTAAAATTCCCCTATAGGTTCCATACGTATAGCCGTGAGTACCTGAGTAGGCACTCCAGCTGCAGTCAATTCACTGCTAAGGGCCAAGCTATTGATGACAGTGGCCAACATCCCCATCTGATCTCCTTTGACACGATCAAATCCCTTGCTCGCACCACTTAGTCCACGGAAGATATTACCGCCACCGATGACGATACCAATCTGCACCCCTTGGTCGTGCACAGCCTTGATTTGTACTGCATATTCTGCAAGTCGTTTCTCATCAAGACCATATTGTTTATCACCCATCAGACTTTCTCCACTTAATTTGAGAAGGATTCTTTTATACTTCACCATCTTTTTTTCGTTTTATATTTGTTCAAATAATTATCTTCGTTATTAAATCGCTAGATTTTATATTTCACCTCTTTAAAGGCATAGCGCCGAGTACATGATTGGTCATCTTCAATCAGTAAGAAACCCTGCCTATCGACATCTACTATTTTTCCTTGAAAGGCCCCTTTATCATCGATGTAAGTAGCCATTTCATTTAATCTATATAAGTCCTTCTTATAGCGCTGTATGATCGATTCACTATCGTAAGTCTTCACATACGCATCATAATCAGTTTTGAATCGAATCAAGATATGATTCAATATCTCATTTTGATTGATGGCTCTGTGAGTGATTTGCTTCAACGAAATAGGATTGGGTGCATCGCCATTGAAAAATCGCTGATGCAAGTTGATGCCTATACCGACCACTGCCACTTCAAATACAGCGCCTTCCAATTCTGTCTCGATGAGGATACCCGCTATCTTTTTATCATGCCAATAAATATCATTTGGCCATTTGATTCTAAACCCATCATCGAATGTATCGAGTTCTTCCTTGACTGCCAAAGCGACAATCTGAGAGAGTACGAACTGATCTCTAATCGCAATAGGGCGTGGATTAATCAAAAAGCTAAACAGCAAATTCTCTCCCCAGTTGGATTCCCATCCTTGAGAAGTCCGTTGCCCTCTTCCTTTGGATTGATACTTAGCAGATACCGTCATCAAATCAGATACGATTTGCTGCTTGTGATACAAATCAAATAAATAGGCATTGGTCGAATCTACTTCTGACAATTCGACAAGAGAATATTGAAAATCTTCTTTTTCATCTGGTTCCATCGTTCATCGGGATTTAGTGTAATATCATTTAGTGAAACGCCATCTCTATGGTTCAAACGCATTTTCAAAATGGGTCACCTTCATATCATTCGCTGCTTTCCCTACGACAGTAACGATATCGAATCGAATGTCACAATCAAGATGGAAAAGTTGTATATAGACATTTGCAGCACGCAACAAGCGATGGACCTTCTGCTGATTCACAGCCGTCACTGCCGCTATTAAATCTTCGTCAGAGCGGGTCTTTACTTCCACAAAGACGACCGTATGCTCAGAACTCATCACCAAGTCAATCTCTAGATGTCGGTAGCGCCAATTACGGTCTCGTAACACATATCCTTTGTCCATAAGGTATGAAAGTGCTAGATCTTCACCTATTTTCCCCAACTCATTATGTGCTGCCATAGCGCAAAAATAATCAATTTATAACTAAATGCAGTATAATTGGAACAGAAAACCCGTTTTTGTTTTGTAATAAATAAAATTTCTTTATATTTGCTTCATACAACAATAGAATATGATGTATTACTTTAACTACAATAATAATAATATCAATAATTTGCCTAAACAAAAACGGGTGAGTTAGTATTGTTATATATATACTAGACAAGCTCGCCTAATCAGCGAGCTTTTTTTTTGAAACAACTATTAAACTAAATGATTATGTGCGGATTAGTTACCATTTTCGAAATTAAAGAGATGAGTCAAGAGTGGAGGTCAAAAACACTCAACATGAGTCGTAAGATACGACACCGTGGACCGGATTGGTCAGGCATTTATTGTGGTAACTCAGCCATATTAGCCCATGAACGATTGGCCATTGTCGACCCCTTCTCAGGAAAACAACCCTTTGTGTCTTCAGACAAACGATTTGTGATGGCTGTCAACGGGGAGATCTACAACCATGCGGCCTTGCGTGAACGATATCAAGGGTCTTATGATTTTCAAACCCAATCGGACTGTGAAGTAATCATCCCCTTATTTCTCGACAAAGGTCCTGATTGTATCGAGGATTTGTCTGGTATCTTTGCTTTCTCAATCTATGACGTAGAAAATGACCGCTATTTCACCGCACGTGATGAGATGGGGGTCATTCCTTTATATATGGGTGAGGATGAAGATGGCACTCGCTATTTTGCGAGTGAACTAAAGGCACTTGAAGGATACTGTGAATCGTATGAGGTATTTCCTCCGGGATGCTATTTCGATAGTGAGACAAAGAAGATAACGAAATGGTACAAGCGTGCATGGCAAGACTATGATACCGTCAAAGATAATGTATCAGATGAGAAGGTATTGCGCGAGGCTCTTGAGAGTTCTGTGAAAAAACAACTGATGTCTGATGTCCCTTATGGGGTATTACTCTCTGGAGGATTGGATAGTTCATTGATTAGCGCTATCACTCAGAAATATGCACAGATGCGTATCGAATCAAATGACACTGACGCTGCGTGGTGGCCTAGACTACACTCGTTCGCTGTCGGACTAGAGGGTTCACCTGACTTGGCCAAAGCAAAAGAAGTGGCAGATACCATCGGCACTGTACATCACGAAGTGACATTTACTGTCCAGGAAGGTATCGATGCCTTGTCTGATGTGATTTACCATATCGAGACTTATGATATCACTACCGTGAGAGCTTCTACTCCGATGTTTCTCCTAGCGAGATATATCAAGAGTATGGGTATCAAGATGGTTCTTAGTGGCGAAGGAGCTGATGAATTATTTGGCGGATACCTGTATTTCCACAAGGCGCCCGACGCAAAGAGTTTCCACGATGAAACTGTGCGCAAATTGGACCGCCTATATATGTATGACTGCCTGAGAGCCAACAAATCACTCGCTGCATGGGGTATAGAGGGACGTGTACCATTTCTTGACAAAGAATTTATGGATACTGCGATGACACTTAATCCAAAAGACAAGATGTGTCCTGATAGCAAAATGGAGAAACATATCTTGCGCCATGCCTTTGAGTCTTCAGAAACTGATGCTACTGAGGGCATCCTTCCTAACGATGTGCTATGGCGTCAGAAAGAACAGTTTAGTGATGGAGTCGGTTACAACTGGATAGATTCCCTCAGAGACTATACAGAACAACAAGTTTCAGATAAGATGATGAAACGAGCAAAAGAAAAATTTCCAATCAACACCCCTCAGAACAAAGAGGAATATTGCTATAGGACTATTTTTGCTAGCCACTTCCCAAGCAATAGTGCAGCGCTTACTGTGCCATCAGTTCCTTCAGTAGCTTGTTCTTCGGAGATTGCCCTCGAATGGGATGCTAAATTTAAAGAGATGAACGAGCCTTCGGGTCGTGCTATCTCTAGCGTACACAATGATGCGTATAGGAAGTAATTGCTACTGATTACTTTTATCATTCATTTACTTAATGCACCTTTTGGAATCTGCATTTTCACCATAGTGAAATAGCAGCGGCCAAAAGGTGCTTCTATCTCGAATGCTCCTTAGTACTGACTTCAAGCCAATGGTTTGATGCCCTGAAACAGCCTTTAAATGGCTCTTCATATTTTATTGCACAGATAGATACCTTATTGTGGAGTGTCGTTCCAGTAAGACTTAAGTCGTAGGACGGTTGCACTTCATGTTCCATTTATTGAACACGAAGACTTACCTCACTGACGACGGGAGAACTAGATACTGATGCAAAGGGTATCTTGTTAAATGATAACATCTCCTGACGAAAAAAGATAAATAGTTCATCAGTCAGTAACTGACGACAAGAGAGAATCCTTAAAAGAAAATTGTTATAGGAGGATATATAGCTAAAGAGTTCCCCACTTGAGAGAAAATAGCTTCATAGAGATGGTCAATGAATCGCTCCATATATCACGAATTAATGGATTGATTTTTGCATATTTTGAGAAATTACATTAAATTTGTAAACAAAAATAGATAGCTTGGTCAATGAATAAGAAGGATAACAAATCAAACAATCGTACCCATCAACTCACCTGTATGCTCACAGAAGAGGAAATGAATGCTATCAATAGTTATCTTCGACATTATCATATCAAAAACAAATCTAATTGGGTAAGACATACGCTTATCAAATCGATCATCGCTCATCAAGAGATGGACCACCCTACCCTGTTCGATGAATTTGAGATGAGATAAGTATCTAAGAATCGACAAAAGAAAAAAAAGATTGTCAACTATAACTATCATATAATGCAATTAGATGACCAATATTTCATGCGGATAGCACTACAAGAAGCGCAAAAAGCCTATGACTTAGGAGAGGTTCCAGTAGGTGCTGTCATTGTAGCTAATCAGCAAATTATTGCTAAAGGACATAATCTCACTGAGAGATTGTGCGATGTAACTGCCCATGCGGAGATTCAAGCAATCACTGCTGCTGCCAATTATTTCGGTGCAAAGTATCTGCCTGAATGTAGTTTGTATGTGACTTTAGAGCCTTGTGTGATGTGCGCTGGAGCGATTGCTTGGGCACAGATGGGATCACTCATTTTCGGAAGTAGAGATGCCAAGCGAGGATATCAACAATTAGCCCCTCGTGCGTTGCATCCCAAGACAATAGTGAGAACAGGTATCATGGCTGAGGAAATAAGTGCTATGATGAAGTCTTTCTTCAGAAACAAAAGGAGATAGTTCGATAGTCTAATCTTCATCTATTTCTTCAAATTCGACATAATCTCCTTCATCAGAACCGAATACTTTGTGGTGTGATTCGCTAGATTTTGCGTATCTCGACTGCTCTTGTTGATTTTGTTGTCCTTGACTATTGGAGGTGGTTCCAGATCGGTATGATTCTCCTCCACCAAAAGACGATTTTCTTTTAGTCCCAAAGAACAATCTGAAGAGGCCACTCAGAAGAGAGACGCCAAGTAGAAGAACGAATATGATAATTAATCCTATGATGAAAAGTAAACCGCTAAAAAAAGCCATATCTTGTTATTTTAAAAATTAGTGACACTATCCTATCTCTACATAGGTAATTCAAATCCTATGCCAACTAAGAGATAAAAGAATTATTATCTCCTAAAATTACGAAATAAGGATAGAAGGATATAGAAGCAAATAGCAAGAGCAATGCCTGATAGGTTATGCATCAACCCGAGAATAAGCACACAGCCGACGATTAAGACGACTCGATATTCATTGCCTTTGAGGGTCCATTTCTTGAACTTCAAAGAGAGCATAGGAACGGATGCATTGAGCATATAACAGCTCAGAAAGAGAAGAACCAAGAGTAAATAAGGAGACCACGTAATTGTCTGCATACGACTACCTTCGCCGACGATGAGGGAACCCCAAAACAAAGCATTTGCAGGAGTAGGAATACCGATAAATTCTTCGGTCTGTCGTTCATCCAAATTGAATATGGCCAATCGTAAAGCACTAAAAACAGCTATTAAATAGGCTAAGAAAGGGATATAGAAGGAGAAGTCAGATAAGATAGGACCTAGATACAAATGTTTCAGATAGAAATAGAGAATCGTCGCTGGAGCCATACCGAAAGTGATCAGATCAGCTAGCGAGTCTAGTTCTTTTCCTACTGGTGATTGCACACCTAGCAAACGTGCGGACATCCCATCGAAGAAGTCAAAAAAAGCACCTAGACAGATGAATCCTAAAGCACCCAAAGCATGTCCTGACATCGCAAGGACGACGGCTACACAGCCTGAAAATAGATTCAAACTAGTGATGGTATTTGGGACGAAACGAAAAGTTTGTTTGGTTGATGACATATCTATCGATTTATACTATGATTCTGAAATTGAATCTACGAGTTCTGCTATCAGTGTCTGGCTACCTGTAGTCAAATCGCCCACTTTCACACATGGTTTAGCGGATAGCGGAAGATAGACATCGACACGAGAGCCGAATTTGATAAATCCTAATTGTTCGTTTACACAAGCGGGTTCACCTTTCTCTGCATAGGTGACAACGCGTCGAGCTACAGCACCTGCTATTTGTTTGGCTAGTACTTCTTGACCAGAAGCCGTACGTACGACGACGAGTGATCGCTCATTGTCTGTACTCGCTTTAGGCAAGAAGGCCTTGAGGTATTTCCCGTCTTTATGTTCTACATGCACGACTTCTCCATTGCATGGATACCAGTTGGCATGTACATTGGTGATGCTCATGAAGATTGAAATCATCAGACGTTTATCCTTGAAATATTCTTGTTCTACTGTCTCTTCGATGACGACGACACGGCCATCAGCGGGAGCAATTATCTTATTCAGAGCATCAGTGATGATGGGACGTTTGGGACAACGGAAAAAATTGACTACCAATAAGAATAATAAAAAGGAGAAGACACCTAGTATTGCCGAAGAGACAATGCAGGGGAAAAAGCGGTAGACCAAGGCATTGACTACGGCCAATAATAAGAAAACAGTTAAGATAATGTGATGACCCTCTCGATGCAAACGCATTTGCTTCATCTTCTGAATCTTATTCATAGTTTTTTTTCTTTGTTTATTTTTTTGAGAACGCTGTAACTCCCTACTGATAGGAACTAGCATCTCGTGATTATGAGGACAAATATAGTGATGTTTTGAATCAAGTGCAAATGATAAAAGATAAAACTTGTCATTTATGATGATGATTCGTATCTTTGAACGCCTTACAAGAAAGAGGGTTTATTATTCATAATCATAAGTTTATCTCGTAAATATTTCAAAATGCAAGATTTTGTACATCTCCATGTCCATTCACAATATTCCTTATTGGATGGACAAGCTAGTGTCTCTGCACTAGTTGACAAGGCCATCAAAGATGGTATGCCAGGAATAGCTCTTACTGACCATGGAAACATGTTTGGTATCAAAGATTTATTCAATTACTGCAAAAAGAAAAACAAGGGACGTGACGTGCCGTTTGTCCCTATCTTTGGCTGTGAGATGTATTGTGCTCACGAGTCATTGAATATCAAAAAAGGACGAGAAAATAGATCGGGATGGCATCTTATCGTCTTGGCTAAAAACAAGGTGGGATACAAGAATCTAATCAAATTGGTTTCCAAGTCCTACACCCGTGGATTCTATGGCCGTCCGCGAACTGACAAAGAGGAATTAGAAAAATATAAAGAGGGACTAATCATTAGTTCGGCATGTCTCGGAGGGGAAATCCCTCAAAAGGTTATGGCGGGCAACGCTGAAGCGGCTGAAGAAGCAGCAAAATGGTTCAAAAGTATCTGGGGCGATGATTTTTATCTTGAGATTCAGCGTCATCCGGCGACAAAGCCTCAGGCTAATAAGCGAACGTATGAGGAACAGAAGTTAGTGAATCCGGTAATCATCGATATCGCTCGACGAAATGGCATCAAATTTATATGTACCAATGATGTTCATTTCGTAGATGAGGAAAATGCTGAAGCGCATGACCGATTGATTTGTCTGAGCACGGGAAAGGATTTGGATGATCCAAATAGAATGCATTATACCATGCAGGAATGGATGAAGACGACGGAAGAGATGAACAATCTCTTTAGTGACCTTCCTGAAGCCCTTGCCAACACGATGGAGGTCATCGCCAAAGTGGAACAGTATGATATTGACCACGGGCCGATTATGCCTACGTTTGCTATCCCAGAATCTTTCGGTACTGAGGAGTTGTATAGACAGCAGTTCTCGGAGAAGGAGCTGTTTGATGAGTTTACTCAGGATGAAAAAGGAAATGTGGTCTTGTCGCAAGAGGAGGCTGAGAAGAAGATTCAGGCACTCGGGGGCATCAACAAGCTGTATCGACTCAAGTTGGAAGCTGATTATCTTAAGGAGTTGACTTTTGAGGGGGCTAAGATTTTTTATCCTAACATAGATAAGGAGACGGAAGAACGATTGATATTCGAACTTCATGTCATGAAGACGATGGGTTTCCCGGGGTATTTCTTAATCGTACAGGATTTCATCGCGGCAGGTCGAAAGATGGGGGTATCCATCGGTCCTGGGCGTGGCTCAGCGGCGGGTTCAGCTGTGGCGTATTGTTTACAGATTACCAAAATTGACCCTATAAAATACGACTTGCTGTTTGAGCGTTTCCTAAACCCGGACCGTATCTCACTTCCTGATATTGATATCGATTTGGATGATGATGGACGGAGCTTAGTATTGCAGTGGGTCACCGAGAAATATGGTGAAGAGAAAGTAGCTCATATCATTACTTATGGTACGATGGCTTCGAAATCAGCCATCAAGGATGTGGCTCGTGTGGAGAATTTACCGCTGCCTGAATCGAATCGCTTGTGTTCACTAATCCCGGATAAGATTCCGGATAAGAAGGTCAATCTGCGTACGGCTATTGAATATGTACCAGAATTGCGTATGGCGGAGAATAGCCAAGACCCTAAGGTTCGGAATACCATCAAGTATGCTAAGATGCTGGAGGGAAACGTACGAAATGTAGGGGTACATGCCTGTGGAGTCATCATCTGTCGTGATGATATCACGGATTGGGTACCGGTGAGTACGGCTATGGATAAGAAGACGGGGGAACGAATCAACGTCACTCAGTATGAAGGACGAGTCATCGAGGAGACGGGACTAATCAAGATGGACTTCTTGGGACTTAAGAACTTATCTATCATCAAAGAGGCGATTGCTAATATCAAGTTGTCACAAGGCATAGATATTGATATTGACAATATCCCGATCGATGATGACTTGACGTATAAATTATATAGCGACGGACGAACTATCGGTACTTTCCAGTTTGAGTCTCCGGGGATGCAGAAGTACTTACGCGAATTGCAACCGACTACTTTTGAGGATTTGATTGCGATGAATGCGCTATACCGTCCGGGACCTATGGATAATATCCCTAGTTTCATCAAGCGTAAACATGGCTTGGAGAAGATTACTTATGATATTCCTATCATGGAGAAATACCTCAAGGAGACCTATGGTATCACGGTGTATCAGGAGCAAGTCATGCTTCTTTCACGTCTGCTGGCTAACTTCACGCGTGGAGAATCTGATGGACTTCGTAAGGCTATGGGTAAGAAATTGAGAGAGAAATTGGATGCGATGAAACCTAAGTTTATCAAGGGAGGAGTATCTAATGGACACAAACCGGAAGTCCTCGAAAAGATATGGACGGATTGGGAGAAGTTCGCATCGTATGCCTTCAATAAATCGCATGCTACTTGTTATTCTTGGGTGGCTTATCAGACAGCGTATCTCAAGGCGCACTATCCTGCTGAATTTATGGCTGCGTGTATGTCACGCTCTTTGAGTGATATCACTACGGTTACGAAGTTGATGGATGAGTGCAAGGCCATGAATATCAATGTATTGGGACCGGATGTAAATGAGTCGCAAGGACGATTTTCTGTCAACAAAAAAGGCGATATTCGTTTCGGTATGTCGGCTATCAAGGGTGTAGGAGAGAGTGCTGTGGCTAGTTTGATCAAGGAAAGAGAGAAATCGGGTAATTTTACGGATTTGTATGATTTCATCGAACGGGTGAATCTCTCGTCTTGCAATAAGCGAAATATAGAGTGCTTGGTCTTGTCGGGAGCTTTTGATAGTTTCGACGAGGTGAAAAGAGAACAGTTTTTTGAACATAATGAGAAAGGGGAGACTTTCTTGGAGTCGTTCGTTCGATATGGCCAGCGCTATCAAATGGATAAACAGGAGGCGACTAACTCGCTGTTTGGACAGGATATGGTTGAGATATCGAGACCTAATGTGCCTTTGTTTAGCGCATGGAGTGACTTGGAAAAACTCAATAAGGAGAAAGAATTGGTCGGTATTTATCTGTCTGCCCATCCGCTCGATAGGTACAGAATCGTATTGGATTTCGTTTGCAATACGAAGATGACGGAAGTGGATGACTTGTCTAATAGAAGAGAAGGAGAAGAGTTGGTCATGGGGGGCATCATAACCAATGTGAGAGAGGGATTCACTAAGATGAAAAATAAACCTTATGGAATCGTACGCATTGAAGATTATAGTGGCTCTGGGGAATTGGCTCTTTTTGGTAATAACTGGGCTAACTTCAAGGGCTACATGAGTACTGTCGGGGCACAAGTTGTTATCAATGCAACGATACAACAGAATCCTTGGAATCCTGACAAACTGGATATGAGTCTTACTAAAGTGCGTTATTTGTCAGATATAGGGGATGACGTATTGGAAAAAATCACGATTCGTATTCCGCTCTTGAAATTGAGCGATGTCATGATTACAGAACTCTATGAACTGATCACCAAAGAACAGGGCAACACGTCTGTACACTTCGAAATAGTGGAGAATCAAGAACGGCCTAGACGACTGGAACTGGTTAGCAAAAAGATAAGATGCCGCATAACCCAAGATTTATTACAATATATTAATAAGACGGAGGCATTAAGTTTCCATATTAATTGATATATTTGTAGGTATATCTTTTCTTCTTGAAACAAGATATGCATTTCGGCACACTGTTTGTGAATAGATAAGAGAAATAATATAACAACATATTAAAAATTAAAATTATGGCATTAGAAATTACAGATGCAAATCTAAAAACGGTCTTAGCAGAGAACAAAGTTGTAGTAGTTGATTTTTGGGCTGAATGGTGCGGACCTTGTAAGATGGTCGGACCTGTTGTCGAAGAAATTGCAAACGACTATAAAGGTAAAGCTGCTATCGGTAAATGTAATGTTGACGATAACACTGAAACTCCTTCTGAATTTGGTATTCGTAACATCCCTACTCTTCTTTTCTTCAAAGATGGAAAATTAGTTGACAAGATGGTCGGAGCTAACCAAAAAGCAGCAATCGTTGCTAAGTTGGAGAACTTGTTGTAGACTGCCAATAAATACATAGACCATTCATTTCCTTCGGGAAATAGTATTCATTTAAATTCATAATTATGAAAGCAACCGATTTCTTAGATGACAAAATCGACGAAGAACAAACGATTCATTTTATCAAAGGATATATTCCACAAGAGCTTCAAGAGAAGTATGATGATGACACGTTGACTTATATCATCGATCTTATCGATGAGTATTATATTGAAAGTGGAATCTTGGAGTCTAAACCTGACGAAAATGGCTTCGTTGAATTAGATTTGGAAAAAATCGCTAAATATGTCGTCAAAGAGTCTAAGAAAGACCCGATGCAAGAGAATTTTATTGAAGATGAAGTTTTGTTGGTCATTCAGGCTGAACTAGAATATTCAGACCAATTGTCTCAAGAATAAGGACTACGTCAAGCTAAAAGAGCTCGAGTCTCTAGAAAAAAATAGACAGCAAATACGATACAGCATCCACCTAGGATGGCATACAAGTATCGTAGTTGCTGTCTATTTAGTTTATAAAAGTAATTGCGGATATGGGGAGAGGTAAAAAACCAATCCACATTTTTTAGTGACATGTATAGCATGCCAATACCACCTAGTAGGAGGAATCCTTGAATGATATAATTAAAAAGATATGCTTCGGCTGCCATCTGGTCGTTCTTTTATATGGACGCGCAGTACATCATCTGGCAATAAAGATTCGACGAGCTCTGGCCATTCGATGAAACAGTATCCGTCTCCATAAAAATATTCTTCATAACCCATATCATAGACTTCTTCTAGCTTCTTGATGCGATAGAAATCAAAATGGTAAATCGTTGTTTCTGAAGCGAGGTATTCATTGACTATGGCAAAGGTGGGAGAATTGATTACATCAGTGACTCCTAAATGCTTACAGATAGCTTGGATGAAGGTGGTCTTGCCTGTACCCATCTCTCCATAAAAAGCAATCACACGGCTCTCACCTATCGCGGTGATAAACTGAGCGGCTACTGCTGAAATTTCTTCTAGATTGTTTATTATTAATTCGTGCATACTTAATCGTATATAGGGTAAATAATAGCGGATAGTTTTATGAGATCTTTCGACGTTCGTTGACGATAAGCAGAACTTCATCTTTCATCGCATCGGGCATCTCTATACTTCGGAGAGTCAACGAACGCACCCAACCGGGTACATCGGTTTCGTCCATCGTATAGAATACTTCACGAAATTCTTCTGCTTGGTCTTCTGTATAGGAGTCTGATGGCATCCCTCTATAACGATCCAACTCTTCATCGTCGTAATACTCTACATCTTTACTTACTGCAGCGAGCAAACTGTCTTGTTCGCAGATTTCAAATTGTCCGCAGCACTCTGCTTCGGGCTCTACTACTTCTGGCATCTTTTCGATTTCACCACTGTCTATTTTCTTCTGTAGCTTGGAATTTCTGATTCCACCGGCTATTAGAGCGATAATCCCTAAGACGACAAGAGCGATTACTAATATCCACATAATTCTTTTTTATCCTTTAATGTTAAATCCCAATGTTGCTAGATGTTCCCAATATTGAGGGTATGATTTACTGACTACTTCCATATTGGCTATCTTTATGGTTCCTCTACGCATCGCGATAGGAGCAAATGCCATGGCCATACGATGGTCATGATAGGTCTCTATAATAGGGTCTTCCACTTGTTCGCAATGACCACCTGCCCAATACAATTCGGAGTTGTCTTTTTGACCTACTTCATAGCCTAATTTGCTTAATTCTTTGATGAGGGCTTCGATACGGTCGGTTTCTTTTATCTTCAAGGATTGTAAACCGGTGAAGCAAAAAGGAATATCGAGTAAGCAACAGGTCACAACTAATGTCTGTGCCATGTCGGGGATGTCTAACAGATTTGCATCCATGAAACTGACTTTCTCTTCTATTTTGGAAAGAATCATGGTATCTCCGTCTTGCTCTGATTTTACACCTAATTTAGTGAATATATCGATAATCTTAGCATCTCCTTGCAAGGAAATAGCGTGTAAGTTCGGCAACCGAATAACGGCGTCTTTATCTGAAGTCAATGCCATCATCTCATACCAATAAGAGGCGGCACTCCAATCACTTTCGATTAAGTAAGGACAAGAGGTGTAACCGGTAGGGGCAATATGTAAAGTCTGGGCTTCGGGATGCTCGACAACAGCTCCAAAATGACGCATCAAATCTGCAGTCATCAGGATATAAGGCATAGAGACGACTTTACCAAGGAGATGGAGGTTGAGCCCTTTCTTTAACATAGGGGCTATCATCATCAATGCGGAGATATACTGAGAACTGACTTGTCCGCTGATGCCGACAATCGAGCCGGTGAGCTCTGTTCCTTCTATCTCTAAGGGAGGATAACCGGGTTTGTCTACATATCGTATCTTAGCTCCTAGTTGAGTCAAAGCATCGACAAGTATCTTTATAGGACGTTCACACATTCGTGCCGTCCCTGTAATCAAATGTTTTCCTGGAGTGATGCTTAGATAAGCAGTCATGAAGCGCATAGCAGTGCCTGCAGCCTTTACATCTACTTGTTTCAAATCACTTAGAAAAGCACTGACGATGACATCGGTATCATCACAAATCGATAGGTTGGATAATGTATTTTCACTACCTGACAATGCATTGATTATTAATGCACGATTACTGATGCTCTTAGAAGCAGGCAACACATACTGTCCATAGAGCTTTTTAGGAGCTGTGATAGTACAAGTACCGGCATGAGGTATTTCGACTACATTTTTATTCATACATTTTATTCTTTTCTTGTTACAAAGATAGCGAAAAAGAGATGAAAACACACGCTAATCTAGTGCCTTTTCAATTCGCATTTAGTATATTTGTGGGTATAGGAGTTAAATTACTAACCAAAAAGAATAATTATGAAGAATTGGATTAGAGAATCAGTCATATTGGCTTTGGGAATAACCATCGGTGCTTTTCTCTTGCAGGTGGGAATCGAACATTACATCGCTCGTGAACGAATCGTGACGGTTAAAGGTTTGGCGACTAAAGAAGTCAAAGCAAATAAAGTGACATGGCCTATTTCTTATCAGCTCATGGGCAATAGTGTACAAGAACTGTATACCAAAATCGAATCTATGAATCAGACGATTACTGCATTTCTCAAAGAAAGCGGTATCGAGACTGATGAGATAGCTATAGCTGCTCCTAAGATTGAAGATACTCAGGCTAATTATTATGGCAATAAATCTCCGATGTATCGCTACAAAACGTCTGCAGTGATTACTGTATCTAGCCAACGAGTAGATTTGGTACGTAAACTGATTGCCAAACAAACTGAACTTCTAAAAAAGGGTATCCCTATCAATAGTGGAAATAGCTATGAGAATCGGATTGAATATGAATATACCACACTCAATGCGATTAAGCCTGCCATGATTGAAGAGGCAACTAAGAATGCACGGAAGTCTGCAGAACAGTTTGCCAAAGATAGTCAGAGTAAATTGGGCAAAATAAGAACGGCCAATCAAGGTCAATTTAGTATTTATGACCGTGATAGCTATACGCCCTACATCAAAACAATTAGGGTAGTGAGTACCATACAGTATTATCTTGATAACTAGAAAGATATAGCTTTTGAAATCTTTTTGGAAGATAAGATGTTCAAGAGAGAGGAATCAGATAGGGATGCCAAAGAATATCGCGAGATATTATTTGGCATTTACTTGTATTATCTCTTTTAGATTTGTCGTGAAACGGGCCGATTTATAGTCTTCTTTTAATCGCCATTTGACTGCTTGTTCGTTTGCTGTGTTGGTATTTCTATCCATTTTCTGTACGGCGAGATGTACGGTATCATCTCCGTTCTTGCGGTTTATTTCATCCATCACTTGAGAGATTTTATTAAGCTTCTTGGTGTCTTTTTGGTTAAAGAGAGAGAGTTGTATCGCTTCATCAGAAGAGATATTTTGTAGGATAACCCCACTCTTTTTATAAAGATATCCTTCACGAAAGATCATCCGTAGAGCTTGAAGAGCGGCCTCGACGATTTGTACTGAATCACTTACAGGGGAACTCAATTTGAGGCTTTGGCTCGTGGTGTATTGAGGTAAGTCTTCTCTGAAACGATTTGTGTAGATAAATACGGTAATCATGCTGGCTACAGAATGTTGTTTGCGTAGTTTGGAAGCTCCCCGAGAAGCAAAATAGGCTACGCTCTCTGCCAATTCGTCATACGTAGAGACCATCTCACCAAAAGAGCGGGAAGTACAAATCGATTTTCGGGCTCTGGAGTCTTCTCGCTCAATACAGGGAGTACCTTTCAATTCTAACCATAAACGGACACCGACTATAGTTAGTTTACTTTGTATCCATGACTTGGAACGAAGTGTCAAATCATAAGCCGTCATGATGCCTAGTGCTTTTAATTTCGTCACATTTCTTCGACCAATGCCCCACACATCACTTATGTCAGTCAGTTTCAATGCTTTGAGGCGCTTCTCATCATTGTCTATCACACAGGTTCCTTTATAACCTGGATACTTTTTGGCAAAATGACCTGCTATCTTGGCGAGTGTCTTTGTTGGTGCTACGCCTATGCCTACTGCGATGCCTGTGGATTTTACCACTACACGGGATAACTGTCGGGCATAGCTTTCTAAATCGATTAAGTCAAATCCGGAAAGGTCTAAGAAAGCTTCATCGATGGAGTATATCTCGATATCGGGACTCATATCAGTCAATAGTTGCATCACGCGATTGGACATGTCGCCATAGAGGGTATAGTTGGAGGAAAAAACGGCTATATCATGCTGCTTAATCATCTCTTGTATCTGATAAAGAGGGACACCTCGATGGATTCCTAACTGCTTACATTCATTGCTCAAGGCTACGACACAGCCATCGTTGTTGCTTAGAACCAACACGGGCTTGTCTCGTAAATCGGGCCGAAAGACTCGTTCACAAGAGACATAAAAATTGTTACAGTCAACTAATGCATACATATTTATGAAATCTAAGAAATAGTTGAATAAAGTAAATGAGAAAAGCCTGTCAACGTCTTTTCTTAATGGTATAAGTCACGATTCCCCAAACGATAAATTCGTTGTCTGGAGTCACCTTGATGGGCTTGAAGTGATTATTGGCTGGCCGTAGCCATATCACTTCATCATCTATCTCGATATATTTGAGTGTAAATTCTCCATCTAAAAAGCAGACGGCTAAATCACCATCACGGGGTTCAAGTGACTTATCAATCACGAGTAAATCTCCTTCATAGATTTGTGCATCAATCATAGAGTCTCCTACTACACGACCGTAAAAGGTTGATGCTGGATTATGAATCAGTTCTTGATTCAAGTCTATGGCTAGTTGCATATAGTCTTGTGCCGGAGAAGGGAATCCTGCTCGAATACCTTCATCAGCAAAGGGAATAGGCAGCGAAGTCGATTGGTCTATTTTATGTATTTCTATACTCATGTACTCACTTTTTTTACTCTCCAAAGATAACTATATTCCTATCGATTTCCTTATCTTTGTCATAAAATAACAATTCATTGATTTGCGACTTCTTGCTTATGAAAAAAGAAATTTATCTATCTTCTGAGATCAAAAACAAATGCCCTTTGTTCCGCGGAGTAGCTATTACGGCTAATGTGACAAACTCTTCTTTCTGTGATTCGTTGTGGAAACAGATCACTGCATTTACGACTCAATTGTGTGATACAGAAACAACAGAATCAATCAAGATGCATCAGACTATTGCAGCGACACGATCGGCTTACAAGGCTTGTGGCAAGCAACCTAGTCGCTACCGTCCTTCTAGTGAGGCTCTACGTCGTAGAATACTTAGGGGGATGGACCTCTATCAGATTGATACGCTTGTAGATGTCATCAATTTAGTCTCATTGGTGACAGGACATAGTATCGGAGGGTTTGATGGTGATAAGATTCAAGGGGATACTATCACTCTGGGGATTGGTCGTGAGGGAGAAGATTATCAAGCCATAGGACGTGGCTCACTAAATATCTCTAAGATGCCTGTATATAGGGATTCTATTGGGGGATTCGGTACACCGACAAGTGACCATGAACGAACAAAGATAGATTTAGATACGACACATGTATTGATTATTATCAATGGTTATGATGGTGATTTGAGTCATCTTGATGAGGCCATTACACTCACGAAATCGTTATTAACTGACTATGCTCAAGCTACAGATTTTGAGGTCTGGCATTTTGGAGAATAAGAGGATATAAACAAGGAACTTGAAACAAACAATGGAGAAGAAAAGAAAGCTTTTTTCTCCATTTTCTGTTCCTAAACATCCTCTCGAAGTTAGGCTATACTAGTTTGTTTCGATATCTTTGAGAGATGAAACTAATTTAGAACCTATATTTTAATGCTATGAACCATTCTTTTCAACCAACTACGGAGTTGGAACAAATACTACAAAAGCCAGCTGCTCAGTTTACACGTAGGGATATTATGGACGTAATGAACGAACACGACATTCGATTGCTTAATTTTAGATATGCTGGAGGAGATGGCAAACTCAAATTATTAAATTTTGCCCCTTCCAATCAAGCACACCTAGAGAGTATCCTCACCTTTGGAGAACGAGTAGATGGGTCTAGCTTATTCCAACATATAGATAATGCATCAAGCGATTTATATGTCATCCCATTGTACCGTACGGCTTTTATGGATCCTTTCACTGAGCAACCGACGCTTAGTATCTTCTGTACTTTCTTTACTGCTGATGGGACTCCACTCCAAAGTGCTCCTCAATATATTATGCAAAAAGCTTATGAGGAACTGCAAAAACGAACAGGTTATCAATTTAAGATGCTGGCTGAACTCGAATATTATATCCGAGGTCCTAAAGATGAAGTATTCAAGGGAACGGACCAAAAAGGGTATCATGCAAGTGCCCCATTTGCGAAATATGAACATATACGACAGGCTGCTCTTGATACCTTAGTTCGCTGTGGAGGTAAAGTCAAATATGGGCACTCGGAGGTGGGTACCTTCTATACTCATAATTATCTCTATGAACAACATGAGATTGAATTTCTTCCTGAAGAACCAGAACTAGCTATCTTTCACCTTTTATTGGCCAAATGGATACTCCGAATGTATTGTAAACAGGAAGAATTGACCGTTAGTTGGGCGCCTAAGATTTGTGAAGGAAAAGCTGGTAGTGGACTTCATTTCCACATGCAATTGGAAAAAGAAAATCAAAATAAGATGCTTGAAAATGGAGAACTTTCAGATGATGCACGTCGTGTCATCGCAGGCATCATGGATATGGCAGATGTGCTCACCGCTTTTGGCAATACTATTCCGACTAGTTATCTCCGTTTGGTTCCAGGACAAGAAGCTCCAACTTACATTTGTTGGGGATACCGCAACCGATCTGCACTTGTCCGAGTTCCACTAGGATGGACGACAAAAAAGGACATGGCAAAGCTAGCCAATCCTATGGAGACGGAAAGTGCATCAGCAAATGAAATAAGACAAACTGTAGAGTTTCGTGTCCCAGACGGTTCTGCAGACGTTTATCTTTTAGCTGCAGGACTTATTACCGCTGCAACACATGGATTAACTATGCCTGATGCCCTTACCTTGGCAGACAAGACTTTTGTCTCAAAAAATATCTTCAGTGCTGATTATCAAGATAAGCTGAAGACTTTGAAACAACTTCCTACTTGTTGTGTGGATTCGGGACATCGCTTACTGGAAAGACATGACGTACTTGAACAATTTGGGGCCTTCAAACCTGAATTGATTAATTCTTTTGCTAAAAATCTGATTGCTCTAAATGATAACGAACTGAATAAGAAACTAACACGTGATTCCCAACTAATAAATCAAATTGTAGCCAAATATATGGACACGATGTAGAACATGGAAATCCATAGAGATTAATTACCCGCAGATAGATTCATTGTTATCATTAATCTACTTGCGGGTATTTTCTTGTAATCGATTCTTATAGATACTTATGGGTTTTAGCTGATGTCACTTAATTCTTCTTCAAGCTAGAATCTGAAGGTTCGTCTGAAGCGGTATGTAAGACACGTTGTGGGAAAGGAATGGTAATATTCGCTTTTTTAAATGCCTGAAACAATTTTACTCGGATACTACTCTTGATATTTTCTACACGAAATAATTCACTACACCAAAAATAAACAGTGAAATTAAGAGACGATTCTCCATATTCATTGAAGCGTACAAATGGCTCAGGCACCTTGGCAACTTCAGACTCATTATCTACCACTTGTTTCATTATACGCATCACTTCTGCTACATTACTATTATAGTCTACTCCCACATTTATTTCGAATCGAGAAGCCTCTGTTGTATGACTCCAATTGATGAGTTTATTCTTGGTCAAGAAAGTATTTGGTAGCATGATAAATTTGTCATCACGAGTCAAGACAAGAGTAGTCCGAAGATTGATTTCTTTCACTTCACAAACAAGCCCATTAATATCAATCACATCTCCCACCTTGATAGAATTATCTATCAGCAAGATGATACCAGAAACAAAATCAGAGAATAGATTTTGCAAACCAAGTCCTACTCCGACTAGCAATGCTGCAGAACCGGCTAACAAGACTTTGAAGTCTATCCCCATTATTTGCAAAGCATACAGTGCGGCTATGACAACAACAACGTATCGAACAAGATTGTTCAACGAATATTTCTTTCCTGTATTTAGACGATGAGAACGATATATCATTCTACGTTTTCCATATAATACAAGAACTGTGATTACTAACAAAACAAGTAATTGAATCATACTAACCACGCTAATATTAAAATTGTCAGTGAACCTAATGACAGGGTCACTAAAAAAATCGACGACACGTTCAATAATCGATTTAGTTTCTAGTTCATTCATAATGAATTCATCTAATTGACATATAAAAACCGTATTTATTACAAATATATAAAAAACAAATACTAAAGGGACATACTAAATCCTTTTTTGAGTAAATTGGCTCCAACAAAAAATTAAATAGAAAAACTATGAATCACCTGAAAAAACTCGTATTGGCTCTCGCAATGATGATTATCATCCCAGCAATTGCTCAACAAACAAATTTAAAGTTCAATGCGAACAATAAATTTAAAATCGTCCAGTTCTCTGATGTACATTACGTACCTCAATATCCTTCATCTAAGAGTGATGCGAAACATGACTCTTTGGTTACTGCATCGAAAGATGCGATTGATAACATTCAGACAGTACTTGACATAGAGACTCCCGACTTGGTAATTATTACAGGAGATATTGTGTGGGGAAAACCTGCAGAGAAAGCTTTGAAGGAAGTATTAAAACCAATCATTGATAGAAAAATACCTTTTGCCGTGACTTGGGGAAACCATGATGCCGAAAGAGATCTAACAACAAAACAGCTCCAAGCTATCGTAGAAAGTTTACCTGGTAATGTAGGTATCGATGACAAGAAGGTAGTGGGTGATTCTGATTTCACCTTACCTATTATGGACGATAAAGATAAACCCGCATTCGTTCTCTATTGCTTTGATTCCCATGCATATAGTCCTCTCAAACAAATCGAAGGATATGATTGGATTAAACCTACTCAAATAGAGGCTTATAGAACAAAAAGCAAACACTACACCCAGATAAATAATGGAACTCCCTTACCAGCACTTGCTTTCTTCCATATTCCATTACCAGAATATAACTTAGCAGCTTCAGACGAATCAGCTCCATTAATCGGAATAAGAGGAGAAAAAGCATGTGCACCGAAAATAAATACAGGATTATTTGCTGCAATGCTATCACAAGGAGATGTGATGGGAACCTTCGTTGGTCATGATCACAATGACAACTATGTCACAGAATATTGTGGTATTTCCTTAGGATACGCCCAGTACACAGGTGGTAAGATCGTCTATTTTGACCTTCCTTGTGGAAACGGAGGACGTGTATTCCAATTGACAAAAGGAGTAAGAGGATATGACACTTGGATTAGGCTTCATACAGGCGAGAAGATTTTCCCTTATCACAAAGTAATGGCAAACCACAAATAAAAAGTTCAAAACAAAAACAATAGGTCTATATAGAAAGCATACGAAAGAAAGGGATTATCAGACCGTAACACATCACCAGAAACAAAAGAATAGCCTCATCAATCTGTTTAGAATGATGAGGCTAATATGTTTGTGCCCGCTAAGACTTTTGCACAAAGTCACCCGCTAAATTAATTACTAAGATACAAGCTTCTAGAAATAATATTCCGACCCAGGATGTTGCTGCCAAGCACCACTACTCATACAGACAAAAGCACCCACTTGAACTGCTTTCTTATGCGCCTCCCTCAAAGAAGCACCAGTCAAGATAGAATAAAGAAATGCTCCAGAGAAAGAAGCTCCAGCACCTACAGTATCTACAATCTGAACAAATGGAGTTTTGATACAAGAGATTTCCGTATGTCCATATACAGAACTATAATTACCACCTGCCGTAAGAATAAAATACTTCAAGTTATACTTCTGCATCAATAGATGAGCGATTTCATCATTAGTCATATTTCCGAGTCCTAACGCAGGAGTCAAGATAGCCAATTCCTTATCATTAATCTTAACAATATCAGACAAATCAAGTAACTCCTCTACCTGTTCCAAAGAATAGTAATTTTTACGTAAATTGACATCATAATATCTCAACGCCTCTTTGGGAGCTAAACGAATGAGTTGCAAGATAGACCGTCTAGATACACTGCTACGCAAAGCAAGTGTACCATAAGCCACTGCATCGGCATGAGAAATCACTTCCTCCGCCTCCTTAGTCACTGTAATATAATCCCAAGCGACATCTTCTACGATATCGTAAGTCGGATTTCCATTAGCTAAAGTTACTCTGACAGTTCCAGTAGGTTGTTTTACTCGAGGGACCACGTACTGTACTTTATTGGCATCCATTTCTCTAAGTAATTCATCTCCTAAAGGATCATCCCCTACAGTGCTAATAGCATATCCCAAGGCACCTAATTGGTTCGCATGAAACACTAAATTCACTGGAGACCCTCCAGCGCGTTTCCCTGTAGGTAATATATCCCACAAGAGCTCTCCGATACCTACAATAATTGGTTTTCCGTTCTTCATCTTCTTTCCATTTATAATGTAACAAAATCCTTTTAGCTTATTGCTAATATAATCTATTAATCTTCTTGATTAAAAAAACCAAAGAGAGTTACGTATCAAATCAAGAAAAAAAATAAACAATTAAATAAAGACATCATTGCTGACAATACGACAAGAAGTCGTCTATGTCATAATCAATTTTGTAAGTGCGCATATTTACATATATAAAGTAAATATAGAAAATATAAAAGAATTTTGCAAACAAATAAGTACTATTAAACAACAGAATTTCGATATTAAAAAAATAACGGGAAAAGAATGATAAATCACTCTCTTCCCGTTAGTCTATCCCTAAGTAAAAACAAACCGAACTATAACTATAATAAACAGAACAGACTCATTGATAACACCTCATTTAAATTATCAGACACCATCTAAACAAAATCTTCCGAATGCAAATGTTCAGGCCAAGCCCCACTATTTGTACAAACAAACGCGCCAACTTCGACAGCCTTTTGATGTGCTTGTCGCATAGTATCTCCTTTTAGTATAGAATACAAGAAAGCACCAGAAAAAGAATCTCCTGCCCCAACAGTATCAGCCACTTTGACTCTAGGTGTCTCAATATAAGATTCCTCTTTGGGACTGTAGATAGAACTAAAATCTCCACCAGCAGTAAGAATAAAATAGTGCAATTCATACTTCTGAATAAACCATCTTGCAATCTCATTATGAGATTTCCCCTCTAATCCAAACATAGGAACAAGCACTTCAAGTTCCTCATCATTTATCTTGAGGATATTAGATAATTGGAGCAATTCCTCAATCAAGTCAAGACTATAATAATCCTGACGTAAATTAATATCATAATACTTCAAGGCATCTTTCGGAGCAGAACGTAAAAGAGTACAAATAGATTCATGAGACATACGATTACGTAATGCAAGAGTACCATAAGCAATAGCATCAGCCTTTGTGACCATCTCTTTAGCCTCATCAGTGACAGGAATATAATCCCATGCCACATCTTCAACAATATCATAAGACGGACTTCCCTCTTTCAGAGTAACCTGTACAGTTCCGGTAGGATAATCCACACGAGGAACAATATATTTGATTGATTGTTCATCCATCACTTTGAGCAGTTCATCCCCTAGAGCATCCTTACCTACTGCACTGATAGCATAACCTTGAGCACCCAGCTGAGTAGCGTGAAACACCAAATTTACTGGAGCCCCACCGGCCCTTTTTCCAGTAGGCAACATATCCCACAAGAGTTCACCAACACCAACAATAATAGGTCTTTCCTTTTTCATTTTCTTTGTTTTAGAATATTACGAAATCACTTATAGCATGATACCCACTACATCAAAATAGTATCCCTCATCACTAATAGTCCCCTACTTAATCTCTTTCAATCATTTTCTTGACACACTCCTTGATTGGGAACTGACGAATCATTTCAAGAGCCCGAACAAATGACTTCACAAAAAGGTCATTGTTTGCCAAACCACCAAAGACACTCTTGATAGACAAGAAAGCAGTAGGGTCATTGTGAGAGATAGCTGCTACTCTGACCAACTCATTGCTAAGCGCATCATCGATTTTATAAGTACGACCTTTCTCATCGACTCCATCATTATATTTACACCATGCAGCAACCGTAAAAGCAGCACGGTCAATAGATTCCCCCTTAGCAAGTCGTTCGTTTACTGTAGAAAGGATAAAGATAGGAATTTTAGCAGAACTTTGCAGGCAGATACGAGCTATTTGGTCACGGATATTTTTGTTACGGAAACGAGACAGCAACTTTTCTTTGTATTCTTCGAGATTGATTCCTTTAAGATCTCCTAACGTAGGAGACACTTCATTGTCCATATAACTTCTAAGGAAAGAGCTAAACACCTCATCATCAGCAGATTGATCAATAGTATCATAACCATGAATTGCGCCCAACAAGCCCAGTACCGAATGTCCAGCATTGAGTAGACGAAGTTTCATGTTTTCATAAGGCTTGACATCTTCAACAAAATTAGCCCCCACTTTTTCCCATGCAGGACGAGATACAGCATAATGATCCTCAACCACCCATTGGATAAAAGGCTCACATACGACAGGCCATTGGTCCTCAATGTTATACTCCTCAGCCAGACGAGTGATATCATCCTCTACCGTCACAGGAGTGATACGGTCCACCATACTATTAGGGAAAGTGACATTTTCTTCTACCCACTCAATCAAGTCAGGATAAACCCTAGCGATATAAGAAGTAATCGCCTTACGAGCTACATTTCCATTATTCTGGATATTATCACACGACTGAATAGTTACTCCCCCCAAACCTCTTTCTTTGCGAAGTTTGAATGACTGTGCCAAGTAGCCAAAGACACTTTTAGGATTTTGAGGATTCATCATTTCTTCGCTTACCACAGGATTAGTAAAATCAAAATCCCCTGTACCCTCAAGTAAGTTATATCCCCCTTCAGTAATGGTCATAGAGATTATTTTCGTATCCGGACTAGCCATTTTTTCCACAGCCCCGACCGGATTATCAGGTGCCAATATAAACTCGACGATAGACCCTACTACATGAGCAGTACGCGTTCCATCCATCTCTTTGATGACCAATGTATAAAGCCCATCCTGCAAATTCAACGCATTATAAATGCGACGGTCATGATCCAATAACCCGATGCCACAGATACCATAGTTCAAGTCACCAGTTTCCTCCATCAAACGATGCGTAAGAAATGCCTCATGTGAGCGATGGAAATTGCCCACCCCGATATGAACGATACTCGTTTTTACCTCATCACGATTGTAAGAAGGTTTGTTTACAGAATCAGGGATCAGAGATAAATTCTCTTGTCTAAGTTTAATTGACGTTGTCATAATAAATATATATTAAATTGTTTTTTTATCCAATACAGATTGCATCCTTTTATTCAATGCTTTTTGACGTAACAGTGCCCAATAAGCGGTAGCGAAATACCCCAGAGTAAGCATAAACGCATATTTGTTGAACATATCCTTATTCTCCTGATACACCTTCATATCCGGACTACTCGTAAAGCAATAGATAGCCAACCATAGAATCAAGATAAGACAGATGATAGAGATCAAAGTAAGCACTTTAGAAAAGATCGATTTATCCTTTTCGATAGTCAATTCCTCCTTTGACTTCTCCGTTTGATAATGCTTTACAGCTTCATTATAAGCCACCTCTTCAGCCTCTTGAGCAGCATAATCTTTCGTTGCCCCAGCATAATAAGCAAGAGTTGTATAAAGAATAGCACTAAAGAACCAAGTAGGAATAAAGAGATAGTAAAACGACATAAATCCAAGTGCATTTAAGCCAAAACCAAAGACCAGTGCAGCGCCCCAAGTAATAATAGCAGGCCTACTTATTTTTAATCCCTGATACTTCGCCCAATAACGAGTGAAGCCAATACGAGGAAATATAAAATGCTCAGTAGCAACGATTGCACCCACTGGTACCACTAGCAGACCAGAGTAAGTCAATAGCGGAAGCATCCGTGCAAAGACGAAAGGGAAACAAGCGACAACCATAGTGATTAATCCTACTACTAAAGTTGTCTTACGGCGTGAATGGTTACTAAATATCGCTTGAGCAGCCAAGCCGGCACGATAAAGATTAGCATTGGCAGTTGTCCATCCAGCCACGATAATAATCACAAAACCAGAAGCACCAAGTGCATAATAAGCCACATCTCCAGGATCAAGAGTACCAACAGAAGCATGTAATAACACAGCAGCTCCAGCTCCCATAATACCAGCAGCAATCCATGCTAGATAATGGCCAAATAACATACCGAAACTAGTATATAAACCATAATATGATTTCTTAGCATACCGAAGGATAGCCATATCAATAAGTCCCACATGAGTAATCGAATTGGCAGCCCAAGCAAAACCAATCACTTCAAACAAGCCAATCCCCTTCTCTCCGGAATCAGTGACCCCCTTCCAAATGGAGGAATCTCCTATCTGTATAAGGTCAGCCCAAGAATGAATAGAAGTAACCCCCAACACATTATTAGCTAGTACAGGGAGCAATACCAAAGCACCAGCCATAAACAAGGTAAATAACCAAGGCGCACAAATGCTAGAGAAATCAGCCACCGTATTGAACCCATACAAAGCCACAAGTACCACGACCAATCCCACAGCCAAGACAATAGCGATAAACCCCAGATTAGTAGAATACCAATTAAGCTGTGCAGGAATACCAAATAAGAAGCGAACCGCAGAAGACGACACTGTAATCATAGCCGCCGAAATCACGGTAAAGATAAGTGCATTGGCCCAATTATAAACAGTAGTCATTGATTGACCAGCTATTTTGGCTAAATAAGTATATAGACTTAGACGAGTCTGAACAGCTATAGGAGCAGTGATAAAAGTCCAGCTCAATACCGCTAAGATATTACCGATTAGAAGTCCGAGGATAATATCCTGAGTACTAGCCCCCAAAGCGACAAATGTAGCACCGATAACAAACTCAGTAGCCGCAACATGTTCCCCTGCATATAAGCCAGCAAAATGTTTACCACCATGCAATTTATTCTCAGCGATAGGAAGCTGTTCAGCATCCATACCTGCAAAATTGTAATTTTTGTGATTCATCTATTATTCTTTTAAAGTTAATTCGGATAATTGCTTTCGAAATACATAAAACGTACACATTACGTTTATGTTACAAATATAGAGTAAAGATTTTATTTACAAAACAAAAAACACAAAAAAAGAGAGATAAAGAGTACTTTTTACGCTTATTGTGTTCTATAACATATTTCTATGTCCATAGAATAGAAAATACGGTATATAATAGCGTATAAATAAGTATATTAAGGAATTTAAGAGAAACAATCCTTTTAGTATCAAAAATTATTTCCTATCTTTGGATAGGAATAACAGCAGCTATACGAATATAAATGTACATAATACGTTTTAACAGATAACTGATTACTCGACTTGACATATAGCAAGTAACAAAGCAAAAAACACATGGACTTCAGAAAAATAAAAAACATATCCGTAGATATCGTCTTATTTGGTTTTGACGGTAAAGATATAAATGTACTTCTTTCGAAACGGTACTTAAACCTGCACAACCCCCATTATCCCATCATAGACGATTGGGTATTGACAGGCAATCATATATTCAAATCAGAGCGATTAGATACAGCCGCTCAGCGAGTGATGCATGACGTAAGTGGTCACGATGCACCTTTCATGCGTCAATTTCGAACCTTTGGGAATCCCAAACGAGTCACGAAAAATAAAGACCTACTATGGTCCCAAAGTCAACAAATAGACCCCCGTACCCTATCAGTTGGTTATTATGCACTGACCCATTGTTCCGATTTTGAGATTCAAGACCCCAACTACCAATGGTTTCCAATCAATGCACTCCCCGAATTAGGATTCGACCATCAATATATCATCGAGATGGCCTTTAAGTACGTCAAAGAGATTATTAATGTATCCCCCATCATCTACCATCTCCTTCCGATAAAATTCACGCTCAACAGTTTGCTCAGTGTATATGAGACTATTTTTGACATCACGATAGACAATCGTAATTTCCGAAAGAAAATGATTAGCAAACCATATATTGTACAATTAGATGAGAAAGAACGGCAGCCCAATTCCAAGAAGCCAGCCAACCTATATATGTTTAGTAAAGACATTTACCGTCACATGATTACGGAGAAACCACGGATAATCATTTGATCCAAGAGACAACAGCAATCACTTCAATCAGCATTTCACATCCTATAAAAAACAAAAAGTGGGTATCCGTCATAGACGGATACCCACTTTTAAAATATCAATTACGCTATATACTAAAGCGCGCCAACTTCTTTAAGAGCTGCATTTGTTTTGTGAACAGCAGCTGCAGAAGCCTCAAATTTAGCTTTCTCATCAGCATTCAATGGAAGTTCGATGATTTCCTCAACACCGTTCTTACCCAAGATAACAGGGACACCGATACAAAGATCATTTTGACCATATTCTCCTTCAAGAAGAACAGAGCAAGTAATCATCTTCTTCTGGTTGTGAATGATAGATTCAACAACAGAAGCAGCAGCAGCACCAGGTGCGTACCATGCAGAAGTACCAAGAAGTCCAGTCAATGTAGCTCCACCGACCATAGTATCAGCAGCAACTTTTTCTAGACGCTCAGCAGAAAGGAAGTTAGAAACTGGGAATCCTTTATAAGTAGCAAAACGAGTCAAAGGAATCATTGTCTTGTCTCCGTGACCACCGATTACGATACCTTCAACTTCATTAGCATTGCAATCCAAAGCTTCAGTCAAACGATATTTGAAACGAGAACTATCAAGAGCACCACCCATACCAATGATACGATTTTTAGGAAGACCCAAAGTCTTAAGAGACAAGTAAGTCATAGTATCCATAGGGTTAGAAACGACCACCAAGATAGCGTTAGGAGAGAATTTAAGAATACTTTCAGCTACAGATTTCACGATACCTGCATTTACACCGATAAGTTCTTCGCGAGTCATACCAGGTTTACGAGGAAGACCAGAAGTGATAACGACTACATCAGAATCAGCAGATTGAGAATAATCGTTTGTTACTCCTTTAAGTACAGAGTCAAAGCCCAAAAGTTGAGCTGTTTGCATCATATCCATAGTTTTGCCTTCTGATACACCTTCTTTGATATCAAGCATTACTACTTCATCTGCTACCTCATTAAAAGCTAGAACATTAGCACAAGTTGCACCTACGTTACCAGCACCTACTACAGTTACTTTAGACATAATTTATTTATTAATTGGTTTATAAATATTGTTGTATGCAGTAATCCCTTACCACTGTTGCAAAAGTATAGCCTTTATTGCAATTAAAGAAATTTTTCTTGAATTATTTTAGTTAAGAAAGTCTGCTTGCTATGTAGAGTTTACAATTTACTTCTTAATTGTATATGTAGCAGTTCCAATCATCGTGCCATCCGCAAAAAGATCGATACGATAAGTCCCTTTATATAGAAATTCCTGAACATCCCAATAAAGAGTCACTTGTTGTTCCTCTCCCGTATACTCGACATATTTCTTAATAGAATAAGGGATATCCTTATTTTCAAAATGGAACGAAGCCGATTGGTCACGACATAAGAGTTCATGATCCGGTTTTAAGATACGTGCATAGATAGTACGTTCACCTGCCTCCGCAGTAATATTTTTTGTCAACGTAAAACGAATTTCGAATTGGCGAATATCCTTCACCCGACGCGCATCATGTTTACGTTTTGTTTTCCCTCGCACCACGATATTGGTAGCATCCAATTGAGCAGCCAATGCCACACGTTGGTCAAGAACCTTCTTTTGCTCTTGAAGTTCATCTCGTTGCTTAGTTGCCTTTTTATATTTATTAGTAACCGTAGCGATGACGACTTTTTGTTGCGCATTAATCTTATTAAGGGAATCGATTTGCTGGATGAAGCTACGCATCACCTTACGCAATCCAGCCAATTCTTTTTTGAGCCGTCTGATTTCACTCGCATTACTTTCTTTAACCATCTTAAGTTCAGACAACAATTCACGCACCTTAGTCTGTTCTTTATCAAGAAGATTATCAAGCGAATCATTTTTCACTTTGATTTGCAACTCATCGTACTGCTGAGCAAAAAGTGTATATTCATTTTCAAGATCCTCTTTTTCGAGTACAAACTCTTGAACCAAAGCTTTCTTGGTTTTATTCTCTGTATATAATAAGAAGCCAAGGCCTACTACCAACACGAGTAATACGCCCACAGCTATAGACATCCATTTCTTTTTTTCCATGGGTGCAAATATACAAAAAATTATTTTCTATGTTGTAGAAAGCCCTCCAAATCGCGGATAACCCACTGATAGAGATACAAATCTTGATAATCATTATTCTTGCGAAGCATCAGTTCAGCATCAATCTGAGCATGCTGATAAGAAGCCAACTCATTCTGCTCCTGTTCTTTGTGAACCGCAAGTGTTTTGATTTCCAATTCCTGCTCCTTGCGCAGTTCAGCACAAATTGGCTGTAGAAGTTTCAAGACCACCCCTTCCATGAGATGATGCCCCTGCACATACAGATAACACGTCTCAGGCACGAGTCCCTTTTTTTTCATCTCAGGAATCAAGAGATTCACTTTCTTCTGCGAAGCACGATCCCGATTGCGCAATCTATTCAGTTCCTTCGTAACCGATTTCCGCACCGCATCGATCATCTTCTCAGGCTGTCTATGATTGACATAATGAAGCATTGTCACCTTATTAAACACATACATCGGGAAACTATGCGTATCATGATTCGTATAATAATAAACCGTCCACAGAAAAAGAGGAAAGACCACCTTCGACCATTCCTCAAAGAACGAATTAAAATCGAAGTTGCGTCGGTCCACTAGTGTCGATTTCACCACCACCTCGTGCAAGCTATCTGCGAAACATTGAAAATTCTCTATCGCATAAGCATACGTCTGAAACACAAACGGGTTTTTATTAAGGATACGACTCGTATGCGTAGCATTCCCCAAGAGGAAATCATAATCACTATCCACACATGCAATCATATTTTTACCCAAAGACTCATGGTCAATAGTCTGCATCAGCACCTGCTTCTTCCCCTTATTTAAGTTCCCATTTCCAGGTAACTTAACCTCAAAAATGATATTATCCCGATTCACTTGTTCCAATATAGAACGCCAAAAAGCGATATCATCATAACTCTCCACATAAGCCACCACACGCTGTTTCTTCTGCTCACTCTTAGGACGCATCGCATTGGCAGCATCGACATATTTAGACGACACATGCTTGGTCAGCCTATGTTGATGGACATCTTCATGCTTCATAAATTAGCCCTCCATAATATTATTCATAGCCCGAGAATCCGAAGCAATATCCGACACCTCAGTGACACTACTCATCCATCCCTCCATAATCAAGGCAGGACTATGAGTCGAGAGAATAATCTGCACAGACGGGTTGAGTTTAAGCACTAAATCAATCAGTCGCTGTTGCCATTCGATATGCAAGCTAGCCTCAGGTTCATCCATGAAAAGAGTAAACGGTTCTCCATTTTGCAGCAATGAAGTCATCAATATCAAGAGCATCTGCTTCTCGCCACTACCCAACTTATAAGGCGTCAACAAGTCACCATCCTGTATAAACCGAATCTCATTGCTACTACGATCCAATTTCTTCCCCGTCATAGAGAAGAGGTCATCCACAAGGTCTTGAAATAGCGCCTTATGTTTAGACACCTCATAAGCCTTGTCACGTACCGAAGCGTCATTGCTCTGAAGATACTTTATTGTTTTGTTTCCTATATTCACCTGATAGTCCAGATATTGACGCTGCAACTTAAACAATTTCCAATCCTGTTCAGTAACCACTCGTTCATCAGAAATCATCCGTAACTGCTCCGCAGGGAGCAATGGCCTGTCGAAACTCCGAATCAAATCGAAATTGAGCTCAGCCCTACCCGAAGCATTAGGCATAAAATCAGCATCTTCACCATTGAGAAAGACCTCAACATTTTCAGCACTATCTAGTGATTTACCCTTTAGATGAGCCACCACGAGATTGATGATTGTACTTTTACCAATTCCATTGACCCCCGCTAAGATATTCACATGAGGAGTTAACTCCCATTCGATATCGAAGCGATGCCACAACCCTTTAATACTAATTTTACTGATACTCATGGCCTGATTATTTTTAAGAATACAACTTCAGTCTATCTTTTTTGAATCTGAGAGAAATACAATTCGAGAAGTTCATGAGCAGCCGTGAAACTACTTTCACGATCATTGAGTACATCCTCTTCCTTCTCTTTGAGCATCGTACCTATGGATTCATTGTTGAAGAAACTATTCCTCAACTGCTCATTGATACTCTCATACATCCAATATTTAGCTTGTCTACGACGCTTTTTCTCAAAGTAATGATTTTTTTTCACAAAATCCATATAATCGTAAACCATTTTCCATACCTCTTCGATACCGATGCCATAGAAACCACTATAAGTCAAAACTTTAGGAGTCCACTTACTATCTGGAACTGGGAAAAGATGCAGCGCATTACGGAATCTCGAAGCAGCCAAATCACAATATGGAATATTATCACCATCCGCTTTGTTGATGACGATACCATCCGCCATCTCCATGATACCCCGTTTGATTCCTTGCAATTCATCCCCCGTATTAGCGAGTTGAATCAAGAGAAAGAAATCAACCATACTATGAACCGCGATTTCGCTCTGTCCCACACCGACCGTTTCGACAAACACCTTATCAAATCCAGCCGCCTCACACAAGATGATAGTCTCACGTGTTTTTCGTGCGACACCTCCTAAGCTACCTGCAGCCGGACTAGGACGGATGAAGCTATCTGGATGAACAGCCAACTCCTCCATACGCGTCTTGTCACCCAAGATAGACCCCTTGCTTCGTTCACTACTAGGGTCGATAGCCAAGACAGCCAATTTTCCTCCAAATTTTTTCAAGAGATGAATACCAAACTTATCGATACTCGTACTTTTTCCAGCTCCCGGTACCCCACTGATACCAATACGCATCGAATGGCCGCTGTAAGGCAGACACTTCTCGATGACTTGCTGAGCAATCACCTGATGCTGAGGATTGACACTCTCTACAAGCGTCACAGCCTGACTCAAAATCGTCACATCTCCCGCCAAGATACCCGCTACATATTCATCGACAGTAAACGTAACCTTCTTGACACGTTTACGTCTATATGGATTTACTACAGGAGGTTGTACCACTCCTTTATTTACCTTTAAACCTTTATAATGGTTGTCATTCTCTGGATGTTCCATATCTATAAACTATTTTTGTACTTCGACCTGCCATCTCAATTCGATAGTAATCACAGGACGAAGTGGATCATTTGTTATTAAGATGACTTGTTGTCTATCATCCAATTCATTCATTTTTCTCGTATCCAACTGCAGCGACAACTTAGTTGATTTGCCCGAAGCAATCGTACTTTTGCGTAGATGAGCCGACACAGAAGGGTCGAAACACTGTACACGAAGAATCTGAAGAGGCTCTTTACCACGACTATAAATCTCCACAGTTCGATGTATCTTACTTCGATGCTTAGCCATATCCTCCGTCAAATCCAACGTATCATCACTCACGCCGATGATAGGAGTAGATGCAGTCATCTGTTGTTCCTCAGGTACATAAGTAAACTCGATAGGGAACAGATTCTCATTGCCCACTTCATCCCCAGGGAAACGAGATAGATAACAAACCGCCTCTTGCTGCCCATATACAGGAGGAGTACCGACAAAAAACAATTTTATATGCCCACTACTCTGCGCATCTAGCACCTTAGGAAGATACTGCACCCCTAAATAAGGAGGGAGATGCATGATTTGTAAAGGAAGTGCCTTGCCCCCATCATTAGCAATCGCTATATCCAAGGTATCTGTAGCCCCAGCAGGAACCACACCGAAAGATGCCAAAGCAGATTTTAATCTAAACGAACCGATGTTCACCGGCATCTTACGGTCGAAGTCAGTCACCTTCGTTACCACTTTTCCACCAAATGAAAGATACGTCAGCGTCGGATTTGAATTGCTATATACAGCCACATCCTTTTCAAAAGAGCCCAGCATCTCAGCATCAAAAACCGCTGTCACTGTACCAGTACCCTGCGAAGGAATCACCTCTTTGGTCCAATCTACACTAGTACACCCACAACTAGCTGTCACATTGCTCAGAATCAACGGTTTGTCACCCGTATTGACGAAGTCATAAGTGATTTTCACCGGATGTTTCCACTCTACTTGCCCCAATTCGATCCGCTCCTGTTTGAGCTTCATCTGCGGCTGCGCTTTCACTAAAACACACGAGCTGAAGAACAATCCCAACGCATAAATATATTTCATCTATTCATTTCTTTTAATTTGTATATAAAACGATTTTTTCCATCGGCAGAAGCCCACAGTTAGTCCATTTATGCAAAGATATATAAATCTGATAATTATCTATTAGAAACAGACGCTAATTAAATCCCCTATTTTAGTTATTTATCATCTCTCTCCACGATGTGAACTTGCCCAATCGGTACCACTACATGGTAATCAGGTGCAAATAAAGAAACCATTTCAGCTGTCGTTCCTTGGAAGATTCCTCGCTGTTGAGCCACCAACTGATACTGCAAACTGTACTGTCCGCGCTGCAACTGATTGATATAGAAACACACCGAAGACTGGTCCACCTCGTAGTAACTATTCGGTATATAATAAGCCGCCCCAGCCCAACGAGTACGAAGCCAAGAAGCAGATAACCAAGGAGGCAGTGTCCCCCATTGATACCCTGACCGTTGATTGACAGGCATGAGTCCAGCTCCGAAATGATCTTGTATCCTAACCATATCCAGATTCGTAGGTAAAGCGATTTGCAACAGCACTGTCAAGCGACTCCCTTGAGGAATAGCCATGCCAGGAATCAGTTTCTTGGCCTGAGCGATATCTCCAGAATCATCCATCAGATAAAGAGTACGCGTCATGGTAAGTCCCTGTCCCACCGCTACACTATCTACCGAACCAGACTGCTGTTCACTATTTTCTTGATGATACGCAGTGGCAAAATGTCCCCAAAGCACCTCGTTGCTTTGATTGATAAGCCTATTGTCCTGCTTAGTCGATACCTTGACGACCTTATCCACGAAGCCAGGAGCTAGAGAAGCTTGGGAAAATACAATCGGTTCGGCTCCAAAGAAAGAAACCGTTCCTTCCGGGAGTTTCCAAGTCTGGTCAGTCAACAAAGCAGCTAAGATATCTGCTTGTGCAGTCGGTTGATACCACTGTCGAGTACGAGCCATCGACAATGCCTTGAGATACACCTCGTCACGATTACGAGTTCCCTGTTCAGTACCCCCATCCTCCCTATCGAGACGCTTCCATTGAGCATAGAGCCTCATGGCACGTGACAAGATAGCTGGCTGTTCACTGTACAACGTATATTCATGGATAGAGGCCATCATCTCCTGAGCGCGCTCCATCTGGTGCAAAGCAAGATAAATCGTTGCTACATCCAACTTATCGCTCAGACTCAATTTCCGGGCGTCCGTTTCCATATGGTCAACTAAGTATCTAGCCTCATCAGACAGCGAGTCCAGCGAAGTCCAATCAGCGAGTTGACTGTCTATACACAAGTATTGCAGAGGATAGAAATCAGGTATAGCCAGATGATTTTTTCCATTGCTTAAGCCCTCCGTAGCCTGTGATTGGAGCGCACGAACATAAACCGTCGCTTGCGAGTCCAACCATTTCTTAGCCTTGAGGATGATGGCTCGGTTAGCTTGAGAAGCCTCCGTAAGTAAAGGATCCCCTTGAATCGCAGTGACCAATTGTTCGAACCGAAGTAATTGATTAACCACGAGTGATGTAGCATACAAGCTAGATTTCATGCCAGGATACCACACGAAACTACCATCTGCCTGCTGCAAAGACATCAGTTGTACACGATAATCAGCAGTCAAATAATTCGCCCTATTGGTTTCCATCTCACTAGCCAAGCGTTTCCAATACTCTACTTGCTGGTCCCCAGTGATTTCCCAAGGACTCATCATCAATGCATCAGCTTGTCGGTGAATCATCATCCCTGATTGTACCCTATCTGTCACCCATGCTTGTAAAGCAGGTTGCTTGTCGATAAGATAACGGCCCATGAGCAAAGCATAATAGCGATTGAGCAAATCAGTCGTACTGACTTCTCCTCCTGCTTGCCAGATACGAGGCAATTGTTGAAGGGCGGTAAATAAGATTCCCTGAGTGAGATGTACCGAGTGAGTCAACTCCTCGACGTGTCCCTGAATCATCGGCTGTTTCCATACGACACTATCACCAGGCATAAGTAAAAACGGTTGACTGTGCACAATCTTATTTATGTTATCTTCCACAGTAATCAGAAATTGTTCCCCATCACTTGCCGCAGGATTGCTCGCCTCGATACGACACAAGATTTCTCCAGGCTGTGTAATCTCTTGCAGTTGGAAAGTCACTTCCTGTTGCCCATTAGCAGCCAATGTGATCGTATGCGCCTGATGCTGAAGGGGCTTATTCGTAGAAGCATCAAAAAGGCTTAGCATCACTTTGGTCTTTTCCTTCTTCTCAAGCAAATTACTTACGGTGACAGCCAATGAAGCCTTATCACCAACACGCAAGAAACGAGGCTTGGTCGGTGTGACCATCAGCGGTCGTTGCGAAACCAACACCGTATCAATTTTGCCCTGCATCATATCTGACGTATGCACTAGCCCCAGCATATGCCAGCGAGTCAAATCACCAGGCACCTCAAAAGGAATCGTGATATTTCCCAGACTATCCGTTGTCAAGCGAGGATAACAGAAAGCAGTGGTTAGTAATTTCTTACGTAATCCACCACCTGAAGAGACTGCTAACTGATCATCTGCCAATGGCGCCGACTCCATTTCCATCGTACTAGACGGTACCGAAGCGAGACGCACACTTCCACGTATCTTAAATACTTTGCCATCGCTGACTCCTTGAGCAGCGGACATCCTGCGGACAAACGAATTTCCGTTATAAGCAGCCACAGAAGAGGCTATCCCCAGCGGAGATATCAACGCATCAAAATCAAGCGATACATAACGGTTTTCAGGCCAATCTAATTGGAGCCCAGCATAACTTCTATCTATCCGTCCTTGAAATTCATAGATAGTCGATTTCTGATAATAATAACTGAGCAAAGCAGGAAGATTATAGGCTGCGATAGCATCTGTAGAAGCATCGTACATAGTCATCCAAAGCGTGGCATCAGCCGGTTGTCCCGTAGGGGTCAATACTTGCAACTCAAATTTTTCCTGTTGACCAGGCAATAGATGATCTCTGAAAGTCTTCCATTTGAGTCGAAGTCTCTTCTCGGGAAGAGGAGCAAAGAATGTTTTCACCTGCTTATAAAAAGCCCCCTCTTTGATGAGTGAGCACTGTACAGTCAATGCCTTGCCATAGCGTTCTTCATACGGCAATTTGAGAAGATACAATGAATCCTTAACTTCTACATCTCTCTCCGCAATCACCCCTTGAGTGGTGAGATATCGGATATGCAGTAGCGCATCTTCTATGTTGGTATGGATACGCAATACCGTTTGTCCCTCCTGCGAGAATTTTAAGTCACCAGGAGCAATCCAGAGAGGCAGACGCAAACTATCTGGTACCACTGTTGCTGGCTCTTTTTCCGATGCTGGTTCTTCTTTGGGGTCAACCTTCATCGCGGGATAATACCCAATAAATGAGCGTACGGCCTCATGGCGTTCTCCCGTAGGAGAAACAGCAACGACAGACAATGAATAAGTTGCATATTCCGATTGTATTGCTTGGAGAGAATCGACGGCTAAGGTGAGTACGCCCTTGCCTTGATCATCAGTGAGGGCCTGTCCTTGAGCGATTATTTCGGGTTCAGGATACGGGCCAGGATAATAGAGTCCTTTCTCACGTCCCCAGAAAAGAGGATACGGACGACCTGTCAGTGTATAATTGAGCGTAACCTCTTTGAGTGGAATATCCGATAGTAGCTTCGTTTGCACAGTAGCCGTAACCATCCGTGGGAGCGTCAAAGTATCGGCTAACTGCGTGAAGGTCAATTCATAGGTAGGAGCGACATACTCCTCCACACGTATCGACGCATACCCCGAAGGCTGATTGCTACGCAATTGGCAAACTCCTTTCATCATCTCTTCAGGCAGTGTAAAAGTAAGAGCGACTACCCCATGCGCATCTGTGGTCCCTTCAGCCGTCTGAAGCACTTTACCATTAGGAGAAATCAGTTGTACAGCCATAGGGAATTGCTCGAGGACATGAGCCTCATCACTCGTCCGATTGTAGGCAACAGCCGTAACCGTGACGACATCACCAGGACGATATAGTTTGCGATCAGTGAGCAGCGTTGCTCGTCGGTAAGCCTTCTCGTTAGGGGTATAGATATTACCATTATAAATGGATTCTTCGTCCCCATAAATATCTTGTTGATAAGTCGCTTTGACTTTTAGCGATGTTATTTTTCCTGGCACCATCACCACACCATTCTTATCCGTCACAAAAGATTGCTGTACCTCTTGCTGTTGGTTATTCTCAGTCAGGGTAATCGTACCACCCGATACCGGTGCTCCTCTATATTTATCAAGCAACCGAAGTTGTGTATTGCCATCAGGATAATGAAGAGCATGCACCATCAAGTCAGAGACACAAAACATCAAAGAGGTCTCTTTACTTGCAGTTGATCGTTCTTTATAGGGTTTCGACAGATGAATATTGTAGCGAACAGAATAGCGTCCATAAGAACAAGGGGCGAGAGTAATCAAGGTATCTTTTACTGTGCCATCTTCCACAGATGACAAAGTCAAAGGGATCCGTTTCGTCCATTTCCCTTGAGGGCTATCTTGAGCGGAAAGCAAGAGTTCTGCAGCATTGACATTACGGTATGAAAGGTGAATCTTAATAGAATCAGTAGTCGCAAAGACACGGTTGACCTTGAGATCAAACGACGGAGCTAGTTCGGCATAGACCTGCCCTACTGCATTTGGAGTACGGCGATACGTAGGATATTTCTTGATGATGGTTTGGTAATAATCAATCGCTGTCTTGAAGGCTGTTGCATTCTTCTTTTCGAGGAGTTCATCTGCAAGAAAGAAATACAATTCGGGAAGAAGTACATTTTGCTTGTATTCTTCTAGTGTGGGCGACGTAGGATAAGGGAAATCGATTTGATCCAACTCATAATGATACCGTTTAGCCCAATGATAATAATCGATTCGAACCATCAGTGCCAAGGGACTGTCTCCATGATTTTTCTCCACAGTTAACCAATGAGTATAGATCGCTGACATCTCTTTCAACAAAGCATGACGCTCGTCCACAGATGCACTCATCTGATAGAGTTGTTCCATGCCCCCAATCACATTGCGTCCGATGACCCCATAGAGTGGATATGACTTGACCTCTTGATTCAAGGTGCCTAACTGTATCATCGGCACAAAATCTTGAGCTGGAGTCTCCATCAAGTAATCATCATGGTCAGCTGCCAATGCCTGACGGTAATCGTTCAGTATCTGCTCAACCGCTGATTGACGAGCTAATTGAGGGACCGTATTGAGCATCGAAAGTGCACTATTGCCTCGAAGTAAATGACAAATGGAGCGAGTGGAAACACTACTCCCAACGCTATCCATCTGATTGATGTAAGTTCCATATTGTTCGAGACTATCGGGAGCTACTTTCATCTGTGCCCGAAGCATGTAAGCGAGTCCCTCTCCCATCAAAGGAAAGGCCTTATCAGCAGCTGCCTGACGGAAGTATTCTTGTGCAACCTGACGCATCAGCAAAGGACGGTCTGCTGTTTCGGCCTCTTGCAAACGCTTTAGATAATTCTGACGCCATTGAGGATAGGCAGATTGCTGAGACGGATTAGCATGGAGAGTAAATGAGAGTCCGGATACAAAATTCATCAAGAGGAAGAGGCCCAATAGAAGGGGTTTGCTCATTCGTTGCTTGACGTTCGTTATAAGGGTCGATTTGGCTGTTGTCATCGGTATCTATTTTCTATTGGTTAATGTTTTGTCACAAGATAAGGATAATCACGAGGTAGTTCGCTCTGAAGAGGTCATTATTTTCGCTTTTATCTTGATAAAAAAGCGCTTCTTTTTCATTTTTGGTAGCAAGCGGTTTCGAGGGAGAGGTTACAATTTACGCATCGAGAGAACCAAGTGTTAGTTATTAACATTTAGGCTATAGCGAGGGGGTACTGACGACCTATGGTCACGGAGATAACGATAGGTATTCAGTTTTTTGAACACGAAAGGTTACGATGGTAGGACTTAAGTCTTATGCTTTGGTATCTTGAAATGAACAGATTGAAAGGTTCAAAAAAAGAAAAAACCGATTTAAAGCGCTTTCTCAGCACCCCAAACGATTCGATGGACTGCCACATAGCCCGTTCCCTTTTTTGACCGTTATCGACCTGTTGTTTTTTCACTATTGTGAAAATAAAGCGTCTTCGAAGCCTATTAAGATAAACTATCTAAACAAACTCAAGACCGCTAAAATGGAGGATAGAAAAAGGGGGTTGCATCATATTTATCTGATACAACCCTCATCATTTATGTCTCTTAGGAAGAACTTATTCTTCTATTAGTTCAAAATCTTCTTTGCCTACGCCACATAGAGGGCAAACCCAATCGTCTGGAATATCCTCAAAAGCTGTTCCTGGTTCGATTCCACCGTCTGGGTCTCCGATTGCTGGATCATAAATCCAACCACATACTACACATTCGTATTTCATAATTTTCTTTTTTTAAAATGAGTACTTTATTATTTCATTGCTAAAGTAATGGAAAAAAAATAGATAAGCAAAGAATTATGACTAAAATTAATTGAAATGAATACAAAAAAATCGTCCCTTTTTTCGATAGCCTAATTATTTTTCTAACTTTGTATCCATGAAAATAATATCTTGGAATGTAAATGGAATAAGAGCGATCATGAAAAAAGATTTCATGACGAAGTTCGAAGAGATGGATGCAGACATATTTTGTATCCAAGAGACGAAAGCGCAAGATGACCAAACAGCGAAGGCTGTAGAAGAAATAAAAGGATATGAATTGTATACTACTTCTGCCGTGCGAAAAGGTTATTCGGGGACTGCTATTCTCTCTCGTAAGAAAGCGCTGAGTGTGCGCTATGGTATCGGCATCGAGGAGCATGACCAGGAGGGTCGCGTCATTACTGCCGAATTTGAAGACTTTTATATGGTCAATGTGTATGTGCCCAACTCGGGAAGTGAACTAGCACGACTGGATTACCGTACGACATGGGATGAGACTTTTTTCAATTATCTAAAGGAACTAGAGCAATCTAAACCGGTAGTTATATGTGGTGATTTCAATGTCGCTCATAAGGATATTGATATTGCTCGTCCAAAAGCGAACTATAACAAGTCGGCTGGTTTCACACAGCGGGAGATTGATGGGATGGATCGTTTCACACAAGGTGGATTGGTTGATACCTTCCGTCATTTCTATCCTGATTTGACCGAAGCCTATTCGTGGTGGAGTTACCGCGGCGGAGCTCGTCAGAGAAATATCGGTTGGCGTATTGATTATTTTTTGGTTAGTGAACACTTCTTACCTATGGTAAAAGATGCTTTCATCTTGCCTGATATGATTGGTTCTGACCACTGCCCTGTGGGGATTATCACTCAATAGGTTCTGTAGAAACAGACAGATAAACGAATAAAAAGTCCTCCACTTCTCATCTTGAAGTGGAGGACTTTTCTTATCGTCGGTGTACGATTAAAATTCTGAAGTAAAGTGGAAACGAATCCCTTTAAAATCTTGTTGAGCCATCTGAAGTACATAGTTTGAGTCAGCTAAGAAGACATCTCTACCAGCTCGGTCTTTGGCCATATATTGGTATTTTCGTTTCTTGAAACTTTCCAATTCAGCTTCATCATCACTTTCTATCCAGCAGGCTTTGAATAGAGACAAAGGTTCCCATCGACAAGAAGCATTGTATTCATGTTCCAATCGATATTGGATGACTTCAAATTGCAATTGCCCGACAGTACCTACGACCTTTCGACCGTTGAACTGATTGACGAACAACTGAGCAACTCCTTCATCCATCAATTGGTCAATTCCTTTGGCCAGTTGTTTCTGCTTCATCGGATCTGAATTTTCAATGTATTTAAACATCAATGGAGAGAATGAAGGGAGTCCTTTGAAATGAAGGTCTTCACCTGAAGTAAGGGTATCGCCAATCTTAAAGATACCATTGTCAGGTAGGCCGATGATATCGCCTGCAAAAGCCTCTTCGACAGTGGTCTTGCGCTGAGCCATAAATTGAGTCGGACTAGAGAAACGAATGGTCTTGCCGTTGCGAACATGCAGATAGGGTTTGTTTCTTTCGAATCGACCTGAACAGATCTTACAGAAAGCCACACATGAACGGTGATTGGGGTCTATATTCGCAGTTATCTTAAAGATAAATCCGGTGAATTTATCTTCTTGCGGGATGACTTCTCGTTCTATAGCTTCGATAGGTTGAGGACTTGGAGCTATCTGCACGAAACAATCTAACAACTCTTGTACACCGAAGTTATTCAGCGCGGAACCGAAGAATACAGGGGCTACTTGCGCAGAGAGATAGGTCTCTTGTTCAAATTCAGGATATACCCCTTCTATCAATTCCAAATCTTCGCGTAACTGAACTGCTGCTGTAGTTCCTATCTGAGCATCTAGTTCTTCTGAGGATACATCTACTTCGACCTTCTCAGTCATCACTTGCTTGTCGGGCTGAAAAAGATTCAATTTATTCTCATAGAGGTTGTAAACTCCTTTGAAACGAGGGCCTTGATCGATAGGCCATGAGAGCGGACGAACGGCTATCTGGAGTTCTTCTTCGAGTTCATCAAGCAAGTCAAATGGGTCTTTTCCTTCACGGTCCATCTTATTGGCATAGATGATTACGGGGGTATTGCGCATGCGGCATACTTCCATCAACTTACGGGTTTGTGCCTCGACTCCTTTGGCACTATCTACCACGATGATTACAGAATCAACAGCGGTCAGAGTACGGAAGGTATCTTCAGCAAAATCCTGGTGACCAGGAGTATCTAGGATATTTATCTTATAGTCTTGATAGTCAAATTCCATCACAGAAGTGGTTACCGAGATTCCACGTTGTTTCTCGATTTCCATCCAGTCAGAAGTAGCACTTTTCTTTATCTTATTGTTCTTGACTGCTCCTGCTACTTGTATCTGACCTCCAAAGAGAAGTAATTTCTCCGTCAATGTGGTCTTACCCGCATCTGGGTGAGAAATAATAGCAAAAGTTCGTCTTCTCGATATTTCAGTTTCGTTGGCCATGGGGTCTTTATTTGTTTCTTATTTGTTTGTTTCTTGTTCGTTCAATTCTGCGATACACTTGCGCAGAGAATCTCGCCAATATGGGGTAGTGATACCGTTTACAGAGCGTATCTTTTGCTTATCTAACACCGAATAATGAGGACGAGCAGCTGGCGTAGGATACTGACTGCCGGGAATCGGAGTGACCACACAGTCTGTGATATGGGCCATCTCGTGGATGGCGAGAGTGAAGTCATACCACGAGCAGACACCTTCGTCTGTGTAGTGATAGATGCCTGGTTGAACGGTTCCTACAGCCATCTTCATCACCGCAAGTGCCAAGTCACCAGCATAGGTCGGTGTACCGATTTGGTCTACCACGACATTGAGGGCTTGGTGTGTCTTGCCTAGACGAATCATCGTCTTGACAAAGTTCGTCCCGTGAACAGAGTACAACCATGCAGTACGTATGATGGTCGATAGCGGACAGAAGTTCAATACGGCTTCTTCTCCTGCTAGTTTCGTGCGTCCATAGACAGAACGAGGAGAGGTGGGATCGTCTTCGGTATAGGGTCTATAATTCGTCCCATCAAAGACGTAATCAGTAGATATCTGGATGACACGCGCACCATTTGCTTGGGCTACTTGTGCTAGGTTTTGTGGGGCGATCCTATTGATGCGCTCACACAATTCAGGCTCTGCTTCTGCCTTATCGACTGCGGTATAGGCTGCACAATTGATGATGACATCTACTTCGTGTGTCATAAAGAATTGATGCAATGCTTCTTCGTCGCAGATGTCTAGTTCTTTTACATCAGTGAAATAAAAGGTATGGTCTGCATAAGGAGCTTGCTTAGCTACTTTCTGAATCTCATGGCCTAACTGTCCGTTAGAGCCTGTGACTAATAATTTCATATGTCTTGAATTATATGTGGATACACCTCATCCGAAATAGGAGGGTGCTAATCTTCGAGTTTCAATTCCCCTTTAATTTCTTTGTCACGATAATTGGCAAGCAGAGAGATGAAGTTCGTGATGGGTTCGATAGCGGCTGTCGTTTCTTTGCTCAACGGTTTCTTTTGAAGACGGAGGAGCATGATGCCGTATAGAAATTCGAAACAGGTCTCCACTTCGGTTACTTCTCTAGCGAGGGCTTGACTTTTAGATCGCAACTCAACGATAAATGGCAATGCTTTGTAATAGGCACCACTATAAAAAGGAAACTTACTGGAACTGATGAGTTCCTTATGCAAATCAGCCATATTGATGAGCACATTGTTATGCACAGCAAGGTGTCCTTTAGTCACCACGCCTTCGGTACGCATCATCTCGATTCGCTCTTCATACCATTGACGAAGAGGTGCGGCTTGTTCTTCACTCAATTGATAGCCTTCTATGACTCGCTGGTCTATGATGGAGAGATCCAGATTACATGCACGTATCTGGTCCTCTATCTGCCATAGATAAAGGAGATATTCGGCTTGATTCTTTTTCTTTAATTGTTCGGATATATACATTGGGAGCAAAGATACTGTTTTTTTTGTATCGTATAAAAGAATGGACGCATTTTAATAGAGGCGCTATCAGTCATGCCTACATCTGATGGAGTGAAAAAGTTAAAATTTACCGCCGTAGAGTGTGATACAGAAACCGATTGCTGCCGCCACGACGACGATTCCACCGATAATCTTATTCAGCATCCAGACACCTCTGGGATTGAATTGGTCCCGCACTTTATTGACCACTGCGGTGATAAAAAACCACCAAAAGATAGCTCCTGTGACGATTGCAAAATCACCTAGAAGTTCCTGATAGAGCGGTAATCCTGGCAGAACGAAAGAGAAACGGGCAAAAAGACCGATGTAGAGAAATATAATCAGGGGATTGGAAAGCGTCACGAAAAAGGCAGTGATGAAATTGTGAATATAACCATCACGTTGCCTGTTGGCTATACGCATGGAACTCACGGGATTGCTGCGATAGGTATAGAGCCCAAAGACTAACAACATGATGCTACCGACAATCTGAAGAATAAACTGATTCTCTTTAATCAAGTTGTAGACTAAATTCATCCCATAACTGGTCAACAGAGCATACAATAAATCGCTCAAAGTAGCACCTAAACCTGTCATAAAACCATACCAGCGTCCTTTATTCATAGTACGCTGTATACATAGGACACCCACAGGTCCCATCGGGGCTGATACGATTAGGCCGATTAAGAAGCCTTTGAACAGTAGTTCTACGATATCTAGTTGCATTCCAAACATATATGCAAATATCGTAAATTTATCATATATATCAAGCAACAAAGTAAAAAAAAGAACTATCTTTGCATTCGTAATGATACCTAAATCCTTCACCATTTGAAGGACTGAACCCATTAAACAATTATCTAAGAATGATTCTATTCTTCAAGACTGCCCAAGAAAGCATCATAGCAGTACAAGCTATGAAGGCGCCAAGCGCTGAGACTAATAAGAAATTGACTTGGCTATTCGGCCAAGCAGAGTTCATTAACAAAAACAAATTATCGGGTTACTACATAGGACCACGCAGAGAGATGATTACTCCATGGAGTACCAATGCGGTAGAGATTGTCTCTAACATGGGAATCCAAGGGATAGAACGGATTGAGGAGTATTTCTCGACAGCCTCGAAGGATGCCGAGCATGACCCAATGCTACAACGATTATATGATGGGCTCGACCAAGATATATTTGTACATGATGTGGCTCCGGCTCCTATACAATATATAGAGGATGTAGAAGCTTATAACGAGAAAGAAGGATTGGCTCTGAGTGATGAGGAGATTTCTTACCTTCGTGATGTAGAATCACAATTGGGAAGAAAACTGACTGACTCGGAGCTTTTTGGTTTTGCTCAAATCAATTCGGAGCATTGCAGACATAAGATCTTCGGAGGCACATTTATCATTGATGGAGAAGAAAAAGAGTCTTCGCTATTCCAGATGATTAAGAAAACGACCAAAGAGAATCCCAATAGAATCCTCTCAGCATATAAGGACAATGTGGCTTTTGCAAGGGGCCCTCAAGTGGAACAGTTTGCACCTGCTGACCATAGCAAAAGTGATTATTTTGTCATCAGAGATATCCAATCAGTGATTTCTCTCAAAGCGGAAACACATAACTTCCCAACCACAGTAGAGCCTTTCAACGGAGCATCTACAGGTACTGGTGGGGAAATCCGTGACCGTATGGCTGGCGGTAAAGGCTCATGGCCTATCGCTGGAACAGCAGTCTACATGACTAGTTTCTCTCGTTCTCGTCCTAATCGCTCTTGGGAGCAGATTCTACCGGTTCGTAATTGGTTATACCAGACACCTGAACAAATATTGATTAAGGCTTCTAATGGAGCTTCTGATTTTGGTAACAAATTCGGACAACCGTTGATTACGGGTTCGGTATTGACTTTTGAGCATCAAGAAAATGAAGTAGCTTATGGCTACGACAAAGTGATTATGCTTGCTGGTGGTGTCGGTTACGGTACAGAGCGTGATTGTCTCAAGGGGGAACCTGAGACGGGCAATAAGGTTGTCGTCATCGGAGGAGATAATTATCGTATCGGCTTGGGAGGCGGTTCTGTCTCTTCTGTGGATACGGGACGTTACTCTTCTGGTATAGAACTCAATGCTGTCCAACGCGCAAATGCTGAGATGCAGAAACGAGCTAATAATGTGGTGCGTGCATTGTGCGAGGAGGAAGTGAATCCTGTCGTTTCAATCCATGACCATGGTTCTGCTGGACATGTCAATTGTCTCTCGGAATTGGTCGAGGAAAGTGGTGGACTCATCCATATGGATAAGTTGCCTATCGGTGATAAGACGCTTAGCGCAAAAGAAATTATTGCTAACGAGAGTCAAGAGCGTATGGGCCTATTGATTCGTGAGGATGCAGTGGACCATGTACGTCAGATTGCTGAGCGGGAACGGGCACCGATGTATGTCGTCGGTGAAACGACTGGAGATCATCGCTTTGCTTTTGAGCAGGCGGATGGTGTACGTCCTTTTGATTTAAGTGTGGACCAAATGTTTGGTTCCTCACCTAAAACGTATATGAAGGATAATACGGTGACTCATACTTACGAGATGCCTAAATATGAGGATTCGGATATCGTAGCAAATTTGAAAAATGTATTGCAATTGGAGTCGGTGGCTTGTAAGGATTGGTTGACGAATAAGGTGGACCGGTCTGTTACGGGTAAAGTGGCGCGTCAGCAGTGTCAGGGACCATTGCAATTGCCACTATCGGATTGTGGTGTGGTGGCTCTCGATTATAAGGGAAAAGCTGGTATCGCTACGTCTATTGGACATGCGCCAGTAGCTGCCTTAGCGGACCCATGTGCGGGGTCTGTCCTTTCTGTAGCTGAGTCGTTGACCAATTTGGTTTGGGCACCGTTGGTTGATGATATGGATACGGTTTCATTATCTGCCAATTGGATGTGGCCTTGCCGATCTCAAGAGGGAGAAGATGCTCGTCTGTATCAAGCGGTCGAGGCGTTGAGTGACTTCTGCTGTGAACTTAATATTAATGTCCCTACGGGTAAGGATTCGTTGTCTATGACTCAAAAGTATCCTGATGGGGAGAAAATTATCGCACCGGGAACAGTAATTGTTTCTGCATCTGGTGAGGTCAGTGATGTCAAACGAGTGATTTCTCCGGTCATTGCTAATAATCCTAAGTCGGATATCTTCCATATCGATTTTTCGTTCGATGAACTCAAATTGGGTGGTTCGGCCTTTGCTCAGAGTCTGGGTAAAATTGGTAGCGATGTACCTACAGTTCAACGTGCAGAGTATTTCAAGGATGCATTTCTTGCTGTTCAGACATTGATTAAGAAGGGATTGGTCTTGGCGGGTCATGATATTTCTGCTGGAGGAATCATCACGACTCTTCTAGAGATGAATTTTGCAAATACTAAAGGGGGATTGGATGTCAACTTCAAAGGAATACCTGAAGAGGATTTGACTAAGATTTTGTTTGCTGAAAATCCTGGTGTCGTGATACAGGTGAGCGAACGTAAACAAGTTGAGAAAATTCTTGACGATATGGGGGTCGGATACTTACGTATCGGTAAACCAATCGCAGAACGTAGATTGAATATCTCGAAACAAGAACAACATATATCTCTTGATATCGACGAGATGCGTCAGATATGGTATCAGAGTAGTTATGAATTAGATAAGAAACAATGCCAGCATGGTATGGCGGAGGAGAGATTGGCTAACTTCGGTAAGCAACCGGTGTCTTTCCATTTTGCTAAGCCATGGAGCGGACGAATGAGTGATTTGAAGATTGACTCCAAACGAAGAGCTGCTAGTGGTATCAAAGCGGCGATTATCCGTGAGAAAGGAACCAATGGAGAACGAGAAATGGCCTATTCTTTATATCTCGCTGGGTTTGATGTCAAGGATGTCACCATGACAGACTTGATTTCTGGACGTGAGAAACTAGAGGATATACAGATGATTGTCTTCTGTGGTGGATTCTCTAATTCGGATGTCCTTGGTTCTGCCAAAGGATGGGCTGGTGGTATCTTGTTTAATCCTTCGGTCAAAGAGACATTGCAGAAGTTTTATGCGCGACCTGACACCCTTTCACTTGGTATCTGTAATGGTTGCCAATTGATGATGGAGCTGGGTATCATCACTGAGGGTACCTTGAGTATCCAAGAGACTCCGCTTGCTCTTCGTGCTCACATGACACACAATACGAGTCATAAGTTTGAGTCGGCTTTTGTAGACTTGGATATTACTAGCGAGAAGAGTGTGATGTTTAAGAGCCTCAAGGGATTCAAACTGGGATGCTGGGTGGCTCATGGTGAAGGTAAATTTGTATTGCCAGGAGATGAAAAAGACTATAATATAGCTGCTAAATATAGCTATTCTGGTTATCCAAGCAATCCTAATGGGTCTAGCTTCGATGTAGCTGCATTGACCTCTGATGATGGTCGCCATGTGGCGATGATGCCTCACTTGGAACGAACTATTTTCCCTTGGCAAAATGGAGTCTATCCGAAGAATCGTAAGATGGATGATATCACTCCTTGGATGGAAGCTTTTGTCAATGCTCGGAAATGGTGTGAACAGAGTAAATAAGAATAGATTAATAGATTTTATATCTTATGAATAAACAACTAGAGACAACGAATCTCTGGAACTTAGCCCTGATCTTCACTAAGATCGGGGCTTTCACAGTTGGTGGAGGATTTGCTATGATTCCGCTCATCGAGGATGAGATTGTGAATAAGCGACGGTTTATGGATGCGCAAGAATTCATGGATTTACTGGCGGTGGCACAGAGTGTTCCGGGGGTGTTGGCTATCAAGATGGCGACTTTCGTGGGGTATCGAATGCATGGGGTATGGGGAAGTATTATCATCTCATTGGCTACGGCGCTTCCTTCATTTTTCATGATTTTGCTTATCGCGGTATTCTTTCATAATTTCCAAGATAATCCGACGGTAGAACATATCTTCAAGGGAATTCGACCTGCGGTAGTGGCACTGATTGCTGTTCCTACATTTAATCTAGGAAAACGGGCCAATCTAAATCGGTATACGGTATGGATCCCTATCGTATCTGCAGTAGTGATTTGGGGACTGGGATTTAGTCCTGTATATGTCATCATGATTGCTGGATTGGGGGGACTCTTCTATGGGGCTATCACTAAAAAAAAGAAGGATAAATCGGATGATGAATAGCATCATCAATATGAGCATAAAGACAAGATGATATACTTACAATTGTTTTTTATTTTTTTCAAGATTGGACTCTTCGGCTTCGGTGGCGGATATGCTATGTTGTCGATGATTCAATCTGATATCGTCACACAATATCATTGGTTGACGATGGAGCAGTTTACTAATATTGTGGCGATCAGTCAGATGACGCCGGGACCGATTGGACTGAACTGTGCTACTTATGTGGGCTATACCGCTACTGGCGATGTCTGGGGATCTATCCTAGCTACTTTTGCTTTGTTATTGCCTAGCTTTGTCATCATGATTATCGTGAGTGGTATCGTCATTAAGTTTAAAGAGAATCCGTATGTGATAGCACTTTTCCAAGGGTTACGCCCTGCTATCGTCGGCTTGCTATTAGCTGCTGTATTGCTGCTGATGACTCCTGAGAATTTCTCTACACCTACGACTGATGCGTTCCAGTTTGGGATTAGCATCGCCTTATTTATCGGCACATTTATTGCGACAAAATGGTTCAAAATCAGTCCTATATTAATGATTGTACTTAGTGGTATAGCTGGTTTTTTTATCTATATGTAATTGATAGGCTGATTTAATAATTGTATTTTATATTTCTGATTTTAGATTAATGATAAACGATAAACAATCTTATTCAACCAAAGGGGTTGAAACAACTTCTACAGTAGCTCATGTTCCTGTTAAATCGGCGGCTACCCTATTCCCTGACAATGAGGAAAAAGCTCAGGCTTGGACACTTATCAATGAGACGGGTACGTCATTGTTCTTAACGGGACGTGCGGGAACGGGTAAAACGCATTTCCTGAAGGTGCTCAGGGAAAATAGTCAGAAGCAAATCATCGTGGCGGCACCTACGGGGATTGCTGCTATCAATGCGGGGGGAATCACGCTTCACTCCCTATTTCAATTGCCTTTCGGCATTCATATCCCAGGTATGGAACATCGACGCGTCGGTGGAGACAGCAAGAAAAATGAATTTAAGTTGAAGTTTAGTAAGCAAAAGAGACAACTGATTCGAAGCATGGATATCTTGGTTATTGATGAGATTTCTATGGTACGAGCGGATATGTTAGATGCTATCGATGAGGTGCTACGTAAATATAAAAATCGTTTCTTGCCTTTTGGAGGGGTCCAATTGCTGATGATTGGCGATTTGCAACAGCTGCCTCCAGTGGTTACTGATGGGGAACAGGATTTGATGGCTCAGTATTATGATACGCCGTATTTCTTTGGTAGCAATGCGCTCAAGGGACTGGATTACTTGACCATCGAATTGCAACGTATATATCGTCAAGAAGATCCTAAGTTTATTGCATTGCTCAATAATGTGCGCAACAATAGGATTGATGCGGCTACCATAGACCAACTGAATGCGCGCTTCAAACCGAATTTTGACCCAGATGATGATGAAGGATATGTCCGTCTGGTCACGCACAACAGACAAGCGGATGCACTGAATCATCGTAAACTGAGAGAGTTGCCGATGACTGCACATAAATATAAGGCTCAAATCAAAGATAAATTCCCAACTAACGCATTCCCTATTGATGAAGAGTTGGCACTCAAAGTTGGCTCGAGGGTTATGTTTGTCAAAAATGACCCATCGGAAGAGCATGCGTATTACAATGGCAAATTAGGGAAGATCACTCGTTTGACTCCTACGAAGGTGTCGGTACTTTGTGATGGAGAAAATAAATCGATAGAAGTGGGCCCTTTATTGTGGGAAAATACTGTTTATACAGTCAATGAGGGAACTGGAGAAATCGATGAGATGGTTGAAGGAACTTTCCAACAGATGCCTTTGCGATTAGCATGGGCTATCACTATACACAAGAGCCAAGGATTGACTTTTGATAGGGCTATGATTGATGTCTCGGGAAGTTTTGCTCATGGACAGGTTTATGTGGCGCTGTCGAGATGTCGAAGCTTGGAGGGGTTGATCCTTAACTCTAGATTATTGCCTCACAATATTATCACTGATGACCAAGTTGAGGCGTTTACAAATGGCGCGACGGCTCACCAATTGACGCAGCAAGAAATCGAGGCGCGCAAGCTTCTGTACTTTACAGAACAGGTTAGCAATCAGTTCGACATGTCTATCTTATCTCAGCGCATCCAAGCGTTTGAACGTATCTTCCAAGAATATTTAGCGCATACTTATCCGAAACAAACGAAGGATTTGGAAGTGGCATCGGAGGCATTTCATCAAGAGGTGTATATAGTAGCTCAACGATTTGCAAATGAGTATCTCCCTTTATGCAAGCGAGCTAATGAACCGAAAATAAGAAAGCATCTACAAGATAGAGTGCGCAGTGCGGCTGTGTATTTCGTTCCTAGATTGTCGAGAATCATCAGTTGTCTGCCTGAAAAGTTGGTGATTGATAATAAATTGGTCTCTAAAAGGTACAACAACCGGATTGATGAACTGAAAGAGACGTTGATCCCGATGGTTGAAACGATGAAAGAAACGGCAAAGAATGGATTCGATGTACATACTTTTCAGCGAGTAAGAGCGAAGGCTTTACTTGCGGTGAGTGAAACTTCTGCTAATAGAAAAAAACAGTCGTCTACTAGAAATAGTCCTGCTACATCTAGGGGTGAAATTCCGGATGTACGAAATGCGAAATTGTACAACGAACTTCGAAAATGGAGAGCTAAGACAGCGAAAGCAAGAGGAATCCCTGCATATTCTGTACTTCAGAACAAGGCGATGTTGGCCATGGCTGATAGTCAACCAAATTCACTCAAGGAACTTATTGCTATCCCGTATTTTGGTAGCTTAGGGCTTAAAAATTATGGACAGGATATCATTCACATTATTGATGAATATAGAATAAAATAAGCTTCATTACTACCTTTTTAATTTATTACTTGTTAGATATAATTTCATTTACTAGGTATTCTGTATTAATTTTTGTATTTTTGGATAGGTGATATTTCGAAAATACAAAGATTGCATTTTTACTTATAAAACTTACAACATGGATACTTCTTTATATATGCGCTTCATTTCGGCTGGACTTCTTGTCTTAATCTTGATTTTGCTTTTTGCTATTTATTGGCAGATAAAAGCAAAAAGGAGTGCTTATGATAGACAATCAAGAATTGGACAACTGACTAAGGTAATCGAGAACATTCCTTTTGCAATCTATCTTCAGAAAATTGCTTTTGATAATAAGCATAATCTGATGAAGAGTATGGAGGTTTGGAATGCGGAAATGGTTAAGTTGTTGGGGAAGCGAACTGACGATATTGGCGCGCTCCTCGAAGAGAATAGCAGAATACAATTTGAAAAAGCTCAAGAATCTGCTTTGAGGTTAACCGGAACTACTCAGATTACTAAAAACCTCACATTTGAAACCCGACAAGAGAAAAAGTTCGATGGCTTCATGCAACTTCGGATGTTGACTATCGAAGGAGACCGTTTCCTATTGGGCATCATCATCAATACATCCGAACTAAAAACGGCTATCAACAATGGAATTGCGAATCATCAAGAGGAAAAGACATTCTTAGCTAACATAAGTCATGAGATTCGAACTCCACTCAATGCTGTCATGGGCTTAGCACAATTGTTGATTAATGAGAAGGATACGAATACTATCCATGAATATGGGGAGTTGATCAATGAGAAAAGTAAACATCTCAAACATATCATTAATGATGTGTTGTTGCTTTCTAAACTGGAACGTGGAGAAATTCAACCTAAGAAGTTGACTGTGATGGTTCAAGAGGAAATTAAAAAATCAATTGCTGATGCTGAAGCGTTAGCAAAGGCGCTGAACAAAGAGTCATTTAAGTATTGCCTACCTTACGAAACGGTCAAACAAACGTTTAGCTACGAGTTGCAAGGGTTCATTCATAATCACTTGCTCTACAATGCTGTTCAGTTCTCAACAAAAGGACATGTCGAATGTGGTATGCTTTTTGAAGATGGCAAACAGATTATCTATGCTTATAACTCATTTTTTAAACCAATCTCAACGAATGATTGCATAGATGCTTTTTATCGCTTTACTAAACCAAATACCTTTATTCAGGGAATCGGCATCGGCTTGACTATCTGTCGAATGATTACTGAGTATCTCGGAGGTAGTATCGGTTTCAATGGAGATATAGACAATGGGGTCTTGATATGGGCAGAATTGCCTGCGCTATATTCGGCTACTGGAAAAGATGAACATGAAGTCAAACGAATCATGAGGTTCTTGGATGCAAGATGGGATGGTATCTGGTTCGATGAGAAAGGACTTCTTCACAAACCTACAACAAAAGGAGGACGTTTATGATTACTTTAAATTGGATTTTATTTATTATTGTCGCGATATTGACACTTGTTTATTGGTATTATTCTAAACTATTAATCGATATTACAAAACTTACTGAATCAGATGAAATCAGTAGGTTGATTATCAGGAATATAGCATTCCCCATAAAAGTTTATGATATCTCCGAATCGATTTCTGCTGAAAAAATATGGGAGACAAGATCTCTTAGAATTGATTTGTTTGGAGAGGCTAAAATGAGACAAAGAAGAATCAGAATATGTGTAAATATTCCCATCAGAGATTTAGTCTCTGAAGAGAAAATTATTCAAGAAGCTGAGGAATTGAAAGATCATTTCATGAGAAATACAAATGAAAAGGCAATTAAACCCCTAGATACAATCATCAATACGAGTGGACAATTAATGATGATTGCTGACAGCCTCACTGTTCCAGATATGGCTAGGAAAATTATTGATAAAACGAAGGCTACAATTAATTTGTTTGAAAACATTATCATTCTTGCGAATCTTCAAGTGAACAGAAACCCGACGAATCGTGAGGAGATTGATTGCGTGAAACTCTTGGAAGAAGTTAGAATAAAGTATTTAGAGGATATTAAAGAGACTGGAAAGGATATTGATTTAGTATTGGACCAACCATATGCTAAGAGTATTATCTTTCCAGAAAGGAGCAGATTGATGCTTGTTTTGAATAACTATCTAAGTAATGCCATAGAATATACGATGAGTGGTACTATCCATTTTGGTATCATCCATACGGAAGATAACCAGGTCCTATTGTATGTCAAAGATACGGGAACAGGAATATCTGGAGTGGATAGAGAGAACTTGTTCGATAAGAGTACGCTCTCTGAAGGGAGTAAACATGTCGGACAGGGATTGGGATTAAATATATGTAAACAGATAGCACTTAATAGTGGTGGAGATTATGGAGTCGTTTCGGAAGAAGGACAAGGAACTACTTTTTGGATGTCATTGCCTCTCAAATTTGAATACTCAGAAAAGAAGGATTATGATTGGACAGGCATCAAAGAAATCGTGAAAAAAATTCAAGGGTAACTGAGCCTGTTTCTTCACTCTGGATTTGAAGCTAAACTTCTTTGCGAATCCTTTTCTATTTGATGGATTAGTAAAGTCGTCTGAAACACATAAAAAAAGAGAATGTATCATACGATACATTCTCTTTTTAATAATATTATTATGCCTAACAAGATAGGCTAATAAACGGTTATATTACATTAAGAATCCAAGTAATACACCTGCAGATACTGCAGATCCGATTACTCCTGCTACGTTAGGTCCCATAGCATGCATCAAAAGGTAATTTGAAGAGTCATATTCAAGACCCACATTTTGTGAGATACGAGAAGACATTGGCACAGCCGATACTCCTGCATTTCCAATCAATGGGTTCACTTTATTTCCTTCTGACAAGAATAGATTCATAAACTTCACGAATAGAACACCTGAGACACTTGCTATAACAAATGCACATAATCCTAAGAAGAAGATGAATATAGTATTCATTGTCAAGAACTCACTCGCTTGAGTAGAGGCTCCTACGGTTACTCCTAAAAGAATAGTGATGATATCTGTAAGTGAACCACTTGCAGTATCTGCTAGACGACGAGTCATGCCTGATTCTTTAAGTAAGTTACCAAAGAATAACATACCCAACAACGGAATACCTGAAGGGACAAGGAAACAAGTTAATAACATACCTACGATAGGGAATAAAACCTTTTCATTGTGCGATACGGCACGTGGGGAAGGCATGTGAATTACTTTCTCTTTCTTGGTAGTGAGAAGTTTCATGATTGGGGGCTGAATCAACGGTACCATGGCCATATAGGAATAGGCTGACACCGCAATTGCTCCCATCAAATTAGGGGCCAATTTGGAAGATAAGAAGATTGCTGTCGGACCATCAGCACCACCAATAATAGCGATACCGGCCGCTTGGTTAGGCTCGAAACCTAAAGCCAAAGCGATCATATATGCTCCAAATATACCAAACTGAGCTGCTGCTCCGATGAGCATCAACTTTGGATTCGATATCAATGAAGAAAAATCAGTCATGGCACCGATTCCTAAAAAGATTAGGGGGGGATACCAACCTGTTTTTACTCCTTGATACAATATGTTTAACACAGATCCATGTTCATATAATCCGATCTCTAATCCAGCATCTTTAAAAGGTATGTTACCAATTAAGATACCAAAACCAATTGGGATAAGGAGCATAGGTTCGAAATTTTTCTTGATTGCCAAGAAAAGGAAAAACAAACCCACTAAAATCATGATTAAGTGCTGTGAAGTTGCATTAGCAAAGCCAGTGTAGCTCCAGAAATCTGCTAGGTTACTAGAAATAAATGTTATAAAGTCATTCATTGTTATATACTTTTATAAGGATTCTGCGACTATGCAAGAACGACGAGGTCGGTGCCTTCAAGCACAGAATCTCCTTGTTTTACTGGTATAGAAGAAATTACACCATCACTATCAGCATTGATATTATTTTCCATTTTCATCGCTTCAAGAACAACGATAACATCGCCTTTCTTTACAGAATCTCCAACAGCACACTTAATATCAACAATGACTCCTGGTAGTGGAGACTTAACTCCGTGCCCAGCTGTTTTTGCTGCTGGTTTGGATACACTAGGAGCAGCTTGTGAATGAACGTTCTTTGCTTTTGCAATCGCTGGTCTTGAAATCACTGATTTCTTCTTCTTCGCTAATTCTACGTTATAAGAAGTACCATTGACTTCTACTTTAGCCAACGATTCATCGATCTCATTGATTACAACATTAAATGTGTTACCATTTATCTTGTACTTATATTCTTTCATTTTGTTTTCTTATTAATGATATACAAATAATTAATGCATTATCTTCTTGGATTCTCTCTAAGCATATATATCTTAGAATTCCAAGGAGAATAATTTCTCTTCACACGGTTTATTGTCAGTACTGTCTCTTCCCAATCGTGTATATCGGCATTCTCTTCATGAAGAGCCATTGCTATAGCTGCATAGACTTCACCTGAAGCAATTCCAGTCGCTTTTTCAACACCGGTAGCAGCTGCTTTTCTACGTTTGAGAGAGCGAACCATATAACGTCCGAGGAAGAAAAAGACTACAAAGAGAAGTAACAGAGCACTGAAAGTGACTAACATGGCCATCACTGTCATACCGTAACCATGCTTATCTTCTCGTTTGAAAGATTGAATCTTTGAGTTGAAATCTAAAGGTAGATTGTTCTCGCCGAATGAAGCTTCTCCTGCTTTTTTAACAACAAAACCTTTTGATTTGTTGCCATCAACTTTCAAGGCATAAGATTGGTCTGCTTGCAATGCTGGAACGGTCAATGAATCAATTAGTGTAGTACCATTAGCGTCATAAAGACCTATCCAAGTAGGTGCATCTGAGTCTAAAGTAAAATTGGTATAGAAGACACCACGTTTGTCGTGACCTTCACACCAAAACGAAACCTGTTGCTTTGGTTCCATCTTAGTCTCAATATTACCTTTAGGAATACAATACATCATCGCAGTTCTTTCAGGAACACTTAGGTTTTCATTCAAAACTGCACGATTATTTGTCAAGTAGCAATTACGTATATCGACTATAGCATAAGAATTGTTATATATCTCAATCCATGCACTATGGTTACCATAATTATCTACTGCATCTGTCTCGTTATTAGTCATCACTTCATTGATAACAAGACGACTGGCTCCTTGAGCCATTACTTGTCCACAAAAAATAGACAGTAATAAAAGGAGCGAAGGGATAAACTTTTTGTTCATATTTCTTTTTTCCTTTATATTACAATGGTATATTACCATGTTTTTTTGCTGGATTCGTTAGCTTCTTTGTCTGTAGTTGTTGAAGAGCACGAATAATACGGAAACGTGTATTACGTGGTTCAATGACATCATCGATAAATCCGTATTTTGCTGCGTTGTAAGGGTTAGCGAATAGTTTGGTGTATTCTGCTTCCTTCTCTGCCATAAATGCTTTTGGATCTTCTTTGGTCTTAGCCTCACGAGCATACAATACAGCTGCGGCACCTGAAGCACCCATTACTGCGATTTCTGCTGATGGCCATGCGTAGTTTACATCACCACGAAGTTGTTTACAACTCATCACGATATGTGAACCACCGTAAGATTTACGAAGAGTAACCGTTACTTTTGGTACTGTTGCTTCACCGTAAGCATACATCAATTTGGCACCATGTAGGATTACTGCATTGTATTCCTGACCGGTTCCTGGAAGGAATCCTGGTACATCTACAAGAGTAACCAATGGGATATTGAAGGCATCACAAAAACGTACAAAACGTGCTGATTTGCGAGATGCATTGGCATCTAATACACCAGCCATGTATTGTGGTTGGTTGGCTACAATACCAACTGATTGTCCGTTGAAACGAGCGAAACCGATGATGATATTGCGAGCAAAGTCTTTTTGTACTTCGAAGAACTCACCATTATCGACACATGCACCAATCACTTCATACATGTTGTATGCTTGATTTGGATTGTCTGGGATGATTTCATTCAAACTCTCTTCTAGACGGTCGATTGGATCTGAACATGCAGTCAATGGAGCTTCCTCTAAATTGTTTGAAGGAATATAGCTTAGGAGTCGACGGATTGTGGCCAAACCTTCTTCTTCTGTCTCTGCAGTAAAGTGAGTAACACCTGATTTTGTAGAGTGAACGCCTGCTCCACCAAGCTCTTCTTGTGTCACAACCTCACCAGTCACTGTCTTAACTACAGCTGGTCCAGTCAAAAACATATATGAAGTGCCTTCTGTCATCAAAGTAAAGTCAGTCAAAGCAGGAGAGTAAACAGCACCACCAGCACAAGGACCAAAAATACCTGAGATTTGAGGAATGACTCCTGATGCCATGATGTTACGTTGGAATATCTCACCATAACCACCTAAAGCACAAATTCCTTCTTGAATACGCGCACCACCTGAATCATTGATTCCAATCATTGGGGCACCCATTTTCATTGCTTTATCCATCACCTTACAAATCTTTGCAGCCATGGTCTCAGAAAGAGAACCTGCAGAAACGGTGAAATCTTGTGCAAATACATAAACTAGACGGCCTTCGATAGTACCGCATCCTGTAACTACACCATCACCTAGATAATGTTTCTTTTCCATTCCGAAATTGGTACAGCGATGTTCTACGAACATATCCATCTCTTCGAAACTTCCTTCGTCTAAAAGTTGAGCAATACGTTCACGGGCAGTAAATTTGCCTTTATTGTGTTGCTTCTCAATAGCCTTCTCTCCACCACCAATACGGGCTTTTGCGCGGAGGGAAATTAGCTCTTTTACTTTTTCAAGTTGATTACTCATAATTGAATTGATATAAAATTATTATTGTTATAATAAATTCTTATTTCTCACAAAGCTCGGTTAGGATACCTTGAGTTGATTTTGGATGTAAGAATGCGATATGAAGACCTTCAGCACCACCACGTGGAGCTTTGTCGATGAGACGAATCTCATTTGCTTCCATCTCGTTAAGCGCATTTTGTACACCATCCTCAACAGCAAATGCTAAATGATGAATACCTTGTCCTTTTTTCTCGATAAACTTAGCAATAGTACTTTCAGGAGAAGTTGGTTCTAACAATTCTAATTTTACGTCACCTACCTTCAAAAATGCAGTACGTACTTTTTGATCTTCTACTGTCTCGATGTTATAACATTTTAGACCTAAGACTTTTTCATAATAAGGCAATGCAGCTTCAATGCTTTTCACTGCAATACCCAAATGTTCAATGTGAGAAATTTTCATGACTTTTATTTTAAAAATAATTAGTTGATTTGATGACTTAATTAGTTCGTAAGAGCGAACTAACCAAACCGATGCAAAGAAACAAAATACTTGCCTAATAAAGAAACTTTTCCTCATTTTTTATCCCTATTTATCGGGGATTTGAAACAATAGAGAGAGTAAGCTTAATTAATCATAAATGAAATGCAAAATACGGTTAAGCCAAGCCCAATTATATCTAAACCACCGTCTAGAACTCCTTTGTTCACCACCAAAAGAACGCAAGATATTCGTGTACTTATGGTAATAGAAACTTCGTCCTGCACCAAGCATATCGAGAGTTTTGAAGTCTCTTCTCCATGCATCTTGGATGGCTGCATATACGGCCATAGAATGAGGGTAAAAGAGTGGATTGACGGCAGATGAACCTGTAGAGAACAAGAGATAAGCATGCTCTCCCCAGAAAACACTTAGTGCGGTTCCAATCAATAGTTTTTTATGGTGTACAAGGTATATTTCACCAAGTCCTTTCATAACTAGTTCTTGGTAGAATTGATACAGAAAGGCTTTGGTCGGTAAATGTTTCAATACCCGAGTTGACATCTGTCGCTTCATCAAAGAGGCTACTTCTTCTAACTCACTCGAAGAAGTAATATGTACAATCTTCACTCCCATAGCTTTGGCTCTTGCGATGGCTTTCTCACGGGAGGGGTATATCATCTCGTCCAAGTTGTATGATGGGAAATGATAGATAATTTTCAACCAATTGATGGCAAAAAAATCATTCTTTTTGAATGCTCCATAGCCAAATAATCCTTCAGGAATATTTCGACATTCGATCAGAAAACAACGCTTATATGCCTCTTTGGTGAGTTGTGCTAATAGTTCTTCATGTAAGATAGATTGCCAATCCCATAATTTCCGCTCTGAAGTAATGGATAGTGTAATAAGCTTGGCTACGTCTTCGGGATAATCAACCAAGGTCTCGTTCGTCTCGGTTACAGCTACTTGCTCTTTCTTGGCAATCAGGTAGTCGTCAAAGGATAAATAGTCCCCTACTCCATAGATTTCACAACGACGAACATAGAATGGAGGAAAAGGACGCCAACTGCTTCGAAATACGGCTAGCATCTGCCCTAAGAGAAGATCACCTTCCCATACAGTAATCATCAAAGGAGTATACCCTGCGGACTGCTCGTAAAGCAAGAAGAGTTCTCTCGAATGAAAGGGACTCATCTTAAGCAATTCACTAGGTAAGTCATGTGCTCTATAGTAAGTGGAAAGATTTCTTAACATAGCGACTAAGATAATTATTTATTCCTACTTGACCAACGTAATGAATAAAAAAGACTCCACCCTAACAAGGGCGAAGTCTTTTCTATTGGTATCTCAATATCCTTCGTGGATGTTTTGTTTATTCGTTTATTTGATGATATCAGTGCCCATATATGGAACAAGAACTTCAGGTACACGGATACCGTCTTCTGTCTGATTATTTTCAAGTAATGCAGCAACTATACGTGGAAGTGCTAAAGCAGAACCATTTAGTGTATGACATAGCTGAGTCGTTCCTTTTTTGCCTTTGTAACGACATTTCAAACGATTTGCTTGATAGGCTTCGAAATTAGATACTGATGAGACTTCTAGCCAACGTTTTTGAGCTGCTGAATAGACTTCAAAGTCAAAGGTAATGGCAGATGTAAAACTACAATCTCCAGAACAAAGACGAAGGATGCGGTATGGGAGGCCGAGTTTCTGAACTAATGATTCGACGTATGCAATCATCTCATGAAGTGATTCATAAGAATGCTCAGGAGTATCAATGCGTACTATCTCCACCTTATTAAATTGATGAAGACGATTCAAACCTCTTACATCTTTACCGTAAGAACCGGCTTCTCGTCTGAAACATGCTGAATAAGCACAGTTCTTGATTGGTAATTGAGATTCGTCGAGAATAACCTCACGATACATATTGGTAACAGGTACCTCAGCTGTAGGAATAAGGTATAGATTGTCTAGATTACAATGATACATTTGACCTTCTTTATCTGGCAACTGTCCAGTACCATAACCTGAATCTTCGTTGACAACGAAAGGAGGCTCTACTTCAAGATAACCAGCTTCTGCTGCTTGATCCATAAAAAAGTTAATCAAAGCACGTTGCAAACGTGCACCCTTACCTTTATATACGGGAAAACCTGCACCGGTAATTTTTACTCCTAATTCAAAATCGATTAGGTCATACTTCTTAGCAAGGTCCCAATGAGGAACTGCATTGTTAGGCAATTGAACTTCAGGTCCACCTGTACGTTCTACAATATTGTCTTCAGCAGTTTTGCCTAATGGAACTGATTCGTGAGGTACATTAGGAATAGTAAGTAGAAGATTTCTTACTTTCTCTTGAGCTTCAACCATTTCTTGTTCGAGTTTAGAAGCTTCTTTCTTCAACTCTTTTACACTACTTTTAGCAGCATTGGCAGCATCGGTGTCCCCACTTTTCATGCTTAAACCGATTTGCTTGGACATGGCATTGACTTGTGTCAATATTTCATCTCTCTTGGTTTGTGCTGCTCGACGAGCATTATTTGCACTTATCACTTCGTTGACCTTTTCTTTTGCATTGGCCACAAACTTCTTCTCAAGTCCGGCAATCACTTTGTCGGTTTCTTCAGTGATTTGAGTTATTGTTAGCATAGTTGCTCTTATTTATGTCTTTTTATTCGTTTATCTTCTAGAAAGGCAAAGATAGATATAATCATAGAATAATTAAAATAACAATGAAGAAAAATAAGAAAGGTGTGCCAATATCATTGACACACCTCACTCTATATTATCTCTAATCTAAAGATTACTCCTTAGACTGGATTGTCTATTCATCTAAACCTACTACTAAATAGATAGTATTAGTACCATTAGGTCTCAATTCAGATTCACTGTCGTAGTAATCGAAAGTCACTGCCCATACTTGACCTGCTTCAAGAGCAACAGGCAATGTAGAGCTAGCTTTCATCATCTTAGAGATTTCTGCAGCAATGTACTCGTCAGTTGGATTGTTATCATTGTCATAATAAGCAAAGTTATCATAACTACCATGTCCTGTCAAATCATAATCAGCATGAGTCAAAGTATACACACAACCTTCAGTTGCTGTAGTCTCAGTTGATACTGTCAATTTGAAAGGAGGTTGATAAGCCCATTGTCTTGTCTCATTACTCCATGCAACAGAAAGAGTTCTGTCTTCATTAGATGAATAATTAGTCCACACACCATTAGTATAAGTGTATTCATTCGCTTTGCTAGTAGTGACACCACTAGAGTAATATTTATAAACAACACATTTTTTATCTCCTTCAATAGCGAAAGGATCTTTGATGCTTAACAAGATTGGTAAGTAATGGTCAGGAGAATCATTTGATGATAGATTTCCGTAGTTACCTGTACCTAACATGGTATCATAATCTTCACTTCCTAAGATAAGAAGGTCGACGCCAGTAGGAACAGAAGGAGCTGGAGCTTCAGCCCAAGCAGTTCCATCATAAGACCAAACTGAATTGACAACGCTAGTTACATAATTAGAATAGTATTTATAAGAAATAGCTTGCTCAGTACCCGCAACAGCCTCTGGATATTTAGCCATCAAGAATGGTGGCAAATAATCAGCTGGTAATAGGTTGTAAGCTAAATTATGATGTTCACCTGGATCACCAGCGTCCGTTTTCATTGACTCATAATCGGCATCAGTCAAGGTATACACTTCTCTATTATAAAATTCTTCAATACCACTCAAGTAAGATAGACTTCCTTTATAGTAGTTATAAGTAATCGTATAATCAACACCTGGCTGTCCGTAAACCATCTTGGCATCAAGTAATGCTGGGATATTTTCTTTGGCTTGGTCGTCCTCAGAGAAACTCTTATAATTCGCTACATTTTCGTTTGGAGATACTGTGTAATCATCCTCTGTCAATGTATATTCAGTATCAATTTCTGTACGTACATTGTAAAATTTCGCTGTAGCTTCTTTTTCAGCTTGCAAGACATCAAGGTCATCGTAGATATCACTCATAGGGGAACATGATGATAACACAAATACAAACAAAGATGCTATATAAAATAATTTTTTCATTGTTCTAAATTTTGAGTATTAACAGATTAGAATTTAATTTTAAGTCCTGTTGACCATTGTCTTCCAAAACCGTAGTAAACGAGAGCATCAGAAGATGAATGCGTTGCACCATCAGTTGCTTTGGAAATATACTCTGTATCAAAGACATTATTTAGATGACCGTTAAGAGATGCATCCAAACCTGCTATTTTGAATCTGTAGCTAAAGCCAAGGTCAAATAGACCAGCTTCTGGAAGTTCCCACGAATCAGTTGCAGTAGCTTCGTCTGTTAAATAAGAAGGATCAAAATCTGAATAGTTATTAGCATAATAAACATAATCACAACTTACTCTCAACTTAGGTAAGATTTCATAGCTACCTGATAAAGAGGCAGTCAACTGAGCAGAGTTACCTACGTGTACATCTTTTGTATATGCTGTAAATGAATCAATGATATTTTGATTGTCATCATATGTAGTAGCATGGAAGTTATCTGAATAAGTCCAGTCACCAACAGAAAGCATACCATTAAATGTCAACTTGCGCATTGGACGGTACTCAGCAGTAACCTCGATACCTTGGTGCAATTCATCTACACCAGAAAGGTTAGCAGTAGTTTGTCCGAAAGATTTACGAAGTGCACGGTCATTCCATTCTGTACGATAAGCAGAAATAGTAGCATCAAATTGACGGCTATTGAATTTGTAACCTACCTCAAATGTAATAATCTTTTCATACTTAACATCATTATTTATCTCATTGGTATAGTTCAAGAATACGTCGCTAAAGAAAGGAGCACGTTTCACATAACCACCATTAGCATAAATAGTATTGTTTTCATTTAGCTTGTAACTAGCACCAGCTTTCACGTTCCATGGGTAAAAACCTTCCCAACTTGATTCTTCTGGACCACCAGTAGTAACCTTGAAATATTCCTCACGTTGATAAGCTTTTCTTGCAACAGCAGCAGAAACAAAACCAGTCAACTTATCAGCAGCATATTCAGCTTGTCCAAATACACCAGTATAAGCAGATCTACCTTTGTTGTGATAAGAGTACTTGTCACCTTCTTTAAGATAAGTATCAGCAGGACGGGTTTTGTCTATATCCTCTGTATAATAGTCAGCACCAAGTAAATCCGAGATTTCTTGATAATGGTCACCTACATAATATCTTGCATCGATACCAGCAGTAAACTTATATTGGTTAATAGTCTTAGAATAGTTTGATAGCAAACCATACCATACGTGATTATTAACTGCATCACCAATAATTACTTGTGCACCTTGTGATAAATTATCTTTGTTTACTTGAGCAGCTGCATCAAAATCTAGAAGACCATTAGGAGTACGAAGACATCCTTCTTCATCTAGACCAGTCTTGTAATTTACAGATAATAAATTATCTTGTTCACCGTCAATACGTCTACCGCTACCAGAACCGACAGATGCATAGAGGGAAGTTGTCAATTCACTAGAATCATCAATAGTCCAATAGTGATTCAATTGAGCTTGAGGTTTGTTATATTCGTTATATCCATAACCACCACCATACATTTCACCGTTACGAATACCATAATCAGAACTAGCACGGATGCCATCCTTATTATCTCTGTACCATTGGATAGTATGTTTGTTTCCTCTTTGATTGTGCCATTGTGGAGCACCAGTAATCATGAAAGAGAACATATGTGAAGCATTCACTACTTTGGTTACATTCATAAAGTAACTCCAAGCATCGAAATTAGTTCCGAGAGCATAACCGTCACTCATAGTGTGTCCACCTAACATAGTTACAGACCAACCGTTATCCATCATACCTGTAGAAACAGATAACAATTCTTTTTGATAACCATCAGGGCCTACATTATATCTGATAGATCCACCTTTTTTAGATTCAGCACCTTTTAATAAGACATTAATAGTACCACCAACAGAAGAAAGTCCTAATTTAGAAGCACCAAGACCACGTTGAACCTGCATAGTACGAGTAACATCAGAAAGACCAGCCCAATTTGACCAGTAAACTTTTCCACTCTCCATATCATTAACAGGGATACCATTAATCAATACACCTACGTTGTTAGAATCAAATCCACGTACATATACTGTAGCATCACCATAACCACCACCTTCTTTAGAAGTATAGACTGAAGGGGTTGTTTTTAATATTTCAGGATACTCTTGAGTACCCAACTTAAAGTCGATAGCTGCTTCACTTACTGTCGCAACAGAGACTGGAGTCTTACGGTCAGTTACTACAGAAGCCAATACTGTGACCTCGTTAAGACCAACTGCGTCACTTTCCATTTTAATCTTACCAAAATTTTGAGAACCAACTCTAGTTACATTTTTTGTTTGTTCGATATAACCAAGGTAGTTCAAAATTAGGGTAGCACCCTTGTTCGCTTTAAGAGCAAAATTACCATCGAAATCGGTCACAGTACCTTTCGTTGTACCTTTGACTTTTACAGAAGCACCAATTAAGGGCTCCCCATTCTCTGCATCAACAAGTTGACCTCGAACGTTTGTGATTTGTGCCATTGCCGAGAATGTGAACCCACATAAAGCAATGACTAGAAACAATAATCGTCTCACCATCATAATGAATCGTTTTAATAGTTTTATAAAATAGATTACGTATGTAAATTTTCTACAATTAACATGACAACAAATATAGATATTTTGAGAACAATAACAATCAGCAATCCCATTTAATCTTAATTAGAACTAAAGAAAAGGCGTGTTTTTAAGGAATATGTTACAAAAACAAGTACTACGCGAAACTGACTACCGTTTTCTGTTAAAGTAAGATATTTAAGGTAAAATAACCGTTTTATACATATAAAACGGTTATTGAATGAAATAAAGCATTAATATCTCCCTGTTTTATTACCAAAATGTAAGATTGTGATATTTATTATTGATAAGAATTAAATAATATTACAACTGCAAGGAATTAAGGAAACATTCAAGTTGAGGAATAAGTGCATCATTCTCTCCATTATTAACAATGAAAGAAGCGCGTTTTCTCCGTTCTTTATCAGACATCTGAGCCTCAATTCTAGCTTTTACTTGTTGAGCCGTAGCATGGTCGCGAATCATTGTTCTAGCGATTCGCTCTTCGAGAGGAGCATCTACGAGAAGAACATAATCAAGAAATTGGTCGAAATTAGCTTCCAATAAGATAGCCGCTTCGATAGCAACTGCCTTGATCTCAGGTCTATTAGAAACGACAATGGTAGCCCAATTCAAAAAGTCATGAGCTACAGCAGGATGAACTATTTGATTAACGAGATCCAGATGCGAGGCATCAGAAAAGAGCCATTCAGCAAATTTTGGTCTATCCAGGACCCCATCTATATAAAAAGAATGAACAGTAAGCGTATCTAATTTTTGGCGAAGGGAATCAGAAGTTTCCATTAACCTTTTGGCTTCTTTATCAGCATTGTAAACAGGAATGTTAGACAACTCAAGCAATTGCGAGAAGGTAGTCTTGCCACTACCAATTCCTCCCGTGACACCAATATAAGGTACATGATCAATCATAACAAAGAAATATTAACTAAGTGTTATTTACCACTAATATCGTAATCTTCAATCAAGAAGTCAGCTCTTTGAGGCGATACAGATAGTACCTTGACCGAGCTAGGATATTTAAATACAGACACTTTGTAAGTATCATTATTCGAAGATTTTAGTGTAGCATATTGAACCCCCACAAGGAAATCTTCAGAAGAAACAGAAGCATAATCTTTAACCCCCACTCTGCAAGTGACCACAGCACTAGCTGGAAAAGATCTAAGAGCCATACTTGCAGGAAAATAAAGTCCCTCCAAAGGCACTTCTATTTTCTTTTGAGTATATCTATCGATAATAAATTTCACGTTCCATTCAGACATCGATAATTTAGCCCCCACTGGAGCAACGAGATTCAATTTTGAATACAACGTATCTTGAGATGTGGAAAGCAAATCATCACGTGTAACTACCTCCGACAATTTGTTGAGGATTTTTGTAGGAGCAAACACAGTCACCGAATCTTCTGTAATGATAGTGTCCCGCACATAATGTTCAGCATCAAGATTAAAAGAAACTTGTAATTTAATCGGTACACGCTTCTGTTGTCCAGTAGTGTAATAATATCCCAAGGTATCAGGAGTAATAGACAATAAGTTGGTAGAAATATTAAACTGGTTCCGAAGAATCTCTCTCAACTTATAAGGAGATACTCTCACATACCCATCACTGCCTTGATTCTTGACAAACTTTATCTCTAGCGTTTTGACATGATTGCCATATTTATAACGCATGATAGAGGTTCCTTTATCCTCTATTCTAATCTTCAATCGACTAGGAAAACTATCAGTGATAACCACATTTTCTGGGATATCAGTCAGCACAAGAGGAATAAAGATATTGGCTTCGTGTACACTATTCAGTGCTTGAATAAGCCAATAGAACCCAGCTAATAACACAAAAAGCAAGTATCGCGCTATTTCGTGAGCCAATTTGCTCACCAAAAAGCGGCGTACTCGCCTTATGTATATTTGAATGCGTAGACCAAACTTATCCACGATATCTAATTATTTTCCAGAAGCATCTGCAGCACTAGCAAATACAGAATTCACATCAATCTTAACGTTTACCTTATCACCAATAGTGATAACAAGAAAATCATCATTGATTTCTTTGATAACTCCATGAATTCCACCAGCAGTAATAATACTTTGGCCAACTTCTAATGACTTACGAAAATTTCTTAGTTCCTTTTGCTTCTTGTTTTGTGGACGGATCATAAAGAAATACATGATAGCAAAAAGGCCAATCATCATAATCCACATCACATTAGAGTTGCCCGCTTGAGGTGCTTGTAAAAGAGAGAATAAAGTTTCCATAATTATTTAATTTTTAAAATTTTACGTTCGTCCACCAATCGTTGTGCAATCTTATCCAATGTACCATTGACAAAACCAGCACTTCTCGGCGTACTAAAAATCTTGGCTAATTCAACATATTCATTTAGAGAGACAGACAATGGGATATCGCCAAATGATATAATTTCAGCAACAGCAGTTTGCATAATTGCTATATCCATAGTAGCGATACGATCAAAATCCCAATTACGTACTTGTTCTTTAATCAAGTCACTGTAATAATCAATATTGAGTAATGTCTTATGAAACAATTTGATAGCATATTCACGGTCTGTTGGATTGCTAAATTCAGGCAAAAGTTCAGCCTTTTCAGCATCTTCTTGTTTCAAGCGTTTGATTGTCTTGAAGACAAAAGTATCGACGATTTCCTTATCATCATTCCAATAAAGACTCATATCTTCCAAAGCCTCATCGATAGCATCGTTATGATAGAACAACGATTTATAAATTTTTCTCCACAAATCTCGATCCCCCTCGAAAGTTTGTTCAGAATCAGACATATATTGTTTATAAACACTAGTCTCTTTGATTTGTTCCGTCAATGTTTTGAGGATGAATGAATCATTCTTCCAAGTACGCTTTTGGGCTTGACGATATTCTACCAGTTGTTTGTTCGCTTGAAGCTGAAGAATAAACAAATTGTTTACAAACTTCATGTTAGGCGATAGTTCTTCAGCTGAAGGACTTCTTTTGGATTTACCCTTTTCAATCAAAGCAGCTTCTTGCTCTGTAATCTCAACCATTAAAACAAGAAGAAACTGATAGAGGTCATACGCCTTAGAAAGGCTAAAGAGCAACTCTTTCTCCGCTGAGTTTAGATTTCTGTGTCCGTTGCTGTGATAAGCATAAACCAATTGGATTACCTTTGAACGGATAATAGCTCTGTTAATCATAATGCATTTATAATGTTTATATTCACCGCAAAAGTAGTTATTTTGTATCTAAGTAGAAAAGATATGAGCTGTTTTATTTTGCCTGTTTGTGTTTTATAGCGATATTTGTAACTAAACGATGAAAAAAACACCTATATACAAGGTAATTAATCTTTATTAAATATAAATAGACAGTGAATCAAATAGAGTCCTCCCAATCCCCTCAACTATTAGTATACAAAGCCTCTGCAGGTTCTGGCAAGACTTTTACTTTAGCCATAAAATACATGCAGTTCTTGATACTGAATCCTAGATCTTATAAAAGTATACTAGCCGTAACCTTCACCAACAAAGCGACGGCAGAAATGAAAGAACGAATACTTGGTCAACTCTTTGGAATTAGCTATGGAGATCCACGATCAGATGTCTATTTAGCTGTTCTAAGTGAGCAGACAGGTCTCCTTCCCAATGAGATTAGGAAGCGGGCTTATGAGGCCCTCCATCTATTGTTGCATGATTATAGCCGTTTCAGGATAGAAACGATTGATAGTTTCTTCCAATCGGTGATGCGTTCATTAGCTAGAGAACTCGGTTTGACTCCCAATTTAAACATAGAATTAGACAGTACATCCGTGCTCGAAGAGACCACTGCAGCCCTCTTAGAAGGATTAGAAGAGCACTCCAAAGAGCTTCAATGGATAAAGGAATCGATCAACGAGAATATAGATAATGAGAACGGTTGGGATGTCTCGGGAAGTATACAAAAAATCGGCTTACAATTATTCAACGAGGAATTTGTAATGAATAATAAAGAACTGATTGCCACCATCAAGAAAAATCCCACCATCGTAGATGAGTATCGTAAGATGCTCAAGGAATTAGTCAAAGACTGTGACCAAGCGATGAAAGAACGAGCAGAGCATCTACTGAATCTACTCCAAACCCAATATGACTTGACAATAAGTGATTTTTCTTACGGTAAATCAGGTCCTATAGCCTATTTCACGAAACTCGCTTCAGGAAACTATACCGATGACGACACCCTACTCAAGACTCGATTTTTAGAAGCGATGGATGACCCTGAGAAGTGGACAAAAAAGAAAAGTGAAAAGCGAAATGCCATCATAGAAGCAGCTTCACAACATATCATACCTCTGATACATCTACTAGAAAATGACGAAAAAACTGGAGAGCGAAATCTAGCCTCCCTCGTTAGAACTACAGCCGAAATATCAGCAGCTCAACTGAGTCAACTGCGCTTATTGGAAGCCCTTCGTGAGATGCTAATCAATCTCAATCATCAAGAAAACCGTTTCCTTCTTTCTGAGACAAATACCATGCTTCACAACCTCATAGGCAAAGATGATGCATCCTTTATCTTTGAGAAACAAGGAGTCCAGATAGAACATATCATGATTGATGAGTTTCAAGATACCAGTACCCTTCAATGGGGCAATTTCAAGTTACTTCTTTTAGAAGGTCTTTCTAAAGGTGGTGACAGTCTTATCGTGGGCGATGTCAAACAATCAATCTATCGCTGGCGCGGAGGAGACTGGAGTATTTTAAATAACTTAGGAGCAGAAAATACGACCAATTTCTTTCCTATCGAAGTACTCACGCTGACAACCAACCGCCGTAGTCAGACCCGAATCATAAACTTCAACAATTCATTATTCGATTATGCCGTACAGATAATCAATGCCAAACACATCGAACAATTTGGAGAGTCTTGTGAACCCCTGATCGAAGCATATAAAGACGTCAAACAAGAAGCCCCCGAGAAACCCGAAGCAGGATACATACAGATTCATCAGTTGGCAAGTCGTAAAAACATGCAACTCTATAGAGAAGACACGATTTACTCTATGGTCGAGCAAGTGAAGATGCTAATAGCAAAAGGTGTCAAGGTCACTGACATAGCTATATTGATAGAGAAAAACTTCTTAATCGCTGATATCGCACGCATCTTCGAAGAAGAACTAAACCTATCCATCATCTCAGATGATGCCTTCATGCTCAAGGCCTCACCCGCCATCAATATCTTGATAAACAGCTTACGCTATTTAGTAGATAGTCAAAATAGAGTAGCATTGACTCAACTCATCCTAGACCTAAACAAATCAAAGAAGCCAGCCACAGACAATTCTTATCCAGAAGCTGATGACATCATCACTGTCGAAGAGATTACGAACAATCAACAGCGATTTACCCCTCCAATTTTGAGAGATAACTATGAGGAGCTCAAGCAGCTTCCCTTGTATAATCTTCTCGAAGAACTCTATGACGCACTTGATTTGCAAGAGATTAAAGGGCAAGAAGCCTACCTCTTCAGCTTCTTCGACCAAGTGATGCAATATTTAGAGCAAAAGAACGGAGATCTATCCCTATTCATAAAGCATTGGGATGAAAAGATGATTGAGAAATGTATCCCTAGTTCTGAGTTAGAAGGTATTCGTGTGACCACCATTCACAAATCCAAGGGATTAGAGTTTCACACCGTACTGCTCCCATTCGTTGATTGGGACCTCAATGGAAATTCACGATTTGAGAACCTGCATTGGTGCAAACCTGAAAAAGACAGTCTATTCGGATGGAATATGCTTCCCCTAGTGCCAATTAATTTCCAAAAGAAGACAGTACTCAATAGCATCTACAAAGAAGACTACCTAAGAGAGAAATTACAACAATGGGTAGACGCCATCAACAAACTATATGTAGCCTGTACCCGTGCCGAAGTGAACCTATTTATATGGCACGAGAAAAGCAAGTATACAAAAAAAGACGAGTTGTCCAACGGCACCCAGATGGGAGTTGTCATCGAAGACGCCATCACAGCTATTAGTATGGAAGAAGAAATCCCATTTAGTCAAGAAGAAATTTCCCGTGAAGAATCCGATGAAGAATCCAAGAACAAATCAGGTGAGTCATCCGATGAAGAGCCCGATACCCTAATAACCTATGGAGAGGTCGTTCTATCCAAACAACAGAAAGACCAATCAGCCGAAGCAAATGAAGCAGCTGAAGCAGAGCAATCAGCGAACACTCGAAACCGTTTCATGCAAGAACCACTACCCCTCGCAGTCAGCATGTGCTCTTCCACCCCATTAATCTCTTTTAGACAAAGTAATCGGTCAGCTCAATTCATCAACAATGGAGGCATAGAGACTGAGCGTACGATGATAGACAGAGGTAAATTACTTCACGAACTATTTGCTTCAATTCATACCTTAGAAGATGTAGACAGATCTATTCAAAGTTTCAGACATGAAGGAATCATTCGTGATGAAGAAGTCGTAGAGATCAAAGAAATGATTTCAAAAGCCTTTGACCACCCCCAAGTAACATCATGGTATGATGGTTCATGGAAACTATTCAACGAGTGTGATATCATCCAGCGCGAACAAGGCAACGTCAAGATTCATCGTCCAGATAGAGTGATGGTCAAAGACAACAATTGTATCGTTGTGGATTTTAAATTCGGTGCCGAACACAAGAAATACCACAAACAAGTCAAAAGATATATGAATTTACTTTCTAAGATGGGCTATTCAAGTGTAAAAGGATATCTCTGGTATGTAGACAACAACAAAATCACCCCTGTAAGATAACCCTCCCTCGAAACAACAAAGCAAAGACAGTAATACAAAATAGCAACATGGCAAACAAAAAGAATCAACATAAATCATTTTTAGAAATGGTCGCTGAAGACCTTCACAAACGATTCGGCAATGACCTCAGCGAAGTCGCCTTAGTCTTTCCCAATAAGCGAGCTCAACTCTTTTTCAATGATTATCTCTCGATGCAAGAAGACGCCCCCATATGGTCGCCAGCATTTGTAAATATAGACAGCCTCTTGAGTAGCGGAAGCCAACTCCAAGTAGCTGACCCCATCATGCTCGTATGCATGCTATACCGTATCTATATAGACCTGACAGGAAGCAAAGAATCGCTAGACGATTTTTATTTCTGGGGAGAACTACTAGTATCCGATTTTGATGACTTAGACAAGCAATTAGTTGATGCAGATAAACTCTTTAGAAACCTAGAAGAACTCCAAGAACTAGATGATGATTTATCATGGCTTGATGACGAACAACGAGAAGCCATTGCCCAGTTCTTTAAGAATTTTGATATGGCAAACCATTCAGAGCTCAAAGACAGATTCATCTCTATCTGGTCCCATCTTCATACCCTCTACCATTCTTTTAGAAACCAACTGCGAGACCAAGAGATGGGCTATCAAGGCATGATTTATCGTGATAGCGTAGAACAATTAGACCTAGATGCGCTACCTTATAAGCACTATGCACTAGCAGGATTCAATGTACTCAACAAAGTAGAAAAGAAACTCTTTAAGCAACTGCATGACGCAGACCTAGCGAGTTTCTACTGGGATTATGATTTATTCTACATGGAAAATCTAGATATAGAGACCATGACCTATAACGGGATTAACTTCAATCACGAAGCAGGAGTATTCATAAGAGAAAACCTGATAAACTATCCCAACCAGTTGACCAAAGAACAACTCAACGTACTGAACCAAAAGAAAGAAATCGATATTATCAACACCAATACAGAAAATGCGCAAGCCCGTTTTGTAGGAGAATGGGGGCAGCGAGGACTTCTCGGACAGGAAAAAGATAATGCTGTCGTTTTGTGCAACGAAGCCTTACTCCAACCCGTAATGTACGCATTGCCTAATAATATCGAGCAACTCAATATTACTATGGGATACCCTCTCAAGCAGACACCTATATACAGTTTGGTTCAGGCGATTACCGAATTGCATATCAGAGGCTATCGCAAGAAACGAGGTGATTACAGATTTCAAACAGTACTTCAAGTACTCAATCACCCCTATACCCAACGCATGAGTCCCGAGGCGGACCGCATAGTCAAAATGATTAATGAGCAACACCTCTTCTATCCAACCATCAGCCTCTTGTTAGGTACAGAAGAAAATGAGTTTCTACACCTACTCTTCTCTCCAGTGGACACTTCAGAGTCACTGTGTAGACTCCTGATAGAAGTGATGCAGAAGCTAAGCGTCTTATTTACTAATCCGTCGGAAGATGAAGCAAATAAACTAGACAATGCATCAGCCGATGCATCAGCAATCGCGGAGCCAAGTCTTTTCTCACCTGAAGAGATGACTAATCAAAGTCCGACTGCTCAGCCCACTCAGTCCACTATATTTAGAGAACTATACACAGAGTCAATCTATCAATGCTACACGAAAGTCAATCGAATACTTGACCTCATCAAAGAGAAAGAATTGATTATCAGACCCAGTACCCTAAGCATCCTCATCAATCGTATCCTATCCACTACAAAGATCCCCTTCCATGGAGAGCCAGCCGTAGGATTGCAGGTATTAGGAGTTTTGGAGACGCGTAATCTAGACTTTCGAAATTTGCTCATCTTATCGCTCAACGAAGGAAATTTACCCAAGAAACCTCAGACCGCTTCGTTTATCCCTTATAACCTACGCAAAGGATTTGGCATGACGACACTAGAGCATCACAACGCCGTCTTTGCCTATTACTTTTACCGCATGATACAACGAGCCGAACGCATCACCATGCTCTACTCGACTGCTACTGACGGGATGAACCGTGGAGAATCATCACGATTCATTCAACAGCTGCTTGCTGATTGGCCTCATCCGGTAAAGAGACATTACATAGAAGCGAAACAGACGATAATCAAACAATCCGACATAGAGATAAAGAAAACGCCACAGATTATAGACTTTCTTCACCGTACCTATAACCTCATGTATCAGAGCGAATCCAAAGGAGACTTGCAAGAACGGTTCATACATATCGCCAAGCAAATGGAGAAGCCATATGACCAGAGAAGATTTAGACAAGGAGATGCTGTACGTATCTTGTCCCCTTCGGCCATGAATACCTATATCAACTGTTCGCTCAAATTCTATTTTCAATATATAGCCCACCTCTCAGTAGATGAAGAAGTCTCCGAAGACATCGATGCTCGAATCTTCGGATTAATCTTCCATGAAGCAGCCGAACTCATCTACAATGACTTGTGCTCAGCAAACAATGTAATCACTGCCGATACCTTGGATAAACTATTAGAGAATCCCATCAAGATACGTAACTATGTAGATCAATCCTTTGCACATAACTACTTCAATATCACAGACGGAAGCCTACCTGAATACAATGGTATACAGTTAATCAATGCCCAAGCCATCAATAAATATATCAGAACCCTTCTCGAACATGATAGAACAAGAACTCCTTTTCATTATGTAGCGAGTGAAAAATATATTGCTCAAACCATAGCCATCGATTGTCCCCATACACAGCCCGAAGATAAGGCAACAGACACGACTTCTCAAACAATTCTAACCCCACAATTGATGGTAGCTACAGGAGGATACATCGACAGAATGGATTGGAAAGATGGCACCTTACGAATCGTAGATTATAAGACGGGAGGAAAGAGTCAAGCAATCAAAGAAGCAGTCCAATTAATAACCCCTGGTCCAAGCCGTCCCAAGCATGCATTTCAGGTATTTGTCTATTCAAATGCTATGATTCATTACCTGCATGGCATGCAGAACAAAACCACCGGATTCAGTTATTTGACCGATACTCGAGGCATACAAAAGAGTAAAATTTCCCCATGCCTCTATTACACCCGAGAATCAGGACGGAAGACCTATGACCCAAGCATTCAACTAAGTGCAAATAGGAAACGGGTGCCCCTTGACGACTTCGAAGACATGATAAAAGAAGACTTTGAAGTCAACCTCAAAGAAGTAATCAGAGATATCTTCGACCCCAATAAAGTCTTTTCTCAGTGTGATGATATATCCGGACAATGCGCATACTGCGATTTTAAGGATATTTGTAATAGATAGGATTTCAAAGCGTCAGATACCAGCGAATAAAAATTATTTATTTAATTATTTATCGAACTATATTTTGTATTTTTGCCTACGGTTGACAGAAAATTATATTGAGTAAATAAATCTCATTACAAGAATATCCGCTACAACAACAAATATATGCTTATATCTCTACAAATAGTAAATTATGCACTAATCAAAAGTCTTCATATAGACTGGGAAACAGGCTTTTCAGTAATCACTGGCGAGACTGGTGCCGGAAAATCCATTATGCTTGGTGCGATTAATCTTTTATTAGGTCAACGAGCAGATATCAAATCAATCAAAAAAGGAGAAAACCGGTGTATTATAGAAGCCGAATTTATGATTAAGAACTATGGTTTAGAACCATGGTTCCAAGCCAATGACTTCCCCTTTGATAATGGACAATGCATACTCAGACGTGAATTGCAGATTACAGGTAAGAGTAGAGCCTTTATCAATGATACTCCAGCACAACTAGCCCAAATGAAAGAATTGGGCCAACAGCTGATTGACATCCATTCACAACATCAAAACCTGCTGCTCAGTAAAGAAGACTTCCAATTGCACGTAATCGATTTAGTCGCTCACAACCAAGAGTTGCTAAACCAATATCAAAAAGTTTATGCTACTTGGAAGGCAGCGAAGAAACAACTTGAGCAAGAGCAGTTGCGACGAGACGAACAACTCAAGGAATTGGATTACAAATCGTTTCTTCTTGAAGAATTGGAACGTGCTGACCTCAAGCCCAAAGAACAAGACGAATTAGAGACTACGATAGAGACCGCTACTCATGCGCAAGAAATCATCTACGCGATGAGCAAGACAAACACGCTATTGACAGATGAAGGCAATGGTGTCATCGACATGCTGCGCGATGCCAAGCGAGAGTTAGGCTCTATCCAAGCACACTTCCCACCTGCAGAAGATTTATACAATCGCATCGAAAGCACCTACATCGAATTGAAAGATATAGCAGATGAAGCTGCCAGCACGATTGAAGGGATGGAACACAATCCCAATCAGCTCCAAGAGATGCAAGACCGTCTAGATTTGATTTACCGTTTACAGCAGAAGCATCATGTGGCAGATATGCAAGAATTGCTCGCTGTATGGAGTAAACTCAGTGACGAAGTCAATGCCATAGAAAATGTAGATGAACGAATCAATCAATTACAGAAACAAGTAGATTCCCTACATAAGCAAGCTGCACAACAAGCCGCTGCGTTGACTTCGATTCGCAAAGCGACAGCCAAACGAATAGAAAAGACGATGGTTCAGCAATTGAAACCATTGGGTATGCCACATGTCAACTTTTATGTCGACTTGCAAGCAAAGAAAGAACTAGCAAGCACAGGCAATGACATCGCTCACTATCTCTTCTCAGCCAACAAAAACGGCGAACTCAAACAAGTATCCCAGATTGCTTCAGGAGGTGAGATAGCCCGTGTGATGCTATGTCTCAAATCCATGATAGCTAAAGAAGTGAAACTCCCGACGATTATCTTTGATGAGATAGACACCGGTGTCTCGGGTGACATAGCCACTAAGATGGGAATCATCATGAGACAGATGGGTACTTGTAACCGACAAGTATTGAGTATCACCCATCTGCCACAGATAGCAGCTATGGGCAGTGTCCATTATAAAGTATACAAAGAAGATACAGAAGATACGACCAATAGTTTAATCAAACGCTTGTCCGATAATGAACGAGTAGAAGAAATAGCTTCCATGGTCAGTGGCAGTTCAGTCACAGAAGCCGCTCTTGAAAATGCCAAGACATTATTAACCACAGCTCAAAATATCTGATTTAAATAAGCCCTTATCCTCATAAAACAAAAGACAACATAAAAATGAATTTGATTTACATGACCACTACTTTCCTCATCAATATACTTACCCTATTGGGTATAGCCTCAAATGACGCAACCGTTGGGAGTTACACCTATAAAGATCAAAGTGTATATCAAGGAGAAATCAGAAAAGGGAAGCCAAATGGCTATGGTACCATTGACTATACCTCAGGAGAGACCTATGAAGGCTATCTCAAAAAAGGAATACGTGAGGGATACGGTACTTACTACACCCCTGATGGCAGTACCTATATGGGGAATTGGTCGCAAGACATGCGTACAGGAAAAGGAATATCCTACACCAAAAAGAATAACAGATACGAAGGGCATTGGGTGAAAAACAAACGCCAAGGAAAAGGAAAATTATCCTACTACAATGGAGATACCTATGAAGGAAATTGGAAGGATGACGTGCGGTCAGGCGAAGGTACCTACTATTGGAAAAATGGAAGTAAGTATGTAGGAAGTTGGTTATCAGACGCTAAAAATGGCAAAGGAACACTTGTATGGAAGAATGGCAGTTCCTACGTAGGAGACTGGAAAAATGATAAACAAGAAGGCAAAGGAACCTATAAATATTCCAATGGAGATGTATACGTAGGGCAATGGAAAGGTGGCATACAAGAAGGAGAAGGCACCTATTCTTTTGCATCAGGTGAGGTCTATAAAGGACAATACAAATCAGGTCAACGCACAGGACATGGCATCTATACCAATCCCAACGGAAGCAGATACGAAGGCGATTTCGTCGATGGAGACAGAGAAGGATATGGCACATTGACAACCAACACCAAAGCTAGTTATCAAGGAGAATGGGTCAACGGATTTCCAGAAGGACAAGGGACTCAAACCCTATCAGATGGCACCGTATATATCGGTACCTTCGTACAAGGCATATGGGAAGGAGCAGGTACTTTGACTAGTCCTGACGGTATACGCTACGAAGGCACTTTCAAAGACGGTTCAAAAGACGGATACTTCAAAGAGTTTAACCAAAAAGGAGAACTTATCCGCGAAGGAAAATTCTCCAATGGTCATCTCATCTCTGAGCAGAAACATCCAACCAACTAGCACGGACTATTTAGTCCACGCTTCGACAAGTTGATTCACAGAAGGAAAAACGATATTAGCACCTGAGTCCTTCAATACCTGTGGATCTAAAGGGCCTGTATTTACTGCTACAGTGAAGATATTTGCTGCATGAGCTGCCTCCACTCCCAAAGGAGCATTTTCGACTACGATAGCCTCATCAGCAGAAACCCCTGCTTTTTCCAAACCTTTCAGATACGGTTCTGGATTTGGTTTTCCCTTGACGACATCATACGCAGTAACCATTTTATCCTTGGCAAAGATACCTGGATAATGTACTTCCAATCGGTCAAATAAAGAATGCTGCCCCGACCCAGTAACCAATACGATTTCGATACCAGCTTGTTTCAAAGCATTGAGTAAGTCATTAGCCCCCGGCATCTCTGGAGCGGGTGGATTAGCATTGAACAACTCACACTTACTCTCATATATAGATTCCATCTCTACAGCCGTAGCCTCTCTTCCCTTCTGCCTTTTGCAAATCAGGTTAATCGTTTCTCTACCCGTACGTCCTTCATGCATATACGCCTCCTCTTTAGGCAGATGCATGCCATGCATCTTCATCACTTCATGCCACGCATTGGCATGATAAGGCATAGAATCAAATAATACGCCATCCATATCAAACAACACAGCCTTAAGCGGCTTTTTCAAAAAATCTTTCTTCATCTTATTCAACTAACTATCAAATTTAAAAAACATACCCCACACTAAAATACAATGTTTTGTTTGAGATATTAGAATTGCCAACCATTATCTTGAGTGGACCGATCAAAGAATCATAGGCATAGCCAAGTTCCAAGCCACTACAAGTCAGGCCATCATCATATAAATCTTTTAAGGCATTGCTATGCAAGCCATAACTAAATTTAGCAAACACATAATTATTCTCCCCCATACGTTGACGAGCTTTAAGAGAAATCGCAGAATAATAATTACCTACAGATTCCATATATCGGATACCAGCAAAAGGAGTTTGCATAGGCATATATCTACCATTCTGATCCCCTCCTATATAATTCCCACGGATAGGGATATCGTGATTGGTAAACATGAAACGAGCATGCAACGATGGCTGGAGTGTAAAACGAGAATTGAACGAGATACTCCGTTCCGCCTCATAAGCAGCAATAGATACAGGCGCTTCATCATCATAAGAGATTAAGTTGTCAGATACAAGTTCATACGAGAACATCCACTTCACCCCTCGTGTAGGGAAACTCCGTTTATCCGTATTGTCATATTGTAAATGACAGTAATACTCAAAATTCTTATCATTATAAAGCATCTGGGAACTACTTGCACCAGCTTTTAGTACCACATCAGAGAAATTATAACTATCATAATTGACCCCTAAACCGATATGAAGATTTCGCCATGAGCGACCCAATTCGAACTCAGCAAAATTTCTTATATAATCAGCATTGACTACCTTTTGTCCATCCTGATACAAATTACTCTCACATGCTGCAAAGCGATATCTCAGACCAACTTCCCATAGATTCATAGGCTTGAAGATATATTTCATTTCCATATGACTCAACTGCCCCAACCGAATCGTAGTACTAAATATAGTAGGCGACGAGTGCCCCAACTGGAAAGTCATATTTGCAATAAAAGCAGTTCGTTCTTCCGAGTCGTATCTGACCCCTACATTGAGCGAGTTCAGTGGAATATCCGTATGCAACTGTCCTTTCTCTTTCGCTATTTCTTCTTCCCGTTTTTCTAACTGCTCCATAGCACTACCCGACAAACAATACTTAGGACGAACTATTGGCGTCACCTTTTCAGGAAGACCTATCTTCTTCCGGAGAGCCACCATCTGGTCAAAATGATCATCAGCAGCTTGAGCGCCATACCTGATGATAGAATCCACTCCCGATTTCGAAAAACTACCCGCTGTTTGATCCCTCATAGGAATCTTGATATACAAGTCCGTATCTGCAATATTTTCCACCATTTTATTCTGGCAAATAATATTGATTAGCTGAGCTAATATAGTATCGATTCCCCTTATCTGATACGGCTTTAGCAAGGCGTCAGACACATCAGCTCCAATGACGATATCTGCCCCCATCTGACGAGCGACATCCACGGGGAAATTATCTATCATACCTCCATCAACCAAGACTAGAGAATCTTTACGGATAGGAATAAACACACCAGGAATAGACATAGATGCCCGGACAGCAGTAGCAAGGGATCCATTGTGAAAGTTCACCTGACTATGCGTCGCTAAGTCTGTCGCTACACAAGCAAAGGGGATTTTAAAATCATTGAAATTCACCGAATCAGGATATTCAGCATATAACTGTTTGAACAAATTAGCTAGATTCGTGCCTTTGACCATCCCACCCTGATTGACAAAATCCGTAGGATCTGTACTAAAAGGGAAACTCAATAAATACTTACTCTTCATCAATTTCTTATCGAAAGACAAGGAAGAACGCTTAGTATTATCTGTCAATAAATAAGACCAATCAACAGAATTGACTAGACTATCCATCTGTTCTGTCGTATAACCGATACTATATAAGCTACCGATGATAGACCCCATACTTGTTCCGACGACAAGGTCAATAGGAATCCCCGCTTTTTCAATCCGCTTAATCACTTCAATATAAGCCAACCCCTTGGCCCCACCACCACTAAGGACGAGTGCCACCTTCTTTCGCTTAGGAGAAACAGCAAACCCCTTCGAAGCAGAAGGAGTATCTGTCATTACTTGTGCGGAAAGCGTCGGGAAACTAGATGCAAGAAACAGCAGAATCAATACTAAAGAAGTTACGAATCGTTTATTTGTCATATCTAAAAGGATAAAGGATGAGCTATATCAAATGTTCTATATCACTATAAAAAACAAATTGAGTGGAAAGATATTGTCAGCAACAAGATCATTCTCCACTCAATTGTATATAAAAAGATTAAATCTTACAAACGAGATTGAATCGCTTTAGAATCTTCTTCGTATCCTGGTTTGTTTAGGAGAGCAAACATGTTCTTTTTATAAGCCTCGACACCTGGTTGGTTAAAAGGATTGACACCCAATACATAACCACTGATACCGCAAGCACGTTCGAAGAAATAGAATAACTGACCGATTGAAGCCTCATCCACTTTAGGAAGAACGATACGGATATTAGGAACTCCTCCATCGACATGTGCCAATTGAGTACCTAACTCAGCCATTTTATTCACCTCGTCCACACGCTTACCAGCTAAGAAGTTCAATCCATCTAAGTTCGCTTCATCAAAAGGAACCTCCAATTTATGATTCACTTCAGCTACAGAGATTACTGTCTCGAAGATATTACGAACCCCCTCTTGAATCCACTGACCCATAGAGTGCAAATCAGTAGTAAAATCGACAGCAGCAGGGAAGATACCCTTATTTTCTTTACCTTCAGACTCACCATAGAGTTGCTTCCACCATTCAGCGACATAGTGAAGTTTAGGATTGAAATTCACTAAAATTTCAGTAGTCTTCTTTTCGTCAGCCAAAGCATTGCGAACAGCAGCATATTGAGAAGCGATATTCTTTTCAAAAGGAACATCTGCTCCACAAGCTTTCTCCATCTCTACAGCACCCTGTACGAAGCTATCGATATCAAAACCAGCTACAGCTATAGGAAGCAGTCCGACTGGAGTCAACACAGAGAAACGTCCACCTACGTTATCAGGAATGACAAACGATTTGTATCCTTCTTGGTCAGCAGTAGTACGAGCAGCTCCTTTTTTAGCATCAGTCACAGCGACGATACATTTCTTAGCCATCTCCTTACCACGTTGGTCTTCACATTGTTTTTTCAACAAGCGAAATGCTAACGCAGTCTCAGTAGTCGTACCAGATTTTGAGATATTGATGACGCCAAATCGCTTATCCTTAAGGAAAGAAGTCAATTCGAATAGATAATCCTCGCTGATATTATGTCCAGCAAATACAATCATCGGATCTTTTTTATCCTTCAATGATGCAGAGAAACTATTTGACAACGCCTCGATGACAGAACGAGCTCCTAGATAACTACCACCAATACCAGCAACGATAACGACCTCGCAATTCTCACGAAGTGTATTAGCTACTTCTTTCAACTCGGCTAAGAGTTCTTGGGTGATACCAGAAGGGAGATGTAACCAACCAAGAAAATCATTTCCTAGTCCTGTACCTTGCTCAAGCATCTGTTGAGCTTGTTGAACTTTTGGTGCATAAGCATCAATCTGCGCTTGACTAACGAAGCCAGCTACTTTGTTCAGATTTAGTGTTATTTGTTTCATTATTTTTTTATTTAATGTTTATCATTTAAATAATAATTATCTAAGAGAATCAGTCAATAATTTAATTTCATTGACTGGGTTGATTTTCTCATATAGTATATTATATACTGCATCCATTATAGGCATATTGACATGATAGTGCTTATTAATCTCACGGATACATTTCGATCCATAATAACCTTCAGCGACCATTTCCATTTCTATCTGAGCATTTTTCACAGAATACCCTTTTCCTACCATCGTACCAAAGACATGATTACGAGAAAATCGAGAATACCCAGTGACAAGTAAATCGCCGAGATAGACAGAGTCATCGATATTTCTATCTATAGGATGTATCGTCGTCAAAAAACGCTTCATCTCTGCAATAGCATTGGATATCAATACCGCTTGGAAGTTATCTCCATAAGACAATCCATTACAGATACCCGCTGCTATAGCATATACATTTTTCAATACCGCCCCATACTCTATACCAGCCATATCCTGACTCAGTGAAGTCTTGATACATCCTTTAGAAATCACTTCTGCAAACGCAGATGCTTTGGTCAAGTCAGGACATCCTATCGTAAGATAAGACAGACGATCCAAAGCGACTTCTTCAGCATGACAAGGACCCCCGATGACAGCTATATTATCAGGTGACAACTTATATCGTTTCACGAGATAATCAGATACAATCATGTTGTCTTCTGGAACAATTCCCTTAGTAGCTATGACAATAAATTTATCTTTAAGACTCGTTTTTATTTTCTTAAAAAGATCCTTAAGATATGGAGACGGTGTAACCACAATCAAGGTATCATGTCCTTTGATAGTCTCATTGAGATTATCAGATAAGTTGATACGTTTGAGGTCAAAGCGAACCCCCGTCAAATAGCCAGGATTATGTCCAAGACGCCTGAATGCAGAGATACGGTCAGTCCGATGAAAATACCATCCTATCTGCGTTTGGCCTTCAAGGAGCATTTTCGCGATGGCCGTAGCCCAACTGCCACTACCCAATACGGCTATTTTGCCAGGTAATCTCATGCATTAAGTATTTTTATTACGCTTCGACTTTAGCAATCCATTCAGTCACCTCAGCGACAGAAGGAGCAGTCAGCCCAAGTTTAAACTTTTTATTTACTCCACAGATTTCTTGGTGTGCTTTTTGAGGGTTTACACCCGCCAAATCAGATACCTTATTATATCCAGCCTTCTGAACTACAGGTATCCATTCTTCAGAGATACCAAGTGCTGTATATTTGCTATTAGCATCTTTGACCACCACTTTCTCAGGGCGCATCTGAGGGAATAACAACACCTCTTGGATAGCAACCTGTCCAGTCATCATCATGACCAATCGGTCCATTCCGATACCCATACCAGAAGTAGGAGGCATACCATATTCCAAAGCACGAACAAAGTCCATATCGATAAACATAGCCTCATCATCTCCTTTTTCGGACAACTTCAATTGGTCTTGGAAACGAGCTAACTGGTCGATAGGGTCATTGAGTTCAGAGTAAGCGTTACAGAGTTCCTTACCATTGACCATCAACTCAAATCGTTCGGTCAATTCAGGATTATCACGATGTTTCTTAGTCAGTGGAGACATTTCGACAGGATAATCAGTAACAAATGTTGGTTGAATATAATTCCCCTCACATTTCTCACCAAAGATTTCATCAATCATCTTACCCTTACCCATAGTCTCATCAGCTTCAATATCAAGCGCATGACAAATCTCACGGATTTCCTCTTCAGACTTTCCAGTCAAGTCATAACCAGTAAAATCCTTAATAGCCCCTAACATAGTGACCCGTTTGAAAGGCGCTTTGAAATGGATAATATTGTCCCCCACTTTCACATCAGTAGAATTGTTTACGTCCATACAGATACGTTCAATCATCTGCTCAGTAAATTTCATCATCCAATTGTAATCCTTATACGCTACATAGATTTCCATGCATGTAAACTCAGGATTATGTGTACGGTCCATTCCTTCATTTCTGAAGTTTTTAGAGAACTCATAAACTCCATCAAAACCACCTACGAGCAATCTCTTGAGATACAACTCATCTGCAATACGCATATATAGAGGGATATCCAAAGCATTGTGATGAGTCTTGAAAGGACGAGCTGACGCACCACCAGGGATAGCCTGCAATATAGGAGTTTCGACCTCCATGTATCCAGCGCTATTAAAGAAATTACGCATGGAATTGTACACTTTGGTTCGTTTAATAAAAATATCTTTGATTCCGTCATTGACCGCAAGGTCCACATAACGTTGGCGATAGCGTTGTTCAGGATCTTCAAAAGCATCGTGAACGACACCATCTTTCTCTTTAGGAGTAGGCAATGGTCTCAAGCTCTTAGAGAGCACAGTCAATCGGTCACAATGAACACTTACCTCACCCATTTTGGTGCGGAAGATATAACCTTCGATACCAATAAAATCACCTAAGTCAAGTAATTTTTTAAATACCTTATTGTATAAGTCTTTATTTTCATCAGGACAAATATTATCACGCGCGATATACACTTGGATACGTCCCTTAGCATCTTGCAATTCGATGAAAGAGGCTTTACCCATGATTCGACGGTTCATCATTCGACCAGCAATAGAAACACGATGAATTTCCTCATCATCATCTCTGAATTTTTCTAATATCTCAGTAGAATATGCATTTACCGCATATTCAGCTGCAGGATATGGATCAATACCCATACTTCGGAGCTCGTTCAAAGAATTTCTCCTGAAAATTTCTTGCTCACTTAGTTCTAATACGTTCATTTTCTTCTATTTCTATGATAAAATAAGAAATCACTATTTGTATGCAAAAATACAAAAACATTCTCTATATTCCACTTTAATTTCGTATAAAAGCAATAATTGCCTTTTAGGTACAAAAAAATAGAGCATCTATTTTGTCAAATAAAAAATACTTTCTACTTTTGCTCTTCAGATGGCTTAATTATACCTATTTTCTATTAATATACATATAATTACTCATCTAGTCTTATTACCCACTTATTATTATAAGCTAAACTATATGAAAACGAGAATTCTTGTTACAGGAGGTACTGGTTATATTGGTTCACATACCGTTGTAGAACTTCAAAACAATGGTTACGAAGTAATCATCGTCGATAACCTCTCAAACTCATCAGCAAACGTAGTCGACAATATCGAAAAAGTATCTGGTATTCGTCCTCACTTCGAGAAGCTAGACTGCTGTGACCTATCAGGTATGGATGCCATGTTTACCAAATACAAAGGAATCAAAGCTGTCATTCATTTCGCTGCTTCAAAAGCAGTAGGAGAGTCTGTACAGAAACCATTGATGTACTACAGAAATAATATCGTATCGCTCATCAATATATTAGACTTGATGCCTAAGCACGGAGTAGACGGAATCGTATTCTCTTCTTCATGTACTGTCTATGGACAGCCATCTAAAGAAAATCTTCCTGTTACTGAGTCAGCACCATTGCAACCAGCAGAATCCCCTTATGGCAACACCAAACAAATCAATGAGGAGATTATACAGGACACCGTCAAATCAGGTTCTCCTATCACCTCTATTCTCCTTAGATATTTCAATCCAATCGGTGCACATCCTAGTGCATTAATCGGTGAATTACCTAATGGTGTACCGATGAACTTAGTTCCATTTATCACCCAGACAGCTATGGGTATTCGTAAGGAATTGAGCATCTTTGGTGATGACTACAATACCCCTGACGGTTCATGTATCAGAGATTATATCAATGTAGTTGACTTAGCAAAAGCCCATGTGGTAGCTATAGATCGTATATTGAAACAGAAACAATTAGAAAAAGTAGAATTCTTTAACTTAGGTACTGGTAAAGGTTTGTCAGTATTGGAGCTTGTCAAAACTTTTGAAGAAGTAACTGGTGTCAAAGTAAACCATAAGATTGTTGGTCGTAGAGCTGGAGATATTGAACAAGTATGGGCAAATCCTGACAAAGCGAACAACGTATTAGGTTGGAAGGCTGAGTGCACTACAGAAGAGACTTTAGAGTCAGCATGGAACTGGCAAAAGAAACTTCGTGAATTAGGCATTCAATAATTAGTATACCGATAACACGATAATTTTACATAAAATAAACGTTTTTTAGTGAGATAGCATAAAATTAAACTACTAATTTTTCGAGAATCTTGGTTGATTTTATGATGGCTTGCACGGTGATGTTCATAATGTTGAGTCTAACTTCATTTAGGTGAGACATATTATCATCTATTCGCTATGTTTATTTTTATAGCTACTCAAATTACAGCATTTCGATGGGAATCGAGATGCTGTTTTTTATATATTCACTAGGCATATTACAGATAAAAAGTCTATATTTGTTCGGTGATTTTTCACTACAACAATCACCACAACTTCAACCGAACAGACTATGGCCAAGACTCCAAACCTTCAGGATTCAAAAATAACACCAAGTGTATCGTCCCATTTGGTATCAACAAAACAAGCTACGTTACCGAAAATTACGGAAGCAGAACTACTAGATATCTTATACGAAGAAATAGTTCCAGCTGAAGGTTGTACCGAACCGATTGCTTTGGCTTATTCAGCAGCCAAGGCACTCAAAGTACTTGACGAAAAGGTAGAAGAACTCACCCATGTGACCATTCATGCCTCAGGAAATATCATCAAAAATGTCAAAAGTGTGGTGATTCCAAACAGTGGAGGAGCCATCGGCATTCCAGTAGCTGTGGCTCTAGGATTAGTTGCAGGCAAACCAGAATTAGAACTCATGGTCATCAGTGACATCACAGATACGGACCGTCAGAAGATGAATGCATTACTTGAGCGTATTCCCTTCGAACTCATCCATGAACAGACAGAGGCTAAACTATATATCAAGATAGAACTCGCTAGTGCTCATCATACCGTGAGCGTCGAGGTGAAGCATCTACATACCAATATCACAGAAATAACGAAAGATGGGAAAGTACTCATCAAGCGCCCATGCAACGATGCCGATTGCAATTCCCCATTGAAAGACAGAGAAAAACTCTCCATCTGGGGTATCTATCAAGTAGCACATCAAATAGATATACACAAGATAGCCCCTCTTTTCGAAGAGGTAATCACGAAAAACAAAGCCATTGCCGAAGAAGGATTACAAGGGAAATATGGAGTCAACATAGGTCAATTCATTGTCGAAAGCATTCATAAAGGATTCTATGGAGATGACGTACGTAACCGTGCCGCAGCGTTTGCTTCTGCAGGCAGTGATGCACGTATGAGTGGTTGTCCCCTCCCTGTGATGACCACGAGTGGTAGTGGTAATCAAGGGATGACCGCATCGCTACCAATCATCGCTTATGCCACTTATTATGACATACCACATGAGCAATTGATACGCGCCCTATTCTTCTCTCACGCTGCTACCATACACATCAAGACAAATGTAGGACGCCTCTCTGCCTATTGTGGAGTGATTTGTGCTGCAGCAGCTGTATCAGGTGCCCTATGTATCTTGATGAATGATTCATTCGTCAAAGTAGGTCATGCCATCATGAATACATTGGGTTCTATATCAGGAATCATTTGCGATGGAGCCAAAGCTAGTTGTGCCATGAAAATCGCCACCAGCATCTATGCTGCATTTGACGGTGCAATGCTAGCCAGCGGAGGACGATACCTCCATGGAGGAGATGGCATCATTGCCACCGAAGTAGAGGATACCTTGAACAATATAGGTCGTTTATCCCAACAAGGGATGCGCTATACAGACGATATCATCATCGATATCATGTGTCAAAATAAAGAGAAGAAATAAGTCAGTTTGAAGACGATATCTGTATGTGCTGACCGGTCGAAATAATCCTTTTTGGCATTGCTATAAATATCAGACAAGGCATAATAATATCTTCCTTCGATACAGAAACGCCCGATACCAGTAGCAATATCCACACCAGCTCCTCCCACGATACCGTAATCAAAATCATTGTCTGCAGTGGTTTTGTATTGGTTACTGATGTAGTTATCAGGGTCTTCACGCGCTGTGATTTGGTCCGCAGTCCAAGTGCCACTGAACTGACTCTTCTCATCCAAAAGAAAAGCGACTTGTGGCCCCGCATTGAAAAAGAATCGGCTTCCAGAATCCTTATTAAAAGCCAACGCTAAATGGGCTAAAAAAGGAACCTCCACATAAGTCATCGTATGCTGATACCCACGGTCGTCCCCCTCATTGGTAAAGGCTTCGCTCCATCCTCGTTTGGTATAATTGATTTCCCCTTGTATACCACAAATCAAGGCAAAATATTTCTCATGAATATAACGAGCCGAGATTCCAAATGACTGTCCGACAAGATAAGTTTGCTTGATCTCAGGTTGAAAAGACATCTTATTGAGATTGACCCCTCCATTTACTCCTATCTTGAAGTCATTGAGTGCTTTTCCCACTTGAGCAGATGCAATAGCGGGAAGGAAAGCGAAGCATAAAAAGAGAAAAACGATGCGATATGATTTCTTCATTTTAAAGCGTATTTTTTATTTATCAAAGACCATTTTAAGCAACTCGAAATGAGGTGTGTAATGTACAAAGAAGACACGTTTATTGACGAATCCACCCCAATTAGCAACCCGTTGGAAGTCGAAACCAGTCTGAATTTCTGTCACTTTGAGTTGATCGAGTTTCTGTTCAAACTGACCACGATACATGCTCAATCCCTTGAGGAAGTAGTATCCTGTATCAAACCCGAGCATACCATATTTAGGATAAGTGTCATGCATGGCATGGCCATAAGTAAGCAAGTAATCTTTAGTGAACTTACGAGGTTCGGGCAATAAATTGTTCGTAAAGAAAGAACTATAAAAATAAGTATTCAACTCGAAATAACTATCCAAGAAACGAGAAGTATAAGCTTGCCATTCAGGATACCCGAACAAGCTGACATGGTATTTCGTCTCCACATCACGCTGCAATACTTGCAATTGAGGAATCAGATTTCGAAGCGCTTCTACAGATCCCGAATTGGGAACAAAAAGGTTCTTTCCATCATCTCCAGCGATAGTCTTCTCACGTAGAAGGTCAGCTGTAGCTCCAGACTCTACATAGGCAATTCCTCGAGTACGAAGTTCCTTCTTCAGCCCACTGATGAAAGGAGCTTTGCGAGCCGAATCAGATTGAGGTCCTGTCTTGACAAAGATGATATTGTAATCAGCAAAGAGTTGACAGAAACGAGCATACACTTCTGCATAGACATAAGCTTGTGGGGTATTAATCTGAAAGATATGAGGCATATCAAACACCTGCTCATCTTTGCGAGAGAATGGAATGACCAGTTTGATATTGCGTGCATTGGCAAAGTCAGCGGCCATCTCAATATGATTAGCATAGAAAGGGCCAAAGATAACATCTACATCACGCAAGGCCTTATCCACGATGATTCCATCAATGGTGTTTTTCTCACCTCCTGTATCATACGTATGAATATCAAAATTATAACCTTGATTCTTGAGACTGTCCACAGCCAGCAGGAACCCCTCGTAGTATTCGAGCATCCGTTGTCCGATTTGACTATGCTGTCCGCCTTGTTTTAGCATAAAAGGAAGCATCACAGCCACACGAATAGGTTCGCCACGCTTCTTGTTGGCCAACTTAGAAAACACATTTGTCAAGCGCATATTCGGTTTACGATCAGCACGAACCACATCTCCAGCCTTATTGACAATAGCAGGAGCCAAAGGGATTCGAACCACTTGTCCGATTTGCAAGTTACCACTCTCTAGACCAGGATTGGCAGCTACTAAGTCTCCTTTGTGGAGTTTGTATAGATTCGTCAAACTATAAACAGTTTCACCTTGACTTACGGTATGAAATTTCCATTGGCTCCAAGCAGATTGCTCGTCGGGCACATTGAGTACTTGCCCTATAGACAGTACTTGGTTCGCACTTATCGAAGGATTAATCTCCAATATTTTGTCCACTGGAACTTTATACATTCTAGCCACAGCATAGAGGGTTTCTCCTTTCGCTACGGTATGTTTGATGATTGTCTGTTGTTGAGCTATAGCATTTATAGCAGCAAAAAACAAAATAAGAGTCAGTCCTAGGACTCGCAGGATATTGTTTTTGATTGTCATATTCGGGGTAAATCTTTCTTAATTACCGAGCAAAGATAGGAATAAAGTCGTATATTTGCAACTTACCCTAGATAAACAGAACGTTCAGGATGCAAGAAAAAGAATCGATACAAAACCACGAACAAATTCAAGTGATAGGTGCTCGTGTACATAATCTCAAAAATATTGATGTCAACATTCCCCGAGATGCGCTAACAGTGATTACTGGTTTGAGTGGAAGTGGTAAATCGTCATTAGCTTTTGACACACTCTTTGCGGAAGGCCAGCGAAGGTATATAGAGACATTCTCTGCCTATGCTCGCAATCTGTTGGGCAACCTAGAACGCCCTGATGTGGATAAAATCAATGGATTGAGTCCTGTCATATCCATAGAACAGAAGACCACCAACCGAAACCCACGCTCTACCGTGGGAACCACTACTGAAATATTTGACTTTTTAAGACTGCTCTATGCTAGAGCGGGACAACCCTATAGCTACAATACCATGCAACCCATGGTAAAATATACAGAAGAACAGATCTTGGAATTGATTCTTAAGGATTTTCCAGGTAAACGAATGCTCTTGCTTGCCCCACTAGTCAATTCGCGTAAAGGACACTACAGAGAACTGTTTGAATATGTACGTAAAAAAGGTTATTTTACTGTACGCGTAGATGGTGAACTTCGTGAGATCACTCACGGGATGAAACTAGACCGCTACAAGAAACACGATATCGAAGTCGTCATAGACAAACTCATCGTCAGTGATAAAGAAGAGAAGCGTATCTCCAAAAGTCTCAAAGAGGCGATGAAGATGGGAGATAGCATAGTCGCATTGTATGATGTAAAAGAAGAAGTAATCAAACATTATAGCAAGCGTCTGATGTGCCCCTCTACGGGTATCTCGTATAGCAAACCAGCACCACATAATTTTTCTTTCAATTCACCCAAAGGAGCTTGTAAGAAGTGCAAGGGATTGGGATACGTCAATGTAGTAGACATCGATTTGGTCATACCAGACCGTTCACTTTCTGTCAAAAAAGGAGGAATCGTCCCCATCGGAAAAGGCAAGTCGGGCTGGATTAAAGAACAGATAGGTGCGCTCCTAGAAAATTATGGCTATTCTATCGACACCCCTTTAAAAAACATAGATGAAGAAGTGATTGATGAAATCATGAATGGAAGTAATGAACGCATCCGGATGAAGAATCCCTATTCACATGATTATGTCATGACTGAATTTGAAGGCGTGATCAAGTACATTCAGGATATAGGTAATAGTGAAGTTTCTGCTAGTATGAAACGCTGGGTCGAGAAATTTCAAAAGACAACGATTTGCCCTACTTGTAAAGGACAACGGCTCAACAAAGAGTCATTGCACTATTTCATCGCTGACAAAAACATCATGGATTTGGCTCAGATGGATATCAGTAGCTTAGCCGAATTTCTCAACACGATAGAGGATAAGATGTCTTCTAGACAACGAACCATTGCTACTGAAATATTAAAAGAAATAAGAACCCGTCTGCAATTTCTTCTCGACGTGGGATTGGATTATCTGACACTAGATAGGACATCCGTCTCGTTGTCCGGAGGAGAAAGTCAACGTATCAGACTGGCTACTCAGATAGGGTCTCAACTCGTCAACGTGCTTTATATATTGGATGAGCCGAGTATCGGACTGCACCAACGAGACAATGTACGCCTCATCCAATCACTAAAAAAACTACGTGACATAGGCAATAGTGTGATTGTCGTCGAACATGATAGAGATATGATGCTCGAAGCTGATTATATCATCGATTTGGGTCCCAAAGCAGGACGCCATGGTGGAGAGCTCGTCTACGCCGGGGTACCTCAAGACATGCTCAAGCAAGATACCTTGACTTCGCAGTACCTCAATGGGAAACGATTTATCGAGATGCCTCCATACCGCAGTAAGGGAAACGGATTGAGCATCGATTTGTATGGAGCTAAAGGAAATAATCTCAAAGAGGTGGATGTCCGTTTTCCACTCGGCACACTGACCTGTATCACAGGCGTATCGGGTAGTGGAAAATCGACGCTAATCAATGACACGCTTCAACCTATTCTATCCCAATATTTCTTTCGCTCACTCAAAGAGCCATTGGCATATGAACGGATAGAAGGACTAGATAATATCAACAAGGTAGTCAATGTGGACCAATCTCCTCTAGGACGTACTCCTCGCTCTAATCCTGCTACATATACGGGATTATTTGGCGATATTCGTACTTTATTTGTGGGGTTACCTGAAGCTAAAATCAGAGGCTATAAGGCGGGACGTTTCTCATTCAATGTCAAAGGAGGACGCTGCGAAGCGTGTAAAGGAAATGGATACAAAGTCATCGAGATGAATTTCTTACCTGACGTATATGTCCCTTGCGAAGTGTGTCATGGCAAACGATACAACCGAGCTACATTGGAAGTTCGATACAAAGGTAAGTCGATAGCTGATGTACTAGACATGACGATCAATCAAGCATACGAATTCTTTGAAAGCGTGCCACAGATTCTCCACAAAGTCACTATGCTCAAAAATGTAGGATTGGGTTATATCAAATTGGGACAGAGTTCGACCACCCTCTCTGGTGGAGAGAGTCAGCGAGTAAAATTGGCTACTGAATTGGCTAAAAAAGATACTGGTAGCACTTTATATATATTAGATGAACCAACTACCGGACTTCATTTTGAAGATATCAGACTGCTGATGAAATTGTTGCGTGAACTCGTCAACCGTGGAAATACCGTCCTTGTAATCGAACATAACCTAGATGTGATTCGTATCTCAGACTATCTGATTGACATAGGTCCTGAAGGAGGACAAAAAGGAGGATATGTGATGGGGGTGGGTACTCCTGAAGAGATTTGCAAAATCAAAGGAAGCTATACAGCAAAATTCTTGAAAGAGGAATTGAAGCATTTCCCTACTGTACCCGTGGAGACATCTAAACAATACAAGGAGAGAATGGAAAAAGAAATAGCCGACCAGAGAGAGAGAAATGCTGCAATGAGAGCATTGAAAAAGAAATAGTGAAATAAAAGCACTAAATTCTGCTACACATAAGTCTAAAAAGTGAGCAAAATGATTCAAAATTGAATGATTTGCTCACTTTTTTTGGTATATTTGCATACAAGAGAAAATAATCATTTAATTAACCCTAACTCTCAACTTATGTTCGAAGGACAACCAAAAGGACTTTATGCCTTAGCACTAGCCAATACTGGAGAGCGATTTGGATACTACACTATGTTAGCTATCTTCGTTCTTTACTTGCAGGCTAAGTTTGGATTTGATGCTGCCGCATCATCTTCTATCTATAGCTGGTTTCTAGCCGCTGTATATTTTATGCCTCTTATCGGAGGTATCTTAGCTGATAAATTCGGCTATAATAAAATGGTAACGACTGGTATCATCATCATGTTTTTTGGTTATGTATTGCTTGCCTTTCCTATGGAAGATGCTGTAAGTGAATATATGATGTATGGAGCTCTTGCTGCGATATCCGTCGGCACAGGACTCTTCAAAGGAAACCTCCAAGTGATGGTCGGTAATCTGTATGATGATCCTAAACTAAGTAGCAAACGTGATTCTGCCTTTTCTTTGTTCTACATGGCAATCAATATCGGTGCCTTGTTTGCTCCAGGTATGGCTACATGGATTACAAATGTAGTCCTCAAATCAGAAAATTTCACTTACAATGCGGAGATTCCTGCATTGGCTCACAAATACCTTGATGGATCCATCAGCGAAGCAGGTCGAGCTGCTTTGAAAAATCTTAGTACCGTTCAGCATCATAATGGGGACTTAGCTTCGTTTAGTCATAAGTATATCGATACTTTGTCAGGAGCATACAACTGGGGATTTGCCGTGGCATGTGCTTCACTTGTCATTTCTATGGCTATCTACTTGATATTCAAGAAAACATACGCTCATACCACTGTCAAGAAGAGTGCAGAAGAGACAGCCAAAGAGACCAATGCAGTCGAGTTGACCCCTCAACAGACAAGAGCACGTATCACTGCATTGATGCTCGTGTTTGTCGTAGTAATCTTCTTCTGGATGGCCTTCCATCAAAATGGATTGACCATGACTTTCTTTGCTCGTGATTATACCGTACATGAAGTCTCGGGTCTAGACCGTCTAGGATTTAATGTATTCATACTTGCATTCGCTGTAGTGACTATTTATTCTATCTTCAGCTTCTTCCAGTCAAAAACCTTTCGAGCAAGACTCATCTCAGGTATAGTGGGTGGATTGAGTATCATCGGTATCGTCTCACAATATAACTTATTGCCAGACTCGATGAACATTCTCCCTCAGACATTTGCACAGTTCAATCCATTCTTCGTAGTGGCATTGACTCCATTCTCTTTGTTGCTATTTAATTATCTAGCTCATAAAGGAAAAGAACCTTCTGCTCCTCGTAAGATTGGAATGGGTATGTTCGTAGCGGCTCTTGGATTTGTCTTCTTAGCAGTCTGCTCATATGCATTGCCAAACCCAGTATCGATCAAAGAGACTCCACTTGCTGATGTCGATTTGGTATCTACAAACTGGTTGATTTCGACTTATCTAGTCCTCACCTTTGCTGAGTTGTTACTCTCTCCGATGGGAATCAGTTTCGTCTCAAAGGTAGCCCCTCCTAAACTAAAAGGTGCCATGATGGGGTCTTGGTTTGTCGCTACTGCCATCGGTAACAAACTAACCGGTGTACCTGGATACTTATGGGAAAGTGGAATTCCATTGTGGATGATTTGGGGAATCCTTATTGGACTCTGTCTCATCTCCGCCATATTTATATTCTCTATCATGAAAAAATTAGAGAATGCAACTTCGTAATAGACGATAATTTTTCTTATTATATAAAGTGTGTCGGAATTGATTTTCTGACACACTTTTTTTATTCCCATTTTTTCTACTTGCTCATATAAATGAATAAATACTTCCTTTTTGATAGAAAGAGAAAAACCTATATCTCTAAAATGATGAGTCAAAATATGGTTCTATTTTTAGCCATAGTACATCCAAAGTTTAATGAAGTATAATAAGAAGAGCAAAAAAGGACCTTTTCCTATACTAACAATTAAGTCTTACCCTGCTAACAACGGGGCTTAACATTAGTAAGACTTAAGTCTTGCCTTGGTAACGACCCATTATTAGCAAGGAGTTACTTGTCCAAAAAGTCATAAAAAGGTGCTCAGTAAATTCGAATAAGACGACACCTCCGAGAAAGCCTTTTTAAGCCATTTCTAGACTATCCTCCTTTTCAGAATACTTTGGATTGAAAACCGTATCAATAACTCTTGTTAAACGAAAACGAGCCTTGTATCAAAGTTTATCCTTTGACTTTTTGCACACTTTTATCTCCCTTTTTCTATCATAGTGATAGATTCCGACAATGAGGCAGCGTAGAAGGAAAAGGCTACGAGTTGGAAGTGTTGCTGTACTTTTTACTAATAACAATTCTGAAGTAAAATTTTTTAGTTATAGAAAAAATCAAGTTTTAAAAAAAAGAGAGTCCCATATTTATGTTGACTCCTTTTTTATTAATATGGTTGTGTTTTATAGAACAAATAATCTTACTATATCAGCTATGTTTTTATAATACAACATTTTCTGCCGGTTTGCAACCAGCTTGCAGAAAGAGCTCGCTATTTTTGTACGTAAATCAAACTAATGGTGAAACCATAAAGGTGTCACCTAGATAAGCGATTTTTTAACACAAAAGCGAGCAATATGATAGATAAAATTCTTTCTTTTTCGATAAAGAATAAGCTAGTGGTAGCATTGATGACCCTAGCACTCATTGCTGGTGGTATCTATTCTATGTTTCAGATTCCACTAGATGCACAACCTGACATCACAGATAATCAAGTTCAAGTAATCACTGTGTCTCCGAATCTGGCCACGGAAGACATCGAGCAGTTTGTCACTTATCAAGTGGAACTCGCTATGGCGAATCTGCCTAAGATATCAAAAATCAGATCTGTATCTCGTTTTGGACTCTCGGTAGTGACTATCGTTTTTGATGATGATATGGGTACTTATCTCCCTCGACAGTTAGTGGGTGAGGCTCTAGACGAGGTGAAAGAAAACATTCCAGCAGGATTTGGAGAGCCGTTTATGGCACCTATTAGTACGGGACTAGGAGAAGTCTATCAATATGTACTCGAAGTGGACGACGCTCATAAGAAGACCTATACCCCTCGTGAATTGCGCACCATACAGGATTGGATTGTGAAGCGTCAGATGGCAATGACACCTGGTGTGGTAGAAGTCAATTCGTTTGGTGGGTTCATCAAACAGTATGAGATTGCCATCAATCCCAATCGATTACATAGCATGGGAGTGACGATGAAAGAATTATACACTGCAGTAGCTGAGAATAATCAAAATACGGGCGGGGCTTATATTGAGAAGAATCATCAGGTCAATTATATTCGTGGAGAAGGACTCGCACGTAATATCACAGATTTGAAAAATATCTTAGTGAAAAATGACCATGGTAAACCGATTCTCGTGGGCGATATAGCTACCGTGAGTTATGGAGATGCCATCAGATATGGTGCCTTTACACGCAACGGAGAGGGAGAAGCTGTCGGCGGTATCGTAATGATGCTGCGGGGAGAAAATTCGAACGATGTGATTACCAATATAAAAGATCGTGTAGCCGAGATACAGAAGTCATTACCTCCAGGTATTAAAATCGTGCCTTTCTTGGATCGGAGTAATATGATCAAACGAACCACATCTACAGTGGCTGAAAATCTAGCTCTTGGTGCCTTGATTGTCATATTTGTCCTTGTCATCATCTTGGGTAACTTGCGAGGCGGACTGATTGTCGCATCGACTATCCCGCTGTCATTGCTTTTTGCTTTTATCATGATGCATCTGTTCGATGTATGGGCTAACTTGATGAGTCTAGGAGCCATTGACTTCGGTATACTGATAGATGGGGCCGTCATCATCGTGGAGAGTACGATGTATCATCTGTCGACAAAAAGACAGATCGGGCAGAAACTGGATCAGGATACGCGTGATGCATTGGCACTCAAGTCCTCTAGTAAGATGATGCAATCGGCTTTCTTTGGTCAGATTATTATCATGATTGTCTTTCTCCCTATCATGGTACTTACTGGGATTGAAGGGAAGATGTTTATGCCGATGGCCATGACATTTAGTTTCGCTGTTTTGGGGGTCTTGATTCTTTGCTTGACGTATGTACCTATGATGTCAGCTGTATTTTTACGGGCTCCTAAGGATACTAAAAAAAGTTTTGGAGACCGTATCGTTCATGGGTTAGAGCGTTTCTATGCCCCTATCGTTTCATGGGCGATTAGACAGCAGAAGATAGTGATAATCACAGCCGCTATATTGCTCCTGCTCTCGGGTATCTGCTTTGTCCACATGGGCGGGGAATTTATCCCGAGCTTGGATGAAGGAAATTTAGCAATGCATATGGGATTCAAACCCGGTACAGCGCTGACCGAAGTGACACAAACGGCTTCGAAAATAGAGAAGCGGGTGAAGACTTTATTTCCTGATGAAGTCAAATCCATACAGACACGGATTGGTGTAGCAGACATCCCTACAGATCCTATGCCGATGGATATCGGAGATTGTTTCATCATCTTGTATCCGCAGAAGCACTGGACTAAGGCGAGTAGTAAAGCGGATTTACTGTCACAAATCAAAGCTGCAGTAAATGAATTTCCAGGCGTAAATTATGAATTCTCACAGCCGATTGAGATGCGGTTCAATGAACTCCTGACAGGAGTTCGGGAGGATTTAGCTATCAAAATCTATGGCGAAAATTCGAATATCTTAGCGGAAAAAGCTAAGGAAGTGGAAGCGCTGATAACTAATATAAAAGGTGTAGGGGATATGCGAGTAGAGGCAACCAAAGGATTACCTCAAATCACTATCGATTATAATCGAAGTCAGCTAGCGAAGTATGGAGTGAGTATTTCAGATATCAATACGATGGTCGAAACCGCTTTCAGTGGTAAGAAAGCGGGAGAAGTTTATGAAGGGGAGAAACAATTTGATATCGTATTGCGTCTAGATAAGGCCAATAGAAATAGTATCGAGGATATTAAGCATTTATTTATCACTACTGCAAACAATGTACAAGTGCCATTGAGTGAATTGGCTACTGTATCCTATCGACCGGGACCGATGCAGATTAGTCGTGAGAATACGCATAGACGAATCTATGTGGGGGTAAATGTACGGGGCCGAGATGTAAAGTCATTGGTGGCAGAAATCAGTAAGACACTCGATGCACAACTGTCGCTTCCACCTGGATATTATGTTCGCTATGGAGGGGCCTTCGAGAATCTGGAACGGGCGACTAACCGCCTGAAATTGGTCGTGCCTATCGCACTGGTTATCATCTTCTTATTGGTATTTATAGCCATCAAATCCTTCACTCATACATTGATGATTTATATGGCTATCCCACTGTCGGCTGTGGGAGGAATCTTCTTCTTAGCTGCTCGTGGCATGCCTTTTAGTATCTCTGCAGGAGTAGGATTTATTGTCTTATTTGGTGTGGCCGTGATGAATGGACTGGTGCTGATCAGTAGTTTCAACAGCCTCAAAGAGGAGGGCATCTATTCGCTCAAAGAGATTATTGTCAAAGGGTCTGTACGTCGTATCAGACCGATTTTACTGACGGCTAGTACTGACATCTTGGGATTCTTACCGATGGCGGTATCTTCATCGGCTGGAGCTGAAGTACAGCGTCCATTGGCTACGGTAGTTATCGGCGGTATGTTTACCGCTACGCTGCTTACTCTAGTAGTCTTGCCAGTATTGTATTATCTAGTGACCAAACGAAGTGATCAAGCACCTATAAACTCATCACCTATGGAATCTAAAAAATCAGAACGCACAACTAAGACGTTGGGGCAAGTCCTTTCCGTGGCTTTTCTATTGCTTTTTGTCTCTCCCCTAGCCTTGCGAGCTCAGGAACTGAAAAAGGAGGATTATCTGACGAAAACGGATTTGTTAGCGATTGATTCACTCAGGAGTCGGGAGACGATGCTTGACAGCGGGAGGGTGATGCCATTGAATGAAGCACTAGATATCGCACTAAAAAATTATCCGACGATTCGTGAAGCGAATTATAAGGTTGCTGCACAACGGAATCTGATGGGGACGGCCTTGGATTTTGGAACGACCTCATTAGCTACTTCGCGCGATGAATACAAACATGGGATCAAAGGTTCTCAGACATTGTTATCCGTGTCACAAGATGAGATTGATTTGTTGGGAATCGCAAGCAAACGTAAACAGCAAAAGACGGCGGTGATGTTGGCGCAGAAAGAATTGATTCAGACAAAAGGACAATTGGTGATGAACGTGCATAGGAGTTATCACTACGTGCAGAATAGAGTGAAGAAATTACAAGTATATAGGCATCTAGATAGCATTTATTCGCGTTTTGAAGCTGCTTCCAAACTTCGATATGAAACTGGAGAAACTTCGAAGATTGAATACTTGGCCGCTTCCAATAAGTTGGGTGAGGTGCAATTGGCGATGGCGCGTCTACAAAATGAAGTGGAGAGTGCATATCTCGATTTGAATCAGTATCTGATGCTAGACCACCCTTTTGTCGTGGCACTCCAAATGGATGACCGCCTGAATAGGGAATCGACACTTGCCGCAAACAATGAGATTGAGGTCTCACGTCTCAACCAGGAATTAGCCAAACGAGTATATGAGGTGGAAAAAACAAATTTGCTACCTAAATTCAATGCTAGTTTCAAGATTCAGAAAGTGAATGGAGTGGACGGATACAATGGATTTGAAGTGGGATTGTCATTACCACTATTCAACGGACAACGTAGCAGGGTAAAAGCAGCAAAGAATCAGTGGAAAGCTAAACAAGCTGAATGGGCTAGAGTCAAACTGGCGATGGAAGTGCAAATTAATCAACAGAAGAAATTGCTGATTAGCTTGGAACAGCGAACTGATTTTTATAGTCAGCAGGCGGTTCCGCTTGCCAATGAACGAGTAGAAGCTGCTCAGATTGCGTATCGACTGGGAGAAATTGATTACATCCAATTTATTCAGAATATAGAGTCGAGTGTGCAAACATTACTTGACCAGATTGATGTGCAAACAAATTATCAAGATGTGATTGCAACTATACAGTATCTTTCAGGTATGAACTAAAAAACAATTTAATTAGAAGATAAATATGAAACGAATTTTGAATTATTTCTCGACAATAGCCTTAGTGTTTGTCATCACTTTTGCTCTAGCGGCTTGTGCAGCGAATAAGCAAAAGGCGCATGAAGAGAACGAAATAAGTGAACATCATCATCAGGATGAATCAAAAATAACTCACTTGAATCAGGGGCAAGTAAAAGCACTGGACCTTAAGCTGGGAACGATTACTAACCGTGAGATGGCGAATGTGCTCCATGTGACAGGACAATCGGAGGTCTACCCTGAAGATAGAGCGGAGATTTCTTCGTATATCGGTGCTAACGTGAAGAAAATCAATGTCTATGAAGGGGATAAGGTGAAGAAAGGACAAGTACTTGCGATTTTAGAACATCCTGATTTTATCACTTTACAGTCTGAGTATGTTACGGTTTTTAATCAGTATCAGTATCTGGAAAAAGAGTATGAACGTCAGAGACAATTGTTTGAGAATAAAGTGGGTTCGCAGAAGAATTTTCAGATGGTGACAGCAAATTATAGTACGGCACGGAGTCAATATAGGGCGCTGAAACTCAGATTGAAGATGCTTGGCGCAAATACGGATTTGATTGAAAAAGGAGATATAGCCCGTAGCATGGCTGTCGTAGCGCCTATCGATGGGTATGTAAGTGCCATTAACATCAATCTAGGCTGCTTCGTAGATGCTGGTAAACAACTGTTTGTGGTAAACAATCTTGATCACCTTCATGTAGACCTTACAGTTTATGAAAAGGATGTTGCTAAAGTAAAAATAGGACAGAAGGTCCGTTTACAGAGCGAAATGGCGGACGAGGAACTCGTCGGGTCAGTATTTGCAATCGGTAAAGAATATGAGCCTAATAGTAAATCAATCATTGTCCATGTCAATCTAGAGACAAAACCCAAGACGCTTATCATAGGCCATTTCATGAAAGGGGTTATTTTACTAGACAAGGCGACAGTGCCTGCTGTTCCACAATCGGCTATCGTGAACGAGGATGGACGTGATTATATCTTCATCGTCAAAGGGATTGATGAGAACGATGGTGATGCTGTCTATGAGATGAAGGAGGTCATCTTAGGTCAAGAAGAAAATGGATGGCAGGAAGTCACGCTAGTCAACAAACTCCCTCTAGATACTCAAGTGGTCTATCAAGGAGCCTATTACTTGCTTTCGGATATGGTCAAATCGGAAGTGAACCATTGTGATTAGTTTGTCTTTTTCTTAGGGCAGTATGGACAGATTCCTTGGATGATATAGTTTGTCCTCTTGACGATAAATCCATCAGGAAGGGCTATGTCAGGAATAGGTATTGTCTCGAGACAAAGGGTATTGCCACATAATTCACAGTGCAGGTGGCAATGATCTTCATATTCTTGACAATGGCCATGATTGCGACAAAGACAGAATTTCTTAGAACCACTCCCATCTTCGATACTGTGGATAAGATGCTTTTCTTCAAAAAGTGTCATCGCTCGAAATATGGTTGATTTATCAAGTTCCAACAGCGCATCTTCGATATTTAATAGACTGAAGGTGTTATTCTGTTGTAGAATGGCCTCATAGATACTGATACGATTAGACGTAGGACGTATCTTCTGATGGGCTAATAAGTTTCCTATCTGATTTCGATCCATCTGTTATGATTTTTAAGTAATCTACTTAAAAGAAATCATTTCTCTTGGTAATCAAAGAGAAATGATTTCTTCGTTCTGTAGCATCAAAGGTAGGTATTATGTCTTATAGTATCAACTAATCGTTTCTTTTTCGCTTTTGTTTTCATATCAATCACTAATGTCCCATCAAACTATAATTGTTGAGATACGAGATTCGTTCCTCCATCCCAAAGACTTCTTGTGGACAGTCCTTCTTTTTCAGGATGAATGGGGAGATTAATTGATTCTCCATGAGATGAGTGATTTCATTCAGGATGAGCAGGGTCTCGGCTCCATTCTTACATCGCTTCAATATCGTTTTGAATTGTTTTCCCGTTGGACGTATACCTTGTTCAGCAAGGGCTACTAAAGCTCGTGCTTGGACGTAGGCTGGATTGGATATGGTTAAGTTCTCCTGTATCTGCGTCTGTAGAGTTGTAGCTTGACGCCCATAGTAAGCACATACATCCAGTGCCCACCAGCGAAGAACTGGGTCTGTAGATTGTAGTCCTGCTTTCACTTGGGATTTGGCTTGGTTCCATCCCCAAAGGTCCTGGTCTGCCATCTTGAGGTATGATTCGATTTGCTCACGGTGTGCATCACCCCAATGGTCTGGATTGGCTTTTGCCTGACTCAAGATGATGGTTTCGGGATAGAACCCTAAATCGGCTTCTTGAATTAGATAGGCATTGGATTCTTCTCGCATGGATTTTAAGATAGAATGGTAATTAGCATCGGTGGCTAGATTGTGCAACTCGTTGGGGTCATGCTTCACATCATAGAGTTCCTCTGGAGCAAAGGGTTCAAAAAAGGAAGATTGTTTCGCATCTAACTTCCCATCTTGATACATGCGTTTCCACTCTAGAAAAGCAAGTTGTCTATAGCGATAAAAGGCCCATAAGGATTGGGTGTGATAGGGTTGATAATTGCGAGCATAACGGTAATTGCCTTTATACATCACTCGATTAAATGAGTATAGTTCATCGAAGCGGTCGCCATAGCAATGGATGGTTTCCTTACCGAGGGTTGAATTGGGTCCTAAGAAGGGTTGACCATCCATTTGTTTAGGGATAGCTACTCCGGCTAGATTGAGTGCAGTGGCGGTAAGATCTGAGAAGTCAACTAAGGCTTGGGTATGTTGTCCATAAGGTAAATCCAACTTGCCTCTCCATGACTTGGGTACATACACCATCAAGGGTACATGAAATCCGATATCATTAGTATATCCTTTGGTTCCTGGTGTGGTACCCCCATTATCTCCGAAGAAAAAGATGAAGGTATTGTCCAATTCACCATCTTCCTTGAGCATGGAGACGAGTCGGCCTAACTCATCATCAGCCATACGAATGCGGTCATAGAAGTGAGCATAGGTATATCTTGAAAGCGGAGTATCTTGTATAAATGGCTGAAGATTGACCGTACGTGGGTCGTGAGTGGTCTTATGGGTTCGGTAGTATTGTTCTGAAAATTGTAAACGGGATTCGTGGGTCTCCATATAACTACGCTGGAAGAAGAACGGTTGTCCTGGCTTCCTATGACGCCAATCTCCCATCTTTCCTGTGATGATATCCCACTCATTGGGATCGTACTTAATATTGTAATCTGTTTTCTTTGCATTGACGGTATAATAACCTTGTTGTCCTAAATAATAGGTAAATAGATGCAGTCCTGTTGGCATCGGCTGGGGAACTAATTTGCGATGAAAATCACCAGCAAAACGGGGCGCATAGCAGCCTGTAATTAAAGTGGTTCTGGCTGCACTGCTTACGGGAGCACTACTGTAACAACGGTCAAAAAGGACACCATGCTTGGCCAATGATTCCATATGGGGCATCTCTGCTCCTTTGCCTTGATTGAAGGCTGCTAGAAACTGAGTGGAGGTGTCTTCAGTCAAGAAGAAAACGATGTTCGGCTTGGTGGCGGATGGTAATTGTTTATTTGTCTTGGTCAATGGACTCCCTACTACGGGGGTAATCAGACAAGTGAATGATAAAGTGGGTACTAGATAATAAAGAGGTTTCATGAGTTTGTTTTTTAGATTGTACAAAGACAAAGATACAAAATAAATCAAGAAAGAAAGGGGTTATGCCATCACATCAATAGAAGTACTAATAACTGGGCACTCAAGACTCTAAGAAACATACTCAAAGGGTATACCGTAGCGTAGGCAGTAGACTGTGCTTGTACATTGGATAATGAATTGGCATATTCCAATGCGGGAGGATCAGTCATGGCTCCTGCTACCATACCGCAAATAGTCAAGTAGTTTATCTTAAGAAATCGAGCTATAATGGTCACAATCAGTAAGGGCACGATAGTGATGATGACTCCGTAGAGTACCCACATATATCCACCGTTGACTATCGTAGCGATAAATTTACTTCCAGCGCCGAGTCCTACAGCTCCTAAGAAAAGAACGATTCCTAGTTCACGAACGAATAAATTGGCTCCTGGTGTCATGAAAAAATTGAGTTTACCGATACGTCCACTATGACCCAAAAAGATAGCAACGATAAGAGGACCTCCGGCAAGTCCTAACTTGGCTGGAGCTGGCAACCCAGGAAACAAAATAGGAATACTTCCGAGCAATACTCCGAAGAAAATACCTAAAAAGAGTGGTACGATATTGGGATGAGAAAGTTCTTCTGTCGAGTTTCCTAGATAATCAGCTGCTTCATCTAGTCGCTTACGTTCTCCGACGATGCGAACCGTATCTCCAAACTCTACACTATCGTGTTCGGTCGGTAAGATGCTCATCCCTGCACGATAGATACGTGTGATATTGACAGGATATTTCTTGGAGAGGCCGATTTGCTTTATCGTCTTGCCGGCTAATCGCTTATTGGTAAAGAGTACATGTTCCATACCTAAAGAACCGGATACCTCTACTTCTTCTGAGAGTGTCAAGTCGCCTACGACGATTTCCAACGAGGAAAAATATTGCTGACTGGATACGCCATATAGTATATCGTTTGCCTTCAATAGGTCTTTATTCTTTGGGATGAAAAACTGACCATCTCTTTGTACACGGGACAGTGCAAACTGTCCTTCTAAAACGGAAAAGAGGTGCTCGAAACTTTTGCCGACCAAGGCACCATTGAGTACCTTAAGCTTGACGGAGTCTAACTGACCAGATACCCCTGCTAATTCATCGGTATAGGATTGAGCTTCTTTGTCTACTTTTATTTTAAAAAAAACACGAATGAGAATCATCACTAATATAATGCCGACAATACCGAGGGGATAGGCTACGGCATAGGCCATTGAGGTCGTCTCTACATTACCTGTGCCTTGCTCTTCGATTATCTGCTGAGCAGCACCTAAACTGGGGGTGTTGGTGACTGCACCACATAACATCCCTACTACGGCATCAATCCGGAGATTAAAAATGACTTTGAGTATTGCTGCGGTTACTGCACCTAACAGGACGATTCCGGAAGCTAAGAGGTTGATGGTGAACCCATTGTTTCGAAGAGAAGCTATAAATCGAGGGCCTACTTCAAGACCGATTGAGTAAACGAAGAGTATTAATCCAAATTCTTTGACAAACCTCAACATCGTTGGGTCGGGAATGGCACCGAAATGGCCAACGATTAAACCGGAAAAGAGCACACCTGCTATGCCTAATTTTATGCCAAAGACTTGAATCTTTGCGAGCATCATGCCCATGATTGCTACTATACTGAGGAAAAGTAAGGTGGAAGCTAATCCACTGTCGGAGAATAGATTTAATATTGCCATTAGATAGTCATTTTTTTAACGACTGCAAAGGTACACCTTTTTCTACATTTTAATAGGTATATTATTGCTTATTTTGATATAATGACATATTTAGCTGATATATATCATATATTATCTAATAAATACGTACTATCAAGGGGTATTAAAGATAAAAAAAGGGGAATTTACTTCTAAAGTAAACTCCCCCTTGATAAATCAATTTGATTAGACTAGCCCAATGATGCCCATATTAGGATCAATACTAGAAGTGAAAGGATAGCGTAGAGCTCTGGGAATACGGCTAATACCATAGTTATACCAAATACATCATTACCACTACCGATAGCAGAAATACCATTAGCACATACCTTTGCTTGACGGATAGCTGATACTAATCCAACTAGACCAAGACCAAGTGAAGCACCAAATACAGCACCTGCTACTGCCATAGACATGTCAGGTGAGATCAAAGTAGCAAGCAAGAAATAGCCTACAAAACCATAGATACCCTGAGATGAAGGAAGGGCTGCTAAAGTGATGTATGAGCCTGAGGCTCCTGGGTTCTTCTTAAGTGCGCCTACAGCTGCACTACCTGCGATTGTTGTTCCGTAAGCGCTACCGATACCTGTAAGGCCGATCATAACTGCGATTCCTAGATAAGCTAAAACGATTGGTTCCATAATTTGTTATTTTTTATTTGTTATTTAATATTTTAATTTTAAGATTTGCTGAATGGTTTATACACGATTCCGCCGCCTTCAAATCCAGCATTTTTGTAAAACTCGACGAAGGTCAAACGTAATGGATGCACAAATGCAGCGATGAGACAAAGTCCAATATTGATGGAATGTCCGATGAGCAGGATGAGACCTGCTGCAATTATTTGTGCGACCAAGGGTAATGAACTCGTCAAATCAAATGCTAAATCATTGAATACACCGCCTAGCACAGCGCCTGCTAGTCCCAAAGCGAATAGTCGAATATAAGACAGGGTATCTCCCAATAGGCCTGAGGCCATGTTGTAGGTATCCCATAATCCTGTACTGAAATTAATCAACGGATTCTTTCCTGGAGTATTGTAAAAGAAAGCGAGTAAAGCACTAACACCTATAAGGGTATATAAGAGATAGGTCAATACTGGAATAGCTACTCCGATGACACCTAGGATGACGACTGCTGCTAATGAAAGCAAACCGACAATCCAACCTAGAGGAGCCAAAGCATACTTAAAACCATGTTGCTTGGTTATCTTACATACATTGATCCCCATACCGAAAAATATCTGAGTCAATCCGATTAAGAGAGCAAAAATCATCATCGGGTCATAAGTACCTAACATAGGTTCAAAGTTCTTCTGATTGATGAAGTAATGCTGAATGGGTTGTATCCAACCCCAATCGACGTCACTCAAGTTAATACCGAAGAAGACGCCTGTAACCAAGCCAACAAAAATAGTAGATCCACCTAACCAAAGGGTCAAAGTGGCATAAGAACGTTTCGTCTTATCTAATTTTGGTCGGACAAACAAACTAACTAAGAAGAGTAAAAGTCCATATCCTGCATCTCCAATACATAATCCAAAGAATAGGAAATAGAATGGTGCAAAATAAGGAGTAGGATCTAACTCACTATAGTTAGGAAGCGCAAACATCTCTGTTATTGGTTCGAATAACTTAGTGAAATAATTGTTCTTAAGCTTGATTGGCACTTCATCTTTCTCCTCAATCGTTGCTTTCTCCTTTTGAGAGTAAATAGCTGCTTCTTCGATATAAGCATCTACTGCAGGAGTAGATACATTTGGTACCCATGTCTCAAGAATCAACAAACGGTCATCTGCTTGTTTGTCTCCCGAGAGTTCAACGGTACTATAATCTACTGCATTGGTCATTTTTTGTTCTAGCAGAGCCAAAGAATCTAAATCGTTCAATGCATACCCTTCGAGCTCTTTATCAAGAGCTTGCTGAGCAGCTTGGGCTTCGTTTACCTTGGATTGGGCCTCTGAAAGGGACAGCTCACTGATTCGTGATGGCTCAATACCTATCTCTGGAACGTCTGTACCATGGGTTAGGATAACAAAATAAACTTGCGGACCATGGTCATTAATTTTGATCAAATCAAAATCTTCTTCCCATTGGGGATTGAAAAATCGGTCCACACAATTGAAGAAATGAAGAATATAGCCTGCGTCATTCAATTGTTGCAATCGCTTGAAAGAGAAGTCACCCCATGGTTCCATGAGTTCTATCTCTTTCTCCATCAGCTGCTGCTTGCGTATCAGAGATTCACGTTCGGTGCGAATCGCTTGAATACGTGTCCATAACTTCATCCCTTGCTCAAGTGTCGATGCTACATGTGTGAGGGATAAACCTTCTTTTTCTTTCTTAGTTGGTTTGAAACTTGTAAGGAAGGTTATGTCACTTCGCAAATCGGTTAGGTCATCTAGCTGCTTACGTAGTGCATCGGTCATGATATCTCCTTGAGACTTAGTCACTACATGAGCTACTCCTAGGTCTGCAAGTTCAGATAGAAAGTTTTCATAATCTTTATGAAATACCAAAAAGGTATAATGCGACATTGGTTCTATCATGATTCTTCCTCCTTTCGTTGGTTCTCTTTTTTCTCGAGGATAGATTTAAGAATCTTCTGACTTGATTTCGAAAGGTTCTCTTCATCTTCCATGAAACGCTTGATTTTCAAAAGTGCATCCTGATAACCAGGGATTTGTACTTTTTCAAATAGATTTACCTTCTGGGTGGTTTTCTTACGGGCATGCTCTAAAAGGCCTAACTTGGCAAGGGCAAATTCTCGTCCTATCGCCGTATGTGCTAATCCTTTTAAGAGGTCTATCCCATCAAGGTACCACTTGGGGTTATTAAATGCAGAATAGGGCAGAATCTCAAACTTGACTTCATCAAGTAGAGGGATACGGACTCCTGCAATTTTTTTTATATTGAGCTCTACATCTGCCACTTTGATAAGGGAAGCATCAAACTCATTCCAGAGGGCAAACATCGCTTCATACGTTTGGATTTGTGTCTCCAATTTTTCCTCTAACTCTCGAGCCTCACGCTTGCTGCGCTTGACTTCCATACGCAATGCACTCTCCTTACTCTTGATGATAGGGAGTGTACGCTCACGCATGTTCAGCTGTTTTTTAAGCTGCTGCTGAGAGGTCTTATTGTATTGAAACTTTATTGCCATTATTATAATCGTTTATTTCTTCCAGAATTGGTCTACAAGCTCTTGCTTAATATTTACTTCTTCTGGCTTGAAGTATTTGGTGAATAATCCCCAGGCTACGTCAAGCATCTCGTTGGTATTGAGATTGACATCAATAGCTAACAAGTCATTTGAATAGTCCTTAGCAAAACCTAAAGTACGTTCATCATAATCGGTGAGGTCGAAACCATTTTCCATTTTTGTTTTTGCATTGGCTGCATCGGCAAAGAGTCGAACGGCGGCATTCATCACTTGTGGATGGTCGACACGTGTCTTCTTACCTATCACGAGTTGCTTCAAACGAGATAGTGAACGGAATGGATCAACGATGACCTTACCAATGTCACTATCACGACGCAAGAATAACTGTCCCTCTGTAATATATCCTGTATTATCAGGAACGGCACTAGTAATATCGCCTCCTGAAAGGGTCGTTACTGCAATGATAGTGATAGAACCTCCTTCGGGAAATTGTACCGCTTTCTCATAAATTTTAGCCAAATCTGAATATAAAGACCCTGGCATAGAGTCTTTGGATGGAATCTGGTCCATACGGTTAGAGACGATGGCTAATGCATCAGCATAGGATGTCATATCGGTCAAAAGGACGAGTACTTTCTCGTTCTTTTCTACTGCGAAATATTCTGCAGAGGTCAATGCCATATCTGGAACAAGTAGACGTTCTACTGGGGGATTTTCTGTGGTGTTCATGAAACTCACAATACGATCCAATGCTCCAGCGTTGCTAAATACGTTGCGGAAATAAAGGTAATCATCGTTAGTCATACCCATACCTCCTAGAATAATCTTATCGGTCTCGGCACGAAGAGCTACATTGGCCATCACTTGGTTAAATGGTTGGTCAGGGTCTGCAAAGAATGGAATCTTCTGTCCTGATACCAATGTATTGTTCAAGTCAATACCGGCTATACCAGTTGCAATGAGTTCACTTGGTTGCTTACGTCTAACGGGATTTACCGATGGACCACCAATTTCAACTTCTTGTCCTTCAATAGCTGGTCCCCCATCGATTGGGTCACCAAAGGCATTGAAGAAACGTCCAGACAATTGTTCACTCACTTTCAGACTAGGCGCTTTGCCTAAGAAAATCACCTCTGCATTGGTTGGGATACCTCCGGTACCTTCAAATACCTGCAGCGTAACTTCATCACCTACTATCTTTACTACCTGAGCTAGTTTACCATTTACGGTAGCTAATTCATCATTACCAATGCCTTTCGCCTTTAATGATATGGTCGCTTTGGTGATTTGAGTAACTTTAGTATATATTTTTTGAAATGCTTTTGCTCCCATATTATTTCTTTTTTTCTTCTACCATTTGCTTGATTTGCTTTCCTAACTCGTAATACTTGTCTGACTTGTATTCTTGATAGTTCTGCTGCTTGCAAAGGTTAATTAATTTCTTGAAGTAATCCATCACGTCATTGAAATTATCAAATTCAAATTCGTCATGACAGATATCGATAATCATATTTAAGATTTCTTCCTGACGTTCCAGAGGAGTGACTGAATCAACATCATCAAAACCATCTTGTTGTAAGATAACAAAGTCGATTAGTTCGGCTTTCCAGAAGGTTACGTGATATTCGACAGGGACTCCATCATCTCCCAAGATATTGATTTGCTCAGCAATCTCTTTACCTCTGAGCAGACGGGTCTTCACTTCGTTTACTTTGTCGGTCCATTCACCGTTAATTTTATCTTCGATGTATTTCTCAAATTCAGGATATTCCAAATACTTAGAATAGGAGTCTATCGGATTGACTGCAGGATAACGTTTCCTATCTGCACGGTCTTGCTCTAGGGCATAGAAGCATCGAGCTACCTTCTTCGTATTCTCTGTCACTGGCTCCTTGAGGTTACCACCTGCTGGAGATACTGTACCGATAAAGGTGATTGAACCTGATTCACCGTTGTTCAATTCTACATAACCTGCACGGCCATAGAAATTGGAGATGATGGCTGACAAATCCATAGGGAAGGCATCAGGTCCAGGCAATTCCTCCATACGGTTAGACATCTCACGAAGCGCCTGAGCCCAACGAGAAGTAGAATCGGCCATCAACAAGACACGTAGTCCCATAGAACGGTAGAATTCGGCAATTGTCATAGCGGTATATACGGATGCTTCACGAGCTGCAACTGGCATGTTGGAGGTATTGGCAATGATGATAGTACGTTCCATCAATTTTCGTCCTGTATGAGGGTCGACTAGTTCAGGAAATTCGGTAAAGATTTCTACCACCTCATTGGCACGTTCACCGCAGGCAGCGATAATCACAATATCGGCCTCAGCTTGCTTAGATATAGAGTGCTGCAATACAGTCTTACCAGTACCAAATGGTCCAGGGATAAATCCGGTACCTCCTTCGACGATTGGATTCAATGTATCGATACAGCGAACACCTGTCTCAAGTAATTTGAAAGGTCTTGGCTTAATCTTGTAATTCATCATCGGCGTCTTCACAGGCCATTTTTGAATCATATTGACTTCAACCTGCTTACCTTTAGCATCTTCGATTACAATAAGTGTATCATCTGCTATATAGTCGCCTTCGGCTACTACACTCTTGACTGTGTATTCTCCATCCAAAGTAAAAGGAACCATCACTTTTAGCGGTTGGTGATTTTCATCTACTTCACCGAGCCACTGAGCAGCTTTGACTTTATCTCCTACTTTTGCGGTAGGAACAAAGTGCCATTTCTTTTCTTTATCTAGCGCATAGGTATAATCCCCACGCTGCAGAAAGACACCATCCATTTTGTCTAGGTCATTTTGAAGACCATCGTAGTTCTTAGAAAGCATACCAGGACCTAATGTCACTTCGAGCATATGTCCTGTAAATTCAGCTTCATCTCCGACACGCAATCCACGTGTACTTTCAAATACCTGAACGTAAGCAAAGTCGCCTACTACCTTAATTACCTCAGCCATCAATTTGTCACCTCCGGTAGAGATATAACATATTTCATTCTGAGATATAGGTCCGTCCACTTTAAGTGTGACCATATTACTGATCACCGCATTAACCGTTCCTTTAGTTACCATATATTATCTTCTTTTATTTCTTGAATTCTTCTGGAATCTGCACATCATTCTTTAGCGAATCAATGATCGCACGGAATTTCTGATTTCCTTTTATTTTATCTAACGATATCCATCGCTCAATCATCTCTAATTTGAGTAGAAAAACAAATAGACGTTCTAAAGAGAAATAGTCGTAGAAGCTTGCTTCTTCCATCCATTCCCATTTAAGTAAATCTGTCTTGCGTTCACGCTCTACTAGGTCTACCATCTCATCTAACTTCAATAAGTCTGACATGTATGGCAGTTCTGCAGAGAGTCCAAAATCACGAGCATTGCTTTTTCTGATAGCTTCACACACCTCGGTATTGCCTACAATAGTCTCAGCATAAGAGATGCCATGACGACGAGAGGCTAGAGCCAATTGGATATTGTTGAGGTGTAAACAGAAAGTGTACCATGAAGAGATAAATTGATTATTAGATTTCATCGCATAATTGTAATAGCCGACAGATAGTCGATCTTCCCAATTAGCAACCTCTTCTTCTTTCTTTGCATAGAAGGCGACAAGAAAGTCGACCATATATGCAGGGAATCCTTTTACTGATTCTTCTCCGTTTTGAACGAGTTCAACCAGTTCTTCTAATTCATCGCTAGAAAAATTGCCTGAAGAATCAAATACTGGTTCAGTATTCTCACTCTTGATAAGCGCTAAAAGATTACGATTGTCAAATTGCAAATAGAAAATATCTAATAGCTTACGGTCTTTGAGGGTAAGTTCTGGATAAAGTTCCTCTTTGAAATCTCCTACGGTAAAGCTTAGTTTCGTATCATCAAGAGTTATATCAGGTAAACCAGCGACAGTGCAGTAATAGTTTGATTTCATCATTGCACTTCGATTTATTTGTCAAATAACATTTCTACCAATTGAGGACGTAGGAATGCTTCAAAGTAACTAGTGAACTCTGTTTCTCCAAAGTTTACTTTATAGCTACCGTCTGCTGGGCCAATTGTGAATAAGCAATCGATACCATTTACTTCTTTTATTTCCACTTTCTTGTTTAGCAATTCTTTGGCATTCGCTTCGAAATAAGCAGTCAATTGTTTTGCTTCACTTGTCGAAATGACAACGGCTTCTTCAGCACTCCATTTGCTAGCCATCGCTACGATAAATTGAGGAAGAAAATCTTTCTTAGAAGCAAATTCTTTTACAGGGGCGGTGGTTACTTTTTTAGAAATGACATTAGTGATTTCTGACTTGAGCGCATTTACAGCTTGAGCTGCAAACATTTTAAGCTCTGATTTAGTATTCTCTTCGAGTTCGCGGGAGTCTTTTTCAGCTTGTAGAGTGATGGCTTGTGCATCCTCTTTAGCTTTTTCAATGATGGCAGCAGCTTTTTCATTCGCTTTAGCTATGATAATTTCTGCTTCATTGTTTCCTTTTTCTACACCTTCTTGGTATAGTTTGTCCGCTAGTTCTTGAACTTTATTATTCATATCCAAGTTATATAGTTGATTAAATATTTCACTGAGATTGATATGCAACCATACCAAAGTATTCCTAAAAAGAACATTTTATTTTACATAAAGAATAATACTGTCCTTTTTCCCAGGAATTATTGGGTTATCTGGCATCAAATATACTAATTCAAAAACAAAAAAGGTAACTATCGGTAATAAAATAGCCGAAAGTTACCTAATAAGTAAGAATATCTTATGATATGTTTACACACGCTTAAAACGATTGACACAATCTTGTGCTTCGTGCATACTTAAACAGAGCGGAGGGAGTAGTCTAATGATATTTGTTCCACTGACTCCTGTAAATAGATGTTGGTTGATCAATAAATTAAGTCTTTTCTCTTTGACAGGCTCATGATATTCTACTCCTATCATTAAACCCAATCCACGAACTTCTTTGACTTCGGGCAATTTGCTCAATTCATCTCTCAAATATTGTCCTACGCGAGTAGCATTTTGCATCAACTTCTCCTCTCGAATAATGTCTAGCACTGCACAAGCCCCAGCACAGGCTAAGTGATTACCACCAAAAGTGGTGCCTAACATACCATATATTGGTTTAATCTCTGGAGTAATAATCATGGCTCCCATAGGAAATCCGTTAGCTATGCCTTTGGCCATGGTGACGATATCAGCTTTGATGCCTGCATGTTGATGAGCATAGAATCTCCCTGAACGGCCATAACCACTTTGTATCTCGTCTATGATTAGTAAGACTCCATTGTCGGTACATAATTGACGTAATTCTTGTAGGAAATTAGAAGAAGGAATGTTGATTCCCCCTACTCCTTGGATACCTTCCATGATGACTGCTGCCACATCTCCTTTATTTATTTCTTGCTTGGTTCTGTCAATGTTTTCCCATGGGATACGAGTCACATGTCCCGAATCGTTTATAGGAGCGACGATTTTGGGGTTATCTGTCGTTTCTACTGCCAAGGAAGTCCGTCCGTGAAAGGCCTTTGTAAAAGCAATGACACGTGACTTTCCTGTATGAAACGAGGCTAATTTAAGTGCATTTTCATTGGCTTCAGCTCCGCTATTGACTAAGAATAGCTGATAATCAGGATAACCACATATCAGTCCTAGTTTCTCGGCTAGTTTCTTCTGCATGGGATTGATTACTGCATTGGAATAAAACCCTAATTTAGCTACTTGTTCTTGCATAGCTTTTACATATTTCGGATGGCTATGTCCAACTGAAATCACGGCATGACCTCCATAACAATCGAGGTATTCTTGCCCATTGACATCCCAAACATGACAGCCGAGTCCACGGTCTATACTTACTGGTAACAAAGGATATACATCAAATAGTTCCATTATCATTTCTTTTTTAAAAAGCTGATGGCTTCAAGCAAAGTCCTACAGTTTCTTCTAGATTAAATATTAAATTCATATTATGTACAGCTTGACCTGCTGCTCCCTTAAGGAGATTATCAATGCATGAAACAATCAAGAGTTTATCTCCATCTTTCTCGAGATGCAATAGACATTTATTGGTATTGACCACTTGTTTCATATCTATATTTCTACGGATTACATGGGTGAAACTATCTTCACGATAATAGTCTTCATAAAAGGTGTATAGAGTCTCCAGATCCAAAGGTGTCTTGACCACAAGAGTAGCGAAAATACCTCTTGCAAAGTCACCTCTATATGGGATAAAATCAATCGCAGCATCAAAAGAAGGTTGCAATTGTTCTAGTGATTCACGAATCTCTTTTAGATGCTGGTGCTTGAATGGTTTGTAGATACTCAAGTTATTATTTCTCCAAGAGAATTGGTTTGTTGCTTGAGGTTTCACTCCTGCACCTGTAGACCCTGTGATAGCATTGACCATAATATCACTCTTGAGGAGATGGTTCTTTGCTAATGGTAAAAGTCCAAGTTGAATACAAGTGGCAAAGCAACCAGGATTAGCAACATATTTACTCGTACAAGTTTGCCTGCGATTCAATTCGGGTAATCCATAGACAAAATCATTGTCTGGACTTTTATGTCTGAAATCTTGAGAAAAATCGATTACTTTTAGCTTCTCGGGGAGTTCATTTTGTTCTATAAATTTCTGGGAATTACCGTGGCCTGAACAAATAAAGAGTAAATCAATCACATCCAAATTATAATCTGCAGAGAAGACTAAGTCGGTTTCACCCAACAGTCCTTCATGCACGTCAGTTATTAGATTACCAGCATTGCTAACACTGTGAATCCATTGTATGCTTGCATCTGGATGATTAATCAGTAAACGAATAAGTTCTCCTGCAGTATAACCTGCACCACCTATAATTCCTATGTTTATCATTTTTTCTTTTGTTTTGTTTTTTAGATTTTCTATTTTGTGATGTATTATAAGATACAATTCTGTGATGTCAACTAGCGTTGTTCATCACTATGATTGCTATAATAGACTCTTAATGGAGTAGAAGTCACTTTGATAAATCCTTTGGCATCATCAGCTGTCCAGCCCTTTTGCATCTCTCCGTATTCACCTAATTTAGACTTGACTAAATCGTCAGGAGAATCTACTCCAATAGTTTCGAAACAATAAGGTCTGAGTAACATCGTTACTACTCCATTCACATTACGCTGAGAAGAAGATAGCATGGCTTCCATATCAGGCATCACTGGTTCAAGATATTGACTTTCATGAAGAAACATTCCATACCAGTTAGCTATTTGCTCTTTCCAATATTGTTGCCATTTGCTCAAAGTGTATTTCTCAAGAAACTTATGAGCAGCAATGATAACCATAGGTGCAGCAGCTTCAAATCCAACTCGCCCCTTGATACCAACGATAGTATCTCCTACATGCATGTCACGACCAATTCCGTACGCAGCTGCAATTTCTTCTACCTTTTGAATGGCTTTGATAGGATCCTCAAAAGATTGACCATTGACAGCAACGAGTTCACCTGTCTTAAATTCAAGTGCAATTTCTTCTTTATCTTTCTTTTCAACTTGTTTGAGATAGGCAGATTCAGGAAGACCTTGCTTGGAATCAAGAATCTCACCACCACAAATAGACGTTCCCCATAGCCCCACATTGTAGCTATATTTAAGTTTGGTGAAGTCAGCAACGAAACCATTGTCTCTGAGGTAGTTAATTTCCTCATCGCGAGTCAAAGCATTGTCTCTAGTCAAAGTAATAATTTCCACACCTGGAGCCATCACCAAGAAAGTCATATCAAAACGAATCTGATCGTTTCCCGCACCGGTAGAACCGTGTGCAATAGCATCTGCCCCAATCTCTTTAGCATAGCGAGCTATCGCCAAAGCTTGGAATATACGTTCAGAGCTAACAGAGATAGGATATGTTCCACTACGAAGTACATTACCAAAAATCATATACTTGACACTCTTGTCATAGTATTCTCTTGTCACATCAATATTAATAAAGTGAGAAGCACCTAACTTATAGGCATTTTCTTCGTTCTTCTTTTGTTGTTCAAGAGAGAAACCTCCTGTATCTGCACATGCCGCATAAACGTCATACCCTTTTTCTTTGGCTAAATACATCACTGTGTACGAGGTATCCAACCCTCCGCTAAATGCTACGACAACTTTTTTCTTCTTTTCCATTCTATCTATTGTTTCTATGATTTCTTATTATTCTACAAGGTATTCCCTCCTATTGATCTTAGTTATGATTTCTCGGGAGTATTCTTCCTTTCATCTTCATCTAATAATTTGATAGATGCAGGAACTCCAAGTTCATGAGCTAAGTCATTGGTGACTTCTGTTGGAGTTCTTACTTTTTCTCCGTTGATTTTATCAGGGTCAAAAAGCATAGCTGTACAAATACAGTATTTCCGATTCGTACGTAATAACACATCGTGATTGATACAGCCTTCACAACCGTGCCAAAAGGCATCATCGTCTGTCAGTTGGTCAAAGGTAACGGGTAGATATCCCAAAGCAGTATTAATCTTCATTACCGCAGCTCCTGAAGTCAATCCAAAGAGTTTTGCTTTAGGCCAACGTAAACGTGAGAGAAGAAATGCAGCTTTTTTAATTCGTTTGGCTAGCCCATGTCCTCTGTATTCTTTGGCCACTATAAGTCCTGAATTGGCAACATATCTTTTATTACCCCAACTCTCAATATAACAGAATCCTGCCATCTTCTTATCATCGGTAAGTGCTATAATAGCCTTGCCTTCCTTCATCTTCTGAGATACATATTCGTGCGTACGTTTAGCAATGCCAGACCCACGAACTTTTGCTGCTGCATTGATTGTTTCGAGTATGGTATCAACATATACTTCATGTGATTCATCAGCTACCATTACATCTATATCCATAAATCTAAAATTTTAATGTTCTCCAATTATTTAAAAGGAATCACTTTACGTAAAAAGGCATTAACTGCACTGTGAGGAGTACTATCTGATAACACTAAGATTATCGTATCATCTCCTGCAACTGTTCCCAAAATGCCTGGCCAATTCAAGTTATCAAGGTCATAAGCCAAGTGACTAGCATAACCAGGGCGGGTTCGTATAACAGCTAAATTTTCGGAAAAAGTCAATGATTTAAAACCGACCTGATTCGCATCAGTTACTGTGGATATATCAAAAGCGACTGGTTCCTTTCTTCGATACATTATATCGTTAGGCAGTACATATATATATTTTCCAGTAACGGTTGATGCCTTAGCCACTTTCAGCTGTTTAAGGTCTCTTGATACAGTAGCTTGAGTACAGACAAAACCCATTTTCAATAACTCATCTACCAATTCAACTTGTTGAGTAATCTCTTGTAAAGATATTAAATACTTTATTGCCTCAATACGTCTTGTTCTATTACTCATATTATATTCTATAAAACTGATTAAATTATTATGATGATTTCCTTTTCTATTACTGCATACAAAGGTAGTATATTTATTCGCAAAAAGCTAATATATCTCTTTTTTATTGCATAAATATCTCATAAATGGATATTTTTGTATATCTATACAACAAGAAGAGAGAAAAATGAAGAAGAATAACTCTTTAAAAAAACATAATAAAGTGATTTAATCTTCGTTTTTGTGTGATTTGCTGTACCTTTTGAGCGTCTAAAGCAATAGATAGACATCAAGTAGACACAATATTAATAAAAAAAATATTATTACATGTCTGAAAAGCCTAAAAAAATAGAAGATTTTGAGAGTTTAATTCTTGAATATCGCCTTATAATATACAAAGTTTGCTTTATGTACGCGACGAAATACCTTCCTATAGAAGACTTATATCAGGAAACTATCGTGAACATATGGAAAGGACAGGATCAATTTAAAAATCAAAGTAAACAATCCACTTGGATTTATCGCATTGCTATAAATAGTTGTATCAGTTTCTCTAGAAAAGAGAAAAGATATCTAAATCCTTACCCTATAACCACTGATTTGGAAGACTTATTGCAGGATGTAGATGCAGAAAAGAAACAAATGATTCATAGAATGTATGAATTGATTGAGCAATTGGGTAATTTAGATAAATCGATTATTCTACTTTATCTAGAGAACTTTAATTACGACGACATAGCCGAAGTAACTGGACTTACGCGTAGCAACGTAGGGAGCAAGATCAATCGTATCAAAGAGAAGTTATGTAATATGAATAAAAAAACAGCTTATTAGCGTATGACACACTTTGAAGAATTACAAAAAGGATGGTCTGCCTTAAATGAGGAGTTGAGCCAACAAGAAGTCGTAAACGATAAGGCAATAATAGATAAAATAGATAAACTACGGACTAACATAAACACTTCCAAAAGACAAGTAATACGGAGAAATAATCTGTCTATATGGATAGGTATCACCTTCGTGATACTAGCTGTTTGTGCACTATTATATTATATCCTTTTCGAAGAGAACACAGTATCAAGTGATGACATTAAAGACAATATCTATTGGATATTCACATTACCTGTGGTCTGCATTACCATCTTCTGGGATTATTGGACTAAAAAGCAATTGCAGTCTGTAGACCCCATCAACAGTACTGTAGTGGAAATAATGAAACGCACATCCAGGCTTCTACGATGCGCCGTGTATGAGATTTATTTTATAATCTTCCTATTTGTAGTCGGTTCCATACTCATCTATATCAAAGAAGGTTTCTATCAAGAACCATTGATACATCAATGCCTATTTATAGGTATATATTGTCTACTCACCACAACGGCAACTATATACATAAGAAGATACATCTTCAATCCATTAGAAAGAATAAGAAAAAATGCTGAAGATTTAAAAACTCTAGAATAGAGATAAGTGATTATTTGCTATATCTCTTGATTATATTGTATGCTGATACGATACCTAGTTCCCCAGCTCTGCTTAAATCTTGAATACCAACCTCATCATCACCTAAGAAAAGTTCTGTGATTCCTCTATTATAATATGCAGAAGCCATATTCTTTTCTAGTTTGAGTGCCTGATTGTAGTCATTTACAGCAGCCTTATAATTTCTCAAGAGACTATAAATATAAGCTCTATTATAATAAGCATAAGCAAAATCAGGAGTAATGCTAATCACTTCATTGAGGTCTTTGACAACCAATTCATAATCCATTGCAGCATGACGTCTAAGTTCAGAAGTCTTATCAGCACTTTCATGCGATGCTCTAACCTCAGCTTGTTGATACTCAGTCTGCTTAGCCCTCACAACAGCACGCATGAAATAAGCTGGCGAAAACTGTCCATCAAGTCGAATAGCGATAGTCAGATCATTTATAGCAGCATCAAAATCTTGGACGAGATAAAAATCAAGTGCCCTTGCAAACAACAAAGTAGCGTTGAGCGGATTCTTGGTAATATCTTCAGTATGCTTATCAATTAGCTTGAAATGCTTATCGACTTGTTCTTGAGTTAGCGGTGCCTCTTGGTTAGTTATATGGAGCAAGACAGGCAGCAAACCACTCTTGTTTAAGTTCTCTATAGACTTATCATAATGAACGATATTACGTACTTCACTATTTTTCTCATAATAGTTGAGTGCAAAGAGATTCTGAGGGCGAATAGATACATTCTTATTCTGCACACGACCGCGATAATCACTTTCATATTTTCTTGAAGACTCTTCTTCATCAGCAATCACCAGCTTACGATAATTGGCTAGATTCTTGTCAGATCGTTTACGGGTATCTTCATCTTCGGAATCAGCATCGTTTGAAGTTCCATTAGTCGTTTTTTGAGCAACATCAGATTTCTTCTGACTAGCAGTAGTGCGAGCATTGTAGCTATCTATATTTAGTTGTAGTAACTTATCTTCATCCTTAGTCGCTGCCAACTTCGCACCCATCTTTCGATAAGCCTCAGCACGATAATGATACCCCGTCTTAAACAAAGGATACTTTTCAATCACAGTAGTAAAATCAGTGACTGCCCCTTGATTATTACCAGTCTTTAATCTTAAAAGACCACGATTAAACGTAGCCATCATATCAGAAGGGTCAATAGTCAACACAAAGTCAAAATCCTCCAATGCACGATTGTCATCGCCAACCTGCGCACGTAAGATTCCCCTATTGTAATGGCCAATAAAACTATGAGGAGTGATGCTGATAGCTAAGTCATAGTCTTTCATCGCACCTCTCAAATTCTGTTGATGAAATCGAGCAAGTGCCCGATTAATTAGATATTCAGTTCCCTTATTATCAAGATGTAATGCTTGAGTAAAATCAGCTTCAGCATCTTGATACTTCTTTTGATTTAGAAGTAATCTACCACGAGCACCATAAGCACCTGCTTCATAAGGAGCTAAAGCAATGGCCTCATCAAAATCACGCTTTGCTTGCGTAGTATCTTTTCGAGCTAGATTAACTTCTCCTTGTAGAAGGTATGAAGTGGCATAATGAGGATTAACTTTCTTCATGGAAGAAACATCCTCCAAAGCTTTATCATACTCCTTCTCTTGCAGATGACAAAGTGTTAGATTCTGCCACGTATTAAGATTCTCGGGGTCCATCTCCAATACTTTTTGATAGTCTGAGATGGCTCCCTTGAAGTTACTCTGTCTGATTCGAGAAAGGCCACGCACTTGATAAGCGCTGACAACAAATGGATTACGTGAGATTGTGGAATCACAATCTTGTTCTGCTCCTACATAATCTTCTAAGTTTAGTTTCGCCAAAGACCTATAAAAATAAGGCTCATATAAATAAGGCTTCGCCCCTATTACCTGATTAAAATATTGAATAGACAACACATAATCCTCGAAATAGAGTGCATTTCGTGCAATCATCATCACACGCTTGGTATTTATTTGAGCCTGCATCAATACAGGACAAGACAGAAGAATAAACAATAGAAGACGCTTCATATTAGTACCCTTATTTTACCGTTTTTATTTTGTAATGAGTACGTACTTTACCTTTCAGCATAGCAGACAATTTGCCACGTATCATTGTTTTTCGCATCGGAGAGATACGGTCAACAAACAAGATGCCGTCCAAATGGTCAAATTCGTGTTGCATGCAGCGAGCCAAAAAACCTTCAACAATTTCTTCATGCTCATTGAAATCAACATCTTGATACTTCACACGTATTTTTGTTGGTCGTGTAACTGACTCACTGATTTGAGGAACGCTTAAGCATCCTTCCTCTTGAGTACTAGTTTCCTCATCAAAAAACTCAATAATATGAGGATTGATAAATACTTTTCTAAATCCCTTGTATTCAGGAAAATCAGAAGAAAGCACATCTAAATCAACAACGACAAGACGTATCGATTTACCAATTTGAGGAGCAGCCAAGCCGACTCCATCAGCATGGTCCATTGTGGCATACATATTCTCGATAACTTTACTCAAACCAGGATAATCTGGGGTGATATCCTCGCATACCTTCCTTAATACAGGCATACCATAAACATATATTGGATATATCATTTGTAATTCTTTTGTTCCATGTAACTCTGTAAGATAATAATGGCACTCACTTCATCTACCAGAGCCTTATTTTGTCTTTTCTTTTTACCAAATCCTGCCTCGAGGATAGTTCGTTGTGCCAATACCGAAGTAAACCGCTCATCCACATATTCTATAGGCATCTTAGGCAGAATATTTTTGAGCCTATTGACAAATGGGGCGATACGTCTCATATTCTCACTAGGTTCGTTATTCATCTGTTTGGGTAATCCCACGATAATCGTATCTACATTTTCACGAGACACATAATCCATCAAGAACTTTTCTAAATCCTTAGTAGCTACTGTAGTTAACCCACCCGCAGTTATACGTAAAGGGTCGGTCACAGCCAACCCTGTACGTTTTTTTCCATAATCAATGGCAAGAATTCTTCCCATCAACTATTAATACACGCGGTATAGAAGCCAACTAGCTTGAAAATCAGCACGGCTTGGATACTTTGCTTTGAATGAATCGCGTGCATTTTGAGCCTCTTCATAAGTATCAAAAGATTGCAATATGACACGATACATCGCTTTTGCAGCATTGAAAGCTAAAACCGGTGTATATCCTTGTTCAGAAAGATATGATTTTAGATTTTGTGCATTTGCCTTCATACCGAAACTACCAACGACGACACTATATCCTTTGACATCAGCTCCTTCAATAATAGTTACTTTTTCTTGACGAACAGGACCAGTAGGAGCCACTACATTAGAAGAGGCTACCATATCGTCGCTTCCATTATATGTAGATTCAGCAACAGGAGAATTATCTGTTGTCTGCTCTTGAGCTTGAGCTTTTTTCCATGCTTTACGATAAGCACTTTCACTTGATTTACATGATACTAATGCTAAACTAGCTAGCATAATAACGCTTAAGTACTGATTTTTTTTCATTTGATTTTAATTATAGTGAATCGATAATTTATTTCAATATTATTACGACCATCAATTTCTTGATTATCAATAGACAAAAGTACTAGAATTTATTGATAATCAATAGAAAAACCCCTTAGATTATTTGGATTATCCTTAAAAAGGATTAACTTTGTGTATAGGCATTTAGTTAATTCATATGCCTATGATTGAATTATTTACTTTAATAAAAAATCGATATGAAAGCTATTAACGCATTTGCAACATTTGTATGTGGTGTTGCTGTTGGAGCAGCAGCAGGTTTACTTCTTGCCCCTTCAAAGGGAGAAGAGACTAGAGAAAAGATTAAAGATATTCTTCGTGAAAAAGGAATAACATTAGATTCAGAAGATTTAAATGACGTGGTTGATGAGCTTACAGATGCTCTCACAGATGATGAAGAGAAGGATTAATCCACTCACTCCAAAGATAGCGAGGAGTATTGTTCTAATTTTTACTATCAGATGACTGTCAATATTAGACCAGTTTCATTTTAGCCTCGCCATGCGGGGCTAATTTATTAATATGCGAGGCTAATTTATTAACAAGAAAACATGAATGTATCAAACACCAAAGATGAGTTTCTGGAACTCATAAGAATAGTCAAGGAATATATCATTCTAAATAAAGATTATACCCTACTACAAATCACAGAGAAGCTCTCTCAACTATTAGCTTCAATACTGCTAATTTTAATCCTTCTTGCCGTCGGAGTCATGACGTTATTTTTTGTAATGCTTTCAGGAGCGTATGCATTAGCTCCATATGTAGGAGGACTATCGTGGAGTCTATTTATCTTCGGAGGTCTTTCCCTTTTGGTCATGCTCGTCTGTTACCTTAATAGAAGTAAATGGTTACTATCGCCAATCATTAGTTTCGTCTCTGCATTGCTCATCGAAGGGACATCAGCGGAAAGAAAAGCTACAGCCAAAGCCGAAGCAGAACAAGAGATGCAAGCAGCACAAAACAATGCCACTAAGAGTCAATCATCTGACAATCAATCAGAATCATCTAGATACAGAGATAACGATAAGTCAGCAAACAAGCAAGAACCAACCGATACAAATCGAAAGCCTTCTATAAGAGTCGTACCTATCGGTTCCTCTCCATCCACAGATAAAAACACAATTACTCCAACAGGGAGTTCATCGACCAAAACATCAAAAAAATAACTGCCAACACAATGAGAAATCTAGAAGAGATACGCATAAAGAAGCTAGCGCTAAAACGTAAGATTGATGGCAAGGAAAAAGAAATCATTGAATGCGGAGAGCGATTATTAGAACCAATCACCAACTTAAAAAAAGAAAACAGTTCTATTAAGAATCGTTTTTCTTTCGGTATGAATGCATTTCAATGGTTTATGACCGGTAGACAAATCTGGCGATTTTTTGGTGTATTCAAACAATCAAGAAAGAGAAAGTCAACTAAGAAAAGAAAAAGATCTAAGCGATTGAGTGGATTCAGTACCGTATTGAATATAGTCAGTAAATTCGCTAGATAGTGTAGATTATGCACGAGTAAACAAATCAACACAAACAAAGCTTATCACTTTAAAACAAAGAGATAAGCTTCTATTTTTATTAATCAATCTGTCCCAGACCTTGGCGACGAATTTCTAACTCATCATTAAGAAAACTAACAATAGTAGAACCTTCAGTTTTCCCGATTCCCCCATCTAAAATAAGGTCAACTTCCTCTCCCCATTTTTCATCAATCAATTCAGGATTAGTTAAGTATTCAATATCCCACTCAGGCATATAAGGAATAGTAGCACTCAATATCGGAGCATCCAATTGACGCACAATTTCTTGAATAGGACTCACTGGGATACGTATTCCCACCTCTTTACGATTTCGAAAGATGCGAGGCAACTTATTGCTCGCTGGAAGCACAAAGGTAAACGGGCCAGGAGCATAATGTTTCATTACTTTAAACGCAAAATTATTTACCTTAGCATAATGGCTCGCCATCTGCAGAGAGTTGCAAGTAACAGAAAAGAGATGTCGTTTAGGGTCAAATCCCTTCAACTTAGCAATCTTTTCAATAGGTCTTTCCTTCAATGCATGGCAACCAATAGCATAAAGGGCATCCGTAGGATAAATAATTACCCCACCATTTTCAAGTATCTCACATATTTGTGCGATTACTGATTGACTATTATGGTCATTATAAACTTTTAAAATCATATGCTATTTATTTTTATTTTTTATCCTTTCTTTCTCAAGCTTACTGATACGTCTCCAAGCAACCTTATAATCAGGACATAATTGAATTGCTTTATCATAATTAGCCTTTGCAGCCTCTGGGAGGTCATGTACTAGACATTCATCCCCCATCAAGACAAACTGATGCGCAAACCGTTTCAATTTCTTATCCCTCAGTTTTTCACGCTCTTTGAGTTCCTTGATTTCAGCTTTTAGCGTAGCAATAGTAGCTAGTTTCCTCCTAATAAGACGTTTTATTGTAGGCATCTCAATATCATATCGAAGATGCATAGCTGAAAATAAAGAATCCAATGATTGTCCAAAGTTACCCAAACGAAACTGCTTAGCAGCATCTTTGTAAAACAAATCTGCTTTGGCATCCTGCATCGCATGATCTATAGAATCCTGGTTATTAAATCGCTTTGCAAAATGCAATACTTCAGGTCTGACAATAACGTCTCGTCGACTCAACTTGGAAGACATGGTAATTCCTTCAAGACTAGTACAACGACTCAGCGCAACATACGTCATTCCTGGTGCAAAAGCACCTCCTCCTAAATCAATAGCCACTTTTCTAAACGTAAGCCCCTGACTCTTATGTATAGTAATAGCCCAAGCTAATTTGATTGGAAGCTGTTTGAATACCCCTAATACAATCTCCTCTATCTCCTTTTTAATCTCGTTATATTGATACCTATTATTGTACCAATAAACAGGATCGACATTGAGAATGGTCCCAGCATCAGAAGTGACCTCGATACTCCCTGTCTCCTCATCAATAGCAGAGATAATACCAAGAGTACCATTGACCCATCGTTTCTGTTGGTCATTTTTCACAAAAACGATCTGTGCCCCGACCTTAACGTGAAGTTCCATATGAGTCGGCAGTGAAGATTCAGGAAACTCACCATCAATTTCCCCCTTCAAGATACAAACATCTCCAGACAATTTATCTAGCTCAGTTTCATTTATGTAGTCAACAGTATTTCTTCTACTAGCCAAAGTAATCGATAGACTTTGTCCATCTTGATGAAGCGAATCAACAGCATAACGAGAATTGAGTAAGTCAATCTGTTTATCCGTCACACGATTCTCCCGCACACTGTCCAGCAATGAAACAAAGTGAGGATCTTTTTGTCTATAAACTTTGTACAGTTCGATACACACTAAGTCCATACGTTGAAATACGCGAGCAGAAAAGAAATGAGGCGTAGCATAATACTGACTTATCATAGTAGCCTCATCCTTTTTAACGACAGGCTCTAACTGATAGACATCACCAATAAAGAGCAATTGCTTACCTCCAAATGGCAAACGACGGTTCCCTCCATACACTCTCAATATAGCATCAAGAGCATCGAGAGTATCAGCACGAACCATAGAGATTTCATCAATGATAATTAAATCTAGATTCTTAATGACATCGCGTTTGTCACTATCATACTTAAACATTTTATGAATGCGTCCCCCTTTTACACTCAAGTTGGGGTCATCAGGTAATAATGGAAAAAAAGGAAGACTGAAGAAACTGTGAAGTGTCACTCCACCTGCATTGATAGCTGCTATTCCCGTCGGAGCAAGTACAACGAATTTTTTACGAGTAGTACTAGCAAGATATTTCAAAAATGTAGACTTACCTGTCCCCGCCTTACCAGTCAGAAACAGAGAATGATTAGTATATTGAATCAGATTCAAAGCCTCTTTAAATGGCTTCGTATCAGTATCTACACTATTTGGGTCAAATGCTAAATGATTCATACTTACAAAATACTACTTTTTATTTGATATTATCAAATAAAATAAGCCCTCAGTGAAAAAAATTGATAAAGCTTGACATTTTGAGCGTACAAATTAAAAACATTCTTCACCGAAGTAAGTCCTTTTTCCTTATCTTTGTACAGATAGACACCGGCAAAGTGAATTCGTTGGTCTAAAAACATCACTGACAACAAAGATTATGGAAAAATCAAAGAAGATTCAAGATAGTGAATCCCCAAAAAGGGCATCATGTACACACGTACATACCCATGAACACCATGAGCCTCATGCACATAACCACGGGCATCACGACGAACATGGTCATCACGACCACCATCATCATCATGACTTGTCAAACATGAGTAACAAGAAACTAGTGTGGGTCACACTTCTAAATCTATTTATCACCGTAGTCCAGATCATAGGAGGCTTTTTATCAAACAGTCTATCTCTATTGTCAGATGCCATTCACAATCTAGGCGATTCATCCGCGATATTTATAGCATTTCTAGCCAGCATGCGAAGTAAGAAAAATGCAGATGAGCAGCACACTTTTGGTTATAAGCGGATAGAAATATTAGCCGCATTTTTCAATGCAATAGTACTGATAGCCATCTGTCTATTCCTCTTTTACGAAGCCTACAGACGATTGATAGACCCTCAACCAATAAAAGGAATGATGATGTTTATCGTAGCCACATTTGGATTATTAGCCAATTTGATTTCTGTCATTATATTGCACGATAGCAAAGAAGGCAGCCTAAACGTACGCGCTGCATACCTTCATCTGATGGGTGATACCCTATCTTCAGTAGCTGTCATCATCGGAGGAATAGCCATTTGGAAATACGAAATATTTTGGATAGATCCATTGATTACAGTACTTGTAAGCATATACATTATATATCATACATGGGGTGTCGTCAAAGAAACGGTTGACATATTGATGCAAGCAACCCCGAGCAACATAGACGTCCAAGCAATCAAGAAAGCTGTAGAGGAAGTAAATGGCGTAGACAATATGCATCACCTACATGTATGGAGATTAAATGAACAAAACATTCACTTAGAGACTCACGTCAATCTAAATAGAAATATGGATATGCTAGCCATGATGAATATAAAGACCGAGATAGAACAACTCTTAACAAATGATTTTGGTATCACACATATCACACTCCAGATAGGATATGAATGTCCTGACTGCACAGGTCAATTAATCGTCGAACAAGAGAACAAATAATGATAAAAAGAATCGAAGTTGAGACCAGCCTTAAGTGGACAATCTCAACTTCGATTAGTATATTATATAAGGAGTCTATCAGTCACACAAAGGTACCTTGATAGCATCAGCCATCTCTTTGGCTAAACGAGCGACCTCAACTCGGTCATTTTCCGTCATCGATTGTTTCATCTCTATAGGATCTCCGACTACTTTAATTTTCAATTTCTCAGCAAAATCCTCACAAAGATGTTTGACTGCAGTACCTGCCCAAGAGAACGAGCCAAAATAACCGAAGTAACGATTTTTCAAGCCACGACCTTTGAGTCGACTAATCATAGCCTCTACCCCTGGGTATAACTCAGCATTGTAAGTAGGTGACCCGATAATCAACCCATTATAACGATACACATCAGCCAACATATGGCTAGGGCTAGCCGTAGACACATTATGCATCTTAATATTCTTGACGCCATTGCAAGACAATTCACGTGCTATTTCCTCAGCCATTTCCTCCGTATTTCCATACATAGAACCATAAATGATAACGACTCCTTCTTCAGCCTCACAAAGACTAATTTTATTGTATAAGTCAATCATAAAAGGTATCTGTTCATGCCATACAGGACCATGCAATGTACAGAGGTATTCAATATCCAATTTTGCTAAGACTTTAAGAGCCCGTTGCACCTGAGGGCCATATTTAGCGACAATATTTGAATAATAGCGCACCGCATTTTGAAGATAAGGCTCTATCTCCATTTGAGAATCCACGAAACCACCACTCAAAGCAGTAAAACATCCAAAAGCATCTCCCGAGAAAAGAGATTTGCTAGCAGTATCGTAAGTCATCATCGTCTCAGGCCAATGCAACATAGGTGTAATGTAAAACTCAAGCGTATGAGAACCAAGGCACAACTTATCGCCCATCTTCACGACAACCTGTTCTCCTTCCACGCCGTAAAACCCTTCAAGCATGCCAAAAGTTCTAGTATTTCCCACGAGGATCATGTCAGGATAATACTTCTTCAGCAAAGCAATAGAACTAGAATGATCAGGTTCCATATGATTAATAATAAGATAATCAATAGGACGGTCTCCGATAACACGTTTTATTCTCTTGAGACTTTGTCCAAAGAATCCTGCTTCAACAGAATCCACCAAAGCTATTTTTTCATCAACGATTAGGTAAGAGTTGTAAGACACCCCATCAGGAAGTGACCATAAGCCTTCAAAAAGTTGAGTACGACGATCCTGTACTCCTACATAATGAATTCCCTGTGTGATTAACGAATGATTTTCCATTTTAAAATATTTATATTGTTGATTTATTTACTGCTTATTGAACGAAAGAGACCCTAAAAATAAACAAATATCCTTTTTCTAAGAATATTTGTTTATATTATTTAGTATATACATAAGAATCCCCCTGTACTACCCCTTTGATACGCATTTTTTGTTTAACTTTATCTACAAATTCATAATTTTTAACACCCCATCGAGGTGCTACAAGTAAATCATCTGGAGACTGAGAAACGAAGCGTTCAACGACAATATCCGGACGCAATCGACGTAGAAATGCAATCACAAAATCAATATATTCATCCACTTGATAAGTTCTTACAAACGAAGGATTTTCAGCAACCTGATGCATCATCTTGGTTCCTTTTATGAGCTGTAACTGATGAAGTTTCAGTGTATTAAGCGGCAGTGCTGAAATCATTTCAGCTTGTGCTATTTGTTCTTCTTCACTACGTCCGGGCAATCCCAGAATCATATGAGCTCCTACAGGAATACCATAAGAAGCCGTAGTCATAATTGCCTCGACAGAATCTTGATATCGGTGTCCCCTATTAATCAGTTGAAGCACATCATCATAACAACTCTCGAGACCATATTCGACAAGTACGAACGTACGTTTGTTTAGTTCAGCCAGATACTGATAGAGTTCAGGCCACATACTATCCGGTCTAGTTCCAATAACCAATCCGACCACCCCAGGGACTGACAGTGCCTCTTGATACTGACGTTTAAGATTTTCTAAAGTTCCATACGTATTGGTATATGCTTGGAAATAAGCCAAATATTTCATTTGAGGATATTTCTTGCCAAAGAACCGGATTCCTTCTTCTAATTGCTGCGTGATAGACTTTTCAGTCTGACAATATGCAGGATTAAAAGTTTGATTATTGCAGTAAGTACATCCGCCCAATCCAACTTTTCCGTCGCGGTTAGGGCAAGTAAATCCAGCATGCAAAGATATCTTTTGCACTTTAAACGGGAAATACTCTTTTAAGAAGTCATTAAATGCTCTATATAAGGGTTGCTGAGCCAAATGAACCTTCTTAGAATCTGATACTTGCGATTTCATGAAGCAAAGATACTATTATTATTTCATTTTCTTGAAATAGTTAGTATCTTTGTCATAAGACTATAAAAGAATAATTATGCTCATTTTCAATACGACTTATCAGGTATCAGAGGCTCAAGCTAGAAACTTTCTAATTTGGCTTACGCAATCATATATCCCTAGTGTTCTTCAGCACGGGGCTCTTTCGGATCCACACCTTGCAGAGGTATTATCTCATAAGGACGAGAACAGTCGTTCGTATACGCTCCAGTTTGACGTCAAAGATAGTGCTACATTGCACAAGTGGCATACCGACCAAGGAGTAAAAATGTCCCAGCAATTAGTAGAAATGTTTCAGCAAGAAGTCGTTGGATTTGCTACTTTGATGGAAAGAATGGAGCTCAATTAATCTTTATGTTGACTAAAAAGACAAGCATCGTTACTGAAAAGATTATTTTAGGTATTGACCCAGGAACGACTATCATGGGATACGGTGTACTAAAGATAAAGGGAAACAAACCCGAATTGGTAGCTATGGGCGTCATTGATTTGCGCAAATACGCCGATCATTATTTAAAATTGAAATGCATAGCAGAACGAGTCTCTAGTTTGATAGAGAGTTTTCTTCCCGACGAGATGGCTATTGAAGCCCCCTTCTTCGGCAAGAATGTTCAGTCGATGCTAAAATTGGGCCGTGCTCAAGGAGTAGCCATGGCTATGGGCCTACTCAAGGAAGTGCCCATCACAGAATATGCGCCATTGAAAATTAAGATGGCCATCACAGGTAAAGGAGGAGCATCAAAAGAACAAGTAGCAGATATGTTGCAACGGATGCTACACATACCGAAAGAAAAGATGCCCAAGTTTCTAGATGCAACAGACGGATTAGCAGCCGCTTATTGTCATTTCTTGCAGATGGGACGTCCGAGTACTGAGAAAGCCTATGGAGGCTGGAAAGATTTCATGTCAAAAAACCCAAATCGTATCTCTTCACCAAAGGCAAAAGAGATACAGCTACTTAAAGAGAAAAGAAGAAAATAATATATTACTTTAAAAAATAACAGTATGCAAAACAAAACATACTTGTTCGTATTGGGACTTGCAGCAATGCTTGCTAGTTGTTCTACCAACAATTCATTTAAGAGTTACATGGACTATCCAGTAGCGCAAGATTTGTCTGAGATGAGCTACACAGCAGATGGTACTTCATTTAGTGTATGGGCACCGACTGCAGAAGAAGCAGTCGTGATGCTATTTAAAGATGGCAGTGAAGATGCTGCAGTACAGACACTCAATATGAAGCCCAATAATGATGGGACATGGAAAGTCAAAAGTAAAGAAAACTTACTCGGTTACTTCTATGCTTTCAACATCAAAATAGCTGGTAAATGGCAAGGAGAGACCGAAGGAATCAATGCAAAAGCTGTCGGAGTAAACGGCAAGCGAGCAGCGATCATAGACATGACCAATACAGACCCTATAGGTTGGGAAGTAGACGAACGACCTAATCTACCGCTAGGAAATACGATTATCTATGAGATGCACCACCGTGACTTCTCAATCAGTCCTTCTTCAGGCATCACAAACAAAGGAAAATATTTAGCCTTGACAGAACATGGTACGACCAATTCCGAAGGTGCTTCGACAGGTATTGACCACCTGATAGACTTAGGAATCACCCATGTACAGATACTTCCCTCATTTGATTTCGGTTCTATAGATGAGACGACACTCAACAAGAACAAATACAATTGGGGATACGACCCGATAAACTACAACGTCCCTGAAGGAAGTTATAGTACCGACCCTTACGATCCAGAAGTTCGCATCCGTGAATTTAAAGAAATGGTCATGAACCTACACAAGTCCGGTATCCGTGTCGTACTCGATGTGGTATATAATCATACCTTTGACATCAACCATAGTCCATTTAATCGCACAGCTCCAGGCTATTTTTATCGTGAACGCAAAGACAGTACCTACGCCAATGCTTCTGGTTGTGGTAACGAAACAGCCAGCGAACGTCCAATGATGCGTAAATTCATGATAGAATCCGTAAAATATTGGGCCACTGAATACCACATAGACGGTTTCCGTTTTGATTTGATGGGCATTCATGATTTGCAGACGATGCGTGATATCCGTGCTGCCTTAGATGAAATAGACCCATCTATCATCATGTACGGAGAAGGTTGGGCAGCAGAAGCACCTCAACTACCACAAGACACTTTGGCAATGAAAGCCAATGTAAATAAGATGGCCGGCATATCTGTCTTTAGTGATGAACTTAGAGATGGTCTCAGAGGGCCATTCAATGACGACCATAAGGGAGGCTTCTTGGCCAACGTATTAGGACAAGTAGAGAGCATCAAATTTGGCATCGTTGGTGGGATTGAATACCCTAATCTAAATTATAAATTAGTCAATTATACAGATACAGCATGGGCTGCTGACCCTACCCAAATGATTAGCTATGTCTCATGTCACGATGATATGTGCATGGTCGATAGACTCAAAGCAAGCATTCCAGGCATCAGTGAAGAGAAACTGATTCGCCTTGATAAACTAGCCCAAACAGTAGTATTCACTTCACAAGGAATCCCTTTCATGTTATCTGGAGAAGAAATCCTCCGAACTAAACAAGGCGTACATAACAGTTATAACAGTCCAGACAGCATCAATCAGATTGATTGGAACAACAAGACGAGATACAAAGAAGTATACGAATACTATAAAGGCTTAATAGCGCTAAGAAAGTTGCATGCTGGATTCCGAATAGGTAGTGCAGAATTGATTCGTCAATACTTGCATTTCTTACCTGTTGGTGATTTACAAAATGTGATTGCCTACCGTATTGATGCAGCATCAGTGGGAGATGTATCCCAAGAAATCACCGTCATATTTAACGGCAATGATAAACCGATAAACTTCATTCTCGCTGCAAATTCAAAATACACTGTCGTTTGCGAGAACGGAAAAATCAATCCCAAAGGGTTACGTGTCATGAAAGGAAGTGATGCCGTTGTTCCAGCTCAATCAGCCTGGATAGCCATCAGATAACGGGCGTAAACAATAAAATCTCAAATAAAAGAAAAGGGATTAGTCAATGATTTGACTAATCCCTTTTGTGCTATGATTAATTCTCTATTCTTCAACAGGATTCTGCCCCTGCCTACTAGAGATTATTCTCTTTGATCCATTTCATTACATTTGCCGGTGGACGTTTGTTCTGCAATTCATTCTTCATGAAATCCATATAGGGAGCTACATGGTCAAAAAATCGATACCATCCTTCACATAAATAATTCAATCCAGGTTCATTGTCTTTTGTACGAGCAAAACGATCTTTAGGACATCCTCCATTACAAGCGAACAGATACTTACATTCCTTACATTGTTTAGGTAAAGTATCAAATTTATCCTGTCCAAACTTCTGTTGTTCAGGACTATACATCATCTGTGACAACGTCTTTGTACGAATATTCCCCAGTTTATATTCAGGAAACACAAAGTGGTCACAAGAATAGACATCCCCGTTAAACTCCATCACGCCAGCATGTCCACATGTTTTAGCCATCGTACAGACCCCAGGCTGTTCTCCTACCCAATTAGCTAAAGTAGAATCAAAGAATTGGATATAATATTCACCCACATCATTACGTACCCATTCATCAAAAAGAGCAATCATAAAATCACCCCATTGTTTAGGAGATACAGAAAAGTCAGCGATTTCACCTTTTTCAAATTCGGCGATAGAAGCCAAGTGTCTGCCATCATCATGTTCTAAGATACGTTCTACGATGGGAGCAAACTGGATGTAGTGAGCACCTAAGTCTTTGAAGAAATGGTAAAAATCCATTGGATAATCCCCATTAAAATCATTGACTACAGCCATTGCATTCCATTGTACATTGTATTTGTCAAGAATTTTCAGACCTTTCATCACCTTATTCCATGACGGACCACCACTAGCACTTCTCCGATATTCATCATGAAACTCTTGTGGACCATCTAGTGAAACCCCAACAAGCCAATTGTTATCAGCAAAAAATTTAGCCCACTCTTCAGTGATTAGCGTACCATTCGTCTGAATAGAATTATCTATCTGACGACCATTTGCATATTTTTTCTGGATATCAATAGCATGTTGATAGAAAGACATCGGTCTCATCATCGTCTCCCCACCATGCCATGTAAACAAGACTTGTGGTTGAGTCTGACTATTGATATATTGTTCTGTAAACTCTTCCAATAAAGATTCGCTGAGCGTAAACTGACTAGCCTTGCTGTCAGGAGTTTTGTAGAGATTGTTTTTTTCGAGGTAGTAGCAATATTTGCATCTCAGATTACAAATAGAACTCACCGGCTTAAGCATTACATAGAGAGGCTTAGCAAAGGGAGCATATGTAGCCATATAGTATTTTGATTAATTGATATGATTAGGACAGCAAATATAAGGAAAAGGTTGAATAAGCACAAAAAAAAAGAGTCTTGTTTGCACTTAAGTACAAACAAGACCCGCTATCAATAATAGCAAATACCTCAAGAAAGAAGAGCTATTCAACTCTTCTAAGCATCAGGCCTAGATTAATTATTGTAAGCAAAATAAGTATCTTGAGCAGCAGCACGAGCAGCTAACATACCCTGAGCATTGAGTTCTACAGTAGTAGTAGAACCATCCTGTAAGTAAAGGTCAGCAGTGCCATCACCATTGACAGCAAGAATCTTATGGCTCTCACCATTAGCCACTACACTCCAAGTCTGAGTAGGTTCATCAAAGCATAGATTCATTGATTCCCCATTTTCCCCCTTGACAGCGTATCCATCTTTTGTTTGCTCAATAGTCACTTTACCATTTTGAGTATCAATACTCTGTACAGCAGCGGTAGCTGCAGGATTCTCACCTGTCCAAAATTCTACTGAATTGAATATGAGCACATCAGCAAGTCCCGCAATACCATAAATAGGCACGATGTTCAAGCCGATAAAGATTAGTTCATTGATAAATTTATTACCTGTTACTTGTTGATTCCAAGCCGAAACAGAATTGAACAACGTAAAACTACCAAGACAAGAACTGAATACGACAGAAGTGCTTAATAATACAGCAACGACCTTTAATTGAATTTTTTTCATTTGATTGATATTAAAAATTTGATAATGCTTACAAATAGTGCAAGCTACTCCGACAAATATAACATAATGTATCGATTCGACCTAACAAATACAGCTAAAAGAAAGGTAGAAAAAAGGGTTATGAGACCTCCTCTAATGAACCATATCGAGTAGGCAATAAATGACGGTCACCCAAGGTATCATTTACACGTGCCGTATTGACCCAGAACTTATTTCTCCTCACTTCCTCATTAGGATATACAGCCTGTTGCCTCGTATAAGGATGTCCCCAATCATTTGCTACCGCCTCATATTCGGGATGTGGAGCATTGGCAAGCGGGTTCTCCTCTTTGGACAATTCTCCACGCACCACCTGTTGCAATTCTGCCCAAATACCCTTCATCGCTAAGATGAATCGATTCAATTCCTCAAGGCTTTCACTCTCAGTTGGTTCAATCATCAAAGTACCATGGACAGGAAAAGACAATGTAGGTGCATGATACCCATAATCCATCAATCGCTTGGCGATATCATTTTCGCTCAAGCCCGTTTGTTGAGAAATATTACGACACTCGAGAATCAATTCATGCCCTACATATCCTCCAGCTCCACGATAAAGAATACCATAAGTATCTTTAAGCGCATCTGCTATATAGTTAGCACTAAGAATCGCTTGTTCCGTAGCATGCTTCAAGCCATAAGCCCCCATCATGCAAATATATCCATAAGTGACGCTCAATATACCCGCACTCCCATAAGGAGCACTAGCCACTTGGATACCGTCATCCCCCCAGATCACATGGGAAGGTTTAAAAGGAATCAGATGTTCAGCCAGTCCTACAGCGCCTATACCAGGGCCACCTCCTCCATGAGGAGAAGAGAAACTCTTATGAAGATTCAGATGACACACATCAGCCCCGATAAAGCCAGGAGAGGTATATCCAATCTGTCCATTCATATTAGCTCCATCCATATACACTTGTGCCCCGACAGCATGTATTTTATCGACGATACGTCTAATTTGCACCTCGAAGATACCATGAGTAGATGGATAAGTAATCATCAGTGCAGCCAACTCATCTGCATATTTATCAGCCAAAGACTCGAGGTCAGCAACATCAATATTTCCTTGATCATCAGATTTACAATGGATGACCTCATAACCCGCTTGTCGGGCAGATGCAGGATTAGTTCCATGCGCAGAATCAGGAATCAATACATACTTACGATTTCCTTGTCCTATATGCTCTAGATACGAGCGAATCATACGCAGACCAGTATATTCACCAGCAGCACCCGAATTTGGTTGAAGCGTGACATCCGCCATTCCAGTGATGACGTCCAATCGCTTACATAAATCATCAATCATCTCATGATACCCTTTCGCCTGAGATGCAGGAACCAAAGGATGAATATCCACCCATCCCGGTTGAGTCAACGGCAAAAGCTCCTGAGCCGCATTCAGTTTCATCGTGCACGACCCCAACGCAATCATCGAGTGCGCAAGCGAGATATCCTTTCGCTCTAGACGCTTCATATACCGCATCATTTCAGTCTCACAATGATATTTATTAAAGACCTCATGTTCAAGGAAAGAGGAAGTACGGATTAAATCGGGATGACAAGGTTCTATAGCAGCTTCTTCAAATAAAGGAAGCACACATTTCTTATTGACTGCAAGAGCAAATACATCCACAAGAGATTGTAAGACATCATTCGTACACTGCTCATCGATAGACAACCCCACATCCCCATTCGTAAAATAACGTAAGTTGATACGATGCGCTTCTGCTACCTTTCTCAACTCAGAAGTAGTCACGGCAGTAGGCAGTACGATTCGTAAGGTATCGAAGAAATAGCGATTCACAAGTGAATAGCCCAATGATTTGATTGCTTGCGACAAGCGATAAGCACCTGCATGAATATCCTGTGCTATAGCTTTGATCCCTTCAGGACCATGATAGGCCGCATAAAATCCAGCCATCGTAGCAAGCAGAGCTTGAGCAGTACATATATTAGACGTAGCCCTTTCCCGCTTGATATGCTGTTCGCGAGTCTGCAAAGCAAGACGGAAACAAGGTTTACCATATCTGTCCACACTCTGACCTATTATACGACCAGGCATCAGACGTCTAGAATCTAATGAAGAAGCAAAATAACCCGCCGATGGGCCACCAAAGAAACGAGGGATTCCCATACGCTGGGTAGACCCACAGACAATATCAGCTCCCCACTCTCCAGGAGGTGTCAAAAGTGCAAGCGACAACAAATCAGCTATGACAGCGACTTTAGCCCCCATGTCATGTGCTTTTGTAGTCAGTGATCGATGGTCTTTAATCTCTCCATCACTATCAGGATACTGAAGAATCACCCCGATACAATTGCTGGGAATAGCAGCGGTATCCACATCCACAAGTTGCAAATCCACCCCCTGTGGGATAGCTCGCGTACGCATCACAGCCAATGTCTCAGGAAAAATATTTTTATCCACCAATACAGTACAATCACCCGTTTTGGTCTGTTTTCGCGAACGTTGAAACATCATCATCGTCACCGCCTCGGCAGCTGCAGTAGCCTCATCAAGAAGAGAACAGTTAGCAAGTTCCATCCCAGTCAAATCAGAGACCATTGTTTGGAAATTAATCAATGCCTCGAGACGACCTTGTGAGATTTCAGCTTGATAAGGAGTATATGAAGTATACCATACCGGATTCTCCAATATATTTCGTTGCACCACAGCAGGAGTAATGGTCCCATACCATCCCTGTCCGATAACGGTAGTAAATCGTTCGTTTCGCTCACCTAAAGCAAATATATGCTGAGCATAAGCTGCTTCTGACATCGCTTCGGGCAACTTCAAGTCTTCTTCTAATAAGATATCCGATGGAATCGTCTCTTTGATAAACTCATCCATAGATTTAGCCCCTACTTTTTGGAGCATCACTTTTGTTTCTTCTTGAGTCACGCCTATATGTCGTGAAGCAAAAGACCTTTCATAGTTTTTCATAGGTATATGGCTTTAAAATGTTTGTTAATCAAGATAAATGCCGAGCCGAAACGAACAAACTAACTAACCTCTAAAAAAGGGATTATCACTCTTTTCCGCTCCTATAGTAGTCTTGCCACCATGACCAGGAAATACCACAGTCTCTGGAGGTAAAACAAATAATTTCTTACAGATACCCTCACGTAGCTCGTCGAAATTGCCCCCTTCTAAATCGGCACGTCCAATGCTACCCTGGAAGAGAACATCCCCACCAAATAAGCAATGGTCAGCAGCACAATAAAAGACCAAAGAACCAGGAGAATGTCCCGGCACATGTATCGCTTCGAGTTTGATACCCGCAGTTTCGATGATACTCCCTTCAGAAAGATAAGTACCGATAGGCACCTGATTTTCAGGCAATTCGAAACCGAACATACGACTCTGTTTAGGTGCGTTTTCTAACCAAAATTCATCCGCTTTGTGCGCTTCGGGTTTCAGTCCAAAAGTATTGTAAACAAATGGATTTCCCAATATATGGTCAAGATGAAGATGTGTATTGAGCAAGTGCTTCAACGTCAATTCCTTAGATTCGATGTACTCTTTGAGTTGTGTCTGTTCTGTGACAGAAGCACAACCAGGGTCTATTAAAATGGCTTCTTTCTGCTCATCCCATATCAAGTACGTATTGACAGGAAACATATTAAATTCAAATTTCTTAATCTTCACTTTCTATTCTTTTTATTTTTACGATTGATTTAGTTGATATCAACTATTTTTTTTGCAAGGGGATATGTACCACCTTTTTTGTCTCATAAAAGGACTCTTCAAAGACCTCGCTCAGATTCCACTGATGCACGCCTTTCAGTCCTTTCAATTCTTCCTCTAAGTCTCCACCTTTGAGACAGAGAAGTCCATTTTTCAATGAATTATTCTCCTCAGAAGAAATATTTTTCTTACATATTTTCAGCATATCTTTAGCCGGCATCACAGCCCTGCTGACTATAAAATCAAACAGTCCTTTCTCATCTTGTACTCTGCAATGTTTAAAAGTACAATTGGTGAGTCCTATAGCCGTAGCGACTTCTTGTGCCACCCGAACCTTCTTGCCGATGCTATCCACTAGATGGAATGAGGTTTCAGGAAATAAGATAGCTAGTGGAATAGCAGGAAATCCCCCTCCCGTACCAAAATCCATAATCTTCGTTCCTGGTTCGAAACGAATGACTTTAGCGATACCTAAAGAATGCAAAACATGATGGTCATATAAGTTCTCAATATCCTTACGTGAAATCACATTTATTTTCCCATTCCAATCACGGTAAAGGTCATACAAGGCAGCAAATTGTTCTTTTTGCGACGCTGTCAAGTCTTCAAAATAATTATTGATTATATCCATAATGGTATGTTTGGTCTTTTAATGTGTGATTACTAATCGGCATCTCCCATAGGAAATGCTATAATGATGCAAATATAGTGATATTAGAGACAGTCCAAAACGAAATATACGAAAAAAGCTCCGCCTAACAAAAGATAAGACAAACGAAACCATAGGGATTCGCCTATCTATCTTTAATCAGGTAGAAGCATTGATTCTTACGTTATTTATTTTCTAAAAGGCGGTTTGACGATACGTGCAGGAATCACTCGATTACGGATAATAATCCCCACTTCAGTACCCAATTTATTGAATGGCACTTGTACATAAGCCATAGCGATGCCCACTCTACGTATCGGAGACATGGTACCCGAAGTGACATACCCAATCTCATTGCCCGATTGATCCACGACAGCATATCCTTCACGAGGAATCCCCCTCCCCGTCAATTCGATTCCGACTAATTTCTTCGAAACCCCTTCTTTTTTCTGCTTAGCTAACAGTTCTTTGGCCAACATCTGCTTGCCATCGACTAATTTGGTAATCCATCCCAATCCCGCTTCGATAGGCGTGATCTCATCATTGAGTTCATGTCCATAGAGACAGAATCCGGCTTCGAGACGGAGCGTATCACGAGCACCTAATCCGATGGGTTTGAGTCCATAATCCCCACCGACATTGAACAGCGCATTCCATATCGTCATGGCATCTTTGGGATAAAAATAGAGTTCAAATCCCCCACATCCAGTATAACCAGTATGTGACAAGATCACATGTTCCAAACCAGCAAATGGGCCCTCTTTAAAGGAATAATAAGGGATTGAATTCAAGTCCACCTCTGTGAGTTTCTGTAGCAAATCGATAGCTTTGGGCCCTTGTATAGCCAACTGAGCCATATTTTCACTTGCATTTTCCAGTTCAGCCCCGATAGTATTCTGCTCATTGAAATAAGCAAAATCCTTATCTATATTTGCAGCATTGACCACACATAGATACTTCGTTTGATCATAACGATAGATTAAGAAATCATCTACTATCCCTCCATTTTCATGAAGAAGTGTCGTATATTGAATCTTACCTATAGTTAGCGAAGCAACATCATTGCTCGATATTTTCTGGAGTAAATCCAAAGCATGAGGACCTTTGACCCAGAATTCACCCATGTGTGAAACATCAAAGACGCCACAGGCATTGACCACTGTCATGTGCTCATCGATAATCCCTGAATATTCCACAGGCATATCATATCCTGCGAATGGTGCCATCTTAGCACCGAGAGCGACATGTACTGCATGAAAAGGAGTTTCTTTCATCATTGTGTTTTAAATTTAGGTTATTAAAAGAATAAACTGCCGACCCTTGGCTAGAAGTGTCAGCAGTTTAGTAGAGGTATTTATTCTTTAGCAAGAAGTTCTATAATCTTAACCACTGTCTGCATAGCTTTCTGAGCATTTGGGATAGGCAATGATTCGAAACGGCCATGGAAGTTAAGACCTCCAGCGAAGATATTAGGGCAAGGCAATCCCATAAAGCTCAAGCGAGCTCCATCCGTTCCGCCTCTGATTGGACTTACTTTAGGAGTGACTCCAACTTCCTTCATGGCATTGTAAGCAAGGTCAACCACATGTTTCATCGGTTCTACCTTCTCGCGCATATTATAATATTGGTCACGAATAGTCGCAACAGCCGTACCTTCTCCATATTCCTTATTGATGACAGATACAAATTGTTCAAAATCGAGCTTTCTCTTTTCGAAGTTTGGACGATCAAAATCTCTGATAATATAGCTAAGCACCGTATTCTCCACTTCCCCTTTCATAGAGATTAGATGATAGAATCCCTCATATCCCGAAGTACGTTCGGGAACCTCATCCATAGGCATAAGATTCATGAACTGATTAGCTACAAGCATCGAATTGACCATCTTATCTTTTGCATAACCAGGATGTACGTTACGTCCTTTGAAAGTCACTTTAGCAGCCGCGGCATTGAAATTTTCATACTCCAATTCCCCCATCTCACCACCATCCATGGTATAGGCCCATTCAGCTCCAAATTTCTCGACATCAAAGAAGTCAGCACCTCGACCGATCTCCTCATCAGGAGTAAATCCGATACGTACCTTACCATGTTTGATTTCAGGGTGTTCCAATAGATACTCTACTGCAGTAACGATTTCTGCGATACCAGCTTTATCATCAGCGCCAAGCAGCGTCTGCCCATTGGTGACGATAATATCTTCTCCCTTATGGTCGAGCATCTCAGGGAAATCCTTCGGATCCATGACGATATTTTCTTTTTGATCAAGAACGATTGGTAACCCGTCATACGATTTCACGATACGTGGTTGCACATCTTTGCCCGAGAAATCAGGACTAGTATCCATGTGAGAGATGAAACCGATAGTAGGAATCTTCTTGTCTGTATTTGCTGGAAGGGTAGCCATCAGATAACATTTCTCATCTAAAGAAATTTCTGTAAGCCCCATTTGTTGAAGTTCTTCTTTGAGTTGGTTCGCGAAATCGAATTGGCGCGAAGTCGAAGGTGTCACAGTAGATTCTTCGTCGCTCTGAGTATGAATACGAGCATATTTAATGAATCGTTCTATAAGTCTTTCCATCCTATTTAATTTTAGTTGCTAGAGAAAAGAAGTCTTTTCTCTATTGAATAATAATTTTATGATATGATGTAAAGGTACAGATTTGAACTGAATCTGCAAACGTTTATCTTAAAAACAAATAGGATAAAAATGATTAAAATAAATCTTTGACCAGACGATTATTGAGTTGATCATCTCCACAACGCTGAAACGCCTCGAGTGCTTCCCAATGATTAGCATATAAGTTCTCCGTATCTAATTTGAAATTTTCAGAACCCAACCTATTAATCCTATCGAGCATCAAGGAAATAGTGAGTCTGTTGATATCAAATGCTGGCTGATAAGCCACTTTATTATTTTTGGTATCTACATACAACTCGTTAATCAAGTCGATCTCTAACAAGAGGTCAAGCACCTTCTTCACCAGTCGTAGAGGAATGCGATGCTGTTCGGATATTTCTTCAGCTTCATAGGGCGGTTCTTCGTTTTCAAACCGTTTCACGATTAAAGACATGACTAATAAGGTGACAAAATCTTGATAACGGCGAGAAATATTGCGGGTATCTTTATCGAAAGCAAAGTTGCGAATATTCTGCTGAGCATAAGTCAATTCGACCCCAAATAAGATAATACTCCATGAGAGTTGTAACCAAATCATAAACAACGGTAAGGCAGCAAATGAACCATAAATGGCATTGTAACGAGATACATATAACTGCAATCCGATATAGATAAACTGGAATATTTGATAAGCAGTACCGATGAGGATACCCGATATCAGTGCAGGACGAAATTTGACATGAGTATTGGGCATGAAGATATACAATGCAGTAAACATCAGCCAGGTCAATGCATAAGGAATCAACCTAAGGAAAAAACGACCGATAGGAGCTAATAACTGAAATTGCTCCATATCACCGAGTACTTGACTCATAAATATAGACAGACCACTAGAGACGACGATAAGAATCGGCAAGAAGAGAAACATCGAGAAATAATCCGTCACCTTACGATACAACGAGCGAGTACGACGAACATTCCATATATAGTTAAACGCCAATTCGATGTTATTTGTCAGCAACGTCACAGACCATAACAAGGCTAGTAAACCTACACCGATAAACAAACCGTTTTTGGTTTGTTGTAAATAGGCATTCGCAAATTTGATTAGGATATCTACTGTATCACTAGGTAGAGCGATACTGCTTTTGAGAGAGTCTTCCACCAACCCACTAAGGCCGAAACCACGTGCTACAGCGAACAATATTGCCGCAATGGGAACAGCAGCAATCAGTGAACTATAAGTAAGTGCTGAGGCACGAGAACTGGTACGATTAGTCTGATACCGTTTGATACAGAGATAAAGTATCTTAAGTACCTCATATATAGAAAATCGAGTTTTATTGACTTCACTTTTTTCGATTCTCCATATATCTTCTGTAAGAAATCTTAGAAAGGTGTTAAGTTTACTCATACTTCTCTTGGTTTAATAAAAAGAAAAAAAAGAGAAGACCGATAAGCCGGGTTCTGTCATCAGAATGATGGTCTATCATTTATCTACACATACCGTCACCGATATGTTCTAGCAGTCTACCCTCTGACGTCGCACGAGTCGCGCTCAAATGTCAGTATACATGACCTTGCAACCTCTGATGTACACAGCCTATATGTCGCCACATAGCTGGTGAGCTCTTACCTCACCTTCTCACCCTTACCTTATAAATAAGGCGGTTATTTTCTTCTGCACTAATTAGCTCTCACGAACTTCTACCCGTTAGGTAGCAGAGCACCCTATGTTGCCCAGACTTTCCTCTCATCTATACAGACGAGCGATAGACTGGTCTTCTCTTTTTTTTATATTCTATTGTAATCTCTTGCAAAGATAGGAAAAACTAAACGAAGAGTCTCTAATATCTAGAAATAATAAATATAAGCTAATGTGGAAACTGAAATAATCACCCACAAAAGCACGCCTTGCAACATGGCTTTGACGCCGACACTTTTCATCAATTTAGGAGTCAATGATGCCCCGATAAAGAAAAGTGAAAGGGTTAAACCTTTACGACCTAACGAACTAAGCGCTTGTCCAACTACTGGAGCATGGTCGGCTAAGAAATAAGTATTGAATATCATCGCTCCCACGAAGAAAAAGATAAAATAAGGGAGTTTGACCTTTTTCCCTGGATTGCGAAAAATAGCCATCGTAAAGAAGGATACCGGGATTATCCATAGCGCACGGGTCAATTTGATGGTTGTGGCTACTTTTAGCGCTTCCTGACCATACGCAGCTCCTGCTCCCACGACACTACTGGTATCGTGAATGGCAATGGCAGCCCACGTACCAAAGTCATGCTGACTCATGTGTAAGGCATGACCAATGACAGGAAATACGAATAGAGCGATGGCATTGAGTATAAAGATAGTACCAAGAGCCATACTCATATCTTCTTCTCGAGCATCAATTACAGGGCCCACGGCTGCTATAGCGCTTCCTCCACAGATTGCCGTACCACTACTTATCAAATAAGAAGTGTTTTTACCGACACCTAAAATTTTACGTCCTACAAACCAACCAATGGCTAGCGTACCTATCACAGAGATAATCGTAAAATTCATTCCTTCACGACCACTAGCCAGACTCTCTTGGATATCCATACCGAAACCTAGACCCACGACAGAATACTGTAATAGCATCTTGGACGCATTTTTATTGAAGGAAGGGAATGCAGGAGCATGAGTCACGGCAAATAAAATACCGATAAACAAAGCAACCGGGGGAGATACCCATCCGAAATAAGGGTGTAGAACTGGGATAAAGTCTAAAAGTAAGAAGGCACATAGGAGTCCAACTAAAGCGACGTAAACAATCTGATTTCTTTTCATCTATTTATCTATTGTGTTTTGACGAGCCGCAAAGGTAAATAAATAAATATAGAATATAAAGGATACCGTTTTTTTGTTCCTTTTTTTTTTAACGATAGGTTATTTTGCTATCTTTGGTGAGCAGAATCGCACCATAACACCCAAAAAAAACTGCTGATGAATTATTTATACTATTCCTTACTAGTGATCTGTTCGTGTTTACCTATGAGGCTTTGCGCTAAGACTAAGATACAGCACAAACAACATGTAGAGACCGTAGCCCAAAGAGCCGTCGTCAATCTTTCTGTAGCAAATGTACGCAGTAAAGAGCGTTTCACCTCGGGGATGGTTACTCAAGCGCTTCTGGGTATGCCTGTCTACATCCTCGAGAAAGGGGATAAATGGTTCCATATTCAGATGCCTGATGGATACAAAGGCTGGGTGCATCCCACAGCTATCACTCCGATGAATGGAGCAGCCTTTGAACAGTGGCAATACAGTCCCAAGCTAATGGTCGTGAGTCTATATGCCACAGTACATAGCAAACAGGATGAGACGAGTCTACCGATTTCGGATGTAGTAGCGGGAGATGAATTGATTCTGGTCGATAGTGCTGGCGATTTTTATCAAGTAAAATACCCAGATGGGCGAACTGGATTTATCTCTAAAGAATATGCCATCCCTGAAGCAATCTGGCTCAAAGAAATCAAACAAACCGGAAATAGTATTGCTCGGACAGCATTTATCATGAATGGTATTCCTTATTTATGGGCGGGCACAAGTACCAAAGGGATGGACTGTTCAGGATTCACTCAACTCTGTTACAGACTAAATAACATCTTGATACCAAGAGATGCTTATCAGCAAGCTGAAGTGGGAGAGACGCGCATCAAGATAGCTCCTGACTGCAGCAATTTGCAGATGGGTGATCTGATTTTTTTCGGACGCCCAGCGACTAGCACACAAAAAGAACATATCGACCATGTAGGCATTTTTCTATGGGATCAACAATACATTCAAAGTCAAGGATATGTACATGTCTCTAGTCTAAACCCACAAGACCCCTATTTCGATGAGATGAACCTCAATCGCTTGCTATTTGCTGGTCGCATATTGACTAAGATTGGCACCAAGGGAATCAGCACCTTGCAGACTTGTTCTGCTTACAAATAATCAGAATGGTTGCCCGTGACCACTTTTTACCTAATACTTATTCTACATTTTAAGATTTCTAATGGGAAACATCCCTTGAGAGGCTCAACTCCTTACGCCTATCATGGCTGAAATGTTACTGCTTAACAGTTCAGCACGTATAAGGAAAGAATAACAACCTGTCGTTACTTTGGTCACGCTTCGTGTTCTATAAACTGAACACGAAGCGTGACTTATCTATTGATACGTCGTCACTAAAAAACGGCTTCTTCTTAGTCTTGATTTGTTCGAAAATGAGAAACAGAAGCATTCTGGTCCATTTATAAGGCAAAAAACAGTTCGGGAGATAGTCTGCTTCGGAAAAAAATATTGAGGGCCCTCATTCGAAGTGAAAAATTTCACTATTGTAAAAAGAAGCGTATTGAACCTTAAATTATATGAAATTCACAGATAGGGAACAACCTCGTTATATGAATAGAAAGGAAATTATAAATTCGTTATTTATGGTAAAGAACGGTTATTTGAACTCTTTCTAGACTATATATAGAGTAAATTGGTCCTCTTTTCAATAAAATCATTTTGCCATAATAATTCACAAGAAAGAGTGATATTTAATTTGTATAAAGCAGGGTATTTTGCTAGATTTGTTCGTTCATAACTGAACGAACAAGACTTCTCTGTTAACTGTCTATACTTATATGAATTATTTTTTATAGCCAGATCATTTCATCTTGACTGCTAAAGATTAGATGAGTTGTTACTGCCCTATTAACTCAACAATAAATATCATTAAAATGAAAAAATGTTTCTTTTTATGTCTTTGTTTGATGATGCTAACATCATGCAGACAGAAATCGGTTCGAATCAGTATCAAAAATCCTTCCGAAGTATCAGTCAAAGGTCGAGTAGCTTCGTTGAATTATGCTTCATTACTCCAAAGACTCCATCTGGATAGTATACAATCTTTTCAACTGATGGACTTGTCTGGAAATCAAATTCCTTATCAAATTACTTTTGATCACAAAGTCTTATTTTTGATAAATCTAGAAGCTAAAGAAAGTATACAGATAATAGCTAAAGCTGGTCCTGCGGTTTCGGCTGATACAATCTGTTGTGGAGATTATTATAAGTGGCGTGCGGATGATATCGCTTGGGAAAATGAGTTGTCGGCTTATCGCCTTTATGGACCTGGATTAGAGAAACAAGGGAGCAAAGCTTATGGCTATGACATTTGGTCCAAACGGGCAATACATACTCCTATAGTAGCCCAAAGGTATACGATGGCCAAAAATAATAAAGGGAGTTTTCACGATGACCACGGAAATGGTATGGATATGTATGTTGTAGGTGAATCATTAGGAGCTGGTACTTCCGCAATATTGCTCGGAGATAGTATCGTCATGCCTTATTGTTACAGAACATTTAAAATTTTAGATAATGGACCATACAGATTTACTGTCGATGTGACTTATGCTACAAAAGTAGTTGGGAATCAGATTTTGACCGAGAAGAGACGTATCAGATGTGATGCGGGTACATATATGAATCGTACTGAAGTCAAATATGAAGGAACAAATACATCACTTGACGTAATTAGTGGTATAGTTATGCATGACAGTATAGGACTTATCCCAATCAATAAGAAAAATGCAATCGCCTATGCAGATCCTACTGGACATAACGAGAAAGATGGAAGAATATATGTCGGTATGTATTCTCCTCAGGCAGATAAAACAGCTGTTCTAAAAATCAATAATAAACGGTTAGAGCAAGAAGGAATTTATGGTCATGCAGTGATTCAAACAAAATATCTGCCAGAGTCTGACTTCATCTATTATTGGGGAGCTGGCTGGCAAAATGGATGGATAAAAGACCGACAAGCTTGGGAAGCACAAATGAAGGATGAAATAGCACTTATTGATAAGGGTATAGAGACTAGGATTGTCAAATAGTGCAGTCTATCTTAGCAAATGCCGCACCTTAAAGCGAACAATAAACATTTACAGTATCGCCTATAATTGACACAAAGATTATAGGCGATTTTATAGTTCCTTTTTTATTTATTAAATTTGTGCCCAAAAATGATTTGCAATTTAGAGGAAAAGGCTCTCGAAGAATTCAAGACTACCAATGTAATATCTCAAACTCCTTTCTGGGCACGTGTAAAAAAAGATCAGGGGTTTATACCAAAAGGCTTTGAGTTGACCATTTCAAAAGATTTACTTTTTAGTACTGCAGATTCATCTGAAAAGATGAGTGAAGATTTATTGGTCTTAATCAAATACGTAGATGACCAATATTGTTTTGCTTATATTCCTTATGGACCAAAATTAAATCCGACCTTTGAAAATCAAGGATTATTTTTAGAGCAGTTATCAGAATCAATCAAACCCCATCTTCCGGAGAATTGCATCTTTATTCGTTATGACTTGATATGGGAAAATCAATGGGCAAATGAAGAAGAGTATTTTGACCCTTCAGGAAATTGGATAGGTCCTCCTCCAAACAACACACAAGAATACAGAGTCAATTTCAATACTGTTAATTGGAATCTACATAAAAGTATAGTGGATAATTTACCCAAAAATACGTTCTTTCTAGATTTGACTTTAGAAGAGAAGGAACTGCTCTATAATATGAGGTACAATACTAGATATTGTATAAGACAAGCAAATAAGAAAGGAATCAGAGTACGTGAATATGGTCTTAATCACATCAATGAATGGTATAAGTTATACCTTGATACTGCTCGACGTCATAAGATGCCATTGCAAGACCAAGATTGCTTTGCGACAATTTTAAAGAATCAAGATAATAGCAAAAAAGGAGTCACGGTGAAGATGTTAATGGCCGATTTAGATGGCCATTTTCTAGCATCTATGTTCCTGGTACTATCCAAAGAACGAGGAACTTACCTGTACGGCGCTTCTTCTTCTAAAAAGGATAAGTATATGGCGAGCTACTTGTTGCAATGGGAATCGATTAAGATGGCAAAACAATGGGGTTGCTCAGAATATGATATGTTTGGCTCTGCTCCTAACCTAAATCAGGCTCATCCGCTACATGGGGTACATATCTTCAAGAAGGGATTTGGCGGCGACCTGTATCATCGGATGGGATGCTGGGACTATCCGTATAATAATCAACTTTATAACCGATATCGCGTGCAGGAAGCAAAAAAGAGCCATAAGTGCTAATGGTAAAACAGACAAAATCGGAATAAATTTTCATATCCCGAAAGTTTTCATATCTTTGCACCAACCAAACGTATGCGCAATAACGCATATATAAATTCAGAGAAGAGATGAATGAGTACATAGAACTATTTAAAGCCCTGTCAGATATGACCCGATTGAAAATAATCTGGTTGCTGACCAATATTGATGGAAAGATTTGCGTCTCAGAAATCGTAGAGGTATTGGAAGAATATCAATACAACGTATCGAGAAATTTACGGATTCTGAAGAATGCCAAATTAATCGAGGAAGTTAAGGAAGGAAAATGGGTTTACTATCATTTATGCCCTGTCAATAGTGAATTTAGATTGTTAGTACAAGAAGCTATCAAGACCATTCCGGAGAGTAAAATGGAGAAAGAAATCAGCAAATGTAAATGGCTGTTAACTCAACGTGAAGCGTGTAAAAAGAGTTAGTCAGCTATCCCCTAGTAAACAAGAAATTAGTTATCCCTAAGCATAGGGATAAGTCAATTATGCCTTTTTTTATAATAACATATGCTCTTTTGCGCATATATAATATTCATTTTAAAATTATCATTATGAACGAGAAATTGAGTTTAGCCTTAGGCGAATTTTTACACGTTGGTGTAGCATTGGTATTAATCATCGCTCTAGTATCAGTTATCACTGGGCTAATTAGAGCTTACATTCCACAAGAGAAACTCCAAAGAAGATTAGCAAAGACGGGTAAATATGGTGGATTAATGGGTGCTTTACTAGGTATCCCTACTCCTTTTTGTAGTGCCTCTATGGTTCCTGTATCAATGGGGATGATAGAGATGGGTGCTCCTTTTGCTATGATCTTTGCATTTTTGCTTTCTGCTCCATTAGCTAATTTTGTAGTGGTTGGTTTCATCTTAGGAGTCTTCGGATGGAAAGTTGCTTTGGTTTATTTTCTGATTGTCTTCAGTGGGGCTGCACTCTTCGGTACAATCGCTGGAAAGACATCAATCAAGGAGAGTGTCAAGAGAATGGACCAGAAAACCACAGAAACGACATCTTCATGTGCTCTCCAAACGAAACCTAATTGTGCTGGGGAGTCTAAAAAGGTAGTTGAACCTTGTGCAGTCACTTACCGTCCGGAAAATAAATGTCAAGCAAATACCCCACCTACTACTTCTTGTTGCGATACCAAGGCTTCAAAGACGAAACTCAATGAAGCACTTAGCTTCGGATGGTCTTTGTTCAAACGAATTTTTCCGTATGTCTTACTTGGTGCAGTTATAAGTGCTGTATCTGTCGTGTTCGTGCCTGAGACTTGGGTCCAACAACATCTGGGAAATAATAGTCCGTTTGCTATTCCGGTGGCTGCTACTATAGGTATCCCATTGTATCTACGCATTGAGATGGCTATCCCGATTTTAAAGGCATTGATTCTCAAAGGAATGAGTATGGGAGCTGCGATGGCTTTAATCATAGGAGGTACTGGGGCTAGTTTGCCAGAAATCGCAATCGTCTCTTCTATGCTGAAACCGAAAGCAATCATCGCTTTTGTTCTTTCGATATTGACGATGGCTATTGTAGGAGGCTATATCTTTTACTTCTTATTTTAGTCGTCTATCTTTTAAGATAAAATTGCGGTTGAAGGATAACGTATCAACAAGGTTTAAGAGAGATAAACAAATTTAAATTAGTCGTTTGTTAACAACATTATAAATTGCTTCCGAAACAATAAACCAATAGACTTTTGGAACCATATTAGCTAAGAAGATTAAAAAATCAAGCCAAAAAGAACAAGCAATAGAGTAAAAGAGTATATTTAACATCGTATTAGTTAACTCATTGGTGTAATTAACAAATCAACATATTAGATTATGAACAAATCAGTAAGAACAACTTTAGGAGTTTTGGCGATTGTCGGACTCAGCACTATTGTGGCAGGTACGACCGCAGAGTATGTGATGCAAAAAGGAGATCAAACCATTGAGAACAATCAACGGTTTAGAATGACTGACACAAATGATTCGTCTAGTTTATTAAAGAAGACTTCTTTTATGGGGGCTTCTGGACAACCTATAGACTTAACAACTGCAGCCGAGAAATCAATCCATGCTGTAGTACATATAAAATCGACCAAAAATACGACTCGGAGTTCTAGACAGCTGCAAAGTAATGATTTGTTTGAGTATTTCTTTGGCCCTCAGCAAGGGGGAAGACAACAGGTTCAAAGTCAACCTCAGATAGGATTTGGATCTGGCGTAATCATCAGTAATGATGGCTATATCGTGACCAACAATCATGTAGTTGAAGGAGCTGATGAGGTGAGTGTCACCCTCAATGATAACCGGACATTCCCTGGAAGAATCATTGGGACTGACCCAAGCACGGATTTGGCTTTGATTAAGATTGAAGGAAAGAATTTCCCTGTCTTAGCGATTGGTAATAGTGAATCATTGAAAGTTGGAGAGTGGGTTCTTGCTGTGGGTAACCCATTTAACTTAACCTCGACAGTGACTGCGGGTATAGTCAGTGCTAAAGCACGGTCTTTGGGGGTGTACAATAATGGCATAGAGTCGTTTATCCAGACAGATGCTGCTATCAACCAAGGAAATAGTGGCGGAGCCCTTGTCAATTCAAGGGGCGAATTGGTTGGTATCAATGCGATTTTAGCATCTCCGACAGGTGCTTATTCGGGTTATGGTTTTGCTATTCCTACGAGTATCATGACCAAAGTAGTTAGTGATCTGAAAGAATATGGAACGGTACAACGAGCAGTCCTTGGAATCAGAGGCAGTTCCGTTGGTGGACAATTACTTCCTGAACAACTAAAAGAAAAAGAAGATAAGTTAGGGGTAACCGATGGTATCTTAGTTGCTGAGGTAATAGATGATGGAGCAGCTAAAGAAGCTGGCATCTTAGTAGATGATGTGATTGTTGGTATTGATGGGATGAAAATAACCAAGATGTCACAGTTGCAGGAGCAGTTGGCAAAACATAATCCAGGTGATAAAGTGAAGATTAAGCTTGTCAGAGACAAGAAAGATAAAGTGATCGAGGTTACCCTTGAAAACGAACAAGGAACGACTGCAGTAGTGAAGAAGGCGGACTTGGAAATTCTTGGAGCAGCATTTCAAGAGTTGTCCATCAATGCCAAACGACAGTTGGGAATCAACTATGGACTACAAGTCTCTGGAGTAAGCAGTGGTCGAATGAAAGATGCTGGTATCAGACGCAACTTCATTATCTTGAAAGTAAATGGACATAAAATCGCATCTACTGATGATTTGACAAATGTATTCAAAGCTGCGAGACGTAGCCCAGATCAAGTCTTATTCATCACGGGAATCATGCCTTCAGGACGGAGATACAATTATGCAGTTGATATTTCTGATTCAGTAAAAAAATAAATATTTTTACTTTTAGTATAAGAGAGTATTTATAACATTAGCTCTGTTTTTTAGGTAAGGGAGTTGCGTTCTGTCATGGACGCAGCTCTCTTTCATTAAATGAGGGTGACAGATACCTCTACACCATTGGAGAAAAGATGGATTGTAGCTCATTAATAGACTGATTCTCCAGAGGCGTATCCTCTGAAAAAGCTAAATCAATACAAATTATATTTAAGGATAAATAAGATGACACATTGAAAGAGGATAATTCGATTTTAAATGCGATAATTAAATAATAATGATTACCTTTGCAGTTCAAACTGTGCATATATATGAGACAACTAAAGATTACTAAGAGTATCACCAATAGAGAGAGTGCCTCTCTGGACAAGTATTTACAAGAAATTGGTCGTGAAGACTTGATTACCGTCGAAGAAGAGGTAGAGTTAGCACAACGTATTCGCCAAGGGGACCGTAAGGCTCTTGAGAAGCTTACACGTGCTAATCTTCGATTCGTGGTATCAGTGGCTAAACAGTACCAGAATCAAGGTCTTAGCCTTCCCGATTTGATTAATGAGGGGAATCTAGGACTAATCAAAGCTGCCGAGAAATTTGATGAGACCAGAGGTTTCAAATTTATTTCTTATGCTGTATGGTGGATTCGTCAGTCTATTCTTCAAGCTTTGGCTGAACAATCACGTATCGTACGTCTTCCGTTGAATCAGGTGGGTTCACTCAACAAAATAAGTAAGGAACTTTCAAAATTTGAACAAGAGTTCGAACGCCGTCCTTCGGCTGAAGAATTATCCGACCGAATGAATATTGCAGTGGATAAAATTTCTGATACCATGAAAGTATCGGGACGACATATCTCTGTGGATGCTCCTTTCGTGGAAGGTGAAGATAATAGTTTACTGGATGTTCTTGTCAATAATGATAGTCCGCTAGCAGACCGTAGTTTGGTTAGCGAATCTCTTGCTAAAGAAATTGACCGCGCACTCGACCAACTTCAAGATAGAGAAAAAGATATCATCCGTATGTTCTTCGGAATTGGGATGCAAGAAATGACACTAGAAGAGATAGGTGATAAATTTGCGCTCACGAGAGAAAGAGTTCGCCAAATTAAAGAAAAGGCCATCAGAAAACTGCGTACTGATGGACGTAATTCATTACTAAAAAGTTACTTAGGATAATTCTAATTAACCTACTTATAAAGATAGATTTATGAAAAAAATATTCCCCCTATTACTGCTAGCAGTGTTGTTCACTGTGAATACAGCATTCGCAACTGGCAAAGACAAGAAAGAAAAAGCAATCTATGCTTTTGGTATCGGAACTAGTTTCTCAGATACACTCGTGTATTTTACGTCTATTCAACAACTGCCTGGAGCTAAACTAGACAAGAAGGGATTTTTAGAAGATAGATCGCTTTATAGTTATGAGTTGAAGGATTATATGAGCAAGATCGGATTAATGCATCGTACATGTATCCTCTTCTTCAACGAAGATAAGAGTAAATTGCAAAAGAAATTAAGCAAATTACAAACTCAATATCTACAAAAGAATAAAGAGATTCAATTGCTAGATAAGAGTGAATTTAAATTTACTGACTTAGAGCCAGATGCTGTAACGGAATAATAAAGCATGGCCGTAGTAGACACTAAAATTTCTACCTGATGAATAAAACCTCCAACTCGATTTTACTTAACTTCTTTGGAATAGCGATAGTTCTAATGACTCTCGTTTCGTGTTGGGGCTCAGATGGTGATGACCCAAATCCTTATAAAGGAGCAAACAAAACCGTCATCGGACTCATTTTAGCTGACAACTCGTTAGACACATTTTCAAATCCGGATATCAACGAGATGATTGCTGGTATGGATGAAAGTTCTGTTGATTGGGATAAGAATAATGTACTCTTGTTTGTTGATAATAAATCTACTGCGCCACTGATTCTTAGGTTGCGCAGAGAGGACGGTAAGAATTCGGCAATTATTAGAGATACTGTCTTTGTGTATACAGCGGAAACAATAGCTAATATTCCTGACATTGATTTTTATGAATCTTCATCGACAGAGTCGATGTGTAAAGATGCCCTAAAACGCATAATCACTGGCTATAGTGCCAAAAGCTATGGCCTCATATTATGGTCGCACGGAGATGGATGGATTCCATCTGATGATTACGTTGCCCCTGCAGTTGCCACACGTATATTCGGACAAGATACTGATACAGGTACCTATCCTAGTGTCAAGTGGTTAGAAAATTCGGAGTTGAAGTCTATTATTGCAGCAAGTTGTAGTTATATGACTAATAGCGATAAGAAATATGATTTCATCTATGCGGATGCTTGTCAGATGGCAAACAATACCACAGTATATGATTTCAAAGATTATTGTAACTATTTCATCGGAAGTGTAGCTGAGATACCGGGGACTGGTGGCTATTATAGGACTCAGTTACCGGCTATGTTTGAGACATCTGACATTCCGGCTATAGCAGTGGCAGAAGCATATGATGAATATTACAATCGTGACAATCATTGGACTGGCAATGCAGGCGTTCAGCTTTCTGTTATAAAAATGTCTGAATTGGATAACTTAGCAGCGGTAACAAAATCGTTTATGGAAGTTCCTGAGATTGCGGCTTCGATCGCTTCGCTTGATTGGTCGTCTATAAATCATTTTGACTGGGGACGTTCGAACGGTACTACTATCTATTATGACTTCAAACAGACTATGGAAGCTGTACTGACCTCAGACCAGTTAGCTGTATGGCAAAAAGCACTCGATGCTGCAGTCGTTCTAAACATTGTCCCAGAAACGATTTATTCATCTATTCTTCCTGGGGAATTTGATGCAAATCCTTGTTGTGGACTGGCTGCCTACTTCCCTAATGATGCTACGTACAAGAAATGGAATACTTATTTCCAAACTTATTCGTGGTATCAAGCTGCTGGAATGAACTATGTTCAGGATGAGATCCCATAAATAGAACCAATATTACATAAATTGCTTTTTGACAAAGAATAGCCATAAATTGAGCTATTCTTTTTTTATGTCTTACAAAAGCTGTATCTTTATCCCCGAAACAATATAAAGTTTATAAAATTATGAAAGCATTTGTATTCCCTGGTCAAGGCGCACAGTTTGTGGGCATGGGTAAAGACCTATATGAGCAATCTGCTCAAGCGAAAGAATTATTTGAAAAAGCAAACGAAATCTTAGGATATCGCATTACTGATATTATGTTTGCTGGTACTGATGAGGAACTTCGTCAGACGAAGGTGACTCAACCAGCCGTTTTTCTTCATTCTGTTATCTCAGCTCTTTGCAGCGGTGAACAATTTAAACCTGACATGACAGCAGGGCACTCACTTGGAGAATTTTCAGCTCTCGTTGCTGCTGGTGCACTATCCTTTGAAGATGGAGTAAGACTTGTCTATGCACGTGCTATGGCCATGCAAAAAGCTTGCGAAATCACGCCTTCTACTATGGCTGCTATCATTGCACTGTCAGATGAAAAGGTTGAAGCTATTTGTGATTCCATTAAGGACGAAGTTTGTATACCTGCTAATTATAATTGTCCTGGACAGGTAGTTATCTCTGGTTCTATGGCTGGCATCAGCAAGGCTTGTGAGTTGGCTAAAGAAGCAGGGGCCAAACGAGCTCTTCAGTTGAAAGTGGGTGGTGCATTCCACTCTCCTTTGATGGAACCTGCACGCGAGGAACTAGCTCATGCTATTGAAGCAACAACGATTAAGACACCTAAATGTCCTGTCTATCAAAATGTAGATGCTAAACCTCACACTGATCCTGCAGAAATCAAAGCAAATTTGGTGGCTCAGCTAACCTCTTCTGTTCGCTGGACTCAGAGTGTACAGAATATGATTGCAGACGGAGCTAACGACTTCACTGAATGTGGACCTGGTGCTGTACTTCAAGGTTTGATTCGTAAAATCAATCGTGAAGTATCTGCTCACGGCTTAGTGTAACGAAAAGGAAAAGACAACTGGCAGTTGCATATTCAACATATGTGATTTTCTCTTGGCAATAATAAACAACTAATTCCCATAGCGCATTTGTGCTATGGGAATTTTTCGTTGTAAAGCTTGTATTTCTCATAATTTTAAACTAAATTTGTGAATAGTGTATACTATTTTTAATACACAATAATGAGTAATTAAAATTTAGAATACTATATCCAAATGAAGACTATTTATAATAAAACCAATAGCTTATTTTGCTTCTCAACAAAATTTTGTTGCTTCGTCGTTCTATGCATGATGACTTCTGCATCTAATAGTTATGCACAAAATGGAACTAAGAATTCAAACACTCAAGAAAAGACGGCAAACGATACTCAGATAAAGAAGGAAAGAGCACGTATCCTAGCAAATGACTTGTATCTAGATGATTCTGAAATAGGAACTTCACAGTACGAGAACTTATCTGATTCTCAGATGATTTCTATAGAATTGCCCCCCTTGAGTGTTTTGTTCCAAAATATGAAGAGAAATCCGACGTATAGACAGGCATTAATCAAATATCAACAAGCGAATATTGAGGTAGGAAAGCAAAAAAGAGATCCTCTGGACTGGATTACTGGAACGGCGAACTATAATTATGGAGTCATTTCTGGAGTGACTACAAATTCTTCATCTTCTGTCGCTCTGGTCACTAGTACAAATGATAATGAAAAGGCCTATTGGAATGTAGGCGTCGAATTTTCAGCTTCTCTAGCTGACATATTCAATTACTCTGCCAATGTGAAGTCTGCTAAATTAGATGCTTCATATTCCAAAGCACAAATGGAACAGACGGAATTAGAACTTAAACAAAAAGTTATTCAAATTTATCTCACAATAAAATCACAGGAGGAACAATTGAAAGTAAATACCGAAATGGTAAATATGTATGCCGCTACTTTCAAAATTGCTGAAGGTGAATTTGAAAATGGAGAAAAAGAAGCAGGTTCCTTAGCTATAATCAAAAAAGACGAAGCTTTGGCAGTCGGTGTACTTCAACGAGTAAAAACGAGTTTTATTAGTAATTTGATGCTATTGGAACTAATTACACATACTAAGATTCACTAAGTAATGGAGACACTATTATACTTTTTTAAACTAATCTGGAGAGTCAAATGGTGGCTCATTGTATTGCCGCTTATCGTCGGCAGTATATTGGTCTTTAGTGCCAAAGGAAAAAATGGAGGATATACGGTCTATTCTACTGTATTTACCGGAATAGAGGGTGGATTTTCTCTAGAAGAGGGAGCTAATAAAAAAATCCAACAGAATAATATGATTGACTTATTTGATGCAAAGAGTACTTTGCGAAGAGTAAGCTATCATTTATTTGCTCGCGTCATGGTTTTTGGAGACCCTAAAAAAGATAATAATATTTGCAATGCTTCTTCATATAGAGAAATCTATAATAGGATGAAGTTCCATAAAGATTTATTGAAAATAGTCACTAGATATAGAAATGAAAAGGATGAAAATGGACTTTTCGAAGAATTGACTAAATATGAAAAGCCCAACAAAGATAATTTCGTTTATGGCTTGTTTAACTACTATCATCCTCAATATAGCTTCGAGGCTTTACAAAAAATCATCGTTAATCATCTTGAAAAAAGCGATATCGTAGAAATTTCATACACCAATTCTGACCCTGGAATTGCATATAATACACTTGACATCTTAATCGATGAATTTAATCATGAATACCAAGATGTACGCTATGGTGAAACAAACAAAGTAATTACGTTCTATAAGGATTTATTAGACTCATCGGGTAAAGAATTGAGGGATGCAGAAGATGAGATGACGGCTTATCGAGAGGATAATCGTATCATCAATTATGTCGAAGAGAGTAAAGCTTTGGCGGGGTTGGATGCCACTTATAAAAATAAATACCTAGAAGCAAATATTGATTATGGGACTTCCAAAGGATTGGTTTCAGAAATTGAGGAGAAATTAGGTGATTATATCATCCGATATAAGAAGAATAAACGATTCATTACATTATTTGAAGAGTCTAATAAACTCTCTGCTAAGATCAGCAGCTTAGAGGCTTTTGATGTCTCTGAAATGCTGGCAACAGACTCTCTCGAAAACATTAAGGCTAAAAAAGAAAGCAAATACTTAGCAATCAAATCCTACAAAGAAAGATTAGCTAAGGTTGATGAAGAACTGCATGATGCAATCACACAAATCAACTCCAAATACACGACCAAAGAGGGATTCTCTAAAGCAACCTTGATTGATGCATGGCTAAATAACCTTCTTAAATTAAGAGGTGCAGAGGCTTCTAAATCGGCTATTGAGAGATCGATGATTAGTGTAGATAGCTTGTATGGACATTTCGCCCCTATTGGTTCTGGATTGGATCGCAGAAATAGAGATATTTCAATCAAAGCGGATACTTACAAAAAAGCTATTGATGGATATAACGAAGCTATGAACAGGAAAAAGGGTCTGGAGATGACTGCAGCAACTATAAAGGTACTGAGTCCTCCTAGTTTCCCGCTCAATTCGATTAATATCGATCGGAAAAAGTTGGGCATTATGGCTTCATTTATGACTTTCTTTGCCCTTCTAGGCATCTTCGTTATAATAGAACTCATAGACCATACTCTTAGGGACAAAATGAGAACTGAACGCTTGACAAAAGAGAATGTTCTTTTTGCCTTTCCTGATTTTGCAAACAAAAAGAATAGAGCTTACAACAATGAGTGCCAGGAAATAGCAATCAAACATCTAAGTGCTCAGATTCTTCAATTCCTAAACAAGAGATCTTCCAATGGTTCATATATTATTGGTATCTCTAGTCTCGAAAAACAAGAAGGTAAAACTTATATTAGTGAACTCTTGATTGAATACTGGAAGCAAGTTGGATTAAAGGCCAAACATGTGAATTGGAATGTTGATTACCAGATTCAATCTCAAGAATATCTTTTAGCTAATAGCATAGCTGATTTGACAACTATCGATATGGATATCATTTTAGTGGAATTTCCTGCTGCGGGTGATTACCCTATCCCATCAGCTCTTTTACAAGAATGCAACGTGAATCTTGTTGTTGCAAGGTCTACGCGTGCTTGGAAACAAAAAGATACCAATCTATTGAGTCAACTCAAGGTGTCTGGAAATGGTGTCCCTATTCAACTGATTCTTAACGAAGTGGATAAATCTGAAACGGAATTGTTCACGGGGATGTTACCTCCATATACTAGGTATGGTAAGTTCAAATATAAGTTGTCTAACCTTGGATTGACAGAGTCTGGAGTAAACTCGTATGATCCTATTCAAAATGAAGAAAATAATCAAACAACAAATGCCTAAATTGCAGGATTTTTATGTTCAAAAACCTAATCTATCTATTGTCAAAATACTACATAAGCCTGACACTTATTAGTGTAGCTGCACTATTATTAGTTGCAGTGGTGGTATTAGGTGTAAAAATTGCGCTCGTCCTTTCTTTGTTACCCTTGACTTTTGCATTTGGACTATTAGTTTTGAATCACCCTAAGATAGCTCTTGTGGGCGCATTTATATTCAATTATTTTATCATGGGCCTCACTAGGTACGTCTACTTCAAAGCTGGAGCGACTTATTTAGCTGTCGCTGGCTTATGTCTTGGACTCATCTTATTGCAAAGTTTGACCAAACGCCCTGATACATCTGCTTTAAAAAATTTCTTAGTCGTTGCATTGACCATGGGGGTATTTATTCATTTTATTTATCTCTTTAGACCTCACCAACCTCTTTTGCCTTGGTTCTTACACTCAGGAATAAACGTAATATACCCTTTGTTTATAGTTATCTGTGTACAGCTATTTTTTAAGACGGAAAATGGAATGAAGTATTTCATGATAATATGGGGTATTCTGACCTTTCTAGCTGCTGTGAAGGGATGGTATCAACGTTCTCATGGGTTTGATCCATACGAATGGGTATGGCTTATGAACGGAGGAAGTAGTACCCATTTTATCAACTCGGGGGTTCGCTACTTCTCCTTCTTTACTGATGCAGCTGCCTATGGTACATCGATGGCCCTGAGTATGGTTTGTTTTGCTTTTTGCACCTTATATGAAAAGAATCGATTGTTGCAATTGTTCTACGTAGGTGTGGCCTTTTGTGGTCTATATGGATTGCTTATTAGTGGAACTCGTAGTGCCTTCGCTGTACCTGCAGTATCCATACTGATATTTGTTTTTTTGATGAGGAAATGGACTTTAATTATTGTCTCAATAACACTCATGATTAGTGCATTCCTCTTTTTAAGATATACTGATATAGGTGAATCTAATCGATTTATTAGAAGGACAAGAACGGCTACAAGATGGGAGACAGATGCTTCCTTTCAAGTGAGATTGCAGAACCAGGAGAAGATGAAACAGACCATGAAAGATTATCCGTTTGGTATAGGACTAGGCTTGAGTCATTTCCGAGGAGCTAGATGGAACTATGTACCACCACCTGCAAAATATGCTACGGATTCTTGGTTAGTGGTAATATGGGTTGAGATGGGGGTACCTGGATTAATTATATTCCTTTTGATGTGTACTGCAATAGTCATAAGTGGGAGTTATGTGCTTATTCACTACATCGTTGACCCACAACTCTATGGATACTTAGCAGCATTTGTTGCGACTTATGCTGGTGGAATAGCGGGTGCTTACTCCAATGAGGTTTTGGGTTTTCCAAATACATTTTTAATATATATATGCATCGCTTTCGTTTTCGTGGGCAAACAGCTTGATAAAGAAATGACTGAACGAAAAAAACGACATCAAAAATGGAAATTATTTGGCATAAAATAGCTAAATCTCAAAGTAGTGGGTACTAAGAATAATCTTTAGCAAATGTTAGATGCAAAACAACAAGGAAATAAATAACAAAATAACTTTATCTTTCATTACCATTAATTATAATGGGCTGGAAGATACTTGTGAACTAATCACGTCACTAAGTGATGTAATAAAATCTATTCGTTTCGAAATTATTGTGGTGGACAATGCATCTGCAAACAATGAAGCTCAACAAATAGCCACCAGACATCCTGAAGTTACAGTGATAGCTAGCAAAATCAATGCAGGGTTTTCAGCAGGGAATAATCTAGGTATAAAAGTCGCACGTGGAGAATATATCTGTTTGATTAATAATGATACTTATATCAAGACAGATCATTGGGATAGTGTCATTAAGCGATTTGAATCTTCGCCTAGAATTGGTGCAATTTCACCAAAACTTTGCTTTGCTGAGGATGAAAAAACGATTCAATTTGCTGGGATGACTCCCTTGACACCTGTTACATTGAGAAATTCGACTATTGGATATGGACAGATTGATCATGGACAATTTGATCAAGCATCTGCTACATCCTTCCTCCATGGGGCTGCTATGGTAGTCAAACGAGAGGTTATCGAAAAAGTAGGATTGATGCCCGAGATATTTTTCTTATACTACGAGGAAATAGATTGGTGTACTCAAATAGTTAATGCGGGATATGAGTTGTGGTATGAATCAGCATGTACTGTGTTTCATAAAGAAAGTAAGAGTACAGGTGTAGATAGTCCTCTGAAATCCTATTATCTCACACGTAATCGTGCTTTATATGCATACAGAAATAAGAAGGGACTAAATAAGCTAATAGCTATCACATATCTACTTACGGTACCTCCTATAAAATCAATAATAATTAATAGTATTTCTAGGCCTAAAAATGCCAGAGCTTCTCTTAAAGCGGTGGTAGACTTCATCCGAATGAAGAAGAAGTAGAGGCCAGATGTAGAAATCTACTCGACAAAATAACTGAAGAATATTATGATGTGGATTATATTTAATTATATAGATTTACTGCTATTCTTATACTTTGCCTTATGTGTAGGAACGATAGGTATTCATGCGCTAGCTGCTAAAAAGTCAACGCATGATATAAAACGGCAAATTAATAAAGCTAAACAATACAGATACGCAATCATTGTCGATGCCTCTGGGTTTGATTTGAGACAACCTAATTGTCTAAAGTCTTTAGCAGAACAAGATTACAATAACGATTTGTATGATGTGTTGCTACAAAAAGAGAATCATTATCCATCAACAATTGATAGCATCTTAGATGAGATTGATGATTCGACTAAAAAATATGACAATATAATCTTACTAGATATAGCTGATGTTATTCCTCAAGATTTCATCACTAGAATGAATATTGCTTACTGCTTAAGTAACATGCCTATTGAAGCTCACAAAATTGATTCCTCGCATTTAATGAAAGAATCACTTCATAAATCAATCAAGGAGGAAGTGTATACACAACTGTTCAAAAATGGTTGTGCTTCATTAGGATTACCTTATAAGATGAAATTGACAAATGGTATGCTTATGAATATAGCATGGATTAGAAAGTACAAAGAACTGTTTTATGACCTCTCACAGAGCAATTTCTACTTAGCGATGCGAGGACAATATGTAGTTTTTCTAAATGACTTTTATATCTACTATGATGAAGCATCTCTAGCGAAAAGACACGAAGCAAGAACTGCAATAAATAAAGAGAAACATCTGGATAATAAAGGTCGAATAAACTACACACAGGAGATTAGTGCTAATAGAATGGCCCTTACTATGGATTTAGCTGTCATATTACTCATATCACGATTTCTCCCTACCCTGCGATTTATGTGGCTTAGCCTAACTGTTATAGGGGCTATTACGATGGTTATTGACTTCTCTTCTAGTGTCAAATGGATTATCCTTCTCTTGTTACTGACATTCTTCATTATGCTTTGTATACCCAATAGATTAGTGACTAAACACTTTGACTACGCATTACTAAGACTATTATTTGAAAATAAGACGAAACGAACTAAATAAGATATCGATTATGGCTATTAAAGAATATATACTTAGCAACCCTCAATTGAAAAGAACGGTTTATAATTTGATTGTAAGTCCAATGAAAGCTAGACCAAGATGGTACATCAGAGTACTCAACTATCTCTATTTCTTCACGAAAAGAAAAGGATATGTGTATAGATCAACTAGACTAGACATCGTCCCTTTCAACTCATTTAGTTTAGGAAAAAAATCAGTGATAGAGAGTTGGAGTGTAATTAACAATCAAAATGGGTCGGTCACTATTGGTCATGGAAGTAGGGTCGGATTAAGAAATACAATCATGGGACCTTGCAGTATAGGAAATGACTGCCAACTAGCTCAGAATGTAGTCGTCGTAGGATTCGAACACATCATTGACAACCCTGACAAACCAGTCACAGAACAAGGAGAGGAAAAGAAAACAATAGTTATTGATGATAACACAATCATAGGTGCCAATAGTGTGCTTCTTAATGGAACTCATATAGGTAAACATTGCTTTATCGGTGCTGGTTCTATCGTAACTAAAGATGTACCCGATTACTGCATTGCAGTAGGAAATCCTGCCAGAATCATAAAGAGATACAATTTTACAACTAATAAATGGGAATCATTTAAGTAATGAATAAAAAAAGCCCGAGAACATCTTTCGATGTACTCGGACTTGAATTTATTTCTTTTAGAAGAAAAAAAAGAATTCAGCTGGCGATATGATAGAACTCCGTATTTCAGGATTTGAGTGCCCTTTTACTTTGTAATCCGCCCATCCGGAGATCACGGCCCGCCATTGTAAAAGTAAGCTTAACTCGGTTCTTTAATTCATTGTCGAGTTCCCCAATCTAAACCAGCTGAACTTTTTTCTTATTACAAAGCTATGGAAAGTAATCTATACTTCCTAATAAACTTTGTTTTTTAACTTCCAGCCTCTTAACTACTTAACTTTTTGTACAATAGCTTTGAAAGCTTCAGGATGGTTAACAGCTAGGTCAGCTAGAACCTTACGGTTGATTTCGATACCTGCTTTATGAAGCGCACCCATAAGACGAGAATAAGACATTCCCTCTAGACGTGCTGCTGCATTGATACGTTGAATCCAAAGAGCACGGAATGTACGCTTTTTATTCTTACGATCACGGTAAGCATAAGTTAGACCCTTCTCCCAAGTGTTTTTTGCTACTGTCCACACGTTTTTACGTGCTCCAAAATAGCCCTTGGTCTGCTTCAAAATTTTCTTTCTGCGAGCTTTAGAAGCTACATGATTTACTGATCTTGGCATAGTTTTGTTTGTTTTTGATTGGCAGCGCTTTTGTTAAGTGAAGACTCATCACTTTACGCAAGTCTTTATAAAAAATTTGCTGCACACTCGATTAATAATTGTTTTTGATCTTAAGCACGAACTATCTCAAGCAGAGAAGTTGTTTAATTTGCTTCACATTCACTTTTGCAATAGTACCTGTTGAAGCTAATACTCGTTTACGCTTCTTAGATTTCTTAGTCAAAATATGACTATGAAAAGCATGCTTTCTCTTGATCTTACCCGTTCCGGTGAGCGTAAAACGCTTCTTTGAACCGGAATTCGTTTTCATCTTTGGCATCTTGTTTATATTAAAATGTTACACTTATATAGAGATGGCAACGCACTAGCCAACGGCGTTACTCACAACTATCGATTAATCTTCAGAATCTTTATTTTCTGAATTACCTTCTTCATTTTTGTCAGTGAGGGCTTTATCTTTAGCTGCTTTAGCAGCTTGTCTTTCCGCTCTTCGCTCTTCACGAGTTTGTAGAGAATCATTCGAAGGAGTACCTGATTTCTTTTTCACCTCAGTTTTCTTCTTCTTTGGTGATAAGAATATAGACATCCTCTTACCCTCTAGAACAGGTAACTTATCTACTTTCGCTATTTCCTCTAGGTCATTAGCAAAACGTAATAACAAGAGTTCACCTTGCTCTTTGAAGAGAATTGAACGACCTTTAAAGAATACGTAAGCTTTCACTTTGTCCCCTTCTTTTAAGAATCCTTCGGCATGTCTAAGTTTGAAATTATAATCATGCTCATCTGTTTGAGGTCCGAATCGAATTTCTTTTAAAACTACTTTAACCTGATTCTGCTTCTGTTCCTTCTGACGTTTTTTTTGTTGATATAAAAATTTTGAATAATCAATAATCTTTGCAACAGGGGGAACTGCTTTAGGAGAGATTTCAACTAAATCAAGACCCTTATCTTGAGCTAAACGCAAGGCATCCCTTGTGTCCATTACTCTAGGCTCTTCATTTTCAAATACAACACGTACTTCATGCACGCGGATACGCTCATTTGTTCTGTACTGGTCCTTCTTTTGATCTCTCTGACCATATGGACGTCTACCTCTTGATTTTCTAAAGTCTGCCAAATTGCTATTCGATTAATTATACATCAATATTTAAAATCACCCGACTTGTGAACTACAACATAAATACTGTACAGCACTAAGTCGGATGCAAATTTACCATTTATTTATCATATTGCGAACTTCTTCTGAAAGTTTTTTTCCAAAATCAGCTATTTTTAATGTTCCTTGGTCTCCCTCGCCTTGTTTTCTGACAGAAACCTCACCATTCTCAGCTTCTTTCTCACCGACGATGAGCATATAAGGAATATGTTGCAATTCATTGTCACGAATTTTACGACCTATCTTTTCATTACGGTCATCGACAATGGCACGCAAATCATATTGGTCTTCCAATTCTTTTGCTACACTTTGAGCATACTCATTATACTTATCTGAGATAGGCAATACGACTATCTGATCTGGAGTTAACCATAGCGGGAACTTACCCATTGTATGTTCGATAAGAACTGCTATAAATCGTTCCATAGAGCCAAAAGGCGCACGGTGAATCATCACAGGACGATGTTTCTCATTATCAGCACCTACATATTCCAATCCAAATCGCTCTGGCAAGTTATAATCAACCTGAATAGTTCCAAGTTGCCAACGTCTTCCAAGAGCATCTTTGACCATAAAATCTAATTTAGGACCATAAAATGCAGCTTCACCATATTCTACTTTAGCATTAAGTCCTTTTGATTGACAAGCATCAATAATAGCACTTTCAGCTTTTTCCCAATTTTCGTCACTTCCAATATATTTAGTATGGTCTTTAGGGTCTCTTAAAGAAATTTGAGCTTCAAAATTCTCAAATTCTAAAGCCTTAAAGATTATCATAATGATATCCATAACTGCTAGGAATTCTTCTTTTACTTGATCAGGAGTACAGAAAATATGTGCATCATCTTGAGTGAAAGATCTTACACGAGTTAACCCATGCAATTCACCACTTTGCTCATAACGATATACTGTACCAAATTCGGCAATACGAACAGGTAGGTCTTTATAAGAACGTGGCTTAAATTTGTAAACTTCACAATGATGAGGACAATTCATTGGTTTCAACAAATACTCTTCGCCCTCTACAGGAGTGTGAATAGGTTGAAATGAATCTTTTCCATATTTAGCATAGTGTCCAGAAGTTACATATAATTGTTTACCACCAATATGAGGCGTCATAACTTGGTCGTATCCAAAACGTTTCTGAATACGCTTTAGAAAATCTTCCAAACGTAATCTTAATGCTGTTCCTTTTGGTAACCAAAGAGGTAATCCTTTACCAACCATCTCAGAAAAAGTAAACAATTCCATTTCTTTACCTATCTTACGGTGGTCTCTCTTCTTTGCTTCCTCCATAAATACGAGGTATTCATCAAGCATCTTTTTCTTAGGGAAAGAGATACCGTAAATACGAGTAAGCATTTTTCGGTCTTCGTGACCTCTCCAATAAGCACCTGCAATACTAGTCAATTTGATAGCTTTGATAGGAGCTGTTGAAGCCAAATGAGGGCCTCTACAAAGGTCTGTAAAATTACCCTGCGTATAAGTCGTGATTGTCCCATCTTCCAAATCTGAGATTAACTCACATTTATAGGTTTCACCTCGTTCTGAGAACATTTTGAGCGCATCTTCTTTGGTAATTGATTGACGAACCAACTCATTCTTTTGTGCAATGAGTTCTTTCATCTTCTTCTCAATCGCTGGAAGATCACTTTCTTTAATTACAGCTTCACCAGGATCTACATCATAATAAAATCCTTGTTCAATAGCTGGACCAATTCCAAACTGCACTCCAGGGTACAACTCCTGTAATGCTTCAGCTAATACGTGAGAGCTGGTATGCCAGAAAGCATGCTTTCCTTCTTCATCTTCCCACTTGTGGAGGATGACGGTAGCATCGGTGGTTATAGGTGTCTTGAGGTCCACCAATTTACCATTGATACTACAAGCCAGAACCTCTTTAGCTAGTCTGTTACTGATGCTCATCGCAATATCAAAGCCAGTGACACCAGCCTCATATTCACGTTGAGATCCATCAGGAAATGTAATTTTGATCATATATTTATTTTCTAATAAGTAATCTGATTATTGATAGTATTAAAAACATACTATCGATAGGCAAAGATAAAACAAAGTTCGGAACTACCCAAGATAAAAGTAAATAGACTAGCGATAATAATGAGGTTTCAATGAAAAATAATCAATTTTTAACTAGGCGTACAGCAAAACCTGTATCAGCAATCAAAAAATTATCCTTTTTATTCTTATCTCCTTCTTTATAGTCACGAACGGCCCATTTGTTATCAACATAATAGTCAAAAGTACAATAGGAAACTTCATTCAAATTTAGTGACCAAAAAGAAGCAATGAAACTACTATTTACGTTACGACCCGAAGCATATGAAGTATTGGGCTGTAACAATAAGATAGAAGAGTCAGCCACATCGGTTCCTGGTTGCCATCCGACAGGAGAAACCAAAGTTGACAAGTTGTCACGATAGATAGAATATAAACTATTGCATTCTGCAACAGTTGGTATATGATAACCCTGAGGTATAAAATAGGGATTTGTGATTGCAATCTTGTTATACACATAATGTACTTCATCACCTGTATTAACTTTGTGGTATGCTGGTACAGTCTGACACTTAGAAAAGTCATTGGTTAACTTCAAAGGAACCGAATTAACCAAATAATCGACTTTATAATCATCACCAAACCAAACCTTATCAGCAATCCGAACTAAAGGAATCGTATTGCCCATACGCACATCAAAGAAGTCTACTTTTTTCAACCCTACCTTACTACAATTGCTGGTTTCGACGAAATTGTAATTTCCTGAATGGTCAAAGAAAAGATATTCTGTTTTGTGGTTATTTCCTGCCCAAAGGTTCACTCTTTTTTCATAGACCACATCGCCGGTATCATCAAGAGGAATCAAAACGATATCTACTTGTGGTTTACCATCAGCAATCACTACTTGCCTAGATATTTCATATAAATCTTTTTCTTTATTGCAGATATGATATATTTGAGTTTTAGAAAAATCAATATCAGCAATGTTTATGTAGTAGTACTCCGCTGAAGCATCTTCTAACTGATATTGCTTTTCAGTTGGGATAGGCCAATCTGCTACATCAACTTTAAAAGTGGCTTCCAGGACACTTCCTACAAGGTCAGAACTTTTGGTACTGAAAATACATTTTATGTTAGCCCCGGAAGTTAATTGTGCATCTGGCAATGAAGATAAGTCATCACCACTGACAGTCATTCGATATTTATTTCCATTGAAAAGAAGCTCAAAATAGGACTGGTCAGGTATAAAAGACTCGGGAAGTAAAAGACATGTTTTACCAACCAAGTTACCTTGTTCATCGATTTCCCATTGCCCATTGGGAATAATTGTACCAGCCTGTATCTGGTTACTAAAATGTTCAAATTTGAAATCATAGTCTGCTTCTGAAAAGATATTGTGAAAACTAATCTGTGGGTTGTATTCCATTAATTGAGTCGCATTGTAATGATCGCTCGGTTGTAAAACGATAGACACTCTTGCTAATTGGTGCTGGAAAGTCAATGATACAGGCTCATCCGAAGGGATAACTCCTTCTTTACGGCAGACCATAAAATCAATATCATGCAAGTTGATATTCGATTGATCAGTTGGCAATTTAAAATGATGCTTTACCGTCTCGTCAGAAAGCATTTCTTCTTGATAAGGATAATAGGCTAGAATGGAACAGATGTCCCCAGTTGTTGGATAATACAAAGCAGGTTCAGTTGTAATAGTTCCTTCCTCTCCACAAAGGAACAACTCGTTATCACAGTATCTGGAATCAGTCAACGTAGATGGTGATTTTAATAAAAACAGTCCGATACTATCATGACTTAAAAAATTAAAAGCGTTAGTTCCCGATTCCGACGATTCGACATTTCCAGGAGCTAATGCTTTGAAACTCATTTGGATTTGACCTTTGTTTAATTTTACATCCACAGTTGACTCGTCAACTACTACTCCCTTCGTGCATGATTGTATAGATAATAGCAATACACAGAAGGTGAAAAATAATTTCTTTTTCATCTTTAGATAATTTTTTATGTATACTGAATTCTCTTTATAAAAAGAAGAATCAATTAGAATAAACGGCCTTGTAAACTATTTATTAGGATAATCACCATATGTACCTCTAGCAATCGTAAAATTAAAAAAAAGACTTATATTATCAAAAGAAATGCTTATTAACCACAACATAAACTGTGATAAATAAGCATTTATTAATAGAAAATGAAATTTAACTCTGTTATTTTAGCATCTCTTTCACAGCAGATTCTAACTGTTGGTCACGTCCCTGCAACACAGCAAAGGGGTCGTTGTAAACCAATATGTCAGGTTCCAATTCATGATTTTCAAGATAATGTCCTTCATTATCCATACAACCTACTTGTGGTATTCCAAAAACAAACTGAGGATTGATTTGTGTCTCCCACCATACAGCTGTCATGGTTCCTGGAACAGGTGACCCTACTAAAGGACCTATCTTAAGCGTTTTATAAACCCATGGAGTACCATGTGCATTGGAATAGTTATCTTCGCAAATAAGCATACAACTAGGTTTTAGCCATTTGTTATAAGGATCACTACCAATATAATGTCCACGAGGCATAAACCGTTCATACTGTTTACCACTCAGAAACGTACACACATCATCATGAAGCCATCCACCCCCATTGTGACGAGTATCCACAATCAATGCCTCCTTTTGTCTACATCGACCTAGAGCGTCGCTATACAGTGTCCTAAAGCTATTACTATCCATAGCCTTGATATGTACATAGCCCAGTCTTCCGTTCGAGAGTTGCTCAGTCAAGTCAATTCTTCGATCTACCCATCTCTGGTATAGTAAACTTGATAATTGGTTCATCGAGATAGGTTTGCAAAGCACATCAAATTTCTTACCTGATTTTCCTTGTTGAATCGTCAACCGCACCCTTCGCCCAACTTTTCCATTTAGAAGTGGGTAATAATCCTTATTTTTCTTGATAATCCTACCATCAATTGCTAATACGATATCCCCTTTAGATATTATTTGTTCGGTTATATCGAGGGGACTTCGTTTGACTATCTCCAATATCTTCAACCCGTCTCCATCGAAACTAGAATCAACGAAGAAACCTAGTGAAGCAGTACTTAGAGAAGGTCCAGTAGGATAGAAACGACATCCAGTATGAGAAGCATTGAGTTCGCCTAGCAATTCACTAAGCATTTCTGCGAAATCGTATCCATTATTGATTTCAGGAAGGAAACGCGCATACTCTTTCTTCAGTTTACCCCAATCAATACCATGCATGTTAGGATTGTAAAACTTATCATCAACTTGCTGCCATGCATGATTGAAAATATATGTCCTCTCTGCATAAGGTCGATAATTATAAAAAGCCTCAAAAGGAATAGTCGTGGTTTTATTTTTCTGCGTATCTATTGAGCATAATTTACCTGCAGTACACATAAACAATTTGTCTCCTTTCTTACTCATGCATAATTCGCCGGAACCAACTTTCTGCATCAAACGCTTGGTGTTATGCTCCTTCAAATCGTTAACCCAAAGGTCACCTGTTTTATTTTCAAAATGAGTAATATAGTATAGCTTATCTCCTTTAGGTGTCAACATCGCATCCCCCATAAGAGAGGAGTTTACAGTAAGACGTTGTATACGATATTTTGCATTTGAAAAATCAAAAATCAACGGTTCTACTTTTTGCTTTTTATCTTTTACCGACTTGTCATTATCTGATTTAGTTCCGGTTTTGGAAACTTCGTTTTGTTTCCCCTTTGATATTTCTTCAGAAAGAGCTATCTCTTCTTTTGTTCGATTAAAAGACTCGAAAGCTTCTCTGTCTAAAAACATGATATAGACATCTCGTTCGGCCCCCCAGCTACCATGACTCCTATATCCTGCACGGTCACTCTGCCAAATGATAGCCTTTCCTTCCAAGACCCACTTAGCATTAGTATCGCTATAGCCACTATTAGTCAAATTGTGATATTCTCCACTACCGTCGGCTTTGAATACAGCAATATCAGGATTGTTCCATCCTCCTACACCGATGAAATTGGTCATGATCCATCTATTATCAGGGCTCCATTTAAACCATTGGTCACCATCAGTGTATGAGTAAGAGTATTTAGCTGGCTTGACAAGGTGTTCAGTACTAGTCTCTAGATTAACCACACAAACAGCTGTCCTATCTTTAAAGAAAGCAAGCTTTTTCCCATTAGGACTATATTGAGGCTGAAAGCTAGCTTCTTTGTTATGAGTAATTCTTTTTTCAATTAAATCAGAAGCATATGTAAACAATTTTTCTTGTGCTGATTTTATTGAAGATTGATATACTTGCCACAAACCGTTACGCTCTGAAGAATAAGCTAAAGAGCGGCCATCAGGAGAAAAGGAGAGGTCTCGTTCTTGGCTAGGTGTATCAGTGACTTGCTTTGTTGTCTTGTATTTTACGGAAGTAACATACACATCTCCACCGAGAATAAATGCGACTTCTTTTTCAGAAGGAGATACTGCAATATCAGAGGCACCACTTCTTTTTATGGAAGTGATGACATCACGATCACTAGAGTCTCTTCTAATTAAAATCTTCAGTTTCATAGGGCTCTCTCCTTTTTTCATGCGATACAATTCTCCGTTATAACTAAAACAGAGTATTCCAGTACGCGATATCGAGAGAGAACGGATTGGATGCTCAGGTAAAAAAGTAACCTGTTTAAAGTCTTTAGTGTTTATTTTTGAACTAAACACATTGAAATTACCTTTACGCTCACTTAGAAAATAATAATGGATACCATCTGAATCCCAGACAGGATTCCGATCTTCACCATTATACGTAGTCTGTTTCTCATAAGTTTTAAATGAAGAGTCGACAGACCATATATCGCGAGTAACAGAAGACCGTTCATGCTTTCTCATTGGATCTTCATATCCTTTCTTATCCTGATACAAAATGGTACCTTCCTTATTAATTGATATATATTCCATAGGTAGAGAAGAATACAGGACAGGACGATTAGGAGCATCTTTGGCAACTTTGACACTATAAACTTGAGAAAATATTGAAGACGGAAACTGACTACTCTTAGCATCAGGCATAATGTTAGCAGTAAATAAAATAGTCTGATTATCTAACCAAGCATTTGGTAACTCGTTTACACTATGTGTCGTCTGTCTGATAGGATTACCCCCACGAGAATCAATTACAAATATATCCAAACTACCAAGTCTATCAGAAGCAAAAGCTATAGATTGACCATCAGGATTCCATATAGGCCTGGTATCGTAAGCTGAATTCGAGGTCAATTGACGGGCCCTACCTCCATCGATAGGAACCGTAAAAATATCCCCCTTGTATTGAAATGCAACAGTTAAACCATCAGGAGAAATGCAAGGATTTCGCATCCACAATGGATTGTCAGACTCATTAATACTCGCATCAATATTGAAAACGATAAAACTAAGCAAAAAAAGACTAGAAATAGCAATTCTGAAGAAGTGTTTCATTTTTAGGATATAGTTAGATATTTAAACTCACGACAAAGATAAGATATGTTATCAAGCTAAAATAAAAAAGCAAAAAAAAGTGTGCTAACTATAATAAGTCAGCACACTTTAAATTTTATTTCAAGTTAAGAATAAATCATTCTACGATTACACAACGATTCAAACGACGGTCATTGTAGAACATATTATCTACACCACCTTTGAAAGCCTTTTGGATTCTCTCTGAAGGTACATTGTATTCATTAACCAATACATCATAGATAGCATTAGCACGTTTCTCTGAAAGAGTTTGATTCCAACTAGCAGAACCTGTTTCTTTGTCAGCGTAACCAGTAACGATGTAAGTCTTGTCAGAATTATCAGCGTTGATGATTTTAGCCAAGTAACCTACATTTACACGGGTAGCTTTAGAAACTTTTGCTGAGTTGATAGAGAAAACAAACAATGTAGGAGACAATACATCTACACCAACTTCTTTTACAATAGTCTTAGGATGATTCTTAAGATAAGTAAGTTCGTTGTTTAGTTTCTTGCTATTATCACGGCAGTTAGCCAATTGATCACGTACAGCTTGCATCTCATCTTCAGTAATACCGGTAGTTACTACAGTAGCACGATCCCAATTACTCTTAGGGAAGTTATAAGTAAATCCAACAGTAACACCTGTTAGAGTCTCAAGACGCTTACTAATAGTCTCATGGTCAAATCGTTCATTAACATAAGCGATACGTGCTTCAACGTTAAGATCCCAATTACTATTCAATCGAAAACGGTTAATAAAACCAGCGTTTAGAGATACTTCATCTTCGTTTACATCCCAATCGTGCAAGATACCAGCTCCAACAAAAGGAATGATATTGTACAAACGATCAGCTTTATAACCACAAAATGCATTTGTTAAGTTGAACAAAACATCACCATGGAAATTGGCTAATTTAAAATCTTGATCATAATATCCATCAGAATTCATACCACCAGAAACATAAGCATTGTTTCCATTAAAAGTATAACCATTAGCTTCTAAGCCATTATAGCTAGCACGTAATCCTAAGACAGGAGTAAACCATTTACCAACTGAAATATCAAGAGCTGGAGCTAGACGGTCAGTGAAATCTTGTTGAGTATCACTATCGCCAGTATAGACTTGCACGCCACCACCAACAGAGATAAACCAATTACTCCAAAACTTGTTAGTTTCTACTTTATACTTTGCATCCTTGTTTTCTGTTTGTTGCGCATAAACTCCTAAAGTAGAACCAAGGAATAAAGCAGCAACTAGTAAAATTTTTTTCATATTCACAATCATTTAATTTAATACCAAATCTGTACAAACTGTCTTAACAGCCAAAGGTTATTTAAAATGAACTAGGCTTCTATTTATTGAAGCCCAACCATTCAAAACAACACATCTGTACTGCAAATATAAGTATAATTATTATATTAGAACAAATATATTACAAAAAAACGGAGAATAGTGAGAGCTTTTTATTAAAGCAACTTTATTTTAGTTGAATTTGACACTTATAAGCATAATACAACCAAACTTAAGCAAATAAAATATTAAAAAAATTACATTTAAAGAGATGTAGCATACATAGCTCTAATTAATCTAAATCTAAAAAGAACTTTTTTTTCAGTTTTCCAAGTGCTGGGTTATCTTTATTCATTTTCTTATATAATGCTGTACCACTAATATTTACAACTGGTATTTCATCTACATTGACACTATAGTTGAGTTCAATAAAATCATTCTTAAGTTCATTTCTCAGGAATAAAGTAATCTGTGGAAGTAAGGGTTTGACATTTTGTGCAGCAATATCATTTCCAACTAAGAATTCTACTTGATGTTCTTTTTTTATATATATAGGTGCATTTTGTAATCTTCCAGCTAAAGCATTGTACTCTTTAGGAAGAGATTGAATATATGCAAACCAAGCCGATCGCAATTTCTCATTGTTAAACGGCGTTTTATTTTTCTGAAGGTCTATTTGCTTATTCTTGGGGGCAGATGCTTCAGCATTATCCTGAGGAGAATCTGAAGCCCCTCCTCTTTTAGGTCGCTTTCTACGAATAGAAATACTCTGAAGGCGACGACCACTAGATTCATAACTAGTAGAACTCTCATTTGCTATTGTAGTTGACTCTGCAGATTGCCCAATCGCCTCATTACCTGCTGTAGTTACATTAGTCTTAAAAGCAGAAGATGATGCTACTGAAGCAGCAGGTTCAGTCGAAGTAGAAGTCCGATTTGTTGCCTCACTAGATGGCTGAACAGTTGCAACAGGCTTCCGTTGTTCAGCCTTCCCCCCCCCCGAGGTAAAAGGTTTCTTTATAGTCCCTAAAGCATCACCATCGCTCCGCTTAATAGGATGTTGAATCTGCCCGATTTGAATCAAAGCTAATTCAACTAACAAACGTTTATTATTACTTTCTCTGTAATGAAGATCGCACTGATTGCATATTTCGAGTGCTTGGTAAATAAAAGGCAATGATACAGCCGATGCTTGGTCGAGATACTTTTTGCGAATGCTTGCACCGACTTCCAACAAGCCAAGGGTCGTTTGACTTGCCCCAACCATCAAATTACGAAGATGTGATGCTAAACCATTGATAAATTGTCGAGCATCGAAACCATTATTCATCACCTCATCAAGAAGAAGAAGTCCTGGAGGTATCTCTCCAGCCAATAGAAAACGAACCAATTTGAAATAGTATTCATAATCCAAAACATGTAAGTTAGCAATCGTCTTTTCATATGTCACATCACCGCTACAGAAACTTACTACTTGATCGAATATAGATAAGGCATCACGCATCCCTCCATCGGCTTTCAAGGCAATTACATGTAAAGCCTCAGGCTCTACTGTAATATTTTCTTGATCAGCCACATGAGCAAGATGCTCGACAATATCTTCTACCGTAATGCGGCTAAAATCATAGATTTGGCAACGAGAGAGAATCGTAGGGAGCAATTTATGTTTTTCAGTAGTAGCCAAGATAAAGACTGCATGAGCTGGCGGTTCTTCCAATGTCTTCAAAAAAGCATTGAATGCAGAAGCTGATAACATATGGACCTCATCAATGATGTATACCTTATATTGTCCAACTTGCGGTAGTACCCTAACTTGGTCAATCAACTGTTTGATGTCATTGACCGAATTATTACTTGCTGCATCCATCTCATATATATTCAAGGAACGTTGTTCATTGAATGAAACACAAGATTCGCAAGTATTACATGCCTCCCCCTCAGGAGTCAAATGCTCGCAATTGATAGTCTTAGCAAAGATTCTCGCACAAGTAGTCTTACCTACACCACGCGGTCCACAAAACAAATAAGCATGAGCTAATTTATCTCTAAGAATAGCATTTTTCAACGTCGTGACAAGTGATTGCTGTCCGACAACAGATGCAAAAGTATCCGGGCGATACTTACGGGCAGATACTATATAATGAGATTTCTCCATAAACATAAATTCTTATTAAAAACGATTCTCTACAAAGATATGTATTTTTTTGGGCTTTCGACATATAATATTGTATCTTTGCGTGTAGAAAAAGGACAGATTCTTATCATTAATGGGATATGACAGACAAAAAGAAAAAGACGCTGGATTCAGATCAAAAAGAATATGAAGCAGTCGTAAATACGAGGAAACGCAAATTTCATCGTTTCAGATTGTGGCTATGGAAACATCGCTACAAGGTTATCATAGTCTATTTTGTCATCACGATTGGATTCACAAGTAATAATACCTTAGTAGATGCCTTTCATAATTACATGGAAATAAAGAGGATAGAAGCCAATATACAAAAGAGTAAAGACCAGCTTGATGAGATAAACAAACAAATAAACTTACTTAAGAATGACCCTGATGCATTAGAACGGGTAGCTAGAGAACGATACTTAATGAAACGAGAAAACGAAGACATATTTCAATTTAAAGAAGACATCAAAAACGAAGATATCAAATAAATTATGAAGCGTAAATTATTATCAACCCTCCTATTCTTAGGATTAGCTATTACCTTTTTAGGAGCTGTCACAATGATTCTCCATTGGCCATATGCCGCTCCATGTCTTATCATTGGAGGAGCAGCTCTTACTATTGCATTTATCAATACTCATTATGATACATCATCGCTTCAGAAAGAGAAAATCATCAGAGTGAAACGAATGCGAACACAACAGATATTCAGTGGTATAGCCATATTTGCAGCAGGAGCTGTCGCATACTATCTACATAATACTATGTGGATAATCTTACTCACATACGGATCTATCACCATCCTTTGGTCTTCTTTTGTTCTAGACAAGCTTCTCAAGCCGCGCAAATCGGAGTAACAATTGCTTCTTACCATAATTTTCAAAATGGATGGTTGCTTTGGCATTAGGTCCTTCCCCACTTGTTTCGATCACTGTTCCTTCTCCAAATCGATTATGGCGGATACGTGTACCGACAGTTAATTCGAAAGATTCACCGATTCCAGTATGGATTGTTGTACTTGTTGGACTAGACAACTTCTCAGTCGATGAATTGGTCATACCAGCAACTACTTTAGATGTTTTCACATGAGGTATTTTAGTCATATTAGACAATCCCTTTGTGAATAAAGCCTCATCAGGGATACGTTTTCGCTCATTAGTCGTTCTTCTCCTACCGAAACGTTCTGGAGCATCATGATCCCAATTGGGCCTGATTCCTCGTTTACCACGATTTTCATCCATAATACCTTCACCATGAGCAGCAAATAACTGGTTGCCTTGTCGTCTAATCCCTCGAGGGCGACCACTCCAATTCAACAAGTCGGCATTGATTTCTTCTAAGAAACGACTTGGAGCATGAAATTCTGGCCGCCCATTTTGAAATCGAGAATTAGCATAACTTAAAAAACAATATTTCTCGGCACGAGTTAGCGCCACATAAAATAAACGTCTTTCTTCCTCCACTTGTCTCGGGGTATCCATAGACATGCGACTAGGCAATAGCTCCTCTTCTAATCCAACAACAAATACGCATGGATATTCTAGTCCTTTAGCAGCATGAATCGTCATTAGTGTCACTTTATCTGTATCTCCATCATCCCCTTGGTCTTGGTCAGTCATCAATGATATCTCTGATAGAAAATCAGAAAGAAGTACATCGGTATCCCCGTATTCTTGACGCTGTGCTACAAATGCACTCGCACTATTGAGCAATTCCTCTAAATTTTCTCTGTGACTGATCCCTTCAGGAGTCTCATCCGTGGCATATGCCGCCATTAATCCAGACTTTTCAAACATATTCTTCATCCAATCATCAACCAAAAGGTCTTTGGCAGATTCTTTGAAATCAAAAATCAGTTCAGAAAATTTCACTAACCGTTCATTAGCAGCTTTTCCGTTTCCCACCTCATAACCGAAAGGGTCATTCACCACCTCCCAAAGTGAGATACCCTTAGTCAAAGCTACGACAGCACATCTGTCCTGACTCGTCTTACCGATAGCCCGCTTTGGCTTATTGATAACTCTTTTGAGAGCCTCTTCATCGCGAGGATTAATAGCCAATCGCATATATGCAACCGCATCTTTAATTTCTGCACGTTGATAAAAGGAAGTTCCTCCATATATCTGATAGGGAATAGTCGCATCACGAAACGCTTTTTCAAAAGCACGTGATTGCGCATTAGTTCTGTAGAGAACAGCTATTTCATCATAGCGAATCCCTTCGTTGCGTACCAAAGAGGAGATTCGTCTAGACACTTTATAAGATTCATCAATATCACTGTCACCAACGATTACTGGCAATGCTTCACCAGTAGCATTTTTAGAATACACTTCCTTATGGATCTGTCGTTTATTCTTCTCAATCAGACTATTAGCAGCCATCACAATGGTCTGTGTAGAACGATAATTCTGTTCCAATTTGAATAGTTTGGTCCCTTCAAACACTGATTGAAAGTTTAATATATTATCTACATTGGCCCCACGAAAAGAATAGATACTCTGTGCATCGTCTCCTACCACACAGATTCGTCGATGCGACTCTGCGAGCAAACGAACTATCTCATGTTGCACATGGTTAGTGTCTTGATACTCATCTACTAAGATATATTGGAACTGATGTTGATACTTATCTAGTACGTCTCGATGTTGATTGAGTAATATAAATGTATTGACCAATAAATCATCAAAATCCATCACATCTGTCCTACGACAACGATTCCAATAGATACTATAAATTTCGCCAATAGCAGACAAATCAGCTTTGTTATCACTCTCTACCAATTCCTTATTGGATTGATAATCCTCAGGAGAGATTAACTTATCTTTTGCTCTAGAAATGATTTGCTGAATATTTCGAGGCTTATATTTCTTCTCATCCAACCCCAACTCACGAATGATTGATTTGATAAGATTCTTACTATCCGTGCCATCATAAATAGTAAAATTGGAAGAGAACCCGAGATACTCAGCATGTTCTCGAAGAATTCGAGAAAAGACAGAATGGAAAGTACCCATAAATAACTGTCTACCTTTAGTGGCTCCCACCTGTTTAGATACCCGCTCACGCATCTCACGAGCTGCTTTATTCGTAAAGGTTAAAGCTAAGATGTTCCAAGGCATCATTCCTTGTTCAAGAAGATGAGTCACCTTATAAGTAAGTACACGCGTCTTACCAGACCCTGCACCAGCTATGACTAGCGATGGTCCTTCAGTATATAATACAGCTTCTCGTTGTACCGTATTTAGCTCATCAAGATAACTATGATTAGATGATTCCGATTTATTCATTTCACAAAGATAGTAATCCTTCCGAATTGGAGCAACTTCAGCTGCAAAGAGATTAAAAAAGTGAACAATAAATTAATCCCCATAAAAAGGAAACTACTTCTATGATGGAGTTTTCTTATGACGATAAACCTTGTATCCGATAGAAGTGACGATGATACTCATTATAGGAGAGACAATATTAAATATGCAATATGGGAAATAGGTCCAAGTAGCCACTCCTAAGATTGTCGCCTGTGTCATTCCGCCTGTTGTCCAAGGGATTAGAGGAGCAGTCACGGTAGAGCTATCCTCTATAGCCCTGCTCAAAAGACGTGATTCATAACCTTCATTTTCGTATATTGTTTTGAAAATACGCCCCGTCAAGATAATAGAAATAAATTGGTCTCCCATGGTTATATTACCAAAGATTCCAGTAAAGACAGTACTTGTAATCAGATTAAATCGATGCCCTATAATCTTCTTGATATGATGCATGATACTTTCCAAAGAATGATTAGCTGTAAGCGCAGCTCCAAAAGTCATAGCACAAACGATAAGCCAGACCGTATTGAGCATCCCTCCCATACCATGAGTAGAGATAAGTTCATCAATAACAGGCATTCCACTAGTTATATTCGTAGCACCAAAGAGCGTAATATAAGTTCCTTTAAATAGGGCCGTCACCTGATTAATATCACCACTCTGTGTCCCCATACGACCTATTTCCGATATAATATCCGGTTGAGCTATTAAGGCAGCAATGGCTCCTGATATAGCTGACACAAATAAAGTGATGAGCGATGGAGCTCTTTTGATAATCAAGACACTAGAAATCAGTGGAACGACCATCAACCATGCTGAGATGTGGAATGTACCTCGAAGTGTTTCACTAAAAAGCAACGAATCAATACTCGTATCAGTCGACCGAAATAAACCCGCAACTAGAAAGACTAGTAAAGTAATCGTCATAGAAGGAACGGTCGTATACATCATATAACGAATATGCGTAAATAGAGGCGTCCCCGTAGTAGAAGAAGCCAACACTGTCGTATCAGAAAGAGGAGACATCTTATCTCCAAAATAAGCTCCTGAGATAATGCATCCTGCGACCCATCCATCTGCATAGCCCATCACATGACCTATCCCCAGCAATGCCACACCAATGGTTGCAATTGTCGTCCATGAACTACCTGTCATAACAGATACAATCGCACAAATAATACAGCAACAAGGTAAAAAAAACAGTGGACTAAGAATCTGCATGCCATAATAGATCAATGTAGGAGTCACTCCACTAATCATCCAGCTACCCGACAATGCTCCGATAAGCAGAAGAATAACCAATGCCGTAGCTATCCCTTTGATACTCTCTCCGATATTCGTTTCTATTTCTGTCCAAGTGGTAAACCCAGAAGTCATTCCAATAATCGCAGTAATTGCAGTAGCAATCAGCAGACTAATCTGACTACCACCACTCAATGCATCACTTCCGAATATACGAATAGTCACAGACAGCAGGACAATGAGTATAATGATAGGTGTAAGCGCTATCCATAAAGGAGGGTATTTAGTCTCTGAAATAGTCTTCGTTTCTTTATTAACCATGCTTTTTTTAATATGGGCACAAAGATATATCTTTTTTTTAGAATAACAGGGTCGGAATTGCTATCTTCGCATCAGAGTTCCCTTATTGAATAATATTAAACGACCACAAATATGATTATAAAAAGAAGCCTACAAAACCCTGAGAAATTTTGTTCATCGATTACAAGCACACTACTCCTTGTGCTTCTATGTTTCACCTCATGTAGTCAACCAGTAAAAATAAAAAGTGATATCCGTGTTCAGAATCAAGAGACAAAAGACATGGAACTGAATACAAAGATGACTCTTTTGAGTTCAGCAAACAAAAAAGTAAATACAGATCTTGAGTCCTTCAATACATTGCGAATCAGACAGGTAAAAGAAGATGCTGATACCCTCCGTCAGGAAGCTACAGCATGCTTCCTTGAATTGGCGCAAAGCAAATACGGAAGACCAGAATGGAAGTATAGCTATTATGTAAGAGACACCCTGATAAATGTGAATCCCAAAAGTATAATAAGCATATTGCAAACTGAAAGTACCTTTGCTGGAGGGGCACATCCCAATACCATTTACAAGGCTTACAACTATGACCTTAAGAAACATAGAGTTCTAACTAAAAAAGATATCTTCAAAACGAGTGATTCCAAAGAATTGAATACAATCCTTTATAATACATTTCAAAATCAAAACAGCTTGGAAATTGAACTTTTCAATAAACCAACCTTAGAAACAGCAGATGCTGTATGTCTGACTGAAAATCAAATCATCTTCGTATACAATCCTTACACCCTTGCATGCTACGCTGCGGGAGTCATAAAGATTCGTGTTAACAAATCACTTATCAGCAAATATATAGCCTACTAACGACTCAAAAGTTTATCTCATGAAAATCCTTCATCAACTGCTTTTTACAGGAAGTATCCTACTCATCATCCTATCGGTAGGATGCAAATCACAAACAGCCACATCGATAAGTAAAAGAAGAGAAAAGACGGCTTTTCAGACAGCTTCTATCTGGAAACCAACGATAGATATCCGTGCAGATATAGCTATCATCTATGGCACATCAGACCATGATACGATTACTTTCGAGAGACGCGTCAAGAGTTGGAGAGACAAAGGGTATACTCCTCATTTCATGACAGGAATGGCCTGGGGAGAGTATCAGGACTATTTCGTGGGTAAATGGGACGGGAGAACTCATTTAGATGAGGGACAAGTTACACAGGAAGGAGATACTATCTGGCACGGAAAAGATACTCCTTACATAGTTCCTTCTGAAAATTTCATCAAATATATCCAAGAAACTCAAATCAAACGAGCTATAGATGCAGGAATCGATGCCATTTATCTTGAAGAGCCCGAATTTTGGGCTAGAGCTGGATATAGCGACGCCTTCAAAAAAGAATGGACAAATTACTATGGATCTGATTGGCGCCCTCAAGATGCATCAGCTGAAAATACCTTCTTATCGAACAAATTAAAATATTTCTTGTTTTATCGTGCCCTCAACAAATGTTTCACCTATGCCAAGGCTTACGGTAAGACAAAAGGGCTTGATGTCCGTTGTTATGTACCGACTCATTCACTCATCAACTATTCACAATGGCAGATAATCAGCCCCGAAGCTAGTTTGGCTTCATTGGACTGTGTAGATGGTTATATCGGACAAGTATGGACAGGAACTTCACGCACACCAAATTACTACAATGGGGTAGAAAAAGAAAGAGTATTCGAAACGGCCTTCTTGGAATATGGTTGTATGGAATCGATGACTGCTCCCACGAATCGAAAGGTATTTTTCCTAACTGACCCTATTGAAGACCGACCACGAGATTGGCAAGATTTCAAAAAGAACTATGAAGCCACTTTTACAGCAGAGTTGCTATACCCAAATAATGAGAATTATGAGGTAATGCCTTGGCCTAAACGAATCTATGAAGGACTTTATAAGACCAGTTTAGATAGCAATCAAAAAGAAACGATTCCACGTTTTTATTCCACTCAAATGCAGGTCATGATTAATGCTCTTAATCAAATGCCTATATCAAAGAACAAAGTATCAGGAGCCAAAGGTATCAGCGTACTGATGTCAAATTCACTCATGTTTCAACGTACGCCAAAACCTCTTAAAGGATATGATGACCCTAACTTTTCTAACTTCTATGGCTTAACTCTTCCACTGCTCAAAAGAGGCATTCCTGTGAATATGATGCACTTAGAGAACGTGGCTTATCCTGCATCATGGAAAGAGACAAAGCTCTTATTGATGTCATACACTAATATGAAACCAATGCAAGCTAGTGGACACGGTCATATAGCAGATTGGGTGAAACAGGGAGGTGTATTGATCTACGCAGGACGAGACTCAGACCCCTATCAGAACATACATCAATGGTGGAATGAAGGGGAGAATCATTTCGAAACTCCTTCTGCGGATTTATTTACAAGAATGCACCTGAATAGAAATCCTCACAGTGGCATGTACTCCTATGGCAAAGGTACCGTATATGTGATAAGAAAAGACCCCAAAGAATTTGTCTTAACTTCAGAGGGGGATATTTCTTTCTCGGAAATCGTCAAGAAGCTTTACGAGAAAAAAGCACAAGAGGGTAAATTGATTTACAAGAATAGTTTCTATTTGGAACGAGGTGTCTTCGATTTGATTTCCGTTATGGATGAAGGGATCAACGATGAACCTTATAAACAGCAAGGTAAACTGATTGATTTATTCAATCCTGAACTTCCCATACTAAAAGAAAAGATAGTTTATCCTGGTCAATGTTCCTTTCTTCTGGATATAGATCGAATAAAAGAAATCCATAAGCCACAAGTATTAGCCTCAGCGTCAAGAGTGTATCAAGAAAAAAGGACCGCCAAGACCTATTCATTTGTAGCAAAAAGTCCTTTGAATACAACCAACGTGATGAGGATATTATTGCCAAAGCGACCTACAACTATCACACTAAGAAATTCACAAGGGCAGGTACTGAAAGAAATGACACAATCGTGGGATACTTATAGCAAGACCTGCTTACTAAAGTTCGAAAATAATCCAGATGGAATAGCAGTCGTAATTCATTGGTAGTAAAGCATCTCATGGTCTAAAAACCTCCTATATCTTATAAGAAGTTAATATTCTTACTTTATAAATGAACATTCATTTTTTATATTACCTTTGTTCCATGAATAAGAAAGAAAAAATAGCAGACAAGCGAAGTGCTTTATTCCACGCTACCCTTACTTTGGTGCACAATCGGGGATTTCATGATGCCCCAATGAATAAAATAGCCAAACTTGCAGGGGTAGCTCCAGCAACGATTTATCTATATTTTCAGAACAAACAAGATCTGATTAATAAACTATATATAGAGATTAAAACTTCTTTTAGTACCTGTGCTTTTAAGGATTATAAAGAAGGTCTATCGGTAAAAGAAGGCTTTGAAATCATTTGGAATAATATCGCAGATTATAAACTAAGCAAAATCATGGAAGCGACCTTTTTATCCCAATGTGACAATACCCCTATGATAGATGAAGAATACAGAAAAGAAGGACTAAAACATCTTCAACCACTACTCGACTTATGGGAAAGAGGACAAGAAGAAGGGCTTATTAAACCATTATCTCCTTTTGTTCTCTATGCCTTCACTATATACCCGATGTCTTTTCTTATGGCCATGCAAGAACGCAATGTATATGGTCTGACTAAAAAGACGAGAAAAGAAATATTCCAATCAGCTTGGGACGCTATTAGCATTTAACTTTTTCTTCTCGAAAGGAATGAACGTTCAGAAACAATAAACAGATTCGGAAGAAAATCAGAAACACAACAGTTACTTTGAGTAACTTAAACCATTAAAAGAACAAATAAAATGAATAATTTCCAGTTTAAAAATCCAACAAGCATTTTATTTGGCAAAGGCCAAATAAAAAACCTCTCAGCAGAAATCAAAAAAGAATCAAAGATTCTGATGCTTTATGGAGGAGGAAGTATCAAAAGAAATGGAGTATATGACCAAGTGAAAGAAGCCCTTGCAGATTATGAAGTAATCGAATTTGGTGGTATCCCATCTAACCCAGAATACAGCACGCTATTAGAGGCACTCAAAGTTATAAAAGAACAACATATCGATTTCTTATTGGCCGTGGGAGGTGGATCAGTTATCGACGGGACAAAATTTCTCTCTGCAGCAGCATTATACACGGGTGATACCCCTTGGGATATGTTGACAGCTAATAAACCCATAACCGAAGGAATGCCTTTTGGTACCGTTTTGACACTACCGGCAACTGGTTCTGAGATGAATTCTGGAGCCGTCATCACTCGTAGAGAGATAAAAGAGAAATTAGCCATGATGGGACCTGGTATTTTTCCACAGTTTTCAGTTCTTGACCCCGAAGTAATCAAATCTATCCCGTTACGACAATTAGCAAATGGCCTAGCCGATTCTTTCACACATGTGCTAGAACAATATATCACCTATCCAACAGGTGCTATACTACAGGACCATTTCGCTGAAAGTATTCTCCAGACAATAGTAGAGGTAGCCCCTACTGTCATGAAAGACCCTTCAGACTATCAAGCTGCATCAAACTTTATGTGGAGTTGCACGATGGCTCTCAACGGACTCATCCAACAAGGCGTACCTGGGGATTGGGCTGTTCATGGTATGGGACACGAATTGACTGCCTTGTATGGTATCGACCATGCAAGAACTTTAGCCATTGTTCTTCCAAGTCATTACCGTTACCACTTCGAAGCTAAAAAATTAAAGTTAGCCCAATATGCCGAACGAGTATGGAACGTAAATACAGGAACTATTGAAGAAAAAGCAAAAGCAGGAATTGATAAGACAGAAGACTTCTTCCATTCATTAGGTATTAAGACTAAGCTATCAGAATATACAGACGATTATTCCGAAACAGGAACGATTGTTTCGGACCGTTTCACCCAACGAGGATGGCTAGGGATAGGAGAACATGGTACACTAACCCCTGCAGATGCAAAGAAAATCATAGAAATGAGTTACTAAAAAGGTAACATATAATAGATTAAAAGCAGATGAACTATTAGTCGATAAGTTACGAACCAAATAAAAGAAAAGCCGTATGATTAAAGTAATTGCAAAGAATTTCGCAAAAGAGGACAAGGTTGAACAAGTCATTGCACTAGCCAAAGAACTAGTGGCGAAGTCAGTACAAGAAGTAGGTTGTTTGAAATACGAATTGTATCAAGAGGAACATACCCCTCGCGAACTAGTAATACTCGAAGAGTGGGAAACAAAAGAACACTTGGATAAGCATATGGCTTCAGCTCATTTCAAAAGCCTAATTCCTCAGATGAGTGCATTGATGGATAAAGAGCCAGAAATCAACACCTATCAGATTCTTACAGTAAAAGGTGAAGATAAGATTGAAAATGAAGTGCTCAGAGTAATCAGAAACAGAAAAAGTACACGCACTTATCAATCAGAGCAGATAAGAGAAGACGAACTCGAAGCTATCATAGAAGCTGGTATCCAAGCACCTAGTGCAAACAATGGACAACCTTGGCATTTTACAACCATCCAAAACAAAGAACTAATCAATCACATAAGTTCTAAATCTAAAGAACTAATGATTGAGACTGGTGTAGAAGCCCTTATTAAGATAGCTAAGAGTCCAGTGAACATTTTCTATGATGCACCGACAGTAATCGTCGTATCAGGAAAAGAAGATGTGCGCTCAGCAATAGTTGATTGTTCTGCTGCCATAGAAAATATGCTAATAGCCGCTGAAAGTCTACATATAGGTGCCGTATGGGTAGGACTTGCAAAATTTTTCTTCACTTTCGAAGAAGAATCAGCAAAGATAGATAGACCAGCTGGTTACAAACCACTATTTGCGATAGCCGTAGGTTATAAAAAGAAACAAAGTACTTCAGGTCCAGCAGCCAGAAACCACGAGGTAAAAACTTATATGAGATAAGTCAGAAAGAGGAGTTAAATCAACTACTTACTACCTATTTCAAGATTTAGTTCTTGGAAACCAAAAAGGGAATCTATCATAGGTGATAGATTCCCTTTATATTTGTCTAATTTGTCGTTATTAAAATCTCCAGTAGGACGATTTCTTATACTATTCAAAGAAAAAACGGTTGCTCTGAGAAGTAACCTCATCAGGAGTTAAAGCTTCTTAGCTTTCTTCTCCCTTTTTTCAGCTCTTTTTTCTTTGGCCGTTTTAAGCGGTTCCTTCTTTACATTTTTCTTCGCGTCTTGTGCTTTACCCATAATGTTATATATTAAATGTGATATTGTAAACAAAGATACTAAATGTTTTATCAAACGAGCGATAAAGCACAAAAAAAGACATACCTTTCGATATGCCTCGTACAGTAATCATTTCTGATTACTCATTTTTTAAAGCTTAAATTGTTAAACTTCACTTACTTAAGAATACTCATCCCAGTTGGATACCAAATAGTTGTTTTAGAAGCATTCTCACTAAATTTACTCATCATTTTTGTAAAAAATTTCATTACCTTTTTCATTTCTTTTTGTTTTGTGTCCTCCACCTTTTGGAGAACGGTTTTTAATTATTGTTTTTATTCACATCCTAGCGCTTCAATCGGTAATTTGAAGCTACCTTATTTTTCAAGAGTTTTGTTATCCTTAAAATCTAATTTCCTAAAAACGTTCTTTCTATACCTCAAAGATACAGCTTCTTATTGAATTGCATGTTATTCAACACCTTTTCTAATTTATCGCAGTACCTTTCTTGACATTAGTCAACCAACAGAGGTAAACGAACTTAATTTCACACAAAAGTGTTACAAAAAGAATCTTAGGAATAACAAAATCCTCCATAAGAAAAAAAGAAAAGAGAAGAATGAACATAGGCTGCACAGTACAGACATATCTTTGTACTCATAAGAAATACTTCTGTATCAGTTGATAATAGAAAAACTCATCTCTAGAAAGAAACGTTATGTTATATGGGCTGTCCTTCATTGTGAAGGACAGCCCATTATTATATAGCGTAAAGACCTCGTCATTATTTATCCCAACCAGGATTTTGCCCACTATTTTACTTTGATAAAAGTAAAAAGGATAAGATTAGCTTCCGAAAAATAGAATTGATATTTGCTAACAATTCTATTGACTTTTCACTGAACCTATAAAATGTAACAGTTAATATGGAATATTCTTCATGTTGGGTTCGATGATAGTGTCACCTTTAAAATTAGTTCCTCTGTAAGATGCAGTACCAGTTTTATTCACTTTATACTCCCATTTGTTGACGTATCGCATACCTGGTAAAAAAGCATCATTGGTCTTATCAAGCAGTTGACAAAGTTTCACTTCAAGGTCCTCTTCGATGAGCTTATAATCTGGATCATTTATCAAATTATTCATTTGGTAAGGGTCTTTATAATTATCAAACAGCATCCACGGACCTTTTAGGTCTTTTACGTACGTATATTGTTTCGTTCTAACTCCCCTATATTCTCTTCCTTTAAAGATATTCCACTGTCCAAATGGTTGATAACAAGCAATCAAAACCCCATTATCTTCAATTGTATCTTTACCCATAAGTAACTTTGATTGATCTGCTCCCTCTATTGATTGAGGAATACTAATATTTGAAAGAGACAACAATGTAGGTAACAAATCAGGCGTACTAATAGGCGTATCAACCACCCTCTTCTTATCGCCTAAAAGTCGTGGGTAATTTATTAAGAAAGGCACTTTAATTGATTCATCATAAGCTTGTTGTTTATATTGAAAGCCATGAGATCTCAATAGAGCACCGTGGTCAGATGTAAATACAAATATAGTATTAGTTAGCTTATTCTTCCTAATAGCCTTCTGTAGAAGACCGATACAACTATCAAGTGCAGAAATATGACTATAATATCCAATCAAATCCCTAATTGCCTTTCGTTTCAATGAATCAGGAACATTGCCACGAAGTTTAAGATTCATGTTTTTATATGGTGCCTTAAATCTAGAAGGTGCAGTACCATATGGAGAATGTGGTGACCCCCATGACAAGAACAACAAGAACGGTTTATCATCACTCTTCTTAGTCGAGAGATACTCAACAGCATCCCTCGTTTGGTCTATAGCATCGTAACCTTTCCATTTTCTTAACTGATCATTATTATCCCAGTAGATTGAATTATTATAATTATGAGTACATTCCAATACTTTCCAATAATCGAAACCTTGTCTGCGACTTTTAGATATAAATGAATTACGTCCATGTCCATCAAGATGCCATTTTCCTATATACGCAGTTTCGTAACCTGCAGCCTTATATATCTTTCCCATTGAATTGGCATCAGGATCTAGCTCTACATCATTAATAAAAAAGCCATTAGTCAATGGATATTGTCCCGTCATTAAAGATGCTCTATAAGGACCAGAAACAGGGCAACATGATATAGTATTAGTCATATTCACAGAGCTATCTGCCAAACGATCTAGTTCAGGAGTTTGAACATTCGGGTCACCATTGAAGCCCGTAGCTTGTGCTCTACACTCATCGGCGAGAACAAAAATGACATTAGGCTTTTTACTTGTCTGAGCCATCGCATTTAAACTGATGAAACCCAAAACAGAAACACAGAACAATTTATTTTTCATTTTATTATTTATTAGTCGTTATCCAAACTTATTCTTTCACCATCATCAGAGGTAAACGATAATGAACAATGCCCATTTTCTTTTACAAATGAGACACTCTTAGCTATTTTCTTCGTTTTCATCCAATCTCTGTTACATAAGATAATAAGATATGATGGTTCAAAAGGACTCTTCAATTGGGCACTAATCATATCCACAGATGCACCTCTTCTGTTATATTCCGAAGGAGCAACATAACGTGCTTGTGCATCAGGACCATATATCATCCCATAATTATTAGAAAGATTAATCACATGATCAAATAAGGTATCTATACCACTTTCTTCTTTAATACATTTAACCCCATTCCCAGTATATACATCTCTTTTGCCACCATTCATTATATAATTTTCTACCCCCATAGGAAATGAATCAAACAAAGGTTTATCTAATTCTCCACTTAGAGGAGTTTGAATAACTGCAACCACACCATTATTATTGTAAATAGAATACTCTATTTTACCTTTTTGAGCAGTGACTTCCATCTTAACTTCAAATCCCTTGTCAAATAATTTATTATAAATAAGTCTAGCCTTTAGAGCCTTACCATAAGGAGTATGACCAAGGATATTATATTTGTCAGTACAACTAATATACTGTGTTTGAGGTGTATTTCCAGGTTCCGATTCAGCAGCTAATAAGATACGCAAGCCATAACTGATAGACACATTTCCGTTTTCAGAGCGAGAGGTAAGAATCTTGACATCATTTTCAAAGGCCGATGAATGAGATAACTTCTTAGGCTTTACAAGCCTAAAATCATTGACATAATTATGTAACCATGCCAAAGCAATTCGTCGAGCAGTAACTGCTTCAACATAAAAAGTATTTTCATTACTCTTACCCATAAACTCACCTGTATCAAACAATCCTTGTCTTTCCAAGAGACGCTTAATAACCTTATGTTGCATTTCTACTGCCTCAGGCACTTTGAAGTGTGTTGCAATATATGATATATAAGAGACATGTCCATAATTATGAAGCGACCAATCTTCTCCACATGGATAAAGTATTTCACCATTTGTTTTCAATACATTTTTTATCTTCTTCCATACATTAAGAACATTATGTTCAGCAAATGGAGTTAACTCTTCAGCCACCTTTTCATTTGTCAATTTTGCCATAAGGTAAGAATCGCCCAAACTAGCCCCAGATACATTTTGATATCCTGGATGATAAAACCCATGATTTTCAAGCATATATGAAGGGTAAAGATTGGCAGTAGAAATCCATTTTGAAAGCGGACCATTTTTATCATCTGGCACACTATACGTATTTGCAAGGTATTTCTTAGCAGCTTTAAGCCATTTGTCAGCATGACTATAATCATTCAACCAAGCCGCAGCCAAAGACAAAATATTACTATCCCATGCATTTTCTTCAGCAATAGTATTACTAATATAGTTAGATCCAGGAGCTATTTTTTCACGATAGTCAGCTTCAGCTGCCACAATCTTTTTGCATTGTAAAACCAAATTTTCAGGTAATCTATTCTCCATCAAAGCACAAGTTAAGCCCATACTTGCAGCCCACATATTCGATTGCCATCCCAAACCCCATTGAAATCCATCATTACATTTATAATTTGTACCCGACTTCTTATGAGTAAGTGAACTATACCTCAACACCTTTATGATTTTATCTAATCGTTTTGCATTAAGACTATCATCAGGATCTGCCATAATCAGTACAGCATCAGCAAGAGCCACACCGTTCATCGATCTGATAGCATCGTTAGGTGTGAATCCATTTTTGAGTCCCGATTTCTCTCCCGACATTCCACTTCCCCAATATCCAGAATTGGGAATATTAGGATAATCAGTCCACTGAGTATTACTATATTCTTCAAAGTGCTTCAAAGCTTTGATATAATTGTCACAATCGATATTACTCGCTTGAATTGTAATCGACATGAAAACACAAAAGATGAACGAAATTAAGTTTTTCATTTTAATAAAATATCATTTTAATTATTTCTATTAATAACACTATACAAAGGAACTTATTTTATGGAAATTCGAATGATAAAAATATTTCATTATATTACAAAAAGAGGTCATTTTGGTAATTATAGGTCATCAAATCACATGTAAATGCTTAACTTTATGTTCCCTTTTATTTGGCTAGTCCACATGTACATATCTGTATCCATAATTATTCAATAATACAGGAATAAATATATATTCACAAAATAAATAAGATAATAACACAGTAGACGTCTGTTTTTTGTATATTTGTAATAAATATAAAGAGTTGATATCAAGTAAAAAAATCAGACTTATGAAAAAATTTCTATTCTATTTATACTATATAGTGACAGGCCTTTTAGTAATGTTCATTGTACTAGCAGCATGGTACCACGATTACAGAGTACTAGAATACGCTAAGTTCTTCACCCCTCTATTCTTTGTATGGTGGGCATTGTTATATTTCTTATACATCAGAAAATATAGACGTAAATAATTACGTAGTCAATCATAACCTATTTTTCACCCAACATCCCCCAAGTCACTCGCAAAGCTCCAAAATGAAGACGGCATAGGCGTAGCCAATTTCCAACGAATCGTCATCGGTTTGGAACCCTGATAACTAACCAAACTAACCAATCCCAGATACACATAACTCTGAGTCAACAACTTATCCTCAGTCGTTTTGGCTTGTTTTCGAATATTCTGTCAAACTATTATGAAAAAGAATACCATCATTTACTATGATTAAGATATACTAGCTACTGTTTAATCGTTTCTCGAAATTAAATTTTTCTTATGTAAGAAAAATAATTTAATAAATAAACACATTTTAAACCTATAAATTTGATATATATATTATACATTTGTGTTAAATAAATACATAATAATATGATAAAACTAAAGAATTGTGCTTATTTATTATTTATCTTTTCTATCTTTATTGTTTCATGTGAAAAAGATGAAGTTGAAGAATTACCCAATGCTCAAGCTTATATAACAGAAATGAGTATTGAAAGTATTCCAATAACAAGAAGTAGTACATATGGTAATGCACAAGAAGCAAATAGAGTAACATTCTATGAATTCATGTCAGATACCAATTACAGTTATGATTTTATCACTTACTCTGAGGATGAATTTGGAGTTGATATAGATCAGGATGGAATAGTTGACATTAAAATGACACAGAAAGATAGTTTAGTTACAGCAACAATGGATAATTACATGTACACTTTGAAAATAATAAAGACCAAGGTTAATGGAAAAATTAATTTTTCCATTGAAAACGTAGAAGATGACCAAATAACTAGACTTGCTAGGCCTAAACCATATTATATACACAAATCATGGTTTCAATGCGTAACTGACTTGATAACGGAACCACATATTGCTGGTGTTACAGGTGTAATCACTCGCTGGATTCCAACTATAGCTGTTAGCGTTGCAGCTGCGGCATCAGTAATTTGCTTAGATTCAAGAATGCGATGGGACACAACAAATCATAATCCAGCTAATAACTAATGAAAAAAAAATATATAGAAAGATTTAAAAATATTTATTTAATAATTATTTTACTTGCTCTATACTACGTATATAGCAACAATATAGTAGAGCATCATAAGGTTTTATTCCTCTTTCTATATGGGATAGTCGTTTGTGGAGGTTTTTCCTTAATAGATTGGTATAAGAAGAAATAGATCATTATGTTATTTTTTATAAACATCTTACGTTCTACACTCTAGTGGAATATAAAAAGAAAGGGAAAAACACTGCGTTCACGACATCAACAGCAAGTTGTAACAAATTTCATCTTTCACCCAACATCACCCAAATCACTCGCAAAGCTCCAGAATGAAGACGGCATAGGCATAGCCAATTTCCAACGAATCGTCATCGGTTTAGAACCCTGATGACTAACCAAACTAACCAACCCCAGATACACATAACTCTGCGTCAACGACTTATCTTCAGTCGTTTTGGCCTGTTCACGAACAAACAATAACGTTTTGAAAGTCCCCTTGATATAACGTTGTCCGGTAGGCGTATCAGGCGACACCTTATTCTGTGTCTCCCAATCAAACAACGTATCCGTGACCGCCATATCATTATAATTCGTGGTAGAACCAGCCACACGATCCTTAATCAAATCCACAAATAAAGCTTCCACTTTTTCCTGCTTATTCACTTCAACCCCCTCACGACCCGGACTCTTCCTGGCCATCGTAGAAGTACCCACAGCCGCTTTGATTTGTTCCCGCGTATAACGTCCATGCACCATCAAAGGGAAAGCAGCATTCGGCTTCTCAGCAGAACCGATTTCATAAGATTCCGTCTTTTGAAGCAACACACCAAGCACCATCAGACACTCCTGAATAAACACCCGATAGGACGAAAGCACTTGTAAGAACGACCGGTAAGAAGTATATTTAGGACGCTCAGCATCCCCCGCATACAAGTCATAATAGAACATGACACACAAGCGTTCCACCATTTCCTCAGACACCTCCTCCGGCTTCCTTCTCATCCGTTCAAGAATAAAATCAGCCGAGGCCAAACGATACAAGAAATCAAAATACGAACTAGAATCAGTCACACTCCAAGCAGTAGCCACCGTCTTCTTAAACCGCTCCATCAACTTCGCCTCCTCATCAGATAAGTCACTAGACAACTGAAAACCCACAGGCGCCTCCGCAGCCCCCTCTTGGACAAGATCAGTCACTCCCTCTGACCATGTCATACGCTTATAGAACGTACGAATCGGCACCTTATGAATGCTCAGGAAATTAGCTAAAGTAAACGGCATATCATAATCTTGAGGGAAACGATGAAGCAACTGCTTCAAGCCCCTGAGATTAAACTGACGAGTTGCCCGACTAATATTATCAAGAATATACTCCCGCGCTTTCGGTTCCAACGTGATGCTACACCCGAAAGGCATATGCGGAAAATTATACTCCAATTCCTCCTTCTCACTCATACTCGTACGACCAATCAGCGCCCGTACCCGATCCGTATAATTAAATTCCGCTCGCGCCTGACCTACAAAATCCAGTACCGTAACAAAATCCTTTCCCTCAGCCTTACGCAAACCACGTCCCAACTGCTGTAAATAAATGGTCAAACTCTCCGTAGGACGCAGAAAGAGCACCGTATCCACATTAGGAATATCGACCCCCTCATTGAAAATATCCACCACAAACAAGTAATTGATAAGCCCCTCATTGAGCCGTTTGATAAGCCCTCGACGATTCTTAAGCGTATAATCATTACTCACTAAATAGTCAGACTTGAGCCCAGCCAACTGAAATTTGGCCGACATATATCGAGCATGATCCCGATTGACACAAAAACAAATCGCCCGCGCCTGATGCGCATCAGGCAAATACCGCTGCATAGCATCCAACACCACCCCAGTACGGCGATCATTCTCGGTATATACCTTAGTCAATTCACACGCATCATACCGACCGCCACTCCATTTCACAGTCCTCAAATCCGTACTATCCGTCACTCCGAAATACTTAAACGGACTCAGTAAGCGATTATTCAGCGCATCAGCCAATCGAATCTCAGCACTAATCTGATTTCCAAAGAACTGCGTAATAGACCCATTTCGATAATCATCAGCCCGTTCAGGCGTAGCCGTCATACCAAGTAAAATATCCGGTTGAAAATACGTAAGCAAAGGCTGATACGTCTTCGCCATCACATGATGAGCCTCATCGATAACAATAAAATCATAATAATCAGCAGCCGGCAACCAACTCCCATTTTTGAAACGACTATATAAGGTATCCTTCGAAGCAAACAGATGCCGCATATCCTCAGGCACCGACACATCCGAATGCCAAACAGCCCCAAAATTCTCATCCCGAAGCACAGCCCGGAACGTATCCAACGCCTGATTCAGAATCTCCTGACGATGCGCCACGAATAGCAAATTAGCCTGAGGATGAATGGCCAGATACCGTTTGAAATCAAAAGCAGAAATCACCGTCTTACCCGTACCCGTAGCCGCCACCAGTAAATTACGATGCTCCCCATGAACAGCCCTATCCATAGCCAATTTTTCCAGGATCTCCTCCTGATACCCCTTAGCCCGCATCAAGTCAAGGCGATCAAAATCAAGCACTTGCGACGCCTCAATATCTCCCAAAGCGATACGTAAACGCCGGTCATCTCGTCCAAGTACAAACGGCTCAAACCCATCACTTCGCCAATACAATTCGAAACGATTCATCACCTTCTTAGTGATATGAGGCAATTCCACCTCTGTTATTTTCATATTCCATTCCAAACCATCCGTCAGCGCCTTACGAGAAATATTAGAAGAACCAATATAACACGTATGATGCCCCCCAGCCCGTTTGAAAAGATACGTCTTGGCATGCAAACTCTCCTGATTCTGATTATACGAGATACGAATCTCCGTATTCGGAAGACCGGCAAGCCGTTTGATAGCCTTGTAATCCGTATTCTGTACATACGTGGAAGTCAAGATACGGAGCGATTTCCCACTATGGGTAAACTTCTCCAGCGCAGGATAAAGCAGCGCCACCCCCTGTGTCTTGATAAACGACACAAGCAAGCAAATCTCATCCGCACTCTGAATCTCACGAAGCAATTCACTCTCCATACTCAATTCCTGATGCCCCCCCGTAAAGAGCGTACAATCCCGCAAGCCCGTCACAGGACGAATCTGTTCCAAATAATGCGCATAATCAGAAGTATCCAATTGGGACTTATCCAGCACAGAACTCAGCACATAAACTGGATTTTGGAGTAAATCCTTCTTCCCAGTGTCCTGCGGAAAACTATGCATCAATAGCTGAATAATCTCATTAACCAGACGCACCCCAGCAGGAATTTCATCTACATCATCAATCTCCGAAAGTGCCTTATCCAAGACCTTCTTCACATACTGAGATAAATGCGTCTTTGTTTCTTCTAACGTGAGACTATGCGTAGCAATGTAATATTGACTATCAGCACAACTTCTTAATTCATCTTGTATAGCCTGATTGATAAGGTCGTCATAGAGTCCAGGTGCGAGGTACATAAGCAATTAGTTCTATTAATATTAAAGAACAAAGATACAAAATACCAGGTATTATTATAATTGATCAACAATTATTTAGCTTTACAATAAATGAATATGAACTATTCATATTCAGCATGAGAAAAATCAGTAGAAGTAGTCCACCTATCAGAACGATAAGGCAACATAGGCAATCCCTTATCAGAGAAAACACTTAATATCGGATTATCCGCCCACGCATAACGAACAGCTTCTATTTTCATTCCCTTAGGAGCAGTGATTAACAGCCCTTTATCAGATACTTGTACACCTCCCCATTTAAATTTATGGTCAGCTCCAGCAACTTGAAATCCTTGATTAGCACATCCTGGTTCAGAGACGAGGTTCAACTGACTAATTGGTTGATTACATCGTAAGAAGACCTTATCTCCTCTAAATTCCACACAGATAATCTGAGGGTACTTAGGAGCATCGGTGAGATGATAAACTTGAGCCAAAGCCCACTCTGCCAAACGAGCACCTACTTCTTGTTTGCGACTAGGATGAATATTCTCAGGATCTCCTATATCTATAGCAGAAGCCATATAAACCTCTGGCAGATTAAGAACAGAAGCCTGAGATTCTCGCAATTCAGCCCAAAGTGAAGGAGCTGGTTCAGGCAGTGCAGCTCTGAAATTGGCCAACTGAACAAAGAGGAAAGGCAGTGTCGATTGTTTCCAATGAGCACGCCAATCAAGAATTAATTGACGAAAATCTTCACGGTAATGATGAGCATACAATTCATTATTCTCCCCTTGATACCAGATAACCCCCTTGAGAGCAAACTCTGTCAGCGGATGAATCATTGCATTGTAAAGAAAAGTAGGAAAGTTAGGTTGCCCATCACGTAAATAAACCGTATTCAATTCCTGATTATTATACCCTAGATGAATCCGCCAATCAAGAGTGAGAGGGATTTTCGTGCCATCATCAAAAGCAAGATACTGCTGGTCTTCAGTTCCCGCAATCCCCCCTCCGGAACAAATATCCTGAATACGGACAGCGAATACATTATCACCAGCCTTAAGTATCCCATCTGGGATGTGATACACACGAGAAAGATTCCAACCAAAATCATTTCCTATCTTGACCCCATTACACCATGTCTCATCGCTATCATCGATAGGACCAATATGAAGTGTCGCTTGGTGGCTTACCTGCTCAGCGGTAAGTTGTATATGCTTTCTAGCCCAGACACATCCATTGATATTGCCCAAGGCTGTATTTTCCAAATAAAAAGGAACAGTAGTCTTCAACCACTTCTCCTCATCGCATTGGATAGCAGCAAAGAGAGTATCTGTACCTTCGATACCTTGATCCACGACCGCCTTTTCGATATTATGTTTAACTAATTGCTCTCTACGTACCTCATTATAATCAGCACTATCGATAGGCATCTCTTGAATTTGCTGAGCTATTCTAGCTGCCCTAGACCCCTTGACAAAGCCATTATAACTAGTCCATGCCTCAGCAATCGTACCTCCCCACACTGATTGGATTAATCCTATCGGGACACCTACTTCAGGTTGGATATCACGTCCAAAAAAATAACCCACAGCGGAAAAATCCCCTGCGGTTTTGGGACTACACCGTACCCAAGCACGTTGCACAGGTACCTCCGTCAGTGGATGAGCCGAAACCATTTGTTCGACGCTAAACAGACGAATATCAGGATGCTCAGCCGCTTGGACCTCAGCCTCACTACGATTGACCGTTGCCCATGAACAAGCAAGATTCATTTGCATATTTGACTGTCCACTACAAAGCCATACATCACCGACAACCACATCTTTCAGACAGATGCGTTGGTTTTGATTCTTTATAAACAGCATTTTTTCCGAATCAGGAGATACCGAATCGACATGCAACACCCCCAGTGTCACCTTCCACCGCCCCTCACTATTCGTAATAGCAACAGCATGATGCTGTCCATAACTGACTTCCACTTCACTACCACGAGCAGCAGTACCATAAATATCCACAGGGATTTCCCGCTGCAAAACCATATGGTCAGTAAACAAAGGATTTAGCGTCAATGAAGGGGTCTCTTTTTGAAGTGTACACCCTGATAATGAAGCAAGTAACACGACTACATAAGAAAGATAGTTCATTTTTAAATATATTAGTTAGAAAATTTAGCATCATCGACCCCTAGTAACATTGCATCAAGAGCAGATTGAGCTGCTTGGTCATATAAGACACCAGATTTACGATTAAATAAGGCACTGCCTTTTCCACCCGCATCCCAATAAAAAGGGACAACCCCATTTTTGAGTGCTTCAGTAACTACCATTTGCAAATAATAATCTCTACAAGTCTGATTTTTTATCGCCTCATCACCAGTCAAATTATATTGTAAGAAAGCATTAAATTCCCCCAAGATTACAGGAATATGTTGGTCGACGAAGGCAGTTTTCAAATCCTTCATCTTTTGAGCTAAATAATCCTCTTGACCGTAAGAAGAGAGTGTACCATAAGCTTCATATTTGTGGCCCCAATATTTAATTGAAGGGTCATCACCACAGAAATCCCATGGGTCATAATAATGCACTTCCGCCATCAAGCGATTGCTAGCAACATCTGTAGGCATCGTCAAATAATCCACCGCATAAGCAATATTAGTATTATATGACTGTACGATAAGCGTACGTAGCAAATTATTTCCTTTAGTTCCCCGCACGGCATCGACAAACACCTGATTATAACTAGCCTGTACCGCTAAATTCTCATCCGTAGGAGCTCCATATCCATCATGCACTTCATTGTTCCCAGCGAAGAGTAGATGATCACCATAGTCTCTGAAATAGACAGCAATCTGTTGCCATATAGCCGCTTCTTTCTTAGTAATAGCTTCCTGCTTGTCATAAGAGACCTGATTTTCAAGCCATCCACCATCCCAATGAATATTGATGATAGCATACATATCTTCAGTCAAGCAATAATCGACCACCTCTTTTACCCGTTCTAGCCAATCCTCGGAGATACGGTAGGTCGATTGATCTACGATATATCCATCCCATGCACAAGGAATACGTACCGCATTGAACCCCGCTTGTTTCACAGCAGAAATCAGTACCTGATTCACTTTGGGATTTCCCCAAGCAGTTTCACTCGCTTGTCCATCATTATAAGCCTCAAGGGTATTTCCCACATTCCAGCCTAAAGTCATATAAGACGCAATCGTTAGAGCATCTCGCATCGTCTGTGAAGCAACATCATTTCCCACATTCCCATTCTGAGTGACCGTCACTTCCTCAGTCAGGGGACCAGCCGTTACCCTCACATGACCTTCACGAATATCAAGAAAAGGATTGCGAGCAATCGTAAGAGTTAAGCTACTCTCATTACTCCCATCCTGAGTAGAAATAGTAATCCATGGAGCATCAGTAGTCACTTGATATTCAGTAGCACTGGTCACTCCTAAGGCAAGCACCTCCCCCGCTGGCGAAGCATCGATTGCATGACTATTCAACGAGAGTGCATACGATGCCTGTTGGTTTATTTGAACGACTTTGGTCAGGCCACTAGCCATTACAGTCAATTCAGTGGTACGTGTTTCCGCATTTGGATTAGTCATAGCATGTACCGTCATTTGACGAGTCACCGCCTGTCCACTCATCTGGTCCACACTGCACCAGTCAGCAGAACTAGAGATAGTCCAATCGGTGGTACATTTAAAATTAAAAGTCATATCTCCCCCTTGATTTGTAAAATCAAGTTGAGATTCCGTCACTATCAGTTCAGGAGTAGTCTTACTATCGTCACTGCTACAAGCGACGATAGTAATCAGACTACACATGAAACTAATCAACATCAAACAACGTTTTATAGCCATTAGTTTACATTTCATTTGTTATTAATATAAAGTGATCTTATCTACCGTAACAGAAACTGCATCTACATCAAGAATATCCGTCCAGATATTCTTCATGATATCGACACAAAAGACCACTGCCCCATTGGTAACCTTAGCCGAAGCATCCATCTTCACAGTATATGTCCCGTCACCAGTCACAGTGACATCATTAGATGTCGGATTTTCATCAGAAGCCCAATATTGCACCGACCAATCACTATTAGCAAATTCAAGACCACATGGATAACTGCCCACAGCCCCATCGACGAAGGAGAGTCCTTGAATCGTAAAAGTAACCTCCATGCTATCAAAGATAAGCATACTATTATCAATAGGCGGAGCTGCTTTTGTATCTCCATACTCATTATATATCTCGATACGTAGATTTCCTTTTTCTTCGAGATCCCCCACAACAACTTTACTATTATCGACGGCAAGTTCCGTACCTGAAGGTTCATTCTCTCCTGTCTCTTTTTCCAATACCACACTAATGGTTTGATATTGGTCTACCGATCCATCAGCAATCCGTCCCAACGTCATACTACGCACTTCTCCAGCTTCTTTTTCAACCTTTATCACACGCATTTTATGCTCTTGGGTCTTGATAGTAAGTAGTCCATTCAAGTTATCCACCCACACGATTTCTTGTCCGAAATCAATCCAATTCTCATCGTCAATAGAGTAACTTCCAGTCAATTCCTGACCAGCACCATTGATGATACTATAAGTACCCGTCTGCTCACCATCTTTGGTCATCGTCATCTGAATATGGTCAAACACCGATTTATCATACGGATGCCCATCTCCACTCAACGCAGGAGTGCTAGCACTCAGATCCCAAGTATATAAATCAGTTCCACTGAGGTCTGTCCAGTTATAAGGAGCCTCAAGATTGATAGTCCACTTTTTGGTCATAGTGGTAGTAGTCGTCAAATCATCATTAGCTTTGCCAGTATAAGGAAGTGTAGGCTCATCAGGCACAGGCGACCAGTTATTCTTATAATCTTCCGAGATGAAATTGTAGCATGTACCAGATGCAGGAATCATCAATTGTAAGAAATCATCACTGATATACAATATATTAAACATTCCCCCGACCAACTTAGTCTTCATTTCTTCGTCATGATTCGTATCATGTACCGGATACGCATTGGTACATTGCAGTGTATGATTCTCCGTATCAATCATATAAGTCCCCTCACCAGTTCCCAATCCATAAGCATCTTGATCTACAGACAGATGAGCTCCTCCGATTAGATCAAACGTCATAGAGCCAAAATCAGCTGCATCACACATCCAAGAGTTGCCAGCCCAGTCAGCTAACCAATACCAAGTAGCACTTCCATCAGTAAGATTCGGTTCTATAGCCTTGGTAGCATCCCAATCGTCAGAATCGAGATAATTTGCTCCCGATGAAGCATGTAGATTATTCCAGTTGTATCCCCCTGTAAAGAAATAGATAGGTCCTTTAGCATAACGAGACACCTTCTCTGCATCTAAGTCAAGAAACCACTTCTTAGCATGTCCAGCTCCTCCACTAAGCATCGTCCACATGTCATCTTGTATAAAATCAGAACACATGTCATCTACTGTAAATTGAACGGTATCACCATACACGATTCCCCCTTTAGTTTCGACACCAAAAGTCACATCATAAGTACCAGCAAAAGGCATCTTAAGCGTTACCTCCTTTTGTTGGCTATTTCCTTGAGGATGTATCCACAGAGGAGTATATTTACTATCCATCAAACTAACTAGATGGATAATATTTGGGTTGTCACTATCATGGTTAATTTCAAAGGAGATTCCTTCAAGAATCTCAGATGCCTTGACATTAGGTTCTCCCACAGAATAGGTATCGGGAGTACAAGCCCCTAACAAAGAGACTACAAATAGAGCTAAAAAGCCTTTTATATAATTTATTTTCATTGCTATTCGATTTATTACCATCCAGGATTTTGAACAAGAACTCCCTTAGACAGTGTAATTTGAGTATTAGGTATTTGTTGTAAGCCCTTCTTTTCGATAATATTTTGAGCTAAAATAGATAGAGTCGTCTCATTACCTCCATCAAGAACTTGTGTTGTTTCAGCAATAACAGCAGCAGCTGAGTCCACACCTTGACGCATCAAATCCCAATAACGAATCCCCTCAAAGGCAAATTCTAAATGACGTTCTTCAAGAATAGAAGTTGGATTCACCGTCACTTCCTTATAAGAATCAGAAAGTACACCATCCATAGTATACGCTCTTTTTCTCACTTGATTGAAATAGCTTTGTGCTTGTGGACTCCCCAATTCAGCAGCCATAAGCAATACATCAGCATAGCGAACGATCACATAATCTTGATGCTGTGAAGTTTGGAAATCGCCTGAGCCATCAGCTTTAGATGCCGACTGTCCATTATAGTATGCAAGAGGAGTATATTTCTTAACAGCATAACCCGTATACTCACGTTGACCTCTGATATCATAAATAGGTGCGATGCCTTCTCCTTGTATGTCAATGATAGAAGCCTCTTTTCGAGTATCTCCTTTGGAATACGCCAAGAAAGTAGATGGATTGACCGTACATGCTCCCCATCCCTTACCATAAGGAGAGAAGTCCGTGTTACGAAGTCCAAGCATCACTAACCAACTATTGCCATCCACATTGCCATCATAATCCTGAGTAGTATTGAACTTCAGCGACAATACAGTCTCCACATTGCCATCTCCAGCATATGTAGTATCGAAGGCCAACTCACCTTCTATAGGAGTAGATGAAGCTGCTGGCCAAAGATTCTTAAAATTAGGCACCAAGTCAAATTCTCCAGAGGAAATGATCTCTTCGAGTCCAGCAAGCACTTCCGCTTTGGTAGTACCCGCAAGTTCTTTACCATAATACCCGGTATAATAGAGATATACACGAGCCAAGAGAGCTTCAGCAGCATATTTAGTGATATGTCCATCATTTTTAGCTGCATTGGATTTAGGGTAAGCATCTGCTGGAATATTTTCAATCGCATATTGCAAGTCAGATACAATCGTCGCATAGACCTCATCTGGATCGGCTTGAGGGATATTATTCGAACTAGGTTCAGTCAACAAAGGCACATGACCAAACAAACGGACCAAATCAAAATACAAGATAGCGCGTAAGGCGTGAGTTTCTCCTAGGTAAGTTCCTTTCTTGGATTCATCCGTATTCCATTTAATCTGCTCAGCATATCCTAATAATGTATTGCATCTAAATATGGCAGCATAATAAGAACTCCACGTGGTTCTAAATAAATCCATATCAGCAGGAGAATATGATTGTTCGAAACGATCAACTACCATATAATTTTTTCCGTCAGTATTACCCGTTCCCCCGAAACACTCATCGCTCATGACTTCAGAAGCCTCATAAAAAGAGAGTCCTCCATCACTAGTGGTTCGTTGCCATCCATCATAGCAGGCTACGAGTGCACGATAAGCGTCGTCCACGGTGTTATAATAGTTCTGAGTGGTTGTCTCAGTCTTTGATTCAGTATCGAGAAAACTGTCACTGCATGACTGCATCCCCATACCGAAGAGAACAAAGACACCAGTCATTTGAAATATATTTTTTATTTTCATAATGTATTAGATTAAAATTTAAGGTTGACACCAAATAATATAGTTCGAGGACGTGGATAATAGCCTAAGTCTATTCCTGATACCCAACTATCATTACCATATCCAATCTCTGGGTCCATGCCATCGTAGCGAGTAAAAGTAAACGCATTTTGTACTTGAGCATAGACACGTACTTGAGAGATATATTGACTATGAATCAATGAGGCAAAATCATACCCCAAAGTAATATTGCTGATTCGTAGATAATCCCCATTTTGAATAAATAAATCAGAGAACTGATAATTGATATTCGTTGAAGTCACTCGTGGTACACGATTTGAGGTTCCTTCACCAGTCCATCGGTCAAGAATTGCCGTCGTATAATTAGCATATGAAGTAGCTTGATTTCTATATGACTGAACGATTTTACCCCCTATGGCCCCATCAGCTGTCAACCCGAAATCAGCATGTTTATATTCCAATGAGAGATTAAAACCATAAGTAAAATCAGGCATTCCATTACCCAGGTCTACCTTATCTTGCTCATTGATTAGTCCATCTTTATTTTGGTCCACATACTTCACATCTCCAGGTTTTGGATTTGATTGGAATATGCCATGCGTTCCATCACTATTCCAAGAATCAATCTCTTCTTGATTTTGAAACAGCCCACAGGTTTTGAATCCCCAGAAATAACCAATAGCATGTCCATTTTCTGCACGGTAAAACTCAGAACTATTATCATACAAGGTATTTGTAGCACCGTGAATGATTCCATCTTCGGTTGGGATATTCCCTACCTTATTTTTATTGTATGCTCCATTTGCCGATACCGTGTAGCGCACACCTTGATACGTATCATGCCAATTCAAACCAAGTTCAAAACCCGTATTCTTCACATCACCCCCATTAATATAAGGAGCTCCTGTACCAGCAGTGGCTAAAATAGGTGCTTCGACTAACCAATCTTTCGTTGTCTTGACATAGAAATCAGCATTGACACGTAGATGATTAAAAAAGGAAGCATCGACACCTATATTTGTTTGCTCAGAAGTTTCCCAAGTCACCTCTTCGTTGGCCAATCTGCTTGGATAAGCACCCCACACATTGTAGTCAGCTCCTAGTGAATTACCAAATACGTAGTTCGTAGTCGATGTCTTCACTGGAGCGACATATTGGAAACTAGAAATATTCTGGTTACCCACTTGTCCCCAGCTGACACGAAGTTTCAATAAATCGAGCCATGACTTAGTCGTTTCCATAAAAACTTCATTAGATACAACCCATCCAGCTGAAACAGAAGGGAAATAGCCCCATCGATTGTCAGACGAGAACTTAGACGATCCATCGGCACGAACAGTAGCCGTCGCCATATATGTCTCATTATAATTCCAACTCAATCGAGAGAAATAAGACATGGTACGTACGTCATCATAAGGATATCCATCCACATTAATATCATCAGCAGAAGTTGCTTCCGTATTATCAATATAAGCATGGTTCCAGTTATTGAACATAGATTTAAGATACCTACTACTTCCTCCTAAATAATCCCCAGAATAGCGCGATGATTCCATACCAGCAAGAGCAACGAAGTGATGACTTCCGAGGTCGAAATTATAACTAGCAGTATTGGTTGATGTCAATGTCATGCCACTACTAGTATTCTGTGAGACACTAGTGGAAGTATCATTGTAAGTAAAAGGTGAGAAATGATAGAGCGGCATATAGTATCGATAATCAGAATGATTTTGATTAACAGCCAGAACCGTACGCAGTGTCATATTTTTGATAGGATGCAATTCAGCATATACATCCGCTGCAAAAGTAGTATTGCGTGTCAAGTTATTCACATCAGTCATCATCACTCCATAAGGATTACTATCCCCAGTGTACCAATCAGAATTAGAAGTATCGTTGTAAGGTGATTGATACGTATTATTATCGCTATATACAGGAGCTAAAGGCGATGTATTAAAAGCACCATGGAGGTTATTATTGTATTGGTCCCCTACATTGACTCCCGTATTTTCTTTATAAACATAACTTACATGTTCTCCTACTTTCAAGAAATCATCGAAAAATTTATGTTCTGAATTGACACGGAAGTTATACCGCTCATAATTAGACACATCTTCACCGCCCATGATACCTTCTTGTTGAAAATAACCCATAGAGATACTAAACGTAGATTTCTCAGTACCTCCACTGAAACCTAAGGTATAATTTTGTATGACTGCATCATCCTTGAACATCGTGTCTACCCAATCCGTATCGACAGGCGAACCATCAGCATGATTGATGCTTGACATACTAGACCAATCATAAGGATTCGCCCCATCATTGACTGCTTGTTCGTCCATAATCATCTTATACTCATCTGCATTGAGCAGATTTGCTTTATGAGCAACATTCTGTATACCATAATAGCCATCAAACGAAATTTGTGTACGTCCAGCTTTACCATGTTTCGTGGTAACTAAGATTACTCCATTGGCTGCTTGAGCACCATATATGGCTGCAGATGCAGCATCTTTCAATACATCTATAGATTCTATATCCGATGGATTTAGCGTAGATATATCTCCACTGACTCCATCAATAAGGTATAAGGGACTTGCGTCACCTACAGTTCCCAAACCACGAACGGTTACTTTGAGGTCAGCTCCAGGCTGTCCAGATGTAGACATAATGGCTACGCCAGGGGTTTGTCCTTGCATTGCTTGCAATGGATTGCTCATATTTCGCTTAGCGATATCATCGCCACGCAATTGAGCCGTAGCTCCAGTGTTCAATTTTTTCTTTTGAACGCCATAACCGATGACCACTACCTCATCCAAGGCTTGTGCATCTTCTGTCATGACAATATCCAATGGTCCCGCTTTCGTGACCTCAATATCATAAGGTTTAAATCCCATATATGTAAATTGAAGCGTACTTTTTGCTGGGACTTCAAGGATAAAATGTCCATCAAAATCAGTAATAGTACCGTGAGTCGTCCCTAACTGCATGACGCTGACTCCAATCATAGGAAGTCCGTCTGTCTTGGAAGACACGACACCGGATATGGTCCACTTTTCAACTGTCTGAGCTTGTACGAGCCCCACATTAAAAGTCATCACAAGAAGCATCATGAAGATGCCCTTGGACCAAGCTTTTGAAAAATTAATACTGTGATTCATAGGTTAACTGTTTTAATAATATTAGTTCTTATAATGAAAGGTCAATTTAGACACCATATCTTCAGATGATCGAGCGACATAGACGGTAAACTGATCATTGTCCACTCGCCAATCATGTATTTGGTCATCATAATATTTCAAATCGTCCGCAGAAATAGAGAACTCCACTTGTTTTGTTTCTCCAGCCTCTAGGGACACTTGTTTGAAATGTTTCAACTCACGAATAGGACGGTCTAGATGTGGATGCTGTTGTCCTAGGTATATCTGTACAAGCATCTTACCCGCACGGTCACCGGTATTTTCTACAGGAACAGATAAGATGAGTTTATCATTGCCTACAAATTTACGAGCAGACAAACGAGGTGCACCATATTTGAAAGTAGTATAACTCAAGCCATAACCAAAAGGAAATAATGTCGCAATCTTCTTAGTAGTGTACCAGCGATATCCGACATAGATTCCCTCTTCATATTTCTCATGGATGCTATCACCTGGGTAACTCAAAGCATCAAAAGAGTGAGCAGAGCAATCGCTCAAAGTTTTTGGGAAAGAGAAAGGCAAATGACCACTTGGATTCTCTTTTCCAGAAAGGACAGCAGCCAGCACATGTCCAGCTTCTGAACCAGTATACCACCCTTGTACGATAGCAGGGATCTGTTTTACCCATGGCATAGCGACAGCATTACCACTAAGCAATGTCACCACGATATGCTCGTTTGCCTGTTGCAAATCAGCAATCAGTTCATCTTGCCCGAACGACATGTGATAGGTTTTACGATCAGCGCCCTCACAATCTTGAAAATGATTCTTATTCAGTCCACCGAAATATAAGACCAAGTCAGCCTCTTTAGCCTTGGCAATCGCTTCATCATGAAGACGTTGTTGACATTTAGGGTCTATCGCATCCTGTCCTTCATAGCTTGGACGACCAGATTCATACCCTTGGGCATATATTATCTTATCGCCATATAGTTCTTGAAGTCCCTCCAAAGGCGAAAATTCCTTTTTCACTTTCAATGCCGAAGAGCCTCCTCCTTCAGTAAGACGACGCGTAGCATTTTCGCCCACGACTAAGATGCGATTATATTTGGATGCGTCGATTGGAAGCAATGCAGCCGTGTGTTTATCTACAGCATCATTCTTCAATAGCACCACTCCTGCGACCCCTATTTCATAATCCACTTGAGCATGGCTTTTAGTAGCCAAACTACCCCAAGGGCGATTTGTATTCATGGCAGTACGCATAATCAATCGTAATACTCGACGAGCCTTATCGTTCAATCCTTCTATACTGTATTTTCCATCACGAAGTCCTTTGAGATAAGGGTCAGCTAAGTAATAAGCAGAATAAGGAAAATTCGATTCTGTAGTCAACCCATTGGTATAGGTTCCCATCTCGATATCAAGTCCATTATTAACAGCTTGATCTGTATCGTGACAACCACCCCAATCAGTAATCACCGCTCCATCAAACTGCCAATCATGTTTAAGTATCTTATTCAACAAGAAGTCATTGTGACAAGCATGTTGCCCTCTAACCTTATTATAAGAACCCATCAGCGACCACACATTTCCTTTTTCAACCGCAGCTTTGAAAGGCGGAAGATAAATCTCATGCAGTGCACGGTCAGAGAGATCGACATCAATATGTCCTCTCCAGAGTTCTTGGTTATTGAGTATATAATGTTTCACACAAGCCGCTACTCCATTTGACTGAACCCCTTGTATATAAGGGACCACCATTTGAGCAGCAAGGTAAGGGTCTTCCCCCAAATATTCGAAGTTACGTCCGTTCAATGGCGTCCGATAGATATTCACTCCAGGTGCTAAGATTACACTCTTATTGCGATACCTAGCCTCTTCACCGAGTGCCTGCCCATATTTATGAGCCAAAGCAGGCTCCCATGTAGCAACCAAACAAGTCAAGGCTGGAAAAGCAGTACACGAATCATTCGTGCATCCCGATGGAGCCCATGAATCCCAACTAATTTCTTCACGTACCCCATGAGGTCCATCACTCATCCACAGTTCGGGTATCCCCAACCGTTTCACGCCCGCCACACTAAATTTACTCTGCGCATGACACAGTGCGACTTTCTCTTCTAGAGTCATTCTACTAAGTGCATCTTCTACCCTTAGGGATAATGCAGCATTTACCTGTAGGTAAACAGGTACCTCTTGATGTGCTGTTTGGGCTTGTCCCACAGCAGAAATTCCGCCCATCATAGTTGCCGACAGCGCCATCATTTTCAGTTTGTTCATTGTATTATTCATTTAGTCTATTAGGTAATTATTCGTTTATAAGTAAAGACAGGTCAATTTCTTTAAGGTGTTCACCAAAGATTTTAATCGTTGCTTCCCCAGCTTGTTTCGTACTTCGCACGACGATGAGACATTTGCCGTTAAACAAACGGCTGTGAGGAGTTTGCAACGACGTGTGTCCAGTTTGGCATCCATTATCCATGCCTACGAATCGCGCTTGTCCCGTAACTTGACAGGATATTTTATTCTGTGCAGTAGGCACGATACGTCCTGCTTGGTCCTTAGCCTCCACAGTGATAAAGACAAGATTACCACCAGCATCGACACTCGTTTGATCCACTTTAGCCACTAAATTGACCGGTCGTCCAGTCGTTTGATGAGACACACGCATCACCTCTTTTCCATGATTTCGGCTTACACAAGTCACCGTACCCGGTTCGAATGTCACTCGCCACATGGCATGTAAGCACTCCTTCGTCTTACGTCTGATTCCTTGTGATAAGCCATTGATATATAGTTCCACTTCATCAGCATGATTATAATAAGCCCACATATCTATTGTTTGTCCAGCCGTCCAGTTCCAATGAGGAAACAAATGTAAAACCGGCTTATCTGTCCATTCTGACTGATACATATAATAGACATCCTTTGGGAATCCTGCTAGATCCACGATGCCAAAGTAAGAACTTCGGGCAGGCCATGAAAATGGGGTTGGTTCTCCTAAATAATCAAATCCTGTCCATACAAAAAGTCCAGCGACGAAAGGATTATCCTTCACTGCTAACCAAGCTCCCTCATGGGAATTGCCCCATGGAGTACGACAGTTGTCATACGCACTGCATTTCGTTTCAGAAGAAGAGAAAGGAACATCCCAACGGGTTGGCCATAAGCGCACACTATCGGAAGGCATCTCATAATATCCTCGAGTCATCAAAGCCGAAGTAGCTTCACTAAAAAGAAACGGTTTACCAGGAAAGAAAGAAGAGATACTATCAAGGTATTGCTCATGATAATTATAACCTATAATATCAAGAGCCTGACTTCGAAACAAATGATTAGCAGGACGTGGTTCATTGCATCCAGCAGTGACGAGTGCATCTGGCACATCGCGTTTGACAAGTGCAGCCAGTGTCTGAGTGAGTCGTGCATTGAACGATAGACTATCATGCACATCACCGAGTTGAGAAGCATCTTTCTGTGCATTCAATATCAGATTAGCTGCTTCGATCGATAAGGTATCAGTAGAGATATCATTCCATTGCTCAAGCACTTCATTACCAATACTCCACATCATGATAGCTGGATGATTTCGGTCACGCAACATCATATCATGCAAATCGCGAACATACCATGCTTCAAAATGAGTCGAATAATCGTAAGTCGTCTTGCGCCTACGCCACATATCAAAAGATTCATTCATCACCACAAACCCCATCGAGTCACATAGATTTAGCCAAGAAGGAGCAGGAGGATTATGAGCACAACGAATTGCATTGCAACCCATTTCTTTGAGGATAGTCAACTGACGAAGCATCGCTTGAGTATCTATAGCACTACCCAGACAGCCAAGGTCATGATGCATACATACCCCCTTGAGCATCACATGTCGTCCATTTAGGAAAAACCCCTGTTGAGCATCAAAGTGATAACTGCGTATACCGAAACGAGTTGTTAACGTATCTCCAGAACTCAGAGACGTCCGCAGCGTATATAGATTGGGATGTTCGATGTCCCATCGTTGAGGTGTTCCTTCAAGTCTGATTTCCTGAATAATCTCTTGATGAGCATTCTGCTCCAGATTAACCATCAGCGGCGTGGAATTCACCACGTGTCCAGTAGGAGAAATCACTTGCTGATTAAGAATCGCAGCATGCCTAAGGTTCCCTGCATTGTTGAGCGTAGTTTGAATAGTGATATCCGCATGATCAGCTGCTGGTATTGAACGGACATACACCCCATCATGATCAATCTGTACACTCGGCTTCTTGATAAGCCACACATGACGATAGATACCACAACCACTATACCATCTTGAATTAGGCTGATGTTCATTGTCCACACGCACCGCCACTACATTTTCTCCTAATTGAGCCACCTCAGAGATATCGATATAGATAGGCAGATATCCATTAGGACGTCCTCCTACATATTGTCCATTGACATAAACCGAAGCCTGCATATAAACCCCATCAAAAAGAAGATAGAGTTGTTGAGTCAAATCATGCATATCCAGTACGACACGCTTACGATACCAGCCGATGCCACCAGGCAAGGCACCTCCGTTAGGTCCTGCAGGTGCCTCTTGAGAGAAGTCAGACTCGATAGCCCAATCATGAGGAACATCCAAGACACGCCATTGAGAATCATCATAATCGCTAGAAGCAAACTCCACCTCATCACCGAGATGAAAAGTCCAAGAATCGTCTAGTGAGATTCTTTGTCGGTGCGTTAGTGCTGATGCGACCAACCCAGAGGAAGGAAGCATCAGCAAACACATCACACATACTACAAAATGTATTTTTCTAATAGTCATAATTAGGATATAAAATGTTCTATCAAAATAAGAAGAGAGCTATAGATCCACCTCAGCAGCATTGCCCGTATAATACAGGATCTTATTGACTACACTATGAGTATCTATTCCCAAAGGATGCTCAGGAGTGACATAATGAATACGCATCACCACGGTTTGAGGCTGATTGCTCCAATGGCCCTCAGAATCCCCGAAAGTCAACTTGCGTGAAGCATCATCATAATGCATAGGGATTTTGGTATAATTTCCTTTGAGGTATTGTAGATTAGAGCCTTGGTCATTGTAATAGGTGAAATCACCATCATGACCTTGATACACCCATATATCGAGAATATCATCTCGTTTCTCATCCGTATATTCCATTGGTTGTCCCATCGGAATAATAGCACCAGCAGGTACAAATACCGGCATTCGATCCATTGGTGCAGCAGTCTGAATTGTCTGTCCTCCCTGATACGATACTCCAGTATAAAAGTCATACCAGTTACGAGTATTGGGGAGATAGACATCACGTTTACGTGCACCATAGGTATATACAGGACACGCCATGAGCGATGGTCCGAAACTAAACTGTGTATGTTCATCATGAGTCTTGACATCCTGCCCGTAATCCATAACCAATGCACGCATCAACGTATAATCGTCAAAATAGGTCTTGGCAGCGATAGAATAGATATAAGGCATCAGGCGATAACGCAGTTGCATATAATAAAGAATACCCTGATATGTCGGAGACTTGGCAGGAGCAATCTCCCATATTTCTCTATAAGGGAATTGCCCATGAGCACGGAAGATAGGGACGAAAGCACCAAATTGATACCAACGAGTATTGAGTTCCCTCCATTCTTTTAAATCCGCATTGACCACTCCAGAGCGCATAAAGGCTTGTTGTGCCTTGAGATAGCGGCGTTCTACACAGAAACCACCTATATCCATACTCCAATAAGGAACCCCCGCCAACGAGAAATTCAATCCAGCAGTAATCTGAGCTTTCATGTCCTCCCATCGTGAAGCAATATCTCCACTCCATACAGCAGTAGAATAACGTTGTAAGCCCGCAAATCCAGAACGAGTCAAAAGAAACACGCGTCTATCGGGAGCGACTTTCATCTGACCATTGAAGATGGCGTCTGCATTTTCCAATCCATAAGCATTGAAATATTCAGTCGACGAGCCCAAAGCCGTCGGTCCGCATAGCGCCTTACGATAAGGCATATCGGTACAATCCTTGACATTAGGTTCACTAGCATCCATCCACCAAGAATCAATCCCCAGAGGATATAAGGTTGTTTCCATTTGCTTCCAAAACAATTTCCTAGCTCCAGCACTATAAGCATCATAGAAGGACCCTACATATCCCGGTCCGACCCAATCACGAATACTATCTTTGACCGCCTGCTTGTACATCCATCCTTTGGCATCTAATTCTTTATAATGCTTGGTTGTACAGTAGAATTTAGGCCATACCGAAATCATAAATTTCGCATGTTTAGAATGAACATAATCAATCATGCCCTTAGGATTAGGGAAGCGGTCCTTGTCAAACTCGTGACTACCCCAAGCATCTTCTTTCCAATAATTCCAATCCTGCACAATATTATCAATCGGAATATGATTTTCGCGGAAAGTATTGAGTATCCCTACCAATTCCGCTTGTGTATGATATCGCTCTCTGCTCTGCCAGAATCCCATGGCCCATTTGGGCATAATAGGTGCTTTGCCTGTCAAATGGCGATATCCAGAGATGACATCATCAGCAGATTTTCCATTAATAAAATAATAATCTAGATTCTGCCCCATTTCAGAACTAAAAGTGAGGTTATTTTGAGCTTCAGGAGAAGAAGGTAATACCGCCCGCAACCCTAAGTATGAGATACTTCCATCTGGTTTCCATGAGATATGAATAGGCAATTCTCTCCCCTTTTCCATCTTCACTTGGAAGCGATATGCATTTGGATTCCAAGCAGTGCGCCAACGTTCAGGAACGATTGTTTCTCCATCGATAGAAACCTCCACATATCCCGCATAATAAAGTTGAAAGAAGTAAGTCCCAGAAGTTTTGGGAGCGATAAAACCATCATAAGTCACCGATGCCCCATCGAGCGGAAACTGTTCAGGTAGATTTTTAATCGATTTGATATCTTCATAGCAGATATGATCTTCGAGACGATTTATACGGTCATCATCATGCCGTGCCGCCGCCGTATAAGTCGCTAATAAGCTTCCTTTTTTACCTCGAGGAGTAGACAAATCAAAGAGTTCATTGAGTTGTTGATAATCCTTGGGCACCCCGAATCGGCACAACGAATAATTATCCCACAACAGACCATAATGTTTGGATGATTGCACGAAAGGAATAGACACCTTCGTATTATATTGAAAGAGCGCTTCATTCTTACCTTTATAATTAAACTCATCCGATTGATGCTGTCCCAAACCATAGAAAGCCTCATCCTCACTCGAAGCAAATTGTTGATACGTCCCATAACCATGGGTACTATCTACAGCGATAGGAGTAAACGACGCGCCATCTTCGACTTCATTTAGGATTAATTGACCAGTCGCATCGAGGAAACGCACTTCTCCATTCTCTTTGCACACTTCTGCTTGAATGTTTGGAGTAGATAAGACAACACAAGAATCTCGATTGTCCACAGTGACAGCTGTATATACAGGTTGTTCGACGACAATCAAGCTAGGACGATCTTTAATCGAAGCCGTTGGCGATTCCGTCACACGAATAATGTCATCAGCCATCGCGATGAGACGCACAGTCTGTGCATGCCCCTTCTTAGGGTGAAGCACTTGAACTTCGACACCACCAGGCACATTTTGGACTTCAGGAGTGCTGCAAGCTACAAGGGCGCAAGCACACATCAAAAGGAAAAAGTTTTTCATACTTAATAATAGGTTCATTTGTTCAGTTGCAAATATATGCAAACCGAACAACGTTCACCTAGTACGAAAGGCACAAGAGCGCCACACACATGATGCCAATTAGGGGACTAATTGTTGCTTTATAGGCCTTAAGCAACATCTATACCCCCTCAGAGAAACATTCGTCTCCCTTAATCCTCTTTGCCATAAGCAGAGGGAGATAGCCCAAAAACCTCTTTAAATTGTTTAGAAAAATACTTTGGTGTTTTGAAGCCGACTGCATAGGCGACTTCAGATACATTTTTATCCCCCTGCTTCAAAAGATGAGCCGCCGTCTTCAAACGAACCAGACGGATAAACTCCACAGGAGATTTCCCAGTGATAAATGTAAGCTTCTTATATAGGTGTGCTCTACTCATCCCCAATTCTTGACTAAGTCCTTCCACCGTCAGGTCAGCATCTTGTACATGGTCCTGCACAAAATGCAATGCCGTAGTCAAAAACGTCTCATCCGCTTTGCTCAGATTGAGACGATTTGGTTCCAAATAAGCTCGATACAGAAATTTCTCCTGTTGAAGTCGATTTTTATCCAAGAGATACTCGATACGCAGATTCAGCACTTCCCATTCAAAGGGTTTGCTGATATAATCATCCGCTCCATGAGCCAATCCCTCAGCTCTATTTTCATCATCGGTACAAGCCGTAAGCATAATCACAGGGATATGAGCAGTTCGGACATCCTCTTTGATTAGTTGACACAATTTAAGTCCATCCATTCGAGGCATCATTTTATCCAATATGATAATATCCGGCATGAGAGTAGGAATCATCTCCCAAGCCTCCACCCCATCTACGGCACATTCCAGATGATAATAAGCCTTCATCGTATCTAAGAGATACGCTCTAAAATCAGCATGGTCATCGACGATTAATACCAACTCATTGTGAGCCGGTTTGATTACTTCATGAACTAGAGACGGTTTCTCATCCACCACCTGCGATGAATAACAATGCGCTTCACGCTCCATCACCACAGCATCTACCGTAGTAGGAATAGTGAAACTAAACACGCACCCGTGTCCTTCCTCAATATTATCTTTGAGTAAAATTTGTCCCCCCATAGCCTCTACATAATGTTTGACAAGAAACAAACCGATTCCCGTCCCGTTTTGCACCCATTTGTGCTGTTCATCATCAGCTGCCTCATTGCGATAGAAGCGTTCAAACACATGGTCTTGGTCAGTAACAGAGATACCAGGTCCATTATCCTTCACAGAAATACTTAAAAAAGACTTTTCAGTATCATCAGCATCATTCATATGCTGAAAGACAATATGAATTGTGACCCCATCCCCACCATACTTCAAGGCATTCGACAACAAATTAGTCAACACCTTTTCGAGCAAGTCATCATCATATCCACAGATAAGCTGTTGTGGTCCCTCCAGACACAGATGCGCCTGCTGCTGATTGATTAAATACTGGAACCTGTCGACCCATTCCGTGAGTTGACTAGTCAAATCATGAGGTGCAACATGCACCTTAACCCCAGAGATATCAATTTTTCGATAATCAAGAATCTGATTGACGAGTCGCATCAACAGCGAACCATGCTGCTGCATCACCCGCATCTGTTTCTTGATACTTCCCAAATCTTCAGACTGTATACATCGCTGCAGTGGCCCTAAGATAAGCGATAATGGAGTACGGATTTCATGTGAAATATCAGTAAAGAACTGCAATCTCAACTTAGTCAATTCCTTTTCTCGTTTAGCTTCATAAGACAACTGCAAAATCTGATAATTCTGTCTCAGATGATAACGGATAAGTATTATAGTCAACGCCGTCAATACGATACCTAGTAGCAGATACAAGCCATATGCCCACCAAGTAAGCCACAAAGGTGGCAAAACCACGATTTGCATCGTAATCTGATTACTCAGATAATACCCCGTAGTATCATACAGACATACATTGAGCAGATATGTTCCTGGTTTGACATTCATAAAATGCATTTCATTGACCCCTTTCTTGAGTGGCATCCATTGTTCTTGCACCTCACTTAGTGTATAAGCAAACTGCTGATTCGATGCATTGAGAATATGATCAGTATAGACAGAGAGGGAAAACATATTCTGATTATAGTCCAAAGTCAACTTCGACAATTCCGCCACAGGTTTAGATAAGATTACACGTCCGTTGTATGTACTATCCACAGCCACCTTTTGTCCTTTGAGATAAAGACTTTTCAGATGTATATTGACCGGTTCTGTATAATCATACATGGCAGCAGGAGAGATACGCGTCACCCCATTGCTACCCCCAATCCAGAACTGCCCCTGATGATCCAAGGCAATAGCGCGCTGGTTAAATGCCCGATTCTGAATAAAATTGGAACGTCCAAACGTATGTAAGTCAAAGCCATATCCCTGCTGAGTCTCTGTATCCTCTTGAGTAGAATCCTCTTGGGTAGATACAGTCACTAACCAAATCTCATCTGCACAACTGACACAAATCCGTCCCTGAGCATCTTCATTAATACCCGCAAACTTAGTATGCATCTGGTTAGCAAGAAATGGAACCTCCACGAACCTGTGATGCAACACATCATACACATGCATTTGAGTTCGGGTAAGAATCCACAATAACCCCCGAGAATCATAATACACCTCTATGACATCACTACCATTCATCAGATGAGACTCGAAATGCGTGTCACCTATATAATCAAACTGCCCAGTACGTCTATGAAATGCACAGACCCCATTTGAAGTAGCAATATACAAGATATCATCAGGCCCTGGCGTAATAGCATATAGCACATCCGAAGGAAGCAAATCATGTTCACTCATTCGAAACGTCTTGAAACGTTTCGTCCTCGGATTATAAGACTGAAGCCCTCCCCCCAAAGTCGCTATCCACAATACTTTATGCTCATCTTGATACAAGTCCCATACATTATCAGAAGACAAACCATTCTCCTTTCCCGCTTGATGCCTATACTCGATGACCTGTCCATCGATCAGATGAGCCAATCCGCCCCAATACTGACCGACCCAAATAGACCCATCGGCATCCTGACAGAAACTCACCACGACATTTGAAGAGATAGCAGGTGATGAATGCGTATCAAACCGCTTAACCACTTTCTGAGACAAACAATCATAGAAAAGTAAACCATGCTCATTAGTTCCCAACCAACAACCCTTTTCAGTAGGCAATACCGCAGTGACATCAGGAATACAATCAATTGCATTGGGAAGTGTAGAAAGAAAATTATTGACATAGTCAACCTGTTTATTCACATAATAAGAGATTCCCCGTTTGTATCCTCCCAACCACATGACCTGATGCTCATCCTGATAGAGACATAATATATTATTATGAGGGATAGAATGAGTCGTCTCCATAGTTGTCTGATAGCCTCGTTTATGTCCAAGAGTATCCAAGATGATCACCCCCGAATGGTCAGTGGCTACCCAAAGTGCCTTTTCTTGGTCCATCAACAAATCATTGACCACTAAGTCATCCAGAAGGACATCGAAACGTTTCTGACCAGATATATAACGGATAAATCCCTTTCCTCCAGACCTGAAATAATAATAATTTCCTTTCGAGTCGATATACAGTCTAGGTTGCCCATTAGAAGGCTGTGCCATAGAGAAATCAACTCGGAGTACCATATGTCCCCCCTCGAGACAAAACACCTGCCCTTTAGAGGTTAAAAAAGCCATATGCCCCTCGACCTTATCCACCACATAGCCATAGCGAGGGTCAATAGAAAAATCATCAACCGTCCCATGGGAAGAATCATAACGCAGTATTTTGGAAGAACCTTGGAAACAAAACCAGAGATACTGCTCATCACTATACAACTGACTGATTTCACCGACCAAGCGCATACGGTCACACAACTCAGCCAAACGTCCATAGACAACACATCGCTTGACAGGGTCAATAAAACAATAACCCCTATAAGAACTCACTAAAAGTAGTTGTCCAGGAGCCCTCGAGATATGACTGATATGATTATCTGGAAGTGAATGTAGAGAAGTACTGTTGTGAAAGAACGATTGCACCTCATAGCCATCATAGCAGTTAAGCCCATTAGCAGTACCAATCCAGAGCACCCCATTAGTATCTTTACAAAGCGTATTCACCTGCTCATCAGATAGAAATTGACTATCTTGCAAATAGGTAAAAGACCGATTATCTGCAGCGACAGATAAGGAGTACAGACAGCAAAGCAAACAATACAAGAAGCTATGATATTTTTTCATGGATGTTTCAATTGAAGAGACGAATACTAATTAGAATAGGGCGCATAACAGGGCAAATATACCATTCTTTTTGAATAAAGGCAAATAAAACACCGTGTAAGAATCGCCATATACAGCTCATCAAGAAGACCTCTAGCATGAATCAAAATTTGAGTGAGAAAAGGAATACCTACAATTAGGTATTATAGAGCGACTATCACTTGACAGAAAAGGAACCGAGAACTTTTACCGGAAGTAATTATACTCATAAATAGCGATTGTATCATAAAGAATAATGTTATACGTTTGTAGTTTGAAATAATAAAGCTAACGGTTAAGAGAAAAAAGACATGACAACACTATCTAAACTCAAAGCCTATATGACAGGTAGAAAAGCACTGCTTCCACTGTCTTTGGGATTATCTGCACTGAGTGCTTTAATGGGTATGCTACCATACATTCTAGTGTGGTTTATCATTCGAGAATTCATTTATCATGGAGAAATTGGAGCATCAACAAAAATCCAGACCTATGCGTGGTGGGCAACAGGTTTGGCTATTGGAAGTATAATATTGTACTTTGTAGCATTAACGGCGTCGCACTTAGCAGCCTTCCGTGCTGAAACCAACATCCGCCGCCAAGCTATGAGAAAGATGGTTAATAGCCCACTTGGATTCTTTGACAAGAATTCATCAGGACGAATACGTAGAATAATCGATGACAATGCCAGTATCACTCATACCTTTCTAGCCCATCAGTTACCCGATTTGGCCGCGACAATAGTCATGCCAATTACCGCAGCTGTCCTCATATTCATTTTCGATTGGCGACTAGGCCTAGCGTGTCTTATCCCTATCTGTCTAGCGATGATACTAATGAATTTCATGATGGGTCACAAAGGACGAAAATTCATGCAAATGTATATGAATTCACTTGAAGAGATGAATACCGAAGCCGTGGAGTATGTACGTGGCATTCCAGTAGTAAAAGTATTCCAGCAGACAGTCTTTTCCTTCAAGAATTTCCACAACAGCATCGTTAGGTATAAAGAGATGGTTATGGACTTCACCAATCTATGGCAATATCCGATGTCACTCTACACCGTGCTTATCAATGCCTTCTCCTTTTTCATTGTTCCCACAGCCATCATACTAATCAATCATTCCGATAATATAGCACTAATCATATTGAATCTTTTTCTATACGTGCTTATTACACCTATCTTTTCGCAAAGTATTATGCGAAGTATGTATCTAACCCAAGCCTTTAGACAAGCAAAAGAATCCGTTGACCGTTTGGACGATTTACTGTCTGTAGCCCCACTTCCAGCAGCCAAGAAGTCACTACAGATGATAGATTTCGATATTGAATTTAGGAAGACATCCTTTAGTTATCCCGAGGCAAATAAAAAAGCCGTTGACAATATCAGTTTCACTATTCCACAAGGAAAGACCGTAGCATTAGTTGGAACTTCAGGCGGTGGAAAGACCACGATTGCTCGACTAGTACCTCGTTTTTGGGATGTGACAGACGGCGAAGTCCGAATTGGCGGCATCAACGTAAAGGAGATAGACAATAAAGAATTGATGAAAAACATATCTTTTGTATTCCAGAATACAAAACTGTTCAAGACCTCGCTACTGGAAAATATAAAATATGGCAATCATGAAGCCAGTTTGAAAGAAGTAAATCGTGCAGTAGACATGGCTCAATGTCGTGAAATTATCAACCGCTTGCCCGATGGATTACACACTAAGATTGGCACAGAAGGGACTTATCTGTCAGGGGGTGAACAACAACGCATTGTATTGGCTCGTGCCATCTTAAAAGATGCTCCTATCATTGTACTCGACGAAGCCACAGCCTTTACCGATCCCGAGAATGAACATCTCATTCAAAAAGCACTAGGAATTTTGGCGCAAGGCAAGACCGTTTTGATGATTGCTCATCGACTAACTAGTGTACAAGATGTCGATTCCATTTTAGTGATAAACAACGGACAAATAGCAGAACAAGGGACACATGATGAACTGATTAACCAACAAGGCATCTATACCAACATGTGGAACGAATATCAGCAATCAGTGAAATGGACAGTAGGAAAATAAAGAATGACAAAAAACACAAATCATGATAACAACAATACAAAAAAAATTCGCCTTAACTCCAGACGGAGCTAAATCCTTTATAAAAGGAACGTTATATTCCACATTACTCAATATAGCCCTGATGCTCCCAGCAGTCTATTTATTCTATTTCTTGGAAGAATATCTAAATAAAGCCCTTGACCCTACGCTAAGCATTACCCACGGATTAGGATATTATGCCTTGCTTGGCATCGGATTTATGCTTCTGATGTTCATCATAGCAATGATTCAGTACAAAAGTACCTATTCTACAGTTTATGAAGAAAGTGCCAACCGTAGAATCTCATTGGCAGAAAAATTAAGGAAACTACCTCTAGCTTTTTTTGGTGAAAAGAACCTCTCAGATTTGACATCCACCATAATGAACGACAACACGGATTTGGAGCAAACCTTTTCCCACGCCGTTCCACAGTTATTTGCATCCATTTTAAGCATTCTTCTCATTGCAATCGGACTGTTCTTTTATCATTGGCCATTAGCACTAGCCTTGTTTTGGGTCGTACCGTTTGCCATCTTAATCCTTTTTTTTGCAAAAAAGAGAATAGATAGATCAAATCAAGCAGAATACCAGAGTAAACGAGACGTGAGTGAAAAGATTCAAGAAGGAATAGATGTCATTCAAGAAATGAAATCTTACAATCAAGAAGAAACTTACCTCACCGAATTCGAAGCAACAGTAGATCGGTATGAGGAACATCTGATCAACGGTGAATTATTTACAGGCGCCATGGTCAACAGTGCACAAGGTTTTCTCAAACTAGGGCTTGCAAGTGTGATTATTGTAGGGGCAAGCATGGTAGCATCTGGGAGTGTTAGTTTGTTCGTTTACCTCATTTTCCTCATGATTTCGGCAAGTATTTATAATCCGATCAACGAAGTATTTTCTCATCTTGCTGCACTGCTGTATCTCAATGTACGCATCAATCGGATGAATGAAATGCAAGCAATGCCAATTCAAAAAGGGAAAAAGACAGTACATCTCAAAAGATTCGATATCGAATTTAGCCATGTCGATTTTTCTTATGAGAAAAATAAGCGAGTACTTCATGACGTCTCTTTCACAGCAAACCAAGGTGAGATAACTGCTTTAGTAGGCCCTTCAGGAGGCGGAAAAAGTACAGCTGCAAAACTCGCGGCACGTTTTTGGGACATCGAAAATGGAAAGATTACGTTAGGTGGGCACAACATCGGTGACATAGACCCCGAAGCACTACTGAAATACTATTCCATTGTCTTTCAAGATGTCGTCTTATTCAATACGACAATCATGGACAACATTCGCATAGGTAGACGCGATGCTTCCGAAGAAGAAATCAGACACGTCGCTCAGATAGCTCAATGTGATGAATTTATTCGGAACATGCCACAAGGTTACGATACCGTCATCGGAGAAAATGGAGAGACTCTCTCAGGAGGAGAACGTCAGCGCATATCCATTGCCCGTGCCTTATTGAAAGATGCCCCGATTGTCCTACTCGATGAAGCTACTGCCTCACTAGATGTAGAAAATGAGACCAAGATTCAATCAGGAATAGCTGCACTAATAAAAGACAAGACAGTACTTATCATCGCTCACCGCATGCGTACAGTTGCCAATGCTAATAAGATAGTAGTACTTGCCGATGGCAATGTTGTTGAAAAAGGAACACCAGACGAATTACAAAAACAAAAAGGGCTCTTTGCTAAGATGATAGAGCGCCAAATAAAATCAAATAATTAAAAAGATGAACATCCCTACATTAAATTCACACTATAGCAAACTGAACAATTTGTTGTACCTCAGCTACATACCCAAAGTAATCAATGCAGCAATAGAAATTAAACTTTTTGAGATACTAGCTCAAAAGGACAATCGATTGACCTACTCCAAACACGACTATACGCTCGAAACAATAGTAGAAAAACTAGGAACAGAAATAGCAATAACCGAAGCATTTCTAAACGTGTTAGAAAAGATTGGATTAGTTTCTCTAGAAAACAACACCTATAGTATGACTCCTCTTGCTAAAGAATACTTGGTCCAGTCATCAGAAGCCTGTCAAATAAATAGCATACGACAATTTGATGGCAGCAGAGGACCTTTCGATGAACTCCTCCACGCATTGAAATGGGAAACACAAACGTTTGAAGGTAAAATGTGGAATACTAAAGAATCGTCCATCAATATGGAACAAAAGATGAAAGCAGGCACATTGCAAGGGGTCGTTTCATTTATAAGAAGTATTCCCGAATTCAACACTTGTACTAAGATGTGCGATTTAGCAGGAAATACCGGTTATTTCTCATATGCATTCTTGCAAGAAAATAAAAAGATGCAATCACATGTATATGACCTCCCTGAAGTCTGTCAGAATGCTAAAGAATTAAAGCAAGATGAGGAAAATTTCAACCGAGTTACGTACCACGGATTTGATATAAAAAGCAATGATGACTTTGGTCAAGGATACGATTTCTTTTTCGTATCTCATTATCTATACGAATACGGAGCAAAAGGTCAACTAGTAGATTTGTTGAAAAAGATCAGCAAATCGATGAAACCAGGTGGTCTTTTTGTCTCGAATCATATTTGTGACAAAGCAATGGATACACAAAGTGAGTTGACCCTCGCATTAGTTGAACTTCACACCCGAATAGTAGGCTATCCAACGCATCAACTACCCGAAATGGTATTAATAGAAGCTTTGAGAGAGGCAGGATTTGGTCATTTCAGGATTCAGCAACCAGATAGTGGTCATGCATTCCCGACAATGGTCTTGGCAGCAATAAAAGAAAGATAAAACGAGTTTTCTCTTATTTAATATAAAATTACTTTTCATATTTACACATTACTATTTTTTAGAGTATCTATTTTCTAATACCTGAAATGCATATATCTTTAATTAGTGGTTGAGAAATGAAATTACATTTTCTCAATCACTAATTATTTATTTAAAAAGATCAACGATATGAAATAGAATGGCGAGTATTGATTCTATTACCCCTCGCAAATATCGTATTTTTTCCAATTGTAATTCAATCTTTTTATCTATGTTTGCAGATGTAAAAAAGTATTGATCATCCAAGAAGATATGAAACCACAATTTATGATTGCAGCTCCTATGTCTGGTGCTGGAAAAACGACTATTTGTAGAGGCTTAATGGAATTATTTACCCAAGAGGGGTATAAGGTGCAGCCTTTTAAATGCGGTCCTGATTATATAGATACTAAATATCATGAGCAAGCTTGCGGGCGCCCTTCGATTAATTTAGATTCATTCATGACTGAAGAGCCTCATCTACTAGAGCTTTATCAGCACTATTCTGCTCAAGCTGATGTTTGTATCGTGGAAGGAATGATGGGACTTTACGATGGCTATGATCGTCTAAAGGGGTCTTCTGCCGACATTGCTCGCATCTTACATTTGCCTGTTATCTTAGTGGTGGATGCACAATCTAGTGCCTATTCTATGGCTGCTTTGATTTATGGTTTTCAGCAGTTCAATAAGGACATTCAGATTAAAGGAATCATTTTTAATAAAGTGGGGAGTGAACGTCATGCTCAATTATTGATGGAAGTGTGCCAAGATCTCAACCTATGCTATTTGGGTAGTCTGCATCGACATAATGAGTTAAAAATAGAGGATCGCTATTTAGGGCTTGATTTTGCTACCTCTGCTCCTGATGAGTTGGAAGCTTCTGCTACCGTGATTCGAAAGGAGATTGATTGGCAGCAATTGTTGACGTTAACTGCTTTGCCTGACCCGCTTTTAAACAAGGAGGAGCAAAAGGGGACACAAGTGACTGAACAAAAGCTTCATATAGCTGTGGCTCGCAATCAGGAGTCTTTTTCTTTTATTTATGCAGAGCACTTGGTGAGTTTAGAAAGATTGGGGAAAGTGTCTTTTTTTGATCCTGAACGAGAGGCGCATTTACCAGAGGATATTGATCTCCTTTATTTGCCCGGGGGATATCCTGAAAAGCATGCACAAGTGATTGCTGAAAACAACACGTTAAAAAAAGAAATTTATGCTTATATAACACAAGGGGGACGCACGTTAGCTGAATGTGGAGGCATGATTTACCTATCGAAAGCACTTTTAAAAGAGGAGGGTACTTTTCCAATGGTAGGCGTTTTTCCTTTTGCTATTGATGCGACTTCTGCTGCCAGGAAACTGAGCTTAGGCTATCGCCGATTGAGTTATAATGGATTGCTCTTACGAGGGCATGAATTTCACTATACGCAGGTTGCGATGGACGATGCAAAGGAAAGTGCTAAAACAATTACACAAGTTTACAATGCCAAGGGAATAGCTGTGAAGACGCCTATTTACCGATATAAAAATACCATAGCTAGTTATACTCACCTTTATTGGGGAGAAATAAACCCTTTTAATTTATTTTGATATGCGACGAATTTATACTAGAACAGGAGATGCTGGTACCACAGGAATCCACGGAGGAGAAAGAGTGGCAAAAGATGATATCCGAATTGAAGCGAATGGAGAGATAGATGAATTGAATGCTATGATTGGAGTTATTCGTTCTTTGCTACCTCTAGAGCATGTGTGGCAATCGCTATTGCACGATTTGCAAAAAGAACTGATGGTCGTCATGAGTCTTGTAGCTACACCTGAAGCCATCCGCCATAAAAACCCAAATGTCTTATCGAATGAGTTTGTTGCTCGCTTGGAACAAGAAATGGATGAGATGATGGGGAAAATCACAAATAATGGTTATTTTACTTTGCCTGGAGGTACGCCTGTGGCTGCTCACTTACAGTTGGCGCGTACCGTGGCTCGACGTGCAGAACGTAGACTTTGGTCCTTGCATAAAACGGATACATTACCCGCATCCATCTTACAGTTGCTTAACCGGATATCTGATTTGTTTTTCGTGATGGCTCGCATGGAGTTGCAAAGCCAAAAAAGACCTGAGGAATTTTGGAAGTCTTTTGCTTATAAACGTAAGAGAGCAAAGGAATAAATTGAGGTCTTTTAACAATCAATTCTGAAAGTTCTTTTCTTCATTCAGCAAGAATTTCTACCTTTGTCGTCGATTTAGGTGATGTAGAATTACATTCTGTATTTTACATAAAAGGGAATCTGGTGAAAATCCAGAACAGTGCCCGCTACTGTAATTTCCACTTCTAAAGATATTTTAGAGGAAAATAAAAGTTTAATCTTTAAAACCACTGTTCAGTGAATCACACTGATGGGAAGGTCGCTTTTATTAAGGAAGAGTCAGGAAACCTGCCTAAGCCAAGCAGATAATTGAATAGTCTCGGGGTCAAGACTATATTTATTCATTTTATTTAATCATTTATGAAGAAAAGGAAATTAGTAGTTGCCTTATTAGGAAGTGTGGCTACTTTGGGAGTGATGGCACAAGAAACGTCTCACAAAAAAAAGGATTGGGAAGTAAATCTAAGTCCTGTAGTTGTCACAGGTACTGGAACGCATCAACGTTTAAAAAACACCCCTGCACCTGTTACTGTAATCACCGCTACAGATATTAACAAAACAGGAATCATTGACTTTCAACAAGCGGTTACTATGCTCGTTCCTTCTTTATCTTTCTCTGCGAATAGCATGGGTTCACATCTTATGATGAACGGGTTGTCTAACAAGTATGTACTTATATTAATCAATGGGCATAAGCTTATTGGAGATGTGGCTAACAACGTCGATCTTTCACAGATTGATTTAAGTCGTGTGAAACGTATTGAGGTACTCAATGGTGCAGGGTCGTCGCTTTATGGTTCTGACGCCATCGCTGGGGTGATTAATATCATTACCAATGAGCCTAAGAATATTTTCAGAATAAGTTCTTCAAGTCGTTATGAGGAGTATGGACAGTATACTCAAACGGTGAATGCAGACATTGCGAAAGACAAGTTTGGCTCGTATACGAGTTTTAAACACGATGAAAGCAATGGTTGGCAAAACAATAACCAGGCATTTTATGTAAATAAAGAGGATGAGATTTCATTAGTTCCTACGGCAGGACAAACATCAACGGGGTATCATTCTAATTTGTTAGAGCAAAAGTTCACATATTCCCCTACTGAGAAACTTTCTTTTTATGCTAATGGAGGGTATTATTGGAAATTGACCGATCGCCCTGTTGTTGAAGCTGACCTTTATGGTAGTTCGAACTACAATTTACATTATGAATCTTACAATGCAGGTGTGGGTGGACGTTACCGCTTCAATAAGAAATCGTCTATTAGTTTCGATCTTACCAATGATAATTATAACCAACGTTATAAATATATTCGTGATGCTAAGGGATTTAAAGTGAATGATTATCAAATCATTAAAACGCAACGTTTTAATGAAGCTCAAACGAAGGCTGTTTTCAGTTTTTATGAGCATAGCCAAACAGTGATAGGGCTTGATTATCGTTCTGAAAGTCTAGATCGCCCTTCTGCCTCAGTGAACAAATCTGTATATACACTGGCGAGCTATGTGCAACACGAAACTCAATTGGCTAAACATTTCAAAGCGATTGCTGGTGCTCGATTTGATTATCATGAAACTGCTAAAGGACGCTTGAGCCCTAAATTAGCCTTGATGTATTCTTCTGGTCCAGTCAACATTAGAGGTACGTATTCTACTGGTTTCCGTTCTCCTGGACTCAACGAACTCTACTATTTATTGAATAAAAGTAGTACTCTCACACTGGGAAATACACAGCTTAAACCAGAAATAAGTCAATATGTGTCGCTGAATACCGAATTTAACACTCGGTTTCTTAATATCTCAGCTACGGCTTACCTCAACCAAATTGATCACATGATTTCTTATACCAATACGCCTTTTAGTGAATTACCTCAAACAGAAGTGAATGCTTTGCTCGAAAAAGCAAGAATGGCAAATATCTCTGAAAGTGAAATTCAAGCATTGTCCAACTTGAAGACGTATATCAATGCTGACCAAGGGTTAATTAAAGGGGTTGAAATCAATACTTTGGTGAAATTTGGAGGAGGATTTTCGCTTTCTGCTAATTATAATTATGCTTACGCGCGCAATAAGATAAATGGGGTGTGGGAAAATGTGGAACGCTCTATTCGTCATACGGAAACAACGGCGGCTAATTACACCCACTATTGGAAGAAATATTATTTAAATGTCAACTTGAGTGGTCGTTTCCAGAGTAAACGTTATTATGTTGGGGATATGTATGGTGATGCTCCTGGTTACGGGGTTTGGAACCTTACAACGAAGCATACTTTTAATGGTTTCAAACATTTCAATATGGTTTTAGGGATGGGTGTTAAAAATATTTTCAATAAAACAGATGACCGTCCTTATGGCGTGAACTATGCACTATTTTCTCCTGGAAGGACGATATATACGAGTATAACACTTAAACTATATAAATAAATGAAAGTTTTATTATTGACATTTTTAATGTTGTTTTCTCTAAACTCTTATGGTTCGGGAAAAACAAATTTTGTTTTGTCTGATTTTGAGGCGACTCTATCCCCTACCGACAAAGCTGCTATTTTAATGGTGCACTTTGGTACCACCTACGAAAAGACTCGAAAAGAAACTATTGAGACCATCAATGAAAAAGTAAAACAGTCTTTTCCTCGCTTTGAAGTAAGAGAAGCTTATTCTTCGCGCATTGTATTGAGACGGCTCAAAAAACAGGGGATACTCAAAGATACGCCTATAGATGCTTTACTCAAACTTCGTGGGGATGGTTATACACATATCTTGGTACAAAGTACCAATTGTATAGAAGGGATTGAGATGGAAGCGCTAAGAAGAGAGGTAGCTACTGTATCGCCTTTCTTTAAAGAGATACGTGTGGGAACTCCCCTCCTTTATGATGCTACTGATGCCCAAAAAGTGGTTTCTATCTTAGCTAAAAGATATGAGAACAGAGGTGAGGTGGTGCTGGTAGGACATGGCACATATACTCCTGCAACGGCGACTTATGCTATGATGGACTATATGTTTAACGTAGAAGGCTATACGCATTTTCATGTGAGCACCATAGAGGGTTACCCTACTTTGGAAACGTTATTGACTCAATTGAAAAGAACGAAAGCCAAACATCTCACATTGGTTCCTTTCATGTTAGTAGCGGGCAATCATGCTCATAACGACATTGCTGGAGACTGGAAAGAAGCATTAGAAAAAGAAGGGTATCAAGTGACTGTTGTTATGGAAGGATTAGGACAAGTACCTGAAATACAGGATCTATTTATTGAGCATCTTCATTTCATCATCAAGCATCGTATGGTAGATATCATCAAGAAGAAAGCACGTTATGCGAAAGAAACTGACTAATTACATCTTCACTGTTCATCGCATTTTACTATATTTGCAGGAGCGTCATCTATAATTAAAAAATGAAAAAAGGAAAAATTATTATTGCTGGCATCGGTCCAGGAAATACATCAGATATCACTCCCGCTGTTATTTCAGCCTTGAGAGAAGCGAACGTTGTGATAGGATATAACTATTATTTTCAGTTCATACAATCGTGGATTTCACCAGACACCTTGTGCATAAACACAGGCATGAAGAAAGAAAAAGCACGTGCTGAACAAGCTTTTGAATATGCTTTAAAAGGAGATTGTGTCTGCGTTATTAGTTCGGGGGATGCTGGCATCTACGGTATGGCTCCTCTGATTCATGAAATGAAAAAAGAAAAAGGGTGCGATTTGGAATTAGTCACACTTCCAGGTATTAGTGCTTTTCAAAAAGCAGCTGCTTTGTTGGGGGCTCCCATTGGACATGATTTTTGCATCCTTTCGCTATCAGAATTAATGACGCCTTGGGCGCTTATTGAGAAGCGGATCAAAGCAGCAGCTCAGGCTGACTTTGTAACGGCAGTTTATAATCCGAAGAGTAAAGGTCGCTATTGGCAACTCTATCGCATGAAAGAACTGTTTTTGGCGGAAGGACGCTCCCCGCTCACTCCTGTGGGCTATGTGCGTCAGGCTGGAAGAGAGGAGGAAGAAGTTCATTTAACGACACTCAGCGATTTCGATCCTGAGACCGTGGATATGTTTACAGTAGTTTTGTTTGGAAACTCTCAATCGTATGCATGGAACGATACTTTTGTTACTCCGCGAGGCTATTATCGGAAGGATACGGAGAAAACGGGGAAAATAGGACAGCAAATCATGATTAAAAGTTTTCAAACCATCGCTTCTCAATTGCAAAATCCAGACAGACCGCTTGATCATAAATGGGCTTTGCTCCACGCAATTCATACTACTGCTGACTTTGAAATGGAGCAGTTACTTTATTCTGATCCCCAAGCGGTTGCTCAACTCTACGAAGCGATTGCTAGTGGTCAATTGAAAACGATTATTACAGATGTTACCATGGTTACCTCTGGTATTCGAAAAGGCGCTTTAGAGCGCTTAGGTGTGGAGGTAAAATGTTACCTACATGACCCCCGAACGGCTAATTTAGCAGCTGATAAAGGGATCACGCGCACCCAAGCGGGCATTCGTTTGGCTTACGAGGAGTATCCTGAGGCTTTGTATGTTTTTGGTAATGCTCCTACGGCACTAATGGAACTTTGTCATTTGATTCGGAAACAGCAAATAGCTCCTAGCGGTATCATTGCTGCTCCTGTGGGATTTGTACATGTAGAGGAATCTAAACACATGGTGAAGCCTTTTACGCATATTCCTAAACTAATTGTTGAGGGACGAAAAGGGGGCAGTAATTTAGCTGCTACTTTGGTCAATGCCATTCTTTGTTATAATGATGCAAATCAACTAAAACCAGGAAGAGATGTCTAACACTTCACCCACAACTTCTTTTTCTCCTCGCTTCATTGTCATCGGTTTAGATGATAATGAAGAGCAGTGTTTCCCGCTCGAGGTCCAAGAAAAAATACGTAAAGGATGTATCTTTTCAGGGGGTATCAGACATCATACACTTGTCCAATCTCTTTTGCCTGAACAAGCGGAATGGATTGATATCTCTGTCCCACTGAATGCCGTATTTGAACAGTATCGAAATAAACAGGAGATTGTGGTATTTGCTTCGGGCGACCCTCTTTTCTTTGGTTTTGCCAATACCTTGAAAAGAGAGTTTCCACAAGCTGAATTAGAGTTATTCCCCTATTTCAATTCTTTACAGGTATTAGCTCATCGTTTGCAAATGCCTTATCATGATATGAAGGTGGTTTCACTCACAGGACGCCCTTGGAAGGGTTTTGATTGTGCTTTATTGGAACGTACGCCCAAAATAGGCGTGCTTACTGATCGAAAAAAAACACCTGCTGTCATCGCGCAACGTATGCTTGATTATGGTTATAATCATTACCGTATGTTTGTTGGAGAACATTTAGGTAATAAAGAACTTGAACAAGTTCGAAGTTTTGCCTTAACTGAAGTCGCCAACCAAGCATTTACTTTTCCCAATAATATATTATTAGTAGGAGAGGAGAAAAAACTACGTATGGGACATCCGTTTGGCATTGCAGATGAACAGTTCGAATTGTTGAACGGTAGAAGAAGAATGATTACCAAAGCACCCATTCGATTGGCTACATTAAGTGCTCTCGAGTTGTCTCGATACACTTCTTTCTGGGATATTGGTTTTTGTACGGGATCGGTCTCCATAGAAGCCAAATTACAGTTCCCGCATCTTGAAGTGACTTCTTTTGAAAAACGAGCAGAAGGAAAAGCTCTCTTGCAAATCAATAGTCAGCGCTTCGGTGCTTTGGGTCTTGCGCCTATAATTGGCGATTTTATGACCTTAGATCTCACAGCTTATCCTCCTCCTGAAGCTGTTTTTATAGGAGGACATGGAGGGGCTCTACACGCCATGATTGAAAAGGTGAGTCGTATCCTCTCCCCTGGTGGAACCCTTGTTTTTAATGCGGTTTCACCTCAAAGTAAACAAGAATTTATACAAGCTGCAGAAGATTGTAATCTATCTTTACAACCTGCTACTAAAATAACGGTGGATTTATTTAATCCTATTGAAATATTAAAAGCCACTTCACCTATTTATTAAGTCTTATGAACATAGCTATTTTAATCATATCGGAACAAGGTCTTCACGTTGCTCAACAACTCCAAAAAGAATGGCCTCAAGCTACACTTTATAGTACGCATGCATTTCCTGAGTGTCAACGCATTGCTTCTATTCCTGTTTTTATGGAAACGGCCTTTTCTACCACAGATGCCTTCTTCTTTATTGGGGCTATGGGAATCTGTGTGCGTAGTATAGCTCCATACATCATACATAAACATACAGACCCTGCGGTAATCTGCATAGATAGCACGGGTAAATATGCTGTTTCTGTACTCTCAGGACATGTAGGAAAAGCGAATGAACTCACGAAGCATGCGGCACAACAATTGGGGGCAGAGCCTGTTATTACAACTCAAAGTGATCGCACCGGATTATGGGCACTAGACACACTCAATGAACGCTACGGTTGGGAAATCTATATACCGCAAGCAAAAGACACGCTTAATGCTTTGATTGCGCGTTTCGTAAACCGACAACCTACGGCTTTGCTCTTGGAAGCGAATGATGAAGGTACGGCTTTCTTGATGGAAAATGCATTGCCTCATGTTACTGTCTTTCGACACATAGAGGATATCGAATGGAGTCAATTTCAACTACTCCTTGTGGTATCGCCTTTTCATCACGACATTCCTAAAGCATTTCCTACGCTGCAATATGTACCGAAAGTGCTACATTTAGGAGTGGGATTGGCTCGTCAAGCAAAACCTGTAGAGGAAATCCTCGAGAAAATTTGGGCGCATTTGAAAGCGTATCGCCTGCTGCCTAAAGCGATTAAAAGTATAAATACAATTGATGTGAAGAAAGATGAGCCTGTCATCAAAGCTTTGCAAACGACATATCCCGTGCATTTCTTTACCGCAGATACGCTCAATACGGTAGAAGTGCCCTCACCGAGTGAGGTCGTTTGTAAGCATGTGGGCACACCTAGTGTTTGTGAAGCTGCTGCTCTCTTAGCATCGGGAAATACTGAACTCATCTTTCCTAAGATAAAAGACCAAAGCTATACACTTGCGGCAGCTTTTGATCCTGCTATGACAAAGAAGGGACATATCGAGATTGTAGGAGCTGGTCCTGGAGATCCTGATTTAATCTCAGTAAGAGGACGAAAAATGCTGGAGAAAGCTGATCTGATTCTTTATGCGGGCAGCTTAGTTCCTCGTGAATTAACGTTGTGTGCTAAAGCAGGGGCTACTGTAGTTAGTTCGGCTTCGATGAATCTAGAGGAACAGTTTGAACTAATGAAAGAGTTTTACGATCGGGGAGCTTTTGTGGTTCGACTACATACGGGAGATCCGTGCATCTATGGAGCGATTGAGGAACAAATGAATTTCTTTGATCGTTACAAGATGAGCTATAACATTACGCCTGGTATTTCTTCGTTTCAAGCTGCTGCTGCTGCTCTTCGCTCTCAATTTACCATCCCTGAAAAGGTTCAAACGATTATCTTGACACGAGGTGAAGGACGTACCCCCATGCCTGATAAAGAAAAGCTTCATCTTTTAGCCCGCTCGCAAAGCACGATGTGTATTTTCTTAAGCGCGGGTATTGTGGATAAAGTACAGGAGGAGTTATTGAAAGAATATCCTGAAGAAACACCTGTTGCTGCATGCTATCATCTTACTTGGAAGGATCAACGTATCTATCGTGGTGAGTTGAAAAATTTAGCTCAGATTGTAAAAGAAAATGGATTGAAGCTGACTACGATGATTGTGATTGGTACATCAATAGATAATAGAGATGGAGTTTCTAAATTGTATAATAAACATTTTAAACATCTTTTCCGCTCATGATTCTAATTCTTGGAGGTACAACAGAAGGACGAAGGGTTGTGAAAGTGCTAGATCAATCACAACAAGTTTTTTACTACTCTACACGAGGAAGTAGACAAGAGCTAGTTTCTGCGCATGGCATCCACCTCACAGGGGGAATGAATACGTATGAAATGAAACAATTCTGCGAGACGCATGCCATTCGTTTACTGATTGATGCAGCTCATCCGTTTGCTAAACAACTTCACCAAACGGTGAGTGAGGTGGCACTAGCATTGGCATTGCCCGTCATTCGATTCGAAAGAATCTATCCTCCAAGGTCTCCTGCAATCACTTGGTGTAAAAATTATGCAGAAGCCATTCAGAAACTGGAAGAGCAAGGAATTACTAAATTGTTGGCACTCACGGGAGTACAAACCATTGCCGCTTTGAAACCTTATTGGAAGCAGCATCCTGATTGTTGGTTCAGAGTTCTCAAACGTGAGGAATCTGTACAGTTAGCACTGAAAGATGGATTCCCTAAAGAACGAATCTGTTTCTATGGCGATTTGGAAGAAAGAGATTTACTCAAAGCATTGAGACCTGAAGCCCTATTGACCAAAGAGAGTGGAATGAGCGGTGGCTTTCAAGAGAAAATAGACGCAGCTGAACAAGAGCATGTGCCGGTTTTTGCCATTGAACGCCCCCCACTCCCCCTGCACTTTATCTTGGTTGATGGAGATTGGGGACTTCGAAAAAAAATAGAACAACTGTTGCCTTCCTTTTTTCCTTTGCACTCCGGTTTCACCACTGGTTCTTGTGCTACTGCAGCTTCAAAAGCAGCTCTTCTTGCTCTCTTATCTCAGGAAGTACAAACGAGTTGTCAATTTACGCTACCTAATGGAGAAGTTCTGGAAATGCCGATTGAGCACACTCAACTTTCCACTAAGAGTGCTACGTGTACTGTTTATAAAAAGGCTGGGGATGATCCTGATGTGACCAATGGAATTGCGATAGAGGCTAAAGTGACGTTTCCTTCTTCAAACAAGGAAGACGAAACAGCAGAGGCTATCTGTATTCTGGGAGGAGAAGGAGTTGGTCAAGTGACTTTACCTGGCTTAGGGTTACCCATTGGGGGACCTGCTATTAACGTTGTTCCTCAACAAATGATTCGTGAAAACTTACAAGAGGTTCTTGAATTAAATGGGCTAGATCAGGCACATCTGGATGTGCTGATTACGGTTCCACAAGGACGTAAGATAGCACAACGAACTTTCAATCCAAAGTTGGGTATCGTTGGAGGCATCTCTATTATTGGCACCTCAGGCATCGTACAACCATTTTCCAGTGAGGCTTTTATACAATCTATCAAAAAAGAAATAGAAGTGGCTAAAGCTATTGGCAATTCCCAGGTCGTCTTTAATTCGGGAGCTAAAAGTGAGCGTTTCATCAAAGGAGAATATCCTAATCTTCCCGCTCAGGCTTTTATTCATTATGGCAATTTTATTGGGGAAAGCTTAAAATTGGCCGCTAAGCTTTCTATCAAGAAAGTGACTTTAGGTATCATGATTGGGAAAGCTGTTAAATTGGCTGAAGGGCACTTGGATACACATAGTAAAAAAGTAACCTTCAATAAAGCTTTTATCTATGAATTATTACAATCTATTGGTGCGGATAAAGAAACATTAGAAAAAGCGAATCAACTAACAATAGTCCGTGAATTATGGCAATTAATCCCTTCAGATTTGCTAGATAAATGGGTTCAGGTTTTACTAGCTCATTGTTATCGGGTTTGTGCCCCACTCTTGCCTGAAAGTGAATTGACGATCATCCTTATCCATGAACAGGGGACTTGCTTTCATGCTCACGTCGAAAGGGAATAAAGGGCCGTTCTTTTAGAATTAAAGTTACCGCAGTGAGAAGTTCGTCGATACTACATACTTCAATAGGAGGATTATTGGATACATGAATGACAAAAGGTTTATCACTGTTTAAATTCCCCGTTTCGATCATAATTTCTGCATCCACTTTACGGTCTGCGAAGATACCATTTCGCTCTAGGGCTTTTCGTACCATGGCAAATTTTTGCCCGTGACCGACCATCCGAATAGCAGTAATATATTCATTTTCAATGCGAAACAAGCCTGTATTTTTATCAAAGAAGATTCCTTTATGAGCGAAAAACTGACTTAAACTGCCATCGAGCGATAAGTCTTCTGGCGTACCTATACTGATGCCCTGTTTTTGATCCATAAGCCAAATTTTATCGGCTATTTGCAGAGCTAACTCTAAATCATGGGTGGATAAGAAGATAGTTTTTCCCATCTCTCGGCTCAGCCGATGCAACAGTTGCATCATTTCAACTTTGCTCGGAAAGTCTAAGAAAGCCGTGGGTTCATCTAAATAGATAATGGGAGTGGATTGTGCCAATGCCTTAGCTATCATGACTTTATGTCTTTCACCATCGCTCAAGGTGTGCACCATACGGTATTTCAGATGCTTTATTTGCACCATCTTGATGGCTGCATCTACTTCGTGTCTATCTTTTGCACTTAAGCCACCCCAAAATCCGGTATAAGGGCTACGTCCTAAACCAACTAATTCTTTCACCGTCATATTTCGAAGGTCGCATTTTTCGGTTAGCACGACACTTATTACTTTGGCTAATTGCTTATCGTTGTAGGACTTAAGGGGCTTCCCTTGTATCCTAATTTCTCCATCCAACGAAGCTTGAAAAGCAGATAGTGTACGTAGAAGGGTTGATTTTCCGACTCCATTCGCTCCAATCAAACAAGTTAATTCACCTGCATTGATCGTTGCATCGATGCATTGAGCCACGACTTTGGACTTATGGTTAGTTTTATAACCAATGGAAAGTTGCTGAAGTTCTATGGTTTTCTTTTTCATTCACTAAGATCTTGCTTACGTTTACTAAAAAGTACAGAAGCCACTACGGGTGCTCCCACTAATGCGGTCACTGAATTAACTGGTAAAGCACCTTCAAATCCAGGCATACGTGCCACCAAATTGCAGAATAAAGCGAGTACAGCCCCCATCAACAAGGAAGCTGGCATTAAAATACGATGATTGGAAGACTGAAAAATGGCCCGGCAAAGATGGGGCACAGCTAAACCGATAAACATGATAGGTCCACAATAAGCGGTCACAATGGCCACCAATATACCTGACGAAGAAATAACCAAAAAACGTGCTTGTTTTACATTGAGTCCTAAGTTACGAGCATAGGAATCACCTAGCAGCATCAGATTCATGTTTTTGATGAGTAAAAAAGACAGCGGTATGAAAAGTAACATCAGAGAAATAAAGAGATAGACTTGGTCTCCTGATACTTTTGAGAAACTACCCAACCCCCATATCACATAAGAACGGATATCTTCTTCCACACTAAAATATTTTAATACGCCGATTATAGCATTGGCTACATAACCAATCATAACACCTATGATAAGGATTGTGACATTACCTCGCACCTTCTGAGATACATAGACAATTAAAGCCATCACAGAGAGTGCACCTACAATGGCTGCTACAGAAACAGCCACCTCACCTACATAACCCAATTGGCTCAGGGCTAATTGTCCAATGCTTCCCGAAAATAATACGACAAAAGCAACTCCTAAGCTAGCTCCCGAACTGATACCTAGTACCGAAGGTCCAGCTAAAGGGTTACGAAAAACCGTTTGCATCTGGAGCCCACTAATGGAAAGTGCAGCTCCTGCAAAAAGAGCTGTTAACGCTTGAGGCACTCGCGACTTCCAAATGATATTTTCCCAAATTATAGTATGGGTTGATTTACCCAATAAAATATCGATGACGGCATCCAAAGGGATGGTGACTGATCCTAATAATAAGTTTAATAGAAAAAGGAATATAATGAGTACAAAAAGTGCCAACATTAAGGGGAATACGGGTCGTTGCATCTCGTCTTTACTTTAATCGTTCATAAAAAACGGGTTGATAATCGGGTAAGAAATCGGGATGAAATACCTTTATGAAATCAGCTAAAACTTCTTCAGGATGCATGGGCATACGCTCATAAAAAGGTTTTTTTCGCATATTACAATAAATCACTCCCTTCTCTTGAAAAGCTTTGAAATCGGTATAACGGGTATCTTCTCTTTGGAGTGCATCATAAGAAAAGTCTCCCTCATAGCTATTGACAATACGCCAATAGTCTGCCTCGGCAGCAGCACTATACACCACTTCATAATCTAAGGTAAAACCTCCAGAACGTAAATCATCTTTCAAGAAATAGTCAGCACCTGCATCTCGAAACAATTGTGCCAAGAAGCTTTTTCCACCTACTGTATACCAGTTTCCACCACGCATTTCTCCACTGAAAACAACGGGACGTTTTTTGACATTAGCGACTAAAGCCTTTAAATAATTATAGCGTTTTTCTATTTGTGCAAAGCGCTCATTGGCCACTTTTACTTTTCCTGTAAAAAGCCCAATGAGTTTAATCCATTCGGCTTGTCCTAAAGGAGTCATCTCTTTATATCCCAAATGAGGAACTAAAGGTATCCCTATTTCTCGCATGGTATCATATCCTCCACGCTTAAAGGGAGAAATAAAAATGACATCAGGATTTACATCCATAATGATTTCATTATCAAAATTTCCTTCAATCCCTATCTTAAGCGTTTTTCCTTCTTGCAATCGTTTTTGCATAGTTGGATTAAATAAATGCCGAACGCTCGTCACACCTGCAACAAAATCTAAAGCATTCAGCTCTATGAAATTGGATAACTGCAACGACGTCATACACAATGTACGATGTAAAGGGATTTCTATTGGTATATAAGCTGTAGGAATTTTTGGCAGACGCTGGCCCCGGGGTACTAAAGCAAAATGATAACACCTCTTTTTTTGTTGCTGAGGGTCTTGAATCTCAAGCAAACAAATTCCATTCTCATACTTCACTTTGAATCCTTTGGCATATTGAACACTTACACGGGAGGTATCTAAGAGCATTGAACTTGCTGGTGCTTTTCTTTCAGAAGATTTCTTTTTTACTTGACAACTAGTGATAGAAAACAAAAGAAAACCTAAAAAGAGAACACTGGAGATTACTTTCATATATTCATCATTTTTTATTGCGAGCAAAGATACTGATTAATCCCCCAAATTCACTACCTTTACCCTCGTAAAAAAATATAATAAGACCCTCTATAAAGTGAGTATTATGCATCCTATACAATTCATATCACTCGGTCCTGGTGACCCTGAACTTATCACGCTTAAAGCCTACAAACAACTTCAGAAATCGGACCTTATTTTTTGTCCAAGTACCCCTAAACGGGGTGGTATAGAAGTGTCACATTCCAAAGTGATTCTTCAGGCATTGGAGATAGAAGAAGAGCATATTCAAACATTTTCACTCCCGATGCAAAAAAATAGAGAAGCTGCTTTCGCAGCCTATCACGACGTTTATCTTCAAGCAATTGCAGCTTATAAGAATGAAAAGAAAGTAGCTATCGTGGCTGAAGGAGATGTGGGTTTTTACGCATCTATCCACCGTATTTATGATCAGCTAAAAGCGGAACACTATCCCGTAGCCCAAATTGCTGGAATTCCAGCTTTCATTGCAGCGGGAGCAGCTGCTGGATTGCAAATCGTAGAACAAGAAGAACGCCTGACTGTAATCCCTGGTATAGTAAGCGTGGAGGAACTCTTGGCATTCATTGAAAAAAAGAACACTGTAGTGATCATGAAACTTTCGCAATGCCGTGCTGCGATACATGAATTCATTTCACGCTACCCTACTCACAGATATCATTATTTCGAATACATAGGTACAGAACGTCACTACGAAACGCATGAGCCAGAAAATATTTGCACAAAAGAATTTCCTTATTTTTCTCTTTTAATCATCCAGCCTCATCAGAAATAAAAGGCTTTAAACAATTGCACAAAAGGCCATACCTAACACTAAAAGTACGATGCTCAGAATTTCAGTATGTAAATTGATTTTTACAGCCAATTCCATATCGGAAGTCGTAAACTCACGTTCGTGTTCGCCTATATAAGGTTTTGGTACCCATTCCCCAAAATAAAGATGAGTGCCTCCAAAGCGAGCATCTAGAATGGCTGCTAGAGCTGCTTCTGGATAACCCGAGTTAGGACTTTGATGTGCAGATCCATAGCGAAAGAGGAAATCAATCTTTCGAATTTCACCTGCTACTAGCAACATGAGAAAAGAGGTTATACGCGCCGGAATGTAATTTGCAGCATCGTCTAAACGAGCAGCAAAACATCCAAAATGCAAGTATCGCTCACTCTTATAGCCAATCATGGAATCGAGTGTATTGATCATTTTATACATTAACATGCCCTCTACACCTAACATACCCCACCAAAAGAGAGGAGCTATAATCCCATCACTCAGGTTCTCCGCTAAAGTTTCCAAAGCTGCTGTTCGCACTTCCTGCGGTGTTAATTCAGAAGTATCTCGCCCGACAATACGTGCCACCTGCTTTCGTCCTTCTTCTGTCGATCGATCGACAGCTTGAAAGACCAAACGTACTTCTCGAATTAGCGTTTTTCCCGAAAGCGACGTAAAGACAAAAAAGGCTGCTATGGGAAGATAAAGGTATACGGAGATATCTTTCAAAAAAGCAAAGAAGAAGCTTGCAATCAGATAAACTCCTACTACTAAAAGAAGCGTCAAACAAGCCCCTTTTACTCCTCGTCTTTTTCCTTTATTCCATCGTTTTTCTCCCCAAGCAATGCATTTTCCATAGCCCACAATGGGGTGAGGCATTTTCTCTGGGTCACCCCAAATACGATCCGCTCCCCAACCGAGAAGCAAAACCAGAAGGGCTAAAATAGAGCTATCCATTGGGCTATTGATTTGATGAGTACTTCGTTTTCTTCTGGCGATTGAGTAGCAATACGAAAGAAAGTATCGTTTAGACCCTCAAAATTAGCAGCATCTCGAATTAAAATGCCATGTTCTTCAACTAAATAGCGTTTCAATGCTGCAGCCTTGCCAAGACGTAATTGACACAGTAGAATATGAGTATCTGTTTTCCATACTTCGATAGCACCAAGGCCTTCTAATCCTTTTTTCAAGCGTTGTGTCTCTTGCAGATAGTGAGGCAAATCAAACTGTTGTGGATGCAATAGTCTAAAATGTCCCGCCAAAAGAGCTATATTATTCACTGACCAAGGCATTCGTTGTTTCCGTATGCGCTCTATTAAAAAGGTATTTGCAGTCAGATAACCCAAACGAAGTCCTGCCATCTTGCACTCTTTCGTCATGGAATGTAAGAGTATCACATTGGGATAAGCAGCAGCTTCTTCAGCAGTAAATAAAGACTGCATCGTAAATGCTTCATACGATTGGTCTATCACAAAAAGGATCTTTTCGTTTGTAGTAATCAACTCCTTCAACAAGCTTTTATCATAGACTTCGCCTGTGGGATTATTCGGATTACACAACCAACAAATATCGGCCTCTGCAGGTACCTCTTGTAAACGATAGATAGACTTGACACGATGATGATGGAGCGTACAAGCATCGCCATATTCACTAAAGGTAGGCTGCAAAATCACAGAATAAGCTTGAGCAAATGCTTGGGCAATTAAATAGATGGCTTCTGTAGCTCCATTGGTCACCCCAACTTCTTCAGGAGTTAAATTCAGATGTTGTGCCAATGCCTTTTGTAAAGATTCGGCTTCAGGTTCAGGATAAAAATCAATAAAGTTGAGATGCTCTACTAAATAATGTTTCAAAGCAGAATTATCTAATTTCGCGTAAACATTCGAGCTAAAGTTACTTACGATAGCTCGACTAAAACAATGCATATCGTCACCGTGTCCATTAATCATTTCCTTTCACTATTTTATAAATCAGCTCCATATCTACATATTGACGGACATGAGCTGCTAATTTTTTATATTGTTCTTCTTTAAACGCTTCATAATCGAAAGCTTTTCGCTCTTTAATTTTTTCATTAAAAGGAGCTAGCAAACGGTCAATCATAACTGCATTGTCTAGGATGCCATGGATATAGGTACCCATACAGGTGGAACCGACCACACATCCTTCTGGTTGACCATCAATCTTGAAATCTAGTGGTTCCATTTTTTCACCTTCTAGGATTGAAGTTCGACCTTGATGAATTTCATATCCTTTACAAAGAGTATCACTTCCTTTCATGTAGAAAGAAACTTGCTCAGTCACCTTTTCTTCAGTTAATTGTGTAGTTGTAGGTAATAATCCCAAGCCAGGTAAACGCTCAACATCCCCTTCATGGTGTTCTGGGTCGCAAATCTCTTGTCCCATCATTTGATAACCTCCACAGATGCCTAAGATAGTTTTGCCTTGACGATGAGCTTGAACAACAGCTTGCGCCACTCCATTCTTACGCAATTCGTAAAGGTCGCTAAGTGTACTTTTACTGCCAGGAAGGATTATGATATCTGCCTTCTCTATTTCCTGTATATTATTGGTGAAGAAAAGATGGACGCGTGGGTCTTGCTCCAAACAATTGAAGTCTGTAAAATTGGATAAGTGGCGCAATAAGACAACCGCCACATTCACTTTACCCATATTTGCTTGTCGATTCTTGCTTTCCAAGACGACGGAATCTTCTTCTTCTATAGTAATATCTTTATAATAAGGGACAACTCCCACCACCGGGACGCCACACAAATCTTCTATGATTTTTATCCCTGGTTCAAATAGACGAAGGTCGCCTCGAAATTTATTAATCAGAATACCTTTTAAATGTCTTCGTTCTTCTTCAGTCATCAGCAAGACGGAACCATACACGCTTGCAAACACTCCTCCGCGGTCAATATCTGCGACCAGAATAACATCTGCTTTGGCATGTATTGCCATAGGCATGTTCACTAAATCAACGTCACGAAGATTTATTTCAGAGACACTCCCCGCCCCCTCCATCACGATGGGATTATAGCGCTGCTCCAGACGATCAAAAGCTTCATTCACTTCTGCTCGTAATACTTCACGTCCTTCTTTCCGAAAATAAGTATAGGCATCGCGATTGCCTATGGGTTTGCCATTCAGAACGACTTGTGTATTTTTATCGGAAGTAGGTTTTAAAAGTAAAGGGTTCATATCCGTATGACAAGGGACACCTGCGGCTTCAGCTTGGACAGCTTGTGCACGCCCTATCTCAAGACCTTCAGGAGTAGCATAGGAATTCAGCGCCATGTTTTGCGCTTTGAAAGGTGCTGGGTGATATCCGTCTTGTCGAAAGATACGACAAAAAGCACTGACAATAATACTTTTACCTACATCGCTACCTGTACCTACAAACATCAGTGGGTGCAGTTGTTTAGCTTGTTTCATCGTTGATTCTATTTTTGTCGGACAAATATAAGACTTTTGCTTGTTTATTCGCCCTATTATTTGCATTTTCGTCCTTCGTAAGCAAAAGATTAAAAAAGGTTCATGAGAAAAATAATATTCATTACCGGAGGAGCTCGGTCGGGTAAAAGTTCCTATGCTGAGAAAATGGCCCTCAGTCTTTCTCCTCACCCCGTATATCTAGCTACTGCTCGTGTTTGGGATGAAGAATTTCGACAACGCATACTACGGCATCAACAAAATCGTGGCGACGAGTGGGAAAATAGAGAAGAAGAGAAGGAACTAAGTAAACATCAACTTCAAGGAAGAGTTATATTAATTGATTGTGTCACTCTTTGGTGTACCAATTATATTTTTGATTACCCAACTTCCATAGACGAACTACTGAAAAAGATCACCACTGAATTTGACCGTTTTACAGAACAAGAAGCTACTTTTATCTTCGTTAGCAATGAGATTGGGCTAGGGGGAACCTCAACCGATGATTTGCAACGAAAATTCACCGATTTAGTCGGATGGGTCAACCAATATATTGCCTCAAAAGCCGACGAAGCCTACTTAATGGTCTCAGGCATTCCCATGAAACTAAAAGGATAAAAAGATAAAAAGATAAATACACAATAAGTATATGGAATTTCACCTTCACCGCCCCGACGAAAAGATACGTCCCGCACTTCAAGAAAAGATAGATAACTTAACCAAGCCCAAAGGTTCTCTAGGTCGACTAGAAGATTTAGCCCTACAAATTGGTTGGATTCAACAAACATTAACTCCAAGTCTACACAAACCACATAACATTCTTTTTGCTGCTGACCACGGCATCGTGGAAGAAGGAGTCAGCACATCACCTAAAGAAATCACTTGGCAACAAGTGCTTCATTTTCTAAAAGGAGGAGCTGGCGTCAATTTTCTTTGTCATCAGCATCACTTTCAATTGGATATTGTAGATGCTGGCGTAGATTATGATTTTGATCACCACCTTGCTCTTTGGGACCAAAAAGTAGCCAAAGGCACACATAACTATAGATACGAAAGTGCGATGTCTGATGAACAGATGGAATCATGCTTACAACGAGGTGCCGAAGTGGTCAGTCATGTACATAATCAAGGTTGTAACGTGGTCAGTTTTGGTGAAATGGGCATTGGCAATACCTCTTCCTCTTCCATTTGGATGCACTATTTTGCACAGATACCACTTCAACAGTGTGTGGGAGCAGGAAGTGGACTAGACCATGCTGGCATACAGCACAAATATCAAGTCCTACAAGAGGCGATAGATCATTACAGTGGCGACAAAACACCTTATGACATCATTCGCTATTTTGGTGGATTTGAAATGGTGATGGCTATTGGTGGTATGCTGCGCGCAGCAGAATTAGGCATGATCATCTTGATAGATGGTTTCATCATGACGAACTGTATTTTAGCAGCATCTCAGCTCTACCCCGAAGTATTATGCTATGCCATCTATGGACATTCAGGCGATGAAGTAGGTCATCAACTCGTTCTCAAGCACTTAAAGGCACAACCATTGCTTCAGCTCAATCTTCGTTTGGGTGAAGGGACAGGTGCTATATGCGCTTACCCTATTTTAGAATCAGCAGTACACATGATTCATGAGATGGATAGTTTCCAAAAAGCAGAAGTCACTAAATACTTTGACGTATGAACCAAATTCTAGCTGCTTTTATATTTTTCACACGACTCCCTTTTTGGCGAATCAAAGAAGTACCTGCCGAATGTTTCAAGACGGTAGTAAACTATTGGTCACTAATAGGCTGGCTTACAGGAGGAAGCATGGCGCTAAGTTATGTATTATCCTCCTACCTACTTCCCCAACCATTACCCATCCTTATCGCGCTTATTGTTAGAATTCTTCTGACAGGCGGGTTGCATGAAGATGGACTTGCTGATTTCTTTGATGGATTTGGTGGCGGACGAAATAAAGCACAAACGCTAGCCATCATGAAGGATTCATTTATAGGAAGCTATGGAGTACTAAGCCTCATCCTTTACTACCTTCTTTTATATACGCTGATGCAGCAAATACCAAGTGCTATCCTCCCGTCTCTCCTGATTGCAGGAGATGCTTGGAGTAAGTTTTCAGCTTCGCAGCTTATCAATCGTCTACCGTATGCTCGAAAAGAAGAAGAAAGCAAAGCTAAGGTTATCTATAATCGTATGTCTATAAATACTTTTTTACGTTCACTCGTGTTTGGAGCCATCCCTTTAGTGCTGCTACCCCTATCCTATATAGGCGCAATCATAGCACCACTTCTACTCTTCTTCATACTCAGCCAATGGATGAAGAATCGCTTGAAAGGATATACAGGAGACTGCTGTGGAGCCACTTTTCTACTTTGTGAACTTAGTTTCTACATAGCCGTTGTAGCTATTCTTCACCTTCATCCTCTTATTATATTATGATTATCACACTCATACGCCATACATCGGTAGATGTTCCTCAAGGTACTTGTTATGGTTTTACCGACGTCCCTTTAAAAGCTAGTTTTCCTCAAGAAGCAGCAAAAACAGCCTCCCTTCTTCACGATAAACATTTTGATCGCATCTACAGCAGCCCGCTTTCACGAGCTTTACACTTAGCTTCTTATTGTGGCTATCCTGATGCCATCACAGACCCTCGACTCAAAGAGATCAACTTTGGTGATTGGGAAATGCAACGCTTTGATGATATTCAGGATCCGAATTTGCAAACCTGGTATGACGATTATATACACGTAGCCGCCACCCATGGTGAGAGTTTTATGGACCAGTATAAACGAGTCAGTACTTTTTTGGAAGACCTGAAACAAAAGAACGATGCTCATGTAGCTATCTTTGCACATAGTGGAGTATTGATATGCGCACAAATCTATGCCCAAAGCCTAACCTTTGAAACGGCATTTTCTTCTATGACACCTTATGGAGGGGTCATAGAAATCACTATTTAAGATTAGACTAAAACTAGTTTAGTAATTATATCGTTCTTTCAAATAAGTCAACCAATCGTCAAATTCGCCATCGACCTGGTTCTCTCTAACAAATTGTACCCAATCCTGATGAGTCCAAGTTTTAAATACCGCATCACCATCAAAAGCTTCACCCCACCCCGTTTGGAAATCATCAATACCCGTCTCTTTCAAACAGCCCTTCAACTCTTGATTTCTATCATCAAAAGCAACAGCAGAAACGACTAAAGAAAAATCACCCTTCTTCATGATTCCTTCAGCAAATGCCTGTTTACAAAACAACTGAAAGCCCTCTGTTGCAGCAGGACAATTCTTCAACGTATTTTTGCCAATCTCCGACAAGTTAAGTAAACTCCAATAATCTCTGCCACATGCCGTTTGATGGCAAATAGATTCATAATGACAATCCGCTGCAGCTTGCATACATCTACTAGGGTCAGGATTCCCTTTTTGGTCCCCTTTTCTGTTCGTTCTTCTAGCTGAACAAGTATAGAAACTATGTTCAGTGAATTTACAAGTAGCTAGGACAAGGCCATTTCCAGTCTTTGTCTTCAATAGAAACGCCACATCAGTAGCCGTAATACCCGTCCCTTTTTTACCACCAGTTTCACCAAGCAGATTCGAAGGATGAAGAGGACTATCCCCTGGAAAAGCAAGTTCAATAATGACATCATAAAGTTCAACGATCTCAGAAGAGACCCTTTGCTTAAGAAATTCAAGCATCAAGCCCTTAAGCGATTTATTCTGATGAATAGGAAAATACACATTAACAGAGACAGCCCATGAATTAACCAGATTATTAGCTCCAGCATGCAGCTTAATATCATTAGCCTCTAAATACATAGGCAACTCCTGTCTGATACCAGACCATAGCGTCTCCATCCAATATTCTTTTGAGATGATATGCTCCTGAGGTACCCCCTTGTAAAGGCCCTTTTCCGTATCTCGTACATTTTTCTTACGCCAAATAACTTGAGCCTCGCGTTGATCTAAATTAAAATTTCTCATTACCATTTTGTGATTATACTTTTAATGACTCGAACATATGTCTCAATCCTTTCAAGACAATTCTCTGAGTACTTTTTGATATAATATATAAAGGTAATCAAATGTTTGACAAATTGACACAATTTCCCCATTCCTTTATAGCCGTTTAGGATAAATCAATCCTATAACAGCAAAAGAAAATAAGAATAGCCAAAGGAATATCATATGTTCGTTTCCTGTTGCATAATTGACAACTACACCTACAAAGCCAATCATCAAATCATATATATGCTCTTCTCGGGAGCCAATCAAAGAGTTTAAAAAAGATCTCTTACTCTTGCTCACTCCTTTTGCTCCATAAACTATAGATAGGATGAGACTGCTTATGGCTAAACCTGCAATAGTAAGAAAAAGCCAATCAATAGCATATACTACTGGAGATATGGCGGAAAGTAAGAAGAAAAATTTATTGAGATAACAAGATATGTCAGCATTTTTATTAGTTGTATCCATATGTATTATTTTTCATAAAAGCGTATACAAAGGTAATATATATATATAATTATCACAATAAACACAAATTATTAATATCTTTATACTAAACATTGATTAGACTATCAGATAAGTCACAAAATTCATAAGATTATATCATTCTATTTCCTATCAAAAATACATAAACAAATTAATCAATGAAAAAGACAACGTTTAGTAACATTACCTTCAAAGCTTCCCACAATTCTTATGGGAAAGAAGAGACATCAAATGAACAGTTAACATTTGATACTCATGCACCCTACCACTGTGGTTGTATGGCCCTTGAGTTTGATATCTGGCGACATTCATCAACATATGAATATTTAAAAGAGATTGATAAAAATTATTTTACAGTTAATCATATCGGACCAGGGAAGACCAAATTGGTTCACTATCTCGATGAAGTATTAGATTGGCACAAGAAAAACCAGCATCATCCTATCATCTTGATTACGTTAGACATCAAAAGTTCTAGAGGAGGCTGTGATTTCTTCCATAAAGAAATCGATACCTATTTGAAATGCTATTTTGATGAAACAATAATCTTTAAGCCAAACCAATTAATGACTGATGAAACCCTATCACTCTGTGAAAATGTGATTATGAATGGTTGGCCAGAGCTCAGTTCTTCTGAGCTCCAAGGCAAATTTATTTTTTGTTTAAGTGGTAACAAAAAATGGAAATCAAAATACGCAGCTACTAATTTGCATGACCGCTTCTGTTTTAGCGACGAAGATATATCAGCTTCTGACAAAGAAGTATCCCCTCCCACTAAGGGTAATGTTGTATTTTTCAATTTTCATATATCTGACCACAATAAAGAAGTATGGATGAATACAATACCTCCTTTTGCAGAGAAGAACCTTATAACAAGGATCTTTGTAGCTAACACTGAAGCTGATTGGAACAATTGTATAAATGCCAATGTGAGTGCTATCGCCACAGACAAGATAAACAGCACTTGGGCAAAAGTCAGTGATTCTTGTGAATATAATATAAAGAAAACAACTTTAGACAAGCGATCCCTTAGAAACAAATCCAACAAAGAGTATCGCACCGACCATGCTACAAAAATGCAAGAAAAGTATGAATCACCAGCATGTATGTTCATCTTTGAGAAACAGAATGATGCAACAAACGTATATGCTATTAGAAATGCAAAGAACAAAGAATATCTAGACAGTACCATCACCTCCATGTCCAAAACAATCACTGGTCCTAGCCAGAAATGGAAGTTAATTGAAGTAGATAGTAAAGACTCCGAATATTATGTTCAAAATTTAGAGAATCATGAATACCTAACAAAGAGAGCCTCTAAATTATCGAAGCATGCTGAAAAAGATGAAATTTATATTATCAATTCAGTACAATAATCATTGAACTGGATAGAGAACACCTAACTGTGTCCCCCAAAACAGGATGGGCACTTAAATTAAATAGAATGATAATAAAGGCTATCCTTATCATAAGGATAGCCTTTAAAAACGGGATTAATAAAATTTTATTTTTACTAATCGATAAGTTATTTAAACCAATGATGTCATTCGAGAAATAATCTACTCAGCAGATTAAACGATTCAGACAAAATCCTTCTTAAGCACCACATTGAGCCTAACCATATAGGACTGTCTATACCCATCAGCCAACTGATCAAGAGAGCATTCTCCATCACGGTCTACCAAATCAAGAAATTGGAGTAAAAAGACCAATTTAAAAGAATAAGTCAATGAGTTCTGATCGATAAAATCCGTAAAATCCTCAAGTAAAGTCTCTTCACTATGCACTTTCAACTTCTTCTCACTTCTAATCCTGAGGATATCATCATCACAAAAGAAAGGAACCTTTCGTCTACCGACCGTCAAAGACAGACTAGCCATCACGATGACTTCCGTCTGAGGAGAATCCCAACCCTCAGAAATCATCTGACAAGTAGTCATAAACTGAAGTTCCTTATTCTTATCACATAGGTTATCATCTATGATGACACAAGTATCCGCATCAAACTCAAAAATATGACTAAAGTAATAGGCGTCATAATAATAAGTCTCGACGAAACGCAATCCGATATTTTCTAGTTCTTGTATTAACTTCATGCGTTGCTAGGTTTCTTCATAAGTTATCAAAACCTCCGAAAAGATCGAGTAGTTTTTTTTTGCTCATACTCTGTCACAATCTCCTCTGAATGACTTTTGATTAATTTGTAAAATAGCTCATTAAAACTTACTATACAATATCCTTCCTGTTGTGAAATATCTACAAGAGGTATATATGCCATATTGACATCAATCATAAACGGATTTTGAATGCTATTAGAATAGTGAACTAATGGATACTTATAAGGTTCTTGTACGACCATTTTATATTGATTATCAAACATCAAAGAATGTTCTTTTATAACATCCAAGGCTTCCATTTTATGAGCTATATCCATCCCTTTAAATGCCATTTGTATTAATTCTTCATGTTGTATTTGTTGTTCGAGTTGCTTGTTCTTGTTTTCCTTTTCTGCTTTGTAATTAATAAACCAATTCCTTGACTTCTTCCATGTAAATCTCAAAAACGAGAGAGCAAGAAACGAATAAAGCATTAACAATATCCAAGGGATTTCAAAAATATTAAAATAATCGTTTGACAAAGTTATAGTAATAGAAATGAGTACAATATATAGTTCACCTTTTGAGAACCTTTTGTTTAATAACCAGCTTAAATCCATCTTTTTTTGATTTTAAGTAATATTACATAATGCTTTTTATCATTTGTTTAATTATCAAATTACTCAATTTAGACAAAATTGGTATAGCGTATTCCTCATTTTTTTTGATGTGTAATCCAACATTATATATTAAACCTAACAAATAAAAAGTCTCAGGAATATTTGCACCTTTACTTCTCGTGTAATTAAGTTTTTATAACTAATATTAATGTATACATAAACAAAGGGGCATAATTATCTTTTAGTCAGAATATTTTCTAATTTCTTCAAGCAAAAAATTTATCTATAATCAATCTTGAATTAGCCATGTACTTTTAAAGTTATTGAATATTTATAAAAAAATATTTCTTCAAGTTCATGGGTAGCATACTTAATTACTTTTTAAAACTTGAAGTAAAAGCTATATATGCGTCTATATAAGATGTGTAAGTAATGTATTTTCTAATTATTATTTTTAGTTAGTTCCTCTATCATTTTACCTAGTTCAGAATAAGTATAATCTCGACTTCCATCTAATTTGCATTGTATAGAATGTTCGGAATTATAAATAGCTGTATGAAGACTGCCACCATTTTTTTCAAAATAAGAATGAAGACCTTTACAATTCTTGAAGAATTTCTGATTCTTTATATATTCACAATGTTGATTCAAATCTTTCAGAAGAAGATCCTGATTAGTGTACATTCGAGATGTGTACGTAAAATAATAAAGGAAGAATAGTTCCGTACAACGATGAGTTTCAAAGAATTTCACCTCACAATGAATACCCTTCTTACGCTTTACAATAGGATTTTTGTATTTTCTCTTCAATTTTTCATATAGTGAATGTTCATGTTCTTGGTCTTTTGTATCCATGTCAATCACGCAATAAATATTATCATACCCAGAATTTATACCATTTATTATCTTCGCCTCAAGGTCTTTTATGTTAGTATGTTTTGGATAATCTGGTTTGATAGTCAAACCCTTAAACTGGTCTCTTAGCGACATGAAATAAAAGATTTCTGTTGACCCTTCACCTAATATCAATGTAGTCTTACGTTGATTTCCCATATCAATCCTCCAAATCAATAAAAACACTACCTAGTTCTGGCTTGGCTCCAAGCCTACCTATATGATAAGAATTATATAATGAAAGATTCTTATGAAGACCAAAAGAATCTCCTCGAGAATATTCCGAAGCGGCTGTCTCTTTGTTTTTTTCAACAAACCATACGACCCCACGGTTATCATTTATGAGATCTTGAGAAAGCAAAGTTGTTTCTTGACTAGTAATGATAAGCTGTGATTCCTCTGAATTGAACAGAAATATATTCAGATAATAGAACAGCAAATCATAATGAAGATCTTCACCAAGCTCGTCCAAATAGTATACATGAGAACTTGTAATCATATCATACAACGTAGTGAGAATACGGATATATTTTATTGTGCCTTTAGACTGAAATTCTATGGGAATCTCAAAGTTCCCTTTTTTAGAATAATTCAAAAAAGAAATAGAATCAATAGTTTTTTTTAGCAAACTCTCTTTTATTTTATCAGGCATGTTGCCCTGATTAATTTGTTCTCGTATTTTCTGTGGGATTTTCAGATATTTAACAGTAGGCTTATATTCAAGAATGTTAAGGTCTGCTTTACAAAGTATCTGATTGAAAAATTTACGTTTCTTTATGTCTTTATACGCCTTTGTTAAAATTTCAGTAGAACTTGTTCGGTAATCTCCATCTATTTCGTGACAATTTAACATAATCCAATTAATCAACACATTAAAAGGTGCGATATCCTCCTTAAAAGCTACCTTGCTACAAACCGAAAGCACACTATGATTGTTAAGTGTATTCTCTCGAATACTTTCCCGTGTTTTAGCTTGTAATTTCAAGCTTTGCCCAAACTTGATATCAGCTTGTACCTTGTCATTAACAAAAGTGCGTTCATAGAACAATGACTTAGCCTTTTTAGGATAATAGTTCAAAATTTCTTTGAGTATATAATTTCCATTAAAAGCTACGTAGTAGTCATATCTGATGCCCTCAGCAAAAAAGGATATATGCATTTCTGTAGGTGCATTAGTTGATAATGCAAAAGGTATATATCCTGATATTTTTTTGCTAGCAATTGACTTTGGCATAACCATCAACCGAAATACTTCATTCATAGCTTTAAGCATGTTAGATTTCCCTGAAGCATTAGAACCATACAGAATAGCTAATTTATATAAGAACACATCTTTTGCAACTTCAAAGACCAACTCCGAAGCAGGGCCCTTAGCGACAAAATTCAGTTCTTGTTTGTCACAAATGGATAGATAATTCTTAACCCAAAAGTCTCTAATCATATTGATGCGGTATTTAATATGTTATTTTTCTTTGCTGCAAAGATACACAAATGATTTGATATTGGAGATCATTTTTTTAATTATCGTAGGATATCTACGATAATTGAACCTATTTATTGTAAAAAAGATGCTTATTTGAAAAGTATCGAATTTATACAATGGTATGGATAATAATCGAATAACGATTATTTCAATCAAGAAACAACAACTACAATTATCTGAATCTTAATTCACTTCAATCGAGTTTACAAACTAGCCAACTAAAAGTGGACATAAAGTTAAGTATAATATATTTGTTTATCACTTCCCAAAACTCCTGAATATTGAGTTTTTTGAGTACTGAATACTTTCTTTCTCTATTATACCAAATCTTAATAAATTCTAATAGTTCTGCTCTCATTTGCTGTCTTGAGATTAATTTATTGCCGTAAATCATCTCTCCCTTTAATATTTTAAAGAAGTTCTCTATCACAGCATTATCATTAAAGAGTGAATCATACTGCTTTCTTTTTTCTTTGTGTAAAGATAAACTTTTTACACTTAACTTACTGTCCGACTAAAGTTAGCTATTCCATCCTTTATGTTGAAAAATTGGTAGACTCGATTATAGGAAAGTCCCAATTGATTCTTTTCTAACAAAGACAGAGAATAGCTATGTACTATATTCTTAAAAGCGTTTCTCATTGCTATAGTATTAGTTTTTCTAATTTAATCCTTTTTGATATTTTTAAATCTTGTAAAATAAGGAATTGCACCATGTTTCCTTTTTGGCAAATCAAAATGCTTAATATTAATATCAATATCAACAATAGGATTTATTGATTTAATATCGAATCCAAGATAGAATTCTTTTGAAGGATTAAATCCCATTCCTCTCAAGATTTCAGCTGTAAAGAATCGAGGACCTTTCCCTGAAAGTTCCAGTAGCATTCTTTCTTCACCGTGATGTAGCAACAGATATTTTGTGTTTTCATATCCTGATACAAGACTTATTGAACCATTCTCCATTGCAGCAGGAACGTAATATAATTTGTTCTTCAATATTATGTCTTTCTGTTGTGTTTGATAGTAACCCACCAAGACTAAATCATTGCTATCATCTATGCTTCTTGAATAGACAAGTCCATGTTGTGGAATTGAATCTTGAATTTGTTCGTAAGTAGTTTGTTTTGTAAGGATACTCGTAAGATGTTCATATAACAATGTTCTCTCACAATCAGGATCTAAATGATTAGGAAGAAGTGGAAATGCACCTATATTAACCGTTTCTATACTTTTGTAGTAGTAACGGCTTCTAATAGCTCGGTCATCACCACGACCTGGAAATAATATGTAACCACCAATAATTTCTTTTGCAGAAAACTCTCGTTTATCTGCTATCTTCTCTCCATAGTAAATAGCATCACGATAGCGATGCATCTGATTAATTGCATCACTTGGTGGATAATCGGCAGCCTTGAGACGATTTATTTCGTCCTCGTCTTCTTTTGAGAATTCATTATCGTCGCAGACTCTGTACTTGGCATCAAATAGATAAGTCAACTCTAAGCCATCAACTTTCTTTATGGTTAGTACTATGTCAGGTCTATTGTCTGTAGTTGCTGTATGTACATCACCACTCTTTCTGTTATATGTATGCTGATAATGAAGACGAACTTCATCTTTACCATGATAAAATACTGTATGTTCCTGATTATTCTCAATAAAAGGTTCTATCATAGGGTACTCCCCACTTGGTTTGCGTGAGTAATCTTCAATCTTCTTAACGAGTATGGTTTTATTAAAGGAGTATTCCCAAACTTAGATAGGGACTTTAAAGGATATATCTAAGATTTATTAGATGTATCGCCTTCTAATCCGTTTGGATTTACCTTTAGGTACATAACAAAAGGTAGTCCTATTCAAATGAAAGAGAGAATAATAATGGTTCAGTGAAATGCTTTTTGCCCTTGTTAAAGCAAGCTATCTCAATTGATTTTGAAACCGACATCCTTGTTGACTTCTGCAAAAAATAAACTTCAATTTGAAGTTGACCTATCTTACTATATAACTGTCCCTTGGCTTGTTGAATCTTTTCTACGGATGGTTATTCACTTTCAAAAGCCTTGTCTTAACGCTTCAAAAAATCATTCTTCCAATTAGTGATTTTAACTGGTGAAACTTCAAAACGCTTAGACAATGCTATCAAGGTTCACGTTCTTTAATTGCTTCAATAGCTACTTTAGCTTTAAACTCAGCTGAGTACCTACTTCGTTTCCCCATAATTACTTATTTGTAAGTATCTGATAAACTACAGCCTATTTAGAATAATAGATTATAGAGACACAACTGGTAAAACAGGAGCTTATTGGGATAGAACTGAAATGATGAAGACACAACTGGTAAAGTGAGACTAGATTCTTCTTTCTGCGGTTTCCAGATGGTATGGAGTAACCCATGTATATCTTCTTTTTTTGAAGCATGTAGGGTAAACGAGTGATTACATCTGTCAGGCAATAAATCTCCGCGTTCTGTATAGCACTTTAATCTAGGAAGGATACTATAGGTATATAACATAGCCTTGCCCAAAGCACTTTTAAGCAATACCTTTTTGTCATTTATTTCATTATTTTGTTCAATGACCATATATATGAATAACCTATGCAGGCGTTGTTCATTATAAAGAGAATAATCAAAACGAATCTACAAGATACTCAGCCAATCCACCCACCTCCCCCAAGGGCAAATCTACCCTATTTAAGAGGAAAAGATGGAAACGACCATCTTCCCCGCGTAGCATAACTTCCATCTCTACATCTTTAATTGAAATCAATCGCAAACGATGGACTTGACAATGTTCTGAAGTAGTATCAAAGTTGACTACTAAAGAATAGGTAGTTGAGAGACCTTAATGCTTATCAAGAATAATAGCTTCTTGAGCAACATTCTTTTGTACTAAATAATCACTGATAGATTTATTGAAGTCATCTGAACCAACGATAAAGTAGACACTATCAGTTCCACTTATACAAGCATCTATACTTTTATACAAATCACCTCTATTAGTTACAAAGACATTTTTAATTCTATCTCCAGGTATCTTATCTAGTTCGTCTTTATAGACAAAACACCCACTTCGGTCAATATTTATATTAGTAATAAAGGATTGTTCAGAGGTGCTATTAAGATGCTGAAGAATTAAAGGTCTAAATGTAGCTATTCCAACTCCCATACTAATAAAAACAATTGGCTTATCCAAACGAGGAGTTTTGAAATGATTCCCAATTTTAAAGATCCTGATGTTGTCACCAACATTGAGATTTAGCAACGCTTGTTTAAATTCTGATGGATTCTTACGAATACGAGTAGTAAAACCAATTTTTTGCTCACTAGAATTAGTCATTATAGACAATTCTCTTACGAGCTTGTTATTCACCTTCTTCCCCTTTCCTAAATCTGAGCATAAGAAATGAGCATAAGATCCAGGTGCCCAATCAATATTAGCAGGTACTTTAAACGTAAAGGTATACGTTTCAGGTGCTTCATTTATTACTTCAGTTAAAGTTATTGGAGTTGAAATTCTCTTTAAGACTAATGTTAATATAGTTGATATCATAAATCCTTATTTTATTAATTAATACCTGAACCCGAATAATACGATCCTTGACTAAAGCAATATCGTATGTAAATTTCGTTTCTCTCTTCCAAAGTTACCCGATTTTTTTTAATCTTAGTCAATTCTTCTTCAAATTTTCGTATGCGGAAAGATACCAGAAACATTCTTATCACATAGATTATCGTCTGTGATTACACAAATAAGTTTCCACGAAAAGCAATCCTATATTTGCTCATTCTTGTATTAATTTCATACGTTACTAGGTTTCTTTATTCTTTAGAAAGGTTTTGAGAAAAAAATTATTATGAAAATAGGCTGCACAGATACAATATATATTTATGATGCAATTAAGGAAGAAAAATTCTTAATCATGAATCATATCTACACGCTTTGTGTTAATACCTGCTACGTTTTATTTAGAACCCTATAATCAATAAAAAGATGAGTATTAAAGAATTTATTATTTTTGTAAGCCAAAACTGGGAAGATATAATACAGATAATAAAATTGATAGCAAAAATGATTTTTAATCTAGTAATGTTCATTTTAGTATGTACATTCTTGGAATTCATATTAAAAGGTACTCCTTATCGATTAATTGTCACTGTAGATAAAATACTAACGATATCAGTCATTTCTCTATACGTTGTGATATCTGTAGTAAGATATTTCTTAAAAAAGAAATAACACCTTTCGATAAAAATGGACTTATTAAAACCCGCACGACATATGGGTATTTTACGGATATAAAATATTTGACAAAGTATAAATACAACACGAAATCGAAATTGATTCGTACAGAAAAGTACTACCTAGAAGAATCTAATAAAGGGGAACTTTCCGACTCTGTATCATATAAATATGACAGCAAACAAAATTGGATCTCTGTTGATGTCGTCAAAGATGGCAAACCATATGTCATCAAGCGTGAGATAGACTACTATGATTAGAGGTTAATAACATCCCTGCCCCTAAGTTGAAATTCTCTTTAAGACTAATGTCAATATAGTTGATATCATAAATTCTTATTTTGTTAATACCTAAACCCGAATAATACGATTCTTGACTAAAGCAATATCGTATGTAAAGTTCGTTTCTCTCTTCCAAAGTTACCCGATTTTTTTTGAATTTAAGGACATTGTATCAAGAGAACAGTAATTTATCTGAGAATTTATTGTTATGTTTGTGTCTATCATAGAGTAATAATAAAAAGAAGCTATGGCAACAAACAAAAATGCCCAATTAAGATATCAAGTATTAGACCGCTGTTTTAGTGATTTTCACAGAAGATTTTTTATCGAAGATTTACTTGAATCAATTAATGAGAAACTTCAAGACTTATATGGAACAGAAGTTAGTGAACGCCAAGTTAGAGATGACATAAAATATATGCGCGATAGAGTTACGTATAATGCACCTATTGAAGCAATTCCTTATCAAGGAAGAAAATGTTATTATCGGTATTCTGATCCAGATTTCTCCATTTTCAAGAACGAATTATCCGTTGAAGACCTAACCAAACTACGAGCTACCATTGATATGCTTGGTAAATATAGAAGCACTTCAGCCAATGGATGGTTAGAAGAAGTTGTATCTAGCTTGGAATATCGTTTTGGTGTCAAATCCAATCCAGAGAATCTAATATCCTTCGATCATAATGAACAGCTAATAGGGCTAGAATACCTATCAGACATTATAGATGCAACAGTCAACCATCAAACACTTGATATGAGTTATCGCTCATATAAAGGTGAAGAAAGAAGAGTCCGATTTCATCCCTATTTTGTAAAACAATACAATGCCCGGTGGTTCGTATTCGGATTAGATGAAGAATTTGATCGGATTATGAATATGGCCTTAGACCGGATTCAATCACTAAATCTTTCAAAAGTTACCTTTAGATCAAACGAGAAAATCGACTTTGATTCTTATTTCAAAGATGTGATAGGTGTAACTATACCAAATGATGACGTAAAGAAAGAAGACATAAAATTGAAGTTTACCCCTGAACGTTTCCCCTATGTCGTTTCCAAACCATTACATCATTCTCAACAAACTATCGAAGGAGAAGAATACACAATAACATTATCAGTTAAGCCAACAAGAGAATTGGAGCAACAACTCTTTTCTTTCGGCCCAGATGTAGAAGTCATATCGCCACCACTCTATAGAGCTTATATCCAAAAGAAGATAGAAAAAACTATGAAAAAATATTTATCTGCACAGATAGAAAGTAACAACGAAATAGAATATTTTGAAAACTTTGATTAGGCTCAAATGTCAGTATCTCCTAAACTACACCCTATTTAGATAATAATTGAGATTATAGAGACAACTGGTAAAGTGAAACTAGATTCTCCTTTTTACGGCTTCCTGATAGTAGGAAGTAAACTGTGTAGATCTCCTTTTTGTTGAAGCATATAAGGTAGATGATTAAGTACATCTGTCAGGCAATAAATCTCCGCTTTCTATATAGCGATCTAATCTAGGTAGTATGCTATAGGTATATGACAACTCTTTACCTAAAGCACTTTTAGGCAATACCTTTTTGCAATTCTCTTCAATCTATGTTCCGATTCCATCTAAGATGGTCACTGATATTTTATTTCGTTCAGCAACAATTTTCTCTGATGGGACTTTCTTCTCTTTTATATTGAATTTATAATCTTCTATTACTCAGCCATTTACCCTTCGATTTATCCAACGATAAAAACTTGCGGAATTATAATCAAACGTCTAGCAAAAAGCATGTACTGTTAAATCACTTGACTTAAATTCTTCATAGATTTTAAAGAAACGCTTTTTACTCATTCTAGGGGATTTTAACATAGGCTTAATATTTTGCTCACAAAGATAGCGCATAAAAAGCTTTAGGTCAAGATGTAGTTTAACGGACGATTACTTATGACCAAACGTTGTGCTTTTCTGCTTTTCTGCTTTTAGTTTTGATTGTCAATAAAAGTCCTCATAAGTCTAATTGATTCGCTTAATTGATTTTCATCAAATCTCTCATTATGATTATTTTCAGGATGATGTATCTGATGTCGAATATATTCAGTCAATATCTTTTGATCAGTGACAGTTGAACCATCTTGTTTAAGTCGTTTATATGGAATACATTTTTTTCCTGCTTTAAATTCATTTATTAGCCCCTCACTTTCTAAAAAACCATATAACTCATTATGATATTCTTCTGATATTTCCTCAAACGCAATATAATTTACTTCATTCAGAGATGGATAAGGAAGTTGCCCAGGTGAAACTGAATTGACAGACTTTACTCCATCTCCAATCTGTATTAACCTTAACTGATCAAAAGTCATTTTTTTAACTATAACTGGACTATGTGTTGTCAATAAAATTTGAGTTTTATCTGCATTCGACAAATTAATTAGTGCTTCAATCAATAACTTTTGATGCGCTGTATGTTGGGATGTTTCAGGTTCTTCAATTGCATAAATAACACTAGGAACATTTCTCTCTCTTCGTCTCCGATCGGCTTCAGCTCTAAAGAAGTTTAAAAGGATAAGTCTTTTTACACCACTTCCTCTTTTGTTTATAGGAATATCATCATCACCTGTAATGGACACCTTCTTAAAAACGTCATTCCACTTTAGACTATCTGATGAAGGAATAACAGGGTTTAAACTATCCGCTATTTGAGAATTCATCTCACGTAGTTTGTCTAGAGTTAAATCCGCAACTTCCTGTAATTTTCCTTCAACAAGCTCTGCAACACCCGCCAATGTTTCCTGAATTTGATTATCATTCATTATTTGTTTGACAGCTTCATTCAAAGGATCTTGAACCTCATTGTCTCCATCGCTGTTTTTTCGATCGGACTGGAAAAGTGTATAAAGAGGTAAGTAATTCTCTAATTTATCCCAAATTGACTTTGTCTCACCTTTAGTCACATCAATTTCAATTTCTTCCTGCTCAAGGTTGTCTGAATAGTGAGACCAAATAGCAGTTCTCATAACAGCATTTATATTCCTGTTTTCGCATTCGATTTCATTATCTACAATTTTTTTTTGAAGTTTTTTTTGAGGCTTTAGAAGAAGTTCAGAGCAATTTTCATTTGTTGGGTGATTAGCTTTTATAAATACTTTTTCACCACCACCATTGGTATATCTTTTTATTATCTCTAAATGACCATTTAAATTCAAAAGATATTCACTTTCTAAAGATGTTTCATGTGTACTATCAATAACAATTGAATTAGGGAATTGGTCAAAAGTTAGAGATATTTCAGTTATTTTATCTTGGTTAGATAGACAAGTTTTATTTACATCATCTTTGTCCATTTTTATAGCACCTTTCCCTTTATTAAAGAAGATGTCAAGGGCTTCTAAAATTGTAGATTTTCCTATATCATTTTTACCTACAAATGTTGTAAGGTTTCCTACTGATATTTCAATTGGTTCTTGATAACTTCTGAAGTTTTTAATTTTTATAGTTTGCAGTCTCATAGTTTATTATTAGTTATTTGTTCAGTATGAAGAACAACAGTAAGTATAAGAATAGTAGCCCGTCTGCATAGTACTTTCCTGTCAATTACAAGAAATTTGAAGCGAGCTACAACCTCTGAATTTACTAGTGTCTCGGCTATTATTTTCATCTATTGTTGTGTGTAGGATTTATTAAAATCTTTTTACGATAATATCGTCTAAAACAATAACTTGTCCATTCTCTGATTTGTAATATATTAACTCCAGAGCAATTACCATTTATATTTACAGTTATAAACCCATAATCTTTTAATCCAGATGCAGTTGTCAAATCTATCATTGGTTTAATATGAGTGTTTAAATTGGAAGAAGAACTTTCACCTGTATGTAAAAATTTAGACCTATTATTATATAACTTCTTAAACACTTTACTTAAAGTGTTATTAAAATATTCTTCTATAAAGTCAGCAACTCTCTGACCAATCTTATATTGTACTTGATGACACATTTTACAAGTTGACTGTTGAGAGCCATAAAAAGACAAGACTTCAATTGATGAAAGATAAAAGGTCATTGCACTATTAATTATTGCTTGCTTGTTAAAAAGACCAACTGGAGAAAATGCAAAGGCTTGTTCTTCAGACATGAATGCTGTTGGCATAATTATAGCATTTTCAGATGCTAACCCTTTTTGAAAATGTATACATGCTTGCAAAAAACTTCTAACTATCTTTGGATTATTATATTCCCTTTCAACAAATACATAGTTATTTAAAAATTCAATTCCTTTTGAGGAAATTAGAAGTTTTGAATCATATATTGGATAATTATCTATAAAATATTTCCCATTTTCATTTGTATCTTTAAACACTACCTCTTCTTGATGTTTACAGGACGTTGTATTGTATTCCTCAATATTTGGAGTTTCAGAAATTAAAACATTGTCGAAATCAAAATGGATATTTGTTTCTATTGCAAGAAATGCAGTTAATGTTCTAAGACGTTTTTCTGTTAATTGAGTTGCCTCAAATTCATCTATTGAATTTACCTTAAATTTGATTTTAGATTTTTTATTTTGTTCATAGAACTTAAAGTTATTACCTGTATAATTATTGATAAATAAATTCTGAAATATGCATTTTAGTTCTGCAGTGACAGTATAAGATCTTGTTTTCTTACTATTCTTAATAGCTTTTGTCACTAATCCTTTTATTCTTTTCTTGTAATCTTCACTAGAATTCAGTGAGTAAAAATGAATACTATCAATATCTCCTTTTTTTTGATATGATATGGCAACATAAAAATGCCCTATCGCAGTATCAACTATTCCCAAAAAGGATAACAAGTTTCTCTTTAGTTTATATCTGTTCGGAAGATAAGCCCAAGGACATGTACCATCTTTAGTTCCTAATTCTATATCTAATTCATGCCATAAAGACAAAAGAAATTGATTTGAATCTATTTCATTCTTTGTTTGAACACTAAACGATTCAAACAAGTTGAAATCAACTTCAATAGTTGTATTTATTACTTTGTAATTAGGAACTTTAATTTTCATTTAGAACTTTAATATTTTATTACACAGAGGTGACTTTTCTTACACGCAACATCTTATTTACGTAATTTCTCTTATAAACACTCGTAAATACATTTTAAACTCGTATGCTATACGCAAGTATAATCTATTTTGAGTTCACATTAAAGAAGATTTGTGTCTGAAGTTTACTATGTTACCTACAACTAACATACACTTATGTTAGTAAAAATAGTAAAAAGATTAGCAAATACTGATATTTTCACTATTTTTAGTGTATACAAACAATAAGCTACAGTCTATTTAGATAATAATAGATTATAGAGACACAACTGATAAAACAGGAGCTTATTGGGATAGAACTGAAATTATGAAGACACAACTGGTAGAGTGAGACTAGATTCTTCTTTCTACGGTTTCCAGATGGTATGGAGTAACCTATGTATATCTTCTTTTTTTGAAGCATGTAGGGTAAACGAGTGATTACATCTGTCAGGCAATACCTTTTTGTCATTTATTCCATTATTTTGTTCAATGACCAAATATATGAATAACCTATGCAGGCGTTGTTCATTATAAAGAGAATAATCAAAACAAATCCACAAGATACTCAGCCAAGCAACCCACCTCTCCCAAGGGCAAATCGATTCGATTTAAGAGATAAGGATGGAGACAAGCATCTTCATCCCGTAGCATAACTTCTATCTCTACATCGTTAATTGAGATCAATCGCACACGGTGAACTTGACAATGTGCTGAAGTGTTATCAAGATTGACGACTAAAGAATAGATAGTTGAACAGTCTTCATCGAAATGGATTTCTTGGATACCATAATACGTTAGAATAGCTGCTAATTCACTCCATTCAGCATCTCTAAATTTCTTTCTCGCTTCATAGCTACATGCCTGGAGTTGAAATTTCTCTTTTCTCTTACTTCGTCGTGGAATAATATGCATAATGAAAAACCCTTCTATATTTGTTGTTATTATACAACAAATATAGAAAGGTTTTAGTATCATTGGATAGTCTCCAATAAACATTTAGTATGTCTTATCTTTAGATCACTTTATTGATCACTTCATTCATTATCTTTCTATTTTTCTATATACCCCTCTAGATTTAAACTCTATCAATCCTTGATCTCTTAACACTTGGAGCTGCTGACGGATTTTATCTTTAATAAAATGATTAGCAGTATATTTTCGTTGTAATTCATCTTCAAAAGCATAGACTTCTTTCAGAGAAAAAGTTTCATTCTCTATACTATCTACACAATTCATAATATCCAAGATCCAACCTTTTGAATCCCCTTTTTTTTGATTTAAGAAAGACGTTCTTTGCCACTTGGCTATTACCTCTTCAGGTTCTATGACCGATGAATCTCTAACCAAATAGATACGCCCATTTTGAGGAATCTTTGATATTTCTATATTACACCCCACCCAACCAGCACGACGTGCAGTTTCCGCAAGAGGCTTACGCTGTTCTATTATATCAGTTACAAAATAATGTTTAGGAACAATCATAAAATTACTTACAGTCCAATTCTTCTTTTCATATGTAAGAAAAAAGAAATTGGGATTGTTACTCGCATTAATTCGTTCTATCATGGTTGAATAAGCACCATCGTTGATTTTAGTTCCTAGAGATTTACTATTCTTTGATTTTAATTCGAACTCCTCATGACATGAATCACAGAAAAAATCAGCTACTGGTTTATTATTCTCAAATTGACTGACTGTAGGATTTCCACATATTGGACAATAGCTATTGTGCTGTACCCAATCCTCAGTTAAAACGCGAGCAACTTGCGAGTTGTTCGTATATCCTGTCGCTATTTGTGTGTTAAGATTTAAATTCATTTGTATGGATACAAAAATAAATAAAAAATTTATAATTACTAAAATAATACGAAGCAAAACAGCCATCTGTAACTAATTGATCAAGCTATCCTGTAATCATGTACTCCATTTAACTAATCACACTCCACTCACCACTCTCAAATCATTTCATTTTCCCCTTCCCCACCCCCTATCTGTTAAACATTAACATTTCCTCTTCTATTTCCTCTAGTAACGACGCATAGTTACCGAAGTATCACTTTCTATTTATTTTATTGAACACAAAGTGTTACTTCGGTAAGACTTAAGTGTTACCAATTTCTTTCTTTGAGAATCCTTTTTGAGCTGTTCAAAAATTGAAATGAGCCATTTTAAAGGATTTGCTGACCTTCTTTTTTAGAGTGGGATATTTGCCTTAGGGATAAGGGATTTCTTCGTGTCTATCTGTCGTTCGTTTTTTCACTATTGTGAAATGGGATGCGAGCATTCTTAATTCACTTAATGAATGGGGATTACGTGCCCTTTTTATTCAAAAAAAGAGCCTCGATTCTTTTCAGAATCGAGGCTACTTCATAATCTATTCTAGTGCTCTTGCTAGAGACTAGTGTTTTAGCGCTTTGCTATACTTCTTATAGGAACGAAAAGATAGCAAAATAACATCCATTACAAACATGATGAAAAATCCAGATAGCAGTAATAGAGCAATGTGTATGATATTCATAATTCTATTTTTTATTTTTATTTTCTACAAATGTTTTCATTTTTCGTTCAATCTTGGGTTCATACCACGAACGAAACCATGAACGGACCCATGGCCAAACGAAAACGACTACAGCAAGACATATTAGCCATTCCATTGACATATTTTTCATTGTTTATTTTTTTATAGATGATTATTTTTTTCGCTTACCCTTTGCGGTCGTAGATATTGACACATGGGAAAGGTATTTCGATATTTTCTTTATCGAAACGTGCTTTGATGGCTTCTAATGAATCACAAGTTATGGCGAAGGCATTTCCGGTGCTACTTGCCCATGCCCATGCTTTCAAGTTGATTGCTGAATCGCCTAGGGCAGTCACACGGACCATCACTTGAGGGACTCCTGATGCTTTATCTTCTGCAGTACGGTGGTCGAGCAAGAGTGGGTGTTTCATGATTTCTTCACGCATCACCTTCATCGCTAGTTTGATATCTGAATCGTAAGCAACGCCGACTTCTACATAGCCACAAGTCTCTGGATTGCCGATAGTGGAATTGACGATATCAGATTTGTTCATCGTACTGTTTGGAATGATCAACTTACGGTTGTCAAGTTGATTGATGACGGTATGACGTAGGGTGATGTCTTCTACAGTACCCATGGTGCCATTGACTTTGATGATATCGCCGATACGGTAAGGTTTAGCGACAATGATGAAGACTCCACTAATAAAATTGGATAGCGCTTCCTGTGCAGCGAAACCTACGGCCAAGGCCATGATACCAGCACCTGCTAATATGGAGTTTCCTAAGGCCTCAAGACCTGGGATGGAACGTAGAATCAAGACGAAGGCGATGACATATACGGTGTAGATGAGTACCTTACGAAGGAAGCCTGCAGTGGTCTCGTCCAATTTGGCATCTGGCTTGTACACTTTTTTCCTAGAGAAGATTTTCTTCAACACGGCAATGACGATGGTCATCACGATGAGAATCATCACGATATTGATCCCTTTCTGAATCAAATCAAAAGGGAGATGCTCACCAAAGAGATTTGTCAACAATTCTTTCATAATTTTTTTTATTTGTGAGTAAATGAGTAATTTTGTCTTTCACAAATATAAATAAAAGTGTAACAAAATGCAACTTTTCTGTAATCTTTTCAATTTATGACAAAACAAAAAACGATTAATGTACTGGATATCTTAGATCAGTATTACCCAGTAGCGAATGAGTTGAAGCATATCATCTTGACGCATAGCAGACAGGTGGCAGATTATGCTGTGGCGGTGGCGAGGGCTCACCCGGAATTGAAGGCGGATAGCGCATTTATTGAGGAGGCTGCGATGTTGCATGATATCGGCTGTTTCTTATGTGATGCTCCGGGGATTTATTGTTTCGGTAAGGAGCCGTATATCCGTCATGGTCATCTAGGAGCAGAATTGCTTCGAGCCTTGGGATGGGATAGGCATGCGGATGTTTGTGAACGACATACAGGAGCGGGATTGTCCTTGGAACAGATCGTAAAAAATGATTTGCCAATCCCTCATCGCAATCTTATCCCGCAGAATATAGAGGAGGAAATCATTTGTTATGCGGATAAGTTCTATAGCAAAGCGAATCTCAAAGCAATAAAAACGCCTGAAGCAATCTGCAGGAGTTTGGCTCATTATGACACTCAGAGTGTGGACCGATGGATGGCTTGGCACAAGCGTTTTGCCTTGTAATTCCCTTGTTGATAACAGCTTACATGAAGTTTTATAGAACATTTTATTCTAATTATGTGTGTATGTGCATCGGATTGTGTATTTTTGCCCGTAGAAATTGATGCAAATAAAGGTTTGACAAAAAAAAATAACACCCTATCACTTCTCGCATTTCTTGTTTTTCTATTGCTTCCTTCAGTGGCATTTTCAAGTAGAAATCAAGGCCGAGACAATAATGACGCTCACTACTTTTCGGTAGTTGATAGTTTGCTTCCTGACACCCTCAAACGTCATGAATTGGGCAAACGAATCGACCAAGAGAAGGAGAAGAAGCGTGCTGTCTTAACTCCTGATTCGACCCAAATACCAACTGATAGTTTGGCTAAGGATAGCACGAAATCGGATGTGGGACTGGATGCGCCAGTGACGTATACAGCAAATGACTCTATCGTATTCGAAAATGGAGGATTTGCACATCTCTTCGGAGAGGGTAACGTGACGTATGACAAGGTGAAACTCGAAGCGGCAGTGATATCTATGAATATGGATAGTAGTTCGGTCTATGCCCATGGCGTGACGGATTCATTGGGCAAAGAGGATGGTATCCCTATATTTACCGATGGGGACACTCCTTATGAGACCAAGGCTATCCGGTATAACTTCAAGAGTGAACGGGGAATCATCTCCAATATCAATACCCAACAGGGAGAGGGTTATGTGACTGGACATAATGCTAAAAAAGGGGCGGACAACACGATTTATATGGTGGATGGTAAATATACCACGTGTGATAATCATGAGCATCCTCACTTTTACTTGCAGATGAGCCGCGCTAAAGTCAAGCCGAAGAAAAATGCGGTCTCGGGACCGGCTTATTTGGTCGTCGCGGATGTGCCATTGCCTATCTGGGTACCGTTCTTCTATTTTCCTTTTACCACAAGCTATACCTCTGGGTTTATCATGCCTACTTATGTGGATGATAGTGACAGAGGATTTGGACTTGAAGGAGGAGGATATTACTTCGCTATCAGTGATTACATGGACTTGAAAGTGACCACGGATATCTTTACACAGGGTTCATGGGCCATGAGTGGAGACTTTAGTTACAACAAACGATATAAGTATAGTGGGTCTTTCCAATCGGATTACCAAGTGACTAAGACGGGCGATGAGGGATTGCCTGATTATGCTGAATCGAAAGATTTTAAGGTTATCTGGTCCCATCGTCAAGATGCTAAAGCGAACCCTAACAGTACCTTCTCGGCTTCGGTGAATTTCTCTACCTCGAGTTATGAGAAGACGAATTATGGTAACCAATATAATCCGGCGGTTTCGTCTCAGAGTACCAAGACTTCTAGTGTCAGTTATTCAAGAACATTCCCGGACCAAAAATTGACTATCTCGAGTACATTCAATGTGGCGCAATCCATGCGTGATTCGACGCTTTCATTGACGCTTCCGGATCTGAATATCTCACTGAGCCGTCGCTACCCTTTCAAACGGAAAGATGCCGTGGGGGATGACAAGTGGTATGAGAAAATCTCACTGAGCTATACGGGACGTCTGACCAATAGCATCACGAGTAAAGAGGATGAACTTTTCAATAAGAGCTTGGCTAAAGACTGGAAAAATGGAATGAGTCATACTATCCCGATTAGTGCCTCATTTACTTTTTTCAAATATCTCAATGTCACCCCATCTATCAATTATAAAGAACGGTGGTACACACGCAAGATTGAACGGAGCTGGGATGCCAATAGCCAAGAGGAGGTCAGAGATACGATCTCTCAATTTAATCGGGTCTATAACTACAGTTTGAGTCTGAGTGCCAATACCAAGATGTATGGTATGTACAAGCCGCTATTCTTACAATCAAAAGAATTGCAGATTCGACATGTCTTCACCCCATCTATAAGCATCTCAGCGGCTCCGGACTTTGGGGCTTCGAAATATGGCTATTGGAAATCATATAGCTATGTCAACTCGAGTGGAGAAACTGTGACTAAAGAATATTCTCCGTATTCTTCTGAAGCATTTGGCGTGCCGGGACAAGGACGCTCAGGCGTGATTAGTTTCGATATGTCGAATAATGTGGAGATGAAATACAAGTCTGATACGGATTCTACAGGATTCAAAAAGGTGAGTCTAATCGATCAGTTGGGTGCTAGCATGAGTTACAATACGGCGGCAGAAACGCGTCCATGGAGTGACCTCTCGACTCAATTACGATTGAAATTAACGAAGAATTATACCTTCACCATGAATGCTTCATTTGCTACGTATGCCTATCAATTTGATGAGAGTGGCAATGTCGTCGTGGGAGACCGTACAGAATGGAGTTATGGTCGCTTTGGCCGTTTCCAAGGCTATGGTTCTAGCTTCAATTATACGTTCAACAATGATACGTGGAAGAAATGGTTCGGAGGTAAAGATGATCAAGAAGAGACTAAAGATAAGGATAAAAACAAATCCAAAGAGGATTCTAATGATGAACTAGGCCGCAAGAAGCCAACCAAGGAGAAGAAGAGTGCTTCTATCGGGGCTGATGGCTATGAGAAATTCTCGATGCCATGGTCATTGAATATCAATTATTCCTTCAATATAAGTGAAGATAGAAGTAAAGCAATCAACAAGAAGTCGATGCGCTATCCATATAAGTATACTCAAAATATGAACTGCTCAGGTAATATCAAGTTGTCCAATAAATGGAATGTGAGTTTCAGTTCTGGTTATGACTTTGATGCGCACGAAATCACGCAGACATCGATGAATCTAAATCGTAATTTGCACTGTTGGGAATTGACTGCATCAATCAACCCATTCGGCTATTACCGATCATATACTTTTACTATCCGAGCTAGCTCTCAAATCCTTCAGGATTTGAAATGGGACCAACGAAGCAGCAGACAGTCTAATATCGAATGGTATTAGTCTCGATGGATGCGTAGTCACTATATCGGATGAGTCCAATCACAACCTGATTTCCATTCAGAACAACCATAGGATTTATTGCCACGGATGATTTTTCCGCGTCCGCATTTTGGACAAGGAGCCCCTACCATTATCGTTGAAGCGGATGCCATACTTGGTGTTGCAGTGGCTACAGCAGCTTTCGTGGCAGTGGCTTTCGTGGCAGCGGCTTTCTTGCGAGGAGCTCGCTTCTTTTTCGTCGCCTTCTTCTCTTCTTCTGGTGAGATGAGTGTCACACGACGGTTCTCATTGTCACGAAGGACGGTATTGACGATTTCTGTAATCATCATCTTCAATTCATTAATGAATTGGCCGGCATTGTATTCTTTGCGCTCTATCTGACGCAACTTACTCTCCCAGATACCTGTCAACTCAGCACTCTTGAGGAGGTCTTCACGAATCAATCCTATCAATTCCACACCCGTTGGAGTGGCGATTAGGTTCTTCCTTTCCTTACGGATGTAATGACGCTTGAATAAGGTCTCGATGATATTGGCTCGAGTAGATGGACGCCCAATCCCATTTTCTTTGAGGGCATCGCTCAAGTCGTCATCTTCGACTAACTTACCAGCGGTCTCCATGGCACGAAGCAAAGTGGCTTCGGTATAGTTCTTTGGCGGTTGTGTCGACTTCTCTATCAGGCTAGGAGTATGGGGGCCACTCTCTCCTTTGACAAAAGGAGGTAAGGTAGCGGCTTCCTTATTTTTACTATCGTCCTGTTCCTGTTCCTTATCATTCATTGATGGAGGCAGATTGGTCGTCTCTTTGGCAAATACATCATGCCATCCGCTAATGAGGATTTGTTTCCCCGTGGTCTTGAACGGAACAGTCTCTACTTTACCCATCACGGTGGTGGTGGATATCTGACAATCGGGAAAGAAGATGGCGATGAAACGACGGGCGATGAGGTCATACACGCGGCGTTCCATATCGGTCACACCACGAACGGGCATCCCCGTAGGGATGATAGCATGGTGATCGGTGACTTTCTTGGAGTTGAAATAGCGTTTGGATTTCGGTAACTTCTTCCCTTGAAGAGGGGTCGTATAAGGGGCATAGACATCGCCTAGATTCACTAGAATCTTAGGACATTTGGGATAGATGTCATCGGTCAAGAAGGTGGTATCGACACGTGGATACGTGGTGAGTTTCTTCTCGTACAAACTCTGAATGAGTTTCAGGGTCTCATCTGCAGAATAACCAAATTTCTTGTTACACTCTACCTGCAAAGAGGTTAAGTCAAATAGTTTAGGGGCATATTCTTTTCCTTTCTTCTCTTTGACACTGGTCACCACAAAGGGTTTATCAGCGACTTCGGTCAGAAAGGCTTCTCCTTCTTCTTTCTTCATGAAACGACCTTTCGTCGCATTGAAGTTCACCCCACGGTAAAGGGTTTTGAGTTCCCAAAAAGGTTTAGAAACGAAATGAGCAATCTCTTCTTGACGTTGCACAATCAAAGCCAAGGTAGGCGTCTGTACCCGTCCGATAGAAAGCACTTGTTGGTTCTGTCCATATTTGAGGGTATAGAGACGTGTCGCATTCATCCCCAGAATCCAATCTCCGATAGCACGCGAAAGGCCTGCTTCATAGAGGGATTGGTAATCGGATTGGTCTTTGAGATTGGCAAAGCCTTCACGGATGGCTTCTTCGGTAAGTGAAGATATCCATAAGCGCTTCACAGGGCATTTTACATTGGCCTTGAGCATCACCCAGCGCTGAATGACCTCTCCTTCTTGTCCCGCATCACCACAATTGATAATCGTATCGGCTTTTTGCATCAGCGATTCGATGACACGAAACTGACGGTCACTACTCTCTTGACCGATGAGTTTCACACCGAAACGAGCAGGGAGCATCGGCAAGCTACCTAAGCTCCAAGTCTTCCATCTGTCTGTATAGTCATTGGGTTCCTTGAGTGTGCAAAGGTGTCCAAAGGTCCAAGTCACCTGATAGCCATTGCCTTCTAAGTATCCACTATGTTGAGTGGTGGCACCCAATATCTGGGCGATATCTCTAGCTACACTAGGTTTCTCGGCAATACATACAATCATAATATACAGCAATTTTTGTTTTTAGAACTCTCTTCAAAAGATAGGTATACAAAGATAAGGTAATTCCAGCATCTAGCCAAGATTGGACGGGGATAATATAAGACAACAAAAGTCCCCCACTTTCCATATCGATGGAAAATGGGGGACTCTACTAACGATTCTATTAAATTAACATGAACTATTTTAGTCGGTGCAATCCTTTGAGGGCTGCCTTATCTTTCACAGCCATGATACTCATACCGAAACCGCCTGATGGGGCTTCGTATACCTTGATCTTAGATTTGCTTGTCACATAACCTTTCTTAATCACATAACTGTCTGGCTTGGTTCTGTAATCGGCATCTTTACCGTCTTTGTAGATGGTAGCGATATATTTCTGTCCTGGAGTCAAGAAATCTAATTTGAGGGTAGTGGTGCGTGCGTCATCGCCTGTGATACCGCCTACAAACCAGTTCTGAGTCCCTTTGGCCAAACGAGCAATGGTGATGTATTGTCCTGGTTCTGCCTCGAGGTATTTACTGTCATCCCAATCCACGGCTACATCCTTGATGAACTGGAAGGCATCCATATACTTCTCATAGTTCTCTGGTAGGTCTGCTGCCATCTGAAGAGGACTATACATCGTTAGATACAAGCCCAATTGCTTACATAGGGTGGTATGCACATAAGAATGTTCGCCTTTGAGGAAGGTCAATTTGGTATTGAAGATTCCAGGAGTATAGTCCATTGGACCTCCTTTGAGACGAGTAAATGGTAGGATAGTCGTATGGTTCGGATTGTTACCACCAAAAGCTTCGTACTCGGTACCACGAGCTGATTCGTTGCCTATCAAGTTAGGATAGGTACGGCACAATCCGGTTGGACGTACCGCTTCATGCGCATTGACACATAGCTTGTATTCGGCAGCTTTCTTCACGGCATAGAGGTAGTGATTGACTAGCCATTGACTATAATGGGTTTCCCCACGAGGAAGGATATGACCTACATAGCCTGATTTTACAGCTGGATACCCGTTGTCCACCATGAACTGATAAGCCTTATCCATACGTCGTTCGTAGTTGCGAGTAGAACCTGATGTCTCATGATGCATGATCATCTTGATGCCTTTGCTGGCTGCGTAGCGATGAATCTCTTTGACATCGAAATCAGGATATGGAGTCACGAAGTCAAATACATTGTCTTTGAAATGACCGAACCAATCTTCCCAGCCGATGTTCCATCCTTCGACCAATACGCCGTCCATGCCTGCAGCGGATGCAAAATCAATATAGCGTTTCACATTGGCAGTGGTCGCTCCATGACGCCCGTTAGGCTTCTCTTTGCTGTAATCGGTCACTCCGATTTTCAATCCACTATCATCAGTATAAGACCAAGTACTCTTGCCGGTAATCATCTCCCACCAGACTCCCATATATTTCATTGGTTTGATCCATGAAGTGTCTTTTATCTTACAAGGTTCATTGAGGTTGAGAATCATTTTGCTGGCTAAGATGTCTCGTGCATCATCACTTACCATCACTGTACGCCAAGGACTTGTCATCGGAGGAACGATATAGCCTTTCTTGCCTTGTACATCTGGGTTTAACCATGAGGTGAAAACAAAATTCTTGTCATCTAAGTTGAGGTGCATACAAGCATAATTGACCAAGGCCGCTTCGTGGATATTAATCCATAGGCCGTCATTGGATTTCAATAAGAGAGAGGTTTGTACCCCCGTAGGAGAGAATGGTTGTTGAGCTGCATTGGGGGTGATGGCTTCTTTCATCAAACCACGTATCTCGGATAACTTACTGATATGATAGTGATACTCTTGAGTGTCATAATCTCCAGGAATCCAAAAGGCAGTGATATCGCCATTCATCGCAAATTGACTGCGTTCTTCTTTAATCACAAATTCTTTTAAGTTCGGTTGACGAACAAATTCATAACGGAAGCCTAGTCCGTCATTGAATAAACGAAAACGGATAGTGAGGTCACGATTCGTAGCCCCTTGAGTAAGCACCACGGCCATCTCGTTGTAATGGTTACGTATCGTTTTGGTTTCACCCCAGACAGGAGTCCAAGTGTTGTCATACGTTTTGCGGTCAACAGATTTCACTGCAAAACCGTCTAGCAAATCTTTGTCGGGTGCATATAGTTCAAAACCTAACTTGGAAGGTTTAACCACTATTTTGTCTTTGTAATCTAGTTTGTACTGTGGCGTACCATCTGCCGTCAAAGAGAACGTCATGGTTAGCTGACCGTCCGGAGAGGTCAATGTCTGCTGAGCCATCGTGCCGAAGCTACAAGCAGTTGTCAAGAGCGCTAGCAAAAATAATCTAGATAAGTAGTGTCTCATGCTGAATTTGTATTATTTATTAATTAATTGATTTTATACTGAACGATACACAAAGATACGAAGAATATAAGCATTCTTCCTTTATTCATTTTAATAGTGACTTTTGAGTTATGCAATCGTTTTCAATAAACTATTTGTCGTACCTTTGGGGCTTAGAATATGAATACAACTAAAGACCGCTTATATATGATTCGATTTCTACTCAAAAATTACGTCTTTTATCTTGCCTTCTGCTTGATACTCAAATTAGTGTTTATCATTGTCTATCGGGGAATCATTCCTCATGACATGGCAAATATCATGGGCATCATGTATCATGGATTGCCACTGGATTTGGCCATCGCTGCGTATCTCACGGCACTGCCGGCCTTGTTTCATATCGTGCATCTGTGGATAGAGAGTAAACTCTTCTATACCTTACATAAACTGTATCTCATGATTACGTCGCTCTTGTTGGTGCTCATCTATGGGGCTGACTTGACGCTGTACAGTTATTGGGGATTCCGACTGGACAATACGCCCCTATTCTATCTGAAATCGTCACCCAAAGAAGCCTTTGCTAGTTTGGAATGGTGGCATACGGCGCTACTCGTCATCGCTACAGCGATAGCTTCGTGGCTATTATATAAGGTCAGTAAACGATGGCTAGTGAGTCCTATCACCTTATTGGATCGGTATCATCCGACCTATTCGAGGAATGTGGCACGCATCCATCCGTCATTTCATCATTCGACAAAGACACGAAAGACCCACGCACGATGGGTACAAACCCTCGTGGGGGTATTTGCCTTAGGCCTCTTATTCTTAGCCATCCGGGGCGGGGTCAAGGTCTCGACACTCAATACGGGACGGGTCTATTATAGTAGTCAGATGGTGCTCAACCATGCAGCCATCAATCCGTGTTTCAGTTTGCTCGAATCGGTCCTTAAAAGCAAGGACTTCGCTAAACAATATCACTATATGAAACGGGATCAAGCTGCTTCTCTCTTCGAAACGATGCGCGATACCACGACATACAAGACCACGCCGAAGCTGCTCAAGACCAAACGGCCCAACGTGTGTATCTTCTTGTTAGAGAGTTTCATGGCACGGGCGATGACTTCTATCGGCGAATGGCCCAATATCGAAACCAATATGGATAGCTTGGGACGTGAAGGAGTCTTATTTACTCACCACTATGCCAATAGCTTCCGTACCGACAGGGGAATGGTCGCCGTATTTAGTGGCTTCCCTGCTCAACCGACCATGAGTGTGATGAAATACCCACGCAAGACCCAACAGCTGCCGAGTTTACCGAAAGCATTGCATCAAGCGGGATATGCCCTCCAATACTGCTATGGAGGAGACGCGGACTTCACCAACATGCGCTCCTACCTCACGGCGATGGGATTCGAAGACATCATCGAAGATATCGATTTTCCACTCAGCAGTAGACTCAGCAAATGGGGCGTACATGATGAGGTGCTACTCGATAGTGTGGCGCGACAAATCACGCAGGAGAAAGAACAAGAACCGTTTCTCAAAATCATTCAGACATCGAGTAGTCACGAACCGTTCGACGTACCCTTTCACCGTCCTGGATTGACGAAAGAGATGAATGCCATGGCATATGCTGATAGTTGTGTGGGGGATTTTATCAATAAGATGCGCCATACAAAGTACTGGGACAATACCTTATTTGTATTGGTAGCGGACCATACCCTTCATTATCCGGATACTATCGATAATTTGAGCGACCTGAGGTATCATATCCCACTAATCTTCTGTGGAGGTGCCATCAAAGAGCATCAAGTAATCGATACCTATGGTTCACAAAATGATATCGCTGCCACTATCTTAGCTCAACTGGAGATGGACCATAGCGCCTTTACCTTCAGTCACGACATGCTCAATCCGAATGCACCTCACTTTGGCTATTTCGCCTTTCCAAATGCCTTCGGGGTGATCACAGCTGATGGGAGTTTCGCTTGGAATGAGGCAGCCAAGAAACAAGTGCGGGATACGACCCCTCCCGCTCGGCAATGGGCACTCCGGGCCAAGAGTTTCATCCAAACCATTTATCAGCAGATTGCATCGTTGTAGAGTAGACTCTTAGGAGAGAATGCTTCTTACATATTCTGATGGAGATACGCCAAAGGCTTCTTTGAAACACTGACGGAAATAATCTGGCGTGGCCATGCCGACCAAATCACTCACCTCGGTGATGGTATGGGTTCCTTGCAAGAGCAATGACTCGGCTTTTTGTAAACGAATGTAACGGATATATTCGTTGGTCGAACTCCCTGTCATTTGCTTTATCCGACGGTAGAGGGTGGAATGACTCATGTTCAAACTGTCTGCTAAGAAAGCCACATCGACTTTCCGTCTGCTCATGTTTTCTTCAATCAGACTATTGACATTCTCGAGAAACTCCTGTTCGATATGGGATAGGTTCTTCCGCAAATGAATCTTCTTCTGCAGGATACTCGTCTCGGGATTTGTCGTCACCTCCTGATTCGAAACGGACATCAAGTTCGCCACACGACTCTTAAGGAGGTTGGCACTGAAAGGCTTGGTCAAGAATGAATTGGCTCCTGCTTGATATCCTTGTTCACGCTGTTTGTTATCTATGATAGCTGTCAACAAGATGAAAGGGATGGATGCATATCGCTGCTCCTTCTTCACCGCTGTACACAAGGCTATACCATCCATCAAAGGCATCATATAATCGCTGATGATGATTTGGATGTGATGCTTCTTCAGCATCTCGAGAGCCATCTCGCCATCGTCCGCACGGATGACATGATAGGTATCATCAAAGATATGTGCGATATATTCTTGAATGTCCCCATCATCTTCCACCACGAGCATCTCTGGTTTAGGCGATTTCGAGGGTTTGAGGCTACAGCGATGGGCTTCAGGTATCGCTACTTTTGCTTCATCAGACTGATTGACCTGCGCTACATGCGTCATCGATGGTGCAGTCGGCACTGCCAAACCAGCATATTGATGACTCGTCTGTAAGGTGATAACAAAGGTAGTCCCCTCACCTTCTATGCTCTCCACTTCTATCGTCCCTGCATGTCTGATGACGAGTTCCTTGACGATAGATAATCCGATTCCATTGCTGAAAGAATTGGCTGCATGGTCTCCTTGGTTCCACCTATTGAATAGGTGTTTTCTCTTTTCTTTGGATATCCCATCTCCACTGTCATGAATCTTCAATATAGTATGGTCTGTGAGGGCATCTTGTTCCACTTCCACCAAGACAAATCCTTCACGTGTGTGCTTGAGTGCATTGCTCAATAGATTCGTGATGATGATGGCAGTCACGGCATGGTCAAAGTAAATTGGTTTCAACGGTGCCGCACACTTAAAGGATACTTCCACATGCTTATTGCGATTCAAAGAACGAAAGTCGGCGACTTGTGCTTCGATAAATGCAGCGAAATCGGCTAACTGTGGTCTGATGACCAACTTATTGTTTTCTGCCTTACGAAACATAATCAGCATGTTGGTTAGGTTGAGCAATTTCTGAGCACTCCGATAGATGACTTGTATCTCTTTCTTGATTATCCCTGAGAGTTCCTCATGCTGAAGCAAATCACGAAGAGGACCTATAATGAGCGTCAATGGCGTACGTATCTCATGCGTGATATCGGTATAGAATTTCAACCGCTCGGTATTGAGTTCATTTTCATGTGCATGCGCTTGTTGCTCCAGCGCTAACTCTTGCTTGAGGCGTAACTGGTTAATCGAATACTGAAAGATTTTCCACACGATACCTACGATGAGGGCCAATGACAAGAGTAGAAACCACCAAGTGGCCCAGAATGGAGGACGAATCAGGAGTTTCAATTCCGACGTAGACACGTTGCGCGCATCGCCATCGAGCATACTCCGTATCTTCAACGTATAATTGCCTGGTAGGAGGTTACGAAGCACTAGTTCTTGTTGATTGCCCAATGGATACCACGTGTCATCGGCACCGACTAATTGGTATTGGAAGGTGAGGCGATTGTGATAAGCATAGTCATGAATGACAAACTGTACTTCGAATCCTGGCTGCTTGAGGGTCCAAGAGGAGGGTTGTCTGTAGGTCGTCTTCCCTTGCAGAAAAGTCTTTTTCGTGGTTCCTAATCGACGACAACTGGTTATAATCGGTGTCGGAGCAGGCGTAGTGACGAGCAATTGAAAAGGATTCAAACTCCATAGCCCTTCTGAAGAACCGAAATAAAGGTGCTCACTATCATGGGTTGCGGAATTCTTCTTGAAACTGTGCAACTTCATCGCATTGGCTTCGGTATAGCAAAAGAGTTTCTCGTCTTTCAAATCTATGCAGACTAGCCCTTTGGTGGTACTGCCCCAAATCATCCCTTGAGGGTATTCTATCACGGTCTGGATATTGCTACTTATCAGCCCATCTTCTTGTGTATAGATACGTCTGTTCGTACCGTTGCGGTCTATATTGACACGCATCAAGCCTTGGTTTGAAGCAACCCATATCTGCTGATGGCTATCCTCGATGATATTACGTATGCTAGCATGGTCGAAAACAGAAAGAGAGGGGATGGACAAGGGTTGCATGGTCTTGAGATCGAAGACTTGAAGTCCATTAAGGAAATAACCTATCCAGAGGAGTCCACGGGAATCTATATAGGAACTCCGAAGTACATCGGAGCGGAGTCCTGAGGTCTCTACGGTATAGTGCTGGATGATGTCGCCATCACTGCTAATTTCATATAATCCTTGCGTAGTGGAGATCCAAGCATGACCCTGACTGTCTATCGTGATGTCTCGAATATCACTTAAGCGCTTGTGGTTAGAGGTGTATATGGGCATCAACTTCTTGTCGTTGGGGTTTACCCGAAATAGCCCATGCTGGTAGGTACCGAACCATAAGATACCATGGGGGTCTCGTGCCGAACTGATGACGGACATCCCGATGCCGTCGGTAACCTTATTGATATTCGCCACACGCTGTCCTTGAGCAAATACATCTATCCCATTACCATCATTGCCTACCCAGAGTTGTCCCTGCTCATCCGTACAGACTCCCCAAGCCACGGCATGAGATAAAGAGGTGCTACTGCTTCCATCTCCGACACGACGCAAAAGATTAAATACGGAGGGCTCATGACTGATGAATCCGACACCACCTCCGTAGGTGCCTATCCAGATATTCTTGAAACAATCTTGAAAAATCTTACGGATACTGAACTCGCGGAAACTGATTGAGAATAAATCATTTTGCAATTGCTCAAATGCTAATTCCTCTCCGCTGCGAAGCATCTGCCCAGCACTCAGACGATAGATGCCGTGGAGTTCCACTCCGACCAAGAGGTCTCCATTGGCTGTTTCTTTGATGTCATAGACTACTTTATTGGGAATTAACTGTGGATTGCTGTCTGAACTATAATTGCGGAAGGGATGTGCCGTATCCCCAGTGAATAGGCTCAGCCCTTTGCTGGTTCCTATCCAGATGGAGCCGTTGCGCATGATTTCTATGGCATTGATCTTGTCATCGACTAGATTCCCATGGGTACTGTGAGTCGTATAGTGTTCATAATGATGGGTATGGGTATCGAAGGTGGCAAAACCTTGTTGCCAAGTACCGATATAGAGCATATGATTCTTGACAACGAGGTTACGGAGTCCTAGATGGGCAAATTCAGGAACGAGCGTTTGGTCATACGCAGTGATTTGATGTGTCGTCTGGTCGTATCTATAGATGCCATGTGCTTGGACAGTGAACCAGAGGTCATTTCCCGATTCACGGATATATAAGATGGTCGTTAGTTGATGCCTCCTGAAGTAAACCGTGATGGGGGTTTCTTCTATAGCATGGGTATGTATATTGTAACAGGAGAGGCCATATCGTTCGTTGGAGATATAGAGATAGGGTTCTTTCGTGGAGGCTTGAATGAAGCGAATGTTGTGTCGTAGGCTGTCTGAAACAAAGGTGTCTAAACTGGTCGGCACGTAGAACTGTTTACCATAAAAAGTGTCGATACCCTCTTCGGTATGAAACCACATCGCACCATCTATATCTTGTGTTATATTGAGTATTTCATCGTTGGATAAATTCTGCTCGACCGTTAATTTCTCTACTCGTAAGGCATAAATGGAATGAGTAAGAAAAAAAGAAAGGAGAAAGGTAAGGGTAAACCGCATCTGCATGGTTTTAGTATTTGTAGATTTAACAAGGTCTCTTTTATTAAAGAGTTATCACAAATCTAAACAATCAGACTATATTTTGCAAGAGAAAGGCCTAAAATGAATGATTTCTAGGATTTATTGATTGATTAATCCTAGTCGTCAAACCTCATTAACCTTAATTTTGTACTGAATAATTATGTCAAAACAAATAACAAGTTGTATGAAAAACATTTACTTGCCGATAGCTTTGGGTATCGCTCTTTGTGTGTCGCAAAGTAGTATCCAAACTATTCACGCACGAGAGGCCAATCACCAAGAGTGGTTGAATCCGAAAATCAATGAAGTCAATAGGCTTCCTATGCATGCTTCATTTTTTGCTTATGATTCGCAAGAAGAAGCGGAAATGGGACAGATGGAACAGTCGAATAACTTTCTATCGCTGAATGGGATTTGGGCTTTCCACTGGGTGGCTGATGCAGACAAAAAACCGGTCGACTTCTTCAAAAAACAATATGATGATAAGGCATGGGCAACAATGCCGGTTCCTGGTATCTGGGAATTGAATGGGTTTGGTGATCCTGTCTATCGCAATAGAGGATATGCATGGGGAAATGATTTTGCACTCAATCCGCCAGTTGTCCCTGTAAAGAAAAATCATGTCGGATCATATAGACGTCAGTTTATGATTCCTAAGTCGTGGAATGGACAACGAATCGTAGCCCATTTTGGTTCAGTGACAAGTAATATCTATCTATGGGTCAATGGTCAATTTGTCGGATATAGCGAAGATTCTAAATTGGAGGCTGAATTTGACTTGACAAAATATTTGACACCGGGACAAGAAAATCTAATCGCCTTCCAGACCTATAGATGGTGTGATGGCAGTTATCTCGAAGACCAGGATTTCTGGCGCCTCTCAGGAGTCGGACGTAGTTGCTATTTATACACTACTCCTAAGACTTATATACAGGATGTACATGTGGAGACGCCACTGGATGAGACCTATACTGATGGTATCTTCAAGGCCAAAGTGATGACCAAAGGCAAAGCGATGGTATCGATGGTGCTCAAAGATGCATCGGGAAAATTGATTAAGGAGGCTGATGCCGTGTCGTCTCATGGGGTGGTTGATTTCAATCTGCCGGTGGTGAATCCTAGAAAATGGAGCGCTGAGGATCCTTATCTTTATAGTCTGTTCATTTCGCTTAAACATAGAGGAAAAGCGGTGCAAGTCATTCCGCTCAAAGTGGGATTCCGAACTTCGGAAATCAAAAATGGACAATTGCTTGTCAATGGACAACCGATATTGATTAAGGGAGCTAATCGTCATGAATTGGACCCTGATGGAGGGTATGTAATCTCTCTTGAACGTATGGAACAAGATATCAAGCGGATGCGCGAATTGAATATCAATGCAGTGCGTACATGCCATTATCCTGATGATGCGAGATGGTATGACTTGTGTGATAAATATGGTATCTACATAACTGCTGAGGCGGATATCGAATCGCATGGTATGGGCTATGGCAAAGAGACATTGGCCAAAAATGAAGCGTATACACTGGCACATATACAACGAAATCAACGACATATCGCTCGCAACAGAAATCATGCGGCAATCATCGTGTGGTCTATGGGTAACGAAGCGGGTATGGGTCCTAACTTCGAGAAGGTGTATAAGATGATCAAACAGATGGATACCACGAGACCTGTCCAATATGAGCAGGCTAAGAAGGATACGAACAATACGGATATCTATTGTCCTATGTATCTTGATTATAAGCGAAGTATCGCTTATTGTGAGAGTAATCCTACGATGCCGCTGATCCATTGTGAATATGCTCATGCGATGGGTAATTCCATGGGGGGATTGGATTACTACTGGGAATTGATCCGGAAGTATCCTCACTTCCAAGGAGGACATATCTGGGATTTCGTGGACCAGAGTATTCGGGCTTATTCACCTGAGAATAAGATGTATTATGCATATGGGGGGGATTTCAATCCTTATGATGCAAATGATAATAATTTCTTGGATAACGGAATCATCTCACCTGACCGCCGATTTAATCCTCATGCTGATGAGGTGAGGTATCAGTATCAGAATATTTGGACTTCCCTTAGCGATACTCAAAAGGAACAGACTGTGACTTTGAATGTACATAATGAGAAGTTCTTCACTGATGCGACACAACTCTTGAAGTGGGAGGTATTGGCTGATGGAGAATCTATCGCTCAGGGAACTGTAGCAACGTTGCAAGTGAAACCTCAAATGACACAGCAAGTGGTGCTTCCGATTGATATAACTACTTTGCCTAAGGATAAGGAATGCCTTCTCAATGTGTATTTCCTCAATAAACAGGCTGAGCGAATATTGCCTGCGGGATATCGGGTTGCAAAACAACAGTTAGCACTCAATGCAGTCAAGAAGGAAGCGGTGACTATTGAGAACTTTGCGTTGAAACATTCTAGTCCTTCGGTTCCAGTCATTGACAATGCGAACAAGAATCGATTATTGGTCACTGGGGATAATTTCAGATTGGAATGGGACAAGCACACCGGTTTCTTATGCGTCTATTCAGTTGATAAGATCAATAGAATCGCTGAGGGTGGTGCACTTATGCCTAACTTCTGGAGAGCACCGACGGATAATGATTTCGGAGCGAAATTGCAGAAGAAGAATCGTCTATGGCATCAACCTGAGATGAAGATGAAGAATCTTGAAGCAGCGTCTAAAGATGGTTTGGTAGTGGTCATGGCATCTTATGATTTGCCAGCAGCAGAGTGCCAGTTGACATTGACCTATTCTATTAATAATGTAGGGGAAGTGTTGGTCGACCAAAAACTCGTCGCTTCTGGTAGTCACAAGGATGAATTGTTCCGCTTTGGAATGAAGATTGAAATGCCTTATGATATGGAATGGGCTACGTATTATGGACGAGGTCCTGTGGAGAACTATGCAGACAGAAATGCTTCTACCTTTATCGGAAAGTTTAGTCAACAGGTGGATGAGATGTATTATGCTTATATCAGACCTCAAGAGACTGGTAACCATACGGGTATCCGCTATTGGAACCAAACGAATCTTGGAGGTAAGGGATTGAAAGTATCTGCTAGTGAACCGTTCTCTGCATCGGCACTTCACTATACGATTGCTTCGCTAGATGATGGTATCAAGAAAGATCAACGCCATGGCTTACTCGTACCGAAAAGCGACGTCACAAATCTATGTATCGATATGAAACAAACAGGATTGGGTTGTGTGAATAGCTGGGGAAGAAAGGCTAGAACTCAATTCTTGCTTCCTTATGGAAACTATGAATGGCAGTTTAAGTTATCTCCTGTGAAGCATTGCTTCCCTGAGAAGAACTAGCCTCAAGCGTCATGGTGATCAAAACACGATGATGGCTATATAAAAAGGAGTGTACTATATGATATAGTACACTCCTTTTTTTGTGCTTTGTCTATCGTCTGTATAGATCTACTTCTTCGTGTGCATCTTCAAGAAGCGATGTAATTGTCCAGGTGATTTCACACGGACTTTTCGATTGAGGAATAAGTCTTCATGAATCATCCAAGTGATGGTATCCCAAGTGTGTCCTTCAGTCCATAAGGGAGCTCTCATATGTGATTCCCAACGGTCGAGGGCATCGTTTAGTTGTCTCAAATCAGTCGAATCGGTCGTACTCAAGTCTGTGGTTTCTGAGAGGTCATCTTGTAGATTGTACATCCGTTCACCGAGTCGGGCTACACGAATCAGTTTCATGTCTCCGATGCGAGCTGCAGCGGCTTCTCCTTTTCTCCAAAACAAGGATTGATGGGGATTTCCACTTTTTTCATTCATCATATAAGGCATCAAATCTACTCCATCTAATTGGGCTGTGATATGTTTAATGGCTGGCGTGATTTTCTCATCGGGAAGTGGACTTGTGGCTGTAGCCAAACTGGTAGAGAAGATATCCAATGAGGATACTAATCCATGGAAGAAACTGCCTGGTGCTATATGATTGGGCCACGAAACAATGAAAGGAACCCGGTGTCCTCCTTCATATTTGTTCCCTTTGAATCCTTTCAAAGGATAGCAACACGAGTTGTTCTGAGGCGAACCGCCGTTGTCACTAAGGAAGAAAATCAGCGTGTTGTCGTAGAGTCCTTCGTCTTTTAATGTCTGGATGATTTGCCCTACTCCACGGTCTAGGGCATAAGTCATCGCGGCTAATGTCTGTCGCTTGTGCCCTTCGAAGCGTGCTAAGTCGGCTTCTGTGGCTTGCATCGGGGTGTGTACCGCATTGGGAGCCCAATACATGAAGAATGGGTGACGCTTGTTCGCTTTGATATAGTCGACTGCTTTGTCTGCTAAGCGGTCTGTGAGGTAGCCCTCAAAGGAAACGAATTGGTCGTTCTCTCTCAAGCAGTGGTCATCCCCTTCTCTATCGTTTTTGGGGTTTGTAAAGTAACCACGTCCTCCTGAGAGGAAGCCATAGAAGTAATCAAACCCGCGATTGTTGGGCTTGTAAGGGTCTTCGCTACCAAGATGCCATTTACCGAAGGCGGAAGTATGGTAGCCTGCTTCTTTCATGGCATCGCCCAAAGTGGTCTCTTGAAGGTCGACACCGCTGAAGGCGGCTGATGGATTGCATTCGTATCCGAAACGCTGCTGATAACGTCCTGTCATGATTCCTGCTCGTGAGGGACCACTCACTGAGGCGGATACGTGGGCATCTGTAAAGACCATACCGGAATGAGCCAACGCATCTATATGTGGGGTCTGAAGGTCTTTACTACCATTGAAGCCAAAGTCAGCATAGCCTGCATCGTCACACAGAAGAACGATGATGTTAGGTTGAATCGATTTTTTGGTTCCGCAACTGGTCATAAGAAATGACATTGCGGTCAACATAGGTACTGAGAATTTTGTTTTCATTGAATGGTTAATTCTAAATGGTTAGTAGTTGGTTCGAGACGTCAATACGTGATGACGCTCTCTATATGCTCACAAATATTGGAAAAAATAGATAAATGAACCCATAATAATCTTGCAAATTAGTAGAGCTATCGTTCAGTGAGACCAAGAAGCTGACATTTCTAACCAGATAGTGAGGGAAGCTGCGACATCATATAAAAGAAAGGCTAACTCCCCGAGGAATTAGCCTTTCTTCTTTATGATAGGATGAAACAGATTGCTATCTGCTCTTACATCTATTTCTTAAGATGTTTCATCGTTTTGTTCGATACTTTCGATTTCGCTTGTAACGGTTCTGCAGGGGCTTCTACAGCAGGAGCATCAGGCGCTTCAAACTTAATCCATGCAATGGGTTCTCCTTTTTCGACCATATCTCCTTGCTTCTTACATATCTCGACGATACGTCCTGAGAAGTTAGCATATTGAGCATCAATCGTATTCCATGACGTATTGATATAGCAGAAGGTATCTCCTTCTTTTACTTTATGGCCCAATTCAGGTGCGGTAGATGGGTCAGTGACATTGTATTCCCAAACCATACGGCCGTGTACGGTCGCTTCGATAGGTTGTGCTTGGGCATGTTTGGCTTTCTGAATATCCTCCTCAGAGAATCCTTCTTTGGCCATCTTCTGTGCACGCATCTTCTCACAATCTTCTTCGAATCGCTGTTTGGCTACGCCTGACTTGTAATCACGATATTGACGGTCATGCATGGCCAATTCGAAGAGTTCTTCGTCATCATCACCATAATCCCATCCGTTCTCATCCATCTCTTTGCGATATTCTTCTAGATTATCAGGATAGAATGATTGAGGGTCGGCGGTAGTAAATTCGAATTTCTTCTCTTTTGCCAATGCGATAATCTCTGGAGCTAATTCACCAGGGAGTTTACCTGACTTACCGAGAATCATGCCCCAAGCATTTGGGTCTATACGTGAGAAGCGTTCTTCTCCGCTAGCCAAACTGAAGACATTCATCAGTGCTATATTTTTTACATATTGACTAAATGGAGTAACCAATGGTGGATAACCTAGTTTAGGCCATACATACTCGACTTCATTGAAGAGTTCGAGGGTCAATTCTTCCATAGTCAATTCTTTCTTATCGTTCTTACGAAGCGCTGCGTTGATCGCACCATGCATGCCTTCAAGGTCGGCCATCATAGAACCCATCATACCGCCTGGGAGGCCGCAAGTGAGCAAGAGAGATGACATCAAACTGTTGGTTGGATTGATGAATAAACCTAAGAAGTCATCGATAAATTCCTGTGTCAGTGCACGAGCCTTCATGTAGGCATTCATGTTGATTTCTGGTACCTTAAATCCGGCATCAGCAAGCATGGCACGTACAGAGATTACATCTGGATGTACTTTACCCCATGAAAGTGGTTCGATGGCTACATCGATGATATCTGCACCTGCCTTACAAACTTCAAGGACAGAGGCCATAGATAGTCCAGGACCTGTATGGCCGTGGTACTGAATGATTATTTGTGGATGTTTTGATTTGATTTTACGAACCAAATTGCCTAGAAATACGGGACGACCAATACCTGCCATATCTTTAAGGCAAATCTCTGGTGCGCCAGCAGCAATCAATTTATCTGCTACTTCAGCATAATACTCTATGGTATGAACGGGAGAGTAGGTGATACAAAGGGTGGCTTGAGGTGTCATGCCTGCTTCCTTTGCATATTTGATTGAAGGAATAATATTGCGGGTATCGTTGAGTCCATCAAAGATACGAGGGATATCTACTCCCTGAGCGTGCTTCACTCTATACATCATCTTACGTACATCCACGGGAACTGGATACATACGTAGACCATTTAGCCCACGGTCAAGCATGTGTGTCTGGATACCTGCTTCATGTAGAATCTTGGTATAAGCACGAATGGCTTTGTTTGGATTCTCACCGTAAAGTAAATTTACTTGCTCAAATGCACCACCATTGGTTTCTACACGAGCGAAACACCCCATCTCAATAAATACAGGGGCAATTTTTACTAACTGATCAATGCGTGGCTGATATTTTCCTGACGATTGCCACATGTCTCTATAAACGAGGCTAAATTTGATTTCTTTGCTCATTTTTTTCTTATTATATATTTATAGATATTGGATAAATATCTCATTGCTACAAACGAGTCGTAGGTACTATGCAAAGTAAGCAGTTTCTAACTAGAAAATGAACTTATTTATTATAAAAAAGCGAAAGTGCCGATTGAAAATAGAGAAAACATAAAAATAGAGGGAAATCAAACAGTAAAAAGAATAAAGTCATTGATTAAGAAAAATCAAATAAATCGAATTTGTAAATTCAATTTAAAAAAAACTTTATCCCCATTTCTGTAAATCTTACCAAAATCATGTCTCGTGCTACTGGCAGTTTCTAGTTTTGTGTTTTCATACAAATAATTCTCAAATTCATTTCTATTATAAATATGATAACAAACAATATCACCATCTTCTTTCACAATGAGATACCCACCAGTAGCATCAATGATTCCATTCCACATACTACCAGGCATCATTCCTAACGCTATATCAACTAAGCATTTTTTAATTTTATACTCATAAAAAGGATGACCATATTCTAAATTATAACGTTCTGGATTATCTTGCGCTACTTGACTAATTAATGTCTTTATTTTTGAATGTTTTGAAGTGAAATATTTAAAAATCATATTTGAGAGAATAGATGGTAAATCACTATCTATTAATACTAAGTTATTATCAAATATACTTTTTTCTGTTTTAAAAAAATCAAATTTACCATTCCTTTTTATTATAGAATTGATACGGTCTCTTATTTTTTGTCGCCCATTTATCTCATTAATAGCATTAATTTGCTCATCTGTAAAATCAACATTCTTAATTTCATAAATAAAATTAGTAGTTTTACCTGCATTTAACAATGTTGAAAGACCTCCCAAACGCGATTTGATACTAAATCCCAAAGTTGGCTCTTGTGAAGTATTTGAATCGTGAATTTTCAGACGTATATCACTCTTTGTAGATGATTTTGCTTTTAAATTACTGCAATTAAAAGAACTCATAAAGTCCTCAACCTCTGGTATCGAAAAAGTGCTACCTGATTTTTCTTTCAATTTTGAAAGCAATAGATTAGATTGTTTTACAAAATCAGAAACAGCAATTCGAAATTCTTTATCATCACCTTTAACTATAACAATTTCATCCTTGTAGAAATACTCATTTAATTGATTCGATTCAAATCTAAGTACTTTAATAATTGGATACATTAACTCTTCAATTCTATTTAAGTTAGCATCTCCAGCATACAATTTTTTATCTCCTAGAATCTTAAAGAGCGCATATATTTCGCTCCATTCTCCTATATTACCTTTTATCATTTTATAATATTTAACGTCTTTAATATTTGACTTGCCACTGCCTCAACAACAGGTAATGCAACAGAATTTCCAAATTGTTTATAAGCAGAAGCATCAGAGACAGGTATAATATATTCATCTGGAAATCCTTGTAACCTAGCCCATTCTCTAGGAGTCATTTTTCTAATGCCTTGCCGATTGACATCACCTTTTATATTAGTTACAGGAGTAAAGTCTTTTAATCGATTATCATAGACAAGATTTCTTTCTCTCCCCATGCCTCCGCACATAACAGAGTTAGCTATACCCTCATCTGAAATAATTTGGTAACCGAAACCATTTCCTTTACTTGCATGTCTGGCCTTATGCTTTTTTAAAGTTTCTAAATAAACATTCGATAGATAATATTTAACAGAAACAACTTTTTCTTCTTTAACACTTTTAAAAGACACATCATAATTTAATGGAACTGGGTACTGAAACTGGTTAATTCCAGTATCTTTATGAAAGCCCACAATAAATATTCTTTCTCTGTTTTGAGGGAGTCCAAAATCTTTGGCATTTAGAATCTGTGGATTAGGAACATAATAGTTTAAATCATTCTTTAAAACATTCAATATGGTATTTAAAGTCCTTCCTTTATCATGATTTCTAAGACCTTTTACATTTTCTAAAAGAATAGCCTTTGGTTGCTTTTTTTTTATAATCTCAGCAACTTCAAAAAACAACGTTCCTCGTGTATCTTCGAACCCTGCTCTTTTTCCAGCAATAGAAAATGCTTGACAAGGAAATCCAGCACATAAAATATCAAAATCATTCGGAATATATGATTTAGTTTTTTCTTGTGTAATATCTCCGAAGGGAATCTCTCCAAAATTGGCCCTATATGTTTCCTTAGCTTTTGAATCCCATTCGCTAGTGAATACACATTTTCCTCCCAGATTTTGAAGAGCTAATCGAAAACCACCTATTCCAGCAAATAAATCGATAAACTTAAATTTACTGTTCGGAATGGAAGGAAATGGAATGTCAAAAGAATCAAACAAACCTAGTTCCAAAGCTTCTTCAGCTATTTTATCTGTTATTGTTTCATCGGAGTATTTTGAACTTAAAATTTCTCTTGTATATGACACAGCCTCTTTTTTGTAATACTTAGAAACATGACTTTTCTGATTATACAAATAATGGGTTAAAATTGCATCTTTATTGTTTTCAGTCTCTACAATTTTTTCACGATTTTTTTTATTGCCTACTTCCCTTATGGAAATCTTATCTGTAAACATTTTCTCCATTCTTTTTTTCTATTTAGGCGCAATTTACTACTATTTTTTATTAATTTATTATTGTACAGCAAAAAAACTTCGACTTCATCCATTCTACTCTTTTTTAACGTCAAAATCACGCTTACTTAAACCAAATTGTTCCTCTTCTTGATTACTCAGGGGTTCTACATGAATCAATACATCGTACACGTTTGGTATCTCTTGTTTTATCTTTCTCTCTAAATCCATCGCTATCTTGTGACTTACAAATACCGAAAGATAGCCATCGACTTCTATATCTAGGTCTATATCGTATAGGTAATTTATCTTACGGATACGGACTTTATGGGGGTTTGAAATCTCTGGAAAAAGGTCTATCAGCTTAAATAATTGGGTATAGAGCTTGTCCCGCTCGGGAAAACTATCCATCAACTCGGAGTTGATGCCTAGGAAGAGCTGAGCACCTGTCCATACTATCCAAAAGCCGAGTACTAAACCGAGAAGCTTATCGATGATAGGAAGTCCTACAACGAAGGTGGCAATCAATCCTATCAATACGGCCAAAGAGAGAAATACATCATTGCGCATGTTTATCGAATCGGCTTTGACCATAGGACTCTGTGTCTTCTTAGCTATCAGTGCTTGGTATTGGGATATCAATAATTTGCCAGCTATGGAGACGATAGTGACTACGATGGAAATATGACCAGGCATCTCGAGGGGCTCAGAACTATAGAGACGCCCTGTAGCAGAGATTATCAGCTGAATGCCTGCAAAGACAATCAAAAACGATATCGCAGCAGTTGCCGCAGTTTCCACACGGGTATGCCCGAAAGGATGTTCCTTATCGGGGGGGAGTTCTGACACTCTATTCGCATAGTTAGTGACCAACGAACCGACCACATCAGATGCGGAATCAATACCATCGGCTATCACAGCAGCTGAATGGGCAAATAATCCGATGACAATTTTCAGTATAGAGAGCGTTGCATTGCCAAATATGCCGACTAATGAGGCTCTATGTATGGATCGACGTCGTTTGCTTATCTGTTTTCTCTTTTTCATAGAATCTAATCTTTTTCACAAATCATTGTGTTTTTACAAGTATAACGATTATTTTTGTAATAACGTCAATATATAATTTAGATTATGAAACAGTACAGCAAGAAAAAGATTAATATCTACGACCACATGAATGAAATCATGAAGGCCTTGAAAAAAGGAATTACCATCACCACGAAGTCAAAGAACCGGGTAAATACGATGACTATCTCTTGGGGAGGAATGGGTATTGAGTGGAATAAGCCAATCTTTACTACTTATGTTAGACGGAGCAGATATACGCATGAGTTCCTCGAACAAACGGGTGTATTTACTGTAAATATCCCTATTGACGACTCGGCTAAGAAGGCTATAAAATATGTAGGTACGCATAGCGGCCGCAAAGAGGATAAACTGGCTATCGCAGGATTGACTCCTGTAGACGGTGAGACAATCGATGTACCTGGATTAGTCGAATTGCCGATTACCTTGGAGTGTAAAGTACTTTTTAAACAAGAGCAAACATTGGATTTGCTGCCTGAGGGATTTGCTGACAAGTATTATCCTGAGATGACGGCAGAGGCGATTGAGAAGAATGGGACTCCTCTGAAAGTCGGTCAACGAGATGTGCATGTTCAGTATATGGCTGAAATTGTGAATGCCTATATGTTAGAACCGATGGACTAAGCGCCAAGACGGATAAGAGACGCAAAAAAGCCACAGTTGAACCTATTACTGTTTCAACTGTGGCTTTTTTAGATGTATTGGCCTATGGGTTATCCCCTCGGACTAGTCATTACTTCATCAATAATTTATAGGTTTCGATAGCGTAAGGATTGATTTCTATCTTGTCTACCATCTTAGGATATTCTTCGATGATATTTGTCTGTTGTATCTCATTCACTTTGAAAAATGATTGAAGGGTCACGTGGGCTGCTTGTCCATCGGCATCATACATCCGTACGATGACATCGTCGCTGTCTTCTGCTTTCTTGATGCATGAGATAATCACATTTTTCTTATCGATACTAAAGAAGGTAGCAGTCTCACTTAGATTGGCTTGAGTAGATTTATCAGGATTGATGACTACCTTGATAGGGTCATTGAATTGCTTAGCTGTTCTGTCTCCGCTATCATCACCTGATGCAGTCGAGGTAAGGATATGGCTGAAATGATGGTCACCAGGTTGGGTGTAGTCATTACCTAGGGCATTGCAAGATTGTCGGCTAGCAAGCAATAGATGCTGCAACAACTGAGCATCACCATCTGTCGTCGGATTAATCCAATCGGCTCCTGCTACAGAAGAACTTAATGTCACTTTGACTTTATCATCATGTGCAGCTATCCAGTCCATGATGCCTCTTGGATGGACGTCTTTGCACTCTGGCGTATAGCGCTCGCCAGCACAACCGATTTCACTTTGCCCTACGACTACAGTGCCGAAAGGTACTTCATGACTAATCGTTGGTCGATTCATCGCTACTGGATAGGCGGTTCTAAATTCTCTAAATAAGGTGCCATCCCAATTGAGCAACTGGTCATCAAATTGTATACGTTTCAACTGATTGTAAATGGTCACTCGCTGCTCTACCTTGGCATGCTTAATAGGTTGTATCAAACGGTAGGTCGTATACACTTCGCCGGACTCTACTATCTCCCATTTTGCATGGTGGGTGCTTACTTGGTCGAAGTCTTTCATCGTCGGCTGCTGGACATCGCCAAATTCTCCGGCTCCGTTGCCGACAGATTCCATAGTGAATATTTCTCCTACTTTGAACTGATGGGTATCGAACAAGTTCCTATTGAACTGCTTGTCATATACTTGCTTAATCCCTCCATCTGCGAAGGTTACAGTATAAAAATCATTGTCATAGGTAGATGAATAGGTAGTCGAAAGGTTGGCGGTCGATTCTGAGGAATGATTAGCGGTAGATTCTGGAGTCACATAATAGGTCTTGTATCCAATCGATGGGATATCTTGTGCAACAAATACGACATCTGCATGTTTGATGCTTCCGTCAGCATAAGTGGTCACACCAGTCAATTGCATCGGAACACGCGTCTTCTTGGAAGATGTCACACGTAAACTTCGTGCCTCACCTTGAGAAAAGTCAAGACTCACGGTCACGGGGTCGGTTCGCTTCCATGACAGGCTATTGAATAAGACCACAGGTATGCCTTTATTTTTTTTCGTTTTGACACGTCGAGCTATGAAATGAGTGGCCTCATCAAGAAGTTTCTCACCTATATTCTCGGACTTGACGAAATTAGCTGTAAAGAGGTCGTCTGTGATATTTCCCATATTCCCACCCCAACCATGGTCTGGATATATCTTTGCACGCCATCCTTCATCAAATGCATCAAAAGGATAGACCATCTTCTGACGGTCAAGCATAGAAGCGACAGTCATGAATTTCTCTGCTGCGGGAAGTAACTTAGAAGCTCTTCGACTTGCTTCAAAGGCGTGATGATGGGCTGGGCCATGGATATAAAGCCATACATCAGGACGCTCTCCATAGATGGTGTCGACTGATGTAGCATATTTTTCCGCTAAAGGAAGATATTCATCTACGGTCATTAATTCCATCTTAGGAAGATATACTGGTCGCTCAGTACCTTGTGCATCGACTACTGCGTCTGTCTGATTCCATGCTTGAATAAAGGAAGAATAGTCGACGGCTGGAAGCATGTCTTGACTAGATAACAATGGAGTCTGGGTTTCGTTTCCTTGGAAAAATTGGCTCCACCAAACAACTTGTTCTGCCCCGTATTTTATTTGGTCAGCCATCCCTTTGGATAAGGACAAGAGATCTGTACCATAGTGACCTGGGGTGTAGGTGAAGACAGAACTTCCGTCTGGACTTTCCCAACGATACATCCCGCGTTCGTGACGACTAATAACCATATAGTCAACTCCTGCTTTTTTCATGATCTGAGGGAATTGCATGGTTCTACCAGGTACATCGACATTCCAATAGACTTTAGCATCATATCCGCCAAAAGTCTTTTTCGTCCACCGTTTACCGAGATAGAACTCACGAACTAAGTCTTCTCCTGAATACATATCTTCATAAGGACAATTGTATGTGGCACCGACGGAAATGAGTTTACGGTTTAGGAGTTGGGCTATCTTCTCTTTTGCTTCTGGATGACGAGTGATGAATTCCCTAAGCATCAACCCGTCTTCAATATCAAATCCGTAGTCATCACGGATAAAAGCATCTCGCACAATGGGAGTCAAAAGCATGGTATCTCTCATGATTTTACAGACTTCAGGTTGTTCCATCCAAGCAATATCTTGATGACTAGAATTCATGACGGCGATACGTCCATTCTGGTATTTACGATCGAAGAAAGGGGTATAGGCTTGGTAGAAGTCAGGACGATAACGAGTAATAAAAGTTCCCTTCCAAGCATCTCCTATTTGACTGTAAGAGGAATAAAACAAATCCCCTTTGACCTTATTTTCTGAGATACATCCATCCCCGTTTGGGAAAGTGAATGTAGCCTGCTGCTCCCCATAATTGATAGAAAAAGTGTTCTTCGGAGCAGCTGATACGACGGTAGCTGTGGCCATATCTCCTACTCGTTTGAGCAAAACGACATCGCTTTGCTTACCATCAGAGACGACTTGAATTTTGCTTCCTGCTAAATATTCAGGTGCTTTTATTTGTAACGAATGGTCTATTTGAGAAATAACAAAAGCGCTTTCTTTAGCCGTAGCCTCGCTTAGCCAAGTCGTAATATTAGATGCCTTGAACAACATGAACCATGAATTTGTTCCTTCTTTGTGTCCATATACTGTTATCGTTGCTTTTTCTCCTTTTGTGAGCATCGTCACAGGTACATCCAACTCAAATGCACCGATGCCATCCTTATTGCCATCTCTCTTGACGAGAATATATTGAGCATCGGCATGAGGAACGGCAGGCGAGATTTGCAACTGACCACTACGTGTGGCTGTAAAAGTCAGTAAGGCCTTACCATTGACTTTCACGTCATACGGTTTGAGTAGGTTTAAATCAATATCAGAATAGAAAAAGAAAGATACGACTTCTCTAGAATAATCCGTAGGTACTTCAGCTGTTTGAAATTCAAACCCCACTTTACCTGTAGATGCTCTAGCAATCATCGCTTCGGATATCTCAGAACGCAAAGATGGATAAGTATAGATTCCTCCTCCTGTTTGCTTAGTATAACCATCTAGGTCATCTTGAGAAATCTGATATAATCTCTTGTTCACATTCAATTCTCGAATGATAGCCTCTCCATTCAGCTCTTGAGCAGCTAAGCTAAAGGAGCACATCAGAAGAAGAATAAATAGCATACTTCGCCTAAGAATAGGCATGTTATTGGTCTCTTTTTTCATCATATTATTTAATGGTTAAATTTTTATGCCAAATTTCAATCAGTGAAATGAACTAATCTTGTTTACAAAAATAGGAGAATAAATCTAGAATAGCGGGAGATTAATAAGCTAGTTCTTACTCTTAAGAGGTATTTCATTATGCTTATCAGACTAATAAGGGTTATTTTAATCTTTATTAGTCGAAATGTACGCTTTTTTGTTTAACCGTTTAAGAGATAAAGGCTAAATTAGAGGTTCGTACGACCTTTTTTAGACAAATGTTTGAGTAAGAGAATGAACTTCTTTTTAGAAAGAAAAAAAGTAGTATCTTTGTAATACTTAGATGAGGTATCAATCGAGTAGGAATTCCCTCGAAAAAGAAAAATGAAATGAAAGAAATCAATAATCCATGGCATAATCATCCCGACCATTTCTGTATCGGTTGCGACCCACGAAATCCCTTTTCCTTAAATATGACTTTTTTTGAAGACGGAGACGATGTCGTATGCAATTGGACTCCTCGCCCAGAGTTTCAAGGATGGATCAATGTATTGCATGGCGGCATACAAAGTCTCATGATAGATGAGACTGCAGCATGGGTAGTCACTCGTTTCGGTCATGCGACAGGAGTCACATCCAAACTAGAATGTCAATACAAGAAAGCAATTAATATCAATGATGGTCCGATTACTGTTCGTGCCAGAATAAAAAAGCAAATGCGTCGTATATTTATTATAGATGCCGAAATCACAAATAGCCAAGGAGAAGTATGCACCACAGGGCAAGCAACCTATTACACATACTCCGATAAACAAACTCAGGGACTTGCCAAATTCGGTTATTCAAACGAAAAAGAACAGCATCAAGGTAAGGAAGATGCTCTATAGAAATTGCTCCATAAAATCAGTTCTATAATTATCTCCGAGAGGAAGTTTCTCCTCATTTTTCAAGACAATTCTATTGCCTTCAATATATTTGATAGCAGAATCATTCACTATATATGAGCGGTGTATCCTGTAAAATGGGCCAGCAGAAAGACTCTCTTCTGCTGATTTCATCGTTCCATAGACCATTAGATTTCCATTTGACTTAGTTACATATTTCAAATACTCATTTTGAGACTGTACATAGAGAATATCACTAAAATCAATCTTATAGATTTTCTTATTGGACTTGAGCTGTACATGGTTTATAGAGGAAGAAGAAGCAGAGTTCGTTGAATCGTTTATCAGAGAAGATGAGCGGCTTATATGAGAGGATTGATTGATACTTATCGCTTTTCTCACCTTATTTATAGCCTTCAGGAAACGAGAAAATTCAATCGGTTTGAGTAGATAGTCTGCGACTTCTAATTCGAACCCCTCCACAGCATATTCACGATATGCCGTCGTGAAAATAACTTGTGGTGAATTATGAAGAGATTTTACGAAGTCCACCCCAGAAATAGTGGGCATATTAATATCAATGAATAAAAGGTCGACTTCACCTCGTTCTATATATTGCATCGCAGGAAGTGCAGATTTCAACAGAGCAACGACTTCCAAGTCATCCACATTTTGACAATAGTCATTCAACAATAAACGAGCGGGTTCCTCGTCATCAATAATTATACATCTATACATCGGTATCTAATTCTAATGTTATTTTATATTCCTTTTCTTCATCACATATATCCAAGACATGTCTATTGGGATAGAATAAATCCAAGCGGCGCTTGACATTAACAATTCCTATCCCTCCTCTTTTATGTCTCAACCTATGCAGTCCTTTCGAATTGACACATTTGAAAAATAAAGTAAATCCTTCTGATGAAATTTCTATATCTATGAATCCATTTTCGATATCATCTAGATTGGCAAACTTAAAGGCATTCTCAATGAACGGAATCAGTAGCATCGGAGCAAGCATCAATTCAGTATTTACTGAAGAAGCATCAAAATGAATGTTGTTGAGATGACTATCTCGAAGTTTATAGAGAGAGATAAAGTTAGTGATATACTTGATCTCATCCTTCATTGAGACGATTCCATCACGTCCACCGTATAATGAATAGTCTAGCATCTTAGAGAGTTCCATGATAGCTCGTGAACCTTTCGGAGATTGTTTATAAGTAAGAAAATAAATATTATTAAGCGTATTGAAAAGGAAATGAGGATTGGTCTGTTGTACTAAAAAGGTTTTTTCTGCTTTCACCATCTCCAATTCTTTCAACTCTTGAGTCTTCCTTCGACGCTCCATATAGATGAACAGACTAATAAAAAGAGCCAAAATAATAGGCATGGCATGAGTAAAAATCATCTCTAAGTCAAATAAGTGAAAAGGACCAGCTTCTAATCCTTCCTCTACATCGAGATGATAAGGTGTAAAGTCTGTGATGAAATCATTTAGCCAGACACCTAACACAATGAAAAGTAAATTCAAAGAACCATAAATCACATACTTCTTGCGTGCATAAAAGAGAGGAAGAATCCATTTCAGGTTGGAATAGACCACTACTAATTGGACTGACACGATGCCAATAGTGTGCAGTACAGCAGTAGTAGTATCTGCCAATAATTTGAACACTACAAACAAGAAAAAGCTGTAGATTGTCCAAACGAATAATGTCTTCATCTTTTGTCCCATTGTTCAAATATAATGATTTGTCTGTATATATCAGATAAGCTATTTCGCTTTTTCCACTAAACAACCTTTTCTTTCAATCAAAACAGGTCAATTGACTTTTGTTAAGCCCGTTCGTTGAATTCTCTGTCCCGTTCGTTGATTTTTTTTTGAATTAGATGAAGCGATAGCTATTTTGGTCTCATTATTCATTAATGACCGCTTAAATAATGACCAAAAAATATTCAAGTAAAAGATTCAGCCTTCTAAAGAGCTTCATTCTCACATTTCTCCTTTTCTCCATTGTCCTAAGAATTGTCTTTTTTCTATGGACGATTCATGAGTCCGATACATCGCTATTTGCATGGTCCAAAACCCTGTTGATTGGAACATTTTATGATATAGGCACGATTTCCTTCTTTGCACTACCCTATGCGCTCTATTTAGGTTTACTCCCCAACAGGTTATCCGGATCGATAGCTGATAAAGCAATCACTTACTTTGCCCTGACACTAGGACTATTGATTTTCCTCTTTTCATTCTTTGCAGAGATTACTTTCTGGAATGAATTTCAACGACGGTTTAATTTTATAGCAGTAGATTATTTAATCTATACCTACGAAGTCGTCAAAAATATCAACGAATCGTATCCCATCCCTTTATTGGTAGGTAGCATCGTCATCCTGACTACTATCATTCTATTGACATACAAGAAATTACAGGTTTTTAAGTCAACATTTAGCAATAAAGCAACACTGCTTCAAAAAGGAATAGTCAGTATTTCAGTCATCATTATCGCATCATTCTACATTTTATTCATTAAAAATGACGGAGCGGAATGGAGTAAGAACAGGTACAACAATGAACTCTCCAAAGCAGGAATATATAGTTTTTTCAATGCATTCAGAAGCAATGAATTGGATTTCAAAACTTTTTATAAGACACGAAAAGACATAGATGCTTTTAATGTAGTTAGAAGTCATCTTCCAGCAGATTCACCCTATCTAGGAGATTCGCATTCTATATTACGTAGAATTATCAACGACGACAGCTTGAAAATAAGACCCAATGTCATTTTCATCTGTGTAGAGAGTTTGAGCGCCTCATTCTTACAGACTTTCGGACATAAAGAGAACATCACACCTACCTTAGATTCACTAGCCAATAACAGTGTCCTATTCACCAATTTTTATGCTACAGGTACTCGCACTGTACGAGGCATGGAAGCCATCACACTATCTATCCCTCCTACTCCAGGGCGAAGCATCGTCAAGCGAGTACACAATCAGCAGTTATACACCATCGGTGAAGTATTTAAACAGCAAGGCTATAGACGCAATTTCTTCTATGGAGGCGATGGTTACTTCGATAACATGAACAGCTACTTCGGTGGAAATGGATTCGACATCGTAGATAGAGGACGTCGATTTCTGATAGATACCCATACGACAAGCAAACGAACCAACATAACAGATAGTGAAGTGACCTTTGAAAACGCATGGGGAGTATGCGATGAAGATATATTCAATAAGGTTCTCAGCGAGGGAGACAAAGAAGCTCAATCTGGCAAAGCCTTTTTTGATTTCGTGATGACTACATCAAACCATAGGCCCTATACATATCCTGATAATAAGATAGATATCCCATCAGGTACAGGACGAAGTGGAGGCGTAAAATATACCGACTTGGCCTTCAAAGAATTCTTTGCACAAGTCAAGAAAAAATCATGGTACAAAAATACGGTATTCGTCATCATGGCGGACCATTGTGCTAGCAGTGCTGGCAAATGGGAACTTGACATCATGAACTATCATATTCCAGCCATGGTAATCAATGCACCTAATATAAGTAACCAACGCATAGATAAAGTCTGTTCACAAATAGACCTCTTCCCTACTCTTTTTGGCCTATTCAATTGGAGTTATACAAGTAATTTCTTTGGACAAAATATTTTGAAGATGAAACCTACAGAGGAACGAGCTTTCGTGGCAAATTACCGAAAGTTAGGAATGCTAAAGAAAAATAAGGTAGTGATACTAGACGACCACAAGGGAGCCTCATCCTATCAATGGAATCCTCAGACAAATGAGTTAAAAGCCATAACACAAGACACCGAATTAACTGATGAGACCATCTCTTGGTACCAGGTAGCTGATTACTTATATCACTCTGGTGGTCTCTCTATACACGCCAAGAAATGAAGAAAATACATTTTATAGTCAATCCAGTATCAGGAAACGGGAAACAGAAATTTGTCAAGGAATCTCTGAGTCCATTTTTCGAAGAACTTCATTATGAGTTGGTTATCAAGCAGACACAATATGCTGGACATGCGACCTCCCTCACACTAGCATCTATTGCAGAAGAAGCCGATATTATTGTCGCCTGTGGAGGAGATGGAACAATCAATGAAGTCGCTTCGTGCTTAGTCAATAAGAAGATTCCATTAGGAATCATTCCTATGGGTTCTGGTAATGGGCTAGCTTCAAATCTAGCCATCTCTAAGAATGTAAGAAAAGCATTGAGAACCATCAAGGAAGGGCTGACAACAAAAATAGATGTAGGACAAATCAATAAGCATTTCTTCTTCAGCAATACCGGTTTAGGATTTGATGCAGAGGTCGTATCGAACTACGAACAAATGGAGAAAAGACAACTGACTGCCTATTTGAGTGCCGTCATCAAATCATTTAATCACTATCGAGGTTATAAGAGCGTGGAGATAGTCATAGAAAACAAGCGACGCGTCATCCGCCCATTTATGGTTTTCGTGTCCAATTCTAATGAGATGGGATACAAGATAAGCCTCACACCCACAGCTCAGCTAAATGATGGATTGCTAGACGTAGTCATAATACCTCAAATAACGAAGCTACGAATCCTATACTTAGGGCTATTGCTGCTGCTAAATCGAACAGAGAACATCCAGTGGATAAAGAAGATAAAGACAGATGCTCTCGTGCTACACGAGAAAAACCGTCACCACCTTTCCATACAAAAAGACGGTGAACGATTTAAGGCTGAAAACAAGACACTAAACATATCCCTGCTTACAAAATCTCTGAATGTGATTGTTCCCCGTGTCAAAGGAGTATAATTAAAGTCTCCAATCAGTTTATCTTCGAGAAGAGTTCATGTAGCGATGCGACAACGACTAGCCAATAATCTACGTTTCACAAATAATAAGATAGGAAAAATCATAAAAAACAACAAGAAGCGTATAAAGCTTTTGAATAAAAGAAAAATAGTCCTACTTTTGTCATGTTTTGAAAGGGAATGAGGTGAAACTCCTCGACGGTCCCGCCGCTGTAAGCTTCACAAAACTGATGACGATCTTTAGAGCCACTGCATGAGAGATGTGGGAAGGCAGTCATTAGCGAAGTAAGTCAGAAAACCTACAAAGCATAAACGATCATAATACACGCTTGCGAGGCACAAGCTTTATGAATATGTATCACAAAACGATTTCGCTACACTATCTACCTACACGTAGATTCATTGTTATTGGCTTACTATTAGCCTATTCATGTTGGGGGATTCTCTCAGCACAGACTGTCGTGCGTCAAGACAGCCTCTACCAAGCAGATACCCTATTCATCGAAAAAGACCTCGAAAATGTAGAAGTCAACGCTTTCCACAAACCGATTCAAAGCAAAGCAGGCATTCCTATTCAATCAGTAGATGCAGAGGAGTTAACTACTCGAGGGATACAAAATGTAGCAGATGCCGTAAAGCAATTTTCAGGAACCACAGTAAGAGATTATGGAGGTATCGGTGGCATGAAAACCGTGTCAGTTCATAGCCTTGGAGCCCATCATACTGCAGTAGCATACGATGGCATAGCTATCAGTAACATCCAAGCCGGACAAATAGATATCGGACACTTCTCTTTAGACAATATCAGTGTACTATCCCTCGCCGTAGGACAAGAAGAAAACCTGATGCAATCTGCAAGGCTACTCGCTTCAGGTGCAGTACTAAATCTTCAGACAGCGACTCCAAGAGTGAGTCAGACCTCCCCATATACTTTATCATCCAAACTCAAGATAGGTAGTTTCGGTGAGATAAATCCCGCTTTCCATTACGGTCAATGGCTCAGTCAGAAGACCACCCTATCAGCAGATGTAGATTGGATGCGCGCTGATGGACAGTATCCTTTTACTATCCAAAACTACAAAACTCTAGAACATCATAAACGACAAAATTCAGATGTCGAACAAGCTCATATAGAACTGAACCTTCGGAGTGAACTCACACCAACGAGTGAATTGGAAATAAAGAGCTATTACTATCGTTCCGAACGCGGACTACCAGGCAGCGTCATCCTCTATACCGATGACAATAACGAACGCCTATGGGATGAAATGTTCTTCACCCAAGCCAAATACAATTGGCAACTAGCAGATAAATGGAAAGGACAGTTGGCTGCTAAATACAGTCGGAGTTATAGCAAATATCACGATGAAGACGTGACCTATGCCGATGGGGAAGTGACCGATATCAACCGCCAACAAGAATATTATATCCAAGGGACCTTTGCCTATCAACCGACCGATTATCTAGCCATCAGTTGGGCCAATGATGGGGTCATCAACCATCTAAACAACAACCTACCCAATGGAGTAAAACCCACCCGCTATACTTGGCTTTCGGCACTCACTGCGAAACTAGACTGGAAGCAGCTCGTATTTAACGGTTCACTGCTCAGTACTTATACCACCACTCACGTATCCACAGGAGAAAAGCCAGCAGATAGGTCTAAGATTATTCCTACCTTCTCCGTACGTTATACCCCCATACAAGACTATCCTTGGAATTTGAGAATGATGGCCAAAAGAAGTTACCGGATCCCATCATTCAATGATTTATACTACGAACGTATCGGAAACAAAGACTTAAATCCTGAAATAGCGGATGAATATAGCCTAGGAAGCAGTTGGACTCTGACACGAGTACCCTTCTTCGATTATATCAGATTACATGTCGATGGATTTTACAATGAGATAGATGATAAGTTAGTCGCCATGCCCTCTACCTATGTATGGAAGATGGTTAATTACGGGCAAGTGAGAGTCAAAGGAGTAGACCTTAGCAGTGAAGCAGTCATCCCTCTAGGAAACCATTATTCATTGTTCTTATCAGGGAATTACACCTATCAAGAAGCCCTCGATATGACAGATAATCAATCGAAAAGTTACAAGAATCAACTCCCTTATACCCCTAAAAATACGGGGACAGTATCTAGCCTCATCCATACTCCATGGGCAGACTTAAACTACACCCTGATAAGTGTCGGCAAACGCTACTCATCAAAACAGAACCTATCCCAATATAGGATGGATGCTTATAAAGAGCACACCCTAACCTGCACCAAAGAATGGTCATGGGGAAGATTCCCAATCAAGACGAGTCTCTCGTGTTTGAATTTTACAGACAAACAGTACCAAGTTATTTCTTACTATCCGATGCCCGGAAGGACATGGAAAGTAACAATCAAGATAGACTTATAAAAAAAATAGAATCAAAAATAAAATTAAAAACAAACGAAATGATGAAATTAAAATCTCTTTTAATCAATATGATGCTACTGATAGCTGTCGGATTCAGTATAGCTTCATGTAGTAGTGATGACAATAATGACCTCTTCAATGACAAAGATAGCACAGTAGAATTGCCTACCCATCGTGCTTATATCCTCAATGAAGGTGCTTTAGGTAAAAATGATGCCAATATCTCACTGTATGCTCCTCAAGACGGAACTTCGATTCCCACACTATACAAGAAACAAAATGGGCAAAACCTAGGAGATGTCGCCCAAGACATCATCTATGCAAACAAAAGCATTTTTGTCGTTCTAAATGGCTCTAAGAAGCTAATCAAGATGAACACAGCCCTTGTAGAAGAAGCTGCTGTAACCATCGAAGGAAGCCCTAGATACATGACCTATTTAGATGGGAAAATCTATCTTACTGTATGGGGAAAAGGCATACAAAAATATGATGCAAAAACCCTTACATTAGAAGAGACACTCGACACCAATTATGCTACTCCTGAAGATATTGTTGTCATTGACGACATGCTTTATATCTGCAACTCAACCCCTTACAGTTCCACTTCAAGTGAAAATACAGTGACCGTCGTTGACCCTGCCACATTTCAAATCACAAAAACCATCGAGATATGGGCCAATCCACAGCGAATGTTAGAAATGGATGGTGACTTATACATCGCCTCAAGTGGTAACTATGGTTATATAGCAGGAGAAGAATATATACCATATCAAGTACAACGTGTACACATCAGTGATGGTTCGTACACTATTGACAACCTAGGCGAATATAGCAATATGGTAGCAAACGAAGATGATGACCTACTATATTTAGCCAATTCAGTGACCGATTGGAGTACTTATGCTACTACGACTACATTTAGTAAATATGACCCTGAGACCAACACAGTATCAGATTCATCATTTTTGACAGATGCCCCAGAGGTATTAAATACCACAAGTCTCTACAATATGACCGTAAACCAAAGCAATGGTGATATCTATATTTGTACTTCAGATTTCGTGACAAACGGAGAGATCTACCGTTTTGATTATACAGGAAAATACCTCAATGAATTTGACGCCATGGGTATCAATCCAAGTCATATTCTTTTTATTGATAAATAAGTCCATTCATAATGAATAGAAAGACCTTACTTATATTAAGTATTGCTTCCTTGCTTTTTGCTGCATGCCAGCAAAAGGCAGGGAAGTCTGCTCTTTGGGAGGGAACACCTCTAGAGATGGCATATAGTGATCTATTACACATCTCTCAGCAAGATGCCATCACCAAGATTGTCATTGATAATCCATGGGATAGTACAGCCATCCTTCAGCAATATGTACTCGTCCCTAAGACGACCGAACTAACAGACTCTCTGCGTAAACAATTACCAAAAGGGAAAATAGTACGCACCCCCCTCACACGTTCTGTGGTTTTATCCTCTGTCCATGCAGGTTTATTCATTGAACTTCATAGACTATCTGCCATCGCAGGCGTATGTGACAGTCAATACATGCTCAACGAACAAGTTCAGACGAATCTCAAAGAAGGAAAGATTATCGATTTAGGGTCAAGCATCACCCCAAACATTGAACGAATGGTAGAAGTGAAACCCGATGGAATACTTGCTTCTCCATTTGAGAACAGTGGCGGACATGGACGCATCGAACAATTGGGAACCCCTATCATCGAATGTGCTGATTATATGGAGACATCCCCTCTGGGACGCGCAGAATGGATTCGCTTCTATGGATTACTCTTGGGACAAGAGCAATTAGCAGACTCCCTATTTGCTGTCACCCGTACCCGTTACAATGCCCTCAAGCGACGAGCACAAACAGCTCCAAATCGCCCGACTGTATTTAGTGGACTTAAGAGCAGTTCAGCATGGTACATAGCAGGTGGAAAAAGTGTGACGAGTGGATTCTTTAAAGATGCATCTGCAGACTATATATGGAAAGACAATTCGAACTCCGGATCCATTCCCATGTCTTTTGAGCGTGTATTTGAAGAAGCAAAGAATGTAGACATTTGGCTATTTAAATACAACAGTGACCATGATATGAGCTATCATTCATTGAAGGAAGAGTACACGCCATACACTGGATTTGCAGCATACAAAAACCATCGTGTCTATGGATGCAATACAGGCAAAGTAAAATATTATGATGAAACTCCTTTTCATCCAGACTTATTTCTTGAAGATATTATTCGTATCTTTCACCCTGAATTGAAATTAGAGGGAGAAAATCGTTATTATTTCCCTCTGAAATAAGACAACATATTTTCCAACGAAAGACAAGAACACTCAATGAAGAGTAAAACAAAAGAACACGACTCAGGCAAATCCGAACGTACCCGATGGGTTTTGGTTATCACAATCATAGCATTAGTTACCCTACTACTTGCCAATATATGGTGGGGAGCTATTCATATCCCAGCAAATGAGATATGGAATATCTGCACAGGCAAAGGGTCTAGCAATGAAGCATGGCATTTTATTGTGTTGGAGTCACGAATTCCTCAAGCCATCACCGCTGTACTTTGTGGAGCCTCATTAGCTGTATCAGGATTGATGCTTCAGACGGTATTTAACAACCCACTAGCTGGCCCATCCATACTAGGAATCAATGGAGGGGCTAGTTTGGGAGTAGCTACAGTGATGCTTTTCATGGGGGGCTCATTTACCGTAGCTGAATATACGCTCTCTAGTTTCTTGTCAGTCGCAATCGGTGCCTTCGTAGGAGCCATGATTGTATTGGCAATTATCTTGTTCTTCTCCACTTTAGTAAAGAGCAATCTGATGCTTCTGATTATAGGTATCATGGTTGGCTACATGACCTCATCCATCATTTCCTTACTGAACTTCTTCTCTACAGCAGAAGGAGTCCACTCCTATATGGCTTGGGGGATGGGTAATTTCAGTGGAGTGACTCGTGGACAATTGCCTTTATTTATAAGCATCATCAGTATCGGCCTCATCGTATCTATACTACTAATCAAACCGCTCAATGCCCTACTATTAGGACAACATTATGCATCAAATTTAGGCATCAACATCCGATTAGTTCGTAACTTATTATTAGTTGGGGTAGGTCTATTGATAGCCATTACAACCGCCTTTTGCGGACCCATTTCATTCATTGGATTAGCCGTACCACACATGGCTCGTCTGACACTCAAGAGCAGTAATCACAATGTACTCCTTCCCTACACCTTAATTTTTGGTGGAGTGGTTGCCTTGTTGTGCAATTTGATTAGTGTCATCCCAGGAGAATATGGTCTGATACCGCTCAATGCAGTGACTCCCATGATTTCTGCTCCAGTGATTATCTATGTGATTGTCAACCAGCGTAAAATCCAATATTTTAATTAGGATACGTCATGGAGAGGAACAACAAAAGAGATAAGCAATTGAAACAAACTTCCCATATCTATTCCGCAAAGAATCTGACTATCGGCTACCAAGAAGGAAGCAAGGATTTCATCGTCCATGAAAATATATCTATCGATTTTCCATCCGGACAACTGATCAGCTTGCTAGGTCCTAACGGTGCTGGAAAGTCTACCCTCCTGCGCACACTCTCAGGTGCCCAGTTACCTTTAGCAGGTCAACTGACGATTGAAGGGAAGAATTTACAAGACATCTCAGCTAAGAAACGAAGTAAAATCATCAGTGTAGTGCTCACGGATCACACACAGATTGGAGGATTGACACTTTATGAATTGGTTGCACTCGGCAGACAACCCCACACCGGTTTCTTCGGACGATTAAGTAAACATGACGATGCCATCATCCAGCAGGCACTACAAGACGTGGGGATGACTGCGCTTCAAAATCGCTATGTAGCTCAATTGAGTGATGGTGAACGTCAAAAAGGAATGATAGCAAAAGCCTTGGTACAAGAATCTCCTTTGATTCTTCTAGATGAGCCTACGGCCTTTCTTGATATCGTCAGCAGAATCGAAATCATCTCTTTGCTCCATCAATTAGCACATAAAAAAAATCGGACAATATTACTATCCACCCACGATATAGAACAAGCACTTATTCTGAGTGACCAATTATGGCTCCTTCGTCCAAACAAAGGATTGGTCTGTGGAACCACGGAAGATGTGCTGCTCAATGGAGAAATGGATACCCTATTTGATAATCAAAAAATTCTTTTCGACACCAATCATGGGACCTATTACCCTCGTATCACACATCAAAAAGAGATCGCTCTCCGATGTGAAAACAATATCCTAGCCCATTGGACTATCAATGCACTGAATCGCTGTGGCTATTGTGTAAATGTAAAAGAGCAATCTCTACCACTAATAATAGCCCAGGATAAACAACATTTCATACTCAAGACCGCACAGCGAGAATGTACCTTAAATAGCTTCGAAGCCTTAGTCAACGAAGTAAATATTTTACATTAATCGTTCAATTTACTTGAGATATCACTTTAGACCTTTATATTTGTATATAGAAACTAGAATCTACGCCTTAACTCAACTCTATTAAGAATTAATTTCTAACTACAACTAAACATGAAAAGTACATTCAATCTCTTTATCTTGATGTTGACACTCATCATGGTGTCTCCACTACATGCCTCGCACAAAACAATCAATTCGAAACCTTTCGTGATTCCAGAACTCCGTTCATGGAAAGGACGGACAGGGACTTTTGCTATCGAAAACAAGACAAAGATTATCTACAGCAGCAAGACCCCCGAATTGAAACGAATAGCAAAAGCATTGTCCGATGACTACGCTCTTTTTTTTCAAAAAGAACTAACTGTAAGCACAGGGAAGGCACACAAAGGAGACATAGAACTCCGCTTACGCAGCACTAAGCATGACACGACAAAAGAAGGATATGAGATAGATATTCAGGATAAAGTAGTGATTACCTCTACCTCAGAGCAAGGACTTTATTGGGCTACACGTACCCTGTTACAACTAAGTCAACAAGAGACCAAACAGCATCTTCCAAAAGGAAAAATAGCCGACTATCCCGATTTTGGGCTTCGTGGTCTGATGCTAGATGTAGGTCGTAAATACATCCCAATCACTTACCTTAGAGACCTGGTCAAAACCATGGCCTATTACAAGATGAATTGTCTACAGATACATCTAAATGACTGCGAAATTAAAGGTAAAGAAGATACCGATTTGCTCAACTTCTATAGTGCCTTTCGCCTTGAAAGCTCCACCTATCCAGGACTTTGTGCTCGTGACGGCTACTATACCAAACAGCAATTTAGAGACCTTCAACTATTAGCAGAAAGCTTGGAAGTAGAAATCATTCCAGAGATAGATGCCCCAGCCCATGTCTTAGCTTTTACTCATTATCGTCCAGAACTAGGAAGCAAGAAATATCATATGGACCATTTTGATTTATTCAATCCCGAAGTATACACCTTCATGGATAATCTTTGGAAAGAATACTTAGAAGGGCCCGACCCAGTATTCCGTGGCAAACGTGTACATATCGGTACAGATGAATATTCAAACAAAGACCAACAAGTAGTCGAACAATTCCGTGCATACACAGACCATTATATTAGATTCGTAGAGCGTTACGACAAGCAAGCCTGCATGTGGGGCTCACTTACCCATGCAAAAGGAACAACCAAAGTCAAAGTAAAAGATGTGATACAAAGTAGTTGGTTCAATGGCTACAGCGACCCTAAAGTGATGATAGCAAAAGGCTATCAGCAGATAAGTATTCCCGATGGATTGACGTATATCGTGCCAGCTGCAGGCTACTATTTTGATTATTTGAACATCAAGAAATTGTATAACGAATGGACCCCCAATCAAATAGGGAAAGCCATCTTTGACTACCAACATCCTGCCATCCTAGGCGGTATGTTCGCTGTTTGGAACGACCATGTTCGCAACGGTATCAGCGTAAAAGATATTCAAGACAGATTATTTCCTGCCCTTCAAACCTTATCAGCCAAATTCTGGACTGGCAAGCATGTCACGATTCCTTTCGAAGAATTTGATACCAAGCGACAGACAGTATGTGAAGCTCCAGGCGTAAATGTAAGAGCAAAAATAGGGACCCCTCATAGTTGTGTCTTCGAAAAAGCATCAATAGCAGCTGGAGAAATACTTCCTTACAAAGAAATTGGTTATGACTATACTGTTCAGTTCCATCTAAAAGGAGGTTTGGATGAAAAAAACACAGTCCTATTCTCGAATAAAAATAGCACATTCTATTTGGTAGACCCCATCAAAGGTGTCATGGGATACAGCCGTGATGGCTATCTCTTCACCTTCAACTATCGAGTTTTTGCAGGAGAAGAAGCTGACATATGCATCGAAGGAAACAACAAGACCACCCGTCTCTATGTAAATGGTCGTTTGAGATTTGACAATACGATATTGCGTCACTATGACCAAAAAGGGAAGAATGGTCATTCAAAAGTCAGAACCCTTGTCTTCCCACTAAACAAAGCAGGGAATTTCAAGAGCGAAGTAAGTAACTTAAAGGTATACAATTACATGACTCATGAAAAAGAAGAGACAATCAGCAAGCACTAACTAGTACTATTATAGTTATTCTTAAACTCAGAAGGAGTAGTACCGACAATCTTCTTGAACAGTTTATTGAAATAAGAAATATTAAAGATAGAAACAGAATAAGCCACTTCTTGGATGGAATCTTCACAGAGAAGCAATCTAAGTTGGCACTGTTCTATCTTTTTTCTATTGATATAATCAATAGGAGTAATCCCCATTTCCTTCTTAAACAATCGAATAAAATGATCTTCAGAGAGACAACATTCATTCGTTAAATCATTGATTTTAATCGATTCTGAAAGATGTTCTCGGATAAATCTGATGGCTTTGAAGACTCGATTATCCTTGGTCAACACAGCATCTTTCGCCATAGCTAAAAATCTAGAAAAGAGAACAAGCAAAATCCCCCTTGTCTCTATAAAATCATAGTTATTCTTCCCTACAAAAGGATTTGTGATAAACGGTTCTCCTGTGTACTTCTTCGGATCATAAAAAGCCAAACTCTTGTTGGGATTGATACTATGCAATCTTTTGATCAAGTCAATCTCAAAAGCTGTCGCATCGATTTCAAAAGGAAACGTCTTCAAATCAAAGATACTGATATCCTTTTGGAGTTCCTCAAATACATGAATATAATACAAGTGAAATGTAGAATCACAATGATCACTATGTATAGTCATAGGAGGAATCATATATAGATGCCCTTCAGTCAATGGATACACTACCCCATCAATCGTCACTCTAGCATGGCCTTTAGCTACATAGTATATTCTGAAGAAAGGATTACGTATATTATACCAATTCCAATCAGAATGATGCTCTGCATACCCTATATTCAAAAGTAAAAACGAGAGATTAAATTTCTTCATCATATCCGTAAAGATATAAATATAAGTCAGAAGAGTAGGACTTTTCTGATAAAAAACGACGTTTTATTATTATTGAATGTCGAAATAGTGTTATTCATACTTTAGAATAAGCCCTATATTTGTCCTATCAATTTAATCCAATAGTAATGAAAAAGTACACACACATGAAAACAACCTCCATTTATCTTATGCTAATAGCAACGCTTATGGCCAGTTGCGGCAGCAGTGGGAAATCAAAAGACGACAGCACTAGTTATACAGGTCCAGATATAACGACAACGATATCCCCAAAAGGAACCGATTTATTCAAAGCAGATTCCACATCAATCGCACAAAGTTACACCATACCCGATTGGTTTCGTGATGCTAAATTTGGTATTTTCATTCATTGGGGCGTTTATGCTGTTCCTGCATTTGGCAACGAATGGTATCCTCGAAAGATGTATGACAAAAACTCAGAAGAATACAGACATCATGTAAAGACCTACGGTGAATTGACTGATTTTGGCTATAAAGATTTTATTCCTATGTTCAAAGCAGAAAGATTTGACCCACAGGCATGGGCTAAACTATTCAAACAGTCAGGAGCCCGTTATGTAATCCCTGTAGCAGAGCATCATGATGGATTCGCTATGTACCACAGCACCTTTAACAAATGGAATGCTATCGATATGGGACCTCATCGGGATATAATAGGAGATCTCAGAGAAGCCATATTAAAAGAGAAATTACATTTCGGCCTTTCATCGCATCGTTGTGAAAATGCTTGGTTCTTCGATCACGGAAAAGAAATCCCTTCAGATGTACAAGATCCAGCAAATACACTATATGGAGAACTCCTTCACAAACCAGACAACAAATCAGGCGAAGTGGAATGTGACAAGTACCCAGGTAGTAATGAGAAATCACGTAAAGAATGGCTAACTGAGACCTATGAACTCATCGACCAATACCAGCCAGAGCTCTTTTGGTTTGATTGGACCGTAGGAAACAAACCTTTCCAGCCAACCTTCTATCAGTTCATGGCATACTATTATAACAATGCAAAGGACTGGAACAAAGGAGTCGTCGTGAACACCAAATACGGTTATGGGGACAACATTCAAGTCTATGACATAGAACGTGGGAAGAGTGATAAAGCCCGTCAATATCCATGGCAGACCGACACCTCAGTTGGTAAAAAGTCATGGGGATATATCCAAGGAGAAGAAAACAAAACACCTAATCAGATCATCGATGATTTGATAGACATTGTTTCTAAAAATGGAAATCTACTCCTAAATATAGGTCCTAAAGCTGATGGAACAATTACCCAAGGACAGCAGCAAGTACTATTAGCAATCGGCAAATGGCTGCAAGTAAACGGGGAAGCAATTTATGGGACTCGTCCATGGAAAGTGACAGCCAGCGAAGGAGCAACAAAAGGAACTGCAGGTAGTTTTACAGACAATAAAGAGACGAAATATTCAGCACAAGATATTCGTTTCACGACTAAAGACGATACCCTATATGCGATTTCTCTAGAATGGACCGATGAGAATGTAATTATACAGTCCTTAAAAGGCTATGATATCAAATCAATATCGATGCTTGGTAGTAATGAGGAGATAAGCTATAAGATGACTAAAGGAGGTTTAAACATTGATTTTCCAGAGAAAAGACCGAATGATTTTGCCTATGCGTTTAAAATCAAACTACAATAAAGAGATTAGACCAAATAGCGAAATAATATCAAGACCACATAAATCATAGTTTATCATGGGAAAAATAAATCCAACACTTGTTCCTAAAATAAGATTGTACAACGGCATAGAGATCCCAACAATCGGTTTAGGCACCTTTGGCTCGGATCATATATCAGCAACACAGATAGCTGAAGCAGTGTACGACGCCGTAAAAATCGGATATAGACATATTGACTGCGCAGCAGTATATGCAAATGAAAAAGAAATTGGCGAAGCCCTCAAGCGGTTATTTGACGAAGGGATAGTCAAACGTGAAGACTTATGGATAACATCCAAAGTATGGAATGACAGACACACCGATGTACGTGGAGCATTCGAAGAGACGATAAGCCATTTGGGGCTCGATTATCTCGATTTATATTTAGTCCATTGGCCTTTTCCCAACAGCCATGACGTAGGAGTATCCGTAGATTCTCGTGACCCGAAAGCAGTCCCTTATATCCATCAAGATTTCATGAACACATGGGGAGTGATGGAAGACTTGTACCAAAAAGGCTCTTGCAAGAGTATCGGCACGTCAAATATGACGATTCCAAAATACAAACTCTTACTTCGTGATTGCAGAGTGAAACCGATGATTAATGAGATGGAATTGCATCCTCACTTCCAGCAACCAGACTTTGTAGCATACTTAGTAAAAAATGATATCAGGGTTATTGGCTTCTGTCCTATAGGTTCTCCAGCCCGTCCCGAAAGAGATAAACTCCCTACTGACACTGTCCCTATCCAAGACCCAACCCTAATAAAGATAGCCCAAGCACATGGAGTTCACCCTGCAGTCATTTGTATCAAATGGTCAGTTCAGCAAGGACAAATCCCCATTCCTTTCTCCGTAAAGCCGGCTAAATACACGAAGAATCTGCAATCCGTCACCGAGGATCCCTTGAGTGATGAAGAAATGGCAGCGATTCGTGCTCTCGACAAAAACAATCGATTCATCAAAGGACAAGTCTTCTTATGGCCCACAGCTAAAGATTGGCATGACCTATGGGATGAAGATGGGCACATCACAACGAACTAAAATGCATAATAGTAATAATCCAACAATACATTAAAAAGAGCATACAATGAAAGCTAATATGATGAAAGCAGCTTATTTGCCTGGAAATAGAGAAGTCATTCTCAAAGAGGTAGCCATCCCAGAGCCAGGACACGGAGAAGTATTAATCAAGATGAAAGCATCCACGATTTGTGGAAGCGATATCCGAGCCATATATCGTGAACATCTAGGCAAAGGACCAGAAGCCTATCAGAATAAGATTTGTGGACATGAGCCTTGTGGTCAAATCGTAAAGTGTGGCCCTGGACTTCGGCGTTTCAAGGAAAATGACCGAGTCATCATCTACCATATCTCAGGATGTGGGGTTTGTAACAATTGCCGTCGCGGGTACATGATTTCATGTACTAATGAAAAATATCGTCGTGCATACGGATGGCAACGTGATGGTGGTATGGCTGAATATATCTTGGCCGAAGAGAAAGATCTCGTAGCCCTTCCTGATTCGTTAACTTATGCCGATGGTGCACAAGTAGCATGCGGGTTTGGTACCGTATATGAAGGACTCGAAAAGATAGGTATCTCTGGTAATCACACTGTATTGGTCGTAGGACTAGGACCTGTCGGTTTGGCCTCATGTATGCTAGCCAAAGCTATGGGAGCAAACAAAGTAATAGGTGTCGATACGGTTCAGGAGCGACTCGGCATAGCCCTTGAAAAAGGATTAGTCAATGATGGATTTCTCTCGGATGAAGAAGCACTCAGTAAAATACTCGCTGCTACTAGTGCCCATGGGGTAGAAAGAGCTGTCGACTGTTCGGGCAACACGCACGGACGTCAATTAGCAATTCGTGCTACTCGAGAATGGGGTAAAATCGTCTTTATCGGGGAAGGTGGAACCGTCGAATTTAACCCTTCTCCAGATATGCTTCATGGACAGAAAACCATTTTTGGTTCTTGGGTTACAAGTATTTGGAAAATGGAGATACTAGTGGAGAACCTCGTCAAATGGGGTATTCATCCAGAATCACTTATTACCAACAGATTTGACCTCGACCATGTCACTGAGGCGTACGAGTTGATGGATAAAGGCCGTTGTGGTAAAGTGGGTATCTTCTTCGATGAGGAACTCAAATAAAAAATAGACATCATGAATTGGAAAGAACAATTAGCCGAACAGTTACCATTATTGGGTCATCGGAATTGGATTCTTATTGTGGATAAAGCTTATCCTATGCACAGCGCACCAGGGATGGTCACTATCAACACAAAAGAAAAGCCGATGAATGTCCTAAGCTTTGTGTTAGAATCAATAAAGCAAGAAAGACATACTACTCCAATCATTTATGTTGATAAGGAACTCGATAGGATGAATGATACATTCAGTCCAGGAGTGGAACATTTTCAAGAGGAACTCCACAAAATGACTCATCGATATCCTGTCAAGCATATTCTTCATGAGGAAGTCTTTGACAGGTTGAATCAAGCTTCAAAATTATTTGATATTCTAGTTCTCAAGACAGATCATTTGATTCCTTATACCTCTATATTTATGGAGTTGGACTGTGGTTATTGGTCGCAGGAAAAGGAAGAATTACTTAGGGAGTTGGTTCGCTTATAATTCATCAAATAGACTCAACAGATCCTGATTATCATTCAGGTAGAGAGGAATACATAAAAGGGTAAACTCGTTTCACGACTTGTTTACCCTTTTTTTTGCACTTCATTTAGAGCATATGAAGTGCAAACCCCTCAAAAGAGTTGATTTTTAGGCGAGAAATAAATGTAAAGTCCATTTTTATTGTAACTTTGGGCATACTCTAAATATAATACTAAAAAGATGAAGCGATTATTCCTAACATTGCCCACCTTAGCAGCAGCCATTTCATTACAAGCAGCTGATTACACCAATTTCATTGTAATTAATCTTGACGATGTCGGCTATGGAGACTTTTCCTACAATGGAGCGTATGGTTACCAAACGCCCAACATAGACCGCATGGCCTCACAAGGAATGTGTTTCACTCATTTCCTTGCAGCTCAACCAATCAGTGGTGCCTCACGTGCTGCTCTTCTCACAGGATGCTATCCTAATCGTATCGGCTTCTCAGGAGCTCCAGGCCCAGACAGTCCTTACGGAATCAACGCAAATGAGATGACCATGGGGGAATTAGTGAAACAGCAAGGATATGCGACAGCCATATTTGGCAAATGGCATCTAGGAGATGCCAAGAAATTTTTACCTTTACAAAATGGATTTGATGAGTACTATGGACTTCCCTATTCTAATGACATGTGGCCATTCCATCCACAACAAGGAAGCATCTTTCATTTTCCCGATTTGCCAACTATAGAAGGCAACAAAATCATCGGATACAATACAGACCAGACTAAATTTACGACAGACTATACGACTCGTTCTATTGAATTCATCAAGAAAAACAAGAACAAACCCTTTTTCTTATACTTGGCTCACTCGATGGCTCATGTTCCACTAGCTGTCTCAGAAAAGTTCAAAGGGAAGAGCGAACAAGGACTCTATGGAGATGTCATGATGGAACTTGATTGGAGCATCGGTCAAGTACTGAATACCCTCCGAGCACTTCATCTAGAAGAAAAGACTTTAGTGATTCTCACGACAGACAATGGACCTTGGACCAATTATGGCAACCATGCAGGTTCTGCCGGTGGCTTACGCGAAGCTAAAGCGGTAACTTTCGACGGAGGAAATCGAGTGCCCTGTGTGATGTATTGGAAAGGAACAATTGAGCCAGGTAGTACGACGAACCAATTAGCATCTAACATGGACCTATTCCCAACCTTGTCCGAGATTTCAGGAGCACCACTTCCTAATCATAAGATAGATGGAGTCAGTTTATTACCTTTAATTAAACAAGAGAAAGATGCCAATCCACGCAAGTCATTTGTGTATTATTTCAATCAGAATGACTTAGAGGCTGTAACGGACGGACGCTACAAACTGGTCTTCCCACATACCTATACCACTTATACAGAGTACGAGCCAGGCCAAGACGGTCAGCCAGGTAATTTATCCACTTTGAAAGTGCATAAACCAGAGCTTTATGACTTGCGTCGTGACCCAGGAGAACGGTACAATGTCATCACTCAACATCCCGAAGAAATCATTAAACTAAACAAGATAGCAAGTGAGATGCGCAAGGATTTAGGCGATAATCTACGACTAATCAAACCGACAAACAACCGTGAACACGGACTGCGCTAATCATTTTTATTACACAACTCTAATCAAAACATTTTTACATGAAGAAACTAGTCCTATTAGTACTCGTCCTTTTTGTCCTTTCAGCTTGTAATAACGAGGTGTCTATCACCTATGGCGAAGGAACAAAATCATCCCCAGTAGAAACAGCTGTAAATGAATTTAAGACATTAATCAAGCAGGCCAAAGTTGGTGATAGCGATGTCAACTATACTTACCGTTTGATTCTAAATAAGGATATAACAGATGGTAGCTTCGGATACCGAACAAAAGACAAAACGATAGAATTTTTTGCAGGAGATGCCATGGGTTTATCCAATGCGCTATACACACTACTAGAAGATTTAGGTTACACATTTGACCTCACAGGGATCAGTGCTCCAGACACGTTCAACTGGGCAGCCGTCCAAGAAGCCAATCAAACGATTACTCCTACTGTTCGCTGGAGAGGTATCCGTCAGCATGTCAATTTCCCGATGGACGTATCTTCCTATCCTATCGAAGATGCAAAAAAATACATAGACTGCGTGACTCGTCTACGCATGAACAAATTCACCATACACAGTTATCCAGGCCAATGGTATGAGACTCATATAGGTGATAGTCTTGCTCTAGCCGGTAACTTCTTCTACGGAAACAAACATTTCATGTATGACAGCCCACTATTGAAGAAATTTGTCCCTAGCAACGACTCTCTATTTTGCATCCCCAAAGCAGAGAAGTTAACAGCAGAAGCTCGCAGTACCTTCGCCACTCAATGGATGAAAGAATTCATCACGTATGCTAAGGAAAGAGGTTTCTATGTACAGTTCTCTTTCGAACCTCGTGCCACTTCTATCGCACAAGCTATCAGTACGTCTAAAGAAATCATACAGACCTATCCAAACATAGATGCTTTAGAATTGATTACCGAAGAAACTGGCGGTTGGGGTAAAAGCTGTACTGAGGAAGAGACACAGGCTAGCTTGAAGAAATATTTCACCTCTGAAATAGCACAGAATAAAGTAGTTGTGAAACCAGTACGCAAAAAACAACGAGATCTAAATAACCTATACACTCAGATTGGTATTAGTGCAGGCGCAATCAAAGAGATGACTGCCCAAGATGATGTCAATGTAGCTTTGAAACTAGGGATTTATTGCTCGATTGATGGCTACACACCATCAGCCTATCGCTTGGCACGTCTAGCCTTGCCATCTACTCCTATCTGCTTGATGCCTTCACACGGTAGTGATGGTACAGCAAATTCCTTCCCACTATCTGTCCTAAGCAAAGAGGATATGGCACTGACAGAGATTTATTCGTGGATTGAATTTGATGGACTGATGTACCTACAGCAAAATACGATTAACGGAAACGAGCGTTTACTCAACGAGATGAATACGTTCTCTAATGGTCAACTCGGTTCACTATGCTACAACCATTGGCGTACTGCGGAGAACAGAACCAATGCTCGTTATGCTGCAGAATCGACATTGAAAGGAGCCATTCCTGCCGATACTTTTTACAAGAGCTATGCCAAACGACTAGCCTTACCTTCAGTAGACAAATACATCCAAGCGATGCATCTTATAAATAAAGTAGACACCTATTCCAAATCACACCTAGGTAACATGGGCTTCTGCTGGATGGGCGCTTGGCGCAATGGCGGTCCTTACAATAGATTAAGTGCAGACAATATAGCTTATGCAAGAGGGATACATTTTGAAGCTGCTAATCTATTAGCAGAACTTCTCAAACAAACTCAAAAAGGAACCGTGGCTCATGACTATTTAGCTTTCTTAGGTAACCGAACACTTTGTACCGTTCGTTATCTTGATGCTTTCCAAGAAGCTGTAAAGATTCAGACACTCAAACGGGATAAAATAGGGAAACTCTCTTCAGTAGAGAAGAAACGAGCTGAAACAATTTGCAACAAAGCCCTATTGCTCTTAGACCAATACTTAGAATTACATGCTAGTATGATGCCGGACAGAGGTTGTGAAGGTACTTTAGTCAGCGTATGGAATTCTCCAATCCGTGGATTGAAAATCATCCGTTCTAAGCTAACTGGCATTCCTATGGGTGTGATGCCTCACAGTGATGATGCTGTAGATGCTCCCCCATTGCCAATATTCTATGAATAGTAGCAGAGACTTGTTCTAATCTTCTATTAGAACAAGTCTGAAACATTGTAACTAATTAAACTTTAGAGAAAAGAAGCGATAAAAATTGGAAATCCGCTTAAAATACTTTATTTTTAACAAATAATAAAGCTTATAGATTCTTGCAGTATAAATAATAAAAAATTAGTTATGAAAAAAAATTATCTTTTTATCTTATGCCTAATCAGCCTGCTTACAACACCAAAAACGAATGCATGTACACGGGTAGTTTATACAGGAAATGACAACATAGTAGTGACTGGTCGAACAATGGACTGGAAAACAGAAATGTTTAGTAATATCTGGGCTTTTCCTAGAGGGATGCAACGAAATGGTGAAACAGGAGCTAATTCATTAAAGTGGACATCCAAATACGGTAGTGTGGTAACCTCTGCTTTCGAGATAGCTAGTACAGATGGGATAAATGAAAAAGGGCTAGTAGCAAATTTATTATGGCTCAATGAATCGGTATATCCAGTATGGGATAAAAGAAAGCCAGGACTAACAATAGCCGCATGGGTGCAGTTTATGTTGGATAACTTTGCTACAGTAAACGAAGCAGTGTCTTATGTTAGCAAAAACGATTTTCAGGTAGTATCGGACAAGATGCCCGATGGATCTAGACTGGCCACATTGCATCTTGCCATTTCAGATGCTACAGGTGATAATGCCATTTTCGAATATATAGATGGAAAGCTAAATATTTATCATAGTATGGATTATAAAGTTATGACTAATTCACCAACCTATGATAAGCAATTAGCATTAAATGATTATTGGAAATCTATAGGAGGACTGACTTTTCTACCAGGAACTAATCGTGCAGCTGACCGTTTTGCTAGAGCAAGTTTCTATACCGATGTACTACCAAAGCTAGTCGATGAAAAAAGAGCTATTGCTAGTGTATTTAGTGTTATTCGCAATGTCTCTGTTCCCTATGGAATTTCCACTCCAGAAAGCCCTGAAATTTCTAGTACCCAATGGAGAACAGTATCGGACAGTAAGAATCTAACCTATTTCTTTGAATCGTGCTTAACGCCGAATACATTTTGGATAAGACTTAAGGATATAGATTTCTCAGAAGGTGCTCCAGTTCTGAAACTAGCGACAGCAAAAGGTGAGATATATAACGGAAATGCAGTTAAAAGCTTCAAACCTGCACAGCCATTTCAGTTCTTAGGTATAAAGGATTAATCGCAAATAGATTGTAGCATAGAAGTTTGTTAGTATGGTTACGCAAAAATCAGAAAGGGACTAGGTTACAATAATAAAACCGATAACGATGAATGTAAAACAAGACATGAGAAAGAGAATTAAAATATTAGCGATTATAGTTGCTAGTTGTTTCCTCATATTACTTATCAATGCCCTTTTTCTGAATCTTCCAGGGAAATGGATGGATGTGATTCAGAATCTGGGCCTCATCGCAACCTTTTTGATTCTTGTCAGCTATATACGACTCTTGTTTCAAAAAAAATAAAATCATGAAATACCGTACCTTGTTTATCTTATTCTTTATCGTTCATTCCCTTTGTGCAAAAGAAATTTATGTCTCTCCAGTAGGAAAGGATAGCAATAGCGGAACTAAGGAGTCTCCTTTTGCCTCTTTTGAAAGAGCGGTTGAAGAGACGAAAAGATATGCTGCTCGTGAGGCAGTCACCGTATGGTTTAGTCAAGGAACATATTATTTGAATCAGACACTTGTCTTAGGTAGCAAATTCACGGGAACGGCTGACAAACCTATCCTATTTGCAGCCCTACCTGGCGCTGAGGTCATCGTCAAAGGGTCTCGTCTCCTTAGTGACTTACACTGGAAGGAATATCAAAAGGGACTATTTGTCACCACGATTCCTTCTTCATTGCATTTTGACCAGTTGTATGTTGATGGTGAACGGCAAGTGAGAGCTCGTTTTCCAAATCAAGATTATCAGAATCCGATAAGAGGTGGAAAAGGCTATCAGCAGGTAGTTGATGGTTCAAACCGTCGATTTGATAAATGGTTCACTTTTAATCCAGCCCTTTTCTCGACCAAAAATTGGCAGAATCCTGAGACGGGAATCGTGCATGCTTTTCAGAGTCACAATTGGGGAAATATGCAGTATCGGATCAAAGATATCGATCGAAAGGAGCATAAGATTCTCCTCGGAGAAGGAGGATGGCAATTGCAACGTGCCTTTGGCATCGGACAGCATACGGCTTTTTATATTGATAATATATTTGAAGAGCTGGACGCTCCGGGAGAGTGGTTTCTTGACCACAAGACGAATCAATTGTATTACTATCCGCCAGCAGGCATCCTCTTGGAGCAGGCAAAGGTGGAAGTTCCTGTCATCAAGGACCTGATTCAACTCAAAGGAACAAGTAGTCATCCAGTAAAAAGTATCGTATTTAAAGGGTTTCATTTCACACAGTCTATGACTACTTTTATGGACCAGTACGAACCTGTATCTCGTGGAGATTGGGCCATTCATCGAGGAGGAGCTATCTTCATGGAAGGAGCTGAGAGATGTGCAGTCGAAAACTGTGACTTCGAAAGTTTAGGTGGGAATGGTATCTTTATGAGTGGGTACAACCGAGCAAATAGTGTCAGGAATTGCCGTTTCATCCATACAGGTGAAAGTGCTGTCTGCTTCGTCGGTTCCCCTTCAGCAGTTCGTTGCTATAGCACTTGGGATGACAGAGAAATCAAAGGAAAAAGCTGGATGGAGATGCGCAAAGACATGGACCTCGAAGCGGGGCCTAAATCTCCTGACTATCCAGAGGATTGCATCGTTGAAAATTGTATCATGCATGATTTTGGTGATTTCGGGAAACAAGTCGCTGGCGTATATATATCCATGAGCCACAGAATCAGTGCCTCTCACAATACCATCTACAATTGCCCGAGAGCTGGCATCTGTATCAATGATGGAACATGGGGGGGACATGTTATCGAATATTGTAATATTTGGGAGACGGTACGCGAAACAGGTGAACATGGCCCATTCAATTCGTGGGGACGTGAACGCCAATGGCTTGGAGGTAGTGGTTCTGACCAAGATTTCAAGAAGGAATTGACGCTACTTGATGCTATAGATGTGACAACAATAAGAAATAATCGTATTGCAAACTTCCGAAAATCAGTGAGTGCAGGAAACTGGACTATTGACTTAGATGACGGCTCAAGCAACTATGATATATATAACAATCTTAATTTGGGCTCAACCATCAAATTGCGTGATGGCGTACTTCGTAAAGTACATAACAACATTACCGTTAGTGCAGTGCCACTAGGCTGGCATGTATGGCCCAAAGACTCAAAAAATGAAATCTATCAAAATATATTTGTAATCTCTGGCGCAGTACCGGGTAAAGGAAAACCAACAAAACAGTTTGTCAGACCGATTGGCTTACCCAAAACAACAACATGGAGCAATCATTATGACCAGAATTTATATTGGAATATCAATTTCCAGAAAACTCCTGAAATGATCAAAGGAATTGATATGACAGCATGGAAGGCTAAAGGATACGATTGTGCATCGAAGATAGCTGACCCGCTATTTGTCAATCCTCAAAAGGGCGATTATAAGGTGAAAGCAAACTCTCCAGCATTGAAACTCGGATTTACGAACTTTCCGATGGACAAATTTGGGCACTACATGACTCGAATCGTTCCTTTCGGAGGAGACTTCTCATCAGAAACGACAGTAGTGTTGGTTGCAGATAAACGAATGACTACCGGAGGAACAGTGAGATATACTCTAGATGGAACTGAACCTACACTACATTCGCCAATATATACTCACCCCTTCAAATTAAACCGCTCGACAGTCGTAAAGGCACGATCTTTTGATGCAGCAGGCCATTTTATTGATTTCGTCCATGAGGTTCGTTTCAAGAAAGTCCCTAAAGTGATTTATCCGAATTGGTATAGCACATTACTTACAGGTAAATATATAGCGGAAACGGAAGTTGAAACAGAGCTAAAAGCCAAACAAGAACTAATTTGTGGCGCCGTGATGGTAAATATAGGAGATGACCCTGATTTGATTGATGCTTCAGGGGGGCACAATGCAGGATGCTATATCAAATCGATAGCTGCACAGAAAGGGATGATGTGGTCAGAGGCAGGACTAGCAAGAGGGTGGATTATACAAAAGGTAAATGATATCCCTGTAAATGACATCAAAGATTTAAACATGCTGTTAGATAGATACAAAGGAGAAACCGTAGAAATAACGGCGGTAAAAAGTTATGATACTCAATCATTTAAAGTCATTATCCCTCGTAACTATAGAGTAGCTTTGTAGTCACAGTAATCTCCCCATCAGTCCAATCAAGACCTTTCCACGTATAGCTTACTTTGCTGTCAGAGATCGTCACAACAACATAACCGTAAGAGGCGACATGGTCCAAACGCTTCACACTGTAATCACTATTCTCCCCATTATAATCGCTATACTTATCCATAATCCATCCACCTCCTGTACCTACGCAAAGCTGATAGATATCATCATCTACTTGTGCCAAGTCGAAGAAATGGTCATGACCACAAATATAAGTCTTCACATCATATTTCTTGAGTAATTCCCAGAATGCATCTCGATTCGCAGTATCATCATCCAAGCAATCATCATGGAATATCTTGAATGCCGCCTCATGACCATAAACAAAGACATGAGGTTTCGTATTATGACTTAGAATAGAATCTAACCACTGGATGTCTACCTTGTCAGCACTTGCATATTCATCAAGTCCTATAAATAAGGCATCGTTTAGACTATAACTATAATTCATATTCTTTGAAGAGCCAGCATCCATCGGGACAGCATACTCAGCACTAAAGAAATCATTCCAAGCCTCTTCACTATCCGAAGCATCCGCTTCATGATTTCCCCGTACGGTGAGTACCTTGATACCCTTATCATAAAAAGGATCCATAGCATCACTCCATTTACTTAATTGACGCACCATCATCATACTATCTGACTTAATACCTGTCTCGGTAAGGTCACCAGCAACCACAATAGCTTCGATAACTTCATGCTGCGCAATATAATTAGAGATGGTATCGAAAGCGAGAGAACTAGGAATATGAGTATCGTTGACAATTACAAATTTCCAGACATCCTCATCGACAGTAGCTGTCGTATCGGGCATTGCACTACTAGCATCAGATGCTTTCACACTGCGAACTAGGCGTACATAATTATAAATTCGAACTGCATCTCCTTGAGGTCCATGTCCTTGTGGATATTCTGAAGGGTCCCCACTCTTGAGATCACTTTTCTGAGAACCAGCACCATGTACATCATACCAACCAGTAATCATCTGCATATCCATATAACCTAATGCACGACCGAAACTGAAATAACAAGCATGGTCACCAGCTTGGACAGATGGAGCAGCTCCTATACCAGTATAAGCCTCGTGAGTAGTAGAAGTCCAAAAGTAAGGCCAATCAGTCTCCCCTAGTTCATTCACAAAAGAAGTGCACTCAAATAGCGGATCGATTGCAGCTGAATGGGTTGCATCAGGACCACGCTCATAATCGACTAGACTATTCAACTCCTTGGTATCTGGTAAACGCCAGTCATCATACCCTGCCAACTGAGAACCATTGGCATAGGCCAATGCATCTTTCCAAGTCATTCCGGCATCGCAAGGACAGTCTGGGTCAGCAGCGTTGTCATATTTAGCCCACATCAATCCAGTAGCACTATCCGTAATGGTATTGTCTCCATTGTCCACAAATTGATTTTTTCCATAATTTTCATTACCCCGAACAAAAAAGAAATAGAATGGTTTATTCTCATATCCATAGCCCTTGATACGACCATCAGCAAAATTCACACCGAAGATGGTCTTATTATTCTTCATCGTAACAGATGTATAATAAGTCTGGGTACCACATTGTGCATCGAGAATACGATCTCCTTCGTTCTGGTCACCGTAGCCGAAATCAAAATAATTTTGGTCTATAAATGGGGTTTGTGTAGTAGCATCACTACCTGTATATGAACTACAGTCAAGACCGTTAAATTCAATCAGTGAATAGAGTTCTTTCGTGGTCGGCACACGCCAATCAGAGTACCCCCCTATCGTTAGAGTCTCAGAAAAATCCAATGCATCAGCAAGCATTAACTTGTCATCATAGTCGATTTTTCCATCCTCGTTGAGATCTAGACTTTGAGTCCACATCAGACCTGTATTATTATCCGTAACGGTTCCGTCACCATTAGTTGTATATGAAGGTTTCAAACCAGAATAATTGGCATTTTGACCATAAAAGTCATCCCCCTCCGTGAGTGTAGAGACGACGGAGGAAGCATTGAAAAATTTAGTCTGATTAGTTCCTACCACAGGATAAACCAGTTCGCTACTTGTTGGGATTTCCCCTTCTTGATTGGTTGGTTCATCAACAGTGCTTGACTCATTTCCCTTGTCCCTACATCCCGATAAGATGAGTGCTGAGAGAAAAATCGCAGAGCAAAAGAATGACAAATACCTGATATATATTTTCATATCTAACGATTCCTTTAAATTTACTATTGATTATAAGACGCACTAAAGATGAAATGGTTTAGCTAGAGTCTAAAAAAAGAGTATTTGAAAGCTAATAGACAACAAAATTTCTTACTAAATAAATTGATAATAAAAAAACTGTTCGTATATTTGCGAACATATTACAGGGAGAGTCATCAAAGATAAGACAAAAATTAGTTGTCAAACCGCCTCATGATTTCAAACAAATATTCAATATTGATGTAAAATTACAACATGAGGTATGACTCTAAAGAAATCAATAATCAAACTATATTTTGTATGAAGAATTTAGAAAATGAACTCAGAAAAATGGATTTCCAGTATTTTGGAACAGGAAGTCATGTAGTGTCTGCAAGTGCTTTCTTAGCTAAAAAGGATATCATCTTTTTGGACGTCAGAACAAATGAAGAGATGAAAAATGTAAAACTTCCATTGACCACCTTTTGCCCTGTATTAGAAATTCCAGTAAATGAGTTACCAGACCGTATAGCTGAAGTACCAAAAGATAAATTGGTTGGTATCTTTTGCCCTGGTGCCATCAGAGCATCTATGGTATTTATGTATCTCAAAGGATTGGGATATGATCGTTTAAGGATTATTACCGGGGGATATCCCGCGCTCATGGAAGAATTAAAACCCGGAAAAATCTACAAAAAAACAAACTCATAATGGTATCTACTATTCTCTTGGCAATCATCATCATGGTGATTGCTTACTTTATGACCATGACGGGTAGAGGTGGAGGAAATTTCTACATGCTTGCATTGGTATTTTCGGGATTAAATATGACGACTTCTGCTTCTACTGCTCAGTTTATACTGATGTGTTCCTCACTAGTAGCTGCTATCTTATTCAGTAAACAGAAAGTCAATCACTGGCAATTGACTTTTATATTAGGTGGATTGATTTTCATCTCTGCATTAGCTGGAGGGTATTTGGGGAAATATTTCGACGAAAGACTATTAAAAATAATCTTCGCTATAGTCATGTTCTTAGCTGCCTGTTTCATGCTCAAAAAGCCCAAGAAAGAAAAGGTTCAAAAAGAAAGACGTTGGATTTTAAATCTAGAGTCAAAGGAACAGACTATTCAAGTCAATTTAATAGTCACCGTACCTATTGTGTTGCTCACTGGGTTCTTATCTGGCATGGTGGGTGTTTCGGGTGGCTCATTTTTAGTACCATTGATGCTTTTGACAATGGCAGTACCCATGCACACGGCAGTCAGTACTTCTACAGTATTAGTGATGATATCAGCAAGTGCTGGATTCTTCGGTCATTTAGGCGCTGGCGTATTTGATTACCAATTGGCTATTCCTTTAGCCATAGCAGGAATGATTGGTGGGTATTTTGGAGCAAAAATGGCCCTAAAATCCAAACCCAAGAAATTGAAATATCTATTTGCTGGAACCCAGATGGTAGCATCTATTATTATGTTGGTATCGCTCTTTAGGTAAAATATGATGAGATACGAAAATCTAACAGAAAGTTATTATACAGCTTCTCCGATTCTTCCTCATTTTTTACTTATATTTGTAGGAAACCATATACTACATGAAGAATATAATTCTTTTTATATCCTTTTGCATCATGATTGCACCTACTGCTGCCAAGATCCGACAAAAAAATCTTGACAAATTACTTATGAAACTTGATACCGTAGTAGCACATCGGGAGATGTATATAAAGGAAAAACAACAACGAATAAGCGAATTCAAGAAACTATTCAATACGAATGTTACCGATAATGATAGATATAGTATGTACAGACATCTGTACGAAGAATATCAAAAGTTCAATTCAGACTCAGCAATGGTATATGCCAAACGATGTGAGGAAATAGCGATTCGAACTAATCAAAAGAAGCTCGTCATTCAGGCAAAGATAGATAAGATAATGGTTCTAATTTTCAAAGGAGTTTATGTCGATGCACATAATGAACTAAAAGAACTTGGACCAATAGAAAGTATACCTGATGATTTACAATCAAAATACGCTATTGCTGCAATGGAATATAACATGCGAGTACAAGATCAAAAAGCGGATAGGATACTGGGAGACGCTAAATCATATAATGATTTTCAATGGAATAAATACCAGCATTATCTATGTCCCAAAAGTTGGTTCTATAATTATTACGAATCTTTGATGACAGACCATGATTTAGAAGATAAGCTTCTGAAAGGAATAGATGAGGTCCCTCATTCAATTCAAGCTGCAATGATTGAAATTGCTTTAGCTAAAACGTATAAGAGTCAAAATAGAACAGAAGACTATTATTATTATCTTACTCTATCAGCTATCAACGATGTACGTAGAGCTAATTTAGATGCACAATCACTTGTCTCACTACTAGAGACTCCGATAGTAAGAGAAAATCCTGAACGAGCCTTTGCTTATGCAATGGTTTGTAGCAGAAATGCGATGGCATATAAAGATATAGGTAGAAGTTTAGAAATCGTAAGAGCACAAACAATCATTACTAAAACATTTAATGATATATTAGAACGAAGAGCTAATTATATGTTTACAGGACTCATTCTCTTAGGTATATCATTAATCATCATCATTTTGGAACTTGTGCTAACGTTCAAAAAGAAGAAATTCCAGAAAAAGTTACTACTCAAGCTTAAGGATGTCAATAAGAAATTGAATCAAACAATAAGTAGTGAGAAAGAGGTTCGAACACAATTAAAAGAGAAAAATGAGGAATTACAAAATGAATTAAAGTATCGCAATTCTAACTTTATTAATGTGTATCTACTTGTTTCAAAATATATCGCAGATGAAAAGAAGTATAAAAAGGATATTTACAACTTACTTATAGCTGGAAAAGCAAACAATGCTAAAAGAGCTCTCAAATCTTCAACACTAAATGATGAATACTTACATAGTTTTTACAAGCAATTTGACGTGGCATTTCTAGCACTACATCCTGATTTTATTGAACGATTCAATAAATTACTGTGTCCAGAGAAAAGGATAACACCACCATCTCCTGACTCTTTGACCATAGAATTGAGAATTTATGCATTGGTAAGCTTAGGTATTACTAACAGCATCAAAATTGCTGATTTCTTACATTATTCTCCTCAGACGATATACAATTACAGATTAAAAATAAGACATAGCTCACACATTGCTGAAAAAGATTTCCCTGATGCTATTGCCAATATGTATTATCAATAATACACTCATTTCATAAAAAAAAGGATGTGTCTATCTTAATAGACACATCCTTCTAAGAAATAATGTATGAGCACAATACTATTTATAGGTCACGGTTCTAGAATCATGAATGACACCTTCCCAATTAAGACCATAAGTAACATCATATTGATGTCCCATACTATCGGTATATGGAATCATATCACGTAATCCATCTTCGTCTTGTTGCTCAACTGTCTTCATATCAGCGGGAAACTGTATAGGAAGTAATCCACTAGGTTCTTCTTTGCCACTTACAATATCCAGCACTGCCTGAGCCTGAGTCTCAAAATTGATAACAATCGCATCTGCATAAGGTTCTATCTCAGATGGTACAAAAGCTTTAAAACACTTCACGGACAAGATGACGGGTTTGAGTCCCATTTCTTTTCTAGTCCTCTTCACTAAATCCAAATCAGAGCAGTTGTATGCTGTAAATGATTTCCCACGATATGAACGATTCACGAAAGGTTCATCTGGAGCACCCCCGGCAAGACTTACTCCACGGGCTGAGGTAGCTGTATAAGGCCCATATTGTAATGAAATAGGTACATAACCATTTCCCCCTGACTTACGGTCCTCTACGCTATAGCCTACTCCTCCTTCTGGGCTTTCGATAAAAACGAGAGCAAAATCTGCCTCTTCAGGGGTATCTACTACTTGATAATACTTTCGAATAATAGATAGATTCACTGGGTAATCAGTTTTATCTAGAGCACATTTCCCCCACCAATCAGGAACTCCTTTAACAAAACGTTTCGGTACATATACTTTTGTCTTTTTGCTCCGTAAAGGTAATAAATGGCCTTTATTCTTGAGAAGAACGATACTTTTCAATTGAGCATCAAATCCAGCCTTCATATACTTAGAGGACCCAACCACCTTAGCACTATTAGTGGGGGATAGATAAGGATTTTCGAATAATCCTACTCGAAAGATATTAATTAATAGTCTCACAGCTGAACGTTCAAAACGATTTCGGGCAGAAACGGCTCCATACTCATCCTTCCACATTTGATATGCTTTTAGAATAGGTCCTTTATCACTATTACCACCAAATTGGTCCACACCAGATTTGAGTACCTCATAATGGCGTTGGGCTACACCAAGATTTTCAACACCCCAACATTTTCCTTCAAAATTAGAGACACTTGACACATCTGAGGTAATCATCCAATCGGTACAAACTACTCCATCAAAATGGTATTTATTCCGTAACAAGTCAGTAATAAGGTATCTGTTATAACTATTGCCTCGATTGCTACCAGTTCCCCCATTTTGATTCATTGATATACTATAATAAGGCATAACACTTGCGGCTTGGTTTGTACCATCATGTAGATCGAATGCACCATCAGTAAAAGGACGTAACATCGTGTTAAAATTTTCATCTGGATAAACAACATATTTACCATAGCCAAAATGTGCATCTCGCCCACCTTCTTCAGGACCACCACCAGGCCAATGTTTAATCATAGCGTTTACGCTAAACATCCCCCAAGATCCATGATTGTCTTCACTTGATTGAAATCCATCGCAATAGGCCCTTGCCATATCGATAGCTAAATTCAGATTTTCACCAAATGTTCCATTAACTCTAGACCATCGAGGTTCACTAGCTAAATCAATTTGTGGTGATAGTGCAGTAGTTATTCCCAAAGCACGATACTCGTGAGAAGCTATATGACCAAATTGCTTAACGACTATTGGGTCATAGGTGGCTGCAAGACCTAGTTGTCCAGGCCATTGCGAAATTTGACCTCCAGCTCCAGCATTGTATTCAGTATTGGAGGTAGTGCCATTTCGTGGATCCGAACTATTATTTGCAGGGATACCATGCCCTATCTTTTCACAAAGTGCTTGGATATTGTTGTTCCACTCAGCGGAAATACGCGGCGATTGAACAGATGTGATCAAGATATGACGGATATTATCTTTAACAACCATTTGTTTCTGCTCATCTGTCAGATCAGAGGTACTACATCCACTTTCAGAAAAGGGTTTCCCAGCATAAGTCCCACTTGTAAAACCAGATTCATGGGCAGGTATAGATTGATGAGGGCTATAAAGCATCAGTCCTGCTATCTCTTCTATAGATAGTTTCCTTGCCAAATCAAGAGCACGTTCTTTAGCAGGTAAACGCCAATCTTCATACTTATCTAAAACACCATTTTTATTTAGATCTTTGAATTTGATTTTATCTATGGTGAGTAGCTTCATACCAGAAGATGGAGAATAACTTAGAGTTTTCCCATTAATTTGATCTATTATAATGTACCTTTTGTGATTTACCTTATTATTAGCCTGAGAAACAGGAGATATCCCCAATAAGACAATAAGACTAATCAGTATGTATTTATTTATCATTTATTTTTGTTTTTGGATATCAATAAGCTATCAATATATGTATACCTTGACGCCATCTGAGTATCTACTTGCTGATGACTGTTCACATCAATATGCATAATGGGGTCAACCTTTCGATTGTTGATAGGGCTCCATTCAGGTAGTCCTAGTCCATTTGGATTACCTGTTTTAATAAAATTAGCGTAATAATCTTCAAATACAGCAGAGATAGCATAATCATCGGCATCCCATGCAAAAACGGAATTAGTTGATAGATTACCCATTGCATATTCAATATCAGCAGAATGAATAGCTCCTGGAATTTTAGGTTTTGGAGCCTCATCTTTTTTATCAACGACTCCTCCTGCTAGACCTGCCATTTTATCTTTCACAATCATTTCTGGACGAGCATGACAGTAAATATATCTGTATATAGGGTGCGTATTGGTCTCTTTCAATAGATGTATCCATTTCCATGTAGAATAGGCTATAAATATATCTCCAGCTAGCTGATATCCTGGTAATTTTGTGATGTCAGCATCAGTATGTATACCATACAAATCAAGAATTTTGCCAGCAGGAGCATCAAAATGAGTCTGCACTACTTCTTTAAGATTATCTATGGTCGCTGGCTTTCCTCTAAGAATATATGCGGGAACCATCTCTGCTGAATTATTACCAATGAGACATGCCATCTTATGATAAAGCCCTTTTTTATAGGTTTCTAAAGGTTGCTCCTTAAAAAAATAGCCATCTATATTATACGCAGGAACTGTCTTTTGATTAGCTAATTGCATCAGGCGTTTTGCTGATAATTTGCGCAGTTCTTCTATCGATTTACAACCCATTTTGTTTGTCAAGACAAGACCGGTGTCCTCTGCTTCTTTCTGACTAAGTATCTTCCTTGAACCAATAACTGATCCACTTGAGCCCATTGCCTGATGAAATAAATTCTTCGTCAATGGTGAAACCATCAAAGCACTAACAGACATAGAACCAGCTGATTCTCCCATTATTGTTATTCGATTAGGATCGCCACCAAATGCTGAAATATTCTCTTTTACCCATTTGATAGCAGCAACTTGATCAAGAAAGCCATAATTTCCAGACCCTTTGTAAGGAGATTCTTGACTCAACTGAGGATGAGCAAAGAAACCAAAAATACCTTCTCTATAATTTGCAGTAATAGACACAATGCCTTTTCTCGCCATTGAAAGTCCCGCATACCTTGGTTCACTACCACTTCCTGCGAGTAAACCACCACCATTGAAATAAATAAAAACGGGTAATCCCTCTTCCATTGTCTTTGCAGGAGTCCAGATATTAAGATAGAGACAATCTTCACTCATTTTCGTCGTCCCAAAATCCATGTCACCATAAATATTTTCCTGCATCGGATTAGGCCCAAAATCATCAGCTTTGCGTATGCCGAACCACTTCGAATGTGGTTGAGGGGCTTTCCATCTAAAATTACCAACAGGTGGAGCAGCGAAAGGTACTCCCTTAAATATCTTTATTCCTGATTGAACAGTTCCTTCAAGAGTCCCATCGTTTGTTTCAACTATCGGTGCACTATTTTGTGCATTGATTTCTCCAGATAAGAGAGCGGTTACAACCGCTAAAAATAAAAACTTTTTCATTTCCTATATTTTTTTATTCTATCATTGGTTTTTAAAAAGTAAGATGTGCTGCAAACTCGACTGTAAATGGACGAATATAAGAGCCAGCCATTAGGTAATTTTTATAGGCCGAAACATCTTCGATTAAGTCAGCTGAACCAATGCTACCGCTAGCTCCTTTTTCATCGAAGAAGTTTATGACATTAACGGATAAACTTAAGTTATTATTTACATGATAGTCCACTCCACCAAAGGTCTCCCAACGTCCATTAAAGTAGAGCGTATTTGTCTTATTGATATATTGTTTGCTTTGATAACGAAAACTAGCCCATAGACGAAATTTATTGAACTTGTAACTTGGGTCCAACTCGATTATTGTCTTACTGACCCCTGTAGTCACCTTATCACTAAAATCATAAGATTTCGATGTACCATCACTAAAAGTAGGTTTCATCGTAAAGGATTTATATTTGGGATCTTGCAATGTAAGCAGTCCATGAAAGGTAAAGCCCTTAAATGGTGTAACGACTACATCCGTAGTCCATCCTGTCGTTTGGACATCATAAGATACAGGTACAGTGGTCACATCAGATGCATTATTTGGATTGGTAAACTGTGTTCTACTTTTATAGTTACTCTGACTAATAGTAGAGACCTGAGATACCAATTTGATTAGAGGCGTATTCCAGAATAGTCCAAAACGAGCCAAATGAACATTAACCGGGTCCAATAAAGGCATATAGGCACCGGCAAAATCTTGTGAGTTTGGATGTTGCATAGCATATACATATTCTCCTATTAGTCCTAAACCATTTAAGATTGTATAACGACCATTAATCGTCGCTGTGGGATTAATCCAATGTTTTTTAAACGGAGTAATTGTTCCATCTTTTACATTATAATCAATTGCTCGGACATTTTCAGGATAAGTTGGTGTGGCATCTGTAGCATCGAGATACGCCATTGCATTCGAACCACCAACAGTGTAATATTCTAATCTTCCACCAGCAGATAACCATAGACGGTCAGTTACTTGACAGTCATCTGAAGCATAAAGCGCAGTCTTAATTTCATGTGAATCATAGTATTCACCACCAGTATTTAATGCAAAACCTTGAGTCCCATTGTGATTCAACCATACAGGGTCAACTTCAATAGTATGTGCATAGACACCCGTGCTCGCGGTAATTCCCTGGCGTTCCCACCAGAAGTTATAACCAATTCGCCAGTTATTTTTATGAGTAGCATTATGTCCTGTCAATTCAATGGTGGTCATCCAATCACGATCAAACCCTATATCACGAAGTAAATAACGACTGTTATAGTTTCCAGTAAAAACATCTCCAGCTGCATGACCATCACTAGCATAGGCATAAGTATAATTAGAAGTATCGGTTGCGACTCCTGTACCAGCAAGTGCAAGCATAGCCATGTTTGAGTTTGCATAGCGATATTTTGAGCGAACATCAAGGCTCATTCCATTGTCGTAGTGATACTTTAAATTAAACACAATATCGTTACTCAAACTATGAGCCCCATCTGCTCTATTAATGGTTTTCAAATCGCCATTCATCACATCTCTATATGTCAGTTGTCCATTTGCTGGTAAAAAGCCATCGTGCCCAAGGCTAAATCCATCATATTCACTCACACTGCCATCTCCGTTGTAGATAAATGGTCCATAGCTATCAGTACTGCTCTTGGTATAGGCATATTTATAAAAGAAACTCATATCTCCCTTATTATGAGCAAATGTTTTCGTTAAGCTAGCTTTGATCAATTTCATATCTGTTGCATATTGAACATCAGCCAAATCATTTGAACCTGGATCTAAATTCCCATATACCCCGAATGAGTAACTCCACCCATGCTTCAATGGACCAGCTACAGAGATATCATAGCGTCGTAGGTCATATGTATTGGTCGTAAAGTTAACACGTCCTTCAAATTTTTCACCTCCTTTTCGAGTAAATGATTCTACTGCATAATTTACAGCTCCATTGGTTATTGCACTTTCACCGAGAGACATCAGTCCCATTCTTTCATGTTCAGCAGTTCCAGTCCAATATAGATAAGGAAGACATGGCCACATAGCATAAGATACGGGCAACCCATCTTCATAGATGGTAGCAGACAAACTTGAAGGTAGACCGATTGAGATTTGTCGAGGTTGATTGTCTGAAGATGCATTGAGCATGACATTACGATTCTTAACTTCTTTAGTTGTGGGTATAGAATCGGTATCTACTTTAGCTTGCCCATAGCTATTTAAAGGGATTAATGTAGCACAACATAGTGCTGTAAAGAGTAAATAATTGGTTTTCATAATGAAGTAATTTGATTTAATCTATTATTTTTGTTCTAAAGATAAACAAGGTTTGACTAGTTCTGTTACGTTACCGATTTCTGATACGGTCGCTATTTTTGGTTTTCGGTCTGCAGCATTTCGTGCGATAATGACTTTATAGACACCCGATTCTACTTGCCAACGACTAGCTTTTTCATTGAAAGAAGCTAGACTTTCATAAGGAATAGTGATGGAAACGTGTTGTTGTTGTCCTGCTATCAGTGTATGTGTTTTTGCAAATCCCTTCAATTCCATCACTGGTTTATCCATATCCTCACCGGGGGCTGAAATATAAACTTGTACAACTTCTTTACCGGATACTTTTCCTGTATTCTTAATGTTTACGGTAATGTTGAGATCACCATTTTCTTCTTTACTTACAGCAAGGTCACTATATTTAAAAGTTGTATAACTCAAACCATAACCAAAAGGAAAGGAAACAGGAATTTGTTTAGTTGTATAATATCTATACCCTACATAGATTCCATCATTGTAGGTCGTATAATCAAAGTTTTTTACTTCTCCATGTGTGCGATTTGTAGAAAACCCTTTCAATGACTCAATCAATTGTTTGTCCGTGATGGAATCAGGAATAGGGAAATCTTCTTTTGATGGGGTATCGACATACTTAATAGGCCATGTCATAGGTAAATGCCCTGAAGGACATTGTTTTCCCGTAAGGATATCTGCAACAGAATTGCCTCCTTCTTGTCCAGGTAACCATGAGACAAGAACAGCATCTGGATTAGCTATCCAACTTTCAGTCTCTACTACGCCACAAACATTTAAAATGAGAATTACTTTTTTGTGTCTCTTATGAAAGGCATTTGTTACTTGACTAATCATCTTCTTTTCAGTAGAGGTCAAATTGAAGTTGTTGTCAATATGACGGTCTGCAAATTCTCCTGATGTTTTTCCAATCGTAATAATGGCCACATCATTTTTATCAGCTAAAGAGGTCAGATTGATTTGAGAAAGATCCATTTCTGGAATTAAATGTTTAGGTAAAAATGCAGCAAAACGATTAGTTGCAATAGGTTTATTTGCTTTAGCAACTGAGATGTACTTTTTATACGTTGTTTTCAAACTCTTATCGACCGAAAGCTGAGCATTTTGTAGCCCCTCGATTAATGAAATGACATAGGCATGATTAACATTTCCCGAACCAGTTCCTCCAGCTATAAAGTCATAAGAAGTACGTCCAAAGGCAGCGACTTTCTTTATCTTATGATTTAACGGTAGTGTATTCCCCAGGTTTTTGAGTAGAACCATTCCTTCAGTTGCAGCATGACGGGTAACAGTCGCATGTGCTTTTAGATCAGGTTGATTGTCAGCAATATAGCCTTTGAAATGTGGAGTCTTTAAAATATATCGGAGTACATGTTTCACATTGCGGTCTATTATTTCCATAGATAACTTACCGTTCAATACAGCATTGCGGATTTCTATTCGTTGTGCTAATTTGCCAGGCATCAACAAATCATTACCTGCTTCCATTTGAAGAGTAGCATGTTGACCCCCATACCAATCAGTCATCACCATTCCTTTAAATCCCCATTCCTTCCGCAATATTTCGGTTACTAAGTCTGAGCGTTCACTAGAATAAGTTCCATTAATCATATTATAAGAGGTCATTATCGTCCAAGGTTGACTCTCCTTTACAGCTATTTCAAAGGGTTTAAGATAAATTTCCCGAAAAGTACGTGGATTACCTATGACATTATTGTTTGTCCGATTCGTCTCTTGATTGTTGAGAGCAAAGTGTTTCAATGAAGTTCCTACTCCAACACTCTGAACTCCTTTAATCATAGCAGCTGCCATCTTTCCTGAAAGCAATGGGTCTTCACTGTAATATTCGAAATTTCTTCCATTTAATGGATTTCGTTGAATATTAGTTGCTGGTGCAAGCAGCACATCAGCTCCATAATGTTTCACTTCTTCTCCCATCGCTGTCCCGACAGACTGCACAAGCTGAGTATTCCATGTACTACTCATTAGAGTTTCAATAGGAAAATGAGTACAATAGAAGGTATCGGATGTTCCTTCTCTTTTAGGACTTATACGGAGACCAGCAGGACCGTCAGCCAATACCGTATTTGGTATTCCGAATCGAGGAATGGCATTGAGTTGTCCAGCTGCCCCAGGAACCAAAACAGAAGAACTTCCAATGGTTGCTGAAGCATCTGTCTCAGCGTTTCCTTCAGAGCCAATTAATAAGTTCAGTTTTTCATCAAGGGTCATCAAGTTGACAATCTTATCAATAGATTTCTCACTCAATTTCGTTTCTTGCGCATGAACAAGAAATGGTACCATCATAAATGATGTGAACAAAATAGTTTTAAACATAAGGTGTATTTTTATTAATATTGCATTAACAAAGATATGAAGACAATAACTAGATGATTCTTTAAGTAGAGATATAGAGTAACTAAAATAGAAACTTAATAGACTGATTATCAATGAATTAATAATTATAAAAGTAAGTTATTAAGTAAATAGTGAATATAGGGTTAAGATTCTTTTTTATGTAAAAAAGAGGGCAATGAAGTTGATTATTAGCATATCTGTCAAATTCCAACAAAGTGTAACAAATTAGCATATCGATACGAATAGGACCATTTATTTAAGATAACCGAGTGGAAGATGATGGATAAAGGGGGCACGATTTACACCTTTCAAGCAGCAAGTGTTATCTCTTAACATTTAAGCTTCTTGATGAGCTTGTTAACGACCTGTCAATAACAAACGAAAAGTTCGTGTTCTTTCTTTTGAACACGAAGTGCTTGGAAAATAACACTTAAGTCCTTGTCTCTTTACTCTAAATCGATGTTGTTTTTGATGTATCAAAAATAACTTGACGCCGTTCAAGAGCGATTTGGGACTTCAAAAGGTGTGGAGAGCCTTTTCTATTGGGCAGAGGAATAAAAAAAGCCTCAGCGTGAGCAAAAAAATTCACTATTGTAAAAAACGAGGACAAGCTATTAATTTAAATAAATGAGAGCACAGAAATAGCATTTTATTTGAGCTAACCTAGCAGCGGATATGGGGGAATCGAGATAGCATATGGGTAGTAAAATCTATGAAAAATTATTTTTTAGGAGATTTCACTACCCATCATCTATTTTAATCTGTCTTTACTATGTATTAATACATGGAGGAGCTTGGTGTCTATTGAAGGGCATTATGCCATTTCCGTTACGACAGAATCAATTTTATGAAGACAATAAAACACAATACTGATCATTTGATTTTTGCTTATCTGATGGGAGAACTAGATGACACCCAGAAGAAAACATTGCATCAATGGATAGATCAATCTGACAAGAATAAACAACAGTTCATAGAATATTCTGAACTCTGGAGCCTTATCGCTGTATCATGTGCTGATGGTAATTATGATAAAGAAGCTGCATTTGATAGATTCAAAAATCAAATAAAGAGAAAAGAACACAAACTAAAGTACCCTTTCAAAATCAACTGGCAATCGTTGTCGACACGTATCACAACTATTGCTGCCGTTGCTATCTTACTCATTGCACTTCCTTACATTACTTTTAAACAGGGAGTCAATACAGTCAAAAATCAATTTAGTGATATCACAGTCAATGTTCCGATGGGTTCGCATACAGATCTTGTACTTCCTGATGGAACCAAGGTGAAGTTGAATGCTGGTTCGCAATTAACTTATTCTCAAGGGTTTGGGATGGAAAACCGTGATTTGAATTTTACAGGTGAAGGGTATTTTGAAGTGACAAAAAATCCAGATATGCCGTTTACCGTGTCTTCTCAAGAACTAAGTGTAAAAGTGTTAGGTACGATTTTTAATTTCAAAAATTATGAATCGGATGACGAAGCTATCATCTGTCTCCGAAGAGGAAAGGTACAAGTAAATAGCCATATTGGTGATTGTCAAGAGAATATCTTATTGCCAAATGAAATGGCAATATTAAATAAAAGAAGTAAAGTATTGACGCATAAGAAATTGCACAATTCATCCCCCTACGAGTGGACAGAAGGATTCTTGTTTTTCGATGAAGAGTTGCTCCCTGATATTGCTAAGGAATTGGAACGTGCGTATGGTGTTTCGATTACATTGGCGGATAAAGAACTGGAAGGGGTTAGGTTTTATGGCAATTTCGTACGCAAAAGACAAAATATTGTAGAAGTGCTAGATTTGCTCTCTAGAACAAATAAGTTAGCTTATTCTATTGAAGATAAAAATGTAATATTAACCTTAAAAAGATAAAAGCCTATGAAGTAATACATCGAAAAACATTTATAGGAAACCTTATCGATACGACGAGCAAGGTGAGAAGAATGCGACTCTTCTCACCTTGAAAATCGTGAGGCTTCTTTCTAGCAAAGCATCTCTGATTATTTAGTAAATATAGCTAGTAATCATCGAAGAGATGTCTCATTTATTTTATTTTTATAGTTAAACTAATCTAACACTACCTAACATATGAGAAACAGAATATGTTTATTAACTCTCTTTTTGAGTTGTCTCTTCTCGACAGTTATTGCACAAAATGTGGCTATAGACTTCAAAGTCAAGTCGGCTACTGTTAAGGAGGCCATGCAACAGTTTACTAAAGAAACTGGCTATTCGTTCATTTTTTCTTCAGGAGATCTTGATACCCAAAAGAAAATAACAGTCAATGCAGTAAAAAAACCTATTGCAAAAGTTGTTGGACTCATCTTGATGGGCCAAAAGGTAAATTTCGAAATCAAATCTAAGAATATTATCATCCAGAAAGCTGCTGTCACAAAGCAGACTGCTACCATGATAGCTGCAAATGGACAGGTTGTAGATTCAGAAAAGAATCCAATTATCGGTGCTACTATCCTCGAAAAAGGAACAAGTAACGGAACGATTACTGACTTCGATGGAAACTTCAAGTTGAATGTATCTGCTGGAGCTACGATACTTGTTCGCTATATCGGTTATCTTGATGTGACAAAAAAAGTAAGAAAGACAACCCCTATCGCTATCACTATGCTAGAGGATACTCATACGCTCAACGAAGTTGTCGTGGTAGGATACGGAGTTCAAAAGAAAGTAAATATGACTGGTGCAGTCTCTATGGTCGATGCTAATAAGTTGTCAAAGAATAGACCTGTGACCAACATTGCAAGTGCACTTCAAGGGGCTTTGCCTGGTGTACAAATCACAAACACAAACAATCAACCAGGAAGTTCTTATTCGTTTAATGTACGAGGAATCACTTCTATAAATGGGGGCTCACCACTTATCTTAGTAGATAATAACCCAGTCGGTGATGTATCGATGCTTAATCCAAATGATATCGCAAGCGTAACGGTATTGAAGGATGCTGCTTCGGCTTCAATCTATGGTGCTCGTGCGGCTTATGGAGTAATCCTTATAACCACAAAGAAAGCTAAGAAAGGCCAAAAGTTAACAGTAAATTATGCAAATAACTTCACCTTCTCTACAGCTTATAACTTACCTAATAAGGCATCGACTACTGAATATATCAAACTACTGAAAAATGTAGGTCTAGAAAATCATACTAGTGGAGCTAACATTGACCAATGGTTGACATATCTTGATGAATATAAAGCAGACCCTTCTAAGTATCCTGATGGAATTGCTTATGACGAGAATGGGGCCAAGTATGGCTTAAAAGATTACGATATGCTGGGCGATATGATGGAGAGTTATGGTTTCCAGCAGAAACACGATGTATCGGTTCAGGGTTCTGACGAGAAAAATGCCTTCCGTGTAGGTGTTGGTTACTCAGATGAAGACGGTATCTTACAGACAGATAAGGATAGTTATACCCGTACTAACTTGTCAGCATATTGGAAATCTAATGCTACGGATTGGCTTAAATTCGAGACAGATATAAAGTATGCCAATGCGAAACAAACCTATGTAGCCAATACAATTAGTGGTGGTTTATACGGTTCGGCAATATCATCGCCTCCATTCTATACTCTTGGAATGCGACAATCAACTGATGGAGAATGGTTTTATCCTGCGACTCCTCGTTCATGTTTAATCCTCTCTGATCCTTTAGTTTATGAAAAGAAAACGCTGAGAATATTGGAGCGTGTTATCTTAAATCCATTCAAGGGAATGGTAATCAATGGAGAGTATACCTACTTAAATACGCAGAGCGAAACAGAGAATTATTTAAATAAATTCTATACTCAATCAGATCTTGCTGTCACTGGAAAGCCTAATAGAGAGAATTCTTCGTATACATTAAGTACAAGTCCTTCTACCTTGCAGTCTATCAATGTGTATGGAAATTACACGTTCAAGATTAACGACCATGCAGTGAAACTCATGGGAGGATTTAATCAGGAAAGTAAGACGACAAAGAATTTGAAGGTTACAAAGTTAGATGTCATTGCTGAAGATTTACCTTCAATCTCTCAAAGTACTGGTGAACTAACTGCAACTGATGGTTTCACTCAGTATGCTACAAGAAGTCTCTTTTATCGTCTGAACTATTCGTACAAAGATCGATATCTATTCGAAACCAATGGCCGTTATGATGGCTCATCAAGATTCCCTGCAGGACATCGCTTCGGTTTCTTCCCTTCAGTATCTACTGGATGGCGTATAAGTGAAGAACCTTTTATGAAGAGTACTCGTGATTGGTTGTCAAATGCTAAATTGAGAGGGTCTATCGGTATGGTTGGAAATCAAAATATAGGAAATTATGATTTCATGCCTGGTATGAGCAGCTTCTTAAGTTCTTGGTTGGTAAACAATCAACAGGTGACTTCGTTGGGTAAACCTTCGTTGGTTAGTTCTTCTTTTACCTGGGAGAAGGTTACGACATATAATATAGGTATTGATGTTTCGATTTTTCACAAGTTGAATTTCAATTTTGATACGTATATCCGTGACACTAAAGACATGCTTGCTCCAGGTCTAGAATTGCCTGCTGTATTAGGTGCTAATGCGCCTAAGGAAAATGTAGCTGACCTACGGACTAGAGGATGGGAATTGAGTATGGAATGGAAAGATAAGATTCAGGAAGTGAATTACAATATCGGATTCAATCTTTCAGACTCGAAAGCTAAAATCACTAAATTCAACAATGAAGTAGGATTGTTATCAACCAATTCATCGGGAGTTCCTAGTGCCTACCGTGTAGGTAAAGATTTTGGTGAAATTTGGGGGTATGAGACAGTGAGATTATATCAAGAAGATGATTTCAATGAAGATGGGTCTTTAAAAGACAATCTACCACGAGTGGAAGGATATAATCCTAATGTGGGGGATGTATTGTACAAGGATATGAATGGAGATGGTCTTATCAATAAAGGACAAGATACAGAAGATAATCCTGGAGATATGGTAGTTATTGGTAACCAAACTCGCCGATATAGATACTCTGTATATGGAGGGGCTTCTTGGAAATCATTCCGATTCTCTTTCAACTTAAGTGGTATCGGTAAACGTGATATCTGGTTGAGCAACGCACTTATCTTCCCTTATTATGGCTCATTTTCTAATTTGACTACTGCGGAATTAGATTATTGGACACCTGATAATCCAAATGCTTTTTACCCAAGGATGTATGAAAATGAATCTGGAAATACCAAAGCTAACCGCTTAGTACAAAGTCGTTACTTAACTAACGGTGCTTATTGCCAGATAAAAAATATTCTCTTGGAATATTCAGTACCTAAGAAGGCGACAAGTCGGATTGGTCTTTCTAAACTGTCTTTCTTTGTCAATTGTGAAAACCTATATACTTTCTATCATACTAACAAAGGGGTCAATCCTGAAAGTAGTAATACACAAAATGGATTTAGTTATCCTGAGATGCGTAAATTTTCAATTGGCTTAAATCTAACTTTATAACAGATTAATATATTATGAAAATAAAAAATATACTTTGGGGTACTTTGATTATGTTAGCTTTGTCTGGTTGTTTAGACAATAGCTTCTTAGATCGCACGCCAAAAACTGAGTTGACAGAAGAGACCTTATTTACATCTAACGAAAATTTTCAAACGTATGCTTGGCAACTCTATGAGGTATTTCCTGCTTATGGCAGTATCTCGAACCTATTTAAAGTAGCTACGGATGATTTCTTCAAAGGAGGAAAAGGAAGTGAAAGTTCATGGATATGGCAGAAGATTAAGGTTCCTGCATCTGGAGGAGGTTATGACTTCTCATATATACGTAAAGTCAATTTACTGCTGGACAATGTAGAAAAATCGGATAAATTGTCTGAAAATGAAAAAATACATTGGAGATCTGTCGGTAAATTCTTTAGAGCTTACCAATACAGTATCTTATTGTCTAAATTTGGCGGAGTACCTTGGGTAGACCACTGTTTAAATTCTGATTCAGAGGAACTGTATCTACCACGTAACAGTCGTGACGAAGTGGCTGAGAATATCCTTACGGATTTACAATATGCAGAAGAAAATATTGATATAAAAGATGATGGAGCTAATACAATCAATGCGGATGTAGTCAGAGCTTTAATCTCACGATTTACACTTTTTGAGGGTACTTGGAGAAAATATCATGGATTGGAAAATGCAGAGAAGTATCTCGTGGAGTGTGAACGGGTATCTAAACTCTTAGTCGAAAAGTATCCTACATTGCATAACAATTATGATGAAGTATTCAATTCTGTTGACCTCAAAGGAGTGGATGGCATCTTGCTTTATAGACAATATGTAAAAGATATCGTTACACAGAATGTATCGACCAAGTTTATTGGTTCTGGACTCGGATTTGAGTTGACGAAAGATCTTGTCGATAGTTATCTTTGTACGGATGGTAAACCAATCTACGCACAAGCTGATTACCCAAGTAATGAAGAAGACCCTTATACTGAATTTGCTAATAGAGATAAACGGTTATACTACAATGTGATGCTTCCTTATAAGCTCAAGACACCTGATTTGAAGGCCTATGAGAAAGAATGGACTTATACAGATGTGCCAAAAGAAAGAACTTATCTAGATCTTATGAATAGTATAGCTAGTGAGGGATTCAAGACTTATCCTATCAAGCAAAATGGAGGATGTGTCTGCAAATTCTCTCCTCACTTCAAATTACATAATGGTGGTTTTGGATTTCAAGCTACACAAGGTGGATATTACCCATTGAAGTATTACAATACTCAAGAGGAGTATCCTGTATCTAGATATTCAACTGATGCGCCTATCTTTAGAGCGGGTGAATTTTATTTGAATTATGCTGAGGCGTGCTATGAGAATGGAACACTCACACAAGAGATTGTAGATCAAACAATCAATAAATTGCGCGAGAGAGGTGGAGTAGCTCCATTGGAAATTGATGCTATATTTGAGGATAGTCGAAGAGATCCTGATGTCGCTCCTTTGCTATGGGAAATCAGAAGAGAACGCCGAACTGAACTAATCGGTGAGGGTTTCCGCTTCGAAGATTTACGTAGATGGAAAAAGGCTGAATACCTAAACAAATGGAAACTTGGTCGCTGGTATAGTGCTCAGCAATTGGTAGAAGACGGAGTGCTTAAAAATGTATCGCAATGCAAGATTAAATTTGTAGATCGTGATGGCAATATAAATAGTACAGCTGGGTATATCACATTTGTTGATGACCCTATTGCTAAAGGATATGGATGGTTAGATCATTACTATCTATACCCATTGCCAATCAACAACCTTCTATTAAATAGTGAAATAGAACAGAATCCAGGCTGGGAATAATCGAAAATAGTACTTACTAAACTGTCCAATAGGATAATGAATAATCATTGTCTTATTGGACAGTTTTTGTTGCTTTCAGTTGGACTAAGCTCGTGATTATTAGTCTATCTGGGAATGGGTATATATAAAAAGATGAAAGAAAAGTACTTTTTATACGTAAACACAATAGATTGTATATTTTTTATTATCTTGTGACTCATTATAACAATGAACAAACAACTCACAAATTTTTAACTACCAAACCATCTGTTTAACCTTTCTTGCATCCCACATTTTATCGCATTTTTATATAGAGTGATGTGGCTTGTTCAATCTTAAACTCCGTACAACGAGATAGGATTGAAAATATTGAGGTACAATATTGAATATGAAAATCGATGAATCTTTTATTATAGAAATGCTCAAGCAAGGCAAAGAAGAAGCATATAAATATATATACGATACTTATTATGTTCTTTTGTGTAAGGTAGCTTTTCAATTCGTCAAAAATCAATACTCCGCTGAAGCAGTCGTCGGAGATGTCATCTCTCATCTGTGGGAGATAAGAGAAAGAATAACTATCAAAACATCTTTACGTAGCTATCTTATTCGCTCTGTACGCAACCATTGCTTGAATCAGTTGTCAAGTAATCATTCTAAAAATGAAGAGCCCTTCTCTGCTCTTAATCAAGACAATGAAAATAGAATCTATGATTACTGCATCGAGCATAATTATCCTTTGGTCCAATTACTCGAACAGGAACTAGAAGACAAAGTTCATACTTGTATCAAAAATTTACCAGAAGAGACACGTATCGTTTTTAAGAAGAGCCGCTATGAGCAAGAGAGTTATAAGGAGATCGCATCGGACCTGGATATCTCAGTAAACACTGTAAAATATCATATAAAAAGGGCTATCACCTTATTGAGGAAGGATTTCTTTACCTTGATTCTATTGACGATGGTACTCATGCTAAGAGGATAGATATAGGAAGAAATTGTAAAAAATAAAAGAAGCCTATAAATCAAGAGTTACTTGATTTATAGGCTTCTTAATACTTACGTTGACTTGTACAAGTCATCTGGTGGAGCTGGAGGGAATCGAACCCTCGTCCAAACAGGGAACTAATCAGCTTTCTACATGCTTATCTTGGCTTAATTTTTCGAATTGATGTGAAACCCAAGCCATCCACAAAAACCTTAGCCTCTAAGTTTCACTTATACTGTGAGGCCAGTATAAGCTATCTCTGTCTCGACTGCACCACTGAATCAGGAAACCACGGAGAAACGGGTCCTGAGCGATGTTACGTCTACTGCCACGTATGGATCAGCAGATTAAGCTAACGTACTATACTTCGGTTAGGCAGCGTAAGCAAAATTATTGTTGCCAATTAAAAAAGTTCGAATACTGAGATTTTAGTGCTAATACCCAACGCACTGCATGCTTACCCATCACCTCTACCCGCTGTCAAATCCAGTCAGCCCCTGCGGTATATCATAAAAATGATAATAAAAATGAGCAATCCAATTGATCTTTTATCAACTAGCCTTCAAAGATAGAGATAAAAACATCAATCGACAAGAATAAAAGACAAAAAGTAAATAGCTTCTATACTATTAACTTCTGTGAGCGAAAAACGAGATTCGAACTCGCGACCCCAACCTTGGGAAGGTTGTGCTCTACCAACTGAGCTATTTTCGCAGATATTGCTATTTATCGATTGTCATCACGAAGGTAATACTTAATCTTAAAATACAATCATAAATAGGTAAAAAAGTGTCTGATGATTTAGTTACATAAAAAAAGGAAGTCTCTTCATTTAAGAGACTTCCTTTGAGCGAAAAACGAGACTCGAACTCGCGACCCTAACCTTGGCAAGGTTATGCTCTACCAACTGAGCTATTTTCGCAGATATTCCTATTTAGTGTGAAGAGAATGAGACTCGAACTCACACGGCCGTAAGGCCACTACCCCCTCAAAGTAGCGCGTCTACCAATTCCGCCATCCCTCCAATACGGTAGTAAATAAAAATAAGAACACTTTGAGCGAAAAACGAGACTCGAACTCGCGACCCTAACCTTGGCAAGGTTATGCTCTACCAACTGAGCTATTTTCGCGTTAGCGGTTGCAAATATACATCGTATTTTTGTACAATACAAATTTTTAGCCGTCTTTTTATAGTAAATACCCTATTCTATTAAGAAGAAGGTATTTATTATCCTCTAGATAATCCTTCATGAGTGAGAATGAGTTCCCCTGGTATCCATACGACTCCTTCTTCTTCTGAGTCCAAAGGAAATAGATCTATAGCTACATCATTTGGAATAGAAAGCGGCAATGTCGATTCTGATAGAGGAGCTGTCTGCTCGCCTAATATAGAGCGTAAGGAGGCATTCACCTGAATCAATATCATACGATAGTGTTTCGAGGGACTATATCTCTTATCTGTGAGTTCGTGACAAGCTATTTTTATCATTGCATTGCGTTTAGGGAAACAATCAGTTCGCTATTTGGTTAGCTTCAGACTCTTTCGTCTAGGTTCCTTTGTTGGTACTTTCTCTTTATAGACTTCTTTATTTCGAAGTTGCTCTGGACTCAAACGTTGAGCTGGTAATTTCTTAACAGCTGACGAACCTTTTTTCATCTTATTTAAGTCGATTTTTTTCTTTGCTTTTGCAGCTTGTTCTTTCTTTATTGTAGCGAGAGAATCTGCTATATAGCTAGCTTGTTCCTCACTCTGATGCAACCTAATGAGTTGTATGCTATCCACTAGAAGCTGAGGATAATAGGTGCCTCGAGCATCTAAATAAATAAATCCTTTGATGTATTTGATACTTCCGAGGGTGTCATTTTGTAGTTTAATGGAGTACCAGCCTAAAGAATCTGCACGCAACGTTTTTGATTCAGTTCCTTTAGCATAATTCAGTTGCAGATTCATAAATGCAGCAACGGAATCGGTTGTTAAAGGACGGAAAAAGGCTTTGTAATAAAGACTATCTTTTTCTTCAAAAGCACGGTCGGAACGGATGCTGAATGCTAACCTATTCTCGGTGACAAGACCACTCATCATGACGGTACGCTGTAGATACCACAAGTCTATACTATCGCCAACTGTAGTCGGCAATTGCTTATGAGTACGCAGAGAGATCAGTTTGTTCAACGCATCTTTTTCATCTTGTATGCGTGTGTTTACACGTTGGTAAATCTCACTATAAGTCTCTATATGTTGAGAGTACCACGAGACTGAACTGTCAAATTGAGCTTCTGTAATCCCATGTTTTTGGAAGACGAAGTCTAGGTATTTCTCTCTATCTGAAGCAGTTTGCTTAGGAATAGTATTTCCTACAGCTTTGGCCTTGTGATAGTCAATGAGAAAATCCTCCATCTCTTGTGTCGAGAGTATTCCTTTGGGAGCACGCACGGCACAACTCGATACAACTAACAATATAGTTGCAAAAAACAATGCTTTGCGCATCGAAAAATGGAATTGAAGATGCATTATGATTTCTTTTCTGTTTCGTGAACTTGCTTGTGAAGATATTTGTTGTAAAATAACAAAATGGCTATGATACCACAACTGATGGACGCATCGGCAAAATTAAAGATAGGACTAAAGAAGATAAAATGATTTCCACCAATCATTGGAAGCCATTGTGGCCAATTCCACTGAATCAAAGGGAAATAAAACATATCTACTACTCGTCCGAATAAGGGGGCAGCATAGCCTCCATCTACAGGTAGAAAGGTAGCGACGGTATCTACCGTGCTATCACTAAATAACCATCCATAGCATAAACTGTCTATGATATTACCTGCAGCACCTGCAACAATCATCGCAATGCAAATGATGTATCCTGTCTTGAAGTGCTTCTTGACACAAGTATAGAGATAATAAATCAACAGAACGACTGCAAAGATTCGGAAAATAGACAAAAATAGTTTGCCAAAAATCTCCATACCAAAAGCCATACCATTGTTTTCAACAAACCAGATATGAAACCAATTAGTGAAAGGAATATCTTGATGCAAAACCATATTGGTCTTGACCCATATCTTGATAAATTGATCTATAAAGAGTATGGCAAGCACAATGATAGTGGCTAGGTAGCCTTTTGACAAACTATTTTTCATAAGATTAGTGTTTGTTGTTCTTGGCCTCAATACTCAATGTCGCGTGAGGCACAGCCCTCAGACGACCTGCAGGAATGAGTTTACCCGTCTCTCGACAAATGCCATATGTCTTGTTCTCAATGCGAAGCAAAGCTGCTTGTAAACCTTGAATAAAGCGCATCTGTCGTTGAGCCAAACGAGCGGCTTCTTCTTTCGACAAGGTATTTGCTCCTTCTTCTAATACCTTATAAGTAGGAGAAGTATCATCTGTCGAGTTACTGTCTTTATTGGTTATACTATTTTTTAGCAGTTCATAATCTCGTTTAGCAAGTGCTAATTTCTCATCAATAATCGCTTTGAACTCTGCGAGTTCCTCATCAGAATAACGGGTCTTTTCATCCATAACATTTGGTGTAAAGTGTTAATATTTGGTTTAAGAGATTTTCTTTTCTATTATTCATCCATATTTGCGACACGCTCAACTAGAATCTGAAGGGTATATCCATCCATATCTAGTTCAGTGGTATCAGCATGAAGTGTAGAAACGAGTTCTAATTTTTCAGCTAATACTTGGGTAGCAATGTAATCTTTATATTGATCTACTGCTTCTTTTATATTTTCGTTATCTTCTATATAAACCTGAATCTTATCCGTAATTTCTAGTCCAGAATTTTTACGAAGATTCTGTATACGGTTTACCAATTCTCGAGCAATTCCTTCTTTCTTGAGTGCTGGGGTAAGCGTAATATCAAGAGCTACTGTAAGACGTCCTTCGTTGGAGACTAACCATCCTGGAATGTCTTCAGAGAAGATATCTAAGTCTGTCGCTGCAACTTCTCTATCAGAACCATCTGCAAGAGTAAGCACGATATGACCTTCGTTTTCTAATTGTCCTATCTGTTCTTGAGTGAGTTTCTGTATAAGACCTGCCACTTCCTTCATTTGTTTACCAAACTTAGGACCGAGCTTCTTGAAGTCACATTTTACTTTCTTCACTAGTATACCATTGTCACCACCTACGTAGCGAATTTCTTTGATATTCAATTCACCTTTGATCAAGCCTTCAACTGCTTGAATACGTGACTTTTGTTGTTCGTCTGTCACAGGTATCATGATGCATTCTAGTGGTTGACGCACTTTGATACTTACCTTACGACGAAGTGCAAGGGTCATAGAAGTGATACTCTGAGCCAATTGCATACTCGCTTCGAGTTCTGGATTGATTAGTGAAGTATCTGCCACAGGGAACAAAGCCAAATGAACTGATTTTTCCTTTTCGCGTCCAGTGACAGCTGTCAAGTCTCTAAAGAGACGGTCTGCATAAAACGGAGCGATTGGAGCCATCAATTTGGCTACTACTTCCATACATCTATAAAGTGTCTGGTAAGCAGCTAATTTATCTTGTGTGAATCCTCCACCCCAGAAACGTTTACGGTTTAGTCGTACATACCAATTGGAGAGATTGTCACTGACAAAGTCACTAATCAAACGACCAGCACGTGTCGGTTCGTAATCATCATAACAAGTATCTACATTTTTCACTAAAGAATTGAGTAAGGAGAGTATCCATTGGTCAATCTCTGGTCGGGCTGATACGGGTACTTCATTTTGACTATAATCAAAATTGTCTACATTGGCGTATAAAGAGAAGAATGAGTAGGTATTGTAAAGTGTTGCAAAAAATTTACGACGAACTTCATCAATTCCATTGAGGTCAAATTTCAAATTATCCCAAGGTTGTGAGTTGGTAATCATATACCAACGTACTGGATCTGAACCATATTTTTCAATCGTTGAGAAAGGATCTACGGCATTGCCTAGTCGCTTACTCATCTTATTGCCTTTGCTATCTAGAACTAGACCATTAGATATGACTGCTTTGTATGCTTTGGTATCAAATACCATAGCAGCAATAGCATGTAAAGTAAAGAACCAACCACGAGTCTGGTCTACTCCTTCTGCTATAAAATCTGCAGGGAATACTTCACCTGATTCGAGTTTGTCTTTATTTTCGAATGGATAGTGAATCTGGGCGTAAGGCATAGCACCTGAATCAAACCAGACGTCAATCAAGTCCAATTCACGTTTCATCGGCTTACCACTTGGAGAAACCAAAATGATATCATCAACGTAAGGACGATGGAGGTCTATCTTTTCATAATTATCTTTTTCATAATCTCCTACGACAAATCCTTTCTCTGTATATGGATTTGATTGCATGAAACCAGCCGCTACTGCTTTATCTATCTCGGCACTCAATTCTTGAATAGAACCGACGCACAATTCTTCTCCATCATCATTGCGCCAAATCGGTAGAGGAGTACCCCAATAACGTGAACGACTAAGGTTCCAGTCATTTAAGTTCTCTAACCATTTTCCAAATCGACCAGTACCGGTAGATTCAGGTTTCCATGCGATGGTCTTGTTCAGTTCCATCATTCGTTCTTTACAAGCCGTAGATTTGATGAACCAACTGTCTAGTGGATAATACAAGACAGGCTTGTCTGTACGCCAACAGTGTGGATAATTATGGACGTGCTTCTCTATCTTGAATACTTGGTCAGTCATCTTAAGCATCATACAGATAGAAACATCTAGCGTCTCGTCTTTATCGGTCAATGTAGGGTCGTAAGCATTTTTGACAAAACGGCCTGCATATTGACTATATTTTTCTACATCAACATATTTGTTGACGAAGTCTTCATCTAATTCATCGATAAGGTAGAATTTACCTTGAAGGTCGACCATAGGACGGGTCTCGCCTTTCTTGCTAATCAATTGCAATCCAGGAACTCCAGACTTCTTTGCTACATTAGCATCATCAGCACCAAATGTAGGAGCGATATGGACGATACCCGTACCATCTTCTGTGGTTACAAAATCACCGAGTATCACTTTAAAAGCTCCTTCTCCTGGATTAACCCAAGGAATAAGTTGTTCATATTCCATTCCTTCGAGGTCTTTACCAACGTATTCACCTACGATACGGTAAGGAACGACTTTATCCCCTTTGGTATAAGTCATCTCTGCATCTGCTCCTTCTGGTTTGAAGTAGGCAGACAACAATTTCTTGGCTAGTACAAGGGTAATTGGTTTTGCTGAATAGGAATTGAACGTTTGAACAGCGATGTATTCTATCTTAGGTCCTACACAAAGTGCTGTATTTGAAGGTAATGTCCAAGGAGTTGTGGTCCAAGCAATAAAATAAGGATTTCCCCATCCAGACATCTCTGGTTTCGCCTCTTTTATCTTGAACTGAGCCACACACGTAGTATCTTTGACATCACGATAGCACCCTGGCTGATTCAACTCATGAGAGCTGAGTCCTGTCCCTGCTGCTGGAGAATAAGGTTGTATGGTATATCCCTTATATAGAAGTCCTTTCTTATATAATTGTTTCAAAAGCCACCACAGTGTCTCTATATAACGGTTATCATAAGTAATGTAAGGGTCTTTCATATCAACCCAATACCCCATCTTATGAGTAAGGTCTTCCCATTCGGCAGTATATTTCATGACTTCCTTGCGGCAAGCAGCATTATAATCATCTACGCTTACTTTTTCACCAATATCTACTTTAGTGATACCTAATGATTTTTCCACACCTAGTTCTACCGGAAGCCCATGAGTATCCCAACCAGCTTTTCGCTTGACTTGAAATCCTTTCATTGTCTTATAACGGCAAAAAATATCTTTGATGCTTCGAGCCATTACGTGGTGAATACCTGGCAAGCCATTAGCAGAAGGAGGTCCCTCGAAAAAAACAAATGATGGATTTCCCTCACGAGCTGCCATACTTTGGGTAAACAAGTCTTGTTTATCCCATTCTTTCAAGATCTCTTTGTTTATTTGAGATAGATCTAATTGATTATACTCTTTGAATTTCTTACTCATATTATTTTATGGGTTCATTATCAGGCTGCAAATTTATAGTTTTTATCCTTGATATGCAAGAATAATGAAACTAAGCTATCGTTTTTAGTAGCTAAATAAAAGAAGATTTCCATTTTAAGGTCATTCTTTTCTGAGAATGGGTCATATATTGATAGTATATAAAAAATTATCTTATCTTTGCGCGACAAAAAATGGAATGATGTAGGCTGAAATATAATAAGAATGTGATGGATAACTTAGATGGGACAAAAGACCTGACACAAGGTCCTATTGGAAAAAAATTAATGTCTTTAGCTTTGCCTATCATGGCAACCAGTTTTATCCAGATGGCTTATACGCTTACTGATATAGCATGGGTAGGACGAATTGGCAGTGAAGCGGTCGCGGCTATTGGCATCATTGGTTATGCGAATTGGATGGTTAGTGCAGTTGCTTTGCTCAACAAAGTAGGAGCTGAGGTCTCTATATCTCAAGCAATAGGGGCTAAAGATACGGGACGAGCACGTATTTTATCTACACATAACCTCACGATGAGCGTCATTCTCTCTGCAGTCATGTGCTTACTCTTCTTCATTGGTGCATCTTTGTATGTCCATTTATTTAAATTGCAAGAAGATATTGCTTCCTTGTCTGAGAGTTATTTGCGTATTTTCAGTACAGGATTCCCTTTCATGTTTTTGGCTGCTACATTTACGGGGATATACAATGCAGCTGGACTTAGCAAGATTCCCTTTTATATTAGTAGTATCGGATTGGGTATCAATATGATACTTGACCCCTTATTTATATTTGTATTTCGTCTGGGTACTGATGGAGCTGCTTATGCTACTTGGATATCCCAAGCTATCGTAGCAGGACTATTTATTTATCAGATTGTCGTAAGAGATAAGCTCCTTGGCGGTTTCCCACTCTTGGGGAAACTCAAAAAAGAATATGTCAATAAATTAACTAAAATAGGTGCTCCAGTAAGTATCTTCAACGGATTGTTTTGCTTATGTTCTATGTTCATGGTTCGCCTAGCATCTGAACAAGGAGGATATATCGGTGTGATGTGCTTCTCTACTGGTTCACAGATTGAAGCAATCACATGGAATTCAGCACAGGGGCTCTCGACAGCACTGTCCACTTTTGTAGGACAAAATTATTCGGCAGGACTGTATCAACGAGTGATGCGTGCATTTAAGATCACTCTTTTTATTGGATTAGGTATTGGAACATTCAGTACTTTACTTTTTTTGTTTGCTGGAGAGAATCTTTTCGCTATATTTGTTCCTGAGGAAGAGGCATATATTGCAGGGGGACAATACCTATATGTACTTGCCTTTTCACAGATAGCTATGTTTTTGGAAATCTCAGGACAAGGTTTGTTCTATGGTGTAGGACGAACCATACCTCCTGCTATTAATAGTATATTTTTCAATTACATGCGTATCCCTATAACTTTCCTTTTTATCTATTTCGGATGGGGATTGGAAAGTATATGGTGGAGTATTACAGACACAACAATACTCAAGGGATTCATCCTTTTGGCATGGTTTTATCTCTTAAGAAACAGAATTTTCAACTTAAAGAATAAAGAAAATGAAAACAAACGTATTTAAAACGAAATTTTTCGCGATTGCAGTGAGTTCTATCCTCCTACTTGCTAGTTGTGCTAGTTACAATCAGATGAATAATAAGACTAAAGGTGGTATCGTAGGTGGTACAAGTGGAGCAGCTATAGGTGCCATTTTGGGTGGTCTTATCGGTAAAGGTAAAGGAGCTGCCATAGGTGCTGCTGTAGGTGCTGTCGCTGGAACAGGGACAGGAGTAATCATCGGTAACCGTATGGATAAAGCTGCTGCTGAAGCGGCCAAGATTGAAGGGGCTAAAGTAGAACAAACAGAGGCTAATGGTGTCCCTGTAGTAAAGGTAACCCTTGATGGTTCTATCACCTTTGCAACTGGTAAATCGACTCTCAATCAGTCTGCTGTACAATCGCTTACTACATTTGCTCGTGAACTGGATCCTGCAGTAGACCTTGGAATCTATGGTTTCACTGACAATACTGGTTCACTAGCTATCAACCAAAAATTATCTTATGAGCGTGCTAACAGTGTATCTGGTTTCTTGATGTCTCACGGAATAGCTAGTACTCGTATCAAGGAAGTCAAAGGTTTCAATTGGGAAAATCCGGTGGCAAGCAATGCTACTGCGGCTGGACGTGCTCAAAATCGTCGAGTAGAACTTTATCTTATCGCATCAGAACAGATGCTAAGAGAAGCGCAACAGCAATCTCAACAATAAATCATTAGATAAGTTCAATGGATGAGCTTATCGATACTCTTGGTCATGTAACGACTCAACGAGAAGATATACGGATGTTTCAACCTTTTTGTGAAACATCCGTATTTTTTGTTGTAAAGAGGTCTACTTGTTTCACAGTGACACAATATATAGTATCTTTGTATTATTAGAAAATAGAATTCATTAGAACAAATGCCATCGTGATAGATCACTTAACCATAGAAAAAATACTTAATGCAGCCAACATTGTCGAGGTTGTATCTGAGTTTGTACAATTACGCAAGAGGGGGGTTAATTATGTTGGCCTATGCCCTTTTCACGACGACCGAACTCCTTCATTTTATGTCTCACCAGCCAAGGGGGTATGTAAATGTTTCAGCTGTGGTGAAGGTGGAAATGTAGTCCATTTCATCATGAAACATGAGCAGTTGACTTATGTAGAAGCTTTAAAATGGCTAGCGAAGAAATATGGAATAGAGATACAAGAGCGTGAACTATCTGAAGAGGAGAAAGCAGCTCAGAGTTATCGCGAGAGCCTTTTTATCGTGAATCAATGGGCCAAAGACTATTTCAAATCAACGCTAAAGAATCATCCTGACGGGCAAGCCATCGGACAAGCTTATTTCCGAAGTCGAGGTATCAGAGAAGATATTATCGAAAAATTTGAACTCGGTTACTGTACTACAGGACGAGATAGTTTGGCTAAAGAAGCTGAGAGAAAAGGATTCAAGAAACAATTGCTGATAGACACGGGATTGTGCTACGATACCGAAGGACAAGGTTTGAGAGACCGATTCTGGGGACGTGTCATATTCCCTATTCATACCTTGTCAGGTAAGGTAGTTGCCTTTGGAGGGCGCGTACTCAGCACTACCAATAAGAAGGTCGCTAAATATGTCAATTCTCCAGAAAGTGAAATTTATCACAAGAGTAATCAGCTATATGGTATCTTCCAAGCTAAACAAGCTATCTCTAAATTGGACCGTAGTTATCTAGTGGAGGGGTATACTGATGTCATCTCGATGCATCAAGCAGGAATACATAATGTAGTAGCCTCATCTGGTACTGCTTTGACAAATGGACAGATACGTATGATTCATCGTTTCTCTCAAAACATCACTGTCTTGTACGACGGCGATATGGCAGGCATCAAAGCTTCACTTAGAGGAATCGACATGTTACTCGAACAAGGTATGCATATCAAGGTATTGCTTCTTCCTGATAGGGAGGATCCTGATTCTTTTGCTAAGAAACATACTGTAGATGAATTTCAACAATATATCAAACAGCATGAAGTTGATTTCATCAATTTCAAAACGACTATTCTACTTAAGGATGCAGGTAACGACCCTATTAAGAGGGCTCATCTGATTACAGATATCGTACAGAGCATCTCGGTGATTCCAGAGGATATAGAACGAAATGTGTATATTCAGACGTGTGCTGAATCGCTCAATGTAAGTGAACAAGTACTTGTTCATGAAGTAGCAAAGCGTCGGAAAAGTGGGCAGAATCAACAGAACTATAAGCAAGAATCAAAGACGTCAGAATATTCTGAAGCTGATTCGGCAAAACATGACCCAATTGCGTGGGCAGCTCAGCAATCAATTAAAGATGAAGCCTCACAAAAGAGTCTCAAGACGGACTATATATCTCCAATGGGTTCTACCGATGCGACTAGCGTATCGGCCAATACATCTCCTACTCAGTCCAAAGAAGAGATTACGGTGACGCCTGCTAGATATGAATTGGAAAAGGAAGTCACAAAAATCATCATCAAGTATGGAGAGAAGGTATTCGAAACAGAATATGAGGATGAGGTCATCGGAAAAGATGGACAAATGACTTTAGAAAGTCATATAGAGAAACAATCTGTCGTTAGCTTTATCAAAAGTGAATTGGATATGGATGAAATTAGTTTACAGATTCCACTATTCAGAGATATTCTAGAAGAGGCATATCAGTGTAATCAGAAGGATAGTAATTGGAAATCTAGTCGTTATTTCATGGCACATGAAGATGCCAATATAAGTAAATTGGCGAGTGAAATGCTTACTACAAAATATGAGTTAAGTGCTATGTATAGACAGACTGATAGTGATTCTATCGAGGATGAACAAAAGAGAACGAATCGCTTGCTTGATGATATCATGAATACGCTGATACGTATCAAGAATGAAGTGCTAACTCAAGAGATCAAGGGGATATTCAACCAATTGTCCAAACCGGAAATCGCCAAAGACCCTGCCAGATTGAAAGAACTGTTAGAGGATTATAACGAACTGAAGAAATTGCAACAGGATATATGCAAACAAGCAGGTGATCGCACTATATCTCCCGTCATGTGATGGGAGTAATAGAGATATCGCCTGCAAAAGTAAGTGTTTAACTAATTCGTTAAACGTCTAGGAAACAGTATCAGTTATGAGCAATCAGATTTAGAAACTCTTCACGAGTTTTTGCTTGTTTGAAAGCTCCCGAGAAATCACTTGTAGTAGTGGTTGCATTTTGTTTCTCCACTCCTCGCATCTGCATACACATATGCTGAGCTTCTACAACGACCATCACACCTAGTGGGTTGAGTGCCTCTTGTATACAATCTTTGATTTGCATAGTCAATCGTTCTTGTACTTGCAATCGATGTGAAAAGATATCTACTACACGAGCTATTTTGCTCAATCCTGTGATATATCCATTTGGAATATAAGCCACATGTACCTTACCATAAAAAGGAATCATATGATGCTCACATAAAGAATAAACATCTATATCTTTGACGATAACCATCTGGTTATAATCTTCTTTAAACTTAGCAGAAAGCAATACGGCCTTAGGGTCCATTTCATAGCCACGAGTCAATGTCTTCATTGCTTTAGCGACACGCAAAGGGGTTTTGATTAACCCTTCACGATGAATATCTTCACCCAACAGTTCTAATATCTCTTTATAATGATACATCAACTTTTCTTGACGTTCTTCAGGACTTAAATCTTTCATTTTTTACTCTTTTTTTGTCAGCTTTGTTATTCTATATATCGGATCCTATCTAATATGAATCGACAAGTACTTGGTCTCGTACTATGACTGCTTCTTTATAGTTTCCTTTAGCACGCAACTCTCGCATCGCTTGATTTGCAGCCTCATAAGATTGGAAATCACCCACTCTACAAATCCACCTTGGTGAATCAAAGAGAGAATAAACTCGGTAATTAAACTGCTGCTTTACATCTTTTGCTATTTTTTGGGCTGCTTCACGAGCTTCTCTTGAATTGGAACCAGCAAACAATTGAACTCGATAACCATCTACTTTGATTTGTGATACCCCATCAATAGAACTGAAGCTGCGAGTCAGTAAATCGTTAAGCATTGCTGGTTGAGTAAGGGTAACGGTTCCTTGATTGCTACCTTGACGATGAAGACGCTGCATGATATTCTCTTTCTTTACAGAAGGAGCAGTCGGCATCATTGGCTCTGCTTGCACGGCATTTTGAGCAACAACACCCAAAGTCATCATAGACATCAATAATAATAAAAATACTTTGCACTTCATATCTGTTCTATTTTAAAAAAAGAAGTCCCTGACAGTATTTACAGACTGTCAGGGTATCTTTTATTTTAGCAATTGATTATGCGTTGAAAGCATCGATAATTCCCTTAAAGTCAGCAACCTTAAGAGCAGCACCACCGATTAATCCACCATCAACATCAGGGTTAGCAAATAATTCTTTTGCATTTGTTGGTTTACAGCTACCACCGTAAAGGATAGATGTATTTTCAGCAACCTTTGCATCATATTTGTCCACGATAGTTGAACGGATATAAGCATGGATTTCTTGTGCTTGAGCAGCAGAAGCAGTCTTACCAGTACCGATAGCCCATACAGGTTCGTATGCTAAGATACATTTAGAGAAATCTTCAGCAGATAACTCGTAAACAGCCTGAAGTTGATCAAGTACGACTTCATTTTGTTTGTTTGCTTCACGTTGTTCTAGAACCTCACCGATACAGAATATAGGAGTCAATCCATTAGCCAAAGCTAATTTTACTTTTTCAGTAAGGATAGCATTGTTCTCGCCATAGTAAGCACGACGTTCTGAATGACCAAGAATTACATATTTAGCTCCAGTAGAAGCAACCATAGCAGCTGAAATCTCACCTGTATAAGCACCAGACTCTTTGTCTGCACAGTTTTCTGCACCAACACCTATCTTAGCAGCATCTACCAATGGAGTTACAGAAGCAAGATGAATGTATGGTGTACAGATAATTACATCACAATTAGGTTTAGAAGCAGCTAATGCCTCGTTCAAACCTTTTGCCAACTCAACACCCTCTTGTAGGGTTTTGTTCATTTTCCAGTTTCCTGCAACAATGTTCTTTCTCATTTTTTCTTTTTTTTGATTGGTTTGTTATAAAGGAGATATACTCCTTATCGTTAATTAGTTATTGTTCTCTTTATCGATGTCATCAGTTTTGATATCATCGTTTGGTTTTTGTTTAGCGCAATCTTTTTGCAACAATTCTTGCTCTTTGAGCAGCTCACTCTTATCTCTCATAGCAGATTCATTTTGAATCTCCTCTGCTTGAATCATTTCCATTTTAAGACGATGTCGATAGATTAAAAATCTATCAAGCATCAACACAAAGAAAAGTGGACCAAAGAACCACAAGAGTAAAGAGCCCATCACCCGTCCGAGAGAAGTCGTATGACTATGGAAAAGTGGTAAAAGTTCGAAGTTACCTACAAGATGATACTCATCAGGGATATCCGAATTAGCTATTTTATTGACTATCACACCGTCTTTCAAGACCACAAGTCCTGGATTGGAGCGCACCATGGTTTTCAAACCTAAATAGTCTCCCACATAGACAGGATATTCAGCACCCGTCCGGTCTTCCCAGTCTAACCGTTGTTCTTTATCACTAGAAGTGAGGCAATAGAAACGAACATCATTTTCTAGACAATAATCATACAATTCATTAATCAAATCATAATGCTGTTCACTCGCAACCTCAAGTTTAGGTGAGACTAGCAAAATCGTAAATCCTTCTTGGTTTACAATCTTATCCGTCATGTCCTCCCCTGTATTAGGATTCTCTGCATAGAAATCGACAATAGACAATTCCTTTTCACTAGGTTTCAGTCCCATAGCTTCGGACATATTGACTCCGATATGATAAGGTCTGAAATCAATAATTGGAAGATGATAGTAACACCATCCCCAAAGGACAAGAGAAAAGATGACTACATAGCGCCATACAAGCCATTCTACATGTTTACTTAGTAAGAAGCGAATCGATTGATAGTGTCTATAGACTATGTAAGACATGCCCAAAAGCACAACATTCTTCAAAAATGTCTGGAGATTAGTTAGAACAATAGCATCTCCAAAACAACCACAATGTGAGACTGGGTTTGCTAGTACGATATAGAATGTCAACAATGTCATGACAATCATCAGCCAAAAAGTATAGCGGGTGGTCAATTTACGCTTGATACCAACAAGCATGAACATACCGAGAGAAAATTCCAATGTAGAAAGTGCAAAAGAGATCAAGATATCAGCAAAGCCAGGTAACCAATCGGAGATACCAAAGGCTCTAATATAGTCTCCTATTTTATAGGAGAATCCCATTGTATCTATTCCCTTGACAAACCCGGAGAAGACGAAGACTACAGCAAGGACAAAACGGCAACAGTTGACAATATATGGTTGTCCTTTTTGCCACAGAGAAGATGTACTTTCTGTATCTTTTTTTTCCTTAAAATCTACACTTTTCATTATCAATGAAGTCTTTTTTCTAACATCAGTCTGCTACAACTGACTACTCTTGTGTCAATTTGATTAATGCAAATACAGCGTAATTTATCATGTCCATATAATTAGCATCAATACCTTCAGAAACTAATGTCTCTCCTTGTAATTCTTCAATCTGTTTGGTTCTGTAAAGTTTCATCAAGATCAAATCAGTATAACTACTGATACGCATAGCACGCCATGCCTCATCATAATCATGATTCTTTGCTTTCATCAAATCCAAAGCCACTTTAGCCCATTTATCATACAAGCTTAAAGCCTTATCTTCTGTCATATCATCTTTCTCGGCATAGCCACATTCGAGCTGAATCAATCCGATAAGACCATAATTAACTATCGCAATAAATTCCTCGACGACACCTTCATCGACCAATGAAGTACCTTTAACTTCTAGGCTACGTATCCTATTTGCTTTGATAAATAGTTGATCTGTTACCGAGACGGGACGTAAAATGCGCCAAGCCGCTCCGTAATCATGCAATTTCTTACTAAATAAAGTTCGGCAGGCATCGATTACCTTTTCGAACTGTTCATTTGTATTGTTCATATTGAAACTATCCTTATTTTAGAATTGCTCTTTTAAGAGCATTTCAAAACCATACCTATACGTAGGATTGTCCGAGTAGAGATATGATTCAAGTCACATAATCTCTTGATAGATACTCCTTGTCTAGAAGCAATCCTAGAGAGACTATCTCCACTGCGTACCTTGTAGTAACGAGCCTTTGGACTAGTTGATGGTTTGATTGTATATGTTGAAGCTACAATATCCTGTTTCTTAAAATCAAAAAGAGAAGCAGGATTGATAGCCATCCCTAAGAAGCGAACTTCGAAATGTAAATGTGACCCAGTAGAACGTCCAGTACTACCTCCTAATCCAATAGGAGTACCCGCTTCTACATACTGATTCTCTTTCACAATCTGTTTGGATAAGTGACCATAAATCGTTTCAAGTCCATTATCATGACGAATCACAATATAACGCCCATATCCACGGCGTTCATAACGAACCATACGCACTTTACCACTAAATGCAGAACGAATAGTATCCCCCGTATAGACCTTGACGTCCAGACCATAATGCATCCTTCGTCTCCATCTACGATAACCAAAAGAATCCGTTATACGGGTATGAGTAGTAGGCATACAGAAGTCAGATAAATCCACAACATAGTTAGCTGGAATTTTCACATTGCCATAAGCATGTACTCTAGTATCTTGCCAATCTGGATAGATATCCATAGCAGGATATTCCATACGTTCTTTAGTGATTTGCTTATTGAAAATAAGCGAATCCATATCTGCTAATTTACGAGCCACCGGAGTTTGCTCTGCCAAGAAATCTTGAGCAAAAGTTGGAAGAGTAAAAAGACAAAGAACAGCGACTCCCGCTATTCTACTAATCATTCTCTTCAGTGAAACGTTGTATCTAATCATATATAATTTATTTCTATAATTCATCTGAGCAATAAATAAAATTGATTGAAGTCTCAGACCAATCAAAAATCTCATCATTTTTAAAAAAGCGTTTTAGTTCTTCTTTAGCTGTATCAGGTCCATCGGATGCATGAATAATATTTTCTTGATAACTCATGCTAAGGTCTCCCCTTATGGTGCCAGGCAATGCGTTTCGACCATTAGTTACTCCCGTAAGATTTCTTACGACTTCAATGGCATCAACGCCTTCGAGACATAAAGCAATCACTGGAGCAGCCATCATAGAATCCTTGACACGTTGAAAAAAAGATTTCTCCCGTAAATGACTGTAATGTTCACTTAAGAGTTCATCCGATAATTGCATCATTTTCATACCAACGATGTGCAATCCTTTACGTTCAAATCGTGTCAACACACTGCCAACTAATCCACGTTGTAGAGTACCAGGCTTCAACAAAACTAAAGTTTTCTCTATCATATCAGATTTAATTATTCGATTTTAATAGAAAAGCTATAGTGATACCAGCTTTTCATTTTGTCCAAAGATACTACTTTTATGCAAAACAGCTGTCCCTAATAAAGAAAAAATAGGACAAATCAACTGATTGCCCCCCAGTTTTTCGTTATATTACGAAGTTCAGTTAGTCTTTTCCAAAGAATTTCGTTTTTTTCGAGATCGAACTGTGGGTCATCTTTCACCACTTGGATGGCAATATTTCTGACCAACTCAACGATTTGTCCATCTCGAGCAATATCCGCTATTTTAAGATTAAAAGCCATACCACTTTGCTGTGTACCTTCCATATCTCCAGGTCCTCTTAATTTCAAATCTGCTTCAGCAATGGCAAAACCGTCTGTTGATTTGACCATAATATCTATCCTTCGTTTTGTTATTTCAGATAGTGCATAGCCCGTGACTAAGATACAATAAGATTGATCAGCGCCTCTTCCTACGCGCCCTCTTAACTGGTGCAACTGAGACAAGCCAAACCGATTCGCATTTTCAATGACCATCACAGAGGCGTTAGGAACATTGACCCCCACCTCAATCACAGTCGTAGCAACCATTATTTGAGCTTCTCCAGACACAAAACGTTGCATTTCTGCAGCCTTTTCTGCCGCTTTCATTTTTCCGTGAACCTTACAAACTGTCATCTTCGGAAACTCAGCAATAATTCGCTCGTAGCCTTGTTCGAGGTCATGCAAATCAATCTTTTCGCTTTCTTTAATCAGCGGATAGACGATATAGATTTGGCGTCCCAATGACAATTGTTTATGCATAGACTGATATAGCGATACCCGCCTATCATCGTAGTGATGCAAAGTAGTAATCGGCTTCCGACCCGGTGGCAATTCATCTATCACCGACACTTGCAAATCACCATATATAGTCATGGCAAGTGTCCGAGGGATCGGTGTTGCCGTCATGACAAGAATATGAGGAGGCATATCACTCTTAGCCCATAGTTTTGCGCGCTGTGCCACCCCGAAACGATGCTGCTCATCAATAACAGCCAATCCAAGGGCTGGAAATTCGACCCAATCTTCAATGACGGCATGAGTCCCTACCAAGATATCAATCTCGCCTTTTTTGAGGTCTTCAAGAAGAGCTTTACGCTTCTTACCTCTGATTGAACCAGTTAGCAATTCTACTCGAACATCCATGGTTCCCAACATCTCTCGTAGAGACTCCAGATGCTGAGAAGCGAGAATTTCTGTAGGAGCCATCATGCAAGCTTGATATCCATTTCCGACTGCAATAAGCATTGCTAATAATGCAACGAGTGTCTTTCCACTTCCTACATCTCCCTGCAACAAACGATTCATCTGATGTCCCGTTTTCATATCTGCATAGATTTCCTTAACCACACGCTTCTGAGCACCGGTCAATTCAAAAGGTAGACATTCATCATAAAATTGCAAAAGTGGCTGACCAACTCCAGGAAACTTATATCCGTAATACTTACGCTGCCGTTCAGACATATAGCGAGCTATATTAAGCTGAATATAGAAGAGCTCTTCAAACTTCAACCGATACTTTGCATGTCTAAGTAAATCAGCATTATCTGGGAAATGAATTTGAAATAAGGCATCGCCTAGAGACATTAGATGTTCTTGTTCGATAATCCAAGTAGGAAGCGTCTCCTCTAAATCATGGCCCATACGTGTAAAAATGGTACGGATAGATTCTCGTATCCGCGTAGAATCCACACCAGCACGCTTCATCTTCTCCGTCGTATGATACATAGGCATCACACCAGGAGATTGGTACACGTAATCACCTTCTTCAGAAATCTCAGGGTGCACTACATTGATACGAAATCCAAATACAGAAGGTTTGCCAAAAATCAACATTGGCTTATGAAGCTTAAGTTGCTTAAGCATGTATTTCACTCCTTGAAACCACACGAGGTCAATCACTCCATCTCCGTCGCTAAAGTGAGCTACAAGCCTCTTGCCACGTCCTTCTCCTATCGTTTCGACACTTAAGATTTCTCCTCTCACCTGCACATAGGGCATAGATGACTGTAACTCACGAATACTATATATACGTGACCTATCAACATGTCGATAAGGGAAATGATAAAGTAAATCAAACGCGTTGCTTATCTGCAATTCCTTCTTAAGAACATCCCCCCGAGCTGGACCTAATCCAGGGATATACTTCAAATCAAATTCTTGGAGTCTTGCGATACTAAGCATAGATTTATTGGATTAATAGCTCAGCCAGAGACAGATCCTTCCGTGTCGTTAATTTGATATTATCTCCGTTGCCAAGCACAAGAAATACCTTGACTCCATCTGCTTCTACCACAGAAGCGTCATCAGTAAATCGACAATCGAAATCCTGCATATAAGCATGACGAAGTATAGACACCTCAAACACTTGGGGTGTCTGGACAGACACATATTGCCCACGGATGACAGAGTGACTCTCAGCAATGAGAGATTGATTGTCAATAGCAGAAGCCCTATCGCTAGACAATTGACGAAGTGAATCGACCATAGGAACTACTGGGATGACTGCTTTAGCTTCTTGGGCAACATCAAAACAATGATTAATCACGTCTGAAGAGACGAGAGGACGTACTCCATCGTGCACTGCAACCAAATCGTGAGTAGTCAAATGAGACAGCTTCTCCAAGCCATTCCTCACAGATTCAAACCTCGTCTGTCCACCCTCAGCCAAACAGATATTACTAAGAAACTCTCGTTCTTTTTTTGATGGATTGACAGCAATATCATAAATCTTTTGCCATAAATGTTGATGTGCTTTTGGAAGTACCAGAACGACTTCCACGTCAGGGATAACTCGACGAAAAGCTAAAATGGTATGAATCAAAACAGGGACACCATTCAGTGGGAGAAACTGTTTAGGAATATCTGCACCCATACGGGTACCACTTCCTCCTGCAACGATGATAACTGCTCGCTTCATACCTAAGTGATTAATTAGTAGTTATCTAACCATTCGACCTGCATACCCGAAGCAATCTCTTTTGCTTTAGCCTCTCCTTTCAATGCCTTCACTAATTGCAAGGCGAAAGGAATACAAGCACCAGGTCCATTACCAGTAATAAAACAGCCATCAACTTCCACTTGAGCAGCCGTATAATGTGCATGAGTTAAATATTTTTCAAATCCAGGATAGCAAGTCACATTGACTCCTCGCAAGATTCCCAACAAGCCAAGCACCATAGGAGCAGCACAAATAGCAGCCAAGAATTTCCCTTTAGTAGCAAAATCCATAATAGCATCTTTCACACCATCATGCGAAGCCAATGTCTCAGCTCCAGGAATTCCTCCAGGCAACATAATCATATCCCCTTTATCAATATCCATATCAGCACACATGATATCAGCTTTCATAGCGACCCCATGCGAACTCGTTACAAGTAACTCATCCATGACAGATACAGTTTTCACTTCGATACCAGCACGACGTGCCACATCTACAGTAGCAAGCGCTTCGATATCTTCGAATCCGTCAGCTAGAAATACATAAATCAAACTCATAATTATCTATTTTAGTTTAAAGTTGTACGTTATTGTACCCGATTGGTCATCAAATCCACCCACCCGATTAAAACGAGCGAGACGAGCTGCTTTAAGTGCAGCCTCTCGTAAAGATCGATTAACAGTATTCGTCAATCGATGGATATGAGCAGAAGTTACTTTACCATCAGGTGAGACAGTGATAGCCACAACCACTTTCCCTTCTTCTTGGACATCGTATTTAGGTTTAGGCAATCCACCTTGTCCTATAGAACGTCCACCAAGGTCAAAAGTACCATATCCAGCATTTCCAGAACGCTTTCCAGTATCAGAATCCCCTTGAGAGCTCCCAATAGGAGATGCTGTAGAAGCTGTTTCCTGCTCATAGCCAGATGTTTTTTTGTTCCCCTTTCCAAAAGCGCTAGAAATCCGTTGTCGATTCTTAGCAGCCTCTATTTCTTGTCGTTTTCTCTCCAATTCTTCAGGAGTAGGTCCTTTCCTTTTCGGTATTGTCGTCTTCTTGACGACCACCGTTTTAGCTTTTACAGGTGCTTTCTCCTCTTGTTTTTTTATTTGCATCGGAGACTCTTCCTCCCCAGCCACTAGCGGTTCAAGTTCATCAGAGACATTCTTAGGAGCTATTTCTTCGGGAACTTCAGTCTCAGCTTCTTCTACCTCTTGCGGCATCGGTTTTACTTCAGTAAGATTAGTAACTCCCCCACCAGTAATTGAAGCTAGTGCATCCCCCATCATGACAGGCACACCACTCTCCTCATCGCCCAACGGTTGTGTTATACGAACCCATAACAACACCGCAACGACAAGCATAAGAGTAACCAATGCACCGATTAATCCAGATAGTTTGGCACGATCTATTTTCATTCTCTTCGTTTACTTAATTTAGTTTTTTTCGGGGTGGCGCGTCGCCAACACCAGTTTATAATGGCTCTCATTAGCGATATTGAGCACCCTAGCTACTTCGCGATAAGGGACAGATTCATCTGCATAAAGAGCAACATACATACTCGGTTCCTTCTTGGCACACATAGCCAAAAAAGCAGGCAAATTTTCAGGAGCAATTAAATCCTCTTTCTCATTGCCAAAAGCAGCATAATAATTCAATTCTTTATCGATTACCACACGTGTTTGAGGACGTGCATTAGTCTGTTTGCTCCCTTGCGGCAATAACACTTTGATTGCATTTGGGGAAACTACAGTAGATGTAATCATAAAGAAAATCAACAACAGGAAGATAACATCTGTCATCGACGCTGTAGAGAACTGTGGTTGTATCTTCGAACGTCTTTTTAATTTCATTAATTACCTCCTTTTGATATATCATTAAGCATATCCATGAAAGTCATCGTTTTAGCCTCCATAGCATTCACGACTCTATCGACGCGAGATACCAAAAGATTGTAAGCAAACAAAGCCAAAATACCGACAACCAATCCACCGACAGTAGTAATCATCGCCTGATAGATACCTCCAGATAACAAGGTGATATTGATATTACTACCTGCATTAGCCATTTCGTAAAAAGCCTGAACCATACCGATAACTGTACCAAGGAAACCAATCATAGGAGCCACTCCAGCAATAGTAGCGACAAATGAGAGGCCACGTTCTAGTTGAGCCACCTCTACATTTCCAACGTTCTCTATCGCCTGTTGGGTATCCTGAACAGAACGTCCAAGTCTTGAGATACCACTACGTATCATTCGCGCAGCAGGTGTATTAGTCATCTGGCAATAAGTAACCGCTGATTTTACCTCGTTACTTTTGATATAGTCAACCACTTTATCCATAAATTCAGGATCCTCCTTACGTGCATTCTTCAGCACATAAAGACGCTCAAAAAAGATATATGCACAAACAACTAGCAAAGCTAGAAGGACAATCATGATCCATCCCCCCTTAAAAGCCATCTGCAGCATATTGATTTGCGCCACGTTTTCCACTGGAGTTAACGCCGCATCACCCGTTTGCAAAGTTTGCTCTATGCCTTGTGCAGCTTGCGCAAACAATGGCAACATCAATAAATTCATACTTTCTGTATTTTAGTTTATATCATTAATCAATAACTTCTCTTTATAGGATTTCCCCCATTCAATCCTTTCTAGTTCTCAATCTTTAGACAAGCAAGATAAGCTTTTATTGTCTTATCAAGACCGAGATACAAGGCATCACAAATCAACGCATGTCCTATTGAGACTTCATCTACCCAAGGAATAGTCTGACAGAAGAAAGCCAAATTCTGCAGATTTAAGTCATGACCTGCATTTAATCCAATGCCTAATTTACGAGCTTCTTTAGCCGCTTCAAAAAAAGGAGCAATAGCTTCTTCTTTATTATTGGCATATTGAGCAGCATAAGGCTCTGTATATAACTCCACACGGTCAGCACCCAATTTTGCAGCATTCTTCACCATCTCGATATCTGCATTGACAAATATAGAAGTTCTGATACCAACTTGGTTAAAACGAGCCACTAAATCACGTAAAAAATCAAAATGTGTCTTGGTATCCCATCCTGTATTGCTAGTAATTTGGTCAGGCGAGTCAGGGACAAGCGTCACTTGGTGTGGTTTAACTTGAAGAACAAGCTCAATAAATCGTTCATTGGGGTATCCTTCGATATTGAATTCAGTTGTCAATTCAGGACATAAATCATAAACATCTTGATACCGTATATGCCGTTCATCAGGTCGTGGATGCACAGTTATCCCTTGAGCACCGAAACGCTCACAATCCAAAGCTACTTTAAGCACAGATGGATTATTCCCACCACGAGCATTACGCAAGGTAGCTATCTTATTGATGTTAACACTTAATTGAGTCATAATTACTATATTTGTTTCGCAAAAGTACAAATTATTCCTTGGATTGATGGTTTCCTCACTAAAAAATTGCACTTTTGTAACAAACAAATAGAATCCTTATATGAAGAGAGTAGCTATATTCGGAAATCAATTCCAAGAAAAGAAATCCATACACACACGACAACTCCTTGACGTGTTACAAGCGCATCAAATAGCCATCCTTATCGAACGACAATATTACTTATACCTTCAGAATCGTCTCTTCCTAGAAGAATATGCATTGATTCCTTTCGACACTTTGGATGAGTCAGTTGATTTAGTTATCAGTATGGGCGGAGATGGTACCTTTTTAGAGACAGCAAGAACCATTCAGTCAATGGAACTTCCTATTTTAGGAATCAATACTGGTCGCTTGGGATTCCTAGCAGATATAGGATTAGAACATATGGAAAGTGAAGTGACCGATATTCTAAAAGGAAACATGCACATTGAGCAACGAAGTCTATTAGAAGTGACACTTTCCGATGGAGAACTCCCTACCTCACGATATGCGCTCAATGAAGTAGCCATACTCAAACATGACACCTCATCCATGATTGAAATAGAGACAAAGATTAACAATGAGCTTCTCACGACTTATCAAGCTGATGGACTCATCATAGCTACTCCCACAGGTTCTACAGCCTATAATTTAAGCGTAGGGGGACCGATTGTCGCTCCGACATGCAATACCCTCTCTATAACCCCAGTAGCCCCTCACAGTCTCAACATACGACCAATTGTATTTAATGATTCAGCTGTAATCACATTGGGAATCACCTCAAGGTCCAATAATTACCTTATATCTATCGATGGACGAAGCAGTAGCGTCAAATCAACCACAACGATGATTATAAGAAAAGCTAGTTGTCATATCAACATCGTCAGACGAAAAAACCAGACTTTTTTCAAGACGCTCCGTAATAAGATGATGTGGGGAGAGAACAATATAAGATAAGAAAACAAGAGAACAACAAAAATGATAAAATTCATACGTCGATGGAAACTCCCTATTGCGATGGCAATAGGAATCCTCTTAGCCCCATGGTTAAAACTTTGCATAGGCATCTTGCCCTATTTACTTTTTTCCATGCTTTTTATGACCCTAAGTAACATTAAACTCAAGGAACTCGCCTTCACCAAATTCCATCTCGTCTTTCTGATCACCCAAGCAGTTCTTCCAGTTCTCTTTTATTTTATTTTTCTTCCATTGGGCAAAGATATAGCGATTAGTGCTATGCTATGCTCCATGACATCTGTCGCTACAGCCTCTGTCGTAGTGACCGAAAAATTAGAAGGCAATCCAGCTACCCTATCTACCTTTGTACTATTGTCCAACACCTTAACTGCCATAGCCGTATCTATAGCATTCCCATTGGTCAATAATCAAGCTACCCTTTCATTTTGGATTCCTTTTCAAGTGATATTCCACAAGCTGTTCATCCTACTCATTGTCCCTTTCTTGATTACACTCTGGCTGAGAAGTCGAATAGGAATCAAAGCAGTTCACTCGTGGGCAAAAAGTCACAGTTTCTATAGCTTTTACCTCTGGATGCTATCTGTATCAGTCATCACAGGACAAACCGTTTATTCGATATCACACGACGATACTCCAATCCGTTTATTAGTTTATGTCTCCCTGACTTCTTTAATCGTATGCATCATCCAATTCTCTCTAGGCAGGATACTAGGCAGAAGATTTAAAGATAACATAACAGGAGGACAAGCTTTAGGGCAGAAGAATAATATACTAGGAATCTGGCTAGCACAGACATATCTCAACCCTATTGTAGCTTTAGCACCTGGCACTTACTTACTATGGCAGAATATCTTCAATGGAATTCAGTTAGCCATCAAAGATAAGCGAGATATAGAGAAAGCGAATAAGAAATAGAAACTAGGATATAGAAGATTCCCCGATAATAGGAATTAGAGATTATAGAGCAACACATAGAAAAAGGAAGTATATCAATAAAATTGATATACTTCCTTTATTTTTGTTTAGCTTGTTAAGCTATTTAGTACTACTTATTACTTGTAAACAGTGAACCAAATATCAGGGTTACTTACACTAGTAAATGTATACTGTGTATGAGTCAATGGACTATCAGTAACGACTGTATAAGGACTAGCTGCTGCAATAGGACTAATGAAGAAATTAAAGAACTGCATATAATAGCTTGCATTCAAACTTGCACCAAAATTACCAAAAGTAATTTGGTCAATAGTTCCCTCTACAGGAGTAATCGTATAGCTAAATGCTGATCCCCAATTGGTAGAGCCATCATAAGATCTAAAGCTAAATGCCTGAGGCCCAGCATTATCTGGATAAAAAGGATTCTTACCTAAAGCAACAACATTAAGCAACTCAGCACCACCATAGTTGTTAGCCTGTGCAGTTTCTAGCATGGTTTGTACAGCTTCACTCATACCTCCGTAGGTGATAGTAGAACCAATCTGAAGATCAAAAGAGTATGTAGCGTCCATAGAAACCAATGTCTCATTAATAGGAGGGAATACCTTTTGAATATAGAAATCTACCCCATCATCCGAGCAAGTGAAACGATCTAATTCAGCATCAAAAGTAAAATGTTGAATAGAAGGATTCTCGTCATCTTCTGTCAAAGAAAATGGCTCCATGGCTTCAAATCCAGTAGCAGTCGCAATGATTGGAACTTGTATTCTATTCAAATCCTCTGAACCAGCAACAGGTACTTGCATATCGATAAAATGGTCTGCAAACGAAGCGGTTACTAATTGCTCACCATTGACATAGAATTCATAAGTTGGAGCTAATAGATTAGTCTCATCAGTTTGTGCTTCCTCTAAAGTAGCAGTCCAATCAGCATCATCAGCAAGAGGAGTCATAATGACTGGCGTACGGTATTTTGAACTAATAAGGACTATTTTATCATCAGCAACAGATTGCACGATAAATTCAAAGTCGCCTTCTAATCCTAAGTTATCCCCTACAGTTTCACCAGGAGCAATAGGATCAGAGAAATAATGAACAGCCTTATTGTAAGTATCGAAAGTCAATAAGGCACCTCCATTAGCTTTTACAGTATAATTCGATGTATACGTTTTATCGACACCAGTATAAATCGATGCAGCTTCAGCTGTTGAACTTTCAGCATCAAACTTCCATAAAAGAGTAGTTCCTCCGTGTTCAGCTTGAGCAGCTCCATAGAAATAAGCTACAGACCACCCGTTAGGATGCGCAGCAAGAGCAGTAGACAGAGCATCTATCTGCTGTTGTGTTCTGACAGCAGAAGATCCTCTAAAAATCTTATCTTGTTTTTGACCGCATGACCCAGCGACTACAAGTAAGAGGGTCATGAGTAGCGTGTTATATAATTTTCTCATAATCATTAATCAGTTAATGAAGTTAAATCTAGACTAGAAATTTCGCTTTCTCTTCTCTGTACTATTTGACGCAAGTCTTCCATAGAAAATCCCCAAGACTTCTGAAGGTAATCTTCTATGACTTGCCATTTAGCCAAAATCTTTTGGTCACCATTGTAAACGATGTAATATTCATCTGTTGTCGTCTCATCATCGTTGGTAACTGTACGCAACTCTTTTACACCATCAGTTTCAGTATAAGAATCAAATTCAGCTTTTGAGACTTGTTCTTCTTTAGCCAAAGCTAATTGTTGTTGCCACCACTCATCAGTATTCACAACATAGAGAGAGAGTATTTCTACAAAATCTTCATTATATTCCATAGAAGCATAATTAGAAATAAATCCCGAATGTAAAGCATCTATATCAGAGACATTGGTCCAACCAGATGAAGTATAATCACCAGCAGAAACTTCAGCAAACTCATTTGGATAAGGCTTAGTCTGTTGTAAGATATGGCCAAATTCATGATGAATAGTGTGGAACCATAAATCATTCATCTGGTCAATATCAATATTATCAGGATCGATATTATTAATCTCATACAAGGTAATTTTCAAACCACCTTCAGCCTGTCCTAAGACACGAGAAGCATCATCTTCCCAAGCTGCAGAACCAATCAGTTGCATCACCCTTGGGGCATACTTATTCATAAATTCAGGATCCACATCCGCATTCAATTCTGCGTATGCATCAAGCCAAAGATACTTCACGAGTTTAGCCATAACTATACTCTTAGTATAATCAGCAGGAATCAAATTATGATCCATATCAGATTCGATATCGACATATTTGTAGTTAAAATTGATATTATACGTATCAGTATAATTCTTTTTCAACCACTTATCAAAATCATTTTGCTGTACTGTAGAATCCTGAAAGATAGAAGTCGGATTTAATTCATCCTCATAACATCCCATGAACGAGAAAACCAAGCAAAATAGCAATATATATTTTATTGATCTCATATATTTATTATTTTTATTATTTTTATGGACGTGGATTAGCTTCAAGACCAGCACTAATTACTTCTTGAGGTAACTGCAATACTTCGCGAGAATCTCTTCTTTTCACGATAATTGGGTCTCCCTTGTCTACATTATGACTATACTCGATACCATAACGTTTCAAGTCTTGCATTCTTTCCCCTTGATGGATAGTATTAATTCGTTTCAAGAATAGCACAAACTTTATCAATTCCGATTGATCTCCATCAGCAATAGTAAATCCAACAGGATCGATTGCCTTCTTAATAGTACGTTGGTCATCATCTGCAGGAACTACAGGCATATCAGGAATAGCCTTCATAAAGTCAACAATTTGTGTACGAGTATATTGTGACTTACTATCTAGCGTTGAACCTAACCAATAATTAATATCAGTCACTGCCTTATCCAATTCCCCTTTGATACAATAGGCTTCAGCTCTTTCGAGAATCACCTTATTAGTTGTCAAAGGAATATATACGGTATGTGCATATCCAGTCTGAGCCACTTCATCAGTCACTTCAAACTTCTCAGGTAATGTTAGGAAAGCTAAAGACTGTGGGCTAGAATAAGCAAGCACAGCAGGCAATAAATCTCTGTATGCAGAGGTAGAAGTTGACCAAAGACTTGGTGCACGTAATGTCTCGTGTTCACCCACGACTGCACTATGATTGTATCTAGCACCTGAAGCATACATCCAACGAGTAGGAGTACCATAAGTAATATCAATCAATAAGTTGGCAGGAGAAGATGCTGTGATGTAAGCATTTATCCAGTCATTAGTACTGCTATGATCATTAAGCCATGAATCCCAATCTCTAAGCAAACTAGCAGGAGTCGTTCCTAAGACTTCATCAGCGCAAGCAATAGCCTTATCCCATTTCTGATAGTTAAGGTAGAAACGAGTAGCCATAGCATATGCCGCACGCTTGTTAAAGTGATATTTTGGTTGATCATAAACTGCATCATTGATAAGCGGTAAGCCCTCTTCAATATCCTTAGCGATATTCTCGTAGAGTTCTTGAAGAGTTCCACGAGTATATTCAGGAGAAACCTCAGTCTCTGAATGCTCCATGAATGGTAAACCTAAATCGGTCTCAGCATTTTCTGGGCTATAAGCTTGACAGAAAGCTAAAGACAGTGCGAAATGGTTCCAAGCTCTACAAATAAGCGCTTCCCCACGGAGAGCATCTAACATATCACTATCATCATCTATCTCTGCGATAGAAGCAAGTGCTTGATTAGCTGAAGCGATAGCACCATAACTAGCATCCCAAAAATTAGAAGGATTATCATTACTACCTTCAGTCACAGGCTCCATATAATAAGCTTGTTCGATAAGATGATTAGGTATCGTTGAATATTGTGTACCGTTGTCCATTACATTGTCTGTTGAATACTCCAATGCAGCACAAACTTGATTGTCAGGATATGCGGAGATAAGCAATTGCTTTACCTTCGTAGCAGTATCAACTTCCGCTCTATTATCAGGTGTGGTATCAAGGAAGGTATCACAGCCAGAAAACAGCAAAAGTCCTGCTCCTAATATAGCTATTAATTTTATTTTTTTCATTTTGTATCTAATTTGTTGTGAAAGATTAAAGTCCTACTCGCAAAGTCAAAGTATATTGTTTTGGGACTGGAGTAGCCACACCACCAGAATTCATAAACTCAGGGTCTTGACCATTAAGTTTACTATCTGAATAAATCAAGAATAAATTAGTAGCTTGCAACTTAATGCTCATCTTTTTGATCCATAAATCCTCCAACCATGCTTTAGGTAAAGTATAGGCTAAAGAAATCTCTTTCATACGAATAAAGTCGCCTTTGGCAATACGAGCTGTAGAATAGTTATAAGCATTGTAGCCATAATTCAAATTCGAAATATTATCAGCTTGTCTTAGCGTAGCAATTGCAGGTACATCTGTATATTTCTCATCTCCAGCTAATGTCCAACGATTGACAAATTCTTTTGGCATCGCATCAAGATCTGAATAAGATGAATGGAATGCAGGGTCCAAACGAACCACGTTACCAAAAGCATAAGTCATAAATACATTCAAAGAAAAATCTTTATAGGTGAAGGTATTGCCCAATGAACCTAATTTATCAGGATCAGTTGCTCCTTCATAAACTAGATAATCCTTTAGGTTATCACTATTTTGGAAGTTGATATCTGTAGTAGTCAACTCACCATTACGATTGATAAAGGTAGGAAGGCCATCGCTATCCAATCCGCGGAAATCATAAGAGAACAATGAACGAACAGGATAACCTTCAAGAGCATATCCATTACCCATAACCAAAGAGTAAGCTCTAGTTAGAGAATTGTTCAACTTAGTAATCTCATTGTGCGTTTTGGTAAAGATAAAACTAGTGTTCCATCTAAAATTCTTCGTTTTGATATTCGCTGTAGAGATAGAAAGTTCTAGACCACTAGACTTCATATCAGCAACATTGGCATATTTATATAACTGACCACCGATACCCATATTCTCAGCTAGACCAACCAAGTCATAGTTTCTACGTTGATACCAGTCAGCAGTTACATTGATACGTTCATTAAGGAAACCAGCATCGACACCGATATTAAGCTCATGCTTCTTCTCATAAGTCAATTCACTATTTTCGAGGTCAGAAATTTCCAAACCACTTTCCTTATCAGAAGCGAATGGACGGTATGGATTAAACGCCTGAATCACTACACGAGAGTTACTTACCCACGATGGACCAGAAGTTGCAGTCAACGAATAAGAACCTTTAAGAGTTAAGTGAGATACTGCATCCAATGCTGGAGCGAAGAATTTCTCATTGCTTACATTCCAAGCACCTGATACGTTCCATGTAGGCAACCAACGAGCAGAACGACTCTTACCCATTTTATTAGAACCTTCATAACGACCAGTCAAGTTCAAAGTATACGTTCCTTGATAAGAGAAAGTAGTCGTTGCAAAGAAAGAAGCTTGTCGACCTCTAGTCTCTACTACAGAGTAGTAGTCACCATTAGTCTCACTCAATTTCTTGAAATATTTATAATCAAATGCTGGCAACAAACCATTTTCGTATTGAAGACCGACACCGTTAAATGAATCAGAAAGACGGTCTACAGCATTGATTTCCATACCACCAAAAGCATTAAAGATATAATCTTCACTAAAGACATCATTGTAGCTTGCAGTAGCACGCATATCATAACTACGCATCTCATCCTTATTCGTATTGTAAAAACCACCATAAGGAAGCACAGATACAGGGATAGTATTTGGCTGATCTGGATCTGAATACAAGAATGGATTAGCATCACGCATTGTCGAATCATCTTGCATATTATAAGCCAAAGCCTGATTAGATTGCTCAGTGATTCTGTGAGTACGATTCGCTACAGAATACTTATAAGCACCCAAAAGAGACAATTCAACCTTACTGATTGGTTTATACTTCAATTCACCTTGAAAACGAAGGTCAACCATGTTGATATCGATATAATTATTTTCCAATTCATGTTTCACATTGAAAGGAGCATAATTACGTGCATAATATGCATCAGGGTCCAATGTACGTGATGTATTCAATGCATAAGAATAAGGGTTAATATCGAAGTCACGTTTTACTTCACCATTTACGACATCAGTATCTTGGTTTAGAGAACCAGGAGCACGTTGCTTACGATAAGAAGTATTAGCAATCAAGTTCAAAGTCAGTGACTTGTCCAATTTATAATTTGCATTCAAGTTAGCAGTATATCGTTTCACTTGACTTTGAACAGTCCAACCTGGATCATCCATCATACTCATAGAGATATAATAAGAAGCCTTATCTGTACCAGTAGTCATACTGATAGAGTGATTCATCGAAATATTCTTATTAAACAATTCAGAGAACCAATCAGTGTTTCTATATTCAGCTTGTCTAAGATAAGCATTCTTGGCAGTATCAGTATTAGGTAAACCATAACCAGTAGCAGCATCATACGTATTAATCAGATGATACATACGACCATAGACACCACTATTTGATTTGCGATAAGTAGAAGCTAGATTCAAGAATCCTGCAGATTCCATATCTTTGTATACCCCCATTTGCTCCTGTGAGTTCATGATATTAAAGTCATCATAATCAGGAGTTAAACGATAGGTATATTGACCAGTATAAGAGATTTGGTTTGTACCCGCTTTACCTTTTTTAGTCGTAATGACAATCACACCAGCCATGGCACGAGCACCATAGATAGAAGTTGCCGAACCATCTTTCAACACATCAAAAGATTCAATATCATCAGCATTCAAGCCAGCGATAGCAGAAGAAATCAACGTATTAGGGTCACCAGAAGCAAGGTCATCAGCACTCACTTCAGTGACATCCTCCATAATGACTCCATCGACCACCCACAATGGTTTAGAACTACCATAAATAGAAGTAGCACCACGAACACGAATCTTAGGTGCTGCACCAAATGTACCAGATACATTTTGAACAGATACACCAGCAGCACGTCCTTCAAGGGCACGACTCACATCAGGAATACCATCCAATTTAGCTTCAGACGCATCTAATTTAGTAGAAGAACCTGTAAACAGACGTTTATCCACTTTTTGAAGACCAGTAATCACGACTTCATCAAGCACCTCACTATCCGACTGCAAAGCAATCTTCATAAAAGGCTTGATAGCCAACTCAACTGTTTTCATTCCCACGTAAGAAATTCTAAGTTTCTTAGCAGATGCTGGAATATTTTTAATTAAAAACTTGCCATCAAAATCAGTTATTGTACCTGTAGTGGTACCGATAACTAATACTGAAGCTCCAATAATAGGCTGCCCATCGTCAGATGAGGTGATTACACCCGTTACCTGAGATGTCTGAGCCACAGCAATGCTTATACTCCCTAAGAGACAAGCAAAAAAACACAGAAATTTACTCTTCATAAAATATTGTATTAGTATTATATAAAAGAAATATTAGTCTATAATATTTTCATTTAATTCAGTAATCACTTGCCTATTGTTAATCAAGTGAAATACTATCTGAATTACAAAGATATCATTTTTTTACTCTAAGCAAAAGGAAATAGTAAGAATTTGTTACAAATATCAACATAATACTTAATTATAGATTAAAATCGGTCGGATAATCTATGAATAGTTACTTATTTCGAACAAAATAGTGACATAAATACAGAAAGGCTCATCTTTAGAAAAGGTTCCTAAAAGGCAAATAGAAAAAAGATTAATAAAACTATTTTTAAGAAGAAAATTGGTACATATAAATTAATACAAAAGACATTGCTGAATAGCACTCTTTTGTAAAAGAACTAAATTATCAAAGCTAACCTAGGAGTATTTATATACATAAGATGTGTCTAGTTAAGAAATAATCCGTTCATATCTTAATTTTTTTATAAAAAAAAGACTTCCTAGTGATATATAATGATATCGCTAGGAAGTCTTATTAAGATAATGATACGCTATCTAAATAGCCTAATCATTGCCACCAGCCCACCATACTGGGTTAGTATATACATAAGTACCGTCACCAAAGACAGATTTGATATTTGGATTGGTTGTTGTATCCGAAGAACCATAAGTAAATCGTAGAGGGAATTTACCTGTATTCTCTAGAGTAACATAATCTTCACCCATTGCCATGACACGGCGAATATCATTATAAGCTTCGATAGATTCACCAGAAGCACCCCATTGAGAAACATACTTTTGAACCATAACCGCTTTGACTGGATCTGCATCATACAATGGCGCAATATCAGCATCAAACCAAGTTTCAGTTTGCTCAGTAGTGATTGCAGGTGCATTTGGTGCAAGACCTCCATAACCGACAACAGTAGGTGCATTAGCAGCAGCTTCGATAGAACGTTCAGAATTTTCCATTCCAGCTACAACAGCTGCTTTGAGTGTCTCTTTACCTTCAGCAAGACCAAGACGAGCTTGAGCTTCAGCTTTCAAAAACAAGACTTCATGATAACTCAAAAGAAGTGTTGGTGCTGTTTGAGCAAATACATAAGTCGAATAAGTATAGGTATATTGAGTCTGTCCTTCAGGCTCGATAGGAGCTAAATTAGTCGTTCCGTCAGCTATGGTCTGATGTGCCCAAGAAGATGGATTATAATATACACGAGCCAAACGAGGATCATTATCCGCCTCTAATTTGTGAGCCATTGAAATACTTGCTGAGATAGCATCACGACTCCACTCAAAATCAAACAAAGGATTAAGGTTAGATGAACTATAAACTGCATATTCAGCTTGTTCATCAGCCGAAGCAAATGACATATCGCAATAGTCGATAATATCAGCCAAGTCAGCATTGACATCAGTACTACGTGCAAGTCTTCTCATTGCATAACGAGCTTTCAAACCATAAGCAAATTTCAACCATTTGCTAGAACTTCCATTATAGATAAAATCTTGTGTAGCAGGGTTCTTACCTAGGCTAGTCGATTGCAAATCTACAATAGCAGCATCTAATAGCTCGTCGATAGTCGCATAGATTGATTCTTGAGTATCAATGCTAGGTGTCATATTCTCAATCACAGGGTCAGCAATTTGAGCAGCTTCAGTATAAGGAGCATCTCCCCACAAATCAGTTAAGATTGCAGAGTTGTAAGCCAACATAACCTCACCAATACCTTTCAATAAATCATTACCTGCAGCTTCACTTTTTTCGACAACAATTCGACTATTCTTTATATTACTATAAACATTAAGCCAAGAATTATTATAAGTAGAAGAATTTGAAGGTTCTCCCTCTCTTACTTGAGCATTGTACAACTGATTATGAGTACCCGTTTCATGTTCTACATAAACACTAGCATAAGTACTTAAGTCACCACCAGTTATTGAAAATGCAGATGCAGTCTCAATATCAGAGAGAATAAACTCTGCAGTCACATCTGATGTGTGGTCATTATCGCGATTCACCTTATCCAATTCGCTTTCAGAGCAGCCAGTCAAAGCAGTTGCTAGGAGAACGAAAGATAGTGCAAATATATTTTTATATTGTATTTTCATCATTTCTTGTTATTTAAAATTTTAAAGATACTCCCATACCGTAGCTAGAGCTTCCTGGTAGTGAAAAACGTTCAAAAGCACCTGACATATTTGTATTACCCTGACTTGCTTCAGGATCTAAACCTGAGTCAAATTCTGTCCAAAGTAATAAATTACGAGCAAAGATATTCACATCAATATTTAAAGATGGAGATTTCAAGACAGGATAACTCAAAGCAATCTCACGAAGTTTGATAAATGAATTATCATAGATAGACGCTTCTGAAATATTAGTCAATCGTGAATAATATGCTTGGGCATCTGATCCAGCTATTTCGATATCATTTTTTGCATATGTCCCATCGGCTAATTCTTTAACAGAATTGTTTCCATAAACAAATGTATCTTGCTCACGCAAATTAACTGATTCTTGAGATGCACCATAGTAGCCTAACAAAGTAGAAGTACCACTATACATTTGTCCACCTTGCTTCCAGTCAAGTACAGCAGAAAGACGGAATTTGTAAAGTTCCAATGTGGTATTAAAACCGACACGGAAATCAGGAGATACAGATCCAATTACTTTTTCTTCACCGATTTCAGGAAGACCATCGCTATCCACAATGATTCTATTCTGATCATCACGTTTGTAAGAAGTACCATAAATAACAGGGAATTTATCACCAATACCAGCACGAACCTGAGGAGTAACGAATCCACCTAAGAAGATACTTTCTACACCAGGAGCTAATTCATCTACGTAATTATCAATCTTAGAGAAGTTCACCCCAAGTTCCCAATTAACATTTGCTGTTTGAATAGGTCTAGCAGTGATTGTAAATTCATGAGAATTGGTATGAATAGAACCTCCATTGGTCATCAATTCAGAATATCCTGTACTACCAGCCAAAGGAACTTCAAAGATTTGGTCCTTAACATCCTGACGAGAATAAGTATAGTTCAATTCGAACAATCCTTTGTAGAAAGCCAAATCAAGACCTAACTCATAACTCTTAGTATTCTGAGGTTTCAAGTTTGGATCATATACGGTACTGTTTGGTATGTAAGCAGATACCCCATTGATAGGATATTGAATAGGTGTACCACTAGAGAAACCACCACCATAAACAGGGCTAGTATAATAAGACTGAACGTAAGAACCAGCTTGTCCAACTTCTGCATAAGAAGCACGAATCTTACCAAAAGTCAAGATGTCATTTTTAAGTGGTTCCAATTCTGTAAAGATAAATCCTAACGAAACAGAAGGATAGAAGAAAGTACGGTTACCGTGAGGCATAGATGACACGACATCTTGACGGCCAGAAGCACTAAGATAAAGCATATGTTTCCAAGCCAAAGATAAGTTACTGAAGAAACCGTAAGTTCTATTCTTTGAACTACCAAAACCAACAGTTTGAACAGATGCATTATTTACATTGTCCCAACCACTAAAGTTGAAGTTAGTACCAATCGCGTCAGTTTCAGTAAGTGAACTGTTTACATATTCATTACCGATCAAGGCAGTAAAATCAAAATCATCATCTATCTTCCAATTGTAGTTGGCAGTCAACAATGAGTTAAGCTCTACAGTAGAAATATTGTAATTATAAATTTCACCACTACCATTTGCATGGCCATAGCCGAACAAATCTTCATAGTTAGTAGAATAAGAATCCACACCTACTTGATATTTTACATCCAAGCTCATGTCTTCTCTACCAAAATCAGTATTGTATTTTGCATAAGCATTACCAAAGAAACGATTTGAGCGTTCGGTAAAACTATTATGATCTAATGCCCAATATGGATTATCAAAACCACTTGTACCACGGTAGTTAACCTGTTGTGTATTATCACCAACTACATGGTCAGGAATACCAGCCAAATCATAACTTGGAGGTGCAGGATAAACAGTCGCTACGATACCATTATTACCAGAAGATTGTTTAGAAATCTTTGAATTGATAAAGTTACCAGAGAATCCAGTTTCCCAATGATCTGTAAGTTTAGCGCTAGCATTCAATTTTGCATTGTAACGGTCTGAACCTGTAGAAGGCACGATTCCTTCTGAATGAGTATTACCCAAAGAGAATGAATAATGTCCTTTATCCAAAGCCTGAGCCACATTGATACTGTTACTCCAAGTACTTCCATTTTGGAAATAAGCATCAGCATTATTATAAGATTGAGGAGTTACCCAACCATCTAAGCCTGTTTTAGCAATCGTTGGATTGTAATATTGACCATTATGCATACCGTCAGCTTGAGTATATGCATTATCCACATTTCCTCCATAAGTAGCATCATTAGCCAAATCCGAAATTTTCGGACCATAAGATGAAGAAGAAGTAGGATCAAAATTTCCACCTGTACCTTGTGCATATTTAGTTTGCAAGTCAGGCATAGTAGAAATAACATCTACAGAGAAGTTCGAATTATAAGAAATCTGAGGACGTCCTTTAGTTGCTCCTTTACCACTCTTAGTAGTAATCACGATAACACCATTAGATGCACGCATACCATAAAGAGCAGATGCTGCTTGACCTTTAAGGATATTCACACTCTCAATATCATTAGGGTCGATATCGAATGAACGATTAGCATAATCAGATCCTGTTACAGAACTTCCTGTAGAAACATCAGAATTTGATGATACAGGCATTCCATCAACAACATATAGCGGTTGATTATTTCCGGTAAACGAACGAGAACCACGAATGGTTACCTTTGAAGAGGCACCAGGCATACCTGACGATGGAGATATCTCCACACCAGATACTTTACCTTGTAAAGCACCAGAAAGAGAAGTACTTGCTGCTTGAGTCAACTTATCAGACTTAACATCCTGAACAGAATAACCCAAAGCCTTCTTTTCTTTTGAAATACCCATAGCCGTAACGACTACTTCATCAAGCGACTGAGCACTTGGTTGAAGATATACTTCTAAATTTGATTTAATTTTTATTACTGCCGATTTCATTCCTATATAGGAAATACGAATCGTTTTTGCATCCGTAGACACATTACTCAATTTGAAATCACCATCGATTCCAGTTATGGTACCTTGTGTAGTACCTTCTACCAAGACGGAAGCACCTATTATGGGAAGTCTATCCTCACTAGAATAAACATGCCCTGTGACTTCGCGAACTTGCGCATTAATCATTCCTATTCCCACGAATAAGAATGTCATCAAGAAAAATAATCTTCTTTCCATAAATTCACTCTTAATTTAACACAATTACTATTGTCTTTTAATATCTATAGAGTTGAATATAGTATTTCGTATAATTTACAGCAAGTTATTCCTTGGGTTTAGCATATAATTAACAATAAACAATCGTATTTAAATATTTATTGGGCTATTTTCACTTATTCGAGAACTATTTTAAAGATTTACCCCTCTTTTTCCGACCTAAATAGCTTACCAAACAAGTCAGCTAAACACGTAAAAAAATAACAGTTTGTCATTCGAAACAGTAAAGTACTTACATTATATCATCTTTTTTGGATATATCATAAATATATATACTATATGATGAAAAAGGAGGGCGTGTTAATCAGTGTTTATTCGCCAATAACCACAGGTAAATGGCAAAATAGAATTAAGAGCCCCTTTTCACACAAAAAGAAAGAGTGGATACCCATTTTACAGGTATCCACTCTTATAAAAATAAGGTATATAGAGATTATTTACTTAGTATATCTTTAGCATACGTCATCTTCTATTGCAGCTTGTGCAGCAGCCAACCTAGCTACAGGCACACGGAATGGCGAACAACTAACATAGTTCAATCCTACTCGATGGCAGAATTTAACAGAACTAGGTTCTCCTCCATGTTCTCCACAGATACCACATTTCAAGTCAGGTCTTCTTTTGCGCCCATCTTCAGTAGCCATGCGGATTAATTTACCTACCCCTACTTGGTCCAGAACCTGGAAAGGATCCACAGATAGAATCTTCTTATCAAGATATACAGGTAAGAAACTAGCTATATCATCACGACTATAACCAAACGTCATTTGCGTCAGATCATTAGTCCCAAAAGAGAAAAATTCGGCCGAAGAAGCGATTTGGTCAGCAGTCAAAGCAGCTCGTGGAATTTCAATCATCGTGCCGACTTTAAACTCTACACGATGTCCCACTTCAGAGAACAAACTCTCAGCCTCATTTCTGATGATTGCCTCTTGTTCCCTAAATTCATACACGATTCCGGTTAATGGAACCATTATCTCGGGTATTACAGTTACCCCCTCCGTCTTCAACTCAATAGCAGCACCAAGAATAGCCCGTGTTTGCATCTGTGTAATTTCAGGATAAGTATTTCCTAGACGACATCCTCTATGTCCCAACATTGGATTATGCTCCATCAAAGATTCCACTCGCTGCTGGATAAACGATAATGATACCCCCATCGTATCAGCCATATCCTGCTGTCCTTTGATATCATGAGGAACAAACTCGTGCAACGGTGGATCAAGGAGTCTGACCGTAACTGGATATCCAGCCATCGCTTTAAAGATTCCTTTAAAATCAGCCTTCTGATAAGGAAGAATCTTCGCTAATGCCTTACGACGTCCTTCGACCTCTTCTGCAAGAATCATCTCACGCATTGCTTTGATCTTCTCTCCTTCGAAAAACATATGTTCAGTACGGCAGAGACCGATACCAGTAGCCCCAAAATCACGAGCCACCTGCGCATCATGAGGCGTATCCGCATTGGTACGTACAGTCAATCGCGTATACTTATTACATAGAGACATCAACTCCTCGAAATCTCCAGACAACTTAGCAGCTTGAGTTTCAACCATGCCATCATAGATTTCACCAGTAGAACCATTGATCGATATATAATCCCCTTCTTTGAGGATAACTCCATCAATCTCAACTGTCTTAGTCTTATAGTCTATATTCAAAGCACCCGCACCAGAGACGCAACATTTACCCATACCACGGGCAACGACAGCAGCATGACTAGTCATGCCCCCTCTCGCAGTAAGGATACCTCTAGCCACAGCCATTCCAGCAAGGTCCTCAGGAGATGTTTCGATACGAACCATGATGACATCCTTCTTCGCTTCAGCCCATTTTGCTGCATCGTGTGCAAAAAAGACGATTTGCCCAGTAGCAGCACCAGGAGAAGCAGGCAATCCACGAGTTAAAGTCTTAGCTTTTTTCAAAGCCTTAGGATTAAAGACAGGATGAAGCAACTCTTCCAATTTATTTGGCTCGACACGTGCTATTGCTGTCTTTTCATCAATGATACCTTGATGAAGCATATCCATAGCTATTTTGACCATAGCAGAACCAGTTCGCTTTCCATTACGAGTCTGCAAGAACCATAATTTACCCTCTTGAACAGTAAATTCCATATCTTGCATATCCTTATAATGTTTTTCAAGTTTTTCTTGAATTGCATTTAGTTGGGCGTACATCTCAGGCATAGCCTCTTCCATAGAAGGATATTTTGCCTTTCGTTCGGCTTCACTGACACTTGTCAATTTAGCCCATCGTTGTGAACCAATCTTAGTAATTTGCTGAGGAGTACGGATACCAGCTACGACATCTTCCCCTTGAGCATTGATAAGATACTCCCCATTGAAGAGGTCCTCACCAGAACCTGCGTCACGAGTGAAGCAAACTCCTGTAGCAGAAGTATCCCCCATATTACCAAAAACCATAGCTTGCACACTTACTGCAGTTCCCCATTCATCAGGAATACTTTCCATCTTGCGATAGAGGATAGCCCGTTCATTCATCCATGAATTAAAGACAGCCAAAATAGCCCCCCAGAGTTGCTCACGCGCCTCAGTCGGAAAGTCATGTCCAGTCTGTTTCTTTACTGCTAATTTGAATCGTTTGACCAACTCCTGCAGGTCAGCCACCCCGAGTTGTGTATCTAGTTCTACCCCTTTTTCCTTCTTGACATCTTCGATGATGGCTTCAAAAGGGTCTATTTGTTGTTTATCTTCAGGTTTCATACCCAAAACGACATCACCATACATTTGTACAAAGCGGCGATAACTATCCCAAGCAAAACGAGCATTACCCGTCTTTTTGGCAAGACCAACTACCACTTCGTCATTGAGACCTAAATTTAGAATCGTATCCATCATACCAGGCATAGAAGCTCTTGCCCCAGAACGGACAGAGACTAATAAGGGATTCGTTTTATCACCTAGTTTGCTACACATCAATTTCTCTATATGTAGCACAGCATTATTGATCTCATCCTTTAGAATAGCAATTACTTTTTCACGTCCTAAATCATAGTATTCATTACATACATCAGTAGTAATCGTAAATCCGGGAGGGACGGGGACACCTATAAGATTCATTTCTGCAAGATTTGCACCTTTACCTCCAAGTAAGTTCTTCATCTCGGCTTTACCTTCAGCACTTCCGTTACCAAAAAGGTAAACTCTTTTTTTGTTTTCCATAAGTTTATTTAATCTGATAAAGTAAATTCAATGACAGAAGAGACACCAATTGCGTCTTTTCATGTTACAGTTGTATTACAAAGTTATAAGAATATGGATAATAGGGAAATGTCTCTTTGACAAATATCAAGAAGTATGTTTAAGAACAGCTTTTTGAGCTCCAAACGCTTGTCAGTTCGATTAAATCGGCTACATTTGTAGTGTGTTTTTCATAGTATTAGATTTAAGGTTAACAAGGTTGGAGTCAAGCGTGACTCCTTTTTTTTTGCCCAAAAAAAATAGACACCCTTTCAAGTGTCTATTTGATTCATTCAAAACGAAGCTTAGAGAATCTTCTTTATTTCAAGTAAATCATGAATGTGATAAGTGGGTTTAGTCACCATCTCATTAGAATGTGTCCAATCGTAATAGATAGTATCGAAGCCACAAGCATCAGCTCCCTGAATATCCGCAACAGGATTATCACCAACCATTATTGACTCTTCGACCCTACATTGAGTCGCACTCAAAGCAAAATCAAAGATTTCTTTATTTGGCTTCGGGGTCCCTATATCTTCTGATAGAATAATCTGATCGAAATAATCCAGAATGCCGGCAGATTTCATCTTTGCCTGCTGTATCCCTGGAAATCCATTAGATAAAATATGCAGATTATATTTAGGTGCTAAGTAATCCAACAATTCCCTAGCATGAGGTTTCAATTTTTTCTTGGAACCAGTCAAAGCAAAGAAAGCCTCGCTAAACGTTTCCCCCATGGCAACAGCTTCATCTGGATCTACGCCAGCCGCTATCAAAGGATAGCTGAATCGTTCTTTGTTTAGCGTGATCTTGTCTATCTCCTTACGTGCATACGCCTCCCACAACTCCATATTACGAGTTACATAAACCTGAAAATAATCCTCAAAAGTTGGATAATAGGCATGATAACCAAATTGCAGATAGAGTTCCTCGAAACTCTCCTGCATATTAGTTGTGGTATCCCATAATGTATCATCAAGGTCTAAAAAGACATGACGATACTTTGTCTCTACCTTGTCTACCATACTTCTATGACAAGGTATTTACTACTAGACCAGAAATTATCTACATTTAAGATGTGTAGAACATAATCTCCATCTTCATTTTTGATTAATTTGTAACTATCTGTTGGATGACTAGTCAATAACTTCGCATGGTTATCATACAAATCAAGTGATTTGAAATCTCTAATATCTATCTTAGTAAAATAACTCTGATGCATACTTGGGTCTACAAGAACCTTAGATTTCACGAGAATCTTTTCCTTTTTCAATTCACGTTTGGTTCCAAAAGCAAAATAAGCCTCGTGTAAGGTTTCATCTTGATTAGCTATCACTTCCTCTTTAGCTGCAGTATTATCTAGCAACAAAGAATTACTTGAGTTTAAACTATTGATTTCTTGAGCTTGTTTCTGGACAAACTCATTTTTAAACTTGAGTTCCTGCTCCAAATCACTGATTCTGCTTGTAGCTTCATCGAGTTGTTGTTTCATACCAGAGACAATCTTCTTCAATTTACTATTACTATATTTTGAAGAGTTAAGCAATTTGGTCAATCGCTCTATTTTTTCTCTGTTTTGAGCCATTCTATCTTCAATAAACTGCATATCTTCAGATACCCGTTCTTTAGCTGATTTTCCATTTTCTTTTTGAACCAAATTGATTCTATTTTCAGCTTTATTAATCGCGTCGATTCCATCTTGAACTTCAGAAAGGACACTCATCATCTTATCCATCTCAGCGTTACGAACAGTCAACTCGTTAGTTAAAGAATCGCGTTCTTGGACCAATGAGTTCTTTTTTGCTGTTGACGTACAAGACGAAAACAAGATACTTACCATAAGCATCAAAGCAGTAAAGAGGGCAATAAGCCCAGAAATAGCAAATAAACTATGTTTCATATTCTTCTGTTTTTAATTTATAATCTCAATGATTATCTAAATTACTGTTTTTTTATTTATTAAGCCACCTTTTACATGGTATAGGACACTAACCTATATTCCATCAGGCAACTTCATCGCTTGCAGTTTAGCCGCTGCCCGTTGTTCACGAGCTAATTTCTTCGACTTTTTAGCAAGCTTTTCTTTATCCTCAGCACCAGAGAGCAACAAGACGATTTCCCCCCTAGGCGGCGTCTCAGTAAAATGAGCGACCAATTCACGAAGTGTACCTCGTACCGATTCCTCATGCAGTTTAGAGATTTCCCGTACGACGACGGCCTCACGATCCATACCGAAGAGAAGTGAAAACTGCTCCAATGTCTTGAGCAAACGACGAGGAGATTCATAGAAAATCATCGTACGCTGTTCCTCAAGCAAAGATTCTAACCGTGTGTGGCGTCCCTTCTTTGGCGGCAAAAATCCTTCGAAACAAAAGCGATCATTGGTCAATCCAGAAGAAACCAACGCAGGCACAAATGCAGTAGCACCAGGTAAACATTGCACATCCACACCCGCTTTGACGCAAGCACGCACTAACATAAATCCAGGGTCTGAGATAGCAGGAGTACCTGCATCACTTATCAGCGCAATCAATGCCCCCCCCTGTAACTGACGAACGATTTGTTCGGTCGTCTGATGTTCATTAAATTTATGATGGGCTCTTAAGGGACGTTTGATATCATAGTGCTTGAGTAAAATACCAGAGGTACGCGTATCTTCAGCAAGAATCAAATCCGCTTCTCGAAGGATTCGCAATGCGCGTAAAGTAATATCTTCGAGATTACCAACCGGTGTAGGGACTACATAGAGCATAAACTTTAATTGATGGTTATTATTTGAAATCTCTTGTCATACAAAAGTAGAAAAATATCACAAAACAACACGCTAAATAAGGGAAAATTGTATCTTTGTGAGTATAATTTAAAATAAATACCCCTATTCTATGTCGCTATTTCAAGAAGAAAATATGTATGAAACAAGATGCCACGGACGCATCGAGGTAATCTGTGGTTCCATGTTCTCGGGCAAAACGGAAGAATTAATTAGACGATTAAAAAGAGCTAAGTTTGCTCGTCAAAAGGTGGAGATATTCAAGCCCACCATCGATACTCGTTATAGCGAACAAGAAGTCGTATCTCATGAAGGAAATGCCATCCCCTCTACCCCAGTGGACAATGCTAGTAGTATTCTACTTCTAGGTTCTGATATAGATGTCGTCGGGATAGACGAAGCCCAATTCTTTGACCAGAGCATCGTCTCAGTAGCTCAGGAATTAGCTCTTCAAGGCATTAGAGTCATCATAGCAGGATTAGACATGGATTTTCAAGCCAATCCTTTTGGTCCGATGCCTAACCTCTGTGCAATAGCCGACACCGTAACCAAAGTACATGCTATATGCGTGAAATGTGGTGATTTGGCATACATCTCTCACCGAAAAGTGGCTGGAGAGAAACAAGTAATGCTCGGAGAAACTGCTGAGTATGAACCCTTGTGCCGTAAATGCTACAAGAAATCATTAGAAAAATGAAAAAAGAAATCACATTTGATCGATTCATAAGAGGTGTATTGACCGCTGTCATCATATTCGGCGTATTTTATTTCATCAATTTACTTCGAAATATATTGCTCCCCTTCGTCATCGCTTGGCTATTTGCCTACTTGATGTATCCTACGATTCATTTTTTTGAGACAAAACTCAAGCTAAAAATCCGGATTGTTACGATCATGTTAACCCTTTTTATTTGGGTCAACCTATTTGCCTTGTTTCTATACTTTGTCATTCCCCCGTCAGTTGTGGAAATTATGAAAGTAAAAGGGCTCATCACTGAATACTTCAATAGTGGTTTCAAATATAGCAACATACCATCTTGGATTACCGATTTTCTACAGCACAACATCAATGCCGAAGAAATAAAGAAATGGCTCTCCACAGATGAATTTAAAACTTCAGTACAACAAGTTTTGCCTAAAGTATGGAGTATTGTCAGTGGCTCGTTTAGCTTCATTCTCAGTATCATATCAGGAGTTATTATCCTTTTATATTTAATCTTCATTTTGATGGATTATGAACAGATATCAGAGAAATGGGTCACCTTGATTCCTAAACAATATCGTGCTCAAACATCCAACGTAGTAAAAGATGTTCAAGCCGGCATGAATAGATACTTTAGAGGACAATCCACCGTGGCTCTATCAGTAGGGATATTGCTATCCATAGGTTTCCTAATCATCGATTTCCCGATGGCAATTGCTTTGGGCTTATTTATCGGATTCCTCAATTTAGTCCCTTACCTTCAGACCATAGGTATCATCCCAATGGCCTTGTTAGCAGTACTGAAAGCAGCTGATACAGGTGGTAACTTCTGGATTATATTTGGCAGTTCCCTCTTAGTGATGGGAATCGTACAAATCATTCAAGATGGATACATCGTGCCTAAAATTATGGGGAAAATTACAGGGTTAAATCCAGCCGCTATACTATTATCACTTTCTATCTGGGGATCGTTGCTAGGTATCATTGGCATGATTATAGCACTGCCATTCACTACACTTCTGTTGAGCTATTACAGACAGTTCTTACAGCTTCGAGAAGATGAAGACTCCACAGAAGAGATTGGTGTTCTCTCCAATGAAGTGCCAGTCCAGAAAAAAAAGGTGACAACTATCGGTGATTTTGAAACAGTTCACCAAGAGATGACACTGCTAGAGAACACGTTAAATGAGCAACAAAAGGAGATAAAAGCACTTAAGGAAGAACTCTCAAAACAAACGAAAAGGGTTCATAATAAAACGAAAATCCACCCTAAAAAGGACACTGACAGCCACTTAGGACAGGAAAAAAAGGGCTAAAATCAATTTATTTTCAAAAAACGAAAGAAAATATTTGGAGATAAAAAAAAACTCCCTATATTTGCACTCGCAATCCTGAAACGGGGTATGCAAACAAGGTTAGATTCAGTAGCTCAGTTGGTAGAGCACAACACTTTTAATGTTGGGGTCCTGGGTTCGAGCCCCAGCTGGATCACGAAGAGTTACTAGAAATAGTAACTCTTTTTTTTTGGCTAAAAAAATGGGTACAAAAAAAGTGTACTCATTTTGTATAAAAATCAGCAATTAATTTGGAGTTATAAAAAAACTCCCTATCTTTGCACACGCAATCCTAAAACGGGGTATGCAAACAAGGTTAGATTCAGTAGCTCAGTTGGTAGAGCACAACACTTTTAATGTTGGGGTCCTGGGTTCGAGCCCCAGCTGGATCACGAAAAGGTAAATATTATTTACCTATAAATAAGAAAAAGTCTTCTAAATATAATGTTTAGAAGACTTTTTCTTATTTATATCATTTGTCATCTCACTGAGACCTACAACAAGCTGTCACATCTAGCTAAATGACACACTAAGCTCTATCAAAGCTATAAGCCATCAAAGAATCGTTTTTTGAAATCACTAGGCACACAGTTAAATTTACGCTTAAAAGCAGCTGTAAAATGTTGGGGATTCTTATAACCAACAACGTAAGCTACTTCCGATACATTTAGCCGATTATTAATGAGTAATGATTTTGCTTTTTCCATTCTCAAATCCGTCAAATATGAAAAAATAGGTTTACCTGTCATTTGTTTGAAATTGCGTTTTAATTTTGTTTCATTGATACCAAAAAGTAAAGATAATTTCTTTATAGTATACGATTCATCCATTTTAGCCTCCAAGAACCTTTCTATTTGGAAAACTTGTTTACGCTCTTCCGAGCTCATTATAACTGTCCTCTTGTTCAACATATCAGCGTTGATAATAGAAAAAATATAACTAAATACTTCTTTTACTTTTGATTCGAGATATATCATTTTGATTTCTTGTTGAAATGAACAATTTACGATTTCGTTGATTATAATCAATAGACTAGATGGAATATTAGCACTGTGTTCAAATAGTTTATAGGGTTTACGATTGCCCAATGCGTTACCAAAACGACCACTAATCTGTTCAAAACCTGACTTGAATATATTTCTGATATACTGTTCACTAATTACGATTTCCAACGACTTTTTATGTTGGTTGATAAAAGATAACGTCCCATCAACTACTGGAAGATAAAAGAAATTAAATTGATTCTTGCCTATGGCGATTTTTATTCCATCTGAGGTATTCGGAGTATATACACTCTCTTCTCCCAATTCGAAATGAATTTTAATATACGGATAATTGTATTTTAAATCTATGGATAACGGAGCATCTATTATATCATCTCTAATAATAATTGCCACACTATCTAGAAGAATTTCTTTGTATTCACAGCGTGCATAGCTAGTGGTAATACTCTCTTGAGATTCTTCATAACCTTCTTCATTTAATAATGATAAGTCCTTTGTTTCGTAATAAGTCCCACCCGTACTAGTATGTATTTTATATGATGATTTCATTTTTTATAACTCTCTATTTAGTAACATTTAGTATCAAATAGGCTCTAGTCTTTAGACCTAATCCAATTTACAAAAATACAGTTCTTCACCAACTCAGACAATCCCCATTTCTCGTGATTATGAATTATCTAAATACCTACTTATTATGATTTTCATCAAACTAGTTCAAATCGCACATTGACAGACTGATTACGTAGTTAATAAGACTGATTACGTTACATTAAATAAAACCCATACCCATAACTTTGTTCCCAAAATTCAGAAAATAGTATGATACAAAAAATAATACTTTTATTTATGCTTGCGCTAACAACGGTCTCTTTATCTGGACAATCTCTTATTTCAGGTAGAGTATCTGATTCACATGATAACCCGTTGCCTGGAGCGACTCTATTTTTGATAGGTACCAAAACAGGGGCAGTTTCAAATAATGATGGATACTATACAATTAAGACAACAAACGAAGGGAATATCAAACTAAAAGCTTCTTACCTTGGATTCGAAACTCAAATCATTGATATAGAATTAAAGAAAGGACATGATAAGTGCATTAATATTCAGTTAGAAGAAAATAGTGATAAACTTCAGGAAGTAGTCATTGTAGGAAAATCACAAGAGCAACTAAAACGTGAGACACCTATCAGAACTGCCGTTGTAGACATAAAAAAAATTCAAGCTCAATCGATAAGTCTACCTCAAATAATGAACCAGGTATCTGGTGTAAGAGTTCGAAAGAATGGAGGAGTTGGAAGTAGCACAGATATCAGCATAAATGGGTTACATGGAAATGCTATTCGTTTTTTCAGAGATGCGGTACCTCTTGATTACCTAGGAAATGCTTTCAATCTCAGTTTACTTCCAATTGATCAAATAGAAAATATAGAGATTTACAAAGGCATTTTACCTACAGAACTTGGAGCTGATGCGTTAGGTGGAGCAGTAAATCTGATTTCGCGTAAGAGTCAAAAAAACAATCTAGCGATGACCTATAGTATTGGTTCCTTCAACACAAATCAAGTTTCAGTAAATGGTTATCTTTCTATTCCTAAGACGAAATTATTTGTCGATATTTCATCCTACTATGTAGCTGCCGACAACAATTACAAGATTCAAGCTGAGATAGCTGATGCTGTTACTGGTAATTTGAAAAAAACAAATGTCAAGCGCTTTCATGGAGGAGTAGAAAGCGGATTCATGGAAGTAAAAACAGGTGTTAAAAATACTAAGATAGCCGATTTATTTGAAGTGGGAATAGTTCTTTCTAACATCAATAAACAAAGACAAAACGATATTAGAATGCAACACGTATTTGGAGAAGTCATGTATTATGAAGATAGTCGAATCTTCACGACACATTACAAGAAGAAATTCAAAAAACTAAATCTGGATATCTTTGGTGCATATAGCAAACTCAGGACTATAAATGACGACACACCAGCATACTCATACAATTGGCTTGGCGAAGCTACTCCGTATGAATCAGAAAACCACACTGGCGAATCAGGTCTTTCACAGTCTTATAAGACTCTTCATACAGACTATATGCTTGGTAGAATCAATTTATCCTACAAGATAGGTGCAAATAGTCGATTGGATTTCAATCATAATCTCACGAATAAAAGGCGAACAGGTTCTGATCCATACGCCACACTTTATGATAACAAGTTAGATATACTATCTATTCCTGCTAAATATGTAAAACAAGTTAGTTCTATCGGATTAACATCAAATTTATTGAGTAAACGAATAACAAATATTTTCACACTCAAAAGATATCAAGTAAACACTCGTTCAGTCGCCTCAGTTTATGACTATTATGGTGATCCAACAAAAGTATCTGACACGAATTATGGCATTGCAAATTCAATAAAATACAATTTCAATAATGACCAATATATACGTGTATCCTATGAGAAAGCGACACGCATCCCTGATGCAGGAGAGTACTTAGGAAAACCAGAAAGTGATATATTAGGTAATCCTGATTTGACACCAGAAAGAAGTGATAATATAAATATTGGAGGTTTTACTAAACTAAATCAAAATAAAACTTTATGGTTAGATCTAAATGCATTTTATCGCTATATCAAGGGCCAAATTATTCTGCAAAACTATACCCTTTACCAAAGTAAATACCAGAATACAGATGATACACAAGTACTTGGTACAGAATTTACATTAAAGGGGAAACCAATAAATTGTCTGACCTATAATATATCTCTTACCTATCAAGATATTAGACGAAAGAATATTCAAGACGTAAAAAACAAATTACTCCTAAATGCTAGACGTCCCAATATTCCTTATTTCTTTGGGAATGTTGGTCTACGCTATAGTCCCACTAGCCCTTTTGTTTACGGGTTATGGCAGATATATGGTAATTATACCTATGTAGAACAGTATTTATTAAATTCCATACCAAAATCTGAAGAACCTTCACTCTTTGGTAAGGCAGATTCGGATGCTAATATCATTCCCACCCAGAATGTAGTAGATTTAGGGGTTACCTATAGAAAAAAAGGACTACCCATATCAATCAATTTGGAACTAAATAATATTCTTAACACTAAGACATATGATGGCTTTAGGGTACAAAAGCCAGGAATAAATTTTCGTTTAAAACTCAAGTATCTAATTAATTAAAAACAAATAAATATGAGAAAATCAAAATTGTATTTTGTGGGAATGGTAATCACTGCTTTATCCCTAATCACAAGCTGTTCAACGAGTGAAGACACGCCAAGTATATCTGATGACACAAACAACACGGGATATGCGTTGTGGCTGATTACAGACACTGAAGACTTTAGTGGTATGCTACTGACTAGTAAAACCCCTTTTTCTGGAGAAATTGATCCTACCGAAGAGTCTTATTCATTGTTGGGGGCTGCTAGAGATGCAGGTATTTCTTACCATGGAGATATTTACAATGTACATAATTCATCTGGTGATTCAGGTATCCAAAGGTATGTATATAATCAAAATAAACTGAGTGATGCTGGTTTTATATCGGTAGGGGAAACATTGTTTACTTTTGAAGTTGTAAATGATACTAAAGGGTATTATACTGATGCAAACAGAAGTACAACAGCTATTCAGACGTTCAATCCATCAACGATGTCACGCACTGGTGAAATTGATATTGCAAGTGCAATACAACCTTATATTACGGATGATGTTACAAGTACTAGGTTAGGTTCATTTATGATTGAAAGCAATGGATATCTTTATACTCAGGTCAAATTTAATAATAGTGATGGTTACGAAGCCATAGATAGTACGTTTGTAGCTGTATTCAATGTAAACACCGATAAATTCGTAAAGATGGCTATTTATCCTGACTATATATGGCTTGGATTTGAACGTAAAAATACAAATTATGTACAAAAAGACGAAAATGGAAATATTTATTTATCTTCCCTAGCTGGAAATTTAAACGAACGTATGCACACGAGATGTTTACGTATCAAAGCAGGTGAAACCGATTTTGATAAGACCTGGAGTCTAGATTATGACGATATTATTGGAGAAAAAGGAAGTTTTGCAATGGGAGGAGGAGCTACCCTTAATGGCAAACTTTATGTAAGGCTTAAAGAAACTGGTATGGCTGCAAACTGGAGTAATTCAATGGAAGAAAACATGTATGCATACGAAGTCGATATTAAGACGAAGATTGCCACTAAAATAGAAGGGATTCCAGGAAGTACTTCATCCGTATTATATAGTGTAAATGGCCCCGTTATAATCGACGGTTTGGTCTATTTTGCAGTCAGTTCATCCAATTATCAAGGATATTACACCTACAATCCAGCAACTGGTGAGAGCAAAGAAGCTTTTAATATTAAAGGGGGGATACCTAGTCAACTGATTAAAATCAACTAGTTTTAATGAGCAAATAAGTACAAACTTAGCACCTATACTAATATAAATATGACAATAAAAAAGTTTCTCTTCAAACTCCATTTATGGATTGGTTTACCTGGTGCAATCATTTTTTTCTTTATCTGTTTTACCGGAAGTCTATTTGTTTTCTCAGACGAAATTATGACAGCCGTAAACAAGCCCTATTCTTCTATTGAGAAAGTGGGAACAGAGTGGATATCGATTGAAGAGATGGAAGAAAATGTACAAGCAACATTTCCTGAGAATCGAATCACATATATCACCGCAAGTAAATCGAAAAATAGTTGTATTGACTTTCTTATTATGGGACCAGAAGGTCTTCAAGACATATTTGTCAATCCATATAATGGGAAAATCGTAGGACAAAGCAAGATAGCTCAATTTTTTTACATTGTTGCACATTTACATAGCATGTTACTTTGGCGAGGACCAGGAGGATGGATAATAAAAATAGCTACATTGTTTTTTATAATCACCCTAATTTCAGGACTATCTATTTGGTGGCCTAAACGAAAAAGTAAAAGAGCAATTAAACATGCTTTTACATACCAAACCAAAACAGCTTATAAACGTAAAATATTTGACTGGCATCGTGTATGGGGATTTTACGCATTGGGTATATTGTTATTTCTAAGTATAACGGGAAGTATTTTAGCTTTTAAGCCCTTATACAATGCCGTCTCACGTACAGCTGGAGGTAAACCTGATGTAAATTTAATGAAAGCATATCCGATAGAAAAAACAAAAAAACCTATAGAAATAGGAAGCATTATCAAGCATTATCTAAGACAACCTAATACAAAAAAGGTAAGGGTTTCTTTATTTCTTGCTGATAAATCAGCAGTCTATCGCTTACTTACAGGGACTGAAATTGGTATCATAACAAACAATGGAGCAACTCATTTTATTGATCAATACTCAGGAAAAGAGATAAAAAATGCTGGAGTAACAAAAGATTTTGAAGTCCAAAACAAGCTTATGCGCCTTCATACGGGTAAATATTGGGGTTGGTTTGGACTATTCATTACTTTTATTGGTGGATTATTAGGGTCATTCTTATCGATCACTGGAGTACTAGTTTGGGTACAAAAGTCAAAAAATAAATCATTCCATATGACTAAAAAAAGACGATAGAAAGAGCAAATAAAAATTAGGGTCATATTACACTTTTTGAAAGTGTAATATGACCCTAATATATAAAGTCCTCCATGTCTTTGAGATGCTATCATTTCTCCATCGCGGCACTATACTTGCCTTGACGTGCTGCCCAATTACACTTCGAACGAAGTAATAAGGCCTCTTGTGCTTTCGTTACATTAGCTGACTCTCCTCGCCATATACTAAGTGCTGGTTCTTGAATAGCACGTCCATATGAAAAAGAAAGTCCCCAAGGTAATTTGCCCATAAATAATTTATTCATTGCATTTAAGCGTTCCGAAGCCAATTCACTAGATTGTCCACCTGAGAGAAACATGATGCCTGGAACAGCTGCAGGGACAGTACGCAAGAAACACTGTACAGTGCCAACGGCTACCTCATCTACTCCTACTTGTTTAGAACAAGTCAATCCAGGAAGCACCATATTTGGTTTCAAAATCATCCCTTCGAGCATGACTCCTTGTTTGTTTAGTTGTTTGAAGACAGTCCGAAGCACTTCTTGAGTCACCGTGAAGCATCGTTCCATAGAATGACTACCGTTCATCAGAATCTCTGGTTCGACCATAGGTACGATACCAGCCTCTTGGCACAAGGCAGCATAGCGCGCAAGTGCATGAGCATTTGCTTCGATACAAGCTTTGCTTGGTATACCATCTCCGATAGTAATGACTGCTCTCCATTTGGCAAAACGGGCTCCCATCTGAGCGTACTCAGTTAATCGTCCACGTAAACCATCTAATCCTTCAGTCACTTTTTCATGAGGATGACCGGCCATTGCTTTGGCGCCTTTATCCACTTTTATTCCAGGAATAATTCCTGCATCGGTAATCACTTTGACAAATGAAGTACCGTCTTTCTTTGATTGACGAATGGTTTCATCAAAAAGAATCACCCCACTGATATAGTCTCCCAAATGAGGAGTAGTTAAGATCAATTCACGATACAATCTTCGAGATTCTTCTGTTTGAGAGATATTATATAGGTCGAAACGTTTTTTGATGGTTCCACCACTTTCATCCATAGCCAAAATGCCCTTGTGATTTGCCACCAAGGCTTGGGCTGTCTTTATTAGTTCAATTTTGTTCATATTTGAAGTTTTTTGTGGGTTATTAAAATCTTATCTGTAAGGTACAAAAAAGGATTGAAATAAACAACTAAATAACTGATTATCAACAAAATACGAAGAATAATGGCTGATAGAAGCGCATCTAACAAAGTTCAGATTACATCCCTGTTAAGAATATCAGATAAGTTTGATTTTGACCACTGCTTTGCGTATCTTCCCTTCCCCAATAATAGGTGCATGAGCATCTTCTGGGAAGACAATAGCCATATCTCCAGGATATAAATCGACATAGGTACTTGGTTGCTCATCATACAAAGAAAAATCCTTCTGGAAATCATAGGCTTGCTTCAAAACACTCAAGTCTTCAAGTGCTTTCCAGCCAATCCGTTCGTGTCCTTCTAGTAAGATATGGATATCGAGATACTGTTGATGAACTTCCAATACTTGTGATGCTTGAGATACGGCATCTTCTAGTGCATTATTGATAAAGACAGCATCACCATCCAACTCAATGCGTCCAAGAGGCATGGTCAATAAGTCATGGTCTTGCAAATAACTAAAGACCTTTTCAAACTGCTCATTTAATGGATAGATTCTCTTCGCATGTGCTAATTTCGCTATGTACATAATCGTTTTGATATTAACTATTTATATTCTTCAAGTCGGTAATAAGAAAAAGACAGTTGTTACTTATGCCCCTTTTTTACAATCGCGAAAGTTACACATTATGATTCTAATACATCACAAAACAGCCGTTTTTCATCATAGCTAAAGAAGAAAACAAAACAAAAGGACCATTTGAAAAAGATTATTTGTATTTTTGTTGCCTACAGACGGCGGTCTTGACTATTCAACTAATCAACTAAATACTTTTTATCATGATTCATTTACAACAGAGTATCCTCTACACACTTACGGGGGCTGCTACTCTAACTTCGCTCGCTTCTTGCAGTAATGCCAAGAAAACAGAGGCACAAAAAAAATTCAACATCGTGTACATCATGACCGACGACCATACAGCTCAGATGATGAGCTGCTATGACAAACGGTACATAGAGACACCTAATCTTGACCGGATTGCCAAGGATGGAGTTCGCTTCACCAATAGTTTTGTCGCAAATTCACTAAGTGGTCCTAGCCGTGCTTGTATGCTCACTGGAAAGCATTCGTGCGCAAACAAGTTCTATGACAACTCGACTTGCCTATTTGACTCGACTCAACAAACATTCCCTAAATTGCTCCAAAAAGCAGGCTATCAAACAGCCATCATCGGTAAATGGCATCTAGAGACACTTCCTACTGGATTTAATTATTGGGAGATAGTACCTGGACAAGGACAATACTACAATCCTGATTTCATCACTCAACAAAATAAGACCATTCGCAAAAAAGGATATATTACAGACATCATCACTGATGATGCAATCGATTGGATGAACAATAAAAGAGATAGGAGTAAACCTTTTTGCCTCTTGATTCATCACAAAGCAATTCATAGAGATTGGATGCCCAATGTAAAAGACCTAGGCATCTATGAAGATAAGACCTTCCCACTACCAGATAATTTCTACGATGATTATAAAGGACGTCCAGCTGCTGCTGCTCAGGAGATGAGTATCGAAAAAGATATGGACCTTATTTATGACCTTAAGATGCTTCGTCCTGATAAGGACAGTCGCTTAAAAAAAACCTATGAGTCATTTATTGGCCGTCTAGATAAGAACCAACGAGCTGCATGGGACAAATTCTACAATCCTATCATCGATAAATTCTACAAAGCAGACCTCAAGGGTAAAGAATTGGCTAATTGGAAATACCAACGTTACATGCGTGATTACATGATGACTGTCAAATCACTTGACGATAATGTAGGTCGTGTCTTAGATTATCTCAAAGAAAACAATATGTTAGACAATACATTAGTCGTCTACACTTCTGACCAAGGATTCTATATGGGAGAACATGGTTGGTTTGATAAACGATTTATGTATGAGGAGTCTATGCATACCCCATTAGTTATGCATCTGCCTAAAGGATTTGATAGACAAGGAGATATTGATGAAATGGTTCAAAATATTGATTATGCACCTACATTCCTAGATTTAGCTGGGCTACCTATACCTAAAGATATACAAGGAGTATCACTACTTCCTCTTCTCAAAGGTGAGCATCCTACAGATTGGCGAACTTCATTGTATTATCATTTCTATGAGTATCCAGCTGAACATTGTGTCAAACGCCATTATGGTATCCGAACTAGCCGATATAAATTGATTCATTTTTACAATGATATCGATGTGTGGGAATTGTATGATTTGAAAAAAGACCCTACTGAGATGCACAATATCTATGGCCAGAAAGGTAATGAAGCGATAATCAAAGATTTGAAGAAACAATTATTGGATTTGCAAGTCAAATATAATGACCCAGTTCGATTTGGTCCTGATAAGGACAGAGCTGACTTAGGAATTTTTGCTAAGAAATAACAAGATGATTTTATCTTAATTTCATCGCTCAGTTCTCCTCTTTAACTATAGTGAAATAATAGCGCTTAAATAGAGACTGAGTTACTTTGTTCCTAAGGAAATAGTCCAACAGCTATTTTTAACCCCCTTAAATCTCATTTTAAGGGGGTTTTTTATGTATTGAACAAAATAAAAGGACAATTCAAAAGATAGATTTCGTTATCACGAAGTGTTACCAAATAGACGTAGGCTATTCAAAATATTGAATAGCCTACGTCACTGTAGTAAAGACCCTTGTTGTATGTTGGTATCATAGCCCTTCTATGTTAAGAGATAACAGTTCAGAGGATAAAGGGCTAAATCATTGCCTTCTCAAAAAGGAGAGCACGGATGAGATTCGTTAACTAGAAACTCTATGTACGATAAACTAATTAGTTTATTAGTTATAGGCAGATGATCCATGCTCATAAACATCTAATCCTTCTTCTTCAATACGTGCATTGACTCTGAGTCCATGTATCTTCTTAAGAACCAAGAACACAATCGCACTAGCAATTCCAGCCCATGCAATCACGGCCAAAGAACCGAGTACCTGCACTCCTAAGAAAGAAGCACCCTTGCCATAAAATAAACCATCTGTTGTGGAGAATAAACCGACCATAACCGTCCCTAAGAAACCGCATACACCATGCACAGATGAAGCACCTACGGGGTCATCAATCTTAAGTATATTATCGATAAATTCTACTGAATAAATCATAACTACACCACACACGACACCTATGATGGCTGCACCAATCAAGCTTACTTGATCACAGCCTGCAGTGATGCCGACTAGTCCAGCTAAGATACCATTTAGAGTAAACGGCAATGATGGTTTACCGAATTGCAACCAAGAAGTAATCATCGCGGCCAAACCGCCTAGCGCAGCAGCTAAATTGGTAGTCATGAAGACATGAGAAATAGCAATTGCATTGACAGAACCTGTAGCGGCTAACTGAGAACCAGGGTTGAAACCAAACCAGCCCATCCATAAGATGAAGACTCCCAAGGCTGCAAAACTGAGGTTATGTCCTGGAATCGCACGAGCTTTGCCTTTTTTATCGTATTTACCCATACGTGGACCTAATATCCATGCACCCACAAAAGCCATCACACCTCCACAGGCATGGACGACTGTCGAACCAGCGAAATCATGAAATCCGAGGTCAGAGAGCCAGCCTCCACCCCAGACCCAATGTCCAGATATTGGGTAAATCAAGCCAGTAATCACTACTGAAAAGATGATATACATCGAGAATTTAGTCCGTTCTGCCATGGCACCTGACACGATAGTCGCTGCTGTGGCACAAAATACGGTTTGAAATATTAATGAAGCTTCTTTGGGGATATTAGTGGCTTCGAAAAAGTCGAGACTGAAAAAGTTAGGCATTCCTGCAAATTTTCCAGCACCAAACATGATACCGAATCCTATAAACCAATAAAGGAAGGAACCGACCATGAAGTCTACGAAATTTTTCATCAATATGTTAGAGGTGTTTTTGGCACGAGTAAAACCTGCTTCTACAAAAGCAAAACCAGGTTGCATCCAAAAGACAAGGATAGCGGCAAGAAGTACCCATACAGTATCTAATCCATTGATGCTACTTGCTGCTGACACACTTTCTTTGATTTCTTCTACTGCGACAGTAGAGACGGGGGTTACGGCTGTAGAGATTGTATCTCCTACTACAGTGGCTAATGTGGCCATCGTATCCATTGTTATCATATTCTTAAACTATTAAATTTATACCTATTGAAATATCCTACTTCTCGTGCTCTGCGATATAGAGACTAATATCTCCTCGTTCACCTGTCCGGATACGCACGGCATCTTCTACGGGTAAAATGAAGATACGTCCATCTCCAATCTCACCTGTGTGAGAAGCTTTCAAAATAGCTTGAATAGCTATTTCTACATTTTTATCACGTACAACTAACGAAATTAAGGTACGTTCCAAAGCACTTGTATCATACACTACACCTCTGTACATACGCTCTTCGTGAGACTTACCTACTCCTCTTACATCGTAATAAGAAAACCACTCAATATCCGCTTCGAGAAGAGCATCTTTTACATCCTCAAATTTAGTCTTACGGATTATAGCTTCAATCTTTTTCATCTTTTTCGTTTTTTAAATAAATAGCAAATTGTCGGGAATAATCCCTCATGGCATCTAGCAGTCTACATGAAATTAGAAACTGACACCGAAAACAAAATATACCTTATCGGCATAAGGGTTCATAATCACTTTTGCAAAAGCAGGAATACTCAATTGGTCAGATATCTTCACATCATGACTTGCTGAAAGACCTATGTTGACAATGTTTGCACCATCACTATAAGCCCCCTCTGCTGGAGTACCACCGACTTCCAAAGCCATATCCAGATGGTCTACAGTAAAGGGAACAACAGCCTCGATATAAGTAGAATACGCTCGATCTCCATCACTCTTGTAATCGCTACCTGCAAAGTTGGTATTGACTGAAAGCGAAAATAAATCAAAGTCATAGGCTAATGTCCCCTCGAAGACATGGGCAGTAGAATGAGCATCATACAAAAAGTAACGAGTACTAGACTGATAGGCATCAAACCAATAATCCGTCACCGTAACAGAGAACTTATCGACAGCATAGCCTAGAGATAAATCAAATTCTTTCGTATCTTCTTTATCCAATCCGACAGAACCCCATGCACCTATTGAGAAACCATTCTTAGTTTCAAGTGTAATCCCAGGTTGCACACTGAAACCACCACAATCGGAACCGCGCCAGATATAGCCACTGACTAAATCTGCACCAACTGATGCTGTCACAAAATGACTTTCCTGCGCATGCGCCATTGTAGACATGAAAACTGTGGTCATGAGACCAGCCGTTAGAGACTTAACAAACTTTTTCATCTTCTTACCTTTTAATTTTTGAAATTACAATTCACATTCTCAATTATAGAAACGTTTCTGTCTAGACAATCTTGTAATAGCCGTATACCTGTTTCCTTTTTTTTACTTACTCGGCTTTAATCTTTTGTTTCTTTCACATTGCAAAGATAGAAAAAGTTCATTACAGGACAAATATTATTTATCTTTTTGTTCATTTATTTTAATCTTCTCTTCCTTTTTGCTCTATTTACAAACAATAAACTATACATTTTATTACTACATCATACGATTAGCTATAAATTAGACCTTAGTTATTAAACGTAAAAAATAGACTAAATTTTTAGCAAAAAAGGGATCAGATACGTCTTCAGCACAAATCATCAGTTGTATTATAGAATAAGTAGACTATTTTGTTGATTTTTATAGCTGCAGATAGTATCTTTGTATGGTAAAGATAACCGTTTTATTAAACCACTTGCTCCCAATAGCTAATAGACATCACCTATGAATACAGAACTCCTTACCTTTGCTTTAACCACATTGACTGGTTTTATTGCAATCATGAATCCAATAGCTACTTCGACCAATTTTATAGGTATAGTAGCAGGTCGTTCCAAAGAGTCAAAATTGAGAATAGCTAAGAAGTCCTGCATCATGGCATTCATCATCACTGTCACATTCACTTTAGTCGGTAAATGGATCTTCCAACTTTTTGGGATTACGATTCCTGCGTTTAAAATCACAGGAGGTATTTTGATGTTTTGGATTGGATTCGAGATGCTGATGTTCCAAAAATCGAAAATCCAATCACAGACCAATAACAAAGGAGCAAATGATGAAAGGGCCACACATCCCCCTACAGATACAGATGATGATGATGATGATATAGCGACAACCCCTATCGCGATTCCTATCCTTGCTGGACCAGGTACCTTAGTGACAGCTATGAATACTGTTACGGATGGGACCACTATACACACCATTATAGCCATCATCGTGTTTGCTTTTATGATTACTGTTACCTACTTCTCCTTTCTTGGTGCTGACCGAATCATCTCAAAATTGGGGCCTAATATGATTAAGGTCATCAGTAAGATGATGGGACTTATCTTAGCCATTATAGGGACAGGGATGATTATTACTGGAATTAAACTTGCATTTGAAATGCCTTTATAACAATTAAAACAAAATATAGCTATTACTTAAATGAAACGACTTTCCCTTTTTTGTATTGGGATATATGCGATTTTCACACTTACCTCAATCTTAAAACTAACTGCCCAAGAAATTCCGATCCAATTACAACAACGTCTGGAAGAAGCTGCTGAACAGGGTATCTATCTTGAAGATGAAATAGAAACCCTCGAAGAAGCTAGAGTAGCTATCAGAGATAGCTTATGGAAAAACAATCCACAGATATTACAAGAAGCACAGACAAAAGATGGACGGCTAAACATCAATCAAGCGACGTATGAGCAATTCCTTGCACTCAATACGCTTACAGACAATCAAATAGAAGAAATTATGTACTATCGGTACATAAGACATGGCTTCAAAGAGGCCGAGAACTTGTTGTTACTTCCCTCTATGGATATGCAAACCTATCGACGGTTATCTCCATTTATTTGTGCCCGACCCATAAAATCCAAAACACTTCCTTCTTGGCACAAGATTTTAGAATATGGTCAACAGCAGGTAATCGGAGACCTAATGATACCGTGCTATAAGCGAGCTGGATTCGAGAAGCCAGCTACAGCAACAAGTAAAAATATCAACAAATACTTTCAGGGGGATCCATGGTCACAAACAATTAGGTACAGGTGGCATTATGGACAACAGCTACAAGCAGGACTAACGGTGCAGCAAGATGCAGGAGAGCCGTTTGGTCGAATGGGAAATGACCTAGGATATGATTTCATCTCTCCATATTTCTTTATGAAGGAGGTCGGACGGATAGAAGCTCTGGCAATCGGTAATTACCGAGCTGATTTCGGTTGTGGATTGGTCCTAAACCAAGGATTTTCTATTGGGAAATACGGCGGAGCAAATACGCTATTCAACTATCATCCTACCCTTACCAAACATTCGTCAAGTAGTGAAAGCAATTTCATGCAAGGGATTGGGGCAACCGTCAGGATGGGACACTCATGGCATCTCACGGGATTACTTTCCTCCAGATCTATCGATGCCACAATCATACAAGATACCATCACCGCTATTCAAGAAACTGGATACCACCGAACATGGTCTGAAATAGACCGTAAAAACGCTGCATCGCAACAAGTAGCAGCTAGTCATATCGAATATAAACCGCACAACGGAGCAATATTCAGTATCGGGTCATCGTTGCTCTATACACATTTTGACCATCCTTATTGGCGACCATTACGTAAATACAATAAGCATTACTTCCGTGGACAATCACTAACTGCAGGTAGCGTTGATTATAATTATCACCATCAATTGTGGTTCCTTTCTGGGGAGTTTGCGACCGACTCACAGCAAGGGTATGCTTTGTTGCAATCGGTCCAATATTATCCTTTTAATGGCTGGCGACTCTATTCTTCGATACGCTACTATAGTGACCATTATCATCCGTTGTTTGCCAATTCATTGGAGGAAGGAGGACGTATTGCTAATGAACAAGGGATTTATCTGGGATTCGAGGCAACGCCTTTTGCCAAGACGCATGTCGAGGGGTATGTCGATTATTTCAGATTTCCTGAGCCAAAATATAGGGCATCCTTACCCTCTGATGGCATAGAATGTGCCCTCTCTATAAGGTATCAAGCCAAGCGTCAATGGCAATTGGGACTGAAATACCGCTTCAAGTCTAAAGGACAAAATAAGACCCAAGAGAGTGATGAAGCGAGACAAGTCATGCAACAGTTCCTTAACCTACAATTCAGAGGAGATATCACTTGGAAACCAACGTCTACATGGCAACTGCAAGCGAAGAGTTATTTGACTTTTGCGGGATACAAAGATGATAAGCCACAACGGGGAGTTTTGCAAGTTGCCTCATTGAAGTATCATCCCTCGATTCGTCCTTTTCAACTGACTGGACAACTCGCTTATTTCGATACGCAAGGATACAATGCTCGGATTTATCTGTATGAACCAGGACTATTGTATCACTTCTCATTTCCTATGCTTTATGGACAAGGATGGCGCTACACGATAATCTCACAATGGAATCTGAATCCTCATATACGCTTGATAGCTCAATGGCGGGAGAGTGTTTATGAGGACCGAATGACGATTTCTTCTGGCATAAATGAGATCAAGAGCAATCGACAAGGGGAAGGACTCTTACAAATTCAGTGGCATTGGTAACAAAAAGCAGACTACAATATGCAGTTAGCTAGAAAAAAAACTGCAACAAAAGCCAAAGGCTTCTATTGCAGTTCTCATTAAAATCATTCTATGACGACTACCAGATGTCTACACGATCCTTTTTAGGGATAAATAGACTGTCTTTTGCGGTCACATTAAAGGCAGTGTACCAAGTATCTATTTGACGCAAGGCACCATTTACTCGCCACATACCCAATGAATGCTCATCTGTCTTCGTGCGATTAAGTATCGCTGCAGGACGAATGTTCTGAGCCCATACACCGGCGTAAGCAAGATAGAATCTTTGCGCTGGTGTGAACCCATCTTTTGTTTCCAATGGATGTTCTTTAAGTGCTTTCTGGAAGGCTTGGAATGAAATTTTCAAACCACCATGGTCAGCAATATTTTCACCTAAAGTCAACGCTCCGTTTGCTTTTACACCAGGAGCAACCTCGATAGAACTGAAGAAGTCAACCATCTTCTTAGCTTCCTGATTGAAGTTTTCGGTATCTTGTTTAGTCCACCAATTTTCTAAGTTTCCTTCTTTGTTGTACTTACGACCACTATCATCAAATCCATGAGTCATCTCATGACCGATTACCACACCAATTGCACCATAATTGAAGGCATCATCTGCTGTCATATCAAAGAAAGGATATTGCAATATTGCTGCAGGGAAGCAGATCTCGTTGGTTCCAGGATTGTAATAAGCATTGACAGTCTGAGGAGTCATCCCCCATTTTGCTCTGTCTACTGGTTCACTTAGTTTTTTCAACTCCTTTGCATAATCCCATTCAGCAATGCGTTGTGTATTGGCCCAAAGATTATCATCTTGAATATACAATTTAGAATAATCCTCCCATTTGTCAGGATACCCAATCTTCACTGTGTATGACTTGAGTTTTTCCAATGCTTTTTCTTTGGTCTCGTGACTCATCCAAGTTAGATTCTCGATGCGTTCACCGAGAGCTTCTTGCAAGTTAGCAACCAATTTCACCATGCGTTGTTTTGCTGCTGGTGGGAAAAATTCAGCGACATATAATTGACCTACTGCTTCTCCCATCGTTCCATTGACGAATGACAAAGCACGTTTCCAACGAGGGCGCATCTCTTTGATACCTTCTAGCTTCTTACTGAAGAACTCGAAAGTCGTTTCGGCAACTTCATCGTTGAGAATAGAAGTCGTGTTGATGATTACTCTCCACATCAAATAAGCTTTTTGCTGGTCAATAGATGAAGAAGCGATTTTCTTGGCTACATTATTCAATACTTCTGGTTGTCCTAAGTTTATAGAATCAACACTCATCCCCAACTTAGTGATATACGTTTTCAAATCAAAAGACTTAACCAAAGCACAGGCATCAGCCATTGATACTTTATTGTAGTTAGTCAATGGGTCACGCAATTTCGCTTTGGAACGGGCATATTTAGCTAAGGATTTCTCCATATCAAAAACCAAAGAAGCTTCTTTCTTGGCTTGAGCTGGTGAATATTTACCGACCAATTCGAACATCTTAGTCATATAGACAAGATAGGCATCACGAATCTCTTTAGTCTCAGGTAGAAGATAATAATCACGATCAGGCATCGCATATCCTCCTTGCATCTGGTTCAAGATATTCAAGTTACTATTCTTCGAATCTGCTGATACGTATAGGTAAAAATAAGGATGCATACCTAATTTGGTCAAACGAACCATCATATCTAACATATCATCCTTGGTCTTGAGCGATTTGATATCATCAAGTAAAGGTTGTACTGGAGCCACTCCTAATTCATTTCGTTTCACACTATCCATCGCTTCTTTGTAAAGAACAGATACCTTCCAACTGTCAGAACCTTCTTTTTGTTCTTCTTTTTGCAGTTTATCTACGATGACACGCATCTGGTCATTGCTTCGTTCACGAAGTTGATCGAAGCTACCGAAACGTGAGTATTCTGCTGTTAAAGGATTATTTTTCATCCAACCTCCATTAGCATACTCATAGAAATCATTTCCTGGAGTGACTAAAGTATCCAAATTACTTAATTTGATACCAACGCCAAGCTCTTGTTTGGGTGTAGAAACACACGCAGTCAAAGACATTGCTGCGGCTATGGCTACACCGCCAATAGATTTTTTCATTCTTCTTTTTTTATTGGTTATTACTTAAGTGACAGAATTGCGCTGTTAGAGTTGTCCCTTTTCAAGGTCTGATGCAGCTTTTTCCCATCCTTTCATATCTTCTTCGAGTTGTTGTTTCAATATACCATGTTGCTTAAATAAGTCAGGGTCATTCATGCCTTGTTCTGTCAACATTTTTTTCTCTAAAATAGCGATATCAGCTTCGCGCTTTGCTATCTGACCCTCAGCCTTATCTACCGCTCGTTGAAGTTTACGAAGTTTCTTCTGTTGTTCTTTCTGCTCAGCATAGCTCAATGTCATGCCCTCTTTGGAAGTCTTTGTGTCTACAAAGACTTTTGAGGTTGTCTGCTGATTGCTCGTACTGTCTGTCTGATTACCAGACACAGATGCTGCTGTAGGAATAGTTCCTCCTGTAGGAGAAGTAGAAAGCTTGCCATCATAAGAATCTTTCAATTGCTTCTCAGCATGCAAGATAGTACCTATATCATTGATTCCTGTCTGTTCCGCTGCCTTTGTGCGTAGGAATTCGTAGATACCTCCGATATGACGTTTCACTTTTCCTTCACCAAACTCATATATATCATCTGCCAAGCCATCCAAGAAATCTCGGTCATGACTGACAAGAATCACTGTTCCATCAAAAGCCAATAGTGCCTCTTTGAGTACATCCTTACTTTGCAAATCTAAGTGATTGGTTGGCTCATCGAGAATAAGCAAGTTCGCTGGCTCGAGCAATAACTTAATCATCGCTAGACGAGTACGTTCTCCACCACTCAATACCTTGACCAATTTTTCACTGGCTTCACCACCAAACATAAAAGCACCCAGCAAAGCAGGAATACGGGTACGAATAGCTCCCGTAGCGACATAATCAATCGTATCATAGACCGTCAGATTGTCATCTAAGAGCTGTGCTTGGTTTTGAGCAAAATAACCGATTTGGATACCGTGTCCAAGTTTGAGTGTTCCTCCATAAGAAATTTCACCCAATATAGCCTTGACAAGTGTCGATTTTCCTTCTCCATTTTTACCTACAAATGCAACTTTCTGCCCTCTTTCTATAGTCATATTGACTCCACTAAAGATGACTTGGTCTCCATAACTCTTAGACACTTCTTCGCATATTACAGGATAGTCTCCACTACGTGATGCAGGAGGAAATTTCAATCGAAGAGAACTGGTATCTTCTTCATCAACCTCTATAATCTGCATCTTGTTGAGCATTTTGATACGACTCTGCACTTGGTTACTTTTCGTGGGTTTATAACGGAATCGACTGATAAAGTCTTCTGCGACAGCGATTTCGCGCTGTTGATTCTCATAAGCCTTGAGTTGTTGCTCACGTCTTTCCTTACGTAAGACTAAATATTCATTGTACGACACTTTATAATCATAAATCTGTCCACAAGTAATTTCAATGGTGCGGTTAGCTACAGCGTTGATAAATGCACGGTCATGACTGATAAGCATCAGAGCAGCTTTGCTCGTAGCAAGAAATTGCTCTAGCCAAGTGATACTCTCGATATCCAAGTGATTGGTTGGCTCATCAAGCAATAGCATGTCTGGTTTACGCAATAATATCTTAGCCAATTCGATACGCATACGCCATCCTCCAGAGAACTCTTTCGTTGGTCTGTCGAGATCTTTACGACTAAAACCCAATCCTAAGAGCGTACGTTCGAGTTCAGCATGATAATGCTCTCCTCCCATCATACGTAGTAATTCTTCGGTATTGGTATATTCTTGTACCAATTCATGAAACGATTCTGTCTCATAATCTGTGCGTACATTCATCTCGTGTTCGAGCGATGCCATCTTATCTTTCAGCGTGAACAATTCATGAAAAGCTTTGGCTGTCTCTTCCCGCACAGTGGTATCATCCGACAGTTTCATTACTTGAGGAAGATAACCGATGGTTACATCCTTTGGGATGTTTACTCGTCCTCCCGTAGGCGAAATTTCACCACAGATTATTTTAAGCATGGTACTTTTTCCAGCACCATTCTTACCGACCAATGCCACGCGATCGCGGTCATTGATAACATACGATACATTACTGAATAACGGGGTGGCAGAAAATGCCACAGTCAAATTGTCTATATTTATCATCTAATTGTCTATCTCTAGTTCTCCACAGAGAACACATAATCTTTGTGTATTGCTTATAATGGACAAAGATAACACTTTATAGGTGATTGGATGCATGGTTTGCTTGATAAAGTTGATGAATGATTCCATCTCCAAGTCCCACTTTGGGAACTATAATTTCAGAAATGGCTGTTCGCTGAGCAATAATGAGAAAAATATTCATCGCTGGAACGATTACATCTGCCCGATAAGCATTGAGAGATAAGTGACTCACACGCTCTTGAATGCTCATCACACTCAACTGTTCATAGAGACGTTTCATCTCAAAATAATAAATAGGTTCCATACGTTTGCGTCCTAATATCTTATGTAATTTATTGATATTACCTCCCGAACCGATGATAGCGTCGGGAGTAAACTGACTACACACTTCATCTAACCAATCCACCATCGCATCAAATTCAGCTGTACAGTCATGAGCCAACAGTCGAACCGTCCCTAATTGAAAACTTCGGCTCGTCCTTTTCTGTCCTCTAGCATAGCAAATAATCTCGGTGCTTCCTCCACCCACATCTACATATAAATAATTATCTTGATCATTGAATATCTTCATGGAATTACTCGCTTGATAGACTAAGTCTGCCTCCTCTTGTCCACTGATAATCTCAATCGATATGCCCGATTGGCTAGCTATTTCTTCCACTACAGCAATTCCATTTTTAGCTTCACGCATCGCACTAGTTGCACAACATCTGAAATGGCGTACGCCATAGGCTTTCATCATATGATGAAAACTTTTAAATGCCTCAATCATACGATAGCGTTTGGTTTCACTGATAACCCCTTGTGTAAAGACATCTGCACCCAGACGGATAGGGACACGGATGTAGCATGCCTTATTGTAGTTGGTATCAGAAGAAGTCTGCTCTATATCGTTGATTAATAGACGGATTGCATTGGAACCGATATCTATACCAGCATAAGTCTGTACTTTCATATCCAAATCTACAAATTATCTGTCGCTTAACCGAATGCATGGACCTTTTTTTTCTATATTTGTACAATGGCAAAAGAAAAAAGAGTATATGTATGTAGTAACTGCGGGCATGAATCTCCTAAATGGGAAGGGAGATGCCAAAGCTGTGGGGAATGGAACACATTCGTCGAAGAGATCATTAGACCTCAAGCGAAAAATCGTGTAGGCTTTGACCAAGAGATGAATAAAGTGGGCAAACGAGCCGTACTAATTCAAGAGATTGAAGAAGGAGAAGAACCCCGAATCGACCTCAACGACTCTGAATTGAATAGAGTATTGGGAGGAGGACTGGTCACAGGGTCACTCGTCTTGCTTGGGGGAGAACCAGGTATAGGGAAGAGTACACTTATCTTACAAACGGTCCTTAAAATGGAAGGAAAGAAAGTCCTTTATATCAGTGGTGAGGAAAGTGCACGTCAACTCAAGTTGAGAGCTACACGTATCAATCCTAATCCTTCGGACGTGATGATTCTTTGCGAGACATCTCTAGAACATATCTTCACCTCTATAAAGAATACAAATCCAGATTTAGTCGTCATTGATTCCATCCAAACCATTACGAGTGAACTCCTTGAATCAAGTGCAGGAAGTATCAGCCAAGTGCGTGAGTGTTCGGCTGCGATTCTTCATTTTGCCAAAGCAAGAAATCTACCTATCATCCTTATCGGACATATCAATAAGGAGGGAACCATTGCTGGCCCTAAAGTATTAGAACATATCGTAGATACTGTCCTCCAATTTGAGGGAGACCAACAACATATATACCGCATCTTAAGAAGTATTAAAAACCGTTTCGGAAGTACCGCTGAACTCGGAATCTATGAGATGCGCCAAGAGGGCTTGCGCGTGGTCAATAATCCATCAGAACTCTTACTCTCTAATAATAGTGAAGGCATGAGTGGAGTGGCCATCGCAGGAGCTGTAGAAGGGGTACGCCCTTTCTTAATTGAGACACAAGCGCTAGTGAGTTCTGCTGTATATGGCAATCCTCAGCGCTCAGCCACTGGATTTGACATCCGCCGTATGAATATGCTTCTCGCTGTATTGGAGAAGCGTGTCGGATTTAAGTTAGGACAGAAAGATGTCTTTCTCAATATTGCTGGCGGTATCAAAGTAAATGACCCCGCAATTGATTTGCCAGTCATATCGGCTATCCTGTCGAGCAACATGGATGCTGCCATACCTAAAGAGACTTGTCTAGCAGGAGAAGTGGGACTGAGTGGAGAGATTCGTCCTGTCAACCGAATAGAACAACGTATTGCCGAAGCGGAGAAACTTGGATTTAAACAGTTTGTCCTTCCTTATCAAAATATGAAAGGGTTGGATAGTAAACGATTTTCGATTCAACTAATTCCCGTGCGCAAAGTAGAAGAGGCTTTTCGGGCCTTATTCAGATAAACAACAACAAACAACATGATTGAAGATTTTCAACTAAGGGTAAAACCCCAAGTAGCTGCACAAAGAAAAGAGCTATTCGATTATATCTGTCAAGAGAAAAATGTACCTACAGGACAACTCAAAGACGTACGTATCATCAAGAGAAGTATCGATGCACGACAACGACAAATATTTGTCAACCTCAAAGTGCGTTGCTACATCAATGAGATGCCGCAAGAAGAAGTCATTGCACCTGCAGATTACCCAAAAGTATCTGGAGAGAAACAAGCAATCATCGTGGGGGCTGGACCTGCTGGGCTGTTCGCAGCACTCCGCTTAATCGAACAAAACATCAAACCGATTATCATTGAACGTGGTAAAGATGTTCGTAGTAGAAAATTGGATTTAGCAAAAATCAGTAAAGACCAACTAGTAGACCCTGAATCAAATTATTCTTTTGGTGAAGGAGGAGCTGGGGCTTTTTCAGATGGTAAACTCTATACACGTAGTACCAAAAGAGGAAATACGCAACGCGTACTTGATATTTTCTGTCAACATGGGGCTAGCAAAGATATTCTTATCGATGCACACCCTCATATCGGAACAGATAAGTTACCCCGTGTCATCGAAAATATCCGACAGACAATCATCGAAGCTGGTGGAGAGGTTCATTTCGAACAATGCATGGATACACTGGTCATTGAGAATCAACAGATTGTAGGCTTGACTACCCGTCAAGGCTTACAACTCCAAGGTCCTGTCATTCTTGCTACTGGACATAGTGCTCGCGACGTATATCGTTATCTTGTCGATGCGAAGATTGCAGTCGAAGCGAAGGGTATCGCAATAGGTGTCCGACTAGAACACCCAGCTCTTGTCATTGATCAGATACAATATCATAACAGCAATGGACGAGGGAAATATCTCCCAGCGGCTGAATATGCAATGGTCGCACAGATAGAAGACAGAGGTGTCTATAGTTTCTGCATGTGTCCTGGTGGAGTAGTCGTACCAGCTGCTACGGGCCCTGAACAAGTAGTCGTCAATGGGATGAGTGCGAGTAACCGTGGAAGCAAATGGAGTAATAGCGGTATGGTAGTAGAAGTTCGTCCTGAAGATGTCACTGATACCCCTATTCAGGATCCATTATGTATGATGCGCTATCAAGAAGAGATAGAACGTACCGCATGGCTCCAAGGAGGGATGTCTCAACGAGCTCCAGCACAGCGTATGGCTGATTTTGTTAACAATCGTTTGACTGCGGAACTTCCTGAATGTAGTTATTCACCTGGTGTGGTAGCTTCTCCTATGCACTTCTGGCTACCTGAACATATCAGTAAACGATTACAAGAAGCCTTTAAAAAATTTGGCTTGAGAGCTCGTGGCTTCCTCACAGACAAAGCAGTCATCATAGGGGTCGAGACACGAACTAGTTCTCCCGTAAGAATCACTCGTGATAAAGATTCTTTGATGCATACACAAATAGCAGGACTCTTTCCTTGTGGTGAAGGGGCTGGCTATGCAGGGGGAATTGTTTCCGCTGCTATTGATGGGATGCGTTGTGCTGATGCACTAAGTGTGTCTTTAAAAAAATAAATCAAATGGAAATAGCTATAATTACGCCTAACCGTCTAGAAGCTGAAGGGTTGAGACATCTGATTCGAAGAATCGTGGATGACGATACCACCATGCGTTTCTTTGACAGTTATGGAGCTCTCATGGATGATACTTCGGAGATGTATGATTGGTATTTCGTCAATCCACAGACTTATGCTCTTTACAATCCTTTCTTTCAGAAATTTCGTAAGAGATGTGTCTTGTTAATTCAGGGATCGTCTACGGTGATGATTCCTGAAGGGACTAATTATATAGATACCATGCAGTCTCGTGAGAAAATTGGTAGAGCCTTGAAAAAGTTAGTCGGGGATGAAATCAATGATGAGACGACGAATACCTCACAACTACGCAAACGCGAACTACAGGCAAAACGGACGGCACAGTGGGATACTCATCTTGACCTCTCTCAACGAGAATTGGAAGTGTTGAGATTGGTGGTACTTGGATATATAAATAAAGAGATAGCAGATAAACTGTCTATCTCTTTAACTACCGTGATTACGCACCGTAAACATATTACGGAGAAATTAGGAATAAAAAGCGTATCTGGTTTAGCTGTCTATGCCATCATGAATGGCATCGTCAGTGCTGACGAGGTCTGATTTTGATTGGTCTTGAATGATATGCATCGTACATGACTTGCAATCAAATCTCAACGTAAATCGACGGCCATCTCTGCTAACCAAAGATAAGGGTTCTTTATAAGGATTCTTCTTATGCTGAAAAGTAGGACACCAACCCATAGCATAACGAAGACAATGTTTGGTCTCCATCAATACAGCATCTTCGACGGGTACCAACTCGTAGGCGGGAGCAATCTGCTCTACCCCATGCTGTTTGTAGAAGGCTTCTGCTTGGTGATTTGATATGTTTGCTCTATAATCGAGTTGGGCAGAAGGGTAAGCATGAGTCGTCGGAGTATATTTTTTCTCGTGAGGTGCAAAATGAGCTAACCTATCGGTGACCAATTGATCCATGACTTGTCGGCGCAATTCGGCAAGTACCGACGCTGGAATAAACCAAGTATCAGTCATGGTGATAGTGATGTCCACTTTAGGTTCCAATACACAGAAATCAGTATCTCCTAGTTTCGTTAATTGACGGATAAATTGTTCTTTCTGTGGGGAACGAGCTAATTGATGTTCCCAAGTAGTCGTACTGGTTGAGGATATACCGTCTCCATCTTCTACTTTCAAGGTGAAACCATCAGGGACTTCCATCAGTTCCATCGTCACAGGCATCTTACGGACTGCTGAACCATCTGAAGAGAGTATACGCTCAAATTCATGATCATAATTGCGATATAAGATAGAACGACGTGGAATACGAGGCATCTGCAAAGGAAATAGCCGATTCTCTTCCACTCTATTGACACGGAACCCTTGTAGTTCACCATGTTCATTGATGAAACAAGCCCCATCTCCATTGTTAAACTTCTTGACCCCTGCCATGGTCATATAATTGCCGCGTATTTCTTTGAAACGTCCCATCTCTTCACCAAATGACTTTGGCGTATCGGGGTTGGACACATCTTCTGTTCGCCCGTTGAGATAGTAATCGGTGAACCCACGACTGAAACTCTTATCCAACTGAGGAGTGAAATGATGAGTCACAAATCCAGATGAAGCAGCCATATATTCAGGTCGTTTCTCAAACAGAGCATCAAGAGCTTGACGGTAGGCAGAGACTACATTCTTCACATAAGAGACCTCTTTGAGGCGTCCTTCGATTTTCAATGAGGTAGCACCCGCATCAAGCAAGGCTTCTAATTGGTTAAGCCTATTCATATCTTTAAGCGAGAGCAGATGTTTATCAGAAACAATTAAAGTCCCTTCTGCATCGACTAAGTCAAAGGGGAATCGACAAATTTGAGCACATTGACCACGATTAGCACTTCGACCCAGTATGCTTTGGCTAGCATAGCATCGCCCACTATAACTGACGCACAAAGCTCCATGGACAAAGACTTCGAGTGCCATCTCTGGGACACGCTCATGAATTTGGCTTATCTCATGAAGAGACAACTCACGAGCTAAGACGGCTTGGTCAAAGCCTGCTTGAGATAGAAATTTGATCTGCTCTGGTGTGCGGTTGTCCATCTGTGTACTTGCATGAAGAGCAAGCGGTGGCATCTCTTGCATTTGTAGCAGAGACATATCTTGCACAATCAAAGCGTCAATCCCAACTCGATAAAGGGCCCAAGCAAGTTCACGGGCATCATCGAGTTCATCATCTTTGATGATCGTATTGAGTGTCACATATATCTTTGCTCCAAAGCGGTGCGCAAATAAGACCAATTCTTGTATCTCTTCGATACTGTTTCCTGCAGCTGAACGGGCTCCAAAACGAGGAGCTCCTATGTATACAGCATCTGCACCATGGGTGATAGCTGCGATGCCACATGCCAAGTTCTTAGCAGGAGCGAGTAATTCTATTCTTTTTATTTTCTTCATGATCAATCGATCTCATTTATATTATAAGGGGAAGCTTGGTATACGAAATAATTTAGCCAATTGGCAAATAATAAAGTGCCATGACTGCGCCATGTCACATTAATCCCTTTGTTAGGGTCATCATCAACATAATAATGTTGGGGCATCGCTATAGATTTTCCTTTCTGAATGTCACGTAGGTACTCATCATGCAAGGTGCATGAACGGTACTCACTGTGTCCAGTCACATAGAAGTTACGCCCACCTCTATCCATCACGATATGGACACCGGCCTCATCAGATTCGGAGAGGATAGTCAAAGCAGGTATCTGAGCAATATCCTCACGGTGCAATGAGGTATGACGACTATGAGGTACACAAAAGTGGTCATCAAATCCTCTAAATATAGGATGTAAGGGATCATTGATATGATGTCTGTAAACACCGAATAATTTTCTGTCTAGTAGATATTTTTCTATTCCATAACGATGATACAAGGCTGCTTGTGCTGCCCAACAAATATGTAAGGTAGAGGTCACGTGGGTCTGGGACCAATCAAAGATACGTTCCATCTCATCCCAATAGCCTACTTCTTCGAAGTCCAATTTCTCCAAAGGAGCACCTGTAATAATTAATCCATCATATTTATTCCCTTTCATCTGCTCAAAAGTAGAATAGAAAGTCTCCATATGAGCAGAAGGCGTATTTTTTGATTTATGATTGCAAATACGCATAAATGACAATTCTATTTGCAATGGAGTATTGGAAAGCAAACGAATAAGGTCAGTCTCAGTCATTATCTTAAGAGGCATCAAATTTAGTACCGCGATACGCAACGGACGAATATCTTGTGTATCAGCTCTACTCTGATCTATCACAAAAATATTCTCTTTCTTGAGCTCATCTATAGCGGGTAATTTATTGGGAAGATTGAGTGGCATAGTAGAATAATAAATAAATAATTCGAACACATTACATTGAATGGGCAAAGATACGAAAAAAGGTGACGTTCTTCACTATTAATAGGTATTTGCATCCTATTAACATCCCATTTTGCTATCTAGACAAAGCAAAAATAAGCTTTTTTAATACAGAAAAAGGCTACTTTTAGTTGCACATAAAAGATTATCTTGTACATTTGTCCATTATTATTATGACTCATTGGGATTAGATTTCTAATCTCGATAGGAGAATTTTCAAACATTTAAATATTTAAATTATGGCTTACGTAATTAGTGACGATTGCATCGCATGCGGAACTTGCATCGATGAATGCCCAGTAGAGGCTATTTCTGAAGGTGATATCTATAAGATTGATGCAGATGCATGTACTGACTGTGGTACTTGTGCTGATGTTTGTCCATCTGAGGCTATCCATCCAGCAGAATAAGTTTTTGCACTAAAGCAAAAAAGTGAGACCTGTTCCTTTTTAGGAGCAGGTCTTTTCTTGTATAAGTAGCTACTTAAGTGTAAATATGTTTAATATTGTTTCCCGAAAAGTCGTTTTAACGATAGATTATTTGATTTAGTCCTCACTGTTTCATATATTTGTAATTGTTACAATTAAATATTTAATACAATAAAATTAATAAATAATATTATGAGTTGTGAAAAAGGTGTCAAGCCAGGATTAAACAAGAGTCAAGAGACTCAAGTAGTTCAAGAAGAAAACCAACAATTAAACGACGAAAAAAACATGGGTTCAACATTAGTTATGAGAATGTTGCCAGCATTCAAAATGGATGCTTACAACGCAAAGACAGGTCATTTCACTACAGTATCAAGCGAAGATTACAAAGACAAGTGGTTAGTAGTCTGTTTCTATCCAGCAGATTTCACCTTTGTATGCCCTACTGAGATTGCTGCAATGAATGCAAAATATGATGAGTTTAAGTCACTCAACACAGAGATCCTAGCTGTATCAGTGGATACCAAATTCTCTCACAAACGTTTTGCTGAGACAGAACCAATCCTCAAAGGACTTCGATTGACCATAGGATCGGATTCGACTCATCAAGTGAGTAAAGATTTCGGTGTCTTCTTTGAAGAAGAAGGACAAGCCCTCAGAGGACGTTTTCTATTCAATCCCGATGGCGTATGTGTAGCTCAAGAAGTACAAGCACCTTCTGTAGGAAGAAATGTAAATGAATTTTTACGTCAGGTAAGAGCTTGGCAATTAGCTACAGAAACAGGGGTCGTATGTCCTGCTGGTTGGAAGCCAGGAAAACGAACCTTACCGGTCAATACTGATGCAGAGAAAATGACTGGTCGTGTGGGAGATTATATCACCATAGAGGAGATTCTTGATTAGTCATCCATTACCGTAAAACACATAAGAAGCCTACTTTCCCATTGGAAAGTAGGCTTTTATTGTATATTTGATTGTCTTTTCGTACATTGAATTGTCTTTTCGTACAAAAAAGTATCTTCAGCTATATTTGTTTCTAATCACTGATTCATAATTTAGAAAAAAGAATTAATTTAGTCGAACAAAATCGTATACAAAACTAATACATTAAATCAACATGAAGACAAAAGTATCTGCAATCGCTTTGTTAATGACCTTATTTCTAACATTTCAAACGCATGCGACCACTCCTCAAATCGTAAATAACAATCATTTCAACCTTCAAAAAGATTTGCTCCTATTGCAATGTGACTGCAAGACGGATGTTGATGACATTCATGTCATTGCTGCTTTTGCTACACTAGTGGCTTCACCTAAATATAAAGAGTTGAATTATCTCCCTGTTGTGGGTACCTATGGAATCCAAAAGGGGCTTTATGTCCCACCTGAGAATCTAATGAGAAAAGCCTTTGGTACTAAATGGGTCAATGCACACAAGAATCCTCAGAAAGCACTCAAACGGGTATTGGCTAGAACGAAAAGAACGCTCTCTGCCAAAGGAGATATATGGATAGCAGAAGCTGGACAGTCTGATTTCACTGCGAAACTGATTAAAGCAGTACAAAAAGAGCTACCCAAGATAGATACTCAGAAGCGTATCCATATCGTTCAACATAGCAATTGGAATGAGAAAGAAACAACTCCTGAGGACTTGAACTATGTCAAGATGAATACTGATTATCAAAAAATACCTGATGGAAATAGAAAAGGAAATGGAACTCCTGGATTTCAACTATTTAGTCAAATTGATTGGAAGTCTTCCTTTACCGACAAACATCAAATCGAGATATGGGAACTCTCTAGAAAGGTAGCAAAGAAATATGTGGGCAAAGAGGGTCGCTACAACAATAAATCAATTGCTAAAGGTGGTTTCGACTTTTCAGACTTAGCTGAAGTGTGCTGGGTATTAGGGATAAACGATACACCTGACGTTCAAACATTTTTTAAAGTTTATGCGCAATAAATAAGTAAATAAATTTTTAAATAGACATTTTTACCTATCTTTGCCCTCAAATCGAGGAGGGGTGCCTAAAATGTTAGGCTGAGATCACACCCATTGACCTGATGCAGGTAGTGCTGCCGTAGGGAAAATAAGGATAGGATAAACGTGCCACTCCTTTTTATCAATCAAAAAAGGAAAAAGATGAAAAAAGGAAAAGCTGTAATGCTCGCTGGTGCTCTAGTCATCAGCGCTTCGATTTCTGCACAAAAAGCAGAAGGATTCAAAACATTCAAGACTGATTCAATTATCAATCTAGACAATGTAGAAATTATTTCTACACGAGCAGGTAAGAAGACACCAATCGCTTACACAAACATCACAGCGGAAGAACTTCAAAAGAAAAATGTAGGTGAGGACATCCCCTATCTACTTAGTAATTCACCATCTATACTTACGACTTCGGATGCCGGTGCCGGTGTAGGGTATACCTCAATGCGTGTCCGTGGTACTGATGGCACACGTATCAATGTAACTGTCAACGGAATTCCGATGAATGATGCAGAAAGTCATGGTTTGTATTTTGTGAACATGCCTGATTTCGCATCTTCGCTTAAGAATGTACAGATACAGCGTGGAGCAGGTACTTCAACAAATGGAGGTAGTGCATTTGGCGCGAGTGTCAATATGCAGACAGAGAGTATGAAATCTGAGCCAAGCGTAGAAGTCAATGGTAGTTATGGTAGTTTCAATACGCATAAAGAAACGGTAAAAATGAGTTCAGGCTTGATCAAAGACCATTGGACAGTGGATGCACGCTATTCTAATATCGGAACAGATGGCTACATAGACCGAGCAAGTGTCGATTTGAATAGTTATATGTTTCAAGCTGGTTATTACGGAGCGACCACTGCTATCCGTTTCCTCACGTTCAACGGCTGGGAAGAGACTTACCACGCATGGAACTATGCTAGTAAAGAGGAGATGAAAGAATTCGGTCGTACTTACAATTCTTGTGGAGAATATACCGACGACGAGGGAAATACAAAGTACTATAACAATCAGACGGATAATTACAATCAAGCAAATTATCAATTGTTACTTACTCAGCAGTTAGGTAATCACTGGAATCTTCACACATCCCTCTTCTACACCAAAGGAACAGGTTATTATGAAGAGTATAAGTTAGGACGTTCACTCGAAGAATATAATCTATCTCCATACGTAGATGGATTAGGAAATGAGGTAACAAAGAGTGATTTGGTTCGCCGTAAAGAGATGAGCAATGATTATGGAGGTGGTCTTGTCTCATTCGATTACAAAGGAGAGTCCTTACATGCCAACTTTGGAGGAGGCATCAATCGATATGTTGGAGACCATTATGGTAAAGTAATCAAAGTAAGAGATACTCAAGTCAACGTTCCTACCGGAAATGAATATTACAATAACCAAGGACGCAAAACGGATATCAATATCTATGGTAAGGTGGAATATCAACTGACAAATGCACTCAGCTTGTATAGTGATTTACAATATCGTACTATTGATTATAAAATCGATGGTGCCAACGATAATTGGGATTGGAATATAGGGAAGATGCAAGAGCTAGACATCAATGATAGCTTCCATTTCTTCAATCCTAAATTTGGTTTCAACATTCAGCCAGATGCAAATAACCGCTTCTATGCCTCATTTGCAGTAGCTCAAAAAGAACCTACCCGTAACAACTATACTGATGGGCTATTTAGTGAGAAACCGCAAAGTGAAAGACTGAATGATTATGAGTTTGGTTACCAATACCACAATCGTACTATCATGGTGGGTTTCAATGCCTATTATATGGATTATAAAGACCAACTAGTATTGACAGGGGACCTCAATGAAATCGGAGAAGCCGTAGCCATGAATGTACCTAACAGTCATCGTATGGGAATAGAACTCATGGGAAAATGGAAAGTCAATAAACAATGGACTTTAAATGCAAATAGCACATTGAGTAGAAGTCGTATCGAGAATTATTCTGAAACCCTTTATGAAGATGGATGGAAAAATCCAATAACAAATTACCTTGGTGATGTGACGAATGCCTTCTCACCTAGTTTCATTGGCAATATAGCCCTTAGTTATGAAAATGCGGGATGGTATGCATCTCTAAATAACCAATACGTGAGTAAACAATATCTTACTAATAGTGAACAGGAAGACTTAACAATAGATCCATATAACGTGGCTAATCTAGAAATTAATTATACCTTTACCCCACGATTCACAAAAGGAATCACTGTAGGGGTCACTATATATAATCTATTTGATGAAACGTACGAGAACAATGGCTGGGGTTCAAGTAGTTATACCGTAATAGACGGTAAGAACGTCCGTGACAACAGTTATTATGGTCTTGCAGCTCAAGCGGGAATCCATATGATGGCTCATATCTCTATGAAATTTTAAACCATAGAGACATATAAAAAGATAAATGGAGATATTACAAGGATTCGATATGCTAAGTCTATTAAAAGGGTTAGATATCGTAGAAGTACTAGGTGTCTTGGTGGGCTTAATATACCTATATCAAGAATATAAAGGAAGCATTTATTTATGGATAACAGGCATCATCATGCCTGTTATCTATATTAAATTGTACCACGATACAGGTCTCTATGCGGATATGGCATGTAATATCTACTACTTGTTAGCAACCATCTATGGTTTGACAGTATGGTTATTAGCACGAAAGAAACAAAAGGAAGCAGGCAAGAAGGAAGAGATGCCCATCACCTCGATGCCTACTACCTATTGGCTTGGAATTAGCATTTTCTCTGTCATTATATTCTTTGCTATTGGGTATGGGTTAGCTCATTATACAGATAGCACAGTACCTTACTTAGATAGTTTCACTACGACACTAAGTATCGTGGGGATGTGGCAACTGGCTCAGAAATATATCGAACAATGGTTCGTCTGGATTGCTGTAGACTTGGTCAGTACTGGACTCTACTTTTACAAAGGATTGTCGCTGACAGCTATCTTGTATCTCATTTATTCAATCATTGCACTAGCAGGTTATTTTAAATGGAGGAGTATGATGCAAGATATGACACAAGAAGATACATAATAAATAAGGAACCTCTATGGAGGTAATATGAAAATATGAAACATGCTAGTTTTGACTGTACTTTCGATGCTGTAATTGTTGGTAACGGGTCTTTTCCCGAGACTGATGAAGTTCGTCATTTCATCTCAGAAACTCCTTTGGTTGTCTGCTGTGATGGTGGGTCTACGGCATTGATAGAAGCAGGATATACGCCCGATTGGATTGTTGGCGATGGAGATTCTATATCTCCAGAGAACAAAGAGAAGTTTAGAAATGTCTTTATACAGATACCAGAACAGGATACGAACGACCAGACAAAAGCGGTAAACTTCTGTATCGATTATTTATTGAAACAGGGCATTTCTCGGAGGCCACGCCTATTGATTATTGCTGCCACAGGCAAAAGGGAAGATCACACATTGGGAAATATAAGCCTCATTGCTCATTATTTTGACCGAGCTGATGTCATCTCTATGAGTGATTATGGATACTTCAGAGCAGCACAAAATACGGGACATTGGCATGTATGCATAGGGCAGCAGTTATCTATTTTCAATATAAATGCGACTGGTTTTCAATGTGAAGGACTCAAATATCCAGTCTATGACTTTAAAGAATGGTGGCAAGGAACTCTCAACGAAGCAGTAAGTGAAAGAGTCACGATTTATGCCAGAGGTAAATTCCTCGTTTATATCAGTTGGTAACACACAATCAGCTTCATTTCATTGTACATATAATTTTATTTTCATAAATTGCGGGACAACTTTAATACTATTAAATAAAAGCAATTATGAATTTAATTCTAGACAAGCACCTTCATTCGATGAACGGTGTCACTCGTTTCGTCTCACTCTGTGTGCTCTTGCTAACTCTTGGGACTTCCATTTCAGCTGATGCACAGATTTACAATGGTCCAATTTTACGATGTAGAGGGTCTTTGGACAACTCATACAACACGTTTACAAAAACAAAGAAAGGACGGGTTGCTTTCCTTGGAGGGTCTATCACTTATATGCATGGATGGCGTGAAATGGTGATGAAAAACCTGACCAAACGTTATCCCGACACTCAATTTGATTTTGTCAATGCAGGAATCCCTTCTATAGGTAGTGTGCCTGATGCTTTCCGTTTAGACCATGATGTCCTTAGCAAAGGAGATATCGATTTGCTTTTCGTAGAAGCTGCAGTCAATGACAATGGAAATGAAAAGACAGGAGCTTCGCGTCTCAAAGGGATGGAGGGAGTCATTCGTCATACCTTAATGGCTAACCCAAATACAGATATCATCCTATTGGATTTTGTATTCCAACCATTTGTAGATATGCTCACCAAAGGACAAGAACCTGATGTCATTTTGACGCACGAACGAGTAGCTAATCATTACCTCGTCCCTTCAATCAGACTCGACTTAGATATCTTCCGCCGATTACAAAAAGGAGAATTTACGTGGGCACAGTTTGGTGGAACGCATCCCAAACCTTTCGGACATAGCTATTATGCAGCTGCAATAGAAAGATTGTTTGACAGTATGCTCATTAATCCCAAAGCGTCTAAACCTCATGAGATACCTGAAGAACCATTGAATAGAGCAAGCTATTATAAAGGCCAATTTCTTGATATCCATACCATTAAGTTAGCCAAAGGATGGGAAATAGATGAGATGTGGGATGCACCAGAGGTGATCCAGCAAAAATCAGACAAAGCAAATAGCATAGACCCTGCTAATGATTATGTTCGTGTCACTACCCGCAAAGGTTTCTCTAAAGTGCCAATGCTTGTAGCAACCAAACCAAATAAAAAACTCAAGTTCACTTTCGAAGGAAATGCTATTGGCATCTTCTGCGTAGCAGGACCTTCGGCAGGAATCATAGCTTATAGGATAGACCATCAACCGTGGCGTGAATATGATACCTTCACACAGTGGAGTAACAGATTATATATTCCTCGATTGTATGTTTTAGGGGACAGGTTAGAATCAGGCAACCATACTCTTGAGATGTATATGAAAGAGGCGCATAATCCTAAGTCAAAAGGAAGCACCTTGCAAATCCGTCAATTTGTTGTGAACAAATAGATCAGGAGATATTATGACATAAGAAAAGGCTATAACCGGTTGCAAAGCAACTGATTATAGCCTTTTCTTGTGTTGTCTCCTAAGTATCTAAACTTCTCCCTCAAGAAAAGTTCTAAATCCTTCGTAATCTTTATCTAAACTAATCGACTGTTTATCACCAGATAAGAAATGGTTCAGTGACTCTGGTATCGCGATGTCAGTCCCTATAATAGGTTCTACCGTATCTTTAAATTTAGCAGGATGGGCGGTCTCTAAGAATACCCCTACTTCACCAGGACGAATCCCTTCACATAAAGCACGATAAGCACAAGCTCCATGAGGGTCTAGGATATAATCATCCTCAGTGTAAACTTTTTTGATGGTCTCTGCAATCTGCTCATCTTTATAAGTAGCTCCACTTATATCTTTAGTTATGGCTTGATGGTCTGCCTGATATAGAGCTAATACACGTGCGAAATTGGAAGGGTCTCCTACATCCATTGCATTGGCAATCGTAGCGATAGAGGGTTGTGGAGAATAGACAGCAGTCTGTAGGTATTGATAAAAAATATCATTCGCATTGTTCGCAGCAATAAATCGCTTGATGGGCAATCCCATCTCTTTACCAAAGAGTCCTGCAGTGATATTACCAAAATTACCTGAGGGTACACATACGACTAAATTAGCTGCTTTTCCTTTCTTTTTAAGTTGGGCATAGGCATAGAAATAATAAAATGCTTGAGGTAAGAAACGAGCAACATTGATCGAATTGGCAGAAGTCAAGACCAATTTTTCATTTAATTCCTTGTCCATAAATGCTTGTTTCACTAGGGCTTGACAATCATCGAAGGTACCATCTATTTCAAGAGCTGTAATATTCTGTCCAAGGGTAGTAAATTGCTTCTCCTGAATCAAACTGACCTTCCCTTTTGGATATAACACATATACATGGATGCCCTCTACTCCTAAGAACCCGTTGGCTACAGCACTACCTGTATCACCTGAAGTAGCTACAAGTACATTGACTAATCGACGCTCTTCTTTCAGAAAATAACCTAACAATCGAGCCATAAAACGAGCTCCTACATCTTTAAAGGCAAGGGTCGGACCATGAAATAGTTCAAGAGTATAGATATCCTTATCTACTTTGCGAATCGGTATATCAAAAGAAAGGGTATCATAAACAATCTTCTTAAGGTCTGCGGCTGGTATATCTTCACCGAAGAAAGCATCAGCTACTTGATAAGCTATTTCTTGCAATGAAAGCTGTTCTATAGTATCAAAGAAAGAGGCGGGTAATGGTTTGATTGTTCGAGGCATAAATAGCCCTTTGTCAGCTGCTAAGCCTTTGATTACTGCTTCTTTGAGAGTAGCATCAGCTACTTTGTGGTTAGTTGAATAATATTGTGTCATATTCGTTTATTGTTGAATCATTTAGTTTGCTAAAAACAATTTCATAAAGTCATCTTCTGAAATTTTGCCATATCCTCCTTCAGCAGCAGCTTGTTCATCATAGCACGCCACGCTGTCGGCTTCAATTCCGGGATAATAAATCACAAAAGGAATGGGGTCTGAAGTGTGAGTACGTAGTTCCACTGGTGTCGGATGATCCGGAAGTAAAGCTATCGCTACTGGTTCTTCCCAATATTTTGTCGCCTGGTAAATTGGTGCCAAGACACGTGCATCGAGATCTTCAATGGTCCGTATCTTGAGAGCTCGATCTCCTTCATGTCCAGCCTCATCAGGTGCTTCGATATGAAGATAGACGAAATCATCAGTATGCAAAGCCTCGAGTGCTGCTTGCACTTTACCTTCATAGTTGGTGGTATATAATCCTGTGGCTCCTTCTACTGGAATATATCGTAGTCCCGCATAGACGCCAATACCACGAATCAAATCAACAGCAGAAATCACACTGCCCTGTTTTATCTGAGGAAATGTTTGCTTCAGTGGAGTCATCTTAGGACGATATCCAGGACTCCATGGCCAAATAGCATTGGCACAATCTTTCCCTTCGTTGGCCCGTCGTCTATTGACTGGATGTTCTGCTAATAAGTCCATAGAACGAAGTATCAAGTCATTGAGCAGATCAGCTGTCTCTTGAGCTTGAGGTACTTCGGCTTGAATCATTAATGGTTTGTAAGGATGTAATGGTTTGTCGTGAGGAGGGGTGCATTTTAGTCGTTTGTCACCGCCCTTGATGACTATCAGATGTCGGTATTGCACTCCTTTATGAAAAGAGACACGGTCAGTACCTAGTGCTTGCTGCAAAGCATCAATCAATTCTCCAGCTTCTTCCGTAGTGATATGTCCTGCAGAGTGGTTCTTCAATATGTCACCTTCTATACAGACCAGATTGAGACGCATAGCCATATCTCCTTCTTCGAGTTTAACGCCCATACTCGCGGCTTCGAGTACACCACGTCCTTCATAGACTTCACGCATCAGATACCCCATGATAGCCATGTTGGCAACTTCACTACCTGGATGGAAACCATCTGCGACAGTTTTAAAAAGGCCATTTCGTCCTTTCTGTGCTAACAAATCCATATAAGGTGTGAAAGCGTATTGAAGCAATGTCTTGTTTCCTAGTTCTTTTGCTGGCCAATCTGCCATACCATCTCCTACAATAATAATTCGTTTCATATCCTTTCCTTTTGTTTAAACTAATTCCTACCCTCTGACACACTTATATATAATAAGCCTACACAGATGCTATACGCATGATATCTGCAAAGACACCAGCAGCCGTTACACTTGCACCTGCCCCATATCCTTGAATCAATAATGGACATTCCTTGTATCTCGCCGTCGTCAATAAGACGATATTATTACTTCCTTCCAATTCATAAAACGGATGGTTTCGGTCTACTTCCTCCAGTCCTATTGATGCTTTACCTTTATCCAATCGAGCTACAAAACGGAGACGCTTCCCCTCCTTTTCCATACGTTGACGACGCTGTTCAAAAGAAGCATCGAGTTCGGAGATATGTGCCCAGAAGTCTTCTAGTGTCCCTTCAAAATAGTTATCAGGAACAAATAATTTCTGGATTACATCCTCTTGTTCGATGGCATAGCCTGCCTCACGAGAAAGTATCACGAGTTTGCGCAACACATCCTTTCCGCTGAGGTCTATACGTGGGTCAGGTTCAGCATATCCTACTTCTTTAGCTTTGAGTATGGTTTCACTAAAAGGAACATCTGCTGATAAAGTATTGAAGATATAGTTGAGAGTACCCGAGAGAACGGCTTCTATCTTCGTTATGCGGTCTCCACTTGCTACTAAGTCACTCATCGTATTGATTATAGGTAATCCCGCTCCTACATTGGTTTCGAAAAGGAAACGCACCCCACGATGACGTGCAGTACTTTTCAAATCTAAATAATGCTCATATCTAGAAGATGCTGCGACCTTATTGGCAGCTACTACGGATATGTTGTGAGATAGAAGGTCCTTATACAATACGGCAACCTCTTCACTTGCTGTCGTATCGACAAATACTGAATTGAAAATATTCATATCTACGATACGCTTGCCCAATGACATCGCATTGGATGGAATACCGTCAGTCTTGAGTAGATTTTTGTAATTTGCTAAGTCGATGCCACTTCCTTCACGCTGAAGAAGGAGTCGACGGCTATTTGCTATCCCTACGACACGCAATTTTAATCGATTTTCTTCCATCAGTTTGACTTGTTGTTTGCGCAACTGTTCTATCAGCGAACTACCTACAGTACCTATACCACAGATAAATAAGTTCAGCACTTTGTATTCTGATAAGAAGAAAGAATCATGTATCACATTGAGTGCTTTTCTAAGAGATTCTTTGGTGATAACGAAGGAGATATTGGTTTCCGAAGCTCCTTGAGCACAAGCGATGACATTGATTCCATTGCTTCCTAGCGTTCCAAATAATTTCCCTGCTATCCCTGTAGTATGTTTCATATGTTCTCCCACAATGGCTACGGTAGCCAAATCGGGTTCTGAAGTGACTTCTGACATCTCTCCTGATTTGATTTCAGCTGCAAACTCTTGATTGAGTACTTTACAAGCAACTACTGCATCAGCATTTCTGACACCAATAGATGTACTATTTTCTGAGGATGCTTGAGAGACAAGAAAGACACTAATCCCATTCTTTGCAAGCACACGAAAGATTCTATAATTCACACCGATGACGCCAACCATACCTAGCCCAGTAATGGTAATCAAACTAGTATCATTGATACTAGAGATTCCTTTTATGGCTTGAGCATGACTATCACGACGATGATTAGAAACCAAGGTGCCTGGTGATTCTGGATTGAATGTATTCTTTATTAAAATTGGTATATCTTTCTCACATACAGGATAGATTGTCGGTGGATAAAGTACCTTGGCTCCAAAGTTGCAAAGTTCCATCGCTTCGACATAAGTTAATTCTTTGATGGTATATGCACGTGAAATGACACGGGGATCAGCGGTCATAAATCCATCTACATCTGTCCAAATCTCTAATATCGTAGCATCTAATGTAGCCGCTATTATAGATGCGGTATAATCAGAGCCACCTCTTCCTAAGTTTGTCGTATAGTTCGTCTCGGAATCACAGGAAATGAATCCTCCCACGACAGTACATCTGCCCATGTGTTTAAACTTCTGTTTTATGGCTTGATGAGTAGCCTCTTGGTCAAGGAGGTGACGCCCGTGACGCTGTAATGTCTTGATTAAGTATCGAGCATCAATCCACTCAGAATCGTTCAATACTGCTGAGATGATGATAGAACTCAATCGCTCACCATAGCTAACGATGGTATCAGCAGATTTCTGAGACAGGTCATGAACGAGATAAACACCTTGAAAAATATCTTTGAGTTCGGCCAATAATTTATTGACTCTCGTATTGAGAGCTTCACGTTCTGGTGAATCTGGCAATACTTCTTTAATCAAATTTGTATGCCTAAGTACTATCTGCTGATATTCCTCTTCATAAGCTGCATCTCCAGATACTGCCAGACGAGAAGTGCTAATCAGCCTATCTGTAACGCCCCCCAAAGCGGAAACGACGACAACTAAGGATTCTTCACTTGATTCTACAATTTGTTTAAGACGACGGACGCTTGCAGGTGAACCGACACTTGTACCTCCGAATTTAAGAACTTTCATATTGATTGTTTTATACCTTAGTTTTGTTATTAATTCATGCAAAAATAGTGTTTTAAGCTTACATTCTATCATCTATTTTCTTTTTTTTTGAGCATAAAGTTCACAAGAGAGGAAAAAAGAGGGAAAATATTTTTCAAGATTAATAGCAAAACGTCAACTTAACATGAAGAAAATCGTTATATTTGCTCCTTAAATACAACAAAATAGCCCATGCCAAGTAAGAAAAGTAACGTTCTGTTAATTTACACCGGTGGAACTATCGGTATGATCACTGATAAGTATAGTGGAGCATTACATAATTTCCAACTAGACCAGTTAATGCGCTACATACCTGAGATGAAGCAAGCTAATTGCACCATGGACAGCTACACATTTTCGCCGCCCATTGACTCGAGCGATATGGAACCAAAAATTTGGGTCCGATTAGCCAAAATCATAGCTGACAATTACGACAAGCATGACGGTTTTGTGATTTTACATGGTACAGACACGATGGCTTACACAGCTTCGGCTCTAAGTTTTATGTTGAGTGGTCTGAATAAGCCAGTGATTCTCACTGGGTCTCAGCTCCCTATTGGTGCATTGCGTACTGATGGAAAAGAAAATTTACTGACAAGTATAGAAATTGCAGCGACCAAGATTGATGGCCATGCTGCAGTACCTGAAGTATGTATCTTCTTTGAACATAAATTGCTTCGTGGTAATCGTACCATCAAGCTTCAGGCTGAAAACTTTAATGCCTTTAGGTCATACAACCACCCTAGATTAGCAGATTGCGGAATAGATATCAACTATAATTTTGAAAGTATCTTGCCTTATAAAAAAGGAAAGGTACTCGTACCTCAAACAACAATGTGCCAAGATGTAGTCATCTTGAAGTTGTTTACTGGTATCCAAGAACATGTGGTCAACGCAATTCTGAATATCCCTCATCTAAAAGGGGTAGTGCTAGAAAGTTTCGGGTCAGGAAATGCGCCTCAAAAAGCATGGCTTATAGAAGCCGTACGCAAAGCAACTCTCAAAGGGATTGTTATCATAAATATCACCCAATGTCTACAAGGTTCTGTACAGATGGAACGCTATGCGACAGGATTACATCTCAGTCAGGCTGGCGTCGTTAGTGGAGCCGACATGACCACAGAAAGTGCAATCACTAAGTTGATGTTTCTCTTTGGACAAGGCCTGCAAGCAGATGAAGTACGAACTAAGATGGTGGAATCTATAGCAGGTGAAATTAGCTGCTAATTCACGGTCTAAAAACTAGATAATCGAACTAAGAGTAGAAAAGAGTTATAAAATCTTATTTAAATAACGATTTTTTTCCACAATGATAGTTCAGATTATCCTAAAAGTGTATATTTGTTGCGATTATCTGAACATGGTGAGATGTGTTCTTTTAAAACTCAATGCGTCCACCTAAAAAATATATTTTGATTAAAAAAACTATGGCAAACAGCAAAGAAAAGCTCTTTTCAGACTTTTCACCTGTATCTACTCAGCAGTGGTTAGATAAGATGAATGTGGACCTCAAAGGTGCCAACTTTGAGAAGAGACTCGTTTGGAAGACAAACGAAGGTTTTAAGGTTCAGCCTTTTTACCGCAGAGAAGACTTAGAAGGTCTTAAGCTTACCGATGCACTACCTGGAGAATTTCCTTATGTACGCGGTACGAAAACGAACAATGACTGGTATGTACGTCAAGAAATTGGTGGATCATCTCCAGAAGCAATGAATGCGAAAGCTCTTGATATAATGATGAAGGGGGTTACTTCTTTATCTTTCCATCTTGATTCTCAAAAATTAGATGCAGCTTATATCGAGGTTCTTCTCCACCATGTAGCAGCTGATGCAGTCGAATTGAACTTCGATGTATGTCAAGCAAAAGTAGTGGAATTAGCAAAATTGCTTGCTGATTACTTCACAAAACAAGGTTATGACTTAGCGAAATTAGAAGGTTCTATCCAATATGATTTCTACGGTCGTATGCTTGCTAAAGGTAAGGAACTAGGAAATGTAGTTGAGACTAGTAAAGCACTTTTGGAAGCAGTACAAACATTGCCAAACTTCCGTATCTTTACTGTCAATGCAACTTTATTGAACAATGCAGGTTCGTTTATTGCTCAAGAATTGGGTAATGCACTAGCTTGGGGTAATGAATGGATGCAAGCACTTACTGAGGGTGGAATCGCTGCAGACGAAGTAGCCAAACGAATCAAATTCAATCTAGGTATTGGTTCTAACTACTTCATGGAATTGGCTAAATTCCGCACAGCTCGTATGTTATGGGCTTCTATTGTAGCTAAATATACAGACAACAAAGAGGTAGCTAAAGCACGTATTCATGCTGAAACTTCTAGATTCAATATGACCATGTATGATGCTCATGTGAATTTACTTCGTTCTCAAACTGAAGCAATGTCTGCTGCTCTTGCTGGTGTCGATTCAATGACTGTGGTTCCTTTTGATACGACTTATGAGAAATCTGATGATTTTTCTGAACGTATCGCTCGTAATCAACAACTTCTTCTTAAGGAAGAATCTTATTTTGAGAAGGTCGTAGATCCTGCTGCAGGTTCTTACTATATCGAACATCTTACTGACGCTATCGCTAAAGAGGCTTGGAAGATATTCTTAGAAATAGAAGAAGATGGTGGTTTCTATACTTGTATCAAGTCAGGAATTATCCAGAAAAATATAAATGCTAGTAACGAGAAACGTCATTTACATGTAGCTCAACGTCGTGAATCTCTTCTTGGTACTAACCAATTCCCTAACTTCAATGAGGCTGCTGATAGCAAACGACCAATAGCTCCTGGTGAGCCATGTGGTAATGACTGCGATACATTGAACTTCAATCGTGAAGCAGATGAGTTTGAAGCACTTCGTCTTGAGACTGAAGCAGCAGCTAAACGACCAAAAGCATTTATGCTTACTATTGGTAATCTAAATATGCGTCAAGCTCGTGCGCAATATTCATGTAATTTCTTAGCATGTGCTGGGTATGAGGTGATAGATAATCTAGGTTTCAAAACAGTAGAAGAAGGTGCTCAAGCAGCCAAAGATGCTGGTGCTGATATCGTAGTGCTTTGTTCTAGCGATGATGAATATGCTGAATATGCTATTCCTGCATTCGAAGCAGTAGGCAAAGATAGCCTATTCATAGTAGCTGGTAATCCTAAGTGTGCAGACGATCTTCGTGCTGCTGGTATCGAGAACTTTATCCATGTACGTGTCAATGTATTGGAAACTTTGCAGGCATTCAACGCTAAACTATTGAAGTAAAGATGAGAAAGAATTTTAAAGATATAGATATTTATGCTGCCATCAAGCCATCTAATGGTACAGCATGGCAAGAGGCTCATGGAATCAAAGAGGACTGGAAAACTCCAGAACTGATTGATGTGAAGCCTATATATACAAAAGAAGATGTCGAAGGCATGGAGCATCTTGACTTCGTAGCTGGATTGCCTCCTTTTCTACGTGGACCATACTCTATGATGTATGCTTTTCGTCCATGGACTATTCGTCAGTATGCTGGTTTCTCAACTGCTGAAGAGTCAAATGCATTTTATCGCCGAAATCTTGCTGCAGGTCAGAAAGGACTTTCCGTAGCATTTGATTTGGCTACTCACCGTGGATATGATCCTGACCACGAACGTGTCGTTGGTGATGTGGGTAAAGCTGGTGTGTCTATTTGTTCATTGGAGAACATGAAAGTATTATTCGATGGTATCCCATTGAATAAGATGTCTGTCTCTATGACTATGAATGGTGCAGTACTTCCTATTCTTGCATTCTACATCAATGCTGGTCTAGAACAAGGGGCTAAATTGGAAGAAATGGCTGGTACTATTCAAAATGATATTCTTAAAGAATTCATGGTGCGTAATACATACATTTATCCACCTGCATTTTCTATGCGTATCATCTCTGACATCTTTGAGTATACTTCACAAAAGATGCCTAAGTTCAACTCTATATCAATCTCTGGTTACCACATGCAAGAAGCAGGTGCTACAGCAGATATTGAGTTAGCTTATACCCTAGCCGATGGTCTAGAATATCTACGTGCTGGAATCGCAGCAGGTATCGACATTGATGCTTTTGCACCTCGTCTTTCATTCTTCTGGGCTATTGGAAAGAACCATTTCATGGAGATTGCTAAGATGCGTGCTGCACGTATGCTTTGGGCGAAGATTGTAAAACAATTCAATCCTAAAAACCCTAAGTCTATGACATTGCGTACTCACTGTCAAACTTCTGGTTGGTCACTAACTGAACAAGATCCATTTAACAATGTAGGTCGTACTTGTATCGAAGCAATGGCTGCAGTTCTTGGTCATACTCAATCTCTTCATACCAACGCTTTGGATGAGGCTATTGCATTGCCAACTGACTTTTCTGCTCGTATCGCACGTAATACTCAGATTTATATCCAAGAAGAAACTCAAGTTTGTAAAAATATCGACCCTTGGGCTGGTTCTTACTATGTAGAGTCATTGACTCAAAAAATCGTAGAAAAAGCTTGGGAAAGATTGGAAGAAATCGAGAAATTAGGTGGTATGGCTAAGGCTATCGAAACAGGTGTACCTAAGATGCGTATCGAAGAAGCATCTGCTCGTACTCAAGCCCGTATCGATTCTGGTCAACAAACAATTATTGGTGTCAATAAATACCGTCTTGCTAAAGAAGACCCTATTGATATTCTCGATATTGATAATACTGCTGTTCGTAAAGAACAAATCGAAGGACTTGAAGCACTCAAAGCAAAACGTGATGAAGCTAAAGTTAAAGAAGCGCTTGATGCCATCACTAAATGCGTAGAGACTAAAGAAGGTAACCTTCTTGAATTGGCTGTCAAAGCTGCTTCTGTACGCGCTACTTTGGGTGAAATTTCATACGCTTGCGAAACGATCGTAGGCCGTTATAAAGCACAAATTAGAACTATTGAAGGCGTGTACTCATCAGAATCAAAAGGAGACAAGGATTACGAACGTGCTTGTCAATTAACAGAAGAATTTGCTAAACGAGAAGGTCGTCAACCTCGTATCATGATTGCCAAAATGGGACAAGATGGTCATGACCGTGGTGGTAAAGTTGTAGCTACTGGTTACGCTGATTGCGGTTTTGACGTGGATATGGGACCTTTGTTCCAGACTCCTGCAGAGGCTGCTCGTGAGGCTGTAGAGAATGATGTCAACGTGGTAGGTGTATCTTCACTTGCTGCTGGACATAAGACATTGATTCCTCAGATTATGGAAGAACTTAAGAAATTAGGTCGTGAAGATATCGTCGTCATTGCTGGTGGTGTCATTCCTGCACAGGATTATGACTTCCTATACAAGGCAGGTGTAGCGGCAATCTTTGGCCCTGGATCTTCAGTCATGAAAAGTGCATGCACTATCATGGATGTTCTTCTAGGAGACAAGTAATACTTAGCGTATTCAATAAGTAGTAAATGATTAATATCAGTTACCGCTTATCACATATCACAATAAAGGGCAAAGCTAAATAATAGCTTTGCCCTTTTGCTTTATCCTCTTTTCATATCACGTATAAACCAATAAGCTCACTTTACCTCGCAATCGTTTGCATTTCTAACTTGCCTTATTCTCTCACTTCAGGTCATAGATATCCTGAAAGTATTGTATCTTTGATTATATAATATTGACGTGTTACTCACTGTTATATGCACAAAACCTATGCAAACGTTTAATTTATACTATACAAAAACATGAAAAAGATTTATTTTCCCCCAACAACTCAGGTTTATCACTTCGAGGCTGAATCACCAAGTTTCTTAACCTCTTCAGAAGAATTAACACCGGGAGTGGCTAGATTAGATAACGATTACAGCAAACTTGGAGATTTGAGTACACAAGATGTCCAAGCAAGCAGTTTTAACCTTTTAGATACTTCAAACAACGAAATGGAAATAGACCCATTTAACTAGGAGTATTAATAATCAATGTAAATATTAAAAACACAACTATGTTACGAAAATCTTATACTTATCTGACATTTATTTCAATATTTGCTTTTATAACAACATCTTGCACATCAGAAGATGATGCTTTATTAGGAGCCAAGACAATTGAAATTAGTGCATCAACTCCAAAAGAGACTCGTTTAAATTTCGGAGATTACAACTCGAGTATTGTTTCGTTAAGCTGGAGTGAACTAGATACTTTTCAGCTATTTGGAAGTTCAGAGAATCAAACCTTTACTTATAGTGGTTCAAATGGTGAATCAACTGGTTCATTTATAGGAGTTAATGTTCAGAATGCAACTAATGCTTTTTATCCGGCTCCTCAAACCACTGTCTCAGATTATTCTGATATAGTAATGACTACTATTGGTCAAACACAAGAAGGTAATGATAATAAAAGTCATCTTTCTTCTTATAATTACATGTCATCAACTTTTGAACCGACTAATTTTGATGAGAACTCTTCTCCTGTAGTTTTTACAAATGAAACTAGTCAATTTCGTTTCATTATAAAACTACCTGATGGGGTGGCTAGCAATATCTCTAGTGTAGCTATTTCTGCGCCCAAAGATAGCATACCCTTTATAACCTCCAAAAAGGTTAATGGTGAGAGCCCAACATATAGTAACGAAATAAGTTTGGCTGTCAATTCTCCATCTGCTCCCGATAGTCAACATTACTTCACAGCTTATTTAGTTACTCTTCCTACTTTTCTTCCAGAAGGTGACTACACAATCACAGCAAACACTGAGGATGGTTTTAGCTATCAAGCAATATGGACAATTCCAGAGTCAGGGCAAAAAGTAGAGAAAGGATATGTCTATAAGATAGACCTTACAACTGAACTCTCAGCTAATCCTAGTAGTTATAAAGTCGGGCTTACATATGAGCCAGCCGTTCCCAACGCAGACGAAGCATTAACAATCACTTTCAGAGCAGGTGCTAGTTCCGAGTTATTCAATGAGGAAGGAGATGTATACTTACATACTGGAGTCATCGAAAATGACTCATGGAAATATGTTTCTACAGCATGGGCTGTAAACAATTCTCATATTCAGATGACTCGTCTGATTGATAATGTATGGCAATTGAAAATGGAACCAAGCATCCGTGAGTGGTACAATTCGGGTACTACGCCTATCAATAAACTCGGATTAGTCATTCGTAATTCGGATGGGACAAAGAAAGGATTGTCTGAAGACTCATTCGTAACTGTCACTGATGACGAATACGATGGGTTCTCTCCAGATGCCGAAGCTGTTGTAAATGAGACAATGCCTTCTGGATTGGAATATGGTATTAATAAAATAGATAATCAGTCAGCAACTATCGTGTTGTATGATAAGGATACTGCCGGAAATCATCACGACTATGCCTATGTAGTAGGTGATATGAATGACTGGACACTTCAAAACGATGAAACTTCACTCATGAAAAGAGACGATGCTGCTGGTTGCTGGTGGATTACTTTCAATGGCTTAGACCCAGACAAAGAATATCGTTTCCAATATTATATCGGCGACGGAGCGGATGCCTTTCGTATGGCTGATGCCTATAGTACAAAAATTCTAGACCCGGATAATGACCAATACATTCCTGAAAGTACATACCCTTCTAGCGAAATGGAATACCCTGATCATGGAGCTAATGGCTTATTGACCTGCTTCAAACTAAATGAGACATCTTACAATTGGGAAGTGACTGATTTTAAGATTGAAGACCCTGAAGATTTAGTAATTTACGAAGTGCTTCTTCGTGACTTTACCAGTTCTCGCGATATTGATGGACTAATGGATAAACTAGATTACATTAAAGGACTTGGAGTAGATGCTATAGAGTTAATGCCACTTCAAGAGTTTGATGGTAATAATAGCTGGGGATACAATCCTAGTTTCTTTTTTGCTTTGGACAAAGCTTATGGTACTCCTGATGATTACAAGAGGATGATTGATGCTTGTCATAAAAAAGGTCTGGCTGTAATCTTAGATGTAGTCTACAATCATGCCACAGGAAATAATCCCCTCGCTCGACTTTATTGGAATAGCAGTGATTCTAAGACAGCTTCAAACAATCCATACTTCAATGTTGATGCCCCACATCCTTACAGTGTATTCCATGATTTTAATCATGAAAGTACTTTGACACGTCAATTTATTAAACGAAATATAGAGTACATACTTAATGAGTATAAGTTTGACGGTTTCCGTTTTGATCTCGTCAAAGGATTCACACAGAATCAAACAACAGAATCAACAGCTGGAAACTATGATGCGTCACGTGTAGCCATCTTAAAAGATTATCAAGATGCGATGCTAGCAGCGAATCCAAACGCTATGATGATTCTTGAATTCTTGGGTGGACAGCAGGAAGAGGATACTTATGCTAGCAATGATATGTTCTGCTGGAGAAATATGAACAGTTCATATTGCCAAACAGGTATGGGATGGTCTTCTGATTCTGATTTGAGCGGAACATACAATTCACTTGGAAATCGAGTAGCTTATCAAGAGAGTCATGATGAAGAACGGGTAGCATACAAACAACGGATGTACGGAAACTACAACCTCAAACGGACATATGCTAATCCTGATGCTACTGCTCTAAGCGATGGCATGAATCAATTGAAAATTAATGCTGCCTTCTTCCTCCTAGTACCAGGTCCTAAAATGATTTGGCAGTTTGGGGAACTAGGATATGATGTGAGTATAGAAGAAGGAGGACGCACAAGTGAGAAACCTATATTGTGGAACTATTATGATGTGAGTAGTCGTAAGTCATTGTATGACACCTATGCTAAATTGATGGAATTGCGCAATGATAATCCAGAACTCTTCGATGATGATGCTATATTCTCATGGAATGTGAGTGCTAGCTATTGGGATAATGGACGCACCTTGACGTTGGAGAAAGGAGCTAAGCATATCGTTGTTGTTGGTAATTTTGCTGGAACAGATGGAGCTGTCTCTGCAGATACTGTAACATTCCCTCATACAGGAAGCTGGACTGAATATTTATCAGACAGCACCTTCAATGTAACAAATACAACGATGAATATAAATCTGTCTGCTTACCAAGTAGAAGTATATACCGATTTCTAGTAAACTGATTTCATTCATATAAAAAGAACAAGTACGAAACCTATAAAATAGGTATCGTACTTGTTCTTTTTATATTACCTTTGCCGAATAAGTTATTCGGCAAAAGATTACGGATGACAAATCATGATTTCAAAGATCTTAGAAATATGGCAAAAAGCAAAGAGGTACTAAATCTGACCTCAAAAAACAAATCGATGTATCGGTACCTGATGCTTCTTACTTGTGTAGTAGCGGTTGGCTTTCAAGGGTGGAGAACTTTATACAATAATTTTGCGATAGACGAAGTACATATCAATGCGCTACAGAATGGAATCATCCAATCAATACGTGAAATTCCTGGCTTCTTATCATTGCTTGTCATCTATCTATTGCTTTTATTCAAAGAACATCGTTTAGCCCTGTATAGTGTTTTGCTCTTAGGAATTAGTATCGCTATTGCTGGGTATCTGAATAGTTTCGTCGGATTAATCTTCTCCACATTTTTATTATCTACCGGTATGCATTATTCGACAACTTGCAACAAGTCGTTAGTTCTACAATATTTCGATAAACGGCAAGCACCCATCGTCTTTGGTAGACAGAGTAGCTACAAAGCGCTTGCAAATATTGGTATCGGCATAGTTATCTTTATCTTCTCAACACTCAAACTCCCCACTGCTACTGTATATCTGATCATTGGGATTGGGGTCATTTTAGCTGTGATATATGCAAGTAGAATAGACCCAACAGCTAATTTTCAAACGAAGCAGCATAAGACAATGGTTCTCAAACGAAAGTACTGGCTGTTTTACATCGTGAACTTCTTAAGTGGAGCTAGACGTCAGATCTTTGTCGTGTTTGCTGTGTTTATATTAGTTCAACGACATCACTATTCGATTATGATGATTACTGGACTGTTTATTCTTAATAATATCATTACCTTTTTTATATCACCACTAATCGGTCGAATGATAAACCGTTTTGATGAACGTAGAGTACTTATTACTGAATATACTGCTATGCTCTTTATTTTTGCTGGATATGCATTCATTGATAACGGATGGATTGTTGGAATCCTCTATCTTTTAGATAATATATTCTACCCTTGTTCTATGGCTATCAATACTTATTTTCAGAAAATAGGTGATCCCAAAGATATTGCTCCATCCATGGCAATGGGATTCACGATTAATCATATATCTGCAGTTGTCATCCCTGTATTAGGAGGTGCTCTATGGATGCTTGATTACCAGATACCGTTTCTACTCGGATTCGTACTAAGTCTATTTTCTTTATTCTTCGTCAACAAGATGAGACCTGTTCATCCAGACAAATAAAAATAATCTACCCTGGAGGACTTCTAATCGTTAATCTATGCTGTCACAAAAGAACTGATACCATAACAAAGGAGGACTTCTCAATAATTTGAGAAGTCCTCCTTGTAATATTTATTTAAATCGATTACTAAATCATTCGCTTATTTACGACGATTTCCGTAACGACTCATAAACTTATCGACACGACCAGCTGTATCAACAAGGTTACTCTTACCAGTGTAGAATGGGTGTGAAGTGCTAGAGATTTCCAATTTTACTAATGGGAACTCACTACCTTCAAACTCAATAGTTTCTTTTGTTTTTGCTGTACTTTTTGACAAGAAGCAATCACCGTTTGACATGTCCTTAAATACTACAGGACGATAATCTTCTGGATGGATACCTTTTTTCATTGTTCTATTATTTATCTGTTCTTTTTATATTTACTATTTGGTAAAAATAGTGTAATGGACATTTTCAGGCGACAAAGATAATGACTATATCTTATACGACCAAACTTCTACCTCTTTTTCTAATAAAAGAGAGTAATAAGGGACCTTTTTTATACCTTATAAATGATTTGTTTACTTTAATAGATTAATAGACAACACAAAAAGATATAAAACAAGGGTGGGAAATACAGAAAAATACGTTTTCCTATTCTTTTATGAGTAATAATGATTACTTTTGTGACACCCTTAAGAATGTAAGGGTTAGAATACAGATATTGAAATTCAACTATTTATAAAAAAGAATCAAGATGACAAATTACAAAGAACTAGGTCTTGTAAACACTCGCGAGATGTTTGCAAAGGCTGTCAAAGGGGGATATGCTATCCCAGCGTTCAACTTCAACAACATGGAGCAAATGCAAGCTATAGTAATGGCTTCAGTAGAAACAAGTTCACCAGTTATCCTACAGGTATCTAAAGGTGCTCGTAACTATGCTAATGCTACTATACTTCGCTATATGGCTCAAGGTGCAGTAGAATATGCAAAAGAGTTAGGTTGTAAAAGCCCTCAGCTCGTTCTTCACCTAGACCATGGTGATTCATTTGAGACTTGTAAAAGTTGTGTAGACTCTGGTTTCTCTTCAGTAATGATTGATGGATCTAGTCTTCCTTATGATGAGAATGTAGCGCTTACTAAAAAAGTAGTAGATTACGCACATGCTCATGACGTTACAGTTGAAGGTGAACTAGGTGTATTAGCTGGTGTAGAAGATGATGTAGTGGCAGAACACCACACATATACTCGTCCAGAGGAAGTAAAAGATTTCGTAACTAAAACTGGTTGCGATAGTTTGGCTATCTCTGTAGGTACTTCTCACGGTGCATACAAATTCAAACCAGAACAATGTACAAAAGATGAGAACGGTCAATTAGTTCCTCCTCCATTGGCTATGGATGTACTAGAAGGTTGCCAGAAAATGATTCCTGGTTTCCCTATCGTTCTTCACGGTTCATCTTCTGTACCTCAGGAAGAAGTAGCTACTATCAACAAATTTGGTGGTAAACTAGTTTCTGCTATCGGTATCCCAGAGCCTTGGCTTCGTGAAGCTGCTAAATCAGCTGTATGTAAGATTAACATTGACTCTGATAGTCGTCTAGCTATGACAGCTGCTGTACGTAAAGTATTTGCTGAATCTCCTGCTGAATTTGACCCTCGTAAATACCTAGGTCCAGCTCGTGAAAGCATGAAGAAATTGTATATGCACAAAATCAAAGCTGTACTAGGTTCTGATAACAAACTTTAGTCTTAAGGACATAAGAAGTAACTCTCGTAAGAGATGATAGAAAAAGGGATGCATCAACAATGATGCATCCCTTTCTTTTTATCACACTATATGCTAACGGGGCTCGTCTTTTATACGTTCCATACAATAGGTGTACAAGAAATCGACTATTTCGTCTGACGACATCTTAGAAGAATCAATACATAAATCATAACTACTTGCTTTACCCCACTCGTTATTCGTATAGAAATCATAATATGCAGCTCTGGATTTGTCTGCCTTTTGTATCAGACGCTCTGCATGTTCAGGATCTTCCAAGCGACCACTTTCTCGTAGTCTTTTAATACGTATATCTAACGGAGCATGAATAAATAATTTGATTAGTGATGGCTCTTCACGAAGAATATAATCAGCACAACGTCCCATAAAAAGAGCTGATTCTTTCTTGGATATAGCTCGTATCACATCACTTTGATCTTTAAACAACGCATCTTGTCCCAGGCAATTATTGCCAAAACAAAGTCCTTCGGTAGCAAACGGAAGTTGTCCTCCAAAGAATCCTCCAATAAAGTTCCCTACGGGTTGTTCGTCTGCTCGCTCATAGAATTTTCGATTCAATCCACTTTCTTTACTAGCCATCTCCAAAAGTTCCTTTGCATAAAAGGAGATACCTAACTTTTTAGCTAAGCATTTTCCTATTTGATAGCCTCCGCTTCCTAGCTGGCGACCTATAGTAACAAACATTTTAGTTGTCATAATGATAATATCTTTTAAAAGTAATGTATTAAGACAAGATAATAGCGTTCTAATTGTTTGCTAAGCCGTACATTTCGCTTTATCTTTGTGACAAGATACAAAAAAAATGGAACAAAAAAAACCAAATATAATAAAAGCATGGTTATTGGCTGCACGCCCTAAAACCCTGATGGGAGCCTTGGCTCCTATTCTGATTGCTGGTGCTTTAGCACTAAACCAAAATTCATTCAATTGGTCAATATTTTTGCTGTGTGCCTTATTTGCAATTTGCATGCAAATTGTAGCCAATTTCATCAATGACCTTGTCGATTTCAAGAAAGGAAGCGACAGGGGAGATAGACTCGGACCTAAGCGAGCTTGTGCACAAGGGTGGATCTTGCCTAAAGCAATGCTATGGGGAAGCATCATCATGAGTATTATAGCCTCTATAATAGGACTTTCTTTACTATTCTGGGGAGGGTGGGAACTCATTATTATTGGTGTGTCATGTGTTCTCTTTGCTTTTTTATATAGTACAGGCCCTTACCCACTCTCGTATTATGGATTTGGTGATGTGCTTGTCTTGCTATTCTTCGGATTCGTCCCTGTCTGTACCACTTATTATTTGATGTGTGGAAATGTATCAGGAGATGCATGGCTAATGGGTGCTGCCATTGGAATCATGACTGACGCATTGCTCTTATTAAATAATTATCGTGATTTTCAAGAAGACATAAAAAGTGGAAAACGAACGATTGTCGTTCGTTTGGGTAAGGAATTTGGTTATCGATGTTACTTCGCAACTGGATATATCGCCTTGATGCTCGCTTTTTTCACTTCAGGAAGTCATTTAATCACATTGATAGTTATCCTCTTCTTCCACACTAGAGCATCACAAAAGTTGAGAAAGATTGATGAATCTTTGAATATAACTCGTCAAGAACGAGGGAAAGCTCTTAATCAATTACTTGGACAAACAGCATTGACTATTATTCTCTTTGCTATAGCAGTAACCATTGATACCTTGATAGCCTATTATTAATCATCTAAAGAAAATCAAGCCATGAACTACACTCTCCCTGAACATCGTTATTTCAAACGTGATTTGAGTTGGCTTAGTTTCAACAACCGCGTACTTCAAGAAGCTCAAGATGAATCACTTTCCATAAGTGAACGTATCCATTTCCTGGCCATTTATACAAGCAATCTAGAAGAGTTTTATCGTGTGAGAGTAGCCACACACAAGGCCGCACTCGAAGGTAAACGGGAAGAAGAAGAATTAACGAACCAAGGAGAGCTCATCGAGTTACTTAGAAATATTCAGAAAGAAGTTGCTAGACAATTAGTTGTGAGGCAACAAATTATGGAACAACATATCCTTCCTACTCTACGGAAGAATCAAGTCTATTTTTATCAATCTATCTCTGAAGTACCCAAGCAATACAATAACTTCATTACTCATTTCTTTATTCAAGAAGTTTTCCCCTACCTACAACCTGTCATTGCTAATAAACATTGGGTACATTCTTTTTTACGGACAGATAGATTATATCTTGCTGTAAGAGTTTATAGGACTGAAGATATCGACAAAACAGATCCTCACTATTATGTTATCAAATTGCCCTATGATAAAGTAAAACGGTTTATTGAACTACCTCAAGACAATAACACACATTCCATTGTTTACCTCGAAGACTTGATTAGGGCTAATTTGCACGTCATATTTCCCGATTTTCGTATCGATAGCAGTTACTCAATCAAAACAACTCGTGATGCAGACATCATGATAAATGCCACCGATAGCAAGCAGGTAGTAGAGCAACTCAAAAAGGGAGTAAGTAAACGCAAGATAGGCGACATATCAAGATTTGTCTATGATGCCGATATGCCTATTGATTTCCTAAAGCATCTGATGGATACATATGACATAAAAGAAAGAGATTTGGTCCCAAATGAAGCACATCTATATCTCGAAGATTTAGCCAAACTTCCTCTACCGGAATATCTATCTAAAAATAAGGTTACGCATAAGCCTTTATTCTTAATTGAAAAAGGAAAAAGTATTATAGATGAAATAGCCAATAGAGATTTGTTACTAGAATATCCCTATCACAGCTTCGACCATTTCATCCAATTTCTTCACGAAGCAAGTGAAGACCCAGATACTAAGTCTATTATGATGACTCAGTATCGTGTAGCACAACACTCGTTAGTAATCAGTGAACTAATTGCTGCTGCTCAACGGGGTAAACGGGTAACTGTGTTTGTCGAACTCAAAGCTAGATTCGATGAAGAGCATAATATGACTACCGCTCAACTAATGGAAAGAGCTGGAATACACATCGTCTATAGTTTACCGAAACTTAAAGTGCATGCTAAAATAGCATTAGTTCTTCGTAACAGTCCTAGCAAACCCTCAATTGGCTATATCAGCACGGGTAACTTCAACGAAAAGACAGCACTCACATATGCAGATACAGCTTTGTTTACAGCCCATAGTAGAATCGTCGCGGACTTAAGGCACCTGTTTGCACTATTAGGATCTACTAGATTAGCAAATGCAGATAGAGCTCAACTGCTTGGGAATTCCACTGCCAGCCACCGAGACATCAAGGAAGTAATGAAAAAAGTGCATTTCGAACATTTACTTGTCGCCCCTCTGAATCTAAAAGTAACACTAAGCGCACTTATAGAAAAAGAGATCCAAGCAGCTGAACATGGAGAGAAAGCACATATCATTCTAAAGATGAATGCGCTGCAAGATAAGATGATGATTGACCAACTTTACAAAGCATCTTTAGCAGGTGTAAAAATAGAATTAATCGTCAGAGGTATTTGCTGTTTAATCCCTGGTCAAACATACAGTAGAAATATTGAGATTACGCGTATAGTAGGAAGATATCTGGAACACTCTAGAATATGGTATTTTTATGCTGGTGGAGAAGAAAAAATGTATATCGGTTCTGCTGATTGGATGAAACGTAATCTATACAAACGCATAGAAGCTATTGCTCCAATATATGATTCTCAATTGAAAGAAGAACTTTACCAGATGCTGCAACTCCAACTGAAAGACACTGAAAAAGGCACGCTTATAAGTTCAAATTTGATTGATATAAGGAAAAAGAATGTTCAGACTCAAGGCAAAGATGCTCAAAATGCATTTTATGACTATTTAAAAGGTGAAATGAAATAGTATTGTCATACTAAAAGGTGTTATTTACAAAAAAAAATGCTTTTCTTTGTGACGTAATCAAAAGTATACATTATATATGGAAACGATTTACTTAGGAATTGTCCTTTTCTTATTTGCACTTGCATGTTTCGATTTGATGGTAGGTGTAAGTAATGACGCTGTAAACTTTCTTAACTCAGCTATTGGGTCAAAAGCTGCTACCTTTAAGGTTATATTAATAGTTGCATCTCTTGGTGTGCTGATAGGTGCATCCACATCAAATGGTATGATGGATATCGCCCGGCATGGTATTTTCCAACCGCAGCATTTCTATTTCAGTGAGATCATGATTATTCTGGTCTCAGTGACACTGACCGATGTAGTCCTGCTTGATATCTTCAATTCGATGGGAATGCCTACATCTACCACTGTTTCAATGGTGTTTGAGTTATTAGGTGGTACTTTTGCAATGTCGCTTATCAAATCATACGACGGCTCATATAGTCTGGCAGAGTTGATTAACACTGACAAAGCATTATCAGTCATCTTGGGTATCTTCCTCTCTGTAGCCATTGCCTTCTTCTTTGGTTTGATTGTGCAATGGTTAGCTCGAGTCGTCTTTTCGTTTAGCTATAAGAAAAATTTAAAATATACAATAGGCATTTTTGGAGGTATAGCAACAACTGCTATCATCTATTTTGTTCTATTTAAAGGATTACATAAGAGTACTTTTATGACTCCTGAATTGGAGACATTAATTTCAAGTAATATCTTCACCATCATCACGACTATATTTATAGGTTCTACCCTACTTATGCACTTGCTTAATTACCTCAAAGTCAATGTATTTAAAATCATTGTGCTGATGGGTACATTTGCATTAGCCCTCGCATTTGCAGGAAATGACTTGGTGAACTTTATAGGTGTGCCACTGACAGGATATTCCAGTTATATGGATTTCATTAGCTATCATGGTAGCGTCTCACCTGATGGTTTACTTATGACATCATTATTAGGTCGAGCAGATACTCCATGGTACTTCCTAGTCGGAGCAGCTGTTATCATGGTCATCGCTCTAGCTACTTCTAAAAAAGCTCACGAAGTAATAAAGACTTCAGTAAATCTAGCCAGACAAGAAGAAGGAGAAGAGAATTTTGGTAGCACTCCAATGGCTCGTACTTTAGTACGTATGGGAATAGGTGCAGCAAATGGATTAAATGCCATCACTCCTAATGGGGTAAAAGCATGGGTAAACACTCGTTTCAGAAAAGATGAGGCTATCATACAAGATGGTGCTGCATTTGACTTAGTAAGAGCTTCTGTTAATCTGGTTTTAGCCGGGTTACTCATCATATTCGGTACTTCATTGAAGTTACCTCTTTCGACCACTTATGTAACTTTTATGGTAGCAATGGGTAGTTCCTTAGCAGATAGAGCATGGGGACGAGATTCAGCCGTATTCCGCATCACAGGGGTACTCAGTGTAATCGGTGGTTGGTTCATCACAGCAGGAGCTGCATTTATCATTTCATTTACAGTAGCATCTACTATCTACTTCCTCGGATTGTGGGCATTAATTCTATTTATTCTCATTGCAGTAGGAAGCTTAATACGTAGTTCTATCATCTATCGTAATCGAAAGAACAAAGAAAGTGAAGGTGAGATTGTCACTCGTCTGTTAGCTTGTCATGAGGAAACTCAACAACTAGAACTTTTAAGAGAATATACGCGTGATGAGTTGTCGAAGACTTTAGTTCGTTCAGCTGACATCTTTGAGAAAACGAGTTATGGATTTCTAAATGAGAATCTGAGAAAGCTGAGAAAAGCTTTTGGCTCTGCAAAATTACAGAAACGACTTCTCAATCAGATGAAACGCATGGGTACAGTGGCTGTGAGTAGACTGAATAGCTCTGCTATCCTCGAGAAAGGATTATATTACTATCAAGGTAATGATTTTGCCGGAGAGATTGTCTATAGCTGTCTTAGACTCTGTGAACCTTGTTTAGAACATATAGACAACAACTTCAATCCGCTCAATGATGAACAACGAGAAGAATTTGCAGATATTTCTGTTGGCGTCGTTAAATTTATGGAACAGGCACAGGAGATCATTAAAAGCAACAATTATACTACTCAAACAGAAGCAATTGGCATAGCAAATAATTTGAATACACAGTTGGCTCATATAAAGCGAAAAGAATTAAAACGCATACAGGAACAACATGCTAGTATAAAAGTAAGTATGGTTTACTTGACAATGATTCAAGAAACTCAGAACTTGGTTACTTACACCAGCCATATCTTGAAAGTAAGTCGTAAATTCCAATTAGACTAACCTAGAAGAGTTTAAACTAAAAAGCGGGGAGCTAAATCAATTAGATTGATTTAGCTCCCCGCTTTTGTAATAAAGCCTATACTAGTTCTTACTTCCATACTACCTTAGGTAGATACTTTGAAATAGTTTCTTTAAACAAGGACGACATGATAGGTTTTACCAAAACATCAGTAGCACCAGCTTCCATTGATTTTTGACGATCGCTTGCAAATGCATAAGCGGTCTGTACAATAATAGGAATTTCAGAGTCCTGTTTACGTATTTCTTTCGTCGCTTCAAGACCATCCATTTCAGGCATCTTGATATCCATGAGAATCATTTGTATGTCCTCTTTGCGCTCATTGTATAGTTCTACAGCCTTACGACCATTATTTGCCCACAGGACTTCAGTTTTTTTACCAATGACCGCCATAATTAATTTTATGTTGCTTTCGTCGTCTTCAGCAACCAATATTAAAGGTCTATAATTTGTTTGTTCCATATTCATTAGTATATAACAAAGACATCGTCGCAAGATACATCTGCATATGCTTAATATGTCTTTAATGTTTGCAAGATAATCAAAAGAAATTGCACAAATAAGTAAAGGAGATTAAAAGTCTATTCTTTTTAAAGTTTTTGTATCGACAACAATAAATAGTTGTATATTCTAGTAGGTTGAATAGAATTCATAAATGCTAATGAAACAAGGTCTGAATGTTAACATAGATAATAAAGTAAATATAACGATTAAAGAGATTTTTTGGACAAGGCATAAAAAAAGACTAAACTTATAAAGTTTAGCCCGTGTCCCCTGAAGGTCAAGGACCAAATTGTCCTTGCCACATTTCAATAAAAAACACTCTCTAATTACCCTTAATCTAAAAACCTATTGAATCTGTTACCTAAAATATAATCAACCTTACTAATCTAAAAAAAACCTATTGAATCTGTTACCTAAATAATCAATCTTCTTACTTTAAAAACTTACCTAATCTGTTACCTAAAACTAATCAATTTTCTTACTTTAAAAACTTACCTAATCTGTTACCTAAAACTAATCAATTTTCTTACTCTAAAACTAAAACCCAGATAGCTTTATTTCATATTTTGATATTGCAAATATAAAGAGATAAATAATGATGGCAAAACAAACAGCTTCTTTTACATAGGTGTGTAGAATCTTATTGATTAATATCAATGAAAAATTCCGTAAAAGATAAAGTTGTTACAACTATGTTACAGAATATCAATCAATAAAAAGAGCCCTATCCCAAAGGATAGAGCTCTCTATTGTATATTCCTAGTTCACTAGGTTTCTATTTTAGTCACGTTCTGGACGAGGCAATAATGCTTTTCTAGAAAGCTTAAATTTACCTGTCTTACGGTCGATATCAATCAACTTCACGTCTATTTCATCACCTTCTTTAATTCCAGCATCTTCGACTTTCTCAAGACGACTCCACTCGATTTCAGAAATGTGTAACAAACCATCTTTACCTGGCAAGAACTCAACAAATGCTCCATAAGGCATAATGCTACGTACTTTACCTTGATAAACTTCTCCAATTTCAGGAACAGCAACTACTCCCTTAATTAGACGCAATGCATGGTCGATACATTCTTTATTATTTCCAGCAATTTCAATACGTCCACCGTCTTCAACCTCTTCAATAGAGATATTAGCACCAGTTTCTTCTTGCATGCCTTGAATAATTTTACCACCAGGGCCAATGATAGCACCAATGAAATCTTTAGGGATCATCAATGTCTCGATACGTGGAGTTTGAGGTTTGAAGTCCTCACGAGGAGCTTCGATAGTTTCAGCAATCTTATCAAGAATATGCATACGACCAGCCTTAGCTTGAAGTAATGCTTTCTCGAGAACTTCGAATGATAAACCATCAACCTTAATATCCATCTGAGTAGCAGTAATACCATCTCTAGTACCTGTCACCTTGAAATCCATATCTCCTAAGTGGTCTTCATCACCCAAAATATCTGAAAGGATAGCATATTTATCTTCACCTGGATTCTTAATAAGTCCCATAGCGATACCTGAAACAGGTTTCTTTATCTTCACACCAGCATCCATCAATGCAAGCGTTCCTGCACAAACGGTAGCCATAGAAGAAGAACCATTAGATTCTAGGATTTCTGAAACGACACGTACAACATAAGGATAATCATCAGGAATCATTCTCTTCAATGCACGATAAGCCAAGTTACCATGTCCGATTTCTCGACGACCAACACCACGCTGAGGACGAGCCTCACCTGTAGAGAATGGAGGGAAGTTATAATGTAATAGGAAACGTTCCTTAGAGTGGTCAAGAACATTATCGACTAGTTTCTCATCAGATTTGGTACCTAAAGTAACTGTAGTTAATGATTGAGTCTCTCCACGTGTAAAGATAGCAGAACCATGAGGTCCTGGTAATGGATTTACCTCAGACCAGATAGGTCTAATCTCATTTGTTTTACGACCATCAAGACGTTTTCCCTCATCAAGTACAGAACGACGCATTGCATCTTTCTCTACATCATGATAATAACGTTCTATCAAATCATCTATCTCCTCAAGTTCTTCCTCAGTATATTGAGCTTTAAACTCTTCTTTGATAGCCTCTAAAGCATCAAAACGAGCATGTTTGTCATGATTACCTGAAGATGCTATAGCATAAGCCTTATCATAACATTCCTCATGTACCTTCTTACGAAGATCATCATCATTTACTTCATGGCAATATTCACGTTTAACAGTTGAACCAACTGCTTCAGCAAGTTCCATTTGTGCTTTGCACTGGATTTTGATAGCTTCATGAGCAACTTTCATTGCTTCGAGCAAATCTTGCTCAGAGACTTCAGCCATTTCACCTTCTACCATCATGATATTATCATAAGTAGCAGCTACAGTGATATCCATATCAGCTTTTTCTAGCTGTTGAAAAGTAGGATTAACAACAAATTGATTGTCGATGCGAGCCACACGAGCTTCTGATATAGGACCTCCGAAAGGAATGTCAGAAACAGCAAGGGCAGCAGAAGCTGCCAAACCAGCAAGAGCATCAGGCATATCTTTGCCATCAGATGAGAAAAGAATGATATTAACAAAAACCTCAGCATGATAGTTTTCTGGGAATAATGGACGCAATGCACGGTCCACTAGACGACAAGTTAATATTTCGTAATCATTTGGGCGGCCTTCACGCTTCGTAAAACCACCAGGGAAACGACCAAATGCCGCATATTTTTCTCTGTATTCTACTTGAAGTGGCATAAAATCAGTACCAGGCTTTGCATCTTTAGCAGCACAAACTGTAGCAAGGAGCATCGTGTCTCCCATACGGAGCATCACTGATCCGTCTGCTTGTTTGGCCAACTTGCCTGTCTCGAGTGTGATGGTTCTTCCATCAGGCATCTCGATCGTCTTAACAATTGGGTCAATCATAAAATTGTTTTTAATTGAATCTAAAATTTTTAATCGAGCCAAAGATACACAATATATAATATTTAGCTTAAGAAAAAACTAGGAATTTCATAGTCTGTAGGATTTTTCCTGTTCTTTTATGCTTTTTAGAGTGATTCATCAAACGTAATCAAGAAAGATAATTATCTTTGCAATAGCAAAAGTCTAATATAATATTTCAATATATGAACATAAAAAAAGTCGCTTGTGGCATACTTGTAGCCACTGTATTCGCTTCGTGTGGGCAGAAGAACCAATTCCAAGTCAAAGGTGAAATCACCAATGCAGCAGATAAGATGTTGTATCTCGAAGCAAACACCCTCAACGGGACAGTCAAAAAAGATTCTATCAAATTGAATATCAAAGGACATTTTACATTGAAAGGTTCCACCGAAGAATTGCCTGAATTCTATCAGTTGCGCATGGATAATCAAATGATTCATTTGGTAGCGGATTCTATCGAAACCATAACAATAAATGCAGATGCCTCTAATTTTGCTACTGCTTATACTATAGAAGGGTCTAAGCAATCGGAGGTAATAGCAGAACTCGATGCACTAAATCGAAAACTCAAACTTCAAGCTGATAGTATCCTCGAAGTAGCCAAAGTAAATAAAATTCCGCAAGCAGAATTTTCACAACAACTAGAGACTCTTCTATCTGCATATAAGGAAAAAATAAATAGACAATATATATACACACAACCTGGTAGCATGTCAGCATATTATGCTTTGTTCCAGAAATTGGGTGATTATATGATTTATAATCCGGTGTCTAGTAAAGAAGATATAAGATGTTTTGCTGCTGTCGCTACAAGTATGGATTTGTATCACCCTCATACAATGAGAACCAAACACTTGCGTAAACTTGCACTTAAGGGGATGAAAAACACAAGAAAGCCTAAAGAAAAGAACTTAAACATCCCACAAGAGAAAATTAGACAGCTTGGATTGATTGATATTTCTCTAAGAGACTATGATGGAAATCTTAAGAAACTTTCAGACCTTAAAGGAAAGGTCGTACTACTTGACTTCACAGCCTATGCAGCAGAAGTATCTATAGAACATAACTTAGCACTACGTGAATTGTATAACAAATACAATAAACGTGGATTCACTATTTATCAAGTATCATTTGATGATAACGAACATTTCTGGAAGACTGCTGCAGCAAACCTACCATGGACTTGTGTCAGAGCTCCACAAGGTATTTATTCACCTGTCGCTTCGACCTACAATGTGAAACGAATTCCTTCTTTTTTCTTAATAAATCGTCAAAGTGAAATCGTAAAACGCGACTCTGAGATTAAAGAAATGAAGAAAGAACTAGAAGCATTGTTGAAATAATCATACAAAAAAATCGTAGTCTTTCGATACCAATTATTTAGTCCAAATAATTGGTTTATCCAAAAGGTTCCGTTATATTTGCAAGAGACACGTAGAGAATTTGAAGAGTTCCAGCATTTCGATAAGATTTGCTGGGTCTCTCTTTTTTAGTATCAATTTAATTATAATATTATGGCTTACATGTCAGAAGAAGGGTATAACAAAATACTCGCTGAACTTAAACATTTGGAAAGCGTAGAGCGTCCACATATTTCAGATCAAATAGCTGAAGCTCGTGACAAAGGCGACCTTTCAGAGAATGCAGAATATGATGCAGCCAAAGAGGCGCAAGGGATGCTAGAAATGCGCATCAACAATCTTAAAGTAATTCTATCAGATGCAAAAATTATCGATGTCAATATGATCGATACAGACACTGTGAAAATTCTAAATAAAGTGGAACTCAAGAATGTAAAGACAAATAAGACAATGACTTACACACTTGTGTCTGAAGGAGAAGCAAATCTTAAAGAAGCTAAATTATCTGTCAATACGCCTATTGCTCAAGGGCTCTTGGGTAAAAAAGTGGGAGATATTGTAGAGATTAAGATTCCTCATGGTACAATAGAATTTGAGATTATGAATATTTCAATCTAATAACCATCAATTACAAAATCGATTAATCATGTCCACACTATTCACTAAAATAATAAAAGGAGAAATCCCTAGTTATAAAGTAGCAGAAAATGACCAATTCTTTGCATTTTTAGATATTAATCAATTTGCAAAAGGACATACTTTGGTCATTCCTAAACAAGAAGGAGATTATATTTTTGACTTAGATGAAGAGACCTTTATAGCTTATCAATTATATGCTAGAAAAATAGCGATGGCTATAGAAAAGGCAATACCATGTAAACGCATCGCAACTGCAGTCATCGGACTTGAAGTACCTCATACTCATATTCATTTGGTTCCTATCCAACAAGAAAATGACATGAACTTTGCTAAGAACAATAAACAAGTATCTCCAGAAGAAATGGAGCACATCGCTGCCGCTATACGAAAAGAATTATAACACGACAGGGATTTCTCGATTATAAAAAATAAATGACGAGCCAATCAATTTTAAAATTGATTGGCTCGTCTTTCTTTATGTAAACTAAGGTAATCTTAGAACCATTACATTAGTTTTTTACGAGGATATTTGAGAAGAGCAGACGTAATATAATCCCGAATCTTAACGTCATCATTGCTCGGACATATTAAAAGTAAATTGTCTTCTTCTACTACGAGATAGTTTTCTAACCCTTCTATGATAGCTAGTTTGTTCTTAGGTATCTTTACCAAACAGCCTTTTGTATCATATAATTCAGTAGTACTGTCAAGCAAGACATTGTCATTCTCATCATGGATAGCATGCTGATGCAGTGAACTCCACGAACCTAAATCAGTCCATCCGAAATCACCTATTGATACCGTAACATTATCAGCATATTCCAAGATACCGTAGTCAATAGAGACTGAATCACAAGTCGGGAAATTTGTATCGATCCAACTTTGCTCATCTGGAGTATCAAAATAAGGAACCCCTTGTTCCATTTTATCTGCCAAGTCAGGCAATCGGTCACGTATAGCCTTGAGAATCACATCAATATGCCAGATGAAATGTCCTGAGTTCCAATAAAATTCACCACTCTCAACGAATAGTTTAGCTTGTTCATACTCTGGTTTCTCTGTAAATGTCTTGACATGATACAGACGATTCGATGTGGTACCACCTACTTCATCATCAACTTGTATATAGCCGTAACTAGTATCAGGTCTATTCGGATTAATACCGATGGTCAGAATATCTTTTCGTTTACTCGCAACAGCCAACCCCTGAGAGATTCTCTCTAGAAATTCATCTTCTTCCATGATTAGATGGTCTGCTGGGCAGACAACGACTGTTGCATCAGGATCCATTTTTTTGATACGATAAGAAGCCCATGCAATACATGGTGCAGTACTTCTATTGACTGGTTCAAACATTATATTCTCTTCAGGAAGGTCAGGCAATTGGTCCAATAAGAACTGCTTAAAATTTGTACCAGTGATGACGAATATTCGTTCTTTAGGAATAATTTTCAAATAACGTTTATAAGTCATTTGTATCATCGTCTGTCCTACTCCAAGAAGGTCAAGAAATTGTTTAGGTTTTGAGGGTTTACTGATCGGCCAGAATCTAGTTCCAAGTCCACCAGCTAGTATAATGCAATAACTATGGGGCTGTTGAGCATAATGCTCTTCAATAAGTTGTTTATTCATTATTAGTTAACTAAAGATTTAACTACTACATATTCATTATAAAACTGATATAAAGGTACGGTTTTTAGCAGACATAACTCATAAAACAATCTTAAAAAATGAATCTGAAAAAAAAATCTTCAAATGTATTGGAGATTTCAAAAAAGCTTGTATCTTTGCATTCGCAATTAGGAATTACCTTTCCAATGTGAATGCCCAGATGGCGGAATAGGTAGACGCGCTGGTCTCAAACACCAGTGGAGCAATCCGTGCCGGTTCGATCCCGGCTCTGGGTACAAAATTAACTCTGCAGATTATTGTTAATAATAGTCTGCGGAGTTTTTTTATTGCCCACTTAATTTCTTTTGTACCTTTAATCATTTTCCTTTATAATTTCTGTTTAGACCACTTTCTTTTGTGGTTATAGCTAAACGTCACATCTAGTGAAACAACTACATAAACAAAACAGTAAAAGCTGAATAAAATTAAACCTTTCTCCTTTTAAAGAGTCATAATAGCAAACATCAAAAGAATATGACTATAAAACAGATTAAATTATCGTGTACCACATTAATCGTGATTCTTAGTTCATGGTCCAATGTAAAGGCAGACAAAAAATCATTATCCTATCCAATCGTAGATACTAATCAGCAGTATTGTTACAATGAGACTAAAAGCATTCCTGCTCCGGAGCAAGGAGAAGCCTTTTTTGGTCAGGACGGTAACATTGAGGGAAATCAACCTGATTATAAGGACAATGGAGATGGAACTGTTACTGATAAAGTAACCAGTCTGATGTGGCAACAAGATATGGGCAGAAAAATGACTATGGCAGAGGCCAAGAAAAAGGTACAAGAACTGAACCTAGGCGGCTACAATGACTGGCGCATTCCTAACATAAAGGAACTATATTCGCTAATTGAATTTAATGGGAGTTCGAATGGCGAAAAAGCTGGTCAGCAGCGTTTTATTGACACCCGTTATTTTAAACAGCCGTTAGGAGGTGAAGGCAATGACACCAGCAGTCGTGAGATTGATGCACAGACATGGTCATCCACCATCTACCAAGGGCTTACTATGGTTACTGACTCCACCTGTTTCGGAGTTAACTTCGTTGATGGACGAATCAAGGGTTACGGGATGACCAACAAACGAACTGGCGAAGCCAACAAAATGTATTTTCGCTTTGTCAGAGGAAATAAACAATATGGCAAAAATAATTTTATTGACAACGGTAACGGTACCATAAGTGACCTTGCGACAGGATTGATGTGGCAGAAGGCTGACGATGGGAACACCTATACTTGGAAGGAAGCTCTGCAATATGCCAACGACTTGAAATTGGCTGGTTATAACGATTGGCATCTACCAAATGCAAAGGAACTACAGAGTATTGTAAACTATGACCGTAGTCCTGACTATACAAATTCACCTGCCATTGACCCTATTTTTGAGTGTACGAAAGATAATATCGCAGAAGGAAAGACAGGATGGCATTATTACTGGACATCAACCACTCATCTTGATGGACTTATTCCAGCTTCTGAAGCATGCTACCTATCCTTTGGACATGCTTGGGGAAGACAGCCACGTACCGATGAACTATGTGATGTCCATGGAGCCGGTGCTCAGAGAAGTGATCCCAAAACGGGAAACAAAGAAGATTACCCTAAGTATTTCGGTCCTCAGAAAGATCTGCAATCTGTTTACAATGCTGTAAGATGTTACCGACTAATCAATTCTAGTGATCTAAAAATAGTAACGGGTATCAAGGCAGACCCTGACTACAAGAATCAGGATAAGAAGAATAGGCAAAAACAAAAGAGCAAAGGACCTCACTTCTCTTTTAATCCGATTTTTGTACAACCGAGTATCTCTACCCACAAAGCAGACTGGCGTTTTGCCTTCATCAGTGACAACCACATAGGAAATTGTGCTAATGGGGTCATGGAGGCTATTGTGCAAAATGTCATCAAGAACGATGTGAAGGTTGTTCTTTTCTGTGGTGACAATATTAACAGTGGTAAAAGTATAGACGACAGTCAGTTTGAGCTTCAACTAAAAGAATGGAAGAAGAAAGCACGCCCCCTTTATGATGCCGGCATCAAGGTTCTTGTAATTAGAGGAAATCATGAGGCAGATACGAAGAAAGCACAAAGCCTCTGGGAAGAATCATTTGGAAATGACCTTAACAAGACACTTACTTATCGCAATGTCACTTTCCTTGGACTCGACTGCTATGAAGAGGGTGAGGAAATCGTAAACATGTCATGGATTAAGAACATGATCAAAAAGAATAAGAGCAACATTGTCGTCCCTTTTGGGCATGAAGCCATATTTTCATCATATACTTTTCATCCCAACGTACTTGATAAGCATATCGGTCAGCGAGATGAGCTTTGGCAACTCTTTACCAACAATGGCATAAAGGATTATTTCTGTGGTCACTCTCATATGTACAACCATTCTACCATGTCAAAAGATGGCAAAACACTTCACCAATATGTTATCGGTGGCGGAGGTGGTTGGCTGCAACCAAAGAAAGATCCAGAAAATAAAAACAAAGAGAATTTCACCATCAGTCTGGTTGAGTATAAGTCGGAATATGGCTATGAACTAGTCAATGTAATTAACAATACCCTTTACCCCGAATGGATAAAAATAGCTAGTGGAACAGTACAGACACCAGGAAAAGGCAACAAAGGTAAAACCTCAAGGACATCAACAATAGAGACCGTTACTGTGAGAATGACTAAACAACTAAATTTGACAGCGAAGCAAGTAAAGAGAGTCAAAGAAATCAACAATAGATACCCATCATTGTTTAGCAAGTCTGCAACTATTTCAAGAGCTGTAAGAAAGAAAATGCACGATGCCTATGCAAACGAGCTCAGAACAGTACTCAGCAGTGCTCAATATACAAAATGGACCACACAACGTAAATCGCGCAGAAGGTAGGTCTGCTTTTTTATCCTATATCATAAACTGAACCATCAATCTAATCTAGAATAAGTTCAATAGTAATTTACTCATCAATTATCCTCATTTATTGGTATTGATAGCTCCTGGTCAATACAGTACCTTTGCAACATCGTATAAGTAGTATTCATAATAAAAGGAATAAAAAGATGTTTAGATTTACAAGAACTTCAATCATTTTAGCCACCTATGCTCTATCTATCATGTTCTCTACCCCCTTAAGAGCTCGAGAACTAGTTGCCCCAAACTTTATAGAAACCGATTCACTAAACAGTGATTCAAGTTTCATTCAGAAGATGCTCAATTTAGATGAGATAGTCATCACTGGTACACGCACCCCTAAATTATACAGTAAGAGTCCTATCTTAACTAAAATCATCTCATCTAAGTCACTCGAGCAAGCAGGAACGACATCACTTCAAGATGCTCTTTTAGATAACGTACCTGGTCTAATAACGGACAATAATGCTATGGGTAGTAACTTGAAGCTTAGAGGACTGAGTAGTCGATATATTCTGTTCTTGCTAGATGGACAACCACTAATGAAAGAAGGAGCAAACGGAAATGTCGACCTCAACCAAATAAATATTGATGATATCGACCATATAGAATATTTAGGTGGAGCTGCAAGTGCGCTTTATGGTTCAAATGCAGTAGGTGCAGTCATTAACTTCATCTCTAAGAAAAACACGAGTAAATGGTCAGCAGGTCTGAATGAAACAAATGGTTCTAACGATACGAAACGCTTAAGTATACATGTGAATAATAACAATCGTATCTTGAATACGAAATGGAGCGGATTCAGAAACTCAAGTGATGGTTTTAAAGGAACCACTTCAACCAATACACAGTATGCCTACCTCAGCTATGGGTCTAATCTCTCGCTAACTCTTCATCCCAGTGATTATTGGGATACAAAAGCAACGACTAGCTTTTTTCAACACAAAACATATCAAGTCATAGATGAGCAAGGATTAATTATGGATAATTTAGAACGTAAGCTCAACACCTCGCTAGTCACCAATATTTACAATTCAAATAAGAGTAATATACTTAGCTTATCAGGAAATTACCAATTATATGACACATACAATACCTACTTAGAAAATAAAGGAAACCAACAAAAAAGTTTAGAATCAACTATTTACAAGATTGAGCTATTAGACACTTGGACACCAAGTGAAGTGCTTCAAATAGTTAGCGGCATCGGATATGACTACAAGGATATCTGGTCTGAATCATTCTTAGGAATAATTCCTACACGGCAATCTGTAGAAGAGAATCATACGTTGGCTCAAGCTGACTGGAATATAATAGACAATCTTACCTTAGTGAGTGGACTCCGTCTCACACACAACCAATCATTCGGTTCATCTGTTGACCCTAAAATATCTCTGATGTACACGCTTAATAGCTGGAAATTTAGAACTGGATTTAGTACCGCATTTAGATCTCCTTCAGTACGTGAACTTTATTATGATTTCCATCACGGACCTACATTTCAGATAGAAGGAAATCCTGATTTAGATGCTGAAAAGGGGAAATACTATTCAGTTTCTATAGAATATACACTTGGAAACTTTAATACATCGATTAGTGGATTTTACAATAAGATAAATAATAAGATAGATGGTGTGTATTCAATGAATCAAGAAAGTATGGTCTATTCATATATCAATATAAACAAGACTACATTAAAAGGATTTGATATCAATACAGCATGGGCTATCAACACAGAGTGGTTACTCAAAGGAGCTTATAGCTACTGCGATGCAAAGGACGACAATACAGGATTACAGCTCCAAAGCAATATGAGACATACAGGTAATGCATCTTTGACTTGGAGTCCATCGTTGCTAGGACAACCAATGAGTTTACTATTATCAGGAAGATTCAGTTCTCCTCAACAATATGAGAATCTAGAGATAGACAAAGAAACAGGTAAACAGAGAATTAATAATACTAACTCTAAACCATATAAGATTGTCAAGTTTACCTACACCAAACCATTCAAGATAGGACAACAAACCATAAAACTATCTTTCAAAATAGATAATATCTTTGATTTTGAAGATAGCACATATCATTTTCCAGGACGCACCTATACCTTTGGGTTCAGTTATCACATTAACTAGACGATTCACAGATAAAGAAAATAGATACCTAAATAACATAGGTCTATTAGACCACTATCTTATAGGTATATAAAAATATTAGCAGAACCTTTTTACAGGTTCTGCTAATATTTTTATATAGAATCATCAGGCTTTACTTCCTAATCTTAGCCAAATCATTTTTCATTCGAGCAAGGTCTTTCAACCAGTCTTCAAGGTCATTTTCATGCTCAAGCTCTTCATTAAGAATTTGAACTGCCATCTGATAGGTAGCATGGTCTTTTCCATTTGTGAAATCAGCAAGGTCTTGAAAACGTTCAATAGCACATCTTTCTCCGTGGAGATTTTGTGTCAATATAACTTCGATATAAGGATCAGAAGGCTCTTCATAGCGACAAGTTGCCAACTTAGTCCATTCCATAGGATTCACCACTGGTGTACCACCTAGTTGAACGATTCTATCCACAATCAAAACAGCGTGACCTAGTTCTTGGTCAGCATGTAATAACAGTTCTGGTTCTACCTCACTTCTCATTGGACCTTCCATTAATCTCGCACCAATCCAATATTGATAATATGCAAGCCATTCTTCTGATAATGCTGCATTTAGTTTCTTAATCAGTTCATCTGAATCAACTGATGAAATTTTAATTGCTTGTTTTCCCATAATCGTATTGTTTAATTTAAAATTATTATTTAGAAAAATGTTTCGATACAAGGGTCTGTTCAAATGAACTGACGATTTCGAAAGTTACAAAAAATCAGAGATACAACGAATTATATCCTAACTATTCTCGTAAAAAGTCATAGAATTAGCAACTTTTTATATTCATTCAAGTAGAATAAATACAACGAATAATTATTTATCAAGACTTCAATTCACTTCCATTAATAAGTCGCACAATATTAGCACGATGCATCAAAATAATGAGACAAGAACACGATAGTAAATAATAAAAAAGAGGGCTGAAACCATACAAGATCCATTGAATTAGAGGGAGTGTAAAAGCAATTACTATCGAACCCAATGATACATATCTAAATTTCCATTTGACTACAAAATACAGACCTACAGCGATAAATACTGAGTAAGGTGCTAGTAAGACCGTAGCACCTAAAGTCGTATTTACCCCTTTTCCTCCCTTGAAGCGTAAGAACAAACTAAAATCGTGTCCAAGAATAGCTGCCAACGCTAAAAATAAGATAAAATGAGGAATAGATACCAGAGGTTTAAACATGAGAAACAAAGCAATAGGCAACAGACCTTTTAGCATGTCAAGAAGTTGTGTAACTAGCCCTAGAGCATTGTTTGTCGTACGCCTGACATTGGTAGAACCTATGTTCCCACTCCCCAACTCTAGGATATTCAGACCAAAATAATGGCTAGTCAGTATATAACCTACAGGTATAGAGCCTAGGACATAGGCTAATAGCAAAAAGATGATTTCACGCAGTAATATCATTTCATTTCCTTCAAAATACGTAAAGCTTCAGTTACATGCTTCTTAGCTTGCTTAAGCGAATCAAAAACAAAAACCACTTTGCCCTCTTTATTGACGATATAAGTTACCCTTCCAGGAATAGTCCCAAACAAACTAGTAGGAACACCGAAGAGTTTACGTACTGCATTTCCTTCATCACTCAGAAGAGTAAAGTTCAAGTCATACTTCTTGGCAAATTTTAAATGGCTTTCCACCGATTGTCCACTGATACCAATAATCATAGCATCAGCCTCTTCAAAGACTTCAAATTGGTCACGAAAAGAGCACGCTTCTGCAGTACAACCAGGAGTATCATCTTTGGGATAAAAATAAATGACTAGATTCTTTTTACCCAATACTTGATCTAGTTGAAATAAATTTCCAAATTGATCATTCAATTCAAACGAAGGGACAGAACTGCCCACAATTACTTTTTCCATTTTCTGAGCGTTAATGTTAATACTTAAAGAACTGAAAAACAAACACATAGATATAATAAGGTAATTCATAATTTTATTTTTTTGATTTATACTTTCTTTTAATCCAAGGGAAAAAAGAATTTGTCTTTTGAATGTATTCACGATATTGCGGTTTCGTTTCTTTCAAGGTCTTTTCCAATAAAGTCACGCCAGAGACTTTTAGGAGAAGAAAAGTCATACCTATCGATCCAACAAAGGTCCAATAGCTTCCAGCAGCGATACTAAACAGAGCAAATGACCACCACACCACCGAATCGCCAAAATAGTTGGGATGCCGAGTATATTTCCAAAATCCGATATCTAAGACTTTACCCTTGTTTTGAGGGTCTTTCTTAAACTGTGCCAATTGAAAATCACCACCAGCTTCGAAAGAAATCCCGATAATAAATAAGAAAATACCTAGATAATCCAACCACTTCAGACTATAAGAATCTGTATGCACGTTAGTACCCAATAAAGGTAATGAAACAAACATGATTAATGCACCTTGTAGCAAGAAAGTTTGAAAATAACTTACCCACCAGTAACGTTTTGCACCATATTTTTGTCTAAACTGTTGATATCTAAAATCTTCACCTTTACCTAGATTACGCCATGCCAAATAAATAGAAAGGCGCAATCCCCAAAGCGTAACAAAAGCTAGTAAGATGATTTGTCTTGTATAGAAGTGACCAGAATGCAAAAAGTAAACGACATTCACAATAACGAAACCCATTCCCCAAAAAAGATCAACGATACTCACATTAGTTATCCATACGCTCACCACCCATAGCAAAGTGACGAGAATAAATAAGACAAGTGAGGCTTGCAAAATGAGTGTCAACATAATCTAAGTCTTTACAGTGAATAATAAAGATATCGCAATGGCTCCATTTCCAGCATGCATCCCAATCACAGGAGAGATATCAACTACGGATACTGGTTTCTTCCCTGCAATGTTGACCATTTTCGATTCTGCTTTTGAAGCCCTCTCAGGGTTGTGAGCATGCAAGATAATATAATTCCATATCGTCTTACCAGTACTAATCTTCTTAATGTGTCTAAAGACTTTATTCAGACTAGCCCGCTGACTAAATGTATTACCAAACAATAAAGAATGACCATTAGGATCCATTGAGATAACAGGATTGATGCCCAAGACGTTGGCTATAAAGCCAGCAGGTTTTGAGACACGCCCCCCTTTTATCATATATTTCAAGTTCTTTACACTGACGAATATTTTAGCATTAGAGATATCCGTATGAAGTGATTCAACAATCGATTCTACTGGCATGTTCATTTCTATTTTTTTCGCCGTCTTGAGAACAAGCAATCCCAAGGCACCCGATAAATTCCTTGAATCAATCGAATAAACAGGTTTATTAAACTCCTTTTCGATACGCTGAGCGGCTTTGACGCTATTAGCATAAGTACCGCTAAATTGAGATGTCAGATGAATTGAGATGATTGCGTCATAATGAGATGCCAAATGGGAATACAAATTAGTAAAAGTACGTTCGTTTATCTGCGATGTTTTTGGAAACTCTCGACTACTCTCGAGTAAATCATAAAATTGTTCTGGTTGAATGGTCATCTTATCCAAGTAATGACTGTCGCCAAAATTCAGATTAAGTGACACTACATTTATTTGGTAGAAATCAATCAATTCTTGAGACAAATCACAAGTGGAATCAGTAACCAAAGCAATCTTCCATTTTCTATGACTAGCCATCTCTTGCTGCCGTTGCATATCATCTACCTTTTGAAAGGTGATTGTCCCACGATCTTTCAGTTTGTGAAACAGTTCTGCTGGCTGGTTAGTATGAATATGGATACGGCATGTCTTCTCAGAACCTGCAACAACAATCGAATCTCCATTTTCACTTAAGAATTTCTTTAAGGCATCGGTACTTGTTGTCAGATTCTTAATAATCGCTTCAGTACAATAGCGATAGGTTAACTGTTCCTCTAGGCCCTCATCAGTATGAATCAAAGAGACAGAAGCTGTCTTATCAATAGTGAGACGCCTCACATTTCTATTTTTTATAAAATCAATCACACCCTCAATAAACACGACAAAACCTTTGGCTCCAGCATCTACAAAACCATATTTCTTTAAATCTTTCAATTTTAAAGTCGTTTCAGACAATGATTTCTCCAATATCTCTATCGAGTCGATGAGAACAGTTTTGAAACTATTGGAAGATTCTTTTCTACTGAATAAGAAGTCAGACCAATCACGTATAACCGTCAACATAGTCCCTTCAACAGGATTAGCCACAGCTTCATACATGAATGGGATTGATTTCTTTATACTATCTGCAAATTCCGAAAGACTAATTTGCTGTTTATCACTTGTCTGAGTGTTTACCCCATGGAGAAACTGTGCAAAAATGACACCTGAATTTCCCCTTGCACCGATTAAAGCTGCTTCTGCGATATCACCAATCATTTTCTTGTAAGACCTATACGGTTTAATGGAGTCAATAACAGCGCGAATTGTGGATGCTAAATTGGTTCCAGTATCTTTATCTCTAACAGGAAAAACATTAATCCTATTGATTTCTTCTTGCTGAAACAACAATTGTTGACTTCCTGCTATAAAAGCATAGTATAGAAATTTACCATTGATTTCTTGAGGGTTACTTATATTCATGTGAAAATATCAATTTAATTGTTTTGCAATAAAAAAGCTAGCCAAACTTACAAGTGCGGTTAGAACGACTCCCCATGTAATATCAATAAAAACGATAGGAAGTGGCCAACCTTTGAGAGTGGCTAGATTTGTCAGGTCATAGGTAGCATAAGTAAAGAACCCAAACAAGCCTCCCAGCAAAGCAGCACTAAGCATAGAATTCTTATCTACTGATGGATAAATGGCGAAAATAGAAATACCGATGATATATAACAGATAGAAAATAAGAGCTGCAGTCCAATTGACTTTATCAGCTAAAAATGTCCCTAAATATTTCTGGTAGAGATTTTTAGCGATGAAACCTAACCACACCATATCAAGAAGAAGAAAGACGACCGTCGTTAAGACATAATGTATTAAAATATTTTTTATACTCATACTCTTAGTCTTTATGATTGTTATTTAATAATCCTCTTTGCAATCCTAGAATGGGCTGAACCTACTCCACTCTATTAATATTTATCACATCCAAATATAATAAATATTTATTTAATAATAAAGACAAATATAAAATATAATTACTAAATTTGTATTTAATAGTTTATTATTGATAGCTAGATTATTAAAATAAGTATTAATATTAAATGAAACAAATGGTCAATCAAATTAACTTCATCAATATGAGAAAATTAGTTTTAGTTTTATTTGTGATTACTTTCATGAGTTGTTCTAGTCAGGACGAGAATTTATTTCAGGAGGATATACCAGTCACTCTATCAGCGACCACTAGTTCCCCAGATATACCATCGCAATATTTAGATTGGGAAAATACCCAATTTGTGTATTATAACAAAGACTTCATCCTATTCCCATGGGAATCTGGTGCCAATTCTAGTATGATTCCTAAAGAAATAAGAGATGATTACACATCAGCTGACGGCTGGGTATTATTATACAACGATTTCTATAATGATGAGCCCGACCCTAAATTTATTCTTTACAACAAATTTAGAGGAATAGTAAAAGTCTTTGTATACGTCACTCAATCTATTTATACAGGAAAAGACCTCATATGGGGATTTGGAGTAAATACAGCAGACGAAAATATATCATCGTTCAATTTCACAAAGAATATAGCTAAACCATTGAACGAAAAGGAATCAAATCCAGCAATTTATGTGATTAATTACAATAACGTCTCTCATTCATTTTACAATAGCATAACACAAGGGAAATGGTATAGCAATCAATTTGAAGTTATGTATGATCCTACTCTTGAGAATAGAGAAAATATTGATTTTTGTTTTCAATCTTTTGCAATCGATAAAATAGATACACAATTAAATATAGACAATGATAAGATTGGTTCATACGCATTTACACTCCCTTCACAAAACAATACAACAAGCCTTTTTTATGACTTAAGAACATGTCTTAAAAACAATAGTAATGTAAAATTAGATTTTCAGTGTTTAACAGAAGCAACTCCATACTTAACTAGTTATATCTCAGCACAAACAAATCTTGATCTTAAGCACTCATTATCCGAAGGATTTTCAAGTATAAATACCTCGGGGTTATCAGATAACCCAATGATTGAAGCACTAACCAATACGACTTCTGTAAATGAATCAAACAATGAGACCAAACTTAATTGTTCGTTGAAAGCGACCATTGTGAAAACCAATAATGTCACTACTCCTTTTGTAGGACCTCATGCAACCTTTAAATACCCTGGCACCTCAAATACAGCTTCAGAAAAGCACTTACCTAATTATGACAAACCACTAGGTGTCTTTTGTATTACAAATCAGCCAAAAGTAGAATTGACTCAAGATGCCCAATGGAATAATGTCACTGGTAGCTATTCGGTAGTCAATCACTTCAAACTCGACCCAACTTCATTTAGCGTCATCATCAATGAAGAAGTGAAAACAGCCTGTTCAGATATTAAGGTAAACAAGCAGATCGTTTACAATCCAGGTTATAAGCATTACCTTATTGAGACCAAAGGAGGAGCCAATTTAATCGATTCGTATGAAGGAAACATACGTTATTTGAGTAACAATGAAGATTTCAGAGAAGTTTACCAAGGAACGGAAATAACAAACATCACTGCAAACCAATGTAAAATTAGGATTACAATTACGATGACACCAAAGGGACAAGACAAACAAGTAATTATCGTAAAAGAGTTCGATCCCTCCCTATCCATCAACAAAAATATAGATTATGTATATGGTAATTCTCGAATCGAACATTCAACCACAATAACACCTAGAAAATAAGGTGTAAGAAGTAGAATCATTTGTCAAAAAGTAAGCCGTTTAATCAATGATTAAACGGCTTATTTTTCTTGAATACAGATCTATTCTGATAACTATTGAGAACAAAAGAAATTAGAATAAATACAAAACCAACACTAACTACACCAGTCCATCCCCAGGCACGCCAACAAAATCCTGCCAAAACGGTCGCTAGTGTACCTCCAACGAAGAATGTCGTCATGAAAATTGTATTTAAGCGACTCGCTGCATTAGGCCTTAACTTTAGTACAGCCGTTTGATTTCCCAATTGAATAGATTGCATCCCCATATCCAACACAATGATTCCAAGGATCATACCTAGATAACTAGCTTGAAAGAAATATAAGCAGCTCCAGCCAGAAATCATCAATATTTCACCTAACAGATTCATACGGAATGGGCCAATACGGTCTGTATATTTCCCTAAAACCGAAGCAATCATTGCTCCAGAGACACCACACAAACCGAGTAATCCCACGATTGCCCCTCCGGCATAGAAAGGCTCTTGAGCCATTTTAAAACTTAACATAGCCCATAGTGTCAAAAAAGAGCCAAAGGCAAATCCGGCCTTCACGGAAGCAAATCGTAATTTAGGTTCTTCCTGCACTATCTGTATCATAGAGCCCATCAAATCGCGATATCTCCCTTTGAAAGACGGTAAAACCACTGGAAAGAAGCGGTAAAGCAACGCAAAACATACAATCATGATAAAGGCTGCAATGTAATACATGCTACGCCATTCCCAGAAGCCACCAATGACTCCACTCAATACACGAGATAAAAGGATGCCTACGAGTAATCCCGAAAGGACAATACCCATATTCCGACTTTTATTTTTAGGTTCAGAGAATTGAGAGACCAAGGGCAAAAATAACTGAGGAGTGACAGAGCATAAGCCAGTGATTAACGAAGCCACTAGGATGAGCCCAATACTAGGTGAAAAGGCAACGAATAACAGCGAGAAGGCCAAAATTCCAAAATTCAGCAAAATGATTAATCGCCTATTAACCATATCCCCTAATGGAATAATAAAAAACAAACCCAATGCATAACCCAATTGTGAACAGATAGAGATATTATTAACCTCCACCACAGACACGTTTAAGTCTTGACGAATCAGTTCCAATAGAGGTTGGGAGTAATAAAGATTTGCCACTGACAACCCTGTAGTAATCGTAATTAGCCAAAGTAATAATGTAGAAATACCCTGATTTTCTTCTAATCTAGTCCGCATTTTTTTTTGCGAACTAAGATACTAAAAATAAGTCCATTCCAGAATTGGAATGGAAATTATTTTTTCAAAGGCATCCAGCCTGTTCTAGACAATAATCCGCCCCAAAGCGCATCTGGTATATTCAATGATGACTGTGCATTGACATCCAGTTCCATTCTAATTTGGTCTACCATACCATTCTTTACTTTAGTTAACCAATGTGGTTCCATTAAGAGTTCCCTACCCATAGCAACCAATGCAATAGGAGTATCCAACACCCTTTCTGCTTCTTCAGGAGAATGAATACCACCTACACCAATCACAGGAATTAGATGACCTACTTTAGCCGCAATAAGTTGAGCACGACTAGTCGTATCTTTTTGATTTCGCATTGAGCCAGCCCAGAAATCCATTACAGAAACATGGATATAATCCAACTGTTTCGATGCAAGGGCTTCTACCAGAGTGAGAGTATCCTCCATTGTGATACCTGGATTCTCCATTTCTTCAGGTGAGATACGATATCCCACAAGAAATGGATGTGGAGCAAGAGCAGCTGCATTTTTGACTGCATCTACTACTGCAAGTGGGAAAGCCATTCGCTTAGTCAAGTCACCACCCCATTTATCCGTTCTGCGATTAGAATGAGGTGAGAAGAATTGTTGCAAAAGATAAGTATTTGCACCATGAATCTCTACTCCATCAAAACCAGCTTCTATAGCTCGACGAGTAGCTTCACCAAAAGCCACGATTGTCTCCTCGATTTCTTCATTTGTCATAGCCCGAGGAACCTGTGCCCCTTCTCTTACTGCAGCCACTGCACTGGCACTAAGTGATTGTCCATCGACTAATTCTTCGGGGGGCGACATCCGTCCACCATGATAGATTTGAAGAACCGCTTTGTTTCCCTTCTCTTTCATCGCATCAGCGATCCTTTTTAAGCTAGGAATTAGTGCATCAGAATCTGCACCTATCTGCCCATGAAAACCTTTACCATGTCTAATCACATAAGCACAAGCAGTAACTAATAAGCCTGCTGTTTCATTTCGTTCGCGATAATATGCTACTTCAGCATCAGTAGTTGTTCCATTATCATTACCTGAGAAAGTAGTCATAGGTGCCATTACGATACGACTAGTTATCTCTATTCCGGAGATAGGAAAGGTAAAAGCAGAAAGTATTTTTTGATATTTTGTATTCATTTGTTCGTTGATTTAATTAATGATGTGGTGACTAGATTCTAACAATCATCTTGCCCTTATTCTTCCCTTCGAAAAGGTTAATAAAAGCCTGTGGAATGGCATCGAAGCCATCGACCATTGTTTCGGTATAAGTCAATTTACCCTCTTTGAGCCATTGAGATAAACGTTTGATTCCTTCAGGGAACTTTTTAGCATAATTTCGGACGATAAATCCCTGCATAAGCACACTCTTCTTAATAAGAAATGGCTCCAATCTAGGCCCCATCGGAACAGCTGTTTCGTTATAAACCGAAATAGAACCACAGACAGCAATTCGACCAAATTGGTTCATATTAGCATAAACACTATCAGAGATTGGTCCTCCAACATTATCAAAATAAACATCTACCCCATCAGGACAAGCAGCAGCAATTGCCTCTGTCATATTTTCTACAGTGTTGTAATTAATCCCTGCATCAAAACCAAATTTTGATTTCAACATCGATACCTTTTCATCCGTTCCCGCAATCCCAAGTACATGGCAACCCATTAACTTAGCTATCTGCCCAACGATACTACCAACAGCACCAGCAGCACCAGATACGACAACAGTTTCTCCTTCTTTTGGAGCCCCAATCTCAGTCAGACCAAAATAAGCAGTCAGTCCTGTCATACCCAATACTCCAAGATAAGCAGATAAAGGCGCCACAGTGCCATCCACTATTATTAAACCTGTACCATCTGACTTCTGATATTCTTTCCAGTCCAAAGCACCTAAAACGAAATCTCCTACTTTGAAGTCGTCAGATTTGGAAGCTATTACCTCAGCAATAGCACCTGAACTCATGATTTTTTGGAGTTCAAAAGAATCCACATATGAATCGGCATCACTCATACGTCCTCTTAAATAAGGGTCGACAGATACGTAAGCCATCTTTAAGAGTACTTCTCCAGAGATAATCTCAGGAATTGCTTCATCCAGTAATCTAAAATCTGAAAGTTGAGGTTTGCCAACCGGACGATTGGCTAAAATGATTGTTTTGTTCATCGTTATTCTAATTATTATTGTTTGTTTAGCAAACACTCTATAGCTAAGCCATAGGAATGTCATGAACTGATAAGTTCATAAACAAATATACAATAATAAAATGAACGTTCATTCACAAAATAGTATCTTTAACATCTTAAGTCAAGTTTTAATGGAAGCACTTGGATGCCATAATCGCATTCAAGTGTATAATATTCCAAGTTACTTATTTACTTGAACGGAAATCATCACAGGGAAATGGTCAGAAGGACAACGAGCTTGATTAGCATTCAACTCTACTTCTTTTGGTGCATTGTCTGAACTAATTCTTTTTTGATTAGTTGAACGATAAGTATCGGTCAATACTCCATATTTAAGCACTGTAAAATTGTCGGTCAAAAAGATATGGTCGATACGGCTCTCTGTGAAACTGTTAGGATTGAAACCATTGTAAGTACCAACAGGAGCATAGACTAAATCAGCCATCTCATACGAATCGTGAAGAATTCCTGAATGATTAATTAACTTATAAGAGGGAGAGAACTGATCTACATTGAAATCTCCTGATAACAAGACAGGAATCCCCTTGCCCATTTTTTTAATTTTCTCTAGAATGAGCTTTGAACTTTCTAAACGAGCTACAATACCTCGATGGTCCATATGTAGGTTGAAATAAATAAAAGTGAAGCCTGTCTTTTTGACCTTGAATTTGCCCCATGTACAAATACGGAAACAGACAGCATCCCAGCCCATATTGGGTTTAGTTTGATCTTGAGATAACCAAAAGTCACCATGATCTAATAGTTCAAATTCAGCTGTTTTATAGAAGATAGCAGAATGTTCTCCCTTCTTTTTCCCATCATCACGGCCGATACCAATATAATCATACGCAGGCAGCATTTGCTTCATCTGCTCTAGAGGTTCATAAAGCCCTTCTTGGGTTCCAAAGATATCGAAATCATGGAACTTAATCAGTTTCGTTACATAAGGACAACGCTGTCCCCAGCCATTACCATTCAGCGAATCTTCATAATTGGCATAACGTAAATTGAAGGTTGCGACCGTAAATGTAATAGGTGCTTTACCACTAGCCATTCCCACAAACAAGAATGAGGATAAAAAAACAACGACGAAAATAAATTTTTTCATGTAGGTTTTCATTTTAAGAATTGAATAAATATAAATTAGAGTAAACAGTTCCTATTTCGTAGGTACAAATATAATGTACAGAGAACAAGAAAACGAATAATCAAAAGATTAATCAGAAAAATAAGAGTAGCTCCAAAGAACAAATCCCAGAGCTACTCAATAGAATCTATTGTCGTCTTAAACGCAAAGCGTTAGATATCACGGATACGGAACTAAAACTCATTGCAACTGCGGCAATGATTGGACTAAGAAGTAATCCGAAGAAAGGATAAAGTATACCAGCAGCAATTGGTATTCCGAGGGAGTTGTAAACCAAGGAGAAGAAAAGATTCTGCTTGATATTGCGCATCACTTTACGACTCAAATCTCTTGCCCTGACAATACCTTGCAAATCTCCTTTCACAAGAGTGATTTCGGCACTTTGCATGGCAATATCAGTTCCTGTTCCCATCGCAATGCCCACATTAGCTTGTTCTAGAGCTGGTGCATCATTGATGCCATCACCAGCCATCGCAACCACATAGCCTTGACCTTGTAGTTCTTTTACTGTATTGTACTTGTCATCGGGAAGACAATCGGCCGTAAATCCATCTAATCCTAAGGTATCAGCAACTTGCTTAGCAGTGTATTCATTGTCTCCAGTAAGCATATGAACCTTAATCCCCATCATTTGCAATTCACGAATTGCTTTGGATGAGGTTACTTTGATACGGTCTGCTACACTGACTATCCCCTCGACTGTCTGACCAACAACAAGAAACATCACTGTCTGGCCCGACATCTGCCAATCTCTGACTACTTGTTGATTTTCATCTGATAATTCAACTCCAAAGTCTGCCAACAAGCGATGATTACCTAGGCCAACCAATTGTTGGTTATAGACAGCTCGCACACCCTTTCCGGTAACAGATTCAAATTGTTCAAGATTGACAAACGTGATATCTTTATCCTTAGCCCCCTTTACGATAGCCTCAGCAAGGGGATGTTCACTATTTATATCAATAGAAGCAGCTAATTGCAAAACTGCCTCATCACTCAGTTCACCAAATGAATGGAACGCTTTCAAACTAGGTTTTCCCTCGGTAATCGTTCCCGTCTTGTCTATGATAAGGACATCCACTTTATTCATTTCCTCTATAACACGTGCATTTTTGACCAGTACACCAGATTGAGCTCCACGACCAGTTCCCACCATGATGGACATAGGAGTAGCCAATCCCAATGCACAAGGACAAGCAATAATCAGTATTGCCAAAGCATTGACAAACGCATAGACATAAGCTGGTTCTGGTCCCCAACTAGCCCAAACAATAAAAGTAATAAGCGCTATGAGTAGAACAATCTGTACAAAATATTTAGCAATCCTATCGGCCAGTTTCTGAATTGGAGCACGAGAACGACTTGCTTGGTTTACTAGTTCAATAATCTGGGCTAGCAAGGTATCGCTTCCCACTTTTTCAGCTTTCATCTCAAAAGCAGTTTTGCCATTGATGGTTCCAGCAGTAATAGTATCTCCAGAAAACTTATCTACTGGGATAGGCTCACCCGTAATCATACTTTCGTCTATTACCGCTTCACCTGTCGTGATACGACCATCTACCGGTATTTTCTCTCCTGGTTTTACTTTAAGTAGATTTCCGACAACAACCTCCTCCAAAGGAACTTCTTCTTCTTTACCATTACGAATAAGTCGAGCAATAGGAGGCACGAGTCCCAATAAAGCTTTTATCGCTGAATTTGTTTTGCTATGTGCACGCAGTTCCATCACTTGTCCCAATAAGACCAAGGTCAGAATCATAGCAGCAGCTTCAAAATAAAGATGGACGTGTCCGCTATCATCTAGAAACTGGGGAGGAAAAATAGAAGGAAGAAGCAGCGCAAAGACACTAAAAACATAAGCAGAACCGACACCAATAGAAACGAGGGTCCACATATTCGGCCCCCATCGTCTAAGCGAATTCCATCCGCGAATAAAAAAATCCCAACTACAGTAGAAGATAATCGCACTGGACAATAAAAGTTCAATCCAACCCCACAAGATAGGGGGTGCAATCGCTTCCAAATGAACAGAACCGATTAAATTTGACAAGGAGATTAAGATGACAGGCACACACAAAATGAAGGCAATCCAAAACTTTCTTATCATCTTTCGATAAGCCGTTTCCTCCTCAGTGGTTTCGATGCCTTGTTCGGCAACTAAACTCATCCCACACTTTGGGCAATCCCCAGGTTTATCATACATCTTTTCTCCCTCACAATGCATCGGACAATAGTATTTTTCTTTACTCGTAACCTGATGCAGTACTGTAGAACTAGGGATATGATGATGGGGTATAGGACGAACACCACTATAATTTAATTTCATTCCCATTCCAAACTTGACCACAGGGGTGAGATGCATATGGCATACTGGGCAATCACCCGGCGAGAAATAAACTTTGTCTCCCTCACAATGCATGGGACAAACAAATTGATTTGATGATTTATTTTGCATAATTTCATTATTTAATCGAAAGAGAAAATCCTCTCTTAGGCAGCTATAAAGATAGCGAAAGTAATGATAAGAATCAGAGCAAACAAGTTAAGATGAACTATTTTCCCTTAACGTTTACCCCATTTAAGAAAAGAGTATACAGCATACTTGTTTTTCATCAAAGAATATTGTTTATTTGCTATTGTACAGAAAAATTGATTTTATAGAGAATGTTTAGAAAGATAATTCATATCATCTTAGTAGTTTACCTTCTGGTAGCCACCACAGGTATCACGTTCTCTGTGCACTATTGTCGAGGTGAATATGTATCTGCATCTATCGAAAAAGAAGCGAAACCTTGCTGCAATGGAAAAGACAAATGCTGCAAGGATAAGATTATTCATTTTGAAGTAAAAGACAACTACGACAATACGAATGCGGTGGCTACCGTCAAGACGGTTGATTTTGGCGTTCTTATCCCTTTTATTCGTCTATTCAAACTCACATTAATTCCTGAGACTCATAAAGAAGCAGAAAAGTATACTCATACACTTTTATTGCTCAAAACACAGACGCGATTATCCTTATTACAGACATATCTTTGCTAGGATTCTGATTGATTTACAGTAAATATCAATTAATCAAATATCCATAAACATCATTTAGATATGTTGAATAAAACCATCAAATTCTTTTTAGAGAATAAAATGGTGACCTTGTTGCTACTCGTAATTTTAATTACTTGGGGCATCATTTCTTCACCATTTAATTGGGAGACAAAAATGCTCCCATCAGACCCAGTACCTGTGGATGCCATCCCCGATATTGGTGAGAATCAACAAATAGTGTATACCCAATGGGCAGGTCAATCTCCTCAAGATATTGAGGATCAGATATCCTATCCTTTAACGACTGCCTTATTGGGAATACCTGGAGTAAAAACAATCCGTAGCAATTCCATTTTTGGAGTTTCTAATATCTACATCATTTTTGATGAAGATATAGATTTGTATTGGAGTAGAACGAGAATCCTTGAGAAACTCAATGCGCTTCCTTCCGGTACGCTTCCCAATGGGGTCACCCCATCATTGGGTCCAGATGCGACCGGTTTAGGCCAAATCTATTGGTACACCCTTGAGGGACGTGACAAAGAAGGGAAGCCAAATGGAGGATGGGACCCTCAAGAACTTAGAACAATACAAGACTTCTATATCAAAGATGGCTTGACAGCTGCTAAAGGGGTATCAGAGGTTTCTTCTATAGGCGGCTTTGTCAAAGAATATCAGATTGACATAGACCCCAATGCTATGAAAGCGCAAGGAGTAAATATCTCACAGATTATCAAAGCAGTAAAAAACAGCAATTTAGATATTGGTGCCAGAACAATTGAATACAATCGTGTAGAATATGTGGTTCGTGCACTAGGCTATATCAAGAGTCTAGACGATATAGAGCAAAGTGTAGTAAACGTCAGAGACAATGTCCCCATACGCATAAAAGACATCGCAAAAGTCAGCTTTGGTCCAGCAACCCGCAGAGGAGGATTAGACAAGGATGGTGCTGAAGCAGTTGGCGGTGTCATCGTCGCTAGATATGGTGAAAACCCGTTGGAAGTTATCAATAACATAAAAGCCAAAGTAAAGGAGATATCAAAAGGATTACCCTCTAAAACTTTAAAAGATGGCTCCGTATCCCAAGTGACTATCGTTCCTTTCTACGACCGTTCAGGACTTATACAGGAGACTTTAGGGACCTTACAAGAAGCCTTGACCTTAGAGGTGCTGATAAGTATCCTCGTGATTATCATACTGATACTTAATCTTCGAGCATCGTTCCTCATATCCAGCCTACTACCCATTGGGGTACTAATCACTTTCATAGCTATGCGCAGGTTCGGTGTCGATGCTAACATTGTAGCGTTGTCCGGTATTGCGATTGCTATCGGAGTAATGGTGGATGTAGGTGTTGTTTTCACCGAAAACATAATCCGCCATATCGATGAATACCGAAACAAAGGTAAAAAACTGATTACACTCATTTATGAGGCAACGGTAGAAGTAGCTCCAGCAGTAATAACAGCACTGACGACTACTGTTGTAAGTTTTCTTCCCGTATTTGCAATGCAAGAAGCCGAAGGTAAATTATTCCGTCCATTAGCTTACACCAAAACTTTTGCGATGCTTTCTGCCTTGGTGATTGGATTAGCCTTCATCCCTACGCTGGCTCATCTAATCTTTTCTATCAAGATTAGTCGTCAAAGGACGAAACAAGCGCTCAACATACTTTTAATTCCCCTTGGAGTCAGCTTTGTTTATTTCGGACAATTATTCATTGCCCTGATTATTGTCGGTATAGCTATAAACAATATCCTCGCATATAAGTGGAAAACAGAAAGAGAAAACTATCCCAATTACATCAACATCGCACTTATCGTACTTATTGTCATATGGTTTTTGACAAAAGAATGGATGCCATTAGGTGTAGAGAACAATGCCTTTTATAATCTTCTTTTTGTAGGTTTGCTAGTGGGATTCGTACTGGTATTTATGAAATTTATTATTAGGTCATACGCTAAGATTCTAAATTGGGCATTGGCCAACAAATGGAAATTTCTTAGCATCCCTATTGTAGTCATTCTGTTTGGCATAATGACATGGCAAGGTATCAACAAGGTATTTTCATTCATGCCAGAAACAATCAAGCAAAGTGACGCTTGGATGTCGCTAAGCAAAACCTTCCCTGGATTAGGAAATGAATTCATGCCATCTCTAGACGAAGGTTCTTTCCTATTGATGCCTACATCTATGCCTCACGCAGGAATAACAGAAAATCTAGAAGTCATACGTATGCTAGATAAGAAGGTTAGTGAAATCCCAGAAGTAGAGAATGTAGTAGGTAAATGGGGACGCACTAACTCGGCACTAGACCCTGCCCCTACTTCCATGTATGAAAATATCATCAACTACAAATCAGAATATATATTGAACCAAGAGGGACATCGACTTCGATTTAAGGTAGATGGTGATGGTGCATTCGAACTAAAAGATGGGTCTACTTATAACCCAACAACTGGTTTTAAGGTCATAGAAAAAGATCAATTAATACCTGATCCTTCTGGTAAATACTACCGACAATGGCGCAAAAAGATTAAATCACCAAATGATATCTGGAATGAAATCATCATACAAGCAAAGATACCTGGCTTGACATCTGCGCCTAAGCTGCAACCGATTCAGACTCGTCTAATAATGCTTCAGACAGGGATGCGTGCACCGATGGGTATAAAAGTCTTTGGCCCTGATTTAGAGACGATCGAGCAGGTTGGTTATGAATTGGAAAATCAACTAAAACAGGTCAAAGGAATAGAGCCCAAGTCAGTATTTGCAGATCGAATGGTAGGCAAACCCTATTTAGAATTGGAACTTGACAGAAAAGCGATAGCACGATATGGATTGTCGATAGCTGATATGCAATCCACTTTGAATAGTGCTATAGGAGGTATGAAACTAACATCAACTGTTGAAGGACGAAAACGGTTCGCTGTCAGGGTTCGCTATGCTCGTGAATATAGAGATAACCCAGAAGATTTAAAAACTATTCTCATACCGACACCGTCTGGTACACAAGTTCCGCTAGGTGAATTGGCAAAAATAAAATATACGAGAGGACCTCAAATGATAAAGAGTGAGAATACCTTTTTAGTAGGATATGTCATCTTCGACAAGAAAGATGGATTTGCTGAAACTAATGTCGTTCAAAATGCACAGGCCTATTTAGCGAAACAGACAGCACAAGGGGCCTTTAAACTTCCTGCTGGAGTCAATTATAAATTTACGGGAAACTATGAGAATCAAATTCGAGCGACAAATAGACTATTGATATTAATCCCTATCTCGCTAATAATTATATTTCTTGTTTTGTATTTTCAATTCCGTTCTGTTACAGCGGCAAGTTTGATTTTCTCAGGTATATTTGTTGCTTTTTCAGGAGGTTTCATCATGCTTTGGCTATACAGTCAACCTTGGTTCATGGACTTTACTGTAGGGGGCATGAATATGCAAGATATGTTTCAGATTCATCCGATAAATCTGAGTGTTGCAGTATGGGTAGGATTTATAGCTCTTTTTGGCATTTCTACCGATGATGGTGTATTACTCAGTACCTACCTGAAACAATTATTTGACCAGAAGACACCGACTAGTGTAGAAGAAGTGAGAGCTACAGTTTTGGAAGCTGGCCTGAAGAGAGTACGTCCTGCCATGATGACAACAGCAACGACAATTATTGCTTTGCTACCTGTACTAACATCCACAGGTAAGGGCTCGGATATTATGGTTCCAATGGCCATCCCATCTTTTGGAGGCATGTTAATCGCAACGCTAACTATCTTCATCGTTCCTGTTCTTTATAGCATGTGGCAAGAGAGAAAAATAATCAAGAAATCTAAAACTTCAAAAGTATTGCAAGATGAAAAAGATAATATATAGTCTATCATTGCTTCTACTGAGTTTCATCGGACCGATTTCTGCGCAAAACGAGCTATCTGAATATCTCGTAATTGCAGCAGAAAATAATCCTAGTCTGAAAGCTAAGTTTAATCAATATATGGCGACATTGAAGAGAATCCCTCAGGCAGAAGCCTTGCCTGCCCCTTCGGTAGCCTTTGGTTACTTCATTCAACCAGTGGATACCAAAAATGGTCCACAACAAGCTAAGATATCAGTTTCGCAGCTGTTTCCTTGGTTCGGAACTTTATCTTCGCGGAAGCACTCAGCTGAATCGATGGCAAAGGTAAAGTACGAACTGTTTGAAGAAAGCAAATCGAAACTATTCTATGATGTGAAATCGACCTATTACAATTTGTATTTTATCCATCATGCGATAGCAATCACCAAAGAGAATATCAAGCTATTAGCTTCCTTTAGCGGACTAGCAAACATAAAAATAGAATCAGGGGCATCCTCATCTGTCGATGCTTATCGCGTACAAATGGAGATTAATGATTTAAAGAATCAATTAGCACTATTACAAGACAATGCTACCGTTTTGAGAGTGAAGTTTAACAACTTCTTAAACAGAGATATAAAATCTGAGATCCATGTCGTGAAGGAGTTCTCAGATATACCCTTACTTGATAAGCATGATGCACTGAATAGCATAAGACAAAACAACCATACGTTGAGTGCTTTCGACCATCAAATAGAAGGATTGCACCATGCGCAACAAGTCGCAAAAAAAGAAGGATTGCCTCAATTTAGTATAGGACTTGATTATACGTTCATTGCCAAAGGAAATTCAACATCACCTGATGCAGGACAGGATGCCTTTATGTTTCCTAAAATTGGCTTGACCATTCCATTGTATCGTAAGAAATACAAAGCAAAGGTAGAAGAAGTGATCTATCTGCAACGCGCGAAAGCAAACGAAAAAGAAGCTCAAGAAAACACATTGACTCTTCTGTTTGAAGATGTGTGGAAAGAGTATCAAGATGCCCTTAGGCGAACTGTATTATACCGAGAGCAAGAAGATTTGGCAGAGAAATCGCTTTCAATACTTGAATCGGAATATGCAACAAACAATCTTAATTTCGAGGAGATATTACGCATGGATCACAAACTGCTTCAATATGGTTTAGAGAATCAAAAAGCAATAGCAGATGCCCGAGCAGCGATTGCATTTATTCATTATTTACAAGGCAATTAATAAACAAACAAGATGAAAAAACAAATAAAGAATAGAGAGATCAAAATCATCATTGTAACAATGATTGTAAGCCTCTCTTTAGGCTGGTTATTTTTCCACACAACGAGTGAAAAAGCACCTCATAATCATGAGATGGAAATGGAGGAGGAAGGGACTAAACACACCGTTTACACCTGCTCAATGCATCCTCAGATAAAAGAAGACAAACCAGGTTCATGCCCCATCTGTGGAATGGACTTAATCCCTATGAAAACGATGGGGGCAGATAATAATCAAGTAGATCCTAATGAGATTCAAATGTCAGAATCGGCTTTAGCATTGGCTTCAGTTCAAACCACCAGAGTGACACAAGGAGTACCTCAAAAGGTGGTTCATTTACTTGGAAAAGTACAAGCAGACGAACGGAACATCTCGAAGATAACTGCACGTTATGGAGGACGAATAGATGATTTATTCATCAATTTCACAGGACAGAAAGTACGAAAAGGAGAGAGTCTAGCGATGATTTATTCTCCTGAATTAATCATCGCACAGAAAGAATTGTTAGAGGCAATAAAATATAAGACCTCTAATCCTTCTTTTTATCAAGCTACTCGAGCAAAATTGAATCTTTGGGATCTAACGGAAAAACAAATTGACGGTATAGAAACCCGTAAGCAAGTAAAAACTCTTTTTGAGATTAAGTCTCCAATTAGTGGTACAGTAACTAAAAAAGAAATTTCAACTGGCGACTACGTAAAAGAAGGTACTCAATTGTTTGAGGTCGTTAATTTATCGAAGGTATGGGTTTTGTTTGATGCATACGAGAGTGATTTGCCATGGATAAAAAGAGGAGATAATATAGCATTTACACTACAGTCGTTCCCAGGGAAACAATATTCGGGGAAAATCGCATTCATCGACCCATTGATTGATGGTCAGACACGTGTGGCAAGAGTACGACTAGAACTCAACAATGCAAATGGGAAGATTAAACCAGGCATGTTTGCGAAGGGTACACTAAAATCGAACACAACTTCAAATGCGAATGAAATACTCATCCCTAAATCAGCCATCTTATGGACTGGCAAGCGATCTGTAGTCTATGTAAAAGTACCAGACGTCGAGACCGTCTCCTTCCTCAGACGAGAAATAGTCTTAGGACCTGAAGCAGGAAACTTCTATGTAGTGAGTGAAGGATTATCAGTAGGAGAAGAGATTGCAACGAATGGGGTATTCAAGATTGATGCGGCCGCTCAACTTGAAGGAAAAGCGAGTATGATGAATCCAACGGGTGCAAAAAGTTTAGCACCTCATGATATGTCTAATATGAAACACTAAAAAAACAAAAGGAATCGTTTAAATTAGAGAAAGCCGTTTAATCAGGATTGATTAAACGGCTTTCTTATAGTTAATGATAAATGAGTTAGATTCGAAAAGGTCAATACTTAATCAACTTCTTAATCAAAGTAAATAATTCCTCTTTTACTATAGGCTTAGTTATATATCCATTACATCCCGCCTCAAGAGCTTTCTCCTTGTCTTCTGTAAGAGTAAATGCAGTCTGTGCAATAATAGCGACCTCAGAATTGAATTGTCTGATAGTACGAGTAGCCTCATAACCATTCATCTTAGGCATCCGTATATCCATTAAAATCAAATCGATATTAGGGTATTGTTTACAAAGTTCGACAGCTTCAACTCCATCTTGCGCTCGTAAAATATTAGAAGCAATTTTCTCAAAAAAGTTTCTTATAAGCAATCCTGAATTTTCATCATTTTCTACAATTAAAACAGTTAGAACCTTGAAACCATTGGCCAATTCTTTATCCAGAGCAGTCTGTCTCTTTTCATTCCTTTTATCTGTATTAGGACGATATGGAATAGTGAAAAAGAAAGTCGAGCCTTTGCCCTGTTCGCTCTCAAGCCAAATATCACCACCCAGGATTTCGACATAGGCTTTAGAAATAGATAAACCTAGCCCTGCCCCTTGTCTCGCCATCTTATCAGCTATATCAGCCTGTATAAAGCGTTTAAAAACAATCTTATGTTTGCTACATTTGATGCCTATACCAGTATCTTTAACATAAAATTCCAGATAGTTTCCTTTCAATTGATACCCAAATTGAATAGACCCTTTCTCGGTATATTTAATAGCATTCTTTATAAGGTTAGTTAATATAGACAAGAACTTATCCTTATCAGTCTTTATTATTGCGTGATCCAAAGGTAAGGAAGAGATAAAAGAAAAATCAATATTTTTGGCTTCCATTTCAGGTACAAAGAAAGTGTAGAGATAACTCTGTAGCTCGTTAACGTTAAATTCCACGTAATCCACCTCCACCAATCCTGATTCTATTTTTGAGATAGAGACTATATCATCAATAATATTAAGCATTCGCGTACCGCTTTTCTCTATAACTTCTATATAACTCTGTTGTAATTCTCCAGAAAGGTCAGGTTCCTTAAGCAAAGATGAGAATCCCAAAATACCATTCATAGGAGTTCGTATCTCATGACTCATATTAGCTAGGAAAGCAGATTTCAGATGATCGCTCTCTTCTGCTTTCTCTTTTGCTAATTTCAAATCTGTATTTTGACGAATCAATAAGATTTCTTTTTTTTGCAAAAGGACTTGAAAATGCTTAAGTTTCCATAATGAATAAAGAATACCTAGAAGAAGAAAGCTAAGTAATGAAATGACCCCAATCATTAAAGGTGAAAAGGGAGAGCTGATTTCACTGGTTACTTCCAAAGTCAAACCGTTGTTCAAAGAGGTAAGTACCTTTCTTTTAGATAGGACATTTCCCCCAAAATGGCTAGTGGACACGTCAGTGATAACCTGATTGTCCCCATTGAGAAAATGAAAGAAGGTAGTTGGATATTTATCGGTTTCGATCCATGTCTTTATCACCTCACTACTAGAGTAAACAGCGACGAATAGGCCCAAGAACTGATTATTTCTGAACACAGGAGTCCAAGCTTCAAAAGAAGAGACCCCTTCCAATCCTTCAAAAGGGACAGTGTAAACTGTTTGTTGGGTCGATTTAGCAAGTCTAGACGCTCTCTTCGGTTCCTTGAGTTCAATATCGAGCCCAATAATATGTGAATTTCCCGTCAATGGACAAACCGACTTAACAGTAAAATTTGAATCTACCCAAGTGATGTTAATCAATTCTTGATGACTTCTCAAGTAGTCATTTACCTTCCCCTGAAACGCAGAATCAGGAAGATTGTTGTCTATCAACGTATTAGAAAGCAAGTTTAGAAAATCAACATTTGCTTTCAAGTTAAGTTCGATTATATCGGAATATTTATCGACTAAGAAGTCATTGGATTGTTTTTGATTAGAGATTGAACTATGACGCATTATTCCTAAGAGGATACCAAGAGCTACGACAAAAGCTGTAATAATCATTACAGGAATCGTAAAACTTGGCTTATGAGAATTATTTAATGTAGATTTCATATCATTTCATAATTTAAAACTGAAAGAGTTTAATGCATCATCGTACCTGGATTTATTATCATCTATACTTAAAGTTATCTCCCCCCCTATGCATAGGCAATACCGTATTATACGGTAAATTCACATCTTAGTATATAAGCCAAAGATATAAAATATATCATAAAAGAATAAGATAATAACCAATAATAATGAAAGAGACTAGCCAAAAAGATTAAAACGGATTATTCTACTCAATATCCAAACGATGTTTATAGAGTAATCCCGCAAGATTAAGTGCTGAAAATTTAGCCATTTTCATTTGATTATATTCAGGATCAATAGAAAAATTATTCGCTGTTCTAAAATCAGCCCTGTCGAGTTTAGTCTTTGAAAAAGTAGCTCTCGACAAATCACAATTAGCAAAGACAGAGGATGTCAAATCTGTTTCAGAAAAATCGATTTCTTTAAGAGAACATTTCTCAAAAGTTGTTTTCATCAGTTTTGTTCCAAAAAAATTAGAATAGTCTAAGATGCAATCAAAGAAGGAAAAAGAAAACAGACAAGGATTGCATCTTGTGAAATCAAGCCCAAGAAGTTTGCAACCCTTAAAGACAGCATTCCCAAAACTCACCCCGTAGATAATAGCCACAGACAAGTCACAATTTTCAAAAGTACAATCATCGAAAACATTCCCTATAAGATCACTTTTCACGAAAACACATCGGTTAAAGGTACAACCATAAAACTCACGATTTCTCAGTACTTTATCTGAATAATCGATATTAGTAAATGTTTTCTTCTCGTGATATACTATTTCATCTGTCATCGAATTCTTTAATTTTGATTCTTTATTTGTCTAGAAAGTACTGCATAGATTATCCATGACACAACTATGAATATAAATTGAATAGGAAGCCTAATCAAGGCTGCACGATGACTTCCTATAGCAGGAGTTGCAGAGAACACATCCCAAAGGTGAATAGGTAAAAACAAGACCATCATTAAGAACAATCCAAGAGCAGCATATCTAGCATATTTCTTGTGTAACAATAAACCAACACCCAATACCATTTCGACGACTCCAGACAAATAGACGATACTCATCTGAAATGGTAGAAACGAAGGGACAAAAGGTAAATAGAAATCAGGTTTCATAAAATGTTGTATCCCAGCGAAAATCATAAAAAGGGCTATTAAAGAGCGTAATATAATCGTAAGTACTTGTCTCATCATATTTATTTAATTTTGTTGAATAACAAAGATACAATAAATGAATAAACATTCATTTATAGAATAAGAATTTTAACATATCTCTCCAAGCGATAATAAAAGATTTCAAGGGAGAAAAAGACAAAATCAGAAAAGCATATCAATATCAAGTTGGTTTCCTGCTTGAACTGTTTGGGTATCCTTTACATTCCCGATACCGATACCGATAATCATACCGATAGGAATTCCTATCCCTAGTAAACCGATGTTTCCTAAAACATAACCAAACAGAGTCCCAAGCGGTACCCCGAAAGCAATCCCAAGTGCCATCCATCGATTTCTATAATAGTTCTTCGGAACAAGCTTAAGTTCCCTTTCCAACAAACTGAAAACAAAAGAGATTACTTTTCGAATCACTTTACGGAGTCTCTTATCCGAACCTTTAAACGCATTCAACTCTTCAATACCTTGATTAATTTGTTCAACGATAGGTCTAGGAAGATTTCTGTCTTGCAATACATCAATTAATTGCACCAAATAATAGAATGTATTCCTCATTTTTTTGCCCTGTCCGATAGTTAGTCTCAAATCTGGTTTCTTTATTTTCATGATTCAAATATACAAATAATTATATATTTCAGAATATAGAATCACCGATATATCCCTTTTTTTCGATAGACAAGAGCTAGTACTTGAAAAAAGGAGAAGAAAAAATCGCACATTTCGATAACAAATGTAACATATCACACATTTGTATAAATGCCGATTTCTTTTGTTATATATGGAAATAAGAAGTTATGATATATTTGTCGAAGTAAAATTATTACTAACCTTTGTTCAACTTAATTTCTTGTACAATGAAAAAAAACTATTTATTTTTCGTTTTTCTTTTTTTAATGACCCATACTATCTCTGCACAATCGGGGTTATCTATAAAAGGAAAAGTCGTTTCAAAAACAAATGGAGAAGCAATTATTGGTGCTTCTATATTGGAGACAGGGTCCACTAATGGAACTATTTCTGATTTTGATGGAAACTTCGAACTCACCCTCGACTCTCGGAACACGCTCAGAATCTCTTATATGGGATACAAGACAGTCGTCTTAAAAGCTAAAAATGGAATGATTGTCTCTCTTGAAGAAGATGCTCATTTACTTAGTGATGTTGTCGTAACAGGTTATGCAACACAGAAAAAAGCTGACTTGACAGGTGCTGTTGCAGTAGTTAAGATAGATGATGTAAAGACGACTCCAGTATCAGACCCCATGCAAGCTCTGCAAGGAAAAGTAGCTGGTATGTCAATCACTGATGATGGTTCTCCTTCTAGTGATGCAACCATACGTATTCGAGGGATAGGTACAATGAATGACAATAGTCCATTGTATGTTATTGATGGGGTGCCAACAAAGACAGGACTTCACTCTTTAAATGCCAATGATATAGCAAGTATTCAGGTACTAAAAGATGCAGCTTCAGCTTCTATCTATGGTGCTCGTGCGGCAAATGGTGTGATTATCATCACAACAAAGACAGGTAAGAAAGGAAAAGTGAGAGTTGATTTCGATGCTTCATACACCGTTTCTCAATATTCTTCTCATATGGATGTATGCAATACCAAACAATACGGTGAAGCACTCTTCCGGTCTTATACAAATACAGGTATCGACCCTAACTCAAATGCATTGAGCTATCAATTTGATTGGAATAATGAATACAACAATCCCATATTAAATTCAATGTCTTATGGTCAATATGATGGGTATATCGATTCTAATAAGACGATGAGAGCCTCTGATACTGATTGGTTTGATGAGATATCACGCGACGGAACTCTTCAGAACTACAGTATATCTGTAAGTAATGGAACAGACAAAGGAAGTTATTTATTCTCTTTGGGGTATAAAGACAATAAAGGGATCATCAAATACACAGACTATAGTAGCTTGTCTGCTCGTATGAACTCCTCTTATAAAGTATTCAATGATAAAGTAACTATAGGAGAAAATTTCACACTTTCACGTTCGATTAGTACAGATTCAAACGTACAAAATCTAGCTTTACAAGCACTTTCAATCATACCAGTGCATACAGAAGATGGCGGATGGGGAGGCCCTGCGAAAGGAATGAATGATCGTAATAATCCCGTTCGTCTATTATATGACAATAGGAACAATGAGAAAAAGGCTTGGAGAACTTTTGGAAACGCCTATATAGCAATCAAACCAATCAAGGGTTTAGAACTTCGTAGCAATTTCGGTCTTGACTACAATCAATACAATCAACGAGACTTGACGTATAGTTATCAAAATGGTTACCTCAGCAACTCACTTACTCGTGCTAGTCTGACTCAAGACCATAGTACTCAATGGACTTGGTCCAATACAGCAAATTACAATTTCAATATTGACAAGCATGTCATTTCTGCTTTGGTTGGAATGGAACTTCAATCGATGGACGATGTCTTTTATGTAGCGTATAAAGACGGCTATGCTATTGAATCAACAGATTATATGTGGCCTGATGCAGCAACAGGAAACGCTTCAGTGACAGGTATCGAAAACAAATACACTATCGCATCCTACTTCACCAAAATTGATTACAAATATGACGAAAAATACTTAGCTTCATTTACGCTGAGACGTGATGGTTCCAGCCGCTTCGGCTCAAACAACCGCTATGGTATATTTCCTGCAGTCACTATGGGATGGCGTATTTCAAGCGAACCATTTATCGCAAACAATTTCAAATGGATAGACGGATTGAAACTGAGAGGTTCATGGGGTAAGACTGGTAATCAGGATGGTATCGACAACTATGCTAGTGTAGGTAAATGGGAACCTGCTTATGGTAGTGCAGATCCTACATGGGATGCTCCTAATTACACTTCTTATGACATGAATGGAACGGGATCCGGTTCTTTAGCTTCTGGCTATAAACAAACTCAACGGTCCAACATCAATCTGAAATGGGAATCGACATCACAGTATAATGTCGGTTTAGACTATAGTCTATTTAATCAAAGTATCTACGGAAATGTCGATTTATATTGGAAGAAAACAACAGGAATATTATTGAGTCCTAGTTATATCGCAACTGTTGGCGAAGGAGGTTCACAATATGTCAATGGAGCTTCTATGGAAAATAAAGGATTAGAATTTTCCTTGGGTTATCGTAAAACCTTTGGCAATGGACTACATCTAGATGTCAATGGCATCCTTGACTTGTATCGTAACAAAGTCACCAGTGTTCCAGAATCTGTAATCAATAATTATGGTGGTAACGGAGCTGATGATAATATCATCGGACATACGTACAATTCTAGCTATGGATATGTAACCGATGGACTCTTCAAATCCCAAAGTGAAATCGATGAGTACAATGCAAAATACACTTATGCATCAGGTTTCATAGCTCCTGGGCTTGGTCGTATCCGATACAGTGATGTCAATAATGATAAGATCATTGATGAAAATGACCAGACATGGATCTTTGACCCGACTCCTGACTTTTCTTATGGAATCAACATTACTTTAAATTGGAAGAATTTTGACTTCACCATGTTTTGGCAAGGTTTAGCTGATGTAGATTACTACAATGAAGAGAAACTCTCTACTGACTTTTTCTCAGTCAGTGAGACTGGTTCTAATAAAGGAGTAAGAATGTTGAATTGCTGGAGTGAGAACAATCCAAATTCATCTATTCCTGCTTTGACCTACTCGAACAACAACAATGAAGCGCGTTTCTCAACTTATTTCATCGAAAATGGTGCTTATCTTAAACTACGTACCCTCCAATTAGGATATACGCTAAATAAGCATTTACTTGAAGATTTACAGATTAGCAGTTGTCGCGTATACATCAATGGACGTAACCTCGTGACACTAGATGCTAAAAACTTTACGGGGACAGACCCGGAGTCAACTAGTTGGGGATACCCTATTCCATACTCCCTCACAGCTGGAGTTCAAATTTCTTTCTAATACCAAAACGCATAAAACGAAAATAAGATGAAAAGATTTCGATTTGCTTTAACCATCATGTTAATCATTTTTACGACAATCAGTTGTAGTGATTCATTTTTAGAACAAAACCCTACGGGGGTTGCAGATGATGATTTTGTAGTCAGTCAACCAGAAGCACTTGTCACAGCTGCGTATGCTAGCATAGGAAACGACCATTACTTTTATCCATTTGACCTTTGGCCATTCGGAAATTGCCGTTCTGACGATGCAAAAAAAGGGGGACGTGACGAGAATGATTGTGACAACTTTCATTACCTTGAGATTTCAGAAGGAGTCAATTCAACTACTGGTGGACTAGATGAACTCTGGTACCAACTATACATAGGTGTAGCAAGATGCAATGCTGCTCTTGCTTCACTCGAAGACGAACAAAATGCAGATTATAGTAAGAAAGAAGTGGAAATCGGTGAGATGAAATTTCTTCGTGCACATTTCTATTATAAATTAAAGATTTTATTTAAGTTCGTCCCATTTGTAGATGAAACAATCAAGAAAGAAGATTACATAAAAGTAGGAAACCGTGTTTATTCTGATGATGAACTCTGGAGTAAAATATCAGATGACTTGGAAGCTGCTTATGCTATACTTCCAGAGACTCAAAGTGAAGTGGCCCGTCCTACCAAATATGCAGCAGCAGCTTACCTTGCTAAAGTATATGCTTGGAGAGCTTATCCAGAAGGAGATGAGACCAACACCTTCACTGGTGAGATTAATACTGAATACATGCAGAAGGTATTGGACTATGCAACGATAGTAACTAACAGTAATCAATATGACTTGCAACCTGACTTCGCTTCAAATTTCTTACCAAATGCTGATGGTGGGATAGAAAATGGAATCGAAAGTATATGGTCTATACAATATTCAGACAATGACGGGACCCAATTTGGGCGTTTGAATTGGGGAGATGCTTTGAACTGGCCTCAAGGTTGTGGAGGATGTGATTTTCACAAACCGAGTCAAGACTTAGTCAATGTATATAAGACAAAGAATGGACTACCTATGTTTGACGATTATTTTGAGACTGATTATAACTACGCCACAAAAAACAATGACGTAGACCCTAGATTGTATCACACAGTAGCGATGCCTGGCTATCCTTACAAATATGACACAGATACCATCTATTCTAAAAGCTGGATTCGTAATAGTATAATTTATGGTGATTATGCATCACTCAAAGAATGTGTATCTCCAAATAGTTCAAAATATATTCATGTAGACCCTTTCTATGCTACTTCTACAAATAGGATTGAACTTCGCTACGCAGATATCTTGTTATTAAAAGCAGAAGCGGAAGTAGAACTAAACAAGAATCTCGATGATGCAAGAACCATTGTCAATAAGATTCGTTCACGTGCTGGAGATACTAGTACTATGAGCCTTATCAAAGATTGGGCAACAAATTGCAACATTTCTACCTATCCCTCTGATGGATGGACTCAGGACTATGCTCGTCGAGCTGTTCGCTGGGAACGCAGATTGGAATTTGCGATGGAAGGTCAACGTTTTTTTGATCTCGTTCGTTGGGGAATAGCAAAAGAAGTACTCACACCATTCTATGCAAGAGAATCAAGCATCTCGCCCTATTATTCGAATGCTAAATTTGATACAGACCATGACGAATACTGCCCTATACCTTATAATCAAATACAATTTTCAGGTGGTACAGACGGAATCTATTCTCAAAACATTGGCTATTAATCATTGAAAAGAACAAGTGTAAAAGAGTGATAGACTACAAAATCACTCTTTTACCTTAATCTTATCTTTAATAACAAACACTATGAAAACAAAGTTCTTGGCTAGCCTTAGATTATTCATTTGCGCCCTAGCTATATCAGTCATTGCTCCAGTATTTGGACGCACGAATCAGCCAATCATAAAAGATTTGGGGGATGGAAATCATATGCTATCAACTCAAGTGACAAACAACTACTTACTACTACCCATCCAAGAGTCGGCTCCTGAGAGTACGATGCAGTTACTAATAAACAATCATCAAATAGAAAGACATACTATCCGATTGGCCATAGACAAGATTGATTATTTTGTCCCTGTAAATTTGAAAGATTATCAAGACAGACACCTCGTGGTGCGTTTCTTGCATGCGCCTACGACTTCTCTGTCATGGAACAACATCACACTTTCAGATACCTTCGACAAGACAAACAAAGAAAAGACATGGCGTCCAATATATCATTTCACTCCCAATCATGGTTGGATGAATGACCCCAACGGTATGTTTTACAATAAAGGAGTCTATCATCTTTATTTCCAATATAATCCCTATGCTTCAGTATGGGGAAATATGCATTGGGGACATGCTACAAGTACTGATTTATGCCATTGGAAACAATTGCCGATAGCAATCTTTCCAGACGATATGGGTACCATCTTTAGTGGCAGTTGTGTCGTCGACCATAACAACACATCCGGATTAGGAGCTGGTACAATCTTCGCCTTTTACACCTCGACTGGAGTACGTCAAAAGCAATGCATGGCATACAGCACAGATGAAGGTATGACATTTACAAAATATGAAAAGAATCCAATAGTAACTTCTACAGCCACTGATTTTCGAGATCCCAAAGTAGTTTGGTATGCTCCTGAAAAGAAATGGATCATGCTTGTAGCTACAGGACAATATATTTCATTTTATACTTCAAAAAATCTAAAAGACTGGACTTATAGTAGTCAATTTGGGTTCGGTGAAGGAAATCATGCTGGCGTATGGGAATGTCCTGACTTGATTGAATTGCCTATCCAAGGCAGCAAGAAGACTAAATGGGTCCTTCTAGTAAACATCAATCCAGGTGGTCCGTTTGGAGGGTCAGCCACTCAATACTTTGTGGGACAGTTTGATGGTTCTACATTTATTAATGACGATTCTACAGAAACAAAATGGTTAGACCATGGTAAAGACCATTATGCGACAGCGACATGGAACAATGCTCCTAATCATCGGGTCATCGCATTATCATGGATGAGTAATTGGGAATACGGGACACACGTACCAACCATGCAATATAGAAGTGCCATGACCGTGCCACGTACCCTTTCGCTATTTCGACAAGGGGGAGACTATTATGTAAGCAATTCTCCAGTAGAGGAATTAAGCAAGATACGGCAGCACAAGAAAGACTTTGATTGGATTACTGTTAGTCACACACGCACAAAAAAGCTACCAAATAATCAAGGAGCTTACGAACTCATACTGACAATCAAACCGAACAAGACGAAAGACATCTCCTTTTCATTGAACAATAAAGACGGAGAAAAAGTCGTTTTCACTTACCAATTCGAGAAAGGAAAATTCAGTATTGACCGTCGTTTTAGCGGAATAGTTGATTTTAGCAGAAAATTTGCAACAGTCACTTCGATAGCTATTTCAGAAGCAGCAACATATACTCTTCATATATACATAGACAAATCAAGCATAGAGACTTTTGATGGAGAAGGTAAATGGTCCATGACTAACTTAGTCTTTCCAAAATCACCTTATACTCACTTGAGTTTCGATGCCGCCGATAGCAGCTATCGCGTACACCCGATATATTATACTCTAAACTGATAATTACAACAGATTGTTATGTCAAAATCAAAATTGAATTACCTTAAGTTAGCACCTATTATGCTAACTTTCGTCACCATGGGATTTGTGGATTTAGTAGGTATTGCCACAAACTATGTAAAGGCAGATTTCAACCTTACCGATAGTGTAGCAAATTTGCTTCCATCTATGGTTTTCTTCTGGTTTCTAATTTTTTCTATTCCTACAGGGATGCTAATGAACCATATAGGGAGGAGAAAAACGGTCATACTGAGTTTGGTGGTCACAGCCGTCTCACTCGTCATTCCTATGATTACCTATGATTACACCATGATGCTTGTCTCCTTTTCATTCCTAGGTATTGGTAATGCCTTGATGCAAGTATCGTTGAACCCATTGATTTCAAATTTGATTTCAGGTGACATGCTAGCTAGTACATTGACCTTTGGTCAATTTGTAAAAGCCATAGCTAGTTTCATGGCACCTATCATTGCAGCTTGGGCCACACTCATGTTTGGTGATTGGAAATTGCTATATCCTATCTTTCTGTTAATCACCATCATGGCTTTTATCTGGCTCTACTTGACTCAGATAGAAGAAGAGCCCATCACAGGTAGGCCTTCGACATTTAAGCAATGTATCTCACTACTAAACAAACGATTTATATTCTTTTGTTTTCTAGGTATCATTTGTCATGTAGGTATCGATGTAGGAACGAATGTGACTGCCCCTAAGATATTAATAGAACGATTAGGATTAGACTTATCCACAGCCGGCTATGCGACAAGTATCTATTTTTTATTCAGAACCATCGGCTGTCTTACTGGAAGTTTCATTCTAGCTCATTGGTCGTCAAAAAAGTTCTTTACCATAAGTGTTTTGATGCTGTTATTAGGAATCGTAGGATTACTTTTCGCCCAAACTCAATGGATGATTTATGCTTGTGTCGGTCTGATAGGATATGGCAATTCAAACGTCTTTTCTATCGTCTACTCACAAGCTTTACTCTACATACCGACAAAGAGTAATGAAGTTTCAGGCTTGATGATTATGGGATTGTTTGGTGGTACCATCTTCCCTCTATTGATGGGATTTGCATCAGATGCTTTGATGTCCCAGCAAGGGGCAATAATGATACTACTGATAGGAGGGATCTACTTGGTCACTTTAATACGGAAAATTAAACATTAATTAAATAGAAAGATGAAAAAGAAAAACGAAGTTGTTGTTGGGTTGGGAGAAGTCCTTTGGGATTGTCTTCCTAGTGGAAAACAATTAGGTGGTGCCCCAGCAAATTTTGCCTATCATGTATCTCAGTTGGGACATCAAGCTTGCATGGTGAGTGCAGTAGGCAATGACGATTTAGGAGACCAGACATTGAAAAGCTTTGACAAGAAAGAACTACCTTATACCGTTTCCAAAGTTAATTATCCCACAGGAACGGTTCAGGTCACATTATCTGGCGCAGGGATTCCCGAATATGAGATTAAACAAAATGTCGCATGGGATAACATTCCTTTTACCCCAGAACTCGAAGAACTAGCCCACCGTACAATTGCTGTTTCATACGGTTCATTAGCTCAACGTAGTGAAGTTAGCCGATCCACAATCACTCAATTTCTAGAAGCGATGCCACATCGTGAAGATGTACTTAAGATCTTTGACATCAATCTTCGTCAAACATTTTACACCAAAGAAATAATAGAAGATTCCCTACAGCGATGCAACATCTTGAAGATAAATGACGAAGAATTATACACGATTGGGCAATTACTTGATTTACCTCGCCTAGACATGGAAGATTCGTGCATGACATTGATTAAGATGTACCATCTTAAGATGGTGATATTGACCTGTGGAACCAAAGGAAGTTATGTTTTTACCCAAGAGCTCATTTCATTCAAGGAGACACCAATAGTGACAGTAGCTGATACCGTAGGTGCAGGAGATTCCTTTTCGGCAGCCTTCTGTTCCGCATTATTATCGGGAGCGAGCATCCCAGATGCTCATCAATTAGCAGTCAACATATCAGCTTTTATATGTACTCAAAAAGGTGCCATGCCTATTTTGCCAAGGTCCATGCGACCACGATTAGAAAAGGAAACATGCATATAGCAGATAAAATGGGAAAATAGTTTGGACTATCCCTTATTCTAAAGTTAGATAATCTATTTTATACAAAGTTTTTTTATCTTTGCTAAGCTAGAGAATAGCAAACAATAAACCAAACAAAGCTATGTTTAAACACCCAATACCTTATATATCTAATTTAGTTGGGGGATTATTCCTTACTTTTCTTATTTGCAGTTGTAGTCAACAGTCAGCACATCGTACCTATGTGGTGGCGCTTTCTCAATGTTCGCTAGATGATGTATGGCGAAAAAGCATGCTTCGTGAACTTAAAATAGAATTTGAACCCTATGATAGCATCCAGCTCATCGTAAAGGGAGCAGATAACAGAAGTGATTTACAGATTCGACAGATTGACTCTTTGATTAATCAGCAAGTCGATTTGTTAATCATTTCTCCTTTGACAGGTAAAGAACTCACTCCTATAGCCACAAAAGCCTATCAAAGAGGTATTCCTACGATTATCACTGACAGAAAGATAGAAGGAGACCAGTTCAACTGTTTCATCGGAGCAGATAACTATGCTATTGGTTTAAATGCAGGCAATTATGTAGTACAAAATGCAAGGTCAGGAGCGCACGTATTAGAGGTCGTAGGACTGCATTCATCTTCTCCAGCCACAGAAAGAAATGCAGGATTTCGGCAAGCACTAACCAGTCGTCCAGACATCAAACTGACAACAAGAAAAGGAGATTGGATATATCAAAACACCAAAGAGATGCTTGCTAGAGATACCACTATCAACAATATAGATATGGTCTTTTGTCACAACGACATGATGGCCATAGCAGCTTATGAAGTCCTTCATGACACAGTATCTGCTAGGAATAGTTCCACCCAATTTATAGGCGTTGATGCTGCTCCAGGAGCTGGCTTAGAAGCTGTTGCAGATGGAAAAATCAAAGTATCCTTTCGCTATCCTACAGGAGCACATGCAATCGTCCAGACAGCTCTGAAACTATTATCAGGACAGGAAGTCTCAAAAAACATTCGTTTAGAGTCATCTTTAGTCGATGCTCCAATAGCCCGAAGTTTATTGACTCAATCAGGTGAGACAGACCGTTATCAGAAACGAATTGTCTGGCAGAAAAATCACTTAGAAGATTTAAAAAATCGATTTTCTTTTTTACGAAACACCACACTAATTATTGTCATCTTATTCGTAATCGTTGCCGTGATGCTCATTTATGTATGGCGTATGAATCGTCGTATACGATATTTCAATCATGAGTTATCGATAAAGAACAAACATGAACAAGAACAGAATAAGAAACTGATAGCCCTGAACACACAAGTACAACATGCAACAGCCCAGAAGCTCCAATTCTTCACAAATATATCGCACGAGATTCGCACCCCACTGACTTTAATCATCGGTCCTCTGAACAGACTCATTCGTTTGATGGCGGATAGTCCCCTATTGCCAGACTTGGATATTATGCACAAAAATACCCTCCGTCTGCTCCGAATGATTAATCAGGTATTAGACTTTCGTCGTCTTGAGAATGACAAACAAGAGATTCAAGTCGAAGAAATTGACTTAGTCGAATTTATACCAGAGATCATGAGTTACTTTGAGCATCTAGCCAAAGTAAGAAAAATCAATTATACCTTCGAGAAAAAAGAAGTCTCTTATAAAGTTTGGATAGATAGAGACCTAATAGAAAAAGTAATCGTAAATCTTCTATCCAATGCCTTCAAATTCACCCCAGAAGAGGGCAGCATAAACATCTGTCTATATAGAGAAAAAACGTTCATCTGTTTGAAGGTTTCAGATAGTGGTATCGGTATAGAAAAAGATAAATTGCCCCATCTTTTCGAACGATTTTATACAGACAACACCTCTTCAGCAACGAGTTCTGGTATAGGACTCTATCTTGTCCAGCAATATATGAAACTCCATGGAGGAACAGTCGATGTCACAAGTGAAAAAGACAAAGGAACGACTTTATTACTCAACTTTAGAATAGGAAAAGAACATCTTTTGGGGCCTCATATTCATGAAGTCAATATCAATATGCACTCCTATGTAGAAACAGTCCTTGATGATAAGATAGAGGAGAAACTAATCCATCATGAATACCCATACACTATCTTGATAGTAGATGATGATAACGACATGCTAGAATATCTAGAACATGAATTAAAAGAAAATTTCACTCTTCTACTAGCACATAATGGACAAGAAGCTTTTGAAATTCTAAAAAAAGAAGAAGACATATCGCTAATTCTGAGCGATGTAATGATGCCAAAGATGAATGGTTTCGAACTGTGTAAGAAAGTGAAAGAAAATGCAGAAACCAGCCATATTGTCGTCGTACTACTTACTGCACTTAGTAATATACGTCAACAAATTTATGGAGTCGTTGGCGGAGCTGACACCTATGTATGCAAGCCTTTTCACATAAACTATCTCAAGATAAAGATCATCCGCTTGTTAGAAGAAAGAACTAGGATGCGTGATGAGTTGCAGAAACGGATAGACCAAGGAGAGATGAAGCCACTTTATAAGATAGATAAAGCTGGCATAGACGATGTCTTTCTAAAAAGGTTTATGGACCACCTAGAAGAAGTCTATCAAAAAGAAGATTATAACATAGAACAATTGAGTATCGACCTAAATATATCACGTGGGCATCTCTATCGCAAGATGAAAACGCTCACAGGACATGCACCAGTGGAATTGTTACGAAACTTTCGCCTAAGCAAAGGAGCTGAACTCTTGACACAAAGAGATTGTAATGTCAACGAAATAGCCTATAAGATTGGGTTTTCTTCCCCAGCATACTTTTCAAAATGCTTCAAAGCAGTCTATAAAATGAATCCTAGTGAATATGCTAAGAAAAGTTCATGCCCTCATGCTTAAAGTAGACGACAGTGTGCTAATTACAGAAAATCATTCTTACCCATCAGAAGCGATACGCCGCCAAGTACAGCAAAAAACAAAGCCCTCACAGTTAGCGTCGTCGAATAAGTACCAGCAATAATATAATTGTAGGCATCGCCACCTACATAGCGTTGATCCATCCCAGTAGGGTATTCTGTAAATATCTTTGCTTGTGTTTCGAGATAAGCATTGGCCTTAAAAAGATAAGCAAAAGCAAAAAGGAGAAAAATAATCCCACCTAAGTACCACATCCAATTAAAGGAGATAGGTCCAGCCTCAACAAATTCTAATTTATCCTCTTCAGGAGAATTAACCTCAGATACCGTTTCTTTCATCATGTCTTGTTCCATTTTCTTAAGTTTAATAAGTTTATGATGCAAAAGTATGCCTCAAGTATGCAGTATACGTGCATAATACATTTAAATTCACTTTGACTTGTCTTTTTTTCTTAAATTTGGCTCAATTCCTATAACTTTATATAGTTATTTCCCAATTTTTCTAATTATATTTGCGATATGGCCATAAATAAACACGCAACAATCAGATACAAGGTACTCGATACCTGCTTTGCTAATCACTTCAAAAAGTATTTCATACAAGATCTTTTGGACGCTTGTAACAAATCACTACTAGAAGTCAACCCCGACAGTAATGGTGTGAGCAAACGACAGCTTTACAACGACATCAAGTTTATGGAAAGCGAAGAAGGTTGGTCCGCTCCCATCAAAAGGATATATCAAGGGAAAAAGCCATACTATCAGTACGAAGACCCTAATTTCTCTATTTTTAAGAACTTACTCAAACCTCAGGAATTGGATCAACTGCGCGAAGCAATAGAATTGATGAATCGTTTTTCAGAGGTTCCTGATATGCAATGGATAGATACCGTATTGGAACAAATCAATCAGAATTTTGAATTGAACAATAATCCTCCAGTAGTTCATTACGATATCAATCCGTATGTCAAAGGGTTCTCTCATTTCCATCCCTTGCTCCAATACATCATCAACAGAGAAGTCATAGCAGTAGAATACAAGAGCTTTTACAAAGAAAAATGCAAGACCTATACCATTCATCCTTATCAGTTGAAGCAATATGCTGAGCGATGGTATCTCATCGGGCTCAACCCCGATGTAGCTGACAATATCCCATTTTACTGTCTACCGTTAGATCGGATTATTTCATACAAACCATTGACCAATATAGCGTATATCCCATGTTCACAGGAGCGAGTAAATGACTTCTATGAAGATGTAGTAGGTATAGATGTTTATCCTGGTTCAGAGATAGAGACAGTACATCTATGGATAGACAATACCATCTTTCCCTATTTCGAGACACGACCTATCCACGGGAGTCAACGGGTGATTGAGCGAGAAGCAGACCGTACTTTAGTCGAATTGAGAGTCAAAATCAATTATGAATTGGGTGCACACTTATTTCCATATCTTGATGAGATAACTATCGTGAAACCCCTATCTTTCCGTGATGAACTCTTCAAGAAATTGGAACGCTGTATGAAACGAATGACTAGTTGATGTATTTTTTCACATTTCAACTTTTGACACATGAACCATCACTGGTCTATTTTTCATAGCAAAATGTACAAAAGCGGCTGTATCAATCTGGATTGATACAGCCGCTTTTCTTATGATCAAGATAAAACGTTTAGTTTACTATTCGAGTAGTCCGATGAGTCTCTTTCACTTGTCTACCTGTTATCGCTTTGGGAAACACATGCATTACGGGAGACAATTTCACTTGCCAAGTATAGTGCTTATCTAGAAGACGATATTTGTTTTGTGGTTTAGCTCCCCAACTGTCAACACATCCGAGTCCTTCTTGGACAGCATCAAGACAGAGAGAAGTATAATCTGCTTGGTTCACTAGTGTACCATGATTTTGCTGTTTGTTCAAACCAGAATCCAGTGAATCAATAGTGTAATGTAAGGCAGAAGCTAAGAACAACTGATTCGCAGTGATTTGCAATCCTTGCCCAGCTAGATTCGTTTGGTTCCACGTACGGATATCACTATGAGTACCCGTTTCTTGAGGACGGATATAAGGATAGTAGTTTTCATCAACCTGTTGAGTATAGCACCCGACAAAAGCAGAAGCGTAACGGTCTGAATAGTTCTCGATAGGGCCACGTCCATAGTAAGTGCTCCATTCCATATCATATGGCAATGGCATCATCATACCGAATCGGAATAATTCGGGCATATTAGAATCAATATCAATGTCCTCATCAATCAATAATTCCCCCACCGGATTGATTGTGTAGTGGAGATGTATCATCGTATCTGTACCTTTTAGTTGGAAATCAGTAGTTACCTTCACATTTGCTCCCTCTTGTGCGACAGCAAACCCTTTAAGGACATAGGTTGGTTGATGCCAAGCACGATTCTTCTGCTGCTGACCAGCACCAAAATCATTGTCCGTAGGAGCTCTCCATAAATTAGGTTGTAACTGTTTACCTGCGGCAAGAAATGCCACTCCCTTGACACAGTAATCAGCTAGGAATCCAGTCTGTTTGTCCCATTCGAGACGAAGACATTCACCTGTGATTATCAAACGGTTAAGGTTACTATCGTCTATCGTCAATGGCATGATATATTCGTTGATAGCAGGAACATAATTAATATCCAAAGACGGAACTTTATAATCCTTATAGGTCAACTGTTGAGTCGCCACACATGTTCCAGCTGGAAGTAAACGTTCTGCCTTATTGAGGCTATACGCTACATTGAGGAAATATTCCTTATCTTTATTTTTTGCAAGTAATGATTCATCTATCGGAAGCGTGATTACTTGGCGTCCTTGAGGTGAAATAGCATCAAGATTAGATAAATAGCCATCTTGAATCGCTTCTCCATCGCAAAGCAATGTCCAGTGTAAGGTACGATTACTCAACGTACGGAAGAAATTTTCATTATAGATTTCAATCTGTCCTTTGGCAGCATCTACCCATGAAGTCCATATATTTTGATACTGATATTTCACTTCTGTAGCATGGGGATTAGGTAATCTATCGGGACTGATGATTCCATTATCAAGGAAATTATTATCGCTAGTATCATAAGGATTAAAATCCCCCCCATAAGCATAGTACATCTTGCCATCAGGTGTATATTCGCGTAGACTCTGGTCTACAAAGTCCCAGATATAACCTCCTTGATAGTTTGGATACTTACGGATTAGTTTCCAGTAGTCATCCATTCCTCCCATAGAATTACCCATCGCATGAGCATATTCACATTGGATTAGCGGCTTCTTAGGATTACTCTCACAATAGTCAGCACACCCTTTATATCCCATATACATCGGACACGCGATATCTGTAAAATCACTGTGTATCCCTGCCCGTTCATACTGACATGGACGACTAGGGTCTTCTGCTTTGATCCATTGATACACCTTTTCGAAGTTAGGCCCCATGCCCGCTTCATTTCCTTGTGACCATACAATCACACTTGGATGATTGAAATTGCGTTGAACATGGCGTTCGTTGCGTTCGAGATGCATCTTCAAGAAGACAGGGTCTTTAGCGAGCGTCTTTTCGCCGTATCCCATTCCATGCGATTCGAGGTTCGCTTCTGCAGTGACATAGAGACCGTATTGGTCGCACAAATCATACCATAGTGCATCATCAGGATAATGACAAGTACGCACCGCATTGATATTGAGTTCATGCATGCGTGTGATGTCTTGTATCATTCGTTCCCTTGAGATGACATATCCGCCATCAGGATCCAATTCATGACGGTCAGCTCCTTTAATAAGGACAGCTTGACCATTGACTAATAGTTGTCCATTTGCTATCTTCACTTCTCTAAATCCCACTTGGGTAGGAACCACTTGAGTTACTTTTCCACCCTGAAAGTAAGTCGTATAGAGCGTATATAAGTAAGGAGTTTCGGCAGTCCATTTCTTAGGATTTGCAATTGCCATCTGAAACAGATTCTTCACTCCTGGTCTAAGTGTTCCATCCAATGATGCGATTTCAGTACCCTCAGCATCCTCCAGAGAGAAAACAACAGCAGCAGAAGCATTAGTCTTGACCGATAAGTTAAGCACTGCATCTCGATAAGCAGCATCTAAGTCAGTTGTATATCGTATATCCTCAATATGTTTCTTTGGCGTAGCATATAAGAAGCAAGAACGTCCCACCCCACTATATCTCCAGAAATCTTGGTCTTCAAGATAGGTTCCATCGCACCACCTAAACACTTGAAAGGCAATGAGGTTCTTCTTGCCAGGACGAAGATAACGTGTCAAATCAAATTCAGCTTCGAGTTTGGAATCTTCGCTATAACCAACAAAATGCCCATTGACCCACAAATAAAGGTTACTAGTCACAGAGCCGAAATGAGCAACGATTCGTTTGTTTGACCAAGTTGCAGGAATGACAAATTCACGTCTATATGAACCGACATGATTTTTTTCTGTAGGGACGATAGGTGGATTAGATTCAAAATCATTCGCCCACGCATAACCCATATTTTTATAGATAGGGTCTCCGTAACCATACCGCTCCCAGATGCCAGGTACAGGGATAGTTCCCCACGCCTTATCATCGTATTTTACTTGATAAAAATCAGTGGACCGCTGGTCAGCATTGGGTACCCACTGGAACCGCCATACCCCATCCAGAGATAAGAAATTAGCTGATTTTGTCCGGTCATTGACTGCAGCTTGCTGTTTGTTCTGGTAGGCAAACTGTGTGGCATGCATCGGTAACCGGTTCACTGCGTTGACAGCAGGATCTTGCCATTCCGTGAATGACTGAGCAAATACTGTAAAAGGAAGTCCGAGCAGCAGGTAAAGACATACTTGAACTACATTAAAATTGTTTTTCACCATGATTATTAGTTTATCGTAAATTAGGCTTTCTGCTAAATCCAATAGGAATTGATGTATATATGGTAACAAATATACACATAGCAGGTAACAAATATAGAGATATTAATGTAGAGATAAAAGGATTGTGCGAAAAAACCGTATCTTTGTAAAAACCGAATAAAAACAAATTTCAAAGTAGTATTATGACTAAAAATGAACTAGCTAACAGAGCTGCTGATAACATTCGTATATTGGCTGCTTCTATGGTTGAGAAAGCACACTCTGGACACCCAGGAGGAGCCATGGGCGGTGCAGATTTTATTAATGTACTTTTCAGTGAATTTCTTGAATTTGACCCTAACGACCCTACTAATATCAGTCGTGATCGTTTCTTTCTAGACCCTGGGCACATGTCTCCTATGCTTTATTCACAGCTAGCATTGATAGGACGTTTCTCAATCGATGAATTGAAACAATTTCGCCAATGGGAATCTCCTACACCAGGACACCCAGAAGTAGATATCAAACGAGGTATCGAAAATACTTCAGGCCCATTGGGACAAGGACACAGTTACGCTGCTGGTGCTGCCATCGCTGCTAAATTTCTTGCTGCTCGTTTTGGTGACGAATTGATGGGACAAACCATCTACGCATATATTTCTGATGGAGGAGTCCAAGAAGAAATATCACAAGGAACCGGCCGTATCGCAGGTGCCTTAGGACTTGACAATCTAATCATGTTCTACGATTCTAATGATATCCAATTGTCTAGCCGCTGCGAAGTAGTCTCTAGAGAAGATGTCGCGGTGAAATATGAATCATGGGGTTGGTGGGTAACAACAATCAATGGTAATGATCCTGAAGCAATTCGCAAGGCAATCAAAGAAGCGCAAGCTGTCGTAGACCGTCCTGCCTTGATTATAGGTAAGACTGTCATGGGTAGAGGTGCTCGCACTGCTGATGGAGCTTCTATGGAAGCAACAACAGCTACTCACGGTTCTCCGCTCGGAGAAGGTGCATTGAAGACAACCATCAAAAATCTAGGTGGTGACCCAGAGGAACCATTCCAGATATTCCCTGAAGTAGCGGAACTATATGCTAAACGTGCTGAAGAATTGACTGCACTATTTGCTAAGAAGCGTGCTTCAAAAGTAGCATGGGCTAAGGAAAACCCAGCATTGGCTGCCAAACTAGACTTCTTCTTTAGTGGTCAGATACCAGAAATTAATTGGGAAGCAATCGAACAGACAGCAGATGCAGCGACACGTAACGCTTCTGCAACAGTCTTGGGACATCTTGCTGAACAAGTAGAAAATATGATTGTCGCCTCTGCCGACCTTTCAAATTCGGATAAGACAGATGGTTTCTTGAAGAAAACCCATGCTCTCGAGCGTGGTGATTTCAGTGGAGCTTTCTTCCAAGCTGGTGTATCAGAGTTGGCCATGGCATGTTGCTGTATCGGTATGTCACTTCATGGAGGAGTCATCCCTGCATGTGCCACATTCTTTGTATTTAGTGATTATATGAAACCAGCTATCCGTATGGCTGCATTAATGGAAACACCTATCAAATTTATCTGGAGTCATGATGCCTTCCGTGTAGGAGAAGATGGTCCTACTCACGAACCAGTAGAGCAAGAAGCTCAGATTCGTTTGATGGAGAAACTGAAGAATCATAGCGGTAAAAATTCGGCACTTGTTCTTCGTCCAGCAGATGCAGACGAGACCACACAGTCTTGGAAATTAGCTATGGAAAATACAACTTCTCCTAGCTGTTTGATTCTTTCTCGTCAGAACATCAAGAGTTTACCTGCAGGCAATGACTATAGTCAAGTAGCCAAAGGAGCTTATGTAGTCGCAGGAAGTGACAAGGAGGCTGATGTAACTCTTGTAGCTACAGGATCTGAAGTTGCTACCCTAGTCGCAGGTGCAGAATTATTGCGCAAAGATAATGTAAAAGTATCTATCGTAAGTGTTCCATCAGAAGGATTATTCAGAAGTCAAGAGGCTTCTTACCAAGAAGAGATTTTACCTGCGTCAGCAAAGAAATTTGGTTTGACTGCTGGTTTACCAGTTAACTTGCTTGGTTTGGTAGGAACAAACGGTAAGATTTGGGGATTAGAATCTTTTGGATTCTCTGCTCCTTATAAAGTACTCGACGAGAAACTCGGTTTTACAGCTCAAAATGTATATGAACAAGTAAAAAAGATACTTTAATCTTTACAAAAAATATCAAAACAAAAACATATGAATAGTACTTTGAAAATTGGTGTATGTAGTGATCATGCAGGATATCAGATGAAGAAATTGGTCAAACAATGGCTTATAGACCATAATTATGCGGTCCGCGATTTCGGAACTCATAATTCAGAAAGCTGTGACTATCCTGATTATGCTCACCCATTGGCATCTGCAGTAGAAGACGGTACTTGCAATCTAGGAGTATCTCTCTGCGGTAGTGGAAATGGAATTGCTATAACTCTTAATAAACATCAAGGTATTCGTGCCGCTCTTTGTTGGGAACCAGAATTAGCTGATTTGGCTCGCCGACATAATGATGCAAATGTGTTGTCTTTACCTGCTCGTTTCATTTCAGATGAAAAAGCAGTAGAGATATTAACCGCATTCTTTGAAGGAAGCTTCGAAGGCGGCAGACACATTGCTAGAGTAAATAAGATTCCATTTGAACCCCATAATTAATCATTGGGATTTAGATAATAAAAAGGAGTGGTATCATTATTGATGCCACTCCTTTTTTATTCATGTGTGCTGTCGAAAAATCCCTAAAGCTAATCTTCTACCAGAAGGCTCAATCGCTGAAGCATTATTTCAGACCGTCTATGCTTATTTAGCATCCCGAGACGTAATTGCTTGACTAACTCATGATCATTGTAGTTTCCTCTAACCACAGAGAAATCCATTGATTTTTCTACCTTACCTCCATCGATACCAAAACCAACCTGACTAGTCTTATTAAATTCCTTGAAGGCATCTTCAAGCATCATCTTATCTAATTGGATAGAGGATTCTAGCCATTGGGTGATGATTTTCTTAACGAAACCGATTGTTAAGTCTTTCTCTTCAATATGATAATATCTATAGATCAAGTGCAACGTCCAATTCCAAGCATAATCATAGTAGTGCTGATGTATGTCTTCAAAGACCTCATTGATTTCTCTCAGCGAGCTTATCTCACAATTTTCTACAGATTTAAGCAAATCCTCAATCAACTCTTTGGGAGCAAACATTCCCGAGATATCTAACCAATCACCGAGGCCTTTTGTAGACTCTGGTACCAAGCATTCACTTAATGAAAAAGTAATATCCTTACCGTATTTTTCGAGTCGATTAAGCAACGCATTACCCATAAAGATATTCAATCCCATCTGGTAATATTTAATTCCTCGGAGAAGCCCACGGTTGGATATCTTACATCCTTTATAGTTGAACCAATCGCTCTCTTCACCTGAAGTCTCGAGCAATGTTCTCAACTTATGGATTCCTCTCTCCATCCCTTGTATTGTAAATGGGCTGAGCAACTCGAAATTGATTTGGTCCATGAGACGTTCATCAGTACGGCGGTCTCGTTTACGCCATTTCAAGGTATCACGAAAGATGCTGATACTTCTCAGATTGACGCCTGGAACCAATACCGTTTGTTCATTCTCGCTCAAAAGATAAGAAAATGGAAATTTCGATGAATCTGAATGATTAATATGTCGTCCCATCACTAAAGAAAAGGCTCCTACATACGAAGGCCACATCACATAAGAATCACTAGAGAGTTTACAACCTCGTTCCAAGAAACCTTCATGAACAGGACCTAACTTATACATATGGTTACTTTGGTTCGACCCTGAGCCAGCATTCATGAAACTAAACATACCAGCGATGAGGAGCGTCGATTTGTGGTGGGTGACAGTATAAGGGCCAGAGAAAACAGAACAAGCTTCACCATTTTCGCCTTGTGAATTGGCAAAGAACAACGAATCCGTCGCCACATAATTGCGTCTCAATTCACAAGATTGCCCTACAAAACAACGAGTCAAGATCGTATTTTCATCAAGGAAGCTACCTGAATGAATGATAAAATCTTCACAAATGACACCATCCCCGATATGGACAGGAGCTTTGGAAGAACTCACAATCGTTCCGTTGTGCAGACGTGCAGCCCCTTTAATGTTCACAGAATCACCAATATTAGTATTAATGATACTCCCTGAGCGTACGATATATGAATGCGCACCAATAGTTCCACGAGAAGATTTGACTTCTTCTGTGTAATCTAGAGATAATCTATTGAGTGCAGTGATGAGTTCAGGACGATATCGATACATCGCCTTGATATAAGCTAGTTGGGAAGAAAGCTCCGTATTGATAGAAACAGTACGTCCACCCGTTTCATCCAGACAAGCGACTTCAGTCATATTTCCGAAGGATGTCAAATGTGTCACGCTAATGATATCTACATTGGAGATGAAACAATCATTCCCCACAGTATAATTGCTCAAGCCATTTGTGATAGAAGCGATGTAGCAGTTATCCCCTATAGTAGCATTATGAATAATGCTATTATATATACCCGAATGAACGATAGCTCCGCCGGGTAATCTGAAAGTGCGTTCCAAAGCACCAATCATAACTGAACCAGAGAAAGTAACAGACTGAATATATTGTATCTGTGTATCATTTCGGATTATAATCTGAACCCAATCATACGCTGTACAACCTTGAGCTTTTAATTGTTCTATTTCTTGATCATAGAGAGATCTATAATTTGACTTAATCATCTTGCTTATTTATCATTTTGGAAGGCGAATATAGATAAAAAAAAGGTAATTCTTATAACAAGTTTTAATGAAATCGATTAACCATTTTTTTTTCACTCTCTTCCGGTTTATTTTTTTCCTTCACTCCATTTCAGAAGTTGTCCTGTAGGACATACAAAACGGCAATAAGGTCTAGAAACGACCAGAGACAAAAGCAGAGAGACTCCCGCTAGGACAAGTACAAAGAGGCTAGCCTGATCAAAAAGGAAAGCAGAGAACACTTCATAATTAATCAGATCGAAAGTGATTCCTGTCCACATTAATAATAATAGAGTCATGGTTATTCCCCTCCGAGTATAATGAAGTACCTTCATCACCTTAGTCGGTATCTTCCAGCGCTTAGGACCTAGATGCCCCATCAGTTCTTGAGCAGCTCCAAAAGGACATACATAAGTACAATAGTAACTTTTCTTGCCAAGAAATGGCATCACGACAGCCAAGATAAGAATGAGTAAAATGACCAGACCACTGGCAATATTTGCGCCGTGAGACAACCATCCTATCATTAGTGGGAGAGAGATAAACGACCCTGTCCAGAATCCCAACACCCCTAGATTCAAAAGCAGCTGAACCATACGCCATCTTTTCCCTTTGAGAAAAGTAGCGGTAGCAATGCCAAACAAGAGTACGCATAGACAAGCAAACAATGTCACAATCTGTGTACCATCTAATTGGATTGCGAATAAAGCGTGAGACTGTCGATTCTTATCATGACTCATGACAGGGATAAGTACCTTCATATTATCAATCACAGCTCGGGAAGTAAAGGTAGCCCCACTAACCCCATCCACTTGGAGTTTACTAGCTTGTTCGAAAGTTAGCTCATCCCATTTATCAAACAAACCTCGGCGTTGCACTTTTCTGAAAAAGCCTGGTGATTCTCTATTCGGACCACAGACAACATGTATAATCGTTTGTTTTTTAGTAAGCACAAATAGTGGAGTATTGCCAGCATATCCGATAATATCTTGTCCTAGAAGTTCACTGCTATATAAGACTCGTCCATCAGAAAGAGCCCAAGAATGAGGAGAAACCTCTTTCAGGTCATTAACATCACTAATCGCTAATTGCTTGCATACCTGTGCAGAAGGCAAGGCAGCATGTTTCATCTCAGAAGCGATGGAAGGAGCAGAAGACACCGTGTCTATACCCATCACTTGTTGTCCTAAAGCCGTCCCATCTCTCCTAATAGCTACAGCTATAAGCATCAATACGACGACCAACAATCCGATAATATGTTCTATTTTTTTGTTCATATAAGTGAGGTTCATTAAGTAAATGACTAAGCGACTATATCCATCTCAAAGGACACCCTAGAGAACTTTATTCTTACGCGTCATCTGATACGCTTGTTTCGGTAAGATAAATACAGGGAGTGTAGACCCAATAGTGAGAAAGAATATCACTGAAAAAGTAATCAATCCGTTACTCATAAATTTAGTAAGATACAAGTCAGCTAAATGAGGATCGTGAGATGTTCTTAGAAACATCATGATAGAGAAAAGAGTGTTGTAGGCAAACTTACCAGGAATCATAGGGAGCAGTGCAGGAATATAAATCACTGTACTAGGCGTAGCTGCACGATAAGCTAGCGGCATGCTAAGTAACCCGATGAGCATCCCTGCGAAGAGGGACGAGAAAGCAATATCCATGGCGAAATAATTCATCAATAAGTGGCGAAGCATATGTCCTCCGGCGGCAAGGATAGCGATATATAAAAAAGCTCTACGGGGTGGATTAGAAATAGCTCCAAACCCTATTCCTGCAATAGCGGCAAATAATCCGTCTACAAAAAATTCTAATAAAATATTCATATCATTGAGTATAATTAAATCGTTTTATAAAAGACTATCATGGAAAATGGATAGCGTGATACCCAATCCTACAGCGATACTAAATATCAGCAACATAGCATCTATCAAGCGTGATGCACCAATCATGATATGTCCTTCTATGATGTCGATGACTCCGTTGACTAAAGGGACTCCAGGGATAAGATACAAGACAGAGGTAGACATAGCTATCACCGTCTGGTCAGGGTTCAAGAAATAATAGGCTATAGAGGCACAAAAGACAGAAGCGACAAAAGCAGATAAGATAAAAGTAGAAAACGTATTACTCTTCCACTGTCCCATCTTCTGCTTTAAGAAGAAGCCAAGCGCAGTACCAAGGAAGACAATAGCCATAGCTACTAGATGGCCTCCAAACAATTTGCAAAATGACATATTCGCTAAAGCCACAAGCAATAAGACTAGATAAGGAGATAATTTAGGCTTTTCTAAGATCTGTTGATATTTTTCTTTCAATTCATCTAGAGAAGGGTCATTGTCATAAGCTATCCAGCTGAGAGAACTTAAGGCAGAATTGCGAGAGAATGAGATAGGTGCTTTTGGCACTTCGACTAATCTAGTGACATAATGATTTGTCCCTCTGATAGATGCGGTGAGTGTAATGTGGCTTCTAAATATTTCGAGAGTCACCCACATATTTTGTGAATGAGCTATACGCTGTGTGTTTCGTACTACACGTGAAGTGTGTACCCCGCAAGAAAGCAAACGAGAAGCATACTCACACAAGAAATCAACTACTTCATTGATATTGTCATTGGTTGTCATAAATAATTAAAACTAATAATATATACCTTTTAATTTTGGCACAAAGGTACACTATTAATCTAGCAATGTTAAATAAAACACATAAAAAAAAGAAAGTACCTGCTCAGAGCGTACTTTCTTTATTATATATTAAGAGGATATCAGCTTATTCATCGAGAACAATATCTCCGAAAAAGGCAGGCACATGGAAATCCGGCTTTTTCAAATCGATGGGACTCCAACTCAAAAAATGCGGCAAGATAGTCTTATCACCACACTTATAGAAGTTGGCACGAAAAGAAGAAGGAAATGCGTCATCAGAACCATAGAAATGCTTCATTAAGACCTTTTTAGGAACTCCGATAAGCAATTGCCAATGCAACATGCTATGATGACTATAATGGTCCGTATAGCACTTTTCCAGGCTACTGAGTCGTATGAATTGCTCCATATCATCCTCAGAAAAGAGCGTACATTCATTGCGATTCACATGGATACTCGCTAGCGATACCCCTAAGCAATTCGTTTCGATATTAACATATCGTGATTGATTAGGCAATTGCAAGAAAAATTCAAAACAAGAATCTTCCCATACATGCCCATGGTCTTTCAATTCATGACCTCTAATATGATTTTCATGAATATCAGCAAGAATCCATATATACTCTTTGGAATGTGCTATTTGAGCACTTACTGACGGCTTATATGGAAAGGCAGACCAATTGACATGGTCGACTTGGAATCTCGTAGAGCACGCATCAAGCACACGTCTAGCTTCTTCTATTGAATCGGCCGCATCGAGTTGAATCAAAGGAACCTTCATCATTTGAGGTTGTTCTGTCATATCACATCATTTTTATTATTTTCTTATTTCAGCTATATAGGCTTCCATCGCAGAATAATTTGATTCGGCACTCTCCCACAATTTGGTTTGTGCTTTGGCCCGCACAAGATTGTGTTCAGGATATTGTATCTTGTAGTAAACATCTCCATTGAGAAAGTCAGTAAGAAACCGAACTGCTTGCATATAAGGAAACAAACAAGCTGCAAAAGGAATCAAGGAAATTTCCAAGTCCGAAAGAAACGTAGCAGCAGAGATGTATCCCCGTACAAACGGTTTGAAAATCTCCATATCCAGATTGACATGGTCCAGATTGCAGTCATCCTCATCTCCTGTATTGGCAGCAGTACGCAAGAAGTCCCCCACATCAGAACCGATAAATCCAGGCATCACGGTATCCAGGTCAATGATACAAAGCACGTTACCATCCTTATCAAATAGCATGTTGTTCACTTTCGTATCACAATGGCAAATTCGTTTCTTGAGACTACCATCAGCAAATAGCTGCTCCGTCTGGCACATCCATTCAGCACGTGTTAAGAGATTATCTACAAGTGATTGGACACCGCTCACACGAGATGCCACATCAGCATCGATAGCCTCCCTCAATTGTTTCAATCGAAAAGACATATTATGAAAATTAGGAATTGATTCGCCGATAGTTTCAGTGACATCCGAAAGCATAGATTCGAACTTTCCAAAAGCAGTTCCAGTATATCCAGCATATTCAGGAGTCACCTCATTGTAAGTGATTGTATCAGCGATATATACCATCAGACGCCAATAAGACTGTCCATCAAAATAGTAAGTCTTTCCATCATTTGTCTCTAGAAAGTGCAAAACCTTGCGTTCAATATCACTCTCATGACGGTCAATCAATTTCTGACGAATATGATTCGTCACCACCTCTATATTATGCTGCAGGAGTTCCACATCTTGAAATACATCATGGTTGATACGTTGCAGTACATAACAAGGGGTTTCAAATCCTTCTAGGCTAACGATATAAGTATCATTAATCAGTCCATTTCCCAAAGGCAGCACCTCAGATACCGGAGCTTTGATTACGAACTGACTGATGACAGGGGTCAATTCTTTTGTTTTTGTGTTCAAATTAAAAGGTATTAGAGAAATTATTTCGAAAGAAAACTGAAAAGAGAGAGAAAGCTAAAAAAGAGAGAAAGAGAGCTTATTTGCTCTCTATCTCTTTGAAGTAATTGTAGGTTCCCACTTTGAGTTCCACGGTAGCAGCTTCATCACAGACGATGATAGCCTTGCGATGCATCTGTAGAGCGCTGATAGTCCACATCTGTGTGATAGGTGCTTCCACAGCATGATACAAAGCTTGTGCCTTGTTGTGTCCATTGACAAGAATCAAGACTTCTTTGGCATCACACACAGTCCCTACCCCTACGGTAAGTGCTTGTCGAGGCACTTTATTGATATCATTATCAAAGAATCTCGAATTAGCAAGCATCGTATCCATAGTCAATGTCTTAATACGAGTACGACTAGTAAGCGATGAGCCAGGTTCATTGAAAGCGATATGTCCATCAGGGCCTATGCCTCCCATAAAAAGGTCTATCCCTCCACAGTCAGCAATTGCTTGTTCATAATCAGCACATTCGCGTTCCAAATCAGGAGCATTACCATTCAGGATATGGACATTTTCATGAACGATATCGATATGATTAAAGAAGTTCTCCCACATAAAAGTATAATAACTCTGAGGATGTTCTTTAGGGATACCGATGTACTCATCCATATTGAATGTGACAACATGTTTAAATGACACCTTACCAGCTTGGTGCATCTCGACCAATTTGGCATATACTCCAAGTGGAGAAGAACCTGTAGGAAGCCCCAATACATATGGCTTATCTGCCGTGGGTGCTGCACCATTGATGCGATCTACAATATAATTTGCAGCCCACGATGATAGGGCTGCTACGTCTTGTTTAATAACTAATCTCATGTGATTATTTCTATTTATAGTGGATGATATTCTACAAAAGCCTCGATGGCTTCATACGACGCCAATCCAAGATTACGATAGATTTCTGCAGAAGCTCTATTTCTATCTTCTGAACGTTGCCAGAAGAGTCGTTCGTCATTACCCAAGAACGGTGCACTTTCCATTTGGGATTGATGTTTCAATATAGCATTTCGTTTGGCACGAAGTTCTTCAGGACTGATAGGTACAGCCATTTCGATATTTTCAATTTCCCATTCTGCCCATGCTCCTCGATACATCCAGATACGGCAATCCTCAAGCCATTTAGCTTTGGCCGCTTTCTCCAAATCGATTGAAGCAAGTACAGCATCCGTACATACCTTATGCGTACCATGAGGGTCAGCCAAGTCACCTGCTACAAATATCTGATGAGGTTTAATCTCGCTGAGCAATTCACGGACGATATGCACATCCTCTGAAGAGATAGGGTTCTTAGTGATTTTACCAGTCTCATAGAAAGGAAGGTCCAAGAAGTGAACATGATCGAGTGGCACCTGATTGTAGGTACAAGCCGTACGTGCTTCTCCACGACGAATCAAGCCTTTAATTCTCAAGACATCTTTACTGTCAAGGTCATTAGCAGTTTTGCTCTTCAAGAAGCCACGTATTTCCTTGTATATCTTTGTGATATCAGCAGCAGAATTGTCTAAGAACATCTGATTAAATCCATTGATAAAATGCAAGAAACGAACGACTTCCTCATCTCCAACAGCGATATTACCTGACGTCTCATAGACGACATGTACATCATGTCCTTGTTGAACCAATCGACGAAGTGTACCGCCCATCGAGATGACATCATCATCAGGGTGTGGAGAGAAGATGACTACTCGTTTAGGGAATGGGGTAGCACGTTCAGGTCTGTATGTATCATCTGCATTTGGTTTACCACCAGGCCATCCAGTGATAGTATGTTGCAAATCATTAAATATTTTAATATTTACCTGATAAGCAGATCCATACAAAGCGAGCAATTCCTCTAAACCATGAGTACGGTAATCCTTATCCGTAAGTTTCAGAATCGGTTTTTTAGTGCGGTCACATAACCAGACGATAGCACTACGAATCATCTTATCATTCCATTGGCAAGAAGTCACTAACCAAGGATGCTCTAGACGAGTCAATTTGCAACTACTTTGAAGGTCAAGAATCACATGCACATTATCAGCTTCTTGCAAAAGGCTAGCAGGACAATCATCATCCGCTTCTCCCTCCACACATCTCTTGATAATATCTGCTTTTTCATCGCCCCAAGCTGTAAGGAATATTTCTTTAGCTTTGATGATAGATGCAAGTCCGATAGTCAACGAGGAAGTATGATGTTTGGCAAATGAGCCAAAGAGACGGACAGCATCCGTTCTCATATCTCCATCGAGCAAGACAAGTCTAGTCCGTGAGTTAGGTCTTGAGCCAGGCCCATTGAAAGCAATATTACCTGACTTACCAATACCGAGCAAAGCAATATCTATACCGCCAAAATGTTCGATTTGTTTTTCATACAATCGGCACACTTCGAACACATCATCTTTAGAGTATGTACCATGAAGACTATAGATATTTCTGTCATCAATATCGACATGGTCAAAGAACATTTCTTTGAGCATATGATAATTGGTATCTAGAGATTCCGCAGTCAAAGGATAGTATTCGCAGAGATTGAATACCACAAGATTACGGAAACTTACTTTTTTGTCATCATACAATTTGACCAATTGCTGATATACATTTTTTTGAGTGCTTCCTCCAGAAAGAGCAACCACACAAAATTCACCTTGTCGTTGTTTCTCAGCGACACGGTTTGCGATTTCTTGAGCTACATGCACAGCCCCTTCCTCAGAAGTCGTAAAGATTTCTGAAGGTAATTTTTCGAATCGTGTCAATACAGAACGTTCATAGGCACTTTCTGGATGATACAAGTTACTTGGAATCGTGCTAAGAGAAATCTTAGACGATAAATCATTTCTGAATTGTTCCTGCTTTTTCATTTTTTGCGTATTCAAAATTATGATTAGTTATAGATTTGAATGGGTAAAAATACTGAATAGTTTATGCTAAAGCAACTATTTCTTTATAAAGATTGTTTCTGTAAACAAACTTTACAAACATGCTTGTAGTCAACAAACAAAGGCTATTTAATATGTTAAATTATGCATTTTAGCAGAATATTTCTCGTCTTTAGGAATTATTCTATACAGACATTTTAACAAACAAACAAAAAAGCATAAATAACATTCGTTATTTATCATCTTTTCTTTAGGAGAAACCGCTTCTCTTCTTCAGCTGCAGCATCGATTTCATCCCAATTAAAGTCTATTTCGAGTTGAATCGGATATTTCTTGTCCTGTACATCTTCATCATCATTTTCTCCTGAAAAGTTAGACATTGTGACACCTAGTAATCGCACACCATCAGTCTTTATTTCTTCATAAGGAAGTAAATGATAAGCAAATTGGACGACTTCTTCTTCGGTAAAGGGATGCGTTTGAGTCGTACTGCGAGTCACCGTACGAAAATCTCCGAAACGAACTTTTAGCGTGACCGTCTTGCCTATCATTTCTTTAGCTTGACATCTTTCCCACATGATAGCAATGACATCGACTAATTTTATTTTCACTTCATCTACAGTCGTTAGATTCTCCTCATAAGTACGTTCAGCACCAATGGATTTACGTTTACGCGAGGAATGTACAGGTCGCTCATCGATCCCACGGACCACTTCATAGAAATAGCGTCCTGGTTTGCCAAACACGCGACTCAACTCTTCTCTTGACATCCGTTTAAGATCTCTCCCGTTATAGATTCCCATAGCATGCATACGTTTCTCCGTCATCTTACCCACACCATAAAACCGTCCGATATCCAAATTCTCTAAGAAAGTTTGAGCATGGTCAGGAGTAATCACAAAATAGCCATCAGGTTTATTGACATCAGAAGCCATTTTAGCAAGAAACTTATTGTACGAAATTCCAGCAGAAGCAGTGAGTTGTGTCTGCCGAAAAATATCAGCACGAATCTCGTTCGCAATCAAGGTAGCAGACAACGGACCTTTTTTAGGTTGAGTGACATCTAGATAAGCTTCATCAAGAGACATCGGTTCCACCAAATCAGTATATTCATGGAAGATACGATTCATCGTAGCAGAGATTTCTCGATAAACTTCAAAATGATGTGGTACGATGATGAGATGCGGACACTTCCGCAGAGCTATAGATACAGGCATCGCCGAATGAACCCCATACTTCCTCGCCTCATAACTAGCAGTAGATAGCACAGAGCGTGGGCCATTATGCCCCACAGCAATAGCTTTGCCTCTGAGTTCGGGATGATCCCGTTGTTCCACAGAGGCAAAGAAAGAATCCATATCTATATGTATAATTTTTCTCACTAAGAAGGAAATAAGTAGATAGGTTATTGTACGAAATTCAATCCCTCAAGAAATTGAAGAGCTTTGGTCATAGTAAAATCAAAATGCGTATTATCGTTGCTAGCTTTGAACGAATGAGCATTGAAGAAACCATGGTCCGCTCCTTTTATAGGGAATAAGGTACATGCATTTCCTTTGGCGCGCATGGTCTTAGCAAAAAAGGCAGCATTGGCAAACGGCACCGTATGGTCATCAGTACCATGAAATAAGATTGTTGGAGGCAATCCTTCAGTGATATGATGATTGGGTGAGATTTCTGTCTCACGTCCTTTGACCTTACCAGAACCATACCCTGCAGCCGTCGTATCTAGAACAGGATTAAAAAGGATTAAGGCATCAGGAACACAAGAGACAGCCCAGTCATCACTGATATCATCATGACCAGGAATCAAAGCAGTACAGACTGCTACGTGTCCCCCAGCAGAACCACCGCTAGCAACGATTCTATCGGGATCAATACCCAATGTCGCAGCATGACTACGCACCCATCGGATGACCGATTTTCCATCATTGACACATTCAAAAGGAGTGGTATGTGCTCTACTTTTCACTCTATAATCAGCAGTAATCGCCACCATTCCATGAGCAGCATAAAAGGCACATTGCTCATAAAATTGTTTAGGAGTTCCACCAGTCCATCCTCCCCCGAAGAAATGCACGACCGCCGTTCTTTTGAGTGCCCCTGTCGACAGTTCAGCAGCCGATGGTTTGACTCCTTGAGGATAGAAGACATACAATTTGAGTTCCCCACCCCGGAGATATTTATAAACCAACGTATCACTAGGAGTGATTTGATTTTGTGATACAGAAGCCCTCATTACAGTAGGGATACTGATAAGAAGTAAAAAGCAAGCGAACAAAAGAAATCGAAAATTTTTCATAATATGTTTTATTAGTACTATTGAGTCAGTTTATTATATAGCAAAGCGTAAGCAAAGCCTACGAAGATTGTTTGACGTCAGAGAACTGAGCCTCCCAAGCATCAATCTCTTTGAGCATCTGTGTCACTATCTCAGGATGTTTATCCCACAAGTTATGAGTCTCTTTGATATCCGTAGACAGATCTATCAACTGCCCTTTACGCGTCTTGCGTTTAATTTGTAATTTCCACTTACCATGGCGAGCGGCGACAGCACCATGATTTCTCCAAAAGACAGTACGGTCAGGCATCTGCTTGCCAGATAATAAGGTAGGTAAGAAACTCAGTCCATCAAAAGTACCCTTCATCGGTGCATCAGTCAAGTCACAAAGAGTAGGCAAGACATCCATGGTCATGATAATCTCATCAGACACCTGTCCCCCTTTCACCTTCCTAGGCCAATAAACGATAGAAGATACTCGCTGTCCCCCCTCGAGCAATTGTCCTTTCCAGCCTGACCAAGGAGCATTGCATGAATTGTGCGCACCACCATTGTCAGAGAAGAACAAGATAATTGTATTCTCATCAAGACCTGTTTCTTTGACCGTCTTTATCACTCGTCCTACACATCGATCGAGTGCCTCGACCATAGCAGTATAAGTCTCCTTCTCTTCAGCCTTAGACTTATGATTATTAACCGCTGTGTGTCCTGCTTCTCTAGTATTACGGAAAGCGACATCATCAGGTCCTTGCCATGGTCCATGACAAGCCTCATAAGGTAGATACAAGAAGAATGGCTTCTCATGATCTTTCTTTAAGTATTTCTCAGCATAATCCGTAATCAGATAAGTAGTATATCCTTCCTCAGGATGCAACTGGTCTTGATGCCACCAGTCCGCATATCCTTCTTGGTCTATATGATTAAAATAATCGACATTACCCGATACATAACCGACAAATTCGTTGAATCCTTGATGAATAGGATTGTATCGTACATCATAACCTAGATGCCATTTCCCATACATAGCCGTGTCATACTGATTGTCACGAAGCAGCTTTGCTACTGTAGTCGTCGATGGGTCCAAGCCACAATCACGATGATGCGCTGCAGTGATTACCCCTTCGATACCAGCATACTGCTGATACCTACCCGTCATCAATGCAGCACGAGTAGGACTCGATACAGCTCCATTGGTATGGAAATCAGTAAACCGCATGCCATGTGCAGCAAGCCAGTCTATATTGGGTGTCTTATGGTCTTTATTTCCATAACAGCCGAAGTCACCATAGCCCATATCGTCAGATACGATTAGGATAATATTAGGTTTTTCATTTTGAGCTTTAAGTATCTGAGGGCTATATAAGCAGCACCCCAAAACAGAATAAGCAAACAAATCAATGTGTTTCATGTAGTTTTCTTTTCATTAAAAATAGAGTAAATAGTAAATAGAGTAGTTGTTGTCATACAAATGTACATATAATCATCAAAAGGAGACCGCTACGACGGGAAAAAAAGCAGAAAAAAGAAAGGGCATCTCCGATTGGAGATGCCCTTCATTATAATAGAACCCTTCAGAAAGAATCTGAATTCGGATTAGCTTATTTTACTTGTTTTGGCTTCTGCATTGTCTGCACACCGTAAGCGATAGGAGCAGCAATAAATAGAGAAGACAAGGTACCGATGACTACACCAAGAATCATTGCAAACGCAAAGCTCTGTATAGATTCACCACCCAAGATAAAGATACAAAGCAAGACAATCAATGTAGATACAGAAGTACTGATTGTACGAGCAAGTGTCGTATTCAATGAGTCATTGAAGATATCTCGTTTGTCATGCTTAGGGTATAGACCGAAGAACTCACGTATACGGTCAAAGATAACCACCTTATCATTGATAGAGTAACCAATCGCAGTCAATATCGCACCGATAAATGTCTGATCCACCTCAAGTGAGAATGGCATCCATCCCCAACAGATAGAATAGACTCCGAGAATCATCAATGTATCAGACGTCAATGCAAGCACCGAACCAACAGAATAAGAGATGTTACGGAAACGGAATAAGATATATAGTGCGATAGCTAATAGAGAAAGTACGACAGACCAGATAGCAGACACCTTGATATCTTCAGCGATAGAAGGTCCCACTTTCTGAGAACTGATGATAGCTCCTCCGACATGTTCACGGTCGATGAAGTTCTCAAGAGTTGTTCCCTCAGTCAACAAAGGTTTTACACCTTTATATATAAGGCTCTCCATCTGAGTATCCGCTTCAGCTGAATTATCTTCGATATTGTAGTTAGTAGAGATACGAACAGTATTTCCTTTAGAACCGACAGCGATAGCAGAAATCGATGCATCATCAGTGATTCCCTTAGCCGCTCTATCTGCATCGAAAGTTGTTTCGAGCAAATCACGAACTTGTTCAGGTTGTACTTGTTGAGCAAATTCTACTTTATAGTTACGACCACCAGTGAAGTCAATACTCTCACTCAAACCACGAGTCATCAAGAAACCAAGAGACACGATAATCAATGCTACAGCGACCATCAAAGCCTTCTTAGCATTGCCCATGAAATTAAATTTCGTATCGACAAGTAATTTCTTAGAGATAGGAGAAGTAAATGTCAAGTGAGTAAACTTACCCTTATCAAGGTAGTGCTCATAAACAAGACGTGTCATAAACACGGCAGTGAAGAACGATGCACAAATACCGATAATCAAAGTAGTTGCGAAACCACGAATAGGACCAGTACCGAAATTAAATAAGATCACACCAGTGATGATAGATGTCAAGTTGGAATCAAAGATAGCAGAAAGTGCATTCTTGTAACCATCTTGAATAGCTAGCTTAGTACCTTTACCGCCACGCATTTCTTCTTTAGCACGTTCGTAGATAAGCACATTGGCATCTACCGCCATACCCAGAGTCAATACCATACCAGCAATACCCGACATCGTCAGTGCCGCTTGGAAACTCGAAAGGATACCCAGCGTGAAGAAGAAGTTAAGAACCAATGCACCATTGGCAATCATACCAGGAATCATACCATACATGACACACATATACACCATCAATAAGACAAGTGCTACGGCAAATGAGATGATACCCGCATTGATAGAAGCATGTCCCAATGATGGACCTACGATATCCTCTTGTACGATACGAGCAGGAGCCGGCATCTTACCAGATTTCAATACGTTTGCAAGGTCTTTAGACTCCTCAGGAGTAAAGTGACCAGTAATCTGTGAATTACCACCAGTAATTTCAGCATTTACGTTAGGTGCAGAATATACATAATTATCAAGAACGATAGCGATAGATCGACCAATATTTTTCTTAGTCAACTGTGCCCAACGACGTGCACCTTCAGTATTCATAGACATGCTTACTGCAGGATTACTATATTGGTCAAATTCATCTTTTGCATCTACTACCACATCTCCTTCAAGAGGGGCTTTGCCATTACGCATAGTAGATTTGATAGCATATAATTCATATACATTGGTAGAACCTTGTGCAGGAGATACTCCCCATTTCAAACGAAGGTCACTAGGAAATACTTTTTTAGTCATCGCGATGATGCTATTGACCATAGCCGTATCTTTAGCAGAAGCATAACCTACGACAGGACCTTGTCCGCTTTGATTGAGACTTAGACGAGCCAATAAAGGATTTCGTTTAAGCATCTGAGCACGAGCAACTTCATTGTTTGCTTTTTCGCCAGTCAATTCACTCTTCAATGAATCCACTTGAGCATCAGCATCTTTCGCCTGAGCAAGTTTTGAATCTTTGGCAGCCTCTTCAGCAGTTACTTCTTCAGCAGGTTCTTGCGCCTTGACTTGAGAAGCAGCTAAAGCATCCGCTTGTTGTACATAAGGTAAGATAGTACTTGCAGGATAAGTCTCCCAGAATTCTAGGTTAGCAGAACCTTGAAGCAATCTACGTACACGTTCTGGTTCTTTGATACCAGGCAATTCGACCATGATACGTCCCATCTTGTCTTCCAAGGTTTGGATACGAGGTTGAACCACACCAAAACGGTCAATACGAGTACGAAGTACATTGTACGAGTTTGTGACAGCAGATTTGATTTCAGTACGGAGCACTGATTCTACTTCAGCATCAGTCGACTTAGTATTTACTTTGTCTTTAAGTTTTTGGGTAGCAAATAAGCTAGCGAGTGAACTATTAGGACTTAGCTTCTTATAGTTACGGATAAAGAGAGTCACATAATCATCTTGACTATTAGCTTGATCTGCATTCGCTTTCTTGATTGCTTGTTTGAAGTTAGGATCATCTTTGTGGTCTGCCAATTGGTCTAGTACATCACCGATAGATACTTCAAGTATCACCTGCATACCGCCTTTTAGGTCAAGTCCCAGTCCGATTTCCATTTCCCTACATTGTTTAAGTTTGTAGGCCCAAAGATACACTTTCTTGTTCGAGAGTGAATCGAGATAATTTTGCTCCTTCTTTGCATCTCCATTTGCATATTCAGCCGCCTTATTCGTATAGTGGCGGGTTACAAATGAGAAAGACAAATAAAAGATACATACTAGAGTCAGTGCAATTGCAAAAACTCTTACAAATCCTTTGTTTTGCATCGTTCTTTGTTTTATATAATCATAATATTTATTAGTTCACATAGGAAAAGGGCTTACTTAAACATAGCCCCTACTCAAGTTGCAAATATACTATTTTTTCAGACGAAACCGTTAAAAGTACCTATTTATTTTATAGCAGCCCCCTATTCCAGACAAGAATCTCTAAATAAAGCAATAGATTTTGGTCAGCCAAAGAAAGAATGAATAGCATTTACCCTACCACCTCGATACGACTCCGTCCGTTTGCTGATTTTATAACCCGAATCTGCGTGGTGATTCGTTCCGTCATTTCCACCACATGCGAGATGACGCCAATCTTCCGTCCTTGAGTTTGCAAGCGTTCGAGCGCATCCACCGCTACCCTCAAGGTATCCACATCCAGTGAGCCGAATCCTTCATCGATAAATAAAGACTCCACATTCATCCGGTTCGACGATAAAGAAGACAATCCGAGCGCCAATGCAAGCGAGATAAGGAAAGACTCTCCTCCCGAAAGGGAATGTACGGTACGCACTTCACCCAGCATATCTAAGTCTGCCACCTGCAACCCAAGAGACGACCCGATGCGCTGAAGCGTGTAGCGCTTAGTCAATTCCTCGAGATGCTTATTGGCATAAGCCAACAACACATCCAAGGTATATCCCTGAGCAAGCACCTTGAACTTCGTTCCCGTACTCGAGCCGAACAGCTGATTGAGTTTAGCCCAATTGTCCGCCGTAGCCGCTTTATCCGCTTCCTCACGCCGTAACCGGGTCACCTTCTTCATATTATCCTCTTGATTCTTCATCACGCGGAGTACTTCCGCCTGTCTATCACGTGCAGTATCCATAGCGATATGGCACTCCTTCGTCGCCTCACGCAATACCTCCTCCGATTCCTCATCAGACGGACGCAGTTCCTTCTTGAGATGCGCAGTCAATTTGTCGCGTCGTTCAGACAGTGTAGCATACGCCGTAGCCTGCTTCGTATCCAACAACTTAAGCGCTTCTCGTTCCGCAGTGACCCAAGCATTATCTTTCGCCAACAAATCACTGAGGTCCTCCATAGAGAAATCCCCTTGCTTAGTATTCAGCCAGTCAGTCACCTGCTCCAAAGCCGCTTGCTGTCGATCCTTATTCTGAACTATCATATCCTTAATCTGAGCAAGTACCCCTTCCCGTTGATGCTTATCAGACCCTATTTTTTCCTTCTCCTTATTCAGTTTCTCCAGACGCAATGTGAGCTTCTTCTCTTGTACATCGAAATCTGCTTCCACCGCATCTGCAGCTTTGCCTTGGAAGAGTTTTTTCCTCGCTTCCAACATCGCAGCATAAGCCTCATTCATCGCAGTATAAGTCATCTGCTTGGCTGCAAGGTCAACCTCCATCCCCTTGCGAACATCCTGTTTCAATTGCAAAGTCGTCTGGTCTCTGGTCAACCCCTCATTGATTTTCGTCAACTCCTTATCATAAGCCATCCATTGCGTAGTCACATCAGTCAATAAGCCCTGTAAGGTACCCTGTTGAAATAAGGATTGCCAATCCGTGATTGCCCCCAGCCATTGCTTCAGATAAGCCATCATCTCTTTATATTCCTCTCGGCAATTCTGGCGTAAAGACTCCGCCCTATTGATTCGTCCGTTACGTTCCTCCACGTCCTTAGTGAGTCTAGTCACTTCATCCGCCACCCGCTTCTTAGCTTGGTTCAGTGAAGCCTCTTTCACGCCATCCGCTTCGTTCACTTCACGCAAGAGATGATGAGTGCTCCCACATACCGGACACGGCTTCCCTTCGACCAACTCCTTACGCAAGATGATGACCTCCTCAGGCAGTAACTGATTCAACCGCTCCGCCTCTTTCTGCTGTGCTTCTAGCCGTTTATTATCCGCCTTGAGTGCCTCCTTTTCCAATGCTATAGACTTCGCATACGCCTTACCATTGTTCAACAAATCCGTCGCCCTAGTCAATTGATTGCTTACCAGATTTACATTGAGCACCGCTTGTTCATACTGTTGATGCTCCTTATACCACTGCTGAATATGCTCCACCCGCTTCTTAGCATTCGCTATTGCTTCGCCAGTCTGAGTAATGATGCGGACCGTATCCTGCATCGCTTTAGTCCCCTCTGCCAAAGCCTTTTTAGCCTCATCGAATGACTTCTGCTTCTCAGAGATACGTACATCGAGCATCCGTGCCTCCTTGAGCAAGGGTGCTGCAAGCGCCATGTCCTTACGCCATGCCGTTTGTTCTTGCTCTACCGCAGTCACTTGCCGCGATACCTCAGTCAACGAATGAGTCACCTTATCCATCTCCTGCTTCCGGAGCACCTGTTTCTGCAAGTTATCCACTAATTCCTTACTCGCTGACACCCATGTCCGATAAGCTTCACGAATCTCTTGCACCTTATCGATACGGTCCAGATAAGTAATCCGTGGTTTTGCTTCATCGACACGCTGTTTCGCCGTTTGAAAAGCCGTTTCCGCTTGAAGGACATCACGCTTCCGAGCCTTCATCTCTTCCAGCCAATCCGTCTTCACCTCAAGGACCTTTTTAGTCTGTTCCAACTTTGACAATTCCTTAGTCAAGGTATCTTGTTCCCGTTGAACCCCTTTCAACTCCTCTTCAGACAATAGATCCAAACCTTTGATGCGTTCTCTAATCAATTCCAAAGCCCCATGCGTCTCCTTCTCCTTCTGGAATATAGACCTAGAGATACGAGAATAAATCGCTGTGCCCGTTAATTTTTCGAGCAGTTCCGCCTTTTCATTCGGCCCCGCCTTGAGAAAAGTAGAGAAATCCCCTTGAGCAAGGAGCACCGAACGAGTGAATTGGTCGAAACTCAACCCCACTAGTTCCACCACTTGAGCGAGCAATTCTGTCTTGGTTCCTCCGAGAGGAATTTTCGTGGTCAGATTCGTCACCTGATACACCGCATCCTGCAATGAACCATCCACCTTATTATACGAACGGCGCACACTCCATCGAGCACGAAAGGAGTCTCCACTCTGAGAGACGAAATCCACTTCGGCATAACCACTGCTCGTACCGCGACGCAAGATAGTACGGCTATCCTGTTGCCCAATTTCATTGCCCTTGACATCCTCTATCTTGATACCTTTAGACACGTTACGGTTGCGAGGTATCTTCTCGAATAGTGCTAAGCAAAGCGCATCGAGCAAGGTAGACTTTCCAGCCCCCGTATGTCCTGTGATAGCAAATATCCCAGCCGAGCGCAATGGCTCTTGGGTAAAATCGATTTCAAATGCGCCCTCTAACGAAGCTAAGTTTTCTCCTCTAATAGCTAATATCTTCATGCTCTACCTCCCTAATTACCTGTTGCAACATCGACTTTAATTCCTCAGGCATATCCTGCCCTCCATAATTTCGTTTATATACATCTGCAGCGATGTCCAATGCACTCATAGACTTCAACTGCTCATAATTCATCTTCTCTTGGACCACCTGCTGTTCAGGAGCAGTCAGTGCGATACGCGATAAGCGCACCGCCTTCCCCTCCAAAGCTTGTTCGATTTGATAGCGCAATGACGGCTCCGGTCCCGTCACCCGAACTTTGATTTCTAGAAACGGAGAATTGCTGAGCACTGGTCCCACAGGCAATTGAGCAATCGCCTCGAGCACCTCAGGCAACAATTCCGGCACCTTGGGGATACTGAGCAACGGCACAGGCGCCTCGAAAGCAAGACGTGTTATCGTCACCTCTTCTCCCGGCAAGCTATCCTCGCCCAAAGCGACCAAGACCACCCCTTGTTTATTGTATTTCTCAGCAAAAGACATCGGGATAGGCGCTCCAGAATAGCGTACCTGTTCACGTCCCGAGACCCGTTGTCCACGGTGCAGATGCCCCAGCGCAGTATAGAGGATTCCCTCATCAAATGCCGCAGGGGACACACATTCCAAGCCTCCAATCACCGTACGTTCAGAGCGGTCATTGGCCGATATCTCAGACCCCGTAGCTTGAAGATGTCCCATCGCAATGATAGGTCCGCCCCCCGCTTGAGTCTGGGCATAAGCATATAGCTGGTCATATAATGCTTTGACCCCTTCACCATAGGATGCGGCAGCAGGATAATCCCCTTGTCGCAGATAAGGCACCGCCATACACACGCCCCCTTGTAGAAGGGGCACCGTAAGATAATCGAGGTCAAAATCCCCCTCCGGGGTTCGCCTCACCGTACCCCGAACCGATACATGAATCAGATCAAGCAGTGCGGTAGGAGATTCCAGCCGTTGTGCTGAATCATGATTTCCCGCCGTGATGATAACTTGTAGATGCGGATTCTCTGAAGTGATATCGCATAAGAAACGGTAATAAACCCGTTGTGACTCAGCAGACGGATTCGGGCTATCAAAGACATCCCCAGCGATGAGCAATACATCCACCTGATGCTCCTTCACTTGGTTCCTTAGCCATTGCAAAAACAAATCATGTTCCGCCTTACGGTCACATTCAAAAAAAGTCTGGCCCAAATGCCAGTCAGCCGTGTGAATTATTTTCATGACGACTAAGATAAGGATAAAAATGAGGATATTAAATCAATAAAATGAGTATTTTTGTAAAAATAAGAACTCAGCCATGAAGCAAATCACAAACATCACCGTTGTCATCGACAACAACCCCTCCACGAGTTGTCCAACCCTAGCCACAGAGCATGGGCTATCCTTCTATATCGAAGTAGACGGTCATACCTGGTTATATGATGTAGGCGCATCCCGACGTTGGGCCGACAATGCCCAAGCACTAGGCATAGACATCTCGCATATAGACCAGCTCATCTGCTCCCACGGCCATCGAGACCATACCGGTGGACTCGCCACCTTCTTAGCCCTGAACGACCACGCCCCAGTTCTTGCCACCGAAGAAGCCTTCACCCGCTCCTACTTCTCCTACCGTCATGGACCTGCCCGAGATATCAGTGTCGCAAAAGATGTGGTTGCAGCTCATCGCCCACGCATCCATTATATAACTCACGACACCCCACTGAGTGACCACGTCATCGCCGTGCGTAATGCCACCTATACCTATGCCATGCCAGCAGGGAATCAGTCCCTCAAGGAGTCCGACCCGCTACGTCCTTATCAAGGCGATGACGAACTAGCCCTAGCCATCCGCCTAGAGCAAGGACTAGTTATCTTGTCCTCTTGTTCCCACAACGGGCTACTCAATATCACGGCCTCATGCGTCGAAGCTACCGGCTGTTCCGACGTCATCGCCTTCATCGGTGGACTGCATCTAGTTGACTCACCGATGGGCGACCCAACAAAAGATGCCTCCGAAGCCGTACAGCACGATGACGTACACCAGATAGCTCAACAGATCAAGCAACACTATCCCCACTTGCATCTCTACACCGGACACTGCACCGGTCCCAAAGCCCTAGCCATCTTGCAATACGAACTAGGAGACCATGTGCATACCTTCTTCAGTGGCTTCAAATTAAGCTTCGAATAACATCAACAGAAAAGAGACCTAAGGCTGCATACAGATAACCATTCTGTCCGCAGTCTAAGTCTCTAAACTCTAATACTACCTTAGTTCTATATTCTTTAGTGCTCGCACACTTTTTCGCGAAGCACAAATGGCTTGTTGCCATCAAAATCATCATACAATGGTTGAAGGGCTTTCACTGCCCCCTTAGCCTCATGCACAAGCGTTACCGCCATCAACTTGATACCCTCATTTTGAGGAAGTGTCAATGTCTTCGCTCCCACAGGAATCGTCACCTTATATTTATAGAGGTAACCATATTGATAAGCCTGATTGTGCGATGGATAAGCCTGATGCACATGTGATGCATACCAAGCGATATTACTGCGCTTGGCGTATGGCTCCTGCATCTCCAATACCGATTGATTATCTCTGCTTAAGATACGATTGTAGAACTGCCCCACGAAGCCGGTCCATTTTTGAATCGGAAGCACCGTCACTTGCCCATCCACATCAAACTGTCCTTGCATATCTTCAGTTGCCGCAGCCAAGAGATACAAGGCATTGTAATCCCCTTGTGGCAAATCAATCACCTGTCCCTTACAAGACACCGCATTGTCTAGTCCATCATCATCAGGGCCTAGGACAAACTGCACCTGTTCACTCATCAAGGTATCAGGTATGAGTTCTGCAGGTAAGTTATCTCTTCTAGAGAAACGACCATCATCCCGGTTAGTATCATGACTCATGACATCCGTATCATAAGGAAGTTCCACTACCGCTTGTTTCGAAGCAGTATGGCAGACAGCTGCTGCCACCTCACGGCTGAGTTTGACGGCAAAACTACGAATCGTATAATGGCTCAATCCGAAATGAATCTGTCGTCCTTTCACTTGAGCATCTCCGATACGTCGCTCCTGACCATCCACCTCATAGGCATCCTCTATCTTAGTTGGAAATTGAAGATGCACATGTTTCTGGTCCTGACCAGACAACTCATTGACACGCACCATATAATAGTCGTTGGCTTCCATCTTCTTGAGAGCCATCAGCCCCACTTGAGGATTATTGACTTTCAACATAGAGAAAGAATGTCCCAAATCCCCTGCATGAGGAGTCGTTTCAAAAGCCAATAGCGGTTGATTTAAGTATTTCGCTTGCCATGGTGATTGTGCTTTAGCCCAAGACCCTTGATGTCCATAAAGAGCATATTTCATCTTATGAATTCCCCAGTCCTGGGTACTTTGATAGACGAAAGAATTTGCCTTAGGTGTGTATAACAAGGTCAGACGTAAGGTATGGTCATCCGGTTTGTCCGACCCGTACTTACAATCTTCGAGTATCGACACGCCATAATGGTTCTGCTTATCTGTCAAGTCAAACCACTCTTTAGAAGGCACTTCGAACTTCTTCGCATCATTGGTGGCACGTGCTATCGTGCCGACGCCTAAGTTATAGGTAGCCATCTCATTCTCCACCGTCAATGGGAATGCAGCTTTGAGACTCACCTCACGAGATTGCCAGTCCACAGTATTAGCTATTTCGAGACGCTTGCCTGCACCCCCAACTGACAATCGAATCAGCTGATCGATTTTCGAGTGCTGTCCTTCCCGTTGTACCCTCAAGGTCACCCGTACTGGACCTCGTTCTTCGATAGCAATCGTAGCCTGATGGTTCATAAAATCAAAAGGAGCCACCTTACGGTCCTTCCAATCCATATTCCATGCCGGCCATTGTTCCGGTTGTTCCCGTTGAAACTCCAATCTGGCAGGACTAGCTAAGAGTTCTCGTCTCGCCTTCTTATCCCAGATGCTCTTGATATCTCCATTGTCCATCAACTGCACCTTATAATAGTCATTTTCGAGTGAACGTTCAGCCACTGTCAGCCCCGTTTTGTGTACTTTGGGAGCTTGTGCACGCACATCATACACAGCCCCTCCGAGAGAAGGGACCTGTGCCCGGAAGATGACCGTCAGCAGCTGGCCCTCCTTCTTCACGATTTGCGACACCGTCTCACGTCCCTTGCCATCAAATACCGCTACCTCATCAGGAACCACATCATACGTCAATTCTGCCGTCACGATATCATCCCGCTGATGCGCTACTGGATTATACACCACGACAGCGCGTCCTTGGACCTGTGTATTCATCTGACTAGCCAATCCCGAGATGCCATTCGTTAGTGATGTAGCAAAACCATTGGCCGCGATAAACTCATCATTCCACGCATATTCATACGCTTTGGGAATCGATGTGCCAGGCAATATATCATGGAACTGACTCCCGAGCACCAAATCCCAAGCATTGCACAGTTTGGTCGATGGATAAGGCGATTGCCCCAACCAATTAGCAGTCACAGATGCCGCTTCAGCTGCGGTAGCAAGCAATTCATTTTTACGATTCATTCGCTTCATGAACCCCTGCGAAGTCATAGACCCTGCACTATGTTCTATTAACAATAAATCCCCCTTGTACACGGGCAATGCCTGACGAATAGCAGGCGTGATATCCTGATACATCTGGTCAGAAGGCGTCAACAAGACCTTGAAGTCGCTATCCGCATTGTTCAGACTTCCCTCAGCCCGTTTGACATCATTTTCGCGAGGAGCTCCTCCTTCATCACCGACTCCATAGTATCGATAATCAAAGGCATACCCCGTATGTTCTTTAGCCTCATCCAGGCGTGCGCTCCATTTCGGATCTTTGTCCAAACGTTTCTCCACATGCGCCGTGTACGATGTGGCATTGAGTGCCGCGATGATTCCCTTATCATCAGGACCATTCCATACCCCCACATTGAAAGGGATTCCCACGGCAGAGTGCCACGTCAACTTCTGGGTAGAGAAACCCAACAAGCCACAATAATGAAATACCGAAGGGATATTGCATAAGAATCCGAAACAGTCAGGCAAGATATAATCCATACTCTCCTTGCCAAATTCATCACGGAAATACTTATTGCCATACAATACCTGACGAATTAATGACTCCGACGACGTGATATTCACCTCTCCCTCATCCACAGACGAGCCAGACACATACCATCGTCCCTTCGCTACATACTCCTTGACTTTTTGATACAAGTCAGGATAATACTCCTTCATCATCGCATACCTCCGTGACCCCGTAAAATTAAACACATAATCAGGGTACAATTCGAAGAGACGGAAATTCTCCGTCATCGTGCGTTTGATATGATCATTGATGGTCGTAGGATAGTCCCAGTTCCATTCCGTATCTAGATGCGCATAACCCACCGTGTACAATACGCGGTCTTTGGTTAAGTCATAATGAGTTCTTCTAGCCAGAGGCTGTGCCACAGCGAGGGCACTCATCCCGCAAGCCATCATCATCGCAAGTCCTATATTTTTTCTCATAAATAAACGATTAATTAAAGGAAAACAAGAAAAGAAAAAACAAAGTTGGGCTGCAACAATACGTATACAGCCCAACAAAGTCTATTTATTTATTCAGTAGCATATCCTTCATTCTGTGTCAGATTAGGATTTCGTTGCAACTCGCTAAGTGGAATAGGGAAGACCAAATCCGTCTGTTTGAAAGTTGCTCCTTCCGCATTGGCAGCCCCAATCAGTGGAGTATATGTAACCTCCCCTTTGACAGTAGGAGACACCACAGGGAACATCGAAGTTCGTACACAATCATCCCATATCTTATATTCCAATGGGAATTCCCGTAATCGTTCAGTCCAGCAAGTATGAATAAATTCCTCTGTAGAGAGTGTCATGAGTTGCGTCTTGATTTCCTCCACACTCAAGCCATCCATATTGGCCCTTGCCTGAACCATCGCGAGATAGGTCGCCGCATCCGAAGTCACGCCATCAGTTTGAGCCACAGACTCCGCATAATCAAGATATGCCTCCGCCAAGCGATAGATATTCCAGTCCTTGGTTCCCTTGCCTGTAGTCAACAAGGCATCCTCATCAAAGTAATACCAGCATCCCGCTTCATTCTCAGGCGCAGTCCATGTCTTGCCATTTTGAGGATTAGTATAATTCCAATGGAAGAACTGATTCGGTTGGATACGTAAGTCATTCTCCTTGTAGATATTGAGATATAAGTCGCTAGGACCATACACCCGTTCAAAGATAGAATACGTACCAAACACAGCAGTAGCCGAAGAAGTAAACGCATAAGTAGGTCGCCATCCGCTCGTACTGATGCTTTCATCATACTCAGTACTATAAATCACCTCAGTCAAGTCATCAATAGCGCGTAATTGATTATAAGCACTTCCCAACCCCTCATCAGTATTGGTCACTAACTGAAGGGGAGAATCGATAACCATCTTGGCATAAGTCTTCGCATCCGCATAATTACCTTGATGGAAATACACATCAGCAAGTGCCATCGCAGCGACATACTTAGAGATACGATGTCCATTAGCCATAAACGTTTTGGCAGGCAACACCCCTACTGCATCTTTCAAGTCCGTTTCAATCTGAGTATAGATAGCTGCCATAGGTGAGCGTTCAGGTCTCAACTCATTCAGATTCGAAGGAGTAAGCAACAAAGGTACATCGCCAAATATCTTCACCAAGAAGAAATAGTTGAAAGCACGGAAGAACTTAGCCTCAGCGACCAATTCGCTAGCCACACTTTCATCCATATCGATGTCAGGGATACTTGCAATCGCCGTATTGGCCACATTGATAGCCCGATAACAATTGCTCCATATATCATTAGAATAATTAGAAATCTCATTGGTATGTCCTTGACGAGTCAGCAATCGAGAATACCTGCAGACCACCTCTTGTCCCTCATAACTATTAGAGAAATAGCCAGTAAGCATGCCCGGCACCGTTACATTCGAGCCCACATACGCACTCCCCGCTCCGGAGACGGCACCTGGTGCCCCAGTCCGATAGAGATAATTAATATTCGACCGCGCCTGCGATTCTGTTTTGTAATAGTCATTACTAGTCCTCGACGATTTTGGATTTTCATCCAAGAAGCTGTCACACGCAGTCAAACAGAGACAACCTCCTAAAATAATTGATAATATTTTTTTCATGATTCTTCGAATTTAATTAAAAGGTAACATTCACGCCAAACGTCCACGTCCTAGCTCTAGGATAAGAATAGAACGTCATGTTCTGTCCGAACTTATTAGATTGAGACGAAGCCTCAGGGTCATATCCTTTAAAGTCACTAGAGAAAAGGGTGAAAGCATTGTTTACCCCCGCATATACACGTAAGTTAGCTAGTCCAAACGACTGCACCATTTCAGATGGGAACACATAGCCCAATTGGATTAAGTTCGCCCTCAAATACGAGCCATCACAGATCCAACTAGAATCGATAGTCGTATCCTGTCCTGCATGTCCAGAATTGCAAAGATAAATCGCTTGCTCCATCGTATTAGGATTAGTTCCGTCATAAGCATCATACAATATATCGGTCAAACCGTTAGTGATACCGAATCGGTCATAAGTAGGGTGGAAGAACTGTTGCATTGTTTCCACGCCAGTGACAAATTGCAAGTCCACTGTCAAGTCAAAATTCTTATACGTAAAGTTATTGATGAAGCTACCACTCCAATCCGGCATTCCTTTACCTAAGATTTCCTTCTCAGTAGTTCGTTTGGCCCGACCGATTTGTTCCTTAAGACAATCGCCCGCTTCAAAATCCTCATTGGTATAAACCCCTATACGTCTATACCCGTAGAAGCTACTTAGATTCTCGCCTACGCGTAAGATACTTTCAGATCCGCCGACCCACGAGTTCATCTCGATATCCTCATCCTCATCTCCTAGATGCAAGATTTTATTCTTATTGTAATTCATGCTCAAGGTAGAAGACCACGTAAAGTTAGCCGTTTCCACAGGCGTACCATTCACCATGATATCAAATCCATGATTTTCCACTGAACCGATATTCTTGAAGATAGAACTATAGCCAGAAGACTCAGGCAAAGGACAATCTAACAGCAAGTCAGTTGTCTTCTTGTAATAATACGACACATCGAAATTTAATCTATTCTCGAATAGTCCTAGATTTACCCCCACATCAAACTGTCCAGTCTTCTCCCATTTAAGGTCCGGATTGGTCATGCTATTGATATAAGAATAGGATTGACGACTACCATCAAGAAGCAAAGTACCCGTAGATACCTGTCCCAAAGATTGATAAGGACTAATTTCAGAGTTACCAGTATATCCATAACTAGTATGCAATTTGAGATTACTAATCACCTCGAAATCCTCCATAAAATCTTCACGAGAGACATTCCATGCAAGACCAGCCGAAGGGAAGAACGCATATTTATTGTTATCACCAAACTTAGAAGAACCATCATAACGGCCCGTCATGGTAATCGAATAGCGGTCATTGTACGTATAAGCCAAGCGCAAGAAATACGAATTCATTGCCCAACGATCGAAACTAGAAGATGGTGCTGATGGATTTGTTCCAGCCCCCATATTGTACCACTCGAAGAAGTCATCACTAAATCCTTCAGTGTAAGAACTATCATAATTATACTTCCGTTCCTGCCAAGAGAGTCCTGCCATGGCATTGATACGATGCTTACCATAAGTCTTTAGGTAAGTCAAATACGTCTCCTCCTGCCAATAAGAGATTGAAGAATGTTCGATAGAAGCCCATCCATTCGGCATAGAGATATTATTCAATGAGATAGACGAATAGCCACGATATGTCTTGTCGTGATGGTCCACACCAAACTGTGTCTTCAAGTCCAAGCCATCGAGTAGATGAAATGTCAAGGCCGCATTACCAAATATCTGTGTATTTTGATTCGTTCTTTTCTGCAAGTCCAGAATCATTGAAGGATTAGACATGCCTTCGAATCCGAAAGTATCCGACATTGATGAGCTAGATGATGTAGTGTACTGTCCGTTTGCATCGTGCACAGGCAACCAAGGTAACATCTCAATCATAGTCCGTCGAGCATCCTGTCCACCGCCAGTTTCAGGCGTATATCTACCCCACACATGATTGACCATAAGGTTCACAGCAGTCGTTAGCCATTCCGTAGGATTAGCATCATAGGCCACTTTTGCGTTGATACGTTTGCTGAATGTATTATCTACGATACCCTGTTGGTCCGTATAATTGATAAATGCTCCGACAGAAGAATTCTCTCCCCCCTGTTGGATATTCAACTGATGATTATGCGAGAAAGCAGTTCTGGTAGCCTCTTTCTGCCAATCGGTATCGTAGAGAGGATTTCCCTCCGCATCGAAATAGTTACGATCGGTAAACCAATCAGTCCGGTCAAGAGACCAGTTGTAGCCCATATTCTTATTTTCATTTGACAATCCCTCCATGAAAGCATCGCACCATTCTTGAGCATTCATCACATCCATATAGTTTGCGATAGTACTCACACTCATCGACCCCTCATAACTGATTTTAGTTCCAGCGCCGAACTTATTCCCTCTTTTAGTCGTCACGAGAACCACGCCATTAGCGCCACGTGCACCATAAATCGCTGTAGCCGAAGCATCTTTCAATACCTCCATGCTCTTAATATCATTTGGATTAACCAAGTCAAAATTCTCCATGACCACGCCATCCACTACATACAATGGGTCAGACGAAGCATTGATAGTAGACAACCCTCTAATCACCACGCGGCTGGCATAAGCCCCAGGTTGACTAGAATTAGAATACACATTAACCCCCGAAGCCTTGCCTCGCAAGTTATCCAATGCACTAAAGTTCTGTGTCTTTTGCATCTCAGCCCCTTTGACTTGAGAGATAGAACCTGTGACATCCCGCTTACGCATCACACCGTAACCGACGACGACCACTTCACCGAGCACTTCCGTATCCTCTTGGAGCGTCACCATCAGTTGATTAGACGACACCGTTACCACTTGGTCCTTGTAGCCGATATACGATATAGTCAACACCGCGCCAAAAGGCACATGGACGGTAAATCGTCCATCCAAGTCAGAGATGGTCCCACTAGTAGTCCCTTTGACCACGACACTCGCCCCGATGATTGGTTCTCCCGATTGGTCTATGATGACCCCTTGCACCTGTTTCTTTTGGGTGTTTACCTTCGTCATCGGCACTTGTTTATCCGAGATGACGATCGAGTTAGGAGTCACGATACTGTAAGTTAAGTCACGTCCTTGAAGTGCGAGGTCAAGCACTGCCGAGACTGAAGCTCGATTTTTAGAGATAGAGATATCCTTACGACTGTCGATCGCTCCATCGCGGTACGAAAATCGGAAAGGAGTTTGTTGTTCGATTGCGCTAAACACTTCTTTCAGCGACGCATTCTTCATGTTAACAGAAACCCGTTTTCCCTGTGCATATACAGACACGCAACAAGAGAGCGATAGGAACATTAACAGAGTAAATAGCCTAGATTTAAAAAGTCTATTCATCATACAAAAGATTAAAAGGTTTAAAAAAAGTCATAGGAACCTATGGTAGGGCCCTTATACTAGCAAAGACACAACCTAAGATTAACGAGTACCAAAAAAAGTATATGTTATAGAACACATCCTTTAGAAGAGATAAACACCTTACCCTCCTTCATCATAATTTTAAAATGGAATGATTTTTCAAGAATTTGCAAATCATCATTGATATCAGTCGTCGGCATGGTTCCTGTAAACGTCTCCTTGAGATAACGTTTAGAATCCGTGATGAATTCCACGCCATAAATTTTTTCAATAGCAGTGATGACATCCTCCAGCGGGATATTACGAAACACCATCTCATGACGTTTCCAAGCCGCCACATCCTGCATATGGTTCAAGTCCAACACTGTGAGCGAGCCCTTACATTGATTCAGCACCACCTTCTGTTCCGGCTTCACCATCACCCGTTGCCCCGTCTTCACGGCAGTAAATGAGACACTCCCCTCCTCCAAGACCAATTCAGCCGTAGCCTCATCGTCACGAGCCATCAGATTAAATTTCGTACCGAAGACCTGCACCTTAAGTCCTCGTGCATCGATTAAGAAAGGACGTGAAGCATCTTTAGCCACCTCATAATAGCCCTCCCCTTGGAACATCACTTGGCGCACATCCTTATTGTAAGTTTGAGGAGCATAGCTGAGTTGAGACTCCGCATTTAGTTTCACTCGAGTTCCATCAGGAAGCGTCACATTAGCCCGTTCCCCGATACCCGTAGAGACCACCATCATCTTGGCAGCCAATTGTTTATTTTGATGATAGAGATACACCGTAGAGACAAAGAACACCGCCACCAAGACAGCTGCTGCGATATGCAGCCATCGGTAAGGATGTAAAGGACGCACCCGTCCCTTCTCAGACTCATTCTGATGTTTAATCCGATGATGAATGCGTCGTTCTACCGAGTCAGCTCTATCCTGCTCCACTAGAGAGGTATCCACAGTATCATGCATCCACCCCTCGCGTATCGATTCGCTTAGTTGTTCATCCGAAAGTGCATTCACACGGCCTTTGAGCTCCAACAATTCCATTGAAGTCAACCGATTCTGTCTATATTTATGCTGTAGATCTGTCATAATGTTCTAAAAGTAAAGACACCCATTTTAGAAGAGAATACTATATTCCCCTCAATAATTAACAAAAAAAAGTATCCAAAATAAAAGAGAAACCTTCTTTAACTGCTCTTTCAATGCTTTGAGTCCCAGTGAGAGTTGATTCTTCACCGTCTGTTCGCTCAGCGACAACTGTTCCGCAATAGCCCTATTGGTAAGAGCTTCCTCCTTAGACAAGTGAATAATCCGCTGTTGTAACTTCGGTAATTTATGTAAGGAAAGTTTGAGTTGAAGCACGAAATCCTCATAATCCAACGGTTGCTCCTCCCCCTGCCTAGCAAGCATTTCGGTACACTCCACAAAATCCTCAAATTCAGGTTCATTGACCCGTTTTCGATAAGCATTGATTAATTGGTTTTTTGCCATGACAAATAAGAGTGCACGTAATGAATCCTGTTGGCGTATCGTCTCCCGATTCGTCCAAAGTTTGACGAAGACATCCTCCACGATTTCCTCAGCATCCTCTTTGAACTTCGTAAACTGCAAACAATACGCATACAATCGTTTTCCATAAAGCGCATAGACACCATCCAACGCCCTTTCCGAGCCCTTTTTGAGCGCAGAGATAAGTGTTTTTTCAGAAGTGTTATTCGTTAAGATTCTCATGGTTCTGCAATGGTCGCAAAAAAAAAGAACAATACCAAATAAAAATTAACCTTTTTCAGTAAAGCAAGCCCTTACCGTTCGATTCCATCGCGAGCTTCAAGCCCCTGAGTCGCATAGTAATGCTTCACTTCCCTCATCTCTGTCACCACATCTGCCCTATCGATAAGCCACTGCGGTGCATAGCGTCCAGTGATGACCACCTCCACATCAGGATGGCGCTTCGTCAGCGCCTCCACCACCATTTCGGGGTCGATTAGTTTATAGCACAGAGCGATAGTCAATTCATCCAGCACCACGAGTCGATACGCTCCACTAGCCATGATTTCAGCACAATGACGCATCCCTTGAGTTGCGCGAGCGATATCCTCCGCTTCAGGTGCCCGTTCGATGAAGCACCCCTGTCCCAGTTGTTCGATGGTAATATTCTTCAAGTCCTGCACCACCCGCGTCTCATGATACGCCATATCCTTGACGAACTGGCCCACATACACCGGCCATCCCGCATAATGTGCCCGCAACAGCAATCCGAAGGCCGCCGTCGTCTTTCCTTTACCATCTCCCGTATAAACATGTAAATACCCCATAATGCAAAAAATAATATTACTAGAAAGAATAAAAAATTAAAGAAAGAAGTCTGAAATCAATTACTGAGAATCGTCACATCTCTAATCTCTTTGATAAAAACCCTCTGACAGATAACATCCCTCTCATTAAACAAGACAACATTAGCACCAGTATCATCAAGTGAACTCTTGAATCTAACACCATCAGCATTTTCTAACTTACAATATTCACAGATCAATTGAGTAGGAACATATTCTATTCCTGTATCAAATCGTCGTAAAGGCTTAGACAAATCAGCACTTATTTGGGAAAATAAAACTTTACGCATAGCCAAGTCAATCAGATTTTCTCCTGAATCATTGTAAAATAGATTTATTGTCTGGCTAAAGTCAACTATATCTAAATCTCTCTGAGTAACAAACTCTCCTACACAGACCTTATCTAAGTACAAAGCACGAATCTCATAAAAAGTAGTTTCTTGTTTATCACAAAGATATAAATAGGGTATTCCCAAAGGATTTGCTCTACCAGCGGTTGCTTTTTCTTTTGGAGGACATCCCATTTCATCTGTTGATAAGTTTGTCTTACCTGATGGAATAATTCGAGACCTAAACAAATGTGTCCCTTTGGGTATCTTTACATTAGGTCCCACATAATTAGCCCAAGGAAAAGACCCGATACTCTTAGAGAAGAACCTTGTTGATTCTCGAACCTCACGTTTCAATTCATCCCATACTCCGAAACATTCTGACATATCGGAAACATAAGAAACTTTATCAGATAGAGAAAAAGTGAACCTGTTCTTATTTATAATCTCGCCTAATATGATTCTTGCGTATTCTTCAGATTTAAATGGATGCCAATCCATTTGGACTTTTTCAACTAAATCGAATCCATTACTATCACAAGTAAACAAATTGAGAAATTCAATAAAATGGTCAAAGAGTAAACTAAGGTCAATCAGATTTGATTCTTTGTGACAACAATCACATAGTCCTTCTTCTTCTGAACTATTCTCAATAAATTGTTTTATCTCATCATCATCAAAACAGTCAGCACAAATTCTCATCTCTATTTCATTAATATTCTACACATTAATTCCAAATGATTCTCAATAGCCAACTTCTTCAAAACTCCTAAGCCAGGATATTTTTCTTTTTCAAGAAGCGAAATCAATTCATTAACAGCACAAGTTTTGGGCTTGTCAATAAAGAAACTATTTACTTTAGAAGCAGCTTCAAAAAACTTCTTTTGGATATTAGATTGATTATCATTAGTATCAGAAACAAAATGATGAATATTTAATTGTTGTTCATTCTTCTGATAAGTTAAATGTATAGCAACGGCATAAGGCAACATTCCCCCGTCAATAAATTTTCCAGCTAGGGCAGTATAATCAGAGAAGCCATAGAAAGACTCTTCATCATAGAAAGCATGTTGTTCTGTAAATTTTTCATCAAGAACAAGACCATAATCAGCATTTCTAGCCTGCGTATTAAAACAATCATCAAGACGTATTATATGCTTATCAATTCCTCTCAGCAGTCGCATTTCAATTCTCGAGTCAGCATGACTTGTAACTATAAAATTCACTCTGTCAGACTTAAGAAATTGAATCAAATCATCGTCCTCAGCATTGACTTCTTCATCAAAGATAATCATCACATTAGCAAGTTTTTTCTCTTCAATAATAGAATTAATGGTTAATAAATTGTCGTTAAAGATAAAAGCTGAGATCCATTTTTCCTTTGAGGCTTCTAATTCGGGAATCTCAGAAATTAAGTCTTTATCTTGTCTCTTAAATTCTCCATTCGTAGGATTAAGAACTAATGCAAAAGGTAATTCGTTATCAAACATTTTCTTTATAGCAGTTGTCAATCCGTTGAAAGAAAACTTCACTGGTTCAACAATAGGACAAAGACATTTACATCTTGGATATTTCTCTGAAATATCACGGAGGGCAATCAATTCAAATTGTTTACCTCTTAAATATGGATAATACATAGGCTACAGATTTATAGGTTGATTTAATTTATCTAATAAACAAGGAATTTCTTTTTTACTTAGATTCATGCTTAAACAAATCTGTCGAATTTCTGCAGGGAGAGACTTCAGCAGATGAGTACTATTTTTTCGTTTTTTTATTTCAACTAGAAATAATCGATTCAAATCAGATAAAGGAATCTGATTGATATACTCTTCACAAGCATCAAACATTTCGAAACATGACACTTCAGGTAAATGACCAAAATAAGCTGTAACTATGTTCTTATACTCAGAAGTTCTCAAACTTCTCATAAGAATAGTCGTATCAATAAATTGGTTACAAACTGCTTCTCTAACTTCATTCAAGACAACTCTATCCTTTACTAATGAGAGTGAGATTATTCCTATATTTTTAGATATTGAGCCTTTGTATTGAGTGACCAGTTCAACCGGAATTACGACAAAACATTTTTGAAATAATTTCGAATAATTCTTCAATTGTTGCTGCAAACGTTTATCAGTATCAAATTCTGTCTTTATTTCAAAAGCCTTACTCTCACCATTGAATAAAACAAAATCAGCAATAGATTCTCCTACTCTAAACTCGTTGAAAGCAATAGTGTTTTTGGTTCCATATTTCTTTAACAACAATTGATTAATTAGTTCATTCTTATAAACATACTCACAACGATACCCTTTCTTGATATTTCTATAAAGATATTTCAAATAATCAGCGTATGTTTTAGTTGATTTTAGAGATACGTTGTACTTACTGAAAAGACTATTCAATCGAGAAAAATCATTATATTTAATTATATCAGTAAAAACACTACGTGAAAACACTGAAGAGTAATTCCTCAGACGTTCAATCTTTGTATTTTCACTTGCAGACATTATATAATTATTTGGATTGATTACTTTAGACAAAAGTAAAAGTAAATTATCAATGAAACAACTAAAAACTAAACAAAATCAAAAGGGATGGGAGTGCAATTCCCCCATTCTCCAGAGATACCGATAACCGCAGCTGATTTGGACACATCTGTATTCAAAACGATTTTCTTTATAGAGTTGATGAACTCAGCTCGACCTAATAAATCATCTTCAATATTGTCTATAGGAGAATCTAATTGTACACGGTCACTGTTTGTTTCCCATGGTATCTATTAGAAAAAAGATGTTTAATGCTTCAACCTATACCTTATTTTTAAGAATGACGAAGAGATTCTTGATGCGATAGCGCCACTGTGCATCCGCCTCTCCGGGCATGATAGCCCGTATACGGCGCACCCGAGCCAAGCTCATGCGATAGCCCCACCACTTGCCGCGCCAATACCCTGAAGGACGTTGTCCCATTCGGCCATCGAAATGTCCCATATTCCCCGACAAGAGGATATCTTTGAGGAGCACTTCACCAAGTACCTCATCCATGGGGAAAGCCCATACTCCAGGCACGAAACCAAAATACGTCACCCCGATATACCACACTGCAGGTGCCGCTTTGTCCAGTCCCACCTCCTTCAATTGTTTCATGAAATGTTCCACAGGCAAATCCTCCCTATGCGAAGAGACCAAGAGCAGCCAATCCATCAATTGACGAAACCCCACGCCACTACATAGCAGATGTTCCATGGCATGTTTCAAGATATAAATAGCATCGAAAGCAACTGGCGGCACAGGCAATTTCGCCGTCCCGACAGTCCGTAGCGGAATCTGCTGAGGGAACCACGCTTTGAGCAATTTCAGAAATGCCATACGATGCTTCTGCTGAGCAAACCCCGTCATCACCCGATGATTCTCTATATGTACGCCCCGCCATTCAAAGGTCATATGTTTGATAGACTCCTCAGAACCTTGTTCCCCACCATCGTCGGCAAGGATTTGGTTGGCAGCACGATAATACACAGGACCTATATACACATCAATATCCCCACATTGACGGCGCAGCGGATTCGGATAGAACTGTGCGATGCCCTGCCCCTTGAGCAAGACCACCGGAATATGCTGAGCTTGATAGCCCTCCACCAACTCTTTGGCTCGGAGGTTCAACCGTTCATTCTCCTTTTCCAGATGAGCCGCCACGGCCACCCATGAGAGATAGAGTGGCAATGGAGGACGGCAGTCATCAGGCAAAGCCTGTACGCCATCCACAAACACCCCCATCAGTGCCTGCTTGGTAGCCAATTCACCCAACTTCTTCCATTCAGCAATGTCCAATGCCTTGAAGGCATCTTCCTCCACGATGGGCAAGCCCTCAAGCGGTCCTTGTCCCAAGCCCAAACGAATCAAGAGATAAAAAAGGTTCATACGCATCGATTATTCATGAGTCACTTTAGCATTCTTGTCATCCAACTTTTCGAAGACTGAGTTTTTAGATGAGAACTCAGGCACAATCTGTTTCATCAAGCTCACCGTCTGGTCCACATTCATCTGTGCAGCCATTTCCTGAAGCTGATCATACTGAGGGATGATTGCCTCTCGGTCATACTGTCTGACGCGTGCATGCTGAATCTTCTGATTGCTCGTAGCCAAATCCACCTCCTTAGTAGCTAATACCTCCTCGTACAATTTCTCACCAGGTCTCAACCCGATATACTCGATTTTAATATCCTTTTCCGGTACGAATCCAGCCAACTTAATCATTCGTTTAGCCAAATCCACAATCTTGACACTCTTACCCATATCGAAGACGAAGATATCATTTCCCTTGCACATCGTAGCCGCTTCAAGCACCAAGCGACATGCTTCAGGTATTGTCATGAAGAAACGAGTAATCTCAGGATGCGTCACCGTCACTGGTCCCCCCATAGCGATTTGCTTACGGAAGAACGGAATGACACTACCATTAGAACCCAATACATTACCAAAACGCGTAGTGACGAATTTCGTTTTCCCCTTCACTTTACCTTTCTCTATAGCCAATCCCAAAGACTGCACATAGATTTCGGCAAGTCGTTTTGATGCTCCCATCACATTAGTAGGATTCACCGCTTTATCCGTAGAGACCATCACCATGCTCTCCACCTCATATTTGACGCACATATCCGCCAAGAGACGAGTCCCTTTGACATTCACATCTATAGATTCGCAAGGATTCTCCTCCATAAGTGGCACATGCTTATAAGCCGCCGCATGAAACACCACTTGCGGATGAAACTCCTCAAATACCTTAGTCAATTTATTGGCAACCCGCACATCCCCGATGACAGGAGTGAAAGCCAATTTAGGGAACGAACGTTCAAGTTCCAAGCGCAAATTATGCATCGCCGTTTCCCCATTATCGAATAAGACGATATGCTTGACGCCGAAGCCCGCCAACTGGCGCACCAATTCACTACCTATACTTCCCGCAGCACCAGTCACAAGCACCGTCTTGCCATTGAAGCTAGCGATGATTCGATTCAAGTCCACTTCAATCTCGTCTCGTCCCAGTAAATCCTCAATCTTAATATCACGTATATGACGATGCGACACCTCGGTGCCCCCATCCGTCAAGGTAGGTGCAATCATCGTCTTCAAGCCCAATTTCTGACTAAAAGACAAGATATGTTCCGCCTCCTTAATCACTGAATCCTGGTCTACGAAGATGATTCCCTTGATTCCATGAATATCCACATATTCTTTGAAGTGATGGATATTAGCAAAATACAACACCGGTTTGCCCGAGATAGTCAACGCCCGGTCATCCTTAGTATCCGAGACGAAGCCCACGATTTTGAAGTGAGTACTCGTCTTCAATCGCATATCCAGAGAGACACAGCGTGCATCCGTACCGAATGCCAAGTAATGATCCGGTTCTACGGTTCTCACGTTGAGTCCCAACAGCGAATAAGCCCATATCATGACCAATCGAATGCCCACGATACCGAATCCTCCAAAGACGAAGAAAAACAACAAGAAAGTAATCACCTGAGTCGGAGAATAATAATACCAATGAGCCAATGAGGACATCATGCCGCCCATGACAAAAGCCTGAGAGAGCAATCCGATAAAGATACGCCAGATATTTCCGAAAGTAAAATAGCGAATCACATGCTTATGCACTTTGAGGAATAACGACACGAGAACCCATGTCAATCCCCCTAGTGCCATCACTGGAAAAAGCACGTTTAGTAATTCATGTTCCGCTCCCGTCACCCAAAGCATCAAGAAATAAGCAATAACTACAGCCAACAAGCTTAAACAAGAATCAATAAGTAGTACGATTCGGTTATTTACATACCTAGATTTAAAATAATCTAATACCTTTTTTTTAATCATTATCTTACAATTTATAATTTTCTCCACAGAGATTAACAGACTGGCAAAAATAAGTAAAAGGAACAAGTATAGCAATAAATTAAGACTAAATAAATCCGTATACAGGAAGTTAACGAGTGTACTTTTACTTAAAAATACAGATAAAATGTTATATTATAGATGATTTCCCACTTAAGAGAGACCATAAAAAAAGAAAAGAGTCATGAAAATTGGATTTATTACGCCAAATTATCCTGGCGAGCGCCGCATAGCGTTGCTCCCAGAGGATATGGAACAAACAAAAGGAGACATTGTATTAGAAGAAGGATTTGGTCACGCCATGAACATACCAGATTCCGCTTATAAGGGATGTACCTTTCTCTCTCGTGCAGACGTATTCAAAACATGTGACGCCATCTTCTCACTCAAATTATTACAAGAAATCGATTACAAGTACCTACGACAAGGGCAGATGATTATCGGTTGGACACATCCTTTGGGATCTGGCAAAGCCTTTTTCGAAGGCATTGCTCAAGAGAAATCCCTCAAGATTGTTGATTTAGACAACATCCATCCCATGGCCTATTACCATGACGCATCTAAGTTGATAGACTTCATCCCGAAGAATTTCATTTGGAAGAACAGTAAAAATGCCGGTATCGCCAGTTGTCTCCATGCGCTAGTCAGTCTAGGTAGCCTTCCCGACTCCAGCACTCGAGTAGCGATTCTTTCCAGCGGCAATGTCGCTCAAGGAGCTTTTGATTTATTTTCAAAATTTAACTGTGACATTCGTATGTTCTATCGCAAGACGATGAACGAATTTGTCGACACCTTTCCCGAGTACGATATCATTGTCAACTGTATAGAACTCGCCGACCGCAGTCAGCACATATTGACCAAAGCCGACCTTCGTCGTGTGAAACGAGGCGCCCTCATCATCGATGCCGCTGCCGACCCCGGTTACGCCATTGGTGGCATACACCTCACCTCCATAGACCATCCCCTCTATTATAAAGATGGGAAACACGTCTATGCAGTAAACAATGCCCCTTCTGTCCTTTATCGTCAAGCGAGTAAAGACATCAGTAAGGCATTGAGTACCTACATCCTCAATGAAGATGTGCAGCGATTCTGGAACTTCTTCGATCAATTCACCAAGAAGTCAATGACTTCTAGCCTGTTCAGTGAGATGAATCCCTCAGCAGCAAGCTAGCTAGCCATCAATTAAACAACCAAAATCAGTTGATTATCAAAAGTCAACCGATTTTGATTGTTTCTGATAGACACGAACATAATCAACATGATACGTTATGGGGAAAGCAAGTTCGTCCGGCGTCCCTCCATTACCACCAATAGCCAGATTCAAAAGGATATAATGCTTTTGTTTAAAAGGCCAAGTATAATTAGCAATCGACCCATTCTGAGTTTGTGATTGCTTCGTTGTATTGTACAATACATCATCCACATAAAGATTGATTTCATCATCATCCCAATCCATTCTCCAGACATGATATTTTGCAGCCCAATCGGCATCAAGTGCTAAGAACTGAGAGAATTTCGTCTTCACCGAATTCCATTTAGCATTCCAAGCACGGTCTGTACCCCAAGCAGTATTAGCGAGGATATAAGGTTCTCCTCCGACCAAATAATACTCTAGTACATCAATCTCTCCACATGAAGGCCAATCATACCAATTACCCAGCGTCCATATAGCAGGCCATGCTCCTTTGGCAGTAGGGATTTTAGCACGAACTTCCAATCGTCCATATTGAAAATCAAACTTACTATGTGTCGTCATCGATGTGGAAGTAAATTCAGCATATTGCCTATTAGTCTTCCAGCTACCACTTCCCGGCACATAATTTGGATTCTCGATCCGTTCTTTTCGACCAGTAATGACAAGAGCACCCCCTTTGCAGACAGCATTTTCACTTTGGTACCATTGCAATTCCTCATTGCGTACAAACCCTCTTTCAAAGTTCCAATAGTCCGCATTGGGAGCCCCCTCATCATTAAATTCATCACTCCACACTAAAGTCATTCCCTCTTTCTGTTCATCTGGAGCAGCAGCATCCACCTGTGACTTCTTTTTGCAAGCAGTCAGGCAGGTAGATGCCATAAGCAGAGAAATCGCCATGAGAAAAGTACTTTTATTCATCATCATCAATTTATTTTAGAGGAAATCATTAACATCATCCGCTTCAGGATCATAAATACTCAGTTCGATATCATAAAGAGCGAACTCCGCCATATTGAAATACGACTTATTTCCACTAGTCGCATTCACAGTGAATCGGAAATACGTAAACGCCTTACCAGGGATGATATACGAAGACGTATACTCCGCACCAGCAGCGCTAGGCAATCCCGAAAGTGTGGTAACAGTTTCCCAACTCTCCCCGTCATTACTGATTTGCAAATCCACGATACTAGGACGTGCAGACGTAGACCACGAATCATTTCTATTCATATAGTAAAGGATAAAATCCTCGTGAGGCTCCTTCAAATCCACCTGAATATATTGGGGCAACGGAATCTGTGGCGAACTCCATCGCGTATGAAAGAAAGAACCCGCATCATTATCCAAGAGATTCTCAATCGGTCCTTCAGTAGGTTCCTGCGCATTGGTACTCAGTTGGTCAGGCGACAACGGGATTTTGGTTTTCTTGCCCACGGTAGTCACCGCAGGAGCAATCCCCGAAGTTCCCTCAACGACTTGCACCTCTCCTCCTTGGTGTGCGGCATTAAAGGTCTGAAAATAAAACGAATAAGCCCCATATTTGGCCCGTGTATTATCGATTAATAGCTCCGTAGTTCCCTTAGATGCTATTTTGAAGACCTCTTGATTCGTCAAAGGGTCAAAATAATGGATTTTAAGATATGCGAAATCCCCTTGAGGCACTTGCCAAGCCAACGCGATTTGCCCAGGCAAAGCTTGAGTCGTCACCATCTCCGCTTCGATAGCAGCAGGAGGTGCCACGTCCTCCTGCTGTTCGAACAAATCGATTTTATTATCACATCCGCACATCAGTATTGCTACCACGGCAGTCATTACAAACAGATAGTTCACTTTCATCATGCTATTCTTTAATGTGTTAAACAGTTCATCTCCTATTCCCATCCCGGATTCTGAGTCAGTTTAGGATTTTTCCTTCTCTCCGCATCAGGGATAGGGAAAAGATACATCTTATCCTCCCAACTGCGTTGTTTGATTTCTCGAGTATATTGATACGTGTCCCCCACTTGAGTGATTTTCATCCGGACGATACGTTTGAGTTGTTCTCCTTCCTTCCAGCGTCTAACATCCCAGAATCGGTGTCCTTCAAAAGCCAGTTCCACCATCCGTTCCCGTTGGTATCTGGTCCAGAATTCAGAATTGGACAACCCCTCAGGCAATGCAGGCATCTTCACATCTTGGCGATTACGAATCACATTGACCGCTTGCGAAGCCGACATCGTGAAGTCCGCACTCGTAGCATCCGGGCTTCCAAGAAACTGAAATACCGCTTCCGCATAATTGAGATAAAACTCTCCCAATCGGAAAGTAACCCAGTTATGCCGTTTGCCGCCACTTCCAGTTTCGGAACTCAAATCCGTCGTGCCATCGAGATACTTCTTCAAGTAATACCCCGTAGGAGAAGCTCCAGATATAGGCAATCCATTTCTTCCGCCGATAAAAATCTCCAGAGGGTTAGCACTAGTCTCAGGCCACATCTCCCCATTGACAGCGATAGTCATCTCCATCCGAGGGTCCCTATTGGCATAAGGCTTCTGTGCATCATAACCACTTTGAGGTTCATCCCATGCCTTACCCGTATTTTTCATTTCATACGCATCCACCAAATTCTGTGTAGGGCAATTTCCAGAATGTCCATTTTCCAAACCAATAGGATAGTTATACACCTCAATAGCATTTGTCTCCCCGACACGGCGCACGAAAATCATCTCCGAACTCTTCCAGTTGTCCGTACCCCATAGTGCCGTATATTTACCTAAGGAGATGCCCTGTTCATCGCAATAGTCAATCACCTCCTTACTCGCCATAGCCGCCGACTTCCATCGTGCCATCTCATTGTCCGGATTGAATAACGGGCTAGCCTGATAGAGTAAGGTTCTTGCCTTGAGTGCCAAAGCCATGCCTCGGTTTACGCGTCCCGTCTCAGGGCTTCCGCTGCTCGAAGCATCATCACTCAAGTTAGAATACTCCACAGGAAGCATCTGCGCCACAGCCTCACATTCGTTGACGATAAATGCAAATACCGAATCAGCAGGAGTCCTCAAGCAATTATTCGCTTCCTCCTCCGTCAGCACCTTAGTTGTAAACGGGACATCCCCATACGCCCTTACCAGATTGAAATAATAATACGCCCTCAAGAGTCGTACCTCATATTGATAGCGGTTGAATCGATTCATCTGAGCCTGATAATCCTTATCGAACATCAACTCCGAGAAATCCGCATTAGGAGCCTCCTCCAAATAATAATTAGCCGCTCTGATGGCCGTATAGAAGTTCCACAAAGAGAAAGAGTTGAGAGGACTCCAAGCCCCATTGTAGTAATCATGAATACCAGCCCATGACCATGCATTTTCAGCCTCATCACAAGCCGAGCAAAGAGACTTTTCAGCCGGTAAGTCATCATCTAAATAACTATAAATATTAGTAACGAATCCATTGGTACGAGTAAAATCCGTAAACACATACTCCTTGCCATAGACCGTATATTCATGATAATCCATCTCCTCACTACATGCAGCCAGTACGAACAAAGCCGCCAGTCCTAAAAATATATTTTTCAGTTTCATATCTTTCATTTTATCTATTAAAAACCGATTGCTAACCCCACATTTACCGATCGAGTCGCAGGATACGACGTGCCCATCGCCTCCGGGTCACTCAAGTCTATGCTATCGAAACAAAGCAAATCGATACCCCGCACATAAATCTTCGCTGTCTTCATCCTCCATAAGAACGCCTTAGGCAACTTATAGTACACTTCACAGTTTCTCAATTTCAAGAACGAGCGATCCGCGAGCCATACCGAACTCGACTTCAAGTTATTATCCACCGATTCCGTAGTCAATCTAGGGAAGCGAGCATCTGGATGCTCAGGAGTCCACCGGTTCTCATAATAGAAGTTAGAGATTGTAGCATCTCCCACCAGCGGTCTATAGATACTCGTGGTATTGAGAACCGCGGTATAATTGCCGACCCCTTGGAACAGTGCAGAGAAACCGATGCCCCTCCATTCAGCGCCTAGATGGAATGAATAATAGATTTCCGGCACAGACGAATTGTACCCCATTCCGATGAAGTCATTATTATTAATCACGCCATCCTCATTGATATCCTTATACTTAATATCTCCAGGTTTCACCTGTCCGAACTGCTGTGTCGGGCTCGCATCGATATCCGCTTGGTCCACGAAATACCCCACTGCCTGAAGCGCAAATATTTGTCCGAGAGACTTTCCCGTAGCGCGTAGATAATCATAAGCCTGAGGCGACTCCAACTGTTCGATGATTTCATTTTTCGACCAAGTAAACTTCGCCCCTAAGTTGAACTGGAAATCCCTGATTTGGTGTGCGAAGTCCCATCCAATCTCAGTTCCCCAGCTATCCACGATACCCTCGTTGTCATAAGAACTAGAAGCGCCGAGCACCGATGAGTTCTTCCCCGCAGTGCTGACCCATATATCCGCTCGTCGTTCATAATAGCCATCCCACGATACAGTCAATCCCTTGAACAATCGTGCATCCATCCCCACATTATACTTATATGCCTTCTCCGTGGTTCCATTGACAGACGCCAATGCCCCCTCTCGCCAACTGCCATCATTGCTGAAGTTATCCCTGATAGGATAGCCCCCTCCTCCAGTCACCGTTTGGTTCCAATAACCATTGTACGGGATATTATCCGTATTTAAGATACCAGCAGATGCCCTCAACTTAAGGAAATCCACCGCATCGACATCCTTGAGAAATCCCTCATTAGAGAGCACCCATGCCAGTCCCACGGTAGGTGAGAGATGCCATTTGTTCCCCGTTTCCAAGGCATTCGAAGCCGAGTTCATCAGCGTAAGATCCATAAAATACCGATTCCTATACCCATAGTGCGTGTACCACGCCACATTCTGAGTATACGAAGTACGATTTGTCCCCTTGGCATTGTCATACTTATACGAATACATCAACATCGTATACACCTGATGTCGTCCCATCTGACGAGTATAATCCGCAGAAGCCTGGAAATTAAACGAGCGATACTGCCAATCCAGTTTACTATCGCCACTCATCTCTCCATTTGCGCCCCCCGTATATTCATTAAATTCCGTCGGTAGGTCATCCGCCCACGCCTTCACCGTCTGGCTCCCATACTTATACGTCTTAGAATGATTCTCCCAATACGATGCAATATTATCATAGCCCATTCTGATGCCCGCACCCAATCCCTTGGTGATAGCAGAGAAGTCCTGTTTCAATGTCATATCCGCATAAAGAGCTCGTGTATGCGACTTGGTATACGCTCTTCCCTGAGTCAAAGCCACCGGATTGCTATATCCATCCCAAGTACCATTTCCTCCCCAGAGTCCATCCGCCGTCTTGATAGGAAATGCAGCAGACGGTACAGCATAGAGTTTCCCGATCAAGTTATCCGAGCCCAACCCCGGTCTACTCGTTTCATTGAGCACCCCCATGATATTAGCTTGCATCTGCGTGCGAGGAGTAAGTTCCACATCCAGATTCGTTCTGAAATTCCCTTTAGAGAACTTCTCCTGAGTAGAGTAGCCACTATTCATATTATCATTCGCTATAAACCCCGCATTATTTTGTAGATTCATCATCGTATAATACCTCATCTTCGTACTTCCACCTCGGAAACTCAAGGTAGCGATATCCGATGCCCCTTGGTTGCGAAAGGTCTCGTCCCACCAATTCACGTCAGGATATAATCCAGGGAACTCACCACTTCTGAAGGCCTCCAGTTCCCGCTGAGAATAGCGCACCGTCTTCCCATCATTCGTCAGTCCCTCATTGAGAGCCGAAGCATAGGTAAAGGCATCCGCCAAGTCAGGAGTTCTGACCTGCCAATTAATCGCATGGTCATAACTAAAGTTGATTTCTTTCGACTGATACTTCCCCCTTTTGGTCACAATATTCAGCACCCCGTTCACCCCACGGAATCCATACAGTGCCAGTGCCGCAGCATCTCGCAGCACACTGACCGACTCCACCTCCTCCGGAGTGATATAATTCAGCACGTTATACGCATTATCTCTTTCCAGGCCATCCACGACGACCAATATACCATTATTTCCGTTGAGTGTTTTGAGTCCACGAATAGACATGCTAGGCATCTGGTCCCATGCCGCTCCCGAGCGTTGTAAGGTAGCCAATCCCAATACATTACCATACAAGGAGTTCCCTATATTCATTGCCGAGCGCGTATTGATATCCTCGGCATACACAGTAGCTACCGCCCCTGTCGACTCCCTCTCCGTCTGTTCGAGTCCGAAGCCATAGTTCACCCTATTAGGTACAGAATCCGTGACCAGCACCTCCTGTCCCCATCCGTTCATGCAAGCACAAGCCAGCATCGCAAAAGCGATTATTTCATTTTTCATACTATACTATTTTAAGATCGTCGATACACATAGATTACTTCCAACCAGGATTCTGAGTCAATCCATAATTCTTGTTCACCTCTGAAGGAGGGAACGCAGAGAGATACCACTTAGGACTAAAATTCGTCCACCATGAGCGTGACTTATTAGTCAACTCGAACGGCGTATAACTAAACTGAGTAGGGAAATCGCCCCTGACATCCACATTTTTGTCAGACCACGAGCCTGAGCCCCCGTCAGCCCTTTCGATTCGGAGTCCATGCAACGGTTTTTGGAACAAGTCCGCCCGTTTATTACGCGTCATATCAAACAAGCGCACATCCTCGAGCCCCAATTCGCAAGCCCGTTCACGCAATATCTCCTCCATCAAGGCATCCTTATCCGTCAAGAGATTTGCTGTAGGATTCGATTCCACCAATCCCGCAAGTCCGACCCTAGCGCGTACGATATCCACTTGATTTATAGCCTCCGCCAAGCGATTATTCTTAAGCAATGCCTCCGCATAGATTAGATACATCTCCGCCAAGCGCAAGTATGGCCATTCCAAGTAATGGCTAGCCAGACTACTCTTACCCTCCTTATAGAATTTGTACAATCCAAATCCCGTAGCATAGATTCCCGACTCCTTCTCCGTACTATTGATATTCTCTCGTCCACCGAGCCACAACTCGACCGCCCGTCCGCTGAACTTAGCTCCATTGACCAATATCGTCTCATAGAGTCTTGGGTCTCGAATCGGCTGTCCATAATCATTATCAGTAAAGAAAGGATTAGCAGCCACCGTAGCATCCGACCAACTGAAAGGTCTTCCATCCGCCATAGCGAACATCTCCATATACTCTTCGGTAGGCGTATATCCCCCATAGCCGACCCATTCTCCCCAGTAGTACCACCAATCCCAGTTATACTTTCCGATGATACGTGTAGAGATAAGCAATTCCGTATTATCCTGACGGATGAAATACGCCATATTAAACGCATCGCGATACGCCTCAGGAGAAGGGCCACTCGGAAGCATCAAAGCATAATGCCCTTTGGCATTCAGTTCCGAGAAGAAATCCTCACAAGCCTTGAGACACTGCGTCCACAATTCAGGTCTATACCCACCATACCATACTTGATGATTCGTCACAGCCTCCTGAGGTTCCTCCGTACAATACGGTTGGTCATCGTTGAACAAAGGACTTGCAGCAAAGAGCAACACCTTGCACTTGAGTCCCATCGCCGCCGCTTTGGTAAAGCGTCCTTGCCAGTTTGACTCTCCGTCATCCTCCAAGTCCCAGGGCAACACCTGCGCCGCCTCGTCCAGTAACCGCACCATAAAATTCACCGTTTCTTCCACGGTACCTCGAGGCAAGTCATAAGTAGGCGACACGTCATACGACTTCTCCAATATAGGCACGCCCCCCAGATGGCGGAACAAATCAAAATAGCGAGAAGCGATGATCACCTTTGCTTCCGCAGCGAGTCGGCTTTTCTCTTGGTCCTCCATATCCGGCACCCGTTCTACATTTTCGATAAACAACCATGCAGCGCGGATAGCCTCCCAGCAATTCTCCTTCGTATAGCCAAATCGGCTATCATTTGCGCTATCCTCATCGCTAGCTTTGTACGAACCCGAGTAATATTTTCTATTCAATCCATCCCACGAGTTATGGCTATGCCAGCAATCCGATAATGCCTCGAACATCCCCGTATTCATTTTTCCGTCCACCGTATTCCAGTTTGTCGCCAATCCATAATACAATTTGCTATACGTATTCCATAAGAACCGTCTGGCATAATCCGCCTTCCCGAAGATTGTATCTTGTGTGACCGCAACCCCAGGAGCTTTTTCTAAGAAACTATCTCCAAATTTGATATCATCCACACATGAAGAAGCGATGACCGCTCCGATGAATGCTCCAATAAACCATTTACTAAACTGTCTCATAGTATATCCCCGTATTAAAATCCAACTTTCAAACCAATATTAAACACACGTGTCAAAGGATAATTAGGTCGGTCACTCTGTCGAGATTCCGGGTCTCCCCATTTAAATCCCGTGATGGTCAACAAATTATAGCCATTGACATAAAGGCGGCACTTATTCATCTTCAATTTCCTCATAAACGGCAAATCAAAGTTGTATCCCACCTCCACGCTCTTCAATCGCAAGTAACTCGCATCAATCAGATACAAGTCCGACCCCGCATAATTATTCGACGCATGCAGGCTCGATATGCGCGGATACTTCGCAGTGAAAGTATCCTCCGACGAGCGCCAAGTCGTCTCGTACTGATACAGCAGCAACCCCTTATTGAAGGTATCCCCCAGCGGTTGTCTAAATTCGCTCAACATACGATCCACGTTCCACCCTCCAGTCCACTGCATAGAGAAGTCAAACTGCTTCCAATTGAACCCCGCATTGACTCCCGCAGTATATTCAGGAGCATCTGTAAATCCGATATCACGTGTCGCATCATCTCCCGTGATTTTGCCATCCCCATTGAGATCCGTATACACACAATCCCCAGGAGCCAAGGTGATGCCATGGTCTGCGATAGGCAAACCAAATTCCGCCTCATATCGTGCATCAGCAGTTTCATCATAGAACCCCCAGAACTGATACATCGATCGAGAGCCGATGACCCGTCCCGTCTGGTACATCCACGGTTCATTTTGAGTCACCTCATTCATATACACGATTTTGTTTCGTGCGAACGACAGATTCCCGTTGACCCAATAATGGAAATCATCTCCAAAATGGTCCTTCCATTTCGCCTGCACCTCGTACCCTTTATTCTCCGTTCTACCCATATTCACTACCGGTAAACTCATCCCCAATATGCCAGGTAAATAATCCGGACTCATCAAGATATCCTTACGTTTCTCATAGAAATAATCCAGTGAGATGCTCAATCGGTCCTTCAAGAAAGAAGCATCCAACCCATAATTCTGTTTAGTAGCCTTCTCCCACGTGACATCCGCATACGACTTAGTCGACTCATACGCCCCCGGTTTAGCACTATTGATATTCGTTCCGAAATAATATCCGCCCCCCAGTTGATACGCATCAGGCATATATAAGAAACGTTGATTATTCGACTTATCATTTCCCACGACACCCACCGATGCCCTCAGTTTGATATACCCCGCAAATTTCTTAAGCGGTTTGAAGAAAGGCTCTTCGCTAAGAACCCATCCGATAGACCCAGCAGGGAACACGCCATAGCGTTTACTCTTGATAAAATTCTCCGAGCCATTATATCCGATATTGAACTCCGCCAAGTAGCGCGTTTTCCAATCATAAGTAGCACGTCCCACGACCCCCACATAAGCAGAAGGGATATCATTGTACGTACCTCCAGGATAATAACGTTTAGACTGATTATACAGCAGTAATCCCGCCACATGATGCTCTCCGAACTTACGTGAATAATTCATCGACAACTCCATATACCAATCCCTCGCCTTACTAAACTGGTTATCCGGTTCGCTGTAACTCAATTGGGAATCCGAGCCCACCTTTCGATAAGCGATTGAGCCATCCTCCTGCACCACCGGCACATAAGAAGCCTTCGAAGAACTCGCCACCTTCTTGTTCGAGTACGCCGTATTGTACGCCCCCTTTAATTTCGCCGACAAGCCCTTCGTCACGAAATCCAGTTTTTGATTTAGCGCAAGGTCCAAGTTGAGCACATTCGTCGTCTGCGTTCTGAATCCCTTCCCATAATAAGAAGACAATCCATCCGATCCCGTAAACGGCAAGTAATCCGTATTAGACACCACACGTCTGCCATCGACGATTCCCGCCCCAGCGAACGGCACCGCCCAATACAATTTACGGAACAACTGATTCTGGTCCTCCCCCGATTCAGGTGTTCGTTTATTCTCCACACGTCCCCCGATATTGACCGACAACAAAGTCGATTCAGAGATATCAAAATCCAAGTTAGCCCGATAGTTATACCGTTTATAATCAAAATTAAAATCATCCGCAGCATCGAACTGTTCGAACATCCCCTGTTGAGTAAACATACCTGCAGACACGAAATAGCGCATCTTATCGATTCCCCCCGAGATATTGACATTATGTTGTGACTGAAAAGCCGAACTCTTCATACAATAATCCAACCAATTCACATCCGGATACAATATAGGATCACTATGCGTCCTGAACTTCTCCAGTTGTTCATTGCTAAAAGTAGGCACCCCACCATCGTTCACCTGCATATCATTGTAATACGAAGCATACTGATACGAATTAGCGAAATCCAACTGCTTGGTCAAGAAATTGATTCCCGCCGAAGTCGAGAAAGAGATTTTAGCACGTCCCGCCGCTCCCCGTTTCGTAGTGATTAAGATTACGCCGTTCGCCCCTCTGACGCCAAATACCGCAGTAGCCGAAGCATCCTTCAGCACCGTGATACTTTCGATTTCATTCGGGTCGATTTGTGTAAAGTCCCGGTCCACCCCATCCACTTGAATGATAGGAGACGCATCATTCCACGTAGCGATACCCCGCACGAAGATATCCGCCGCATCCGCACCCGGTTCTCCCGAATACTGAACCGATGAGATTCCCGTCACCTGTCCCGACAACATATTAGAGATAGACCCCGCAGGTGTTTTGAGCAAGTCATCCCCCTTCATCGAAGAGATAGCCCCCGTGATAGACACCTTCTTCTGCACGCCATAAGCCACGACCTGCACCTCTCCTAAGAGTTGAGCATCCTCCTGCAAGACGATAAGCATCGTCCGTCCATTCTTGATAGCCACCCGTTTATCCTTAAATCCGATGAATGAGACCTTCAGTTTGCCCCCTCTTCTAGCCACCGGCAAGACGAAATCGCCATTGAGATCCGTAATTGTCCCCACGGTAGAGCCCTCGATGAGCACATTAGCCCCTATAAGCGGTTCGCCCTTAGCATCCTTGACTGTCCCTCGAATCTTAAGCCCCTTTTGCTGAGCCACTTCGAGAGTCCCATTATCCGCAACCACGTTGCTAGGACAAAGAGCACCAAACGCCAGAACCCATACGGCAAGCGCCACCATCCGACGATAGCGCAGCACATACAGCATCCCATTCATACGTTTATTAGAAATCATTTGTTTTTTCATTAGTTATAAACTTTAAGGTTAGAAATCTTTATTTAATAACTGATGTTCAAAATTAACTGACCGATACCATAACGAGCACCAAAAAAAGATATATAAAGGAATATTTACATTATTAGTCCATAAAGAACGATAATTAGCCATGGGAAATACATTCGTATCGACAGATACCCTTTCCTTATTATTGAAGACACCCAATAGACGAAATAGCCCTTCCTTTGTCACTAGAAAAACAGATTACTAACTTGTCACCCTTAAAATAAAAAGAACAATGAAAAAGAACAAACGATTTTTTATCCTCCTAGTTTTTGCCCTCATCACGTTTGTCAGGCCCAGTTATGGTTCTCCTTCGGTAGTCGACACCCAAGGAATAAGAAGCATAGACACAGGTTATACGATATTAAATATCAGGACCGCCACCACCGATGGACAGTCCTACATAGTAGCTAACAGCTACGAAGGCATCGTTTTAGGTATCTCATACGACGGAACGATATTATGGAAGAACCCCTTATCAGGATACATGAATCATGACATTTGGTGTGGAGACCTCACTGGAGATGGGACAGATGAGATTGTGACAGCCAATGCCGACGGAAACATCTATTGTTTAGATCACGAAGGCAAGTTACGTTGGAAATTCAATAGAGACACCGCCCCCATGTATACTGTTTGTGTAGCCAAGCAAAAAGGAAAGTCATACATCGTCGCTGGAGGAATGGATAAAAGCATTTATTATATATCCCCCGAAGGGAAACTCATCAAAGAGATCAAGTCATCCACCTTTTCGATAGAGACACCTTGGGCGTTGGATAAATCGACACTACCAGAAAAGAATAGATGCACAGCAAATTTCATCCGGATGATGAAGAGATCTGACGGTACCCAATCCGTCGTTCTGTTAGGGACGAACAACCACATGCAAGCCCCAGGCACGCTTTATTTCTTCAATATTCTAGCCGACACTCCCTATCGCACCGTCAAGTTACAAGCCCCCGACTCTTTGAGGAAGCAAATGCGCATCAGACCCATCGGAGATTTCAGGACAGCAGACATCAATCACGATGGAAATGAAGAAATCATCTTAGGCGCATCAGCCAATGTACATGACCTATTAGTTACGACCTATGACGATGCAAACAAATCCTTCACTTATAAGAAAATAACCCATATCCCTTTCGGTTATGACATAGCACATACGACGACCATAACCCAAGACGGGCATACAGACTTCCTAACAAGAGCAGGAAGTCAGTTTATCCTCTACAATCCAAAAGACAACACGAAAGAAGAACGTCTGATTGGTCACTATGCCTACAACGACATGTGGCAAGATCCAGCCACACATAAGATACTATTAGCCAGTGCCCAAAGTGGAGGTAGTTGCATACACATCATAGACCCCAAGAACAAACATTGGAAATCCAGTCTTGAGCACCTCACTCCGATAGGCAATATCGCCTCGATTTTGAGAACCACGAAAGAAGTGAGAGACGCCCTTCATCACTACCGTAAGCCAAGTTATCAGCGCCCCTCCCAGCCCGTCTACTTGATGACAGAATCGGTACCCCGTCACCTAGAATCCTTGAAAGACCAGTTAAGCGCCCAATACCACAATCCCATTTTTTTACACTCCCTCTATTTCAAGGAAGTCGAGAATTGGGATCGGTCCGCTATGTCCAACGAGAAATACCGAAAGGGACGAGACAGAAGAAGGAGATACACCCTCAGTTCTCAAGAAGCGCTTAGTAAGATCATCAGAGGCTATGATGGGGCGCCAGGTCTAGCCTATTGGGGAGGTCATGGCAACGACCCCTACATGTTTAGTAAACAGACCACCGAGACAGTGCTCTCGCAAGGCAAAGGAAAGAAGACCGTATTGATATATCCCGAGATGGAAGACCATTCAGATAACCTCAATTTCATGGTCAATGATTTGCTCTATCCATTAGCCCGCTATGCGCAAGGTAAAAATGCGAACATCTATCTACGGAGCAAACACGTCTTTTGGCTAGGAAGCAACTACACCAAACCATGGTCCAGACTCATAACAGGTGAATTTGCAGACGTATTCGTTCCCTCCATGGAAGAGACCACAGACAAGTCCATGGACCTAAGCCTCTCTGGACGCCTCGGCATGTGGACAAGTGGAGCAGTCAATAGTTGGGGTACCCGTGCAGTACCAGACAACACAGCATTTGATCGGTCTAGACAATTGGGCGCCCAACGCTTACCCAATCACTTTCTCCGTATGTTGATTTACCATACAGCCTATGGCGCACAGTATATCAATAACTTTCCAGTAGACCAAGACTACATGAGTCTCTATTGGGAACTAATTGCCAAAGGAGCACTCTACGTACCCAAACGATCCGAAGTACTCAGTTTCTCGCCCGTACATTTAAGTATGGAATCCCCCGACCCCCACTTCCTCAAAGATGGAAACAACGTCAAATGGACCGTCTTCTACGATCAAACCTTTGAAAAGAACAACCCCTTTGTCTTCAGTCGATTAAACGGCACATGGCCAGGAGCCCCCGTCACCCCATGGGATTTTTCAAGATATGCCTCAGGTGTCAAGGACAGACGACTACACTTCCTAGCCCCCAATGCCCACGGTTTAGTCCTCATCACGCCACCTCAAGGCGGGATCTATGCTGATGCCGAAGCCCCTAGAGGTTTATTAGTAGACCATCTACACCCCATCTATAAAAAGATAATGAAAGAATACATCACCGATGGACGCAATTACTACTCAGCTGATGGAAAAGAGACCTATGCAGCAGACAAATATTATCGAACCATCCAATCCGCCATCACATCCAGTGCCAATCAATTACCCATCACAGTCTCAGGAGATGTCGCATGGGTCGTTAGTCAGGTATCTCCAAAACACCTCCGATTGACACTCATAGACAGCGGCTATATCAATCCTCACGAGCGTACCGCAACGATTACTTTCCATACGATACAAGCAACGCACATACAAGACATTCTCAATAAAGAAACCTTTCAAGCCCCAGAAGATACATTAAAGATAAAGATACCCGCAGGTGGTTTCAGATTTATTGATATCGAGATGAGTAAAACGCTCTAAGTCTCCAAAGGTCACAAAAAAGAAAAAAGGCTCTCAAACTAAGTTTGAGAGCCTTTTTAATGACAAAAAAATAGCAATTATTTAAAACATCGTGAGATGCTCAATAATTTCATTCCAACATATCCTCAGGAGCACTAGGTGTATACGGGCCATCCTTAACTTCAAAGATGACGCTCCCCGACTCATGCACCTCAAGCGTGTGCCATTGTCCAGCAGGGATCTGCACTCCATAATTACCCTCGAGAGGATTCAAATCAAAGCGCTCCGTCATGACCTTATCCGCATTGTAAAACAATACCGAGATACGTCCCCGAAGCAAGAAATACGTCTCCGCAGTATGCTGATGCCTATGAATAGGCAATACCGTACCCGGTTCCAACGCATTCAATAGTCGCTGTGCCTTCGCATCCAGCGACTCATGCAAATTATAATTCATCCGTAACCTAGAAGAAGCCTTAGCCTCATCCGTTACCTTATCTAGTAAATTGTTATCTATAATCATAACCCTTTTATTTTAGACAAAAAAAATCATCTTCTTACGTAGGAATTTATACTAGTCGTATATCTCATTATAGTAATGAAATTTCGTTTTCTCTAAACCACCCATTTGCCAGAACAGATTTTTGTAATTCACTTGGTTTATCAGTATAAGCTACTATTGCTAAGCTTTTCTTAGCTCTCGTACACGTAACATAAAACAATCTATTAGTTCGTTCTATACACGTTTCCTTACCTTCAAGTTCATTTTTTATGTCTGTTTTAGATTTTTCTTCTATCCCAAAAAGCTTATTGTATTTAAACAAAAAACCTTTTGCCTCAGAATCATCAATTATCACCAATACTCTATCATATTCAAGCCCTTTCACTCCTTGGTGAGTCCCGAATTCTGAATTATTAGAAATATAATCAGAATAGGCGATTATTTGAGAAAGAGTTACATCTTTTAAAGACATCCATATGTTTTCATCTGAAATAGACTCTTCTCTACACAACTCATTCAAAGATTCAGGCAGCTTAAACAATGAATGATCATAGACACATTTAATCAATTCATAAAACGAAGGAACTTTATTCTCCCATAGTTTGCATAAAGCTTTCACTGCACAACTTGCTTTCTTTAATTGCTCATACTCATTTTCAGATTCCATAAGTATTTCCTTATCAAGTAAAGGAGATTCTTTCCTAACAATTGAAGTTATTTCAAACTTTCCATTTGATAATTGACTAACTCGATAAATAGGAATTATAAGGTCAATAAATATCTTTAACTCTGGAATAGTCCCATCTAGTACCCCATTTTTTGTTTCATTACATTTATAAAGAGATTCGAATAAAGGTAAGAATCCGAGCCTACTAGCAGCCATATGGTGTTCCAATATTAACTTCTTTACAGGTACTTCGCCTTCAATATGTTGATTAGTATAAATCCAATCATCATCTCCTGTTACTGACTTCATTATATCTACTACTTTTTTCTCAACACATTTACTATCGTGTTGTTTATTTCTATTAATTATAAACAACCGAACAAAACCTTCTATTGCATCTGTTCTAGGTTTCTGTTGATGAATATCACGTGTGTTTTCTGATATTTTATTAGCTAATTCAATGATTCGTTTAGCACTTCTGTAATTGACTTCCTTTACAGGTTTTCCCCAATCCTCAGGCAAATTTTCTCCTAGGTTAGGCTGACCATCTAAGTAAATTCTTTGCTTGACATCACCAAATAATCCCAACACGAAATCATTTTTATATATCGATTGAACTTTAAATATAGCTTCGATTAGCCCTTTGTTTGTATCTTGACTTTCGTCTATTAATAAGATGGGGTATTTTTGAACAAGAATTTTCTGCAGTAAAGATTTATTCATCAAAAAATGAGCCCCAATATTAATAACATCTTGATGATTTAGAGAGTTAGACTCTAAATTATTACCATTAGGATTATATGTAAAATGAGCTACACCTTTCAAGCGTTCAAGTTGGTCATAATACTTTTGTTTTTTCTTCTTTTTAGAAGCACTCTTTTTTTCATCAATCTCATCAATTTTACTTAGCAAATCAGATTCCATATATATTTTTATGTCCGTCTGGTAATATTGTATTAAATTCCAGATAAAACTATGTATGGTAGATATTGAAAAAATGCTAGAATCTCCTAATCGATAAGTTATTTCATCTGCTGCAGCATTGGTATACGTAATAACAGCCACTCGCTTATTAGAAATACTATAATTTTCTCCATAGCTCTCTTTTATCCTATTTAAGAGAGTGACTAAAGAACGAGTTTTTCCAGACCCAGCCCCAGCAAAAAGGAAAAAGCTTTTAGGAGCCTTAGGATTAACGTAACTAAAGAGTAAGTTATCAACTTCTCTATCTCCATCGTTGCTATTGCTAACCATAATACCTAGTATTTGTTAATTTTTCTTCCATCCACTGTAACCCTTCCGAAATATATGAAGGAACAGTAATCTTCTCCATATCTTCTGAGTAAAGCAAATCAATTGCAAATGCAGCTTTTTTAGATGATGAATTCAAAGCTTCATACATCGCTTGAGCAGCATCATTTGGATTTTCTTTATCCAATGCATCGCAAAATTTCTTTAATAATCCCGTAGGCTTTTTCTTTCCTTCTTCTTCGTCTGGCTTATTCATATCTCTTATGAATGAAATATTGTCCAATGCTAAAGCATCTTCGAATGTATATGGAATTAAATTAGCTGTGCTTTCTTTACCTCCTGCTGTCTTTTCTCTATATATATATTTCTTTTCGTATTGGTAAGCAATTCTAACATTATGTTCTTCCTTTTTTTTATATGGAAGTTTAACTAATGTATCAATATCTTCCTCGCGAGGAATCCAATTTTTAATTGTATCATTATTTGTTATCTGCTCATTCCCTAAACATGGCAACACCTTTTTTTTACCCTTTTTCGTATCAATATCAGTAATAATAAGCGTTATTATTCCTAATTTTTCTATTAAAGGTTTCAATGTATGTGCATGGCTTCCAAGAATTTCTAAAATAGAAATATACGCAACTGATAACTTCTTAAAATTTCTTTCTATAAAAAAGGGAACAAGTATTCTTTCAGCCGCACCCTCAACCAAAATAACAGCATCTGCAAAAAAGAGGTCACAATGTGTCGTTTTTAGATAGCGAGTCACAAACTTAGCTTCAGAATTTCCCTTTCCAAAAGTCTCAGACAGATTTATTATTTTGGTAGTAGGTATCTTAGTTTTATCTTGATGTTCTCTTTTGAAATATCTCAAATTTTCATACTCAACATCGTGAGCAATACTACTAGAATGGGTACTTACAATAAGCTGTGTAGAAAACTGTTCTCGTTCTTTAAGCAGTTTATGATTTCTTAATAAATCGTATGCTTTTCTAACGAATACTAGCTGCACCTGTACATGAAGATGTGCTTCAGGCTCTTCAATGAGTACTAAATGCAAAGGCTCAAAGATATCCTTTTTATCCTTGCTTGTAAAGCCTTTTGATTGCTTACCTACCCTCATCCAGTCATCTCTAAAACCAATAAGTTTGTAAGACATTGAAATTAGATTTTGATAACCTAACCCATTATATTTTTCAGATAAACAAAGTTCAGACCCATTTTCTTTATCAATCGAGAATCGGACAGATGATTGATGATTTAAGCCATCAACAAGTTCTAGAGCAGGTTCTATTGATATTAAAGGGTTATCAAAACCCGGGTAATTCATAGTTTCTATTTCACCAAGAGAATGACTAAAGTTCTTTTTTAATCTCTCTCCGAAAGCTGTTGTTGCATCAGATACAACAGACAATGCTTCTAAATCCTCTTCAGTTGGTTCAACTTCAGGTGATAAATGATTTCGATAATAATTTTGCAACTGCTTGGAAAGATTATCAAGTCCTGTATCCTTACCATTAGCATCGGAAAAGCCTCTTTGAGCTTGTATGGTATCAATTTTAATTAATCCTTTCAGTGGATCACCATTATAATAATCTTTTGGTGTTGACTGATTTTCATCATATTTGTCTGGATCAAGAATATAATATCTAATCTCAAAAAACTCATTAAGTTTGTTTGCCCTATCTAAATAGTCCCATAATGACCTAGGATACAAAGTGATTTTTTCTTTTCCTTTGGCATTCTTTCTTGCCCCTTTATAATCTTCAGAATAGTTTGCATATAGGTTTTGAAGATCTTTCGGTTCCAGTCGTAATCTCACACCCAATAGTCCTGACTTCCAATCTAATGTTGGTATAATATGACTTATATAATGTAGTTCACTATCATTTACGTCTAACCATAAATCGAACTGTGGTAAATAATCATCCCAGGAATTGATATCCATAGTCTTCTTAAACTCTTCACTACTTTCAATTTCTTCCTTTTCCCATTCGTGACCAAATGAATTTAATTCAGTCCAATTAGATAAGGTAAAATCCTGCGTGTGAAATTTCTTATCTGCCAAAAACGTACAAATAGCATTCATAGCTGTTGTCTTACCACTATTATTTGCTCCGACAAATACAGTTTTCTTCTCACTAATATCAATTTTAGAAGACTTAAGCCTTCTAAAATTCTTAATTGATACGCTCTTTATTTTCATGTTATTTCATTTTATAGTAGTACTTAGATTTAGGTTCATTATCTATAATCATAACCCTTTTATTTTAGACCGTTGAAGATACTCCACATGCATCCAATAATACGTTCTCATAAACCAGACATATCCTGCACTTAACAGCACCAGTACCCCTACAAAATACACCCAATGATTTAGTCCGCTCCAGAAGAAGCCAGCCGTCACCACCGATTGTATAATGAAGTAAATACACGACACCACGACATGAGGTATCTTCAATTCATTAGCCAATAACTGATACGCATGCTTACGATGCGCTATAAATATATTCTCATGCAAGAGCAACCGATGAATAATCGTCAAGATACTATCCACGCCATATACTCCAAGCAAGATAAGATACGATAAGTCATTAGTCTTGATAACCAATAACCCTAAGAAAAACAATAAGATAAATGCAATCCCAATAGCTCCTACATCCCCAGCGAAACACTTAGCCCGCTTTCTTAGATTAAAGAAAAGGAATACCACCACACTGATGATAGCTACGAGCAAGAGATGCATATCCACAAATTGGATAGTCCTATTGAAGAGTAACAACGGAAGCAACACAGCCAAACTATACAACCCCGTCATCCCATTGATACCATCTAAGAAATTAAACGCATTAATCACCCCCACACAACAAATCAAGGCAATCGGAACCATCCACCAAGAGGCAAGCGTAACGATTCCCCACTGATAAAAGAGCAATATCATAGCGATAAACTGCACCACCAATCGCACCCGATTAGAAATCGTCTTCACATCATCAATGAAACTAACTCCAGCAATCGCTGTAAGCCCCATCAAGAAGAAAGGATAATGAAAACCATAAAAGATAGCATAAAGCCAAACCCCTAATAAGAAGATGATACCTCCACCACGCAATGTGATCTGCGTATGCGAACTCCGTTGATTCGGTTTATCGATAATATTAAAACGATCAGCAATTCTGAAATATAGCAATTCCACTGCAAAAAGAATCACCACAAAAAGAGCATATAACATTCCAGTAAAAATTATTTTTTGTTCTCGAAACTTCTAATTGTCTTGACTAACCCATCTTTAGCCCTGACAGGCATCTTATCGATGCCCAAAGCACCCTTTAATTTCTTATTACTCACGACATAATTCTCCGTCAGTTTACGAAGTCGTTCATTATTGAGCGGCAAATGCAAACAAGACCCTACACCAGCCAAAGCATGCATCAATCCCTTAGGCAGATGCCAGATATGCGCTTTCTTTCCCATGGCTCCACAAATCACTTCAATCAGCTCATTAGTAGACAAAGCCTCATCGTCCCCCATTTGATAGACTCCTGTATCAATCGCTTTGGTTAGCAAGCCCTGAATCACGAAACATAAGTTATCAATAGAAGTAAAGGAGCGTTTATTCTCGAAACTCCCCAAAGGCCAAGGAATACCCTTTTGAATGACGCTATACAACAGATTCAAGTTCCCCTTATTACCAGGACCATGAATCATACATGGACGAAGGATATAAGTCCCCTTATCCGCTATATCCCATTTAGATTGGATATACTCTTCAGCTTTCACTTTACTCTCCCCATACGGCCCTTTGGGATTCGTAGGCACCTCTTCAGTCAGAAACTCACCAGGCACACTATCCACCGCCGCTTTGACCGAACTAAAGAAAATAAATTTAGTCGCATCAGAAGCCAAATAGTAATCATAAATACGCTGCGTAAGCTGTGTATTGATTTGAAAGTACACATCCGCCCGAGACTGATTCTTAGTATCATGAGCCTTACCCGCAAGATGAATGATAGCATCAACTGGAGGGATAAGTCCATTATCAAGGTCATCCCAACTAAAAGTACTGACAAGTCCAGCCTTAGTAGGCGAAACGATATCTAACCCATAGATTTGATGTTCTTGCGCTAAGGCTTGTAGTAAATTAGACCCCACAAAGCCATGAATGCCTGTAATTAGTATATTCATTTTATTTTGATTTGTATAAGAATTACTTTATAATAGAATCAGCTAGTTCAACATATCTTGATGTCACTTTATCTTTATCATAATAATTCGCTATAATCTTTTGCCCATTATTACCCATTTCTGATAATTCATTTTTGGAAACAGAAGATAACCAAATCGTCATCTCACTAATCTTTGTATCATAGTCTTTATTAGTAACTAACTTGGCACACTTAGTATCTTTTAAAAAATCAACAATAGGAGTACCTTCACCCGAACAAACCAAAAGAGGTTTCCCACAAGCCAGTATAGTATAAACCTTTGAAGGAAATCCTTGCATCTCCATTGCGGGGTTCATAAATATAAATTGAAGATCAGAATAAGCTAATATGTTAGGCATCAATTCCCTCTTCTGGTATGGGATGAGATGAACATTAGACAGATTAAACTCTGCTATTTTCTCTTCAAGATAAGATTTCATAACTCCTTCTCCAATAACATAATAGTCAATGGACTTTCCATGAGTCTTCCGAGCTAAAGAAATAAGAGGTTCCCAGCTTTGAGCAAACCCAATATTACCTGCATACAAAAGCTTCAAAGAATCAGATTTTGGGAATAACTTAGGATCAAGTATATCTTCTGAAGCATTAGCATTGTAAATAGCCGTATCAACAAAATTTGGAATGATATGCAATCTATCCTTATAAACAAATCGCCTTACTATGGTTTCATAAAAGACCTTATCTATAGTTGTCACCGCAGACGATCTATTATACACATAATGTTCCATTCTCTTAATAAGAGAAAACAAGAAACCCTTATTTAATTTAAGGATATCAGGATAAATTTCTTGGACATTATAAATGACTTTACAGCCTTTTATTTTTGCAATCCAAAGATTAATAAGTCCAATAGTTAAAGGAGGAGATGGAGATAAAATGACATCTACCTTTCTTTGTGCTAATCCTACAATAAAAGAAACAATATGCCAATAAATAAACCCAAGCAAACGAAGAATCGTATTCTTAAATTTCTTTTGTGGAATATGAATAACTTTAATCCCATGAAAACAACTCGTTTTATATACTCCCCACAACTTCCATTTCAAAGGTTGGTCTTTTAACTGATCCTTAATCAAATTATAATGAGGAGTAGTCGTGAGTACTACAACTTCATATCCTTCTTCTTTAAATTTAAGAGCAATATCATTGTACAGATAAGCAGTTGATACTCCATCAGGACTAAAAACTAAACTATGAATTAAAATTTTCTTCGTCACAATGAATTAAATTAATATTTCCGCCAAACCATTTTATTAATCACTCCAGTATAACTCTGAATCATCTTAACTACTTTAGTCGAAACATTTTCATCCACATAGTTAGGTACATCAAGAGCAAAGTCCCCGTTCTCATTCATTGCTACTGCAGTATCTACTGCCTGTAAGACTTGTTCAGTAGTAATACCTGCCAAGATAAAGACACCTTTATCAAGAGCCTCAGGACGTTCCGTAGAAGTACGGATACAAACTGCAGCAATCGGTAATCCCTTTGAATTGAAGAAAGCACTCTCTTCAGGGAGTGTTCCACTATCAGAGACGACACAGTAAGCATTCAATTGCAACTGATTGTAATCATGGAAACCAAGTGGTTGATTTTGAATCACTCGAGCATCAAACTTAAAGCCTCTAGTCTCGATAAATTTCTTAGCTCTTGGATGGCAAGAATATAGGATAGGCATATCATATTTCTCAGCCATCGCATTGACTGCATTCATCAGATTAAAGAAATTAGCCTCGGTATCAATATTTTCTTCACGATGAGCAGAAAGTAAGATATACTTATCTTTCTGTAAGCCCAACTTATTGAGTACATCACTCTTCTTGATTTGTTCAAGGTTAGCAGACAAGACTTCAGCCATCGGAGAACCCGTCACATAAGTACGTTCTTTAGCTGTTCCCTCTTGATTGAGGTAACGACGTGCATGTTCACTATAGCACATATTCAGGTCAGAGATATGATCTACGATACGACGATTCGTCTCTTCGGGTAGATTCTCATCAAAGCAACGATTTCCTGCTTCCATGTGGAAAGTAGGGATATGCAATCGTTTCGCAGAAATGATAGACAGACACGAGTTAGTATCTCCAAGCACCATCACAGCATCTGGTTGCTGTTCTACCATCAAAGCATAAGACTTAGCAAGTACATTACCCATCGTTTCTCCAAGATCCTTTCCCACTACATTTAAGTAGAAGTCAGGTTCACGAAGACCTAAGTCATCAAAGAAAACTTGATTTAAGTTATAATCATAATTCTGACCTGTATGAACTAATATCTGGTCAAAATACGTATCACATTTCTTTATCACTGCGGACAAGCGGATTATCTCCGGTCTTGTTCCGATTATTGTCATTAATTTTAATTTCGCCATTGTTTTATTTTTGAATCATGCTTCCTACACTTCTTGAGCAAAGGTGTCAGGATGCTCAGGATCAAAGCACTCATTGCACCACATGAAAGTTACCATATCTGTATCTCCTAGATTCTCTATGTTATGGGTATATCCCGTAGGGATATCCACCACTTCCATATTCTCTCCGGAGACGAAGTACTCTAAAGGAGGCAAATCAGGTTCATTCATATTTCTGAAGCGGATAACCCCAGTACCACTCACGACGAGAAATTTCTCATTTTTCGTATGATGCCAATGTTGTCCTTTAGTAATATGCGGTTTAGATATATTGACAGAGAACTGTCCACGATCTAGGGTACGAATAATCTCAGTAAAACTCCCCCGATTATCTTTGTGCATCGTGAGCGGATAACTAAATCCATCTACAGGAAGATAAGAAAGATAAGTAGCATACAATTTCTTGGTAAAGGCATCCGACATATCAGCTACAGAAAGATTCTCCCGACTAGCCTTAAACGAATGAAGCAAATCCACTATCTCACCCAGCGTGGTCTTGTGCACCACCGGTACTTCGCAATAAGCACCATTACGATGCTCCTTACTCTGTAAAGCCGCAATCAATTCAGCCACCACATCATCGATATACACTAAAGACATCTCATGAGCACGGTCATTTACCTGAATAGGGAAACCATTCGCTATATTATTGCAGAAAGTAGCCACCGCACTATTGTAGTTAGGGCGGCACCACTTACCAAAGACATTAGGAAAGCGGTACACCAAAACCTTGGCTCCCGTTTCCTTAGCGTAATTGAAGAAGAGATCCTCACCCGCCTTCTTAGAAACTCCATACGGATTATCCAATGCCGCCTGAGTGGAAGAAGAAAGCATCACTGGGCACGTATTCTTTTGTTCCTTAAGTGTGGCAAGTAGTAGCGAGGCGAAACCAAAATTCCCCTTCATAAACGCCTCATCATCCTTAGGACGATTTACGCCAGCAAGATTAAAAACAAAATCAGCATTTGCACAATAATCCGTCAAAAGCGTAGGATCAGTATCTATGTCATATTCAAACAATTTCAAGTCAGCAGATAACCCCGTAGTCTTATCCTTTCCCGCTTGAATATTCTTCAGTTGGGCGACTAGATTTCGTCCCACGAAACCTTTAGCCCCAGTAATCAATATCTTCAACATACTTAATCCTCTTTTATTACGTCCTCTCTAACCATATCCAGTTTAAGCAACAATTCCTTCATGCCTTCCACGTCAAGACGTTTCGTATTATGAGAATGATAATCCTCTATCTTAGAAACCTTTTCATCACCCTCTACGAAGAACTTATCATAGTTCAAATCACGACTATCACAAGGGATACGGAAGTAATTACCCATATCAATCGCTTTAGCCATCTCTTCACGAGTCACTAATGTCTCGTACAATTTCTCACCATGACGTGTACCAATAACTTTTATTTCTGTATCAGCATGATATAACTCTTTCAAAGAATTAGCCAACACATCCAACGTAGCCGATGGTGCTTTCTGAACAAACAAATCACCATTATGACCATGTTCAAAGGCATACATCACGAGGTCAACAGCATCATCAAGCGTCATCATGAAACGGCTCATGTTAGGATCTGTAATCGTAATCACTTCATTATTCTTGATTTGGTCAATCCATAAAGGAATCACAGAACCACGACTAGCCATCACGTTACCATAACGAGTACAGCAAATCGTTGTCTTAGCATCCTCACCTAAGGCACGTCCTTTAGCCGTTGCTACCTTCTCCATCATCGCTTTACTAATCCCCATCGCATTGATAGGATAAGCCGCCTTATCAGTAGAAAGCACCACTAAATTCTTCACGCCATGAGCAATAGCAGAATCAAGTACGTTGTTCGTTCCCTCTACATTCGTACGAACAGCCTCCATAGGGAAGAACTCGCAAGAAGGCACCTGCTTAAGAGCAGCAGCAGAGAACACATAATCCACACCAGCCATCACGCCATCCACACTTGAGCGGTCACGTACATTACCAATGTAATACTTTACTTTCGGATTTTGAAGCAAGTGACGCATGTCATCTTGTTTCTTTTCATCACGACTAAATATTCTGATTTCTTTGATATCAGAATTGAGGAAACGACGTAATACTGCGTTTCCAAAAGAACCAGTACCTCCTGTAATAAGGAGGGTTTTATTTTTAAATATTGTCATTAATATATATGATTAGGCATTACTTTTAATCAATTTCTTATAAAGAGATAAATAGTTTAAGAATTGTCTATCTCTATTATACTTCAAACAAGCTTTTTCTCTACAATGTCTTGAATAAAACTCTTTACCATTAGATAAAACCATTTTAACCTTTTCAAAAAGGTCATTAATATCTCCTTGATTCGCTACAAGTCCAACATCAGCGGATACTGATTCGACACTTCCACCAGTAGCATACGTTACAACAGGAGTACCGCAAGCCATTGCTTCAAGATTAGTTGTAGGGAATGTATCTTCATACGTTGGATTGACAAAGACATCAGCTAACGAATAGAACTGCGCAAGTTCATCAACATTTGCTGTACGCTCAATTCCAATTAAATTATCAGGTAAATCTTTTATCTGGTTATTACTTAATCCAATTAAGACGATAGATATATCTTCAGAAAACAAAGCTCTCAATTTTATAAAATCTCTCAATCCTTTCCGTTCACTCCAAACACCAGCGACTCCTATTATTGTTTTTATACCATTGATTTGAAATTTTTTCCTTACTATATCAAGATCAAATCTTGGTTTAAAAACATCAGTATCAATACCATTCTGAATAACATGAATGGGATATCCTTTCAAAAAAGACTGCTGTACAATATCACCTAGCCAATAAGAGACAGGAACTATTGTCAACTTATCCACAGAATTAAAAAAACTTTTTTTTAATCCGTAATTTTTCTTACTTCTATCAAGAAAAAGACTTGATGGATAAGCCTTTGATTGAGGACATGAAAAACAACATGTTTTCCATTTATCACAACCGATAAAATCAAAATGAGAACAATGTCCAGTTAAAGCCCAACAGTCATGCATTGTCCAAACCACAGGAATCTGACTCTTACTTAAAAAAGCAAAGAGAAGTGGATAGTTCAAATAATATCCATGAATGTTTTGAAGATGAATGATATCAGGTTTTATTTGTTCGATTTGCTTGATTAATCTTTTAGTACTCCGAACAGAGCCCAAACCATGTCTATCGAAAAGTCTAGTTTGAATACCATGAAGAAAGGCTGAAAGATTAGACCCTATTTTGATAGTAACAGATTCCGATTTCTGATAAGATCTTCCATAAGCAACGTAACTTTTCCAGCCATTAGATATAGCCATTTTCCCGATTTGCTCAGTAATGCGTCCAGTGGATCCAACATTAGATGTTACATTTATTTGAAATAGAATGGGCATATTTTATAATATTTTTCAGTATTTAATTTACTAGGATATTTATCCTTTTCACTTAGCTATTGATTTTCTAGCAATATCAGAATATTTAAAATGAATAGATGCTACTTTAGAAGCCTCTTTCATTAAATAATATTTTTCAGTAAAAATCAATGAATTTAATTCATTAGTTAATGCTTCTTCATCTTCACCAACAATAAAAGAACAATTACCATTAATATCCACATGATGCATTCCATCTCCCCAATCTTTAAAAACGCATGGTAAAGAAAGACCAACGGATTGTTCCCACAAAGTTGAATGCCTTCCAGGGTAACAAGCTAAATCTGAAATAGATAGAAATTGCATTACTTGTTCTGAGTCACACCACCCAACATAATGAATGTTTTTAGTTGTCATTAAAGGTTTGAGCTTTCTTTCACAAGAAGAAGTTATAGATCCAAAAACAATCAAATGCACATTCTTTTTTTCTATTTTCGAAAAAGCATTAATTAGAACATCCGTATTCTTGAACTCATCAAGTTTACCTCCAGAAATGATAACAAAATCATCTTCATTTATATTTAATTTCTTTCTAATATTATTTCTCAGTTGAGGAATATTTTGAGGAATTTTCTCATCATCAATCCCCATAACTAATAAATCAATTTTAGATGATTTCATATGATACATTTCTTTAAGAAACTCACATCTAATAGGAGTAACTCCATAACACTTTTCGATATATGGTTCAAATTGATTTGCTATGACTCTCCATAATCCTTTGGATAAAACATATTTAGAAAAAAAATTCCTTGCAGTATTAGATAAATCAGCGTGAGAATCAGCAATAATACGCACTTCAGGATTTTCTTTTTTATACCTAATTACAAATCTCGAATCCATATAAGTAATCCCATGAGAATAGATAATGTCTGGGCGTTCAGCAACCAATATACTATACAAATTATTAAAACGACCTAATTTATCATTGACTTTATTCCAAAATCCTTTACCCTTAGCATCTATGCGATACAACTTATAACCATCTTCAGCTATTTTATTAAACTCGTGGTCATACATTACTATATCACCACTATCACTAAAATGCCTTAGAGAAGCAACGACAACAGTTTCTAAGCCCATTTTCACATAATACTTTGGGAGAATATTGTCCTGATATGAGAAACCTTCAGTAAAGTTACTTTTAAGGCATAGAGATAAAATTTTAGTCATATTTATTACTTTCTTCCTATACAATTATAATTAAATCCGAATAACTTCATCTCATCAGGTTCATACAAATTACGACCATCAAAGATAAGAGGATTATTCATCATTTTAATCATCACTTTCCAACTAGGCAAACGGAATTGCTTCCATTCAGTTAAGATAAGCAAAGCATCAACATCTTCTAGAGCTTCATACATATCAGCTGCATAAGTAACCTTATCGCCTATAATCCGCTTACATTCTTCCATTGCAATAGGATCATAAACGCAGACCTCACAACCTGCTTGAATTAATAAATCAATAGTTACTAAAGAAGTAGCCTCACGCATATCATCTGTTTCAGCTTTAAAAGATAATCCCCATAGTGCTATTTTTCTGCCCTTCAAAGAATCTCCATAATGTTTCTTTAGTTTTCTGAAAAGAATGCTTTTCTGATGATTGTTGACCTCTTCAACCGCATTCAAAACACCCATATGATAACCGTGATTATCAGCAGTCTTCACAAGAGCCTTTACATCCTTCGGGAAACAACTACCACCATATCCACAACCAGGATATAGGAATTTGCCACCAATACGCGTATCTGAACCGATACCTTTTCGAACCATATTTACATCGGCTCCCACAAGCTCACAAAGATTAGCAATATCATTCATAAAACTAATACGAGTAGCCAACATAGAATTCGCTGCATACTTAATCATCTCTGCAGAAGGGATATCCGTAAAGATAACTCTAAAATTATTGAGTAGAAAAGGGCGATATAAACGAGACATCACTTCTTTAGCTTCTTCAGATTCAACGCCAACGACCACACGGTCAGGACTCATAAAGTCAGAAATAGCCGCTCCCTCCTTAAGAAATTCTGGATTAGAAGAGACATCGAAAGAGATAGATAAACCACGTTTATACAGTTCATCTTGAATTGCTATCTTTACTTTTTTAGCTGTACCGACAGGAACTGTACTCTTAGTCACAAAGACTAAATAACGATTCATATACTTACCAACCGTACGAGCTACTTCGAGTACATACTTAAGATCAGCACTCCCATCTTCATCAGGAGGAGTACCAACAGCACAAAAGACAACTTCCACCTCATCTAAACAAGAAGTGAGATCAGTCGTAAAATGCAACCGATTAGCCTTCTGGTTCTTCAGCACTAATTCTTTCAATCCAGGTTCATATATAGGCATTTCGCCTTTCAATAAACCATCTATTTTTTCTTTATTTACGTCGACACATGTAACATATACACCCATCTCAGCAAAACATGTTCCTGATACAAGACCTACATAGCCTGTACCTATAATTGCTATATTCATATTATATAAATTAATAGTAAAAGATAAATTTCATTCCCCGACCGATTATTCATAATATTAAAGAGTTAATAATAATAATAATAAATTTGTTCTCTATCATTATTTTTCTGCATATCTAAAACAGAGTTATATGGATAATAAAGCATATATGTCTTGAACTGAGTTTCTTGGAAAGAACCAAATAAAGAAATCATGCGTGATGAGAAATATGGTACGAGAAGAAATAACCATATAAAATAGCCTTTCAAAAATATTTTATAGCGCCCAATTCTTATTATTCTAGAGAAGACCAGTTCCGATATACCTATGAATATAAATAATATAAAATAATTATTTAAACGATACATAATATTTACATGAAAAGAAAGAACTGTAATAATTAGAGATAAACAAACTAATGGTTCAATATAATTTATAACAGTATTTTTCTGTCTTTTTAGCAAATAGATTGAGATGTATGGATATAACAGTTTTGAAATAAAGATTAAGACCAACCCATAGACACTAGACACACCTCTACCCATTGAAGATAATTCGTAAACTCCAATCTTATCTTGTAGTTTTTGACTTAAAGCAAATAACTTAAAAATATTAAAAATATAAGGCTGCAAAAGGAAACCTACAAGAAAAATGAAACATAGAAGCACTAATAATCTAGAATTAATTTTTAGAAACCTATCCAGTTTCAACCAATATAATAGAGGAATAAAAAGAAAAACTAAAGCTCCATTGTGAAAAAGTGAAGCTAGTATTAGAAAAAGAAAACATTTAATCCATTTCTTTCTTTGTAAATATTCACAACCAATAAGAAACATGGATATAGCACAGGATTCCCTCAAAACTTCACACATAAAAATGGGATATATAAAGATAAAATAGAGAAGAACAGCAAAGAAAACATTCGTAGTATTCCTTTTAATAAACCAAAGTATAGTAATATTTACTATTGTGGCTTGTATCAATTGAAATACCCAAAAACGGTCAGTAAATGTACGTACTAAACTTGTTAAAAAAAGGAACAAAGGGTCCCAAGCTGAATTTACAAAATCAAGAACAGTAATGTTTAATAATGAAGGAATAGAATTAGTAAATTGCTCTTCATAAAAAATACTATCTATACCTAAACGATATCTAAGCCCGGCTGTTAATACAAGTAACAATAAAACAAAAAGATAACATAAAGATTTGTTTCTATTTTTTTGTTTATAATCAAAATAATAAGAGAAATATAGCAAAACTACAACAATAAAAAGGTACCACATATAATTATTTTATTATAAGTTTCTAATAGATTCATAATAGTCAGTCCACTTCTCTACAAGTTTTGTCTCATCAAGTGATTTTAGTACCAAATCAAGATTATCTAATTTACTTTCCAAACTTAAGGGCTCTAGAAAATGATCAAAATTATCTTTTATTTCATCACAGCTAAAAACAGTGACACCTAGTCCACGAGAATATTCCAAATTAACTCCATCCAGAACTACTTTTTTTCCTAGCTTAAGACACGTATTTATGGCACTTAATCCTGTTTGCCTTTTTACTCCACAGATATAAATGTCACATTGATTCATAAAATTAGGATAATCGCACAGTTTGTAAAATTTTTTTATTACTCTAAAATCATTATCCCAAAGCTTTCTACCTTTAGATAATAGTTTATTATAATCAGGATCATTCTCATCTAAAGAATATTGTAACATACAATTAATAGTAACTAAACCTTTATATGGCAATAATAAATCCAGTAAATTAATATATGATTTGATAGAAGATGAATTATTTCCTAAGTAAATTATTTTTTTCTTGTTATTTGTCTTATTAGATAAGAGGATTCGTTCTCGATAAAATTCAGGATTATTATTACTACTGCTAAAATAAGAAATAACTCTTGTATTATGTAAGTTGAAGCTTTTATCGAGATTTCTTTTATCACTATCTATTAGTGTAACAATAGAATCAAATTTATGATATAAATACTTTTTTAAAAGGAAAATAGCAAATGAATTGAAACTTTTATTTAATCTTACCCCAGAACCCCAGTTAATCCAATTAACGTGTTTGTATCCACGTATAAAAAGTTGACAGAAAAATAAATAAGTACCTGAATGTAATAATATTATACTATCTTTACTTAAAAATTTACTAGACAAAAGGTCCGAAAATGTTCTGAAAAAATCAATCTCCGTAAATCCATTCTTTTGTGATAAATTATTGTAAATTCTCCATTTTTCCATTTCATTCCCAATAAATATCAAATGATGACCAACTGGAAACTTAGACATAACAGATTCTGAGATAGATACAACTAGATGGTCTCTATTTGCATCAAAAATGTGATAGATTATTTTCATTGATTATTGCTATATAAATGGTTTTACAAAAAGGCTACAATGTTGTTGTACAAAAGTCACTGTGAAAAGCCCTGTTCTTAGATCAAAAAAGCACAAAAAGCAATAGATCTTTTATGCCTTTTTTAATAAGCTTATAATGTCGCGTAATTCTACTGATTTGGACAAGTAAGAAATACAAAGGTAAATAGAAGAACCTACAAAAAAACCGAAAATCAGTTGTTCTACGTTATTATACGCAAAAGTATTCATCACTACAATTGAAAAATACATTACCAAACTAGAAAATAAAACAGGAAATAAATCTTTCATTTGCATAAAGAAGCCTACCTCTATAAGTTTACCAGTATAATAAGTATTCACAAATAACGCTATCAGTGAATTAACTACTTGCCCTATACACAATGCTACTATACCAAAAGGTAAAGTCGAAAATAAAATAACTGTTGTCAGAATTTTTTTGTATACCTCTAAACGAAGAAACAGATCAGAACGTCCTTTAACCTGTAATAAATTCAGATTGATGGCATGAATAGGATACCACATCATTGAGCAACATAATATTTGCAAGAGTAAAATACTATCTTCCCATTTGTCAGTTAATAACAATCGTACTAGAGGATCAGCCAATGCTGTTAATCCAACCATTAGAGGGAAAATAATAAAAGCGGATAGACGTAGTAGTTTACGGTAATTATTGCGTAACCTTTCTTCATCATCTTGCATTTCACTCAATATGGGGTAAGTAACACGCTGAATAATGGTTGTAATGGAACTAGCAGGGTATACCGACAAATCTTTACCTTTCGAATAGAATCCCAATAATTGGCTGGAATACAACTTACCTATTACAATCAGATAAATATTTTTATATATAGTATCAAGTAATCCAGATGCTAATAATTTAGATCCAAAGCCAAATAATGATTTGAAAGATTTCTTACTAAATCTACCTTTGGGTTTCCAACCAACAAGTATCCAAAAGAGAACTGACCTTAGAAATGCAGCTATAACAACTTGCCAAGCTAATGCCCATGCTCCAAAGCCTTCTGAAGCTAGATAAATAGCTATTCCACCAGAAATTATAACCGAAAACAAGGAGACATAGGTCTGTGTTTTAAAATCAATCTTAATGGTCAGAATTGCTTGTTGCACGATACATAAAGAATTAAACACAACGCTTAATCCAATTAATTTCGTTATCGAAGCTAACAATGGTATATTATAGAAACTGGCTATTAAGGGAGCTCCCAAATAAAGCAATCCATAGAATATAACTCCTACTGCTATATTGAAAAGAAATGTAGTTGTGTAATCATTCTCATCTCTATCTAATTTACGTATTAGTGCATTAGAAAATCCACTATTGACGAAAGTCTGAGAGATGCCTATAAATATAGTTAACATTGCTATGATTCCATAATCACTAGGAAGCAATAGACGTGCTAATATTATTTGGATGATAAATTGGACACCTTGAGCAGAAAACCGCTCAATAGCACTCCACTTCATTCCATTCACCGCTTTTTGTTTGAGAGATTCTGACATATTTATTATCAATAATCCATGCTTGTAATTCTATTGAATCAAGTATTTGTTATATTTAGCCTAGTGAGACTAGACAATTGCCCAATGTAAAAATATAGAGAATAATTTTTTCAGTTTAAGAAATCAGTCTTATCCCCCCATAGCCTTTTAAATGGTTCTAACTCCATCTCTTCTTTAAAGTCTAATAAGAGTCTGTTAAAACTATATTGAGGATTATACCCCAGTTCCATCTTGGCCTTTGTTATATCCAAAACAAATTGAGGAGAAGATGGTTTGTCAGAACAATAAATTATTTTAGACTTCTTTTCATTTTTAAAAACTTCAGCAATTTCTAGAATTTGATTTTCTATTGATATTGGCTTCCCACAACCTACGTTATAAACTCCACCATCTAATTTACTTAAAATACATTTTTCAACTATTTGAACAAAATCCTTGATATAGACCATTTCTTTTTTTGAATCTGGATTACCCCATATTTCTAAAGTATTCCCTTTAATCGCTTGGTCTATTATATATCTATAGCCCATCCACTTTTGCTTACCATCTACATAGTAAAAGGGATTTGGTTGATATACGTAAATTGTTGGAAGCCTCAGAATAAATCGCTTTATACCATATTTAAAGAAATAATGTTCAATTAAATTAACCGCAGTATTTTTAGATATAGAATAAACGGAATGATCAGTAGACAAAGGAAATTTTCTTTCTACGTCATCTTTAATGGGTTTGGTGGTACCAAATTTATAAAGGATATCAGCAATAGATTGTGTGAAAATAATCTTTTTACACTCACAAGATCTTGTGTATTCAAGAATATTCAAGGTACCAATAATAATTGAATTAATATATTCATAAGGCTCATAGTTAGACATTCTTGCTGGCATTGCCCCTGCAAAATGAAGTACAGCATCAACATCTTTAGGTAAAATATCTAAAGATTCTTTTACTTTTATATCCACAGAATAGTATGGAATATTATATTCCAAAAAGAAGCCATTGTCGTTTTTCCGATGTCCAACCGCTATAACATCATATCCTCTATTTTTCAATTCGACAGAGGTATATACTCCAACTGAACCTGTAGCGCCAAAAATAATGATTTTTCCCATTAGTATTTATATTTTATAAAACGACCTTATAGTAATTTTAAATAGTTTTTACTGAAAGCCAATCATCAAGATTAACTAAGGCTTTTTCCAATTCTATTTCTGTTTCAAATCTAAGGACAAGTGTTCCTATTGCATCATTAGCTCCCTTAAAATCGTGAATACTATCACCTCTACTCACCCATAAATCAGTCTCATATACGTTCTTTCTGATTTTTTTTGCAATATAAAGAGATGAAAATTTAGCTTCCTTATCTGAATGCAAAATTACCTCTGCCCAATATCCATTATAAATAGGTTCACTTATTGGTGTTAACTCCTCTCCTACTGCTGCCTTTATTGAATATTCTATTATATTAAATCCAGTAGAAAGGTGAACCATTTCAGAAAGGCGATTACCTCCTCCTCGAGGAGAGACTTCCATTATATAAGCCTTACCATCTTGCCCTTCTCTAACTTCAATATTATATATAGACGTACCAAGATTTAATAATTTCACTAGTCTTTGTAACTCTCTTTTTAATTCTTCCTGGTTAGAACTACTTATAGAAGATGGCCACGAATAAGCTGCTGGAGTAAACGGATTTGCGACTTTACAATCAAATCGCTGATTTGAGAAAGTAACAAATTCTAAGTGATTATTAATAGAGAAACTATCTGAATCTGATGAATAACCTTTTTGTTCTATAAATTCTTCAATAATAAATTCCCCTGAAAGAGATTTTTCTATTGCAAATTTTATAGCTAAATCTAACTTCTCTCTTTTTTCTACTTTCGTGACTCCTTTACTTCCTGCTGAATCTGTTGGCTTAACAATGACTGGCCAACTAAATTCACTAGCTGATGCTTTTGCTTCTTCAATATTGTTGTATCCTTTTGCTCGAGGTACATTAAATCCATTTTCAGCTAAGAATTGTCTAAATAGTTTTTTGTTCTGCAATATTTTAGCAGATTCGTAGGGTACTCCTGGCAATCCTAATTGCTCGGCTACATAAGCTGCAGTCAAGACACCTGGGTCTACAGCAAAAGACATAATTCCATCAATATTTAATTGCTTTGCTAGTGCTAAGATTTTATCTTTATCTAAAATACTTACATTATGATATTCGTCAGAATATTTATGAGCAATATTATCAGGAATATAATCGCACGTAATTACATAATACCCTAGCTTATGTGCGGACTTAATCACTGGGATTAGATAGTTTAATCCCCCTAATAATAGAAGTTTCTTTTGTTTCATCTTATCGTATAATAGCATTAATAACGCTTGTCACACTCTCACTTCCTAAATCTTTATACATCGGCAAGCAAATTACCTGATCAGCTTTTTGAGTAGCAACGGGTAAGTTACTTGGTGCTGCTGAGGGTAAGCTCTTATAAGTAGAGAATGTACTTATCAACGGATAGAAATAACGTCGTCCAAATACATTTTTCTCTTGCATCTTATAATAAAGTTCATCACGTGACATACCGAATTTCTCTTTATCAACAAAGATAGGGAAATAGGCATAGTTGTGATCTACTCCCTCGATATCTTCGAAGAAAGTGATGCCTTCTACTCCTCGCAAGGCTTCTCTATATTGGTCAGCAACTTGTTTACGCCAAGCGATGGCTTCATCGACTTGTTTTAAGTTGAGCAAACCATAGGCTGCACGGACTTCATCCATCTTGGCATTGATGCCTGGAGCGACAATAGTGGTTTCGCCAGAAAAACCGAAGTTTTTAATATAATCAATGCGTTTCTTGGTCTTTTCGTCTTTCATCACTAAAGCACCCCCTTCTATGGTGTTGTAGACTTTAGTGGCATGAAAACTGAGGGTGGACATATCACCGGCTTCTAAGATTGATTTTCCATTGACGTTTACCCCAAAAGCATGGGCAGCATCATAGATTACTTTTAGACCGTATTTGTCTGCTATTTCTTGTATTGCTTCTGTATCGCAAGGTTGCCCATAGACATGGACAGGCATGATAGCTGTAGTCCTAGAAGTAATGGCTGCCTCTATCTTTGTTGGATCTAGATTGCATGTTATGGGATCGATATCGACAAAGACGGGTTTGATTCCATTCCACCATAAGGAGTGGGTCGTAGCTACAAAACTGTAAGGTGTCGTGATGACTTCTCCTGTAATCCGCTCTGCTTGGAGAGCAGCGATGAGTGGAAGGGTTCCATTAGTGAATAGACTAATATAAGGAACCTTGAGATATGCTGCTAATGCCTTTTCTAGTTCTTGGTGGAAATGCCCATTGTTTGTGAGCCATTTGCTATCCCAAATTTCTTTTAAATAAGGAATAAAATCATCCAATTCAGGAAGCAGTGGTGAGGTCACCAAAATCTTTTTATTATCCATAATTTGTCGTATTTAGACTATTTCTTTTTCTTCAATAGGTTCATCAAATAGACTCCGTATTGATTCTTCAACATCGGTTTGGCTACTTTGATGAGTTGCTCATCATCTATCCATCCTGCATTATAGGCGATGGCTTCGAGACAAGCGACTTTCAACCCTTGACGCTTTTCTATCACTTCGATAAACGTACTTGCTTCACTCAATGAGTCGTGGGTACCGGTATCTAACCAAGCAAATCCTCGTCCTAGGACTTTGACATTCAGTTGATTTTGCTCTAGATATAGCTGATTGACCGTGGTGATTTCTAATTCTCCGCGGTTACTTGGTTTGATTTGTTTGGCTATGTGAACTACTGAGTTGGGATAAAAATACAATCCTACAACTGCATAGTTGGATTTAGGCTCAACAGGTTTCTCTTCTAGACTGAGTGCATGACCTGACGCATCAAATCCAACCACTCCATAACGTTGAGGGTCTGAAACATAATAGCCAAAGACAGTCGCAGTTTGTTCTGTTTTGGCTTTATTGATTGCGTCACACAATTGCGGCCTAAAGCGGTCTCCATAGAAGATATTGTCTCCTAAAATCAAACAGACATCATCATCACCTATAAAGGTTTCGCCTATGATGAAGGCTTGGGCTAAACCATCTGGTGAGGGTTGCTCTGCATAACTCAGATTAATCCCAAATTGAGTGCCATCTCCTAAGAGACGACGAAAACCGGGAAGGTCTTCGGGAGTAGATATGATAAGTATTTCTCTGATACCTGCTAACATCAAGACAGATAAGGGATAATAAATCATGGGTTTATCATAAACAGGTAGGAGTTGTTTACTGACTCCTTTTGTTATAGGATATAAGCGGGTACCTGAACCGCCAGCTAATATTATGCCTTTCATCTTTGATCGCTTTAATTTTGACTTTTACTTTCGACCACACGAAAAGTCCTTACATTATATACATGTAAGGTGTCTGTTATGTCATTTTTCATCCCTCATTAAATCCATAAAAAGGGAAACGTTTTTTTTACCGTGCCGACAAAGGTAAGTTTTCTAATAGGATTAAAAAAACAATCATAAGCCTTTTTTAGTATGGGATATCGATATAATGAAGATAGATTGCACTTTATTATTTTAAAGGTTTGCTTTCAATATGCTTTTTATTAAGTTCTTTAGCTCTCTTTCGTTAAATATATTAGCTATTCTAGTGTTAATTTAAAACATTTTTCGTACTTTCACGCGCTAATTCTAACGATTTAATTATTTTATTTATGAGAAACTTATTTTTAACTTTCACAGTTCTTGCTTTAGCTCTCGGATTCTCGGGTTGTTCGGATGATGAGGGGGAGACGCCGATATCTATCACGGTATCAAAAGAGGCGATCTCGCTTACAGCTACAGGAACTGCAGCGGCACTGGAGGTGCAAACAAATGGAGAGGTACTGCGCACAGTAATCCCTCCAACAGCAACTTGGCTTCATTCTACTGTCGAGGATAATATCATTGCTTTTGACGCTGATGAGAATACATCGCTTCAAGCTCGTTCGGCTGAAGTGAAAATCATGGTGGGCATCGCTCCTAATACGACTACACAAGCGGTCACTGTTTCGCAATTGGCGGGGGATCCGTTTCTTGTCGTGACGGGAACGTCTCCTGTAGTGTTTGAAGAGAATGCGGCGGAGGCTCAATTGACAGTTAGCACCAATCATGATGCTTGGACGGCAACGGTGACGAGTGCGGATTCGGATTGGTGCCTCGCTTCTGTAGCTGAGGGGGTATTGACTATCGCTGTGCAGGATTATGCCGTAGAGGCTATCCGTGAAGCGACAGTGACCATTTCAGCTGGTAGCGGCGAGACTTTAGTGTCGAAGGATATCACAGTGTCTCAACAGGGCAAAGTGGGTGTCGTGGCAATCAACGTGCCTGCTTCATTTAGCGACAGCTATGTATATAAGGCATCTTTTGATGGACAGGTCGTGGCATGGATTTGTAAAGAGTATGTTGCTGAGGCGGATGCTCAACAGGTCGTGGCGTATCCTTTCGTGGATGGCGTAATCAACCTTACAGCGGGCTTGGTACTCGCAGAGGATGCTGAGGCGGTATATCTCCAGGAGGGCGCACTAATCGCTTCGGGGGTGACGACGACTCAGGCGACTGTGGTGCCTTTGCTTCTTGAGGATAAACGTCCTGGTGGAGCACACAATTATAAGGTGGTGAAGATTGGCTCTTCGTTATGGATGGCGGAGAATCTTCAGGCTAAGGTGTATGCGGATGGCTCTGCTATCGAGGCGTATACGGATAATGATGCGTGGAGTGACAATACTTCTGGGGCATGGAAGGCGACTTCGGACGAGGCGGAGTTGTTGGCTATGGATGGCTTGTTCTACAATGGTTATGTATTGACTAATGAGGCGGGAATCGCTCCACAAGAGTGGACAGTGGCTTCCAAAGCGGATTATACAGCAGCTAAGTCTTTCTTGGGTACTGGTTACGGAACGAAGATGAAACTCAATAATGGTTGGATGGGATCGACTGCATCGAATCTTAGTGGATTCTCAGCTCCGGCTACGGGGTACTTTAGTACATCGACAGGCAACGAGGGTTCGGGTTCGGATATCTATTACTGGACGAGTTCTTCGGAGAGTGATTGGTTGACTCGCGAGGATGTCCCTGTGACTGTGCGTTTCAACCAGAGTAGCAGTGGCTTCATCACTTCGACTCATGCACAGGCTTTCGGCCATTGCATTCGTTGTGTGAAATCGTTAGTTGCGCCGGTATAACTCATAGCGCTTGCGCTATAACTTTATAAACTGATTAGCCCGTTACTTCACTTTCCAGTGAGTAACGGGCTAATACTGTCTCAAAACGTTTATTGTATAGTAACCTTAACCTTCTACGTAGGCCATCCACTTAACAGCGTGGCGGCTTTGGCACCTGCTGCTCCTAGTAAGGCACTGAGTACTGCGATGGCTAAACGTAGCCATCCTTCCCATGTGTAATGGGGAAATTTTCCATCTGTCATATTCTTTAATTTTTAGGGTTACGCCCTATACGGGCTTACTACTTGTTGGGAGTGACTAGCCTCCGATGGCTGAGTCGTCTCCAGTACCTCCGGTCGAACCGCTATCGTCACCGATGCCGCTATCGTCGCCGGTACCGCTGTCATCGCCTGAAGGGTTGCTGCCGCTATCACTAGCGTCGGGATCAACCACACCATTGTCTTCGAGAGAGGCTTCCATATCGGCAAGGGAACGGAAGGTGACTCCGTCATAGAACTTGGTCGTCTTCCCTGAGAACGAAGTACGGGTGTACTCGGGCATGAAACGAATCACCAGACGATTTATCTGTGAGGCGTTGACGTCTTCTTCTTTCTCTACCCCTTGCTCATTGGAATGGGCTATCACGGTGAATGTTCCGAAACCGTCTAACTTCACGGAGTTGGAGTTGAGTAGATGGGTACGCATCGAACTCATCAGGTTGGTGATTACGGAGTGCACGTCTCCAGGAGATACGGCGGATACTTCGGTAATCTCACTTGCAATGGTGGACAAATCTACGGTGTCCATCTTAATCAATCGAGGGTGAAAACGTTTCAGACCGTCTTTACTGGCGATTGAACTACGAACGGGTTTGAAAATTAATGCCATAAGTGTTGTCATTTTAAAGGATTAATAACTGGGGAAGGAGATTCGGGTCGTCGCTGTGATCACTTCATATTGCTCGAAGAGAACCTCGTTCCGATTGACAATGCAAATATAAAGGCCTTTTCTGAGACCTTTGTCGTTAATAGTCGTCAAGCGTCGTTATCCGTTTTTACCTGTCATTTTGAAAAAAAATTAGCTTTTGTTGGTTATTTTCTTGCATTATTATGACAAAATGCCGAACTTTAGGGCTCAATAATCGTTTATTCTCTAATTAGATAGTTAACCTTATAAAAAATAAACGTGGAGGCCTCCCAGAGGACTCCACTATTGTTAAATAAAAACGGAGCATCGTATGATGTTATTTTATGAAAATGAGAGGATGAAAACCCTCTTACAAAAAATACAAGTAAAAAATACAGCTCGTATCATTATGAACTATTCTAAACGTTCTAATGAGAGTTCTGTAGAACAAGCGAGAAAGATTATCGAATTGCAACGAAAATTCGAAAGTGAAGGACCTCAGTTAATTGCATACTACCATTCGGCCAATGGACGAGTGCATGTAGTCAAGGCGGAACTGATAAAAACGGGACAGTCGCCGTCGCTGTTTATCCCTTTCCATGATTTGCTGGGGGATAAAAACAAGACACTGACCATGCGGATTACCCATTTTCTGGGATTCGTACATAAGGATGCCGTAAGGCTGCCTGGCCAAGAGACTGAACACGTCATCTATGAGACGACGGAGGGATACGTCGACGGAGAGTTTATCGAACATACACCTGAACTAGATTAAGCGCCTTATGGATCATTCATATTATGATGAGGTGTTTAGCCATATGATGGATAGAAGAGATTTTGCTTCTTGTTATTATCCGGATATATCTAGTACTAAAGCCGTGAGAAAACTCAAAGATCTGATTAAAGTTGCAACAGACTTTCATGAGGAGTTGCACAAAGCGGGTTACAGAAAATGTTCAAGAACCCTTACTCCTCCTGTAATGGCTGTATTAGTCAAGATTCTAGGATACCCTTAACCTAATGATTAAATCATGATGGTTTCTTTCGCATCGTAGCGAAGGAATGAGAGGATAATCTGGTATAAATATGTAATCCATTGCATTTTTATATCGATTGTCCTCTTTTTTTGTCTGGTATCGATGGGGGATTACCAAACAGGGACTTTGTCTTTAGCATAGGAGGACTGAAGATTTACTTTACTAAAGGGGGGTGGTTACTGAAAATATCGGATAGTTGTCGCTGAAATCAAAATAGAACTGATTTAAAGCGAGTTTATCGCCTTCTTTTTTCTCGCTGAATCATGCCCTCACTCGCGTGTCGTATAAGGCGCTAGATGAGTGTATATTTATACGACAGTGCGTTTGGATTTGTTTAGTGAATAAGCGGGGACAGCGCATAAAAAAACCCGAGTTCCTAAGAACTCGGGTTTCTAGTTAGTTTGCTCTATCACTCATCTTACGATGCGTGAACGAAACAATTACAATTTTGGTCCTGCTGCAACAAGTGCTTTACCATGCTCGTTTCCTGTGAACTTAGAGAAGTTCTTGATGAAACGTGCTGACAAGTCTTCTGCTTTCTTGTTCCACTCTGACGCGTCTGCGTAAGTATCACGTGGGTCTAAGATTGCTGAATCTACTCCGTGAAGTTCTGTTGGAACCTTGAAGTCGAAGTAAGGAATTTGTTTGGTTGGCGCTTTGTCGATTGATCCGTCTAGGATAGCATCGATGATACCTCTAGTGTCTTTGATAGAGATACGTTTGCCTGTTCCATTCCATCCTGTATTTACTAAGTAAGCGGTTGCTCCGTTTGCTTTCATCTTCTTTACCAATTCCTCACCGTATTTTGTTGGGTGAAGTGATAGGAAGGCTGCACCGAAACATGCTGAGAAAGTAGGTTGTGGAGATGTTACACCACGCTCTGTTCCTGCTAGCTTAGCTGTAAATCCTGATAGGAAGTAATATTGTGTTTGCTCTTCATCCAAGATAGATACTGGAGGCAATACTCCGAAAGCATCTGCAGACAAGAAAATAACTTTCTTAGCTGATGGAGCTTTTGAACCTTTCTGGATGTTCTTGATGTGATAGATAGGATAAGATACACGAGTGTTCTCTGTTACAGAGTTGTCTGTGAAGTCAATCTTACCATCTGAAGCTACAGTTACGTTCTCTAATAGAGCGTCACGTTTGATCGCTTGGTAGATGTCTGGCTCACTTTCCTTATCTAGGTTGATAACCTTAGCATAGCATCCACCTTCGAAGTTGAATACGCCTTCGTCATCCCATCCGTGCTCGTCATCACCGATTAGCTGACGTTTTGGATCTGTTGACAAGGTAGTCTTACCTGTACCTGACAAACCGAAGAAGATAGCTGTCTCACCTTTATCATTGGTATTTGCTGAACAGTGCATTGCAGCCATACCACGACGTGGCAAGAAGTAGTTCATGATAGTGAAGATACCTTTCTTCATCTCACCACCGTACCATGTGTTAAGAATAACTTGCTCTCTAGTCTCTAGGTTAAATACAGCAGCTGTCTCTGAATGAAGACCTAGCTCTTTGTAATTGTCTACCTTCGCTTTTGAAGCATTGAAAGATACGAAATCTGGCTCGTAAGTCTCTAGCTCTTCTGCTGTTGGACGGATAAACATGTTTGTCACGAAATGTGCTTGCCATGCTACCTCCATGATGAAACGTACTTTTAGACGAGAATTCTCGTTCGCACCACAATAAGTATCTACTACGTACAATTTCTTGCCTGATAGTTGGTTTACTGCTTTGCTACGAAGATCTGTCCATGCAGCTTCTGTACATGGTTTGTTGTCATTTGCATATTCGTCTGATGTCCACCATACTGAATCCTCAGAGGCTGCATTCTTAACGAAAAATTTATCTTTAGGTGAACGTCCTGTATAGATACCTGTCATTACGTTGACTGCACCTAGTTCTGTCACTTGTCCTTTTTCAAAACCTTTAAGTTCTGGTTTAGTCTCTTCTTCGAATAGTTTGTCGTAAGAAGGGTTGTGGATAATCTCAACGGGATCTACGATACCGTACTTTGTCAAATCTAATTTTGCCATTGTCCTTAATCTTTTTAAGTTGATGTATAATTAATTGCCTTTATTTGAATACCACAAATATACTACATACGAATCAATTGGACGAAGAAAATAGGGAAATATTTCTTTAATACCCCCCATTTTATACCTTGTTTACAAAAAATGTAATCTTTGGTTTGCAATCTGTTCATTATTTATTTACTTTGTACCCGATTTAGGGTATTCTAAATCTGGACTTTATAAGTAACCCCATTTAAGTTTTATAAAAAGGCAACAATGAAAATCATAAACCTAAGCGAGACGAACTCTGTACTGAACCAGTATCTTGCAGAAATCAGAGATGTAGAAATCCAAAAAGACCGCTTGCGATTCAGACGCAACATCGAACGAATCGGTGAAATCATGGCTTACGAGATGAGTAAGACATTCGACTATTCTAATAAGGAGGTGAAGACCCCTCTCGGAACGGCTGTCGTGGCTACATGTGACAATGAAGTGGTTCTTAGTACTATCCTCAGAGCGGGACTTCCATTCCATCAGGGATTCCTTCAGTATTTTGATAATGCAGAGAATACTTTTGTTTCTGCTTACAGAAAATATAAGGATACACTCAAATTTGATATTCATGTCGAGTATATCGCTTCACCACGAATCGATGGCAAGACTTTCGTCCTTACAGATCCTATGTTGGCTACGGGCTCGTCTATGGAATTGAGCTACAAGGCGGTATTGACTAAGGGAACACCGAAGGAGATTCATGTGGCGTGTATCATCGCTAGCCAAAAGGCAGTGGATTATATCAAGGAGGTATTTCCGGAAGAGAATACTACGATATGGTGTGCTGTGATTGATCCTGAAGTGAATGACCACTCGTATATCGTACCGGGACTCGGGGATGTGGGTGACTTAGCATATGGTGAAAAAGAATAACGTGTGATGCGTCGCTTTTCGTTGAACAAGATTGTCGTGAGATTGTACAACGGAGGGAGAAATATAATCCTGCCTAGATGGTGCTGTGCTTGCAATGCAAGACTGCCTGATAGGCGGGATTTGTTGTGTCTGGACTGCTGGGATAAGATGCCACTACGACTGGGTATCATGTCTCAGCGGGATGTGGAGGCGCTGTTCTGGGGACGGTTCCCTATCGTACAGGCTTGGGCGTTGTGTGTCTTCGAACCTAAGGGGGTGTCGGGAACGCTGATTCATCATATCAAGTATCGGCATCGGAAGGATTTGGCATATTCCTTGGGACGACTCATGGCGGAACAATGGCGCACACAGGGGCTCATGATGGATGTGGACCTCATCGTGCCGGTACCGCTGCATTGGCGTAGACAGTGGATGAGGGGCTACAATCAGAGTCATGAGATTGCTAAGGGTATCGCACAGGTGATGGGAATCCCTATCGCTGCGAAGGCGGTTCGACGACGCCAGAATAATCGCTCGCAGACGAAACTCTCACATGATCAGCGGTGGAACAATGTAGCGGGCTTGTTTGCCTTGGCTAGTGGGGCCAAAGGGGCCCAAGCCTTGGCAGGGAAGCATGTCTTGCTGGTGGATGATGTGATTACCACGGGGGCTACCCTCGCCGCATTGGGAAGCCTCATCGCTCGAGAAGTACCGGGGGTACGGATTTCGGTCGCTGCCGCAGCGAGGCCGGTTTTTTAACTTTTCTACCCTATTTCTTTTGTTCCAACAAAAGAAGTAGGGGAAAGAAAAATGGCCAGCTGAACAAATTCGGGGGCGGACGGGCTCTTTTTTGCTGGGCTGCGGAACTCGCTCCGCTCAAACAGTCCTCGCCCCGGGCGCAAAAAAGAGACCGCCCACTGTTCCCCGAATTTGATAGGCTGGACCTAACTAAAAAAGAGGCGTCGAGCCTCTTTTTCGTTTATAGCGTGCACTGCTTGTTTTACTTACTGCTTGACTTACAGACTGGTAGACTTGCATGTAGCTTAATTACTATTACAGACTGCTTGACTTACAGACTGGTGGACTTGCATGTAGCTTAATTACTATTACAGACTGCTTGACTTACAGACTGGTAGACTTACATGTAGCTTAATTACTATTACAGACTGCTTGACTTACAGACTGGTGGTCTTACATGTAGCTTAATTACTATTACAGACTGGTGGTCTCCGTACTCCGTATACATAAAAAACGGGAGAGTAGGTTCGATACCTACTCTCCCGTTATTCTCGGCCTAACCAATTTGGGGGATTCAAGCAATGGATTAGAAGAGCGTCTCGGGGCGAGGACTGTTTGAGCGTAGCGAGTTCCGCAGCCCAGCTCTTCTAATTCATTGCGCCCCCAAATTCGTGAAGCCCAATTTTTCTTTGCTTCGTTTCTTTTGTTTGGACAAAAGAAATGAAGATTATGAGATCCTCCAAGTCTTCCCAGCAAGGATCAACTCACGAAGGGTTCTTTTTCCTTTCTTAGCGGTTACCTCAGCGATTTGCTGATACACTGCTTCGTTGTAAGTAATCTTCTTCACATCACGAATCACACCTAGTGCTACGGGGAAGTCAGGCCCTTCCATGAGGGCTAGTTTGTTCTGAAGGGTGCTATCCACACAAGTGGCATCATGCACGAGGATGTCGTCTAGGGTAACTCCATTCTCACCTATCTTCACGACCTTGAGACCGAAGCCTTCTTGCATCAAGCCATATTCACGGTTCACACCGAATACCATCGGCTTCCCATGTTCGAGGTAGATGGCATGTTCCGCACGTCCTTGCTTGGTGGATACGGCACTTTGTGAGCCATTGTTGAAGATCACACAGTTCTGGAGTACTTCCACTACGGCAGCGCCTTTGTGACGTGCTGCAGCTTCCATACAGCTTGCTTCATGTACGATATCGACATCGACACAACGAGCGAAGAATTCACCACGAGCACCGAAGACGAGTTCCGCTGGACGGAAAGGGTCTTCTACTGTCCCATAAGGAGAGGATTTGGAAACGAATCCACGAGGGGATGTAGGAGAATATTGTCCTTTGGTCAAGCCATAGATACGGTTATTGAGCAGGATGATATTCAGGTCCATGTTACGACGAAGCGTATGGATGAAATGGTTTCCTCCGATAGCTAAGCAATCCCCATCACCGGTGATTTGCCATACTGCGAGTTTCGGGTTTGCCACTTTCACGCCAGAAGCGATGGCAGCACCACGACCATGAATCGTATGAAAACCGTACGTACCCATATAATAAGGCAATCGTGAGGAACAGCCGATACCGGATATCACTGCTGTATCTTCAGGCGCTGTGCCTAGACTAGCCATCGCACGCAATAAGGCATTGAGGATGGCATGGTCGCCACAACCAGGGCACCAACGTACATACTGATCACTTTTGAAATCTGTTGTTGTGAATTTATTGTCTATCATCATATCCTATTCCTCCATCATTTTAGTGAATTCCTCAACCAAACTATGGACATTGAATGGTTGTCCTTCCACACGGTTATACTGTTTGATATCTACTCCCTGCACTTTGCTACGAAGCAAAAGCGCAAATTGACCTAGGTTCTGCTCAGCAACCACGACATGCTTGAAACGGCGAACCACTTCTTCTGTATTCGCTGGCATCGGGTTGATAAATTGGAAATGAGCAAAAGCGACTTTCTTACCTGCACTGCGCAAGGTATCCATCGCGGTATGAAGATGGCCATAGGTGCCGCCCCAACCTACGATGAGGAAGTCAGCATCGGCATCGCCCTCTACGGTTAATGGAGGGATGCAAGTACCGATATAATCGATTTTCGCTTGACGCGTCTCTGTCATCAATTGATGGTTGTCCGCATCGGTAGATATCGCTGCACTGTCATTGTCTTTCTCGAGGCCACCCAGACGGTGCTCGAAGCCTTTCGTGCCTGGAAGTGCCCAACCCCGTACCTTCGATACGGCATCGCGCTTGGTAGGTGTCCATCCCTCTTGCATCTCAGGAGTCACAAAAGGAGGTTTTATCGTTGGGAAGTCTGCTGCATCTGGGATACGCCATGAAGCAGAACCGTTTGCGATATATGCATCGGTCAATAGAATCACTGGCGTCATGTGCTCGAGCGCAATCTTGGCTGCCATATAAGCAGCATCGAAACAATTCGTAGGCGACGTAGCAGCCATCACTACGAGAGGACTCTCACCGTTACGACCATATACCGCTTGAATCAAATCCGTCTGCTCACTCTTCGTAGGAAGACCCGTAGAAGGCCCTCCACGTTGTACATTCACAATCACGAGTGGGAGTTCAGCTATCACGGCTAAGTTTATCGCCTCACTCTTCAGACAGATACCAGGCCCTGAGGTAGACGTCACGGCTAAGTTCCCCGCAAAGGAAGCACCGATAGCGGAACAGCATCCAGAAATCTCGTCTTCACACTGTACGGTGACCACTCCCAAGTCCTTCATCTTAGATAAGGTATGAAGGATGTCGGTAGCTGGCGTAATCGGATACGACCCTAGGTAGAGTTGCAAGCCCGCTTGTTCTGCTGCAGCAACCAAGCCATAAGACGTAGCTACATTGCCACTCACATCAGTATATAATCCAGGAGTCTTCTTCTCTGTTCCCTCGATGCGATAGGTAGAGACGATGGTATGGGTATTGTGTCCATAATTGTATCCATCGGTCATGACTTTGATATTCGCTTCAGCGATAGATGGCTTGCGAGAGAATTTCTCATTGAGCATCTGCATCGCCTTCTCCAAAGGACGGTCAAAAAGCCAACAGACGATACCCAAGGCGAACATATTCTTACAACGAATCATACTCTTGTTGTCCATGCCGCTATCTTTCAAACTCGCTTTGGTCATCGTAGTTATCGGTGCGGACACCACTTGATTGTGAATCCCCAATTCCGTGAACGGGTCATTGGTCTTATAAAGCGCTTTCTTAAACTCTTTCTCATTCAACGTATCTTCATCGATGATGATGATTGTAGAAGGACTCAGAAATTTCGTATTTGTCTTCAGCGCTGCCGGGTTCATCGCCACGAGCACATCGCATTTGTCACCTGAAGTGAAGACACGATCACCTCCTACATGTACTTGATAACCTGATACTCCGCCTATTGTGCCTTGAGGGGCACGAATCTCTGCAGGATAATCTGGGCATGTTGCTATATCATTACCCAACTCTGCTGATACGTTTGAAAAGATACTGCCGGCAAGTTGCATTCCATCTCCAGAATCTCCAGAGAAGCGGATAACAACATCGCGCAAGGCTTTAGCCTCCATTTTGTTACTCATAAAGCATAAATGTTTAATCGATGTAAGTAATAAGGGCAAAAAGATATCTTTTTGCCCCGAAAAGTAAGGTTTAGGTGATTTATTGTCCGACGACAATACGACAAAGTTCTAAAAGTTTTTTTACATATCCAAATCTAAATTGGTTTATTCTTTAGAAACTCTTATATTTGCACCTCAATTAGGAGACTAAAGACCCTGCCCTCATAGTTCAACGGATAGAACATCCGCCTCCTAAGCAGAAGATGCAAGTTCGATTCTCGCTGGGGGTACTGTCGAAGAGCCTCTCTAGCATATGGCTAGAGAGGCTCTTTTGTTTGAATTAAATCATTATATTCATTATATTTGTCCCAAGAACACTAAGAGATAGAGATGGAAAAGACAATCAACATGGAGTTATTGCTCAGATGGTACAGCGAAATCGTCGGAGAGGACGCTCAAGAGGTGACGGTGCTCCCCCAAGCGGGTTCCTCCAGAACCTATGTCCGCCTGCAAGGCTCACGCCCACTGATAGGGGTATACGGAGCATCCGCAGAAGAGAATAAGAGTTTCATCACCCTAAGCAAGCACTTCCGCCAGGCGCACTTGCCGGTGCCAAAGGTGTATAGGGTATCTGACGATGGGCATCATTACTTGCAAGAAGACTTAGGCACGGTATCGCTCTTCGAAGCCTTGGCCGAAGCACGCACTTCAGGGCACTTCACAGCGAACGATGTGTCGCTATTGCGCAAGACCATCGAGTGGCTCCCTGCCTTGCAATTCGATGGAGACAAGGGCTTGGATTATGACGTCTGCTACCCGCAAGCGACATTCAATGCCCGTTCCGTTAACTGGGACCTCAATTACTTCAAATATGCTTATCTCAAGGCCGTGGCGGTAGAGTTTCAAGAAGACCGCTTGGAGGATGACTTCCAACAACTCACGACAGATCTCTTGGAGATAGGACCCCACGCCTTCTTATACCGGGATTTTCAGTCACGCAATGTGCTATTGCGACAAGGAGAACCCTGGTTCATCGATTTCCAAGGAGGACGCAAAGGGCCTATCCACTACGATGTGGTCTCCTTCCTCTGGCAAGCCAAGGCGCGTATCCCTCGCGCAATCAAAACATCTCTCATCACCGCTTATCTAGATAAGGTGGAGGCCTATGTCCCTATTGACCGTGAGAAATTTACCGCACAACTCCGACTCTTCGTGCTCTTCCGTTCCTTGCAAGTCCTCGGAGCATATGGATTCAGAGGATACTTCGAACGTAAAGCGCACTTCTTAGAGAGCATCCCTTTTGCCTTAGAAAACGTACAAGAGTTGCTCAGTGAAGACTGCTCATTAGTTTCGCGATATCCAGAATTGACGGCAACACTCCGACGAATAATTAACAAAAAAATAGCATGTAAAGAGAAGTCCAAAACAGAAACGAGCAATTCTAGACTATCGCATCAAGAATTAACGATACAAATCACTAGTTTCTCGTTTAAACGAGGGATTCCATCAGATGAGTCCCCCAATGGGGGTGGATTTGTCTTTGACTGCCGAGCCATTCACAATCCGGGTCGTTATGCTGAGTATAAGACGCTCACGGGGATGGACCAACCGGTGATTGCCTTCTTGGATAAGGAACCGGCGATGGCTTCGTTTCTCGAACAGGTATATGCCTTGGTGGATGAATCGGTCAATACATATCTCCGACGCGGCTTTGACCATCTCATGGTGAGTTTCGGATGCACGGGCGGACAACACCGGTCGGTCTATGCAGCGGAACACTTGGCAGCGCATCTGCAGCAGGTGCCTGGAGTAAGCGTGAAGCTCGTTCACCGAGAGCAACAGAAACATTCTTAAATACGAATCAGATGAAAGCATTTATCTTTGCTGCGGGATTAGGAACCCGCTTGAAACCCATCACCGATACCCTACCCAAGGCATTGGTGAAGGTGGGCGGTACCCCCCTACTCGAGTTATTAATCGCGAAACTCAAACGTGCAGGGTTTGAACACCTCATCATCAATGTGCATCATTTTGGAGACCAAATCATGGATTTCGTAGCGGCACATGAGGCCTTCGGAATGGATATCACCTTCTCCGATGAACGGAATCGCTTGCTCGATACCGGGGGCGCACTCAAGCATGCACGCCAATGGATTGGGCATGACGAGCCTTTCCTGATTCATAATGTGGATATCTTGTCCAACGTGGATTTGAGGGCCTTGTACCAACAGCATCTGACGAGTACTGCGGATGCTACCTTGGTGGTCAGTCAACGGGACACGCAACGCTATCTGCTCTTTGACCAGCAGCAGCGCTTGACTGGATGGCATAATATCGCTACGGGAGAGGTCAAGACGATTTATGACCCTCAGGTGGTGCTCACTCATCAGCATCTGGCCTTCAGTGGCATACATATGGTATCGCCTCAGGTGATTGATGCCATGGAGGATTGGCCTACGGTATTTCCAATCACGCCATTCTATCTGCAGTCATGCAAGGCCTTATGCATCAAGGGCACGCAAGTAGCGGGACTCCGTATGATGGATGTGGGTAAGGTGGGGTCCTTGCCACAGGCTGCTGCTTTTCTCAAGTCTATTTCTTCAATACCCGGTTCTTGAACCATGCTGGCAAGAGGACGAAGCCCCCGATGAGGTAGAGATAATATGTGGCCACGCGCCACAGTAGGGCTAGTATCATGGTCATCCCGCCAGGTATCATGTCGGAATAGTATTCCTTGAACAGGTATTCACTGAAGCCACTCCCCCCAGGCGTAGGCGACACGGTCATCACGATCCAGCACATCAATTGACGAGCCAAGACGAGCCATTGGTCTCCCCACGCAATGAAGGGGAAGAGCAGGGCGCAGACCACTGCGAAACGGGAAGTCCAAGCCACGGCAGTGGTGCCGAAGGCTTTGAGCCAGAAGCGAATCGGAAGCCCTTTCATCTGACGAGAACTCAGCAAGAGGTTGTCCCCAAATTCTTCGAGACCCGTACGGATGCGCTTGAGCCAACGGCGTGCGGCGAGCCAATGAAGGAGTCGTCGTACATGGGCTGGCGCATAGAAGAGCGCACAGAACAGGATAGTGGTCCACAAGAGAATCAGCAGGTACACGCCTTTCAATACCGTCTCCACTTCCACGGCGATGCCTTGATTTGCGCCCCAGAGTTGTGACTCATGGAAGCATAAGAACAAGAGCGGACAGGCCACTACGAAGAAGAGTTCGTCTAGAAAGAGGGCGGAAATCATCACGGAGATGCCGCGCCCAGCGGAAATCCCTTCTACCTTGAAGAATACGGCGACGAGACTCGACCCGCCGACCGCGGAGGGCGTGACGGCGCTAGTAAATTCACACAGCAGGTTTATCCGAAAGGCTTGCATCCATGAGAGGTGCTCAGGACTCGTCAAGAGACGAAAGCGATAGATATTGCAGAAGTCCCGTAGAAACATCAGCAATACGGCGGGGATGAGGGTGAGTAAAGTGCCCAGTGTAAAGGATACACGGGAGATGTCTTTGTCTGAAAATTCTTGATAAAAGAGATAAGCCGTCACCAGTAAACCGATCACCACGGGGATAATCAGTTTGATAGGACTAAAGGACTTCATCGCTTGGGAATCGATCTCCTTGGGAGTCATTGCTTGGGGATTTGTCTCCTCAGGAGAGGGATGCTCATTGGTTGTTTGCGCCATGGGGTATAATTAATTGTGCATCGGGATTCTTGCGGTGGATCACATGATTGTATCTGTCTATCACTTCGGTAGAGATGTCTTCCCAAGAACGAACTAAGGTATGTGAGGCTTTGGCGCCCACAGTGGCCATAAGTTGAAAGTCTTGAGCGACTTCTTCTATCCGCGAGGCAAAGGCCCGCAAGTCATCGGTTGCCACGAAGGCATCGCTACCGTCTGTGACGATATCGGCTGTGGTGGACCCTGCAAGGAGTACCGATGGCGTATGCATGGCAGCGGCTTCGCGCATCACCAATGGGGCATTGTCATAGCGCGATGGAAAGAGGAAGAGGTCTGCCGCAGCATAATAGGTCTTGAGGTCTTCACGCACATAAATCGGTCCCATAAACTTCACTTTGTTCTGAAGACCCAGACGAGTCACTTGTGTCTTGAGTTGTTCCTCGGCATAGCCTGTGCCGACGAAACGCATCTGGAAGGGGATGTCTTTGATTAGGGATAGGGCTTCAATCAAGAAGGGCAGGTTCTTCTGCAGGATATGCTGTCCCACAAACAGAAATAAGGGTTCTTCCGGGGCGATGCCTAGTTCCGCGCGGGCTGCTGTATGCACCTGTTGGTAATCGGCATCGGCAATCTTGAGATCACTTCCGTTGGGCACTACTTCGATAGCACCTTTATAGCCATAACTGGTGAGCACATCGGCTACGGCAGCTTGTGGCACCCATACCTCATCGGCTGCTTCGAAGAAGGAAACTACGTTCTTGATGATATGGTTCACTACCCGGTCCGAAGGGATGGACTGCCGGAAGTCATCGCGGTATTTGGAATGAAAAGTGGCTATCAACGGGATTTGTTGCCGTCTGGCTATCCGACGGGCCACCTTGCCCGATGAGAAGGGACAGTGTGCATGAACCAGTCCGAAGTCACGACGACGAACGGTCTGCTGGAAATGACGGTCTAGACGCGCAAGTCCCATGCGGTATGGCTTGCGCTGTGGCACGGGAAGAGAGAAGTAAGGTAGCACCTCATAAGGGTGGTCATATATATGATTGGGGGCTTGCGGAGTAATGACACTTACTTGGCCGGTCTTGTGATACAGCCAATGAGCATAGTTCTCTACACACACTGCCACGCCATCCATGATGGGTGGAAATACATCATTAAAGAGCCCGATTCGGGGGTTATCTAATTCGTCTTTCATTTTTATGGTCCTTTGAATATGGGGACTTATTGCTGTCCGATATAGGACAAAGATAAACATATTGTTTGCAAAATCATCTAGATGAGTTATATTTGTGATTATTGACTAGATTATTCACCTCAATTATACCCTTTTATTTTATGGCTAAAGATTATTTTAAGCAATACCCTGATGAGAACGGGTTTTATCAAAATTATGGCGGGTCGTTCATTCCACCCGAATTGCAGAAGGAAATGGATAAGATTACGCAAGCGTATTTTGAAATCAGTAAGTCGCATCAGTTCATCTCTGAACTCAGAAGCATCCGTAAGCATTATCAGGGACGCCCTACTCCGGTGTATTTCTGTAATCGATTGAGCCAGAAGTATGGCGGGCGTATCTACCTCAAGCGGGAGGACTTGAATCACTCAGGTGCTCATAAGTTGAACCATTGTATGGGAGAGGCTTTGCTCGCCAAGTATATGGGGAAGAAGAAATTGATTGCTGAGACCGGAGCGGGACAGCATGGAGTGGCTCTGGCGACTGCAGCAGCGTATTTCGGACTCGAATGTGAGATTCATATGGGCGAAGTAGATATCGCTAAGCAGCATCCCAATGTGGTCCGTATGGAGATCCTCGGAGCAACCGTGGTGCCGGTGACTCATGGACTGAAGACCCTCAAGGAGGCGGTAGATTCTGCTTTTGAGGCGTATCTCAAAGACCCTGTCAATTCGATTTATTGTATCGGCTCGGTCGTGGGCCCTCATCCATTTCCGATGATGGTGCGTGACTTCCAACGGGTCATCGGTATCGAGGCGCGAGAACAGTTTCTCGAGATGACGGGCGAATTGCCAGACAATGTGGTGGCATGTGTCGGGGGTGGAAGCAATGCCATGGGCATCTTCAGTGCCTTCTTGGATGATGAGGATAGTACCTTATATGGTGTCGAACCAGGCGGCTTGTCTATGGATTATGGACAGCATGCAGCGACCGCTACCTTGGGTACACCGGGCATGATACATGGTTTCAAGTGCTATCTCTTACAAGATGAGCAAGGAGGTCCAGCACCGGTTTATTCTGTGGCTTCGGGATTGGATTATCCTGGAGTGGGACCGGAACATAGTATGCTTAAGGATATCGATAAGGTGAAGTATGTGACTATATCTGATAAGGAGTGCATCGATGCCTTCTATGAATTGAGTCGCCTCGAGGGCATCATCCCTGCCTTGGAGAGTGCACATGCCGTTGCCTATGCCATCAAGTTGGCCCAATTGGAACCACATCGTCAGATTCTGGTCAACCTAAGTGGCCGTGGGGATAAGGATATTGATTTCGTATATGACAAGTATCCAGTGCCTGCACTAGGCAAATCGAAATGTGACTAAGTCACCCCATCCTAACGAATCAAAAAGCCCTGCCAGTACGATGTACTAGCAGGGCTTTAACTATAAGTATCAATCTACCTAGCTATCCAGCTAAGTCGTGGGGTCTTTAGAAATTACTTCCATCGACATCCCACCATAGGTTCGTTGCGATATTATCGTCGCCACCTAAGAGTTGAAGACCTGTCAAATAACCTTGTTTGTTTGCATTCTTTTCTTTGTCACAGAAAGGAAGACGTTTGATGAAGTCACCTTCTGCGATAAGACCACCACTTAGATTCTTCACTAGTGGGAACAACTTAGGATAACCTGTTCTACGGAACATAGCCCATCCTTCAGTTCCCTCTGGGAAGTTGGCAATCCAACGTTGAGTGATGATACGTTGCAATTTCTGCTCGTTTGTAGCTGCTGCATCCCATGCCACTGGCACGTCATTCATCCCTGCAATGTTGTTTGCTGGATCGTGTGGATCTACGTAGTCAGCGGCAGTAGTGGTTCCTGCGATATAAGTATCGTAAGCACTAGCATCTAGACCATATTTGTTGAATGAAACTTCGATACCTTGTTTGTACAAGCTCTCTGCAGTTCCGCCCATGTTCCAACCGCGCAATGCACCTTCAGCACGTAGGAAGAAAGCTTCAGCACAACGAAGGATAGGAAGTGGGTAAGCATCTGAATAGATAGAACCTGTCGTAGTAGAAGAGATGATAGAGAACATGTTGTATTCGCTCTTATCGCTCATGTCTGTTCCGTTACGGATACCATGAATCTCTCCTTCACTGTTAGTAGGGTTACCGTCTAGGTCTTTGATGTCACCTTTACCACCCCAACCTACAGGAAGAACCATCTCAGCAAGACGTGGATCGTTATATCCTTTCAAGATAGACTCGAAAGAAGCACCGATGTTACAGTCATTGTAGTTAGTAGAGATTTCCAATAGTGGATTCTTTACATTGGCATATTTAGCCATGATATCTGGGTCTGAGTCATCCATCACGCCGTCAGCATAGGCTGCTTCACAAGCTTCTTTAGCTGCAGCAGGATCTACATTGACCATACGCATAGCGACACGCATACGAAGGGTATTGCAAAAATGCAACCAAGTCGTTTGGCTATTGCCACACATCAAGTCGAAAGATAGACGAGAAGCGTCATCGCCACCATTCTCTGCAAGGAAATTCTTCAAACGAGCTGAAGCATCTGCCAAGTCTTCTAGGAATGACTTGTAAATCGCTTCTTCGCTATCATAGTCTACGAAAAGACCACCTTGCATCGTCTTAGAGTAAGGGATAGGTCCGTAAGTGTCGACTACCTTGAGGACACCTGCTACACGCAATACTTTCGCGATAGCTACCAAGTCATCCGCCTCAGTAGATTCGAGAATGCTCGCTACTGGTTTGAGGACATGAAGGTTTGTATTCTCGAGAAGAAGACTGTTCCAACCGTCGGTCATAGAGTACTTGCTATTGTTAGTTCCTCCATTGAATGGAGTAGGTACAGCGAAGTATCCTGAGTAAAGGTCAGCGTTGAGGTTCTGCATCAACTGGTAAGCCCAGTTGCTATTGTCCGGGTTGAAGTAGATAGAGAGTTCGGCATCTTTGAAATAATCGCCAAAAGGAACATCGCTAGTCTCAACTCCATAAGGGTCGGTATTTGTACTCTCGAAACCATCAGTACAAGAAGAAATGGTTCCTGTAGTCATTGCGGCTGCAGCAAGTAACAATACGCTATTTTTTATATTTATTTTCATTGTATTCAATTTTACTTGTTAGGGATTAGAATGTAGCTTTGATATTCACACCAAATGAACGGGTAGAAGGGACAGACATGTTGTTATATCCACTACTTCCGTTTCCTGTTCCTGTAATTTGCTCAGGATCTGAATCACCATCTTTGTATAGGAAGAATAAGTTACGACCTACGGCATTGATAGTCAAGTTCTTAGATACTCCGAATACATTGCGGAAAGTATAACCCAAAGACAACTCACGCATTCTGAAGTTTGTCGCACTGTTTAGGTACTCAGAGGCTACAGAGTTTGCTTTGTTGTAATATGTTTGAGCATCAATCATAGTACCGTCACCTGCGTCGATACCACCGTTGTCACGAGCAGTCGCAGAAGCTTGAGTGACACCCCAGCTATCAAGACTCATCTGTGTAACATCTAGGTAGTCTCCACCGATGCTTCCGTTGAATAAGAAATATAATTGCCAGTTTTTGTAATCAAAACGGTTACTCCAACCTACACTCCATTTAGGATTTACATTTCCTACTTTTTCGTACTCTGAAGAAATCGTAGGTGCGCCATCTTCATCTAGCACGAGGACACCATCAGCATCACGTACAAAGACTTTAGAATAAACATCACCATAAGAACCGCCTTCGACAAGTCTCATTGACATCCCGTTAGTGTTACCAATCTCAGCATAGTCCAAACGATCTTCGTCTAGGATACCTGAACGGTCATCCAATTTCTTAATCTCATTTTGGTTCCAGCTCATGTTAGCTCCAGTCTTCCAAGTGATGTTATCACCTAGCATCATAGAATAATCGATAGAAGCCTCGATACCCATATTCTGGATATTACCTGCATTGAAGTAATATTTGCTATAACCAGTTCCACTAGGAGCTGACATAGAGAAGTATTGGTTGGTATTGTTGGTCTTGTAGAAAGTCACATCCATGTTGATACGGTTATTCAACAATGACAAGTCGAAACCAGCCTCTAATGAACGCATCTTCTCTGGTTCCATCTCTGAGAATGGACTAGTGGTATTGAATTGAACTTGACCTAACTTGAGGGTATTCATCGGATAAGTAATGTATGCTGGCATACCGTTACCTACGATAGAGTAGCTACCACGTACCTTGAACAAGTTAATCAATTCTGGCATCTCTACCATGTCGCTGATGACTGCTGTCAAACCAACTGATGGGTAGAAGAATGATTCATTGTTTGTAAAGGCCAAAGTAGAAGACCAGTCATTACGACCTGTAATGTCCAAGAAAAGCATGTCCTTGTAACCAAATTGAGCGGTTGCAAACGCTGAGTTTAGACGCTCTTTGGATGCTGACTCACCGTCTTTTTGTTTCTCGATATTTTGTTTTGCAAAAATATTAGGAACAACTAAGTCGCCTCGGATACTGTTTGAATAAGTCTCTTGGTCTGTGAAACTGATACCAGCAGATGCAGATACAGTGAAGTCCTCTAAGAACTTCGTATTGTAATTGGCCATCAAGTCACCATAGAATTGACTATGAGTGAACAATCTGTTTTCATAACCTCCGTTAGCACCAACGATAGTCTGGCTAGTAGAAGCATAAGAATTGCGATTGTAAGTATCTTCTGAACGGTCATAAGACAAACGTCCTTGGATATTCAAGTTGTCTAGGATGTCATAACGAACGATTCCAGAAGCAATCGTACGACGACGATATTCTTCAGTCTTGTTCTTATTGATAGTCCAATAAGGGTTGTTACTTTCGTGTGTGTTGGTATCCATGTACCAGTTCTGTACATCGTAGTTCTTCGCACTATCAAAGTTTGAATAGTTGTCTTTATAAGCACTGAAATCACCGTTTGCAGGGAAACGATACAAACCAGCTAGTGGATTGTAATACATACCTGATGCAGGACGATTCTGTACTTTCTGTACGATATAGTTCAAGCTAACATCTACGTGTAGTTTGCCATCTAGTCCAAGCATGCTTTCCTTTAAAGTCATGTTGTGGCGACTAAATTCGTTGTTTGGCACGACACCTGATGAAGTCGTATTGGCATAAGATGCAAAAGTCTGTGCATTCTTAGTACCTCCACTTAGGGATACAGAATTGATAAAGGTAGAACCTGTCTGGAAGAAATCGTCTACACGGTTAGCTCCCTTTTTGCTATCGCTGTCTGTTAGTTTTTCACCCCAACTCTGAGAAGATAAAGAGCCATCGTTGTTGACTACTGCTCCGTAAGTATCTTGAAGATTAGGATAAGAACTGATTTGGTCAAAAGTAAGACTACTAGAGAAGTCGATTCTGATCTTTCCTTCACGACCTTTTTTAGTAGTAATCAAAATCACACCGTTAGAAGCCATGCTACCGTAAAGAGCAGCTGCAGAAGCCCCTTTCAATACGTTGATGCTTGCGATGTCATCTGGATTGATATTTGATAACGCGTCACCACCATCACGGTCAGAGAAGCCGTCACCACCCTGAGATGAAGAATAGTTACTCATAGGCATACCGTCAAGAACAATCAATGGTTGGTTATTACCTTGAGCTGACTTGTTACCACGAATCACGATTTTAGCAGAACCACCTGCACCTGAAGCACTAGTAGTAATGTTTACACCTGCTGATTTTCCTTGCAAGCTATTAATCATATTCGTTTCTTTGGCACGAGTTAATTCGTTACCTCCTACGCGTTGAGTAGCATAAGTCAATGATTTAGATTTACGTTTGATACCCATCGCAGTAACTACGACTTCGTCAATCTTTACTCCATCATTTTTCATATCCACATCAATCACACTACGTTTACCTACAGTAATCTCTTGAGTGTCCAAACCAATGTATGAGAAGACAAGCACGTCATCTTCATTTGCTTGAATCGTATACTTACCGTCAAAGTCAGTAATTACACCTACAGTGGTACCTTTTATAAGTACAGTGGCACCGATCAATGGCTCATTTACAGAAGTGTCTGTGACAGTTCCTGTAATGGTCTTTTGAGCCCAAACATTTGCACATGTCCCTATGATGAGGAACAGCAATACATAAATGTTTTTCTTCATAAATTTTAATATTAAAGTTAGTATTAGAGAGTAGATGAAACTATACAAAGGACCTATACCTCCATCTTTTCTTTTTTACAGTATTAAACCGCCATTAACAAGTAGTAACGATTTAGTTAATTAGTTCAGTTGTTATACTTTCATATGAAAGGCGTATTTTTCGCTTTTATCCTTTTATATACAGAGCATAACTTTTACGGCACAAATATCCGTCTTTTTTTTTTAGTAAATAACTACTTCTTTTACGTTCAAAAGAATAAATATTATGCTATTGCGATATGTAACAGAATTGTATCAATTTACAATGCTAATATATTAGATTTGATGAAGATTTTTTCACATTTGAACTTCCGAAAAGAGGCCATCTAATAGTCCTTATGGGAGTAATATACAAAAAAGAGCCTATCCCCAAGCAGGAATAGGCTCTTTTCGTTAACTATATTGTTAACTATATCTTCGATAAGCTAACAGACTTAATGCTATCTTATTTATTAATAGGCTCTAGCAAAGATCACGCGCTGTGCAGATGGTTTACCGGTCACCATGCATTTACCTGGTGTCTTGTCGCCATCCAATGGGATACAACGAATCGTTGCTTTGGTTTCATTTTTGATTTTCTCTTCGGTCTCTGCGGTGCCGTCCCAATGACAAAGGAAGAATCCCCCGCCCTCGATTTTCTCTTTAAATTCATCGTAGCTATCTACTTCTTGTGTCATGGCTGCTCGTTGGTCGAGTGCCTTCTGGAAGATGTTGGCTTGGATGTCTTCTAGGAGTTGTGCGACATGGGCTTCGATACCCTCGACAGGAAGGTTTGTCTTCTCCAAGGTATCACGACGCATCACCTCGATGGTTCCGTTCTCTAAGTCACGGGCACCGATAACGAGACGAACAGGGACGCCCTTGAGTTCATAGTCAGCGAATTTGAATCCAGCTCGTTTGTTGTCCGAGTCATCATATTTCACGGAGATGCCCATGGATTTGAGTTGTGCTACGATGGCATTGGCCTTTTCACTTACTTTCGCTAATTGCTCTTCTCCTTTATATATAGGGATGATGACTACTTGGATAGGCGCCAACTTAGGAGGAAGCACGAGTCCGTTGTCATCGGAGTGTGTCATGATGAGTGCCCCCATCAGACGAGTAGAAACACCCCATGAGGAAGCCCATACATAATCCATCTTGTTCTCACGATTGGAGAATTGTACGTCGAAGGCTTTGGCGAAGTTCTGTCCGAGGAAGTGAGAAGTTCCACTCTGCAAGGCTTTTCCGTCTTGCATCATGGCTTCTATGGTATAGGTATCTAGGGCTCCTGCGAAACGCTCGGTAGCACTCTTGACCCCTTTGATGACGGGCATGGCCATATATTGTTCAGCGAAGTCGCCGTATAGGTTAATCATCCGTACGGTCTCGGCTTCTGCTTCTTGACGGGTCTCGTGAGCGGTATGTCCTTCTTGCCATAGGAATTCGGCAGTTCGCAAGAACATGCGGGTACGCATCTCCCAACGCATGACATTGGCCCATTGGTTACATAGGATAGGCAGGTCACGATACGAGGTAATCCAATTGCGGTAGGTATTCCAGATGATGGTCTCAGAAGTAGGTCGTATGATGAGTTCTTCTTCTAGTTTCGCTGAGGGGTCTACCACGACACCTGTCCCGTTAGGGTCTTGCATCAAACGATGATGAGTCACTACGGCACATTCTTTTGCAAATCCTTCTACATGTTCGGCTTCTTTACTGAGGAAAGATTTTGGAATCAAGAGTGGAAAATAAGCATTGACGTGTCCGGTTTCTTTAAACATGTCATCCAACTGACGCTGTATCTTCTCCCAGATGGCGTAGCCATAAGGTTTGATGACCATGCATCCACGTACTGCAGATTGTTCTGCTAGGTTTGCTTTGAGTACTAAATCATTGTACCACTGAGAGTAGCTCTCGCTGCGCTTGGTTAGATTTTTGAGTTGTTTTGCCATTTATATGTCTTATTTTATAATTATTCACTACATTGAAGGGGCAAAAGTAGTGATTTTCATTGACATTGATTGCACCAGAAAAGCAAAAACTGTATTTTTGTCCAAAACAAGAAGTAATATGACTCATCCTTTGACCCTTTTTAAATATTGTCCCAAATGTGGCTCGTCCCATTTCGAGGTGCGTAATGCGAAAGCAAAAGTATGTACGGACTGTGGCTTCGTGTATTATTTTAATCCGAGTGCTGCGGTGGTGGCATTGATTGTCAATCCTAGCGGGGAACTCTTGGTCACCCGCAGGGCTCATGACCCGGCCAAAGGCACGATGGATTTGGTGGGAGGCTTCGTGGATGCTGACGAGACGGTGGAACAGGCTGTGGCTCGTGAGGTGATGGAGGAGACGGATATGCGGGTGACAAAAACCGAGTATCTCTTCTCGATTCCAAATATCTATCCTTATAAAGGTTTCGAGGTGCATACCACAGATCTTTTCTTTCGCTGCGAGGTGGAGGATTATGATACCTTCGCTCCGCATGATGATGTGACTAACTTGTTCTATGTGCCGGTGCAGCAGTTGGATGCGCATCAGTTCGGCTTGGCGTCTATCAAACAGGGCATCAAGCGATTGGTGACCAATTCGAAGCAATGGCTACTCAAGGGGGCACTGCTGCTCTTGATGTGCGGCCCATTGGTACCGCAGATGGCTACTCCTGTATCGGCTCAAAGCAGTTGGCAACTGTCGCCCAAGAGCAGTTATACCGCTGCGGCAACGGCGTTCTCACGCGAGAGCAAGGGGGCGTATGACTTATTGCAAAAGCATCTCCAGGAGTATCCTGACTCTCCATATAAGAATACAGTATTTGCGATGTTGGGCGCTATCGACACCCAGCAAGGACGCTATGCCCAAGCGGCGTCTTGGTTCGCCAAGAGCCAACTGACTCGCTTGCCTAGAGACCAACGGCAGTACTTATCGCTGATGGCAGCCATCAGTATGATTCAGGAGAATAAGTTGGATGATGCTCAGGTGGTGCTGAACCGCATGATGAAATATGGTCATGACTATGAATCGGACTACACCTATTATATAGGGTACATCGATTATGTACGTGGAGACTATGCACAGGCGGAAGCGAAATTCGACTTGCTGGTCAGAGATGCGACCTATGGGGAGATCGTTCCTTATTATATAGGTGAGATGGCACTGGTCAATGGCGATTATGCCAAGGCGTATGCTTCGGCAACGGAGTTTCTGGATAGGTATCCTGAGTCTTCGGACCGCACGGAGAATTACCGTATCCACGGGATGGCGGCGTATCATCTGAATAAGTTGGCTGAGACCACGCGGGCACTCAAGAGGTATCGTGAGCAAAGCAAGCAACCGCGATTGGATGCGATGTATATCTACGGACTAGCGGCGTATAAACAACGGGAGTATAGTTTGGCACTGCCTCTTTTTACGGAGGCAACCAAGAGTAAAGATATGGCGCTGGTGGCAAACAGTTATCTCCAACGGGGGATGTGTCTGTTGCAGTTGAACCGCAAGGAAGAGGCGCAACAGGCGTTTGCACAAGCGAGTAAACAAGGCCCTAAAGGGGTGGCAGAGAAGGCGCAGTACAATTATGCGGTGGCGATTCAAGCGGCAGCTCCCAAGGAGACGACGACTTGGATTCCGTTGATGACTGCTTTTCTCAAGGAGTATCCGCAGACGGTTTACAAAGATGAAATCAATGAGTATCTGGCGGATGGGTATATCCTCGAAGAGGCGTATGCACAAGCACTGACGCATATCAATCGTATCGCCAAGCCGAGTAAACAGTTGCTAGTGGCCAAGGCGAATATCTTGGTGGAGATGGCGGCACAAGCGGTCAGTGAGAAGGCGTATCAAAAGGCGGATGCGTATCTAGCAGAGATTCGTTCGCTCAAGAGTATCAACCCGCAAGCAGCACTCAAAGGAGGGTATTGGCAGGGCGAGATTTACCAGAAGCAGGAGAAGATAGAAGCGGCACAAAAGGCGTATGTGAGTTATCTCGAAAGTCAACCGCCATTGGGGGATAAGTTGCGCGCACGAGCACTGTATAACTTGGGCTATTGTTCGTTCAATACCAAGGATTATGACCGGGCAAAGGGGTACTTCACGGCATTTCTTGCATTGCCGAACTTGAAAGATGCCTTTACTCAGGGCGATGCGTATAACCGCTTGGGGGATTGTGCCTTTTACAAGCGGGATTTTGCACAAGCGAAAGTGGAATATACTCATGCAGCGAAGGTGGCTGCGGATGAAACCACGGCGTATGCACTGTATCAACAGGGCATCATCGCGGGTTTACAACAGCAGTTTGAACTTAAGGAGACGCTGATGCATCGGGTCAGAAATGACTTCCCTCACTCTGAACAGGCGTCGCCTGCTTATTATCAGGAAGCGAGAGCGCTGGTGGACCAGAAGAAGAATGAACAGGCGATTTGGGTGCTTCAGGATTTGCGGGTGACGGATAAGACGAGTCAATGGGGACGCAAGGCGGCAGCGGAGATTGCGCTGTTGTATTATCAGGATAAACGCTACGCGGAGGCGATTGAGGCGTATAAGGATGTGCTGGTGAATTATCCGGGTACGGATGAGGCGACGATGTCTTTACAGGATTTGCGGTCTATTTATGTGGATAGGAATCAGGTGAGTGCTTTTGCTGAATTGGTCAAGACGCTGCCCAATGTGGAGGCGATTTCGGCTACTGAGCAGGATTCGTTGCTTTTCGTGGCGGCAAAATCATGCTACTTGCGCAAGGAATGGAAGCAGGCGGAGAGTAGCTTCAAGCAATATGTCAAGAAGGTATCTGGAGGAGAACAGCATCTCGAGAGTCTCTTCTATCTGTATCAAATCAGCCGACGTCAAGGGGATGTGAAGGGGCAGATTTCTTGGCTCAAGTTGCTGTCTCAAAAGGCGGATAATAAGTATACGACGGAGACGTGGGATGCTTTGGCGCATCTGTATGAACAACAAAAGAAATATAATGACGCGGCATCGGCTTATGAGGTGTTGGCTACCCGTACGGCATCTCTCCAGGAGGAGGCGAAGCGTCATCTAATGGCACAACAAGGGGTGGTCAATAATGGGTATCCTGCGGGGAGGTATCCGCTAGTGATTGGCTATGCGCGTGAATTGCTTCAGACCAAGGGCTTGTCGCAAGGGATGCAGACCAAGGTGCGCTATTTGCTTGCGAAGTCATTACTCAATAATCGACAACCGAAAGGGGCACTGACTGAATTTTCTGTGCTTGCCAAGGATACACAGAATAAATATGGGGCCGAGGCGAAGTTCCAAGTGGCGCAATTGAACTACCAAGCGAAACAAACGAAGCTGGCGGAAGAGACTATACAGGACTTTATCGCTAAGGGAACTCCGTATAATTATTGGCTCGCAAGGGCAATGATTCTGGAGGTGGATATCTTGACTGAGAAAGGTGACTTACTCAATGCACAGAGTTATATCGAGGGACTCCGAGATGGCTATCAAGGGGATGATGACATCTCTGAGATGCTTCTTCAGCGTATGGATAAGCTAAATGCATTGCGACAAGCGCAAGACAAGAAAAAGAATACGGAAGTGAAGACGCAGAAAAAGAATGACTAAGAAATATAACAATAATAATGATGATGAAGAATCTAATTTTTACTGTAGGCCTAGGCCTTATCGTATGTGCTCCTACATGGGCACAAGTACCAGCCAAACGAGATACGATCAAAGCTCGAGTGGTGGAAGTAGAACAAGAGTACACACCGGTTACAAGTGCTAAGAATCGGGTCGTGGTGAGACATCAGAAACAAGCGGTGGCCAATTCGGGTAAACGCAATGCGTATGACACTTCGGCTAGCCAGAGTACCTTTGTCACTAAAGGGGAGATGCCATCGTTTCGGGCGAGCCAGGTGGGACCTAACGGGACGGCGATGAATTCCCTTCGTATGGGTGCTGGTAACAATGGTAATTTGTTGGGTATCGGTACGTTTAGCAGTCAGCTGAACAGTACGAATCAATTGGATGGATTCGTCAATTTCCTTGGAGAGAATTGGGATACTCGTGACTACAAGACAAAGGTGGGTATGAATTTCTTGCATCAGTATGATGACTTCGACTTGTATCTTGGAGGTCAGGTGTCGAACCGAGTATTTAATTATCGCGTCATGCCGATTACTACGACAGAGAGCATCATCGAACCTAATCAACAGTATCTCGGAAGCCAATGGGTCGTGGGGGCTAAGTCTCATGATGAAGGATGGGATATCGGTTTCAATAACCAATTGCGCTTGACGACTTTCAAGGAGGGACATGCCTTGTACAATGATAAACGTATGTCGGAGGTGAGATTACAACTCCAAGGGGGTGTCTTCGCTGATGTGGACGACATGAATCACGTACAGATCAATTATGATGTGAATAACTTCCAGTATGAGGATAATGAGAACGATTATCTCAATGTTAATTTGAATCCTTACTATCAGTACAAAAATGACCAGTGGTTGATTCATCTAGGGGCAACCATGGATATGAGTTTCGACTATGGCACATTCTATCGTGTGGCTCCGGATATGTTTGCTGAATATAGAATCAATAATGATTTCGTCCTTTATGCCAAGGCTACGGGAGGAAAACAAATCAATGATTACAGAACAATGCTTGCTATCAATCCTTTTGCATCACTCGTGAATCGCTATAAGGATAGTTATGAACAACTCAATACGGCTATCGGTATCAAGGGGTCACCGGCTATCGGCTTGTGGTTGCATGCTGCCGTAGGATATAAGATGGTGACTGATGATTTGCTTCAATCGAGCTTCTTGTCGTATGAGACTATCGTCCCTACGATGTTTGTCGATGACACACAACGGTTGTACGTGAAGTTCGAGGGTAGTTACGATACGCCTAGTTGTGGTAACTTCCACTGGACAGCTACGGTATATAACAATGATGCGGACCATAAAGTGTCTAAGGACATGATGGAGAAAGCGACAGTTACTGCGGGCATCAATGCTTATCTAAGTGACCGATTGACGATGAATCTGGACTATGAATATGGGGTAAAAGATGACCAAAAGACGCCAGGAACTGATCCTATCAATGCGAAAGATATTAATAACTTGACTTTCGGTTTGGCGTATCAGTTTCTACCTAATATCTCCATTTGGGGGGAAGGTCGAAACTTGTTTGACTGCCAATACACACGCTATACTTCACACGAAGAACAAGGGATAAATGTGTTGGGAGGAATCACTATTAAGTTCTAACCTCCATTGTTAAAAATGCAAAAATCTATATATATAGGGAGAGCGCGTCTGCTTTTTTTATACTTTTGTAAATGTAAATCTCACTATTAGAGTAAAATTATGCAGAACAATCTCGTCATCGTCGAGTCACCAGCAAAGGCAAAAACTATTCAAAAATTCTTAGGAACGGATTTCAAAGTGCTGTCTAGCTATGGTCATATTCGCGATTTAAATAAAAAACATGCAGGTATCGATGTGGAAAATGATTTCACACCTAATTATGAAGTACCGGCTGATAAAAAAAATATAGTAGCTGAACTCAAACGTGAAGCAAAGAAAGCAAGTATCGTCTGGTTAGCATCCGATGAGGACCGCGAGGGGGAGGCTATCTCATGGCATCTCTCCGAAGTTCTTAAACTCAAACCGGAGCAGACAAAACGTATTGTCTTTCATGAAATAACTAAATCGGCGATTCTAGACGCTATCAATAATCCTAGAGAAATAGATATTAATCTGGTCGACGCACAGCAAGCAAGACGTATCTTAGATCGATTGGTCGGCTTCGAACTCTCTCCTGTATTATGGAAGAAGGTGAAGCCTTCGCTTTCCGCAGGACGGGTGCAGTCAGTGGCTGTACGCCTGATTGTGGAACGGGAACGAGAAATCAGAAATTTCAAACCCGAAGCTAGTTACCGCGTGGTGGCTGTCTTTAAGGTGCCGGAAGAGAATGGTAGAACCGTGGAGCTGAAGGCGGAACTCAATAAACGTATCCCTACGTATGCTCAGGCTAAAGAGTTGCTAGAGCATTGTGCATCGAAACTCTTCACTATTAAGGATATCAAAAAGAGTCCTTTGAAGAAGAATCCTGCTCCTCCTTTTACGACGTCTACATTGCAACAGGAGGCGGCACGAAAACTAGGATTTCCTGTAGCACGAACCATGATGGTGGCTCAGAAGTTATATGAGTCGGGACGAATTACTTATATGCGTACCGATTCCGTGAATCTTTCGGGATTGGCTATCAATGCAAGTAAGGAGACTATCTTGGATAAGATGGGAGAGAAATATCTGAAGATACGTAAATTTACGACCAAGTCTAAAGGGGCTCAAGAGGCACATGAGGCCATTCGCCCTACGGATATGCATACGACTGCTATCACTGGAAGCGCACAGGAGAAGAAGTTATATGACTTAATCTGGAAGAGAACAATCGCTTCGCAGATGGCTGAAGCGCAACTGGAAAAGACTAACGTACATATCTCTATCGATGGTGTCGATGGGTATCATTTCGTCGCTACGGGTGAGGTCATCAAATTTGATGGTTTCCTCAAGGTGTATAGAGAATCTTTCGATAATCATCAAGATGAGGAAGAGGTGCCTGAATTGCCTACTGATGCGAATATGCTTCCTCCGATGAAGGTCGGAGAGGTACTCCCGTTCGCTAACATATCTGCTACTGAACGGTTTACCTTACAACCCCCTAGATATACGGAGGCTAGTTTGGTACGTAAACTCGAGGAATTGGGTATCGGACGTCCTTCTACTTATGCCCCTACTATCTCTACTATACAGAATCGTGGTTACGTGGTTCGTGGTGACTCGGAGGGCGAGACACGGGTGTTCAAACGCATCGTGCTAACGGGTGATGGGCTCGGTGAAGAGACTGACACAGAATCATTTGGAAGTAACAAAGGGCGATTGGTCTCTACAGATATAGGAACTGTCGTCAATGATTTCTTGATGGCGTATTTCCCAAATGTGATGAATTACAATTTTACTGCGGACATCGAACTTACTTTCGATGAGATTGCTGCTGGAAATAAGAAGTGGACGGAAGTGCTTCGTAATTTCTATACTAAATTTCATCCTAATGTGGTGAGTGTAGAGAATATGAAGATGGAGCATCGCGTCGGTGAACGGATATTGGGTAATGATGCAGAGACGGGATTACCTATCTCTGTGAAAATCGGACGCTATGGACCTGTCGTACAGATGGGAGACCCTGACGCTGAGGAGAAGCCTCGATTCGCTCAATTACAGAAAGGACAATCCATCGAAACACTGACCTTGGAAGAGGCACATGACTTGTTTAAGTTGCCTCGCATCGCTGGTGAATACGAAGATTTGACTGTCAAGATTGGTGTAGGTCGCTTTGGTCCCTATATCTATCATCATGGCAAGTATGTCTCTATACCTAAGACTGAGGATCCGCTTAAGATTTCTCTTGACACGTGTATCGAACTAATCGAAGCTAAACGTAAGGCGGATATAGAGAAACATATCAAGTCGTTTGATGAAGAACCAGAATTGGAAATCCTTAATGGACGATGGGGACCGTATATCAGTTACCAGAAATCAAACTATAAGATTCCTAAGTCAGTAGAAGATCCTAAGTTGTTGTCTCTGGAGGAGTGCTTGGAATTGATTAAGAAGCAGGAGAAGGGCACGGCTGGTAAGAGAAAAGCTAATGCTAGAGCAGCAGCTAATAAGAAGAAGGCTAAGACGGCGACGAAGAAAAAAGCTACTACAAAAAAAGCAGCTGCAAAGAAGACGACGACTAAAAAGACGGCTGCAAAGAAGACAGCTGCTAAGAAGGTGGTTGCCAAGAAGGTGGTTGCCAAGGCAGATACTACCAAAGAGTAGAAGTAACCAACAATAAAAAAAATCGGATATATCCTTCATGGGATATATCCGATTTTTGTTTCTCAGGATTGCATGCAATCTAATGGACTACATGCCATCGAGTTTATTACATACGGTCTGGGACTTCAATTCCTAATAAAGCCATACCCAATTTGACTATCTTACCGACATTGGTAGAAAGCATCAATCGCATCTTCTTGATTTGTTCATTCTCCTCACGTAGAATAGAATAATCGTGGTAGAATTGATTGTATTCTTTGACTAGGTCATAGATGTAATTCGCAATTCCAGATGGATTGTAGTCTGCACCTGCTTCTTGAATGACTTGTGCAAATTTGGCTATCGACTGGATCAACTCTTCTTCTTTTAGATTGAGCGGAGTATCTAACACGAGTGTATCTGTCATCTCTATACCGGCTTGAGCTGCCTTGCGCAATACTGATTGGATACGTGCATAGGTATATTGTATGAACGGCCCTGTATTTCCATTAAAGTCGATAGACTCCTTCGGATTGAATGTCATATTCTTACGAGCATCTACCTTGAGAATAAAGTATTTCAATGCACCCATTCCGACGATACGAGAGATTTCATCTGCTTCTTCGGGAGTACACTCGTCTAATTTACCCATCTCGGTTGATGTCTCTTTTGCTGTCTGGATGATGTCAGCCATCAAGTCATCAGCATCTACGACTGTTCCTTCACGACTCTTCATCTTTCCTTCTGGCAATTCGACCATACCGTAAGAGAAATGGACGAGGTCTTTGCCCCACTTAAATCCTAATTTGTCTAATAGGATGGAGAGCACTTGGAAGTGATAGTTCTGCTCGTTTCCTACTACATAAATCATCTTGTCGATTGGATAGTCAGCGAAACGCATCTTGGCAGTACCAATATCTTGAGTCATATATACTGAGGTGCCATCTCCACGAAGAAGTAACTTCTGGTCTAAGCCATCTCCACTGAGGTCTGCCCATACTGATTGGTCTTCTTTGCGGAAGAAAAGGCCTTTCTCAAGTCCTTCCATGACTTTTTCTTTTCCTTCTAGATAAGTGTCTGACTCGTAATAAATCTTATCAAAAGAAACACCCATCTGACGATAAGTCTCATCAAATCCAGCATAAACCCATTCATTCATTTGTTTCCACAAAGCACGAACCTCAGGATCTCCTTGCTCCCACAAGCGAAGCATCTGACGAGCTTCTTGCATCAAGGTAGAGGCTTGCTCTGCTTCCTCTTGGGTCATCTGCTGGTTATCCATCAGGTCTTTGAGTTCTGCCTTGTAGTGCTTGTCAAATGAGACATAGTAGTCTCCTACTAAGTGGTCACCTTTCTTACCGCTAGACTCAGGAGTCTCTCCTTGTCCATATTTCTTCCATGCAAGCATCGATTTGCAAATATGAATACCTCTATCATTGACGATATTTGTCTTGACGACTTTGTTTCCACATGCTTCCATCACTCGTGCTAATGATGAACCTAAGAGATTATTACGGACGTGCCCTAAGTGAAGAGGTTTATTGGTATTGGGAGATGAGTACTCAATCATGGCGAGAGGAGATGCATCAGTCACAGGGACATATCCATAATGCTCATCGCTGTTTACTTCGAGGAGTAACTGCATCCAAGCGGTTGAACTAATCGTAATATTAAGGAATCCTTTGATTACATTGAATGCTGCCACTTCGGAGGTATTCGCTAGCATGTACTCTCCAATCTCTTGAGCAGTATCTTCAGGCTTTTTATGGGACATTCTTGTAAATGGAAATACTACAAGAGTCAGATGTCCCTCGAATTCACGCTTGGTTTGTTGCAACTGAATCATCTTGTCAGTCACTTCAGCACTATATAAGTGTGCCACTGCTTTTTGTACAGCCTCAGTAAGTGTAGTCTGAATAGTCATATTGTTTATTTTTGTCTTTGACCTGTTTGTTCTAGCAAATTTGTTTGTATCGCTGCAAATATAGTTCTTTTTCATTGAACCACAAAAGAAAAGAGGGATGCACCACCACGGATACATCCCTCTTTCTATTTCTTTTTGCTACCACAAATCTCGCTTCTAAGAAAAGAGATTTGTCGATAACCCTGTTCTTAGTTTACAGAAGCTGCAAGTTCAGCACCTGCTTTGAATTTAACCACTTTTTTGGCTGCGATTTGTATTGGCTGCTTTGTAGATGGATTGATTCCTGTACGTGCTGCTCTCTCATTTACAGAGAATGTACCGAAACCAACGAGTGCAAGTTTCTCTCCTGCTTTCATACTTTCTGTTACTGACTCAACAAAAGCTTCAAGAGCCTTTTTAGATTCTGCTTTGGTAAGGCCTGCTTTTTCGGCCATTTTACTGATAAGTTCTGACTTATTCATTTGACTAACGGTTAAAATTGATATTATAGTTGATTAAAATAAATATAACTTTAATTAAGGATGTCAACTTGTCGCCTACTCCTTAAAAATCATATGCATTGCCTTTTACAGCTGATATGACAAATATAACTCTTAGATTCCACTTAACAAACAAATTACGAAAAAAATACATTCCATTCAGCAAAAAAAGGCAAACAAAGCTTGTTTATGAGGTAAAAACCAATTAAATGACTATTTTTGCAAGTAGTAAAAAGGAGATAATCCTCCTATTTCTCACATAAATGCAATTAAACAGTATATATCGATGAATAATTTCCCTAAAGTCACCAGACATTTGCTAATGCTCAACGTATTAATGTTTATTATTACCACTATCCTCAAAACTCGTGGAATAGATTTGACAGATTACCTTGGGCTTCATTTTATATTAGCCGACCGGTTCAATCCAGCTCAACTCGTCACTTACCTCTTCATGCATGCTAATTTTTCTCATCTTTTCTTCAACATGCTTGCTGTGTTTATGTTCGGTAGATGGATAGAGGGCACTTGGGGAGTTAAACGCTATATCATATTTTATCTCATTTGTGGTATAGGAGCTGGCATGATTCAAGAGTTATCCCAATACATTTATTATGTATCGGAACTAAAACAATACACTCAAGTAGATATAGGCAATAATCTCGTCATTCCTATGAAAGAATATCTTAATAGATTAAATACCATAGGAGCTTCAGGAGCCGTCTTCGGTGTGCTGCTTGGTTTCGGGATGACATGGCCAAATATCAAAATATTCATGTTCCCTATTCCTGTTCCAGTAAAATCAATCTATTTAGTAGTAGGATATGCCTTGATTGAATTGATTTCTGGAGTGAGTAACAATGCTAATGATTATGTGGCACATTTTGCACACTTAGGAGGCATGTTGATTGGGTTAATTCTTATATTGTACTGGCGTAAAAAAGATAATGGACATGAGCTATATCATAACTAACATTCGTGATCGTTTCACTTCTGCTGACATGACGATGAAATTGATTTTCATCAATGCAGGAGTATATGTATTTCTTGCTTTCCTGCAGGTATTTGCTAAGATAACTGGACTTCATGGGTTCATGCTAGACCAATGGGTTGCTTTGCCATCGGATTGGCATCTGGTATTGATGCATCCTTGGACACTGATTACTTATTCATTTGTCCATGCTAATTTCTTACATCTACTATTTAATATGTTATGGCTATACTTCTTCGGGCCAATATTTGAATATCTATATAGTGCTCGGGCTATGGTCGGATTGTATATCGTAGGAGAAATCTTCGGAGCGGTATTTTTCATCTTGATGTACAATACTATCCCTTATTTCATGACCAATTATGCCACACTAGTAGGTGCTTCGGCAGCCATATTGGCATTGGTACTTGCTGTATCTACTGCCCAGCCCAATCGCGTGATACGGCTACTCTTCATCGGTGATGTAAAATTTAAGTACCTTGCTATCGGACTTATCGTAATGGATGTCCTACTGCTGACAGATAACAATGGAGGAGGACACTTAGCGCATCTAGGAGGAGCTTTGGCTGGTTATCTATTTGCTCTTCAGATGAGTAGAGGTAGAGATATCACTAACTGGGTCAATTGGCTCATCGACCGAGTGGTCAATCTATCTAAGATATTTAAGCATACTCCACATATCAAGGTTTCACGAGGAGGTAAATTCGACCAGAAGCCTTACAACAAGCATAAGGACGACCTGAATTACAATGAGCATAAGAAAGCAAATGAAGCTTCAATCGATAAGATTCTAGATAAGGTACGTAAGTCAGGGTACAATAATCTGACCGATAAAGAAAAAAGACAGCTATTTGATGCAAGCAAACAGTAGATGAAACCAGACGACGAGAAAAACGGAAAGAGCCCATTGAGTCGATTTCTTAAGAAGTTGATTACACTAGTCAATATATTATTTGTATTGGCATTGCTTCTTTCGGCTTGGAGTCAACGAATCAGTCCTGAGACTGTCTCGTGGAGTAATCTTATGGGCCTCATCTTTCCTATACTTATCATCACTAATGGCTTATGGGTACTGGCTTGGATACTCCAATTCAATGTTCGATTCTTAATCTCTGCCGTTGCTCTCTTCATCTGCTGGGGAGAAGTGCAGACTTATTGCCCGATGAATGATACGACAGATACGGGAGTATATGAGGAAGTTCCCAAGACACTTAAATTCAAATTGCTATCGTACAATGTCATGGGCTGGAATACAAATAAGAAAGTCAATGGACATAACGAGTCGGTAGATTTGATTCAAGATATCAATGCGGACATCGTTTGTATCCAAGAAAGTGGATATACCAAAAACAAAAAATACCTAACGACTGAAGACATACACAATCAACTAAGTCAATATAAATATATCCAAGACAATCCAAGACAAGGAGGGTTAGTTCTTTTCTCCAAATTTCCGATTGTCAAGTCATGGTATAAGCGAGGAACCACTAACCTCAGACAGACTGTGTTCTATGCGCTCAATATGGGTACAGATACGCTCATTGTCATCAACAATCATCTCGTCTCTACAGGACTGAGTGCCAATAACCGGATTGTCTTTGATTCCATCAGCCATCTCAGAAACTCCACGGGGGAATTAGCTAATGCGATTGAGATTCCGAAGAAGTTAGTCAAAAGGTCTCAGGTTCGAGCACAACAAATCGAAGAGTTATGTACCGAGATAGACCTATTAAAACAAAGATACCGCTATGTCATCTTATGTGGAGATTTAAATGATAGTCCCATCTCCTATACCCATTACAGACTGCATCAGCTATTGAATGATGCCTATGTGGACAAAGGCAGAGGTCCTGGCATCTCTTACAATAAGAACCGTCTTTGGGTCAGGATAGACCATATCATGCCTTGTGACCATCTCGAAACTACAAGGTGTGCGGTCATTCATAAGACCAGAAACTCAGACCATTATCCCATTGTTGCTAATATACTATTGAAATAACCAACTGCAGATACTATTAATTAATAAAGTAAAAAGACAAATGAACAAATTATTAAACATGACCCTTCTAGCGACGGCGCTCACCATCACGATGAGTAGTTGTTCGCCGAAGGTTGAAAAAAATCCATTTATGGAAGCATTTAATACTCCTGAGGGAGCTCCTGCATTTGACCAAATCAAGTTTAAGGATTACGAACCAGCATTCGACGCAGGAATCGAAGAACAAAACAAGAATATCGAAGCAATCACCTCTAATCCTGCAGCGCCTACATTTGACAATACTATCGTAGCACTTGATGAGAGTAGTCCTATTCTTGACCGAGTATCAGGTGTTTTCTTCAATCTTACAGAATCTGACACCAACGAACAGATGACTGCTCTTGCACAAAAACTAGCTCCTCTATTGTCAGAACATGGAGATAACATTCGTCTCAACGCAGCCTTGTACAAGCGAGTAGCTGCCATCTATAACCAACGCAAGAGTTTAGATTTGACTTCCGAACAAACGAGACTACTTGAAGATACTTTTAAAGGTTTCGTACGGAGTGGAGCTGCTCTTAATCAAGCAGACAAAGACCAACTTCGCAAGATAAACAGTCAGTTATCTACCTTGACTTTATCATTCAGTAACCATCTACTCAAGGAAGTAAACCGTTTCCAATTGGAAGTAAAAGACAGTGCTCGTTTGAGTGGTATCCCAGCATGGTTAGTTGAAGCCGCAGCAAAAGAAGCAGCCAAAGCAAACAAACCAGGAGAATGGATCTTCACTCTTCAGACCTCTAATAGAATTCCAATCTTGCAATATGCTGATGATAGAAACATCCGTCGAGAGATGTATGAAGCTTATACTACAAAAGGCAATCACAATGATGAATTAGATAACAAGAAGATTCTAAAAGATATCATCTCCTTAAGACTTCAAAAAGCCAAATTACTCGGTTTCGAAAGTTATGCTGATTATATCCTAGACAACAATATGGCCAAGACTCCAGAAGCAGCAATGAATCTCCTAACTCAAGTATGGGAATATGCCTTACCAAAAGCGAAAGAAGAACGCAAAGCACTTCAGAAACTAATGGACCGTGACCATAAAGGACAAAAGATTGCTGCATGGGACTGGTGGTACTATACTGAGAAATTACGGGCTGAGAAATTCGCGTTGAATGAAGATGACTTGAAACCCTATTTGACACTTGATAATGTACGTAACGGAGCCTTCATGTGTGCTCATAAATTGTACGGTATCAACATCGAACCAGCAAAAGATATCCCAGTATATACAGATGGCGTAGATGCCTACAGAGTAAAAGATGCTGATGGCAGTTTGCTCGGCGTATTCTACACAGATTACTTCCCTAGAGCAGGTAAGCGTGGTGGAGCGTGGATGAATAACTTCCGCGCACAAAAAGCAGGAGTTCGTCCTGTGATTGTCAACGTATGCAGCATGACTCCTCCCGTAGGAGATAAGCCATCTATGCTTACAATAGACGAAGTAGAAACTATCTTCCATGAATTTGGACATGCACTACACGGACTTTTGTCACAATGTCAGTACAAAGGGACATCAGGTACTTCAGTAGCTCGTGACTTCGTCGAGTTGCCTTCACAAATAAACGAACACTGGGCACTCAACCCTACGGTATTGAAGATGTATGCTAAGAACTATAAGACCGGAGAAGTCATCCCCGACTCGTTGATTGCAAAGATTGAAAGTACTCATGGCTTCAACCAAGGATTCAATGTCACTGAATTGATTGCTGCATCTATCTTAGATATGAAACTCCATATGCTTACTGACACCAGCAATCTTGATATAGAGCAGTTTGAAAAAGAAACGATGAATAATATTGGTCTAATCCCTGAGATAGCTCCACGATACAGATTGACCTACTTCAATCATATCATGGGTGGATATGATGCTGGCTACTATGCTTACACATGGGCAAAAGTACTCGACTGTGATGCCTTTGCTTCATTTGAGAAAAACGGTATCTTTGATACTAAGACAGCTACCAGCTTCCGGAAGAATATCCTTGAGAAAGGAAATAGTGAAGACCAAATGGTATTGTATAAGAAGTTCAAAGGAGCAGCACCTAGTGTAGAACCGATGCTTCGCATGAGTGGTCTAAAATAGATGACTACGCTAAATATCACAGACGAGCCTCTATCAATAGATTGATAGAGGCTCGTTTTTTTGTTGTAAGTGTGATTAGGATTTCACTTCGATTGGAATGGATAGGATAAATCGAGCACCATCCTTATAAGATTCATCTAGATGAAGGGTTCCTTTACGTCCCTCAACCACTTGCTTGGCAATAAATAGACCAGCTCCAGCACCCAATTCGTAACCATTCTCCTTAAAAAAGAGATTAAAAATCTTATCTGCAGCCTCAGTACTCACCCCGACGCCTGTATCTTCTATCACAATAACCAAAGAAGATTTTGAATGGTCCAAATAAGACTCTAGGCTGATAGTACCCTTCTCCGTATATTTCACGGCATTACTAATCAACGTATCAAGAAGCAGATGAGCAGCCTTATAACGCATAAGCATGGAGAAGCTATTCGATAAAGAAGAACGATAACAGATTTCTACTCCTGGATGTGTCTTAGATCTAAATTTAGAAACGATCTCATTCATCAGGGCATTTACTCTATGTATTGTAAAATCCTCTTCGAGGATTTCGCTCTGTAATTTAGATACATTGAGTATACCTGAAATAATATCATCCAATTTATTACCACTATCTTTGATGACATCAAGATATTGATGCACCTCTTCGTTTTCAGGATGCATGTCATGTAACTTGTTGGAGAAACGAATAATTAGTTGGAGTGGTGATTGAATCTGATTAGATATATGATTCATGAAATTATCCTTCACCCGTACCCCCTCATTCGCTTTAGTCAAAGCTCGTTTTAATCGATTATTATATTCATGCAATCGGTGATGAGTATGAATACAATAGATGAGTAGAACCAAGAGCAATGTTCCAATCGTATTGAGTGCTATGGTAGCCACTGATAAAGTAGAATTTTGACTTTCTTCTAATTTACGTTCCATATCACCTGCGGACAGTTGAGCGTGTATAACATCTTTAGATAGCCTTTGTTCGAGAGTCATTTTGCTCAAGACAACAGTATTGAGTGATTCTCTTTGTTCTATAAATTCAGAATAATAACGACTAGCCTTCTTAAATTCCCCTTCAAGATGACACAGATGAGCGCGCGTCAACTGCAGATTAATCAAAGCCGTTGTTTCTCCATTCTGTTGATACAAATTGGCAAGAGTATCTGCGAATAACAAGGCCTGTTCATACTCGTGAAGAGATTCATACTGATGAATCTTCTTCTCATAAAACACTTCATTGATAGTCTTAGCTTCAGACGTTAAATCGCCACTTCTTTCATACGTGGCTGCAGGAGCTGAATCACAAGAAACACATACACTGACAACAGTGACTATAAAGAAAAGAAGTACAGTAGATACGCTAGAATCTATCTTTTCTAAAAAGGATAATCGCATGTTTATAATTTTAGATCTAGAAAATTAGAATTCTAAGGGTAGTGTAAGAATAAAACGAGCACCTTCTTTATATTCCTTATCGTAAATAAGTGTACCACCGTGTCCCTCTGCTACTTGTTGGGAAACAAAAAGTCCGATTCCCCCTCCTAGTTCATATTTGTTCTCTTTGAAAAATAGATTGAAAATATTATCTGCATCCGACTCGTCAACCCCGATTCCAGTATCTTCGACAATTAATATTAAGTTCGTATTTGTTTCATCTAGTTCATCCTTAATCAATATTGTTCCAGACTTAGTATATTTCACCGCATTGCCTATAATTCCATTCAAGAGCATCGTTATACTATCTAAACGAATAGACATCTTGAAGTCATCAGGAAGTGTTGATTCGTATTTTATTTCTGTATTCGAAGAAACTTTAGGACGGAAATTATCTATTATTCTAGTCACAATATCAGATATATTATAGTGAACAAAAGCCTCACTAATCATCGTGTTCTGAAGATCTGATGCATTTAGGATACCTGTGATGACATCAATCAATTTCTGCCCATTTTCATTGATTACACTAAGGTATTGATGCATCCCCTTATCCTCTGGATACATCTCATCGATGATACTTGAGAAACCAATAATTGCATTGAGTGGCGTACGGACTTCATGAGAGATATGATGCATGAAATTCTCTTTCACCCGAACCCCCTCCTCAGCACGGTTCAACGCCACCTTAAGTTTGGCATTGTACTCTTTCAAACGATACTGATTTTTCACATAATAGGTCAAAAGGAAAAGTAATAAGGCACCAATCAACAATAGACCAACAACAAAAACCCACAGCGTTATATTCTGGTTCTCAGCTAACTTCTGTTTCACCTCACCCTCAGCCAACTGAGCATCAGCCACCTCTTTACTAGACTGCATCGCGATAGCTTGTTTTTGTAAATTAGCCGTATCCAATGAATCCTTAGACAAGATATACGCAGCATAGTTTGCACTTGCAGCCTTATAATTTCCCAATTTATTATTCAATCGTGCCTGAATCAATTGAGCATTACCTACACGTCTGGACGCTTGTTCCTGTTGATAGAATTGAAGTAAGGTATCACTATAAGCCAAGGCCTTTTCATAGTTCCCCACAAATTCATTATATCTAATTTCGGTCTCATAATTCAAATGGTTAGAGACTATATTCTTGTTATACATATCGCGCATATTCTCAATATAAATCTCAGCGCTATCCTTATTGCTCTTCTTTAAGAAATAGTTTGCCTTGAGCGCATTCCATACAGCGATTGTTCCAGTAAGATGACCAGTAAAGTGCTCGTTATTCATCAGACTATCAAATAAGATTAATTCTTCATTCATCTTTTCGTAATTACCAACAAAGAAATTAATCTCAGCCAAGGCGTTGATATCATTATATATCCCCGTATCAGGATGAGTAGCCTCTTTTGCTATCTCTATATACTTTTCATAAGCAGGAATAGCCAACGAATACATTTGTATCTCTTTGTATATAGTAGCAGACAGTTCATAACAACGTCCAACATTTTCTTTTGAACCAGAGGCCTTGGCCAATCCCAAATAATATTGACAACGGTTCAACGCTTCTTTGGTTTGATTCTGTCTGATTAACATCAGAAGATAATACGTAGGAAGTGTATAAGCTGCTTTCTCTTTACCGTGAGTGACAAAATACTCAAACGCCTTATTTAGATACACACGTGCACTATCTGCATTGCCTACAGTTACATAATGATAGTAAATCAATTCATGCACATTGATATTATAGATTTCATTATCTAGCAGTTCGACTCGCTTCTTAAAATGATTGTAGTTATCCATAAAAGAAGGGGTTCCCAACGAACTAAAGCTCCGCCTCAACCAAATGACAGCGATAGCATCATCCTCCTGTTTATCTTTTACGACAAGAGAAGAATGCTCTTCAGCCATGTCAGTTCGAAGCAAAGAGTTCAACTTATTACTATCTTTTGAAAGGGACGAGTGAGTCGCTCTGTTTGGGCTACACGAAGAAAGCACAAGCAGTAAAATCGGCATGAATAATATGGCCGTAAATAAAGAAGAAAACCTTCTAACTATTATATTCATATTGATGTATCTATCAGAAATACCTTCTATTTATTCTTAACAATTTAGAAAAGTACTCAAGTAATGTAACCTCTATTTCACAAAAATAGAATAAAAGAAGGACGATACAAAAAATAGTTCATCCTTCTTCTAATCTTTAATATTTATGGCCAATGAGTCAACTAAGTGTTAATTAAATGTTAATTGTTAACTAATTTCACTATTTGTTCACCCACGCCTATAGTATAACCATGAGTTTCGAAATAAATAGATCCATCGCCATTAGCTACTATGAGCAAAGGCAATTGAACGTTATCACTCAACTTCAAGTTCGCCTTTATACGTGATTGAATCTTATTATCGGAATCTAAACCGTACATCACATGGTCAGGAAGTTGACCGAATTCATAAGGTCTAAATTTACGAGCATCAGACATATTGGGGAATAAGAAAAGGATTGGTCGATCAATCTGATTGAACTGGTCCCTCATCTTCGCTATATCACGAAGCACATGATTAGTTGGTTCTTGATTGACTCCAAGAATTGCTAGTATATAATCCCCCTTAGCTATTTTTTTGCTCAACAAAGTAGGTTTGCTCTCATCAGAAGGTGTGATGAAACAATCAGTAACCGCCGTTTTGCGCTCTTTATCGATAGACAACGGAATATAATCCAATTGGGTAGACAAAGAACCTATCGCCTGACGGTTTAAGATATCATCACGCATGACCAACTCAGTATGAGTCGTTTGGTTAGGCTCCACATTGAGAAATTGCAAATGAGCCAACACCTTACCACTAGGAAGCCGAGTACCTGAAAGAAGCAAGTAATAACCAGCATCTACCGACGTACCTTTCTGCAACAAGTTCTTCCATGAAGCCCCCTGTCCCATATCGACTTCACCCTCATCATAACTGAGTAGATAAGGGAAACCATCATCACGGATTTGAGCAATCGTAAAATGACTGTAGTAAGTTGGATTAGTTAGTTTAGCATTGGCATTATAATCCGCTTGCATGATTCCCTTGCCCGACGATTGGTCGACGTTATTATCAAAAGAGACATCAGTATACGAAGTGTCATCGCCAGACTTATATTGAATCTTACCCGTTACATAATCCCTTCGCGCATCGATACCACAACTTCGTGCAGCAGCGACAAAACAAATGTCGCGCGAGCGTATATCAGCTAGTTTGCTCTCCCAGACACCACGAGGAGAGATGCTGATACGTTGAGGAGCAAGCGGGTCAGTGAGTGTGACATGCTCATTTACAGCTTGGACGAGCATCTCCGGATTCTGTTTGAAGACCGCTCGTTGTGCAGCCGAGAAGACAGTTTGGAAATACCCCTTATATGGCGTAAGCATTTCATTTTCTACACGAGGATTAAGAAAAGCATCCTCATGGTCAAAACTATCATCCAGCACCGCAGCAGTGACATCGCGCAAGTCCTTATTAGAGAGTGCATCGAGCAAATCAAAGGCCCGTTGTGATTGCTTTGCATGTTTCATCAAGAAATCAGCTATCACCCGATGATTCCCACGCGAAGCCGTTAGGAATCGGCTTGCCTTCAGAGGATCTATCCCCCACTCCTTAGCTAGTTCAGTAGCCCGTTCTGTAGTGATAAACGTCGCTACATAAGCATTGCGAATGCTGTCTTCTATAGCTAAGAGTCTATTATTTTCAGCCCGTTGTTCTTTCGTTACAGCAGGTATATTATCAGATGCTGGTGGAGGAGTCAAATCCATATCCATAGCATAGCCATCACCATACTTAGCATCCAATTTGATTGTTATATCTTTCATCTGGCCGAAAGACAATTTTTTGAAGCCAAACTGTCCATCTTTAGCTGCCCATACGACCATATCTCCCATACCAGAAGTCAAGAAAGTATTTCCTTGAGCGTCGGCTATTTTAGTAGCAACAGGATGAAATTCAGCATAATTGTAAATCATAAATTTAACCACCGCTTCTCCAGCAGGGGTGCCATCAGCATGAACGATATGCACAGCTGCTTTGGCCGTTTTAGCATAATTGTCTATGACATTAATCTCAGTAAAATTGATTGTGCGACGCATCACCTCTTCCGGTCCATTATAGTCTCCAAAGACACGAGTATGCATCAGCATACCTCTGCTTGCAGGTACATTAAACCACCCCAGATTCAATACTGGTTCTGGTTCACAAGCGCCAAAGAAATACCATTTTCCATCAGCCCAAGCCTCTACCCATGCATGATTATCATCTGTATGTGCCCACCGTGGCGTATACACCTGACGGGCAGGTATACCTACACTTCGCAGAGCAGCTACAGTAAACGTAGATTCCTCTCCACAGCGACCGAAAGCCGTTTTGATAGAAGCTAACGGACTACTAGTTCGTGCATCACTAGGAGTGTACACCACTTTTTCGTGACACCAATGATTCACACGCTGTATAGCCTCCTTCATGGTCAGCCCTTTGAGCAAAGGAGCCACCATATCGTGAATAACCCATCTAGATTCATCTAAATTCTCATTATTTATACGTATAGGTAAGACGAAGTGGCGGAATAAGAGTTCAGGGATTTTCTCTCCCCACGGCATCTCATCTCGAGTAGCAAAAGTACTCCGCACATTGTGAAGATAATAATCGGTAGGAAGATCTATCATATCCCCATCTGGCATGTAGGCATATAGGAAATGCAAAGCTTCAAGTTCGGGTTTTGTCAAAGAATCATTAGATACATCAAAGTATTGTTCACCCACTCGATCAACTTTATAATTGAAAGCTTCTTCTACTCGTTGTCGATAGACACGGTCTTTAATGAAATGTTCAGAGAAATCATTAGCACAAGAGTCAAGCCCTAGCAAGATGATGGGAAACAAAAATCCAAATAGATAGATTTTTCTTGAAAGATGATATTTCTTCATGATTCTAAAATTTAATGTTTAAACATAGACTTCAAAACAAAGTTACTCAGAAATATCATCAATGCCAACATAAATAAACGACATTATACAATAACAATAAAATATATACGCTAATCCGTAATAATTCTATTGTATTTAGATAATAAAGGGGATAAAGTGCTCAATTTTAGTACCTTTGGTTAGATAAAAAACAGCTAATTACATTTATGAAACATCTTACTCAACTTTTCTGCACAGTACTCGCAGCTACCGCATTATGCTGCTCATGCTCGCAAAATCAAGACAGTAACCAATATGCTCAGTTAGTCAATCCGTTCATAGGGACTGACTATGTAGGCAACACCTATCCCGGTGCACAGGTACCTTTTGGGATGGTCCAACTAAGTCCTGACAATGGACTACCTGGTTGGGACCGTATTGCAGGTTATTTTTACCCAGACAGTACGATTGCAGGATTTAGTCACACTCATCTCTCAGGGACGGGAGCAGGAGACCTATATGATATTTCCTTCCTCCCGACCACGGACCCATTGAAAAAAGACAAAGCCCCTCTTGGTATCTACAGCAAGTTCGCACATGACGAAGAAAGTGCCCATGCAGGATATTATCGTGTATTGCTCCAAGATTATGGCATTGACGTAGAACTCACTGCTGCACTTCGGACAGGCATTCAGCGCTATACCTTCCATCGAACGCAAGGAGCAGCCGTGCGTATCAACTTGACTAAGTCAATGAACTGGGATAGCACACAGAGTGCCGCTATCACCCCACAGAATAAAGACCTCTTGACAGGACATCGTCACAGCAATGGATGGGCCAGAGACCAACATCTCTATTTTGCTACTCGCGTATCTAAGCCGTGGGATAGCATCGAGATGGACACCACTATTTTGAGCAATAAGCAACGCTCAGTAGACGCCGTATTGCATTACAATTCACTACAAAAAGATGAAACAGTAATCATATATACCGCCCTATCTGCGACAAGTGAAGAAGCGGCATTGAAAAATCTTCAAGCTGACACCAAAGGAAAGATAGGTCAATTTGACTCATTCGTACAACAAGCCGAAGGACTATGGAATGCAGAACTCAGCAAAATCAAGGTTACCTCTGATGACCATGATAAGATAGTCACATTCTACACAGCATTGTATCACACGATGCTAGCGCCAGTCGTTTATGACAATAAAGACAGAACCTATAGAGGTCCAGATAGCAAGACCCACAAACTCTCACCAAATAATCTACATCACTATAGCCGCTTCTCGCTATGGGATACTTATCGTGCAGCACAACCACTCTACACCTTATTATTTCCACAGCGTGTAGGCGATATGGTAGAATCATTCGTAGACTTCTACAAACAACATGGCAGAATCCCCGTATGGAATATGCAAGGAAGCGAGACAGACATGATGATTGGTTACCACAGCGCTCCCGTGATAGCAGATGCTTATCTCAAAGGGATGCGAGGTTTCGACCCTGAAGAAGCCCTCGAAGCATGTGTCAATACAGCCAATGATGACAACTACCGAGGGATAGGACTATACAAGAAATACGGGTATATGCCGAGTGATTTAGAAGGAGAGTCATTATCCAAAACCTTAGAATACGCCTTTGATGATTACGCTATCTATCGCATGGCCGATGCCATGGGCAAAGACAGCCTAGCTACTGTATTCAAGAAACGAAGCGAGTCCTATAAGAATCTATATAATGAAGCGACTGGGTTCTTTCAGCCAAGAGATAGCAAAGGAGACTTTGTAGAACCGTTTGATCCGAAAGCCTATACCAAAGATATTACAGAAAGCAATGCTTGGCAATACCTATGGAATGTACCTCAAGACGTACCTAGAATGATCGACACCTTCGGGGGAAAAGAAGATTTCACAGCTAAGTTAGACCGCTTCTTCACCCTATCTTCAGGGCAAGACGAGGAATTGCCCCTTTTCAGCACAGGTATGATAGGACAATATGCACATGGAAACGAACCTAGCCACCATGTTGCGTATCTTTACAACTGGACAGACAAACCCGAACAAGGGCATAAGATTATCCATCAAATAATGGATGACTTCTACACCAATACGCCAGGAGGACTTTGTGGAAATGAAGACTGTGGACAGATGTCTGCATGGTACATCTTCTCAGCTATGGGGTTTTATCCTGTCAATCCAGTAGGAGGCGTCTTCGAATTGGGTGTTCCTTACTTTGACCAGATGCAGTTAACTCTTCCAAACGGGAAGAAGCTAACGATTAGTCAACAAGGATCAACAGCCAACGATAACATTAGAGAGATACGACTAAATAATAAAATTCTTACCGGACATACCATCACCTATCAACAAATAATGCAAGGTGGAAAACTGGTATTCATCCGATAAGAATAATAGAATAAGAGACACGTGTAGGGTTCTAGCGAGCAAAATAGACAAAGCCCCATAGACTTGGGCGATGGATATCGACCACGCCTGTTGGAGCCCACACCCAGTTCTCTTCATTACCAGACCCCTCGGTACCAGGACGTTTGACATATTTACCATCCTTGACATCAACCTTAAGCCACTCTACTCTGGAGAAATTCATCCGCCAGATGGTTTTATTTTTGATAGATACATTAAGCGATTTGAAAGGTATGCGTATTTCTACTGTCCAATAATCGTCAGTATCACTTGGGTCATTAAGTGTTCCTTGAATATGTACTGCATTTTGTAGTCCCTTGATATCGAAGCCATTGAGAAACGTACCACCCTGATAGTAAGGCTTGGTCATGAGTAAATCCCAAGGCGTATTTTGAGCATTCATCTCATATTCAAAGTAGCAACGTCCTGTGCCATGAGGATCGATGAATACCTCAAAATCATTGTCCCAGTAAATGGTTGCATCGCGCTCACTCACGGTACTCCAGATATTTGGTTCGATGAGTTTGGCTGCTATATACAACGCCTCATCATCCCATACCATCTTGAAGCGAGTATCATACTTTGGTTTAGGCTTGGAATCGCCTACTATATCTACAAATGAATGACTCCATGGAGCAGATTCCCATACCGCTTCATCGAGTTTTCCATCTACCGTAATAGCCGACGTCGTATGATGGCAAGTATAAGAAGGAAAGACAATATCCTTCGGGACATCAAGCCCCTTGGGTTCACTAGCAGATGCGGGTAAGCAAATCCCCGACAACGTGAACAGACATAGGCTTAGAGATAAAATACGGTTGTTCATAACGAAAAGATTTAAATGATTAATTTGTTTAATGAAAAAACAAAGATATAAATAACAATGTATAACTAAAACTGAAGATGATGAAAAAACATTTATTTATGATGCTCTGCATGTTTATGATGTGCGTGCAAGGAACTTTTGGACAAGCCCGATTTCTCACTTGGGGAGGCTATCCTAAAGACGGAAATCTAGACAAGTATTTCAAAGAAATGCATGACGTGGGATTAGATGGTATCCTAGCCAACTCATCCGTAGAAAATCTGAAGAAGATGATTCCTGTAGCTAATAAGTATGGAATAGAAGTACACGCATGGCGTGAGATTCTCAGCAACGGAGCCATCGCTAAGAAACATCCTGAATGGTTAGATTATAACCGCCTAGGTCAATCTATGATGCACAAGAAAGCTTATGTAGACTATTATAAATTTCTTAACCCAATCATCCCAGGGGTACAAAAAGCCATCCTGAAACAATTAGAACCGTATGCTGAAATCGAAGGACTAGCAAGTATCAGTCTTGACTATTGCCGCTATGTAGATGCCATACTCCCAACTACACTATGGAAGAAATACGATATCGTTCAAGACAAGGTGTATCCAGAATGGGATTATGGATATCATCCTGCGATGATTAAAGCCTTCGAAGAAGCCTATAGCTACGACCCTCGCAATCAAGCAGATGTCAATGGCGATGAACAATGGGCTCAATTCCGCTTTGATGCCGTGACTCATCTAGTCAATCAGATTGAGACAATGGTCAGAAACCATGGCAAAGAATTGACTGCATCACCATTCCCGACACCTAAAATGTCTCGTCGAATGGTTTACCAAGATTGGGGTAAATGGAATCTTGATAGAGCCTATCCTATGATTTACAATGGCTTCTACAACCAAGGACCAGAGTGGGTAGGACAATGCGTAGCAGACTGTGTCAAAGATGCCCATCAAGGAACTGCTATCTATGCAGGTCTCTATATTGCTAGCTTCAAGAAAGGAACCAAGGGAGGCACGCTCACTCAAGCAGTACATGCCGCACTCAACGCAGGTGCCAAAGGTTTTGCACTATTTACCTTCGGCTCTATGAGCAACCAACAGAAAAAGGAATTAAAAACCTTGATTCGTTCTATTAAAGACGAGAAATAAGATTGAAAGACAAGCTATACTTAGACACCTTAGAACAATCAAAAGCTACCCATCGCTATACGATTTGCTGGTTACTTGAGCGATATTGCTGAGGTGTCTGAGTATAGAACTGTTTAAACACCTTATAGAAATGCCCTAGGTTATTAAAGCCACAGTTGAGACAAATCTCTTTGATAGGAGTATCCAAAGAAGTCAACTGCAAGGCAGCCCATTGCATCTTGCGATTGTTTAGCAAGTCAGTAAGAGACATGTGAAGATGCTTACGGACTACTCGATTGATATAATCAATGTTTCGTCCACATTCCTGAGCAAAACCTTCCCGTCCCATTTTGAAACTTTTGGGCGTCTTATATTGAGCCAAAGCATGATAGAGCCAGATAGGAATATCAAGCATGTATTGAGATTCATCAGTGATGATGTTTCGCAAGATAAACAATAAGAGTGAATCCAATTGGATATAGCTCAAGCGATGACGCATGGCCTCATGTGCCCGGTTCGTGAAACGATCTATATGCTGGTCATCTATATGTATCTTAGCTGGCAGCAATCCCTTAGACCAGAAATACTGCTCTGGATTATCGAAATAACGGACACGCATCAACTCTGCCGTATCCGAAGAAAAAGCAATATTGATAAATGTCAATCCACCTTTGTTGGCCATAATCATATGCGTATCACTAGGACGAATCATCACCATATCACCTCGTTCGAGCGCCATACGTTGCTTATTGACTATTTGATAACCACTCCCTCTCGTAATCCACAAGATCTCGTAATAATCATGGTCATGCATCACAACATTACGATGAACATCAATCTCTCGATGGACGATTTGGAAAGTCTCATCACCTTGTATAAAATCAGATAAATGATAATGGACTGTTTCTTTATTCTTTGCATTCATAACCTATAGTTTCTAGTAAACAATGCTTCAAAGATAGCAATATGATGGAGAGTAAAAAAGAATTATCAGTTAAAACTGTCGGAATAGCGTAAAGAAATAGTCTAATAAAAGAACATCCACTAATAGAGGGTGTCAAAGAATACAGTATATTTGCAAGGTATATCGTATTCATAAAAACGAAGAATAGTATAAACCTTTATTGAATCATATGAAACAGAAAACCGCAACGACTCTTATGAGTATTGCTATGGGCGCTCTTTTGCTTGTAGCATGTAAACCCACTGCCAACGATGCGCAGTTACAGAAAGAAAACCTTACTCAATTTGTAGACCAACGTATCGGAGCTGCCGGACATGGACATGTCTTTATGGGTGCCGATGTCCCTTATGGTTTTGTTCAATTGGGCCCTACAAGTATTCCCGAATCATGGGATTGGTGCTCAGGATACAATGTCCGAGACACTACATGTATCGGTTTCAGCCATACCCACTTAAGTGGTACAGGTATTGGTGATTTGGCCGATATCACATTGATGCCTGTCGTAGGAGATGACGTGATTCCTGGACGAGGAACAGAAGAAGCGCCTTATTCAGGACAAGCTTCTATGTTTACCCATGCCAACGAGTCATATGCTCCTGGATACTATCATGTCTTTTTAGACCGTTACAAAGTAGACGTATCACTTACCGCAACGAATCGCACAGGACTTCATCAATATGTATATCCCAAAGGAGCTACTTCTACAGGAGTAATTTTAGATTTACAAAATGGAACTTGCTGGGACGAAGCAACAGCAACAGGCGTAGTGCCGGTTGATGCTGAGACATTCAAAGGTTTCAGAAATTCAAAAGGCTGGGCTGATAACCAACAACTCTCTTTCGCCATTAAATTCAACAAGCCAGTCATCAAAACGACTCTCTACGATGAGCACGGTCAAGTCGTTAGTGCTAAGCAAACGAAAGTAGACGTTCGTTTTGCTCGTTTTGACTTCGACCTTACAGACAATAAGGAACTCCTTGTAAAAGTCGGTTTATCACCAGTAGACGGGGATCATGCCTTGACTTCAATCAAAGAGGAACTACCTGACTGGTCATTTGATAAGGTTCGAGAAGATGCACTTCAAGCGTGGAACAAAGAGCTCGCACGCATCCAAGTAGCAAGTAAAGATACAGCTACCTTGAAAATATTTTATACTGCGATGTATCATACGATGATTGCGCCTTCTGTATTTATGGATAGCGATGGTAGCTACCGAGGTGCTGATGGTAAGGTCTACAAAGATACTTCATTTGTCAATTACACCACATTCTCATTGTGGGATACCTACAGAGCACTTAATCCGATGATGACTATCGTACACCCAGAGCGTGTCAACGATATCGTCAACACGATGCTACATATCTACGAACAACAAGGGAAATTGCCTGTATGGCATTTGATGGGATGTGAGACTAACTGTATGGTCGGTAACCCTGCAATCAACGTGATTGCTGATGCCATGCTTAAAGGATTCAAAGGGTTCGACTACGACTTGGCATACAAGGCGATGACCACCTCTTCTATGTTAGATGAGCGTGAACTAGACCTCCTAAAGAAATACGGTTATATCCCTAGTGATTTAGGTAGTGAGAGTATCGGTAATGACATGGAATATGCTATTGCTGATGGTTCTGTTGCTAAGATAGCTAAGATGATGGGTGATCAAAAATCAGCTGATTATTTTACCACACGTAGCCATAGCTACCGTCATTACTTTGACCCAGAGACTCATTTCGTTCGTGGCCGTTTCGCTGATGGCAGCTGGCGTACTCCTTTCGACCCATTCTTCGCTAGTCATAGAGATTGTGATTATGTAGAGGGAAATGCTTATCAATATTCTTGGTTAGTTCCTCATGATTTAGATGGATTAGTCGAACTATTTGGCGGTCGCAAAGAGACATTAGCAAAATTAGACTCTCTGTTTACTGCATCTCCAAAACTCCAAAAAGGAGCTTCTAGTGATATGACCGGACTTATTGGTCAATACGTACATGGCAACGAACCAAGTCACCATATTCTATACTTCTACACCCTACTCAACGAACCATGGAAAGGGGCTGACAAGCTACGTGAAGTATACAGCACACTCTATACGACAGAAGCTGATGGCTTGGCTGGTAATGAAGATGTCGGTCAAATGTCTGCATGGTATATCCTTTCTAGCATGGGACTTTATCAAGTAGATCCTGCAGGAGGTGATTATATCTTCGGTTCTCCTCTATTGGATGAAGCATCAATCAAACTCCCTGGAGACAAGACCTTTGTCATCAAAGCAGAGAACAACAGCGCAACCAATAAATACATCCAAAGCATCACGCTGAATGGAAAAGACTATACCCAAGCAGGTATCTCTTACGAGAATATCATGAAGGGTGGTGAACTCGTATTCCATATGGGTGATAAAGCTATTTCTTGGATAAAATAACGAATCATATAATTAATCAGAAATGAGAAATCTATTTAGGCTATTTATCGTATTGTCTAGTGCAGGTTTATTTAGTGCTTGCACTAATAAACCTGATGCAGAGTCTATTGCAGTTGTAACAGACCCTGTATCATATGTCAACACCTTAGTAGGAAGTCAGTCTGACTCGGCTTTGTCTACAGGTAACACCTATCCTGCCATCGCTTTGCCTTGGGGAATGAACTTTTGGACTCCTCAGACAGGGAAGAATGGTGACGGCTGGGCATATACCTATACAGCTAAGACCATACGAGGCTTTAAACAAACTCACCAACCAAGTCCATGGATCAATGACTATGGACAGTTCTCTCTGATGCCAGTGACCAATTTCACGACAGTAGATGAGAACCGACGGGCGAGTCATTTCTCACATCAAGCTGAAAAGGCACATCCTTACTATTATAGTGTCTATCTAGCAGACCATGATGTACTTGCTGAGGTGACCCCTACAGAACGTGCAGCCATGCTCCGTTTTACTTTCCCTGAAAGTAACAGTTCTGCTGTCATCATAGATGCTTTTGATAAAGGCTCTGAGCTGAAATTATTAGAAGACAATCAGACAGTTACTGGATACACCACACGCAATAGCGGTGGTGTACCAGCTAACTTTAAGAACTACTTCGTAATCAAATTTGATCACCCGGTAGAGAAAGCAGAATTGTACAGTGATATCACACCGACCAAAAAGCATCAATTGACTGCTGACCACGTACAAGCTGCCATTCATTTCAAAACTAAAAAAGGAGAACAAATCATCGCTCAAGTAGCTAGTTCATTTATTTCTCCTGAACAAGCACTCGTCAACCTACGCGAACTAGAAGGTCATCAATTTGGCGAAATCGTCAAAATGGGACAGAACAGATGGGACAAAGTACTTGGTAAGATTCAAGTAGGTGGGGGTACTGTAGACCAGTATCGCACTTTTTACTCTTGCCTCTACAGAAGCACCCTATTCCCTCGCAAGTTGTGGGAAGTAAATGCTGATGGTCAGGTCGTACACTACAGCCCGTACAACGGCGAAGTACGTCCAGGATATATGTATACCGATACAGGGTTCTGGGATACCTTCCGTGCCTTATTCCCACTGCTCAATCTGGTATATCCTGAAGAGAACCAGAAGATTCAAGCAGGCCTCATCAATGCAAGTCAAGAAAATGACTTCTTACCTGAATGGTCGAGTCCAGGACACCGTGATTGTATGGTCGGTAACAATTCAGCAAGTGTAGTAGCTGATGCGATTCTGAAAGGAGTAAACACAAAAGAGCTGACACAGTTGTACGATATCTTGCAGCATGATGCAAACAATGTACACCCTGAGGTCAAATCAAGTGGCCGACTAGGCTATGAATATTACAATAAGTTGGGATATGTCCCTTACAATGTAGGCATCAACGAAAATGTGGCTCGTACACTAGAATATGCTTATGATGACTGGTGCATATTGCAAGTAGCCAAGAAATTAAATCGTCCTCAAGAGGAGATTGATCTACTAACCAAACGGGCTCAAAACTACCGCAACGTATTTGATCCTAAAGTAGGATTGATGCGTGGACGTAATGAAGATGGAAGTTTCCAGAAACCATTCAGTCCTTTCAAATGGGGTGATGCCTTCACTGAAGGAAATAGCTGGCACTATACATGGAGTGTATTCCATGACATCAACGGGTTAATCAAGTTGATGGGCGGTAAAAAAGAATTTATCAAACAATTGGATTACCTATTCGTAGCACCTCCTATCTATGATGACAGCTATTATGGCTCACGCATCCATGAGATTCTAGAGATGCAAATAGCCGATATGGGCAATTATGCACATGGTAATCAACCTGCTCAGCATATCACTTACCTATACGATTATGTAGGTCAACCATGGAAGACTCAGTTCTGGGTACGTGAAGTGATGAATCGCTTGTATCAAGCGACTCCAAATGGCTATTGTGGTGATGAAGACAACGGACAGACTTCTGCTTGGTATATCTTCTCAGCATTGGGATTCTATCCTGTATGTCCTGGTAGCCCTCAGTATGCTCTTGGTGCTCCGCTCTTTAAGAAGACAATTATCCATCTTGAAAATGGAAAAGATATCCATATTGATGCACCGAAAAATAGTGTAGACAATCGCTATATCGACCACTTACTCATCAACGGAGCGACTTACGATAAGAATTATCTCTCTTATCCTGAATTGATCAAAGGGATGACTCTTCAGTTTGATATGCAATCTAAACCAAATATGCAACGAGGCGTATCTGACAAAGATGCCCCTTATTCGATGAGTACTGCTAAATAATCACTATTATAACTCTAGACACTATGGCAAATAAAAAGCCGCTATCACCTGTAGCTTGGGTACCGACGCTATACTTTGCGATGGGATTACCCTTTATCATCATCTCATTGGTCTCAGTACTTATGTTCTCGGACTTTGGAGTCAGTGACTCTTTAATCGCTTTCTGGGTTTCACTAATCATGTTACCTTGGACATTGAAGCCTTTATGGAGCCCATTTATGGAACTCTATAAGACAAAGAAATTCTTTGTAGTCCTCACTCAGATGGTATCGGGACTAGCCTTTGCTTTGGTTGCATTGTGCTTGCCTTTACCTAATAACTTTGCTATCGCCATCGCACTGATGGGGGTAGTAGCTATCAGTGGAGCTTCTCATGATATAGCTGCTGATGGAGTTTACCTGACAGAATTGACTAAAGAAGAACAATCAAAATATATTGGTTGGCAAGGTGCCTTTTACAATTTTGCGAAAATTCTCGCAAACGGCGCATTGGTCTTTTTAGCCGGAACTTTGAAAGATTCTTTTGGTGCCGTATATGCATGGATGATTATCATGTTTATTTGCAGTGCACTACTGATTTTTGCTGCCCTATATCACGCACGCGTCTTACCGACAAAATTCCAAAAGAAAAGTGAGGTAAAATCAAGTGCTGAGGCGATGAGTAAACTCTGGGAAGTACTGACCAGTTTCTTTCAGAAGAAATACATCTGGATATATATCGGATTTATTATCCTTTACCGTTTCGCTGAAGGATTTGCGATGAAGATAGTTCCCTTATTTCTCAAGGCATCGGTAGAAAAAGGAGGACTCGGCCTTTCGGTACAAGATATCGGCATCGTTTACGGCACAGCAGGTTCTGCAGCATTTATCATAGGTTCTATCCTGGGTGGCTATTTCATTGCTTCTCGAGGCTTGAAACGCAGTCTGTTTATCCTCTGTTGCATCTTCAATATTCCGTTTGTCGTCTATTTCTTTCTTGCCATCTATCAGCCAGAGAGTATCTACGTGATTGGAGCTGCTATCTTCGGTGAATACTTCGGATATGGTTTCGGATTCGTCGGATTGATGCTATTTATGATGCAACAAGTAGCCCCTGGCAAACACCAGATGGCTCATTATGCATTTGCCTCGGGAATCATGAACCTAGGAGTGATGATACCCGGATTAATCAGTGGGTATATCAGTGACAGTATCGGTTATCACAACTTCTTTATCGTGGTTTTGATAGCTACTATACCTGCCTTCTTAGCGACTTGGTTCGTACCATTTACGTATCCTGACCCTGAGAAAACGACCACATAACATCTACTAAAACAATAAGAGTAAATATCTAATTTAAGAATGAAAATGAAAAAAGATCTAAGAATTGAAGGTCTATCTGTTCCCAACATGCCTTGGGAAGAGAAGCCAAAGGATTGTAACCGTACCGTATGGAGATACAGCCAAAATCCAATCATCAAACGTGATTTACTACCTACATCAAATAGTATTTTCAATAGTGCTGTCGTTCCTTTTGAGGACGGATTTGCAGGTGTCTTTCGTTGCGATGATACCAATCGTCGTATGGTTCTCCATGTTGGTTTTTCTGACAATGGTATCGATTGGAATATCAATCCTGAACCGTTGAAATTTGAATGTGACAATGAAGAAATCGGTCAATGGGTATATGGTTATGACCCTCGTGTGACTTGGATAGATGACCGCTATTATGTGACTTGGTGCAATGGTTACCATGGACCTACTATCGGCGTGGCTTATACTTTCGATTTCAAAACGTTCCACCAATTGGAGAATGCGTTTATTCCTTTCAACAGAAATGGCGTATTGTTTCCTCGTAAAATCAATGGTAACTTCGCGATGCTTAGTCGTCCTAGTGACAATGGGCATACTCCATTCGGAGATATCTTCTATAGCGAGACACCAGACATGACTTATTGGGGAAAACACCGTCACGTGATGTCTCCTTCTGCTTTTGAGCAAAGTGCATGGCAATGTACCAAGATTGGAGCAGGTCCTATTCCGATTGAGACATCTGAAGGATGGCTTATGTTCTATCATGGTGTATTGAAGAGTTGCAATGGCTACGTCTATGCCTTTGGTAGTGCCTTACTTGACCTAGATGAACCATGGAAAGTAAAATACCGCTCAGGTCCTTATTTGATTACTCCTGAGACTCCTTACGAATGTATGGGTGATGTACCAAATGTATGCTTCCCATGTGCTTCGATTCATGATAAAGATACCGGTCGTGTGGCAATCTATTATGGATGTGCAGATACGGTAACAGGATTGGTTTTCGGTTATATCGATGAGATCATCGAATTTACCAAGAAAAACTCAATCGTTTAAACCATTTCAATCAACAACCTGTTGTCTTTTCTTCATTCAAGAAAGGACTACAGGTTGTTTTTATTTAAAAGAAAACAACTATGTGGAGTTCAAAGAAAATACGTGAGATTAGCCTGAAGGGATTCGTTTGCGGATTGGTCTTCTTCTCGGGTTGCATGGTCAATGCAACAGAGAACAAGCGCAAAATTGTTTCAGAAACCGCCGTGTCCCAAGACAATAAAGATGTCCTACAATGGGTCAATCCTTTTATCGGAACCACCAATTTCGGTGCGACAAATCCAGGAGCAGTATGTCCAAACGGCATGATGTCTATAGCTCCATTCAATGTGATGGGGTCTGATACCAACAAGTATGACAAGGACGCTCGATGGTGGTCCACACCTTATGAATATACCAATAGTTATTTCACCGGACTAGCCCATGTCAATTTAAGTGGTGTGGGATGCCCTGATTTAGGCTCACTCTTATTGATGCCGACTACAGGTGCCTTAGATGTCGACTATCACGACTATGGAAGTGCTTATCATGATGAGAAGGCATCTCCGGGTTACTATTCTTTATTTCTGGATAAATATGGAATCAAGGTAGAGACGACGGCAACCAAACGAACTTCATGTACTCGCTTCACTTTCCCTCAAGGAAAGGGAAATATCTTATTGAACCTCGGAGAAGGGCTCACCAATGAGAGTGGTAGCTACATGCGTCAAGTAAGCAATAATGAAGTCGAAGGGATGAAACTACTCGGCACGTTCTGCTATAATCTCCAATCTGTATTTCCAGTCTATTTCGTAATGCGTATCGAAAAACCAAACCTGACCGCTACCTACTGGAAGAAACAACCTAAGATGACGGGAGTAGAAGCCGAATGGGATGCAACGAATGGCAAAAATAAATTGTATCATTCATACACCAAAGATATTGCTGGCGACCGTATCGGTATCGCCTATTCATTTGATACTCAAGAAGAGGAACAAGTCATCGTAAGGATGGGCGTATCCTTCGTAAGCATGGCCAATGCACGTGAGAACCTCGATGCAGAACAAAAGACCAAACAAGTGCAAACCGCTTCTTTTGATCAATTACGACAACAAGCTGAAGATGCATGGAGACAGGATCTAAACCGTATCCAAGTAAAAGGGGGCACAAATGAGCAGAAAACCGTATTCTATACCGCACTCTATCATTGCTTGATTCATCCTAACATACTCCAAGATGTCAATGGACAGTATCCGATGATGGAATCGGCTCAAATCGGAACGACAAACGGAAATAGATATACCGTATTCTCGCTATGGGATACGTATCGAAACTTACATCAACTACTGACCCTCGTCTATCCTGAACGACAGATGCAGATGGTTCAATCTATGGTCAACATGTCAAAAGAACATGGCTGGTTGCCTAAATGGGAACTCTTCGGCAGAGAGACGCTGACGATGGAAGGAGACCCTTCAATTCCTGTGATTGTAGATAGTTGGATGAAAGGACTACGTGATTTCGACGTAGAAGCAGCCTACGCCACGATGTATCGTTCGGCGACTGCACCGGGCAAAGAAAATTTAATGCGTCCCGACAACGATGATTACCTCAAGTTGGGATATGTCCCTTTAGTAAAGGAATTTGACAATTCGGTATCCCATGCACTAGAATATTATATCGCAGATTACGCCTTGAGCCAATTTGCAGATTCACTGGGCAAGAAAGCAGATGCCAAACGTTTCTACAAACAGTCCCTTCGTTATAAAAAATACTATAGTAAGAAAGACGGCACGTTACGTCCCTTACTTCCAAATGGGGATTTTGTCACTCCATTCGACCCTCAACAAGGGGAAAATTTCGAACCAAGTCCTGGATTCCATGAGGGAACTGCTTGGAACTATTCATTTTATGTTCCTCACGACATCAAAGGATTGGCTCGCCTGATGGGAGGGAAACGTCATTTCATTGACCGCTTACAGCATGTCTTTGATGCAGGACTTTACGACCCAGCGAATGAGCCAGATATAGCTTATCCTTATTTGTTTAGCTACTATCCAGATGAAGCATGGCGCACGCAGAAGTTAGTCAAGGAATTGCTTGCAAAAAATTTCACTACCCAACCAGATGGTATTCCGGGAAATGATGATGCAGGTGCAATGTCTGCATGGGCAGTGTTTAGCATGATGGGCTTCTACCCTGATTTGCCTGGAGTAGCGCGCTATACCTTGACTACTCCTACCTTTGATGAGATTATCATCAAGCTAAATCCGAAATGGATGGACGGACAAGATTCGCTCATCATACGTAAAACGGATAAGGTAAAGCGCCTCAAGAGTTATCAGATTAGTCACAAGACATTGATACATGAAGGCACCTTATCTATCCCTAAAGCACCAAAAAAATGAAAACAAAGAAGAAACTAGTCATCTTTGATTTAGATGGCACCCTAGTCAATACCATTGTTGATTTGGCTAATAGCGGCAATTACTCATTGCAAAAGATGGGGATGCCGACCCACGCAGTAGATCGCTATTATGAATTTGTAGGCAACGGCATCGAGAAATTACTTGAAAGAGCGATGCCGATAGCGGATCGCACACCAGAGAAACGAGAATTAATCAAACAGATTTTTGTCGAGCATTATAGTGCACACTGTGTCGATTATAGTAGTCCCTATCCTCATATACATACCTTACTCAAGCAACTTACCACCGCGGGATACAAAGTAGCGGTTGCGAGTAACAAATATCAAATGGGAGTTGAACTCATCATCAAGAAACTACTTAATGACATCCCTTGGAGTAGTGTACTGGGGTCAAGAGCAGGAGTCAACAAGAAACCAGACCCTCAGATTGTCTTTGATTCGATGGCAAATGCAGGTATCAGCAACCTTGATGACGTGTTGTATATAGGTGATTCGGATGTAGATATGCAGACGGCAAAAGCAGCAGCAGTAGATGCTTGTGGAGTGACATGGGGATTCTGTACTCGGGAAGAAATTGCTGTTTTTAATCCGAAATACTTAGTGAATGCGCCTAACGAAATCGGCGAGATAGTGCTCTAACGAGTTCTCCAACAAGGAATACAGGACATGTCAAGAGGGCTATCCATAACCAGTCTTGAATAGGTAACGGCACCACAGAAAACATTTCACCTCCAAATTGAACGATAAAGACTTGGCCGAATAGGATACATACAGCTATCATCAGCAGAGCTGAAGTCCCTTTCAAGCAAGAGAAGAAACTCTGTCTGAGGAAGAAGGTTCTAGCATTGAATAGATTCCAGAACTGAAGAAAGACAAAGAAAGTAAAGAATAAGGACAACTCATAAGGGGATAATTCTCCTTGAGTATGGTCTATATGTCCTATCTGAGCGAAACACGCTCTACAAAAGAGGTCATTCACGGATGTGATATCGATATGGTTAAAGACCGAAAGCAAACCCAAAAGCAAGAAGAAGAAAAGCCCTCCTACTAGGGCTATATTGAGTCCCATTGCTCGGTTAATGATAAAGTCATTTGGATTGCGAGGAGGGGATGTCATGACTTTCTCCGTCGGTGGTAAAGAAGCTAAGGCAATGGCTGCAAAGGTATCCATAATCAGGTTTACCCACAGCATCTGAGGGACAGTAATCGGAGATTGTGTACCCAGAAAAGCCCCTGCAAGAACAATCAAACAAGCGGCTACATTTATCGTCATCTGGAACAAGATGAATCGCTGTATATTTTGATAGAGCGAACGACCCCACATGACTGATTTGGAGATACTAGCAAAGGAATTGTCGATGATAGTTATATCACTCGCTTCTTTGGCTACTGAAGTACCATCACCCATTGACAACCCTACTTGAGCCTGGTTGAGAGCAGGTGCATCATTCGTCCCATCACCAGTGACGGCAACGACCCTATTCAACTGCTGATAAAGCTTCACCAAACGTGCCTTATCCAAAGGACGAGCCCGAGCAATAATCTTGAGTTGGTCTAAATGAGGTAGAAGTGCCTCATCAGTGTAGGCCTCAAATTCAGAACCAGTCAATAGAGACCATTTATCTTGGTCATCTACTCCATCCGTCCAAGTCCCTATCTGACGTGCGATTTGACGAGCAGTACCTGGCGTGTCTCCAGTCACCATCTTCACTGTGATCCCGGCTTGATGACAGGCAGCAATAGCAGCGGGTACTTCGTTGCGCACGGGATCTGCAATGGCAACGATACCAGCAAAAGTCAAGACCTGATTCTTCAGACAAGTGGCTATAGAATCGGCAGTATCTGGAACTTCACAATAAGCAAATCCTAGTGTACGCATCGCCTGATTCTGGTAGCTCCCCAATTCTTCTTTCAACAGCGTGATATCCATAGTCTCTGGAGAAGCCGTACTCATCTGCATGAGAATCTCACTCCCTCCTTTGACATACAGCATGCGCTTACGCAGTATAGGGGAATAAACTAGCGTGGCCATATACTTGAGTTTAGGAGAGAAAGGTATTTGCTCGATGATTTCTATCTGCTCACGCAAGTCTCTATAGGAAATGCCTTGCTCATAAAGCCAACTAAGTAAGGCTCCTTCAGTAGGATTACCCAAAGTCTTGGGCTCCGTTCCTTCTTCGAAATCCAAATAAGCGGTACTATTCACCGCCATACTTTCAGAAATCACTTGAGAAGGGGCATCGAGATGAGTAGCTATGACGTGCATCTGATTTTGAGTAAGCGTCCCCGTCTTATCAGTACAGATGACTTGTACAGCACCCATAGTTTCACAAGCATGCATCCGCCGTACCAGATTATTGGATGAGAGCATGCGACGCATACTTAGGGCTAAACTGAGCGACACACTCAACGGAAGACCTTCTGGCACAGCGACTACAATAAGTGTCACAGCTATCATGAAGGTATTCAGAAGATGACTACCGAGCATCAACCAGCTAAAGGAAGGGGTATCAATCAAGAACCAACTGGTACGTCCTACGATGATAATCAAAGCAATGAAATAACTCATACGAGTAATCAGACGACTCAACCAGTCGAGCTGTTTGTTCAACGGGGTCTCCACACTGTCATCTACTTGTACGGCATCATAGACCTGACCATAGGCTGTCTGCGCTCCTACGTGCTCAGCGAGCATCATACCATGTCCCTCGATGAGCGTCGTACTACGGAGCACTTTGTTCGTCGGGAAGATGGCTTGTTGATCAAAATCAGCTAACTGAGTACTCTTATGACACATCAATTCACCTGTCAAACTCGATTCGTTGACTTGTAAAGAGACAGCTTCCAACAAGAGTCCATCGGCAGGCACCTCATCTCCTGTGTCGAGGAGAATCACGTCCCCGACGACCAAATCACTCTTGGAGACTTCTTGGACACGATTGTCTCTGATGACCTTAACAGGAAGGGTATCATTGCTCTGATTGAGTATGTCAAAGGCCTTTCGAGATTTGAATTCAAACCAAAAAGAGACTCCTGTAGCTAAAAGTATAGCTACAAAAATCCCTATAGGTTCGAGAAAAGCCTGCACACTGTCTTGACCGGAGAAGTAGCCATAAGCAGCGATGCCCACTGACAAGCAGAGGGCAACGAGCAATATTTTGATTAGTGGGTCTTGAAATTTATCTAGAAACTCGAGCCAGACAGCACGTCTGGCAGGAGGAACTAATAAATTACTGCCATATTTCTGGCGACTCGCTAATACTTCTTCAGTACTTAATCCCGTATAGTGATGTACAGACCTCATTATAATGGGTAAAGTAAAAATTTATGACTTACCAGCACGTTTACGTGCTCCTTCATCAAGAATAATCTTACGCATACGCATGGTCTTAGGAGTAACCTCTACATATTCATCTTCCTTGATATACTCTAGCGCTTCTTCAAGAGAGAATTGTACTGGTGGAATCAAATGTGCCTTGTCATCTGTACCAGAAGAACGCACATTGGTCAATTTTTTACTCTTAGTTACGTTTACGACAATATCTTTGTCATGAGAATGTTCGCCGACTACCTGTCCGACATAAACCTCTTCTTGTGGGAAAATAAAGAATTTACCACGGTCTTGAAGTTTGTCAATCGCATAAGCAAATACAGTACCTGCCTCCATAGAAATGATAGAACCATTAGTACGGCGTTCGATAGGACCACGGAATGGTTGATATTCTTTGAAACGGTGAGCCATAATAGCTTCACCAGCAGAAGCAGTCAATACATTTGTACGAAGACCAATGATACCACGAGAAGGAATCATAAATTCAAGATTGATACGTTCACCTGTATTTTCCATCATGATAAGGTCTCCCTTACGACGAGTCACCATATCAATCATCTTACTAGAATATTCTTCTGGTACATTGATAGTCAATTCCTCGATAGGTTCACATTTCTTACCATCGATTTCACGGAACAATACCTGTGGCTGACCTACTTGAAGTTCATATCCTTCACGACGCATGGTTTCGATTAATACAGAAAGGTGCAATACACCACGACCTGAAACAATCCATTTACCATCTTCGTCTGCTCTCTCTACTTTCAATGCCAAGTTCTTATCCAACTCAAGCATCAAACGATCATGTATATGTCTAGAAGTAACGAATTTACCATCACGTCCGAAGAATGGACTATTATTGATAGCAAATAACATACTCATCGTTGGTTTGTCAATATCAATCGTTGGCAAAGCCTCTGGATTCTCAAAATCACAGATCGTATCACCAATCTCAAAACCTTCAATACCTACTACAGAGCAGATATCACCAGAAGAGACACTTTGAGCCTTAGCATGACCAAGACCTTCAAAGACACGAAGTTCTTTTATTTTTGATTTTTGGAAACTGCCATCACGCTTAGCTAATGTGACATTCATTCCTTCAGAGATAGTACCACGGTGTACACGACCAATAGCGATACGACCTGTATAGCTAGAATAGTCAAGTGAAGTGATCAACATCTGAGGTGTTCCCTCTATTTTCTCAGGAGCAGGAATATTTTCAACGATACAATCAAGAAGAGGAAGGATATTATCTGTTGGTTTTTCCCAATCAGTACTCATCCAGCCATTTTTTGCTGAACCATAAATGGTCGCAAAATCAAGTTGTTCTTCGGTTGCATCCAAGTTGCACATCAAGTCGAAGACCATTTCATGTACTTCGTCTGGACGACAATTTTCCTTATCTACTTTGTTGACTACAACAATCGGTTTCAATCCTAACTCAAGTGCTTTCTGCAAGACAAAACGAGTCTGAGGCATCGGCCCTTCAAAAGCATCAACAAGTAAGATACAACCATCAGCCATATTCAAGACACGCTCTACTTCGCCGCCAAAATCACTGTGACCAGGAGTATCAATTATATTGATTTTGATATCTTTATAAACGATAGATACATTCTTTGATAAAATAGTTATTCCACGTTCACGTTCTAGATCATTATTATCTAAAATAAGATGACCAGCATCTTTCCCAGTACGGAATAAGTGTCCCGCCAATAGCATTTTGTCAACCAAAGTCGTTTTACCGTGATCGACGTGCGCAATAATCGCAATGTTTCTAATATTCTGCATATATAAATTTATTTCCCTCTATCATCAGAGGATAATTGTTACCAAAAAAACACTAGATACCTCCCTACTTACCTTTCGAGATAAGGTTCAATCCCTATTGATTTTTCGCTGCAAAGGTACAATAATATATTAATACATCCCTATATTAATGAACAAATCACTCATGAAAGCAAATTATTTTTGCTTTTTTGGTTGTTCTTCTAGATATTATATCTATCTTTGTGGTCTCATTGGTTCAGTAAATGGTCATTGTAGTAGATTTACTATTGGGCATTTATTAGCTTATGATAATTAACATCAATATTTATTTTATTACCGAAACATTATGTATTTGGACAAAGCTAAAAAGCAAGAAATCTTTGAGAATTACGGAAAGTCTAACTCTGACACTGGTTCTGTTGAAGGCCAGGTAGCATTGTTTTCATACCGTATCTCACATCTGACTGAGCACCTTAAGCTTAACAGAAAGGATTATAACACAGAGCGATCTCTTACAATGTTGGTAGGAAAACGTCGTCGTCTTCTTGATTACTTAAAAGAGAAGGATATCGAACGTTACCGTGCACTCATTAAGAAATTAGGTCTTCGTCGTTAATCGACAAGAAAAGAGTAAAGCTACTCGTAAAAAATTGAAGAAGGGGTATATCATTGAATTGATATACCCCTTCTGTTCGTTTATACACTCCTTATTAGTTAGCACAATCAAATAAACTGCCTAGTTGACGAGGTAAATGATTGACCGAACGAATCGGCTACCGCTAATAAATACTAATTATTCTGTGGTTTGAATCCAAAAGAGAAAGGAAACGACCCACCTATAAAAACACAACGCCCCATCAATAGTTCAGTAAGACTTAAGTCTTACTTTGATAACCACCTATCGTTACCAAAAGAAAAGTCGTAAAAAATCGATCCAATCCTCGTTTCGAGATCGGATCAAAAGAGACCTCATCGAAAAAGCCCTTTTCAGAGACTTACGAGGACTTTTCATTTCCAGATACTTATCTATCCAGCAAAACCGATTTAACAATGGTAAAATAAGACAAGTAGAAAGAAACCACACAGAGGGGGTGCTAAGTTATGCCCATAGTTATCCCCATAGTTATCCCCATAGTTGTGCGCCGTTTATTCACCTCAGTATTCCCCCAAGGATGTGGACAACTCACTTATCCTCTAAGTAAAACACCGAGTTATCCACTAAATTACACACCGAACAACTAGTTATCCACAATACACCGGGTTATACAACACCTATACCCCGAGTTATCCACTACCCTACCGAAAAAACAAGATTCAAGACGTCATTAGTTATCCACATGTATTGTGCAATTTACATATCAGTCAGATAAAAGGATATATACAAACAGATTGATAGTCACATCTTATATTAGAAGCATTTTCGTAAGATAAAGGACCTATTTTCGATAAATTTATCATCCGAACTATTCCGACACAGTCATTTTTCATGCTAAATAGGCATTTGTTTTAAAAAAAACGCTACTTTTGCTAAAATCAAATTATCGAAAAGAAACAAATTAATAACGTATGGATACAAGTAATATTGTTGGTGAAAAAATAAAAATGCTCCGTGAAGAACGAGAGATCAGTCGAGAAAAATTAGCTGAAGAATCTGGACTCACGCTAGACCAAATAGCAAGAATAGAGGATAATGTAAATATCCCTTCATTATCTCCACTGATTAAAATCGCACGCGTATTGGGCGTCAGACTTGGTACCTTCTTGGACGGTACTGAAGAAGCAGGGCCAACTATCTGCCGTGCTAATTCAGAAGGAGATACGATCAGTTTCTCAAACAACGATCCAGACGCACACAAACATATGAGTTATCGCTCGTTATCAAGAGATAGAAAAGATAGACACATGGAACCTTTTATGATCGATGTGGAAGAGATAGAACAGGCAAACTATGAGTTGTCGTCTCATGAGGGCGAGGAATTTATCTTTGTGCTAAAAGGAAAGATGGAAGTCTTTTACGGAGACCAGACATATCAACTAAATACGGGGGATAGCATCTACTACGACTCAGTAGTGCCTCATCATATTCATTCAGCCAAGGGAAACAACGCTTCTATCCTTGCTGTAATCTATACTCCTATCTAATCAAATAAAGAACTTCAAAACAAATTCTATGAATTTATCCAACCGAACTCTCGGAGAATGGCTAGAACATTGGGCAGAAAAAACACCAGATAAAGAATATATTGTCTACAGCGATAGAGACCTACGATTTACGTGGCGTCAGTTTGACCAACGGGTAAACACGATGGCACGAGGCCTCATCAGTATAGGGGTGACTCGAGGTGACCATGTAGGAATATGGGCTGCCAATGTACCTGACTGGCTTACCTTATTGTTTGCTTGTGCCAAAATTGGTGCGGTATATATTACGGTAAATACAAATTACAAACAGCAGGAACTGGAATATCTATGCAAAGATTCAGACATGAAAGTGCTGTGCATCGTAGATGGAGAGAAAGATAGTAATTTTGTGGATATGACATACAAGATGCTACCCGAACTCAAGACTCAAGCTCGTGGCACTTGGCACAATAAAGATTTTCCACATATGGAGAATGTCATCTTCCTCGGACCAGAGAAACACCGAGGTATGTACAATACCAATGAAATCATCGAACTTGGTACATATACCAAGAAGGATGAGTTGGACAGACTTAAAAAATTAGTCTCGTGCCATGATGTAATCAATATCCAATATACTTCAGGAACCACAGGGTTTCCTAAAGGTGTCATGCTGACTCACCATAATATCTCAAATAATGGATACCTCACGGGGGAACATATGAACTTCACAAGTGAAGATAAGCTCTGTTGTTGCGTGCCTTTATTTCACTGTTTCGGAATCGTATTGGTGACTATGAATGTGTTGACGCACGGATGTACTCAAGTCATGGTGGAACGGTTTGACCCACTGGTCGTATTAGCATCGATTCATAAAGAACGGTGTACCTCTGTATATGGGGTGCCTACGATGTTTATTGCTGAACTCCATCATCCGATGTTCGACTTGTTTGATTTGTCGTCCTTGCGTATAGGAATTATGGCGGGTGCCCTATGCCCTATCAAGTTGATGAGAGAGGTAGAGGATAAGATGTTCATGAAAGTGACTTCTGTATATGGATTGACCGAGGCAAGTCCAGGGATGACTCATACACGTGAGGAACAATCCTTCGAAGAACGGTGTACCACTGTGGGGTATGAATTTGAATTTACCGAAGTGAAGATATTCAATCCGGAGACGGGAGAGGAATGCCCAGTAGGTGTACAAGGAGAATTGTGCAATAGAGGGTACAACAATATGGTCGGCTATTACAACAACCCTGAGGCTACAGCGGAAGCGATTGACAAGGATAATTGGCTTCATTCGGGTGACTTAGGAATCAAAGACGAACAAGGCAACTTCCAGATTACAGGACGAATAAAAGATATGATTATCCGAGGAGGTGAGAATATTTATCCTCGAGAAATCGAAGAATTCTTGTCTCATATGGAGGGCGTCAAGGATATACAAGTCGTAGGTATCCCTTCTAAGAAATATGGGGAGCAAGTCGGTGCCTTTATCATCACTCATGAAAATGTAGATATGCAGTCTTCTGATGTAAGGGATTTCTGCTTGGGACAGATTGCCCGATATAAGATTCCTAAATACATCTTTTTCGTCGATGAATATCCACTCACTGGAAGTGGAAAGATTCAGAAATTTAAACTCAAGGAAATAGCACTCAAAATGGCTGAAGAACAAGGGATGAATATCTTCTAGTCCTCGCCGTGACACTCATCATCAAAATCAAATAAAAAAAGTAAGAAATTAAAAAGACACATCGAATGAAACGCTACTTGCCAGATACGATTGCAGTGATGCTTTTCGTACTTATTTCTGTCATCTATTTCATCATTCCAACCTCACAAGGAAAGATTATTTACCAACAAGACACCCAAGCTGGGGTCGGTGCTTCGAAAGAAGTAAAGGACTATAGAGCCGAGACAGGTGAGGTCTCACGATGGACGGATGCCCTCTTCGGAGGGATGCCGACCTACCAGATTACACCGACGTATGCTTCTACTGATGTGTTGCAAAAGGCATATCATGTATATGACTTGATGCTCCCTACATACATGGCTTACCTCTTCACCTTGCTCATCGGTTTCTTTATCTTACTAAGAGCAATGGGAGTCTCTACTTGGCTGAGCTTCTTGGGGGGTATCTTATGGGCCTTTTCGTCTTATTTTTTCATTCTGATTACGGCAGGACATATCTGGAAGATGCTGACACTCGCGTATATCCCGCCGACAATAGCAGGATTGTGGCTTGTGTACAAAGGGAAAAGGCTTTGGGGTGGCATCGTGACAGCCCTTTTTGTCACGCTTCAGATTCGAGGTAACCATATACAGATGAGTTATTATTTCTTGTTTGTGATGTTGTTTATCGCTATCGCTTTTTTCGCTGATGCGATTAAGAATAAGACCTTACCTTCTTTTTTCAAATCCACTGGGGTACTCATCGTAGCGGGGGTATTGGGTATCGCTATCAATAGTTCGAACTTATTCCACACGTATCAGTATAGCAAAGAGACGATTCGTGGCAAAAAGGAGTTGGCAATAGCTACGGAAAAGCATCAACAGCAAACGAACAGTAAGGTGACGGATGCTGATGATGAGAAGATCAGTTATATCACTCAATGGAGCTATGGGATAGATGAGACATTGACGCTTTTGATTCCTAATTTCAAGGGAGGATCTTCCGTGCCAATCAGCCAGAATAAGAAGATGTTGAGTCAATCAAATCCAAACTTTCGCTCCATCTACAATCAACTGGGGCAATATTTTGGGAGCCAGCCGATGACTTCTGGACCTGTCTATGTAGGGGCTTTGGTGCTTACCTTATTTTTATTGGGTTGTTATATCCTCAAAGGACCTCTCAAATGGGCTCTCATCGGAGCGACGCTATTTTCGCTGGTCTTGGCGTGGGGAAAGAATTTCCTCGGACCTACGGCTTTCTTCATCCATTATGTACCGTTGTATGACAGTTTCAGAGCGGTATCCTCGATATTGGTGATTGCCGAATTTACTATCCCGTTGATGGCAATTCTCACGTTAGTAAAAATCACGAAAGAACCTCAAGTACTGACCCGTAAAGCACTGATCACGAGTATAGGTATCACTGGTGGCATCTCCTTACTCGTCTGGCTAATTCCGACGCTGGCTGGGCCTTTCATGACTACTTATGAGATTAATGCACTCAATCAAGGTCTACCCAAAGAAATGGTTCCAGATGTGGTAAAGGATTTGACAAGTATCAGGGAATATCTCGTTCAATCGGATGCCTTGAGAAGTTTACTGATTATCTTGGTCGGGGGAGCCACATTGTTTGCCTTTTACTTGAAGAAACTAAATGCAAAATCGATGGTCATCATACTGACTGTGATTTGCCTAGGGGATTTGTGGTTCGTGGATAAACGATACCTCAACAATGATACCTTCGTCGATGCATCAGCAAAAAATGAAGAATTAAAACCAACGGCAGCAGACCAATTCATCCTGAATGATAAGACATTGGGATTCCGAGTGCTCCCTATCTCACAACAAGCATTCAATGATAATACTGCTTCTTATTTTCATAAGAATATCGGTGGATATCATGCAGCGAAACTGCAACGGTATCAGGACTTGATAGAACATTATCTCTACACGCAGATGGGGGCTGCTTCGAAGGAGATTAAACAAAATGAAGAGGGCCGAATCTTATACATGGGGCAAGCGAAAGATATCAACGTACTCAGCATGCTCAATACCCGCTATTTCATCATCCCGGTGAATAAAGGAGACAAAGTACCTGCACTCAATCCATATGCTTATGGCAGTGCTTGGTACCCCACAGAGATGGAACTAGTGGATGATGCCTATCAGGAGATGGAAGCTCTCAAATCAGTATCACCAAAACGTGGCGTGATGACTCATGAATTTGCACAGACTATCGGTGCGAAGACAACGTACCAAGTCGACGCTAATGACCAGATAACATTGACGAACTATCTACCTAATAAGTTGACTTACAAAACAGTTCGCAAAGAGGATGGATTGGCTATCTTATCTGAAATCTATTACCCAGGATGGGAAGCTGCTATCGATGGAAAACCAATCCATATAGCACGAGCAAATTATGTGCTCAGAGCAGTTATCATCCCTAAGGGGGAACATACACTGACGCTCACTTATGATCCTAAAAGTGTCCATATCACTGAAGCAATCGCATTCATGGGAATGGGGCTTCTGATTTTGACCTTTGCCGTCGCATTGGGTAGAGAAATTTATCGTAAAAAAGACACTAAAAAAACGAACTTATAGCCGTGCTACAAATAGGAGTTGTCATCTAGTAGACCTCCTGTCATAATCAATATTTTCACACCCCCCAATCAGTGGTATTCATTCTGAATCAGTTGATTGGGGGGTGTGGATAACTTCTGCAATAAAAGCCCAATTTCATGGAATAAATCTAAGTTTTTTTCAGTATCTTTGGTGCAATTATATACACCTAAGAAGGACCTATGGCAGAAGCAAACGAATATCATATCCCTGTACTACTTCATGAGAGTATCGAAGGGATGAACATAAATCCAAATGGCACTTATATCGACGTCACCTTTGGCGGCGGCGGTCATTCCAAACATATCCTATCCAAAATGGAAGGAGGAGCTGGTATGTTATATGGCTTCGACCAAGATGCTGATGCAGAAGCCAACCGCGTAAATCATCCTAATTTCACTTTCGTCAGAAGTAACTTCAGATATATTAAGAACTTCATGAAGTATCATGGCGTGGAACAAGTGGATGGTATCCTTGCTGATTTAGGCGTGTCGAGTCACCATTTCGATGACGAAGAACGGGGATTCTCTTTCCGCTTCGAAGGCCCTCTGGACATGAGAATGAACAAACGGGCTGGTCGTACGGCTGCAGAGATTCTCAATGAATATGAGGAGAGTAAACTCGCTGACGTATTTTATTTGTATGGCGAACTCAAAAACAGTCGACGTATCGCAGCGACTATCGTTAGATACCGACAGACTAATCCTATAGAACGTACCGAACAATTTCTTGAAATCATCAAGCCTTTATTTACTCGCGAACGAGAGAAGAAAGAACTGGCTAAGGTCTTTCAGGCTTTACGAATCGAGGTAAATCAGGAAATGGATGCACTACGAGAGATGCTCTTATCTGCTAATCAATTAATCAAGCCGGGTGGCCGATTGGTCGTCATCACTTATCATTCTCTAGAAGATAGGATGGTTAAGAACTTGATGAGAAGCGGCAATATAGAGGGCAAAATCGTACAAGACTTCTTCGGTAAGGTGGAGACACCATATCGATTGATTAATCGAAGGGTCATCATCGCCTCTCCTGAAGAGGTGGATCGAAACCCGCGAGCTAGAAGCGCAAAATTAAGAATTGCTGAGAAGATCTAAAAGATAAGGTTATGGCTAAGAAGAAAAAAGGAAATCGACTGAAAACATATCTCCAAGGAGGTATCCTGTACTCTGGAGAAGCCAAAAAAGTAGCCCCGATGGCATTGGTCATCTTCGCAGGTCTGATTCTAAGTATCTGCGTGCGCTACAACAATGAGTTGCAATTGATACAGATAGCAAAACTCAAACAGGAACAAAAGGACATGAAATTGCGGATGTTGTCTAGACATGCTATCTTACTCGAAGGCAGCCGTGAGTCAAATATACTCAAAGAAATAGAAAAACATAATATAGACTTGGAATTGGCTTTACAACCTCCTTATGTGATAGATGAATAGAGCATAGTCGCATCATGAAGGAAGAGTAACGAACAAAAAGAAGATTTTAGTTATTACAATGAATTATTTTAAGCGGCGAACACAAGAAGGAAAAGACTACATGAGCGTGCGGATGGGCGTGTTCATGGTGCTCGTCATTGCTTGCTTCATCCTCATCATCGGAAAAGTTTGCTATCTTACACTTGTTCCTTCGACAAAAGCTTTCTGGGCACAAGCGGCTAATCGGTTGGTAAAAAAAGATGTCCCTATCAAACCGCGACGAGGAAATATTCTCTCTGATGATGGCAAATTGTTAGTGACAACATTGCCTACGTATAGGGTATCTATTGATTATCTGTCTGGAGTCACGGAGAAAAAGACAGCAAGAAAGAGCCCTAAGAATCAACAACGAAGAGCGCGCGAATTAGAAAAACGTAAAAAGTTGGTCAGAGAAAATATCACTCCATTGGCTAATGGATTACATGAGTTACTTCCGGATTACTCCGCTAGTTATTACAGAAACAGATTACTTAAGGGCTTCAATAGACAGTCTAGGAGCTGGAGTATCTATCCTGGAAGAGTCGACTACAGTACCTTGCAAGAGATACAGAAGTTGCCTCTCTTTAATCTAGGCAGATACAAGGGTGGATTTACCTTTTCGGAATCACTGGATAGAAAACGACTCTTTGGTTCGTTAGCTGCAATCACTCTTGGGGTCTATGATAGTAAAAATAGTAAACGGGCTTTGGCTGGTATCGAAAAGAGTTTCAACGAGGAACTGAAAGGGAAACCGGGTAAGAAGGATAGAAAGAAATTTATGACTCACTACCTTGATGTCATCAAAGAACCGGCTATCGATGGGTATGATATCACTACCACACTCAATATCGATATGCAAGATATCTGTGATGCGCAGGTGAGAAAAGAGGCGATAGATAAGCATGCGGATGTGGGGGTCGCCGTACTGATGGAAACGAAAACGGGGCAAATCAAAGCGATTGTCAATCTGATCAAAGGTAATGATGGACATTATTATGAACTGAGCAATCGTGCTATAGGTGACATGATGGAACCGGGTTCTACTTTCAAGACCGCATCACTTTTAGTGGCTCTAGATGATGGGAAAATTACCTTAGAGGATAGCATCGATGTGGGCAATGGGGTCAAAGAACATCATGGACGATACATCAAAGATTGGAATTGGAGAACTGGTGGTTATAAACGATATCTAAGTGTCCCTGAGATTTTGGGATTCTCTTCTAATATCGGAACGGCGGAATTAATCGTCAAGCATTATGAGAAGAACCCGCAGAAGTATATTGATGGACTCAAAAGAATCGGTATCTTGGATTCTTTAGGTCTTCAAATTAAAGGAGGACATAGACCTTCGGTCATCAGCCCTGATAGTAAGGGATGGAACAAGACATCGCTAGCTTGGCTGAGCTTCGGGTACAACTCGCAGATTGCACCAATCAATACCTTGACTTTTTACAATACCATTGCCAATAATGGACGTGAGGTGAAGCCTTATTTCATCAAGAAAATCGAGGGAGATGATGGATATGAAAAGATATTTGAACCTGAAGTAATCAGGAGTAGTATCTGCTCGAAGCATGCCTTGAGAGATATTCAATATATGCTACGCTATGTGGTGGAAGAAGGAACGGGAAAGTTAGCTGGTAATGACCATTTTGCTGTGGCAGGCAAAACGGGTACCGCACAGATATATGATGGGAAATATGGTTATAATAGTGGCAAGGCACTGGGTAGCTTTTGTGGCTATTTCCCTGCTGATAATCCCAAATATTCCTTGATTGTTTCTTTTTCAGGAAAGCATATCAGTAGCCACTCTGGAGCTGAAGTCTTTGGACGAATAGCTGAACGGGTATATGCACATACTGAAAAATGTAATATTAGACTAGCCATGCCTGAAAAAAAGACTATTTTTCCTAGCATAAAATATGGCCATGCTGACGAAATAAAGAAAGTGCTCAACACCTTGGATATCCCCTATGAGTTAGACAAAAATACGTGTCCATGGGTGAAAGTAAAAAAAGATAGCGTAAATAAAGAATTAGATTTATTTGATGCGCCAACGATACATAAGAACATCATGCCAAATGTATATGGTTATGGTTTAAAAGATGCCATTTACTTACTTGAGAAGTTAGGATTACATGTCTCAATAAGTGGGTATGGGAGAGTATGGCAACAGAGTGTAAGAGCTGGAACAAGGATTCATAAAGGGAATTTTGTGACGCTCAAACTCAGGAACTATTAAGTACCATTAAAAAGAAATGCAATGAAAGCAAAAGAACTATTTAAAAAGATCAACCAATGCGAACTAGGAGAGTTCGCTGAAATAGATATTAAGAAGATAGCAAGCGATTCTCGCGAGGTAACAGAAGATACCGTATTTGTAGCGATTCGTGGGGTCAACGTGGATGGACATAACTATATTGATAAAGCCATCGAAAAAGGGGCGAAAATCATCGTTTGCGAAGAAAAGCCAACTGCTAAGGCGACTGAGGTCTTGTTTGTCAATGTGCCTGATTCGAGAGAAACCATCGGAATTTTAGCTCATACTTTTTATGGGTCTCCTACCGAGAAATTAGAGTTGATTGGTGTGACAGGAACTAATGGGAAAACAACTGTCGCTACGCTGTTATATGACTTATTTAGATACTTTGGCTATAAAGTAGGGCTCGTCTCTACAGTATGCAATTATATAGATGGAGAAGTGATTCCTACCGAACAGACCACACCTGACCCATTGACACTCAACAAGTTGTTGGGACGTATGGCCGACGAAGGATGTAAATATGCTTTTATGGAAGTAAGTTCACATGCAGCAGACCAGAAACGAATTGCTGGAGCTAGCTTCGCTGGTGGGATATTTACAAACTTAACCCGCGACCACATGGATTATCACGGAAGCGTAGAGAATTATCTCAAAGCAAAAAAGAGTTTCTTCGATGCACTGCCTAAAAGTGCCTTTGCCTTGACTAACATAGATGATAAGAATGGAGAAGTGATGACTCAAAATAGTAAGGCAACGGTCAAAACATATTCCTTACGCAGTCCTTGTGATTTCAGAGCTAAGATTGTCGAGTCTCATTTTGAAGGAATGATCCTTGAAATCAATGAGCAAGAAGTGGCTACCCAGTTTATCGGACGTTTCAATGCTTCGAACTTATTGGCTGTGTATGGAGCTGCGTGTTTGTTGGGCAAACGACCTCAAGATGTGCTGATAGGCATCAGTACCCTTCATTCGGTTGCTGGACGTTTTGATTCTCTCCGGTCTCCTAGTGGATTTACAGCTATCGTCGATTATGCTCATACTCCTGATGCTTTGGTTAATGTGCTCGAAGCCATTCATGAAGTGCTCGAGGGAGAAGGAGAAATCATCACCGTAGTGGGTGCTGGTGGTAATCGCGATAAGGGAAAGCGTCCGCTGATGGCAAAGGTATCGGCGGATTTGAGCGATAAGGTCATCATCACTTCAGATAATCCTCGATTGGAAGAGCCTCAAGCAATCATTGATGACATGCTTGCTGGACTGGATAGGAAGGAGATGGAGAATACACTCAGCATAGTGGATAGACGTCAAGCCATAGAAAAAGCTTGTTCCATAGCTAAATCGGGAGATGTCATCTTAATTGCTGGAAAAGGGCATGAGAATTATCAAGATGTGATGGGGATAAAACATCATTTTGATGACAAGGAGATAGTGAGAACTATTTTTGGGAAAATGGTCTAACTATATATATATATGCCATAGGCATATGAATAATGTTGCTCTTATCGCATGGATAAGTGCAGCCTACAAAAGAGAAAAAATAAAATGCTAAATTATTTATTTGATTGGTTTAGGTCTCAAAATTTCGCTGGGTCAGCTATGTTCTGCTCTGTCTCATTTCGGGCTTTGATGACCCTTATACTTTCCTTATTGATTTCTACAATCTTTGGTAACCGATTTATTAATTACCTAAAGCGTAAACAAATCACTGAGGTGCAGCGAACTGCTGAAATCGACCCATTCGGCATCAATAAAATTGGGGTACCAAGCATGGGTGGAATTATTATTATTGTGGCCATATTAATCCCTTGTTTCCTGTTTGGACGATTGACAAATGTCTATATGGTATTGATGCTCGTAGCGACAATATGGTTGGGCGCTATCGGTTTCATCGATGACTATATCAAGATATTCAAACAGAATAAAGAGGGGCTCAATGGTCGATTTAAAATCATCGGTCAAGTAGGACTTGGGTTAATCGTCGGATTGACTTTGTATTTGAGTCCTCAGATAGTCATTCGGGAAAATAACACCATCGTAAAGACGGGAGACCAAAAGATGGTTGTGCATCAAAAGACATCCATAAAGTCAACACAGACAACGATTCCATTTTTCAAAAATAATCACTTAGATTATGCTGATTTCACTCAGTTCTTGGGTAAATATGCACAATTAGGTGGCTGGATATTGTTTATCATCGTGACGATTTTTGTTGTCACTGCGGTTTCTAATGGTGCCAACTTGAATGATGGTATGGATGGAATGGCTGCGGGAAACTCGGCAATCATCGGGGTCACGCTGGGAATATTGGCTTATGTATCTTCACATGCTACGTATGCCTCGTACTTAAATATCATGTTTATCCCTGGAAGTGAGGAATTAGTCATCTTTATATGTGCTTTTGTAGGTGCACTGATTGGTTTCTTATGGTACAATGCTTATCCAGCTCAGGTATTTATGGGCGACACGGGGTCATTGACCATCGGTGGACTTATCGCGGTATTTGCTATTATCATCCACAAGGAGTTATTAATTCCTATCCTTTGTGGCGTGTTCTTAGTAGAGAATTTATCAGTGATATTGCAAGTACAGTATTTCAAAAAAGGGAAGAAAAAAGGGGTGAAACAGCGGATATTTAAACGTACACCCATTCATGATCATTTCCGAACTGATTTGTCGAAGATGGATATTAATTGTTCGTACAAATACACATGGCCTCAGCAGGTTTTTCATGAGTCAAAGATTACAACTCGTTTCTGGATTGTAACCATCATACTTGCTGCAATCACATTGATTACACTGAAAATCAGATAGAAAAAGGAAGATAGAGAGCATTAAAAGAATATTAATAGACTAATAATACGAAACAATATGGAGACAAGCAATTCACAACGAATAGAGTCACTTGACAAGGGACAGAGGATTGTTATCCTCGGAGCTGGTGAAAGTGGTGCTGGTGCTGCGGTATTGGCTAAAGTAAAAGGATATGATACCTTCGTTTCTGACAGGGGAAGTATCAAATCTAAATACAAAGATTTATTAGACAAATATGGTATCGAGTGGGAAGAACTTCAGCATACTGAAGAGAAGATACTCAATGCAGATGCCGTGGTCAAGAGTCCTGGCATCCCTGATTCTGCACCTATCATATTGAAATTAATAGCCCTTCATACTCCTATCATCAGTGAAATAGAATTTGCGGGGAAATTCACCAATGCTAAAATGATTTGTATCACTGGCAGCAATGGCAAAACCACGACGACATCTCTTACTTATCATATCTTTAAAAAGGCAGGACTAGATGTCGGGCTGGCTGGTAACATTGGACAAAGTTTGGCCTTGCAAGTGGCCTTGCATGACCATAAGTATTACATCATCGAATTGAGTAGCTTCCAACTGGACAATATGTATGACTTCAAGGCGGATATTGCCATCTTAATGAATATTACTCCTGACCATCTGGATAGATATGATTTTAAATTTCAAAATTATATCGACTCGAAATTTAGAATCACTCAGAACCAAACAACTGATGATGCTTTTATCTTCTGGGATGATGACCCTGTCATTCATAAAGAATTGGAGAAACATGGAATCAAAGCTCAGATTTATCCTTTCTCAGCCATCAAAAAAGATGGTGTCATCGCGTATGCTGAAGAAAATCAGATAAAGATTGATAAGCCTTATGATTTTAATATGGAACAGGAGAAGTTGGCTCTCACTGGAGAACATAACTTATACAATTCCCTTGCTGCTGGCTTATCTGCTAATCTTGCAGGTATAGATAAGACTGCTATCAGAGAGGCATTGTCTGATTTCAAGGGGGTGGCTCATCGATTGGAAACTGTAGATACGCTGGATGACATAACCTATATCAATGATTCAAAAGCGACGAATGTCAATAGTTGCTGGTATGCTTTGCAGAGTATGACTCGCCCTACGGTACTAATCTTGGGCGGCAAAGATAAGGGAAATGATTATGAGGAGATTCGTGAGGCTATCCATGCTCATTGCTTCGCTTTGGTCTTCCTAGGAAAAGAGAATAGTAAACTAACCGATTTCTTTAAAGATTTTGATTTGCCTAAAGTAGATACGCATAGTATCGAGGATGCTGTAGCAGCCTGTCATAACTTGGCGGTGGAACATATGGCTAGGCTCGAGCGACAAGAAAAATTTAATGGAGTAAATGTCTTGCTATCTCCTTGTTGCGCTAGTTTCGACTTGTTTGAGAGTTACGAACAACGAGGAGATTTATTTAAAGCAGAAGTGGCTAAACTAAAGAAGATGAAATAGTTTATGGACGAGAAGATGAAACCGGAAATAAATCACAGAACTTTTATCGACCAATTGTTCAAAGGAGATAAGGGAATATGGGTGATATTTGCATTGCTAGTAGGGATTTCGATATTGGAAGTCTTTACTGCAAGTGGACAGTCTATCCCTAAAAGTGGGAATTTCATACAGCCTATCATGCGACATACACAGCTATTAACCATTAGTTTTATCACTATGCTGGCTGTAATTAATTTTCCTTTTAATCTTTTCAGAACTGTCGGAGTAGCTTGTCTCTCGGCTAGTATCGTTATATCCATCTATATTCAATTCTTTGGCAGTGCAATCAATGGAGGAAAACGATGGTTCAGCGTATTCGGATTCCAACTCCAGCCTTCAGAATTTTCTAAGGTGGGACTGATTATTATCCTGAGCGGTTTGGTTGCAGATGGAATAGCTAATCCGGAAAAGAAAAAAAGAAACTGTGGCTATGCATTGGCACTCATCACCATCGTATGCATGAGTGTGGTCCTCGAAAACCTTTCGACGGCTCTTCTCATCGGAGCACTCGGAGTAACACTTCTGATTGTCACAGGGGCTTATATGAAGTTTATATTGCAGTATTTGGGGCTCGTTCTATTAGCTGGGAGCTTACTAATAGGGGCACTTTTTATCTTGCCAGAAGCCCCATCGGGTTTCTTAGCACGCGCCAATACTTGGAAAGCACGAATCGAAAGATTTTCCAATGATGATAAGGATATAAGTGATCCTTCTGAGGTCGACCTTTTTAATGAAAATGCACAACGAAATCATTCCAACGTAGCCATCGCATCTGCTGGAGTCACGGGGTGTGGCATCGGGCAAAGTACCGAAAGGAGTTTCTTGTCTGAAGCTAACAATGACTTTATCTTCTCTATTATTTTAGAGGAGACAGGACTCGTAGGAGGAATAGCCATCATTGTACTCTATGGATGGCTGTTTGGCAGGGGATGGAAGATAGCTCATCTGGCGGAAAAGCCCTTTCATAAATTTATGGCTGCTGGAGTTATCATCATGTTGGCTTATCAGACACTGATAAACATGTTCGTATCTGTGGGGATATTCCCAGTCACAGGGCAGACATTACCACTAGTGAGTAAGGGAGGGTCATCTGCACTCACGGTATGTATCTTGCTAGGAATATTGTTGAAGGTAAGCGCGGAGATACAGAAGAAACGTGATGCTGATAGAGCTGCTGATACAGATGTCTCTGAGTGGACGGGAATAGAAGACCATAATCAACTGGTAGATGTCAATTTAGAAGAGGTAGGTGACGGATTAGATTAATAGATCAATGATATGAATAAAGAGAAGAGAACAAAAATAATTATCAGTGGAGGTGGAACTGGCGGACATATTTTTCCGGCTATTTCTATCGCCAATGCAATCAAAGAAATAGACAACGAAGCAATCATCCATTTCGTTGGGGCGGAAGGACGTATGGAGATGCAGCGAGTTCCAGATGCAGGATATTCTATAGATGGACTTCCAGTTGCAGGGTTTGACCGTAAACATTTGTGGAAAAATGTACAGGTATTGTGGAAGCTATGGAAAAGCCAACGGATGGCCAAGAAAATCATCAAGGCTTTCAAGCCGGATGTCGTGGTTGGTGTGGGAGGATATGCTAGTGGTCCTACATTAAATGTGGCTCATAAGCTGGGCATTCCTACATTGATACAGGAACAGAATTCTTATGCTGGAGTGACAAACAAGTTGTTGGGTTCGGGTGCGAATCGTATTTGTGTCGCTTATGACAATATGGAACGCTTCTTCCCTAAAGAAAAACTATTACTCACTGGTAATCCTGTTCGACAGGCTCTACTCAAGTCTATAGATAAAAAAATGGCGGTTGCCAAATTTGGATTGGACCTCGAGAGACCAATATTGCTTGTCGTCGGAGGGAGCTTAGGTGCAGGAACAATCAACCAGAGCATCTTGAGCGGATTGGAGAAAATAAAAGAAGCTGGCATCCAATTGATATGGCAGACGGGAAAATATTATTATGATGACTTGGCCAAGGAAGTGGAAAAGATGAAGGACAGGTTACCAAAGATGTATATGAATGCGTTTATCAAAGAGATGCCTGAGGCATATGAAGCTGCTGACTTGGTGATATCAAGGGCTGGAGCGAGCAGCATCTCTGAATTGTGCTTGCTCGGTAAACCATCATTATTGGTTCCTTCACCTAATGTGGCTGAAGACCATCAAACGAAAAATGCGATGGCTCTCGTTGATAACGGAGCGGCTGAATGGGTCGCTGACAAGGAGGCGAATGAGAAACTGATTGACCATGCTATTGAGCTGGTCAGAGATACAGATAGATTAAAAACCATTGGAGCTGAATGCCTCAAAATGGCTCACCATGATGCGGCTAAGATTATCGCTTCAGAAGTTTTAAAATTAATCAAGTAATGAAGAATATAGAAGAGATTAAATCAGTCTATTTTATTGGAATAGGAGGAATAGGTATGAGTGCTATAGCTCGCTATTTCTTAGCTCTTGGCAAACAGATCGCAGGGTATGATCGTAGCGAGACTCCTCTGACAAAGAAACTGGCTGCGGAGGGAGCAATCGTCCACTATACGGATGATGTGACGTTGATTCCTTCGACTTGGTCTATCGAGGATACTTTAGTGGTGTATACCCCTGCTATTCCTCAAGATCATAAGGAATGGAATTTCTTACAGGCTGCTGGATATGAGGTCATGAAGCGTGCGGCAGTTCTTGGACTGATTACGCGTGCTACTAAAGGACTTTGTGTTGCTGGTACTCATGGCAAGACGTCAACTTCGACGATGCTGGCTCATCTGATGTATAAGAGTCATCTTGGATGTACTGCTTTTCTGGGTGGGGTGGCAAAGAATTATAATAGCAACTTACTGCTTGCTCCAGAGAGTCCTTATAGTGTGATTGAAGCGGATGAGTTTGACCGTTCGTTTCATCAGTTGTCGCCATGGATGAGTATCATCACTGCGACTGACCCTGACCATCTAGATATCTATGGTAACATAGAGAATTACCGAGAGAGTTTCAGACATTATATGGGGTTGATACAACCAGGAGGTGTCTTGCTTATAAATGAATCGATTTCCTTGGATTGTCCACTCCAAAAGGGCGTCAGGAGATTTACTTATGGCAGGGATAAAGGAGACTTTCATGCAACTAACGAACAGATTGGAAATGGTCAAATCATTTTTGATTTAGTGGGACCTGATATGCTTATCGAAGGGATCGAACTCGGAGTGCCTGTAGCTATCAATATAGACAATGGAGTGGCGGCAGCATCTATTGCTTATCTCAATGGGATGACTCCAGAAGAGATTAAAATGGGGATGATGAGTTTCCAAGGAGTTGAAAGACGATTCGACTTCCGCATCAAGAACGATAAACATGTCTATATCAGTGATTATGCACATCATCCTAAGGAGATAGAGAAGAGTATCGCTAGTGTGAGAGCGTTGTATCCTGAGAAGAAGCTTACGGTATTTTTCCAGCCTCATCTCTATACACGTACACGTGATTTCTATAAGGATTTCGCAGCTAAATTAGCACTAGCGGATGAAGTATTTCTCTTGCCAATATACCCTGCCCGTGAACGCCCTATCCAAGGAGTAGATAGCGAGATGATTGACCGTCTACTACCCTCATCAATTGGGCATCGGGTGATAAATCGTAATGAAATCACTAAAGTCCTTTTAGAGGATGATATAGAAGTGGTGTTGCAGTTGGGAGCTGGGGATATTGAAGATGAATCAGCGAACATAAAATCAGTAATAGAATCGAAAGAAAATTAGCTAGTGTGTACATAATATGCTCAAACGAACAGCTTACATATTACTCCTCTTTTTGTGTGCATGCACACTGATTGCTACGGTACTCTTTTTCAGAGAGGACCATGGGAATGAGGTGTGTCGTGGATTGAAAATCGATGTGGCCAATGTCGTAGATAAGGCTTTTATCACTCAGAGTCAAATAGAATCATTATTTAATGTCAGACATTGTAATCCGGTTGGGAAGAAGATGCGGGATATCTCTACTTCGAAACTGGAAACAATCGTCAGAGAATTGGAGACAGTGAGTTCGGCCGAATGCTACAAAAGTACACAGAACAATATAAAGATTATCATTCATCAACGAGTGCCTATATTTAGAGTGATTAGCTCTAATGGAGATAGCTTCTTTGTGGATAAGGATAGACAAATCTTAAAAAGCAACTTGGATTGTGTCGCTTATACCCTTGTTTCGACGGGCAAAATATCGCGTCGAATGGCCACTCAAGAATTGTATGATATGGTATTAGAAATAAAAAAAGACCCTTTTTGGGAAGCGCAAATCCAACAAATTTGTGTAAATTCGAAAAATAAAGTATTACTTATCCCTCGGGTGGGGAACCAAAAGATATACATTGGTGGAATGACAGATATATCACGAAAACTGAACCGCTTGAGACGTTTTTATGATACTGTAATTAAGGAAGTGGGATGGGATAAATATATTGAAATCAATGTATCTATACCCAATCAAATAGTCTGCACTAAAAGAAAATAAAGATCTATGGCTAAAAAAGATATTATAATAGGTATTGCACTCAATTCATCTATGATTTGGGGTGGCGCTGCGATAAGAGAATATGACGACACTTTGAAGGTTCTTGCAGCTGTGTCTGAACCTAACGAAAGAAGCGTACGCAAAGGAGTCATTTACAATAAGGATAGTATGGTACAGAATCTGACCAATATTATCAATATCCTGGAAGGAAAAATTGGAAAAGAAATAACAAACGCTTATGTTACTATGGGGGGACAATCCATGGGTAGCAAGGTCAATAAGATAGCTAAGGATGTTACTGAGAATGACCGCGTCACACAGGAGTTGGTGGACGAAATGTATCAGGAAAATCTTGACAAGGATTATCCCAATGCTCATATCGTAGATGTCATCACTCATGGATTCATGATTAACAATGTGAAGGAACTGAACCCTGTTGGTATTGATGCGGAACATATCATAGGAGAGTATCTTAATATCGTGATTCGTGAAGGAAATTATGCAAACGTCAGACAAGTGTTTGACCAAGTTAATCTTCCTATACTAAACCTCAAACCTTTGCCTGTGGCTATCGGCGATATCATCCTCAATGATAATGACCGTAGGTCAGGAGTCGTATTGGTAGATATGGGTTCTCAAACAACAAGTGTGAGCATCTACCAAGATGGCTTGCTCCAAGCATTGTATGTCTTACCTATGGGAGGAGATAATATCGTGTTTGACATCATGAATGAGAGAATTGATTATGATGAGGTAGAGGAACTAAAATACAATAAGATACAATTGACTATCGAAGATAGTAGAAAGAAAGAAGATATAGATATCCCTATCGACAATGGAGAGAGAACCATCAAGCAAAGTCTACTTAACTTTATCGCGAAAGCTCGTGTCGAAGAAATCGTAGAGAATGTGTGGTCCTTGATTCAACGTCATGATTATAGGGGATTGATGAAGGGATTGATTATCACTGGTGGGGTATCGAAAATGAATGGTATACAGAGCATCTTCGAGAATAGAACTCGTTTCACTCAGATTCAAGTGCGCAATGTACCGACGATTAAGTTGCAGGTTCCTGAGGATCTGAAAGAGACACAGGTTGGAAATGGACATTTTAATGCTCTGCTTGCTGTGCTCAACTCTGGAAGTAAAAATTGCTGCCAAGAACAACAGTATGTATCGAAAGACCCTCAGTTGTTTAAAAAAGATGAAATTGAGGTGGTTTCTTCTACTGGACCGAAACAAGAAGTTAGTGAGGATACTCCTAGCCACGAACCGGCAGTGGAGAGTCAAGCTGCTCCAGAAACTCATGCCGCTAAAGAAGAAACCCCTATTCATAAACCGACGAGCATAAATGAGAACAAAAAGACAAGACATAAGAAGAAAAATACTTTTGTCATTGATTTGTTCACTAAGTTTACTAAAGCTATGACCAATGATGATGATGAATAAGATTATTCATCTAACAAATAAACAAAAAGAGTAGATATGTTAAATGTAAATCAAACTAAAAATAAATTTGCAGGCATCATCAAAGTAATTGGTGTAGGTGGAGGTGGAAGTAATGCTGTAGATAGTATGTACAAACGAGGCATCAAGGATGTTACCTTTGCTAATTGTAATACTGATGTGCAAATCCTTAATCTCTCCAAAGTACCTACACGTCTTGCTTTGGGTAAAGCTGGACTGGGTGCTGGAAATGACCCTAAGGTAGGAGCTGAACAGGCTAAAGAAAGTATAGAAGATATCAAACAACTGTTTGATGATGGCACAAATATGGTGTTTATCACTGCTGGTATGGGGGGAGGAACGGGTACTGGAGCATCTCCTATAATCGCCCAAGTAGCTAAAGATTTAGGGATACTCACAGTGGGGATCGTGACTATTCCTTTCCTTTTCGAAAAGCGGAAGAAAATCATACAGGCTTTCAACGGTATCACTGAGTTGTCAAAACACGTGGATGCACTTCTGGTCATCAATAATCAAAAGATTACGGAACTGTTTCCTGGAACTGAAAAGACGACGCTTACAGAGGGGTTTGAACGGGTGAATGATATCCTTTTCAATGCGACGAAAAGTATTGCTGAAATCATCACTATTGCAGGTAAGGTGAATCTTGACTTTAAGGATGTTACTAAGGTGCTAAAGGATGGAGGACTTGCTATCATGTCTTCTGGAGTAACCAAAGAAACGGACAATAGAATATTGAAGGCAATCAACAATGCACTGTGTTCTCCTTTGTTGCATAACAACAAGATTTCTCAAGCTAGAAAGTTATTGTTCAATATCACTACAGGAAATGATAATCAATTGACAATCCCAGAAATTGATGAATTGACTGATTATTGTGTGAACTTGAATCCGGACCTTGAACTCATCTGGGGAACAACTATTGATGAAAGCAAAGAAAACGAGTTTCAAATTACCTTACTCGCTACGGGATTCAATACGGATAACATTCCTTTTGTTCATGACTACAAAGAGGAACTTGAAGAGGAAAATGAACAACTCATTGCGGAACAAGAGGACCAGATACAAAAGGTTTATCAAAACAATCCAAATAACAACACTAAGATTAATTCGCTCATCTATGTGTACAATATCGACGAATTGGATAATGATATTCAAATAGCTAAAGTTGATGCCTCGCCTACTTATAAGAGAAAACAACTCGAAATATTAGAATTGAACCAAAATAGAAAGAAGAAATTAAAGATTCAGAAGAAACCTAAAGAGAATACAGATAGTATGCTTGATAATGGTGAAATACTCTTTTAAAAGAAACGTATTTCAAACTCGTATGAATCAACAATTTTATAATCATATAAATTAATTATTATGTCATTATTCGAACAAGTAAACGAAGACATCAAAATGGCTATGAAGGCCAAAGACAAAGTAGCATTGCAGACTTTACGTAATGTGAAGAAATATTTCCTAGAAGCAAAAACAGCTCCTGGCGCAAATGATGAGTTGACTGATGCGGATGCTCTAAAAATCATCCTCAAGTTGGCCAAACAAGGTAAAGATTCTGCTTCGGTATATAAAGAGCAAAACCGTGAAGATCTAGCAGCAGAAGAACTAGAACAAGTAGAAGTACTCAATAAGTATATGCCTAAGCAAATGACTGCCGAGGAATTGACTGATGCAATCAAGGCTATCATCTCACAAGTCGGTGCCACTGGTCCTAAAGATATGGGAAAAGTAATGGGTGTAGCAAGTAAAAAATTTGCTGGTGTAGCTGAAGGACGTGCGATATCTACCGAAGTAAAAGCACAATTAAATAGCTTGTAAGCTTTTACTTACAACGAAACTAGAAGCTAGTCAAAGAGTTCCTGCATTATTTTTAATGAATGCAACTCTTGAAGACTTGAATAGTGGACTTGATAATAATCTAAAATGAGTTGTAGCAACGTTCGCCGTTCGCTACGACTCATTTTGTATAAATGCATGTTGTTATACGTCATACGCAACACTGATACAAGCTTCTCTAAGTCTGCTCCATAGATTACCTGCTGATGCAAAGGACGCAAAGCCACAAAAGCTCCATCCCTGAGATCAAAGTAGGCTGATGGAACATAGTCTTCGAGATTTGGAGTAATGCCCACAAAATGCATCAGACGAAGTAAGAAGGCTAAATGAAAATTAGCAATGGATTTCTCTGATGTATCTAACCACTGAATAGAACGGGTCAGAAATACAAATAACGAGTGACTCCCACTCTCTTCTTGCAACAAACCGTAAAGAAATTCACCGAGAAAGAGAACAAGACTCATTTTTGAAGGGTCTGTCATGATATGTATGGCAGGATAATGCAATTTTGCTTCTACAATACGACCGATTCCATTACTTGTACGTTGGGTGTAGACGAGGTCTAATATGAAGAGAGGTTGAAATAAATTACGAGATACTTTTGCCTTGCGACTGCTCTGCGCAGGAATTAAAGCCGAAATTCGACCTCGCTCTTGCGTATAAAGAGTCACTATATTGCTCTTATCACTGTATTTTATCTGCCGTAGTACGATGGCTTGAAAACTCTGTTGCATATAGCAAAACTACTAAAAAAAGGCACTTTTGAAGAGTAAAATGAAGAAAATGCATCTTTTTTTAAAAAAAACTGCACTATTATTTGGTAATACGAAAAAAGTACGTACATTTGCATCCGCAATAGCAAAACAACTATAGCGATTACCGAAAGGTAATAATGCTGGCCCGTTCGTCTATCGGTTAGGACGCCAGGTTTTCATCCTGGAAAGAGGAGTTCGACTCTCCTACGGGCTACAAATAAAAATAACAACTTAAAATAGGTTAGTCGAATATGGCAAATCATAAATCATCATTAAAAAGAATTCGTCAGGAACAGTCAAGAAGACTATTCAATAGATATTACGCAAAAACAATGCGTAGTGCTGTGCGTAAATTGCGTGCTACTACTGACAAGAGTGAAGCTGAAGCTATGCTACCTAAAGTAACAAAAATGCTTGACAAATTAGCTAAGGTTAATATCATTCATAAAAACAAGGCAAGTAACTTGAAATCAAAACTTACTGTCCTTGTCAATAAGATGGCTTAAGTATTAGTCTATTTAATTGTATAACGAAGGGTTAGACTTTTTGTCTAACCCTTTTGTGCGTCTATACATCTCCTATTTTATCAGTTATAGACAAATATTAGGTTTGGCAAAAATGATGAATTGGAGGGTTTGAAAAGGGAATCAAATAAGTGCAAATCAATGCCTATATTTTTGACAATAATAAGCCGAAAAAATAGGATAACAAGAAGAAAATGAGTAAATTTGTACTAATAAAATTACTAATAAAATAGTATGGCTCAAGAAACAGAAAATCAAAATAAAGAGAACTATTCAGCATCGAATATTCAAGTCCTTGAAGGACTCGAGGCAGTACGAAAACGTCCTGCTATGTATATTGGTGACACCAGTCTCAAAGGTCTCCATCATTTAGTATATGAAGTAGTAGACAACTCTATCGATGAGGCGCTTGCTGGTTATTGTAACCACATAGAAGTTGAAATCAATGCTGACAATTCTATCACCGTACAAGATAACGGTAGAGGTATCCCTACAGATTGGCATGAGAAAGAAAACAAATCTGCTCTCGAAGTAGTTATGACCGTACTCCATGCTGGTGGTAAATTTGACAAAGGATCTTATAAAGTTTCTGGTGGTCTTCATGGTGTAGGTGTCTCTTGTGTGAATGCACTTTCTACTAAAATGATTACTGAGGTAGCTCGTGATGGTAAATTGTTTGAACAAGAATACCACCGAGGACATCCTGTATATGCAGTCAGAGAAATTGGTTCATCTGATCGTACAGGTACTAAACAAACTTTTTGGCCTGATGATACGATCTTTACTGAACTAACATATCATTATGATATCTTACAAAGTAGACTTCGCGAATTAGCTTATCTTAATGCTGGTCTGACAATCAAATTGACTGATAACAGAGTACAAAATGAAGATGGCTCATACAAAACTGAAATATTTCATTCTGAGGAAGGTCTTAAAGAATTTGTTCAATTTATTGACCAATCAAGAGAAGAATTAATTCCAGATGTTATTTATATCAATACTGAGAAACAAGGTATTCCTGTAGAAGTGGCTATCATGTATAACACTTCATACTCAGAGAATCTTCACTCATATGTGAATAATATCAATACAATCGAGGGGGGTACCCATTTAGCTGGTTTTCGTAGAGCTTTAACTAGAACTCTTAAGAAATATGCTGATGACTCCAAGATGCTCGATAAAGTCAAAGTTGAAATTGCTGGTGATGACTTTAGAGAAGGACTAACTGCTGTCATCTCGATAAAAGTAGCTGAACCTCAATTTGAAGGGCAAACTAAAACCAAACTAGGAAACAAGGAAGTGGTTGGTGCAGTCGATCAAGCAGTGGGAGAAGCTCTTAAATATTATTTAGAGGAGCATCCTAAAGAGGCTAAGATGATTGTTGATAAGGTCATCCTAGCAGCAAGTGCACGTCATGCAGCACGAAAAGCTCGTGAAATGGTCCAGCGAAAGTCACCAATGGGTGGAGGTGGATTACCTGGTAAACTAGCTGATTGCTCTGATAAGAATCCTGATTTATGTGAATTGTTCCTTGTCGAGGGTGATTCTGCGGGTGGTTCTGCTAAAAGTGGACGTGACCGTAAATTCCAAGCTATATTGCCGCTACGTGGTAAGATTCTTAACGTAGAGAAAGCGATGTATCACAAAGCACTGGAGAGCGAAGAGATTCGTAATATATACACTGCTTTGGGCGTTACCATTGGTACAGAAGAAGACTCGAAGGAAGCAAACATTGATAAGCTTAGATATAAAAAGATTATCATCATGACCGATGCCGATGTCGATGGTTCGCACATCGACACATTGATTATGACTTTCTTCTTTAGATATATTCCTCAACTTATTCAAAATGGCTACTTATATATAGCTACTCCTCCATTGTATCTTTGCAAGAAAGGAAAAGCTTCTGAGTATTGCTGGACTGAGGATGATAAACAGAAGTTTATTGAAGAATATGGTAAAGGGGAAGAAAGTGCTATACACTCTCAACGATACAAAGGTCTTGGAGAGATGAACCCTGAACAATTATGGGAAACAACCATGAATCCGGAGTTCCGTATGTTGAAGCAGATTACAATTGATAATGCAGCTGAAGCTGATCATATCTTCTCAATGCTTATGGGTGAGGATGTAGCTCCTCGTCGTGAATTTATAGAAGAAAATGCAACGTATGCAAATATTGATACTTAGTCTTTACTTACATGAAATAAAAAAAGAGATTACTTCAAATTGAAGTAATCTCTTTTTTGTTTCCCTAGTTCGTATAGAACCCATAGTAGGGAAAGAATCAAATAATATCTCTGCGTTTCAATTCTTCTGCGGCATCAACCAATTCGTCATACCATGCTTGTCCAAATCGACGTATCAACGGTTCTTTCATTCCCTGATAAATGGCAACTCCTTTTGCCTTACCCAATACACGTGCCGCTTTACATACATCCCATTGATGATAATTAAGGGCTTCGTAAGGACCTACATCACTCACACGAATAGGATACAAATGACAAGATATTGGTTTGAAGAAATCCTTTTGAAGTCCATTTCTATATGCCTTCTCTATGGCACAAAAACAACATCCTCGCTCATCATAGCATGTAAATACGCAATCCTTATTGTTGACGATACTAGTAACCAAATCTCCGTCTGCATCTGTATAAACGACCCCTTGCTTATTGATTACCTTCTGAGCTTCAGGTGCCAAATCATTCCATATGATGGGCAATACATCCTTCAGTTTCTGAACCTCATCCTCTCGTACAGGTGCTCCTGCATCTCCTTCGATACAACATTCTCCTTTGCAAGCATCTAGGTCACAAAGGAAATATTCTTTTAAGATATCTAAAGAGATGATTACATCATCAATTTGAATCATTATCTATAACTTTTAATATCATTCTGCAAAAAGACTTGCAGTGTCTATACAAAAATGGAGTACACTAATATAGGTACTCCATTATCTGTCTATTTCTCAACTAAAACAACTCCTTACCAGTCATTTCATTTGGTTTCTCTAAGCCCATAATCTTCAAGATAGATGGTGCTACATCAGCTAAGATACCATTTTGAATCTTAACATCTGTCTTCTCTGTTACATATACACAAGGAACAGGATTCAATGAGTGAGCGGTATTTGGAGAACCATCAGCATTGACTGCGTTGTCAGCATTACCGTGGTCAGCAATAATAATAGCTTCATAGCCCGTTTCTTTCGCAGCTTCGATAGTTTCCTTGACGCATTGGTCAACAGTCTTCACAGCCTTCTCTATAGCCTCGTACACACCTGTATGACCAACCATATCACCGTTAGCATAATTCACTACAATAAAATCATATTTATCTTCCTTGATTGCAGCAACCAATTTATCCTTGACCTCAAATGCAGACATCTCAGGTTGTAAATCATAAGTTGCTACCTTAGGCGAGTTAACTAAGATACGATCCTCGTGGTCAAAAGCAGCTTCACGTCCGCCATTGAAGAAGAAAGTAACATGAGCATACTTCTCAGTTTCTGCTATGTGTAACTGTTTCTTATCACATTTTTCTACATACTCCCCAAGTGTCATCTCCACATTAGCCTTATTAAATAAGATGTGCACACCAGTGAAAGAAGAATCGTAAGGAGTCATGCAATAATACTGAAGAGCTGGTACGGTTTTCATACCAACTTCAGGCATATCTTGCTGAGTCAATACAGTAGTTAGCTCTTTTGCACGGTCATTTCTGTAGTTGAAGAAGATAACAACATCACCTTCACTTATAGTTCCCCCAGCATTTGCATTTTTGATAGGCTTGATAAACTCATCAGTAAGCCCAGCATCATAACTCTCTTGCATAGCAACTTCTAAGTCATTAGCAGGAGTACCGACACCATTGACAAGCAAGTCATAAGCCTCTTTGACACGTTCCCATCGCTTGTCACGGTCCATAGCATAATAGCGACCAATAACAGAAGCAATCTTACCAGTAGAAGTCTTAGCATGGTCTTGGATAGCTTTGATAAAGCCTTTACCACTTTTAGGGTCAGTATCACGACCATCCATAAAGCAATGGATGAAAGTATCCTTCAAGTCATATTCCTTAGCAATATCCATCAGTTTATAAAGATGGTCCAAAGAAGAATGAACACCACCATCTGAAGTTAATCCCATGAAATGCATACTTTTGCCATTCTCTTTGGCATAAGAAAAAGCTGCTTTAACCTCAGGATTCTCTAAGATGCTATTGTCTTTACAAGCAAGATTAATCTTAACAAGATCCTGATATACGATACGACCAGCACCGATATTAAGATGGCCAACTTCAGAGTTACCCATCTGACCATCAGGAAGTCCTACATATTCACCACTAGCTTGAAGTTGAGAATTTGGATAATTGGCCAACAATTGGTCCCAATAAGGAGTTGGTGTATTAAATATTACATCTTCTTTACCTTTGTCCCCGATTCCCCATCCATCGAGAATCATCAATAATGCTTTCTTGCTCATATTATTTATTTTATTAAACGAATCATTTTATTTCGAGCACAAAGATACGAAAAAAGGCTCTTTAAACAGTTTATCTACTTAGAAATAGCGCTTTGTAGGTACACAAAAAACTATAAATAAGGCAAGAAAAAAGTCATTCATCCAGAAGTTATTCGTCTACAAAAGGTAACTGCTGAACCGTCGCATCAGGCAACAAACGGAAACTCTTACGGTGATACGGAGTGATGCCAAATTCACGAATAGCCTGTCTATGTTGCTTGGTAGGATAGCCCGCATTCTTTTTCCAATTATATTGAGGATACTTGACATCCAACATCTTCATATAATCATCCCGATAGGTCTTAGCCAATATCGAAGCAGCCGCTATCGGCATCAGTTTACCATCTCCTTTGATAACCGTAGTAAACGGTATATCTTCGTGATATGGTTTGAACCGATTGCCATCAATGAGCAACGCAATCTCTCGATTGAGGTATTGGCGATTCCATCCCCGTCCAAAGAATTGGCCAGCAGCATCCAGCAGTCCTCTATCTTTAAGGATTCCGTTAGCATCCCCATCATCCAAGGCCTCCTTCAGCATACGCAAACGCTCAAGTAATTGGTCAGTAGCTCGATGCATAGATAAGATAGATGCATTGAGGATATTAATCTCATCAATTTCCTCAGCTGTACACACCCCTACTCCCCAAGCAAGAGCTTCACGTTCGATTATCGGTCTCAACGCATAGCGATGCTTCTCAGACAATTTCTTCGAATCATTAAGCAATTCATTATGAAAGCCAGGAGGCAACAAGACAGCCCCAGCATAGACAGGGCCAGACAAGCAACCTCGTCCAGCCTCATCACATCCGATTTCCAATTTAGAGGAATCTAAAGCAAATCTAAGCATACTACTTGTTCAAACCAATATGTACATACACAGGTAGGTGATCACTATAGCCATCTAACCAATTCGGACCCGCCCAAGAGCGGTGCGGTCCCCCCTTATACTTACCCGATTGATTAAAGAGATAAGGAGCACGAAAAGTAAAACCATAGTATTTATCCTGATTATCCTTCAACAATTGAAGCGTCCCTTTCTCCCCATTCACTAAGTTGGAGCTGACAATAATGTTATCGAACAGATTCCATTTACCATGATACCGAAGAGTCCCCACACCATCTTTTAATATAGCATAGAAAGGATTAAAGTAACCCGTATTTGCAGCCTCCTCAAGTGTGCCTTTACCACCTAGTTCATTGTACAAACTATTATTGAAAGGATCATCATTGAAGTCCCCCATTATCACGACACGCGTATCAGGTTCATTTACTTTAAGCGAATCAGCAATATGATGGACCACCTTTGCAGCATCTACACGTCTGAAGTCACTAGCTTCTGACCCCCCTCGTCGTGAAGGCCAATGACAACACATGAAGAAGAACTTTTCATTAGAGATGGTACCCCACATTGAAATCACATCACGAGTAATATACTCATGTCCATCAATCGGTTTCTGAGGAATAGGAAACATCCTCATGCCTTGAAGTCTAAACAAGTCAGCACGATAGAGAAAAGCCACATCAATTCCACGTAAATCACGTGAGTCACGATGCATAATATCTAAGCCACTATCTTTCAAGTCAGGTTGATTCAACAAGTCAACAAGTACCCCCTTATTTTCGACCTCAGCTACACCGATGACGATAGGAAATTGGTCCTTATTCTTTTTCGCAACATCAGCTATTACCTTAGCCATATTATGAAGCTTAGCATTGTAGATTTTGGTACCATAATGTTTCTTACTCGTAGGCAAGAACTCCTCATCCTTCACCCCCTCATTATCAATCGTATCAAAAAGATTTTCTAAGTTATAAAACATAAAAGAATGAGTACCTTCAAGCACCTTCTGGTCATCCATTACACGAGAGACCAATGGAGAAGCTGTCTCCGAGTCTGCATTTTTCTTCTTACTTTTACAAGACACAGCGATAACTACCACCGCTAAGAATAAGACAGGAATTAATTTTTTCATTTCAAGATCAATTTATTGGTGAGAAAAGGAGTGCTAAAAGCACCTTCATTTGCTCCACCACAATTATTATTCTATTGTTTATCACACCCTACAAGGCAATAATAAGCAAGTAACAAACCGATGAGTCATCGACACTGTTGAATTTATATCGATACACGACACAGATACAAAAGTAGGCTTTTTCTGTAATAAATAGGGTGTATCAAGCATTTGATACACCCTATTTATTTAAAATTAAGCTCTATCTATTGCAAGAACGAATAACTAGTTGTTTTCTCTGCTTCAGTAGTATACTCTGAAGGAAGATTAGCAAAGAAATCCAATCCCGTTTTCTCCTCTATCTCATCAATTGACATAGTAGATGAAGTCCAATCACCCCAACCCGTAGTAGGGAAATAGAATCCGACCCCTTGTACACTATTGCAATTACCAGGAGTTACGAAACTAGCCTTCACGATCACCTTATAATAGCCATCAGGAAGCGGACAAGCATTGCCCGATGCATCAGTAGTCGTCATAGGATTATCCCCAAAGACAGGACCAGTCACGACAAATAACGTATCCGTAGATGCGAGATTATCCCATCCTTGTTCTTTGTTTTCTAAAGCACCCCAATTACCTTGATTCAAGGAACTAACCTGAGGAGTCATATTAGAAAAATAGAAAGTCTGTTTATTTTGCAACACGCTTACTTGTCTAGAATTAGAAGCGAGTTGATGACCACGGTCATAAGTAACGCCATCAAAAGCAGCATAAGAACGACTCAAATTAGCTTGGTCAGCAGCAGGAAGAGCAGGATCATAAGTCCAAGCTTCGTTACGACCAGCATCATTATCTGGATAAGCATCATTCTGCATGACATATGCTACCCAAAGAGCAACCCGTTTGGTCTTATCAAACAACAGCGAATAACTTCTAAGTGTAGAAGTCCCCGTTCCAGTAGTATGAACTACATAAGTTAGGTTATCGTTATTGACCAACTTAGCAGAATACGCATAGCCATCTCCATAAGTTTCAGCCACTGGATTCTGGATTTGTACTTGTCCATCAATAGCAGGAACCTCACCACAAGAAGCATAAGCTAGTTCTGATGGATTCACAGGATCTACAGGAATAGGATCTCCTCCAGGAACTTCAGGAATAAACCGTTCACCAGTCAATCCAGCAGCCCCAGCTACACTATTAAGGATAACCTCATTAGTTCCGTCATAATACACATAGATACCGACTAAATCTCCGAATCCATCAGGAATCAATTCATCCTTGAAAGTGGCATCGTCTCGTGTAAACACGACAAAATTATCATTCGATTCAGACTCAAATCCAGCATTACCAACAGACCAAGCACTCCCTCTAAAAGCCGTTTTGACCTGAACTCCACTAACCTTGATATACACACAATTATAATCACCAGAGACTAGCTGTGCTGGAGTAATAGCTACAGGTTCTAGCATCTTATCACTAGCAAGCACTTTCAATTTAGCAGCCGCAACGACCAATTCAGGTTGTCCTTTGTAAACCGTCAAATTAGCCCCGTCAAGAGTAATTTCAATTTCATCACCCAACTTATAGGAGAACGAATCATAACCATCAGGACTATAAAGCACGATTCCCTTGCTACCATCAGAGACAATGATCTGACTAGAGCTCACATTTCCAGTAGTAGGGTCAGAGATAACGATACCCTTCACCGTAGGCATGCTCGAAAAGTCAGATACATCAGAACCACTATACATAGCACGAAGAGCAGAGATAGTCCCAGCCTCAGGAGTTTCCCCACCAGGATTATCATCTCCACCGACAGTTTGGTCCCAAGGGTCTATAGTAGCCCCCTCAAGGATAGCCTCATGAGTATCCGTATCAAGAACCATATTGAAAGTAGCAATGACATTACCCTCGACAGCAAATGCATCCTCAGATGGAGTATAAGTAAAGTCAGTACCATTCACTGTGATGACAACCTTCTCGACAGCACTTTGGTCATTCCCTGTGGTTGTCTTGCCAGGGAAAATAATAGCAGACCCAGTAGCCATACCATCTTCGCCAGTCACAGTAAGGGCTATTTGTCCATTACTATCAGACGACAAAGAATAACTATTATCTTTAAGCGACACTGTAGCCTTAGTATTACTTACATAGGCCATCATAGATACCTTATCAGCATCGATGACGAGTCCATCCTGAGATTTCACTACAAAATTAGCCTTTGTAAATAGATGTCTAAAAGCTAAATTGACCACTGCATCACTAGCAGCAGAAGCATCAGCAGACACTTCAGAAATCAAGACATCCTTCTCCCCATCTTTAGTCAAGTCGATACTCATCTCACTACCAGTCAAAGCACTAGCATAAGGATAATAACCAATAAACTTGACATCCTTATCTTCAGGATAGACCAATTTAGTAGAAGCAGCAGTAAGTGCACCATCAGCACCAACAGTATATTCCACATTCGCGCCAGTAGGTTCGACAGAAAAGTCAGACGCAGCATCAAGCATAAATACGCCCACACTCTCCGTACCATCCCAATTATCACCGACCCGAGTCACCTCAGTCATAGGAGTCAGAGAAGAGCTCAACTGTACCGCGACCTCATCTGGGTTTGGATTCGGATCCACAGTAGGGTCAGGAATATACGTACCCCCACCACACGAAGCAAGAAGTGACAAGACGGTTACACCAGCAAAAAATAAGTTATTGAATTTCATATTATATACTTAGTTGTTATTAATTAAATTGAAGACCGAACATGATGAAACGTGAATTACTATTCGACGTATCCTCAGAAGTAGCGATATCTATCGTTTCACCTTCAGTGACGTCACAGACAAACATATTGACCCCTAGTTCCGCTTCGAAAGCGTCTATATTTGCTATTTCATTATCATGAGCACATACATTAGTAGGATCATCTTTGTCCCCTTTGTAAAGCTGTAAACTACCTTTATCACCAACAACAATCATTGGAGATTTACCATTCCAAGGGATTGCAAAGAAACGCATCTTAGTCTTCCCAGCAGGCACAGTGATAGTCGCTGTTCCTTTCTTACTAGAAGAAGAGAATTTAACATAGTCTGTTACCGACCCGAAATTAGCCAAATTAGCCGTCTTAGGTCCTTTGTCAGCACCAGGAAAATAGACATAGTCATTATAAGCTGTCAAAGCATCAATAAAATGCATATCAGAACTCAAATCAGTATTATCAAATTCATCTCCAGTTTCGCCACCAGTCTCTCCACCGGTCTCTCCACCGGTCTCGCCACCAGTTTCACCACCGGTAGGTTCAGTACGTTTAATAGCTTCGGTCCATTCATTGACAGTATCCACGATCTCAGCAGTAGCAGTCGTTCCAGAAAGAGTCAACTTCAATTTTGTTCTAGAATTAACCTTAAAATTGATAGCAGATGCATCCCAAGTATATACCTTATCCCCAACAGTCACAGTCACATAATCCACCGTTTCACCAGGTAGTACGATTAAGTCAGCAGTCGATTCAGTAGTAACAGGAGTCAAATCCATTTTAGTCGTTCCCAAGGTCAATGTTCCGTCAGCCACAGTAAAAGAAGCATCCACGATCGCATGAACAGTATAGGTAGCATCCATTATCGTCTGGTCAGCAGTAGTTAAACTAATCTGAGCCAACTGATGTTTGAAATTAAGAGCAACAGCCTCTGTAGAAGCATTATTGTAATCAGTAGGAGTCATGGCATACATCAAGTCATGCTCCCCTTCCGTAGACAAATCGATAGCAACAGTAGTCTCACTAGCTGCATCATAAGGATACACAGCCTTGAAAGAGACATTCCCTGTAATAGGGTATTTGATACTCTCAGCAGTAGCCGTTAGATTACCTTGTTCAGATACACTGTATTGAACATTGCTAGCAGCTGCAGCACCCTCTTGATACATAAATACGCCGACGTTTTCAGCACCAGTCCAAGAATCCAGACGTGTTGTTTTGGTACTGTGCCCTTGAAGATTGGAAGAAAAAGAAACATCTCTGTTCATGACAGGCACTTCCTTTTTCTCGCTAGAACATGAAGCTAAGGCAAGAAACAGGACAGAAAGAGCCCAAGGATAAATTCTCATTACTTTCATTACATTGATTTTTTATTTGTACACTTCTATTTTCTTTTGAACCAGACAAACCGATAAACAGACAACTTGGTGCACATAGTTAAAGTACTGAAAACAAAATTACAAGAAAAAAGGATATACTTCCATTATTTCATCACTTTTTATTCCATTTAACATCTTACTTTTAGTTATCAAATTTGTCGATATCAGTACAAAAAGAAAGATATCGTCCCATGTAATAGTACTTTATTACCATGGAACGATATCTATAATTAAAATTTCGGTTGAGATTACTCCTGTTCGATATTACAAAACGAAGACTAAAATCAGTCAACTTTGATAATAGTAGCAATAGGAAGTTCTATAAACATCATTAATTAGAATTCGGAATAAAATGGAACCCGAATAAGACAAAACGAAAATGATCTTGATTAGAAGAGACACTTTCAATTAATATGTCATCATCTGGATCCACATTCATTGAAAACTTGCTTGAACCTGGAACTGGTGTATCGGTTTCATTTGATAGCGTTCCATCTATAGGAACGAACAAATTAAAATTAACAATAGTACTTTGAAAACCACAAGTATTTCCATTTTCTGAATTATCTCCTTCATCCAAATACATATACTTTATATCGCTTCCATTAGTCACTTTTATTTCCGGTTTATCAGCATTCCATGGAATAGCGTAGAATGTCATAGTGCTTCCTTGTGCTACAGAAGCAGGTACATGCAATGTCGCTTTTCCTACAGTATTTATGTTTGATATCTTTATTGACCTAATCCCATATTCTTCAGGAAAACCAGCCGAATTATCATCATCAATCTTTACTGCAGTATTAACTTGACCATTCGATTTGAAAAGTTCTTTCATAGAATAGTCAGACTGATATTCAGTAGTAAACACATAAGCATTGAGTGTCAAGACACGTCCAGAAGTAATTTGCAAATCACTAGCTATAGCTAACTGATCTTCATAAGTTTCACCATCCTCAGTAGTTACTGTGATAGTATAAGTACCGACTTTTAGAGTAGTAGGAAGGATAGCCATGTAACCAGTAAAGAGATGTTCATTATCAGGAACAGAAGTTCCTGTGACAGTTAGGTCAATAGATTCACTAGTACTCTGAGTAGTTCCATCCACATGTTGAGAGGTAACGAATACCGCTTGTCCACTAGGAGCTGTAAACTTTATCTCACGCACATTACTAGTGACATCATCAGGCATTACTATTTTAAACCTCAAGTGACTTGTTTCATGTTTGAAATTTATTTGAAGGTTTGTTATATCTGTAACGAGTCCCATGTCATCGTCAGTCATATAAGTAAAGTCTTGAATGCTACTCGTATCATCATTCCCCACTTGTGTTTGACCAGTCATGACCATATCAATATCATTGAAATTAGTACCATTAGGGACTTTTTTCGAAGGATAAAAAGCATTAATAGCATTGGTCAAACTTGTTCCATTAAAAAGTCCAAGAGAAATGCCAGACCCCTCCTGATAAGTAAAAGTCGAACTCACTTGAGCACCACCACCTATTGCCTGAGCATATAGTTCAAACGCATCTCCAGTAGTCCATGTCAAGTCAACAGTCCCAGTATCATATCCAGAAAAGGAAAGACGAGTTTGAGGGACATTTTGTGTCACTGAACTACTAGCCTTTTTATCTGAAGGCATAGGAATAGCTGCTTGTATCTGAATCATTTCAGCTTGTTCTGAAGTCTCTTTTGAGAATGTCTCATCATCTGAGGAACAAGATATAGCAAAAACACTCAACACAGAAAGAAGTGTCAAGTAAGTATACGTTTTTCTAAGCATAATTATTGCAGTTTACAAATTAGGTGTTTCTTTTTTAATCAAAAGGATTCTCCATCTGATTACTTGGTGAATCTAAAATATCAAATTGAGAGACTTGAGGAGAAGAGGAAGAAGACCCAGTATTAATATCTTGCAGCTCAGAACTGTAATCAATAGAAGCTGGAGTCACTGACCCAGCGGCAAAACCTGCAGATTCGACTTCAAAAGAATAGACTTTCGTGTCTGGTGATAAATAACCTTTTTTCATGTTTTACTAACCTTTAAAATTCGTATTAATTTCAATGTATTAAGAGCAAATATAACAATAAATTACAACAAAATGAACAAAAAAGTTTTTATTATAGAAAGAAAATATCGTTCCATGTAATAATTTATCACAATGGAACGATATTATTAATACTAGTCACAGTTGATTTGACTAGCCGTTAATCTTACATGATGCAAACTTAACTATTCAACTTTCACAGCAGTACCCGTAGCGACCACCATAAGCATAGATCCTGATCCGCCTACAGTTTCATAGTCGAGGTCAACCCCAACGACCGCATTGGCACCAAGAGCCGCCGCCTTTGTATTCATTTCCCGGAGCGCAGTTTCCTTTGCTTCCCGGAGAACCTTCTCATAGGATTTAGAACGTCCACCAACCACATCACGGATGTTAGCAAAAAAGTCACGAAAGATATTCGCTCCTATGATGGTGTCTCCAGATACGATACCGTAGTAAGCAATAATTTTATGTCCCTCTATAGTGGGCGTAGTTGTTGTAATCATATTAATTTACTTCTGATTGGTAAGTAAAATTCAATCCAAAGATGATAAAACGAAGATTGGTAGTTGTTGTAGTTGCAGCTGACGAAATAATAATATTTTCCCCTCCTGTTACATCACATTCAAACATACTAGCTCCTGATACAACATCTGATTCAGCATCAGTAGTAGTCCCATCGACAACCGTAAACTTATCAAAATTAACGACTTCATCGACCGAGCCACAAGCATTTCCTGTCGAAGGATCGTTATCACCTCGTTCTAACTTCAAATAGCCTTTATCACCAACTTTTATTATTGGTTTATCTCCATCCCACGGAATCGCATAAAAACGCATCTTAGTAGCATTAGTTGGAACAGTCAAAGTAGCAGAACCTTTAGTTGAACTAGTAGAGAATTTTACATATTCTCCTACGTTATATTCTGCAGGAAAAGTAGCCTTATCATTAATGTAAACCTTAGCACCATCGTCAATTGACAGCACATCATTCATCAAAACATTAGATTTAAATTCAGTAGTAAACAAAGATGCATTAATAGGATAAACACGTCCAGCTTCGATATCCATAGTATCATCAAGAGGTAAAAATGCTTCATAAGACTTATCATCTGCAGTAGTTACTGTTATGGTATAAGTTCCTACGAGCAATGTAGTAGGAAGAACAGCCATAGACCCGATGAAAGAATGGTTAGCGTCAGGAGCCGAATTACCAGAAACAGCTAAACTAATAGAATGATTAACTGTTACGCTTGATCCATTAACTGTTTTAGAAGTAACAAATGGATCAGTTTCGTCAGGAGCTGTAAACTCAACCGCTGTCACATTACTAGTGACATCATCAGGCAATGTAATCAGAAATCTCAATTGAGCTGTCTCATGTTTAAATGAGACTTTTAAACCTGTAAGATCTCTCACGATACCTGGATTCTGATCAGTCATATACGTGAAATCATCAAGATTTGATGTATCATCATTACCAACTTGTGTTTGTCCAATCATATTCATAACGATATCATCGTAAAGATCTGTACTTGAAGCTTTTGACGCTGGATAAAAGGCATCAGTCACTGATGTAATATTAGTTCCAGAAAAGAGTCCAAGAATGCTTGTTGAACCAGTATAGGTAAAAGTCGCATGCACAGAAGTAGTTACACCAGCAGTAGTTGTTGAGGCTGCATACAGTTCAAAAGCGTCGCCGGTTTCCCATGCTAAAGCAACAGGTCCATCCTCATAACCCGAAAAGGCGAGACGAGTTTGAGAAGCACTCTTAGGTTCTGATTTATCTGAATCATTCATAGCAGGCATAGAAGCTTGTATCTGAATCATTTCAGCTTGTGCAGCAGTCTCTGTTGATAATGTCTCATCATCTGATGAACAAGATACAGTAAAAACACCCAACACAGCAAGAAGTGTCAAGTAAGTATACGTTTTTTTAAGCATAATAAATTTATTTGTGTTTACACTAGATGATTTTTAATTAGAATGGATTCTCCATCTGATTACTTGATGAATCTAAAATATCAAATTGAGATACTTGAGGAGAAGAAGTACTAGAAGAAGCTGATTCACTATCAATCTCTTCCATACCATAACTAGTGCCAAAAGAGGCTGTACCCACTGACCCAGCAGCAAAACCTGCAGATTCTACTTCAAAAGAATACACTTCCGTGTCTGGTGATAAATAATTTTTTTTCATGTTTTACTAAACTTTTAAATCTTTACTAAATACAAATCAATTGATACAAATATAAGGATAATTTATGAATAGATAGACTTATTAGTCAATAATTACAAACTTATAATCATTACAAAGAATAATATACACTTCATTTAATCTTATTGGATACTATTCCAAAAAGGCATAATCAGTCGTCATTTCGGCATCAATCATATATTTTGCTGGAAGATTAGCAAAGAAATCAAATCCAGTCATCGCCTCTATGGCATCGATAGATGTATTAGAGACATCCCAAGAATTATAATCCGTAGTTGGAAAATAGAAACCAACTCCTTCGACATGACTACAGTTACCCGGAGTAATAAAAGTCGCTTTAGCAATCACTTTGTAATATCCACTAGGAAGAGGGCATAAATTACCAGAAGCATCCGTAGTGGTATCTGGATTGTCGTTGAAGATAGGACCAGTGACGATAAACAAGGTATCAGCAGAAGCAATGTTGTCCCAACCCTGTTCTTTCGTTTCTAGACTAGACCATTTCCCCCTATTAAAACCAGCTACTTGAGGTGTCATATTTGTAAAGTAATAAGTCTCTTTATTTTGATTGATACTTGCTTGTCTTGAATTGGATGCTACTTGATGTCCGCGGTCAAAGCTAATTCCATTAAATTCAGTATAAGAACTAGTCAAGTCAGGTTGGTCTTCTTCAGGAATCGCAGGGTCATAATGCCAAGAAGTTTTACGTCCCACCTCATTATCAGGATACCGATCATCTTGCATCACATAGGCTACCCACAGAGCAGCACGCTTATTCTTGTCATATAATAAGGAATAGTTCCGAAGCGTAGAATCACCCGTTCCAGTAGTATGCACGACATAAGTTAAGCTATCATCATTTACAAATGTAGCAGTATAGGCATACCCATCTCCAGCATATTCAAGGACAGCTGATTGCTGATCTATCACACCAGTAATCTTAGGCACTTCTCCACAAGTACCATAAGGCAACAAAGAGGAATTCACAGGATTAACAGCTACATAATCTTCACTATCAGTCACAGAGACACAACGAGCATTGATTGTATAGACCTTTTTTTGCTCGATAATCACATCAGCATCAATCTGAAGAGGAGCCTGATATCGGTTTCCATCATCTGTAGTGACAGTAATCATATACGGATCTGAATCAGCCGTTAGACTGCAAGGAAGCATCACTAGAAAAGCTGAGAACAACTGATTACTATCAGCTGAAGAAGGGGACTCCACACTCAAATATACCCTATGTCTATAGATTTCAGGAGTTCCCCCCACAGTACTTTGCACAACAAATGGAGCTAAACCATCTGGAGCACTAAATGAGACTTCAGTGACATTAGTATCCACATCACTAGGAAGAGTAATCTTAAAATAGATCTGACTAGTCAGATTACTAAAAGAGATGATTCCAGGACTATCAGTGGCAGTAAATTCAGAAGACATGAAATTAAACTCAGACAGATGAGCATTAGAATCATTTCCAACCTGACGCTGTCCTAATACATTTAATTTTTGGGTAGAGAAACCATCTTCAGAAGCTTTAGAAGCTGGGTAAAAAGCGGCTGTTGCACCAAGCACTACTTCCCCACTGAACGCACCAGAGATGTAAGCGGTGGATGTACCATTATGAGTAAAGGTCTTTCCTTCAGAGTCGTCAGTATACAATTGGAAAGCGTCGTCATCAGACCAAGTCAAAGAAATATTATCATCCGTATCGTAGCCAGCAAAGCTGATTCGAGATATCGGAGAAGTAGAAGCCTCTATAGTAATCCTTTCGGACTGCGTCTGTGGTAATCCATCATCCTCTGACGAACACGCGATCACGCTACTCAACAATAAAGAGAGCGGAACGACATAGAAATAAGTTTGTAGTTTCATCATTTCATTTTTTTGTTATTTCAAAAAAGAATAGCTAGTTGACCTCTCAGCCTGAGTCGTATATTTGAGTGGAAGATTCGCAAAGAAATCGAATCCAGTCATTTTCTCGATAGCATCAATAGACGTATTGGATTCACTCCAAGCGTGCCAACCAGTAGTCGGAAAATAAAAAGCAACTCCCTGTACATGATTGCAATTGCCAGGCGTAACGAAACTAGCCTTGACTATCACTTTAAAGAAACCACTAGGCAATGCACAGCTATGTCCCGACACATCACGAGTCGTTTGGGGATGTTTACTAAATACAGGACCTGTAACCACAAATAAAGTATCAGTAGACGCTAGATTATCCCAACCTTGTTCTTTCCGTTCTAAACTAGCCCATTTCCCCCTATTCAAAGACGCCACTTGTGGGGTCATATTAGTAAAATAGTAAGTTTCCTTATTCTGACTAATGCTCACCTGCCTAGAATTGGAAGACAACTGATGTCCACGGTCATAACTCACATTGGTTGCTAGATACGATTTACGCAAATTCGGTTGGTCTGATTGCGGGATTGCAGGGTCATAATGCCAAGCAGATTTTCGCCCTACATTATGGTCTGGATAGCGGTCATTTTGCATCACATAAGCCACCCAAAGTGCAGCACGTTTGGTCTTATCATAAAGAAGGGTATAGTTTCGAAGCGTAGCAGCTCCTCGATGCGTCGTATGCACCACATAGGTCAAGTTCGGATTATTGACCAACTTAGCAGCATAAGCATACCCTGTTCCGAAAGCTTCTGCGACGGGAGGATTCAACTTGACAGGTCCTTTGATAGCAGGTACTTCCCCACAGTTAGCATAAGGTAAGTTTTTGGGATTCACTTTTGCTGATAACGAAGTGATTGCTCCCCCTATAGATAGAGAACAGAGCATCGCATGTAGTATAATTTTTTGCCACATAAAAATGTATTATTTAAGTTTAAGTCCATAAGATACTTAATTTTAGTAAATCTAGCCCCCTTTTAGAGAGTTAATAACAAATAATTGAAGTATTACCCTTTTTTTTATGTATTTTCGTTGATATTAAATTCATATAACTTTTTTCATATGAAAACATGGTATAAAGAATACAAAAGCGTTTATAACAAACCATTTAGTCAAGTATCAGATGAATTAGTTCATAAGATACACGATAAATTACAACAGATGCAGTCTCAAGAACCTATTGTAACTGTATCTGTCATTGCCTATAATGAAGAAGAACGTTTATTAGCTTGCCTCTGGTCACTAAGTGAGATGAGCTGCAAATACCCTATGGAAATCATTGGAGTAAATAACAACTCTCAGGACGATACAGAAGCAATCTTTAAGAAGCTAGGAATCCCTTATTTCAACGAACCCGAACAGAGTCCTGGTCATGCACGTCAGTGTGGACTCGACCATGCACGAGGTAAGTATTTTATAAATATAGATGCAGATACGATGTATCCACCGAAATATGTAGAACTGATGGTCAGCACCTTGGAAGAAGAGCGTGTAGTGGCAGTAGGCTCTTTTTGGAGTTATTTCCCCGACAAAAGTCATTCATGGTTAAGCATAAAATTATACGAATTTGCTAGAGACTGCTACTTATGGGCGCTACATTTTAATAGACCCGAACTAACTGTTAGAGGCATGGTTTTTGGTCACGACACAGTGCTAGCCAAGCAATATGGTTTCCGTACAAATATCATACGAGGTGAAGATGGTTCCCTCGCAAAAGACCTGACAAGACATGGAAAAATCAGATTCTTATATAAGCGTAAGACACGCGCCGTCACAGGCTATGGCACTGTAGGACTCGATGGTTCGTTCTTCAATAGCTTCTGGGTACGAGCAAAAAAAGCCATACTAAGTGTCAAGAAATTATTCACAAAAAAAGACCATTATGAGGATGAAGAATCCAACCTCATTAAATGATCTTTCTTTAAAAGTAGAAACCCTAGCAGGGTCTATATAGGTAGATACCTAATTCTTAAAACATCTTTTGTACTCGCTTCAGAGCTAGAATCAGTGCATCAACCTCGTCATGAGTATTGTATAAACCAAAACTAGCACGGAGCGTTCCCTCTATACCGAAACGTTTCATCAAGGGTTGAGCACAATGATGTCCCGTACGCAGTGCAAAGCCTAGATGGTCAATCAATGTACCCATATCAAAAGGATGGATATCATCAATCAAGAAACTAATTACTCCTTCACGATGAGCAGCCTCGCCAATAAAGCGAATGCCTGATATCGTAGCTAACTGAGCCACTGCATAGCAGGTCAATTCATGCTCATATTGCTGTATCGTATCCATCCCTATGGCAGATACATAATCAAGAGCAGCAGCCAATCCGACCGACCCCACATAGTTAGGAGTTCCAGCCTCGAAACGATAAGGCAACTCATTGAACGTAGTTCCTTCGAAACTCACTTGTCCAATCATCTCTCCTCCTCCTTGATAAGGAGGAAGTGTCTCCAACACCGATTCTCGACCATAAAGGACCCCTATACCAGTAGGCCCATAGATTTTATGTCCACTAAACGATAAGAAGTCACAATCCAAGTCTTGCACATCTACAGGAAGATGCGCTATGGATTGAGCCGCATCCACATGAGCATAAGCCCCATGTTGATGAGCGATAGCAATAATCTCTTTGATAGGATTGATTGTTCCCAAGACATTACTTACATGGACGATAGAAACCATACGCGTACGGCTATTGAACAAATTACGATACGCCTCCATATCGAGTTCCCCTCGGTCAGTGATAGGAACCACACGTACTTTGATTCCTCGATTCATCTCAAGCAATTGCCAAGGCACGATATTGCTATGATGCTCCATCTCGGAGATGATAACCTCATCCCCAGCCTCCAATTGCTGACCAAATGAAGCAGCCAACAGATTGATACTCTCCGTTGTCCCCCTTGTAAAAAGGATTTCTCGTTCGGACTTTGCATGGATGAAATGCTGAACAGTACGTCGTGCATCCTCATGTCCTTTGGTAGCCAATTGAGACAAATGATGTACCCCTCGATGGACATTACTATTGGTATGCGTATAGCACCCCACAATGGCATCAATCACACATTGCGGTTTCTGTGTAGTAGCCGCATTATCCAGATACACCAAAGGCTTCCCGTGAACTTTCTCGGCTAATATAGGAAAATCTTCTCTTTTCATATTTTCCCTTTCTTATTTTTGGCACAAAGCACAACCCGCACACTGATCCAATTCCCCACGGAATCGTTGTTCTGTCAGATGATGTAAGCGTTCTTGCAAACTAGGGATACGAATCTGATCTATCACATCAGAGACAAAAGCAAACATAAGTAACATACGTGCTTCCGTCTTAGGGATACCCCGTTGCATCATATAAAACAGCGCATCTTCATCCAACTGTCCCACAGTAGCTCCATGACTACACTTCACATCATCCGCATAAATCTCTAGCTGAGGTTGCGTGTACATATGCGCTTTACTGTTCAGACAAAGATTCTTACTGCTTTGTTCGGAATAACTCTTCTGAGCATCACGCTCTACCAACACACGCCCCGAGTAAGCGCCCACGGCCACATCATCGAGCACATATTTAAAGAGTTCATGACTAGTACAATTAGGTACTTTATGACGCACAAATGTATGATTATCTACATGCTGTTCTTTATCTGCGATAGCCATTCCGCTCAATTCGACATTGGCTCCTTGCCCAATCATATCTACATAGATATCATTACGCGTAAGTCCATTGTGAAGAGTCGTTCCATTTATGACCACATTACTATTTCCCTCCTGTTCGACATACACATGATTGACACGAGCCGTCAAGTTATGTGTTTCCTCCAAATCATAGATATCGAGATGAGCATTCTCCCCGACAAAAACCTCTATCACTTGACTCGAAAAATAACGTTGTTGTTGGGTGACATGGTCACAAAGCAACAATTTAGCTTCAGCACCTTGTTCGATGACAACCAATATACGGCGGAAGATGATCATATCCACATTGCTATGCAAGATATTAATCAGTTGTATAGTATCCTCAACCTTTGTGTTTCGAGGGACAAACAAGAGTAAGCCATCTTGAACAAAAGCCGTATTGAATTCAGCCATCGAATCCTTCTGTGCAGCAGCCAAACGGTTATAGTAAGGGCGCAATCGCTCAGGATGCTCAGCAGCAAATTTCTTCAAACTACCGACATATACACCCTCAGCATCACTTGGTTTCTTATCATAGTAAACACCATTTACTAGAAAGTGCAAATCAGTACCTAGTCCTTTCGCATCACATTCAAACTCCTTATACGGGTTGAATTTAGGTAATAGACATTGCATATTGACTCCATAATCGACTTTCAAGACATCATCAAGTCTAGTATAGCGATACCTTTCTACTCCCTTCTTAGGAATACCTTGTTTCTCGAAATGAGCCATTGCCTCCTTACGGGGAGCATTCATCAGCTCTGTACTATTATGGCACAGCGCATCATATTGCTCCTCGAAGAGGTCTATATATTGTTGTTCTATATTCATAGTAATCTAATCGATAATTATTCTCCTAGTTCCTCTTTAATCCAATCATATCCCTTTTCTTCCAACTCAAGCGCCAACTCAGGTCCTGCAGTTTTCACGATACGTCCATCATACAATACGTGGATGATATCAGGTTTGATATAGTCTAGAAGTCGTTGATAGTGAGTGATCACAATAGCACTTCTATCAGGTGCTTTTAGTTTGTTTACCCCATCAGCGACGATACGAAGTGCATCGATATCAAGTCCCGAGTCTGTCTCATCGAGAATAGCCAAAGTAGGCTCAAGCATCGCCATCTGGAAGATTTCGTTTCGTTTCTTTTCACCACCTGAGAAACCTTCATTGACTGCACGATTGGACAACTTACTATCCATCTCCACAAAGGCACGTTTCTCACGCATCAACTTAAGAAATTTACCCGCTGCAAGAGGTTCCAAATTATGATATTTACGTTGTTCATTGATTGCCGAACGCATAAAGTTAACCATACTCACTCCTGGGATTTCCACAGGATATTGGAAAGATAAGAATAAGCCCTCGTGGCTACGAACTTCAGGAGCCATATCCAACAAGTTCTTCCCGTTGAAGGTGACAGATCCTTTCGTTACTACATATTTAGGGTGTCCGACAAGCACATTACTCATGGTACTCTTACCAGCCCCATTAGGCCCCATGATGGCATGTACTTCTCCAGGTTTCACATTTAGATTAATCCCTTTGAGTATTTCTTTGCCATTGATACTGGCATGTAAATCTTTTATTACTAACATTGGTTTATCTGATTTCTTATTATTAAATTGATTGGCTATCTCATTAATCGGATAGCGATATCGTTTATTCTGCAGTTTATCCTACGGAGCCTTCGATTGAAATAGCAAGCAACTTCTGTGCTTCTACTGCAAATTCCATCGGCAACTTATTAAGCACCTCTTTGGCATAACCGTTGACAATCAAGCCCACTGCATCTTCAGTACTGATACCTCGTTGATTGCAATAGAATAATTGGTCTTCGGAAATCTTACTCGTCGTAGCCTCATGTTCGACCACTGCCGTCTCATTACGGATATCCATATAAGGGAAAGTATGTGCACCACACTGATCCCCAAGCAACAACGAATCACACTGAGAATAGTTTCTAGCACCATCCGCATTGGGTGTCACTTTGACAAGCCCTCGATACGAATTGACACTCTTTCCAGCTGAGATACCCTTACTAATAATAGTAGAAGAAGTATTCTTACCGATATGAGTCATCTTACTACCCGTATCAGCCTGTTGGAAATTGTTCGTCACAGCTACACTGTAAAATTCACTGACAGAATTATCCCCTTTGAGAATCGTACTAGGGTATTTCCAAGTGATTGCCGAACCAGTCTCCACCTGTGTCCATGACACCTTCGAACTGACTCCTTTGCAAAGCGCACGTTTGGTTACAAAATTATAAACGCCACCCTTGCCTTCAGCATCACCAGGATACCAATTCTGTACCGTACTGTATTTCACTTCAGCACGGTCCATACAGACGATTTCTACGATAGCAGCATGCAATTGGCTTTCGTCTCGTTGAGGAGCCGTACAACCTTCGAGATAACTCACATAACTATCATCGTCAGCCACAATCAAGGTACGTTCAAATTGCCCTGTTTCAGCAGCATTAATACGGAAATAAGTACTCAATTCCATAGGGCAACGCACGCCCTTAGGGATATACACAAAAGAGCCATCAGAAAAGACAGCACTATTCAAAGCAGCAAAATAGTTGTCCGTATGAGGGACCACTGATGCCATATATTTTCTTACTAAGTCAGGATGCTCACGCACCGCCTCAGAGAAGGAACTAAAGATGATTCCTTTCTCCATCAGCGTATCCTTAAACGTCGTTTTTACAGATACAGAATCCATAACTGCATCAATAGCTACGCCACTGAGTGCCATTTGTTCCTCCAGAGGAATACCTAGTTTATTAAAGGTATCTATCAGTTCAGGATCCACATCATCCATACTCTCTGGTCCCTTCTTTTTACTTGTAGGATCAGAATAGTAAGAGATTGACTGTAGGTCAAATTCTGGAATATTTAGATGTGCCCATTTGGGTATAGTCATGGTTTGCCAATAACGGAAAGCCTCCAATCGGAATTGGAGTAACCATTCCGGCTCCTTCTTTATAGCAGAAATTTTGCGTATAATACCTTCGTTTAATCCCTTTTCAATCGTAGCGGTTTCAACGTCAGTAGTGAAGCCATATTTATATTTTCCTTCGGCGACCTTCTTAACGAATTGATTTTGTTCTTCTCGCTCTTTCATTTATATAGAATTTCTATGTTTATTTTACACCACGAATTTACAACTTTTCAAATTGAAACTTCGTATCATTTGTTTCTTTTATCATTCTTTCATATTGAAAACTGATTTATATCAAGCTTTCGTTTTTCCAATTCTTCTTTTACTTTATCCACCTTCTGTAGTGCATTTGGAATATAGGAAGCACCCACTTTCAGTATCGGTCTATAGAGAAATGAAGTCTCCTTCGTACTCTTAGAAATAATCTCATCCTTAGAATCAGCCCATGCATAGACATTCAAAATCAGTGTCAAGATTAACACCCATTTAGTCACACCTAAAGCGGCCCCTAAGAAACGATTGATGAAGCCTAAACTCGAAGCATCCATCATTTTAGATAGTCCACTAGCAATTAAAGAAAATCCCAGCGGAACGACGAGCCATATCAAAATAAAAGAAATGACATTGGCTAGTGTGTCATGTCCATCACCAAATAACGGACTGACATGTACTGCCAGCTGTTGATATAGCATCTTAGCTAAGATGAACCCAACGATAAACCCTAGCAACCCTGCCAGTTGTCTGAGGAACCCATCCATGATTCCCCTCACTAGACCGAAGCCTAATATAATAAGAAGAATAGTATCTAACAATTCTAAATGCATAAAGCCAATCCTTTTTAGTGTTCTTTATATAAAAGGCAAAAGTGCCGTAACAAAGTAGAGAAAATACATTTCTCTACCATGGTACGGCACCTCTATTACTATAGTTATTCAGCGATTACAATGTCGCTTTCACTTCTATCTCTTCATAAGTTTCGATGATATCATCAACTTTGATATCATTGCAATTGACTAAACTGATACCACACTCGTAATTATTTGCAACCTCTTTAACATCATCCTTGAATCTCTTCAAAGCCTTAATCTTACCAGAGAATACGACGATACCTTCACGGACGAGGCGAGCCTTGTCAGAACGTTTCACTTTACCCTCTTTGACCATTGCTCCTGCAACGAGACCTACATTGGTGATATTAAAGACCTCACGAACCTCTATAGTAGACGTCACTACCTCCTTGATAACAGGAGCCAACATACCTTCCATCGCGGCTTTAACCTCTTCGATTGCTGCGTAGATGACAGAATACATGCGGATATCTACTCCTTCTTGTTCTGCATATTTCTTAGCCGCCATAGATGGACGAACTTGGAAACCGATGATAATAGCATCAGATGCAGCAGCCAATGTAACATCACTCTCAGATATCTGACCGACACCCTTATGGATTACATTAATCTGTATATGTTCAGTAGAGATTTTAATCAATGCATCACTAAGTGCTTCGATAGAACCATCCACATCACCTTTGACGATGAGGTTAAGTTCTTGGAATGTACCCAATGCGATACGACGTCCAATCTCATCAAGAGTAAGATTTTTCTGAGTTCGCAAGCCCTGTTCACGAGCTAATTGTTCACGCTGAGTAGCAATCTCACGAGCCTCTTGTTCTGTATCAAATACGTGGAACGTATCACCTGCAGTAGGCGCACCATCTAATCCTAAGATCAATACCGGTTCAGAAGGACCTGCCTTCTCGATACGTTGATTACGTTCGTTGAACATCGCCTTAATACGTCCATAATTAGTACCCGCAAGTACATTATCACTGATCTTAAGCGTACCGTTAGAGACCAGCATAGTAGCGATATAGCCACGTCCCTTATCCAGGGTAGATTCGATGACCGTACCTGTCGCTTGGCGATTAGGATTCGCTTTCAAGTCAAGCATATCTGCTTCGAGCAATACCTTATCTAACAATTGTTCTACACCATCACCCTTTTTAGCTGAGATGTCCTGACTCTGATACTTACCACCCCATTCTTCGACTAAATAATTTAGATTAGAAAGTTCGGTTTTGATTCTATCAGGGTTTGCATTTGGATTATCAATCTTATTGATAGCAAATACGATAGGTACACCAGCCGCTTGTGCATGGTTGATAGCCTCTTTTGTTTGAGGCATCACATTATCATCTGCTGCGATGATAACAATCACGACATCGGTTGCTTTGGTACCACGAGCACGCATAGCCGTAAAGGCCTCGTGTCCTGGAGTATCTAAGAAAGTAATCTTTCGACCACTTTTCAATGTCACATTATATGCACCGATATGCTGGGTAATACCACCAGCTTCACCAGCGATTACATTTGCATTACGTACATAATCAAGAAGAGATGTTTTACCATGATCGACATGACCCATCACAGTAACGATAGGAGCACGTGACTCCAAATCCTCTTCACTATCTTGTTCTTCTACGACAGCACTAGCAATCTTAGCACTGACAAACTCAGTCTTGAAACCAAATTCTTCAGCAACCATATTGATAGTCTCCGCATCTAATCGCTGATTGATAGACACCATCATACCGATAGACATACAAGTACCGATGACCTCAGTCGCAGACACATCCATCATAGAAGCCAATTCACTTACCGTTACAAACTCAGTTAGCTTGATTACCTTGCTATCTTCTGCTTCATGGACTGCCTTTTTCTTAGCACGATTAAATGCCTCTTGACGTTTATCCTTACGGTGTTTAGCTCCTTTACCTCTAGTCTTGTTTGTAAGACGAGCCAATGTTTCTTTTACTTGCTTTGCTACATCCTCTTCGCTGACTTCCTTCTTAGGAGCGCCTCGACGATTACTTTGGAATCTTGAAGAGCCATTACTACGATAGCCACCATTTGAACGATTAGTTGTGTTCGAACGATTCCCCGTATTCGGACGATTAGGACGATTCGCATTACTAGGTGGATTTGTTCCCTTTTCACGAGCGACATCCACTTTTTCATTATTGATACGCGTACGACGTTTGCGTTCACCAAGTGGTCTATCCTTATGGATTTCCTTCATGATAGAACTCTTCATCTGTTTGCGTTGTTCCTGACGTACTTTCTCCTTATCGTCTCTTTCTTTTTTACGTTCCTCTTTCGTTTTACGTTTCGGACGTGTATTTTGATTGATAGCAGATAAATCGATAGTACCAAGTACCTTCAACTTTGGTCTTTCCTCATCTGCATGGAGAGAAAAGATTTTATTCTCGGACTTAGTCGTTGTTTGTTTAACTGGAGCTTTCTCTCCCTTATCATTTTCAGTCACAGATTTTGCCTTTTGTTTATCCTCAACCTTAGCTTTCTTCTGTGCATTCTCATCAGCTATTTTCTTAGCCTCTAGTTCTGCCAAAGCTTTCTTTTGAGCTTCTTGTTTTGCTTTTGCTTCCTTTTCGGCCTGAGCCTTCTTCTCTGCAGCGATTTTCTCAGCGACTAGTTTAGACGCTCTCTTCTCTTCAGCGATTTTCTTCTCAGTAGCTAATTTAGCCGCTTTTTTAGCCTCTTGGGCAGCAATCGCTTCAGCTTCTGAGTCTTTCACCTTAGCATCCGATTTAACTTTCTCAGCATGCTTTGGCTTATTGATAGCATCGATATCAATTTTTCCAATTGGCTTAAAAGTCTGTCGAGTTTCAGCAGAAGATGTTGACACATTAGCAGGAGTTTCCTGCCTCACTGTTTTCTTAGACTCTGCTTGAGGTATTTCATCCGCTTTAGCAGTCTCATTCACCGGTTTTCGGGTCTTGTGACTGCGCTTCTGCAACATCTGCTCAGCTTTGAGCTTAAAATCCTTGTCCCGACTATATTCATCGACAAGCAATTTGTATTGCTCATCAGTGATTTTTGTGTTGGGACTCTCCTCTACTTGGTGACCTTTCTTATTAAGAAATTCCACCATTGTTGAGATACCTACATTGAGGTCTCTCGTTACTTTATTTAACCTTATCGCCATATGCTATCTACTCTTCTTCAAACTCTTTTTTAAGTACACGTAAAACATCATCAACAGTCTCTTCCTCTAAGTCAGTTCGCTTGATCAAAGTCTCACGATCAACGGCCAATACTGCACGAGCAGTATCGAAACCAACTTTCTTAATAGCATCAATAACCCACTGATCTATTTCGTCAGTAAATTCATCTAGATAGATATCATCATTCATGTCTCCTTCAGCCAACTCACGATATACATCGATAGTGTAGTCAGTCAACATACTAGCTAATTTGATATTCAGTCCAGCTTTACCGATAGCAAGTGAAACCTCATCAGGTTTCAAATAGACCTCTGCCTTGCGCTCTTCTTCGTTGATACGAAGCGAAGACACATGAGCAGGGCTCAATGCTCTTTGGATAAATAATTGTATATTTGATGTATAATTAATCACATCTATGCTCTCATTGCGCAATTCATGAACCACTCCATGAATACGGCTACCTTTGATACCTACACAAGCACCGACCGCATCTACACGGTCATCATAAGATTCGACAGCTACTTTAGCTCGTTCTCCAGGGATACGAGCGACCGCCTTGATAGTGATGAGTCCATCATTTACCTCAGGTACTTCAGTCTCCATGAGACGTTGAAGAAATAGAGGAGCAGTACGGCTCAAAATAATCTTAGGATTATTATTGCGATTATCCACGTGGTCTACGAGAGCACGTACGGTTTCACCTTTACGGAAATAATCGCCAGGTATTTGGCTTGTTTTAGGTAATAACAACTCATTCCCATCATCATCTAAGAGAAGAATTTCCTTCTTCCAGATTTGATATACTTCTGCTACCATCACTTGACCGACCATTTCGTTGTACTTATTAAACAATGCGTCTTTTTCAAGTTCTAATATCTTTGCAGAAAGTGTTTGACGAAGAGTCAAAATAGCACGACGTCCGAAGTTTGCAAAGATAACCTCTTCACTAACTTCTTCTCCAATTTCGTAATCTTCATCAATCTGTTGAGCATCTTTCAATGTAATTTGCAGATTTGAATTTTCAAGTTCATCGTCAGCCACGACAACACGATTACGCCATATCTCACAATCTCCTTTGTCAGGGTTCACGATGACATCATAGTTCTCATCTGTCCCAAACATCTTAGCTATAACGCTTCGGAATGATTCTTCCAATACACTAACCAAAGTGGTACGGTCTATGTGCTTATTCTCTTTAAAATCCGCAAACGTATCAACCAAATTGATTGTTTCCTGCTTCTTCGCCATATCTATATATAGGTTTTCAGTTTATATTCTCTATTTAAATTTGATTACGGCCTTTGTCCATTTAAGCTCATCAAGAGGGTAAGTATAAGCTACCTCTTTAGCTTTAGGACGTTTCTGACCCTCTTCTTTTACTTTTTCGATGGTAGTAATCGTCAATTGATTATCCTCCATAGCGGTAAGTACCCCTTGTTTTTTGAGTCCGGCCACAGTCATCAACTCGACCTCTTTACCCACATTGTTCAGGAATTGCTCTTTTACGAGAAACGGCTGACCTATGCCAGCAGACCCCACTTCGAGTTCAAAATCTTGTTCATCACGATCTAGTTTGGATTCTACATAGCGACTAAGTGCCACACAGTCTTCGATCCACACCCCTTCGGCATGGTCTATTTCTACGACTATACGAGCATTAGAACTCACAGTAACTTGCACTAAGAAATAGTCCTTATCTGCTAGCCACTCTTCTACAATCTGAATAACGTTATTTTTGTCTATCATTCAATATTTTGGAATTAATTAAAACGAAAGAGGAAGCCTAATCCGCCCCCTCCTTCATCTATTTTCGGGTGCAAATATAGCGATAATTAACAAGTAGTGCAATAAAAATTCGTTAAAGTTCCGACTCTTACACACAAAATAAACTAATTTAACGAATTTAAGGTTGCAGATAAAAAAGTAAAAAGGCACACGTCTTCTTCATTTAAAGCACGAAAGTCAGCAGTTGTTCCCCAGGGATTGCTTTTTCCTGTCGTTGTGAAGTCAGTTCCTCATCATAGACATAACCCTCCCACTGAAAGTCAGTGAGTGGATGCTCAGGATTCTCGAGCATCCACCGAGTAAATTGTCCACGTGCCATCTTGGTATAAACCACGATTTGCTTCAGTCCATTATCTTTGTGAACTAGAAATTCAGGTGTCACCACATGTACCGCCTCAGTGATGCGTTTCCAATCAAATAAGCCACGCATCTCATTGCTCGCTAAATAAACGAGTGTCCCTCCCGAAGCTTGAATATCGGCTATAAACTGATCTGTGAGATATTGCCTCCAAAAATGAAATACATTCTTTTCTTCCAACTCGTGCAGTTGGACATCCCCCTCTAACCGATAAGGAAAGATGAGATCATAAGGACGCAGCAAGCCATACATAAAAGAAGTCAATCGAAGATGCTGCTGTGCTCTAACCTGCATCGTCTCATCCCACTGCTGAACGCCTAGCTGTTTAAATACAATACCAGTATACCCTTCCACTGCTGGGTAATGCAATGCAGACTCATCCCCCCAAGAACGTAAGCGGTTTCTATTGAGCAAAGCTAACTTCTCATTTACATGAAGCATCTCACCCAATTCCTCTGCACTATAATTATGCAATAAATGCACGAGCGTAGCAGATTGAGTCATCCATCTAGGCGAGGAGGTCTTCATCACAGGAGTAGCCTTCTTGGGACGTACATTCTTACTTGCCATCGTCTTGGCACATGAGAGTAAAATCATCTTATTCTTGTTTTATCGTTATAGCCAACCCTTGTCCAGATACCAAGCGACACATCGTCTCACCCCTTCTGCAAGAGACACTTTAGGCACATATCCCAATTCTTGTTCAGCAGCCGAGATATCACACCGCCAATTGCGCTGTTTCATGATATGGTACTTATCCAGGTTCAGTGTAGAAGGCTTTCGAGTCAACTTACTTATCCCTTCCAACAGTGCCGAAATGAGATACAATATACAGAGCGGAAATTTAATTCGTATCATCCACGGACTCCCTAATTCCTGATGAATCAAATCACTATATCGAGCACTCTCGTACTCTCCTCCATCAGATAAGAAATAAGCACGTCGGCATACCCCTTTATCAATCGCTAGAAACAAAGCATCTACCAAGTCCTGAACATAAATGAAAGTAAGAATCTGCTTCTTGTATCCCACAGCAGTATCGATATGTCCCTTGATAGACTTCGCCATCAAGAAATAATCTTTGTCCCGGGGGCCGTAAACGCCCGTAGGTCTAAGGATGATATAAGGATAATCATCGAGTGAGGTCAGATACTTCTCTGCTCGGTACTTACTCCTCCCGTATGCCGTGTTGGGCTGCGGAGTATCGCTGAGTAATATAGGACTATAATCCTGCTCATGAAGTGGTCCGAAAATACTCAGTGAACTCATCAATATAAACCGCTTAGGACGTGCATCAAGCGCATCTAATGCTTCGACTAGATATCGCGTATGTAGATGATTTACGATATCAAACTGTTGCTTATCGACCGTCTTGGTCAATCCAGCACAATGCACCACATAGTCCCATCCACTGCGCTCTTGCAGAACAGTACCTAACTGTTCGAGCAACCGTCCCTGGTCTCCCATAGTGAGTTCCAAGAAATGAATACGACTATCTTGTAGGTACTTCCGATTCGTGGACGAGCGCACCACCACCCAAGTATCATATCCTCTTCGCAGCGCTTCATCCACGATGAAACTACCTATAAATCCGCTACCTCCAGTTATTAATATCGATTTCATTCTATTCCTTATTTAGTTTAGGTCTTTCAGAGACAAAGCAATACGTCGTCGAGCCTCATCTATATCAATCACCTTGACGTCCAACTGTTGACCTATCGTTACCACCTCAGTGGGCGAACTGATACGTCGTGAGGCCATCTGCGAGATATGAATCAATCCATTCTCTTTGATTCCGATATCAGCAAAAGCACCAAAAGCAGTGATATTACCAATCACAGCAGGCAGTACCATCCCGATACGAACATCTTCAAACGTACGTATGCTTTGGTCAAATTCGAATGACTTCAATTGTTCACGAGGGTCACGGTTTGGCTTGGCCAACTCCGCCATGATATCTTGCAAGGTAGGCAATCCCACTTCGTCAGACACATAATGGCTGACGACAATCTTCTGTCTCAATGACTCCTCCTTCATCAGTTGACTCACTGTCGTCCCCTGGTCTTTGGCCATCTGCTTGACCAAATCATACCGCTCGGGGTGAACAGCACTTCCATCAAGTGGATTCTTAGCATCAAGGATACGCAAGAATCCAGCTGCTTGCTGGTAAGCTTTGGCTCCCAATCGAGGAACCTTGAGCAACTCTCTACGCGACTTGAAGGCCCCGTGTTCTTGACGGTACAGAACTATATTTTTAGCTAAGGTAGGACCCAAGCCAGCTATATAAGTCAGGAGATAAGAACTCGCAGTATTTAAGTTGACCCCTACTTGATTGACACAATTCTCTATGACCTGATCCAGTGCCTTTTTGAGTTTCACTTGGTTCACATCATGTTGATACTGTCCCACCCCGATCGACTTAGGGTCTATCTTCACTAATTCAGCTAGCGGGTCCATCAAGCGACGTCCGATAGATACCGCTCCACGTACCGTGATATCCTCATCAGGAAATTCTTCACGAGCGATGGGCGAAGCCGAATAGATGGATGCGCCCTGCTCACTGACCACATATACAGCCACCGCTGTATCCTTGACCAAACCATCTACAAATTTCTTTGTCTCACGACTAGCTGTGCCATTGCCAATAGCGATAGCTTCAATTTGATACTTGCGTAGCAAGTCTTCCGTTTGCTTAGCAGCCTGTGCCCATTGATTTTGTGGAGCATGAGGAAATATAGCTGTATGGTACAACAGATTCCCTTGAGCATCTAGACACACGAGTTTGCACCCTGTTCTGAATCCAGGGTCAAGTGCCAATACCCGTTTCTGCCCCAAAGGAGCAGCTAATAGCAATTGCTTCAGACTCTGAGAGAAAATAGCAATCGCCTCCTCATCAGCTTTTTCTTTGCTCTGAGTAGCAAATTCAGTTTCGATGGAAGGACTCAGCAAACGCTTGTAACTATCCTCTACGGCCAAGGCAACTTGGTCACTACACATGCCCTGCCCCCGTACATAGCTACTGCATAGCTTATCTAGTGACTCCTCATCGTCAGCTTGAATCTTTACTTTCAAGAACCCCTCTGCTTCTGCTCTCCTAATAGCCAGCAGTTGATGCGAAGCACAACGTCTAAGTGGAGTAGAGAAATCAAAATAATCCTTATATTTGAGGCCCTCTTCAGCCCGTTTTTTGACCACCTTAGAAGTCGCTTGCGCTGTGAAACGGTACACACGGCGAACCGTATTACGGGCTCGTGGGTCCTCATTGATTTGTTCAGCTATAATATCACGTGCCCCCTGCAAAGCCTCCTCTACAGAAGCCACCTCACCCTTGACATATTGTTTGGCCACCTGTTCGAGACGGTACTCTCGTTGCATCATCATCACCGTAGCCAATGGCTCGAGTCCCAACTGACGAGCTTTTTGAGCACGCGTTTTTCGTTTGGGTTTATAAGGAAGATAGAGGTCTTCCAATACTGTACTGTCCCACGTATTCTCGATACGAGATTGCAAATCAGGCGTCAACTGTCCTGCTTCTTCTATGGTATGAAGAATCGTCTCTTTCCGTTTGGAGACTTCTTGTAGTTTGGTCAGTTCCTCTTGTATGGTTCCTACTTGCACCTCGTCAAGCCCTCCTGTGGCCTCCTTTCGATAACGGGATATAAAAGGGATAGTCGCCCCATCATCGAATAGGTGGAGCGTGTTTTTTACACCTCGAGCGGGTAACTTATATTTCTCAGCAATCAGCTGGGTATATAGCGTTGATATCATTTCTGTCATACAGCAAATATACTATATTTATATGATAGGCACAAGGATAATTTTACGCAATGACAGGGATAAGGAGCAAAATCGAGCAGAATGTCAATCAAGAAATCAAAAAGACTTCGTCCTAGCGGTTTTAACACAATCAGGACGGACAGTCGATGAAAGAGTGGTTCAATAAAAAAAAGAGTCCTCAGTGGCCTCCTAGGAGCTCGATACAAGAATTTCCCCTATCAAACAGGGCCCCTATCTGTTAAATTATGGGAGAGATGATTGACGGCTTTGGTAACAATAGGTCGTGACCAAAGTAAAGCCCCACCGTTACCGATGTTAATACCCTTTGTTACCAGAATAAACCTTAAGTCTTAGTCAGGAGAAAGACCATTGTACAATGAAAAATTAGGTCCAATTAATACAATTTGACGCAAAGAGGAAAGAATCGACCAATACTCTTTGAGGCATTTTGCCTTGATGTGGGGATGCAGAAAAAATCAAAATGATAGTATTTAATGGGTATTCCTTTCATTTATTTACTCAGAATGAAGCGTTTCAGACTCAGAGATACATATTGGACAATCTTACCTATAAGATAATAGGGCATTTTTTTACAGAGCAAAGATTTCTTATTATCTTTGTGGTATTAGAAGTTCAATATTTTTAATCTTAAAAACTAATGAAACAAACTCAAGCTCAAGTGCTAATGCTTTCTGCATTAGGCCTCGTTACTGCTAGTTGTAGTAGTGCAAAAAAAGAAGTAAAAACAAAACCAAATGTCATCGTTATTCTTGCTGATGATTTAGGGTATGGAGATGTTAGTGCATATGGTGATTCAGTCACTATCCAAACTCCTAACATTGACCGATTAGCCAACGATGGAGTATGCTTTACCAATGGTCATGCGACATCAGCGACTTCTACACCTAGTAGATACGCCTTACTTACAGGACGCTATCCGTGGAAAAAAGATGGAGCTAGAATTCTTGCTGGAGATGCACCTCTCTTGATCAACACAAGCACTTATACGTTTCCCGATATGATGCGCAAGGCGGGATATCGTACAGGTGCAATCGGCAAATGGCACCTTGGTATCGGTGCTGGACATCCAAACTGGAATGAAACCATTCATCCCAACGCAAACGATATCGGTTTCGATTTCTCTTGTCTAATTGCTGCTACAAATGACCGAGTACCTACTGTATTTGTTGAGAATGGCGCCGTCCTCAATCTCGATCCAAACGACCCTATAGAAGTTAGCTACAAACATAATTTCGGGAACCAACCTACAGCGCGTACGCATCCTGAATTGATGACTAAGATGACCTATTCACACGGACACGATGGCACCGTCATCAATGGAATCCCTCGTATCGGCTTCATGAAAGGGGGCAAATCAGCTATCTGGGATGATGAGAATATGGCTTCTTTCTTCCGCGACAAAGTACGTACTTGGATAGGACAAGATAGTTCTAAGCCATTCTTCCTCTATTATGGCCTTCATGAGCCTCATGTACCTCGTACTCCAAATGGCATGTTTGTCGGTAAGAGTGGTATGGGACGTCGTGGTGATGCTATCCTCGAAGCTGATTGGGTAGTAGGTCAATTGATGGATTATCTCGAAGAGAACAACCTATTAGAAAATACGATTGTAATCTTTACTTCAGATAATGGCCCTGTATTGGATGACGGATACAATGACGGTGCTGTAGATAGCCTAGGAAATCATAATCCTATGGGCGGTTTCCGCGGCGGTAAATACTCGCTATTCGAAGCAGGTACACGCGTTCCTTTCTTCGTCTATTGGAAAGGCCATACCGTGAAACATACTTCAGATGCATTGGTTAATCAAATTGACTTGATGGCATCAATATCTAAACTTATCGGTGCTGATTGCCCTACAGATATTGATTCTAAGAACTACCTAGATGTCTTCATGGGTAAGAGTGATGTTGGTCGTTCTAACATGATTATGGAAGCGAATCGTCGATTAGCTCTACGTGACCACGACTATGTCCTCATCCCTCCTTACAAAGGTCCATCACGTAATGGTACAAATAATGAACTAGGTAACTTACCTCAGTGGACTCTCTTCGACATGAAGGCTGACCCTGCACAACAGGTAGAGATCCAAGATCAAAAACCAGAGGTGACCAAGAGACTCAAAGATGAGTTCTTAAAAATCACCAAAGGATATTACAATCCTAAACCTGCTGCGATCAAATTGAAATAGCCGGTTAGTGACCACAAAAGAAAGGGCAAGAGAATATTCTCTTGCCCTTTCTTCTATTTATATAATCAACGCTTAAATGAATAAGTCCTAAGACTCTTTCTTCAAGACCACTCCATTGGCCTTCATAGTTGCTTCTACATCGAGTGCATCAGCCAATATCGAGATTGGATTTTTCACCTTGGCTTTGGTCGACATCTCGATTTGCCATTTACAAGTCTCACAATCTGTGGCAACAAAATCAATATCAGATTCATTGATCTGATCGAATAATGATTTACCAATCAACTGAGAAGATTTGTAATTTTCTTTTTTGAAACCATAGGTACCTGCAATCCCACAGCATTGAGAATCAAGAATAAACATATCTACTCCTGGGATGGCATCAAGCAACTCAGTCGAATAGATACTCCATCCTAGTTTCTCCATGTGACAAGGCGTATGGTAGGCTAATTTGAGTTTGACATCAGGCTTAAATTTCAAGACGATTTTTTCATCATTGAGCAAACGATAAATGAAACGAGTCGCCAATTCGATAGAATCTCTCACGGTATCGTTCTTCAAGCCCAGCAGATGAGGATATTCATCTCGTATAGTAAACGTACAAGTAGAAGATGTCCCGATGATAGGCATCCCCTTATCGACCACTGACTGTTCAAAAGCAGCTATGTTATGCTTAGCTTGCCGAGTTGCTTGCTTGATTAGCCCATTAGATATTAGTGCTACACCACAGCATTTTTCTTTCTCTAGAAGATGCACACCATACCCTATGGCATTCATGATTTTGACCAAATCCATGCCCAACTGAGGAAAATTATAGTTTACATAACATCCATGAAAATAGCTGACATGATGAGGATATAAATCCTGAGTCGCAGCTGCCTCCTTCTTATACCATGTTTCAAATTTCATCCCCGAATATTTAGGGAAGATGCGGTGGTGATCTATCTTGAGTGTCAAGTCCATCGCCAGACGTACCGGCTTGAGAGCCACAGCCGTATTGACGATAGGTGCAAAAGCACTCGACACAGTCCCCACAAAATCAGTATTGGCTAATATCGTATCTCGAAGAGTCGGTTTATGCTTGCTGTATTTGATTCGTGCAGCTTGTATGATATCTCCGATCTTAACCCCATGAGGACAAGCGACCTCACATCGTTTACAATTGAGACATAACTTGAGTGCCTCATCATAGTATTTAGGGTCAGTCAAGCGGAGTCGTTCCCCATCAGGACCCGATTGTTTTGGCCCAGGAAAATCAGGGTCTACAGCTAATATAGGACAATAGACAGTACAGACAGTACACTTGACACACTGTTCGAAGTTATTGTCACTTATATTAAATAATTCATATGGTTTTTTATTCTTCATCATTCTTATTCTTTAGAATCCGCTTTCATTATACAATCTGAGACATGTAAGGCAGAGAGCAACGAAATGCCTGCCCCACTTCCCTCTTTCAACGAATTGGCTCCGCTAAGGATAGACCCTACTACATAGAGATTTTTGATTGCCCTTCCAGCTTTGATTGCATGAAAAGCAGCATCGGTTTTCACTCCATAGTACATAAAAGGCTGCTTGTTGAATATATTTTTGTCCACCCAATCGACCCGTTTATCATGACTAATGACATCTAAATCAAATACGGGGTCGTATATCTTCTCTGGTGAAGCGACCAATCCTAAACTACTAAAGCCCCCGGTTGCCATCACGAATGAGTCAGCCACCAGACTGATATCTCCTTGGTTGACGGTATTGACTGCTAGTAGTTTATCCTCTTGGAAAGTGCCTGACTCTACGCTATCGCCCAAGAAGTATTTCCCCCCAAGGGCCTGAAAGCGCTTGAACAGAGTGATTTGTGAACGGATGCCAGGCACTGAAGGTGGAATGACAGGAACCAAGCAGATAGGCTTATTTACCCCTCGTTTGATTTTACCTACTACCGTGGAGTTGAACAAGCCAAATACGGCAGGTAAAAGCACGCTTTCGAAACCTTCACTCAATTCATTTACTCGTTGTATAAATTCGTCGATGACGGTTTCTTGGTCGAAAATCTTAGCAATATTAGTCGAGCGCATTTCACTCGGATTGTGTCGTATCTTCTCGAAACTATCCATAGCGAAATATTTCACCTGCACAGTGATGCCACTAGAGGCTAATCCCGAAGCGACAAATCGTGTATGGAAATCGAGAAATCCACTGATATTCAATAGTGCAATTTTAGTCCATGGTATCCCAATCATGGGGTCGAAGATACTGAAATCATCTATGGTCAACCAAGTGGGTTTCAATTTACCCATCGGGTTGATGACATAGTGATTCATATCTGCATCTCCCTGAAAATGTAATCCCGCATTTTCTAATAAAGGGGCTACTTGAGAAAGCAACTCTTTTATACGATTCACGCCTATGCGTCTGTAAGGATGATGGTCCGAGAGATTATTGATTTCTTCCAAGGGATAAGCGACTTCTGCTCCTTTTCTATCGTAACTCAAAAGGTCAAATGATCCTGAGAAAAAATGCAAAGCACTTTGACCAGAAGAAACAATCGCACATTTTTGTCCTGACTCGGCTAACTTAATACCACAAGTGAGACCTGCAAGTCCACCACCTATTATAACTGTATCGAATTTCATCTCTTAATTTTTTTCTGGTTTTAGTCCGTATACCCCTTCATAGATCCACGAAGTAAATTCTACTTCATTGATTGTCTCACCCCATGCCACAGGATACATCCCTTTCCAACGTTCTTGGAGGAAATCTGCTAGGTCGTCTTTTACGGCATTGGGATTATCACTCTTGGCACACAATAGAGCAGCCCCCCGACAAGCACACAATTCTCCTTGGCATGTCCCCATACCTAGTCGTGTACGACGGCGTAAATCCACGAGGTTATTGACATGGAGTTCCTCTATTGCATAGTTCACTTCTCCCACAGAGACTCCTTCACACTCACAAATCATAGAGTCTTCATACTCATTTTTATCTTTAATCTTAGTTGAAAGACTGCCATGACGGTGACGAGCTGCCTTTTGAGCTAGAGATAGTGGCGCTTCGCTATAAATGGCTTGAGTGGCATTTTTCAAAGAGAAATTATCCCGTTTCTTAGCACCGGGAAGCAAAGTCTCTGCTGTCTGACAGGCTTGGTCTATGGCTAGTTTCTTGCAGACGAGGTCAGTAGCCCATTCGGCCATCAAACGATAGGTCATCAGTTTTCCTCCTGTAATCGTAATGAATCCAGCCAATCCATCTCGCTCTTCATGGTCTAGGAGAACGATTCCTCGACTAATATTTCGTCCTGTAGGGTCATTGTCTGCAGCGACTAGAGGTCTGACCCCTGCATAAGCTCGGAGTATACGAGTAGTGGCTAAACTAGGGGCTAATTTCTGTCCTTCCGACATCAAGATATCCACTTCTTGGGGAGTGACACACATATTGTCTATCTGATCGTAAGGGATACGGTCTGAAGTCGTTCCGATGACACTGATAGTATCTCCGGGAACAAGGATATCTGCATTGGATGGTTTACGACAACGATTAATCACTAGTTTATTTACTCGGTGTCCAAAGATTAGAAGAGAACCTTTGGCCGGAAACATATTTACTTTCACGCCTGCTAATTCGGCTATATGATGTCCCCAGATGCCTCCTGCATTGACGAGTATCTTACTATAATATGTTTTTTCTTCTTTGGTATGACGGTCTAAGAGTCGTACCCCAACAGCACGATCTTGCTCTTTGATGATGCCCATCACTTCGTGCTGAGTAAGTAATTTCGCTCCATGAATTTTAGCATCCAAAGCATTTGCTAGTGTCAAGCGAAAAGGATCCACTGATCCATCTGGCACTTTGACTGCCCCCACAAGATTAGGATTAGCAGAGGGTTCCATCCGTCTAGCTAAGTCGGGGTCTATAGCTTCAGCAGGGATTCCAGCTTCGACACATGAACGTATAAACTGTGTCTGAAAGTCAAGGTCATCTTCTGGCAAGGAAATAAAAAGGCCATCGGTCTCGTCCACACAATGATTGGCTATTTTACGAAGAATCATATTCTCCTTGATACACTCGCTAGCCGACTCTGGATCTGTCACTGCATAGCGTGCTCCACTATGAAGTAAGCCATGATTCCGACCAGTGGCACCGGTAGCTAAATCATGACGTTCGACCATCAATACTTTTAGACCACGCATGGCGCAGTCACGTGCTGTACCAGCTCCAGTGATTCCACCACCGATGATGATTACATCATACTCTTGACTATTGTTTTTGTTCATGTTTTTATCTTTTATATACATGCAGAAAGTACAGGTCATGACTTCGGGAAGCCAACAACCATACTTCCTGCATGTTTCTTGAAAAGTAATCCTTTGTTAGAATAGAGTCACCCCAATCTGCATGCGTGCAGATTTTATAGATGGGTTCCATAAGGTAGTCGCATACACTGGGAATTTTCGACCACATACAGTAAAGGTACGACTGATGGTCAGTCCTAGATTCACTACATCGAACTTGTGTTTCCCATTTCCATAAAGGTGAGTATCACCATCTAGATTAAAGGCAGAGCCTGCAAATCCTTTGATGCTATACATCTCTCCTCGATAGAGTGGATACGATAGTTCCACATAAGTAGAATAACGTTGATTGACATCCCCATCGGCATCAATCTCGGCATCTCCTGCACCATAAAGAAGCATGTCAGCCTCTAAACGCAACGGGAAACTTTCAGGAAAGGTATACGCTGCTCGCAAATCGAGTAGATGCCCCGTATTCTTATCATCATAATTCCATACGTCAAAATCACCATCTTCATGGCCTCGGGTATTGAAAAGGTCCCATAAGCCGAGTGAGAAACTCTTTTGTTGGTATTGAACGTAGTAATTAATCTCTTTATACTGAGTGCCATCGCTGCTTGTACTCAATGAACTAGACCCCCAAAGTCCGGCTGTCCAATGCTTGTTTGTATCGAGATTGAACGTAGTCAATACTTGAATCACAGGTTGGTCTGTCACGGTTAGTCCACGCCATAAGTGATTGTTCTGTAGGTTAGCAGTGACGCTCACCGGAGAATCCTCTTGTGCCGATACAGTAAACGAAGCCATCAGTAAAGCGGCAGTTGCAAAAAATAATTTTCTCATTGTTCTCATTTTTCGTTTATTCTTATTGATTATACAAGATTGTTAAGCTATTGGAAGTAAGTAACTAGCAGCAACTGCTACCAAAGCACCTACGATAGGGCCCAATACGGGTACCCAACTATAAGACCAACCACTCTCTCCTTTGACAGGCAACAATTGATGCATGATACGAGGAGCTAAATCTCGTGCGGGATTGATAGCATAACCAGTCGTTCCTCCGAGCGAAAGACCAATCACCCATACAGCGAATGTCACTGGAATAGCACCGATAGTGCCTAAACCGACTTTGATATCCGTAGCAGTCTCTCCCATCAAATGCACATCCATTCCTGTCGTGTAAAGAACAGCGAAGATCAAAACAAAAGTACCAATCACCTCAGATATAAAATTCAACGGTAGGTTCTTGATTGCGGGAGCTGTACAGAAGCAAGCTTGTGTATCTGCTTCATTCTCATGTGCATCGAAATGGTCTTTGTAAAATAGCCATACTAAGAAAGCACCGATCATGCCTCCGACCATTTGACCTCCAATGTAAGCAGGAACTTGCTCCCAAGGAGTGGATCCAGCAGCTGCTAAGGCGATGGTCACTGCAGGATTCAAATGAGCTCCACTATAAGGACCTGCAATCAATACGCCCATAAATACAGCCAATGCCCAACCGGTGGTAATTACGATCCATCCGCCACCATTTCCTTTTGTCCCTTTCAGTACCACGTTTGCTACCACGCCGTTACCTAATAAGATAAGAACCATCGTTCCTATCAACTCAGCCATAAAAATTTCAGTCATTGTGTTTTTTCTTTAGTTAGTTTTTCAAGATATTTATATAAGGTATTCTCAATTAATCATCGTCTTCGACCCAATTCTGAGCACATTTGACTGCCTTCTTCCAATAGTGAAGCATCTGATTCACTTCTTCTTCATCTTTGATTGGTTTGAATGTACGGTCGATTTGCCATTGAGATTTCACCTCATCAATATCTTTCCAGAAACCGACAGCAAGACCCGCTAGATAAGCAGCACCAAGAGCAGTAGTCTCGAGAGTACGAGGTCTGTTGATATTGAAACGGAACAAGTCAGCTTGGGTTTGCATCAAGAGGTTACTAGCACTCGCTCCACCATCGACACGTAGTTCTACACATTTCTTGCCTGCATCAGCTTCCATCGCTTTGGTGATGTCATATACTTGAAAGGCAATTCCTTCGAGTGTGGCACGAGCAATATGTCCATCGGTGGTACCACGGTGTATGCCGACAATCGTACCTCGAGCATATTGATCCCAATACGGAGCTCCCATACCAGTCAATGCAGGAACGAAATAAACACCGCCGTTATCAGGCACCGTAGCTGCCAAGTTGTTTACATCGGGAGCAGTACGGATAGTTCGTAGCCCATCACGAAGCCACTGAATAGCTGCTCCTCCTACAAAGACACTGCCTTCGAGAGCATAAGTTACTTCGCCATTAATTTTCCATGCGACAGTAGTCAACAAGTTATTATTTGATTGTACGGGTTTGTTTCCTGTATTCATCAATAAGAAACAACCGGTACCATAAGTATTTTTGAGCATCCCTGGTTCTGTACACATCTGTCCAAACAAAGCAGCTTGTTGGTCACCAGCAATCCCTGAAATTGGAATTTTTGTAGAAAACAATGTAGTAGCCGTTTCTCCATAGATTTCTGAAGACTGTTTCACTGAAGGAAGCATGCACTTCGGAATGGTCAAGAGTTCGAGCAACTCATCATCCCAATCCATCGTATGGATATTGTACATCAAGGTACGGCTAGCATTGGTTACATCGGTAATAAACATTTTACCTCGTGTCAGTTTCCAAATCAACCAAGTATCTACCGTTCCAAAACAGAGTTTACCTGCTTCGGCTTTTTCGCGAGCCCCTTCGACATTGTCGAGAATCCATTTTACTTTTGTTCCAGAGAAATAAGCATCTAAGACAAGCCCTGTCTTACTACGAATCATGTCTAAATACCCTTCTTCTTTGAGTTGGTCACAATACTTGGCAGTACGACGGTCTTGCCAGACGATAGCATTGTAGATAGGCTCACTGGTCTCACGATCCCACACGATAGTGGTCTCTCGTTGGTTGGTAATCCCGATAGCTGCAATTTCACGTCCTGAGACACCTACTTTAGCTACTACTTCCGCAGCTACTGAGATTTGTGAAGACCAGATGTCATTAGGGTCATGTTCTACCCAACCTGATTTCGGAAAGATTTGCTTAAAGTCATGTTGAGCTGAGTCAACGATTTCACCTTGGTGATTAAAAACAATAGCTCGAGAAGAAGTCGTACCTTGGTCAAAAGCTAAAATTAATTTTTTCTGCATAATTTGAATGTTTTAACGGTAATAGTAAAGATTATATCTTTCGTTTGTTCTTTATATCAAAGGTTATATACCCAATACGTAAGCTTTAAGTTTCTTTCCGTAAGTCGTATTGGTATTTTCATGCCTCAAATATAAATATTTTGAATAATAGTGCAAGAGAAAATGAGTGTTTTATGAGCAAATATGCTGTAAAACAGTATTTTACGGGTGTAATATTGGTAAAGCTATCGGGGTTTCGTTTCGAAACCATATGAAAGCGGTTTGTTATTCGTTATTTTTTGTATATTTGTAAGACTCTTGATGAGTAAATAGATATAACCAAATAACACCTTATATATAAAAGACAAAGCAGATGAACTCAAGACATGAAATGATATTAGAGGAATTAACTAAGGCGGGTTCTGTCACTGTAACCAGACTGGCTGAAAAATTAAATGTTTCTACTGTAACCATCCGTAAAGACTTATCTACTTTAGAGAAGAAGAATAAATTGTACCGCAGTCACGGCAAGGCTATCCTCATGGATCCCTATACGGCCAACAAACATATCAATGATAAAGAATTGCTTGCTATACCAGAAAAGACTGCCATAGGCAAGGTTGCTGCTGGCATCATTCGTCCAAACGATACCATCATCATCGGTTCTGGTACGACGACACATACGTTCGCACAGCAGATAGATTTGCAGTCTATACTGACGGTCATCACTTCTGCTTTGAAAGTAAGTACGACACTATCCTTACATCCGCATTGTGATATCATTCAGCTTGGTGGCGGTTTACGACACACGTCCCTTTCGGTTGTGGGTACTGAAGCGATATCTGCTTTAGAGAATTATTCTTGTTCGAAGTTGTTTCTAGGAGTAGATGGGTTAGACCTCGATTTTGGACTCACCACTACCAATGCTCAAGAAGCGATATTGAATAGGAAGATGATTGAAGCATCTCAAAAGATTATTGTCTTGTGTGATTCCTCCAAATTTGGACGCAGAGGATTCTCGAAAATCTGTAACTTGAGTGATGTGGACCATATCATCACTGATAACCGCATCAAAGAAAAGACGGCAGCAGCACTTATGGATATGGGGATAGAGATGACCATCGTGGAAGTCCCGGAGGATTAACTCATTTGCAAACTGACAAATCATGAAATCACATCCATTCATCTTTCTGACTTTCCTCTGCCTATTGGCCTTGATGGCTTGCAATGGGAAAAGCAAAACAGTGAGTCCAACACCGCCCATAGACGATATGAGTGGTTTTGCTAAGGGTGCTGATGTGAGTTGGCTGACAGAGATGGAGGCTGATGGCAAAAAGTTCTATACGCCTCAAGGAAAGGCTATGGACTGTTTGGAATTGCTCCGCAATATGGGAGTCAACGCTATTCGACTACGGGTGTGGGTGAACCCTGAGGATGGATGGAATGGGAAAGATGATCTACTCGCCAAAGCTTGGAGAGCTAAGAATCTAGGATTTCGATTGATGATTGATTTTCATTTTAGTGACTCGTGGGCAGATCCGGGTAAACAGACGATTCCGGTTCAGTGGAAGGGGTTTACCTTGGAGGAGATGAAACAAGCAGTGGCTAATCATACCACAACTGTACTCCAAGCACTCAAGAATCAGGATATCCCTGTGGCATGGGTACAAATAGGAAATGAGACGGCCACAGGAATGCTGTGGGAAGTGGGCAGGTATTCGGATAAAGATAAGACAAGTTTCGCACAACTGATCAATGCGGGGTATGAGGCCACAAAAGAAGTCTATCCTGAGGCCAAGGTCATCGTTCATGTAGATCAAGGAAATAACCTAAATCGGTTCACTTGGTTGTTTGATGGATTAAAAGCGAATGGAGCCAAATGGGATGTCATCGGCATGTCACTATATCCTACTGATGATGACAGTTGGACATCGGTTACACAAGATTGTCTTAACAATATCACCACACTGATGCAACGCTATGGTTGTGAAGTGATAATCTGTGAAGTCGGTATGCCATGGGACTCCCCATATGCTGAAGCTTTTATGGACAAGATAGTAACTGGCGCACAAGCGATTGATGGCTGCCTTGGAGTCTTTTACTGGGAGCCTGAATGCTATAATGACTGGAAAGGGTATACCAAAGGGGCTTTTGACAATAGTGGAAGACCAACGACAACTCTCGATATCTTTAATGAAAAATAATCATCTCAAGAAAACATTAGTTCGACCAATGGTCTGTACGAAAGGGAACAAGTGGTAACCCTCGTTGACTGACCACATTCCCGATTTGCCAATTCTTATAACAATAGCGGACAGCTACCGGTTTGTCTACTTTCGATGAAGAGACAATCAACGTGCCTGAATCTTGCGGATTCTCTACATGAGCAGGATAAAAGTGGCGGTCTTCACCTGCTATTTCGAATCCCTTAATATCCTCAAAAGGACTTAGGCAATCCCAAGCAGTAAAATGAAGACTAATTTTATCCTTTTCGATGGACATCGAACTGTATTCTGGATAAGTGGTCACGATCCCTTTGACTCCATAGGTCTGAACGAGTGCCATATAAGCAAATCGGTTTCCTACTGCTTGCTTATTAGATGGGTGAATTTGATTCTTTTCATAAGAATAAACCAAATCATTAGTACAGATAATATCTGCGTGGTCAATCTGCTTGGCTACACGATGTTGCATCTCACGAAAGATAGCTGCATCACGATTCTTACCGTAATTCCAAGGGGCCAATTCGGCGGAATAAAAAGGAAGATTTCCCTGTCCCCATTCTTCACGCCATAAGTGGATCATGGTGGCAAATCGTGATTCATAGGTTTGTTCTGTACCTACGTTTGATTCTCCTTGATACCAAAGGAAACCTTTAATCGTATAGTTGTGTAGTGGATGAAGCATCCCATTGTACATGACAGTGACACTTTGCCAATTCCACCAACCTGCTGGGTTGCGAACCGTACGTTTTTGTAGATCTATGTCTGGATAGGTTTCTACAATCTCACGAGGTAACCAACCTTCGACATAAGAACCACCCCAAGCAGAGACAATGACACCGATAGGTACATCGAGTACGGTATTCATCATCATCGCATAAGTATAGGCTACAGCAGAGAAATTAGCTGCATGACTTGGTACACTTGTCAACCATTTTCCTGAAACTTCCTCCAAAGGCTTAATGGATCCCGTCTGTTTGATTTGTGCCATACGGATACCTGGATATTTTCCTGATTCTGCAATTAATTTATTGCTGTTTTTTATGGGACAATTATGATAGCCATTTAAGGTTATTTCCATATTTGACTGTCCTGAAGCAAACCAGACCTCCCCTAGTAGTACATCGTGAAGGATAGTCGTTTCACCTTGCCCATCACTGAAAGAAATTTCATAAGGCGTGTAGCTAGCTTGTATAGTATTTACGGTAAGCAACCAAAATCCATGAGCGTTGGCGGTAGTGGTATAGGATACATTATTCCATGAAGGAGTGACTGTAACCAAAGCATTAGGTATCGCATGTCCCCATACTTTCACTAGAGTCTGTTGCTGAAGTACTAAGTGGTCACTTAGTATATCAGGTAAAACGACTTTAGAGTGAATTGGACTTACAAGAAAGAGAGAAAAAATCACAAGGCAAAGATTTCGAATGTTTTTCATTTCTTCATTATTTTTTCCAAGTATAGGAATTTTCTAGATATACAATGCCCAAAGGAGTTAATTATTAGTGAATTTTAACTGTAATCTATTTCAAAAAAACTGATTATCACGTAAAAAAAAGACCCAAACAGGATAATCCTGTTTGGGTCAACTATATTTAGGGCTATGCTAAGCTCTTATTTGCGAAGTTTAAAGACTGGAGAATCAACATGAGCCTGGTCCATTATGGCCTCTAACTCTTTCACTTTGGCTGGATTTGACTTGAAAAGATCGTTTGTTTCACTTTCATCATCTGCGATGTTGTAAAGTTCTTCCCAGACACCTTTCTTACCACCCATACCTAAGCGGATTAATTTCCAATCCCCTTTACGTACAGCTTGCTTGTCTGTCTTTCCATGAAATTCCCAATATAAATAATCATGTTTCTTCTGACCTGCTTGTCCTTCTAATGTAGGAAGGAAAGAAATACCGTCAATAGAATCAGGATAGTTAGCTCCAATCAAATCACCTAAGGTAGGCATCACATCCCAAAAAGCACTAGGTAAATTAGTTGTACTTCCTGCTTTAATAGTACTTGGAGCCCATGCAATCATTGGTTCGCGAATACCGCCTTCATACAAATCGCGTTTGATGCCTCGATATTGAGCATTGCTATCGAAAAATTTAGGGTCGGCTCCTCCTTCATCGTGAGGGCCATTGTCACTGGTAAAGATAACTAATGTATTTTCATCTAATCCCAATTCTTTCAATTCTGCCAAGACTTCGCCTACTCCATTGTCCAAACGAGAAACCATTGCAGCAAATGAAGTGTGAGGACGGTCTGAAGGATAATAGTCAAATGGCTTATTTGGCTTTTTAGCTAATCCTTTTTCATCGAATATAGCTTGATATGCTTCATATACAGAATCGTGAGGTAAGTTGATTTCTGCATGAGGAAGCGTATAGGTTAACATCGCAAAGAATGGCTTATCTTTATTGTCTCGTATAAATTGCAAGGCTTGCTTATGAATCAAATCATGAGAGTAGGTTTTGCGACCTAGGTTTTCATTTTCAGGGAACACCACTTTCTGACCGTTGTGCCATAGGTGTTCTGGATAATAGTTGTGCGCTTCACGTTGACAATTATAACCATAAGATTCATCGAAGCCCATCTTACTTGGTACAGATGCCGAACCAGGATAGCCTAAGCCCCATTTTCCGAAAATACCTGTCGTGTAACCTTGTTCTTTGAACATATCTCCTAGAGTAAATGTTCCACCCTCCATAGGATATTGTCCTTCTGGCTTGATTTCTTGATTACCTCGAATCTGTGCATGTCCGGTGTGCATTCCTGTCAATAAAGAACAACGAGATGGAGCACTGACTGTACATCCTGCATAGTGTTGAGTGAATACCATTCCCTCCTTGGCCATGCGGTCAATATTGGGTGTCTTGATGAACTTCTGTCCATTGTAACCGACATCACCATAACCCAAATCATCAGCAAGAATGTAAATGACATTCATTGGTTTTACCTTGGCGTCTGCCTGTTTCTTTTGAGTACAACTCGCAAGAGTAGTCACTGCTACTCCAGAGAGACATAATACATTTGATAACTTCATTATTTTTAATATTTAGAGTTTAAATAGCTTTTCATGGTATCGAAAAGCCCAGTTATGTAGAGTGCATAATGATTAGTTTCGCTTGAAAACAAAAAGAAAAGAGGACTAGATTTGCCCCCTCTAATAGTAGATTGTGTGAATATTTCATAGCAATGTGCATTTAAAGTTCTGACACACACAAAGGTAGTAAAAAAAAAGATTACACAAACAGAGCGAATCATATTTGTGTAATCTAATTGAGTAATTAAATAACGAAGTATCGAAATGGATCAGCTTGATTTATCTGATACTATCGTTATTTAACTAAGAGACAGTATTCTAATTATTGACCATTATCAACAATGAAATCTAATTTAGCTACCTTGGTGAAACCAAATACATCAGTCACTGTCATTACAAGATTCAATGTGTAATCCTCAGGATTTACAGCATATGAACCACCTTGAGGTTTAGCATGTATTGTAAATAATACTGGGTTAACAATTTCACTAACTGGGACGTCATTGATATCTAACAATTCAACAAGACCAACATTACTGCTACCAGCAGTAGCATTTGGATCTTCAACTGTAAACTTAACTGAAGCAATACGCCAGTCTTTATCTGTTGCAGCAACATAAGCGGCTCTAGTAGCAGGAGTATTACCCACAAAATACATGTTCTCAGAAGAAACAGAAGGATCTATAGCAACGATATCATCGTGTGAAATAGTCATCATTCCATCAGCAGTATAAGTGAACTTATTGTCATAACCAGATTTCCATGCTGGAGAAGATTCTTTTACAGGACTAAGTACCTTGTAATCAAAATTGTCAACTACAGCCCATACAAAACCGGCAAAAGGACTAAACATTGATTTTGCTGGATAAACACCATCATTGTGTTGTGCAATATCTGAAGGATCATTTACAGTAAAGATACTACCATTGGTTGCATCAAATGCATCAAATGCTTCAGGAGTTTCAGTAGACATAAACTTAACATCATCCAAGCTACCATTGTAAGAAGAATTTACATCGTAAATTGCATGTTGGCTATCGTCTGAAAGCTGAGCCCAAACATTATTTACATTAAGAGCACTATTCCATGTATTTGTTACCTTAGAAATAGCATCAGTAAATAATGATGATAAAGGAGCATTAATATCTGCATAAACCTTAACTACATTAATGATATTACCTAATGCATTGTAGAAAGTAAGGGTTGAACCATATCTTCCTTCTTCAGTTATTACAGTCGCATCAAATACAAGTTTGACTGTTGAAAGAGCAGATGTAGAAGGACTATAATTATATGTCATTGCCATTGCTGGGTCTGCTACTAACGAAGCAAAAGTATTATCAGCATATACAGCATGAACATGACCTACGAAAGGAGATACATTATCTTCAGTAGTGATAGGAGCTACATGGATAGTAGCAACTTCATCTAACCATGCATCTACATCAGGGATGTTTGCTTGTAAATCAGCTAGAACTGTTGAGCTTGTAGCTACTTGTTCGTCTGCAGGTAAACTAAAGTCAATAGTAGAATTCAATACTAATTGAGTTTCGTCATACTCTAATTTAGTAAAGACAACATCAAATGATGCCTCACCACGTGATCCATCCATATACAAGTAATGATAAACAAATGTAACTGTTTTATTAGCTAAAGATGGGTCTGATGTAGAAAGAGTAATGTCCGTATCACCATCGACAACCATGTCAACACCGTCAATGTCACCATTACTAGCTGAAGTAGGAGAAACAGTAACATATTTTTTCCATATACTAACTCCATTGTTGAGTGAAGGAACTACTTTTTCTTGAGCAGAAGGAGTCGCTCCCGCATCGTAGATAGCAACTGGAGAATCACATGTTGCAACAAGGTTTGTCTCTACAGCTACATCTTCACGTAACAATATGATATCATTCTTTGAATAAATCTCACGATTATCAGTCGAATTAAGATCAGTAACTGTTAGTATGTATGAAGTATATGCACCATCATATCTTGTTGCATCTACCCAATCTGATGATACTGAAGGAGAATCGAAACTTACTCCTGTTTGAAGAACTGGAGCTGCAGAAGAAGCACGAGTAAGCACACGAGTAGTACCCTCTGGCATAGAGAAACTTATGTTATCAACTACATCACCTTTAGAATTCTTTAAGCTCAATTCTAAACCACTCCAATCAACAGTAGAAGGATTGGCAATAAAGAAAATGGTATCATTAACGAAACGAGCATTAAAATCACCAACTTTTGGTAATTCAATCTCACCCGCAGGACCAAAAGCATCATCATTGACTACTTCGGCTCCAGTGTAACTAAGTTGATATGAATCTGATGGATAATAAGAAAAGGCCTTTGCCCAATAAGATTGAGGCGCCAATGTTATGTTATTCAACAAAGTTCTGAAAGCAGTAGTTAAATTGATTCCTAAATTACTGATTTCACTACTGATATCAGTTCTTGTTGTTCCCCAATTAGTTAAGAACTCTTGCATCGCAGTCAAGTCTTCATTGCTAACACCGTCCAATACATCCTCAAGTGTTTCCACTTTAACTAGAATGGCATCAATTTTTTCGTTGATTGATACGATATCACCATCAAGACCATCAAGTCTAGTATTAACTAGTTCTTTATAAGTCTCTAGTGCTAGTGTTTGTGCCTCAATAAGAGATTTGTTAGCTGCAATGTCTGTTATATTTGCATCAACTTTAACTTCAAGAGAAGAAACTCTGTTAGTTAAAGCAGTAAGTGCAGATTCTAAGCTGCTAATAGCAGTAGAATTATCACTAACGAGTCCTTGTAGAGTTGTTAATTGACCAGTAATCTCAGCAAATTGAGTATCGATTTCAGCCAATTTTTCATTGATAGTAGAAATATCATCAGCGTTAGCAGAGATAAGCTCTGTTAGTTCTGTTTTTAAAGCATCTATGGATGCATTCACGACTACTAATTGAGCAGCATCAGCAATGTTAGCAGCTGCAATAGCAGCCTCTTGAGCAGTAGCTATTTGATCTTTTAAATCATCAACATCCGAAAATGTTGGTAAAGCATCCTGAGCTGTTTGCAAAGCACTCTGAGCTGACTCTAAAGCAGTTAAGCGGGTTTCCATCGCCGTTTTGTTCTCAGCAATCTGCTCCGTCAATGCGGTATCATCGTAGTCGTCGCCACAAGACACCAATGCGGTACTGATGCTTAGAAAAGCACCAAATAAAGCAACACTTAATAATTTTTTTTTCATACGTGTAATTTGTTAATTAAAGATTTAAAATAATGATTATATATAGTTCTTTATCATCAATATAACCTAAATTGCATTGATTTTCAAAAAACCAATAGTGATATTGGCACAAAAGTACATATAACTACAATATTTTTGTGCTTTTTTATCCCAAACCCGTTATTTATCCACCGAATAACACAATAAAATACAAAAAATCACCTCTAAAAATCAAGAGGACTCCTTTTTCTATCGAAATCCATAATAAAGAGGTAATACAAGTTATAATACTCAATCAACCTTAAATTATGGACCCTTTAATTACAAATATAACAAAATTCCACAGAAAAAAAATTAAATTGCGGTCTTTTTTCTTTCTTTTACTCGTTTTCTAGACCCAATAATATTTAATTGAGAGAAAACCTGCTCTCTATAAGTATTGCCTATATCTAATAATTTACCATTACTAAGCTTAACCATGTTCCCCATTATCTCCTTGACGTAGTTAATATTAACCACATTAGATCGGTTTATTCTATAAAAAGAATTAATATCTAAAAGCTCATGGACTTCACGCATGGGCATGCTGACATCAAAAACAGTCTTGTCATGCAGAACAATATCACAGTAATTTCTCGCTGCTTCTAGATACATAATATGATTAGAATCAATCTTAACTAGCTTATTACCGTGTTTAATGAAAAAGAAATCGTCCTTTTCATTAAATTTATTGCAGAGCCGTTGAATCAAATTATTTACCTTTTCTGAATTAGGCCTATCTGAGATAGGCCTATCAGAAACGGCATCTTTATCGTACGATACTTTAGTAGAGATATCATTAGATACAAGAGATACATTAATTATTACATTCTTTTCATTCAAATCTGTCATCGTTTTCATAGCTTTTCATGGTTTTTTCATAGTAGTTGTAACACTAATTAATTTAAATGGTAAACATAGATAATGAGACAAGAAACACTAACTCATAATTTCCATATTCATGGCTTTGCGTACCTCACTGAGGGTTTCGATAGCTACTGCTCTTGCTTCATCTATACCTTTGCGCAACATTGAGGCAACGAATCCTCTGTCTTTTTCGAGTTCTGAACGACGTTGTCTAATGTCATGGAAATAACTGTTAAGAGCATCTGCAGTCACTTGCTTCAATCGACCTGCACCATGGTCACCGATTTCTTCTGCAATACTTTCTGGTGATTGACCTGTACATAGACTAGCCAAACGTAATAGGTTGGCTACCTCAGGACGATTGATAGGGTCATAAGAAATATGGCGCTCTGAATCAGTCTTTGCAGATTTGATTAACTTACTTGTCTCATCTGCCGTAGATTTGATCATCACGGTATTGTTTCTACTTTTACTCATCTTCTGAGAACCATCTAATCCCAAAATCATAGGTACCTCACTCAACAAACCGACGGGCATCCGGAATACATTAGTCTTGAATTTCTTATTGAAACGCTTAGCTATTGTTCGTGTCATCTCAATATGAGGCAATTGGTCTTTACCTACTGGCACTATATCACTTTTGCTAAATAAAATATCTGCAGCCTGATGTACTGGATAAGTATACATACCTGCATTGATGATATTTTGACCTGAAGCTGTAATCTCTTCTTTGATAGTTGGATTTCTACTTAGCTCTGCATTGGATACCATAGACAGAAATGGAATAGTCAACTGATTAAGCTCAGGAATATGGCTATGTGGGAAGATGTGTGTGTTGTGCTTCATTGGGTCTAACCCACATGCTAGATAGTCAATTGCCAATTCGGATACGTATTTAGAAATATCCTTATATACATCTCTATCTGTAAGTACTTGGTAATCTGCTATCAGTACAAAGGTCTCTACTCCTAGGTTCTGCAAACGAACTCTGTTCTGAAGAGAACCAAAGTAATGACCTATGTGTAAATTACCTGTAGGTCTATCCCCTGTCAATACTCTATGCTTGTGAGGATTTACTTTTATGTCATTCTCGAGAGCTGCACTTCTTTGTGCGGCGACATCAAAAGAAGAGTAGTTTAGCTCTCCTGAATCGTTATTTACCATTATATATATTTTTTGATTGTTAGATATCCTTTAGTTTAAATTCAGGCTAAAGATACAAAAACTAGCGGTTTCTATCTCGTACTATTACATAATTTTGCGTATTGTTAGAAAATTTAGTAGGTAGTAAATTTACAAGAAAAGAAGAGAATCCCATTAATAGATGTGTTATTTGATTATATAATATTAAATAGTGTGCTTTTTTTAGGTGTTTTCGATATAAAAAAATTTCATTTATCTTATTGTCTATTTTATGATAAGCATAAAAATAAATAGGTATAGGTAAAACACCTTATTTAATAATAGCTTGACCTCAAAATAACCCCTAGAGCCTTATTGTATGTTGTACACATTACATTAAGCTATTCTTTAAAAGCTATTTTTATATTATTGGCTGATTATCAGCTATTTATGATAGTTATCATTCATAGAAAACGATTTTGTATTTCCATTTATTTGACCTATATTTGTCCATTATCTAATAAAAAGGACCTAGTTAAACTTAAACAAAACGAATGAACATGCAAGGCACTCCTCAACCCGCTTTGGCCATCAATCACATTTCAGTTGATTGTGTTGTTTTCTGCATAGAGAACGATGAACTTTATGTATTGCTAGTAAAACGCGATACTAATGAACTGCATGACATGAAACTTCCTGGAGGAATGGTCTATAAAGAGGAAATACTCGATGTAGCTGCGCAACGTATCTTAAAAGATCTTACGGGAGCCAGTGTAGATTCATTACGACAATTTCGCTCTTATAGTGCAAAAGGACGAACCAATGATCCTCGCGATACGCATTGGCTATCTCACACCTTAAATACGGATATTGATAGTATTCTCACAGTAGCTTATTTCTCTGTCGTAAATACCAAACGAACTATCAACAAGGAATCTTCAGGTATATGGGTTCCTCTTAAATCGATCGGTGAACTGGCCTTTGACCATAACCGTATCTTGCAAGATGGGTTTAACCATCTACAGCGTATAGCGACGGTAGAACCGTCTATTCTTTTCGAATTTCTTCCTCGTAAATTTGTCATATCTCAATTACGTGCTGTGTACAGTTTGATTTATGACAAGGAATTTGACGTTCGCAATTTTCATAAACAAGTGAACCAAATGGCTTGGGTAAAACCTCTCGAAGAACGGCAAAAGAATGTATCACATCGAGCTGCTCGTTATTACAAATTTGACAAGGTCGCGTACAAACGGTTTTTTAAATTTGTCGCCAATTGGTAATGTATGGTAATTAATCAACACAAAATAAACAACTAAGAATAACGGATTATGATTTTACTCGGATATGATATTGGTAGTTCATCAGTCAAAGCAAGTTTAGTAGATAGCCAGACTGGTACTACACTTGCTAGCGCATTTTATCCACCTCAAGAGGCACCTATTATGTCTTCTAAGCCTGGTTGGGCGGAGCAAGACCCTGATATGTGGTGGAATTACCTTTCTGAAGCGACCAAATCGGTCCTTCAGCAGACTGAAAGAAGCATAGATAGGCAAGCCATTGGAGCGATTGGTATCTCTTATCAAATGCATGGTCTTGTCTGTGTAGATAAGAATCAAAACGTCCTTCGTCCTTCTATTATATGGTGTGACTCGAGAGCCATCCCTTATGGTGAAAAGGCATCTGAGACATTGGGGTATGACTTTTGTATGCAGCATCTACTAAATACCCCGGGCAATTTTACAGCAGCCAAATTAGCATGGGTCAAAGAGAATGAACCTGAGATATATAGCCAGATAGATAAGATTATGCTTCCCGGCGATTATATAGCGATGAGACTAACAGGGGAAATTACGACTACGGCTTCAGGACTTTCTGAAGGGATGTTTTGGGATTTCACTACGAATCAACCTTGCTCTGAATTGCTACAGTTCTATGGTTTTGATGCATCGCTTCTTCCTGAAATCAAAGAGACATTTAGTGATCAAGGTCATGTGATGGGGTCTGTAGCAGAAAAGCTAGGTATCCCTGCAGGAATTCCAGTGAGTTATCGTGCTGGAGATCAACCAAACAATGCACTCAGTTTGGGTGTAGTACACCCTGGACAAGTGGCTGCTACAGCAGGTACTTCGGGAGTCGTATATGGTGTAAATGGAGTGGTCAAAGCAGATGCAATGAATCGAGTAAACAATTTTGCTCATGTCAATCATAGTGCACAAGACCCTCGATTAGGCGTGCTGCTATGCATCAATGGTACCGGTATTCAAAATGCATGGGCTAAACGAAACCTCGTACCGCCTACAATGGGATATGCTGAAATGAATGATTTAGGTACACAATCTCCTATAGGGGCTGAAGGAATCAGTGTATTACCTTTTGGTAATGGGGCTGAACGTATGCTTCAAAACAAAGAAATTGGGGCTTGCATCGATGGCATACAATTTAATCATCACAACCAATCTCATCTCGTTCGAGCTGTACAAGAAGGAATCGTATTTGCGCTTGCGTATGGTATCGATGTGATGAAGGGTATCGGTATGGAGGTCTCAAGAATCCATGCGGGACAAGCTAATATGTTTCTCTCTCCTATCTTCCGAGAGACTTTGTCGGGAGTGACAGGGGCTACTATTGATTTGTTTGATACGGATGGATCTGTCGGAGCTGCCCGTGGCGCAGGTCTCGGTATCGGTGTCTATAAGAATTTCGAAGATGCTTTCGAGACCTTGAAGGTCTTGAAAACAATCTCACCTATAGAAGCAAATCGAGCAGCATACCACGAGGCCTATAGCCGTTGGAAAGAACTTCTTGAAGCTAAGTTACGAGCTAATAACTAATCAACAAACGGACAACAAATTATTAACTATATAAAAACATTTTATTATGACTAAGACTTATTTTCCAAACATTAGTAAAATTCCTTTTGAAGGTAAAGAGAGTAGGAATCCTATGGCATTTCGTTACTATGATGCTGATAAAGTAATCATGGGTAAGAAGATGAAGGATTGGCTTCGTTTCGCTATGGCTTGGTGGCATACTTTGGGTGCTGAGGGTAATGACCAATTTGGTAGTACTACTAAAGCTTTCCCTTGGAATCAAAGCAACGACGTATTGACTGCTGCTAAAGAAAAGATGGATGCTGGTTTCGAAATCATGCAAAAGATAGGTATCGAATTCTTCTGCTTCCATGATGAGGACCTTATCGAACCAAGTGATGACGTAGCTGAATATGAAGCTAATCTAAAGGCTATCGTCGCTTATGCTAAAGAAAAAATGGACCAAACAGGGATCAAACTTCTTTGGGGTACTGCAAATGTATTTAGCAACAAACGCTATATGAATGGTGCTGCAACCAATCCTAACTTTGATGTAGTGGCTCGTGCTGCTGTTCAAATCAAAAATGCAATTGATGCAACGATCGCTCTTGGTGGACAAAACTATGTGTTTTGGGGAGGTCGTGAAGGCTATATGACATTGCTCAATACTGACCAAAAGAGAGAGAAAGAACATCTCGCTCAAATGTTGCGTATGGCTAGAGATTATGCTCGTGGTAAAGGTTTCAAAGGAACTTTCCTCATCGAACCAAAACCTATGGAACCTACAAAACATCAGTATGATGTAGATACTGAAACTGTAATCGGCTTCTTAAAAGCTCATGGCTTAGAGAAAGATTTCAAAGTAAACATCGAGGTAAATCATGCTACACTTGCAGGACATACTTTCGAACACGAATTGGCTGTTGCAGTAGATAATGGCATGCTCGGTTCTATCGATGCTAACCGTGGTGATTATCAAAACGGATGGGATACAGACCAATTCCCAGTGGATAATTATGAATTGACTCAAGCAATGATGCAAATCATTCGTAATGGTGGCCTTGGTAACGGTGGTAGTAACTTTGATGCTCGTACTCGTCGTGATTCGACCAACATGGAAGATATCTTTATCGCACATATCTGCGCTATGGATGTGATGGCTCGTGCACTTGAATCAGCTGCTGCTTTACTTGAAGAATCTCCTATCCCAGCTATGGTCAAAGAACGTTATGCTTCGTTTGATGAGGGTAAAGGTGCTGAATTTGAAGCAGGAAAGATGACTCTTGAAGAACTTTACAAATTAGGTAAAGATAATGAGGCTCCTAAACAGATTTCTGGCCAACAAGAACTTTATGAGGCTATTTTGAACATGTATTGCTAACAGATATAATATGATGAAAAACACTAATCAACAAGGAGATATGAGCTACCTATACATCATCACGGGAGTGGCGATTATAGGTGGACTACTCTTTGGATACGATACTGCAGTCATTTCTGGTGCCGAAAAAGGCTTACAAGGATTTTTTCAAGGGGCTACTGATTTCGAGTATACTTCTGGTATGCACGGCATCACCGCTTCTTCAGCCTTAATCGGCTGTGTGCTAGGAGGCTCGCTCTCGGGTATCTTTGCTAATGGCTTGGGGCGAAGGAATTCGCTCCGCTTAGCTGCCTTACTCTTTTTTCTGTCAGCATTGGGTTCCTACAATCCTGAGTTCCTATTCTTCAAACATGGAGTCCCTTCTTTTTCCCTCCTCATGATGTTTGATTTTTACCGTGTAATTGGCGGTATAGGCGTGGGATTGGCTTCGGCAATCTGTCCGATGTATATAGCAGAATTAGCTCCAGCAAATATGCGTGGACGATTGGTTTCATGTAACCAATTTGCTATCATCTTCGGTATGCTTGTTGTGTACTTTATCAACTATCAGATTCGTGAATCACTAGTAGATATGTCTGGTATGGTTACTGTCGGCTGGCGTCGTATGTTTCTTTCAGAGGCATTTCCCGCTGGATTGTTTGGGTTGCTATTATTTCTAGTCCCTAAGACGCCTCGTTACCTTGTCCTCACTGGACAGGTAGACAAAGCGAAGACAATTTTGGACCGAATCAATGGCATAGAGACAGCGAAACAGATATTGATAGACATTAAGGGAACGATTCATCAAAAGAGTGAACCTTTGTTGACTTATGGAGTACCTGTCGTAGTGATTGGTATCTTATTATCATTCTTTCAACAGGCTGTAGGTATCAATGTCGTGCTCTATTATGCTCCTCGTATCTTTGAAAATATGGGAGCTACTGGAGACGTATCTATGATACAAACGGTCGTGATGGGTGTAGTAAATATCATCTTTACGCTAGTCGCTATATTCACTGTAGATAAATGGGGACGTAAACCATTGCTTATAGTGGGTTCGATAGGTATGATGACAGGTATGATAGCTCTTGCTTGTCTATCGTTCATGGATTCTATAGGCATCATGGCGCTTGTCTTCATCATCATCTATTCTGCAAGTTTTATGATGAGTTGGGGACCTGTCTGCTGGGTTTTAATCTCGGAGATCTTCCCAAATACAATTCGAGGAAAAGCAGTGGCTATTGCTGTTGCAGCTCAATGGATTGCAAACTTCTTGGTTTCAAGTACATTCCCTGCACTCAGTGAGTGGAATATCGGTTGTACTTACTTGATCTATGCAGCCTTTGCGCTATTGTCTGCGCTATTCGTACTCAAGTTTGTTCCTGAGACAAAAGGAAAAACACTGGAAGATATGTCTTCCTTGTGGAAGAAAAAGTAACGTAAAAGAAAGATTAAGAAAGAACTAATTAAGAAAAAGGGAAGCAAATTAATTGCTTCCCTTTTTTATGCATTAATAGACCTCTATTGTATTCTCACAATGGTTGTTCCCAACTTCTCAGCTTCTGATAAGGAGTGGGTAATCATCACAAAAGTCGTTTTCATCTTTTGATGAATATCTTTCACTAAATCTTGTAGACTCTCCCGTGTCTCGGGGTCAAGAGAAGAAAAAGGTTCATCCATCAACACAATCTTAGGACGATGTGCAATCCCTCGAATAATCCCAACACGTTGACGTTGACCGCCGCTGAGTTCATCGGGAAACTTATGAAGCAAGTCAGGACTTAAATTGAGTAGAGGCAATAGTTCGTCTATCCGTTGCTGACATGCTTTTTCTGAAGCATGCTGCAAATTCATACAGAACGTCATATTCTGATAGACTGTCAAATGAGGGAATAGAGATCCATCTTGTAAGATATACCCCATCATCCGCCGAATAGTCAGTAGATTATCAGCGTGGAGTATCTTATCACAGATTCTAATCTCTCCTTTCTGAGGGATAAGTAACCCGTTCATCAATCTAAGCAAAGTGGATTTTCCACAACCGCTTTCGCCTGTAATACAAACGAAACTTCCCGACTCAATCTCTAATGAATAATCATGTAGGACTTCTTCACTGTCATACGCGAAACTCACATGGTCTATATCTATCATTATATTACTGCTCATTATCCTTTTGTTTTTAATTCTTTTAAAAAGTCAGCTGCCACTTCTTTTGGTGTCTTCTTGAGGACTTCTACTTCATAATTCATTCTCTTCATCTTATCAGTGGATATGGCCCCTGTGAAACAATTCAAAAGAGTTTCTATCTCAGGATGAGCTTCCAAAACTTCTTGTCGAACTACAATTCCAGCTTCGTATCTAGGAAAATAGGCTTTATCATCTTCGAGGACTGCTAGCTGGAGAGCTTCAATCTGAGCATCGGTAGTAAAGACATCTAAGGCATTGATTTGCCCATCTTCAAAAGCTTGATAACGCAGATTAATATCCATCTCATGGAGATTAGCAAAATGGAATGGGTAGGTCTTAATCAATCCTTTATAGGCATCTTGCCGTTCGAAAAAGTCAAACTCTGCACCGAAATCATATTGGTCACTATAGCGGGCCAAGTCAGAGAAACTACGGATATTTTTCTCTTTAGCATCTTTTTTAGAAATTGCTAAAGAATAGGTATTGTTAAATCCCATCAACCCAACCCAATGTAACTTGAATTTATCTAGATAGGTGTCTTGCAATTCTTGAAATGTAGTACGACTCGTTTTGAGTGCACTATATTTCAACACGTTCATAAGAGCTGTACCCGTATATTCCACATACATATCTAATTTACCAGCCAAAAGAGCTGGTTGAATATTAGTCGTTCCGCCACCAATACCAAACTTACGATACACCTTGATATCTGTATTATTCTCTATCGTTTGTGCTAGGATTTCACCCATAATGAACTGCTCACTAGTGGGTTTAGATGCTATGGTGATAGCTCCATTATCATGCATTTTTAGAGGATTGATATATAAAAAGGCAGTGAGTAATAACAAACATAAGACAGTAACATTAGAGATGATTACTCTCTTCTGCCTCCGAGTAGCATTGGATGTAATGAGATGCAATAAATTATTTTTATGCTCGAGCGTACCTACGAACTTATCTCCTACAATGGCAAAAAGAGAGATTCCTAATGAACCGACGACTATCAATGAAGTATTCATCGTATTGAGCCCTCTAAATATAGCTTGTCCCAATCCTCCTGCACCAATCAATGCAGCGAGCCCTGCTAGGGCTACTATCATCACCGTAGTGATTCGTAATCCTGAAAGGATAGAGGGTAAAGCAAGCGGGAAATACACTTTACGAAATAGTTGAACACGTGTAGCTCCCAGTCCCTTTGCTGCTTCGACGAACTGAAGAGGAACTTCTTTCATTCCTGTAAAAGTATTACGCACCATAGGTAATAGTCCATAGAGTACAAGTACAATCAGTGCATTTCTAAGTCCAATGCCAACAAGAGGAATCAACAACCCAAACATAGCTATAGATGGGATAGTATATAGAAAATTGACTGTTGGTAGAACTATAGTACGCGCTTTCTTTGAATAGAACACCCAGATACCTATGCCGATTCCTATGATAGAAACGAGTAGTAACGCCACAAACGATATCAGTAAGTGTTCACTAAATAGCATATAGAAATAGTCTCTTCGGTTCCAAAGTTCAATCATATCTTTCTAGTTTAATGATTTAAAATAATCGTTCCATGCAATATGTGGTCTACCTACAACTTTCTCATAATCAGATTGTCTATTAAATTCTCCACGTGAAATACCATCGTAAATTCCTGCAACGATACCTCCTAGTAGGTCACCCAATTCATTAGTACGGTCTTTAGCATATTCCGCTACTGATATACTCTCATAGGTTAAGTGGGTACCGAATGTCTCATTGAGATAGTCTACTAATTGAACTTGACTAATCGCCATGCCATGTAAATTATACACATCACCTTCAAGACTGTCGTCTATTAACAGGTGGACATACGCTTCAGCTAGTTCATCTCGTGTCGTATAACCGCAAAGGCCTTCACCAGCACAATTGCGGACTATTCCTGAGGATTTGTATGATTCGATATACTCTACATCGGGTTCTATATAAATACCATTACGCCCAATAGCCCATTTGAGTCCACTCGCTTTTACATCTGCCTCAGTGGTTCGATTACTCTGAACAATAGGTGAGAAAAGGGTTCCTTCAAGAGGTCCTTCAATACTAGCATAGACTATCTTTTTGACTCCACTTCTTTTGGCTGCTGTCAGTACATTGCGATGTTGGGGTATTCTCAGATCAGGTTGTGTGTTGCCTGAGATGAGGAGGAGTGTGTCGACTCCTTGCAAAGACGATTCCATTTGTTTGGCGTCTTCGTAATCACCAGGACGTATTTCACAACCTAGATGAGCTGCTTTTTGAGGTGTTCGTGCTAGTCCGATGACTTTGTCTTTACCTATTTTCTTAATTAAATGTGCTGCGATAGATCCACCCAATTGGCCTGAAGCTTGTGTTATTGCTATTTTCATCATGTCAAGTTTTTATGATTTTTACTTTAATTACTTGTTGGTACAAAATTACATCACTTGCTCAAAAAAGGGACTATCAAAAAGAGGCTATAAACTGTAAAAAAGGGGAAAATACAGCTATTGATTGGCCTGTCTAAATTGATCAGGAGTAACAGATGTATGTCTTTTGAAAAACTTAAATAGGTTTGTAGCCTCATCGAAACCTGCTTTGAAAGCTATTTCCTTGATGGAATAAGATGTATTTACAAGTAACCTTTTAATCTGTATGATTACTGTCTCATCTATAAATTGCTTCGCAGATTTATGTATAATCTGTTGAGTGATATTATTTAATGTCTTAGTGCTAATTGCCATTTCATCGGCATATGTCTGCACTTTTTTACTATTAAGACATCGTTTCTCGACGAGTTCCTGAAATTGAAGAAATTCATTGAGATATTTTTTCGTAGCAGACAATCGATTGTTACGAGATTTTACTCTAAACAATTTACGAAATAAAATAGCTAAAAGACAACTTATAATATCTAGTGAATAAGTATCGTTGACCAGCTTATATTCCTGTTCTATGTCATTTATATACTTTAGGAGATCTTCATATTCGCTATTCGTGAGTTGAGTCACAGGCGAAGTAATAAAATCGTTGAAGAGTTTGAGTCCTCTGGTGACCTCTGTTTTCTCGAAATAAGATAACAAGAAGTCATCTGTAAAAAGCAATAGATAGCCATCTGCATCTGAATGATGAAAACGATGAATCTGGTCCTTCCGGATACTTAATATTGTTCCTTTTTGATAGGAATAATCGGTAAAATCAATGGTGTGTGTCCCAATACCATTGGTAATAACCAATAACATGTAAAAGTTTATCTGCTGAGCACTATGAATAGAGGTCGTTAAGTCTTTACGAGCGAACAATTCAGACATAGATAGTAAGTCAAACTGTACTTCGCCTCGTTTGTTATTGTAATAAATTTGCTCTATATGTTCTTTTTGTTCTCTCACTAGCTACTCTTTGTTTACAAAAATAACTTAATAATGCAGAAAACAAGTCTTTATTCACTCTTTTAACCTTATACAAGAGTTCATTTAATAGATAACAGATTTCTTCATTGGTCAATCAATCATCAGTTTACCCTATCTAACAATGCCGTTTTTTGGACTGATTCTTTGAGCATATTGATAAAATAAATGGCATCTGCTTTTGCACTTGCATCTGTCGTGTCTTGCTCATACTTCTCAACATAATGAGTGGCATGTTCGACCAAAAACTTCCGACAATCTATATTGACCATAGTTCCTTCATCGTATGTACCATATGACAGTCCTGTAACAGCATCAGTAGAAGTCATAGAAGAGATATTAGCTATGTCCAACCCTTTTAGATTTACTGTGATTGAAGGATAATAGAAGTACTGGTCTGAAGGTAGTGTAACAGTCAATTTTAGCGTATTATCATCTATCTTAGTTAGGGTTTGAGTGCCATTATCTCGATAATAGGTATATTCATAGTATTCTTCCTGTGAAGGAAACCATAACGAATCATTCCCATCTTGACCATAATTATCGTTGAGCCACTGTAGAAATGTAGCCCATTTAGAAGTAGTCAGATGGACACCCACATAGATAGCTTCTCGCTCTTTTTTTGGCTTTTCTGATACTGTCTCCACTAACTCTTTAAACGAATCAGGGTTATCAGCGAATAGTCTTTTCAGAACAACATTTTTCAAATTATGCTCTTCTTTGAAAGGGTAAAGAGATCCGTATTTACCCTTTTGAGCAGCTAGCGTTTGGATAGGGTCATAGCTCTGAGCAGCTACAATATATTCTTCGTTACCATTTGGTTCAGCTAGCATCTTACAACCTCTATTGGATAGATGAGATAAGATACTATCTTGAGCAATAATATAATGGGATTGTATGTCCGATGGATTATTTATCTCAGAAGTATTTACATCATGAAATGCAATTCCCACTCCATAGTTCAGCATCTCTCTGACATTGCTCCAAATCAATGATGATTTCATAAAGAACCGATAATAATTGTCAGTAAAATTAGGCTGAACAGTAGCAGTTAGATTCATCGAGGCATCTTCGGCCAATAAAGTAGTAGTGAAAGAGAAACGTACCTCATGCCCAGCCCCATCGGTAGAACCTAGCGTTTTCCCTAAGGAATAGCTATCAGGTGGTAAGTCCCCATATTTCAATTGTGCAGAATTATAAAAATAATTATTCGTCAAAGGTTTCCCATTGATAGCAGCCCAAGTACAGCAGTAAGCGGCTTGTTTACAGTCATCCTGTGTTAACATAAACAATAAGGATTTATTGTATTTCAATGCAGGGACTTCTGTTTCTATAATATCAGAGATTGGTTCATTGAGTTTTATCGTAATCTCAGCAGTAACATTTGTTGCCTCTTGTCCAAATGGGTAAAGGTAATCATCTGCACTATATGTAATTGACGAATCTGTATTAGAATCTGTGCCAGTAGAATCTCCTTGATACACATCACCAACTTTGACACAGGAAGTAAGGAATAATAATGGAGCAATAAGAGAAATTAAGGAAAAAAATACTTTCATATGTTCTATTTATATCAGTTTACTAACAATATAAATCTTTTGCGATAGACAAACATTAATTCAATTAGTTTTTTGTCTTTTTTTAACGCTTATACTAGATCATAACTCTTGATTCCATTCATAGAGAAAATGAACCCATCTGTAGATTTCATTTGTCTAAGTTAATTTCGACCTCTATTTTTACTAAAAAGAAACGAATTTGAAATTTAAAACAATGACATTATGCAAAAGAAACGATTTAATTTATTAGCACTAGCTAGTTCAGCTTTGTTAGCCAGCAGCCTATTAACCGTAATGGCATGTTCAGCCAACGACGACTCTTCGACTACCCAAGAGACTACCGACGGAGACATCATCACAGATTATGTAGCTAGCAATTACAGTTATCCTATGGTTACAACTGGACAAACGGCTACTTATGATAACGATGGGCAAGAAGTGACACTCTCCAAAGGAGATGCCTGCTATGGACAAGACGGAAACTATCAAGCCGGAGCTCCAATGTCGTTCACTGACAATGGTGATGGCACAGTGACAGATAACAACACAGGACTGATGTGGCAACAGATACCTACATCTACTGACTTTACTTATGCCGAAGCAGTAGCCTATTGCGACAGCTTAAGCCTAGCAGGACACACTGACTGGCGTGTACCTTCTCTCAAAGAACTCTTTTCTATCAGTGACTTCAATTCTGGATGGCCATATATAGACACCAATGTGTTTACTTTGGCATCTGGAACTGTGACTAAAGACGAACAGTATTGGTCAAACAACGAGTACGTAGGCATCACTGTAGAAGGTGGCGAAAATGCAGTATTCGGTGTGAACCATGTCACAGGACATATCAAAGCATATCCTGGTGTCATGCCAGAAGGTGATGATGATTTACTACCTAGTAGCGGAGCACCATCTGGAACGGACGATGAAGCCACTGGCACACTCCCTCCTCCTCCTGCTGGAAGTAGTACTATGCCAGGTGAAGCTCCAACGGGCAACCCGATGGCAAAATATGTTCGCGCCGTACGAAGCATATCCCCTACTAATAGCTATGGCGTGAATAAGTTCAAAGACAACGGGAACAAAACAGTAACGGATGAAGCTACTGGGCTCATGTGGTCACAAGAGGATAGTCAAGAAGGACTTGATTGGGAAGATGCTCTAGAATATGCTGAAAGTTCAACTCTAGCGGGGTACGACGATTGGAGACTACCTAACGTAAAAGAATTGCAAAGTATCGCTGACTATGATTATTCACCATCAGCAACAGATGCAGACCACGTGGGAGCAGCAATAGACCCTGATTACTTCACTTGTACTCCTATTATCAATGAAAATGGTGATTCAGACTATCCTTACTATTGGACAAGTACTTCTGCTAGATTCCAGGCAGGTGGGGACTATTACTACGCTTGGTATTTGGCTGCTGGAAGGGCTGTCAATGCTGAGGGTCTTGACTTCCATGGTGCTGGAGCTGTTAGATTTGACACAAAATATGAAGGTGGTGAAGCAGGTGAAGGTGGTGAACGTTATGAAAACTATGTGAGACTTGTTCGTAATGCAGATTAATCTTATGTGTGAGTGTATAAGGAATTAACTAGACCGTCTATTCCATACATAAAAGAGGATATATCGTAATGATATATCCTCTTTTTGTACGTATAGACTATTACTATGCTATCAAATGAATAGACTACTCATGATCATGATGACAAGTATTTGTTCCAGAAACTAATGCACCTGCGATATATTCAGAAACCAATTCATTAGGGACTGTCGCATTCAAGCCTTCAATAACCTCAATGTTTTGTTTTTTGAACAATACTTTCGCCTTTTCACCGATACCACCTGCAAGAACTGTCGTTACCCCATGCTCTGCTACCCATGCTGGATAGAGGCCTGGCTGATGAACGGGTGGTACAATCATTTCCTCTGCTATGATTTTATTCTCCTCAACTGTTGCGATATAAAAAGCCTCGCAATGGCCAAAATGAGCACATAGTACTCCGCCCTCGGTAGGGACAGCTAATTTAATTGCCATATCTTTATATTTAGTTTATTGAGACAAAGATAATGAACCATAGTTTAAAATACAGTCAAAATTTCATTTTTAACATATCCTACCCCTACACTAAATGAGTCTGTTTTCTTTTCATAAAAAAGAATTCATTTTTTTGTGGATAACTCGCTTTTCCTTACTTTGCAATAATCAATCAATTTTGATTACAATAAGATTATCCAAAAGAACAAATGAAATATATCTATACACTCATCCTATCAGCTTTATTCCCAATATACACTAGTTGTAGCTCGTCGGCCGAGGCATTGGATTTACGTCCTACCACATTGTCTTACAAGACGACAATGGATTATAGTCCTACACTGATAACCAAGACGCTTCCAACTGTTTTAGATGAACAATCAGGCATGGCTTGGTGGCAAGGGCTGATATGGGTAATCAATGACAGTAACAATGCTCCTAACTTATATGCTTATGATATGACTGGTGCATTGCAACGAACAGTAACTATTGCCAATGCTAAGAATATCGATTGGGAATCCTTAGCAGAAGATGACGAGTATATTTATATAGGAGATTTTGGAAACAATAGAGGGAATCGTAAAGATTTAAAAGTCATAAGAGTACAGAAGTCATTGATTGCACATGGCGAGACCACTGTAGATGCTGATTTTATTCATTTCTCTTGGGCTGACCAAGTCGATTATTCAGGTGAGCAGGAATTGCACGATTATGATTGTGAAGCTTTTTTTGCATATGAGGGTCAACTCTACCTTTTCTCAAAAGATAGAGTGGACTATAAGACAAGGATGTATATCATGCCAAACAAACCGGGCAATTATAAACTAAATCCTGTCGTCACCATAGATACACAGTTTTCTGTCACTGGAGCAGATATCTCTTCCGATGGGAAAACCATTGTATTAGTTGGGTATCAGAATCTAGTCAATAGTCATCTCTTCTTTATCTATAATCTAAATGACATGAATTGGGGACTAGCTAAGACACTGCGTATTCATTTATCTTCATTGTTCGCTGCTCAAACAGAAGGAATCATGTTCGACAATAAGAATCAGTTGTTTATGACTACTGAAAAGACTATACTGGCTAGCCATTCATTGTATCAAATAAATTGGACAAAACTCCTCGACCAATGATACACAGCTAATATCAGGAGTGCTTATATTAGGGAGAATAATCTTTAGGAAATAGTAGCTAAGGTTTTCACTAAGTCCAGCAGATTAGATGAGTCAGCATCAGCATGAATATAATAAGGATTGTAAATGGTCTCTTTGCGGATGATATAACCGGTAGATAATCCTGCTTTCTTTGCTCCATAAAGGTCCCAATCATGAGTGGCAACCATAGCAATATCTTTTACATCAAGATGTTCTTGCGCTGCAGCATATAGATAGATATCTTGGAAGGGTTTATATCTCTCGACACTATCTACAGAATAATAAGCATCAAAAAGGTCAATGATTCCTGCATTAGTCAATTGTTCTTGCGTCATAGCTAAAGATGAGTTTGATACAGCAATCGTTCTGATGCCTTGTGTCTGTAACCATTTGAGTCCTGCTCTGACATCATCATAGGCAGGTAAGCGTTTAAAAGCACCGAGTATCTCCTCCTTGATAGCAGGAGTCAATGACTTGTTGCTTTCGACAAAAAGACGATCCAATGCAGCAGAAGATAATTTTCCAAAATCAGCATAACTACCCATTCCTCCAATCACGGTAGAAGAATGTAAGAGCATAGTGAACCAATACTTAAGGGCAAAAGTGTCATCAAAATAATGATCAAATTGTCCCTTTAAGAGACTTAGATTTAATAGAGTCTCATTCATATCAAAGAAAATTGCTTTTTTCATCGTTTATTTCGTTAAGTTAGTTGGCAATAAGTCCAATAAGCACTCAGATTCAAAATCAATATGCAGTGATAATTACTAGATATATACCTATGAAAGAATTATCTAACACAAATATACAATAGATAATTTAAAGAGATAAAAAAAACGGAAGCTCATTTCTGAACTTCCGTTTAATCTAGAGTGCGGATGAAGGGACTCGAACCCCCACGCCTCTCGGCACTAGATCCTAAGTCTAGCGCGGCTACCAATTACGCCACATCCGCAGGTCTTTTTCGTAATTGCGATGCAAAGATAGGGCTTTAATTTGCATCTCCAAAATATTCTGCACTTTTTTTTCAAAATAAATCAATTATTCATCAAAAGCTTGACAGCAGCATCGATTAAAGTGTCATGTCTATTCACATAGTCGTCCACAGTAAGTGCAACCTCTACATCTGGTTCTATGCCAAATTCGATAGTTTCCATATCTGCATTGAAGTAAGGTGAAGCACTAAATCGCACTAGCCATCCATTAGGCAATTCAGAAGTAAATGGTAATCCAGCACCTCCTCCAGTCCGGTCACCCATCACAGTCACCAAAGGGAGTGTCTTCATCTTATTTGTAAAATCATTGGCTGCACTAAAAACATGTCTGTTAGTAAGCAATACCACTGGACGCTGCCAACGGAAGCGATTTGATGGTTTCAAGTCAATAGCTTGAGGAGAAGAAAAGTCATCATGATCAGGTCCATTCTTATGCATCATATAACCAACGCGAACTTTTTCATTGGTAAATCGAGAAGCTATCTTCTCTGAATAAGTGAGCATCCCCCCCCCATTGTCACGAATATCGAAGATTAACCCATCACATACAGCCAAATAAGATAACATATCATCTAGACCAGATTCAGAGACACTACCTTCGAAGCTTCCATAATAGACATAGCCTATATTTTCAGGTAAGATACAGTATTTCAATCCACCACTAATTTTATAGTCGACTCCTAAATATCTATCTTGAATATCTTCGTTGAAATTATGAGGATAATCTTCATACCAATCCCAATAGCGAGCTACATCTGCAGTAGAATAAAGATTGACATGTCCATCCTTCAATTCATCTAACATGTCTCCCAGAACCTCAAAAAGTCCCCCCTCAGGCATCGTATCGGTTATTCGTTTGGCATATTCATCATGAATAGAATCCCAATCAACTTGCTTAACATCAAAAAAACAATAGCGCTCATCTAGAAGCTTCCACAAAGCTTCAAAATTACCTTGGGGAGTATCCACTTGGTTCTCCTCCCGAATACAGCTAGAAGCAAACAACAAGAACAAACAACACACTAAAAGATTGACCATCCCCCGCATTGAGAAATGTAACTTGATGCACTTGTTCAAAGTAGAAAAGGGATTGTAATTATTTTTATTCTCTTTCATTGTAATTGCTGTTCTAATAAAAACTAAAGATCATTAGTCGTTTGTCTAATCTCCATCTACTTATGTTGCCCGAAGAAAGAAGGTAAAGTAATTGAATCCCAAACAAATCCAATCATGAAAGCATGATTATAGGAGTGAGACCTTAAATGATTTATTTCCGCTTGATGAATATCTCCTAGATAACTAATTCTTAGAGTCATATGACTCCATGTGGGTATATCTAATGACAATAAATTCAATATACTAGGTGTATTGAAAGGAGATGAAAAATTCAACTGTTCTATTGGTTCACCATAATTGTAGAGTTCATAATAAGATTGCCCATAGTGTGGCATGAAGGTGGCCCCAACAAGAGGCACTCCGACTTCATAAGATAGTCGAAGAGGATAATGAAACACATTAAAATTCCAAATAACCATACCTTGAGCTAGAAGTCCAAATGAGAATCGAAACTGAGCTGGATTGTTTCCATTACGTGTGTTGTATAAGGTACCGACATCCAATAAACCACCACCACCAGCTAGAAGCTGCAAGCGATTATTCACACGCCAACGACGTAAGACACCATAGTGATACGTCACTAAAAAAGAGTAAGCACGACTATTTTGTACCTTATTGTCAGAGTACCCTATATATCCTTGAACCACTTTGTTGGTAATCCATTTATCACCACCTTGCCAACTACGATTACGATAGGATTCATTGCGATAATTCAAAGATAATCCAGTATATTCTTGAGGGGAAAGATAAGTATCATATTCATTAAGATACCCTATTCCGAGAGAAGTAGCTTGACGAATTCGACCATTCCCACAGAAATCAAGCGTATCACAGAGTGAAGTCTGCTTCATCAATGAAGCCACATCATCTTGTGCCTCCGCAAAAAAAGGAAAGAGAACACTTACCAAAGCAATCAGACCATAATGGATATATCTATTCATAGCTGTTGTATTTTAATTCTTTAAAATCGCAGAAGATTCACTTCCTATCATTCATCAAAAGCATCAGAGTCAAAAAGAGAACTAGATGCTTCCTCTCCGCCTTTATCTTCCGATGACTCTTCAGGGACTTCTATCGGTTCATCTACAATCAAGGGTTCCAATTCTTCTACTTCTTCAACTTGAAGAGTAGTCATTCGTTTACCCACGGCTTTGAACCCTTTGACAGATATAAATTCATCCACGTCAATAGACAAATCATCACGGAAAGCATCGCTTCCTCCGAAGCGGACAAGAAATCGAGCATGAGGGGTATCTGTCAGATGGATTAATTTGTTCGATTCATTCGTTCCCAAGAACGAACTAGTATTGCGTAATTGTTCAAATCTGAAGCGCTTCAGATAATAGTACCCCCCTTTATCAGCATTGATAAATACAGCAGTCCAGATCTTTGACTCATCAAATTTCTCTATTCTCAGGATATTGGCATTGTAATGATTAGTCAATTCATAAGAAGTAGTATAAAACTCGCCTGATTTTGTCACCACAAGGATAGACTCATCACCAGAAAATTCACCAAGAAAAGTACCTCTAGCCTCAGCATTGATACGTTGCACGTCGGGGTCATACCATATTTTCCGCCCACCGAGTGTAGAAGTACCATGTTGTTTCAAAGTTATTCTATACACGCCCAATTTGGTCAATATATTTCCCATTGAATTGCGCCCTTTAATCATAACCTTACTGAAATCCTCCTCGAAAGCCTCTTTCCGAAGATTGGGTAGAGGTTTGAGTATGACACGAATGATCTCAGCTTCTCCATTTGGATTGGCAGTGAAATAGGTCACTTTAGAACCCTTTGTACCACGAGTTAAATCATATTCTTTATCACGTGTAGCCGTCGTTACATTGAACCGTTTGATTCGGCTTATACCTGTTTCTCCATCAAAATAAACGACATTGTAAATCTTACGCTTATCATGCTTCTTAAACACAGCCAGATGAATGATTCCTTTACCTACAAACTTCTTGTCAGCAACACTAGTCACTACATATTTACCAGTCTTATAAAAGATAATGATATCATCCAACGAAGAGCAAGGTGCAATAAACTGAGCATTCTTTAGATTCGTACCGACGAAACCATCTTGTTTACTAAAATATAATTTTTCTGAAGCCTCCACCACTTTGGCAGCTTCAATCGTCTCAAAATTACGGATTTTAGTTCGACGAGGATACGCCGCACCATACTTATTTTTTAGATTTTCAAACCACTGACAAGTAAAATCGACTATATTCTTAAGGTTCTTATTGATTTGTTTAACTTCCCCTTTCATCTTTGCGATGCGGTCTTCAGCCTTCTTACTATTAAACTTGAGGATACGTCCCATTTTGATTTCCATCAATCGCAAGATATCATCGCGATTAATCTCTCGAACAAAGATTTCTTTAAAGGGCACAAATCGTTCAAACAAGTGAGCGACAGCAACATCTATATTCTTCGCATTTTCAAATTCTGAGTCTTTATACATTCGTTCCTTGATAAAAAGACTCTCTAGAGATGCGAAGTGCAATGCCTCGAGCAACTCACCTTTGGCAATTTCCAATTCTAATTTAAGGAGCGATTTAGTGTGATTCGTATTATCTCTAAGGATCGTACTCACATCTAAGAACTGCGGCTTCTTATCATGGATAATACAACAATTGGGAGAGATGCTCACTTCACAATCAGTAAAAGCATACAGCGCATCAATCGTCTTATCACTCGAGACGCCCGCTGGAAGATGAATCAATATTTCGACCTTTTCCGCCGTATTGTCCTCGACACGTTTGATTTTAAACTTATTCTTTTCTGCAGCACGAATGATTGAGTCAATCAACGTACTTGTCGTCTTGCCATAAGGAATCTCAGTGATAGCCAAAGTACGATTATTTACTTTAGTTATCGTAGCACGTACTTTTACTTGTCCTCCTCGATGTCCATCGTTGTAGCGAGACACATCTATAGCCCCTCCAGTTAGGAAGTCAGGATACAATTGGAAATCCTCACCACGAAGCACACTGACAGATGCATCGCACAATTCCACGAAGTTGTGTGGTAATATTTTAGAGGAGAGTCCCACAGCAATTCCCTCCACTCCTTGAGCAAGCAGTAGCGGAAATTTCACAGGAAGAGTAACCGGCTCTTTATTACGACCATCATAAGAAGACTGCCATTCTGTTGTTTTGGGATTAAACACTACGTCAAGAGCAAATTTACTTAATCGAGCCTCAATATATCGAGAGGCCGCAGCACTATCACCAGTCAAGATGTTACCCCAGTTCCCTTGACAGTCTATAAGTAAATCTTTTTGACCTAATTGAATCAGCGCATCACCTATAGATGCATCTCCATGAGGATGGAATTGCATCGTATGCCCTACGATATTAGCGACCTTATTGTATCTTCCATCATCCAATCGACGCATAGAATGTAAGATACGTCGCTGAACAGGTTTAAGCCCATCGTAAAGATGAGGCACAGCACGTTCCAAGATTACGTATGATGCGTAATCTAAAAACCAACTTCTATACATATTCGAAAGATGTGGCGTCGTACTTGCAGCAGAAACTACAGGTCGTTCATCTGTTGTAGTGGATGAGTTCTCCTGTGACAACTTATCCTCTTGGGAGCCATTTACTCCTTCATTTTCTAGTATTTCGTCACTCATAAGGTTTGTTCACTTTCTTTTTGTACAAATATAACCAATAAATCGAGAAAAAATTACTTACTTTGTTGATAATTATTGAATAATTTTATAAGATGGCAAAACAAGACGACGTTTTTAAAAAATTAGTATCACATTGCAAAGAGTATGGCTTTGTATTCCGCTCAAGTGATATCTATGACGGCCTAGGAGCCGTATATGACTATGGTCAAATGGGAGTTGAACTCAAAAACAACATCAAAAAATATTGGTGGGATAGTATGGTATTGCTACATGAAAATATAGTAGGAATTGATTCCGCTATCTTCATGCACCCAACTATCTGGAAAGCTTCTGGACACGTAGATGCATTCAATGATCCTTTGATAGACAATAAAGATTCGAAAAAGAGATATCGTGCAGATGTCCTTATCGAAGACCAGGTTGGCAAATATGAGGAAAAGATTAATAAAGAAATAGCCAAAGCAAAGAAACGATTCGGTGACTCTTTTGATGAAGAACAGTTCCGTGCGACTAACCCTCGTGTCAAAGCGAATGAAGCAAAACGAGAAGCTTTGCATACGCGCTATGCCAAAGCACTCAATGATAGCAACTTAGAGGAACTTCGTCAAATCATCATAGATGAAGGAATTGCATGTCCGATTTCAGGAACAAAGAATTGGACCGAGGTACGTCAATTTAACTTGATGTTCTCTACTGAAGTTGGTTCTACTGCTGAAGGAGCATCTAAGATTTATTTACGTCCTGAGACTGCTCAAGGTATCTTTGTAAACTACCTCAATGTACAGAAGACAGGTCGTATGCGTATTCCTTTCGGTATTGCACAGATTGGTAAAGCATTCCGCAATGAGATTGTAGCCCGTCAGTTCATCTTCCGCATGCGTGAATTTGAGCAAATGGAGATGCAATTCTTCGTACGCCCTGGTACAGAATTGGAATGGTTTAAGAAATGGAAAGAGACTCGTTTAAATTGGCATGAAGCACTTGGTTTTGGTAACGATGCATATCGATTCCATGACCATGAAAAATTAGCTCACTATGCTAATGCAGCTACAGATATAGAGTTTAAGATGCCTTTCGGATTCAAAGAAGTAGAAGGTATTCACTCACGTACAGACTTTGACCTTTCTCAGCACGAGAAATTTAGTGGTAAAAACATTAAATATTTTGACCCTGAGTTGAACGAAAGCTATGTCCCTTATGTTATCGAAACATCAATCGGTGTAGACCGCATGTTCCTATCTATCATGTCATCTGCTTACACAGAAGAAGACCTTGGAGATGGCAAATCACGCATAGTACTCAAACTGCCAGCTGCACTAGCACCAGTCAAGTTAGCTGTCCTTCCACTAGTCAAAAAAGATGGACTTCCTGAGAAAGCAAGAGAAATCATCAATGACTTGAAGTTCCACTTCAACTGTCAATATGATGAAAAAGATTCTGTCGGCAAACGTTATCGTCGTCAGGATGCTATTGGTACTCCATATTGTATTACAGTAGACCACGACACCCTCAAAGATGATTGTGTGACTCTTCGTAACCGAGATACGATGGAACAAGAGCGAGTAGCTATTGCAAACCTCGAGAGCTTAATTGCAGATAGAGTGAGTATCACTTCTATTCTTAAAAAATTAAATAAGTAACCCTATGTTTAATATCAAAATGAAGATGCGACATGCATCAAGTAGTTTCCTTATAGTAGCATTTACATTAGTCGGTATTTTGACGAGCTGTAGTGAAAGCTCGGAAGCTTCAAAATATGACAATTGGAAAGAACGAAATGAGACATTCATCGATTCTTTAGCTGCAGTCATCGACAACGGAACTGATCCATCACTTAAGAAGCTAACGCCCATCTCGGCTGATAGTCAGTACACCATTTACTACAAAGTAAAAGAATCAGGTGCAACTACTGATGAAAATGGTCAAGCAGTAACCTCACCTTATTACAATTCTGAGGTATCTGTATATTACAGAGGGACACTCATCAATGGTGATTATTTTGATGGTAACTTCTCACAGGATGATCCTAGAGTAGAGTTTGATAGCCCAACTGAATTCTATGTGAATGAAGTCATTAGCGGCTGGACAGAAGCCCTTCAAGAGATGGTTCCAGGAGACAGATGGACCATCTACATACCTTATCAATTAGCATACGGTACTAGCGGTGCTTCCACTACTATCCCAGGTTACTCTACATTGATTTTTGATGTTACCCTTGTAGAAATAACAGAAGAATAATCTCGATAAAACGCTGTACAGACAATAGATCAGTACAGTCTATAAAATAAATAAAGCGTGCGAAAAAGATAACTCTTTCTCGCACGCTTTATTTTAGTTTGTCCTTTAATTAACCTTTTTCACTCACGCAAAAAAGGTTATTCAAAAGTTTAATCATTATCCTTATTTGGATCATAACCTGGTTTGAAGAACTTAGACCAATCATTACGCTCTCCGCGTTTTTCAGAATAGCCTCTTTCTTCACGACTTGGTTTACTGCTTGATTTAGCACCACCACTTCGTTTTCCTCCACGGTCATTGCGGTCATTTCCACCACGGCTACTGCTTCTACGGTCACCACCATAACTGCTTCCACCACGGCTATTACCACCACGACTGTTTCCACCACGATTACCATATCCACTTCTATTACCGAAATCACGACGGTTACTAGAACCACCACTTCGTCTTCGAGATCCACCCCGATGTGAGTCAGAACCAGAATTAGAATCAGAAGCAACTTCTACAGAAACCTTGCGGTCACGGAAGGTTGCATCGTTAAGTACTTCCAATACATGAGACACTTTAGATTCCTCGACTTCAAAGAAAGAGAAACTCTTCATGATAGAGATATCACCAAGTTCAACACGTTGTTTGGTATTACTATTGATCAATTCCATCAACTGACGAGGGAAACAACCATCTACCTTACCTAAATTGATAAATAGACGAGTAAATCCTTCAGCTGTTCTTCTATCATTGTCACGACGAGAACGTTCACCTCTTTCTGCAGGTAACAATAGTTCTGGTTGATTTTGATAATACTCCAAGAAGCGATTAAATTCAGTAGAAACCATACGCTTGATGATATCTTCACGAGACAACCACTCTAACTTACGAGTAATCTCTGGCATGAATTTTTCGATTTCATCTTCGTTTACCTGAACTTTCTCTATATCATCAATTACCTTAAGCAATTGTTGCTCACAGATATTTTGTCCAGAAGGCAATTCACCTACTTTAAACTGTTTCTTGATTGTTCTTTCGATTTGACGTAGCTTACCTTTCTCACGCATATTGATGATAGCTATACTTGTACCAGTACGGCCAGCACGACCTGTACGGCCACTACGGTGAGTATAACTCTCGATATCGTCAGGTAAACCATAATTGATAACATGAGTCAAGTTATTAACGTCAAGACCACGAGCAGCCACATCGGTAGCTACAAGGATTTGCAGATTCTTGATACGGAACTTCTGCATCACGACATCACGTTGAGCTTGTGAAAGTTCACCATGCAATGCATCAGCATTGTATCCGTCTTGCATCAACTTATCAGCAATTTCTTGAGTTTCTCTACGAGTACGACAGAATATGATACCATAAATCTGTGGATAAAAATCGGCAATACGCTTTAGCGCCGCATATTTATCACGAGCGTTTACTAAATAAGAAACATGCTCTACGTTGTTAGTACTCTCATTCTTGCCACCGATAGTAATCTCAGTTGCGTTATTAAGATATTGTTTAGAGATACGTGAAATCTCGGGACTCATAGTCGCTGAGAAAAGTAACGTATTACGGTCTTTAGGAATATCAGCTAGAATCTCATTGATACTATCTGTAAATCCCATGTTAAGCATTTCATCAGCCTCGTCCATAATGACGTTTTTGACTGTTTTAAGCGACACGACACCACGTGACATTAAATCAATTAGGCGGCCAGGAGTAGCGACAATAATATGTACGCCTCTTTTCAATGACCTAATCTGGCTTTCAATGGATGATCCACCATATACAGGAAGCACCTTAAGGCCGTCTACATATTTTGAATAATCTGACAAATCACCAGCGATTTGCAAACAGAGTTCTCGGGTAGGGCTCAGTATAAGTGACTGAGGAACACGATTCTTAACGTCCACTTTTTGAACGATAGGTAAACCAAATGCTGCGGTCTTACCTGTGCCCGTCTGTGCCAGGGCTACGACATCATTACCTTCTCCCAATAAAAAAGGAATCACTTTCTCTTGTACTGGCATAGGCTCGGTAAAACCCATTTCTTCGATAGCCCTACGAATATCACCTGATACCCCGAGCTCTTCAAAATTCTTCATAAATAAATACATCTTTACATCACACTAGACCACTGCAGTCTAGCACAGCAAAGATAGATAAAAAAGGCGAACCATCAAACTTAACGCTTTTTATATGATGCTTTTTAACCGTAAAAAGGATTTTATCTCCGACAATTTGGTGTCTTTAAGGATAACTTGTTTATTTTTATCTAATAAATACATTGTTGGGACAGCCCGTAAATCATAAATATTAGTATTAGCGATAACCGTTCCTTTGTCATAAGCGACAATCCAAGAATCAGGGAAGTAGTTCTTTTTCACTGCCTCCTTCCAGATATAGAGTTCTGGATCAGGAAATAAAGAGAGCAGGGTTATTTTCCCTGTCTTGAAAAGAGAAGCAAACGGTTCTTGCTCAAGGGCCATTTTGACACGTTGACAATCATGACAATCAGGATTGTTTATATACAGCAGCGTATATTGTGCTTTTAAGTCATACAGCGTATGTGAGCTACCATCCTCAAGGGTATAAGTAAAATTGGTTGCTTGATATCCTGGTCGATTTCTCATAGCCAATTGGAGTTGAAACAGATACCTTTGCCTATCCGCTTTAGAGATTTTATTATATACTGTGAAATCCTTCAAGAAAGGGATATATACAGATTCGTTACGCATAGGTGAGTTTGGATTGTATAAGTAAGATTCAAGAAGATTCATATAGAACTTATAGATTATTGGGGCATGATTCCTAAGTTGTGCAATAAAATGCTGAATGCTTTCTTGTTCTACATTTGGGAAATGAGCCAGTAAGTCTAGATAATTCACCAAGCACTGTTCAGATACCGATTGAAACTGTTGTACACTTACAGGGGAAAACCGATAACCATCCCAATAATGCATCAGTACATATTCAGCACGAGCTTCAGAGCTCTGAAGCATAGCTGGAATGACTGGCAGTGAATAAACTTCTTGAGCATTTTGAGGGACATCTCCTATCACCTGTCCCCAACAAAAACAAGGACTTAGAATAAGAACCATGAGTACCCTAATCCATCCTCTTTTGCAGTCTCTCTTCATGATTTTTTCTTTTATGATTAAGCACTCACAAATTTAGCAAAAAGAATAGACTTTTATTCTTTTTATTATAACAAGTTGTCTTTTTGTTATAATTATTATATATTTGCTAAACTATCTCTTTAAAATACAAACAATAAATTTTACGAATGATGGAAAAGAAAATTGATTTTGTCGAAGCGCTGAAATTTTCAGTAAGTACGGCTTTAGCCAATGTTGTGCCTTTGTTGCTTGCAACATTCTTGTGGCTAATTACTATCTGGATACCCTACCTCAATGTAGGTACCACTATCGCTATGTGTACCATTCCATTGGAACTAAGTAAAGGAAAGATGATTAGTCCTTTATTCATTTTCAACAAAAAATATTTTGACAACATGGGCCTTTTCTTCATCTTGTCTGCCCTAGTCTATTCAGCAGTAATCATAGGGTTTGTCTTTATGATTATTCCGGGGATTGTGATATCAATCAGTATGTCATTAGCTATCTTGCTTCTTCTTGACAAGAATCTAGACCCTATCCAAGCCATCAAGAAAAGTTGTGAAGCGACCAACGGACAGAAATGGTCTATGTTTTTTGCTAATATAGTATTAGTGATTGCGTTCTATGTCGTACTTGGTATCGTTACTTGGATTTTATCATTTCTCTTCGATGCTAAATCTCTAGTATCTTTCATTTTAATGCTATTCTTAGTGCCACTATCTCTTTCTCTACAAGCATACTTCTACAAGGTATTGATTCTAGATGCAGAGGTCATTGACTCAAATGAAGCTCCTCAGGCATGTAACAATCCCCAGACATGCAGCAATCCTCAGACACTAGATGAGACTGATACAGCAGAAGTAAAATAAAGTAGATTCGACAGAACGAGTGACGACAATAGATAGTCGTCACATGCCTTACATGATACAATTGCATTGACTATTTATGAACATCAACAGATGATTTCATCCAATAGTCAATGCAATTTTTTATTCGAGTAAAATAGCTTTGAGTTTAGCCACATCCTCCTTATTGAGTTGTAACCCATTCTCTAGATACCCCTCGAACGTACCATACGTTTGAAGAATTTCCTTGAAACAAGCTTGGATGTAATCTTCGCGTGCAGAAAAAAGATAAGTGATAGCACGTTGGTTCTCGGCAGACAAGTCATAGGCATATTTCGATACCGATGGAATATTAAAATAGACATTACTAAGCAGATAATCTTCGAGTATCTTGTCCTGACCGACACCTACTATTTTTAAGATAAGAGCAACAGCAAAACCACATCTTCCTTTTCCAGAGAAAGAGGAGATAACTAATGGATAGTTCGCTTCATCTAATAGTTTGTGCATGAGCGTACGATACTCTATTGTTTGATGAAGTACCAAATCCTTATTGATTGAAATCATCTCATTTTTGACCTTGCTTGCAGAAACTCCAGGAGCTTTGAGCGCTTGAACAGAAGTATATTTATTTCCTACTCTGATTGGGATGTGAACGACATCAAATTCTTTGGCCGTTTTTTCAGACACTGTGCCCTCTTCAGGAATCCTCAAGTCAATAATCGTCTTGAGCCCAATATGCTTGAGATAATCAAGTTCGTAAGGAGCTAAATGATTGATTGCTGCAGAACGGAACAAGATGCCCCACCGAAGTGTTTTATTATGAGCCGCTCTATATCCTCCCAAATCTCTAAAATTCTGAATACCACTTACCTTTACAGAACGCGAAGCTACTTTGACTTCATATTGATCATCAAAAATCAACTTATAATAATTTCTGAAGTCAGGACTACTCCTGACAATCGTCTTATAATTTCGACTAATCGGAACTTCAGTCACAAAAGAAGCCAAATCAAAATATTCAGGGTCTTTAGATGCATAGATTCTCACAGTCCCTTTCATCTCAGGCATAATCTCCCATCGAAGCAAACTATTGCCTAAGTTATTTTCATCACAGGAAGCATCAATCACAGGAGTACTGCTATCGCAACTAACCCATAGTGAGGAAGAAAGAAAGAGTATGATTGTACTAGCAATCATTAGTGTACGTCTAAACATATAGTTCAATCCTTTTGTTTATTTAGTGCTATTAATTCATCAATAAATTCTCGAGTGTTGGATAAGCGAGGCACTTTATGCTGCCCTCCTAATTTTCCTTTTTGATTGAGCCAGTCATGAAACAAGCCTTGACGAGCAACGATGACTTCTACTTTCTGCAAAGCAATATCCTTATGTCGTTTAGCCTCATAATCAGAATTTACTTCTTTGAGTGTGTCATCAAGCACATTTCTAAACTGCTCCAAGGAATCAGGCTCCTGAGAAAACTCAATCATCCACTGATGTCTACACTTGGCATTATCATCCATAAATACAGGAGCAGCCGAATATTCTTTCACTTGTGCACCAGTAGCAGCACAAGCCTTCACCAATCCCTTTTCAGCATTGTCGATAATTAATTCCTCACCAAAAGCATTGATAAAATGTTTAGTTCGTCCAGTAATAACGATTTTATAAGGATCTTTAGAAGTGAAGCGAACGGTATCACCAATCATATATCTCCACAAGCCAGATGATGTAGAGATGACTACAGCATAATTCTTGCCGACTTCCACCTTCCACAGTGGAATTGCTTTTTTGTGCTTAGATTCAAACTGATCCATCGGGATAAACTCGTAGAAAATGCCATAATCAATCATGAGAAGCATAGCAGGATCAGCAAAATCATTTTGGGTAGCAAAATAGCCTTCACTAGCATTATACGTCTCTACATAGTGCATCTTATCACTACGTATAATCTGCTCATATTGTTCTCTGTAAGGTGTAAAGGCTACTCCACCATGGAAGAAGACCTCTAGATTAGGCCATACATCAGCAAGATTATCAGTCCCTTTTCTGCGCATGATATCCTTAACCAAAACCAACATCCATGAAGGAACACCAGACAAGTTAGATACATTCACATCCATCGTAGAAGTAGCAATCGCTTCTATCTTCGTTTCCCATTCGGACATCAGAGCAATGTCCTTGCTAGGACACCGTAGATAATTCACGAGTGGGCTTATTTTTTCCAATAAGATAGCCGACAAATCTCCGATTAGTGCATCTGGATATTCATCATAAGGTGCATGACTACCGCCTAAAATCACACCTTTTCCACCGAAAAAATCACTTTCAGGATTATTCCGAAGATACATAGCTACTGCATCTTTTCCTCCTCGATAATGAGTATCTTCAAGAGCATCTTTACTTACAGGAATAAATTTACTTTTATCAGAAGTGGTTCCAGAAGATTTAGCGAAACAAGTAATCTCATTGCCCCACAAGACATTCTGCTCCCCTCTCATCATACGCTCCACCCATGGCTTCACGTCATCATAAGTCTGGATAGGTACACGTTTCGCGTAAGCAGAATAATTATCTATATGAGTATATTTATACTTTTTTCCCCATGCAGAATCAGCCCCATTTTTCAATAGACGCTGCAACACCTCACGTTGAATCTCTTCAGCGTCTGTAGCATAGCGGTCAATCTCATTGAGCCTAGGTAGAAAAATATAACGGATAACTTTAGTCGTATTCAATTTGCCTTCAAACATAGTCCTTTTGTTTTTGACAAATATAACTGAAATATACTAATCTAGGATGTAAATAGCTAAAAAAAAGGACTAATTGGACGTTTCTAACCGCACATTTCGGTTATCCACAAACCGCTGAAGAAGTTCAGCATCCCCCTTGATTTTGTGCAGTGCATCTTGAGCTGCACGCTGCTGAGATTCTTTTTTAGAATGCCCGATGCCACTACCAATTGAGATTCCCTCTACCTGTACCGAAGAACTAAATGTACTATTTCCTTTCTTATCTACTTTTTGCTCAATCAACTCAAATGACAATTCCATTTGACGGCGTTGAGACCATTCGATAAGTTTGGATTTGAAATTGACTACCTTAGTCGCAATTTCATCCAAATTGATATAAGGACCAACCATACGTTGACGAATAAAGAAGTCACAATATTTAAATCCTTTATCAAGAAAGATAGCTCCGACAAAAGCTTCGAGGGCATTCCCATTGATATGTGAGAATTGATCTTTTCGTGAGCTACGATACATGACCAACTTGTCCAGCCCTAGATAGACAGCTAATTTGTCCAACGTCTCGCGTTGCACAATTTTAGAACGCGTGCTTGTTAGTAATCCTTCACGATCAGTAGGAAAATGATCATATAGAATAGCAGCGACTACGGTATCGATTACCGCATCACCAAGAAACTCCATCCTTTCATTGTTATAGATATGGTCTTCATCGTCTTTTTGACGAATAGACTTATGCTGCAATGCAAGTTGGTAGTATTTGATATCACTAGGAAGAAATCCAAGGATAGCATAAAAACGACGATAAGACTCCCTATTCGTCTTGAACAGAAGTCTTATCTCGTCTAATATTTTCATATGTAGAACTTATTTCTTATACTTTTTGAAGATAACACAAGCATTGTGTCCTCCAAAACCAAACGTATTAGAAAGTGTAGCACGAATCTCGCGTTTTTGAGCTTTGTTGAAGGTGAAATTAAGCTTATTGTCAATATTTTCATCATCATCGCCCTCAGCGTGATTAATCGTCGGAGGAACCACGCCATCTCGCATAGCTAAGATAGAAGCGATAGCCTCAACAGCACCAGCAGCACCTAGTAGGTGGCCTGTCATTGATTTTGTACTTGAGATATTTAGCTCGTAAGCATGATCTCCAAATACATCAGTGATTGCCTTAGCCTCAGAGATATCACCTACAGGAGTAGAAGTTCCATGGACATTGATATAATCAATATCTTCAGGCTTCATTTCAGCATCTTCCAACGCATTCTTCATCACCAATTTAGCACCCAATCCATCAGGATGAGTAGCTGTCAAGTGATACGCATCAGCAGACATTCCTGTACCAGCAACCTCAGCATAAATTTTAGCTCCACGAGCTAATGCATGCTCCAATTCTTCAAGAACCAATGATCCACCTCCTTCACTGATAACAAATCCATCACGCGATGCGCTAAATGGACGAGAAGCAGTTTGAGGTTCTTCATTGCGTTGAGAAATTGCTCTCATAGAAGAGAAACCACCTACTCCACCAGGAGTAATTGCAGCCTCAGCTCCACCAGTAACAATCACATTAGCCTTATTCAGACGAATAAGATTATACGCATCAGACAATGCATTAGTAGATGTTGCACATGCAGAAACAGTTGCATAGTTAGGTCCATGAAAACCATACTTAATAGCAATTTGTCCAGCTGCAATATCTGAAATCATTTTTGGAATAAAGAAAGGACTAAATTTAGGTCCTGTCTCTGCAAATCTGCAATAGTAGTCAGCAATCTCTTTTTCAAAAGTATTGATTCCACCGATTCCAGATCCAAAAATAACGCCGATACGGTTTGCATCTTCTTTATCAAAATCAAAGTTTGCATCGTTGATAGCTTCAGTAGCTACAGTCATCGCATATTGAGCATAAAGGTCCATTTTTCGGGCTTCCTTACGATCGATATGTTTTGTCGGGTCGAAACCCTTGACTTCACATGCAATTCGGGTTTTAAACTTTGATGCATCAAAATGAGTAATAGGTCCACAACCACTTTTACCAGCTTGTAAATTAGTCCAATATTCTTCGACTGTATTACCAATTGGTGTGATTGCCCCTAAACCTGTTACTACAACTCTTTTCAATTCCATATATACCTCTTGGGGTGGAAATTACTTAGCGTGTTGTTCGATGTATTCAACTGCATTCTGTACAGTTACAATCTTCTCAGCGTCATCATCTGGAATAGTGATGTTGAATTCTTTTTCTAGTTCCATGATAAGCTCTACAGTATCCAATGAATCTGCGCCTAGATCGTTTGTGAAATTAGCTTCCATTGTTACCTCTGATTCAGATACACTTAACTTTTCTACAATTAGTTCTACAACTTTTTTTGCTTGTTCAGACATAATTTTTTTATTAAAATGAATAATTATTGTTCTTATTATTGCAATTTTGCGATGCAAATAAAGAGAGTTTATTTAAAACTGGCAAACAAATTGAGCTTTTTTTGCTCATTTATTGCACTATCCCCCTATTTTTGTGCAATAATAGCCCTTTTTTTTCACATTTACAGCTTATTAAAATATGTTTTATAACCTATTCCCTCTCTTCGAAGAGGATAATGTCCGCGTAAATATTCAAAATTTGAAGGATTTTCAGTCAAAGCGATATGGTCTCTGAAAGGATTATAATATTGTAGCGCCGCGTCCATCCTACTTGAAGCATAGATAATCGGATTTGAAGGACTAGGTGCATGGATAGTCCACCCCCCATCAGGAATCTGTAAATGAAAAAATGAAGTGATAGCATTGAGACTCATTGTCGTCCCGTTCACCTTCCCATCAGCACTATATCCGGCAATATGCGGAGTTGCTAAGAAACACTGATGCATCAATGCTTGGTCTATGACAGGCTCATGTTCCCACACATCCAAGATTACTTCAGAGAGCACCCCCTGCTCGATAGCAGACTTAAGAGCTTGAGTTTCTATGACCTCGCCTCGAGAACTATTTATTAAGATTGGTTTTTTAGTCATCTGTGTAAATGCAAAACAGTCTAACAGATGAAAACTAGGCCACTGCCCATCAGAGGTGAGTAAAGTATGGCAAGAGATGACATCGCTCTGTGCCAACAATGTCTCTAGAGAGACGAAACCCTCTTCTCCCTCATTATGTGCTCGAGGAGGGTCATTGAGAAGTACTTGGAATCCAAATTCCTCAGCTGCCAATCGAGCAACAGCACTCCCCACATGTCCAGCACCGATGACTCCAAAGGTTTTACCTTTAAAGTCAATTCCCTTAACCAATGTCAAGAGATATAAGGTACTGCGCAGATATTGAACCACCGATTGAACATTACATCCTGCCGCATTTGTCACTTTGATACCAGCCTTAGCACAATAATCCAAATCGATATGGTCCATCCCAATCGTTGCAGTCGCGATCAACTTCACCCGGCTTCCTTCGAGGAGTGTACGATTACATTTCGTACGCGTACGAATCACCAAGGCATCTGCATCGATTACATCTGTATCAGAAAATTCAGCACCGGGACGATACACGACTTCATCAGCTATTTTCTCTATCTGTCCTTGAATATAAGGAATACAATCATCTACTACTATTTTCATTTTCTACCAACCATTAGATTAACGCATCAATTTCTGACCACCAAGCGCATGAAGGTACCAATCATACAACTTACGTACCCCTTCATCAATCTCTATCTTATGATGCCAACCCAAACGATTCAACTTAGACACATCAATCAATTTGCGCATCGTTCCATCGGGTTTAGAACCATCCCACAAGATATTCCCTTTATAGCCAACGGTCTGCTTGACAAGCTGTGCCAAATCAGCAATAGTAATTTCCTTTCCTGTTCCCACATTGATGTGACAGTTTCGCACCTCAGGAACTTGATAGCCATGTTCGAGAAACTGTGAAGTCGTGAGTCCCTGCATCGTTTTGGGCAAGCCATTTAAGTCAGAGAAGTCAACCTGCTCCATGACAAAGACACAAGCATCAGCCATCTCTTCACTCCACAAGAATTCACGTAAAGGGTTACCACTGCCCCATAAGGTCAGTTGAGAAGCACTGATACCGAACGAAGCCAACGCAGTACGAATCGCCTCTTGCATAGGGGTATCCACTGGCTTCTTTCCTTGGGATAAATGACTCAAATCCAGTTCCCCTATTGGGCGTAATATGAGGTCATGAACCAGCGCATCCCAGTCTTCTTCCATCAAGCATTTTGAGAGATAAACCTTACGAATCATTGCTGGAAGTACATGCCCATTTTCCAGATGAAAATTATCATTTGGACCATAGAGATTGGTAGGCATCACAGCGATGTAATTGGTTCCATATTGCATATTGAAACTCTCACACATCTTCAATCCCGCAATCTTAGCAAGGGCATAAGGCTCATTGGTAAATTCAAGAGGTGCCGTCAGAAGAGCTTCCTCACGCATCGGTTGTGGGACATCTTTTGGATAGATACATGTACTACCCAAGAACAATAATTTCTTCACTTTCGTCCGATAAGATTCACCGATGACATGCTGTTGTATCTGCAGATTCTTATAAATAAAATCGGCTCGGAAGATGCTATTAGCCATGATTCCTCCAACAAAAGCAGCAGCCAAAAAAACATACTCAGGCTTCTCCTGGTCGAAAAAAGCCTTCACGGCCGGTCCATCTAACAAGTCCAATTCTGCATGAGTACGTCCGACTAGATTCGTATATCCTTTTTTCTGTAACGACTTCCAAATAGCAGAACCGACCAACCCGCCATGTCCTGCTACATATATTTTACTATTCTTATCCATTATTCTTATCTGTTATCCGCCTGAGCTTAAAGTCATTTGACTTGCTCCATATCATAGCGTGCCATTATCTTAACCAATTCAGTGAAAGAAGTCTTGCGAGGATTCCATCCCAATACCGTTTTTGCCTTACTCGGATTGCCAAGCAATTGCTCCACATCCGCCGGTCTGAAATATTTAGGATCGACTTCCACTAGTACTTTTCCTGTCTTCGCATCGATACCCCGTTCGTTCACTCCTGTTCCTTCCCACTCAAGCACTATATTGAGTTCCTCAAAAGCAAGAGAACAAAATTCACGTACCGTATGCATCTCGCCAGTAGCGATAACAAAATCCTCCGGTTGCTCATGCTGAAGCATCAGCCACATACACTCGACATAATCCTTTGCATATCCCCAATCACGTTTGGCATCTAGATTACCCAGATAGAGTTTATCTTGAAGTCCCGCATTGATTCGTGCTGCAGCCATCGTTATCTTACGGGTCACAAACGTTTCACCTCGTCGTTCACTCTCATGATTAAATAAGATACCATTGACAGCAAACATATTATAAGCCTCTCGATAATTCTTTATTATCCAGAAACCATATTGTTTAGCCACTGCATAAGGAGAACGTGGATAAAACGGCGTCGTCTCGGATTGAGGTACCTCTTGCACCTTTCCAAACAATTCGGAAGTAGAAGCCTGATAGATACGCGTCTTCTTCTCTAAGCCTAATATCCGGACAGCTTCTAGCAATCTGAGCGTACCCAAGGCATCTGCATCAGCAGTATATTCAGGGACATCAAACGAGACCTTCACATGACTTTGAGCCGCAAGATTATAAATCTCATCAGGTTGTACAAGCTGCAAGATACGCACCAGCGAAGAAGAATCAGTCATATCCCCATAATGCAAATTGAGCGGTCTACTTTTTTTCATATCACGGACCCATTCATCTAAGTAAAGATGTTCGATACGTCCCGTATTGAATGAAGAAGAACGACGTATGATACCATGTACTTCGTAGCCTTTGTCGATTAGAAACTCAGCTAAGAACGAGCCATCTTGTCCAGTGACACCTGTGATAAGAGCTATTTTTGCCATATTGGTTCAGAATTAATATTACGATGATTGAAAATCAAGAACATTGTCTTACGTGTACAAAACTACTTATAATCATCGAGAAGCACAACACAAAAAAGGCTAAAAGGACAGATAATCAAGTCATTGCTTGGCAGTTACACATATAATATATAGCTTTGCCAAGCTAATAACACACTCAAAAAACTATTGATATGAAGACCTTTAGTAAGAAAAGCAATGAAATTTTCAACCTTGCAACTACAAATTATCACATTACCGATAGTGTAGATGCCCAGATTTCAAACCCATTCGAAGTAAAAACAATCGAATATTACTTATATCTCAAGAACTGGATTGATGCCGTGCAATGGCATTTCGAAGACATCATTCGTGACCCAGCTATTGACCCAGTAGATGCACTAGCATTGAAACGTCGAATTGATAAATCAAATCAAGATCGTACCGATTTAGTTGAACTAATCGATAGCTACTTCTTGGACCTATATAAAGAGGTAAAACAACAAGAAGGTGCCCTCATTAATACAGAAAGTCCTGCATGGGCTATAGACAGACTGTCTATTCTCATCTTGAAAATTTACCATATGCAACAAGAAGTCGACCGTACTGATACGACTCCTGAGCATCATGAACAATGCGCAACTAAACTAGCGATTCTATTGGAACAACAAGCAGACTTGTCTACTGCTATAGACCAACTATTGAATGACATAGAACAGGGAAAGAAATACATGAAGGTGTACAAGCAAATGAAGATGTACAATGACCCTAACTTAAACCCTGTACTTTACGGTCAGAAATAATTGAGTTCGAACGAAATAATAAATAATGTCTAGAATACTAGTAATTCGACTTACAGCCCTAGGTGATGTAGCGATGACAGTCCCTGTCATCGATGCATTGGCTAGTCAATACCCACAACATGAGATAGTGATGCTTAGTCATAAGCAGATGGCACCATTATTCAGCAGACTACCAGACAATGTCACCTTTACCGGTGCGGATATCAAAGGCAAGCATCATTCCATCTTCGGCATGAATAAGCTATTCAAGCAATTGCGTCTTATGCAATTTGACTACGTGGCTGACTTACACAAGACCCTCCGCTCAGATGTCATCTCAGCTCGTTTCAGATGGATGGGTATCCCCGTCGTTCAGATAGATAAAGGACGAATGGGGAAATATAAGTTGACCCGTAAGAAAAATAAAATCGTCGAACGACAAAAAGATTCTTTCAAGCGTTATGCAGATGTATTTGAAGAATTAGGATTTCCACTGATGCTCAACTTCACAAGTATCTACAATGAAGGTACTGGAGATATAGAGAAAATCAAACAAATTACAGGCCTCAAAGAGCCCGAAAGTAAATGGATTGGGATAGCCCCATTTGCTAAACACAATGGCAAGATATACCCTATCGATAAGATGGAAACAGTTGTAGCACATTTTGCCAAAGCACCCCATGTAAAGGTGTTTTTATTTGGTGGTGGCATCAAAGAAGAAGCCATCTTTGCTGATTGGAAATCAAAATACCCTACCTTAGAAATCATGGCAGGACGACTTGACTTAGCCAATGAACTCAATCTCATGAGTCACCTAGATGTCATGCTGTCTATGGATTCAGCGAACATGCACCTAGCTTCACTAGTCAACACCCAAGTAATCTCTATTTGGGGACAGACTCATCCTTATGCAGGGTTTCTTGGATGGAAACAACTTCCAGTAAATATCATCCAGGTAAACCTCCCTTGCCGTCCTTGTTCCGTTTATGGAAACAAGAAATGTTACCGCAAAGATTTTGCGTGTATGAACCAGATCCTTCCTGAAACAGTGATTCAGAAAGTAGAACATTGCATTAAATAATATTTCCTCATATCGTTTTTTATGAACTTAACTGTCAATCCAAAATATAAATCGCTGCGTTCTTTTATAAGTAAAGTACCCGATACTTTCTATGATAAGTCGACCGGTGAACGTCTGTATTGGCAACGCAATCAAGTCAAACGATACGAGATAGAAGGCATCTCATGTGTAGTCAAATCGTTTAAGCGTCCTAACATCATTCAGAAGTTAGCCTATACTTTTTGGCGTCCAAGCAAAGCGAAACGAGCTTTTTTATTTGCCCATAAGCTTCGCAGCATGCAGATTGATACACCTGAAGAGATTGCCTATATCGAGACCTTCAAATATGGTCTTATAGATAGATCTTACTTCATCAGTCTCAGCACAGAAGATGACAACGTATCCACAGGGCTATACTCAGGGACGACCACCTCACAAAATGTGGAGACGACCGATGCCCAAGAAGCAAAGAACTTCAACCATCCATTAGCCGAAGCGCTAACCTCATTTCTTCTTGAAGTGCAAGATAAAGGAGTACTTCATGGAGACCTAAACCTCACAAATATCCTTTATCGAGAGACTGAACCCAAGAATTACCATTTCTCTTTCATTGATATTAATCGAACCACGTTCGTAAAGAATCCCGATAAAGAGATCAGGTTAAAAAATCTAGTTAGAATAACAGAACCTCGTGTCTTATTCAGCTTTATTCTCAAGCACTATGCCCATCTCAAGCAATGGGATCCGATAGCAACTCAAACACGAGGCTTGGAACTACTCGATGACTTTATAGCCAAACGAGCACGCAAAGCCAGATTAAAAGGAAGAACAAGAAAATTAGTAAAAAAACAATCATGACCAAATCACTTACGATAGGACAACAAATACAATATTACATAGTCTATGGATTCTGTTTTTTATTGTCTCTATTACCATTTTGGATTTTGTATGGGATTGCAGACTTTGTTTATTTATTCATCCGATACGTATTCAAGTATCGATACAAGGTTATTAATCAGAATTTACTCGAATCTTTCCCTAAGAAATCAGCTAAAGAAAGAACTAAAATAAAAAATGGCTTCTACCATTTCTTCTGCGACTATGTCGTAGAAACAGTCAAACTATTTAGCATCTCAAAGAAAGCCTTGAGACGTCGCATGACCTTTGAAGGAATAGACGAGATCAAGAAAGAGATGTATTCTCTGGACAAAAACTTCTGTTTCGTCTACCTAGGACATTATGGCAATTGGGAATGGATTGCTTCATTGCCTTATTGGGTACCCGATGACATACTCTGTGGACAGATTTATCATCCACTAGCGAGCAAAGCTATGGATAAAATGTTTCTCAACCTCCGCAATGACTTCGGTGGAAAATCGATTGCCATGAAAGAGACACTCAGAGAGATTATTAAGCTGAAACGAAAGAAGCAGAAGACAATTATCGGTTTCATCTCCGACCAATCACCTAAACCAAATAGCATACATCATTGGGTGAACTTCCTAAACCAAGAGACTCCTGTATTTACGGGAACTGAAAAAATAGGAAAACAAGTAGATGCCCTCATCTACACAGCTCATGTAACAAGAGTCAAACGAGGATATTATCATTGTGCCTTCAAGCCAATGACAAGCAACCCGAAAGACCACGAAGACTTTACCCTCACCGATAAATACATGCAATTTCTTGAAGGCATGATCAAAGAAAATCCAGCAATATGGCTTTGGAGTCATAAACGATGGAAACATACACGTCAGAAGATAGAAGCGATACAAAAAGACATTAAGAAATAAAAACCCTTTCAAACCATCATTTATGAACAAGAAATACGATTATCTAATCATTGGAGCCGGATTATACGGCGCTACTTTTGCTCAACAAATGACTCAGATGGGCAAGAAATGTCTTATCATTGAGAAAAGGGACCATATAGCTGGTAATATATATACCAAGGAAAGTCATAACATACAGATTCATCAATACGGAGCTCATATCTTCCATACTGACAATGAAGAAGTCTGGAATTACTTACAACAGTTTACTGTATTCAATGGCTATATCAATTCTCCTCTTGCAAGATATGAAGGCAAGGTTTACAATCTGCCTTTCAATATGAACACCTTCAATAGTTTGTGGGGAGTAACAACACCTGAAGAAGCTAAACTCAAGATTGCAGAACAACGTGGAGAATATGCCGATATAGACCCCAAAAATCTAGAAGAACAGGGGCTCAAGCTTTGTGGTAAAGATATCTATTATACCTTTATCAAAGGCTATACAGAGAAACAGTGGGGACGCTTAGCAACTGAATTACCTTCGTTTATTATCAAACGGATTCCTTTTCGATTCACCTACGACAATAATTATTTCAATGACCGCTACCAAGGAATTCCATCAGATGGATACACACAGTTGGTAGCCAATATGCTCGAGGGAATAGAGGTTCGTACAGGCATAGATTATCTAGAAGATAGAGCACAATGGGATGCCTTGGCTGATAAAGTGCTCTATACGGGTTGCATAGATGCTTTCTTCGGATATAAATTAGGCACCCTAGAGTATCGCAGTCTTCGGTTTGAAAATGAATGGCTGATGGATGTAGAAGATTTCCAAGGTAACGCAGTCGTGAATTACAACGAGGCAAAGGTACCTTTCACTCGAATCATAGAACATAAGCATTTCAACAAGAACCAATCTCCTCATACTCTAATTACAAGGGAATATCCAGCCAATTTCTCCGTAGGAGATGAACCATACTACCCTATAAACGATGGGCCAAACAACAAACTGTATCATGCTTATAAAGAAGAAGCAGCTTCACATCCAAATATCTTGTTTGGTGGTCGCTTAGGACTTTATGCCTATGCTGATATGGACGACACTGTTGCTGCTGCTCTCAAAGCTGTAAAAAAAGAACTCAATAATAAATAGTCTCATGACCAATCATAGATGTTATCTTTCCAAAAGTTATCCAGGGGTTAATGCAGCTGGTTCCAAAGCCAAATGCGACATAGAAGCCATTATGAGCAAATCTGGTATCCGCAATATCGGTTTGCCACAGGTTCATCTCACCAATAAGATAAGTGCCTTTTTATATACACTGAGAAGTGTCTTGAAAATGGGAGCGACTATACGCAAAGGAGATGAACTGATTCTTCAATATCCCTTTAAGAAGTATTATTCTTTGTGTTGCTATATGGCTCATCACAAAGGAGCAAAGGTAACGACGATTGTCCATGACCTAGGTAGTTTCCGTAGAAAGAAACTAACCGTAGCAAAAGAGATAAAGCGTTTGAGTGGAACTGACAAGTTAATCGTTCATAACCAGAAGATGAATCAATGGTTACAAGACCAAGGATTCAAAAAGCCAATGGTAAATCTAGAGATATTTGATTATCTATCCACTACGCATGCATCGCCTATTCCTGCTCCTACTGACAGCAAATACCAGATGCTCTATGCAGGGGGACTAGCCATTCGTAAAAATCGCTTTCTTTACGAACTAGGAGCTTGTTTGGCTCCTCATTCGATGAACCTATATGGAAATGGTTTCGATGCAAACATAGCAAAGAATCCAGAACGAATTGATTACTTGGGATTCATCCCTTCAGACAAACTGATAGCGTCAGCCAAAGGCCATTTTGGACTTGTGTGGGACGGTGATAGTCTCGATGGATGTACAGGGGAATGGGGACACTACCTTCAATATAACAATCCACATAAGACATCATTGTACATACGATGCGAACTACCATTAATCATCTGGGAAAAAGCTGCCCTTGCCGATTTTGTAAGAAAACATGAAATAGGTCTAGTAGTAAAGTCACTCAATGACATTAATACACAACTAGATCAGCTAACAACAGAGCACTATCTTCAGATGAGAAAACAAGTAGAGAAGATGAGTCAGAAGTTGGCAAATGGGTACTTTGTGATGAAAGCCATAAATACCCTAGTGGAATAGGATGATGGAACACGTCTAGTGCTCCTTACGCTTCTTAAGTAATTCCTTCCTCACGACATCATAATTCCTATTTGGGTCAAGGTAAAGGCCTCCATGTGTGGGAGCTAATTTCATTGGTGTCATATAATCTCCAAACTGAGAGGTCAACAACTCATCATAGCAAGTAGGAATAGGTAGTTTGATGTATTCAAAGTCTACATAAGCCGTTTCATCATAAGCTCCCTTCCTACGCAAAGGAACTTTGGAAGACAAGGTAGGCCTAGCCACTAGATAAGCATCTTTGACAGGATACTTACGTAGCGTCCTTTCGAACCAATGATTCAGTTTGAGATTGAGAGGAAATCTCTTATACATCTTATCTGACAGCAGACAACTGAACTTAGAGACAAGATTAAAGACTTCTCTCTTGAACTTTATTTTCATCAGATGCTGATTGAGACGTTTCAGACGATGAGGCATTCCATCATAAACAAACACATCAATAAAGATACACTGCTTCCCTTTACTCTTGGGGTCTAATATAGCCGTAGTACCCGATTTCATTAGCTTAGCTGTCTTATACTTATGATAACGGTCTGTCTTGATACACTCAAAAAAATAAGGCTCTTCGAGTTCATCATTGATTACCTGGACCAATCGATCATAATCATCACGCATCATCACCATGTCGATATCATCATCCCAAGGAATGAACCCCCCATGTCGAATCGCTCCAATAAGTGTGCCTCCATCAGCCCAACATTTCAGATCATGTTTGTCGCAAATCTGAATCAACTTTTCAGCCAATTCTATTTCTATGCTCCATACCTTTTTCATTTCTGAAGTTACCACATAATCACTCCTGATTTCTTCATTAAAAAAACCTTCGGGAGGTGTTGTGAGAGCGTTCATCTTATTAGTCATCAATCTTATCCTATTTATATTTATGTGCAAAATTACTTAAAAAACACGTATAGACCTAATCTTGTATGATATATATATGAAATGACTAAGGACCAGAAATCTCGTACTTACTCTTCCAACTCTAGAAAGAGAACGTCAATAGTTAGAATCTCTCATGAAATAATTTCAAATTAAGAGATTAATAGTATCTTTGCTTATATTCTAATCGATTTTTCAACTCATAACTTTTATTATTACCAATCTAATTGACTATTTAAACATGAAAATTAAATCATTATTTTCTACGGCCCTGCTAACAGTAGGTATCGCATTGGGTTCTTGTTCGAAACAAGTGGATCGTCCGATTCAAATAACCCCTATGCCCAATTCACTGGTCGCTTCAAAAGGAGCTTTTGAAATTAACCAATCTACTGTTATCATTGCTAAAACAGCAGATGAGCTCAAAGTTGCAAATTATCTTGTAAGCAAATTAGCTACCCCCATGGGATTTGAACTTACTGTCCAGACAGAGACTCCAACAGCCAATTTTATTTGCTTCACTATTGACAAAAATGCCTCAGACAATAGTGAAGGCTATAAATTAAATGTAGCATCAGACAAAGTATCCATCGTAGCCCCTACAGCAAAAGGACTCTTCTACGGAGTGCAATCAGCTTTACAGTTGCTCCCTCCTGCAGTAGAATCGGCTACCTTAGTTCCCGGAACCTCGTGGACTATGCACAATGTATTCATCCAAGATGCACCTCGTTTTGCTTATCGTGGAATGCATATCGATGTATGTCGCCATTTCATGCCAGTAGAGACGCTTAAAAGACAACTCGACATGATGGCTATGCTCAAACTAAATACCTTCCATTGGCATCTAACTGAAGACCAAGGATGGCGTATCGAAATTAAAGCATTTCCTAAATTAACTGAGATAGGGAGCCAACGTGTCGAAGGAGATGGCACTACTTATGGTGGATTCTATACTCAGCAAGAAGTGAAAGAAATTGTCAAATATGCTGCAGATCGCATGATAGAAGTCATACCTGAAATAGAATTGCCTGGCCATGCACTTGCTGCACTAACGGCTTATCCTGAGTATTCATGCACAGGAGGGCCTTTTAAGGTACGTAATATATGGGGAGTAGAACCCGATGTCTATTGCGCTGGCAAAGAAGCCACATTTGACTTTATAAACAAAATTATAGATGAAGTAGCTCCGTTATTTCCTTCTAAATATTTCCATATTGGTGGAGATGAATGTCCGAAAGTAAGATGGGAGAAATGCCCATTGTGTCAGAGACGCATGCGCAATGAAGGACTTAAGAATGAGCATGAACTCCAAAGCTACTTCGTCCAGCGAGTACAGAAGATGTTAACCAAACATGGGAAAAATATGATTGGATGGGACGAGATTCTTGAAGGAGGATTGGCACCATCGGCAATTGTCATGTCATGGAGAGGTGAAAAAGGAGGAATCGAAGCTGCCAACCAAGGACATGATGTCATCATGACTCCTGGAGCATGGTGCTACCTAGATCATTACCAAGGGGATAGTCAAGTAGAACCCGTGGCTATTGGTGGATACGCTACACTCGAAAAGACATACAGTTACAACCCTGTACCTCAGGAGTTAGATGCATCAAAAGCGAAGCATATTCTCGGTACTCAAGGAAACGTGTGGACTGAATATATGTACACTCCAGCAATTCTAGAATACCGTGTCTACCCTCGTATCATTGCACTAGCAGAGATTGGATGGACTGAAACGGAAAAGAAGAATTATACTGATTTTGAGACACGTCTCAATAATCTATATCCTCGTATGGATGCTCATGAGATTAATTATCACATCCCTATGCCAGAAGGACCATGTGAACATCTTGCATTCATCGACACGACTTCAGTAGCCTTTTCGACAACGATGCCTATGAACATGGTCTTTACCACTGATGGCACAGCACCAACTGCAACGTCGAGAACATATACAGGTCCTCTTCATATCACAGAAACCACAACCATCAAGATTGCGTCTGTATTACCAACTGGTAAGATGAGTCCTATACGCACAGTTCTTGTAGAGAAACAACCCTTTTCTCCAGCAAGCAAGGTAAAAACGACGCAGGAAGGCCTCAATGAAAAGATTGCTCTTGGACACTTCAATAAAGTGGCTGATTTGGACCAAGTACAGACATGGAAAGAGGTGAAAACAACCAATAGCTATGACCTAAACAAACCATCAGCATCTATCCTAACTGGTTATATTGATATCCCAGAAGCAGGAATCTATGAATTCAATACCGATGTAGACCAACTTTTCTTAGATGGTACTTTGCTCGTCAACAATGATGGGGAAGTGAAACGGTTCTCTAGACATCGTGCTCAAAAAGCACTAGCGGCAGGAAAACATAAAGTAAAGATCTTATTCCTAAACAATATCGTTGGGGGTTGGCCAGCTGCATGGAATGGCGTCAAGATATCTATGAAGAGAGCGGGAGACAAAGACTTTACGACTATAAAGGCTACACAGTTTAGTCACTAGTTCCCCCTTTATTATCAGTAAAAAAAGAGGAGAGAGTTAATAACTCTCATCTTATTATAGGCTTCCTTCGAATGATTTTATGAATCTTCTGAAGGAAGCTTTTTAGTGACCTATTCAGCTTTAAATTAGCAGGAACTACCCAATAGTATCAAGAACTAGTTCGAATACAAATTGAGGATTTAAGCAAAAAGGATAGAAGGTTCAGAAAAAAAGACTAATTTTGTCAAGGGTTTATTTCATGATACATGAGATGAAAGACATCGTAATTATATATATGTAAAATAAAAAGGGTTTGAAAAATAAAAGAATTATTGGTTACACTAGTGGAGTATTTGACTTGTTTCATATCGGACATCTCAATCTTTTAAGAAATGCAAAGGCACTGTGTGACGTTCTGATTGTAGGCGTTACGACAGATGAATTGGTTGCTTACAAAAACAAAAGAGCTGTCATTCCATTTGAGGAGCGCCTCGAAATAGTTCGAAGCATAAAATACGTAGACGCAGTCGTTCCACAAGCAGATATGGATAAACTAGCGATGTGTGACAAACTAAAATTTGATGTACTCTTCGTTGGAGATGATTGGTTTCAATCACCTAAATGGTCTAAATTAGATGAAGAATTCAATAAACGAGATGTAAAAATCATCTATTTCCCTTACACTAAAGGAACCTCTTCGACACTCCTAAACGAAACGTTGAATCTATTGAAATAAAGATTGATAGCATAAAGCTATGGGTAGATAACTAAATCCTCCTATTTTAGAGCATTCTAAAATAGGAGGATTTAGTTATCTAATCATCTAAGCAAACGATGGTGCCTGTTTGAATGGTCTTAGGGACATCAATGACACGTTGATTACTTGACCCTCGCCAGAGCAGAGTCTCATCATGCCGATCTTCTTCATACCGCCCATCGACTAACACATCGATATAGGAGAGTAGTTCAGGATAATGACTCTGGACATATTCATAAGTATGTCCTGTCCACAGCCATATATTCTTTGCAGTGCGTTCCTTAATCATCCTACACAAGGCTATGATTGCATCGCCTTGCATCAGGGGTTCTCCCCCTAAAATAGAAATCGGAAAGAAATCTACATTGAGTTGGTCATATACTTCCTCGAGCGTCTGCCAAGTACCCGATTCGATATCCCAACTCTCACGATTGTGACAATGTTCACACTGCAGATTACAGCCTGCAGTGTAGAGTGCATTGCGCAAACCTATCCCGTCCACAGAAGTGGAGTGTACGATAGACATGACAGATATCGAAGTCGCATCTGTCTGCATCAATGGATTCAATTTATCGTTGTCCATGAACCACGCGGTCATTGAGTTCAGCTAGTTTACTCGAATTCCATTTGTCAGTGGTTCCGACAAGGTATCCAGTGATACGCTGAAGACGGTCTATATGAGTCGAACCACATTTAGGACAAGCTGCAATATCATCTGAAGTCTCATAGCTGCATTCCATACAGCGATTACGATTGTGATTGATAGAACCGTAACCGATGTTGTTAGCATCTATGAGTGCAACGATATCCAATATCGCTTGTTCATTTTTTGTCGCATCACCATCAATCTCTACATAGAAAATATGGCCACCCCCTGTCATAGCATGATAAGGACCTTCCACCTTGGCTTTGTGTACGGCACTGCACTTATACCATACGGGGATATGATTTGAATTGGTATAGTATTCTTTATCAGTCACACCAGGAACTTCACCATAGATCTTACGGTCTATACGTGTGAAACGACCAGACAGCCCTTCAGCAGGAGTTCCTAATACACTGAAATTTAGGTTAGTCTCTTGCTTGTAATCCTCTACCTTTTCTCCCATACGACGAATGATACGTAATCCGAGTTCTTGTGACTCATCACTCTCCCCATGATGCTTGCCTGTAAGGGCTACTAGACATTCTGCCAATCCGATAAAACCGATACCTAAAGTTCCTTGTTTGAGCAACGGACCTACCTTATCTTCAGGACCATAATTCTCAGAACCAGTCCACATCCCTGACATCAGTAGTGGAAATTGTTTACAAACTGCTTCGCTTTGAAATTTGAAACGCTCCATCAGTTGTTTCTTCGTTAGCGCAAGCGCTTTATCCAATGAATCGAAGAAGGCAGCCGCACGTGCTGACTCATCCTTTATAGACATACAAGCAAGTGCTAAACCAGGTAGATTGATAGTAGAGAAAGATAGGTTACCACGTCCGATAGACGTTTTCTCACCATTTAAATTCTCAAAGACACGAGTTCGGCAACCCATAGTAGCAACCTCGTATTTATAACGTTCGGGATCTTTTGCATCCCACTTCTCATGCTGATTAAAAGGAGCATCTAGATTGATGAAATTAGGAAAGAAACGACGTGCAGTCACCTTACATGCATATCTAAAGAGGTCGTAATTCTTATCTTCAGGAAGATAATTGACCCCTCGTTTCTTCTTCCATATCTGAATAGGGAAAATAGCTGTGGCATTGTTTCCAACTCCACGGTATGTAGAGCGGAGCAACTCACGAATCACACAGCGTCCCTCAGCAGAAGTATCTGTTCCATAATTGATAGACGAGAAGACCACTTGATTTCCTCCACGAGAGTGAATCGTATTCATGTTATGAATAAATGCCTCCATAGATTGATGCACACGTGATACCGTCGTGTTGATAGCGTGTTGTTTCGCACGAGCACTACCTGTTAATCCTTCAAGTGGTTTAGTCTCGTAATCGGTTACTGTCTCGTCACGAAACTGACTATAGGCCTCTTTATCATCGCACATCAAGAGACCTATCTTCTCCAATTCTTCGAGATAAGTCAAGCGCACATAAGGAGCTAAATAAAAATCAAAAGCAGGGATAGCTTGACCTCCATGCATTTCATTCTGTATGGTCTCCATAGAGATACAACCGATGATAGAAGCCGTCTCGATACGTTTCGCTGGACGGGATTCTCCATGACCAGCACGAAAACCGTTCTTCAAGATACGGTCGATAGGATGATGCAGACAAGTCAAACTACGACTTGGATAGTAATCCTTATCATGGATGTGGATAATATTTTTTTGTACCGCTTCTTTTACGTCGTCGCTGAGCAGGAAGTTATCCACATAATCTTTGGTTGCTTCACTTGCTACCTTCATCATCATGCCAGCAGGTGTCTCAGCATTCATGTTCGCATTTTCGCGGGTGATATCATTCTTCTTTGCCGCTATGATATCGGATATCGTATCATTGAACTTAGCATTACGTGCCATATCACGTTTGTGACGGTAGATGATATAAGCCTTAGCCACGTGAGGAAGGTCATAATGAATCAGCTTCTCTTCGACAATATTTGAGATTTCATCCACTGCAAGTACATTATTTGGAACATCCATATTTAGAATCTCCCCGGCAATCTTATTGGTGAGTTCTAGGTGTTGTTTGTCACTGACAGCTTTCATAGCTGCACCAACAGCTTGAATAATCAAAGCTGATACAAATGGTACTTGACGACCATCTCTTTTAATTACTGATTCAATCATAATTTCCTTTGTTTTAAAAATCCCTTCATGAAAGAAGCTCATGAAGTAGAGCGATACAAAAGTAGTCTTTTAGAAAATTATAATCGATTAATTTGCTAATTTATTTTCAAAATATTTTATTTTTGGAAACTTAAAATAAGGTAATATGTTGCAATCGCAACTACTAATATGACAAGAGATACCCTGCATACACTATAGGCAGGTCATTATATTAGAATATCAATATAGTGAATTTAATCAAATAGATGTATTTATATGTATTTTTGGAAAATTATAAATATTCCCTGCTAAATCATGTTGTATTTTTTGTCCATTCTATTATTAGTAAAATAGATTGGATATCCAACTCTTTTGATAGAAAAACCCCCTAAAATCAACTTAAAAGAAGAGGCTTAGTTAGCCTTTAGGATCTTTCTCACAGCCTCATCAAGAAGGGTATCTGCCTGCTCATCATGAATATTGATACTTAGCGAACCATTTCCATAAGGGCCATAAATAGTCGGATTAGTTACATTGAAGAGGCCGACAATAGGTATCTGTGCACAGACCCCCATATGCATCATACCACTATCTGTTCCTATCAAAACTGCACCATGTGCCATGACGGCAGTAAGGGTACGCAAGTCCATAGACAAGTAAGACGGAGCTTTGAATCCAATCATAGATACATTTTCGGCAGGCAATATTTCTAAGATATTGTAATCAGGGTACTCCTGTTGCAATTTCTCATAATAAGGAATCCACCAGTCTGGAGAGAAGCATTTTGCTCCTGTGGCATAGGTATAGAGCATAATGGTCGGTTTATCTGCCGATACGAGTGAATCCAAGATTCGCTTCCCTTGATCAAGTTCTGCAGCCGTCAACTGAATATTCAATGTAGGGAAAGGTTTATCCGTCCGGTCAAGAACTGTCCCTTTCAACGTCTCACGAAGATGATAGATGCCTTGCTTAGCCATGTGGATATAATCCTGATGACGAGTAGCAGCTATCGCTTCCTTGAGATTCAACTTGTTAGGAGAAGAGACCAACTTGAGTGCGAACGAGCCTGATGAAGAGGAAGGTCCCGCATTGATGACCAAATCATAACGATGGAAAGCCATCTTAAACCAAGTAGCTATATATTTGTGGAGTTGTTTAAAATGCTTCTTGGGCAGCATAAAATAATGTCGAATATTGGGATATTCACCAAAAAGAATAGGAGCTAACCCTCCTTTAGTAAATAAGTCAATCGAACAATCAGGATAGGTAGCACAAATCTCTTGGATTAGTGGGGTAATCAACAATTGATTGCCCAACCGATGGTTCGGTCGAATGATAAGTACTCGTCTCACTGTCATGATTCGTTTCTTATCTACTTTATCTTTCTTCCCGATACCAGCCGAAATACCTCGCATGATATTCCGTCTGTAATGATTGATATTAAAACTCATAATTTCGTTCTTCTTTTGAGGGTTTAGTGTTCAAAAATACGCATTTAGATAGAATCTAAAGCATTCCAAAAGCATAAATTATTCAGAATAGTAATAAAGTCCTTCATCTGAGTACATTTTGCCCTCATTATCTGATATAGCTAATCGAAAAGACCCACCTGAATAGTCAAAATAACGAATAGAGAGTGTATGCAATCCCTTACGGAGTGCGAACTGAGCAGAACGGCTTTCTGGCGAGTGCATCCCGTCATTGTCTATCGTTGCTTTATCATCAAGACGAACGATGCTTCCATCATCAGACAACACATCGAACGTATAAATACCGTCCTCTGGAATAGACACATAACCAGTCATGATATAGCCATTGGAACCTTGTTCGACACGTTTGAAACTAGCTTCAGAGAGAACCGTTTCACTGAGTGGAAGACGGTCCTCGCCTGTCCCTATCTCAGCACAATGAGAGCCCGTGAACGCATACTTCTGACATTTCAACCCTGGTTTCAGCCCTTGAGTCGACACCTTGACAGCATCGGTATATCCTGTCTTACGGTAAATCGTCTGGATGATATCTCCACGATGTCCATTTTCGTGAAACGTAGCTACCTTGATAGACGTGGTTTGCTTTACCTCGAATGGATGTGTATAAAGCGGGGAGGATAACGTAGGGTCTGATCCATCAAGCGTGTAATGAATAGAAGCACTAGGATCCATGGTTTTGAAAACAACCTGCCCAGTCGATACAAACACATTTTCTTGACTAAAACCCGTCAACGGAGGGATATGATAATTGATGCCTAAACGACTAAGATTAGTAAACTGACGAGGCAAACGAGCTGCAAAGGAATCCCACGATTGATTCTCGACAGCAGTCCAACCTTTTTCAGCGACGCCTAGAGCACGTGGAAAGACCATATAATCGACACGAGCAACTGTAGGAATATATTCGCACCAGATATTGGCTTGCATCCCCAACACATGACTACGCTGTAGACTATCCAACTCCTGAGGTACAAAGTCTGTCGTATATAGTTTTTCTAGTGTATTGGCTTTCTCAACATAATCGAAGTAGAAACCACTATTAGGACATAGGATAGCATCATTGCCTTGGGCAGTAGCCGATGGCACACTCTTAGGAACCCATGAACGCCACCAAGAAATGGTTGCAGTAGGAGATAGTCCTCCAGCAAGGATTTCATCCCAACCGATAAGTCGTCTCCCATTTTTAGTGAAGAAATGCTCCATATAATGCACAAACCAAGCTTGCAATTCGTGGGCATCTTTGAGATGTTCCTTGCGCATACGACGTTGACAATCTGGACATTTATTCCAATTGGTCTTATTGACCTCATCAGCTCCTAGATGCACATACTTGTATGGAAATAGTTTAAAGACTTCTGAATACACATTCTTACAGAAATCAAGAGCTGATTGTTTTCCTGGGCAGATAGGAGAAGTAAATGAGTGCTCCCAACTAGTTGTCGTATCGAAACAAGAGACGCCCTTATAGTTTTCAACCGCGGCCAAAGAATGACCTGGCATATCAATCTCAGGGATGATATCAATACCCAGTGTGGTCGCATAAGCAACCACCTCTTTGATATCTTCTTGCGTATAGAACCCACCATAAATCGTATCATTTCCGACGACATGGCATTTGTTCTCTTCGAGTAACATATCAGGATTGCCTGTCTTGTTAGCACGTGCCAAGCATTCACGGTCTTGTTTATTGAGCTTACGCCAAGCCCCTACACTTGTCAGTTTAGGGTATTTCTTGATTTCTATGCGCCAGCCTTGGTCATCAGTAAGATGCCAATGAAATTTATTGAGTTTATAGTACGCCATATTATCTAACAAGCGCATCACTTCCTCCTTATTGTAAAAATGACGAGATACATCAAGCATCAGACCACGCCAAGCATAATGAGGAGCATCATTGATCATTACAGCGGGAAAGGACAATTCGGATAGTTGATTCTTAACTCCTGCTTGGCCCAACTGACGAATGGTCTGTATGGCACGAACGGCCCCTTTGTATGTCGAAGTTTTAATAAGCATCTCGTCAGCAGAGACATTCAATTCATACCCCTCTTCAGCATATTGTTCGGGAAGCAATTCGAAACGAATGGTCGATGATGAAGTACCGGAAGAAGCATCCAATTTTAAGCCAAAATCATGAGCTAAATCCTGCTTAAGCATAACAACTGCAGGTTCCAAAAGGTCGTCTGAACAAACAAAGACAGATTGAGGTGTGATCTTGAAGACACCTGTTCCTTGGGTCAATTCGTTTGGCATCGGCACGATACTCAAAGGTGAAGCAGTAGACTGTGAAGAACAGTTACTTAGCGATAGCCCAAAAGTCAATGCAATGACTCCTATGGCAGCAGTCTTAAAAAAAGAGTGGATTGTCATGAGATGATATGTTTTAATAGTTAGATGCTGCAAGATAATATTTTCAGTAGAGCAAACGAAATATTCATCGAGAATTATTTTCTTTTTGCCTTATCGTCCAACAATATGAGATGTAAGAGATGACCATTCAGGCTTTAGAACTGTTACTTTTTAACGAAAGAATCAAAGTAGAGCTGAGCAACAACCCATCAATACGCAAGAAGGACTTTACATTCAATAAATTGAACACAAAGTCCTTCCAAGGTAAGACTTAAGTCTTACTGTTTTTATCTTTCAAAATTCGTTTTCGGCCTCCACTCCTTCAAAAAAAATCCCTTTTAAATCCATCTCTAACCCTTAGAAGCTTGGCAGTGAAGAAATGACTTAACCAAAGCCTTCTGAGAAGTCAATTTTAGAGCTCTATTTTTAACTATCGTAAAATCAGTAATCACGCAAATAGACTGAAATAAAAGAACCCCCAAGAGGCCTATTTTTCTGCTTGTTTATACGAAATAATATTTCCCGTAATCTGTAACAAATTCGCATTCGATTCGATCAACTGATAGATGGCTTCACAGTGACTTGTCACTGCATCAAGATAAGAGATCTGTACATCTCGGTAATCAAAAGAATTGATTGCCCCACTCTTATATTTATCTTTAGACATCTCCAGATTTAGTTGCGCAGTCTTCACTTGCTCTTGTGTCAAAGTCAAAATCTCACGATTGACATTGTAAGTGCTGAGGTACTGAAGCAATTGATTGTTCAGTGCATGTTTCATCTGTACAGTCTCGATCTGTGAAGAAGCTTCATTAATCTTGGCTATAGCCACGGCTCGCTGACGACTTCCTCCAGAGAAGATAGACCAAGACAAAGTCAACCCTGCATAGACATCTGTCGAATGTGTATTTATCGATGCAGATTGTCCAGAAAACGTTTGGTTCAGTTTATTATAACGAGCTCCTCCGGTGACTTTCAATGTAGGATAATAATCGCTATTAGCAGACCGAGTGTTCAAGGCCATGATTCGCTGCTGGATATATTGATTTTTCAGTGTTTGATTGTTTGATTGCATATCTTGAACCAATTCATCTAAGGAAAACTCAGTGTCATCAGCAACTAAAGGAGTTGTTAGCTCCCACATCTTATTGTCCTTGATGGCCAGGATATAATTCAAACTACGCATCGCATTTTCGTAATCAACTCGCTTCTGCAAATAACTTGAATAGTACTGAAGATAAGAAGTCTTACTCAACAAATAGGCATAGGTCGTCGTAGCACCGATATCTTGACTGACTTTCTCCCTATCCATCAAGTCTTTAGAAAGGTCACTCATCACTTTATATGAAGTAGCTTCTTCACGCTGAAGGAGGACATTGTAATAGGCCAATATCACATCTTGAATCGTGTTTTCAATCAGCAGTTGGGTGTTGCCTGCAGATTGTGCTTCGAGTTCCTCGTATCTGCGCTTGTCTATCTGTGCTCCAAAACCATCGAAGATAGTCCATGTGAGGTTGACTTGTGGGGTCAACTGAATGGCATTATGATTCTCTGTGTCATTGAAATTCTTCGTGTCCTGCAATCCAAGATCCAAAGTAAGCGTAGGCATCAAAGAAGTATTAGCCCACGTATTATTAATCTTAGCTATCTTTTGATCATTTGCAGTAATTGTCAAGTCATAATTGTTTTTCAGTCCCACCTGAATGGCTTCTGAGATACTTAGTTCGTTTTGTGCATGAATATGAGAGATAGCACATACAACCAAAGCTAACAATATATATCGTTTCTGTTTCATCGGTTTACTTTTTAATTTCTTCCTCTTCTTCTATTATATTCTCTTCTAAGCGCTGCGCTACTTTGAGGTAACGTACTGCCGGTTCTACCATCTCACGGGTCACAACTAAGTCTGGATGTTTACTCCTAAGCGTTATCTTTCCCCAGCGATACAATATAGAATTGTTCGCCTTGATAAATACAGGTAACAAGATAAGAATAAAGAAGGTACCAAACAAGATTCCATAAGCTAATGATATGGACATAGGAACCAACATCGCAGCATCGGGATTACTTTCCAATATCAATGGCATCAATCCGGCTACGGTAGTGACTGTCGTCAATAAGATAGGTCTAAAGCGTGAGATACCCGCTTCAAGAATAGAATCGTGTACCGTCATTCCCGCTTCTAAGTTGCTATTATAACTAGACATGAAGACGATGGCATCATTGATGACGACTCCCGAAAGGGCAACCATTCCCCAAAGACTCATCATAGATAAAGGTTCTCCATGGATACCATGTCCTAAGATGGAACCAGCGACTCCTAATGGAATCATTAGAATCACCATCATTCCTTGGTTATAGGATTTGAAATAAATCATCACTGTGAGAACCATCAGCAAGAATGCCAATCCAAAGTAAAGTGCCAAGCTGCCCATTTGTTCTGAGGTGTCTTTTTGCTGACCTTGATATACAAATGATACATTGGGATAATCATTGCTGATTTTGGTGAGAATATTTGTCTCAATATAGTCCAATATGATAGGTACTGATTGACTTTGATCTTTCTGATAAGCCTCGACACGTACTTCACGCTGCCCATTGTAGTGATTGATGGTACTCACGCTACGCGCTGACGTGATATTTGCAATAGTTCCGAGAGGATAGTCTCCTTTTGAAGTATGGATTGTCATATTTTCCAATCCCCCTATACTCTCTCGGTCCTTATGAGCTAAGCGAACATATACCCAGATTTCATCTTTTCCATCTTGGATGCGTTGCGCTAATCCACCAAAAAAGCCATTTCTGACTTCTGTCAATACACTGCTTGTCGTACAACCCAAAGCATAGGCCTGAGGTTTGAGGGTGAGTCGCAACTCTTGACTTCCTAGCTGACTGTTATCTGTCACATTGAACAGTGCAGGCATCTTCTTGAGTTCACTCTCCAGTTCGTCTTTGGCTAAGCCCAATTCTTCAGGGTCGTAACCTAACAAGCTGATAGATACGGGAGCACCGAAGCGATTAGATGCACCCACAGCAAATTTATAGGCTTCAGGAATCGTTCCTACTTTATTGGAGATTTCTCGTTTCAATACTTGGTCAGTGATAGACTCGTCCCAATCAGTAGAAGTAGAAAGGAAAACACGAATCTGTGCAGCATTAGTTCCTGTCTCTGTATTGCTAAATGCACTTCCGATTCGACACTCCATAGAAGTGATGTATGGCGTCTTGTCACCCGTCTGCTTCATCAATTCTCTGTTTACCTCTGCGATACTATCCTCGATAGCAAAGATTTTCTCTTTTGTTATAGATTCGCTCACACCCGGCTTCAAAACCAAATCGACAGTAAAAGAGTCGGAAGGTGTACTTGGGAAGAACGTATAAGTGATAACATTACTAGCGACCAAAGCAAAAGTGAGCACCACAAAGGATGATACACAAAGGACAGTAAGTGTCTTGTGGTTTAGTATAGATTCTAGTAGCGGACGATATAACTTTTCTTTGATATATACAATACCTGATTCTAGTTTCAGACGAACTTTACCATACAAGGATTTGCCATTGATTGGTTTAAGTATCTTTTCGTTAGCTAAATGACCTGGCAAAACAAATATAGCCTCTATCATCGAGACGAGCAAACAAACGATAACGACATACCCCATATCATACATCATCTCCATATTTCCTTCGATAAAGAGCAAAGGAACAAAGGCTATGATAGTTGTTAGTACCGAGGTAAGCACGGCAGGAAGTACCTCAAGAGTTCCATCGATAGCCGCTAATCGTGGAGATTTTCCCCGCTCAAAATGGGTAAATATATTTTCCCCGATGACGACTCCGTCATCCACAAGGATACCTATGATAAGTATCATACCAAATAGGCTGACCATATTGAGGGTTAGCCCATGAATCTGAGCAACGATAAACATCCCCAAGAAAGCGGAAGGGATTCCCCAAGCAACCCAGAGTGATAAGCGGAAGTTAAGCAGTAGAGTAAGCATCAATATCACAAGAATCACCCCTAGCAAACCATTGCTAGTAAGGATATCAAGTTGCCCATCGATACGTTCAAGAAAATCCATCTTGACCATCAGATGATAGTCAGTATTCTTCTTATTGAAATCCTTTATGTATTTGTTTACATAGTTGGAGATAGATTCCAAATCCTCATTTGCGAGACGTGAAACCATAAAGGTCACAGCGGGTTTCTTATCAACATATCCATTTGAAGGGTCTTCAGGGGCTTGCAATTTCACCGAAGCAACATCACCGATACGGACGAGTCCTCCTGCATCATTGCCACGGATAACGATATTTTTGATGTCATCAGGTGAGATACTCTTGGTTCGAGCTATCACACTGATTTGTTCACGTGGATTACGAACGGTACCACCTGTAAAATCAAGGTTGTTGGATGATATGGCTTCTTTCACCTCATTCAACGTCAAACCATAACGTCGCAATTGCGTCTCATCGACTTCGGTGACCAATTCGAGATTCGAAGGAACTCCATTGATTGTGATCTTAGACATCAACCCTGAACCCAACCAATCATCCTCGATGCGATTGGCCATAGAATTCAACGCTAGTATGCTATCATCTCCTTTGGAATAAAGAGAAACAAACATAGCGATATCCATGGAACGTCCCTTTGAGACGATTGGACGCTCGGCTGCAGAAGGAAAATTGGAAATCCCATCGACGGCATTCTTCACATCACTCAGCAACTCATCCATATTGTAACCATTCAATGAGGTGATAGTTACTGTAGCGGAATTTTCTCTAGAACGAGAAGAAAATTCTTTGATACCAACGATACCGCGAATGCTGTTTTCTATCAATGTAGTGACTCCCTCATCCATTTCTTTCGGTGTAGCACCAGGATAAGAAACAGATACAGTGACCTCTTTTGATTCGACAAGAGGCATCGTCGATTTTTTCATCTTTTGTAAAGAGATCACTCCCAAAAGGATGACCACTAGAATAAAAGTGCCGCCATAAAACGGGTACTTTACAAATTGTGTCAATAATTTTTTCATAGTCCTTTACTTACGAGGTAAATATTTCATGGCAGAATCGATAGTCGAAATAGACTCCACAACTACTGGAGCAGTCTCATCGAAACCTGTAATCACACTGTAATCACTCATTTGTCTGAGCACGGTAACCTGATGAAGAACTAGTTTATTCTCTTTTAGCTGATAGACATTGTCCTTATTAACAAGTGCTTCACGTGGAATCTTCATACCTTGAATCTCTTTACCTCCGAAATTGACATCGGCATATCCGCCTTGCATCAAATAGGCTCCTTTTGCATTTTGAACACGAATATAGACATTGACTGATTGAGTAGACTCGTCTATAAAATCGGCAATACGGACTACTGAACCTTTGACCTTCACACCTGCCTCAGGGGTGATGGTTACTTGGTCATTGATGCTAACCCATTTGCGGTCATAAGGCAATATAGGAACTGTGATTTCTAGTTTATCTGTCTGGATAATCTGCGCGATTTCGGCTCCGCTATTTGCGATATCTCCTACTTGTTTTGTCACTTGAACAATATTGCCACCAAAAGGTGCACGGACAGTGTATTTTGATAAAGTAATTTCTTCTTGCACCAAACTGTAATAGGAAGTCAATATATTTTGTGAGGCAATGAAGATGCGCTCTTTATTAGAAGCAAATAGAGGTAACTCAGGCAACGGAGCATCTAACTTAATCTGATTGAAGAATTGATTCCACTTATCAAATTGGTCAGCATAATCAACCTTGATATCTGGCAGTGTCTTGGCCAACAATTGTAGGAAAGAGCTCTTGCTCGCTTTTATATTTGCTCGTACATCTTTGCTGTATACATAAAATAAGATATCTCCTTTACGGAAATTGGCACCAGCCTTGAGATTCACTGTACCCTGCTCTATCTTCCCTGACACTTCAGAAGCTACGGTCACGTTACTGTTGGACACAATCCGGCCACGATAATGGGCATCAGTGGTTATCTTACTGATAGTAGGGTCAGCTGTTTTTACATATAAGATACTCGATTTCGTCTTATTTTGTTTTGGCTCTTTCTTCTGAGACATCATCAGAAATACGATGCCGAGGGTAACTACGATAAGGATTACTCCGAATAAATGATAGGTGTACTTTTTCATTGTGATGGATTAAAAACATATGGGAGAAAAGACTCCATTAAAAAATGAATTCTCTTCTCCCATAGTATATTAAATTTATTATTTCTTACGATCGATAATCTCCATAAATCTCATTGTTCGCAAGATATGAAAATCTAGAAAAATAAGACATATTACATAAGTTAAAATAATAATAATCTGCCGTTATTTACATTTTTACTGTCAATGTGATTATTTGGTCTATAGCATTTTCCTTCAAATCTTTGATATAAACGAAGACGCCTTCTTTCTGTTGCTTGAATTTCAATTTTACATTTTCATCGAAACCGTAAGCAGATTTTACTTTCACTTTCAAGTTAGGAATGAATAAATAAGCATCTTTGACAGGTTTGATGATATGAACATAGACCTTATTTCCTTTTGATGTCAACACACCCCACTCTTGGTTAGGAATGATTGACCCTTGAGTCCCATAGATTGTCTCACCATATTTAGCAGTCCACTCACCTACTTTAGCTAAACTCTCAGTAAACTCAGATTGGATTTTACCATTAGGCATAGGACCTACATTCATGAGCAAATTAGCATTCTTACCAGCAGCACCTACGAGTAGGTCAATCACTTGCTTAGGCGTCTTTGGATTTTTATCATTGATATTGAATCCCCATGCTTTACCCATAGTTGTACATGTCTCAAGTGGCAATTTACTTACTTCGACACCTCTACTGAAACCTTGCACATTTTCACCTGGTAAATCACGCTCAAATGTCTGAATGTCTTCACCTGGGATTATCGTGATATGATGATTGTTTGCAATTAATGTGTTTGGACTTAACTTATGAATCAACGAGTAAATCTCATCGAAATGCCAATTCACATCTGGACGTTGCCAGTAACCATCGAACCAGATACAACCAATCTCACCATAGTTTGTGAGGAGTTCGGTCAACTGTGCTTTCATAAATTCGATATAGCTATCCCAGTCTGTATCGACAGGCACACCATCCACGATTTTATTCTTGTAATTATAATCATCTCTAATCCAATCGAGCAATGAGTAGTAGAAATTCAATTTGATTCCTTGTTTCTTACATTCAGCAGCTAATTCTTTCATCGGGTCACGACCATAAGGAGTAGCATCTACGATATTATAATCTGAAGCTTTTGTGTCAAACATACTGAAACCATCATGGTGACGTGCTGTGATAGTAATGTATTTCATTCCAGCAGATTTGGCCATCGATACCCATTCTTTGGCATTGAAAGCTTGTGGATTGAAGAAGTCAGCTAGGTGTTTGTACTTGTCAAATGGTATCTTCTGTTGGAACATGACCCACTCGCCATCACCTAAGATACTGTATATACCCCAATGAATGAATAAGCCGAAACGGTCTGCTTGAAATTCTTGACGTGCTGCCAAGTTACCCGGAGTAGGCGTGTAGTCCGACATCGGGTAATGATATACTTTTTTCTGCGCACTTGCAGTCATTCCCCCAATAAGGAATAAGAGAAGAAATACTAATTTTTTCATAACGTGTTTTTTAATTACTTGTTTAATGATTCTTATTTTTAGAAAAGTTGATTGATTTACTTGTTTTCCTTGAAGATGTCCACTGATACATCATTGTTCTCCTTGTGACCAGGAGTCGAACGACCAGCAAGAACGATTTCTTTGAGTTTCATCGTTAGTTCTTTGACTATTTCCGGATGCTGGTCATAGACATTGGTCTTCTCTGATTCATCCGTATCCATATTGTACAACTGGATAACTGGCAAGTCTTGTGACCTAGCTTTCACATCAGTAGGACCTGACCAACCCCCAGAGCCAGGACACATTTCTAATTTCCATGGTCCCTTACGAATAGAGAATTTTCCGTTGATAGAATGGTGTATCACTAGGTGATAATCACTCTTAGCCTGCATATCTGTGAGTAGAGGAAGAATACTGTACGAATCTTCTCCTGCAGTCTCAGGATATTGTTGACCTGTTATTTCAGCACAAGTAGCCATCAAGTTAGTCAGACAAATCAGTTCGTCATTCTTTACATTGGATTGGATATGTCCTGGCCAACGAACGATAAAAGGTACGCGATGTCCACCTTCCCATATATCTGATTTTCCTCCTCTAAATTGAGCACTTGGATAATGTCCAAATTTCTTCTCGAGCATCTCCCCGTGAGTAGCCGGGAAAGAGCAACCATTGTCACTAGTGAAGAAGACCAATGTATTGTCAGCAATACCATTATCTTGCAATGCCTTTAGCACTTGACCCACTACATAATCTGTTTGCATCACGAAATCACCGTATTTACCGATTCCACTCTTCCCTTCCCATTCCTTTGATGGAACGATAGGCGTATGAGGAGAATTTAGAGGTAAATAGAGAAAGAATGGATTGCCATCTTTGGCCTCTTTGGCAATATAGTCACATGCATGTTGTTGCAATAAAGGAAGCATCGTCACGGGATCTATATGGGCAGCAACGGTGTCGTTCTGAATGAGGGTACTGATGCTTGCCGCATGGTGAAATCCGATGAAAGAGTCGAATCCACGAGTCACAGGACCTTCTTGTACGACAGCTCCTACAGGTGCCTGAATCACTTTACGACCTTCATATTTCTTCAAGGCTGAACCGTCTTTTGCCACGATATTAAAGCCAAGATGCCATTTTCCCATGATGGCTGTATCATAACCCGCTTTTTTAAGCAATTCAGGGACAGTCAACCTGTCTTTGGCTATCAGGGGTTTAAATTCATTGCCCGCACGAAGAACTCCATGTTGCAATTCAGTACGCCAAGCATAGCGACCAGTCAATACCCCATATCGAGAAGGGGTACTCACCGATGCTGCGGCATGAGCATCGGTAAAAGTCATCCCCTGTGAGGCCAACTTATCGATATTGGGAGTAGCTATCTTGCCATGTTGAGTATTTAGAAATGAGACATCCCCATAACCCAAATCATCACAAATGATATAAACAATATTCGGTTTAGCTGTTTTCTCCTCTTGGTGTGCTGTTCCACAGCTAGTCAATCCTGTTACTCCAGTAGTAGCAAGTAAAAGTATGAGTGATTTTTCCATTATTTTATAACTTTAAAGACAGTGATTTTTCCGAGTAATTCTCCTTGTGGATTAAATAATCCAGCTTGAACTGTGCGTCCTGATTTGACTATGAAGACCCCATCATAAGCTTCTGACTGAGCCGTTGGGACGGTGTTGTCAGTAGTATAGCGAATGATATTTCCTGTGGTCTCTGTGTTGAGATATACTTGACCTTCAAAAGTCAACTCGTCTAAAGCAAAAGAACCATACACAGTGTACATACTGGTTGAATAAGCAACATGGTTTTTCTTTAATACATCGAAGTTATGAACAACTGCCTCTTGGAATCTATCCCAATTTTTAAGTGCTGGCTGAGTCCATGCTACCTCTGCTAGGGCAAGCATACGAGGGTACATCATATATTCGTAATGTGCTTCTGAAGGAAGAAATTCAGCCCACATACAAGCTTCTGTCCCTAACACATAAGTCTTCTCTTGCGCAGTCAATTCTGCTGGAACGGGTTCATAAGAGTACGCTGTAGATAAGGAAATCGTAGCGCCAGGCCCTTCTGGTTCCATAGATTTAGGTCCTTGTAACTGGCAAAAATAAGTATGATGAAAATTCGTCATGATAGTAGGATATCCTCCTCTTGGAGCAGCTAAGTCGGGTTTCTGCCAAGCACGCCATGCCATGATAGTAGCTCCTTTAGCACCTTTGCCACTGAGAATCTCATCCCAACCAATCATCTTCTTATGTTTAGAAGTGATGATTTTGTTGATTCTTTGGACAAAATAACTTTGCAATTCCTCTTCCCCATTGAGGTCGTTGTCCTTAATCCGTTGTTGGCATTTAGGACACTTCTTCCAATTGGTCTTGTTACATTCATCTCCTCCGATATGAATGTATTGACCTGGAAATAGACGAGCTACTTCGGTAAACACATCGTCAAGGAAATCAAATACAGTATCGTTACCAGCGCACAGTGCATTGTTTGGTGCTTTTCCTCCTGTGGCAACTTCGAAATCGTGAGTGTCGAAGCACGTCAATTCGGGATAAGAAGCAATCAGTGCCTTGCTGTGACCAGGGACATCTATTTCAGGAATTACTTCTACATTTCTTATACGAGCAAATTCCACGACTTCCTTGATATCTTCTTGAGTATAATAGCCACCGATGACTTTTGATTCGCCAGCAGTAGCAGCCGTACGTTGCCACCACGTGATGCCTGTACGGTCAGCTCTCCAAGCACCTTTAGCTGTCAAATTTGGGTATTTCTTAATCTCAATACGCCATCCTTGATCATCTGTGAGGTGCCAATGAAATTTATTTATCTTATAAGAAGATAAGATATCAATCTGCTTCTTCACAAATTCTTTGGTTTGGAAATGACGCGACACATCTAGCATGATTCCGCGGAAAGCAAAACGAGGAGCATCTTTGATAACCATACAAGGAATGGTGTATTGCTCTTGGTCTCGCTCAATAGCCTGACGCAATGTCTGAAGAGCATCAAAGAAACCAGCATAATTTGTGGCCTGAATGAGTACTCGTTCTGGAGAGATGTCTAACGTATACGCCTCATCCTTATTCCCCTTGACTTTTTCAAAGAAGATGTAATTTGAACTAGGTGTACGATGTCCCCCTAGCACTTGAACCTTCAAGTCATAATCAGACTGAAATTTTGTATGAATATAAGGGCGAAGGTCTTTTAAATAAGCTTGAGGTACAAATACCTTTGTCTTTTTAGAGAGTACAAAATGACCCGTTTTGGCAACCACAGATTCGGGTTGTGGCACAAAAGTAGGTACTTTGTTTGCTGCATAGAGCATCGTGCCAAAGCACAATAAACTAGCAATCAATAGCATCCTTGTTTTCATTATGAGTAGAGTTTTAGTCGTGTTTAATAGAGTTTAACTAGAGTTTAATCGTCAGTGTATTGAAGGATTTGGCGTCTAATTTAGCCATAATTTCTTTTTTATTGATGACTAACTTCAATAACTTCTCACTTTTATCGTTATTATAAGCCAATACCTTAACCTCATTCGTCTTTTGATTGTAAAATACTAATGCATTTTGATCATCACCAGTAGTGGCTAATTTCACATCCCCTGGATAAACAAACCCACTTAAATGCTTCATCAAAAAGAACTCAGGGTTATAAGTTACCTTTTTACTTGTGCTATCGACAGAAATCATTGAATTCTGCTTCCAACCCCATTGGCTCTTTCCAGTCTCATCAAGAATCATATTCCAATACATATACGCATTGGCACCATTCTCGAAGTAATGTTTCATCAAACCAAAAGTATGTTCAGCAGCCGCCCAATCATTAGAGCCATCACCACACTCTGTCTCAGTCTGCATTAATTGCAAGTTTGGATATTTTGCATGCGCATCTTTAATGGCCCCTTTACCAGCCCATTGGAAACCAAGACCTTGAACATAGTCTAACACATGTGGATACTCCAATACTGCATCGACACGTTCTATTTGAGGTCGTTCAATCGTACCTAACCAGATTTTGGTGTCTAGATTTTCTTCCTTGAATTTAGGACCTAAATAATCAGCAATGAAGATTCCCAGGTCTTGAGGTTTCCACACACAAGAAGGAAAATTCTGAGCGGAATTAAATTCATTCTGCACATGAACAGCAGAGATAGTTATCCCCTCATTGCGGTAAGCTTGCACAAACTTAGAGAAATAGAGAGCATAGGCCTTGAAATACTGAGGTTCTGTTATAAATCGAGAAACAAGTTCCTCGGTAGAACTCAATTCAGGGGATAAGTCATTTACTTTTGGATTGGCTCTACAAGCGTAATGCTTATTTTTCTTCATCCACGATGGTGGACACCATGGAGAGGCCCACACTTGAAGCGTCGGATTGATCTTCTGCGCTTCTTGGATATATGGGATTAATCGTTGTTTATCCCTCGCGATAGAGAAATGCTCCATATCGAAATCTCCAGGAGTTTCATCGAAGCTATACCAATCTACAGAGTAATCATTAGCTCCTATGGGCATACGGAATAGAGTGAATTTACAACCTGTAGATAGGCTGAATAAGTCATTCATCACTTGATTTTTCTCTATAGGAGAGAGCATCTGCAAAGCTTCCCATCCCAATTCATTGAAACAACCTCCGAAACCAGTAACGGTCTGTTCTTGTTTCTGAGTATCAATATCAATCGTAATCTGAGCTAAGTCTTTACAGTCTGACAGATCTCTATCAGTAGTTGTTTTCTCAACCCAATGATGAGTCGGTACGGTACTAATCCAATTGGTTAACTTAGGCGACTGAGTGCATGAAGTAATCAGAGCGACACATCCAAGCAGTGTATAATTTAATTTTGACATAATCGTTTTTATGAGTAAGTTATATAAAATGGCGTCATTCCTTTTCGCTATTATTTGCGAATCTCTGTCTGAAGTTGTTTGTCGAAGCGAGTCATCTTTTGCTTCAAACGCTTAACAATCTCTGGGTTCTCACTAGCCTTATTAGTCGATTCTGAAACTTCTTCTTTCAAATTGTATAATTCTTCCTGACCATCGACGATACGTAATTTCCAGTCTCCACTGCGTACGGCTTGGAGTTCATCCTTATAATAATAGAAAAAAGACTCATGAGGTGTTTTAGCCCCTTTCTCTCCAGCAAGCAAAGGCCAGATATCTAATCCGTCAATTTTCGCAGCAGGTAGTTGAGCTCCAGTCAATCGCGCTATCGTAGGCAGAAAATCAATAGAAGAAGCGACCTCATGGTTTGTTGTTCCTGCTGGTATCTTTCCTACCCATTTAGCAATCATAGGTACTCGGAATCCCCCTTCATAAGTTTGTCCTTTGAATCCACGTAAAGGCAATGCACATCCACCTTTACCATCTTTCAACTTCCAAGGGCCATTATCAGAAGTAAAAATGACGAGTGTATTCTCCTCAAGGCCTAGTTCCTTCAACGTTCTCAAGATTTCTCCCATACTCCAATCGAGTTCTTCTACAGCATCTCCATACAATCCCCGAGGACTTTTACCACTAAAAGCAGCAGAGGCATGCAATGGAACATGAGGCATGGTTTGTGCTAAATAAAGAAAGAAAGGACTATCTTTTTTCTCTTTGATAAATCGAATTGCTTCTTTGGTATAGGTTCTCGTGATATTATCTAAGTCTGCAGGATATTCGATGACTTCATCTTGTTTCATCAACGGCACTTTTCCTCGTCTCCATTTCTTCTCAAGCAAACTATCTAAGTTCATCCCTTCATTGTAAACAAGGTCTTTAGAGCGTTTGAAGTTTTGATTGATAGACATATCATTGCTATAAGGAATACCTAAATAGGTATCAAACCCTTGACTCGTAGGTAAATACCCTGGTCTATCCCCTACATGCCATTTACCGATACACTCAGTAGCATATCCGTTTGCTTTCAACATATCTGCAATCGTTGTCTCTTTATTGCTCAAGCCGGTTTCACTATTTGGCCATAAGACATCAGGTACACCGACTCTTTGTGGATAACAGCCCGTCAAAAGTGCTGCTCTTGATGGTGAACTCACAGAGGAAGCGACATAGAAGTCTGTAAAGCGCATACCATCTCTGGCCATCTGGTCTAAATTAGGTGTCTTGATTAGCGGTGAGCCGAAACATCCTACATCTTGATATCCTTGGTCATCGGTAAAAAAGATTATTACATTGGGATGTTTTATCTCTTCTTTACTTGTGCATCCTACCAGCGAACAGTAAGTTGCTGTCATTGCGCCTATACCTGCCGCAAGATACAATCCTTTTGTTTTCATTTTATTATAATTAATTTGTTCTAAGTTCTTTTTTATTTGGTCGCTTCCAAACGCCCATTGAAACGATAACGCTCCCCTGCTTGAGTGTCAAAGTGAATCAATTGGTCTTTGTATTTCAATTGGCATGGCTGACCCGCTTTAGATAATATTTCTACACTTGTGAGTGCCCCATCAGCCCAAGCAAAGGAGAGTTCAAATCCTCCACGAGCACAGACTCCTGAGATTTCTCCTTCAGGCAAGGCATCAGGCAATGCAGGGAGTAAATTGATATAGCCTAGTTGACTCTGTATGAGTAATTCGACCATACCAGCACTTCCTCCAAAGTTACCATCTATCTGGAAAGGAGGATGAGCATCAAATAAGTTAGGATAAGTCCCTCCCTTATTTTTACGCTGTGCTGATTCCGCTGGACTAAGTAAGTTATGAATCATCATATATGCATGGTTTCCATCTAAGAAACGAGCCCAATAATTAATCTTCCACGCTAGACTCCAACCAGTTCCCCCATCCCCTCTAAAGCGTAATGACTGCTTGGCTGCATCCATCAGGTCAGGAGTTTGGTCATAGTTTATCTCATGACCAGGGTAAACAGCCCATAGATGTGATACATGACGGTGATGAATGTTAGGGTCATCTATATCTTGCATCCATTCTTGTAACTGCCCATGTTGTCCTATCTGAAAAGGAGCTATTTGAGGGATTAGCTTCTGAAGATGCTTTGCAAATTTCTGGTCTGTATCGAGTATCTTAGAAGCATCAATACAAATATGAAATAAGGCTCTTATAATCTCATGATCCATAGTAGGACCTGCAACCAAACCTCCTATTTCAGGGGAATTAGAAGGAGAACTAATCAAAGTTCCCGTGATAGGGTCTTTGTACAGGTTCTGAGAGTAGAACAGAGCTGAGCCTTTGATTATATCATAATTGTCTTGTAAGAATTGCTTGTCCTGAGTAAATAGATAATGCTCCCACAAGTGAGTAGTAAGCCATGCACCACCAGCTTGCCAGATGCCATGATTCGATGCATTGATTGGAGCAGCACCTCGCCAGATGTCCGTGTTGTGATGAAGCATCCAACCATCGCAGTCATATTGCTCTTTAGCTACTTTATGCCCCGTTTCAGTGAGTTCACGAATCATCTTAAACAATGGCTGATGACAGGCTGAAAGATTGGTCAATTCGACAGCCCAATAGTTCATCTCTGTGTTTATATTCACGGTGTACTTACTTTCCCATGGTGGGGTCAATTTATCATTCCAGATTCCTTGAAGCGTAGCTGGATAGGTTCCTTCACGACTGCAAGAGATCATTAGATATCGAGCATATTGAATGTACAATGCTAACAGCTGAGGGTCATCAGGATTATTCCAGAATGAATAAAGTCGCATGTTAGTAGGAAGTTGTGATCGTCCATTATCGCCAAAGTTGACTGTAAAACGGTCGAACAAAGATTTATAATCATCCACATGAGCTGTCTTGATAGCATCGAATGACTTATTGGCTATGCCCTCTAGATAGCCAGTTGACTTTTTAGAGGCGTCACCACTGACATCATGATAGTTGACATAGTTAGTGGCTGCAGAAATATAAATAGTTGCTTGAGAAGCATCAGCAACAGTTAACTTATTCTCTCTGATAGTTACCGTCCCATCAGTGACTAATTTGAGTTTGGCTACTCCATAAAGTGCTCCATCCTTGACATGGACCGTAAGCGTCTGAGTATGCCCTTGAGTCGTCACCATCTTGTCTTGATGAATGGCATCTAAGAAGAGGTCAAACTGCAGCTTCTTTGCTTGGTCAGCCGTATAATGAGCGACAAATACTTGGTCAGGGTAACTAACGAAATACTCACGGTCATACTTTACGTTCTTCACATAGTAAGAGACTTTACAAATGGCTTCTTCGAGATTCAATTCTCTCAGATAACTCGTAAATCCTTCTTGTCCTTTGAAGTCAACATATAAGTCTCCAAAGGGCTGATATGCCTTTTGATGAAGCGGCAAACTCATGAAGTGCTCTGTAGCTAGCTCTTGTGCTTTGACAGCTTGGCCTGCAGTGAGCAATTTCCTTATTTTCGAAAGATACTTATAGGCATCGGGGTGTGCATAGTCATGGGGCTCACCAGTCCATAAGGTTTCTTCATTGAATTGAATATGCTCGTGAGCAACTTGCCCATATACCATAGCCCCAATGCGTCCATTACCTATAGGCAAAGCATCGGTCCATTTTTGTGCTGGTTCATCGTAGAACAATCGTAGAGTAGATTGCTTTTCAGGGTTCTCAGACCGTTTCGTTTGTTCGGTCTGGCTAAAAGTTGACATACTTCCCATGAGGAAAGTAAGACAAAGAATGAGTTTAGAAAACCATTTCATATGTTTCTATTTTGTCGATGATTAATTCCTTATTTCTTGTTGAGTAGTCTATCTCTTAGTGCATTGACCTTCTTATCTGCATTGCTTCCCATGTACTGATTATAATCTTGTGTGTATAAGGTAGAAAGAGATGCATATCGTTGAGGGAGTTCCTTATACTCTTTCCATGCCTCATCATATTCTTTGATCCATTTCACAATTGCTTTGTCATCATGATGATAATCAGCGTAGGATATATTTACGACTGTACGATAAATTTGGTATAGGCAAAGGCCATATTCGGTAGAACCGAGGACAAATTCTTTTGTCTCTTCATCATTCCAATGAATAGAATAAGCAATCTGAAGCATCTCTTTCCACTTATTGACTGACTCATCCTTTTGTTTCAAATTCCGTTGTTGGGCTACAGAATCCTTGGGAATACCTGGCCAGCCAATTCCTTGATCTCTTGTCCACCAAGGGTTCATGTCCCCATAAGTTGAGTTCCGCCCTCTGACGACAGCCTCAGCAGAAAGCAAACAAAATCTCCGAAAGGATTTGATATCTTTGTCTTGTAACTTCAATACCTTTTTAGCATAGCCATTGAAGATATACTCTTCAGATACTGTAGGGTCTTTTGCCCAATGGGACATGACTTGAGCATTTAAGTCACACCATAATTCATTTTTGATATAAGGTCCTCTCCAGCCACCACCACGTGACCAAGTCCAAACACCCGCATAGAGTTCAGGACGTTTGTTGGCAAATTCTTGGAGACCATCAATAGCCTCCTCAGGCATGCGGCTATATTCTTCGAATCCATCGATAACTCCATGAGCTATGTAGTTCGGATAAGCCCCTTTACCTTCGTATTCTCTGGCACACTGCACTTCTATGATTTGAGGATGACGACCGAGTCCTATCACCTTGCTAAATGGGTTTGCTCGATGGAAATCCCCTTCACAATATTTGACTCCAATAAACAAGTTTGGATGTGGTTCGACAGCATCACTGATGACTTTATATTTGGCTGCATCGACATCAAAAGAACCCCAAGTACGGAAAACAAGTATCTTCTTGTTCTTGACGCATACTTGCTCTCGTAAGAGTTTCATCAGTGGGATGATTGTCTTCTGTGCATCTTTCTTGTTGACGATACTTCCTAGATGATAAGGCGCATCTTGAAGATAGGTCTCACCTATCCTGACGACTAAGCCATCCATATCTGGAAATTGAGCGAAAATCTCATCTATTTGAGCCTTCACTAACTTAATCGTTATAGGATTGTTAGGGTCTCCGAAAGTTTTCTCTATACCAAATTTGGCTATTAACCGCTTAGGAAAGAGGATGAAATCTGCCATCGCAAATACGTTGAGATGTTGCTTCTTGCAAGCGGCTTGCATCTCTCGAATCTTTGTCGCTTTCGCATCTACCCACTCGCGCTCTGGTGAACCTTTTGGTAAGATATCTTTATCGACAGATTCCCAGGTGATGGCTAGTGTAGGAGATTCAAAAAGTGAATATACTTTGCCATTAAATCCGACTTTCTTAACATAGGCGGGATCATTGTACACACTCTCATAGGGTGCTTCTCCTGGATTAAAATGAACCATATCAAGGACTAATGGCTCCTTAGGCTGTGAAGATGTACAGGCAAAAAGACACAAAAAGGTCAGTGAAAAAAGGACAGAAAAAGTCAAGGTCAGTCTTAATCTTTTGTTATTCATTATCATCAGATTTTAGGATTTTCAGTTTGATTAGATTGAGTCCAGCATGAAGTTTAATTTCTTTCACTCCGATACGTTCTTCGTTTAACATAACTAGGTGCTCAAAGTTAGGAATAATAAATACACCTTGTGTGCATTTTGGCAATATTATTGTATAGTTTAGGAAATCGTTTGAAATTTTAAATTTTCCTAATATACATCCATTGATAGTAGGCACTTTTATTTCGGATGAAGTCAAGCGACCCATCTGAGGAGCCACCTTTATCTCTTTAAAACCAGGAGTGGCTGGTGTGATACCCCATAAGTGCCGGGTGATGATATTGGTAGGAGCAGTTCCCCAAGCATGATTCCAGTCTAAATTGGGTTTATATTTCTTATCCCATGCTTCCAATGTCATGGTCGATCCAATCTGAATCATATTCCACCAAGTGCGGTCATTAGATGTATCAGTAATCAGGTCGAGTGCTGCATCGGCATCATGAGCTCGGAATAAGGCCTCAAGAAGATATTGTGCGCCATAGACACTACAAGCCATCCCCCTACTCTTAACAAAAGCTAACACGGATTCCTTGTGTGCATCTGGGACAAGGTCAAAAGCCAAAGCGAACGCATTGGCATGAAGTGAAGCATGCTGAGAACCTTCTCCATCAATATAGATGCCGCGTTCTTTGTCAAAGAGTTTATCGTTTACAGCTCTTTTGACCCGTACCGCTTCTGTATGGTAATAGTCAACATCAGCTGACCGATGCATATAATTAGCAATCTCGCCCATGAGAATCAAGTTGTGATAATAAAAAGCATTGACTACAGTATTTATTTTGACCATATCATAACTATCTCTTTCACCCATATCAGATCCTAGCTTCCAACCTGTTTCTTTACGTGAAGGTGGCCAATCCACAATGTCATTTACTTGAGTTTTGGGATTCTTGAAACCTAGTTTTTCTCTGTATTGCGCATCGAGACGGGGGGAGAAAGAACTGATTAGCCCATCTTCTCGTGCCAAGTCATGAAGGGTTCTAAATTTGAGCATGTCATAATGCTTAGCAATAGCTGATAAGTCACCAGTATACATATAGTCTTGATAATAGAGCATGACCGTATGTAAAAGCCATTCGGTAGGCCATGTCGGATGATTAACAAAGTATTCATTGGTTCTACGAGCTATTGAATACACGCTATCTACACAATAATGGCTCAACTGATTGATATAGGCATCTGCTTCGTAGGGACAACGTTCTCTGTCTCCATCGATGTAATATCCTGAGAAACTCGTGGCTTTGATTGTATGCTTACAGAGGTCCCATATTTGATTCAATATCGTATCTGAAGAGTTGAACGAACTAGCTTGGTCATGAAAGCGATAGGTATAAGCTTTTTGATAGAAATGAATCTTGTTGATTGGAATCTGAAGATTTTCTACTTCGCAATATCTGAATGGCATGATGACGCCAAATGAATCTGGCAGGACAACTGCAGGCGGATTAGAATTGCGCCTGTCTTTTTGTAAAAGCACACGTAAGGTATGTCCTTTGGAGAGACTATCGACCAATACTTTCTGGTATCGAACAGTTCCTCCGGGATTTCTGTCTAGCACCTTTTCTGAAGATAACTTCTCTCCTAGGTGAACCCATAGAGAATCCTTTTGATCCATTTGAGCGTTTAAAAGAAGGGTTCCGAAAAATGCCTTCTTAAAAGCAATAAGGTAATGCCCCTCACCAAGCTTAGTAATCTGGTCAGGTTCCAGTAGGATAGTTTGGATATCACTCTTCGTATAGGATGAACTTCCTGCTGCAAAGCAGAGGGTGGTGTAGCCTAAGAAAAAGAGGATAACCCAATATTTCTTTTTTATCTGGTGAAAAAGAATATTCATATTACAAGTATTTAAGTGCCAATCAATTTGTTTTGTCTTTCATCAAGACTGAAAAGACAGTTACTTAATAGATCTAGTTCAACGAAACTAAGCCATTAAGCAACCGTCTTTCTCTAAAAACCTAACTTAATAATTCTAATCCCAACCTGGATTCTGTACTAGATTCTCATTTAAGAATAGTTCATCTGAAGGTAGTGCATTTAGGTAGTCTCTGTTTGGATTAAATTGATATCCTTCAGTGCCTAAGGCATCAAAGAAAGGATCAAGATAATTATCATCATCTACATCTAAACCACTTGAAATATTCTGTAATAAGGTCTCATAGTAAGCTCCTTTGGGGTTCTTTCCAACAAATAATTTATCTGCTCTCCAACGCATCAAATCATCAAAGCGAAATCCTTCACCCATCAATTCGACACATCTCTCACGGCGTATCTCATACAATACAGGGGTCAAATCATAACCGTAATCAGGCCAATCAGGGTCTGTAACGATGGCATCCATCACTAGATGAGGCATCTGCACTCTATCTCTAAGTAGATTAATCGAAAGATCAAGATCTGATTGAGTAATCGTACCGAGTTCTGCTTTGGCTTCAGCATAGATTAACAATGCTTCTCCATAACGCATAATCACTCTTGCTAAGTCGCTACTAACATCACCTGTAGAAGCATCTAACTGAGCAATTCTGTATTTTTGTGATTCATAACCTGTCACACAACTGTTGTTAGAAGAAAGAACAGGTCCTTCAAAAGGAGTCACTGTACCATCAACTGCAATGACTAAATCATCTCCAGGAACCATGATGGTTTCAGCCAATCGAGGGTCTCTGTTTTGTTCGATTGTAGTCAATGATTTATCCCCTACATAATCAGGGCTCAATGAAATAGGCAATCCATCTGTACAAAGATAACTCCGTACGGCAAATCGTGTATAACCACTACGGTTTGGCCATTCTTGTGCTTGATTACCATATGATTTACCATAAGTCACATAGTCATCTTGACTCCATAGCATCACCTCAGGGTTTCCTTTTAGATTGGTCTGATTGAACATATTTCCGTATTCTGGGTTCAAAGAGAACTCCTGACTATCCATGACATCTTTAGCAGCATCGGCAGCAATCTGAATGTAAGTAGAACCATCAGAGCCGTCTACTCCAAAGACGGTACCTGCATGGTATTTCTCCCAAGTACCTTCATAGAGAGCTACTCTTGCCTTGAAAAGTTGAGCTACTTGCTTACTCAATCGAGTGGTGGTATTTAGTTCTGACTTGGACTGAAGCTTAGCTATTGCTTGGTCTAAGTCTGAAAGGATGAAATCCATCACTTCATTCCTAGGGTCTCTTCCTGCATATAAATAGTCCGTATCTGTATTATCGATGTATTTATCAATGATAGGTAGGTCACCATATTTTTCCAATAAGATGAAATAATAGTATGCTCTGAAGAAATAACCTTCTCCTTTATATTGATTTAGCTCTGTGTCAAGACCTTCTGCCTTGTCTATATTAGCTAGGAAGTAATTCGCTTTACGAATGTACTTAAATCCCCACACACTATTACTAGATGCCGTAGGTACATCGGTATTGCCCATCAATCGATTAGAAGCCGAATTGTAAAGACATACGTCGGTATTGATATCTGGATTTGCTGCAAAGCCCATACCATAAGAGCCCCAGCTAGGAAGGTCATTGTAGAACCCATTGGCATACAATTTCAAATCGTTTGCCGTCTTCCAGAAATCAGGTTCTGAAATAGCATCCTGAGGTGTTTTATTCAATAAGTCACTATCGCAGGATACTATAGATAGAGCAAAAAACAGTGCGATAAAATATATTACTTTTTTCATGATTTATTCTATTTAAAATGACACATTAATACCTGTAGAGAATGTTTTTGATAATGGGTAAGCAACCGCATTACCAAAATTACCTCTGATTGATTCTGGATCGTACATAGGGAAATCTGTTATAGTCAATAGATTCTCTCCTGAAATGAATATACGTACATTATCAAGCAAAGCTTTGCGTGTCAATATTTTAGGCAATGTATAGCCAATCTGTAAACTCTTTAGACGAGCGTATGAAGCATCTGCTACATAACGATTGACTGCATACTTGTAATTTTTATTATTCTGTCCTGGATTAGCAGAATATGGCTTTGGATAAAACGAATTGTAATTCGCACCTAGAGGGCTTGTCTCATCTCTCCAATAGTCGATATTTGTGGTATTGAGGTTAGAGTGGAATGGACCTTGAGCAACTCCTCTATAAGCTGTAGAACCCATATAGTAATCTTTCTTACCCACGCCTTGAATAAATATTGAAAGGTCAAATCCTCTCCATTCAGCACCTAAGTTGATACCAAATTGATAACGAGGAGTCGTATTACCAATGACCTTAAGGTCTCCGTGGTCATCCAATGTATTATTACCTACATCAATTTTCTTATCCCCATTCTGGTCTACATACTTGGTATCACCAGTATTCCATTTTCCACCATAAACATATGATTGGTCTACTTCATTATTGTCTATTTCTTCTTGAGTCTGGTACCAACCATCCCATTCAAGTCCCCAAATTTCACCTAAATCTTTACCTGAATAGTTGTAAGACAAGAGTTTGTTTGGATTAGGATAATCCTCAATAGTTCGCTTGTAGTCAGATAAGACAAGACGTACATTGTATTTGAAGTCTTTCACTTGATCTCTCCAAGAAATTTCAGTTTCCCATCCTTGTACACGACTAGAACCGATGTTAGTCAAAGGAGCTGAAGTTCCAAGAACAGCAGGAAGTGCTTCTCCTTGAGCAGCCATATCTGAGATGTCAGTACGGTACCAATCAAAATTGACAGTCAATCTATTGCTCAATGCAGAAATATCAAATCCAAAATCAGTTGTTTTTACTTTCTCCCAAGTCAAATTCATACTTGAAAGGTCAGGAGTACCTGCTACATAAGCCCAAGAACCATCAAAAAGGTATGAACCTTGATTGACAGATATCGTAGGAGCATATAGATAATTAGCTACATTCTGGTTACCGAGTGTTCCGTAAGAACCTCTTACCTTAAAGGTGCTTATCTCATCCTTGAGAGGCCAGAAGTCTTCCTTAGCAACATTATAACCTGCAGAGAAAGAAGGGAACCCAGCCCAACGTGAGCCAGCAGCAAAACGAGAAGAACCGTCTCTACGATAACTGATTTCTGCTAAGTATTTACCTTTGTAGTCATAGTTGAAACGACTAAACATACTTTCAGTAGACCAATGAGAGATGCTATCATCTACTTTTTGCTCACCTACTGAAGTAGAGATAGAAGGAATATTATCTGAGAGCAAACTGACTGCTGAAGCAGTTAGATTGTACATTTTGTAATATTCATTTTGATAACCTACCATCATCTTAAAATTGTGCCCTTTATAGGACTTAGAATAAGAGGTAAATAAGTTAGGTGAACGATATTCATTAGTATATAGCCCTGGTTTCACAAATGTTTGGTCTTGTGAAGGGTATTGAGCAACATCTCCATTTGGACGGTGATACTCATACATTAATGCTTGAGTAATTTTCTTATTATTGTTACGTTTATAATTGTATTCTAGATTGATAATCCAATCTTTGATAGGTTCTATACGAACACGAGGAAGCAAGACTACTTGATCGTTGGTGCTCGCTTCGGTTTCCAATTCCCATGCTGGATAATAAGCTTGAATTAGTGGCTCACCATAAGTAGGGTCTACTGTAGGTAAAGTAGGTTTCAGTTTAGAAAGAGCATCAAAGATACGTCCTCTACCAAATCTATAATCTGATGGATATTTGGTCTTTGTTCTTATGAATTTGGTCAACAAAGAGAAATTCAACCATTTATACGGTTGTGCATTGATTTTAGCATCTAAATTGTATTTCTGATACATCTCATCAGCTTGTTTCAAGATTCCTTGTTCGTCATAATAACCAGCAGACACATAGTAATTGAGTTGTTGGTCTCCTCCTTTAAGGTTGATATTATGTTTTTGACTAAAAGTCCAATCTCTCATCAAGAAATCTTTCCAATCAGTTGAACCTGTTGCTCCAATTCCTACATTTGATTGGTCCCAATCAAGACCATTTGATTTAGCAACTAATGTAGGGGCACTTCCAGGATTCTCCATATTTTGCTTGATCCAACCAAGTTTCTCTTCACTCCAATAAGCACTTTTACCAAGATTTGCAGCTGCATCATTCATAGCATAAGCATATTCCAATGCAGTAGCTTGTTCTGGCCAATCGGTAGGTGTAGACCAAGAGAAGTTGTTCGAATAAGCAATCTTCATGCCACCTTTCATGTCTTTACCACTCTTTGTCGTAATGATAATGGCACCACCAGCAGCACGAGAACCATAGATAGAAGCTGCAGAAGCATCTTTCAATACGGACACTGTCTCTATGTCCTCAGGATCTACATTGTTGATGCTCATCTCGACACCATCAACCAAAATAAGTGGACTTGAACTACTGATAGAACCTGTACCTCCACTAGTCATGAAACCACGAATATTCATATTCATACTTGAACCTGGTTCACCTCCATAACTTGAACTAGAGATTTGAAGGTTAGGAATAGCACCTTGCAAACCTTGTGCAGTACCTGATATAGGTCTATTTGCAATAATCTTAGAATCAACTTGTGATACAGAAGCGGTCAAGTTCACTTTTTTCTGAACACCATAACCAACGACGACGACTTCTTCCAATCCAATAGCATTGTCTGCCATGGTTACATCGATTCTTCGTTGAAGACCTACTTTGACTTCTTTATCTGACAATCCAATGAAAGAGAACAAAAGCATCTGTCCTTTTTCTACTTTAGATAAAGAGTAATTACCGTCTAAATCAGTGACAGTACCTCTTGTGGTTCCTTTCACTGATACAGTAACTCCAGGTAAAGGTTCACCTGCTTGGTCCACAACGATTCCCTTAAGCGTTCTCCCTTCAGATAGTTGTTTCCGTGAAGAAGTGGATACTGAAGATTTCTTCTTAAGTAAAATGTTTTTGTCCTTGAATTCAAAAGAAACGGGCTTCCCTTGGAAAAGAGTCGAAAGCACTTGTTTAATCGGCTCTCCGTTAACGTTAACGGAAACAAGCTTAGAGTCATCAAACTGGTCATGATTATAAAAGAAAAAATAACCGGTTTGTTGTTCAATGGCATCAAAGACGTCGGCATAAGTCTTGTCTTCCATCTTCAAAGTAACTCGTGCTGAGTTTTGTGCATACAAGCTAGCTGTAGCAGGGAGCACCAAAACTGCGATTAACAGTAAGATTAATCGCCTAACCTGAGAAGGTTTAACTAGATGTGACTTCAAAAGCCACACTGGATGTGTGTAATCATTCATAAATTAGATATGTTTATTAGTAAATAAGAGTGAGTCGGTCAACAAAAATAAGGTCTTATATCTTTTTCAACCAAACCACTTTGTTTTCAATATAGTAATCAATACTTGCCGTTTTCTTCAGCTTTTCCAAGGCATCTATCAAATTATTGCTATAACTAAACATGCCTCTAAATCTAAAATCACCTAATCCCTTGTCTTTATACAAAAATTCGATGTTATATATTCGTTGCAATTCTAAAACAATATCATTTAAAGTAGCATCCTTAAAGACCAATTGACCATTTAACCAAGATGAAAACAATTGAGCATTTACTTGGTCAACCACTGTATTTTTAGATACGGCATCAAATACGGCCCTCTCTCCTGGTTTTAGTTCAATAGTCATGTCTTCCTTCTGTCCTGTGTGAAATTCTATGCTTCCTCTAGTTAGCACGGTCTCAAACTGTTTCGTTTCAGGATAAGATCTCACATTGAAAGCTGTACCAGTAACAACAATATGCGCAAGAGCATTGGACACGATAAATGGTTTCTCTTTATTCTTACATACTTCAAAGTATGCTTCTCCATTTATTTCAATCTTCCTATCCTTCTGGTTAAAAGTCGCTACATCATAGGATATAGATGAGTTTGTATTTACCCAAACTCGAGACCCGTCCGGAAGAATACATTTCGATACACTTCCTCGCGGTGCTGATATTTCACACAACTGAGAAGAGGTCTTTTCTTGCAGACAACAAAAAAAAGTCCATGCTACTGCTAGCGCAATAGGAAAAGCCAAGGCTGCTGCTATCTTATAGAAATAAAGCTGAGAACGCAATTTTAATACTTCAGCCGGAATTCTTGTTCGAATGCGGCTAAAAACCTTCGCCTTGTCGGCTTGAATATCAGAGTCAGAGAGTAACTTTACCTCCTCTATTCTTTTTAGGTCATCTGACGATGTATTTCCTAAAACTGATCGGGCTTTGATACTATCAATTTTTTCACAACTTTTCTTTTCCATTTGTATTCTTGTATAGGTAAGACGTTTAATTAGCTCCCTACCCTATATAGAAGAGCCATTTTTTTTATGATTAAAGAGAAAAAAGAAGAATAAAGAATATAAAAATCGATTTTCGTAACCGTTTGAGGGCTATACTGACTTGCATTTCGACTGTTTTGGGAGAGATATCTAGTTTTTCTGCTATTTCTGAATATTTAAGTCCTTGGGAACGACTGAGTAGAAACACTTCTCTACATTTCTTTGGAAGTTGATTAATACAATTATTTATATTATCGGCTAATTCTGCTTTTTCGATCAAATCGTCGAAAGAGACTTGTTGTTCATCAAATAAATGTTCAGTAAGTGGAACGGTTTTCTTCCTTTTTCGAAGGTAGTCTATCGCTCTATTCTTTACTGAAAAGTAAAGATAAGATTTGAGTGAGCTATCAATAGATATCTGTGTCTTTTTGTCCCATAAATCGACAAAAAAGCCTTGTACTAATGATCTTGACAAATCCATATCATTGAGATATTTATCTGCAAAATAGCAAAGTGCTGTATAGTATTGGTCAAAAAGATTGCTGTAGGCAATTTCATCTCCTTGGCGTATACTTTCAAATGTCTTTACATCGGATAATGCATCCATATTTGTGCCCGTTTAGTAGATAAAGATAGGATGTGAAATTTGTTTTACTTTTACGAATAGAACAAAAATAGGAATAAACGGGCATCAAGCAAAATAGCAACCGTTAAAAGTTTACTATTTACACTATTTGTTCTATTTTATATATTTTTTAATACCGCATCAGAATCTTAGTTTTGATGCGGTATTGAAGGTCTTTATACGCAAAACGGAAGACGTCTTGCGTCGGTTCATCTTAATCGATAGGCTTGTTGCCCAACGTTAATGTAAGTTTTCCACCACCAATTACTGTCTCAAAAGGTATATGAAGACCATCAAATGGCTTATCATCCAATGTGATGTTCTCTATATAACAATTGGTCTGACTGTTTTTCAGCGTCTGAATTACAAAAGTGTCTCCAGTAAAATATTTTTTATTTAATCGAATCGTCACTTTATCAAAAATAGAACTTCCAATGGCGAACTGAGGATTAGTCGTCGCCAAACCTGTCACATCAAATAGGCCAATAGAAGAAATAACATACCAAGCACCTAATTGCCCTTCGTCTTCATCTTGCCCATAGCCATAACCATGAATACCATCTGTTCCATAGAATTTATCAAGAATAGCTCGTACCCATTTCTGTGTCAGTGATGGCTTGCCAGATTCATTGAACAACCATGGAATATGAAGACAAGGTTGGTTGCCCTGGTTATACAGTGTACGCAATCCTGAAAAAGCATCAATCTTACCCCCTACAGGGGCTCCTCCACTAAAAATCTTATCTTCTGACAATGTAAAAATACTGTCTAATCGTGCATTGAACTCATCTGCTCCCATCTTCGAAACAAGTCCTTTCACATCATGGGGCACATAGAAAGTATATTGCCAGGCATTGCCTTCTTGGAAACCACGCCACACTTCCATCGGGTCGAAATCTTGTATAAAAGAACCATCGGCCAATCTAGGACGTATCATCTGAAGTGTAGAATCATAGATACGCTCCCATCCTTTGGAAAGATACATCAAACGTTTGTAATCTTGAGCATGCCCCAATTCTTTAGCCATCTGGGCAACAGCATATGCACCAAAGGAGTATTCTAAAGTATGAGAACCGGAGAATTGATAAGCTTCAGCAGGACCTGTGCCCTGTGCTTCGAATGGGCAATAACCATATTTTAGAAACTTATCTGTATCCACCTTTCCAGCTCCCAAGGGACGGTTATCACCATTCAATGCATTCTTACGAGCTGCAGCATAGGCTGTATCGATATCGAAATCACGAATGCCACAGGCATAGGCTGCAGCTATTACATTACCCAACTGATTGGTTCCTACACCAGAGACATAGCGACTATTAGCAATGCCATCACCCATCCAGCCAGCATCTTTATATACTTGCAGATGCGTACTGACGAAATCAGAGAGGTATTCAGGATAAGCTAAAGCCCATACTTGTATGAGGTTCCATTGTGCTCCCCAGATACCATCTGTATTGCAAAATCGGAAAGCTGGCTTACCTTCTTTCATAGGTAACTGACCAATGCTTCCATCATGACGTGGATAAGCACCGTTAACATCGTTAGCCATACCGCGTCCTAGCACAGCGTGATACAAACCCGTATAAAATTTGGTCTTATCAGCTTTTGAAGAACTCTCCACACGGATACGACTCAGGTATTCTTCCCAAGTAGAAGCCGATGTTTGATGCACCTCATCGAAGTTCAAGGCTCCTTTGTGGGTTTCGGTTTCTCTATTGAGACGTGCATTGAATACAGAGGTATAAGATAGCCCAACTTGTGCAGTGATGCTTTCACCCGTTGTAGTTGCGTACGTGAGGTAAGCTCCAGCACCTACTCCTTGTATGTGATGATTGCCTCCATACACTTTCTTTTTCATAAATGTACCGACAGCAACTGGTTTCTTATCCATCTGAGCTGAAAAGTATATCTTTATCGTAGCACCAGACTGATACTTATTGGTATATTCGGATAAGGTCTCTACCCAGCCTTCTATCAATCCGGTATCTGTAATGGTGACCTCAGAATCTACTACCGCCCCACTTTCTCCCTGACGATTACCTACATCAAAAAGGATATGACTCGCTGTACTTTCGGGAAAAGTGAAACGTTGATACGCCACTCGGTCAGTAGCAGTCAACTCGGCTTTGATATTATAATCTTTCAACAAGACAGAATAGTAGCCTGGTTGAGCCACCTCATCAGCATGGTCAAAAGTAGAACGATAGCCTTCATCGAGACTATTGACTCCTCCAGGGACTGTCTTAAGAGTACCTACTGTAGGCATCAACACGATACCTCCTATTTGAAATTCATGTAAACAAGAAAATCCCTCAATAGAGGTATCGCGATAATCATATCCCGTGGCTTCCCAGCCGTATTTGTTGCCTAGACTTGCATTGGTCGCTGGGGCAGGTTTAGCTAAGCCAAAAGGTAATGCTCCGGGAGCAAAATGAAACCATCTGCAATGAGCTGTCCCAATACGTGGTTCGACATATTGAGATAGATTCTCTGGAGAATTAGTCTCGAGGGTTCGTGGTGATGAACACCCCATGATTACAGAAAGCAGACATAGAAAAGACCATTTAAGGAGTTGTTTCATAATCTTTCTCTTTTATTATTTTACTGTGATGCGTTCGCCATAAACTTCTTCTTTAAAAAGAGTACCATCTTGATATACGACAAAGGTATGATCTTTTAGATATAACTCATAAGTATGCCCTCCCCAATGATAATTCTTAACAGAACAGTTACCCAAATCACTATGGTAAGTCGGACGGAAAGACAATTGCGTACGACTAGGAGTGATACCGAAGGTACCGAACAAAAGGGCTTCTGCTGCTGCCCCTGCTGATATTTGTAGCGGCATAGAAGATCTGTCCTGTATAGGGGCATCAGTAGATGGATTCTGTGGTAGATAAGGGAAATAATCGATATAGCGAGCATAACGCTTGATGACATCCCATCCCAATTGCGCGTTACCTACTTTATAGAGGTTACGGGCAATACGTGTAGGCATACCGGCATATTGGCCACCGCCTCCCCAATCGCCATCGATACGATCCCAATGAACGGTATCATTTTTAGCGATAGAGTAGAAGCCAAATTTACCTAGGAATTCATTCTCTCGTATATGAGACATCAGTCCTAGTTGTTCCTCAGCTGTAATATGCTTAGTTGCTAACAAATCAAATAAATGGTAACTCAATACTGTTCCTTTTGAACCATCTTGATAGAGGTTATCAAACCAGCGCTTGTCTTTGTTCCATAGCTTTTCATGCATCAACTGGGCTAGTTTATCAGCCCAAGCAGCATATTTCTTAGCCTCTTTTTCGTGACCTAATAAGGTTGCCCATTCGGATAGTCGAGCATATAAATCCACTGTTAACCCATTGACGATAGGTACGACATGATTATACCCATCTGTACGTATCTCAATAATCTTCTCAGTGGAGTAACCGACATCAATAAGTCCCATCTTATTTGTATAGTTATCATGCAATTCGGCTGCCCATCGCTTCATCCAACCATAGATATCGGTATCTCCAGCTTGCATTGTGAGAATGGACATATCCTTTGTTTGATTCATATAAGCATCGATCATCGTTTGTTGTGCAAAAGGTTCTTGGATGTATAGGATGTCAGCAGCATATCCAGTACACGAAAGATAAGTGCGCTTCATCTGTCCACGAACAAAGTTGTAACGTAAAGTCGATTTCATACTTTGAGGGTCGAGCATAGAGATGATATCAGATGCATAAGAATTGTCCCAGCTAATAGTAAAAAGCCATGTACCGACGGCCCAAAAAGGATTAAGCACAAAATCATCGCGTTCGTATCGGCTCATCAAGACACTCAAAATGGAACGATTATACAATTCATCAATTTGCTTATTCTCTGTATGTATCTGTGGTAATTTACTGGTTGCCCAAGCGAGCGTATTTTTGATCTTATCTTGAGCTGCTTGGAATCGAGATGCAATATCTGCCTGATAGATGGATGGCTGAACTTCATTAATGTGTTGAAAAGAAACAGAGAAATAATAGACTCTTTCTTGCTTAGAAGGAATATCTATCAAGAAGCCTTCTTTATTCACCTTCTGAATCGTCGACGAAACGGTGATTGCGGTGGTGTCTATGTTCAATAAGAAAGGATTGGCTGATTTTATTTCTTTGTAAATCTGATTCGGAATAAGAGTTAGTTTCAACGCCTTCTTATCTCGATTGTAGATTTTCATCTTAATCAAAACTTCATTCTTCACTCCAGATACACAAGTCGCTGTTTTCATAGAGAAATCAAGCCATCTGTGGTTTTTGAATTCTTTATGAAAAGTTGCTTTACGAGTATAAAGATTGGGTTGCCATTCCTCATCTTGAGTGACAAGTACTTTAGGAGCATAGGAACGGAAATTACACGCCAAAGGATCCCATCCTTCTCTGTCTTCACTCCATTTCTTCCATTGAGTAGCTACATCGTCACGAATCACTAAGTTGAGAGATTCTTCTTTGAAATTTAGGAAGAACTCATAATTGTATAAGTTAACTGGCCAGAAACAGACATTGGTAAAAGAAGTCATGCCATACTGGTGTGGACAAGCATATCCACGCCCATTCATCAGTATCACTTGACTATCTTCAAATGTCATCTTTTCACGAGGAAAACGAAGAGCCTCTTGAGTCAATCCATGCTGCCCAAAGACAGAAATGGACAATAAACAAGATAACAGTAAAAGGTATTTTTTCATAATCTTTTCGGTTAATAATGTGATTATTATATATTTTTTTGATAACTATTTATTCGGTTAAGTGGCGGAAGAAAAAAGATGACAAAGCCATATTGATGGCTAGATAAAAATTACTTCAATAGTATATTCTTCAGTACTTCACATTGGCTAGGACGATTGACATCCTCTATGACTTCGGTTAGAATTTGAGTAGCTCTCGTCCCCATTTCTTGAACCTGAATCTTACTGATGCACATTTCTGGTGCTAAAATACCGAGTCCTAATGTATCATGGAAACATCCTAAATGGAACTTACTATGGTAGTCCATATCATGACTAATAAAATAGCGAATAGCTTCGAAAGCTAAATAATGGGTAGTAAAAAAGAATCCATCCACATCAGGGATGTCTTTAAACAAGCGGTCTAATTGAGTGATGCTGTCGGATTGATAAGTTGGTCTATCAATTTCTATCACCAATCTTTCATCATAAGATAATCCTGATTCTTGTAAACCGTTACAATATCCTTGAGTACGTTCACGCATCACACTAAGATTCGTAGAGGTAGTTATCAGAGCTATCTTTTTACTTCCTTGATTGGCTAGGTGAGAGACAACTTGATGACTCGTCTCTTCACTATTTACTGTTACGTAATTGGTATCAATATCTGAGAAATGTCGATCTACCAAGACAAAAGGTACTCTGTCTTTTTTCAACTGTAAGATACTCTCTCGAGATTTCTGGGCAGTAGCAATAATCAACCCATCTACGCGTTGTGAACAAAGGGTATTAATTAGTAATGCTTCTTTCTCTGCATTTTCATCCGTACAGCAAATGGTTAACACATAATTGTGCTTATAAACCTCTGCTTCGATTGCTTGAATCAAACTGGCATAAAAAGTATCATCTATATAAGGAACTATTATACCTATGATATTTGTTTGCCCAAGAGAGAGACTACGAGCAACCATATTTGTGCGATAATTCACTGATTTAGCATAATTAGTAACCCGTTTGATTGTAGCATCACTAAAACCTCTTTTTTTACCTTGTCCAGATAAAATCCAAGAAACAGTTGCTTTGGATAGTTTTAGATTGTCTGCAAGGTCTTTTATAGATATATTCTTCACGTCTTTTTATTTTGTGACAAATATAATTTTTTTAATCGGGTAAACATTCTCTTTGTTAACAAAAAGATGATATTTCTAAAATATTAACAGAACAACAAGTCAAAATGACCTAAGTAAATTACAGAATGATAGTAAAATAGAAACAAACAAAATAAAAAGAGAAGCAATATGATAATATATTTGTATATTTCAAGAAAACTAACGATTTTTGTATCAAATGGATTTCAACATTCCATTTAAACATCCCATTTTCTTCTTCTTTCGACAAGAAAAGAACATCAACTAAACTAACAACAAATGAACCAAAGAACGAACATAAATATAGAACCCACTAAGAAGAAAAAGAGTAACCGTGCTATTTATATTGTGTTGGGCATGATTCTAGGTGTGGCTTTTGGATTTGTGGCTATGAATGTACTTCCCAACGGCAAACAATTTACCTCGGATTGGATAGCACCTTGGGGCACTATCTTTATTACGTTACTTAAGATGATCGCTGTGCCCCTTGTTTTTATCTCAATTTATAAAGGAATAACTAGTATAAAAGACATCACTACATTTTCTCAAATAGGACTCAGAACTATTACTCTATATATAGTCACAACGATTTTCGCTATCAGTATAGGACTAGGATTTGCTTTGGCTGTCAAGCCGGGACTCTTAGTTGATAAGACCAATAGCGAGATGGTGATAAGTACCTCTAATGATGAGGTTCAGAAGAATCTTGAAAAGGCTGCTGACACTTCTAGCCGAGGACCGCTGAGTTTCTTTGTCGATATGATTCCTCAGAATATTATCTTTGCTTCTTCGAAGAATAGCTCCATGCTACAAGTTATCTTTTTTGCTATTCTCTGTGGTGTAGCTACAATCAAAGTGGGAGAAGAAAAGACAAAAAATATTCGTAAAGTAGTAGATGATGCTAATGGCATCATCTTAGTGATTATAGATATGATTATCTATACAGCTCCGATTGGTGTCTTTGCTTTGATGGCTGACCTAACCGTCTCTTATGCAGGTAATTGGGGACTTTTCGCATCATTAGGGGTCTATGCCTTGACAGTTGCTGTCGCGTTGTTGACCTTAATGTTTGGATTTTATCCCCTACTTATTCATCTGTTTACCAAGATTCCAGTACGCCATTTTATAGCCAAAATATATCCTGTACAATTATTTGCTTTTAGTACAAGTAGTAGTGCTGCTACCTTGCCTTTGAATCTAGAAAATGCGCAAAGAGAATTGGGTATATCAGAAGAAACCAGTGAATTCGTATTGCCAGTCGGGACAACGATTAACATGGATGGCACAAGTTGCTACCAAGCTATTGCGGTGGTCTTCATAGCACAGGTCTTTGGCATCAACCTGGGGATTGGTGATATTCTTAGTATCTTGTTGTTAACGACTATATCATCTATCGGAACTCCCGCTATTCCAGGAGGAAGTTATGTCATTCTAACCATGGTACTTACAAGCGTAGGAATACCTGCCGAAGGATTGGCTTTGATTCTAGGAGTGGATAGACCATTGGATATGCTACGCACTTCTGTCAATGTTACAGGAGATGCTTCTGTGGCTGCTATTATCGATGAGACAGTCAAAGAGTAGTCTACTTACGGCCAAAATCTGCTGGGATTTCTCCCCATTGAGCAGTTTCCCACTTAATAATCGTCCAATTCTTACGATGTTCTTTTAGCCATTTCTCGCCGCGACGAATCAAATCCCATACTGGAGCTGTCTTTTCATTTTCAGGGAGTTTAGTTCTACATTTTTTCTTCCCTATCCAACTGATGGCATTGCGGCTATCACTGTATATGGGTAACTTCATTTTGTGCTTGTCCATATAAGCCAAGACATGAACCAATGCTAAGAATTCACCGATGTTGTTTGTCCCCCAAAATGGACCCACACGAAATAATTCTTCGCCAGTTGCCACATAAACACCTCTATACTCCATCATTCCAGGATTTCCACTGCATGCACCATCTACAGCGATGCTGTTTAGAATAACTTCTGAAGGGTATATCGGGGTATTTGTTAGAGGATCTATTTCAAGAGCTGAAGAAGTTCTTTTTTCTCCTTTAGTATAAGCTTTTCTAACAATGGGTGCAGGACCTTTCTTCAAAGCATCTTCTGCTTCTTTTGACGAATCGAAGCTTTTAAATCGAGCTCCTTGCCATCCGTTTACCTGCAGTTGACAATCTGTCCAATTATCGTAAATTCCAGGCGTTTTTCCTTCCCATACGACATAATATTTTTTCTTTTTTTTACTCATCCAATCCCTTAGCTTATGTTCTCTATTTATTTTAGTAAAACAAAGATATAAATAATATAGTGCTATCTTGTGTATATTAACAAAATCATGTATGTTTGTATAAATGAAAAGAATATTCCTTTTGGGCTATATGGGCACAGGCAAAACAACTCTTGGTAGAGTGTTGAGCGATATTACAGGATTCACCTTTGTGGATTTGGACTGTTTTATCGAGCAACGTTATTGCTCAAGTGTATCCCAACTCTTTCAATTACATGGCGAAGCCAAATTTAGAGAGATAGAACAACATATTCTTCATGAAGTAGCAGATTTTGAACAAACTATTATCTCGTGTGGCGGAGGAACTCCTTGCTTCTTTGATAATATGGATTTTATGAATAGCAAAGGAGAAACAATCTTCTTAGATTCTAGTATCAAGGTTCTTTTCGACCGTTTGAAGGTTGGCAAGTATAAACGACCTATATTGAAAGATATGAACGATGAAGAGCTGATGACTTTCATCGAAAAATCACTGGCTGCCCGGAAACCATTTTATCTAAAAGCAAACCAGACTTTCAATGCAGAACTGCTGGATAACAAAGAACAAATCACCGCAGCGGCTATCAGATTAAAGGAAATGCTGAATATCTAGTTCACTGAAGTACGCTATCAATCTTAATTAACACTCACTGTTTTTGATAATACATAAAGAAAATGAGAAAATGGACCATAGAGGACTCTGACGAGCTCTATAACATCAAGAGATGGGGAGCTCCCTATTTTAGTATAAATGAGAAGGGAAATATGCAAGTTACTCCTCTAAAAGGAGCTGCTTCAGTCGATCTACAAGAAGTAGTCAATGAATTGCAAATACGAGACGTATCTGCTCCCATGCTATTGAGATTCCCTGACATCTTGGATAATCGAATAGAAACGATTTCTAATTGCTTCAAAAAAGCAGCTAAAGAATATAATTATCAGGCTGATAATTATATCATATATCCGATTAAGGTCAATCAGATAGAGCCTGTGGTCCGTGAGATGACTAGACATGGTGAGAAATATAACTTGGGACTTGAAGCTGGTTCTAAACCTGAATTGCACGCAGTGATAGCTGTGAATCCTAATTCAGACTCCATAATAATCTGTAATGGATATAAGGATGAAAGCTATATCGAGCTAGCGCTTCTTGCTCAGAAAATGGGTAAACGGATTTTTCTTGTCATCGAGAAACTCAACGAATTAAAACTAATCACTGAGATTGCAAAACGACTAGATGTATCGCCTAATTTAGGTATCCGCATCAAGTTGGCTTCTTCTGGAAGTGGGAAATGGGAAGATAGTGGCGGCGACGCTAGCAAATTTGGATTAGCTAGTTCTGAATTGTTAGAGGCAATGGAATATCTTGAAGCTCAAAAGATGAAGGATTGTCTGAAATTGATCCATTTTCATATTGGCTCTCAAGTGACAAAGATTCGCCGTATCAAGATAGCACTCCGAGAGGCTTCTCAGTTTTATGTACAATTGCATAAAAATGGCTTTCCTGTTAATATCGTAGATATTGGTGGGGGATTAGGTGTAGACTATGATGGCACCCGATCTTCTAGTTCAGAGAGTAGCGTCAATTATTCAATACAAGAGTATGTCAATGATTCTTTATATACTTTTGTTGATGCAAGTAATAAAAACAACTTGCCTCATCCAAATATTATCACAGAAAGTGGTCGTTCACTTACAGCTCATCACTCTGTCTTAGTTTTTGAGGTACTTGAGACAGCAACTAAAGCTTCATGGAGAGAAGAGGATGACGAAGTAACAGAAGATGACCATCAACTAGTTCGTGAATTATACCAAATATGGGACAAACTGAATCAAAATAGAATGATTGAATCATGGCATGATGCTCAACAGATTCGTGAAGAAACACTTGATTTATTTTCTCATGGATTAATTGATCTAGAAACTCGTGCTAAAATAGAGAAATTATATTGGGCAATTCTTAGAACTGTGAACCGAATCGCAAAAGGATTAAAGCATACTCCTGAAGAATTTAGAGGATTACCTAAATTATTGGCAGACAAGTACTTTTGCAACTTTAGCTTGTTCCAATCATTGCCTGACTCATGGGCTATAGACCAGATATTTCCTATCGTACCGATTCAACATCTTGATAAGAAACCTGACCAAATGGTTACCTTACAAGATATCACCTGTGATTCTGATGGTAAGATTTCGAATTTCATTAGTATCAAGGATGTAAGCAATTATCTACCTGTGCATTCTTTCGAAGAAGGCTCTCCTTATTATATTGCCGTTTTCTTAGTGGGCGCTTACCAAGAAATATTGGGCGATATGCACAATCTATTTGGTGACACCAATGCAGTGCATATCTCAGTCAACGAAGAAGGGTATTCGATAGATAAGATAATCGATGGAGAAACAGTTGCTGAAGTATTGGATTACGTGCAGTTTAGTCCTAAGAAAATGGTTCGTAGTCTAGAAATATGGGTGACAAAATCAATTAAAGAAGGTTGTATCTCTGTGAAAGAGGGAAAAGAATTCCTGGCCAACTATCGTTCTGGATTATATGGTTATACGTATCTAGAAAAGTAGATGATTATGAATGGAACGAAGATATCTGCTCTTTTTATTGCTATATTCTCCTTTTTGAATATCAGTTGTGCAGGAAGCAAGTCGCCAAAAGCGTATAAGATACTCATCACGGCCCCTACTATATATAATAGTCGGTTGAGCCATCTGATTGACCAAACTGAAGGTAAAATTAGATGCAAGGCTATAGAGTTGCCTATGATTGAGACCAATCTCATAGAAAACAATACGGCAATAGATCGTGTTTTGCTTCATTTAAATGATTACTCTTGGATAGCTCTAACTAGCAGAAATGCAATCAAAGCTTATTTCCAAAGAGCAGATGAGCTAGGCCTAAAAAGAACCAATCTTAAGAACCAGACTTATTGTGCCATAGGTAAAGATCAAGATTATCTAAAATCTTTCGGTATGAATAAGATACTGACAAATACAGAACCAAGTCCTCAGGGTATAGTAAATACGCTTAAAGGTATCCCTCACACAGCTAAGCATATCGCTGTACTTTGTCCTCAGGTCATCGGATTGACAGAACCTAATGTCGTTCCTAATTTTTTAGATAGCTTACGTAGTATAAAACTTCAGGTAACGAGAATAAATGCTTATACCACTTCAATACATCATTCAGAGAAAACGAAAAGGGTAATGAAAGAACTCGAAAACGGTTCTATTGACATGATTGCATTTACTAGTTCAGCTGAAGTGGAAGGGTTATTAAGTATCATACATAAAAAGAAATCAATACTCAAGAATGTAAATATAGCTTGTTTTGGTCCTTATACAAGAGACAATGCAATCCGTCTAGGATTGCATCCTTGTCTGACTTCCAGCAACTTTTCTTCATTTGACCATTATGTAAAGGCTATAACTAATTTCTTCAATAAAGAATCGATATAGATGGTAAAACAAAGCGTAAAAGTAATAAAAGTAGGTGGCAAGATAGTTGAGGAGAAGGATTCACTCAATGAGTTTCTTAAACTATTTAGCAAGGTATCTGGACATAAACTATTAGTGCATGGCGGTGGGCGCTCTGCAACAAAAATAGCAAAACAGATGGGGATTGAGACCACAATGGTTGAGGGACGCCGTATCACGGATGATAATATGTTGACTGTCGTCACAATGGTTTATGGTGGACTAGTAAACAAACAGATTGTAGCTCAACTCCAAGCTAAAGGAATAAATGCTCTCGGGATCACTGGTACAGATATGAATCTCATTCGAGCAGAAAAACGCCCAGTAAAAGAGATTGATTATGGCTATGTGGGAGATGTAACCAAAGTGGATGTCTCTGTCCTCAAAAATCTAATCAAGGAGGACGTCACTGTCGTCATCGCTCCACTGACTCATGACGGACATGGACAGATGCTAAATACTAATGCAGATACCATAGCAGCTGAAGTCGCAAAAGCTCTTGCGGAAGTATTTGATGTTGAACTGATTTATTGTTTCGAGAAATCAGGAGTATTGAACGATGCTGAAGACGATAATAGTGTGATTCCTGCCATCACTCCTGCTTCTTTCGAAGATCTTATCGAAAGAAAAATCGTACAAGGAGGAATGATTCCTAAATTGAATAATGCCGTTGATGCTGTCCTGTCAGGAGTAAATAAGGTACGTATCACTAAGGCAAGCAATCTAAATAATGATTCAACTGGAACAATATTTATGAAAGAAGATTAAAAGGGCCTTTTTCGTATTTGATTTCTTTAGTTTGGCATAAATCATGCAAAGTTTTATCAAAAGATTAAATAGTAAAATTTTGAATATGAGAAAGTTTGAATTTCAAAACCCAGTAAAACTCCTTTTTGGCGAAGGTCAAATCAGTAAAGTCAGTTCCGAGATTGATTCTAAAGCTCGAATACTTTTGACTTATGGTGGTGGTAGCATCAAACGTAATGGTGTCTATAATCAAGTAAAAGAGGCACTCAGAGACTACAAAGTTATTGAATTCGGAGGGATAGAAGCTAATCCCGATTATTCAACGACAAAAAAAGCAATTGATCTTTGTAAAAATGAGAAAATTGATTTCGTCCTTGCAGTTGGAGGAGGAAGTGTCAGTGATGCTACGAAATTTATAGCCGCTGGTGCTTGCTATGAAGGAGATTCATGGGATTTCGTGAGTAAAAAGGTGACCATTACTAAGGCATTACCTCTAGGAGTCATCATGACTATGCCTGCTACTTCTAGCGAGATGAATAATGGAGGAGTTATTTCCCGCCGTGAAACAAAAGAAAAATGGCCTTTTAGTAGCCCCGTATTGTTCCCTAAATTTGCAGTATTAGATCCGACTACTCTTAGAACGCTTCCTAAAAGACAAATAGCGAATGGATTGGTGGACATCTATGTTCATCTAGTTGAACAGTACCTAACTACTACAGACCATTATATGGCTACAGATAGACTAGCTGAAGGACTCCTTCAGAATCTTATTGAACTCTCACCTAAGTTGACTTCTGATAGCAAAACAAGTTATGAGGACTTGGCAAATTATATGCTGACTGCAACCCTTGGTCTTAATGGGTGGACAGGTATGGGGGCTCTACAAGATTGGGCAACTCATATGATGGGACACGAGGTTACTGCTATTGCTGGCTTAGACCACGGACAGACATTGGCAATCATCTATCCTGGAACAATGGATATCATGCGTGATGCTAAACATGACAAGCTTCTTCAATATGCAGCTCGCGTATGGAACATCACCGAAGGCAGTGAAGAAGAACGTATCAACCAAGCAATAGAGAAGACAGAACAATATTTCATCAATGCTGGATGTAAAGTTCGTCTTAGCGACTATGGCCTAGGAAAAGAAATAGCTAATGAAGTCGCTGACCGTTTCAAGTCTCGCGGCTATAACATCGGAGAGAATGGAATCGTAACTGCTGAAAAAGTACGTGAGATTCTTCTTTCTCGAGTTTAACAAAATGAGCTGAAAAGCTTTTTAAAATCATAAGATCACACAGATGGAATCTAGTCCATTTGTGTGGTTTTTTATTTTACTGAATCTTGGTATTCTCGTGGAGACTGTCCATGAATCTGCTTAAACACATTCGAGAAATGAGATAAACTATTATACCCTACTGCATAAGCTACTTCAGAGATTGATTTGTTACCCTTAGCCAAGAGTTCACGGGCTTGCTCTATACGAATACTACGTATATAGTCCGATGTTGTCTGATTTACTAGTTTGGTCAATTTTCTATTTAGGTGAACTCGACTGATACCGACCGATTCAGCTAGCATACTGACATTAAAATCAGCATTTGCTAACTCCTTATTAATAATGCTATTCACTCGTTTTATAAGAAAATCATCAGGTGAATCCACTTCTCGTTTCTCTATCTGCTTCAGTTTATTCTCCTCACGCACTGCAGCAATTTCAAGTGATTTTTTCTTCTGAATAAGATTGGCAATAGTAGCCAATAAAACATCGATGTTAAATGGTTTCTCTATATAAGCATCAGCACCATACTTGAGCCCTTCAATGCGATCTTCTGGTTTGACTTTGGCTGTCAATAAGACAAATGGAGTATCATTCAATATGATATTTTGCTTGATTCGTTTACACAATTGTATTCCATTCATTCGTGGCATCATAATATCAGACAAGATAAGTGTAGGGCGTTCTCGTACAGCTATATTTAATGCTTTTAATCCATTCTCTGCAAGAAATATAGCATAACGAGTACTCAACTCCTGAGATAGGTAACTTCGTATATCCTCGTCATCGTCTACTATAAGAATAGACGTTTTTACTTGCTCTTTCTTTTCTGCAAGTGACACTTCGTCTATAAGAGAAACAACGTCTGGAGTCAACAGGTCAATGTTAACTAATTCTTTTTCAGTCTTACCCCTATTCGAACCTTGTAGATCATCCTCTTGAAGATGTTTCTCTCCTATAGGAATCGTTAAAACAAAACGCGTCCCATCATGTTTTGTACGTTGCTCTGCGATTAAATCACCATGTAATAATTTAGCTAGGGCTAGAGATAGATTCAAACCAATACCGTTGCCTAACATCTCTGAAGATTGACTCAGATTTGTTCTATAGAATCGGTCAAAAATACGTTTGATATCGTGCTTCTCCATACCTATACCTGTATCGCTAACTGAAATGAATATCACGGAGTCATGATACCCTATCTCTATGGCTATTTCTCCACCATCAGGAGTAAATTTGAAAGCGTTGGACAATAGATTGAGGAGAATCTTCTCTACAGCACTTGAATCAGTCCATACCATAAGCTCATGTTCTGGGGCTTTAAAAGTGAAGTTTATGGTCTTTCTCTGTGCTTCATAAGTGAAGTCTAAACTTATCTTTTCTATTAGATGAACGATGTCTACAGAGGAAAATTCGACATCAAACTGTCCTTCATCAAGGGTTTGGACATCCAACAGTTGGTCAACGAGTTTAATAATCCTTCGTCCGTTGCGATACATCATTTGGTACAAACTATTGTTAGAAGGATCTGTCTGTTGAAGCTTCACTAAAGGTGCCATAATCAGTGACATAGGAGTCTTGATGTCATGAGATATATTCGCATAGGTTTCGAGTTTGGCTTCTTTAACTTCTTCATCATGTGTAGCTTGTAGCAAACTCTCTTTCATATGCGTACGACTGATACGATGTTTGATTACTGTCAGTATCAACAGAGATATCAGGAAAATCCAAATACAAGAAGCCCACCATGTCAAGTACCAAGGAGGCGTCACGATAAGATGATAAGTATGCACAGCGGAACTCCCATGGTCATTCACAGCAAAGACGTCGAAATCGTATTCACCAGGAGGAAGATTGGAGAGGGTAATCTCATTCTGTCCAAGTTCGGTGCTGAGCCACTGATTGCTCAATCTTTTGATTCGATATTTGTAACGAGTATGACTTAAGCTGGAAAAATCAAAAGTACTAAATGAGAATTCGAGATATCGGTCTGAATAAGAGAACACAAAATTCTTTTTATCTATTATATGTGTTTGAATCTTGTTATTCACTGTTAAGCTAGTCAATAATAGATTTAATGTCTCTTCATTGTGCATCTCGAGATTGAGTGGATTGAAGAAGCTTATGCCATTGATACCTCCCCAAAACAGATTACCTGATGAATCGGCGCTACAACTTTGTCTGATAAATTCGTTACCCTGTAATCCATCACTAGCATTAAACACGCCCCAACTGTTTCTATCATAACTAAAGAAAGAAAGTCCTTGTTGTGTACTTATCCATAGGTTACCTAATTTATCCTGCTGCAATCCACATATAATATTATTACTCAACCCGTCTTTGACGGTGTAGTGCTTCGCTCGACCAGTATTTACATTGTAACGATACAACCCATTTCTTGTTCCGACCCAAAGAAGTGTATCTGATTCGCATAATATCGTATTGATCACTTCATGTTTAAAGAATTCAACACTTGTTGAGAAAACCTTGGCTGAATCGGGTTTATCAATCCGATGAAGCCCCATAGAAGTACCTAACCAAAGGGCTTCTTTACTAATCGCTATACAAGTAGCCCATACATTCAGTGAACCAGGAATTGATTCTACTTGAGTTACTTCATCAGTCTTTAAATTGTAACGAAAGGTACCTGAACCATAGGTTGTTATCCATAACCATTTATCGGGTATATACTGGATAGATGAAAGACGCTTAGTGACATTGGGGCCAAGAGATACGGATTGGAAAAGATGAGACCGAGTATTAAATCTCACAAGACCTTGATTATAGCTAGCTAACCATAATTGATTACCATAAAAGGCCATATCCATTATTACACGTGGTATCTGAGTTTGTGATGCGTGCTGATTTGTACTAAAGTGAGCGACTTCTTTGACACTAAACCGTCGAGCAGTTGTGTCTGGAATTAATTCATATAGTCCATCATTATCTGTACCGACCCAAAGATGTTCATCTTGATTAAAGGCCAAAGTCATAACTGATGACGACCCAATAATATTAGTCTGGGGGACATTAGGACCAATATAACTGATTTCTTCATTATCGTGTGGGATGAAAAGAACTCCTTTTTGGTACATTCCAATCCAGATATTGTCGCTTTGGTCTAAAAGGAAGTCATGTATTTTTAACTGATTAATATTTGTTGGAAGCCCGTTGAGAATCATTCGCTCCGGTGTTGACATACCCATCTTATAATAAAAGACTCCATTTCCATCCGTTCCGATCATGATACTATTAGTGTTCTCATTCCATTCAATGGTTTTGACCAAGTGACACTCATTACTCGTCATCTTATTGGTCAATGACTGAAAATAGTCGCTGGCTGCATACTTGACATAAACACCATTGTCAAGAGTACCGACGAATAAATTACCACTCTTATCAGAACAGATGGAGGAGATATTAAAGATTCGTTTACCAGAAACTGTGTATACTGGGACAAGTGGAAGATGCCTAGACGTACAGAAAAAGAGACCTTCAGTCTCCGTTCCTACCCATACCTTCTCATTATTATCCTCGAAAATAACATTTATATGTGAGGAGTAAATCGATTGACTTAGTTGATTATCTATAGCTATCTGATTGATGTTTGCACTATCGGCAACCGCAATTCCGGTCTGTGAAGTAGCAGCCCACAATTCTCCATTCTTACGTTGAAGTATAGATGAAACAAAAACATTTTGCAACACTTTGTCTTTATAAATCGGTACAGAAACGAACCGTTCTGACTCTCTGTCAAGCCGTTCCAATCCTACAATAGTACCTATCCAAAGGTTCCCTGAACTATCTTCATTGATAGTAGAAACATATTGATTGTAGATGCTATCTTGTGTCTGATAACAAACAAAATGATTACCATCATAACGATTTATCCCGTTTTCAGTAGCAATCCATACGTAACCGTAACGGTCTTGATAAAGATGATTTATCATACTACTAACGAGCTCATGGTCGGACGAAAAGAGCCTCCCTTTAGCAGCAAAAGTAGGATACAACGATACATTACATAGTATCATAATTAACAATAACAGGTTTCGTCGAAAGTCAAACATAAGCGTTTATTAGTATTATAGGCGAATATATTGCTTTATTCTCATATTGACAATAATAATAAAGGGTTATTAGCTTTAATTATTGCACTATTGATACTAAAACTTTAAATAATGAAACATTGTATTCTTACTATAAGTAGATGTATCGGATAGAATTTTATTTCAAAGAAAAAGCGCTTACGTTTGTATCATTCTGAAAAGAAAACCTAATGTAAAACTAAAATTCGATTACATGAAAATTAAACATTTAATTGTAGTGGTTGTATCTTTGCTCATTTGTCTGCCCGTGATGGCTCAACAAAAGACAATAACAGGTACAGTCACTTCTTCCTCAGACAGTTTTGGTATTATTGGAGCCGCTGTTATGATCAAAGGGACCACCGTGGGTACTATTACCGATTTTGACGGTCATTTTTCTATTACTAGCAAAACACCACAATGTACACTTGTGTTTTCTAGTTTAGGATTCAAAACAACTGAAATCGTTGTACAAGCCAATCAACAAGTTGTGAATATCGTTATGGAAGAGAATGTAAATGCTCTTGATGATGTGGTTGTTATTGGTTACGGTAGCACAAAGAAAGCACTGCTCACAGGTGCTAACCTAAACGTAAAAGGCGATGACATTGCCAAGTTAAATACAAGTACAGCACTGGAAGCTTTACAAGGTGTAGCTGCTGGTGTCTCAGTAACTCGAAACAACGGTTCTCCTGGTGCTGGTACCAAAGTAACAATTCGTGGTATGGGTACTATTGGAGATTCCAATCCTCTTTACGTAGTAGATGGAGTGACCGTAAGTAGTATCGATTACTTAAATCCATCAGATATAGAATCTATCGATGTCCTTAAAGATGCGGCTTCAGCAGCTATTTATGGATCACGTGCTGCAAATGGAGTCATCTTAGTTACAACCAAAAAAGGAACCCTTGATAGCAAACCTCGCATCAGTTACGATGCCTATGTAGGTTGGCAAAATATCTACAAAAAGCCAGAGATGCTCAATGCACAAGAATATATGGCTATCGTAGATGAAGGTCGTTCTAACCAAGGACTAGCACCTAAAGATTGGAAAACGATGCTTTCATCTAATAGTTGGTTAAACTCTAAAGTACCTGGATTAGCTGAGAAATATGGTGAAGATATCTGGAATAACCTTCAAAATGGTTGGGAAGGAACTGATTGGTTAGATGCCATTTCTGATAAAGATGCGACTATCCAATCACATGCAGTTAGCATCGTGGGAGGAAGTAAAGATGTAGCCTATGCTTTAGGGGTATCCTACCTTGATCAGAAAAGTATCATAGGTGGTGATATTTCAGACGCTGGGTATAAACGTCTATCTACTCACCTAAACACAACAATGACACTTATGAAAAAAGGGAAATTAGACCTTTTAAAAATAGGTGAGAATATCACTTACACACATACAAAACGTAAGATTGTTGCTACAGGTAATATGTATTGGAATGATGTTCATAGTGCTCTTGTTCAAAATCCATTGTCTCCCGTTTTCTGGGACCAATCTCCTGATGCAAACCATTATAGTCCTACTTTGGACAATATAAACATGGAACATATGAATCCTGTTGCCAAGATTTATTACCAACGAAACTTCAGTTGGGGAGAAGGCAATAATATCATAGGTAATGTATTTGCAGAATTGCAACCTATCAAGAACTTAATTATCCGCAGTGCTTTCGGTATAGATGCATGGTTCGGAAATGACCGTTCATACAATCCTATATATGGGCTAGGTATTCGCTCTGAAAGTACAGTTGATAATGTATCGATGAATGCAAATCAAGGGGCAAACAGAACATGGACCAATACAGTTGATTATAAGCATCAATTCGGTGAACATAGCGTCGAAGTTCTTTTGGGTACAGAGTTTCATGAGACATCATTGAATCTTAATCTAGGAGGTTCAAACAAAAGAAGTACTTTCGAAGATAGTGAACATGCTTATCTAAGTAATGTCAAAAAAGGAGAAATCGCTGATATCTCTTTGTATGGTGCAGACTATGCAGCTCAAGGAGGTGGTTTGATGTCTTATATGTCTCGCCTATCCTACAATTACCGAGGCATCTATATGTTCGATACCACAATGCGTGCAGATGGTTCTTCTAACTTTGCTAAAGGACACCGCTGGGGTTATTTCCCTTCAGTATCTGCAGGATGGAATTTTACAGAGGAACAATTTATGAAAGACAACAAAGTGTTTGACTATGGTAAATTGCGTGCTAGTTGGGGACAAAATGGTAATCAATCCATACCTAACTTCATCTATTCTTCAAATATAGCATACAACAGCGAAGGGTATTATTTCGGAGGAAATAAGACTATCTCATCTGCTACAGCATATCCTGCAAATGTACCTAATGAAGATGTATCATGGGAAACTTCGGAACAACTTAATATAGGACTTGATGCACGATTTTTAGATTCACGCTTGTCTCTCTCATTTGATTGGTACAAGAAGACGACAAAAGATTGGTTAGTACTAGCCCCTATTCAAGGAACAGCTGGAGCAGGAGCACCTTATATCAATGGTGGTGACATCGAAAATAAAGGATATGAAATCGTACTTGGTTGGAATGATCACGCTGGTGACTTTAATTATGGAGCTAAATTTAATCTTTTCCATAACAAGAATACAGTCACAAAGATCAACAATGCAGAGGGTGTCATATTAGGTAACACAAACGTACTTGCTCAAGGTAGTTCATATGTATCTCGTGTAGAAGTAGGACATTCTATCGGTAGCTTCTATGGCTTCGAAACTGACGGTATCTTGCAGAATCAACAAGAGGTAGATGCCTATGTCGGTCCAGAAGGGAAACCTTATTTCGAAGACCAACGTCCAGGAGACCTTCGGTTTGTAGATAGAAACAAAGACGGTGTGATTAACGATAACGATAAGACATTTATAGGAAATCCAAATCCAGATTTCGAATTAGGACTTCAACTAAATGCAGAATACAAAGGGATATATGCTGCGGTAACCTTTACTGGGAAAACGGGTATGCAAGTGATGAATAACTATTTCTGGGGAGACCCTAGAGGGCATAACTTCACCACAGATATCTTTGACCGTTGGCATGGTGAAGGAACATCAACTCGCCTTCCTCGATTATCATCTGTCTCAGATCGCAATACGATGTTTATGTCTGATGCTTATGTTTATGATGCTGACTTTGTACGTGTATCCAACTTGACAATTGGTTACGACTTCAAAAAATATGTAGATAAAGTACCTTATTTGACTGCAGCTAAATTATACTGTTCAGTAAGTAACCTATACACATTTACAAACTACAACGGATTCGACCCTGATGTTGCTTATGGTGGAGACACCTCATGGGCATCTGGTATAGACCTCGGACTATATCCTCTTCCACGTACAGTTATGATTGGTATAAACCTTACTTTTTAATGATTAAATGACTACACTTATGAAAAAAATATTCATACTCTGTTGTACAGCTGCTATATCTTTATGCTTCTCTAGCTGTAACGACAAATTAGATACAGAGAATCTCTTTGAGAAAGATTTAAATAGTTTTTATTCCACACCGACAGAAATTGCTGAAGCTATCTCTGGAGTATACAATGCTATGTATGTAAGCGATGTGCTTAGTGAACCAACACTAGCAAGTGATTTACTTTCTGACTTAGTACTTGCTGGAGGAGGCCCAGACGATGAAAAAGCAAAATGGGTAGATGCCTTCAAAGATCCATCAGAAGACACCTTCCGAGACCTTTGGATTGCGACTTACAATGGTATCTATAGAGCAAATGCAACCATTGAAGCAGTAAACAGTAAAGACTATAGTACATTCTTTACCACAGCAGCTGAAGCTGAAAATTTCAAAAATGAAACCCTAGGAGAAACTTATTTCATGAGAGGTTTCTTTCTATACCGTGCAGCTAAATTCTTCGGAGGGATGCCCTTAATCATGACGACTCAAACACCTCGTGATATTCCTCGTGCAAGTTTAGATGATACATACCAACAAATCCTCTCTGACCTAAAATTAGGAATTGAGCTAATGCCTAGCAAAGGGGCTTCTAGTTACACCCTTGAGGAATATGGCCATGCTAATAAATGGGTAGCCGAAGCGTATCTAGCGCGAGTATATCTATATTATACTGGTTATAAGAAGAATATATTAAAAGAAGAAGCTGGAGACATCACACTATTGGACGAAACGACACTAACAAAAAGCGATGTCATCGGCTACTTAAATGATTGTATCAATAATAGTGGTTATGAATTACTTCCTGATTTCCGTAACTTATGGCCATATAGCTATATCAATAAAGCTAGCCAAACTATCAATGGAGATGACAATGTAATTCTCCCATGGGCTGAAGAAGCAGGACTTGATTGGGCTGGACAAGATGGATTCCACCCTACAATAGGTACAGGAAACACAGAAGTCATGTTTGCTAAGCGTTTTGCATTTGGAGACTGGTCATGGAGCGATCCTCAAGGAAAAACAAATCGATTATGTCTATACCTTGGCATACGTGAGAATTCGTTGACTCCCTTTGGTCAAGGTTGGGGTTGGGGACCTATCAATCCAAACTTTTATAATCAATGGGATGACCAAGACTTAAGAAAAGAAGGCTCTGTATTAGAACTTAAAGAAGACCCTTCCAATGGACTTAATGGACTTGTTACTGACATGGGTGACCAAGAGACAGGATTAGTCAACAAAAAATTCCTAAACTATCAATTTGATGGACCTGACGGAACTCGTGGTATGTTCGCTTATCTATATAATATGGCAGGACCTGACATGCAGTTGTGGCATGCTCAAGATATCTATTTGATGCGCTTCGCTGATGTTATGTTGATGCAATCTGAGTTGACAGAAGATGCTACATATTTAAACAAAGTACGTAAACGTGCCGGACTCGAAGAAATACCTTACTCACTAGATGCTATCAAGGAAGAGCGCATGCATGAATTTGCATTCGAGGGTCTTCGTTGGTTTGATTTAGTTCGTTGGGGCGACGTCGAATCGGGTCATAACTTTTGGAGTACCGATGTACAGGTAACTAATGTAGGTGTTCCTGCTACATACAAAGTAAACTATAGAATAGAAACCAAAGGATTATCTCCTATTCCAGAATCTGAGATTAGACTTTCAAATGATGTTTACACTCAAAATCCAGGTTGGGAATAATATATAGATCCTAAACACTGTTTTATATAACATGAAAAATGAAAAAGATGAAATCAAAATATATTAATTATGTATGTGGATTGAGCCTTCTATTTATTGGCTTAGTTAGTTGTGAACCGATAGAGGAGAACAATAGTTATCAAAATGATTTTAATCCTGACAACATAGAGATAGAAGCTATTCAGGAGACTGAAGGTAGCAATGGAATTACCCTGAAGATGAACACTCATGGTGTAACAGGCTATTGGGATTATGTATTGGATAAACAGTATACTGATGAAGTATCATTCAACTATCCGATACCGGGTGAAGTAACTTTCACTTTCCATGCGACCACTCCTTATGCTCAGGACAAAGCAATGACCAATATGATCTATGCTGAAAAGTCTATCAAAGTAAACATTACTAAATTAGACAAAGAATTGCCTGTACAATACTACCAACTAGTCGGAGAGAACCTAGATGGTAAGACATGGGTATTCGATGGAACAAAAGATGATAACCAGTTATGGTGGTACATGTCTCCAGGAAATGACCCTGCATCATACGAAACAGCATGGTGGAATGCTGGAGGTACAGGTAGTCAACCAGCAGATTATGATGGAAAAATGGTCTTCGACTTGGATGGTGCTGCGAATTATACCTACTACGCATCGCAAACTGCTGCTCCAGGTACTGGTGGTACTTGGGCCTTCAATAAGGACTTTACTAAGTTAACCATCAACGGGGACAATAAAATTCTTGGAAATGAGGAGCCTCGTGGCAACGCAGATGGAGTCTATACAATCATTTCTTTGACTTCTGATAAGATGATTTTATATGTACCCAACAACGGTGGTGGTACAGGATGGACATGGGTATTTAAACCAGAAAACTAATAGCAGAAAGTATGAAATTAAAGAAATGTATTTCGACAGTAGCGTTGTCTTTTGTTATGCTCGTCGCTACTGCCTGTCAAGATGACGGAACAGGTAATTATGGTTTTATAAGTACTCCTGCTAGTGACGAACCCGTTGCTGAGAAATATTACTACAATATAGTCGATGCTAATGGACAACTAGCGGTTCAGAATCAGCAACTAGTCAATAAAGATGGGCAAGCAGTCATGCTTCGGGGCATTAGCTATGGTTGGCACAATTGGTGGCCTCGTTTCTACAATAAGAAATCAGTCTACAATTTAGCACATGATTGGCATGCTACCGTAGTACGTGCATCCATGGGAGTCGATGAAGAAAATTGCTACGTTGACGACCCAGATACAGCAGTCAAATGTGTAACAAGCATAGTAGATGGGGCTATTGATGCGGGTATATATGTCCTGATTGATTGGCACTGTCATCATATCAGAACTGATGAAGCGGTTGAATTTTTCACTGAGATGGCCAACAAATACAAAGCTTATCCAAATGTAATCTATGAGATATATAATGAGCCAACTGATATAGAGAAATGGGCAGATGTCAAAGTCTATTCAACTAAAGTAATTGAGGCAATCCGTGCTATAGACAAAGATAACATCATTCTTGTTGGTACTCCTCATTGGGATACTGATGTAGCATTGGCAGTAGCAGATCCAATTACTGGCTTCGATAATATTATGTATACTTTTCACTTCTATGCTGCTACACATAAAGATGATGTAAGAGCTAAAGCGCAAGCTGGTTTAGATGGTGGATTGCCTCTATTCGTATCAGAATGTGCTTATTGGGAGGCCACAGGTGATGGTCAATTTGACCTTGATTCATGGAGTGAATGGGTCACTTGGATGGAATCAAATAAGATTAGTTACATCACATGGTGTATGACTGATGATAGTATGCTTTTACCATCTGCTTCAGCCACTGGTCCTTGGGACGATTCTGAATTGACGCAATGGGGAAAGGATGCTCGTGTAGAGACTTTAAAAAACTGGAGTGAACCAACAGAAAACGAATAATTTATGCAAAAGAACTTTTTTAAGAACGTAGTAACCACCTTATCGGTGGTTACCCTTCTTTTTAGTTGTCAATCAACTAAGAACCAATCTCCTATATATATGGAAGCCAACCAACCTGTAGAGAATCGTGTAAATGATTTACTCCAACGAATGACTCTTGAAGAAAAGATTGGTCAAATGAACCAATTTGTGGGTATTGAACATATGAAAGCGGCAGAAGGAAATCTGACAGCAGAGGAATTGAAAAACAACACGGCTACTGCATTTTATCCTGGAGTGACATCTAACGATGTGCTGAAGTGGCTCCAACAAGGACTTATCGGTTCTTTTCTTCATGTGATTACCCCAGAAGAAGCAAACAAACTACAACAGGTAGCCATGGATAGCCGTCTTCATATTCCTATCATATTTGGTATAGATGCCATTCATGGCAATGCGAACTGTCCTGGCAATACAGTCTATCCTACGAATATAGGATTAGCTAGTTCATTCAATACAGATATGGCTTATAAGATAGCACGTCAAACTGCAGAAGAGATGCGCGCGATGAACATGCATTGGACGTTTAATCCCAATGTAGAGGTTGCACGTGACCCTCGCTGGGGAAGATGTGGAGAGACATACGGAGAATCACCTTATTTAGTGGGATTGATGGGTGCACAGACAGTAAAAGGATATCAACGAAATCTTGATACTGAAACTGATGTATTAGCTTGTATCAAGCACTTTGTCGGTGGAAGTGAAGCAATCAATGGAACAAATGGCGCACCGGCTGATATATCAGAGCGCACCCTTCGTGAAGTCTTCTTTCCGCCATTCAAGCAGGGAGTAGATGCGGGAGCTATGTCAGTAATGATGTCGCACAATGAATTAAATGGCATCCCTTGTCATTCCAATAAATGGTTAATGACCGATGTCCTACGCAAAGAATGGAATTTCCCAGGCTTCGTCGTAAGTGATTGGATGGATATAGAACATCTTGTAGATATCCATCATACAGCAGAAACGATTAAAGAAGCTTTTTATCAATCTATAATGGCAGGAGTGGATATGCACATGCATGGCATTCACTGGGGAGAAATGGTCAAAGAATTGGTCGAAGAAGGAAGAATTCCAGAGTCACGTATAGACGACTCTGTACGTCGCATTTTGACTGTGAAGTTCCGTTTAGGTCTCTTTGAACATCCATACACTGATATTGCAAAAGGAAAAACGGTTCGCCTATCTGAAGAACATCGTCAGACAGCATTGGAGGCTTCTAGACAGAGTATTGTACTTCTCAAGAATGAAGGAATACTACCACTAGATGCTAAGAAATACAAACACGTGATGGTCACTGGTATCAATGCTAATGATGAGAATATCATGGGAGACTGGAGTAGTCAACAAGATCCAAAAGATGTTATAACCATATTAGAAGGTCTCCGTCAGCAGGCTCCTAACACCTCGTTCAGTTTTGTCGACCAAGGTTGGGATCCTAGAAATATGAGTCAAAAGAAAGTAGACGAGGCTGTCAGAAAAGCAAAAAAAGCAGACTTGAATATTGTTGTGGCAGGAGAATATATGATGCGCTTCCGTTGGAAAGACCGTACTTGTGGAGAAGATACAGACCGTTCTGACCTAAATCTAGTTGGGCTTCAGAACGAACTTATCGAACGGATATATGCAACAGGAGTACCTACTATATTGGTTCTCGTAAACGGTAGACCTTTGTCGACAGAATGGGCAGCAGACCATCTCCCTGCGATCCTTGAGGCTTGGGAACCTGGCATGATGGGTGGACAAGCTGTTGCTGAGATTCTGTATGGACAGGTGAATCCATCAGCCAAGTTATCTATGACAATTCCTCGTTCAGTGGGACAAATTCAAACAGTATTCAATCACAAACCATCGCTATTATTTCATCCAGTGGTATGCGGTTCAAGCGAACCATTATATCGATTTGGACATGGCGAATCATATTCTCATTTTGTATACAGTGATTTACAACTAAATACTGATACCATCGAGCAAGACGGCACAGTAGAGGTATCTGTAACCATCAAAAATGATAGTGACAGGAAAGGAACAGAAATCGCACAACTATATATCCGCGATGAATACAGTTCTGTCACACGTCCTGTAAAAGAGCTCCGTGATTTCAGACGAGTTACGATTGATGCTGGAGCTTCCAAAGTGGTCAAATTCACACTACCTGCTACGAAATTAGCTTTTTACAATGTAGATATGGATTGGACTGTAGAACCTGGTACCTTCAAGATAATGGTAGGTGCTTCATCTGAAGATAGTAAATTATTAGAGACAGTAATAACTGTCAAATAAATTAAAAGGGTTATATTAGAGGCCAAAACAGATAACCGTTTGTTTTAGCCTTTAATTTTTATAAAAGAAATAATATGAAGTATCCTGTAAAACACATCATAGCTAGTTTAACCTTGCTATTTCTCGGTAACATTGGTCTTTTGACAGCACAAGAACCATCTTTTTCAGAAACTTCTCAAGGCACTAGTCGCATCATTGAGGTTAATATGTCCTCGCCCACAACTTCACTCTCAGACCAACCATTAATATGCGTTGGAGCTGGACGAGCTCATGAAGGGTTAATGGCAAATTGGCAAAAGCAACTAACAGAGATTCAAAAGCACTGTGCTTTTCAATACATCCGGTTTCATGGTTTACTCCATGATGATATGGGGGTATTCAAAATAGTCAATGGTCATCCTCAATACAACTTTCAGTATATAGATGCACTCTATGACTTCTTGCTTAGTGTAAACATCCGCCCATTTGTCGAGCTCAGTTTCATGCCTCATGACCTGCGTTCTGGAGATGAAACAGTTTTCTGGTGGAAAGGAAATGCAACCCCTCCCTCAGACTATGCACAATACAAGACACTTATCAAAAAGCTAGTAACCCATCTAACAGAAAGATATGGTAGAGAAGAAGTCAAAGAGTGGTATTTCGAGGTTTGGAACGAACCTAATTATCCTGCCTTTTTTATCGGAGATATCAAAGACTACTTTCACATGTATCAGATGGCCGCTGAAGCCATCAAGGAAGTTGATGCTGATTATCGTGTCGGTGGCCCTGCGACTTCTGGTTGTGGATGGGTACCGCAAATGATTGAGTTTGCAGATAGCCACCATGTAGCGCTAGACTTTATTTCCACACACACCTATGGAGTGGAAGGAGCTTTGGACGAATACGGTACGATGGCCAATTTCTTACGTCCAGACCCCATGTGTATAGTCAATGATGTTAAGGAAGTACGCAGACAGATGAAGGAAGCTAATAAAGGGGATATGGAATTACATATAACTGAGTTCAACACATCCTATTCTCCACGAGACCCGATTCATGATACCTATCAAAACGCAACCTACCTCTTAAATGTAATGAGATACACTCCAGCATTTGCTACATCCATGTCTTATTGGACATTTACTGATGTTTTTGAAGAAGCTGGTACTGTAGACAAGCCATTTCATGGCGGTTTCGGCCTAATCAATTGGCAAGATATACGCAAACCATCATTTTATGCCTACTCTTTTTACAATCAATTGTATTCTAAAGAAATAGAGACCAAAGACACCCAATCATGGATTACAACCGATGGGGAGGGTAATCTGAGCATGTTAGTTTATGATTTCACGATGCCTCAGCAGGGTAAAGAGAGTAATCCGGTCTACTTCACTAAACTACATCCCGCCAAACACAAAGGACAAGTCAATCTGGAGATAAACCAACTTCAAAACGGACAGTATATACTTGAGTGTCAACAAGTTGGCTACAAACAACACGACCCACAATCAATGTATCTTGAGATGGGAAAACCAGACCAACTAACTCTAGCCCAAGAGAAACAACTGCGTCAAGATGCGATTTCTGTTCCTACCAAGACAAGGATTGATGTTCATCAAGGATCTACGACAATCAAATTGGACTGGCTAACAAACCAATTTTATCTAGTGCGTCTAATAAAAGTAAAAACGCAAAAAAAATAACGACCTAGAGATTTCAGAAGCTATTTATGGACATTTTTATAGATATAATACACAATTATACATAATCAAATCATTTAATTCACTCTACTTTTGTCATAGCCTTTATTTTAATTACTAAAATTTAAAACTATGAAGCAAAAGAACAAATTGCTACATGTATCAATCAGATTCATGTTGCTGATTGTATTCATTATCGTGAATGTTTCCACTTATGCGCAAGTAAGTAGAACCATTACAGGTCTCATAAAAGACAAAACAGGTGAACCAATCATTGGGGCTACCATCGCAGAGAAATCGACCACTCGCGGTACAATCACCGATTTTGATGGACATTTTACCCTAAAAGGAGTTACTTCAAATTCAGAATTGACCATCTCCTATATTGGGTTCAATACCAAGGTCATCAAAGTAGGAAATAAGAATCACTTCGTCATCGTGATGACAGAAGATACACAGAGTTTAGATGAGGTTGTGGTCGTAGGATATGGTGTACAACGTAAAAGTGACCTTACAGGTGCTGTAGCATCAGTAAAGGCCGATGATGTACTTCAAACGACTCCAACGTCTAACGTAGCTGATGCCTTACAAGGTCGCATGTCAGGAGTATCCATTTCAAACAATGGAGATCCTTCACAAGAATCGACAATCCGTATTCGTGGTATCAACTCTATTACTGGTAGCAGTAATCCATTGGTTGTAATCGATGGATTTATTGGAGGTACGCTCAACTCTTTGAATCCGAGTGATATCAAATCCATTGAGGTACTCAAAGATGCATCTGCAACAGCTGTATATGGTTCTCGTGGTGCTAATGGAGTCATTTTAGTGACTACCAAGACACCAAGCAAGGACAAATTGACCATTAATTTCAATGCCTTTGTGAACCTTAAGACAACTATCAAAAATCCAGATTCACTTTCTCCTGCACAGTGTGCTGAATTAGCCAATGCCTATGGACAGGAATACTATTCAAGTTATGGAAAACCAACGGTCAGTTATTATACTGACGAGCAGATTGCTGATTACAAGAGTGGCAAGACAGGTTACAATTATGTAGACAATGTCTTCAACGATATAGCAGTAAATCAGAACTATGATTTATCTATCTCTGGTGCTGGAGAAAAATCAACTTATCTAGCTTCTGTGAGTTACAAAGAGGCAAAAGGAGTGATTAAGAACTCAAACAGCAAAAGTGTCAATTATCGCTTGAAAGTAGACAGTCAACTCAAAAGTTGGATGAAAATGGGTGTTAATATTTGGGGAATATACAATGAGCATTCAGGACCTCGCATGACTCAATATGATAACCTGATGCTCAAGACATTGACTTCTACAGGACTCACTGGCCCTTACAATGAGGATGGTACTTACAATAATGTACTCCCTATTGGTGGAGGTCCAGCATACAATCCGATAGGATTAATCAACGAAATTGATGCACAAAACAGAAGCTTAAGAAATCATTTACAAGCATATCTTAACTTCAATATTCTTGAAGGTCTTACCTTCCGCACTCAATTTGGTATTGCATTTAAGAATACCCTAAACACAACAAGTAGCAATGAAGCGAGCTATGACTTCTTCAAAAATGCTCAAACCCTTGCTAAATCTTCTTCGACTTGGGAGTACAGCTGGTTAAATACCAATACACTAAACTATGTAAAAGAGTTTAACGAAGACCACAGGATTAATGCTACTGCAGTATTTGAACAGTCATATAGCAACAATTATAACTTTGCTGCTAGTGCTTATGACTTAACTTTCGAACGATTAGGTTCAGATGCCTTGAATTATTCAAATAGGCAAGAGGGTGATTCGTATCGTTATATCAACACACTACTCTCTGGACTTTTCCGTATCAACTATGTGTTTAAAAACAGATACATGTTGACCGCTTCTCTTCGTGCTGATGGTTCCTCAAGACTGCATGACAAATGGGATTATTTTCCATCTATGGCTTTAGCTTGGAACATTAAACAAGAAGCATTTATGGAAGACAATGATGTGATCAGTCAGTTCAAGCTTCGTGCTGGGTATGGCTCTGTAGGAAATCAAGCAATTGGTGCATACCGAACAGTTTCTCAGATGCAATCAGTTGTCAATTCTGACGGTTCTGTATCCTATGTAGTAGGTCGTCCAGCAGCTCCTGACTTGAAATGGGAAAAGAATAATCAAATAAACATAGGTACCGATTTTGGATTTCTAAACAATCGTCTTACATTCAGTATTGACTGGTATGACAAACGTTCAAAAGATGTCTTGATGGAAGTCCAACAACCAGCCCACACAGGATGGAATGACCTCTTGAAAAATGCATGTGAGATTCGCAATATAGGTATAGAATTAACCATGAGTGCAGATCCTTATGCTTCTAAAGAATTTAGCTGGCATACAGATGTTACGTTATCTCACAATAGAGGTACTTTTGAGAGTATTCCTACAGCGACTAGGATGCAAAACCTAGGAACAAAATATGAAGATACAGTCATGAAAATGATTGAAGGTGAACGTATCGGTTCTTTCTGGGGATTTGTCAACGAAGGAGTATGGAAAACGACAGATGTAACAAAAGAAGTCACAGTCATAAAAAATGGGGTTGAGAAAACCGGCACTTACGAAAGTATCTATAAAGTAGTCCCTGGACAGGAACGTTTGAAAGATATGAATATGGACGGTACATACAATGAGAAAGATAAGACAATCATTGGTAATGGACAACCATTACTTAATTGGGGATGGAACAATACCTTCACCTATAAACAATTTGATTTTGCTCTATTTGTTATAGGAATGCATGGTTTCGATATTTACAATTCAACAAATCATTTCTCATACGCAAATAGTAGTGGTATACCTGGACAAGTAGATGTAATCACACCTAATCCAGAACTCCTAGACCGATGGACTCCTGACCATGAAGACACAAATATCCCTGGATTCATTCATCCAAACAAATCGGTAAAAGCCTTTAATAGTCGCTTTGTCGAGAAAGGTGATTTTGTGAAGGTAAAAAGTATCACTGCAGGATATACACTTCCTCAATCTATTTGCAATATCCTTTCTATAAATAAACTTCGTGTCTATGCATCCATACAGAATCCATTCCTATTCACAGGATACAATGGTATGGATCCTGAAGCAACATTAAACAAACCACTAACTTCTGGCGTAGATTGGGGTACTTATCCTAATGGAAGGAACTACCTTTTTGGACTTAACTTCTCATTCTAATAGATACAATTATTTAATATTGAACAACATGAAATACATATATCTAACCATAATGGGCCTATTGGGGCTCTTGGGATTGAACTCCTGTGTAGATTTAGATCAGGAACCGAAATCTTTTTTGACAGAAGAAGAATATATCAAACTACCACAAGATATTGGTTCCGTAGAATTAGCAGCCACAGGGCTATATCACAGCTTTTGGTACAAAGCTTATGGCTTTTCAAGCTATTGGGCACGATATGAGTGCCTCGACGATGCCTTACTTACTTCTCCCAAGCCAAACAATGCATCTGAGGTTTTAGTCACTCTAAATCCTGATGCAGGAATCAATAGCAGTTCTACTTGGACTACTTGGAAGAATATGTGGGCTGTTATCTCTGGAGCTAACAAACTGATAGTAGGTACTCCACTTCCAACAGACGAGATCGAAGCTGAAAAATATAGAGCCGTACTTGCCGAAGCACATTTTATGCGTGCTTTGAGTTATTTCTTTCTTGTACGTTGGTTCGGAGATGTACCAGCGATAACTAACCCTACAGAAGCAAATAAACCACAGCAGCGAGTTGCAGTAGAAACAATATACAATGATATTATTGTTCCTGATGCCCAATATGCAGCCGAGCATCTTCCTTTGGTGAGTCGCTCTGGTAATAGTTCCACTCCTTCACAGTGGGCGGGCAAAACTTTATTATCAAAGGTATATCTAACCATGGCAGGATGGCCATTGAAATTAGGTACTGAGTACTACAAGAAGGCTGCAGACACAGCACTCGATATAATCAAGAATAACTCCTATTTGTATCTTACCCCTACCTATGAAGGGCTATGGAAAGAGGATCGTAAGGAAGAAACCAACGAGCACCTATTTGCCATACACAATTCCGTTGCTAAGAAAGTAGCTAGTCAATATGGGAAATCATACTATCCAAGAGACTACATACTCGCTGGTTGGGCAGATATACAAGCAAATCCAGATTATATGAATAAGTATCCAGAAGGAGCAAGAAAAGAATTTGTCTACATGACTTCTTGGCCTACTTCCAATGGAACTGTATCCTGGGAGAATAGCTTAGATGGCATGCCATGTATAGCTAAATATCAAGATTACAATCAAGGACCAGCAGGAAAGAGTGCCACCAGCAATGGAATCACTCCGCTGTTCCGCTATGCTGAAGTGCTTCTCATATATGCTGAAGCATCGAACCTAGCTACAGGTACAGTGAATAGTCAAGCATTAGATTGTTTACAGCAAGTAGAACGAAGAGCTGGCATAGCCGAAGCAGACTTGACCACGACAACCAATAGTGAGGCTTTTGATGCTGCTGTATTTGCAGAGAGAGGATATGAATTTATCGCAGAAGGGAAACGATGGTTTGACCTCGTCAGAAGAGAAAAAGTAGCACAAGTAAAACCGGAATATTATGCTACATCTATATTTAAGGAATTTGGACACTATTATCTCCCACTGTCGCCAAATGAACTCGCCTTAACTAATTGGGATAACAATCCTGGATATTAATTTATCACCTTTTTTCGATCACAATCAACTGATTGTGGTCAGCAAAATAAGAACAAACAAATCCCCCACAAACGACTCCTAGTTTGTGGGGGATTTACTATATGAGTGATAAACGATTATTTCAAACGAATACCATCTGATTCTATTATGATTTTTCGACGTTTATACAACTCACTCAAAGCACGTTTAAACTGTTTCTTACTCACTTGAAATGTGTCATATATCTCTTCCGCAGAACTCTTATCATGAAATGGCAAGGTACCTCCTGCTTCTTGAAGTTTCTCAAGAATAGTATCAGTCAACTCATGACGTTGCTCTTTCCCGTGACGTTGTAGCATCAAATCAATCTTTCCATCAGGACGAACCTGACGAATGTAAGCTTGAAGCCTATTTCCTACGCGGACAGGCTGAAAGATTTCATTATCATAAATCAATCCCCAGAAGCGATTCTCTATGATACATTTAAATCCAAGTTCAGTACGTTGTCCTACTAGGATATCGATAGCCTGTCCTGGAGTATATGTAGGCATCTGCTTGCTCATATATCTGTCCACCTTAGCACTACCCATGATACGGAAACTCTCCTCGTCAATATGACAATGAATCAAATAGAACTTATCTTGTTCCATCTTTTGTTTCTGCTCACGAAATGGAACAAATAGGTCTTTCATTAATCCCCAGTCCAAAAAGGCTCCATGTTCATTGGTCCAATTGACTTTAAGAAAAGCAAATTCACCTACCTGCACGAGTGGATGTTCAGTAGTAGCTACCAAGCGCTCCTCACTATCAAGATAAAGGAATACATTGAGGGTATCTCCAATGATATAAGTACTTGGGACATATCGTTGTGGAAGAAGAATTTCCCCCACTTCACCTCCATCGAGGTACAATCCAAAGTCAACTTCTTTGACTATGGTCAATTGATTAAATCGTCCGAGTGATAATTTCATCTTGTCGTTTATTTGTCATTTTAAATACTAGCAATTTTCAAATGATTTCCAAAGGTTATCATTTGCTGGTACCGGAGCAGTCACATCGATTATCTCCTTGCTTACAGGATGTTCAAATCGAATACGGCGTGCATGGAGTGAAATACTACCATCCTTATTGCTCCGAGGAGCACCATACTTCAAGTCTCCTCTAATAGGAGAACCGATTTTACTCAATTGGCAACGTATCTGATGATGTCTTCCAGTCATCAACTCGACTTCAATAAGATGATAATTCTGAGAAGAATTAATGAGCTTATATTTCAATTTAGCTACCTTAGATCTCGATTTCTCTTTATGATAAGCGTAGCATTTATTCTTTTGTTCATTACGAACAAGATAATGGCTCAATTCTCCCTCTTCATATTCAGGTCGTTTCATGACGATAGCCCAATAAGTCTTCTTGACCGTTCCTTCTTGAAACATCTTACCAAGACGCTGTAAAGCTTTACTTGTCTTAGCAAATACGACAAGTCCTGAAGTTGGTCGGTCCAAACGATGAGGCACACCGATAAACACTTTTCCAGGTTTATTATGCTTCACTTTTAGATACTGCTGTACCAATTCAGAGAGAGGAGTATCACCGGTTTTATCCCCTTGAACAATCTCCCCACTCTTTTTATTTACTATGATAATGTGATTATCTTCGTATATTACTTGCATAGTCTATTACATATTCATACCACCGCAGCAGTGAATCACTTGTCCACTTACATAACTGCTTAAATCTGATGCCAAGAAAGTTGCAACATTTGCCACATCCTCTGGAGTACCTCCACGTCGCAATGGAATAGCTTTCGCCCATTCTTTTTTCACTTCCTCAGACAATTCATTTGTCATCTCTGTTATAATAAATCCAGGTGCGATACAGTTCGCACGAATACCGCGAGAGCCAACTTCCTTAGCGATAGATTTCGCTAAACCAATCATACCAGCCTTAGATGCTGAATAGTTACATTGTCCAGCATTTCCAGAGACACCTACGACAGAGCTCATATTGATAATGCTACCTGATTTTTGACGCATCATAATAGGAGTACAAGCATGGATAAAGTTAAATGCAGATTTAAGATTCACATTGATCACCATATCCCATTGTTGTTCACTCATTCGCATCATCAAGCCGTCACGAGTGATTCCTGCGTTGTTGACTAAGATGTCAATAGAACCAAAATCAGCATGGATTTCTTTAACGACACGTGCTGTGTCATCAAAATCAGCTGCATTAGAAGCATATCCTTTAGCTTTTACACCAAAAGCTTCTAGCTCTTTCTTAGTTTCTTCTGCTATCTCATCTATTTTAAGGTCAGTAAATGCAATATCTGCTCCTTCAGAAGCAAATTTCAAAGCTACTGATTTTCCGATTCCACGAGCTGCTCCTGTGACAAGAGCTGTCTTTCCTTCGAGTAATTTCATAATCTATCTTTTAGTGGTTATTTATAAATATCTTCATTCTTTATTCTCTTCTTCTTTTTGCTGCTGAGCTTTGAGCTGCTCCTCAATAAAATGTTCGTTATTGCCTTCAGGTCTATGCAAAGCCCCCAACACCATATCAGCGACTAACTGCTTACGCTTAGTTATATCTACCGCTGGAGCTATCTTGCCGCGTATATGTGGGACCTCAATCCCTTTCACACAATAATGCATGAGCGTAGCCGTCATACGAGTATCATTGATACTAAAGAACCCCTTACTGACTCCCTCACGAAGCACTTGTTCAAAAAGTTCAATCTCACGATAATCAAATTTCTTACGTACCTTCTCTACAGCCCAAATATCTCTAAAGAAATTGGCACGCAGCGTACCATTACGATAAACCACTTCTTTTACCGCATCGAGACGAGTATATATCATCTCTATTATCTTCTTGTCGGGATCAATATTTCGGTTCGCAACACGACGCATCATTTCAGTAAGGATATCGAGTTCACTCTCTACCACTGCCCAATAAAGTTCTTCTTTACTTTTGAAATAAGTATAGAGTGTACGTCTACCTTTTCCTGATGCCATAGCAATATCATTCATCGTTGTATGTTCGTATCCTACACGAGCAAACAATTTACGAGATACATCCACTAAATGGGTGCGAGTCTTAACTAATGGCATAATTATCTTATTGTTTGTTTGCGACAAAAATACGTATTTAGTAGCGCTTACCCAAAGAATTGCACATAAAAAGGGTAAAAGTGCGATTACTGCAAAGAAGAATGGAGATAAGACCACGAAAGAGGCCTCTAAGTAAGCATAGCTCACCAAGAGGCCTCATTATAATTATTCTACACCACAGAGATGCAGATTAGCAATCAGTTCATTAGTCCTTGCATTTAGCAGAGATAAATTCACGGTTTAGACGAGCGATATTACTAATAGTAATATTCTTAGGACATTCAGCCTCACAAGCACGAGTATTCGTACAGTTACCGAAGCCAAGTTCATCCATTTTTGCAACCATCGCTTTTGCACGACGTACACGCTCTACCTGACCTTGAGGGAGAATCGCTAGTTGACTTACCTTAGCAGATACGAAAAGCATGGCAGAACCATTCTTACAAGCAGCCACACAAGCACCACAACCGATACAAGAAGCACTATCCATTGCTTCATCAGCGATTTCTTTAGAGATAGGTGTCGCATTCGCATCCTGAGGAGCACCTGTATTGACAGATACATATCCTCCAGCTTGCATAATAGTATCGTAAGCTGTACGGTCCACCATCAAATCACGAATTACAGGGAAACCAGCAGAACGCCATGGCTCTACAGTGATTGTCTCACCATCTTTGAACTTACGCATAAACAACTGACAAGTAGTCACACCACCTTCAGGTCCATGCGGATGTCCATTGACATAAAGAGAACACATACCACAGATACCCTCACGACAATCGTGATCAAATACTATAGGTTCTTCTCCTTTACCGACAAGTTCTTCATTGAGGATATCAAGCATCTCCAAGAAAGAGGTACCGCCTGAAATGTCCTTCATTGGGTATTCTTTAAATTCCCCTTTGGCCTTAGGGCCTCTCTGACGCCAAACTTTTAGCGTAAATGATATATTTTTATCCATCGTTTATTATACTTTGTAGTTACGGGTTTTCACCTCAGTCTCTTCGTAGACTAACTCCTCTTTGAGCAGTTCTGGTTTCTTATCTTCTCCTTGATAATTCCAGCAAGATACATACATGAAATCCTTATCATCGCGTTTTGCTTCACCTTCCTCTGTCTGGTACTCCTCACGGAAGTGACCACCACAAGATTCTTCACGGTTAAGTGCATCGTAAGCCATCAATTGACCCATATCGATGAAGTTAGCTACACGGATAGCTTTTTCAAGCTCAGGATTCATATCGTCAAGTTCTCCAGGAATAAATACATTACTCCAGAATTCCTTACGTATCTCATCGATTCTAACGATAGCTTGTTCCAAACCTTTCTTGGTTCTTCCCATTCCTACGCATTCCCATAGAATAAGTCCAAATTCTTTATGAATAGAGTCTACAGTACGTTTTCCCTTTACATTCATCAACTTCTTCATCATATCGTATACTGACTTTTCAGCAGTTTCGAATTCAGGTAAGTCTGTGCTAAAACGAGGTACAGAAATCTGATCTGATAAATAATTTTGAATAGTATATGGAAGCACGAAATAACCATCAGCCAATCCTTGCATCAAAGCAGATGCTCCTAGACGGTTAGCACCGTGGTCAGAGAAGTTACACTCACCAATAGCAAATAACCCAGGGATAGAAGTCATCAACTCATAATCAACCCAGATACCACCCATTGTATAGTGAATAGCAGGGAAAATCATCATTGGAGTCTTGTATGGATTTTGGTCAGTGATTTCTTCATACATTTGGAAAAGGTTACCATAACGAGCTTCTACAGCTTCAGCACCTAGACGTTCAATAGCATATTTAAAATCAAGGAATACAGCAAGACCTGTCTCGTTGACACCGAATCCAGCATCACAACGTTCTTTAGCAGCACGAGATGCCACATCACGTGGAACTAAGTTACCAAATGCAGGATAACGACGTTCCAAATAGAAGTCACGATCCTCATCAGGGATGTCTGTTGGTTTCAATTTGCCAGCTTGAATAGCCTTAGCATCTTCCAATTTCTTTGGTACCCAGATACGACCATCATTACGAAGTGACTCTGACATCAACGTCAATTTTGATTGTTTGTCACCGTGTACTGGAATACATGTAGGGTGGATTTGTACATAAGCAGGATTTGCAAAGTAAGCCCCTTTCTTATAACATTGGATTGGTGCAGATACGTTGCAAGACATTGCATTTGTAGACAAGAAGTATGAATTGCTATATCCACCTGTTCCTATTACTACAGCATGAGCAGCAAAACGTTCCAATTTACCTGTAACCAAGTTGCGAACGATAATACCACGAGCACGTCCATCGATGATAACAAGGTCCATCATTTCATAGCGAGTGTACAACTCAACAGTTCCTTTGTTGATTTGACGGCTCAATGCAGAATAAGCACCTAGCAACAACTGCTGACCAGTCTGTCCTTTAGCATAGAAAGTACGAGATACCTGAGCACCACCAAAAGAGCGGTTATCAAGTGAGCCACCGTAATCGCGAGCAAAAGGAACACCTTGTGCTACACATTGGTCAATGATTGCATTTGATACTTCTGCAAGACGGTAAACATTTGATTCACGTGAACGGTAATCTCCACCTTTAATAGTATCGTAAAATAGACGGTAAACAGAGTCACCATCATTTGTATAATTTTTTGCTGCATTGATTCCACCTTGTGCTGCAATAGAGTGTGCACGACGTGGTGAATCTTGAATACAGAAGTTGAGCACTTTGAAGCCCATCTCTCCAAGAGATGCAGCTGCAGATGCACCAGCAAGTCCTGTTCCTACAACGATAATGTCTAGACGACGTTTGTTTGAAGGATTGACGAGTTTCTGGTGATTCTTATAATTGGTCCACTTTTCGGCTAATTTGCCTTCAGGGATTTTTGAATCGATCTTAGTCATAATGATTTATTCAATCTAATTTTTACTTGTTAAAAAGGTCTCGTTGAATGAACTCTATAATATACCTGCGCCGAAAAGAATCACGACAGCAGCAAATCCTAAACAAAGGATTGTTGTATACCACAAAGAAATAGTCTGAAGACGACTTTGCCATACCTTATTGTTCCAACCGATAGTCTGGAAAGCACTCCAGAAGCCATGATTCAAATGGAACCAGATAGCAGCAATCCAGATCAAATAAAGAACTACATTGTACCATTGCGAGAAGGTGTATCGAATAAGAGCTGCACCGTCTGTTGGTGAGATTGCGTTCCCGTTGATAACGAATTCTTTTCCGTTAGTCAACTCGACAAGCATCATCTTAGACCAAAAATGAACTAAGTGAAGACCAATACCAAGAAGAACGATAACACCCAAAACCAACATGTTTTGAGAAGACCATTCGACCGATTTAGGGCGGTCTGTTACCGCATAACGATCGTTACCACGTGCTTTGTAGTTTTGGAGTGTAAGCCAAAACGCATAGACAATGTGAATCACAAATAGCGCTGCTAGTCCCATAGTAGCTACAACTGCATACCAGTTTGCTCCTAAGAACTCACAAACCATATTGTAACCCTCAACAGAAAAGAGTGCCACAAGGTTCATCGCCATGTGAAAAGTCAGAAATAGGATGAGGGCAAGTCCTGTTACGCTCATAACCAGCTTTCGTCCTATAGATGAATTGTTTAACCACATAAATGATTGAGTTTAAAATATTGAATAATTGAAATTGAATTCTGTTATCATTATGAATATCTCTATCCATTTTAGTACACACCACACTACAGCATGCCCAATTGACCGCAAAAATAAACAGTTTAATCAACACTAGCAACTTAATAAAGAATTATTTCTTTAATTTTTAATTTTATTATCTTGTTGGGGAGTGCATTGTAGTAAATAAGTCTTCTTCTTGGTCTTTAACAGGGGTAAAAACTGTCCCGTCCACTTCTTCTGGTTCATCAGGAAAAACCGGTTCTGTCAAAACTAATAAGGATTGAATATCCTCTCCATTTGCACTCCGTTTACGCAATGAGCGAGGAGTATCTCCAAAGGAAGACTTGCAGAAATGAGCAAAGTGTGAAAGGGAATCGAAACCATACCGACTAGATATGACATTGATACGGTCCGAAGTATGTTGTAAATCATTGATAATACCTTGACGCTTTTTATCTAATATCCACTCATAGACAGCCATACCATATACATTCTTAAAGATACGGCGGAAAGTACTTAGATTATACCCTCCGATATGAGCAAATTCTTCCACATTCTTGACTTGACGGAAGTTGGACATTACAAAATGTTGGAAAGATTGCGTATAACTACCAATAGTATAGAAAAATTTACGCAATTCATGCACATTAATATGGCGCATAATCAGATAAATCAGTTCTTTCGCTTTCAACTCATAATACAGATACTCATGCTCTTCCGACTCATCTACGATAGTACAAATATCCAAAACACAAGAAAGTACTTTCTTAGGCAACTCTAAATAAGGATATGAGATAGGTGCTTCATTATTTTGCATCATATTCGAATATGCATCCTCATTGACTAAAGGGATGTCATTAAATTCAAAGATCAACAAGTCAGTATCTACAAGTGCTAGATACTCCACTTTACTCCCGATAGGTTGCAAGATCACTTGCTGAGGTCTTATAGTAGTACTTGGATAAAGATAACTATTGACTAATAGTTCACCAGATAACACAAACAACATTAAATTTTGATTGCACTTCTCCTCAGGGTGATGCATCCCCCTCACGTGATGCTCATGTTTAAAATGAACATCACATCGTTTTAGGTTCGCATGACGAGTAGTTTTTTTTATCAGACTATCTACTACCATAATACTTATATTTATAGTTCTATTTATTGGGACTTAGAAGTTCTTCATATTGAGCGCTAGTAATGATACGTAATCCATTTTTAAAATCCGGATTATCAGCATTCATTATCTTAGAGTAAGCAGCCATACCCCAGATATCTCGAGCCAACAAAGCTTTGAGCTGCGTCTTTAATAGTCGGTTATCAGAAGAGTCACTAGTATCTATTCCTTCCTGATCGGCTAGCTGCTCCAATTCAGATAGCATAGTAGGCAAATCATCGAAATCCTCGATGAAGGCATCCGCACTAGTATAAGCTGTCAACAATTCTTGACGATGGGCTGCTATATAATTCGAGACCTCCCTCAAAAGAAGTCCTTTGCTAACTACATGGCGATAATAGATGCTTGTCGTATCTATAGGAACAAAATAATCAGGCATGATGCCACCACCCCCATAGACAACTCGTCTATTCTTGCGTGTATACACCTTCAGGCTATCTGGAAAATGTATGCTATCTGCATGCTGTAATTCCCCGCGGTTGAAACGATCGATAAACGCTCTATTATACTCTTCACGAGACGTGTAAGGTTTCTGTATACAACGTCCAGAAGGAGTAAAATATCGAGCTACTGTCAACCGTATCATACTTTTATCTGGGAGCATAAACGGACGCTGTACGAGACCTTTTCCGAAACTCCGTCTTCCTACCACGACTCCTCTATCCCAATCTTGGATAGCCCCTGTGACGATTTCACTCGCACTAGCAGAGAAGCCATCTATGAGTACGATTAGACGTCCTTTCTTGAATTTTCCATATCCATTGGCCTTTATCACAGTATCATCTTGCATCCTTCCCTTGGTATAGACGACCAATTCATCATCATCCAAGAATTGATTAGCCACACTTTTTGCTGCAGCTAAATAGCCACCGCCATTGCCTCTGAGATCAAGTATCAGATTTACCATCCCCTTCTTCTTTAGAGACTTAATCGATTCGATGACCTCATCACCTGTCTGCTTAGCAAATCGGTCAATCTTGAGATAACCGACATCTGGCGTAACCATATAAGCAGCATTGACGCTATACAATGGGATTTTGTCCCGCTTAATAGAAAATGTGAGAGCCTCCGAGATTCCACTTCGAAGAACCTTAATATTGACGATACTCCCTTTCTTACCTTTGATACGTGAGATGATGTTCATGGCAGACATCTTCACTCCAGAGATAGTTGTATCATTCACAGCAATGATATGGTCACCAGCCAAGATTCCCGCTTTATCACTCGGACCATCAACGATAGGCTGTATCACGACAAGCGTATCTTGGATCATGTTATATTCTATACCGATACCCTCAAAACTACCATCTAAGGGTTCTTGAAAGGATTTCACTTCATCAGCATCACTATATGAAGAGTGAGGATCTAAGTCATCAAGCATACCACGTATAGCACCTTCGGCTAACTTATCGACATCGACACTATCCACATACATATGGTCTATCATATACGCAGCCAATTCTAGCTTATGAAATGCTCGTTGACGACTAGTCTGTCCTGATTTCCCTTGCTGTGCGTAAGCTGCAGAAGGCAACCCACAAGCAAGAATCAACAAGGCTACAAACGAAGTACACTTGGCTATATGTATAGTAATCTTTTTATTCATCTTTATTGATTTAATTAGATAAAGAGATACGGTCTCTTCGTATTACACAGCGGTTGAGAAAGTCTATCATTCACGGTCTTCCAATTCAAATGAATCAGGAAGCATCATAGAAATATCTTTACCAAAACGAAGCAATTCTCTACAGATACTACTACTCACACTTGTCAATTCAGGTAGTGTAAACAAGAGCAAAGTATCTATACCGCTGATCTTCAGATTCACATCAGCGATAGTACGTTCATACTCCATGTCGGCCACTGTACGTATTCCACGGATTATATGGTCTGCTCCTATTTGAATAGCAAAATCAACAGTTAGTATATCGTAGGCTTCGACTCTGATACGCTGGTCAGATGCATAATACTTCTGAATCATACGTACCCTTTGCTCCACTGTAAAGAAAGTGCGCTTATTAGCATTAAATCCAATGGCTATCACTATCTCATCAAACATCTTTAGAGCGCGTTTGACAACATTGGCATGCCCTGCTGTAAAAGGGTCAAAAGTACCAGGAAAGATAGCTATTTTCTTTTTCGCTTGACTCATTAGATTTCCTCCTCTACGACTAAGTTTTCAATAATAAATTCTTGTCTTTCACTTGTATTTTTACCCATATAAAAGTTCAGCAGTTCTTTCACCGCATCTGTTTTCTTAAGAGACACTTGGTCTAATCTCATGTCTTTACCGATAAAATATTTAAACTCATCAGGAGAAATCTCTCCCAATCCCTTAAAGCGTGTTATTTCAGGATTCTTCACCTCATCAATAGCAGCCAAACGCTCTTCATCGCTATAGCAATAGCGAGTCTCCTGCTTATTACGAACCCTAAATAGTGGGGTTTGCAATATATAGACATGTCCTTTCTTGATTAAGTCAGGGAAGAACTGAAGGAAGAAAGTAATCAGGAGTAAACGAATATGCATCCCATCAACATCGGCATCTGTTGCCACAATGACTTTGTTGTAGCGCAATCCTTCTATTCCCTCCTCTATGTTTAGAGCCGCTTGTAATAAATTAAACTCCTCGTTTTCATAAACCACCTTTTTAGTTAAACCATAACTATTCAGCGGTTTACCTCGAAGAGAAAATACCGCTTGTGTATTTACGTTTCGACTCTTAGTAATGGATCCTGAAGCAGAATCACCCTCGGTGATGAAGATGACGCTCTCTTCTTGACGATCTCCTTTTTCATCGTTGAAATGAATACGGCAATCGCGCAATTTCTTATTATGGAGATTCGCCTTTTTAGCACGTTCACGAGCCAATTTAGTGACTCCAGCTATCGCTTTGCGTTCCTTTTCACTCTCCTGTATCTTTGAGAGAATAGACTCAGCTGTCTCTGCGTGTTTGTGAAGATAGTTATCGACTTCCAACTTGACGAAGTCCCCTACATGTCGATTCACAGAGAGGCCACCTGGCTCCATCAGTGTACTTCCCAATTTCACTTTGGTTTGACTCTCAAATATCGGTTCTTGCACATTGATAGCCACAGCAGCGACCAATCCATTACGAATATCTTGAAAATCATGATTCTTATTGAAAAACTCCTTGATGGTACGAGCAAGATGTTCTTTCAAAGCACTTTGATGCGTACCTCCTTGAGTGGTATGTTGTCCATTGACAAAACTATAATACTCCTCCCCATACTGATTAGCATGAGTAAAAGCGATTTCGATATCCTCTCCTTTGAGATGCACGATAGGATACAATCCTTCCAGAGTCATATTATCATTGAGCAAGTCACTCAAGCCATGACGACTGATGATACGCTTCCCATTGTACATGATACAAAGTCCTGTATTTAGGTAAGTATAGTTCTTTAATAAGTTCTCAACATATTCACCTCTAAAGGCATATTGATGAAAGATCTTCTCATCATTATCTGGTTCAAATAGAATATAAGTTCCGTTGGGTTCTGTAGTCGCTTCGGTTCTATCATCGATAAGGTCACCTCGTTCGAAACGAGCAATACGTACTGTACCATCTCTATAGCTTCGTACTTCGAAATGACTACTCAGGGCATTGACAGCCTTGATACCGACTCCATTTAGTCCGACACTTTTTTTAAAGGCCTTTCCATCATACTTACCTCCAGTATTGAGTTTGCTAACTGCTTCGATTAATTTACCTTGGGGGATACCTCGTCCGTAATCCCGCACACTCACACGTAAATCATCTTCCACATTGACTTCAATGCGGTCTCCAGCTTGCATCTTAAACTCATCGATGCTATTATCAGTAACTTCTTTCAGCAGCACATAGATACCGTCTTCGGCATGTGAGCCATCCCCTAGTCGCCCGATATACATTCCCGGACGAGTCCGAACATGCTCCATGTCACTTAGGTGTCGAATATTATCATCAGTATATTCAGCTAAAGAAGATTCATTTTTCTTGGTGTTAGTCTTGGAATCCATCTTTTTAATCTTTTGTTGTCCACAATTATTTCAAAAGGAATATTCTGTCTAAATACTTTTCTTAAAAGCTCTGCGGCGCTTATGTTGAACAGTGTCATACATAGACCATTGCGCCTGTACTTTACCATTCGTTTCTAATTCAGGATTGCTCTCTGCATAACTAAATCCCATCTTCTTATATACAGGAATTAAGTCTGAAAACAAAAGCGCATTGACCCCTTTACCTTGATATTTAGGATGAACCGCTACTAGAAGTAAATCCAATACCCCTCCACGATGATTTCCTTTCAAGGCTCTGAGTAAGTGATACCACCCTATAGGGAATAACTTCCCTTGAGCTTTTTGCAAAGCTTTACTCATTGAAGGCATAGATATCCCCACGCCAACAAGTGTACCGTCTGCTTCCGTGATTAAGGTAACCATACGCAGGTCCAATACCGGAAGGTAAGTTTTCATATATTGTTTAATTTGATTCTCCGATAGCGGACTGAAACCAAACAAGGAAGCATAACTCGTATTCAAAAGTTCAAAGATAGCTTTGCCATAGTCTCTAGCTATCTTGCGTGAACTCTTATATTTGACTATCTGCAATTTATATTTGGCTTTGACTAAGTCTGCCATCCGTTGGAAACGAGCTGGGACCCCTTCATCAGGGATATAGATTTTAAACTCAACCCAATCCGCTGCTTTTTCCATGCCATACGCTTCGAAATGGTCCTTGTAATAAGGGAAGTTGTACAAAGAGCCCATAGTACCTATTTGGTCAAACCCTTCGATAAGACATCCCTCATTGTCAAAATCAGTAAATCCGAGCGGTCCTTCAAGTCTATCCATCCCGTGTTTTTTGCCCCATGTAGAGATAGCATCTAAGAGCTGTTTACTGACCGCTTTATCATCAATAAAATCAATCCAACCAAATCGGACAGTACGCGTGTCCCATATCTTATTTGCTTTTTTATTAATGATACCCACTGCTCGACCTACTATCTGGTCAAACTCATCATAAGCTAAAAAGAAAATAGCATCTGAGAACTCGAAAGCAGCATTTCGTTTTGGATCAAAAGTCATTTCTAAATCCATAAACAAATCAGGGACACTATAAGCATTCCCTCGGTATAACGTATAATTGAATTGGATAAAAGCTCCTATATCAGAAGGCGAACTTATTGCCTTGACCTTATATTGCATATTTAGTATATTGTTTGTACAAAGATAAATGTTTTCATGAAAAACCCACGGGAAAACTTGAAGGAAAGTTGTTCTTTCTGTATCACATATAGCACAAAAAACATTAATTTACAAGGATTCTGAACGACATGTACATTAAATAGAATAGAATCAAGATAATTCCTTCTACACGGGTAATGGTACGTTCACCAAAGAAAAGCGCAACAATCCATAATATCACACTCGCTGCTATGAGTAATAGTAGATCAGAAGCCCGCACATTTCCCAATTGTAGCGGACAAAGAGTAGAAGAAATACCCAGTACCAAAAAGATATTCATCAAGTTACTTCCTATTGCATTACCCACTGCCAATTCAGGATTCTTCTTCAAAGCTGCCACTACACTCGTAGCTAATTCAGGAAGAGAAGTTCCTATTGCAACCAAAGTCAAACCGATTATTGCTTCAGATACTCCCCAAGAATAGGCTATGTCAGAAGCACTAGAAACGAAGAGGTCGCCTCCAAATGCAAGCAAAGCTAAGCCAACAAGAAAGAAGAGAACATTGCGCCACATAGGCGGTGTAGGCAAGACATCTATCGATTCGATGACATCTTCCGTTTCACCGACTTCAGGTGTTGTCTTATTGTCCACATCGGGCCTATTACCTCCCTGACGTCCCCCCGAAGCTATCGTATAGGAATAACTTAAGAAAATAAGGAAAAAAGCCAAAAGCACCAACCCATCAGAGCGAGTCAATAAGTTTGTCATTGAGCCATCCATCAGTTTATCATCTGCCATGACAAATAAGACGACACTTGCCAATATGCAAAGTGGAATCTCTAGGCGTAATGTCCGATGTTGAACTACAATAGGAGCTATCAAGGCAGTGACCCCAACTAGCATCAATGTATTGAACAAGTTAGAACCAATGATATTGGCTACGGCCATATCAGTACTTCCTCGTAGAGCACTTGAAGCACTGACTATAAGTTCTGGAGCTGATGTACCGAAGGCAACAATTGTTAATCCTATAACAATTTGAGGGATGTGAAAGCGAGTCGCAATTGCTGCAGCACCATCAGTCAATGCATGTGCACCAAAGAGGACCATCGCTAAACCAATCAAAAGGAATAAATAAGACATAAAATTTATATATATATGTGATTTATACAAAGATAAAAAAAGAATAAACATAATGGACAAAAAGGACAATTAATCACTTTTGAGACAATAAAGCAATCGATATTCTTCAGCTATTTTAGTTGCAAATAAATAGATTTCGCCCCCCTCGCGCAATCCCATTTTCTTACACAAAGCATTGCTCCCAAGAGGAAAATTACGTACAGTCAAATGAACTGATTTCTCCCCATGGAGCATCTTCTTTACTTCTCGTTTCTGAACCTTACAATGAGTAACCAATTTAAAGGTACGTCCTGGGAAGTCAGTGATCAGTTCAGGACTCACATAGAGATGACTATCTTTGGCTAATTTCTTCAACGACGCATCAGCATAGCGTGCACTGAGTATATCGAATCCCTGCTGCTTCATGATAGCAGCATTGGGCTCATAAAGAAAATGATGACTAACTAACTCTTCGAGACCAATGTAAGCGATAACAGATGAGCCCAAAGGTCTATTTTTCTTAGCAATAATAGAAACCGAAGATTGCTGTATTCCATGTTGCATATTGAGTGCCTCGACTGGGCATCCCGCATCGTCAAGAGAACTTTTATGCTTAGAAGAAACCAAAAGGAGAACTTCCTTACACTCATTATTGAGAGCCACTATTGCACACGCGACCGTATCAGGAATCTGCTGACAAGCAGCGTGTTGGTCAAACATAGGAGACAGCTTGACCAATACATATGATGATTTTTCAAGCATCATCGGCATCATCTCCAGGATGTTAGGCGTGCAATCTTCCAATGCAGCGACTTTAGTTCCACGTTCGTTCCGTCTTGCAGGGTCAATATAAATAAGTGACACCTCATCCAGTTGGTCCAACACCTCTTGAGCAGACCCATTGATGACTCGTACATTAGATGCCCCTAAGGTGTCGAAATTTTGCTTTGATATAGCACACAATTCGGAATCTTGCTCCACATAGATTCCCTTGTCAAAACGGGTACTTAACCAATAACTATCCACTCCATAACCTCCGGTGAGATCAACGAAGCATTTGTCATTAAGGTCGCTGGCATAAGTAGCTAGAAATTGAAGTTTGTACCGAGCACTCTCTTCACTGCTACACTGTTCTAGATTAATCTGTGGAGGATAAATTACATCAGGCGTACTTACCCACAAAGGTAATTTCTTTTTTACACGTTGATAGCCTGCAATTTGTTGCAGTGCCCATTTCATATCTACATCAGGAAACGAAGCCCCTTTGAGAGCCAATTGGCGAACATCACCAGACCGGTATTTATGGATAAATTCTTGAGTATTCACGCTGACTACGGATAAGATTTGAAACAGTTCAATGATTAACTATTGATGCAAAAAGAACCGATGTATTCTCGTATAAAAGACAAAAGAGGCATCTATAACGTATGTTATAAACACCTCTCTTGGTGGGCCATCTAGGGCTTGAACCTAGGACCTCCAGATTATGAGTCTGTTGCTCTAACCAACTGAGCTAAAAGCCCCTATATTCACGAGGAATATTTAAATTCGGATGCAAATATAGTGTTATATGTGCAAAGTTCCAAATATGATTACTTTTTTCTTTTATTTTTTCGTTTTGGATTGGCAGGAAACCAGCCTTTGTTCACGCGCTCTTCTTGCTCAAATAATTCTTTGATAGACCAAAAAGAAGAGAAAGACAGCACGCCAAATACAGCCGACCACAAAGTCTCTTGTATAAATAGTGCAGCCACCAAAGCAACAATTCCAAGGAGTAAAAGCATCCACCACGATTCTTTTCCCCAATAGTATTCCATTTTGACTACGATAGGATGAAATATCCCAATAATCAAAAAGGTAATTAATCCGATGATTAATCCTTGAAAATTAAATATTAAATCACACATTATTCTTCTGATTTACGTAATATAGGAATCTCTCGTTTGATACTTTGTTCGAGTGATATCAATGTTTCAGTAGCTATCACACCAGGAATTTCTTGAAGGCGATGATTAAGCAATTCCATCAGATGTTCATTGTCCGTAGCATACAATTTAGTCAACATCGTATAAGCACCCGTAGTAAAATGACATTCAACAATCTCAGGTATCTCTTTTAGTTCATTGACTACACGGGTATACATGGACCCTTTTTCAAGTTTAATCCCCACATAAGTACAAGTTCTGAAGCCTAACAACTTAGGATTTACTTGATATCCAGATCCTGTAACTACTCCGACATCCATTAGACGTTGCACACGTTGATGAATGGCTGCTCTAGAGACACCACACTCAGCTGCTACATCCTTAAAAGGAATACGCGCATTCTGAGAAATGATATCCAATATCTGTCTATCCAGACGATCTATCTTTTCCATAACTATTCAATTTATCGGTTATTGTATCATTTTATTAGCAAATATAACAAAATAATCCATCAATTCTTTCTATTTGCATCAAAATGCAACCAAAATGGCATAATCTGTTTCTTTATAGCTCTGATTTTTTTCTTCGTAGAACCCTGTGAACGCTCACTCTTGAACGTCATCATCAGGGATAAAAGTGAGATCAGAAATAAAGAGCGAAAAATAAGAGGCTATGTCAAAAGATCTTGACAAAGCCTCTTATTGAGGTATTCTCTATGTAAGAACTCAAGAAAGTTCACACATAAGGACTTATTTTTTAGCCTTTTCTACTTTAAGCAATTCTACTTTGAAGATAAGTGCAGAGAAAGGTTTGATTTTTCCCGCGTTGCGTTCGCCATAAGCCAATTCTTGTGGGATATACAACTCATAAGTAGACCCTTCTGGCATCATAGTCAAAGCCTCTTGCCATCCTTTGATGACTTGGTTAGGACTAAATGTAGCTGGTTCTTTACGCTCGTAAGAACTATCAAATACCGTTCCATCAAGAAGAGTTCCTTCATAATGTACTTTTACCTTATCAGTAAGTCCAGCGATTTTACCACGGCCTTTTTTAAGCACTTTATATTGCAATCCAGAAGGCGTTGTTACCACACCATCTTTTGCTTTATTTGCTTCTAGAAAATCTTCTCCAGCTTTTTTGTTATCACCATATTGCTCTAACAATTTATTTTCTTGGATAGATTTCATTGCTGTCTGTACATAAGTAGCAGCGCTATCTACGTCCATCAATTCGTTAGTTGAAGTAGCTCCTGCTACGAAACCAGCTATAAAGTTATCTTGGTTAAAGACAGTGACAGAGTCATTTCCACCTAGTTCTTTATTTAGATTAGCAAACATCTGAGTCGCTAGCTGATTACCGATTTGCTTACCCATACTAACTGCTTTTTCAGCAACAGAAGGATTAGAAAATACAGATTTCTTAAATGCAGTAGCAAAAGTACCTATTTGGTCTTCATCAACATGTAGTTGAGAAGTTAGATATTGTTCGAATCCACGACTTTGAGCTACACCCATAAGGAATGAAAGAGAATCAGCATTTACAGTATTGACACTATCTTTAAGAGCTTTAACCCCTTCGCTTACCTTAGCAGAAGCAGTCATTGCATTTAATGTAGTATCTTTTTCTACTGAAGCAGCAAGGAATCCTTTGACAAATTCTTTTAAGTTAAGACTCTTAGTAGAATCACTAGCAAATACTTGTTTATCTATAGCTTCTTTTGAACCTCTTATTTGATTACCTAAATTTACACCAGCTTCGATAGCTTTTTGTTCTGGAGAAAGCTCTTTTGCAGCAGTACCCTCTAGGAAACCTTTTACGAAATCACCCATTTTGGTTGTATCAAGTTTTGCTTGAGTGGCCAAATAAGACTTTAATCCTTTCGTTTGTGAAAGACCCATTGCATAAGATAGGGAATCCATCTCATTATCGAGATGAGCTTGTGGAGCTTTAGGTCCACATGCTGAGAGTGCCAATGCAGCAGTCGCAGCAACAAAGAAAATCGATTTTTTCATTTTATCTAATTTTAGTGTCTATGACACATTATTGATTTCATGGTTATGGCTCTATCTGAGACCAAACCTAGATTTATTATAATACTTCTAACAATTCAATTTCGAAAATCAAAGCACTGTGAGGAGGAATCATTTCACCTGCTCCATGGGCTCCATAACCCAATTCTGAAGGAATATACAATTTCCATTTAGAACCTTCTGGCATCATCTGAAGAGCCTCTACCCATCCTGGAATCACCTGAGTAACGCCGAAAGTAGCAGGAGTACCACGTTTGATAGAACTATCGAATAGCGTCCCATCAACCAATGTACCTTCATAATGACATTTCACTTGATCAGTAGTACTGGCTTTTTTACCATGACCCTCAACCAAGATTTCATATTGCAAACCGCTATCTGTTGTCTTCACTTCTGAGCGTTTCTTGTTTTCTGTTAGGAAAGCATCACCTTCTGCTCGAGCTTTTTCGGTCATCTTAACCTCAATTTCAGCAAAAAAGGCATTTACAATCTCTTGAGCTTCCTTGTGTGACATCGCTGTATCGTTATCTTCCAACACATCATTGACTGCCTTTGCAAAGTCTTTTACGTCAAGATTTGTCGCACCCATACTTTTCAGATTCTGCCCAATACCAAGGCCAATAGCATAGCTAAATTTGTCCATATAAAAATGATTTGAATTTAAATTTTACAATAACTGTCTGCAAAAATAGTGTTTTTCTATCAATACTCCTTATTATATAGGGTATTTTTATTAACTTTACAAGAAACAAACTCAAAAGGTATGAAAAAGATAGTTGTTTTAACTGGTGCAGGTATGAGTGCGGCAAGTGGACTAGCCACTTTTAGAGGTGCTGGAGGCCTATGGGGAGAATATCCAGTACAGCAAGTAGCCACTCCTGAAGGATGGTACAAAAACCCCAATTTAGTGACGAATTTCTATAACGATTTGCGCAAACAACTCCTATCAGTATCTCCCAATGAGGGGCATTGCATTTTAGCGAAGTTAGAAAAGGATTTCAAGGTGGATATTATCACGCAAAACGTAGACGATTTGCATGAACGAGCAGGAAGTTCCAGCGTCACTCATCTCCATGGTGAATTGACCAAAGTATGTTCAAGTAAGTCGCCCAATAACCCGAAATATATCAAGACATTAGCCCCCGAAGACTATGAAGTCAAGATAGGCGATTTAGCGGAAGATGGCTCACAGATACGCCCATTTATAGTATGGTTTGGCGAAGCAGTACCTATGATAGAGCAGGCTTCTAATCTTGTTCAAAAAGCCGATATCCTTATCATCATAGGCACTTCACTACAAGTATATCCTGCCGCAGGATTGATTCATTTTGCTCCCAAAGGCTGTCCGATATATGTCATTGATCCCAACAGTCTAGCGTTGCCTGAGAATCAGCACATAACCCACTTGGAGATGGGTGCTGTCGAGGGGATGCAGACTTTATATGCTAAACTTTTGGCTAAAAAAGAATAAAAAAGAAAAGGAGGGCATTATAAAACAATAAAATAATGTACCTTTGCAGCCCTTATATAAAATAACTCGTGTGCTTGAATACCACGTAAAAAACAAGAATTATGAACAAAGATACAGCCGTTGTCCTCTTCAGTGGAGGACAAGATTCCACTACATGCCTATTCTGGGCACTTAAGACCTTCAAGAAGGTCTATGCACTCAGTTTCTCTTATGGACAGAAACATGTCAAAGAGGTTTCTATTGCAGAAAAAATAGCCAAAGACCATCATGTCGAATTTCACATTATGGACAGCCATTTTATTAGTGAAGTCGGTACAAGTAGTTTGACCGACACGACAATAGAAATGGATCAAGAGAAACCCAAAGATAAATACCCAAATACATTTGTACCAGGGCGTAATCTTTTCTTTCTAAGTATAGCAGCCGTATTTGCAGCAGAGCATGATGCCATGCATCTTGTCACTGGAGTCTCTCAGACAGACTTTAGTGGCTATCCTGATTGCAGAGACAGTTTCATCAAAAGCCTCAACGTGACGCTTAACTTAGCCATGGACAAACAATTCTGTATTGACACCCCATTGATGTGGTTAGACAAGGTACAGACTTGGGCTATGGCAGATGACCTAGGTGTATTCGACTTAGTGAAGGACCATACCCTTACTTGTTACAATGGCATTCCAGGTGCTGGTTGTGGACACTGTCCATCATGTAAGCTTCGCAATGATGCCCTTCACGAATATGAAGCTATCAGAAATAAGAAATAAGTAATTTTCCAAATTCATAAGCATTATGACTGCATTGAAAGACCAATTGACTCATCTTGGTAACAGTACTGTCTACAGACAAGACTATGCACCTGAAGTATTAGAAGCATTTGACAATAAACATCCCGAAAACGATTATTGGGTACGTTTTAATTGTCCAGAATTTACGAGCCTATGCCCTATCACTGGACAACCTGATTTTGCAGAGATACGAATCAGCTACATCCCTGACATCAAGATGGTAGAAAGTAAGGCACTCAAATTATATCTCTTTAGCTTCCGTAATCACGGTGCCTTCCATGAAGATTGTGTAAATATAATCATGAAGGATTTGATCGCATTGATGAATCCACGATATATAGAAGTGACAGGTTTGTTTACTCCCCGTGGAGGAATCTCTATATATCCTTATTGCAATTATGGACGTCCTGGCACTCATTTCGAAGAAATGGCTAGAACGCGGCTTATGAATCATGAATAAAAAACGAAACTCATGTATTATATAACGAAACGATTAGAGGTATCGGCTGCTCATAGACTTGAACTAGACTATGAGAGCAAATGCACTCGCTTACACGGACATAATTGGATCATCACGGTCTATTGCAAAGCCAAAGAACTGGACAGAAATGGGATGGTGATTGACTTCACTATCATCAAAAAAGCAATACATGGTGCTTTGGACCATAGGCTAATCAATGATGTCATCGCAGTAAATCCGACAGCAGAGAACATAGCCCGATGGATTGTGGACCAGATACCACAATGCTATAGAGCTGATGTGCAAGAAAGCGAAGGCAATACAGCAACCTATATTGATGAATAATAGAATCTAACAAGCGCTAGCGCTCATCGAAATAATGAAAAAAATAAACGAACTCTTTTATAGTCTTCAGGGCGAAGGCGCTTGGACAGGTACTCCTATCATTTTCATACGCTTCTCTGGATGTAATCTCAAATGTGACTTCTGCGATACCTCCCATGATGAGGGCACGATGATGAGCGATGAAGACATCCTTCAAGCACTTAGTCAATACCCTTGTTCACGCATCTGCCTGACAGGGGGTGAACCTTCGCTTCAGTTGGACCAACCTCTTGTAGATAAACTCAAAGAAGCGGGCTATATCTTACATATAGAGACCAATGGTACCCGTTCACTTCCTCAAGGGATAGATTGGGTCACCGTCAGTCCAAAATATAAGAAGATAGTACTTACTCATGCGGATGAGCTCAAAATCGTTTATCAAGGACAAGACTTATCGGAATGGGATAACTATCCAGCTAAGACTCGGTTCTTACAACCTTGTTCTGGAGAAAATACTTTCGAAGTTATTGCTTATATCAAAGCCCATCCTGAATGGAGACTTTCTCTACAGACCCATAAGATGATAGATATTAAATAGTTTCAGAGACTATTTAAGTAAAAACAAGACATGATTGTACAGTGTGGCACACAAGCCATAATATTTTCTCATGATAGAGAACCGTTCTTTGAGAGATGCCTTATGGTTCTTTGTAGTCAACCCTTCGTTGAGATAATCAATCAATATAAGATCCATCCAGCGCAAAGACAATCGTTTCGAGGCAGCAAGCTTCATCACCTTGATACACCAATCAAAATCAGCAGAAAAACGATACTGCATGTCATAATGCATGACTAGGTCACGTCTAGCGATAAACGACTGATGACACACAACCATCCCTTCAGTGAAACTCTTCCATGTCAAAGTCTTCGGAGGTCGTTTCTCACGTAAATGAAGAAAATGACCCTCAGAGTCCACGATAGCAGTATCTGCATAGAGTACGCCTGGCCATTCTGCTCGAGTCAGGTCATCTAGATGCTCATCAAACGACATCAATTGTTTCACAGAAGAAACACTATGGAAGATATCTCCCGCATTGAGAAAACAAAGGTAATCACCAGTAGCTAAATCGATTCCTTTATTCATCGCATCATAAAGTCCCTTATCGGGTTCACTGAGCAGCGTAGTCACCACTTCCTGATACTGTTTAATCAATTCCAACGATCCATCAGTAGACCCTCCATCGATAATGATATACTCTATAGATGCTGCCGTCTGCGATTTGACACTCTGGAGAGTACGCTCGAGAGTATCAATAGCATTGTAAGTAACTGTTATTACGGATAATATAGGATTCTGACTCATAATATGACGTTCTATTTATTCTACCCTTAGGGCACTTGAGGTGAAACAGATTGCAACAGCTCGTTATAGAGAGACAAGTACCTGCCAGCCACTCTAGCCTCGGCATAGTTCTCTTCTACCCATCGACGAGCAGCAATGGATAATTGGGCCAATTTGGCCTCATCAGCTAAGCAATAAACGATACCATCCGCAAGGTCTTCAGCCTCTTTGAACCGAGCCACATAGCCTGTAGATTGATGCTGAATCATCTCGGGAATCCCCCCCACTTCGAACCCTACACAAGGAGTACCACAAGCCATTGCCTCCATCACCATGTTAGGTAGATTTTCTTGCAAAGAAGGAATCACAAAAACAGATGCTGCTTGATAGTAAAGGCTCATCTGCTTCTGATCTGTCGTAAAAGGCAATACAGTAGCTGGAAGAGCTAATTGGTCTTTGATTTCTTCACTTGATTTTCCGACCAACAAAAAATGATAGTCAGCCGTATCTTGTGTAGCTAATAAGCCACTGACTGTCAACATATAATCCAATCCTTTACGAGGGTCTTTGCTATTGACAGCACCAAATAAGATGTATTTTTTATCCACAGGGAGGTTCAGTTCCTTCCGTATAGCACGCTTATCAGCAGGATAGAAAGCACTAATATCAATCGGATTGGGGATACTAAACACCTGCTGCCTATCCACCAAAGCACTCCTACGAGCTTGGTTAGCTAGCCAATCACTACAACCGACAAAAGCAATGTCTCCTTGTCTATAGATAGCTTTCTTCTTTAGAAATAAAGTATGAGATAAGTCAGAGATTCCACCTCGAGAAAATAAAAGAGGACAGTTGTGACATTCCTGATGATAGGCAGTACAAGCATCGGTATAATGGCAAATTCCAGTAAAAGGCCACATATCATGCATCGTCCATACAATAGGCTTCTTAGTACGGATGATTTTCAATAAACCATCCAGCGAAAGAGTTCCTTGGTTCCACCAATGCAGATGCACCACATCCGCTTGCTTAAACACATCCAATTGAGTGACATCAGTTCCGATATTGGCAATATCTATTTGAAATAAGGTATCTCTGCGGAACCCATTATGGAGGAAAACTCCCAATCGTTCCCAAAGGAAATAGACCTTATTCATCCATTTAGAAGCAGTCCTATATACAGTCGCATCAGCTGTCTCCTTGTGAGCGACCAACATATTCACTGCTACGCCCTCTTTTCTGAGTGCATCCCTTAGACGGCTACATGCAACAGCTGCGCCACCCAATTTATCAGAAGTATTTATCAGTAGTATGTTCATATCACACAATATTAGTTTACCTATAGACAGCGGACGACGAATTAACGGCCAAAGTCACCTTGTAAGGTACGACGTAATCGCCGCCTAACTCTAGGCCAGAAACCGTAATTCCGCTTATAATAATCACAATAGGCTTGATGGGCTTGCTCATCAGCAACTACAGGGGTTATCTCTGTCACCTTGAGCGGCTGCATGTACAACGATGATGCATATAATTGTCCACCTCCACTATGGGTACCTGTGCCATCAAATCCCTTATTTTGAACCAACGAATGTCCCACATTAAGGGCAAGCATATCAGATAGAAACAAAGAGGCATACCAGCGGATAGCCCAAGAATCATTTTTCCCTTGTATTTGTCTGCGAAGCATTCTAGTGTAGCCATAATGACCATCAAAATCAAATTGAGTAGTCAGTTTACGTCTGGTCAATTCGCTGAGTAAGAAGGCGCCATCTACATTATACTGTTTCCAAGCACGAGCCCAAGTAGCCCACCCCCATGAGCCAGTCCAATTGATAAAAAAAGTATCGGACAAATTTGGATTTCCTGTAAAGTCACACGCTTGAATATGGCCCACTTGTTCATGGCCTCTATACATATCCAAAGCATCTTGCATGAAGAGTAAGAAATAAGGAGAGAGAATCAGATCATCTTCCAAAACGATAATCGTACCATATTGATTGACAATCGTGGTGACTCCATCAATCACATTGCTCGCTAGTCCTATATTATCGGGCCGTTCTACGATGTGAACCGATGCAAATCCATCTATTGTACGCACATATTGACGTACTTCTTCCACCTTAGCAGCCTCGTCATGAGTTGTCTTTCCCGTTTTAGGGCCATCACTATAGATATATAAGTCATGCTGTTCATACCCTACATTCATCTTAAGGGATTCAACTAATCGTTTGGTATGCGCCAACCTATTATAGACAAATAAAATTAAGGGCGCAGCATGTGAAGTCTCTTTCGCTTTCATTCCCCTATTTCCTGTTAATCCACTGTTTCAATTGTACAATCGCTTCTCTCATTATTTGAGCCCCCACGAGGTAAACAATACCCATATACAATACAGCCCCCATAAGTATCTTAGTTACTAAACGAAGATATATATTATCGATACCCAAAGTAACGAAATGAGTTCCAATCATGACTCCAGCAGCAATAGCGAAGAACGGAACCAAATCACTGAGTGCTTCCCAGAGTGAGAGATGAATCTCTCTACCTGCAAAGAAACGCCAGACAAACATCCAGAAGATATTGACCCCAGCAAAGTAGTATACCATGGCCATCAAGCCATAAGGATATAGCAATAACATACCCACGATTTCGACGACGCCCTGAGCGATACTGCTCCACATGAAGATACCCGATTTGCCACGACTAATGATAAGATGCGTGTAGAGATGCATCAACGGAGCAAAAGCGCCCCAAATAGCTAATATCTGGAGAATTTGCGCACTCAAAATCCATTTATCTGTAATGGCAATCACGATGACTTCGTAAGCCACGAGTGAGAGTCCAAACAGAGCAGGGAAAGAAAGGAAAGCGATAAAACGCTGCATCTTTCGAAAGACTCGTTTTTGTCGTATGTCATCATTGTCCACTTCCTTGAGTACCGGTTGGGCCACATTGACAACCATACCATCAATGATACCCAATCCCATATGATTCCACTTCACTGCTTGAGTGAAACTTCCTACCGAAGCCGGATTGAATAAACGGCCTAGAATAACAGAAACAATATCATGATTAAATTCTGTAAGCAACTTGGTCACTAACAATTTGACGCTGAAAGGTAAGAAATGAAGCAAAGGCCTTAAATCAAAATGGAAAGTAGGATTCCAAGGAGAAAAATACCAATAAAAGCCATTGGTGATAGTGATGTAAAGCACACTCTGTATGGCTATTCCCCAATAGGTCATGCCATTTAAAGCGAGAAAAATACCCACCGTACCCGAAATGGCCAATCCACATATTTGTGAGATACTTCGCTGACGAACCATTAACTTCTTCATCAATACAGCATTGTGAGCTATTCCTGTACTAGAGACGATTAGTCCTAGAAACAACAGTCGACTCAAGCCGACCAACTGAGGCTGATGATAGAAGTCAGCTATAAATGGGGCACAGAAGAATAGAATCAGGTAGCTTACAAACCCCATCAACACAGAGAACCAGAATACAGCATTGTATTCTCTATGAATAATCTTAGGTCGATTGATGAGCGCCATGGTAAAGCCACTCTCTTGCAAGGAGATAGCAATCATATTGAAAATGGTAAGCATACCCACCATTCCATAATCTTTGTCATCAAGGATGCGAGCCAAGAAAATGCCAAAGCCCAAATTTAGTAACAACTGAACTGAATTATTCAATCCTCCCCAAAGCATTCCTTTTGCAGTTTTTTGCTTTAAAGTAGAATTGGACAGTGGGGCATCATGATCTACGTATTCTCCTTTTGGGTCCATCAGATTTATTTTTTTAGTTTACTCATCGCAGCATGTTCCTCCAGCAATTCTTCATGAAGCATATATACATCCCATGATACATTGTTTGGAGTCAAACCAGCTTTTAGGTTTACCTTGGGAATCCCTGCAGCTCGGTAACGAGCCAAGAAATCAGTCAATGATTCTTGGTCAAAGTTGACGAATAGCAAAATCTCATCAGTAATAGATTTGTCGGCAGGTGGGACGACAGCTCCAGTATGCTCAACCACACCAGCTAGCACACCAAGCGGCATGCCGAACTGAGTTGGTTCAATCTCTTTGACTATTATCTCTTGCAATAAACAAAGATTTTCAATTGATTTTTTAAGTGCTTCAGGCACATTAAAAAGAAGGAGTTCTTTCATATTATTTCACTTCACTACCTGGGTTTACTTTTCTGTCAGAAACGATCACAGACAACGCTCCATCTGCATCTTCCGCAGATAAAATCATTCCTTCACTGACGATTCCTTTGAGTTTTCGAGGAGCTAAATTAGCAACGAAACAAACTTGTTTACCGACCAATTCGTTTGGTTTATAGAATTTAGCAATTCCAGAAACGATAGTGCGTTTCTCCAAGCCATCATCGATAACGAACTGAAGCAGTTTATTCGCTTTGGGCACTTTCTCGCAAGACAATACCGTTCCTACACGGATATCCATCTTAAGAAAATCATCAAATTCGATATTTTCACGAATCTCAGGAGCCTTATAATTCGCTTGCTCATTTTCTTTCTTCGTGTCGAGCAATTTCTGAACTTGCTTCTCGACTTCTTCATCTTCAATCTTTTCAAAGAGTAGAGAAGGTTTGTTTAGTTTGTGACCATCAGCGAGCAAATCGATACGACCTAAATCGCTCCATTTGAAGTCTTCCATGTTGATCATCTCACGAAGTCTCTGTGAACTGAAAGGCAAGAATGGTTCAAAGGCAATCGCTAAGTTAGCCACTAACTGCATGCTTATATGCATGATGGTAGCGACTCTGCTCATGTCAGTCTTAGCCACCTTCCAAGGCTCAGTATCTGCTAGATACTTGTTACCGATACGTGCTAAGTTCATTGCTTCTTTTTGTGCATCGCGGAACTTAAAGATATTTAGCAACCGTTCCACTTCTTGTTTCACGTTTGCAAACTCCTTTATCGTCTCCTTATCGTAGTCAGTCAACTCAGTGATAGCTGGTACAAGACCATCAAAGTACTTGCCTGTGAGAACAAGAGCACGGTTCACAAAGTTACCAAATACGGCAACTAACTCATTGTTGTTACGTGCTTGAAAATCTTTCCACGTAAAGTCATTATCTTTGGTTTCAGGTGCATTTGCTGTCAAGACATAACGAAGTACATCCTGTTTTCCAGGGAAATCTTCTAGATATTCATGCAACCATACAGCCCAGTTTCGAGAAGTCGAAATCTTATCTCCTTCGAGATTTAGAAATTCGTTGCTCGGCACATTGTCTGGCAAGATATAACTACCTTCAGCCTTAAGCATGGCTGGGAAGACGATACAATGAAAGACGATATTATCTTTACCGATGAAATGAATCAGGCGAGTATCTTCATCTTTCCACCATTTCTCCCACGAGTCAGGTAGTAATTCTTTGGTGTTACTGATATAACCAATCGGTGCATCAAACCATACATAAAGAACTTTACCCTCAGCTCCTTCGACGGGAACCGGGATTCCCCAATTCAGGTCACGACTAACTGCACGAGGTTGCAAGCCCATGTCGAGCCAACTCTTACACTGTCCATATACATTGGGACGCCACTCTTTATGGCCTTCAAGAATCCATTTTCTCAACCAAGCCTCATGTTTATCTAATGGTAGATACCAGTGTTTGGTCTTACGCATCACAGGGACACTTCCTGAGATAGCACTCTTCGGATTAATCAAGTCTGTAGCATTGAGTGATGACCCACAGCTTTCACATTGGTCACCATAAGCACCTTGGCTATGACAGATAGGGCATTCTCCAGTTATATAACGGTCAGCTAAGAATTGCTGAGCCTCTTCATCATAATATTGCTCAGAATTACGCTCTATAAATTCGCCTTTGTCATATAGTTTTTTGAAGAAGTCAGAAGCGACCTCATGATGAGTCTTGGAAGTAGTGCGTCCATATACATCAAAAGAAATCCCAAATTCTTTAAATGATTTCTTGATAATCCCATGATAACGGTCCACAATATCTTGGGGAGTCACTCCCTCCTTTTTTGCACGAATAGTGATTGGTACTCCATGCTCATCAGATCCTCCAATAAACAAGACATCTTCTCCCTTCAATCGAAGATAACGAACATAGATGTCAGCAGGTACATAGACACCTGCTAAGTGACCAATATGTACCGGTCCGTTTGCATAAGGCAACGCAGAAGTTACTGTCGTTCTTTTAAAATGCTTTTCCATAAGTGCTTTTTTATTTCTGTTTATCTGACAAAGATACTATTTTTAGACATAACTACTAAGCAGTAACAAGTGAAATAATCCTTAGAGTATCCCTCTAGGGACAAATAGTTCTCTTTTCTAAGCAAATAGCACACACAGAAAGGCTCGGATATCGCATCCAAGCCTTCCTTCATAGATAATCGTTAAATTAAGAGTGTTATCCCATGCTGTGTTTCAGAAAATCAATTATTTGAGAGCTTCTCCATCATAGAACTGAAGAATTTTTGTTCGGAATAGGTATTCGTATTTAGCCTGTAGCTGTTCTGATACACTCTTCATCAGATTAGTCTTAGACTCAGTAAACTGTAAGGAAGTAGCTTGCCCCTGCATGAACTTCTTCTGCATCAAATTGAAAGCTTCTTGGTTGGCTTTTTTAGCTACTACAGCACTTTCATATTGTGCTTGTGAAGCGGCTGCATTGTACCATGCTTGCTGGATTTCCTTATATAATTTTTTCTTTGTATCTTCTAGCTGCAACGCATACTGGTCTCGTTGCAAACGAGCACGTCTAACATTGTTGCGCGTAGTAAAACGATTAAAGATAGGGATACTCAAGGAGATACCTATAGATTTGTTTAAGTTATGGTCCAACTGTTTTGAGAATCCTTCGGCATCAAATCCGCCTATCTTATTGTAGCTAGTCCCTAGATTACCTCCTGCAGACAACGTAGGATAATAAGCACTGTTTGCAACCTTAATGCTATACTTGCTTCCTTGATATCTCAATTTTGCAGCACGCATCTCCGCCCGAGTACTCAAGGCATTGCTATACACTTCGTCCATAGGAATCAAGCCATTTTCCACATCAATATCAGTCGGAGCGACGATAGAGAATTGGTCCATAGAGGTCAATTCTAGAAGTTGAGCTAAATCCAATTTAGCCAATTGATAATCATTGTTTGCACTGGTCACACTATATTGGTCTTGTGCCACACGAGCTTGAGCTTCAGCTACATCAGCTTGAGCAGTCTTGCCTAATCGGAACAACTCTTGGAATCGGTCATATTGAGCTTGTGACAAGCGTGCTTGCTCCTCAGCGACTCCAAGTAATTCCTTAGAAAATAACACTTGCAAATACTGTTGTGCAATCTGTACACTTAAGTCCTCCTTAGCTTGGTCTAAGTCAGCCAACGAAGCAGCCAACTCTACCTTAGACAATTTGTATTGATTAGGGATACGCATCCCAGTAAACAAAGGGATACTAGTACTCACGCCGAAAGACGTATTGCGACTATTTACATCTGCATACGTATTGGTTGCTGGAGATACTGAACGTCCCCAATTGTAGTTCTGCCCAGCAGATGCATTTAAGTTAGGCAGTCGTGCCCATTTGGCATCGCTCTTGCTCAATTTTTTTTCTTCTGCTGTCAACGCTCGTGTCTTGATGGTGATGTTATGGGCTATTGCATAATCAATACACTTCTCTAAGTTCCAAGGAGTCTCCATATCTACTTCTTGAGTAGTGGCTTCATTGGCCATGTCCTCCTGAGCAGACGAAGTCATAGGTACTGCCGTACAAAGTGCCAAGACCCCTATCATTAGAAAATTTCTTTTATTCTTATTCTTCATAATCAATATCATTTTACTATTATCCTAATTCTAAGATAAGACGACTACTTCACCTCATCGCTCACTACCGTTCCACGAAGTTGGTCCGCATCATCTATTCCAGAAATGATTTGCATATAGACGCCATTACTCATTCCAGTTTTCACTGCAACACGTTTAAATGTTTGAGGATCTTCGCCTTCTAGTTTGTAAACAAAGGTACTGTCACCTCTAAATTCGATGAGTCCTTCAGGGATAGCCAAAGCATCTTTCACATCTTTGAGCACAAATTCTGCATTTGCAGAATAGCCAGAACGAATCGTAATAGAATCAGGCACACTGACAGCAGCCTTGACTTCAAACTGCATAGTTCCATTAGTTTCTACACCTTTTGGACTTACATATTCAAGTTTTGCTTCAAAATCCATATTTTGTAAGGCACCGATTTTCAATTTCACAGGCATCCCTTCATAGAGTTGTCCGACTTCTGTCTCATCTACATTTCCTCGGAAAATCAAATCACTCATATTAGCCACAGAAGCGATAGTCGTCCCGTCATTGAATGTATTACTCATGATCACAGAGTTACCCTCTTTGACAGGCACATCAAGGATTAGTCCTTCGATGGTAGATCGGATATTTGTATTAGAGATACTTGCTGTACGTTTACTGACTCCTTTACGGACAATATCAAGTGCATTTTGAGCGGTAAAGGTCTCTTCGCGAGCTTGTTCCACTTTTACTTTTGCTTGTTCGTATTCTTCACGGCTAATCAATTTATCCGCATATAGCTGCTCATTACGTGCCCATTCTCTTTCACTCTGTGCTTGGTTCAAGGAAGCCAATTTAAGTCTATTCTCAGCACTATTCAACTGACCCATATCAGGGATTACCTTGACTCGAGCAATAACATCGTCCTTCTTGACCATTTGGCCAGCTTCAAAGAACAATTTATCGATAATACCAGATACTTGAGGCTTAATCAGAATTTCATTTCTTGGTTCCACTTTTCCTGTAGCGACACTTGTCTTAGTCAACTCCATACGTTCTGGTTTCACTACATTATACATCGTTACTTTGGGTTGTGACTTACTATAAAGGAACCAAAAGGTCCATATAATAATCAAGCCAACAAGGACTAAGAGAAAAACTCTCATAAACTTTTTCATAATCAATTCTTATTTGTTATATTAATTTCTATTTACTCATTTTTCCTAAAACTAGGACTTCCTATTCATCACTTATCGCTTCAATCGGTTTGATAGACATGGCCCTATAAGCCGGTGCTAATCCAGCGACTAATCCTAGTACTGCTAAGACAAATACGGTTCCTATAGCCGTCCAAAACGAAACTTGAAACGGCGTGTTGACTCCTGTACTTGAGGAGACTCCTACCTCTAACATCTGCAAGATCAGTACTGCAAACGTAATCCCCAGCATACCTGCGATAGATGTCAAGACGATACTCTCAGCCATGATTTGTCGCATAATCATCCCTGGTGTCGCTCCTATGGCTCTACGGATACCGATTTCTGTGGTTCGCTCTTTTACCGTAACCATGGTAATATTACTAACTCCGATAACTCCCGCAATCAAGGTACCTAATCCGACAAGCAAGGTCAACATCTTAATCGCCTTGAAGAGATTATCGACCATAGAGAACATAGCCTCAGCATTGAAATAATTAAAGGCTTGTGTATCATCAGGATGCACATTGTGTGCTCGCTTAAGGGTTGACTTAATAGGTTGCTCTAAGTCTGATAACTTATATCCTTTGGCCGCTAGTATAGAAATCATATGCACCCGCTTGCCCATATTGAATACTTGCTGAACAACTGAAAGTGGAATGATGATAGTTTCTCCAGTCCTCGAACCGAAATTCATATTGCTTTCTTTGTCCTTGAGCACGCCAATCACTTGGTAATAGACGCCTCCTACTTGGATATAATGTCCACAAGGGTCATTTCCTTCATGGAATAGTGTCTTGTAGATATCATAACCAATCACACAAGACTTCCGATAATTATTTTGATCCACGTCATTGAGGTACCGTCCATAGAGTAGGCTAGGTGCTTCTACGCGTGCATAAGAAGGTTCGACCCCTTGAATAGTTACACTTCCATAAGATTTAGTTTCGTAAGACGTGCTGCTCGCCTGTTGACGAACCACAGGAGAGGCTACTTCTATCCCCTGAATCTGTCTGAGTCTATCCACATCTTTCATCTCTAAATAGATAGGACGAATCTTAGGTAGTCCTTTGTAAGCGATACTAGTTGATTGAGACCAGAAGATACCAGAATTGGTTGCAAATCCGCCAAAATTAGCCTTCATCAGTCCCTGAAGACCTTGTCCCCCGCCAAGCAATGCAACAAGCATGAAAATGCCCCAGAAGACACCGAATGCGGTAAGCAAACTTCGGCTCTTGTTTCGAGTGATATTCATGAATATCTCTTGCCAGCTATCTATATCAAATTTAAATTTCATATTTCTCTATTGTTTATGTCTTCGTTAATCAGCTCTAAGGGCCTCTATTGGGGGTATCTTCACAGCTTTTAAGGCAGGGAAAAGACCAGCCAATGTGCCACATACAATGAGAGTCAGTGTGGCTTGTACCGCAATCCCAATATTCACCGTAGGGTCTTTGAAGTAAGACATCTGAAAGACCCCTGCATTCATCGTTTGTGTCCCCATCACAGCATTGACCCACTCTGTGATGCCTATGCCTGTCAATAGGCCGAGATAGCCAAAGAAGGCAGTTATAGCGACACTTTCAGCGATAATGAGCCATAAGATAGACATCGGCCGAGCTCCTAAAGCTTTGCGGATGCCAAACTCACGAGTTCGCTCTTTGACCGTAATCAGCATGATATTGCTGACGCCTACGATTCCACTAATGAGAGTAAAGATACCAATTACCCAAATTGCGGTAGTGAGATAGCCAAATCCATTCATCTGGTCGAGATAATTACTCAATCTATTCCACACCCAGATACCCCTTGTATCTTCGGGAGAATAGCCTTGACTAGCTGCTATACGTTTACGATATTCTTTTTCAAAGGCATCACTTTCTGCTTTTGTTGCTATATTTTTGACACTAAAGATGATTCGTCCCACTTTGTCTCCCGTATTTTGTAAGCGTCGTACTGTCGAAAAAGGAGCATACATATCATTTGAGCCCTGATTTCCTCTGCCTTTGTACACGCCAACGATTTGATAGAGAAGTCCCCCTACATTGACGCGCTTTCCGATAGCTTCATTATAATCTTTGAAGAAGAGTTTGGAATGTTTTTCATTAATCACCAACACGCGACGACATTGCTTGATATCTATATCATTGATAAACCGACCGACCAAAATCGTTGGCGATTCAGTATCGATATATGCTGGATTTACTCCCATCAGTGCCAAATCAAAGAATTCACCTTCAAAACTCATCGACATGGTAGGACTATAAGCTATTCCTGATGCATTTTCGATATGGTCAGTCATTTCATTACTGATGCCTACTTCCTTGTCCCGCAGTTGAATACTGCGTCCTTTCTCAAAACCACCATAAGCTAAATCAGTAGAAGATCCACCTACCATCATCGAGTTGGATGCGAGGCCATCACTTTGGCTCTTAAATGAATTGATTAATCCATTTCCGAATCCCAAGAGCACAATCAGGATAAAAATCCCCCATGCTACTGAGAAACCTGTCAGCGCGGTACGCAATTTATTGCGCCGCACGGTTCCGTATATTTCTTGCCAAAAGTCTATCATAACTTATTTCATATAACCATCCATACCGAATGGTGTATTTTTCTTCGTCGTATTATCTTCTATCGTCTCAATGAGTCCATCTTTGATATGAACGATTTTATCTGCCTGAGTAGCGACACCTGTCTCATGTGTTACCACGACGATGGTCATCCCTTCTCCATGTAAATCCTTAAGTATCTGCATCACCTCCTTACTCGTCTGCGAGTCAAGAGCACCTGTAGGCTCATCAGCTAAGATGATATCAGGATTAGTAATCAATGCACGGGCTATGGCCACACGCTGTTTCTGTCCCCCACTCATCTCGTTAGGCATGTGATGTGCCCAATCTTTAAGTCCCAATTTTTCCAGATAAGCAAGGGCTAACTGGTTTCGTTTCTTACGTCCTACTCCTTGATAGAAGAGTGGCAGTGCGACATTTTCAACGGCATTTTTGAAATTAATCAGATTAAAAGATTGGAAGATAAAACCAATCTTCTCGTTGCGGTATTTAGCTGCTTTATTCTCTGATAGGTTATTCATAGAGACTCCGTTCAGAGTATAAACTCCTGAGTCGAAGGTATCTAAGATGCCTAATATATTTAGTAATGTGGACTTTCCTGAACCAGAAGATCCCATAATCGAAACAAAATCTCCTTCTTCGATATCTAGGTCTATACCTTTCAAGACATGCAAAGGAGCTCCGTTATGATATGTTTTATTGATATCTTTGAGATGAATCACGATGGTTGTTTTTTAATGAATAAACTATTTCTTTTTCGTTCTCTTATAATTAGACGCAAAGAATTGGGTTAAAGTTGCAGGATTAATGCAAAAAAAGTAAAATTAATAACAGATGCTTGCGAGAGTTATTCTGTTTGTCTATTTTCGTACGGCTTATTCTACCGAACAATATCAGCCAATATACGTAGAAAAAACTATTATATAATATAAAACCAATTTAATTATTATTATTATGGATGCAAGTAGCATAGAAAAACCCTACGTAGTAGGTATCGATGTAGGGGGTACAAATACCGTTTTTGGCATCGTTGATGCTCGTGGCGAGATCAAAGCACAATCTTCTATTTCAACTCGTGGACACGCAACAGCTGAAGAGTACGTTAGTGCTGTATGCAATGCGATGATTCCACTAATCGAAGAAACTGTAGGTTTAGACAAAATTAAAGGAGTCGGTGTCGGAGCGCCAAACGGAAACTATTACAATGGAACGATTGAATTTGCTCCAAACTTACCATGGAGAGGGGTTATTCCATTGGCTAAATTATTTGAAGACCGCCTAGGGGTTCCTTGTGCATTGACTAATGATGCAAATGCTGCTGCCGTGGGTGAGATGACTTATGGGGTAGCCAAAGGAATGAAAAACTTCATCATGATTACATTAGGTACTGGAGTCGGTTCTGGTATTGTTATCGATGGTCATGTCGTGTATGGTCATGATGGTTTTGCTGGAGAACTAGGTCACGTCATCGTACGTAGAGGAGCTGATGCTCGTCAATGTGGATGTGGACGTAAAGGTTGTCTAGAGGCTTATTGCTCAGCTACAGGTGTAGCACGTACAGCCAAAGAAATCGTAACCAATGCTACTGAAGAGACTAGCTTGAGTAAGATTAAGATTGATGATATCACATCAAAAGATGTGTATGATGCTGCTGTAGCAGGAGATAAGGTAGCACAATCTATCTTTGATTTCACAGGAAATATGCTAGGTGAAGCGATTGCTAACTTCATCGCTTTCTCTAGTCCTGAAGCAGTTGTCTTGTTTGGCGGATTGGCCAAATCAGGTAAATACATCATGGATCCTATCAAGAAATCTGTTGACACCAATGTATTGAACATCTTCAAGGGCAAAACTAAATTGTTAGTTTCAGACCTCAAAGATAGCGATGCTGCTGTGTTGGGTGCTTCTGCATTAGCTTGGGAACTCAAGTAAATAGATGAAGATATTATTTGTATGTCTGGGCAATATTTGTCGTTCCGCTACTGCGCAAGCAGTAATGGAAGGCATTATTGCCCAACATGCTGTTTTGACAGCATTGGAGATAGATTCTGCGGGAATCTTAGACTATCATCAGGGAGAACTTCCTGATAGTAGGATGCGGATGCATGCCGCTCGTCGCGGCTATGACCTGACTCATCGGTCACGTCCTGTGGTCACAGATGACTTCGACATTTTCGATTTGATTATCGGGATGGACGACCGTAACATCAGTGATTTGAAAGACAAAGCCCCTTCTATCGAGGCCGAAAAGAAAATCCACCGCATGACTGATTATGCACTGCATACGGATATGGACCATGTGCCAGACCCCTATTATGGAGGAGCTAGTGGATTTGAACTCGTGCTTGACCTCTTAGAAGATTGCTGCAATGGTTTAGTGAAACATATACAAGCAAGTCAAGCATCACAACGACCTCAATAGCTTATAAAGTAAACTGTTCCTATTTTTTTACTCATCATAATTTGTTCTATTAAAAGTTTTTCCTACTTTTATGTGCGCACACAATTTATGGGTATGGTCTTTTATGCCTTATCCTAACTGAATTATCTAACCAAAATCAATTCTATAATGAAACAGTTTCTTGATGAGAATTTCTTATTAGAGACAGACACAGCTGCAGAACTATACCATCAACATGCGGCTAAGATGCCTATCATTGACTATCATTGTCACTTAAACCCTCAGTTAATCGCCGAAGATTATCAATTCAAAGACCTCACTGAATTGTGGCTCAGTGGAGATCACTACAAATGGCGAGCTATGCGAACCAATGGAATAGATGAAAGATATATCACTGGTAACGCTACCAATGAGGAGAAGTTCACCGCGTGGGCTGCAACGGTACCTTATACCATGCGCAATCCCCTCTATACTTGGACGCAGTTAGAACTGAAACGTGCCTTTGGAGTAGACACTCTGCTTACCCCTGAAAGTGCTCAGGAGATTTATCACCATTGCAATCAGATGCTAGCCACCCCCGAGCGGTCTACCCGTGGGTTGATTCGTCATTTCAATGTCCATACATTATGTACTACCGATGACCCTATCGATGATTTGCGCCATCACCGAACAATTTCTGAAAGTACTTTTGAGACACGTGTCTTGCCTACTTGGCGTCCAGACAAAGCCATGGCGATAGGAGACACCCAAGCTTACAACGATTACATCGACCAGCTAGCTCTGGTATCAGACCAACCGATTGGGAATTTTCAAGAATTGGTAGATGCCTTGCAGAAACGACACGACTATTTCCATGCGATGGGCTGTCGTCTTTCTGACCATGGACTCTCGACCTTTTACGACACGCCATACACAATCCGAGAGATTGATGCTATCTTTTCAAAGATACGTACGGGTCACCGAGCAAACAAACAGGAGATTGCACAGTTCCAAGCATGCATGCTGATGGTTTTCGCAGAGATGGATTATGACAAGAAATGGACTCAGCAATATCACTATGGAGCCCTTCGAAACAACAATACAGCCATGATGAATAGAATAGGTCCAGATACTGGTTTCGATTCTATAGGTGAGTATCCTGTAGCAGAAGCTATGTCCCACTTCTTCGATCAGTTAAATAGCAATGAGAAATTGACCAAGACCATCATCTATAATCTGAACCCCAATGCTAATGAGATGATTGCAACGATGATTGGGAATTTCCAAGACGGTACCATTCCGGGAAAGATGCAATTTGGATCTGGATGGTGGTTCCTAGACCAAAAAGACGGGATGAAACAACAACTCAACACCCTATCTCAGCTAGGCTTATTGAGTCGTTTTGTAGGGATGCTTACTGATTCACGTAGTTTCGTCTCCTACCCTCGACATGAATTTTTCAGACGTATCTTGTGCAATTTATTCGGAAATGATATCGAGAACGGAGAACTTCCTGCAAGCCAACTACCATGGGTAGGGCAAATCATAGAAAATATCTGTTATAATAATGCTCATGATTTCTTTCAATTTGATTAACATAATCAGATGACATCATGGATGCTGTTCACTATTGTGAAAAATAAGAAGCTAAAATAAAGTCAAGAAATACATTAGCCATACAAAGAGATACAGCCCTGTTTTTGAAGGGCTAAAATAGTGCTTAAAATGCGTCATTTCTTTTTTGAACAATCACAAAAGAGAATAAACGAAGGTCACCAAAGTAAGATTTAAGTCTTACTTTGGTGACCTTTCGTATTCAACTTATTGAAGTCAAAGTCTTACCGGGATAACGACGAGACACTACCCAACAGAAAAACCGGCTTCAATGTTAAGAGATAACATTCTCATCACGCCACACGTAAACGCTAGTGCAGTTGAGAATAAAAGCACCGAGGCAATCATTAAAAAAATGGCTTTTCTAATCACACAAAGGCTAAAGAATTACTCAAAATCAGATGACTTAATGATTCCCAATTCTAATCCACGCAATTCTGCCAATCCTCGTAATCGTCCTATACAAGAATAGCCTGGATTCGTTCCTGTCTTGTGCAAATCATCAACCATCTGATGGCCATGATCAGGACGCATGGCGATTGATTTCTTGCGGCGTTGATTGAGTTGTACAAAGGCTTTCATCACACCATACATATCGACATCTCCCTCTAGGTGGTTTGCTTCATAGAAATTGCCCGCTTCATCGCGTTTGGTACTGCGAAGATGGACGAAATCAATGCGGTCACCAAACCGCTCCATCATGTGAGCCAATTCATTATCTGAGCGTACGCCAAAAGAACCGGTACACAAGCACAAGCCGTTAGAGGTATTGGGAACGGCTTCAATCAATCGGACGAAATCCATCTCTGTAGACAAGATCCGAGGAAGTCCAAAGATAGACATCGGAGGGTCATCTGGATGAATAACCATACGGACCCCCACTTCATCTGCGACGGGACAAATTTCTCGCAAGAAGTAAATCAGGTTCGCTCTAAGTTGTTCGGCCGTAATGTCTTTATATCCATCCAGTGCCTCTTGAAACTGCGCCACAGTAAAGGACTCTTCTGATCCTGGAAGTCCTGCGATAATATTTCTCGTCAACTGATTTCTCTCTGCTGCAGACATCTGCTCGAAACGTCTTTTGGCAGACTGCTGTTCTGCCAATGAGTATTCTGATGCCGCTCCAGGACGCTTCAAGATAAATAGATCAAATGCCACAAAAGCATCACGCTCGAAACGCAGGGCTTTAGAACCATCGGGTAGTTCATAAGCCAAATCAGTACGGGTCCAATCCAATACAGGCATAAAATTATACGTCACAATAGGAATCCCGCATAGCGCTAGATGACGAATACTCTGTTTGTAATTCTCGATATATCTCTTGTAATCTCCTGTTTGAGTCTTGATACATTCATGTACTGGTACACTCTCGACCACACTCCAGGTCAACCCTGCAGACTCGATGATCTGTTTGCGTGCTTGGATTGCTTCTACAGTCCAGACTTCTCCGTTGGGGATTTCATGCAAAGCATTGACGACACCTGAGGCACCTGCCTGACGGATATCTGCTAGGGAGATAGGGTCGTTGGGACCATACCAACGCCATGTTTGTTCAGCATATATAGCCATAATTTCTTCTTTTAGTTATATAGAAAAGGAGTCATATCCTCCATCGACGATAGCCACAGTCCCTGTCACAAATGCTGAAGCATCACTAGCCAAATAATGTAGCGTACCAAATAATTCTTCAGGTTCTCCGAAACGGCCGAACGGAGTTTGATCGATAATGCATTGTCCACGGTCAGTCAGACTTCCATCAGGACGCGTCAACAAATCTTTATTCTGCTTAGTCAAGAAAAATCCAGGTGCAAGGGCATTGATACGTAAGCCAGACCCAAATTTAGTCGCCAACTCAGTCGCCATATATTTAGTAAAATTGGTGACTGCTGCTTTCGACGCAGCATAACCAACCACTCTAGTCAGTGGGCGTAAGGCAGCCATAGAAGAGAAATTGATGATGCTTCCCTTATGCTGTTCAATCATCAACGGAGCAAATGCCATCGTCGGCATCACAGTTCCTAGAAGGTTCAAATCAACAACCTGACGGAAATCCTCCATATTTAAATCTAGAAATGTAGACTCGGGAGGAATCGTTGCCCCCTTCATGTTACCTCCCGCAGCATTGACTAAGATATCTAGTCGTCCATATCGCGCCTTGATATCTGCTGCATTTTGCTTCAAAATGGCTTCATCTAGGACATTAGTAGTCATGAAGCAAGCTTCTCCCGCTTGGTCTTGGAGGGCCTTGAGTTGAGCCTCACCAGCTTCTTGTCTGCGCCCGAGGATTACGACTTTAGCACCTTGAGAGCACATATAAGTAACCATAGCGCTTCCCAATACCCCGCTTCCACCGGTGATAGCGACCACTTTGTCTTTTAAATCAAATAAATTTTTCATTTCAATTCTATTCTTTATATCGTTGTATTACAATTCTATCTTTTTATAATGTGGAACTAACAATTTCATGCCACCCCATGCTATCAAGTAAGAGACTGCACACAAGCAAAATACGATAAAATACCCTGCTGGTTTGCCTACGAATCCAAACACTTCTAGTGGCGCACGTGTAGCAGTACCCACTGAATAATCAAATAGCATCCCTGACCCCTTGTTGATAATCATGGAACTGATTCCTCCAGCCATGCTACCGATACCAATAATGGTTCCTACTGCTGATTGAGGGAACATGTCACTCACTGTAGAGTAAATATTTGCCGACCATGATTGATGAGCAGCACACGCGATTCCAATGATGATGATAGGATACCAGTAGGAGATTGAGCCTAGAGGTTGGGCTAAGAGTGCTAATAAAGGAAAAAAGGCAAATATCAACATTGCTCTCATGCGCCCTGCATAGGGTTTCATCCCCTTCTTATCTACAAAGTAAGTAGGTAGATATCCTCCGATGATGGAGAGCATAGTAATCGCATAGAGCACAAAAATAAGGAGTTGTGAAGTTGGGTCGCTCGAAGGCATATGGTATACATCACTAATATATGCAGGAATCCAGAAGAGGAAGAACCACCATACACCATCTGTCATAAACTTGCCAAAGATAAAAGACCACGTCTGACGATAGGTGAAGGCATGTAAAATACTCAGATGCTTCTCTTCGCTCTTTGGCTTATCACTGACGACCGCTTCGGGAGCATCACCATCGAGCCTGATATAAGCCAATTCAGCTTTATTGACCCGTTTGGTCTGGTTAGGACTATCATAAAGAAAGACCCAGAAACCCATCCATACAAATCCTAGAACTCCTATCAGCACGAAAGCCATCTCCCAACCATTACCGATGCCTATACTTTTAAAATACTGTGCCAAGGAAGGAATAGTAACTGGCGCAATCAACGCACCTACGGCAGCACCTGAATTGAAAATACTTGTCGCAAAAGCACGGTCTTTCTTAGGGAAATATTCAGCCGTCACTTTGATGGCTGCAGGGAAATTACCCGCTTCTCCCATAGCTAAGACTAGTCGAGCAGCGACGAAATAATACACGCTGACGGTAGCAACCATCACAGCCAATGCGGATCCAGTCTCTAGCCCACTCAACGCAGCTGCACTACCTAGTCCAAGAGTAACCTCAGTACCCCAACCACAAAGAGCATGCAGACAAGCGCCTAATGACCAAATACCAATCGCCCAAAGATACCCTTTGCGCGTCCCTAGCCAATCGATGAAGCGACCAGCAAACAATTGACTAGCCGCATAAAACAATGAAAATAAAGCCGTGATGGTTCCATAATCGCCATCTGTCCAGTGAAATTCTGGGGCTATAAAATCTTTCCAAGTTAGAGAAAGCACCTGACGGTCCATGTAGTTGACTGTGGTTGCAAAAAAGAGCATCGTACAAATCACCCAACGATAATTTGTCATTTGAGAGGTTTTACTCATAGTATTTGTCTATTTAAGGATAACATTAAGTATTTTTATTTTTCTGTGTTTTATATATTCGTTGCGTTAACAATCCGTCTTTGACACTTAGTAAATGTGTCATAAACTGCTATATTGCCCTATTAAAAGGGTTATACGAAGTGCACACATCACTCAACCAAGTAAATAAAAAGGTTAAAATTTCATTTTTCTGTGTACGCACATAAATATAAAGCTTCTTTTGATAACAGCAAAAAAAATGCCTATATTTGTAAAAACAAATAGGCATTTTTAGCAGATGAAAAAAGAAGAAAAAGGAAAGATTCGTATTGTAGACATTGCCAAGATGGCTGGTGTATCTATTGGAACTGTTGACCGAGTACTTCATAACCGGCCCAATTTGTCGACCAAGAGTAGAGAAAAGGTAGAAGCTGTCTTGAAAGAGATTCAGTATCAACCGAACAGAAGTGCTAGTGCCTTAGCGAGGAGTAAACCGCTAGAGATCTATGCTTTTATCCCACAACATGCCATCGGTACCTACTGGGAAGATGTAATCAAAGGGATGCAACATGCCAGTGGTGAATATTCCGATTTCAAGGTTCGTACAACCATTGCCTATTATGACCCCTACAATCTCTATGCATTTGAAGTTAGTGCACAACAGTTGCTCGATGCGCAACCTGATGGCGTCATTATGGTTCCGACAGAACCTCATTACTCCAGAAAAGTAGTAGACAAACTCAATGAAGCAAAGATTCCTCATCTGTTTATTGATTCAGAAATACCAGCCTATCAACCACTCGCCTTCTTCGGTCAAGATGCCCGTAAGAGTGGCTACTTCGCTGCTCGTATGTTGATGCTTCTCAATCCGATGCATGAGCCCTTGCTCGTCTTTCGGAAAATCTATGCAGGAATCTCAGGTTCCAATCAGCAAGATAGGCGACAACAGGGATTTGAGACGTATATGACGAACAAATATCCAGATGTGCCCATTCACTACTTAGATTTACCTGCTATGCAACCTGACGAGGATGAATTGATGCTCGACCGTTTCTTTGCGGACCATGCCGACGCAAAAGTGGGCGTTATTTTCAATTCCAACGCATTCATCATTGGTCATTACTTAGCGAAGAAGAATCGTTCAGATTTTCATCTTTTGGGGTATGACCTAATCAAGCAAAACATCAATTTATTGCAAGATGGACATATTGACTTTCTGATTGACCAGTCTCCGAAAAAGCAAGGTCATCTATGTGTCCAAACATTGTGTGATTATATCTTATTTGGGACCAAACCAGCTCCCTATAATTACATCCCTATCCAGTTGGTTACTCATGAAATTTTGGATGATTTTATCCAATCGGAGATGGAATATGACTAGCTACCTTGAGCTGAGGAGAACAAGTTTATAGCTAATCATATGGAACATCTCGTTTGTTTCATTTCCAATAAGATAAACGAATTTAGTCGTAAATAAATTGTGCGGTCATTTTACAATTCTTATCAGTCTTGAGCATGGCCCAATGAGCACTAAATCCTTCAGGGAAGGTGTAGTTCATCGGTGTATGTGCTTTCACTTTAAATGTTTTATAGTGTACCGGTGAATCGATATAATGTGCTACATCTAACCACAATTCGACTTCTACATCTTTATCTGCAATCACCTTCAGTGTCTTGTGGTCATAACCTGTCATGAGATAAGGATCTGATAACTTGCCAGCTTTAACTTCAGTATTTTTCCAAGGTCCACCGATACCCACAGGCTTTCCTAGTTTCCATAAATCATCTATACTTCCAGCCCAAATTGCAGCTTTGTGGTCATCTTTCCAAATATGGGTACTTGGTTTGGCATCGTCATATACTCCAGTTAGGATAAGCAGGCCATTCCAACTATTGTAATCATCAATCATCAGTTGATGGGAACAGATTGGTCGCATCATATCAAACAGTGGTTCGGTACCTACATACTTTAGCGGTAGTTCATAGAAAGTACCATGAATATTAGCTAACTCTCGTTCTGATTCCACTTCGCGGACTGCACGACCAGTTCTATAGGTATCAAATGCTTCTGGCCCTTTAGGCAAACGGAGATTTCCTTTAGCGGTATGTAAAATGACCGATGCAGCATCTACATCCCAGAGATAGTATCTGTCTTTAGAATCTCCCATTTTAGCTTTGAACTGTACCTTTTTATGGTAATAGACCTTGGTCACCAAAGCGTTAAGGGCTAAAGAATCTTGTAATCCTGGCACAAAAGTAAATTTGAATTTATCGAAGCTAAATGTACCTAGAGAATCAATCTGCTGATTTCTTGCTATAGCAGCGAAATAGGTCATATTAAAATTCTTCCCATTATCAAAAACTTTACCTAGCAATACATCTTTCTTCGTCCCTATTTTAGCTAATCCTTTAAACAGTTTATTTCGTTCTTTCTTGCTGATAGTTTCAACTGGGTACTGCTTGTCGGCATAGAGAAGAGAAATCGTAACTGTAGCATCTGTATTAGCTATGGCTCGAATCCATTCTCCAGTTTGTTTTGGGTCACAGATAACTGATTTTGAACTATGTGGTGCAAGACTTAATGTCTTGTATACTTGCCATGAATGGTCACCGTTCTTGTCTAATTCCAAATCTATATCGATGGCTTTATCACCGTGATTGATGACGTAAATCATTCGGTTATAGAAACCAGCAAAGAGATAAGGTAGAGATACAGTTCCTGCCTTGACACTATCTTTCAACCAGATAGCACCTGCACAGTTAGTTGGCCCCCAATGATTGAGTTCCTTTCGGTCACCCATCCAGAAGTTGGACTGTGGTTGTCCTGTCATAGGATTGCCTTGTACACTACTCTCGTCTGAGCCTAAAATAACCTTACCTTGCCATCCACAGAAATCTGGTATATACCGCAAATGTGATCCTACAGGACGTATCCCTACTGGATTTGTATTGTTGAATTTTTTTGGAATATCCCAAAAAAGTCCATGCATATCACAGAGGTATTCATCTTCTGAAATAGCACGAATTCGTGGCCATTCTGTGAACCACCCATGTGTCGGGTCGTTATTGTTAGCAGCTTTGGGTAATCTGTATATAGCCCATTTACCTTCTTGGAAAACTCTAAGTTCCAAACTTCGTTTATCCCAACCAATTGCCCAAAGGGGACTTTGGTCGTTTGGAATGGCATCAATACCGTGTAGCGTTGTCAAATCTGTAAACTGAGTGCGAGTAACGACTTCAAAATGATTTCCATCGTAGGTCGCTAGTATTCCATTTTTATCTTTCCCTACTTGTCCTTCGGAAGGAACTTGCCATAGCTTACTTGATTCTTGGTGATGTTCACCATTGTTAGCTAAAAAAACTTTTCCTTGTGTTGTGTACATACCTTTACCATGCCATCCTGGTAAAGGATTTTTATAGAGTAGTTTTGGTTTCAAAGTATGTACGTTTACTTCGTAAAGCATACCTTCCATATCATAGTAATAAATTTTATTTTTAGGGTCAGTTAGATGTCTAGCTGCTGCGCTGATACGCCCTGGCATCTCTTTGATAGAGATAGTGCGTATATGTCCTTCCTTGTCAATAGCATAATGTCCTATAAATAACTGATTACTTTCTTTATGAATCATACGTGCTGCCGGTGTCCCTCCTATACTTCCTGGAAATAGATGTATTGTACCGTCTTGGTCTATTATGTACAATTGGTGTTCACTTCCATGAGGTTCATGTGCTGCATAGTTGACTACATAGAGCTTACCATACCAAGGTACAATAGCTCCGATACCACACTCATTCCCAAATTTGTAATTGCCTTGTAGTCGTCCATGTGCATAAGTTGTCCAATGGGGTCGTACCCCACTAATAATCAAATTACTCTGTAATGATGTCATTTTTCCTTTGCCATCTTGGGTAACTGTCGTTTTCACATTTTCTTGTGCTGTGAGTCCTATACTTACAACTAATGCGAAAGCTAAGCATGCTGATTTACAAATTACATTTAGATGTTTTGTATTCATAGATAATAAATGTTATGATATTTATATTTTATATGGTAAAGATTACATAAACAATTGATTTTAACCTATGAAAATTAATCAATTTTGCATTTAAATCCATCATTCTTCACCCTTCCCATTCTTCATCTTGATAATTGATTAATTTACATACATATAATGAATAAATTGACCACCTTTGACTAATTAAAGGTGGTCAATACCAAATGCTTAATATCTACCCATAAAAAATAAGCACCCAGTAAAAAGAGGTCAAATTGTATCATTGAAACATTTTCTAGGGTATTTGAATGATTTATTTGCATGAGCTAATTTCATTTTACCATTTTTGTGTAATGAGAAAGTTATTTATAGCTTATTAATTTTTTAACCAAAAATCAATGCTTATATGAACAAGAACAAAGGAAAAGTTAATGTGATTCACCTTCGATTGGTGAAATATTTGCTGCTCATTTCTTTGAGTTTTATGGGGCAAATATATGCCCATGCCCAAACAATACAAGGTATTGTTACCGATGACTTAAATTTAGGGTTCCCAGGAGTGAACATCATTTTGAAAGGAACAACGATAGGAACTATTACAGATATCAATGGTGCTTATACCATAGATATCTCAAAAGTTAAGAACCCCGAATTGGAATTCACTTTTATCGGTTTTCGTACACTAGACGTAAAGGTTAAAAACCGTCGAAAAATCAACATTAAGATGCAACCCGATGTCGCTAAACTAGACGAAGTAGTTGTAGTGGGTTATGGGACGCAAAAAAGAATAAGTGTGACGGGGGCAGTTAATAGTATAAATGCCTCGAGTTTAGTTTCACCAGGTGCTTCCATAGCAACTTCCTTAACAGGAAAATTACCTGGTACAGTTATCATACAAAATTCTGGTACTGCTGGTGCTTCTGCTTCTGCAATCCGTATACGTGGTGCTACTTCAAATCCACTAGTTCTTGTCGATGGCGTGGAACGTGATTTTGAAGATTTAAATCAAGATGAAATAAAAAGTATCTCTGTGCTTAAGGATGCATCTGCTACTGCAGTGTATGGTATCCGTGGAGGAAATGGTGTGATTATCGTGACTACTAAACGTGGTCAAATGGGTAAACCAAAAGTCAATTTCCAAACTAAATTTGGTCTTATAGCTCGTGGTAATGTGTTGGATATGCTTACTTCTGCACAAATGGCAGAAATGTACAATGAAGGTCTGCGTAATGATAATGGCATACCCCTTGGCATAGATGTACCAGGATATACCGACAAGTATTCACAGTACGATATCGATATGTACCGATCAGGTAAAGATCCCATTATGTATCCATCGCACAACTGGTATGATGAATTTACCAATGACTTCGGTGCATCTCAACGCTATTCCTTAAATATCTCTGGAGGAACTAAAAACATCCGCTATTTCACTTCCTTGAGCTATATGTACGAGCGTGATGCATATAAGTCATTCGATGTAGATTATGACGATTCTTCGTATTATTCCAGATACAATGTACGTAGTAATATCGATATAGATTTGACTAAAACGACTGTCTTTAGTGTTGATTTGGGTGGTCAGTTTGCCAATACACATAGTCCGAATTGCAGTTTTGGTAGCTTGACTGATGCTATGTTTCAAACATTTCCAAATGCTCAGACACTCTACGATGGAAAAATCATTGTGGTCAATCCAGATAATTTAAATAAGACTCCATATGGAACGATGTATGATCGTGGATACAAAGATAACCATACTAACAAAGTGCAAGTAGCCTTAAAGTTGAAACAGGACTTGGGAATAATTACGCAAGGACTTTCTTTCAATATGTCGGCGTCTTACGACCACACGTTCTATAATAATTTCACGGCCTCTAAGGCAGTACCTTACTACTATGCTAGCTACAATACAATAGAAGGTCAAGATGGAACAACCTATCAGCCTTGGGTAGACCCAAATACTGGAATCACTTATAACCCATTAACTGGAGAAGTAATGGATAATCCGGTCAAGTTACTACGAAATAGTACCACGGTATCAAAACTGAGTAGTTCACGTACCACTGGAACCAAACTACGCAACCTCAACTTTAAAGCTCGTTTGCAATACAGCAGAGATTTTGGATTGCATCATGTAGGAGGTATTGGTGTCTTTTCACTCAATGAAAAACGATATAATGTGGGCTCACCGGTTTATGTTCCTTTTAGATACATGGAGTTTGCTGCACGCGCTTCATATAACTATGCTAATAGGTACTTCGCTGAATTCAATGCTGGATATAATGGCTCCGAAACTTTTGCTAAAGAGCATCGCTTCGGTTTCTTCCCAGCTGCCTCTCTTGGATGGGTTATCAGTAATGAACCATTATTTCCTAAAAATAATGTACTATCCTTCTTAAAAGTAAGAGGCTCTTATGGTACGACAGGTATCGATACATCGACTAGTCGTTTTGCTTATTATGATGCCTATACCCAGAGCTTAAGTGGGGGATATCTCTTCGGTACGACCCCAAAAGGTCAAGGCACATACAGTCAAACTAAAGCAGGAAATCCTGATGTAAGTTGGGCAACAAATTATCAACGCAATATCGGTGTAGAAACGAAATGGTTCAAAAATCATTTGAATATTAATCTAGACATCTTTAAGAACGAAAAGAAAGATATTATTATGTTGCCTAACTCAGTGCCAAGTATCATAACAGCAAAATGGGCACCGATGAATATGAAACAAATTAATTATCAAGGTTATGAAGTATCAGCAAAATGGGAAGATAAAATAGGTCCTGTGAAGTATTACCTGCGAGGTAATTATAATTTTGCTGATGCTGAAGTAATCTTTATGGATGAAATAGAACCTCAATATGAATGGCAACGTAAGACAGGAAGCCATCCTCAGCAGATCCTAGGATTAGAATGTATTGGATTCTATAGTCAAGAAGATATTGATGCTATCAGTGCTAACAATTGGGAAGGAACTCCTGAAAACCCTACCTCTACTTGGGCGGGGAAGAAACTACAAGCTGGTGACTTGAAATACGTCGATTTGAATAAAGATGGCAACATCGATGACCAAGATAAAAAATATTGGGACAATACCACAATACCAAAGACAACATACGGTTTCGGTGGCGGTCTTACTTATAAAAAATGGAACTTTAACTTCTTCTTCCAAGGAGTTAGTGATGTGACATATGTCATTAGTGGTTTCGTGAAAAATGCTTTTCAAAGTGGACGTACTAGTGGTGCAGCCTACATTATGAATCGTTGGACTCAAGAACGTTATGATGCTGGTGAAAAAATTGAATTCCCAAGAATGTCTGCCACAATCAGCCTAGATTCAGATCACAATATGCAGAATTCCAATTTCTGGTTCAGAGATGCTTCTTATATACGATTGAAAAATGCCTCGATCTCATATAAGTTCGCTCCTAAGTCATTAAAGAAATTAGGTATTCAGAATGTTCTTGCTTCCATTTCTGGAACGAATCTTTTGACCTTTAGTGACTTAAAATTAGTCGATCCTGAGTCTACATCAGGAAGCAATGCTGTATTGCCACCTAACAAGGTCTTTACCTTCGGATTAAACTTTAACTTTTAAGTATAAAGCAATATGAAAAATATATATAAACAAGTCTTCATGGCTATATGTACAGTGACTGCTCTAGTTAGCATGCAAGCATGTAGCGATAGTTATTTCTTGGATCCATTGGAGCAAACACTAACAAAGGATTCACTCTATGTCAACTCATTGCGTGCACAATCGGTCCTGAATCAAGCATATTATAACATCCCTTACAAATGGCCTTGGAAATGGGGTAATAGTGGATATAATAACCAATCTTGTATCAATCAAGATATTCTAGCATCACTTACAGATGAAGGTGTAGCTACATGTTCATGGACAGGAGCTCCCAAACTGTATTATATCAATGCGTTGACTCCTGATGTGGTTGGGATAAATGGAAAAGGAAATAAGACAAGTGTAGAGCATGTTTTCGAGGCTCCTTACAATTATGGTCGTCATGCTTGGCTGTTTTTGGAAAATTACAAGAAGATACCTGATGCTACACCAGAGTGGAAAAAGAATAAAGCTGCTGAAGCACGTATGCTGATTGCTATCGGATATTTCGAATTACTCAAACGCTATGGAGGAGTACCCTACTTAGATGGTAGTCACGATGGTGATTTGAGTTCAAGTATCGAGACACGTATGCCTTTTGCTGAATTGGTTAACACAGTTGATGACTTGATTGCTCAGGCAATTCCAGATTTACCAATCAGATATACCGATACAGATTTGGGACGTATCTCACGTGCTGCAGCTTATATGTTGAGATCTAGACTTTGGCTCTATGCAGCTAGTCCACTGTTCAACACAGATGAACCTTATATGAATATGGACGACCCAAAAGACAACAACCTTATCTGTATGATGACTAGTACTGATCAGGAGAAGAAAGCAATTTGGGAGAAATGTGCTCAGTATACTAAAGAAGCCATTGACTTCTGTGAGAGTAATGGCTATAAACTCGTAGATACAGGTAACCCAAAAATTGATTATACGACAGCTACACGTGATTTGACAGGGAATACAGAGGTTATCTCATTCTCTCGAAGATTAAGTGGTTTCGCAGCAACTAATCCTAATAAGAACAACCTTTATGCTCGTTTCTTACCTCCCGATGCAAACAACAAAAACAATGCACGCGGTAATCTCTCTGTCACTGAAAATATGGTGGAAATGTACCGCACTGCAGATGGGGAAGATTTTAAATTAAACGAAAATGTGAAAAACCCTTGGACAGTAAAAGCCATGGATCCTCGTTTCTATGCTTCTATCGTGTACGATAAAGATAATTTCGGTGGTGCAGAAATAGGACTCAATGCTGGAGATCCATTTATGGCTTATTGGGTTACTGGTTATACGCTTCGTAAGTTCTTGCATGAGGAACAATATACTAGTCTTTCACAATCTATAGATGCACCCTATTTCTACATGCGATTACCAGAGCTCTATCTAAACTATGCCGAGGCACTTAATGAAATGAATGGGAATAATTCTGATATCGAAACTTATTTGAATAAAACAATTCATCGTGTAGATATGCCTACGGTTTCTACTGCAGGAAAATCACAAGAAGAAATAAGAATAGAGATTCGACGCGAACGTGCTGTAGAATTTGCCTTTGAAGACCAACGCTACTTTGATTGCAAACGATGGTTGATAGCTGACCAAATTATCGGGGTAGATAAGAATCCACGAAAAGGTGTTAAACGTCAATCAGATGGTACGTATCGTGTAGCTGATGTAGTGACAAACAATGTAAATGGCACTTATGTATGGCAAGATAAATTCTATCTAATGCCACTACCTAGAACAGAGATTCAATTACATCTCGGTATGAAACAAAACCCTGGTTATAATTAATAAAACAATATGATGATACACATAAAACAATTATTCATTGCTCTTTTGATGGGAGGGACATTAATTACGAGTACGTTACTGGCTCAAAATCAGCAAGATACATCCGTGGATTCTGTCTCTACAAATCAGAAACTCCATCTAGGTTTTGATCAGTTGAACTCAAAAAAATATACTGGAGCAATCGACTTGATTTACAGTCAACAGATTGATGATAACAGTTATACCAACTCCACCCATTCGCTAAGAGGGAAACTGTCTTCTCTAAACACCTTACAAAGTACAGGGGAACCTGGTGCTGATGATTTAACTTATGTAATCCGAGGAAAATCGTCTACATCGAGTAATGTGCCATTAATTTTAGTTGATGGATTCGAATCTCCAATTCAGTACTTGACCCAAGAAGAAATTGCTTCTGTAACCATACTTAAAGATGCTGTGGCTACAGCTATTTACGGTGTAAAAGGTGCCAATGGAGTTATTTTAGTAACCACTAAGATGGGAACAACTAATTATCAGAATAATGGTAAAGTAAGCAATGCACCTCGAATCACAGCAAAAGCTGAATATGGTATGATGCAATTGTCCAATAGTATTGATATGGTCGATGCACCTACTTATGTAGGGCTAGTTAACGAGGCCTATGTTAATGATGGATTTACCCCTCGCTATTCTGATACAGAAGTAGCTGGCTTCAAGAGTGGTACTCAACCCACAATCTATCCCAATGTAGACTGGGCGAACGAAATGTTGAAAGATTTCAGTTCAATGAAAAACATTTCTTTACAAGCAGACGGTGCATTTAAGAAGATGCGCTATTATGCATTGGTTAACTATGCCGACGCTGGAGGTTTGTTTACTCATACAGAAAAGAGTAATCGTTACAGTACCAATAATAGTTTTCAAAGAATTAATTTCAGGTTAAACACTTCAATTAAAGTATTTGAGCACACTAAACTAGATTTGCGTATAGGGGGACGTATTCAGGATGATAATGATCCGGAATATGGAACAGGTAGCTACTATTCTTTGCTAAATAATACACCGGCTGCTCACTATGCTATGTTCAATGATAACGGTAGTTACTATGGTAATAATTTTTATCGAACCAATCCTCTAGCCGTTATTGAATCTAAAGGTTATACCGACAGGCACTTCCGAGCAGTTAATTTTAACGCAGCACTTACACGTGATTTGTCTGCTTGGGTCCAAGGACTAAGCCTGAAAGGACAACTCTCTTTTATAAACACGTTTATAGCTAAAGAAAAATATACAGGTAGTTTCGCTGTATATGCTCCAGGACAAATAAAACAATATGCCGATGACGGTTCTTTTACTTGGGTTTCTGGCTACAATGAATACGGTAACAATATACCGACCAAATATAGTAAACGTGAAACGTATCAAGATCGTGATCAAAGCATGCGCGTCAGTTTTATATACGACCGTCAATTTGGTCAACATGCATGGCATGCTGTATTAGCGGGTGAACGTAATGAATCTGTCTACTATAACAATGCAGAAGCCTATCGTGACCAAGGTTTACATGCCCATGTCAACTATACCTATAGTGATACCTATATGATTGATGCTGTAGCAGCATATAATGGTACGAATAGTTATTCCCCATCACAACGCTATGGTTTCTTTCCTGCCTTAGGATTTGGTTGGATACTCAGTAACGAAAATTTTATGCATTCAGTACCAGCTATCGATTACCTCAAATGGCGTGTAAGTTATGGTATTACTGGTAGTGATGCATTAAATGGGTATCGCCGATTTATGTATTATTCAGATTATGATTCTGGTACGACCTATCGATGGGGAGAAAAAGCGACCGTTTCAGATACAGGTAAAAAACTTAAGGATGTGAGCAATCCAGATGCTAGCTTCGAAAAAGGATATGTTTTCAACACTGGATTCGATGTCCGTTTCCTTAAACATTTCGATGCTACAATCGATGTATTTAAAGAAAATAGAATTGATATACTTAATAACATAGGAGCAGTAGTTACTGATATGTTTGGGGTGACTACACCACAGATTAATTTTGGTAAGGTAGAGAACTATGGTATGGACTTTACCCTTGGCTACAAGAACCAAATAGCCAAAGATTGGCAGTTTGATGCTCGTTTTAATCTAGGTTATGCCCATAACAAGATCAAAAAGTATATCGAAGCAAATGACGCTATTACACATCGTGTAGGGCAGAGTGTAGAGACTGGTTATGGATATTTAGCAGATGGCCTTTACCGAACTGCTGAAGAATTGGAAAATGCTCCTCAAAACGATTTAGATTTAGTACAACTAGGAGATGTCCGTCTAGTGGATGTCAATGGTGACAATCATATCGACGAAAGTGATAAGATAGCACTCTGCAACACCTATCCACGTACTCACTTTGGTTTACAAACCAATTTAACTTACAAGCAGTGGACACTAGCTTTGCAATTGGACGGCAAAGCTGGATACGATATCTTAGTGAATAACAACTTGATTTATAATCCATTGAAAAGTGGCTCAGGAAACATTTCACAGTATGTAGCTGACAATCGATGGACTGCTGAAAAAGCTATGACGGCTTCCTTCCCTAGATTAAGCTATGTAGGTAACACAAACAATACTGCATCCAGTACATTCTGGCAAAAAAGTGGAGATTACCTCAAAATACGTACTGTAGAAATTGGTTACAATTTCTCTCGTGAATTAATCAATAAAGTAGGGTTGCATCATGCAAAACTGTATGTACGTGGTCATAATCTATATACTTTCGATCATTTGGTCAAAGGTTATGATCCAGAAGTAGGAGCTGCCTACCCTTTACTTCGTACCTATAGCCTTGGTTTAAATTTAGTTTTCTAATCTGAAAAATAATCATTATGAAATTAAAATCAATCTATTTAGTTGGTGTTCTTTGTAGTCTATTCCTCATGGGATGCACGGATGAAAACTACTTGAGTTACAACAAAGATAAAACCTATAGTGACCAACAAATATGGTCTCAATATAGCTATATCACAGATATGGGAACGGAAATATATGCTAGTATGCCACCTGCATTCCAAAATTATGGTGGCGGATTCCTAGCAAGTTCCACAGATGATTGTGAAAACTCTAATGTACGTAACAGTATTCAAAACATTAATTTGGGAACTTGGACACCTTTTACAAATCCTTTGAGCAGGTGGACTACACTTTATAAGGGAATCTACAATGCCAATGACTTCATTGCTCATGCCGATACCTGCACTTTATACCTCGAAGAGTATGATCAGACGACTAAAAAGAGCCATATGACCAAACTGAGACATTTACGTGGTGAAGCTCGTTTTCTAAAAGCCTATTATTATTTCGAACTAATGAAACGTTATGGAGAGGTACCTATAGCTGAATCATGGACTGACACTTATACACCAGCCGATGGTAAAAGAGCTTCAGTAAATCAACTCATGAACCTCATGGAAGAGGTCTGCAATGATGCAGTGGAGCTATTACCTGATGTGAAACTCGGTAAGTGTGTCGATGGGTCAATGACTAACGCAGAATACAAAAATTCCTTAGGAAGACCTACCATAGGTACTGCTTATGCCTTGCTTTCAAGAGCGTATCTTTACGCCGCTAGTCCACTTATGAATCCCGACGGTACTCATGATGACTATTATTTAAAGTGCATCGAATATTCTAGCAAATTATTTGATCGTTATGCGCTTGCAAGTAGCTACAAGCAACTATTTACGCCAGGTTCTGGGACGATGAAAAATAATACAGAGGTTATACTCGACAGACGTTTTAGTTCGAGTAATTCACTAGAAGGATCGAACTTCCCTACCGGCTATTATGGTGGTTATGGACGTGCCAATCCGACTCAAGATTTAGTGGATGCTTACGAAATGAGTGATGGGTCTGATTTCGATTGGTCTAATCAAGAACAAGCTGCTAATCCATACATTAATAGAGACCAACGTTTCGAAGCCACTATCTTGCATAACGGAGAAGAAATGGCTGGACGGCAGATTCAGACTTGGACAGGAGGATTAGATGCTGCGTCTAGCTCCACCATAGGTACGCGCACAGGCTATTATCTTGAAAAATATATCGATACGACGCTAGACCTATACAAGGGGCAAAAGTCATTGCATTACTGGTATCTTTTTAGGTATGCTGAGGTTCTGCTTAATTATGCCGAAGCGATGAACGAACTTTATGGTCCTAATGTTGATCCAAATGGCTATGGTAAAACTGCTCTTGATGCAATTAATGAAGTACGTGAACGTGCTGGTCAACCAGATCTAGAAGCCGCCGATTATACACAAGAAACCTTTAGAAATAAAGTTCGCCACGAAAGACGAATAGAATTGGCTTTTGAAAATCATCGACATTGGGATGTACGACGCTGGAAAATTGCCGAAAATACAATCGGAGCACCTATTCATGGAGTAGATATCGAACGAGCTGTCACTTCAGATTCTACTACCGGCGAAGAAGTGGAGCACTTTACTTATACAATCAAAACAGTGGAATCGCGTGTCTTTGAAAATAAAATGTATTTGTATCCTATACCCGCATCACAGTTGTATGATAACAATGATTTGGTACAGAATCCTGGATGGGAATATAACTAACCTACAATTTTAAAACAATGAAGAAACATATAAAATCTATTTTTACAACTACTGCTCTTGGTATTATACTTTGGGCATGTAACAGTAGTGATGACACAATCAATTCGAATATTGCTCAGGTAGGGCTCGAATATGCTAAGACTGAAACAGTCCTTAAAGTACCAAATGATGGTGAACCAGAAGAACCCTTGCTACTTGATGTAGCTAAGATTAGCTATTATGGAGGAATGGAATCGAGTTACAATGTCCCCGTTGAAGTGCTTTCTCAGGAGGAACTAGAATATTATCTCACAGCAGACTCTTTGTGGCTAGGAAAGGATGTAGAAATACTCCCAGAGAACCTCTATTCACTAGATGAAACGGTGCCAGTCACTCGTGGTAATGTATGTAAACTACCCTTGACGATTGATTATAATCAAGCACTGTTATTAGATAAAACTAAGACCTATATATCTGGTGTTCGGATATTAGATGGTGAAAATATAAAGGTAAATCAATCTAGAAATTTATGCTTAGCAAAAGTGACTGCTGAGATGTACACGCCAATACCTGAATTAGATACTAAAATGTCAGATACTTTTATCGAAGGTAATAATATAGCTCCAAAGGCTATCGTAGAGACATCATCTAATCTTAATTCATCTTACAATGGTGATAATTTAATCGATGGGATAATCTATACAACCAAGTCTAGATGGATTAGTGCTAAAAAATCGATGCCTGCTACTGTCGATTTTACTTTTGAAGAGAAACATAAAATTTCAGCTATCAATATTTACGAAGATATACAAGGAGCTGATATTATAGAGTTTAAGTCAGGAAGTGTTCAATATTGGAATGGTGAGCAATGGGTAGATATTATTTCATTTACTGATAATGTTTACCAGAAAATGGGTATTAGCTTCAATACCTTCAAAACGTCCAAAATTAGACTGTACATTACTGCTGGAGGTAATGATAATCTTTGTCGATTGTGCGAAGTTCAAATCATTGGAGATTAAAACAATACATTAATCTCGTTTCTGATAAGCATCAGTAAACAGATAGCAAAGAAAAGGAGTTAAGTGCTTAGATACAAGCACCTAACTCCTTTTCTTTTTAGAGTTGTCAACTACCAAAGAAGATTGAATTTCTTTATTTCTGCATCAGTATGTTCTCTCGGAGAAATAGAGAGGTCATAGAACTGCTCCTATTTTTACTCAAGAGTGTAGGTAGTAAAGAGATTCCATCAGCAGCTAACTGGTCAATATTGGGCGTCTCAATCAATTGCTGACCATAACAATCCAGTTCTGCACGTCCTCATCTGCCAAAATGTAGATGAGATTGGGCTTTTCCTGACAAGTGGTTTACAGAATTAATAGCCTGGATTCTGAGTAAGACTTGGATTCAGAACAATTTCATCTGTTGGTACTTGGTACAAATAGTATTTGTCATCCCAACCTTTGCCTTCTGTCTTGACAGGATCTGACCATAGATAGATGTATCCCTCTGTGAGGTTATCATCCTTTAATCCGGTAGCAAGGTCAACAAAACCTTCATTCGTTTTCAATTCCCCCCGATTGGTCCACATACCATTTTGTTGGTGATTGACAAACCAATGAGCACACTTCCAGCGACGTACGTCATAGATTCCAAAACCTTCACCCATCAATTCGATGATACGTTCACGACGAACTTCCCAAGTAAGTGGGTCTATCTGACTTCCATTGTCATCTTCAGGACGATTAGGAGCAAATGAATCATCTATGTCAGAAACAATTAGATGTCCGATTCCTGCACGATCACGAAGTCTATTGATAGATTCATCAGCAACTGACTGAGTAAATTCACTCAACTCTACCATAGCCTCAGCGTAGTTAAGAATAGCTTCTTCTACCTTAAAAATGGGTTTATCTGCTACATTTAGCCATTTATTGTTATAATTCTCATCCCAAAGACAAGCATTTTTCCACACATAATAACCAGATCGACAAGAAATATACCCTTTGGTTGTAGAAGATGTTCCATGGACAAAATTTGGTATGCGCTCAAGGAGTGATGCGCCCCAATTTTGGAAAGGTAAGCGTTTCATACCTACTCCAGGATTACTACACGTAGTATTAGCTCCCATAATATCTATATACTCTCTATCAGCAGGATTGTCAGTATAGGACCATGTGGGATATTCTCCTCCGCCTTTTTGTACTAGATATGGTGGAATCAGAACATGATACATACGTGGGTCTCTATTACGGAAAGTCGAATACATATCTTTATCTCCTGCATAAAGAGAAGAGTTAGTAATTGTCTTACCATCTTTGCATAGGTATAGGTCAACCATATGCTGAGGCATCTCAGCAATACTAGATGATGTCTGTTCATTAAATCCGGCAGGACTTGTAATCAAATCTTTAACATATTCTTGATAAAGAATAATGCCAGGTACTTCTTTCAAATCAGGAGAAGTCCACATTTCACCGTATCCAGCAGCTGGTTGTCCATCAGTACCATAGTAAAGTGTCGGAAACGCATCAATAAGAAGTTTCGACACTCGTTTACACTCCATCAAATAAGTATCGGAATCACTCAAGCCATGATACTTTCGCCAGGTACCTTCCCGAAGCGAATATCTCGACAAAGCCATACGCACACAATTAATATCTATCGTATTTGCTCCATCAAGGGAAGAGAAATTACCGATATTCTCTTCTGCCCATTTGAGGTCATCGAGGATATGTTTTGCTACTTCATCGCGTGGTGTACGCGTACCATAGGCTTCTTTTGAAGTTTCATCATAAACTCCCTCGACCCAAGGGACATCACCAAAACGGTCAATTAACTCCATATACCAATAAGAGCGAAAGAATAGACCTACAGCTTTCCAGTGAGCTTTTTCATCTTCTTTCATATCGTTGCCCTCTTCAATATGACTAAGCATCAAATTGACTTTACGAATATAAGAGAAATCCCATCCATTGCCTGATGTAGCTTCTGCTACTGTCTGATAAGCATAAGGATTGTACCCATTTTTAAAAGACAAATAACCAGAGTATCGGTCTCCACGATAGGTAGAATAATCTCCTTTTCTAGTAAAAGAGGTTGAGATTGTTCTATCTTTGAACATATCATAACAACCCCACATATATGATTTGAAATTGTCATAAGTTTTGAAAGCCGTTTCTTCAACAAGAGACGTCTTCGGATATTTCTCTAAGAAACTATCATTGCATGACGCCAAACAAAACGATGCAATAACTGCTATAAATAATATTTTTTTCATTTAATCCTTTTTTAGGTGTTAGAATGTAATATTGGCACCAAATGAAATGGTGCGATAGAATGGATAGCCCCAACTGATACGTTCAGGATCATACCCCTTTGGTAACGAGGTAAATGTGGTCAAGTTTTCAATATTAGAAAATAATTTAACCGCTGAAATAGGAAGGTTTCCAAATAAAGATTTATCGAGAGTATAAGAAAGAGCAACATTCTTTACTCTTAAATAGGCTGCATTCTGCAGATACTTGTCTGATGTTCGTTTGTTTGAACTTGCATTTTCCAACTGACCATATACTCGGAAATATTCAGGGTTATCTTTGACTGCTGTATAATCGCCATTTTCTATGTCTACTGGTTTCCAGTAATCTGTCGTGTTGTAGGATAATGCGCCAAACATTCCTCCAAATGGGAACATGCCAAGTCCACTAATCCATACGTCACGTTTGCCAGTTCCTTGTAGCATCACATTTAAAGCAAACCCTTTGTAGGACGCTCCTAAATTGACACCAAATTGATAACGTAACGATGAGTTACCGATAATTACACGGTCACCAGGATTTTCCAAAGTACTGTTTCCTGGGTCAATCTGATTAATACTGTTTTCATCATCCTTCAAGTTCTTGAATTTAAGGTCTCCAGGACGTACATTGACTCCCTTAATAGATGTCACTCCTTCTTTTAATTTCCATGAAGTGGTATCTTCAAAGTCATCTACAGTATAATAACCGTCTGTCTTGTATCCCCAGATACTTCCAAAGTCTTTACCTACATAATAATCACTAAGGAGTCCACTTTCATTGTTGTATTTGGTTATTTCTGATTTGTGATCATATAGGTTAATCCCTACATTGTAAGAGAAGTCTCCCACATGGTCTCTCCAATTAAGGCTTACTTCCCAACCACGTGTACGCATATCTGCCACATTTTGGAGTGGAGCACTTGTACCAACCAAAGCTGGCAATTCTACCCCAGCAGATAACATATCTCTCGTGGTCCGTTGGTACCAATCGAAAGTCAATGACAAGCGATTGGAGAAAGAAGATAAGTCAAATCCAAAGTCCAATGTCTCGACAGTCTCCCAAGTAAAGTTACTACTAACTAATCCTGGAGTTCCTATTGCTGTTGGATATTTTTCATTTGATAACCAACTCTTATATTCATAGATATCCATCGAAGGAGTGTATTGATAAGCAGATATATTCTGATTTCCAATTTGTCCCCAAGAAGCACGTAACTTAAGCATATCTAACCAACCACGAGAATCTTCCATAAATGCCTCTTCGGCTACTTGCCAACCCAACGATACACTAGGAAAGAAACCGAACCGGTTGCTCTTTGGAAATTTGGATGACCCATCATATCTACCATTTGTCTCAAATAGATATCTGTTCTTATAATCATAGTTGAAACGATAAAATCCACCACGCAAACTTACATCAGTATAACTGTCTGTATTGGTAACCAATCCGGTAGATCCGACGAAAGAAGGGACAGAGATAACTGATTGGTCTTCTGCATAAGTCGTTAAATTCTCATAACGACTAGACTCTTGATTGAAACCTGCCATCAGTTTAAAATGATGATCTTTTAAATCATATTTATACGTTCCATAGACGTTGAGGGCATTATAATTAGTAAATGACTTGTTTTTTACATAGTAATCAGTGGTACGCGAAGCACTCTTACCCATCTGGATTGTTGTATAATACCATTTACCAGTAAAGTAATTGTAACTATCCGAATTTCGGTCAAAAGTATATTCCAATACTCCTGTGAACCCTTTGAATGGTTTAATAATTGATTTTAAGAAAACACGTGGATTATAAGTCTCTGTCGTTGCAACATTTGAATTTTCAAGAACACTTTTGGGGGTTCTTACAGGCAAATCTTCGTCTGACAATTGATTGGCTGATGCTGGGAAAATACCTTCAGGAGTGAATGAAATCATTCCTTGAGTATACAATGACCCCATCTCATCTTTGGCTATCGTCGACTTTCCTCTATTAAGACTAATATTTACTTCTTGGGTAAACCATTCATTAACGTCAGCAGAAACAAAAGCCCCGACATTGACGCGGCGGTAAGTGTCTTTAGAAAGATAAAGTGGTCCATCGGTATAATTATAACTCCCCGACATACGATAACGTAAATGGTCTGTTCCTCCTTGAGCTGAGATATTATGAGTCTGTATGGTACCAGTCTCAAGCATTCCTGCATAGACGTCTTTCTCATTGAGGTAATAGACATCGTCATTGGGGTCTACATATATGCCATCCCCGACTGTATCAAATTGACTTGGGTCTTGCTTATAAGCTTTCTCATACTCAATCCATTTGCTTACACTTTGTGAATTTGCCCAATATTTATCACTAAATCCAGCATCAAGATAACCTTGTAGATAGTCCAATAGTGAAGCCTGTTTAGGGCGATTAATAGATTCTTGGAAACCAAAATTATTGTTATAGTTTAACTTGAAATCTTGTTTCTTATCTGGATGTTTCGTAGTAATCAAGATGACACCTCCCGCTGCTCGTGAACCATATATAGCAGCTGAAGCAGCATCTTTCAATACAGTGACAGATTGTATGTCTTCAGGATTTAACAAGCTAGGGTCGCCTTCTACATTGTCAATGAGAACTAATGGTTCACCTCCATTGATGGATAAAGTACCTCGAATATTAAAACTCATGGATGCACCTGGTGTAGCTCCTCCAGTCACTTGGAGTCCAGGCATTGCCCCTTGAAGAGCTGATGCCATATTGATGATTGGACGATCTCCTAATACGTCCTCCATTTTTACTTGGGAAACAGAACCCGTTAGGTTCTCCTTCTTTTGGACTCCAAATCCGACGACAACCACTTCGTCTAGAGCTTGTGCATCTATCTTCATTTTGACGTCGAGACGTTGTCGATTTCCGACGACAACTCGTTGTTTTTTCATTCCGATAAAAGAGAAAACAAGTACTGGATTCTTAGCGTCAGTCTTAATCTCAAAACGACCGTCAAGGTCTGTTATAAGACCGACTGTGGTTCCTTCAATGATGACATTGGCACCAATAACGGGTTCTCCAAGATTATCTGTCACAACACCCGAAATCACACGCTGGTGCTGTGTATTCTTTTGAGATAATCCCACTTTGGATTTTAAAATAATCTGCTGCTTACTTATGGTATAAGTAACATTGTTCCCCTCGAAAGCTTTTTTTAGGATAACTGGTAAGCTCTCTTGGTTTACATTCAGATTAATTTGATGGTCTAGCAGCATGGAATTGTCAAACATAAATGTGTATGACGTTTGGTTTTCTACTGCTTTTACAAACTGCATAAGGCTAGCATTTGTAAGGTGAAGACTGATTTTAGGTGCTTGTGCAAACGTTGTCATTGCAAAACAAAGCGTAACTAAAATAGTCAACAATCTAAATCGATTCTTGTGCATAGAATTGTGTTTAATAAAAGGTTAACGATATAAAATAGCAGTCCAAGTAGCTATATACTACTTGTAACTTATAATCACGGTCTCTCCATCGACATCATAATCAATAGGTGTAATTTTATTCACATCATTCAATAATTCTCTAAGAGATTGTGTTTTCACTGTAAAGTAATAAGTCTTATTCTTTGGAGCATTGCTCACTTTAATGTCTACCCCATACCAGTTTGCTATTGCCTTCCACATCTGGTATTGGTCAAAGTAATTAATCTTCAGCATATTTAGATGCCACAAACTAATCGTCTCAGCATCAGCAATATATTTTTTTGCTTCGAGATTATCTTTACGGATGACCAACGACTCGTTGGGCTCCAAAACACCAAGTATAGATTCATCAGCCTTAGCACGAACAGCCAGTTCTCCTCTAACTAAGGAAACTGTCACCGAAGGGTCATCATTATAGGCATTTACGTTGAAAGCTGTTCCTAATTCAACAATATCTACCGTTTCAGTATGAACAATAAAAGGGTGGTCGCTCTCATGTCGTACATCAAAATAGGCTTCACCATCAAGAATGATGGAACGATTGGATGCGCTGAAGTCCGAAGAATAAGTGATTGAAGTGTTGCCATTGAGCCATACATTAGTACTGTCAGGCAATACGATCATTACTTTCTGTCCCTTCTGAGTCTGGACAATCATTTCTCGAGCAGGAGAAGGTTTAGACAAAAGGAAGAATAAAGAGAGTGTACAAATGACGCCGAAAAGTACGGCTGCTGACATGTAACGATAGAAATGAAGCATCTTGTGGATAGGTTGCTTCATCGAAGGAACTATATTAGTGGTTTTCTGGATTCTTTGCCAGAGTTGTTTGTAGTCGACTTGTGGAGAAGCGGCAGGTTCTTTACTGATAGCATTCCATCGGATAATCATCTCTTCAAAAATCTGTTGATTTTCAGGTGATGCTGTGACCCATTCTTTCAACACTTGCTTGTCAGTATCTGATGCAGTGTTTCGAAGATAAGCGGCTATAGATTTGTAAGGTATCTGTTTATTTTCCATACTATCATTGTTTGAAAGGGATCCATCAAGGCATATTGGACACTCTTTGTAATGTATAGACGAGAAAAATGGAAAAACCCCTAGTCAAAAAATAATTTTCTTGGATTTTTTTAAGGTGATGTGTGAAGTTGTAAGCATAAGGGTATAACGGGAATCAAATAAGTACCAACACAATCGAGAATAACTTATCATATTTGTGCATGCTCAACCGAAGTTTACTCATAGCTTCGGATACTTGGTGTTCGACAGTACGAACTGAAATCCCATCTCTTGATGCAACTGCCGCATAACTCATCCTATCTAACTTGACTGCTTTGAATGTGGATCGCATTCTTGGTGGCAATTGTTCTATGGCTTCATATAAGAGTTTGAAGAAATAATCGTTATCTAACGCCGAGTCATCATTGACTTCCAATTCGAATAGAGCAAGGTCAGTCAATTCAAGGGTGGTTTTGCGAAGACGTAACTCATTAACCATGGTATTACGGGCGCAACTATAGAGATAGGGCTTTACCTTACGTATAGAAGAGTCGTCTTTGTGAGACCATAATGTGACGAAGATATCCTGAATGACATCTTCTATAAGTCCTGCATCTTTAGTATAATAGCCCAGAAAATGTACTAGTTCGTGTACATACTCATCGTAGTAGTCTTTGAATTGAGTCTCGTCCATAGTAACCGTTCCTCCTCCTATATTAATAATATATTTAATATATTTTCGCAATATTAATTCTTTTATCTGAAAATACCAACAGAATATCTCCTTTTATTATTTCTTTAGGCATAAGACATTAAAAGTCTCCTCATCAACGACTTGATAAGGAGACTTTTACAACTCTAATCTACTAAACATAATAGGAGTTTTTAAACTCCTCTCTAAACACATTCTTGCGAATTTTGCAGAATAGTGTATCACTACACTCAAACTACTGGACAAATTATAAATCCCGCCCAAGGACTAAGAGCAAATATATATGTTTTTATCTCAAATACAAAAACAAAAGGAAGAAAAAAACGACCTAAAAAGAGTTCAATCGATTGATAAAATAGTTCAAACGATTAACTTAAAGAAAATAAAATCATAAAAAAGGGAACAACTGACATAAATAGTTGGGGAAAAGATGAGAGATTACTCTAAATGCTTCGAAAAAAATCAGACCCCAAACAGGTCTCATTCACAAAAGGGCAAAAAAAAAGGAGTCACGCTTGACTCCAACCTTGTTAACCTTAAATCTAATACTATGAAAAACACAGTTACAAAGGTAACGCATTCTGTCTAATCTCCAAATAAAACAAGAAGAAAGAGATGTTATATAACATTATTTTAGTTCAATAACAATCCATTAACGGACAAGTGTAAATTGTTTAGCGAAATATGTTATTACACAATGGAGTATATATGCCTGTGGAAAAGTTTACAATGATCTTGTAAAGGGATTCTCTTAGCTCCTTTGGAGATAGGAACTATTTTAAGATGTGGAATAAAGGGGAAAAGGAGAGGATGAAAAAATGAATATCATAGGGCAAAAACAGAATATTTGGCCATTTTGGGCAAAAAAAAAGGAGTCACACTTGACTCCAACCTTGTTAACCTTAAATCTAATACTATGAAAAACACATTTGCAAAGGTAATGCTTTATTGGTAACTACCAAATAATGCAAGGAAAAGACTATGTTATATAACATTATTTCAATAGTGTAGCAATCCCTTAACTTTTTAACTCTATTTTTTCACACTTCGAATGCAGTATCTTATATATGGAGATCTATGCTTAATCATTCAAGAAATCAATCCCAATTGGAACAACTGATTCTACTAAACAAAAAAATCAAATTGCCACTCTTCTTAGATCTTGAATTCGGTAAATTAGTGGATAAAAGGGCAAAATAAAGGCAAAAACAGGAAAAATGAAGAAAAAAAGAAAGAAAAGAGCAAATATATTTGGTAGGTAATAATATTTCCGTACATTTGCACCCATCAAACATCGCGGAGTGGAGCAGTTGGTAGCTCGTTGGGCTCATAACCCAAAGGTCATTCGTTCGAGTCGGATCTCCGCAACTCATAAAAGATTAATAGTTCAGTCAATGAATTATTAATCTTTTTTTTTGCGCAAAAAAGAATCCACTCGTGATTCGGTGACTGACAGCTAATCTTTCTAGAATAGAAAAAATCATAATAAAACAGTATTTGTTGTTTGTATTCCACTTTTTTCTTACATATTTGTACTAACAAAATTGTTAATAGGATAAATAATGGATAATAAAGAAGGAACAAATAAACGAGAGGAAATATTAATTGCTGCAGAGAAATCCTTTTTGCAGTTTGGCTATGCAGGAAGCAGAACAACAGCAATAGCAAAAGAGGCGGGCGTCACTCATGCTATGTTGCATTATTACTTCAATACAAAAGCTGAACTCTACCATCATATTCTAGAAATAGAAGTCAAGCGACTAGCTAAATCATTTGAAGTCGCTTTTAAAAAGAATAATTTACCGCTATTAGACCGTATATCTCTGGCTGTAGAATCTCATTTTGATATCCTCAGTGAATATCCTGATATGGCTTTCTTCCTAATCACGGAGGTCGTTAACAACCCCGATAGAGTGGAATTAGCTGTTCAGAGATACGCAAAAGTAATCACTTTATTTGAAAATAATTTCAAAGAAGACATACATGAAGGGGTCAGAAAAGGACTATTAAAACCGGTTGACTTAACTCAATTATTCGTGACTATTCTCTCACTAAATGCGATGCCATTCGTACTGAGGCCAGTACTAACTGGTTTGTTAAAAGAACAAGATAAGACATATAAACAATTCCTGACAGAGAAAAGACATGAGAATGTACAAACGATATTGAACAGAATAAAAGGATAACAATAATACGACTGAAAGAATGAAAGAATTAAACAAATGCCTAAATGGTAAACTCAGAGGTCCAAGTTCAAGGATGAAGATTGCAACATTGCTCCTTCTACTGCTTATAATCATCGGTTCTCCGTATGCTATGGCCCAAGAGAATAGGGATAAGAACTTACTTACCCTCGAACAGTGCCACGAACTAGCAATGAAAAATTACCCTGCCGTAAAGAGGTATAAACTAATCCAACAAACCAAAGCGTTGACTATATCCAATGCTAATAAAGGATATATTCCTCAGATTAGTGTATATGGAGAGAGTAGTTATCAAAACAAGGTATCAGCATATCCAGATGAGATAAAAAAGAGTTACGAACAAGCTGGACTTCATATCGCAGGATTAAACAAAGATCAATACAAGGTAGGAGTCAATGTGAATCAAGTGCTTTGGGATGGTGGAAATATAGAATCGAAAAAGCAAATTGCTCAAGCACAAAGCACAGTTAATACTGCACAAAGTGATGATGAGATATACCAGATACGTAAACGGGTCAATGACTTATTCTTCGGCATATTGCTAGTCTCTGATAAAATAAAGGAAATCGAAAGTTCTCAAAGATTATTGCAAACTAATATTGCAAGAATAGAAAGAAGTGTGACGGAAGGTGTAGCGCTCCCCTCTTCTCTTGATGAGTTGGAGGTTCAACGATTATCCAACAAACAGAGACTAATTACCCTACGTAGTCAACAAGATGCATATCTTGCTATTCTCGGACTATTTATACATAAGAATATCAAGAATACAGATGAACTTGTCCAACCAAATAGTTCATCGATTAAACTTCTAGGTGAACAGCATCTGATGACTCATCCTAAGATGAGGTATCTAGATAGTCGCATCTACATGAACAATGTGATGCGCAAACAAGCTCAAGTGGCTATCAGACCACAAGTATCTCTCTATGCTAATGGATATTATGGTAATCCAGGATTCGACCTATTTGGAGATATGATGAACAATAAATGGAGTACGAACTTAAAGGTCGGCTTAAAGATGAGTTGGAATATTGGTGCTTTATATACTTATAAGAAAAACATCAAAAAAATAGAAGTGGAATCTAGAAAGATTGCGGTAGAGAAAGATATCTTCTTATTCAATACCAAAATAGGGAATCAACAAGAATCACAAGATATTCTTCAAAAGAAGAATTTATTGAGAGAAGATGATAAAATTATCGTACTTCGTGACCGTATAGTCAAACGAGCAGAAATACAGTTTCAACAAGGGGTCATTCTTGCATCTGATTTTCTAAGAGAAATCACAGCACACGAAGTAGCTAATATCAATAAATCAACTCATGAAATAGAGTTACTGTCAACAATTTATCAACAAAAACAAACCCTCAACGGATATGAAAAATAATTTTATTAAAAGAAACCTTACTAAAGGATTACTATTCAGCTTGGCTATCGCTTCATCGGGTATCTCCTTTACTTCTTGCAACGGTGATGATACCAATCACATGGCTTATGGTCAGTTTGAAGCTACGGAAGTGGTCGTTTCTGCACAGACCTCTGGTATATTAAATACTCTGAATGTGGATGAGGGTATGGAAATCAAAGCGGGACAAATCATCGGACTAGTCGATACGATACAGTTGCACTTAGAGAAAGTGGCTCTTATAAAACAAGGGGCTTCCCTCCTGACAACACGTCCTGAGATAACTAAGCAGATAGCTTCCTTGCAATCGCAAATTATCAATGCAAAGAAGAATCTAGTACGTATCCAAAATCTGCTTCAGGTACAAGCAGCTACTCAACAACAACTGGATGATGCACAAACGGGGGTTGAAGTATTGGAGAACAAACTGTCTGCTCTCAGAAGTAGTCTAAATATCACAACGACTCATGTCAACGCAGAAAATTCGATTATTGATATCAGAGTAGCTAAAGTACAAGATTTGATTGATAAGTCATGTCTTGCCTCACCAATATCTGGTGTCGTCTTGGCACAATATCAAGAACAAGGCGAATGGACAGCTCCTGGAAAACCTTTGTTTAAATTGGCTGATATGAAGCATCTTTATCTTAGAGCTTATCTCACGACGGCTCAACTAAAGGATGTCAAGTTAAATGATGAAGTCACTATACAAGCGGACTACGGAAATGATGATTTTGTAGATTATAAAGGACGTATCGAATGGATCTCTTCGAAAAATGGGTTTACTCCTAAAAATATACAGACAGCGGATAGTCAAGCATCTTTAGTTTATGCTGTGAAAATTGCTATTGAAAATGATGGACGGGTCAAGTTAGGAATGTCTGGCATCGTAAAATTCTAATCAAATATGCTACATATAGAGGGTATCGAAAAAGATTATGGACAGGTTAAGGCGCTGCAAGGCATCTCGTTTGATGTCAAGCCAGGGGAAATATTTGGCCTCATCGGTTCGGATGGTGCTGGCAAAACTACCTTGTTTCGTATACTTACTACCTTGCTTGTCCCTGATAAGGGAAGAGCTACGGTAGGAGGATTAGATGTGGTCAAGGACTACAAACAAATCAGAAAAGGAATTGGTTATATGCCTGGTCGATTCTCGTTGTATCAAGATTTAACTGTCGATGAGAATATCGATTTCTTTGCTTCTGTTTTTGGAGTGAAGGTGGCAGATAATATGGATTTAATAGAAGAAATCTATAAGATGCTTCGTCCTTTTGGTAAACGACGAGCGGGGCATCTCTCAGGAGGAATGAAGCAGAAACTGGCTCTTTGTTGTGCGCTGATTCATGCACCGAAAATGCTCTTCTTAGATGAACCGACAACAGGAGTGGACCCTACATCAAGAGCAGAGTTCTGGACCATGATTCGTTCATTGGCTGATAAAGGAATCACCATACTTGCCTCGACTCCGTATATGGATGAAGCGGAACGCTGTGACCGTATCGGACTGATTCAAAATGGGAAACTCATCCAGACGGGTACTGTGCCTGAACTCCTCCAATCATATGACACGCCTCTATGGGCTGTCTATGGGAAAAATAAATACCTCTTGCTCAAGGCATTGAGGGCATTCAAGTCAATCGACCAATGTTATCCATTTGGAGAAGCAGTTCATGTCAATTTCTTACCTGAAGTAGTACATGACAAAACAATGGACATCGAAGAAGCTCTAAGAAAACACTTGCTTATATGGGGTATTGAAGAAATAAAAATCAAATCCCAAAAGCCAGAAGTCGAAGATTGCTATTTGAGACTGACTAGAAATGATTAATAATAAAGAACTTGTCATGGAGAAACTAGCAATAAAGGTAAAAAATCTAACTAAAAGCTTTGGACATTTCAAAGCTGTCGATAATATTTCTTTCGAAGTCAAAGAGGGAGAAATTTTTGGATTCTTAGGAGCCAATGGTGCAGGGAAATCTACTGCCATGAGGATGCTTTGTGGATTGAGTACTCCTAGTTCTGGAACAGCAGAAGTGGCGGGATTTGATGTACGGAAAAAACCGGAAAAGGTAAAACAACGTATTGGCTACATGAGTCAGCGATTCTCCTTGTATGAAGACCTTACAGTAAGAGAAAACATCACCCTCTACGGTGGCATCTACGGACTGACTAAGGCTAAGATAGAAGAAGAGACCAAACGGATGACAACGCAACTGAAAATGGAAGATCTCTTAGACCATTTGGTGATGGATATCCCACTGGGATGGAAACAAAAACTGGCCTTTTCGGTTGCATTAATTCACCATCCGAGTGTTGTCTTTTTGGATGAGCCAACTGGTGGGGTAGATCCAAAGACAAGACGACAATTTTGGGAACTAATCTATGAAGCTGCTCATCAAGGAACAACTATCTTTGTAACGACTCACTATATGGATGAAGCTTCGTATTGTGACCGGATATCTATGATGGTAGATGGAGAAATAAAAGCACTCGATACGCCTAAAGCTTTGAAAAAAAGGATGGGAGTAGAAACGATGGATGAAGTCTTCAGGATGTTGGCTCGAAAGGCCAAGCGAGGAGATGATTAAACTCTTAAAAAATGACTGAGAGAGAATTTGCTATTAACTTGAATAATATATATATCTTATGAACGAAATAAAGGCGTTTATTCGCAAAGAATTATTTCATATCTTACGAGACCGCCGTACGCTGCTTATCGTAATCCTTTTGCCCATCGTTCAAGTACTTCTCTTCGGATTTGCTATATCGGTAGAAGTACAACACATGCGTATTGCGATGGTGGGGAAAGAATTTGCTGATGACCAAAGTCTATTTGAAAAATTAGCTCAAGATATCGATGCTACTGACGCATGTGATGTAACAGCTTATTATACGACAGTCGAAGAAGCTATTGATGCGATGCAAAGAGGAGAAATTGATGCTGCAATACGTAACGGTTCACCAGCCATACCCATTAACCCTCAAAGCACTTGGCAGGCGGCTGGACAAGGATGGCAGATACTGACGGATGCAACTAATCCTACGACAGGCACGAATTTAGGATATCTGCTTCAGGGAATCATCTCTCAAAGGATGATGCCTAACGAAACGACGACGCATCGGGCTAGCGTATCTCCAAACTCACATTTACTGTTCAACCCGCAACTTATCAGTGCCTATAATTTTGTTCCTGGAGTGATGGGCTTGGTCTTCATCATGATTGGAGCTCTAGTTACTTCAGTATCGATCGTTAGAGAAAAAGAAATTGGTACGATGGAATTGCTATTAGTCTCTCCCGTCAAACCATGGATTATTATTTTATCCAAGATGCTCCCTTACTTTATCATCTGTTCTGTTGACTTTATCGCTTTACTTATAGTATCCAAGACCATCCTTCATGTACCCATAGCTGGAAGTCTTTCCGCTATTATTGTGATGTCAATCCTTTATATCATATTGGCTCTTGTAATTGGTTTAGTGATTTCAAATAAGACCAAAACACAGTTCCAAGCTATGATGATATCAATATTGGGATTGATGCTCCCTGTAATCATCCTATCAGGACTGATATTCCCTATCGCTAATATGCCGACGGTACTTCAATACGTCACACATGTCATCCCAACAAAATGGTATATCGATGGGCTTCGTAAACTGATGATTCAAGGGCTAGGATGGGCATCGGTATGGCACGATATTGCTATCCTATGCGCCATGATTACCTTCTTCTCAATTCTCGCATTCAAAACATTTAAAAATAGACTATAATGAATACATTTCTATATCTCCTTCAAAAGGAATTTATCCAGATTAGAAGGAATTCATTTATGAGACGCATGATAATCATGTATCCACTACTCGTGACTCTCGTCTTTCCATGGGCTACTTCTATGGACTTGGTCGATTGTGGAGTGGTCATCGTAGACCATGACCATTCACAGCTTTCAAGCCGTCTAATCAATGAAATAGATGCGCTTCCCTTATTTCATGTGACATCAACGACAGACTCCTACACTATAGGGATGAATGATATATCCTCTCACGATGCTACGGCTATCGTAGAGATTCCTCACGGATTCTCAGATTCCATCAGTGTCGGTGGGGCTCAGGTTTATATCGCTTCAAATGCTGTAGATGGTTTGCAAGGGAGTTTGGCCATGAATTATCTGGGGCAAGTCACGACTCAGTTTGGACAGGAGATAGGTCACGATATAGGGATGAATACGACGACTAATCAGTCTGAGGTTGCTATCAAGTATCTGTTTAATGGGACACTAAACTATCGACATTTCATGATTCCTGGCTTGATTGTTTTTGCCTTGATAGCTCTTACTGCGATGCTTCCTGCTCTGAATATCGTCTCGGAGAAAGAAAAAGGAACCATTGAACAAATGAATGTAACGCCTATCCATAAGTATCAGTTTATCCTAGCCAAACTTATTCCTTATTGGATTATTGGGTTAATTGCAGTCACCATTTGTATCGTACTCTCTGGAGCGGTCTATGGATATCTACCCAAAGGAAGCTATGCTTCACTGTATCTATTGGTTTTCTTATTTATCCTTACCATGTCAGGCATAGGTCTGATGTTATCCAACAAATCCAACACGATGCAAGAGGCCGTCTTTGTCATGTTTTTCTTAATGATGATTTTCAGTTTGATGAGTGGCTTATTTACTCCCGTTCAGTCAATGGATAGCTGGGCCAAATGGATAGCAGACATCAACCCACCCCGATACTTTGTCGATGGGATGCGTGCGATATATATCAAGGGAAGTAGCTTCGCTCAATTGGGTACGGAATATATAGCATTGACAATATCAAGTATTCTCTTCGGTGCACTAGCTGTCTATACTTATAAGAAGCAGAATTAGAAGCCAGAGAGGAATCGTAACAGATTAGGATTTATTCAGATGCAGCATCTCCTTAAGAGACATGGTCTTGTTGTTCACTAGTGGTTTTGCCCAATAACCGATCACGGTTATGTATGTAAGAAAGAGGAAAGGCAGGCACAGACCGGCACGAATCCCTGCATAATCGGCAATGATACTGATGAGCAATGGACCTGCTGCTCCACCTACAATAGCCGAACAAAGTATGCCTGCAAATGCACCATGATGATTTGAGACGGAATTGAGTGCCAACGAAAAGACGACACCAAACATCATAGAGATTGAGAGTCCGATGCTAGGAAATGCTATGATTGCTAGCAAACGACTTCCCCAGAGTCCAAAGGCAAGTAAGAGGATAGATATAATTCCTGAGATACGTAATAGTTTACGGCTATCAAAGAGTTTCAACAACACCATCCCTACGATGCAACCAATAGTCATCATTCCCCAGAACCAACTGACAACGATGGCTCCTGTGCCACGAGGATCTACATCATGTATCTTTTCCAAAAAGGTGGAGATAAAGATAGAGATACCTTGTTCAGCAGCTACATAAGAAAAGATACCAATAAAGAATACCCATACAAGGGGTTGCTTAAATAAATCACTGTATGAAGAAGAACCAGTCAACGATTCATCAGACGTTTCTAATGAAGGAAAACGAACAAAGAGCGTCACGAGTAAGGCTACTAAGAGTAGTGCTGAAAAAATCCAATAAAGAGATACCCACGGCATGTCTGGTGGCGTAATCTTTCTAAAAAAGGAAATCATCAGATTATCTGAAAGTGCAGCTCCCCTCGCAGTAAGATGGTGAACAAGATATCCATACACACGAGGACTCAGAAAGGAAGCAATGCCAAAAACAAATTGCGCTACAATGGCTATAAATGCATAATGCTCTTCCCCTGCAACTGCTCGTTGTAAAGGATTCAGTACCGTTTGTAACATCGCCATCCCTATCCCTAACAAAAAGCTGGATAATAGCAACACGAGATACGTGTGTAATACACCGAAAAGAATGGTTGCAATTAAGGGTAATATGAAGCCAATAATCAAAATGGGCTTCTCTCCTATCTTCTCTGTAAGCATCCCTGTGGGAATGGACATCAAAGCATACGCTAAGAAAAAAGAGGTAGGAATAAATCCCGCTAATGCCAAATCGGTTAATTCAAAACTTGAAACCATATCTGGAATTAGCGGCCCTAGGATATTGGTTATAAATGAGATGGTAAACCAGAAACCCATTATTAAAAATAACATGCGTGTACGATAGCTCATAAACTGATTGATTATATTTTGGGAGCAAGTTATAAAAAATCATACGATATCTAGTCATTTTAAAGTAAAAGGGCTAAAATTCCTCATTTATTAGGATTGTAGTAGTAAGATGAAGGATCTATCTTTGCAGACAGATAAATGATTCGTAAACACTAAAGAAATTAATCATCATAATGATACGTTATTTTTACTCTTCCCTTTTGAAATTGAAAAATCATAGCATGCACTTTACGCAGTGCATGACTATGATTGCTTTGTCGCTTCTTTTTGCTTATCCTATGGCCAACGCGGCAACGATTTCTTCGAATGAAACAGAAAAGAACAAGGAAAGCATAGAGACAAAGAACCCAACAGTCTCTCATCTTGACTCTTTACAGAAATATGGTATATTTCTTAATGAAGTAGTCATCAGTAGCATCAAACATCATAGAGATTTGCATCTTGAACCGATGGCAGCAACTGCTTTTAATGTAAGTGACCTCAAGTCGCAACAGATAAATGATGTCAAATCTCTTTCACAAATTGTTCCTAACTTATATGCTCCAGATTATGGAAGCGTGTTGACTTCTCCCATTTATATCAGAGGTATAGGAAATAAACTAAATACGCCAGCGGTCGGGTTATATGTAGATGGCGTTCCTTTTTTTGAGAAATCGGCTTTTGACTTTTCTTTCTCTGATGTCGCTCGCATCGAAGTTTTAAGAGGCCCTCAAGGTACACTCTATGGACGAAACACGATGGGTGGAGTCATCGATATCACGACGAGCTCTCCACTGAAGAGACAAGGGAACTCTATCGGATTGACTACTGGAAGTTATGGGCAACTACAAGCGACTGCATCAAGCTCACAAAAACTCTCACAAAACGTTGGACTTGCTCTTTCTGGGGTATACAATTCTTATGATGGTTATTTCAAAAATACATTTGACGATACTTCTGCAGATAAACGTAAAAATGGAGCAGGTCGTATGAAATTGGATTGGCTAATCAATGACGCTTGGAATCTTCAAATAAGTCAAATGGTCGATTACACTAGCCAAAAAGGATATCCATATTCTTTGTATAATGACGATACAGGACGTATTGATCCTATCGATTACAATGACGATAGCAATTACAGACGATTGCTTAGTTCCTCTGGTTTGCGTATACACTATCAATCTAAAAAATTACAATTTACCAGCCAGAGCAGTTTCCTATATATGCAAGACCATAATGGGATAGACCAAGATTTCTCTACAGCAAGCAATTATTATGTCACACAAGAGAATAATATGCGCAATTTCTCTCAAGAATTTACGGCAAACTACCAGGTAAATAAACATTACTCTGCTATTATTGGAGCCTATATCTCATCGGAAAATACTGACCGGTCATCTGACATGAGTTACTATAATTATAATTTCAAAACACTCAAAGATCGCCATCTCCCAACTAGTGGAATCGCTATATATCATCAGTCTACTTGGACAGACCTGATTCCTAACTGGACTGTAAGTGCTGGAGTACGATATGACTACTCGCATGCTAAGATGGACTATCAGTCTTTTAAACAGCCTTTTTCTGAGTCTTCAACAGAGGTCCTAAATGTGCACCCAAAAAATTCATACGCACAATGGAGTCCTAAAGTGACACTACAATACAGTCTGCCTAACAAACAACAAATATATGGAAGTATCACACGAGGTTATCAGACGGGAGGATTTAATACTTCCTTCGATACTGAGGCTGATATGACATTTGATGAAGAATATAGCTGGAACTATGAGTTGGGACTCCGCATGCATTCCCTTGATAAAAGATATACCGCCGAATTGACTTTCTTCTATATTGATTGGAAAAATCAACAGGTGTATAAACTCCTTGCAAGTGGTACAGGGTCTATGCTTCAAAATGCAGGTAAATCACATTCAAAAGGAATAGAACTTTCTCTATATGCTAATCCAATAAATCCATTAGAGTTGAGAGCAGATATCGGTTATACCGAAGCCAAATTTGATGAATATACTTATAAGTCCTATGACTATAAAGACAATTATCTACCTATGGTGCCAAAAGAAACGGTATCGCTAAATGCTGATTATGATTGGGCCTCACCCGTAAAAGGAATAGACCATCTAATCTTTGGTCTTAACTATATCGGCACTGGACATATGTATTGGAAAGAAGACAACAACACTAGCCGAGGTTACTTCAGTACCATGAATGCGCAGATACGTGCTGCTATGGGACCTGTGACGCTCTCTTTATGGGGGAAAAATATTTTTGATAAACAATATACTGCTTATTATTTTACAGCTTTCAACAATGGATATGGACAACAAGGTAAGCCATCTCGATTTGGAGCTTCAATAAATGTATATTTTTAATTTATAGATTGGAGAACGATAGATATAATCGTATCTTTGCGTATATCTAGTGATAATCGTTTTTAAAAAAATCATAGTGAAAATCAGCCAAAAGGCGACAAAAATACTCGCCAGCAAAAGACATAGAGATCTCTTTACCTTTTTTTGCCTGTATATTGTACAGGCTGTTCCGATGAGTTTCTTCTCGACGGCTATTCCAGTAATCATGCGTCAAGAAAACTTTGACCTCTCCACTATAGGTATGTTACAACTTATCAAACTACCTTGGATTGCTAAGTTTCTATGGGCACCGATGGTTGACCATAGTTGTCATAATATTTCAGATTATAAACGATGGATTTTTCTGTCTGAAATAGTCTATGCTGCGTTTATAATGATGATTTCATTTTTTGATATTCATACGAACTTCTTGTGGATAATCGGACTAGTTATCGCCTCCCTGATTACTTCTGCTACTCAGGATATTGCAACTGACTCATTAGCCATCAAAACTTTTGATAAATCAGAAAAAGGACTTGTCAATAGTATGCAATCTATGGGTAGCTTTGCAGGAACAATTATAGGTAGTGGTATCCTGCTCATCATCTTCAAGCATTTCGGTTGGAATATGTTGCTTCCTGCGCTCTCTTTGCTTGTCTTAATCGCTCTTATCCCATTGTGGAAAAATCACAAACTCAAATTGTCATCTGAGAGTGCTCTAAACAAGAGGGTAAGAATCCCTTTCAGACAGAATATGTATGGCATCATTACTTTCTTTACACAGAAAGGTATTTGGCGTCAAATTATTTTTCTCTTTTTCTATTATTCAGGGATTATCGGTATATTAGCCATGCTCAGACCTTATTTGGTTGATTTGGGCTACAATCTCAAAGAGATTGGTATCATGAGTGGAATCGAAGGAACTAGTTGTGCTTTTCTAACCGCCTTTGCTGCTGGCATCATCATCAAAAAATTGGGACGGGATTTGTCACGCATCTTGTATGCTACTTTGATGCTATTCGCTACCCTCTTTTTTGTGACTTTTAGTACCTTCTCTCCATCTGTCATTCATCTGTATATAGGAATCTTTTTGTTATGGGGTAGTTACGGTGCAGCTACGATTGTCGTGTACACGACTGCGATGGATAATGTCCGACCTGGGCATGAAGGAACTGACTTCACTATTCAGATTGTACTAACCCATTTAAGTGCTATATTTGTAGCGATTGGTAGTGGTAAACTAGCAGATATTTTCGGCTATGATGGCTTATTCATGATGGAATCTTGTCTTGCAGGATTTGTCCTATTCTATACCCTTTGGGCTTATAAAATAGATTTTCTAGCCATCTCAAAAGAAACAATAAATCAATAAAGAAATCAGCATTATGTATACATATTCTAAAGACCAACTCGAAGCACTTATAACGAAATACAATCGTCCTATTCCTCGCTATACTAGTTACCCTCCAGCAAATTTCTTTAGTGACCGTTTCGTCACTGAAGATTACATACAGGCTATTAAAGAATCCAATACGGAGGGGGTTTCTAATGTCTCTTTCTATATACATATTCCCTTCTGCAATCATTTGTGCCACTATTGTGGATGCAATAGTATCGGTATGAGAAATGAGACGGTCATAGCTAGGTACATGAAAGCGCTGAATAGTGAACTGACTCTGCTACTGAAGCAGATAGACCACAACAGAAAATTGGCTCAAATCCATTATGGAGGAGGAAGCCCTTCTTCTATACCTATTCATTATCTCAAAGAACTAAATGATCAGATACTCAGTCACTTTGAAACGATAGATTATCCTGAGATAGCGATAGAATGCCATCCTGGTTATCTTGATGAAAAAGCATGGAAGGATATTATAGATGCTGGATTTAATAGGGTGAGCATAGGAGTACAAGATTTCGATTTGAAGGTTCTGAAGACGGCTAATCGTCGTCCTTCATTGCTACCAGTGGATAAAGTGGTCGAATTGCTACATCAAGCTGGTCTGACGGTCAATCTAGATTTTATCTATGGTCTACCTCATCAGACAGCTGAGAGTTTTGCAGAAACAATCCAAAAAGCCATTTCTTGTAAACCTGATAGACTGGTTACCTTCTCGTATGCTCATGTACCATGGGTAAATAAGCAGATGCTTATCTTGGAGAAAGCGGGATTGCCAAATAAGGAAGAGAAACAGCAAATGTATGACAATGCAAATGGTTTACTCGTTCAAGCAGGGTATAAACCTGTGGGAATGGACCATTTTGTGAAACCGGTTGACGAACTCTATCTCGCACTATCAGAGGGTAGATTGCATCGTAATTTTCAAGGATATTGTACACGTAGAACAACTGGTCAAGTGTATGGGCTGGGTACGACAGCAATCAGTCAACTGGACAATGCATATGCCCAAAACACAAAGAATCTAGATAAGTATATGACATTAGTCGAGGAGGATAAGCTTCCTATATTTAAAGGGTATCGTCTTAGCAAACAAGAGAAGGTTACCCGTGAAGTGATTGAGATGTTGATGTGTAATAATACCCTCGACTGGCAGGAAGTAAGTCTATTACTCAAACAACATATTGATGAGGTAAAAAAACAGACAGCATATGACCTCGTTAAATTGCAAGATTTAGCTAATGATGGAATCATCAAATTGTCTCCTGAAAGAATCGAGATGACCCAATTGGGACATCCTTTTGTTCGTAATGTTGCTGCTTCATTAGATCCTTTACTAAACGGTACGGAGGAAAATTATTCCAAACCATTGTAGAGAATAGTAAAAGTCAACGAGAAAAGAACATGTGCTTTATAAATACGATCTATTATGACAAATAACATGAATATAGCAAGCCCAGAAAAGCATTATCAAGTGATAGTGGTCGGAGCTGGCATCACAGGACTCACTACGGCTATTCATCTTAAAGAAGCCGGAGCAAACGTACATATTCTAGAACAAAAAGACCGGATAGGTGGACAGATAGCTAGTTTCAGAGAAGGTGACTTTGTTTTTGAAAGTGGCCCCAATACAGGAGTCGTGAATTGTCCTGAAGTAATCGAATTGTTTGAACTAAGTGATACAAAATTATTAACTCCAAATCCAAATGTGAAACGACGTCTGATTTGGAAGAATAATCAATTTCATCAATTGCCTAGCAACATGGTTCAAGGACTTACAACTTCTTTATTTACTTGGAAAGATAAATTTCGTATTTTGGGTGAACCATGGAGAAAACCGGGAAGTAACCCAGATGAAAGTGTAGCTGATTTAGTTCGTAGAAGAATGGGAAAGAGTTTTCTAGATTATGCTATCAATCCTTTTCTCTCTGGAGTATATGCTGGCAACGCTGAGACATTAATCACTCGTTATGCACTACCTAAACTCTATAACTTAGAACAAGATTATGGAAGTTTTATTCGTGGTGCTATCAAAAAAGCACATCAACCTAAGAGTGAACGTGAGAAAAAAGTGACAAAAGAAATCTTTTCAGCTCCTAATGGGTTGCAAACTCTAACCGATAGTATAGCCACTAAGATTGGAAAAGAATGTTTCACTTTAGGAACTAAAGATTGCCACATATGGCCAATCAATAAGCAGAAAGAACCAAACGAAACTGTAGCTAACGCACAAAAAGTATCTGAATCTTCTCCTAAATGGCTCATCAGTTATGTCGTCGAAGGAGAAACTCATTATATCTCATCTGATTACGTCGTGACTACTACAGGGGCTTATCAACTGAAAGAACTTTTGCCATTTGTCGATAAAGAAGCTACAGAATCTTTCGATTCATTACGATATGCTCCTGTCATACAAGTGGCTGTGTCGATATCAGATATCAAAGGACATACCCCTTTGTCTTATGGAGGACTGATCCCTTCACATAGTGGTGAACCAACACTCGGTATCTTGTTCCCCTCTAGTTGCTACACGGGTAAAGCTCCGGACGGAGGTGCCTTATTTACTGTCTTCTTGGGAGGAGTGCATCATCCAGAAGTACTCAACATGTCTAACAAAGAGATTGAAAAGATCATTCATCATGACCTCTATAACATGCTCAATCTTCCTAAAGAAGTTACTATTGATGCGCTACATATCTTTAGACATCGAAAAGCCATACCGCAATATGAAATTAATAGCGGGCAACGATTTAAATATATCCATCAACTCGAAGCACAGTATGAAGGTTTATATTTAGGAGGTAATATGATTGGTGGTATCGGTCTCGCTGATAGAATCAAACAAGGGACGACTATAGCCAAAGCAATTATTAAATCCAACTCTTTCTTCTAAAGTAATACCAGAAGAAACCTGTCAAAACTAAGCAAAGGAGCAGTATCAAAGGTAATCCCCATGGCCATTGCTCCCAACCGTTGATTAGATTCATCCCGAAGATACTAGCAATCAGTGTAGGAAACATCATGATAATAGAGAAAGAAGTTAATGTCTTCATCACACTATTCATGTTGTTACTGATAATAGATGCATAGGTATCAAGTGTGCTTTCTAGAATATTACTATAAATATCAGAAGAAATATGGGCCTGATTGAGCTCAATAGTCACATCTTCAATTAGTTCAGCATCTAAAGCATCTATAGGCAACTTAAATTTTAATTTGGTCATCAAAGCTTCATCACTCTGTATAGAAGTGGTAAAGAAAACAAGTGAATCTTGCAAACGAGACAATGCAATCAGATTCTTATTTGAGATTTTCAAATCATCCAATTCTCGTTTCGCCTTATCAATACGTATCTTGATTTGCTTAAGCATCTTTAGATACCATACCGATGAGGATAGGAAGAGATGAAATACCATATCTACAGCATCGATAAAACCTCGTTTCTTACGTGCATAATAAGCTGAGAAGTCATTCATCATATGCGTCTCATGGTTACAGATAGTAACCAACACATCTCCCTTAAAAGCAATGCCTAAAGGGACAGTCATATATGGAGATCTAGACTGTTCTACTTTCATATAAGGAATACGCATGATAATCAGCTCCCAGCCCTCTTCATTTTCTATACGGGAGCGTTCATCAATATCCTTGATATCTGAGATAAAAAAATCGGGAACTCCGAGTTCCTTTACAATATAATCAGTTTCTGCTTCGTCAGGGCTATAGACTTCTATCCAAGCATTACTCTGATGTTCCGATAATCTCTTTAAACTTCCCTTTGTATTCCAATATCGTATCATAATTCGTCATGTCTTTAATGATTTGCCATCACCAAGGTGCACAATGCATCTTGAAATTTTCTTGCTGCACATCCAGAATGCATCTTCTCATTCATAATCGTAAATGCAATCTCTCTTCCTTTATTCGTCTTGAGATAACCAGAGAGACAACTTGCAGCAGTAACAGTACCCGTCTTTGCATGAACTAATCGGTACCCTACTTTTCCTCTTCCAAAACGATATTTCATAGTACCATCTATACCAGATACAGGCAACGCCTTGTAAAGAGCAGAAAATACGTGTGTATCGCTGTACGCATATATTAGAAGTTGAGTTAATAACTTCGGTGAAACATAATCATAGGATGATAACCCACATCCATCAGTGAAGATATATTCTTTTTTATTGACATTAATTGCTTCGAGCAACTTCGTAATAGCCTTCAAGCCATCTTTTGCATGTAAGTTTTTGTTTTTTCTTGAGGAAACCTGAGCAAGATGTGTGAGCATCGACTCAGCATATAAGTTATCACTTTCTTTTAGCATCTCCTTAAGTACAGTATAAAAGGACGTTGTAATTACTTTTACACGAACCAAAGTAGTATCTTCACTCAATGAGGGAACCTCTCCAAATAGATAGTTCTCCCCTAGAGGAATTGCTGTATAGGGAACCTCCACATCCTCCGTATCAAGAGTAGAAATCGAATCAATCTCTGAAGAAGTCATGGCATCAACAGAAATCGTAGACTTGTACATAGGCATCTCACGATTGGGTTCATCTAAATCACTCGTCTGAAGTGAGATGCCTCGCTGTTCTAATTTGCTGACTAACGACATCATACAAAAGTCCTGTGGAGAAAACACATTAATCTCTGCAGATACGGGCGTATAGATATCTCCACTAACTTCAAATACATTCCCATTTCTTAACCACTGACGAGTTAACTTCATCCCCCTGCGCATCGTCCTACGGGTAGTCGTCCTGGTCTTATTTACTACAGTGTAGACAGCATCACTAGGGAAGATTTCTAATTTAGCTGGTTGCCCGAGAACGCCTGGAGATACTCTTACTCTCAATCTTCCTTCTTGGTACATCAGAGGAGAGAGATAAGCTTGAAAAGCGGCTGGATTATCATCCCACAACCATCCACTACGCCAATAAAGAGAATCAGTCAAAGAAATATCTCCATATAATTGTCCTTTAATAACATGAAAAGTGCTATCGTTAAGCAAGGCATCAATCATAGAATCCATATCCTCAGAATCAAATGTAGGATCAGCCTCTCCTTTTAGATAAATATCACCAAATAGAGTATCATTTCTAACGACACCAGTTCTGAACATAGATGTTTGAAAAGGAATATCCTTGGTCTTGCCAGAAAGAGAAGTGATAGAAGTCAGAAGTTTCATAGTAGAAGCAGGACGAGCCATTTTTTCTGCACGATGCGTATACAACATTCGATGTTGTTTGAGGTCATAAAAACAAATTCCTACATCAGATTGCATAGGTAATCTATCAATCAATTGTTGAATCTTCGACGCTAACTCTATACTATCTTTCTGAAAAGTTGAAATACTCGATTGACGCTTGTTTCCTCCATCAGCCCAAGCAATGCTAATAGAAAGGATAGCAATATACAATGCTACCCTTATTTTTCTACTCATGATGAATCTCATAAATTATCTACTCATTTAGTCTTTCTAAAAAGGGACTTATTTTTATTGGTTTTACAGACACTCTTTTATAATTTCTCCTACAGTAGGGTGCGGGAAGATACTACGTTTCCATTCATTAGCTTTACGCTTCAACCGAATAGCATTGGCCGCTTGAATAATGATTTCTGAAGCAGGATTGCCCAAGATATGTACTCCCCAAATACGTTGATCGTTTGGATTGATTAATATACGGCAAGTTCCATTTACCCCTTCGTTCTCTGCAACAAAACGGCCCGCATATGCCATAGGCAATTCTTTCAGTATATATGGAATTCCTCTCGCCTTCAATTCTTGTTCTGTATACCCTACTCCAGCCAATTCAGGATTGGCATATAATACACTAGGAATACACTGATAAATAATCTCATCAGTCCTTCCCAAAAGAGTTTGTACAGCAACTTCTGCCTCCCGTATAGCAGTGTGAGCTAACATCGACCTACCATTTGCATCTCCACACAAATAAATATGATGAGAAGAGGTTTGCATCCGTTTATTTTGAAGAATATTTCCTTTGTCGTCTGTGTCGAGTTTAAGATTTTCCAATCCAAAACCAGTAGTTATTTTTCTACGACCAGTACTAACTAGTAACTTATCTACTACTATTTTTTCTTCTTGAGTCGGAGCCGTAGTGACAAGGATACGATCTCCTTGCATAGCAACAGCTGTCACTTTGGTAGAAAGTAAGAATCTAACTCCTCGCTTAGCATACATCTCACGAAGCTGAACAACCAATGTCTCATCAAACATAGGTAAAACCTCATCCATCATCTCTATGACAGTCACTTCTGAACCCATACTATTAAAGTAAGAGGCAAATTCCATTCCTATCACACCACCACCAAGTATCGCAATGGATTTAGGAATATCAGTACATTCTAAAGGTTCTCTATGGGTCCAATAAGGAACCTCATTAATCCCAGATATAGGTGGGATGATAGGTTCAGAGCCCGTACAGACAAAGATATTCTCAGTATAATAACACGAATCATCACAGACGACATGATGGCTACTCTTGATGTAAGCTTCTCCCTTTATTATTTTCACCCCCGCATTTTCAAGCCGTTGCTTGATGCCAAGGACTAACTTACGGACTACCTTTTTCTTTCTCGATACTATCTTTTTCATATCGGGTTGAATCTCTCCACTGATAGCAATTCCATATTTTGATGCTTGACGAGCTTGGTCCAGTACTTTCGCACTATAAAGAAGTGTCTTCGTAGGGATGCAACCCTCATTGAGACAGACGCCTCCCATATGGTCAGATTTTTCAAATATGACGACTTTATATCCCGCTTTTGCAGACTTTTCAGCAGCAGTATATCCTGCAGGTCCAGCACCAATAACAGCTAGATCGTATCTCTCTATATCATCCATAATTAAAGTACACGTTAGGTTTGTTACTTAATGAGATGCAATGTAATACTTTTGTATTGGAATAACAACCTGCGAGATAATAAAAGGATAAAAAAAGTAGGAAGTCAATTAAGACTTCCTACCCTTTAGTTACCGAATAGTTGAAACTATTTATCATTTGAATAGTTTCAATTACACACTAATAATTTTTTTTGATTTCTTCAAAGTAAGATTGTGCATGAAGACATGCTGGACATACCTTAGGAGCTTCTTCTCCCTCGAAAATAAATCCACAGTTACGACATTGCCATACAACGGTCTTATCTTTCTTGAAAACAGAATTGTTTTCTACATTATTTAGAAATGCATTGTAACGCTCTTCGTGAGTTTTCTCAGCGATTACAATCATACGATACATCTTAGCAACATCATCAAAACCTTCTGCCTCAGCTTCATCAGCAAAACGAGGATAAAGAAGACTCCATTCTTCATGTTCACCTGCTGCTGCAGCTTTTAGATTTTCTGCTGTAGTACCGATAACGCCTGCTGGGAAAGAAGCAGTAATTTCAACTTCACCACCCTGAAGATGCTTAAACATACGTTCAGCATGTTCTTTCTCCTGGTTAGCAGTTTCTTCAAAGATAGCTGCGATTTGTTCATAACCTTCTTTTTTTGCTTTGCTAGCAAAATAAGTGTAACGCATACGTGCTTGAGACTCACCTGCAAAAGAGGTCATTAGATTCTTTTCTGTCTTTGTTCCTTTGATACTTTTCATTTTCTTTCTTTATTGATTGATTGATTGAATTTTTATTATTTCATTCAGCAAATACGTCATTAAATATTTACTGAACTGCAATGTACTAAATATTTTCCCTTTTAGCGAATACAAAGATACAATATTTATTGTAATGATTACAATAAATACAGCTCTTTTTCATAGAATCTACTGATTTTACCCTTTTCTATGCTATACAACATATGTATCTCATTATTATTATGTACTTTTGCAGCCAATTAATAACAATTTATATTTTATGATGACATTTTTTTTCAAGCCTAGACTTTGGCAAGAATTAAAAACGTATAATCGTTCCAAGTTCACAAGCGATGTGATGGCAGGAATTATTGTAGGTATTGTAGCATTGCCTTTAGCTATTGCCTTTGCAATTGCTTCTGGCGTATCTCCAGAGAAAGGTATTATAACCGCAGTGATAGCAGGTTTCATCATTTCTTTTCTGGGTGGAACCAAAATACAAATAGGTGGCCCCACAGGTGCTTTTATTGTGATAGTCTATGGCATCGTCCAGCAATACGGTCTAGAGGGACTGATGATGGCCACCATGATGGCAGGTGTTCTTTTGATTTTGTTGGGCTTATTCAAGTTAGGCACAATCATCAAATTCATCCCCTATCCTATAATCGTAGGATTTACCAGTGGAATAGCGATAACCATCTTTTCGACACAGATAGCAGACATTTTTGGTTTGCAATTTGGTGGAGAGAAATTACCTGGTGATTTTATAGAGAAGTGGATCATGTATTTCAATCACTTCGATTCCATCAACTGGATGAATACAGGGATATCCCTATTGAGTATCCTTATCATCACGATGACCCCACGTTTTTCCAAACGAGTACCTGGCTCTCTCATTGCAATTATTTTCATCACTGGAATGGTCTATCTACTCAAAACATATGGAGGAGTTGACGACATCGCAACGATTGGTGATCGTTTCACCATATCATCCAAGCTACCTAGTTTTCAATTACCCGACTTTTCGTGGTCTAACATAAGCAATTTACTTCCGGTAGCAGTCACTATCGCCATATTAGGTTCTATTGAATCGCTACTCTCCGCTACAGTAGCTGATGGAGTCATAGGTGACAAACACGACAGTAATACAGAATTGATAGCCCAAGGATTAGCAAATATAGCTTCTCCGCTATTTGGAGGTATTCCTGCAACAGGAGCCATCGCAAGAACAATGACCAATATCAACAATGGAGGAAAGACCCCTATCTCTGGTATTATACATGCATTTGTTTTGCTACTGATTCTATTATTTTTGATGCCATTAGCAAAATATATTCCGATGGCTTGTCTTGCCGGTGTCTTAGTTATCGTATCTTACAATATGTCTGAATGGCGTACTTTCAAACAATTGCTTCGGGGTACAAAAAGTGATGTCAGCGTATTATTAATTACGTTTTTCTTAACGATTATATTTGATTTGACTATAGCTATTGAAATAGGGTTGCTTATCGCTTGTCTCCTATTTATGAAACGTGTAGCAGAAACAACAAAAATATCTATCAACACAGATATAATAGATCCAAGTGCTCAGACCGATATGGTCGTAAAAGACAATCATCTTGTCATAAAGAAAGGCATTGAAGTTTACGAAATCGATGGACCTTACTTCTTTGGTATTGCTAATAGGTTTGAGGAGATAATGATTCGTCAACATCACCACCCTAAAGTACGTGTCATACGTATGAGGCACGTACCATTTATCGATTCTACTGGATTGTATAATTTCACGAACTTCGTGAAGAAGTGTAGAGAAGAACATATTATGATTGTTCTTTCAGGCGTAAATGAGAAGGTACATGAGACTTTGAAAAATGGTGGATTCTATGATCTTATGGAAGAGAAGAATATCTGCGATAACATCAATGAAGCATTGAAAAAAGCCGAAGAAATACTCTCCGAAAAATAGTTCACACATTATTTATACAAATAGTCCCTATTCTATTCATTAAGAATAAAATAGGGACTATTTTATTGAACGAAGAAAAGACGTTAATCCGCAATATGCCCAATCAATGTAGCAGAACTACAACTATCGATTGTGACCTGTACGAAATCGCCAATTTTTGTATCTCTTCTATCAAATACGACGACCTTATTTTGTTGAGTTCGACCGCTAAACTGCTCCTTACTACGTTTGGAAACGCCTTCCACAAGAACTTCATAAGTCTTACCTATATCACGATTATTAGACTCTACAGACAATCTGTTTTGAAGAGCAATAATCTCATTTAAGCGTCGCAACTTAGTCTCTTCTGGAATATCATCATCAAGATGTTTGGAAGCATAAGTTCCCTCACGTTCAGAATATTTATACATGTAAGAAGCATCATAAGCACATTCTTCCATCAACGAAAGGGATAACTGATGATCTTCTTCCGTTTCAGAATGAAAGCCAGCAAAAATATCTGTCGATAACCCACAATCAGGAATCGCTTTTCTGATAGCCATCACGCGATTGAGATACCATTCACGTGTGTAGCGACGATTCATCAACTTCAAGATGCGTGAACTACCACTTTGAACGGGAAGATGCACATGATTACATACATTAGGTTCAGAAGCAATCACTTGAATCGTCTCATCACTCATATCTTTTGGATGAGAAGTAGAAAAACGAATACGCATGTTAGGAACTGCACGAGCCACTTGTTGCAACAAATCATGAAATCGTAATTTCACTCCATCAGGGGTATCGAAGTCATAAGAGTTAACATTTTGTCCCAACAAAGTAACCTCCTTATATCCTTTACTATCAAGGTCTTTTACTTCGTTGATGATACTCTCCACATCCCTACTCCGTTCCCTTCCACGAGTATATGGAACGATACAGTAAGTACAAAAATTATTACAACCTCTCGTGATAGAAACGTAACCAGAGATATGTCCTTTTACGACACGTGTAGGCATGATATCACGATAAGTCTCCACTTTGGAAAGATCCACATTGATAGATGGTTTACCTATCTCAGCAGCAGCTATCAATTGAGGCAAATCTAAATAAGCATCTGGGCCACAAACTACATCAACTTGATACTCGTCAATCAATTTGTCTTTTACGCGTTCAGCCATACATCCCAAGACACCTACAAGCAACTTACGCCCTTTTCTACGCAGGATATTTAGATACTTTAGTCGGTTAATAATTTTTTGCTCGGCATTGTCTCGAACAGAACATGTATTGATAAAAATAGCACTTGCTTCTTCAAAATCATAAGTCAAAGCATATCCAGCCATTTCCATCACTGTAGCGACTACTTCGCTATCAGCCACATTCATCTGACATCCATGAGTCTCGATAAAGAGAAGCTTTGGAGCTTCTTTTAAGGTAATAGATTTAGAGTCTATCCCTGCATTTTCTTGAGTCATACTTGTTATTTATGAATTAAAACTATTTTATTGGTTTACAAAGATACAAAGAGAAAACGAGAAACATACATAATAACCCTTAATGGACACTTAGATTCAAAGAAATAAGATATAATTAGCCTAATGTGAAAATACTAGATACAATGTTATATAGATAAAAAAGTATTATTTTAATATTAAATATCGTGTTTATGTTGCATATTGAAACTATATTACTTATATTTGTGACGTGAAAGAAATATTAGATTTTTTCATAGTTAAGGTTTAGGTTAAAAGATACGGGGGAGCTGTGAAGTTCTCCCTTTCTTATATATAGGGTTCTAAATAATAAAACTACTTATATATCTATATTTTATATTCTTTTCTTACTCATAATCAACTATTATAATTACCTTTGGTTAATCAATGTGAGTAAACATCCAAATATATAAGCTATGTATACTATTATAACCGTAGGAATTCTTTTTTTAGGATTCTACTTGATTTCAAAAGTAAAAAATAGTTTTTCAATAGAAGGAGAACAATCAGCTAATCCATCGGTTTCAGATACTGAAAATACAACCGAATTCGGAGATTCATTTTCTCAAGAAACATTAGATAACGACACTGATTTCGATTACATTGAAGATTCTTCTACTTATGCAGAGGGACCATTATCGATGCGTCGTCAGAAGATGGAACCGACATTCAGGACTGCGGAAAATACCCCACAAAAGAAGAATCATAATATACAGAAACCAAATATGAATAATGAACCTCAACATATTCATAGAGAGCATGCCGATCGTTCTCTTACTTTAAATAGTCGTAAAAAGCTACGTGAAGCAATCATATGGAGAGAAATTCTAGACAATAAATTTATCAATCATTAATTTCATAAATAAATAATCACAACAATGACGTTTAAGACAATGACTGCGGCAGAAGCTGCAACTTATGTAAAAAATGGCTATAACGTAGGTTTAAGCGGTTTTACACCTGCTGGTAGTCCTAAAGTAATCGTTCCTGAAGTCGCAAAGATTGCTATATCAGAACATGAGAAAGGAAATGAGTTTAAAATCAACCTATTTACTGGAGCATCTACTGGTGATTCTGTTGATGGTGAATTAGTTCGTGCCAACGCACTAAACTACAGAGCTCCATACGCTTCATGTAAAGATTTCCGTAACGGTGTAAATTCAGGTGCAATAGCTTATAATGATATGCATCTCTCACAAATGGCACAAGAACTTCGTTCTGGTTTCTATGGCAATCTAGATATCGCTCTAGTAGAGGCTTTGGAAGTAACAGATGATGGTAAGATTTATCTTACTACAGGAGGAGGAATTTCTCCGACAGTATGCCGTTTAGCAAAAACAATCATCGTCGAACTTAATCATGCTCATCCTGCAGAATTGAAAGGATTTCACGATATCTATGAACCAGCTGACCCTCCTTATCGTCGTGAGATTCCAGTATACGCACCAAGTAATCGTATTGGTACTCCATACATTCAGGTAGACCCTAAAAAGATTATTGGTATTGTCGAGACCAATAAGCCAGATGAAGCTCGTCCATTCAATGACCCAGATGAGGTAACAACCAAAATTGGACAGAATGTAGCTAAATTCTTAGCTAATGACATAAAAAATGGAACCATACCATCTAGCTTCTTACCTATCCAATCTGGAGTAGGAAATGTAGCCAATGCAGTCCTTTCTGCTTTGGGAGAAGATGAGAATATTCCTTCATTTAATATGTATACTGAAGTCATTCAGGATTCAGTAATCAAATTGATGAAAGAAGGACGCATCAAATTCGGTTCTACCTCTTCATTATCTGTATCAAGTGATTGTCTTAAAGACATATATGATAATATAGACTTCTTCAAGAGTCGTATTGTGATACGCCCTACTGAGATATCAAACAATCCTGAAGTAGCTCGTCGTATTGGCATTATCTCAATTAATACTGCGATAGAAGCAGATATATATGGCAATGTGAATTCTACCCATGTATGTGGTTCTAAGATGATGAATGGTATAGGTGGTTCTGCTGACTTCACAAGAAATGCATATATTTCGATTTTCACATGTCCATCTGTAGCCAAAGGCGGTAAGATTAGTTCTATTTTACCTATGGTCTCTCATGTAGATCACAATGAGCACTCAGTAAATGTATTGATAACTGAACAAGGAATTGCTGATTTGCGTGGCAAATCACCTAGAGAGCGTTCAGAAATCATCATTAATAATTGTGTACATCCTGACTATCGTCCTATAATAAGAGAATATCTTGCTATGGCTAGTTCAGGCCAAACTCCTCATAATCTACATGCTGCATTTGCTATGCATACTACATTTGTAGAAAAAGGAGATATGCACTTAACAGACTGGAACGAGTATAAAAAATAATTTTTATATCCATTAAAAAAGAAAGGTTGTATAGAACATATTCTATGCAACCTTTCTTTTTATTTTTTAAAATCCAACAATGTAAAACACTGCCATATAACCATCCCAGCAGACACAGATACATTTAAGGAATGTTTGGTTCCAAACTGAGGAATCTCCACACAGAAGTCAGCAGCATCAACAAGTTCCTGCTGAACTCCTTTTACTTCATTCCCCATGATGATAGCATACTTCTTATTTACATCCAATTCTAGCTTGTCAAGCATTACACTATCCACCGCTTGTTCTACGGCTATCACTACGTATCCACTACTTATCAACATAGTTATACACTCCTTTGCAGACGCATGATAAGTCCAATCTACACTATTCTCTGCCCCCAATGCTGTTTTATGTATTTCAGCAAGTGGTGGTGTAGCAGTTATCCCACAAAGGTGTATATTTTCTATACGAAAAGCATCACAAGTTCGGAATATACTTCCTATATTGTGCAAACTACGTATATTGTCTAGTACAACCACCAATGGTAACTTATCTACTTTCTTATATCCATCAGTAGAAAGCCTATCCATATCGAGTATCGTTTTCTTTTTATTCATAGAGCAAAGATACAATAAATATAGTAATCCACAACCTTATACAATAGTGGTGGATTAGGTGTGGATAGCGGTGGAAAGATTGTGCATATCAAAAGCATTAAAAAATTAGGATTATTACAACTAAGAAAGCTATATAATAATAAAACAACTAACCAAAAAAGATATTATAAATGTATTAGATACTTATAGACTACTATTTTTATACATATCAACATGGAATAAAAGAAATAGTTGCTAACTTTGAGAGATATACACAAGGTGTTTATAAATAAAGAATAGATAAGCCATAAACCTTCTATTAATAGGCTTTAGAGAAGATTTCATCTATGTTGATAACCTAGGTATAAGTACGTGATGAAGAAGTATAAGTTATTATACAAGTAAAATGAAAATATTTTATACCCTTTATCCCCTACCTATTATAACAACCATTATTTTTCTTCTTTTAAAAAAAACTTATCTTCAATTATATATATACATCGTTGATAACATATAAGCATATGAGTACAATAATTTATGACTCTCCAATTTTTGGACCCGTTCATTCTCGTCGTTTAGGGATTTCGTTAGGAATCAACCTTTTGCCAGCAAGTGGAAAAATTTGTTCTTTTGATTGCATTTATTGCGAGTGTGGTTTTCGAAAAGATAGACTAACTAAAGATCGATTACCTACAAGAGCTGAAGTCAAAGAAGCATTAAGCAAAAAATTGATCAGTATGGCATCAAGCAATCAAATACCTCAAGACATCACTTTTGCAGGAAATGGAGAACCTACATTGCATCCCGATTTTTATGAAATAGTGAAAGACGCAATAAGCATCCGTGACCAGTATGCTCCTTTAGCTAGCATCAGTGTGCTCACTAATGGAAACCATATATTGAACAAAAAAATAAATGAAGCCCTTCTACTTGTTGATAATAATATTGTCAAGTTAGATACTGTAGATATGGATTATATTCGTTTAGTCGATCGTCCGAATAGCAGTTATGATGTAAATCTTATAATCAAACAACTAATCAAATTCGGTGAGAATTGTGTCATTCAAAGTCTATTTATGACAGGCGAATACAAAGGTCATTCGGTAGACAATACCAGTGCTGATTATGTATTACCTTGGCTCGAAACTATTATGTCAATCAAGCCACGTGAAGTGATGGTTTATACCATTGATAGAGACACGCCTGCTAAAGGATTAAAAAAGGCATCTCAAGAATCATTAGATGCTATCGTCAGAAAATTAGAAGACCAAGGCATCAAGGCTTCAGCTTCGTATTAATTTATATCATTTTTTCTAATGATAGAAATACACACATGAAGTGCTTTATAAAAGTCAATGTATATTATTATTAGGAAATAAAGAAACTTGAAAATGCATCCTTTGAGTAGATTTAAAAAAAATATTTAACAACAAGGTCAGAATTGCCTATTTATTTGTTTCTTTGTAGGATATTAGTACAAATAGCGTCCTCTTGGTAATGAATAGTAAAAAGCAAGTACACTTTACTTCTTGTCCTCTCTGTGGTTCTAACCATTTGGCGAGCGACAAACTGTATACCGACCGTTATGTCTCAGGCGAAAAATTTACTCTTGTTAGATGTAGCGACTGTGGCTTTTTATTCACTCAAGATTTTCCAGACCAAACAGTTATACACAAGTATTACGAATCGAAAGATTATATTTCTCATAGCGACACACACAAAGGGATAGTCAATCACGTATATCACCAAGTGCGTAGGTTTATGATTAATCGTAAGGCAGGTATATTAAGAAAAGCGCTGAAGAACAATCAATTAGCCATTCATTCACCAAGACTTCTCGACATAGGTACAGGTACAGGTTACTTTTCATATTCTATGAAACAAAAAGGATGGGATGTAACCGCTACCGAAGCCAATGAGACAGCTCGTACATTTGCTTTAAATCATTTCAATTTCAAGATACTACCAGTCAAAGCATTGGATGAATTCAGACCACATTCGTTTGAAGTAATCACGCTATGGCATGTATTGGAGCATATTCAAGATTTACATCAGACAGTAGATAAACTGCATGAATTGTTAGTAGATCACGGTGTTTTAGTATTAGCCTTGCCCAATCATTCATCAAAAGATGCGCTGCATTACAAAGATGCTTGGGCAGCATATGATGCCCCTAGACATTTATGGCATTTCAATCCCGATACGTTAGACAAATTAGCCAATCGACATGGATTTGAAGTCGTAAAAAAATATGCGATGCCTTTTGATACGTATTACGTATCCATGTTGACTGAAAAAGAACTACATCACACTATGCCATTTGTTCGTGGTATGTTTCACGGTTTAGTCAGTCATATCAAATCCTTATTTAGTGGCGTGAACTCCAGCAGTTCTGTGATTTATGTACTCAATAAGAAAACGACAACAAATAAAGAAAAGCAGCATGAGCAAAGATAAAAGGAAAAAGGACCATAAGAGTTGGGTTACCTGGCAAGATATAGCCAATACGATGAGTATCATGATGGTTCTTATTGTGTTGGGAGTAGGGAGTGTCTTTCTATTTGGAGCAGACACCCTCTCGAAATATGTCAAGGAGCATATCTCATTCTCTATACTTCTAAGTGATAAGACGACTACGACAAAGGCTCTTCAGCTTCAAAAAAAGATAAGCACCTATGAATTTGTAAAATCATCTACTTATATATCTAAAGATGAAGCTCTCAAGGAGCAAAGTAAAGCCATGGGAGCTGACCCTTCCGAATTTTTAGGTTACAATCCTTATAGAGCAAGTATCGAAGTGAATCTTCATGCTGACTACGCCAACACAGATAGTTTACGTGTCATCAAGAAATCTCTCAGTGCAGAGACAACTATAGATGAATTAGTTTATCAGAAAGATTTGATCAATCAAGTCAATCATCACCTTCACGTAATCTCTTTGTGGTTACTCGGTATAGCCGCTTTATTTTCATTGATTTCGTTTGTGCTAATCAACAATATGATTCGACTATCAATGTATTCGAAGCGATTCATCATCCACACTCAGAAATTAGTAGGAGCTAGTTGGGGATTTATACGTACTCCATTTATTACCCGGCACGTTATTAGCGGATTATTTGCTGGTGTTTTTGCAAACGCAGTCCTCTTACTGCTTGGTAAATGGATGATAAGTGTACAACCCGATTTGATCGTATTGATTTCAAAAGAATTATTGGCAGTAGTGGCTTTGATTATGATAGGCAGTGGTGTATTGATAACCTTCCTATGCGCTTTATTATCAATCAACAGATATTTGAAAATGAAAAGTGATTCACTTTACTTTGCCTAAAAATAATAACTAAAAGTTTAAAAAACGATAGCATGGAAAATTCAAAATTAGCTTTTACCCGTCGAAACTTTTTAATAATCGCTGTGGGTATCTTGATAATTATCTTTGGATTCTTATTGATGGGTGGTTCTGCTACCACTGAACAGGTATTTCAGCCAGATATATTCAGTGTACGTCGTATACGTGTTGCACCCATTGTGTCATTAATCGGATTCATTGTCGTCGGTGTCGGTATCTTAGTTCGACCTAAAAAGAAAAAATAAATATGACTACTTTACAAACGATAATCATAGCCATCGTAGAAGGGCTTACTGAGTTTTTACCTGTATCTTCTACAGGGCACATGATATTAGCTCAAAGTATGATAGGGGTCAAAAGCACCGATTTTGTCAAAGCATTTGATGTCATTATCCAATTTGGAGCCATACTTTCCGTAGTCGTATTATATTGGAATCGTTTCTTCCGATTAGACAAGTCAGCTCCTAAGCCAGGTGCTTCATCTATTCAAAAGATGCTCCATCCAATCAATTTTTATGTACGACTATTGATAGCTTTCATGCCTGCAGCAGTCATTGGATTATTATGTAAAAGCTATATAGATATGCTTTTAGAAAGCGTAGTTGTTGTAGCTACGATGCTTATTGTAGGGGGTATCTTCATGCTCTTTGTGGATAAATGGTTCGACGTATCTCCAAGTCAAGCAAAAAAAATAAACAATCACAATGCACTCATCATCGGTTTCTTCCAATGCATCAGCATGATACCAGGTGTCTCGCGTTCTATGGCTACAATAGTAGGGGGAATGACTCAGAAATTGACTCGCAAAGATGCAGCCGAATTTTCTTTCTTCTTAGCCGTTCCGACAATGTTTGCAGCTACAGTATTTAAACTATTCCAATTATTCATGAAGGAAGGAACAGCGATGATTGAGGAACATATAGGTATCCTGTTATTAGGCAATTTAGTAGCCTTTGTCGTAGGCTTATTGGCCATTAAGTTCTTCATAGCCTTCATCACTAAATACGGATTCAAAGCCTTTGGATGGTACAGAATCATTGTAGGAGGACTTATCTTAGGCTTGTTAGCAGCAGGAGTAGGGATAGAAATTATCTAATAACTATTTATTTTTATTTGAATTAAAAATTTATGGCTGAGAAAAAAATATGGGATTTTCAGAAAGGAGAAATTCTTTATTTCAACAAACCCTTGGAATGGAGTTCATTTCAAGTAGTAGCAAAAATAAGGTCTTGCCTACGTAAAACGCTAGACGTAAAAAAGATAAAAGTAGGGCATGCTGGTACTTTGGATCCGCTTGCTACTGGTGTGATGATTCTATGTACAGGTAAAGCAACCAAACGTATTGAAGAATTTCAATACCAGACAAAAGAATATATCGCTACCATCCATCTAGGGGCAACGACTGCTTCTTTTGATTTGGAGCACCCAGTTGATAACACCTTTCCTACTGAACATATAGATCGTGAATTAGTAGAAAAGACACTACAACAATTTATAGGACGAATCGAACAGACTCCTCCAGCATATAGTGCAGTGAAAATAAATGGACGACGAGCTTATCATCTTGCTCGTGATGGAAAAGAAGTTAAATTGAAGCCAAAAGTACTTGTTATTGACGAAATAGAGTTAATGGCATGCAATTTGCCCGATATAACAGTACGTGTAGTATGTAGTAAAGGCACTTATATTCGTGCTTTAGCTCGAGACATTGGTGAAGCATTGCATAGTGGTGCACATCTCACCTCATTAGTACGTACGAGAATTGGCGATATCACTCTTGACCAGTGTATGGACCCAACCCAAATATGGGAATGGATGAAAGAACAAGAGTTGTCCAAAGAAGAAAAATAATAGAAATTTAAAAATACAGAAGATATGAAACTAAGTCAATTTCGTTTTGAGTTACCAGAAGATCGTGTTGCACTTTATCCTACTAAATTCCGTGATGAATCTCGTTTGATGGTTCTTCATCGTACTACAGGTGAGATAGAACATAGGTTATTTAAAGACGTCATCGATTACTTTGATGAAAAAGATTTGTTTATATTCAACAATACGAAAGTGTTTCCAGCACGTCTCTTTGGAAATAAAGAAAAGACAGGCGCACGTATCGAAGTATTTTTACTTCGTGAATTAAATGAGGAACAACGTCTCTGGGATGTATTGGTAGATCCAGCTCGAAAAATACGTATAGGCAACAAACTCTATTTTGGTGAAGATGATTCTATGGTTGCTGAAGTTATTGATAACACCACTTCTAGAGGTCGAACTTTGCGTTTTCTTTATGACGGACCTCATGATGAATTTAAAAAGGCTCTTTACTCTTTAGGAGTCACTCCATTGCCAGATCATATCATTCGTCGTCCAGCGGAACCAGAAGATGCTGAACGTTTCCAATCTATATTTGCAGAAAAAGAAGGAGCAGTTACCGCTCCTACAGCTAGTTTACACTTTAGTCGTGAACTGCTCAAACGCTTTGAAATCAAAGGTGTAGATTGGACTTTTGTTACTGCCCATGCAGGACTAGGTAACTTTCGTTCCATCGACGTAGAAGATTTGACCAAACATAAGATGGAAAGTGAGCAAATTGAAATTAACCAGACTGCTGTAGACACAGTAAACAGCAAGAAAGATGAGAAACGTAGAGTGTGTGCAGTAGGAACGACCACTATGCGTGCTTTGGAAAGTACTTATTCTACTGATGGTCATCTCAAGGCCTTTAGTGGTTGGACAAATAAATTTATTTTTCCTCCTTACGAATTTAATGTAGCCACTAGTCTTATATCCAATTTCCATATGCCATATTCTACTTTATTGATGCTAGTAGCTGCTTTTGGTGGATACGATTTAGTCATGAATGCTTATCAAGTGGCAATAGAAGAGAAGTACCGTTTTGGTACCTATGGAGATGCCATGTTAATCATCGATTAATAAGGAAAAAAAATCAGATTATTAAACATTTCTCAATCCTAAGAGACATGTCTCATTCAAACCGAATGCTCTATTTAGGTCTTGGTAGCAATCAAGGAGATAGAGTTCACTATATACAGCGTGCTATTGATTTATTACAAGAATCAATAGCACCTATTTGTATGCAATCTACATTGGTAGAAACTTCTGCTTGGGGCTTTGATTCTCCAAATAACTTTCTCAATGGAGTCGTTGCTCTAGAGACGAATTTAGACCCTCTTCGCTTATTAGATATCACCCAACAGATAGAAATCAAACTAGGGAGAACTTATAAGCGTCAGAGCAGTCAAGAAGACTATCACGACAGAACCATAGATATCGACATGCTGCTTTTGGGCGACATGGTTTTTCATAGCAGACGATTAATTCTTCCACATCCAGAGATGATAACTCGTGACTTCGTTATGTGTCCACTAGCAGAGATACAACCAAATTTAATACACCCCTTATTAGGTGTTAATATTGTAGAAATAAGCAACAAATTGTAATCATATTAATTATAATTACTTATCTTTACGCTCGGATTCATATCCGTGGAAAGATTTGTCGATGCTTGCAACCACTAAAAATGCTAAACTTCTCGTACGATAGTCTATGGATTATCGTCTTTTGCAAGCACCTCTAAATTATCCCGTGGATTTGATCTATGGGACTTTTTTTGTCCCTATATATGAGTTATTAATAAGAATAAATCACTTTAAATAATAGAAATATGGGATATTTATTTACATCAGAATCTGTGTCCGAAGGGCATCCAGATAAAGTAGCTGACCAAATATCAGATGCTATCCTCGATGAGTTTTTGGCCTATGACCCAAATTCAAAAGTAGCTTGTGAGACTCTCGTCACTACAGGTCAGGTCGTTTTAGCTGGAGAAGTAAACTCAAGTACTTATGTTGACCTTCAAGATACTGCACGTCGTGTCATACAAAAGATAGGTTATACCAAAGGAGAATATATGTTTGAAGCTAATTCATGTGGTGTATTTAGTGCTATTCATGAGCAAAGTGCAGACATCAACCGTGGTGTAGACCGTTTAGACCCAGCTTCACAAGGTGCTGGTGACCAAGGTATGATGTTTGGTTATGCAACCAACGAGACAGAGAACTATATGCCATTATCACTAGACCTTTCACACCGTATTCTTGAAGTATTAGCTGATATACGCCGTGAGGGAAAAGAGATGACGTATCTACGTCCAGATTCTAAAAGCCAAGTAACTATAGAATATGATGATGCAGGCGTAGCCAAGCGAATAGACACCATCGTCGTGTCTACACAGCATGATGATTTTATAGAACCAAAAGATGACTCTAAAGAAGCTCAATTAGCAGCTGATGAAGAGATGTTAGCAATTATCCACAACGATGTAATCAACATCTTGATGCCACGAGTAATCGGACATATCACTCACAAAAAGATTCTTGACATGTTCAATGACCAAATCAAGTATCATGTGAATCCAACAGGAAAATTCGTGATTGGTGGACCTCATGGCGATACCGGTTTGACAGGTCGTAAGATTATCGTCGACACTTATGGTGGTAAAGGAGCTCATGGTGGAGGTGCTTTCTCAGGTAAAGACCCAAGTAAAGTAGACCGTAGTGCAGCCTATGCTGCTCGTCATATCGCAAAAAATCTTGTAGCAGCAGGTGTCTCAGATGAACTCTTAGTTCAAGTATCTTATGCGATAGGGGTTGCAGAGCCAATCAATATCTTCGTCGATACCTATGGTAAATCTAAGGTTTCTTTGACAGATGTACAGATTGCAGAAAAGATTACTGAATTGTTCGATATGCGTCCTTATGCGATAGAGAACAGACTCAAGTTGCGCAATCCAATATATTTGGAAACTGCTGCTTATGGACACATGGGTAGAGTACCTCAGGTGGTTACTAAAAAATTTGCTTCTCGATACTCAGAACCGAAAGAAATAGAAGTAGAATTGTTTACATGGGAGAAATTAGACTACGTAGACAAAATAAAAGCTGCCTTTGGAATAAAATAGAAGCGCACTTTTTCTAAATTAAAAAAAGAAGGATATATCGTTTAGATATATCCTTCTTTTTTTTAAGCTAATGTTTTTAGATAGTCTGCTAATTTTGCCACTGCCCTTGCTCTGTGACTAATACTATTCTTGATGTCATCTCCCAATGATGCGAACGATTCGCTATAGCCCTCAGGACAAAATATAGGGTCATAACCAAATCCTTCATGGCCAGACTTCCTCATCAAGATACGACCTTCTACGACACCTTCAAATTGATGCTCTTTGCCCTTTATGATTAAACTAATAACCGTACGAAAGCGGGCAGTTCGTTTCTCTAACGGTACCGTTGCTAGTTCGCGTAGCACACGTCCCATATTAGCTTCGTTATCATGGCTTGGAACTTCTTGTTCACAAGAGGGATCTAATGCGCCATATCGGGCAGTATAGACACCTGGAGCCCCATTGAGTGCATCTATTTCTAAGCCAGTATCATCTGCGAAGCAATCTAGGTGATAACGTGTAGAGACAAACTTAGATTTGATGGTTGCATTTTCTTCGAGAGTCGTTCCTGTCTCGGGTATATCAGTCGTACAATTGATATCTTTCAAACTTAAGAGTTCAATCTCTTTAGGAATCATTTTGGACACCTCTTCTAACTTATGACTATTATTGGTCGCAAATACGAGTTTCATATAAATGATAATTTAAAACGATTAGATGAATAATATTAAGCCTTGATGGTATCAAATCCTTCACCATACACACCGATAACCTGACTTTGAGAGATAAATGCTTCAGGATCTATTGCTTTTATGGTACGGAATATCTGGATACTCTGTCTTTTTCTAGCCAATACCATAACTATTTGAGTATTTTCTTTAGAAAAGTAACGCTGTGCATTGATAAATGTCACTCCACGACGAGGACCTTTGTTGATCGCTTCAGCAATCTCATTATACTTTTTACTTATGATTAGGAATTGGACAGAAGAACGGCTACCATTGACGATCAAGTCTATGATATACCCGACGATGACGAGTGTGACAAGGCCATATACGACTCTAGCCCAACTATGAAAGACAAAATAACAACTAGAGATGATAAAGATATCACTATAGATAATCATACGCCCCATCCCTATATCTTTATATTTATTGACCACGGCAGCTATGATATCTGTCCCACCAGTACTACCATTGTTGATAAATACGATACCCAGTCCGATACCACACATTGCAGCACCAATGACACAAGCCATATCTTGTCCACTGTCTCCTAGTATTTTTCCTTCAATATTCATGGCGACAATTTCTTGACACAGCCATAAGATGAAAGTCATCGATAAGATAGCATAAGTCGTCTTGATGATAAATTTTTTTCCAAGTAGTTTGAAGGCTAACCCCAGCATAACTACATTAAGAATAAAATAAGAATTCTGCACAGGGAATCCTGTAGCATAGAAGATAATCGCTGCTATACCAGTCACTCCACCCGTAGCGATTTCGTAAGGCAACAAAAAGGCAGCCCAGCCCATTGAGTATACAAAGATACCTATCGTAATCATCAAGTAATCTCTTGCTTCAAGCAGCATCAATTCTCGTTTGATTGCCAAATCTCTCACTCTTCTTTTAATTTCTACCATTGTTTCTAAGTATATAAATAGCAGTAAAAAATGTATGTAAAAAAAAGGGAGGTAGTCAACTACCTCCCTAAGTATAGTATACTATCCGATGACGATATTTACGATTTTCTTAGGAACGACAATCACCTTTCTAACCGTTTTTCCCTCGAGCCACTTTTGAGCTGACTCATGAGCTAGAACAGTTCGTTCGATCTCCTCCTTACTTGTATCTACAGGGAAGGAGAGTGTGAATCGTGATTTACCGTTGAAGCTAATAGAATAGGTCACATTATCTTCTTTGAGGTATTCTTCATTAAATGCAGGCCATGAAGCATCACAGACAGAAGTTTGTTTTCCCAACTGATGCCATAGTTCTTCTGCGATATGTGGAGCAAAAGGAGCTAAAGTAACCAACAATGTTTCTAAGATATCTTGTTTATGACAATCTAGTTTCTGTAATTCATTGACACATATCATGAAAGCACTTATCGATGTGTTGTAAGAAAATTCTTCAATATCTCGACTAACTTTCTTTATCAGTGTATGCAGTACTTTAAGTTCCTTTTTGTCTGCTTGATCATTAGTGACAAGTGTCTTGCCATCACGGTCAAAGAATAAGCTCCAGAACTTGCGAACGAAACGATGTACTCCATCGATACCATTGGTATCCCAAGGTTTAGACTGTTCTACTGGACCAAGAAACATCTCGTACATACGTAAAGTATCAGCTCCATATCTTTCTATGATAAAATCAGGATTAACTACGTTGTACATCGATTTACTCATCTTTTCTACAGCCCATCCACAGATATATTTACCCTCTTCGAGTATAAATTCAGCAGCATTAAATTCAGGTCTCCAAGCCTTAAATGCCTCAATGTCTAATTGATCATTGCTGACGATATTGACATCCACATGAATAGGAGTCACCTCATATTTATCTTTAAGTCCTAGCGAGACGAAAGTATTGGTATCTTTGATTCTATAAACGAAGTTAGAACGACCTTGTATCATTCCTTGATTCACTAATTTCTGGAAAGGCTCATCTTTTACTGTATAACCGAGGTCATACAAGAATTTATTCCAAAATCGTGCATAAATCAAATGACCTGTTGCATGTTCAGTACCTCCTACATACAAGTCTACATTCTCCCAATATGCATTGGCCTCTGGCCCTACAAGCCTCTGGTTATTATGAGGATCCATATATCGAAGATAATATGCAGATGAGCCAGCAAATCCGGGCATCGTATTGAGTTCGAGAGGATAGCCCTCTTCAGTAACCCAATCTTTAGCACGACCCAATGGAGGGTCTCCCGCTTCAGTAGGCAAGAACTTATCCACTTCAGGGAGTTCTAATGGCAATTTGTCTTCAGGCAACATGTAAGGCATCCCATCCTTATAGTACACAGGAAATGGTTCACCCCAATAGCGTTGTCGAGAGAATATAGCATCACGAAGGCGATAATTCACTTTCACATCACCAAGTCCGCTCTCTTTGATATATTGTTTTGTTTTCTCTATCGCTTCTTTGATAGTCAAGCCATTAAGTACCAGCGGAGCATTTTCCACTTGTGATGGAATAGGTGAGTTTATCATGATTCCTTCTTTGGCATCGAAACTCTCTTCACTGACATCACACCCCTCTATCAATGGGCGAATCTCGAGATTGAAATGCTTAGCAAAAGCATAATCACGACTATCATGTGCCGGTACTGCCATGATGGCTCCTGTACCGTAGCCAGCAAGTACATAATCACTAACCCATACAGGGATAGATTCTTGAGTCAACGGGTTGATAGCATAGCTACCTGTAAATACTCCACTGACCTTCTTATCTGTTTGACGCTCTAGTTCAGTCCGTTTCTGAGTGGCACTGATATAGGCATCTATTTCATCTTTTTGTTCTGCAGTAGTCAACTGAGCCACCAATTCGCTTTCAGGAGCCAATACCATAAATGTGACACCAAATACTGTATCTGCACGTGTCGTAAATACGGTCATCTCTACATCAGAATCTTTTACTTTGAAAGACAACTCTGCACCTTCAGAACGACCAATCCAGTTCCGTTGAGTTTCTTTAAGTGAACTAGTCCAATTGATAGAATCTAATCCATCGAGTAAACGTTGAGAATAAGCTGATACCCGCAAGCACCATTGTTTCATCATCTTTTGGATGACAGGATATCCTCCACGTTCTGATACACCATCCACTACTTCATCATTAGCCAATACAGTACCCAATTTAGGACACCAATTGACCATCGTATTGCCAAGATAAGCGATACGATAATTCATCAACGTCTCTTGCTGCTGTTTCTCAGTCATGGCATTCCATTCTGAAGCACTAAATTCAAGTTCCTCACTGCAAGAAGCATGAACCCCCTTAGTACCTTCTTGAGCAAAATAAGCAGCTAACTCAGAAATGGGTTTTGCTTTTTGATCATTTAGACAGAAAAAAGACTCGAACATTTGTTGAAATGCCCATTGAGTCCAATGATAATAGTTCGGATCACAAGTACGCACTTCACGACTCCAATCGAAAGAAAATCCGATTTTATCCAACTGTTCACGGTAGCGACTAATATTCGTCACTGTAGTGATAGCAGGGTGTTGTCCTGTTTGGATAGCATATTGTTCTGCAGGAAGTCCATACGCATCATATCCCATAGGATTGAGTACATTGAATCCTTGAAGTCGTTTATATCGAGCGTATATATCACTAGCAATATATCCAAGAGGATGTCCTACATGTAGTCCTGCACCTGACGGATAAGGGAACATATTGAGTACATAGTACTTTTTCTTACTTGGGTCCTCTTTGACCTCATAAATCTTTTCGTCGCGCCAGCGTTGCTGCCACTTCTTTTCGATGTCCTTGAAGTTATATTCCATGATAAAAACCGTCGTTCATTTATGTGATTACTATTTTGCGCAAATATACTCAATTCATCGGACTTTTCCGATTTGTGATTACATTTTCTACTTAATGAGTGGATAGTAGGGGATTTTTCTTTAGATTCTTCATCTAAAACGAATAATTGATCCTTTTTTGCTGTTTCTGTGTCTCATAGCTCTATTTTTAGGACCAATCATTTCTCTTTTGCGCTCAATTATCTATCTTTGTTTTATGCAGGGAGATCTCTCTTTAGATCCCCCTATTTGTCTATATAATAAGAATGATATCAAAGCAAAATACATGGCTAAGAAGAATATAAATACAGTGAAGACTAATAGTGATGGGATTGTGTTGACTCCTATGATGAAGCAATTCCTCACCTTGAAGAAACAGCACCCCGATGCCATCATGTTGTTTAGATGTGGTGACTTCTATGAGACATACAGTACAGACGCTGTGACCGCTGCTGATATTCTTGGTATCACGTTGACTCGACGTGCCAATGGTAAAGATAAGAAGATAGAGATGGCTGGATTTCCTTTTCATGCCCTCGACACTTATCTGCCCAAGTTGATTCGTGCAGGGCGTCGTGTGGCCATTTGTGACCAATTAGAAGATCCCAAAGCGACCAAGAAATTAGTTAAACGAGGGATTACCGAACTCGTCACCCCTGGTGTTTCCATCAATGATAATGTGCTCGAACGAAAAGAGAACAATTTTCTAGCTTCTGTTCATTTCGACAAACAAAAATGTGGCGTTTCCTTCTTGGACATCTCTACCGGCGAATTTCTAGTAGCAGAAGGCATCGCAGATTATGTACAGAAACTCTTGATTAGTTTCTCACCCAAAGAAGTACTCTATGAGCGTAACCAATATGCCCGTTTCACCGAATTATTTGGAGATGATTACTGCACCTATCCACTTGAAGACTGGGTGTTTAGTATTCAAAATGCATATGAACGTCTTACTGCTCAATTTGGAACCAATAACCTCAAAGGATTTGGCGTAGAACACCTGGAGCAGGGGATTGTCGCCTCTGGAGCCATCTTACAATACCTTTTGATGACTCATCATACACACAATGGGCACATTCATGGACTCTCACGTATCGAAGAAGAACGGTATGTTCGTCTCGATAGGTTCACCATCCGTAGTTTAGAGCTGCTCCATCCGATGACCCCTGAAGGGGCTTCACTTCTCAGTGTTTTAGACCATACCTACACCCCTATGGGCGGCCGGTTGCTACGAAGATGGATTAGTTTCCCTTTAAAAGAACAAGCACCTATCGAAGACCGTCTCTCTGTGGTTGAATACTTATTTAAGCATCCTGATTTTCGTAACTTATTGGAAGAATTACTTCCTGATATAGGGGATTTGGAACGCATCCTCTCCAAAGCAGCAAGTGCTCGTATCAATCCTCGAGAAATCATTCAACTTCAGTTGGCCTTGCAATGTATAGAACCGATAAAGACTCGTTGCGAACAGACCGATAATAAGAGTCTGCAGCAGATGGGACACTTGTTTGAAGTATGTGCTGATTTGCGAGACCGTATTGCGCGAACCGTGGTTCCAGAACCGCCAATCAATATAGCTAAAGGAGGGGTCATCTCGGAAGGAGTTTCTGCAGAACTAGATGAATTGCGTAAAATTGCTTTTTCTGGAAAAGACTTTCTCTTGCAATTACAGAAACGAGAAAGTGAAGCTACAGGGATACCTAGTTTAAAAATTGCCTATAACAATGTTTTTGGATACTATCTTGAAGTTCGAAATACCTACAAAGATAGGGTGCCACAACAGTGGATACGTAAGCAGACACTAGTCAATGCAGAACGTTATATAACCGAAGAACTGAAAGAATATGAGGATAAGATTCTAGGTGCTGAGGATAAAATTCAAGTACTTGAAAATGCGCTATTTAATGATTTAGTTCAAGCTATCCAACCTCATATCAGTAAGATTCAAGTAGATGCCGTACAAGTCGCTACTCTCGACTGCTTATTCTCTTTTGCACGTTCAGCACAAGATAATAGATACATGCGTCCCGTGATATCAGATGATTTGACTTTGGATATTCGTCAAGGACGACATCCCGTGATAGAGAAACAGATGCCCATAGGAGAATCTTATATTCCTAATGATGTTTTTCTCGATGACCAAAAACAACAAATAATTATCATTACAGGGCCTAATATGTCAGGTAAATCGGCTCTTATCCGTCAGACTGCACTGATTACACTGATGGCTCAAATGGGGTCTTTCGTTCCTGCAGAATCTGCCCATATAGGTCTCGTCGATAAGATCTTTACTCGAGTAGGGGCTAGTGACAATATCTCCATGGGAGAATCTACCTTTATGGTGGAAATGAACGAAGCCGCTAATATACTTAATAATATCTCACCTCGTTCATTGGTTCTATTCGATGAACTTGGACGCGGTACTTCCACTTATGATGGTATCTCTATCGCATGGGCCATCGTCGAGTATATCCATGAATCAATCAAAGGAGCTGCGCGCACTTTGTTTGCTACTCACTATCATGAACTCAATGAGATGGAGGCACAATTTGAACGTATTCAGAACTACAATGTGTCTGTACGCGAAGTTGATAATAAGATTATATTCCTTCGTAAACTTCAAAAAGGGGGATCTGAACATTCCTTCGGTATCCATGTAGCAAGAATAGCTGGTATGCCGAAATCAATCGTTCGTCGTGCTGAAACGATTCTTACTCAGCTAGAAAATACCAATCGACAAAAGGATGTCTCTCGTGGTACCCTCAAAGGCATCAACGAGCAGAAAGAAGGTTATCAATTGAGCTTTTTCCAACTTGATGATCCCGTGTTGAGTCAGATACGAGATGAGATTATCAGCACAAACATAGATAATCTCACACCTATGGATGCTTTGAATAAGCTCAATGGAATCAAAAAAATACTTACAGGTAAGTCTTAAATAAGAATTACCTGTAAGTATCTCTAATTTGCTAGGTGTATTTTTGTTAGTTTATTTTCTTTCTGCCATAGCTAAACATGCAATAAAATCCGACGAGTATCATAGGGATACTTAAGATTTGTCCCATGTTGAGCCACATGCTCTGTTCGAATCCGACTTGGTCTTCTTTGATAAATTCGATTAAGAATCTGAAGATAAAGATATACGCCATGCCGAATCCAAAGAGGAATCCTGTCTTGAGGTGCTTACAACGGGTCAGAATAGTCCACTGTATGCCAAATAAGATGAAATAAGCAATAGACTCATAGAGTTGTGCTGGATGACGTGGTAACATATCTACGCGTTCGAAAATAAAAGCCCATGGCTTGTCTGTCACCTTACCGATTATTTCAGAATTCATCAGATTAGCTAGACGAATGAAACCAGCCACTACTGGAGTAGCTACCAGAATCATATCGGCTAATTTCATGAAATTAATCTTCATCTTACGACTATACAACCACAAAGCGATGGCCATACCAATCACACCACCATGGCTAGCTAATCCTGCATAGCCTACTAGCTTCACACCATGGGCGGTAAATCTAATCGGTAGCAGCATTTCTATGATATGTGGCAAGCTATCGAGATATCTCCCTGGCTCATAAAAGATACAGTGTCCAAGTCGAGCACCCGCAATGATACCTATCATACAATAAATAAAAAGAGGTTCAAATGTCTTTTCATCTATATTTCTCCTTTGAAATTGTCTATGCATGATAGCATAGCCAAACATGAGGCCAATCACCCATAATAGACCATAGTATCTAAGTGATATAGGACCTAAATGTAATAGTATAGGGTCAGGACTCCAGTGGATAAATAGTGTATTCATTGCGTTTGTATTATAAAATTGTTATTTCGTGATTATACATTGAATCGGAAGTGCATGATATCTCCATCTTGCACGATATACTCTTTGCCTTCGACGCCTAGTTTTCCAGCTTCTTTGACTGCTGCTTCACTTCCAAGTGCGACGTAATCATCATATTTAATGACTTCTGCACGGATAAATCCTTTTTCAAAGTCAGTATGTATCACGCCAGCACAAGCAGGAGCTTTCCAGCCTTTGTGGAACGTCCATGCGCGGACTTCTATTTCTCCACAAGTAAAATAAGTTTGAAGTTGAAGTAGGGTATAAGCCGATTTAATCAATCTAGCTACACCAGATTCTTTCAAACCAATTTCCTCCAAAAACATTTGTCTCTCTTCGAATGTTTCTAGTTCCGCTATTTCACTTTCTGTTTTGGCAGCAACTACAAGGATTTCTGCTCCTTCAGCTTTTGCGATTTCTTTTACTTGATTTACGTATTCATTGCCGTTGACAGCACTTTCTTCATCTACGTTGCATACGTAAAGTACAGGTTTGTTTGTCAAAAGGAACATCTCCTTCGCTGCGATTTGTTCGTCCTTGGATTCGAACGTAACCGAGCGGGCAGCTTTGCCTTCTTGGAGGGCAGCTAAGTAAGCTTTCAATACACTGTATTGAACCTTTGCTGTCTTGTCTCCACCCGTTTTAGCCTGTTTTTCGACTCTTTTGATTCGATTCTCTATGGTCTCTAAATCTTTTATCTGAAGTTCATAATCAATGATTTCCTTATCGCGGATAGGATTCACATTACCATCTACATGGACGACATTGTCGTCATCGAAACAGCGGAGTACATGGATGATAGCATCTGTCTCACGGATGTTTGCTAGGAATTTATTTCCAAGTCCTTCCCCTTTGCTTGCTCCCTTGACCAATCCTGCGATATCTACTATCTCGACAGTGGTTGGTACTATGCGTTGAGGGTTGACTAAACCAGCTAGGACATTAAGTCGTTCGTCAGGCACAGTGATAACCCCTACATTGGGTTCAATTGTACAGAAAGGAAAATTTGCTGATTGTGCTTTCGCGTTGGATAAGCAGTTGAAGAGGGTTGATTTACCTACATTCGGTAAGCCAACAATACCACATTGTAAAGCCATTGTTTGTAATTCTTGTTGTTATTAATGAGGCAAAGATACTAATTATTACTCCTTTGTATTCATTATTTGATAAAAATGTATACATAGCAGAAGAGGTGAGCTAGTTAAAGCTCACCTCTTCTGTGATATAGATATGTTAAATTGAGTGGAAAGACTTATTGATCCATAGAAGTAGTCATTTCTGGTACCAACTTGTAAGCCTTTGCTGTCTTATTCCATTGGTAGTAATAAGTAGTCGTTTGTTTGCCCATGAATTGATGAACAATCTTTGTTGACTTAGTCCATTGGTTGTTTTGCCAAAGCAAATCTTCTTGCTCAACAATTCTTCCTTGATTGTCTCTAGAGTAGTTGTGTTTTACATAATTACTAAGTAATCCATCATTGTTTTTGTAGATTGTTTCCGAAACGACTAACCCATTCACTTGTTCAGTGTTTTTGATAAGATTGTCGTTTTTTCTAGCATTTACCTGTCCAATTGTAAGACAAAAGAACATTACAGTCATCATTGTGGTTAAAAAACGTGCTGTTTTCATACTTTATAGTTTTAATAGTTTTGATTTATAACTAACAAAATGGTAATTATTACCTCTCTATGGGTGCAAATATACACAGTTATTTGAATATACAATAGAAATAAGGGGAAAAACTATCAAATAGTAAGTAGATTATGAATAAGTAACACTAGGATATGTATGTTAACATACGGTTGGTAATTGATTTTTCTATACAATCTTTATCTTACTTGATTTCTTGCCTATTTTTCTCTTTTTGAGCCTTTATACTTTCATTTCTTATCTATGTCTCCTTCTTACCTATAGATATATTATTAATGAGTCATCTTAAGGTAATGATATCTGTTTACAATAGAAATTAATAATACCCAAAAAGGTGTCTTTGGATTAGCAATAATGGTCTCAAGTGTTAAAAAGTAAGATTATATAGTAACTATTATACAATAAACTTGTATATATGGAATCAATATATTTACTTTGTTATAGTAGCGTGGATGAAATAGATTTTCACGTTTTATACTTTGAAAAAAAGAACTTTAAGATATTATCGTGTTTTCTAAGTATTAATAAGTATTTCTAATCAATCGACGGCGCGCGAAGGATTTGTTCCTTATTAAGTCAGTCGTGACTTATTTGAGCGCCCCTGAAGTTAAATCAGGTCGAATATGTGAATATTTGACCTGTTTTTTTTGTAGTTCCTCTGCAATCATTTATGAACACGAGCAATTCTTTAGTATATAAATCGTCTATCTAACCTGTTTTTTAAGTTTCTTCTGCTTCTTTATTTCGATTTCATAGTACTTCTTTCCCCCTTTTCTTGCTGAAGTGTTATTTCTTAACATTTTAGCTAGTGTATGCTCTTACTAACCACCCGTGTTTACTGAAGAAGGACTTTGTGTTCCATCTTTTGAATACAAAAAAGAACCTAAGTAAAGACATAGTTTGAGCAATCAAATCATTATCTTTCTCCTTTTTAAGTGATCACAAAATAATTCTGAGCTATTTTCAAGCGATTTAAGGTCCTAAAATATGCTTACAGACTGTTTCACCTTGGGGGAAGGGCAAAAAGTGCTTTCTGATACCTCTTTCTTTTTACTATTGTGAAATTTAGACGTCATGTCTCTTAATTAAGTAAATTCTCTTTTAATGATCGTATCTCGTATGCCGATAAGGCTGTTGTCAGTAAACATGTATTGAAGAGTGAGATGGGCAACATCACTTTGTTTGCCTTTGATAAAGGAGAAGGCTTGAGCGAACACACTGCGCCGTTTGATGCAGTTGTCAGTATCGTTGATGGTAAAGCAGAGATTATGGTCGGAGGACAGTCTAATATACTTGAGACGGGAGAGACTATCGTTATCCCTGCCAATATACCACATGCTGTAAAGGCTGTAGAGGCTTTTAAGATGGTGCTTACTATGATTAAAAATTAAGCCCAATCAGCCTGTTGAAATTAAAAAAAAGAAGTACAAGCCTGCAAATGGCTTGTACTTCTTTTGTGTTTTTGAGGAGAAGATGCTGATTTTTCTTCTCTATATAGTCTGCATTTTAATCCCAGTTATTATGGCTTGAAATGGCATATTTACCACCTCCAGTGAAGATCAATGCTATTGCACCAAATAGATACAGACCGATTAGTTCTGCAGCCCAACCACCGTGTGGATTTAATGTGAATAAATCATTCTGATGAGCTAAAAGAATCGCTACCAAGCAATTAAATGCCAAGATGCTGGACGAAATACGGGTTCTAAAACCTATGATGATAGCTATTGGAGCTAATACTTCTCCGACCAACACACCATACGCTACGAAGCTAGGAATTCCTTTGGATTCGAGCATAGATATGATGAAACGTATGCCTCCATCTAATTTGGCTATACCATGAATAAGCATCAATATTCCTACTGACATTCTGAGGACTAAAAGTCCTAAATCGTTATTTTTTTTCATATTATTTCTTTTGAATTATATATTACCATTCACAAGATACGAAAAAGATGTTGGTTATTCGCTAATTAAATAAAAAATCTACTCTGTTAAACTTATAATATTTCAACTATCTTTATTTTATTTTCAGTATCTTTCAGTCAACTATATTGATATTAAGTCAATATTTGATGCTACATAAAGATTTTTGTGTGCGTCGGGTAAACGATTATTCATTTTAAATACACAGATTATGAAGAAAGATTTTAAGATTCACACGATTGAATCAGCTCCTGAAGCAAGTAAACCATTGCTCGAGCGTGCTAAAAAACAGAATGGAATGATTTCGAATCTCTTTGGTGTCATGGCAGAAGCTCCTGGTTTACTTGAAGGCTATATGCAGTTGCATCGTTTGTTTGATGAATCTTCATTTGATGCAGAAGAGAAAACGGTCATCTGGCAAACACTCAACGTCGAAAATGACTGCCATTATTGTGTGCCAGCTCATACCGTTATCGCTAATATGATGCAGGTGGATCCTGCTCTGACTGAGGCTCTACGTAATCAACAGCCCATGCCAACTAAGAAGTTGCAAGTATTGCAAGATACGACTCTTTTGATGGCTAGAAATCGAGGTCGTTTGACTGAGGCTGAGATAACAGCTTTCTATGCTGTGGGTTATACTCATCGTCAGTTGCTAGAAGTGGTGTTGGGATTGGCTCAAAAAGTGATGAGTAACTATACGAATCATCTTGCAGATACTCCTTTGGACCAAGCATTTGCACAAGCTGCTTGGGAAAAGAAGTAACAATCTACCAAGAAGAACAAGTAGTAACCCTAAAAGAGATGATACGACAAAATTATTTTATCTAGGTCATTTTCTAGTTAGCCTAGTCATGTAAGTTGCTTTCTATGTACATATGCATCCTGATGTCCCAGCTGGAATCTTACCTATGGGAGTCAAGCCTCTTTACTTATCTGTTTTTCTTGTCCTCTAAGCAGTTCTTTATCTCAGAAGAGAAGAAGAACTGCTTAATTATTGCTTAGTTATTGCTTAGTGGGGGTTATGCGTTTGCTGTCTTGATGCCAAATGCACAATAGGTCAAGTAGAGTACACAAAGCAGGATGACGAAGATTCCTCCTATGATTCCGACTGTGCCAATGGCAAATCCAAGGAATGGAGTGACTACACCCCCTCCTGCTACTGCTGTAATCATTAATCCTGATATTTGATTTGCTTTCTTTGGTTTGGCTTGCAATGCCATAGAATAGATAACTGCAAATACAGATGATGCGAAGAATCCTACTGCTCCAATACAGACTAGATTAACCATATCATTTTCGACCAAAGCCATAATCAATAAGGAGAAGATGCAAGCTACTATATTTATCCTGAAGTACCGAATTTCGGACATACGAGCCAAGAGAAATACCCCTAGAAGTGCACCAATGGTTCTGCTTAAGAAATACACCTGAGGCGCAAATTTTACTTGTTCTTCACTCCAATTGAATCGGACAGTCATTAGTTTCGAACTGATGAAATTCGTAGCTACATCTACGCCTACGATAAAGAAGATTCCTAAGAAGAGTAGGAGGATCTTATTCTCCTTTAAGAGGGCAAAGGTGTCACTGATTGAGATGTGCTTATCTGCCAAGGTAGGGTCTTCTCGCTTGATAGGTGTCGTAATGAGCCATATAGCTGACACCAAGGTGATGAGCCCTAATATCGGGAAACAGTAATACCACTTGTCTTCGCCAAAGTAGGCGACTGCGAGCAAGACGATTTCTGGCCCTACAAGGGAGGATACTGCTTTGATTACTTGTCCTGCTGTCAAACTGCTTGTCAAGAGATGCTTATCGGTAATGACATTGTTCAGTAATGGATTGAGGGATACTTGCAATATGGCATTTCCTATCCCTAGAAAGGCGTAGGCTATCATGCAAGTGATACTATCGTATTTGATTAGTGGCAAGAGCATCCCCACTATAGTAATGACCATACTTAGAAGTACGGTCTTTTTGCGTCCCCATTTGTTCATCTGATTGCCAATAGGTATACTCAGGAACAAGAACCAAATAAAGACCATTGAAGGCACGAATCCAGTCATCATAGGGGACCAATCAAAGGTACGCTGTACGTAGTCAGATGAGATGCCTACGATGTCACAAAATCCCATGACGAAAAAGCCAAATAGGACAGGAAGGGCTGAATAGATAGATTGTTTTTTTTCCATGTTTTTTTATTGATCTAATTGAGCTAAGGCAAATGAATAGGCTCCTAGAGCTACTGCCTCATTAGTTCCTAGCGTAGAGATAGCAATGCCTATTTTCTTATGATTCACGTAAGGAACGCTTTGTTCTGAATGCGGAACCAATACTGTAGTGTCTTTTTCTTCAAGGAAGGCAGTCATCCCCTCTTCTTCTTCTAAATTGAAGACTTCCATCTGTAGACTAGGGAATGATGCTCCTGCAAAAGTGTTGGCTGGTCGCTTTATTTCATCCATCACTCCCGGGAGGATGTATTTTGATGCACCAGCTACTCCACCACCGATTACGACTAGCCCATCCACGATATTCAATGCGTTGACCATAGCGTGCCCTACCATCTCTCCAAGTTCGTGAAAGCTCTCTCTAGCTGCTTGCTTGTCGCCTAGCATTTTCCCTTCTGCTATCTCAAAGATGTCTTTAGGTGTCTTGTTAGTACTATCGGTTTTGCTGAGTTCTTGATAAACTCGTTTGACGGCTCGGATACTTACGCTCTCCTCTGCTATCATCTCTGGATATTTCTTGTTTCTCATGATCCAAACATCACCACCACATCCATTATCGCCTGTGAGAAGATGATTGTTTATCACTACTCCAGCACCGAATCCTGTTCCTAAGGTCAAGCCCAATAGGTTCTTATAGCTACGAGTACTTCCAGATGCTGCAAGGCGAGCGTTAATTTCAGGTAACTTTCCTGCTAAGGCTTCTCCATATGCAAATAGATTACCATCATTATTGATAAATACGGGGATATTGAAATGTTCTTTTAGAAAAGGACCGATAGCAATCCCTCCTCTAAATGCTGGAAAGTTAGGTAGGTCACCGATGATTCCATGTTCATAATCCGCAGGCCCAGGAAAGGCGAAACTGATAGCTACTGGTGGTGTCTCTAGTTGCTCTTTTATCTTGGTAAATCCTTCAATCAGAGTAGCCAGACACCGTTCTAAGTCATCTGAAGCTGCAGAAAGGGAAATGGGGGTTACTATTTCGTGATAACTTTGAAGTGCAGAGAACACAAAATTGGTGCCTCCTGCATCGAGGGTCATCACGGTTCGTTTGTCATGTGTGTACATAGTGATTGTTCTTTTAAGTGGCTCGTTTGTTTTAATCTCTTAAGCGGATGGATGCTTTGATAGTCATACATTCTTTTCCCTCGGATTTGCCATAAGGGGCTATGCTATATTCTTTTACACTAGCCGGGATGATAAATGTCTCGGCATAGTGTACGATATAGGGTTCAAAAGCATCGGTGGGACTAGTGACGATGGCCTCTTCTCCTTCTGCTAGGTTAAGCACATTTACGCTGTCTTTTGTCTGATGGGTTACAGGAACGGTAAATCGATGACGTCGAGTTTCGATAAATTCGTTAGGATGAAGCCCTGTCCGCTGCTCTACCCAGCCTTCTCCTTCTGCGATGTCTTCAAAGTGATTGTGTAGTCGACTCTCTACATACGCTGTATCTCGGTCCCATGCGATGACTTGTTTGCCGCGCTCGATATTGATAGGACGTGGTTTGCCATCTAGTCCGAGTCGTTGCCAATCCCAAAGTTTAAAGGTAAAGATGTTGGGGGTTGCGCTGATCTCTAAGACCATGCCTCCACCGCCTGAGCAATGAATGGTCCCACCAGGAATCAAGAAGTGGTCGTGTTTCTTTGCGGGAATCTTATTGACATACTTCTCTGCATCGAAGACTATCTCTCCTTTTTGTGCGTTGCGTAGGTCGCGAATCATATCTTCTTTGTTTATCCCTGTCTTCAAGCCTAGGTAGACGACAGCATCTTTGTCTGCATCTAGGAGGTAATAGCTTTCGTCTTGGGTATAATACATGCCGAAACTATCACGTATAAATTGGGTAGTAGGGTGTACCTGCAAACTTAGATTGCCTCCTCCCATAGTATCTAAGAAATCAAATCGGATAGGGAAGTCTTTGCCGAAACGAGCTTCTACGGGTTCTCCCAATATCTCTTTACTCTTAAGAAGAATCAAATCTACTGAAGGCAATTCGAAACGGGTTCCATTAACTTCTAAGTAGAGGCTATTCTCTTCAGGCACGCAGTCGAAACACCAGCCGAAATTCTCACGGTCATGGTCTAACTCACATACCTCTTTCATCCACTGTCCTCCCCATGGAGCAGGGTCGAAGAAAGGAACGACTCGAAAAGGGGTAGCTGCTGTAGCTTCTATCCCTTGGAGGAATGTTGCTCGGTCAATCATTTTTGGAGCTGAAGGCGTATGTGTGTCTATCCAATAGGCTACTCTGCTGAATAACTGGTCTTTGTGTTTGTCACAGATTCTCCAATCATTGAAGTATCCTCTCTTATATTGTATAGAGACTGCATCACTTCTGTTATCTATACCTAGTGCTTTGACTTCGTGGCGGCGGAAACGTTGTTGTATCTCCCAGCGAGCCATGTCTATATACACCACCATGGCATCATCAGGGACCACGAATGAGGCTCCGGTACCGATGACTACAACTGGGGTTTCCGATTCTTGTACTTGTCGGCGTGCTTGCTCCAAAAGGGGCATATCGAAATAATCCTTGAGGGTCAAATTGGTGACGTAACCAAAGAGTACATCATCTGTCATGAAACGTTCAGTCATGGCGATGATTTCGTTCTCTGGTTTCATCAGGTCCCGAGTATCAATAATTTCCCCTTCGTAATCGGCTGAAAATGCGCTCAAGACTTCTTCTTCATATACGCCAGTATAGAGTTCTACTGCCAGTACATGGCTCGTTCTTTTTTCTTGCAATAGGGAAAGGATGCTTTGCCAACCTTGAATTAATGTTCCTGTTAGTTTAGTCGAAGGGAATTTATCATAGTTTGCCTGTCTCATATTTGTTCCTTTTATTCTTTATATGTTCATACATAGTTTGTTCCCTGCAAATATAAATATTATATTTTTATTCTAGATAAAACGTGGTTTTTTTTTAATATATAGTATATTTGCTAACAAACAAACTAGATTTACGAAATGAAGATAGATCATAACAGTAACAAGCCGTTGCACACCCAAGCCGAGGAGATACTACGTAAGTTAATAGAGTCAGATGAGTACAAGAACGGGAAGTTGTTTCCCAATGAGGTTGATTTGTCTGCACAATTGAAGATCTCTAGAAATACGTTACGTCAAGCAATCAATAAATTGGTCTTTGAAGGCCTTCTTATTCGTAAAAAAGGCTACGGAACCAAAGTCGTGAAAAAAGGAATAGTCGGAGGAGTGAAAAATTGGCTTAGCTTCTCTCAGGAGATGAAAATGTTGGGCATAGAGATTCGTAATTTCGAGCTTCATATAAGCTTAAAATGCCCTACTGATGAAATCCGAGCTTTTTTCAATCTAAAAATGCCTCATGAGGTGTCTGACCTTTCTGCATCCGATGAATCTGCTCCGCTTGCTCGCAGGACTAGTCGCAGCTCAAAAAGAGAGGAACGATGTGTGGTCATGGAGCGCGTGCGTGGCAAGAGAGCTTATCCATTTGTGTATTTTATCTCTTACTTTAACCCTTCTATTCCTATCACTGGAGAAGAGGATTTTACACGTCCTTTATATGAACTGTTAGAAAGCAATTATCATATAGTAGTCAAGACGAGTAAAGAAGAAATCTCTGCTAGATTGGCTGGTGAATTTATAGCTGAGAAATTGGACATCAAGGCTAGTGAACCTATCTTAATAAGAAAACGGTTTGTATATGATGTCGAGGGACGTCCTATTGAATATAATGTGGGCTATTACCGAGCTGATAGTTTCACTTATACCATTGACGCAGAAAGATAAGTTAATTATCTTCCTGCATACAAGGTATTTATGTGATTCAGAATCAATGTGCTTCGAGCCAATTCATTCCCCAACCACATTCTGCAAGTAAGGGTACTGACATCTTATACGCATTTTCCATTTCTTCTTTGACGATTGACTCTACGAGCCACTCTTCACCTGACTTGACACTGAAGTTCAACTCATCATGGACTTGTAGGATCATTTTACTCTGAATATTCTCTTCTTTGAATCGCTTGAAGATGGCAATCATAGATAGTTTGATAATATCTGCTGCTGTCCCTTGTATAGGGGCATTGATTGCATTTCGTTCTGCATATCCTCTCACTACTGCATTTTTAGAATTGATGTCTGGTAACATTCGTTTTCTACCTAGAATCGTCTCTACATATCCTTTTTCTTTGGCTTGAGCTATGCTTCGATTCATGTACTCTTTGACTCCAGGATAGGTCTCAAAGTATCTCTCAATCAATTCCTTCGCTTCTTTTCTAGGGATCTGTAATCGTTCAGATAATCCAAAAGGTGAGATGCCATATATGATTCCAAAATTGGCTGTCTTGGCTTTGCGTCGCTGTTCGCTATCCACTTCTTTCAGTCCTAAATGATACAATTTTGCCGCTGTCTCAGTATGTATGTCTTCTCCATCAAGAAATGCTTTTATTAGGTTCTTATCTTGACTTAGGTGAGCCATGATGCGCAATTCTACTTGAGAATAATCTGCAGAGAAGAATCGCTCTCCAGCAAAGGGAATGAATACTTTTCTGATCTCTCTACCATCTGCATTGCGGATAGGTATGTTCTGTAAGTTTGGATTACTGCTGCTGAGCCGTCCTGTAGCCGCTATAGCTTGATTGAAACTCGTATGTATCCTACCAGTCGTGGGATTAATCAATTCGGGTAGAGCATCTATATAGGTGCTTAGGAGCTTCTTTAATCCTCTATAGTCAAGGATTTTCTCAACGATAGGGTGTTTTGTTTTTAATTTTTCTAATACTTCTTCTCCTGTGACGTATTGTCCTGTTTTCGTCTTGCGAGGTTTCTCTGATAGTTTGAGTTTGTCGAACAAAACTTCTCCTACTTGTTTCGGGGAATTGAGGTTGAAATCAGTTCCACCTAGCTCTTGTACTTCCTTCTCTATAGCTTCTAAACGATGTCTATAGTCTCTTCCCGTTTGGGCTAGTGCTTCTAAATCTAAGGAAACTCCAGTCTGTTCCATACTTGCAAGCACCATTAGCAGCGGCATCTCGATATCTGTGAACAATTTACTGTTGCCTTGTTGTTCCAATTCGGGCTTGAGTTTGTGGTACAACTGATAGGTGATATCGGCATCTTCACAAGCATAGTCGACGATAACTTCTGGTTCTAGGTCTCGCATATTCTTTTGATTTTTCCCTTTAGGGCCAATCAATGCTGTGATATGTATGGTCTCATAGTTGAGATACTGTTCTGCAAGCAAGTCCATATTGTGTCTAGAATCGGGTTGTAAGAGGTAATGAGCTACCATTGTATCCCATATTTCTCCTTCGAAGCAGACGCCATATTTCTCCAATACGATGATGTCATATTTGATATTTTGCCCTATCTTACGGATTTCTTTAGATTCGATGATGGGTTTCAACAGAGCAACGAATTGACATGCTTCTTGAAAATCTGAAGGGATAGCGATGTAGTAGGCTTCTCCTATCTTAGGACTGAGGCTGATACCGACCAATTCGGCTTGCATGGCATGGATGCTTGTCGTTTCGGTATCGATACATATTTCGTTTAATTTCTTGAGTCGTGTGACTACCTTCTTGACCTCTTTGAGGTCAGTGAGCAGTGTGTATTTATGTTCTTTGTCCGCCAACTTAGCCAATACACTTGAAGTGGACTCTTGTTCTACTTGTTCGACTGATTCTGTAGGTGTAGCTGCTGCAGTGCTGAATAAGTCTTGTTGCCCAGTAGGAACCGGCTTGACCTCCTGAGTTGCTTGCTTATTTAGATTCTTTTTCCTCATTAGTGAGACAAATTCCAAATCTTGAAATAAGTTAGCTAGCTTATCTTCATCGGGAGCTGTCAACTCATAGGTATCTAGATTTATATCAAGAGGTACGTCTGTCTTGATAGTCACTAAGTATCTAGAGAATCGAATGCCTTCTTCATTTTCTTCTACTCGTCTCTTTAGTGCTCCTTTGAGTTCTGATTTATGAGCTAGTATCCCTTCGATATCACCGTATTGTGCGATGAGTTTTATTGCTGTCTTAGGGCCTACTCCAGGGCATCCTGGTACATTGTCTGCTGTATCTCCTTGGAGGCCTAGCAAATCAATGATTTTACTTGGGTCTTCTACACCAAACTTATTCTTTACCCCTTCTATATCGAGGATTTCTTTACCTTTGGCTCCACTTCCTGGTCGTACCATGATAGACCGCTCTGTGACTAACTGTGCATAGTCTTTATCGGGCGTGTACATGTAGGTAATGACGTCTTCGTAGTTCTCTTCCACCTGTTTGGCGATGGTTCCGATGACGTCATCGGCTTCGTATCCATCTGCGATGATTACAGGAATATTGTATGCTTGGATAATCTCTTTAATGATAGGGACTGCTATCTTAATGTCTTCCGGTGTAGCATCTCTATTGGCTTTGTATTCTGGGTATTCAAGATGCCTAAAGGTAGGGCCTGAAGGGTCAAACACAACCACTAAGTGAGTAGGATGTTCGTTCTGTATAATATCTTCAAGGGTATTTACAAAACCTAGCATAGCTGAGGTGTTTAGTCCTTTGGAATTGATTCTTGGGGACCTTATCATTGCATAGTATGCTCTGTATACGAGTGCATATCCGTCTAAAAGAAATAGTTTTCTCATGTCTTTACTCATCTATTGCTGTCTTTTTAATTTTATTTATTGGGTAAAAGTACAAAAATCTGAGGTCTATTACGATAGAATTGTTACTTTTGTAATCAATAAATCAGCTGTTTAAGTCAGTCATATCTTGATTATATGAATAAATTAGAAGAATTAAATTCACTCGTATCTACAGAGCTCAATCATTTCAATTTACTTTTTAGTAAAGCGATGTCTTCTGACAATCAGTTATTAGATATCGCGTTGACTCATGTAGCTTCTAGTAGAGGTAAACAGATACGTCCACTTATGATGTTTTTACTTGCCAAGGTTTTTGGTGAGGTTTCTGACAAAGCGTATTCGGTTGCTTTGGCTTTGGAACTGATTCATACGGCTACTTTGGTTCATGATGATATTGTAGATGAAAGTGCTGAACGTAGAGGTATTGCTTCTCTCAATACGCGCTTTGATTCTAAAACGGCTGTCTTAGTTGGTGACTATATGTTGTCTACTGGTTTATTATCTGCCTTACGAACTGATGACCTTCGAATTATTAGCTTGGCTTCTACCTTAGGACAGCAATTGTCTTCGGGAGAGATTCTTCAGTTGGAGAATATTTCAAATACTGTTTTTTCTGAGGCTGCTTATTTTGATATCATCCGTAAGAAGACAGCTATATTGTTTCGGACATGTGCTGAGTGTATCTTACTTACTTGTGAAGAGGCATCTGCTTCGGTTTCTTCTATTGCTGACATCATTGAAAGCATAGGACTCAGTTTTCAGATTAGAGATGATATCTTTGATTTGATTCCTTCTAAGAAATTGGGCAAGCCATCTGGCAATGATATGCTTGAAGGTAAGTTGACACTTCCTGTAATTTATGTGTTGAATAATACTCAGGATGAGAATCTGAAGGATATAGCTAATAAAGTGAAAATGGGTAATGCTACTCTTGACGAGATGGAGACTTTGTCCCAAGCTGCGATTCATGATGGGGGAATAGCGTATGCTCAAAAGATGATGAATGGAATTATTGATGAGGCTATTACTAAAATCAAGAATATCGATGGCAATCCTATTTTTATCGATGCCCTTTGCCATTTTGCTGAAATAGTTGCTCAGCGACAATCTTAAGCCCTTTTTTATCTAAAAATACGTTCGTATTTACGCCCACCTATAAGGATGCTACTATTTTCCTTCCGTATTTCTCTATTATTTCTTCTGCTGATTTGTCATTTTGTAATGAATAATGTAGTATGATGTGTCTATGTGATTGCTATTTTTGTCTAAATATGATATTTTAGCTGATTAAAATGTCAAAATGATAGATTTTTGACTTGAATCGTTTTGTTGTCTATTTCTGTCTAAAAAGTACAAAAGACTCTTTTTCGTCCAATTAAAAAAGCGAGCCTACTGAGTGACTCGCTTTTTCTGGAAAAGAATAAAATCTGTCTAGAAGAATTTTATTTCTTTATCAATTATTTTTGAGAGAAGCATATTGGCTAGTCTACTTGTGCCGAGACGAAATAGTTTATTATTCAACCATTCTTCACCCAATACTTCTTTTACTATAGAATAGTATAGGACAGCATCTTCTACGGTGTTGATTCCACCTGCAGGTTTGAATCCAATCTTGGTTCCTGTCTTTTCGTGATATTGTTTGATGATTTGACACATTGCATAAGCAGCCTCTGGGGTTGCAGCAGGTTTTTGTTTTCCTGTAGAGGTTTTGATGAAGTCTGCTCCTGAGTAAATTGATAGGATAGAGGCTTTCATGATATTGCTACAAGATTTCAACGCACCAGTCTCTAAGATGACCTTGAGGTGTTTTTCACCACATACGGCTTTTAGTTCTTGTATCTCATCGCACATCTCTTCGTAGTTCTCGTCTAGAAATTCTCCTACAGATTGTACTATATCTATTTCATCAGCTCCTTGAGCTAAAGCCATTCCAGTCTCTGCAATCTTAACTTCAATAAATGTCTGAGATGATGGAAATCCGCCAGATACACAAGCGATATTTACTCCTTCTACTTCCAAGGTGTCATGTACTACTTGTGCGAAATTGGGATACACACAGATAGCTGCTACATTTTTTAGATCAGGAAATTTATCTTCAAATTCATTTACCTTCTTTGTAAAATCCATGACTTTGCGGTCATAATCTTCTGTTGCAAGGGTGGTCAAGTCGATACAATTAAAAAGAAGTTTATGAACCTCTTTTGTGTTGTTTTCTTCAACCTTCTTTGCTTTGATTTTGGCTACGGCATCGATTACTTCTTGGTCACTGATTTCAGTATTGTATGTTTTCAATACTTGTTCGATTTTACTTAATTCTTTCATTATATTACTGTTTAGTTATTTTAATTTGGGGTTTTCATGATGTCTGGTCTTATCTCTTTTTGTCTTCTTTTCTATATTCTTTAGCAAGGCTGCCGTGAGGTCTACACCTGTCTGATTAGCCAAACACATCAGTACCCACAGTACATCACTCATCTCATCAGCTAGATTTGCTTTCTCTCCTTCTTTGAAGGATTGCTCTCCATAAGTACGGCTGATGACGCGAGCCAATTCGCCCACTTCTTCTGTCAGTATTGCCATATTCGTGAGCTCATTGAAATACCTTACTCCGTAGGTTTTGATCCATTGGTCCACTTGGTTTTGAGCTTCTGCTAAAGTGATTTCTTGTCTTTCTTTTTCCATGAAATGCTTACTCTTTATTTTTTGAATCGATACAAATGGTCACAGGACCATCATTGAGTAGTTCGACTTGCATATCTGCTCCGAAGACTCCTCGTTGTATGGGTTTCTCCATTAGTTGGGATAGGGTATCACAGAACTGATTGTATAGAGGGATTGCTACTTCATGTTTAGCTGCTTTGATATAGGATGGTCGATTTCCTTTCTTAGTAGCAGCAAAAAGTGTAAACTGGCTGATTGCCAGAATCTCACCGTTATCTTCCTGTACTGATTTGTTCATCACACCCTGTTCATCATCAAAGATTCTAAGTCCTACAATTTTCTTGCACAACCAATTCACGTCATCTTGAGTGTCTTCGTGAGTAATGCCGACTAGGACGAGTAGACCATGGTCTATCTTCCCTATTACGTTTCTTTTTACAGTTACTTGTGCGTGTAAAACTCTTTGTATAACTACTCTCATGACAAACAAATATACTGAAATATATGATGAAATGAAACAAACAAGCTTTTTCTTTGCTTGTGGTCTCATTTATTGTGTTAGCTGTTTGAAGATGATTGCTGCTTTGCTTTTCCCTATCACTGTATTCAATTCTTCGAGGGTTGCTTCTTTGATTCGTTTTACCGTTTTGTATTTGTCTAGTAGCAATTCTTTTGTTTTTGGCCCAATGCCTTTGATATCATCCAATTCTGAATGTATCTGTTTCTTGCTTCGTATGTCTCTATGGAAAGTAATCGCAAAGCGATGCACTTCGTCCTGTATCTGTTCCATGAGATTGAAGAGTGGTGTCTGTGGCTTGATACCTACTCGTCTTGCTGGTGAGCCATATAGAAATTCGGAAGTTCTATGCCGTCCATCTTTGGCTAATCCAGCGATAGGTATAGTTAGATGCAGACGGTCTACAATCACGCTTCTGATAGCTTCCATTTGTCCTTTTCCACCATCTGCTATAATCAGGTCTGGAAGTGGTTTCTTTTCTGCTACTAATCGCGAGTATCTTCGCTCTACTACTTCTCTCATGGATGCATAATCATCAGGTCCCTCTACAGTCTTGATGGTGTACTTCCTATAGTCCTTTTTGGATGGTTTGCCCATCACGAAGACCACACAAGCAGCTACCGCACTCTCTCCAGAGATGTTAGAATTATCAAAGCACTCGATGGTCTTAGGACGAGTCTTTAGTTGCAGTGCAGTCTGCAACTCAGTCATTAACTTGATACCTCTTTGTTGTGGATTTAGTTTCTCTTTCTGTTTCATCCTGTCTACTCGATACTGCTTAACGTTGAGTAGGGAGAGGTCTAATAATTGTTTCTTATCACCTCGTTGGGGAATGGTAATCTCTACTTTCCCGAGATCTATGTCTATGTTGAACGGGATAATAATTTCTTTCGCTTTACTCTTGAATCGACTTCTCATCTCTATGATACCTAGAGCGAGGAGATCTTCTTTGCTCTCATTCATCTTCTTCTTATATTCGAAGGTGAATGCACGAGAGATGGCCCCATTGACTATATGGAGGTAATTGATAAATGCTGCTTCATCTCCATCTTGGTCAATGCTAAAGACATCAATGTCATTGTAAGTATAACTGACAACTTCTGATTTTGCCCGGTATTTTTCTAGTAGGAGTATTTTCTTTTTGATTTCCTCAGCTTCCTCGAATCGAAGTTCGTTTGCGAGACTGAGCATCTCTTTTTTGAGTTTGCTCGTGAGTTGTCTGGTTTTTCCATTGAGTATATCGATGATTTCCTCTAAGTTCTTATTATATGCCTTAAGAGATTGCTTGCCTACACATGGTCCTGCACACTTTTCTATATGGTAATCTAGACAGACTCTGTACTTTCCTTCACTGATCTTATTCGGTGCTAGATTGAGGTTGCAAGTACGTAGTGGATAAATCTCTCGTATTAAATTGAGCAATACATACATGATATTTATTTGGCTATATGGGCCGAAGTAATGTCCACTCTTTCCTTTTATTCGACTCGTCTTGATTCGTGCAAATGGTTCACTGGGAATCCAAATGTAAGGATAGGTTTTATCGTCCTTGAGAAGTACATTGTATTTCGGACGATATTGTTTGATTAGATTGTTCTCAAGGAGTAGGGCATCATGCTCTGTCTTTACTACGATGTAATAAATGTCTGCTATTTTACTTACAAGTAGCCTTGTCTTTCCGGGCTCGTGTTCCTTGCTGAAATAAGAATATACTCTTCGTTTGAGGTTTTTGGCTTTGCCTACGTAGATTATTTTCCCAGTATAATCTATGTATTGATAGATACCCGGGTCGCTAGGTAAGGACAGAACGACATTTTTCAGTCGTTCTAATCTAGCTTTGTTTCCCTCGTGTTGAATCAGCTGTAGCCTTTTCTTGTCTATATTGATTTGTTCTAACTCTTTCATCTATAGTGAAGTAAATAAGCGATCGTCCTTCTAGCTCGTTCTAATCTTTGACGTGTATGATACTTTGTACGTCTATGTCTTTATCAAACATCTTACGACCTTCTAATTGGTCTAACTCAATAATGAAATTGACAAGGATTTTTCCTGGTTTCAATTTTCTCATCAAGTTACATGCAGCTTCCATCGTTCCTCCTGTGGCAAGTAAGTCATCATGCAATAAGATGACGTCTCCTTCTTCTATTGCATCCTTATGTACCTGAATGCTGTCTGTGCCATATTCTTTCTTATATGATTCTTCGATCACTTCTGCTGGCAGCTTCCCTGGCTTTCTGATTGGCACAAATCCTACACCTAATCTTACAGCTAAGATAGGGCCCATGATGAATCCTCTTGATTCGATTCCTACCACTTTGGTTATTCCTTTGTCTTTATACATCTCGTACAAGGAATCAGATAAAATTTTTAGACATTCAGGACTCTTGAAGAGTGTAGTGACGTCCTTAAACTGAATACCCGGGATAGGGAAGTCTGGGATGTTTCTTAGATTCTTTATTAGTATATCTTCGCTCATAATCAGTCGTTTAGGGATAATTATTAATGTGATTGTTCCACGTGGAACGCTCGTTGTTTCTGTTCTATTCTTGTTCTTTAAAATGTCTTCAACAAGGAATTAGCGTCCGGACAACACCAATAAGACATTGATGTCATTTGGGGAAACTCCTGGGATTCTGCTAGCCTGTGCAATGGTCTCTGGATTGATCGCAGCCAACTTTTGTCTAGCTTCTGTGGACAAAGCCTGGATAGACTCGTAGTCAAATCGATCTTTAATATGGATGGATTCAAGTCGTTGGAGTTTGTCTGCAACAGCACGTTCTCTTACGATATATCCTTCATACTTAATCAAGACTTCAGCAGCTTCGATGATCTCTTCTTTATTGGGACTATCGATTTTGTCGATAATTTCCTTGAAGGCGGGTATGCCATCCAAGAGGTTCATAATCGTCACCTGAGGGCGAGAGATGAGAGAGACTAGTTTGCATCCGTGAGTTAGTGGAGTCGTATTGAGCTTTGCTAAGTAAGGGTTTATTTTAGCAGGCTTTATAGAAAATGTTTTTACAAATTCTAGTAGCTTCTCTATGGTTTCCTTCTTCTTACTAAACTGTGCATACTTATTCTCGTCCACTAAGCCAATGGCATATCCCTTTGGGGTGAGGCGCATATCTGCATCATCTTGTCTCAAGAGTATACGATATTCAGCTCTTGAAGTAAACATACGATAAGGTTCATCTACTCCTTTGGTAACCAAGTCATCAATCAATACGCCGATGTATGCTTCGTCACGACCTAAGGTGAAAGGTGTCTGACCTGCACATAAGCGGTGGGCATTTATTCCGGCAATCAATCCTTGTCCTGCTGCTTCTTCATATCCTGTGGTTCCATTTACTTGTCCTGCAAAGAAGAGTCCTTTGACTTTCTTTGATTCTAAGGCGTGGGTCAACTGTGTAGGGTGGAAGAAGTCGTATTCTATAGCATATCCAGGACGATAAACTGCCACATCTCTAAAAGCAGGTATCTTCATCAACGCATCTAACTGTGTATGAAAAGGGAGAGAAGAAGAAAAACCATTAAGATACAACTCTGTGGTGGTTTCCCCTTCTGGCTCTAGAAATAATTGATGCTGTGGCTTATCTGGGAATGTGACAATTTTAGTCTCTATACTAGGGCAATATCGTGGCCCGATACTGTGTATCTGTCCATTGTATAATGGCGATTCATCTAAATCATCATGAAGTACCTTGTGTACATCCAAGTTGGTCAGGCAAGTCCAACATTGAAGTTGCTTGAGTCCTTTCTTGCTTTTTGATAAGTATGAAAATTGATGGAAATCATCTTCTCCATCTTGTGGTTCCATATCTTCAAAATGAACACTCCTAGAATCAATACGGACTGGCGTTCCTGTCTTCATACGTCCTACCTCTATACCCAATTTGGTAATCGATTCGGTAAGATGGTAAGAGGCTGGCTCTGCAGTTCTTCCACCAGGAATCTGAACTTTACCCACGTGCATCAATCCATTAAGGAAAGTTCCAGCGGTTATGATCACTGTCTTTGCCTTAAATACGATATCGAGTTGAGTATGTACTCCGATGACATGACCATCCTCACTGAGGAGTTCGGTCACAGAGTCTTGCCATATATTTAAGTTGTCCGTATGTTCTAGAATCTCTCTCCATTTAGTGCTATATTTATTTCTGTCACACTGCGCCCTAGGACTCCACATAGCAGGTCCTTTAGAACGATTAAGCATGCGAAATTGTATCGCCGTGGCATCAGTCACGATACCCATATATCCACCGAGAGCATCAATCTCTCTTACTATTTGACCCTTGGCTATACCTCCGATAGCAGGATTGCAACTCATCTGTGCAATCTTGTTCATGTCCATGGTGATAAGGCATGTCTTTGAACCAAGGCGTGCAGCGGCCGAAGCGGCTTCACAACCGGCGTGTCCAGCACCGATAACTAATACATCATATTCAAAATTCATAGGGAGCAAATTTACTGCTTAGAAAGCAGATTATCAAGTATGTTATTGCTTATTATATATAAGGTGCTTAAAAGTTAAACATCTCCAATGCATCATTCTCATGACGCTCCATTATCTCACGTTCACCTGGTCCTTTATCGTTGATTCCACATAGGTGTAGAATCCCGTGAATAATCGTACGATGCAACTCTAAATTGTAGTTCGGAGCAAATTGTTCTGAGTTGGTTTTTACGGTGTCTAGGCTAACGAAGAGGTCGCCTGAAATACGCGTTTTCGTACAGTAGTCAAAGGTGATGATATCTGTGAAGTAATCATGATGTAAGTACTGGTTGTTGACTTCTAAGATCCGTTTGTCTGAACAGAAGATATAGCAGATTGGTCCTACTTTCATGTTGAATGTAGCAGCTACTTTTTCTATCCATTGATTCACTTTTTCTTGGTCTATTTGGGGCATCTCTACCCCGTCACATTGATATGTAATCATAAAAATATTATTTGATTGTTTTGTATCTAATCTCACTCGAAACTAGGGTCTCATTTATCCAAAGAAAATATAACTAACGACTATGGCGGCAATAATGCCTGCCAAGTCAGCGATTAAACCGCAGGTTACGGCATAGCGTGTGTTTTTAATCCCCACGCTGCCGAAATAGACTGCTAGAATATAAAATGTCGTATCCGCAGCTCCTCTTAAGACACAACTACAACGACCTACGAAACTGTCAGCTCCGTAATGTTTCATCGCATCGACCATTAATCCACTTGCTCCACTACCACTTAATGGACGCATGATACCTGTTGGTAGAGCAGCTACGAATCGATTGTCTATCCCACAAGCATCAACTATAGACCCAATGCCTCCAATGAGCATATCCATTGCACCGGAACTTCTAAAAACTCCTATCGCTACCAAGAAGGCTACTAGATAAGGAATGATACGTACGGCTGTCTTGAACCCGCCTATGGCTCCTTCTACAAAAGAGTCGTATACATTTATCTTTTTACGAGTTCCCGAAAAGAGGAAGAAGACAATGACACTAAATAGGAGCAGATTGGCTATCAATGTAGCTCCATCGTTTACTTGGTCTTTGGGAAAAGTAAATATGGCCCATCCGATAGCACTGAAGAAGGTCGCTATACCAAGCATGAGCAGAAGAATGGTCCGATTAAACAGGTTGATGTGCTGTTTGATACTTACGGCAGTAACTCCTGCAATGGTAGCAACTAATGTACTAATCAATATAGGTATAAATATATCTGAGGGGTGTGTCGAACCTAATTGGGCTCGATAGACCATAATGCTTATAGGGATGATGACTAGTCCTGAGGTGTTTAGTACGAGGAACATAATCATGGAGTTGCTTGCTGTGTCCTTTTTGGGATTCAATTCTTGTAGCTCTTCCATGGCTTTTAGTCCCATAGGAGTCGCTGCATTGTCTAGGCCTAACATGTTTGCCGCGATATTCATAAAGATAGATCCAGTCACCGGATGCCCTTTTGGTATTTCAGGGAAGAGTTTACAGAATAAGGGACTAAGCCATTTGGAAAGCTGGTTAATCAGTCCACTATCTTCACCTACTTTCATGATACCCATCCACAAAGCTAATACACCTGTCAGACCTATAGATATGTCAAACGCTGTCTGAGATGAACTAAAGGTGGAATCGATAATTTGTGAAAAGACAGTCGTATCTCCTAAGAAAATCAACTTAATTAGTGCAATTATAAATGCGATAAAAAAGAAAGCAATCCAGATATAATTAAGTACCATAGTTGTCTTTTTGTTTCGGTATATGAGTATAAATAAGAATATAGAAAGGAGGCATTCTCCAATAGGCAAAAATAACGAATATTTTAATCATAGCACCATACAAAGATGCTTTTCTCATCCATTTTGTTTATCTTTGTCCTTTAGGTCGTTAATGAACAATAGCCACTATGACAGAAGATTTTGATATTAGAGAGCAACAATATAACCACAGCGAACGAGACTTTGAAAATGTACTTCGCCCTCTTTCTTTCGAGGATTTTAGTGGACAAGAAAATGTAGTTGAAAATTTGCGTGTGTTTGTTGAAGCTGCAAAACTACGAGGAGAAGCATTGGACCATACTTTGCTTCATGGACCTCCTGGATTGGGTAAAACGACTCTCTCAAATATTATAGCAAATGAATTGGGGGTGGGATTTAAAATCACCTCGGGTCCTGTCTTGGATAAACCTGGGGACTTGGCGGGGGTGCTTACTAGCCTAGAACCTAATGATGTCTTGTTTATCGATGAGATACATCGCCTCTCACCGATTGTCGAAGAGTATTTGTATTCTGCTATGGAGGATTATCGTATCGACATCATGATTGATAAAGGGCCTTCTGCCCGAAGTATACAGATTGACTTAAGTCCATTTACTTTGGTTGGCGCTACCACACGAAGTGGGTTGCTGACAGCTCCTTTGCGAGCTCGATTTGGTATCAACTTGCATCTTGAGTATTATGATGAAGCGGTTTTGACACAGATCATCAAACGGTCTTCTAAAATCCTTCAGATTCATTGCTTTGATGATGCGGCAGCAGAAATCTCTTCTCGCAGTCGAGGAACCCCTCGTATCGCTAATGCTTTGCTGCGTCGTGTGCGTGACTTTGCTCAGGTAAAAGGGAGTGGGGCTATTGATTCTGAAATTGCTAATTTCGCTCTTGAAGCATTGAATATTGATAGTCATGGTCTCGATGAGGTGGATAATAAGATTTTGAGTACCATTATTGATAAATTTCAAGGAGGGCCTGTTGGGTTGTCTACTATTGCTACAGCTCTGGGAGAAGATACTGGAACTATAGAAGAAGTATATGAACCATTCTTGATTAAGGAGGGATTTATGAAACGAACACCTAGAGGTAGGCAGGTAACTGAACTTGCCTATGTCCATCTCGGACGTACGTTCTATCCAGAGAATCGAAATTTATTTGAATAAGTAACAGCGGAAGAATATAATCGCTATGAGCAAATTAACATCGCTAGCTAAGGAAACTGCCATTTATGGTGTAAGTAGTATTGTTGGACGTTTTCTTAATTACTTACTAGTTCCTCTTTATACCACACAGCTGGTCGTGTCGGGAGGAGGCTATGGCATCGTGACTAATGTCTACTCTTATGTGGCTTTACTTCTTGTCATCTTGACTTATGGGATGGAGACTGGTTACTTTTATTTTGCCAATCAGAAAGAAAACGATAATCGAGAAGTGTATGGAACATCACTTGTTTCATTAGCAACCACTTCTAGTTTGTTTTTTCTTTTGGTCTTAATCTTTTTGAATCCGATTGCTGCGACTTTAGGGTATGAATCGCATCCTGAATTTATTGTTATCATGTCGTTTGTCGTCGGTATGGATGCGTTTATGGCTCTTCCTTTTTCTCATCTTCGTTTTGAAAAACGGCCGATTCGATTCGCTACACTGAAGCTACTCTTTATCGTATGTAGCATCACTTTTAATCTGTTTTTCTTGCTTGGATGCCCTTGGTTGATGGAGCATGCACCGGCTACTGTTAGTTGGTTTTATAATCCTAATTATAAAGTAGGATACATCTTTATTGCTAACTTGATGGCTACTGGTATACAGCTGATTGCTTTTCTTCCTCATCTGATTCATACTCATTGGGCTTTTAGTCGTCAACTTTTCAAACGGATGTTGAGCTATTCGTTTCCCATACTGATTCTTGGTATCGTCGGGATATTGAATAGGACAGTAGACAAGATGTTGTTTCCATATATCTATCCTGACCGTGAACAAGCTATGGTCCAATTAGGTATCTATGGTGCTTGTGTCAAGGTAGCTATGATTATGGCCATGCTTCTCCAAGCTTTTAGATATGCTTATGAACCTTTTGTCTTCGGACAAAAAAAGACGGGTGACGAAGCGGCTAAGAAGACTTATTCAGATGCTATGAAGTATTTCTTAATATTCTCTTTATTGGCGTTTCTATGTGTCGTTTGTTATATAGATTTACTTCGCTATTTAATTAGTCCTGATTATTGGCAAGGGCTTCGTGTCATCCCTATCGTGATGATTGCTGAAATGTTGGTCGGGGTCTACTTCAATCTTTCGTTTTGGTATAAACTAATCAATCGAACTAGTTGGGGGGCGTACTTCTCTTTGGCTGGGTGTATTGTAATCATCGCAGGAAACTTCTTATTGGTTCCTCATTATGGATATATGGGTTCTGCTTGGTCCTCAGTTGCTGGTTATATGGTGATTACATTGCTGAGCTATTTTGTGGGACAGTATTATTATCCTATCAATTATCCGTTACGTTCTATCGCTATCTATATCTTCATGACGGTCGTGATATTTACTTGTTATCAATATATTACTATAGATAATTTATTGCTGAGAGTATTTGTCAAGACTCTCCTTTTAATTCCTTTTGTTTGGTATCTATTGAAAGTGGACTTGCCTATAAACAAGATTCTTAGAAAATTGCATGTGACGAGTCATTAGGTCTAACTCATAAAAATGAATAAGATGGACAACGAGCAGAAAAAAAAGCATGGGAAAGTAGAGAATTCGGACCATGCATCAATAGTTAAGAATACGGATGCGTCAACTGTTGTCGATGCACCTAAAACTGCAAAGCCAAGTGGAATATCTGAGGCTATAAAAGCTAAAGAAGATTCTGGCAAGACAGTGACAAGTGAGGTTCAATCAGATGACTCGAAAGAAGAGAAGAAAGACGATAAACCGCATAAAGGGTTTTTCCGATTCGGTTTGTTCTTTAAGTATTACTTTGATGTCAGACGTGAAAAAGAGAGCGAACGAGCTACCGTCGATTCTATTGAAAATGGGGTTGAACTCCGAGGAGTGAAACTCTGGGTACTTGTGTGTGCTATCTTTATTGCTTCTCTTGGACTTAATGTCAATTCTACTGCTGTCGTGATTGGTGCCATGCTGATATCTCCATTGATGGGACCGGTCATGGGAATGGGACTTTCTATTGGACAGAATAATTTTGAGCTATTGAAACGTTCGGCAAAGAGTTTCGGGATTGTTACCCTTATCAGTGTACTTACCTCTACTTTGTTTTTCTTATTAATCCCATTAGGTGAGGCTCAAAGTGAACTTTTAGCTCGTACATCGCCTACTATCTATGATGTCTTTATTGCACTTATAGGTGGACTTGCTGGGGTGATTGCCTTGTCTACAAAAGAGAAAGGTAATGTGATTCCTGGAGTTGCTATCGCTACTGCCTTGATGCCTCCATTATGTACTGCAGGCTATGGATTGGCAACAGGAAATCTCTCGTTTTTCTTTGGTGCCTTTTACTTATATTTTATCAATTCTGTCTTTATTGCCCTATCTACATTGCTAGGGACTAAGATCCTTCATTATCATAAAAAAGAATTCTTGGACCCTGCTCGTGCTAGACAGGTGAAGATGTATATCTTTATCATAGCTACAGTAACTATGCTGCCAGCTGCTTATCTTACGGTTGGAATCATTAAGGGTACTCTATTTGAAAGTAGAGTGAAGTTATATGTGGATAGAGAACTTGACTTTCCAGGTACTCAAGTGCTTTCACGTAATATAATCAACAATGATAGTACGAAAGAACTTCGTGTCGTTCTGATTGGAAATGAAGTCTCTGATGCTTCTGTTCAGATGGCTCAGCATAAGATGGTAGATTACAAACTAGAGCATCTTAAGTTGTCAGTACTACAAGGAATGGGAGGACAGAGTCAGATGAATATTCAGACTCTCCGCTCTTTAGTGATGGAAGATTTTTATAAAAATAGTGAGGAGAGATTGGTCTCCCAGACCATGCAGATTGATTCGCTAACCAAAAAGCTGGGTATCTATCAACGAGAAGAGGTCTTGAGTAGAGAAATCTTACCAGAGGTGAAGCTACTCTTCCCTCATGTCGAAGCTATTTCTCTAGGAAACAGTGTACAGTATCATGTTGATAATGCCCATACTGATACTTTACATTTTGCACTAGTGAAATTCCGTACACTTGAGCATCCTGACAAAGAGATACAAACCAAACTCGAAGCATGGTTAAAGACCCGCTTGCAAGTGAATAGTATCGAACTAATAGAACAGTATCCTACGGAGAAAAAGTAACGAAATCGTGATGCATAGACAGATTCTTAAACTGACCATTCCTAATATTATATCCAATTTAACAGTGCCTTTATTGACCATTGTTGACTTGCATCTCATGGGGTATTTAGACTCGGCTCAATTTATGGGAGCTGTAGCATTAGGAGGTGTCATTTTCAATATCGTTTACTGGAATTTTGGAACCTTGCGCTCTAGCGTGAGTGGTTTAGCTGCTCAAGCTTATGGAGAAGGGGACTTGAAACAACAAGCGATGGTCTTTTACCGTGGATTAGCTATTGCTTTAGCCGGTGGACTGCTGGTTTTGTGTTTGCAGTATCCTATAGGAATCGCTTCTTTTTGGCTCCTTGATGGGAGTGAAGCTGTCAAGTCCTTAGCAGCTAATTATTTCTTTATTCGTATATGGGCTGCACCGGCTGCGATTGCTATGATGGTACTCAATGGATGGTTCTTAGGGATGCAAAATGCTCGTTATCCTATGATTACTTCATTAGTTATCAACGGGGTTAATATCATCGCGAGTGTCGTATTAGTTCGAGTAGGGCATCTAGAAGAGCGAGGAGTAGCTTTAGGTTCCGTAATCGCTCAGTATATAGGTCTAGGGTTGTCTGTAATACTCTTTCTCAGGAAGTATCGTGCGATGATTCTTTACTTTTCTGTACGTGCTGTATTGGAGCGTCATCACCTGGCCCGATTCATGCGTGTGAGTGGTGATATCTATATCCGTACGTTATGCCTAATTTCTGTCTTTACCTATTTCACTTCAGCAAGTGCTGGTTATGGTGATTTGATTCTAGCAGCTAACACAGCTCTCCTACAATATCTTCTCCTCTTCTCTTATTTCCTTGACGGATTTGCCTATGCAGCAGAAGCACTTGTGGGGCGATTTTTTGGTTCTAAAGACAAGAAGAAGCTCCGTGAAGCTGTCAATAAATTATTTCTTTGGGGATTCTTTTTTGCTGCGATATTTACAGCTATTTATGGTATTGGTGGCCGACAATTCTTATATCTCTTTACTGATCAAAAAGAGGTGCTAGATGCTGCACAGCCGTTTATCCTATGGGCCACTTTATTCCCTCTTGCAAGCTTTGCGAGTTATCTATGGGATGGTATCTATATAGGAGCTACTGCATCAGCAGCTATGAGAAATACGATGTTATTTGCAAGTGTCTGTTGCTTCTTTATTCCTTATTTCTTGTTAGCTCCCTATTGGGGGAATCATGCTTTATGGATCAGTATGATTGGTTATATGGCAGGACGAAGTCTTTCACAGACCATTTTAGCTCCGAGAGCAGTCTTTCACTCTTCTTTACTAAGCGGATTTATCAAAGAAAAAGATTAAAAAGAAAGGGATAAAAGGAAAAGCGAGTTTTCATTTTGTTTCTTGATATTATCTCCTTATTTTTGTTCTTTAGCGTTTGAATACTAATCTATATATACGACCATCATGTCACATACCGACCATCTCAATACAAATAAAACCTTTATGCGTGGTAACTTCTTACTAGCCTTTTTGGTTATCTTAGTTGTTATCATCTTCACTTTTATGAGTCTCAATCTATACAATAAACAGCGAGGTCATAAGTATGTGGAGGAGTATGTCATAACGATGGCTCCAGAACTCGTAGGAGATAGCATCGCCATTTATCTCAATGATAGTCTGTTGATTCAACGGTATATTGTCCAGAAGGATACCCTACACATAGCAAAGTGGGAATCAAATCCTTCCTTGCTTGTCGTAGAATATCCTTCTGAATTGGTTCATCCATTCACTTTGGATGAGAATGGTGGACAGTATATCTTGTCAAGAAAAAAGTCAGAATTTACTTTAAATAAACAAGATAATTAATCTAAGAGAATTTGTCGTCAAGTTATTTATGACGAAGCAGAGTCTTCTTCACCGAATGGGATACCTATGCGGTCCATCATCTGGTCTCCATATTGTTCTTCTATCTGACTAAGAATCTCGAATAATTCTTCTTTTTTCTCCAGACGCAAAAGAGCAATACGTGTCTGTCTAAAGTTTGGAATTCCTTTGAAGAGTGGAGTCGCAGCTAGATGACGACGTGTATGAACGATTCCTCTACGCTCATCACCGAGCAAAGCAATTGCATTGGTTACTTGTCGTCGTAGTACATCCAAGTACCATGTAAACGATTTCGGTTCTGGTAATGTTCCTGTCTGGATATATTGTTTAATCTCTTGAAATATCCAAGGCCTCCCGAAAGTTGCACGTCCTATCATGATAGCATCTACACCGTAACGGTCAAATGCTTCTTTGGCTTGCTTAGCACTGCCTATATCTCCATTACCAATGATAGGAATATGGATTCTAGGATTTTTCTTAACCTCTCCGATTAGTGACCAATCAGCTTGTCCAGTATACATCTGTGCACGAGTACGCCCGTGGATAGCTAGTGCTGCGGCACCACAATCTTGTATCTGCTCAGCTAGTGTAGTGATGATCTTTTGTTCATCATTCCATCCAAGACGCGTCTTTACTGTTACTGGAATATTTACAGCATCTACTACTGCACGAGTAATTTCTAGAAGCTTCTCCGGATTCTGTAACATACCAGCTCCGCCCCCTTTTCCTGCTACTTTTTTCACAGGACAGCCAAAATTAAGGTCTATGACATCAGGCTTAGCTTCAGCAACCATCTTAGCAGCTCCTACCATTGGCTCAATATCACGGCCATAAATTTGTATAGCGACAGGGCGTTCTGCCTCGCTAATCGTTAACTTCTGTATTGTGCGATTTACATTACGTACTAGTGCTTCACTAGATACGAATTCAGAGTACACCATATCGGCGCCAAACTCTTTGCACATCAGGCGAAAAGCAGGATCGGTTACATCCTCCATAGGAGCCAATAATAAAGGTTTATCTCCCAAATCTATATGACTTATCTTCATTGTGTACTTTGTTTTCGTTTTTAATGATTTGGGCGCAAAGATACGAATTTCTCCCAAGAAAAAGTTATATTTGCAAGCATGATAACTACACGTACTAGTATGAGTGAACTAAATAAGAGTGCAGAATATGAGATAATGGCGCCCGTAGGCTCTTATGAGTCTTTAGCAGCGGCTATACAAGCAGGGGCCAATTCTATTTATTTTGGCATCGCAAACTTAAATATGCGAGCGCGTTCTGCAAATACCTTTTCAATAGAAGATTTAAAGGAAATTGCCGCTAAGTGTGACAAACATGGGCTGAAGAGCTATCTTACAGTAAACACCATCATTTATGATGGAGATGTTGACTTGATGCATCAAATAGTCGATGCAGCTAAGGAAGCTAAGATTAGTGCTATCATTGCAGCAGATGTTGCCGTGATGAGCTATGCTCGCAGTATCCATCAAGAGGTCCATCTTTCTACCCAATTAAATATCAGTAATGTCGATTCGTTAAAATTCTACGCACAATTTGCAGATGTAGTCGTTTTGGCTCGCGAATTGAATCTTGATCAAGTAGCAGAAATATACCAAGCTATCGTTGAAGATCATATTTGTGGCCCTAAGGGAGAACTCATCCGTATCGAGATGTTCTGTCATGGTGCTCTATGTATGGCTGTGTCAGGAAAATGTTATTTGTCTTTACACGAAATGAATAAATCAGCTAATCGCGGAGCTTGTACTCAAGTCTGTCGTCGTAGCTATGAGGTTAGAGACAAAGATTCAGATATTGAATTGGAAATAGATAATAAATATATCATGTCTCCAAAAGATCTGAAAACGATTCATTTCATCAATAAGATGATGGATGCAGGTGTGCGCGTGTTCAAGATAGAAGGCAGAGCTCGTGGACCTGAATATGTCTATCGGGTAGTCAATGCCTATCGAGAAGCCATCGATGCTTCATTGACAGGTACGCTTACTCAAGAGAAGATAGATAAATGGGATGCACAGTTAAGTACTGTCTTCAATCGTGGATTCTGGGATGGTTATTATCTTGGTAAACGACTTGGAGAATGGACACATGAATACGGTTCAGAAGCCACAGAAAAGAAAGTTTATGTGGGTAAAGGCGTTAAGTACTTCTCAAATATTGGAGTTGCCGAATTTTTGGTTGAAGCTTCAGAAGTACATGTAGGAGATAAACTCTTAGTTACAGGGCCTACGACAGGGGTAGTATTTACTACTCTTGATGAGGCTAGAGTTGACTTAAAATCTGTCGACACAGTTCACAAGGGAGAAAGGTTTTCTCTCAAATTAGATAAGATTCGTCCTAGTGACAAATTATTCCGATTAGTTGAGACGAAGGTAACACGTAAATTTAATGACTAAATTAAACATCAAGATGAAAAAACTATTTCTAATCTTATTAGGATGTGTTGGCTTGGCAGCTCAAGCAGCCACGACACCCTTATTTATGCGCGATGTAGCCATCTCTCCTGATGGGCAACAAATTGCTTTTGAATACAAAGGAGATATCTATAAAGTCTCAGCAAACGGAGGTGAAGCCATCCAATTGACTACTCAAGACAGTTATGAATGCAATCCTGTATGGTCTCCAGACAGTAAGAAAATTGCTTTTAACAGTGATCGCTTCGGTAATTTTGATGTCTTTTTGATGTCTAATAATGGAGGTACTGCCACACGATTGACAACCAATTCTGCTAAAGAAGTTCCTGTCGCTTTCTCTCCTGATGCTAAGGAATTATACTTTACAGCTGTTCTCCAAGACCCTGCAAGTAGTATCTTTTTCCCTAGTCGTGCCTATTCAGAACTTTATAAAGTATCTGTAAAAGGAGGGCGTACTATGATGGTGATGGCTACACCAGCCGAACGAATTGATTTCGCAAAAGACGGTAAGTCATTTTTATATATGGACTGTAAAGGAGTCGAGAACTACTGGCGTAAACACCACACGTCAAGTGTGACTCGCGACATTTGGAGTTATGACTTAGTAAATAAAAAAAATACGCACATTATAGACAGAGCTGGTGAAGACCGTGACCCTCGTTATGGTGTAGACGATAAAGAAGTCTTTTTCTTGACAGAGAAATTCGGTTCATTTAACGTGGCTTCTTTTTCTGTTGACAACCCGCAAGCAATCAAACAAGTTACAAACTTTAAGACTACTCCTGTACGTTTCTTATCTGTAGCTGACAATGGTACACTATGCTATTCTTACGATGGAGCTATCTATACTCAGACAGCTGCATCAGCACGTCCACAGAAACTGAAGCTAACGGTTCTTAGAGATGATGAGCCCCAAGAAAAATTGTTGTCAGTTCGTTCTGGGGCTTCTGAAGCTACAGTATCTGCCGATGGCAAGATGATTGCCTTTATCAAACGAGGTGAAGTTTTTGTAACTTCAGTAGATTATACGACGACAAAACAAATTACACATACCCCTCAGGCAGAAGAAGGAGTGGCCTTTTCACCTGATGGTAAGACATTGATCTATGGTACTGAAAGAACAGGTATCTGGCAATTATGTCAAGCCACAATGGAGCGCAAGGAAGACCTAGATTTCCCACATGCTACTATAATCAAGGAGAAGATATTACTTCCTTCTACGACGATAGAACGCCAATTGCCTCAATTCTCACCCGACGGAAAAGAAATTGCTTTTGTCGAGAGTCGAAAGAAAATTGTCGTTTATAATCTCAAGAGCAAGAAGAAGCGTGATATCACAGATGGTCATCTCAATAAAGGAACAGATGGTATGATTGACTTTTCATGGTCTCCTGATAGCAAATGGTTCACCTTGAGCTATATATCAAATAACCATGATCCTTACTCTGATATCGGTATTGTTAGTGCCAAAGGCGGGGAACCAATCAAATGCTTGACTGGAACAGCATATTTTGATGAATCTCCAAAATGGGTTATGGATGGCAAAGCTATTCTATTCAAGAGTAACCGATTTGGTATGAGAAATCAAGCATCATGGGGTTCTCAATACGATGCCTTCTTGATATTCCTCAATAAAGACGCCTATGATAAATATCGTCTTAATAAAGAAGATTATGAGATGCTCAAGGAATTAGAGAAAGAGCAAAAGGCTGAGAAAGAAAAAGCAGAGAAGAAAGCTAAAAAGAAAAGTTCAGATAAGAAATCAGACAAGAAAGACGTCAAGAAGTCATCAGATAAGACAATTCAAATTGATTGGGACAACATCACAGACCGTCTCATTCGTTTGACGAAAGCCTCCTCTAATTTAGGTAGTGTAGCCATAGACAATAAAGGAACAAAGCTCTATTTTATGACTAAATTCCAAAAGGGATTTGATCTATGGACTATTAATCTACGCGAGCACAGTACGAGCAAATTAAAGACTCTTGATACCTCATGGTCTAGTTTAGTATTTGACAAACCAGGTAAGAATTTGTTTATCTTAGGAAGTACATTCCGCAAGATGTCCATGGCAGGTAACATTATCAAAGGGATCTCATACAGTGCACAGATGAAACTAAATCCTGCAGCCGAACGAGAGTACATGTTCAATCATGTTTACCTTCAGGAGAAGAAACGCTTCTATGAAGTAAACATGCACGGAGTCAATTGGGACAAGATGGCGAATGAATATCGTAAATTCTTACCTTACATAAATAACAACTATGACTTCGCACAACTTCTTAGTGAGTTACTCGGTGAATTGAATGTATCCCATACCGGTAGCGGTTATTCCTCTTCAAGGGGCGGTGATAGTACAGCTCGTACAGGATTGCTCTTTGATTGGAACTATGCAAAAGATGGATTACGTGTCAGTTCAATTCTCGAATATGGTCCGTTTGACCGTGCCACTACTAAGGTAGAACCAGGAGTCATCTTGGAATCGATAGATGGTACGAAGATTACTAGAAATACCGATTACTATCCTCTACTTAATAATAAGAGAGGTATCCGTACCCTTTTTGAATTTTTCAATCCTACCACAGGAAAACGTTGGACAGAAGTGATTAAACCCGTCAGTAGCGGAGCTATCAATGAGATGCTTTACAGACGATGGACCAAGCGTGAAGCTGCCAAAGTAGATAGCTTATCCCATGGGCGATTGGGCTATGTACACATTCGTTCTATGGATGATGAAAGTTTCCGCAAGATGTATGCTGATGTCCTAGGTAAATACAATGATAGAGAAGGAATCGTTATAGATACTCGTTTCAATGGAGGTGGACGTCTTCATGAAGACGTAGAAGTCTTTTTCACTGGAGAAAAGTACTTGACTCAAGTTATCCGAGGCAAAGAAGCTTGTACGATGCCTAGCCGTAGATGGACTAAACCATCTATTATGCTACAATGTGAATATAACTACTCCAATGCCCACGGTACTCCATGGGTTTATAAACACCAAAAGATAGGTAAGCTAGTCGGCATGCCAGTCCCAGGAACGATGACCTCAGTCAATTGGGAAACCTTACAAGATCGGTCCTTGTATTTTGGTATTCCTGTTATTGGTTATAGACAAGCTGATGGAGTCTACTTAGAAGGTTTGCAATTAGAACCCGATGTGAAAGTTGCTAATTCTCCAGATACCATATGGAAAGGAGAAGACTTGCAATTGCAAGCAGCAGTTAAAACATTATTAAAGGATATTGATTCTAAAAAATAAATGACTAATTATAAGGGAAGAAAAACTATGGTTTTTCTTCCCTTATTACTTCAAAGACCTATATTATGCCAAAGCCAACCTATATATTTGAAATGACGATGAAGGTAAGAGACTATGAATGCGATTTGCAAGGCATAGTAAACAATGCAAATTATCAACATTATATGGAACACACTCGTCACGAGTTTCTTGAGTCAATAGGCCTATCCTTTGCCGACTTACATAGCAAAGGAATAGATGCAGTCGTTGCACGTATTAATATAAGATACAAAATACCTCTTCAGAGTCATGACCAGTTTAGATCTTGTCTTTGGCTCGAAAAGAAAGGTATCCGATGGATATTCCATCAAGACTTATATAACGTTGCTACTGGCAGTTTAACCACTGCTGGTGAAGTGACTACTGTGACGATGGTAAATAAAGTACTTGCTACTTCTACTGAACTCGAAAAGGACTTGCTTCCATTTGTAGATAAATGATTTTACGATATATTTTATGACCAAAATAGTTAACCATGGATAACCCATTTAATAAACCTGTAGACACTGCTTTCGATGCCATTATCAAAGATTTAAATACAGTGGATCCTATTATCCCTGAAACAGTTGCAGATAGAGAAGCCGAAACGCTAGCCTGTCTCAAAATAGTGTTGACTTTGAGAAGTCGATATGCTGTGATGCGTCAGTTAATAATGGCTTACGGTAGCGGACGAGAAGTGCTTCGCCATAAAGACAACCTACGTGAGCGCATTCCGGAGATTTCAGACCGTTTGGTTGAACTGATGCACAACGTCGAAGAATCAGCTCCGCGTGCAGATGTGGAACTCGAATACATCAAGTCCAAGAAGATATTTGCTTATACCTATTATGATGTACGATACCCTTCTCGGCTAAGAGAATGTACCGATGCGCCGATTATTCTATTCTTTTTAGGCAATGCCGACCTCAATGCATCCAGAGTTCTAAGCATAGTAGGTACTCGTCATATTACCGAATATGGACGCCTCATGTGTGACCGTTTTATTGCAGAATTGGCCAATCTCGTTCCCGACTTACTCGTTATTAGCGGATTAGCTTATGGTGTCGATGTCCAATCGCATAGGGCATGCTTGCTCAACGGTTTACAAACGGTAGGAGTCTTTGCACACGGACTAGACCGAGTTTATCCTTCCGTGCATCGTAAGGTAGCTTCTCAGATGACTTCTCAAGGAGGATTACTGACTGATTTTGTTACAGGTACTCGTCCAGACAGATACAACTTTGTTGCTCGAAATCGCATCGTGGCAGGGATATCTGATGGCGTGTTAGTAGTGGAGTCGGCACCTAAAGGAGGCTCTTTAATTACTGCTGATTTGGCTAATGGGTATGACCGCGAAGTTTTTGCCTTTCCTGGACGAGTGGGCGACCTATATTCCCAAGGTTGCAATGAACTCATTCGTGACAACCAAGCTATCTGTTTGACTAGTGCAGAAGAGCTCGTTAGACAGATGAACTGGAATGTTGACCTCTCTATCAAGAATCAAACTATCCAACGCGAACTCTTTCCTGGATTATCTGAAGATGAACGCTGTATCGTAACCATGCTTCAAGAAGCTGGACCTTTAAATGCAGATAGTATGACAGTATCTCTCGATATTCCTGTCAATAAACTTCAAACCATTCTATTCAATCTAGAAATCAAAGGTGTCGTGTCTGTGCGCCCTGGTGGACTCTATTCTTTACTCTAATCAGTATATCTTATTGTATACTATTTACAAAAGAAAGATGTAATAATCGGATAAATTTAGGTATATATCTAAATTTATCCGATTATTGTTTTGTATATGAATAAAAATGTCAAAATGAGACAATGAAAACGGTTGAACCATTATGCTATATGGTATATTTTATACGTAATGTAATATAATAGGACAATTGAAAACAAATATTAACTATCTATTCTTGTCGTATATCCTTTTATCTCTCTAAATTGTATGCAGAAACAATAATACAAGTATGCAAAACTGCTTATTTGTCAATTCAAAAGGCTTCAATTGTATGATTATATATTTAAAATATATAATTTAATTAGTGTTTCGAAAGGGAGATAGCTACTCTTTTTCATTTTAAAATTAAACAACCTTATTCTACATGAAACATTTATTCTACATGACAAATCCATTTATATGACAAATCTAGTAGAGTGCAACTCTATTCTCTCACAGAATAGTTGTTGCTAACTTCACGAAAGAATAATAATTAGCTTATTGCTAGCTAATCATTATATTTCTACTAACTTAATTAATTTTATTATGAAAAAACTCATTTTCTCAAGTATGCTATTAGCATGTACTTGCTTGCTACCTGTGAATGCGGAAATAGCGCCAATAGGTACGCTATCTTCTTCAAACGCATTACAGCAGAAACAAAATGTACGTGGTACTGTTACTGATGGTACAGAACCTCTCATTGGAGCCGAAGTCCGCGTTGTCGGAACGACTGGTGGTACGATTACTGATATGGATGGTCGCTTCAGTCTTTCAAATGTCCCTATGAATAGTATAATCAGAATATCTTACATCGGGTATGATGCAAAGGATATTAAGTATGCGGGACAGACAGAACTCAAAGTGATTCTTTCTGAGGCTGCTCATTCTTTGGATGAAGTCGTTGTTACTGCCTTAGGTATTAAACGTGAAGAAAAGTCATTGGGTTATGCCATGTCTACTGTCAACTCCGATGACTTAACCAAGACATCAACAGCCAATTTTGCCACTTCTCTATATGGTAAAGCCTCTGGTGTACGTATCCAAGCAGCTCCTGGTGGTAATACATCTGCTGTATCTATAAATATTCGTGGTTTAAATTCCATCACGGGAACTAATCAACCTCTGATTATCTTAAATGGAGTACCTATTCGTAATGGAGATGCCAACAATAGTGATTATTGGAGTGACCAACGTGTACGAAGCAATGGTTTGGTTGATATTAATCCTGAAGACATTGCGAGCATTTCTATATTGAAAGGGGCTTCGGCTTCTGCATTATACGGTTCTGAAGCTGCAAATGGAGTAGTCATGATTACCACGAAAAGTGGTAAATCTTCTAAAGGTGTTGGTGTCAGTTTTACGGCCAGTTTAACTGGAGATTTCGTTGCATATATGCCAAAATACCAAACGACTTATGGTCCTGGTGTTCGTATTGGTTCTCGTGGTTCTTATGAAGAATCAACTGGAGGATTTTATGAAAGAGAGTACAATGGTCAGACCTATAAATCACTCCGTACCTCATCCACTACTTTTGGACCTAAATATGATGGTAGCGATGTCTTGTATTATGACGGTACTGTTCGCAAATACGAGGCTCAAAACACAGACCCTTGGGATGATGTTTTTCGTACTGCCGTTAACCAAACATATAACTTAGCAGTTAGTAAAGGTGGAGAAGAAGGGAACATGCGTTTCGGATATACTTATGCACATTCTACTCCTAATCAATATAATAGTGATTATGAAAAGAACAATTTCAGTTTGACTGGAAATTATAAATTAAATGATCAGTTTTCACTTTCATACTCTGCTAATTACATCGTTCAGCATATCAAAAACAGACCTTATAGAATCTCGCGATTGGTTGCTAATTTTGGAGGGATGTTCAATGCTTATGATGATGTCGATTATCTAAGAAATAATACTGTTACTTCGCAAGGATATCTTAACGTCACTACACCTAGCAATAGTCCTACTCCAGACGAATCATTTGCTTATGATTTAGCTGCCGGTTCTCTTGTCAATGAATACTTCTGGAATATCTATGGTAAGACAGAATTAGAGAACAGTAATCGTTTGATTGCAAGTGTGACTCCAAGTTATCAGATAATGAAAGGTTTGAAACTCCAAGCTCGTGTATCTACCGATTTGACAACTCGTGAAAATGAAAGTAAAAATGCAACTGAACGTCCACTTGCATACGGTGATCCGACAGGTTATTATGGACTTAGCGAATATCGTAATCAGATTCTATATGGAGATTTGATGTTGATGTTTGACCATAAATTGACAGACAAATTAGGTTTGACCGTCAACTTAGGTGTACAAGGTCGTTCTGAAAAGACAAAAATGACTGGCGTAGGTACTAATGGTGGCTTGTCTGTTGAAAACTGGTTCAACTTAAATGCATCTGCTAAGACAGCTAGTTCAAGCATGACTTCGATAGATTTCTTAAAGACTTCTGCCTTTGGAACAATGTCTTTCTCATGGGATGATTTCTTGTACTGGGAATCGACAGCTCGACAAGAGAAAGTATCATCTATGTCCAATGGAAGCAACAGTTTCTTCTATCCATCTACAAATGCTAGTTTCATTTATACATCGGCTTTTAAAGACGTGTTACCTGAATGGTATCAATATGGTAAGTTACGTGCTTCTTATGGTATTGTAGGTAACTCTCCAGCCGTATATAGTGCCATTCAAGCTTATGAACAATCAGCTAACTCTGGGTATATTCGTAATTATACCAGCATGGATTTAGGTAATGAAAAGATCAAAGCAGAGAAGAAATATGAATTTGAGATTGGTCTTGAGAATAAATTCTTCGACAATCGACTAGGTTTCGAACTTTCCTACTATCACAATACTATCAAAGACCAGATTCTTAGAACAACAATGCCTATAAGTTCTGGAGCAACTTCTATCTTGATGAATATTGGAGAATTAGAGAATAGTGGTGTTGAGATTTCTGCTTATGGTACTCCTATCCTTACTAAGGATTGGCGTTTTGATATCAGTGCAAACATAGCATTCAATAAGAATAAGGTAAACAAACTTGCTGAAGGAGTCAACGTGTTGGAACACAGCAACAATGACAATGGTGCATGGACTCTTGAGTCTCATGTTGGACAACCCATGGGCGATTTCTATGCTTATGATGTCTTGAAAGACGAAAAAGGAAATGTAATCATTGGTGATGATGGATTTGCTAAACTTACAGACGAACGTGTAAAGGTCGGTAATGCGATGCCAGATGCAGTCGGCGGTATAAACACTAATCTTACGTATAAGAACTTTTCACTAAGCGCTACCTTTGATTTCCGTATCGGAGGTGATGTGATGAACGTTCCTTATCAATACATGATGGGTAGAGGTTCGCTTACCAATTCGATGAAGTACCGTGATGCTGAACATGGTGGTTTGACCTATTACTATGAGAATGGGGATATCGCAAGTGGAAACTTAATCGCTACTTCAGCAGCAGCGGGCCCTAATGGAGAAAAGGTGTACGACAATGGAATGATTCTCAAGGGAGTCAACGAAAATGGCGAAAAGAATACGACTATGCTTGCCGCTGACCAATGGTACAATTGGACTTATAATTGGGGTACTGGTGATCCTACTTATTATAGTCATTCATTATTTGACAATAGCTATGTCAAACTTCGTGAATTGTCTCTATCATATACCTTACCTACAACTATTACACACAAATTTGCATGCAATAACCTTACGGTATCTGCCTTTGGTCGAAACCTATTCTTTATATATAAGAATCTTCCTATTTTTGATGCTGAGGCAACTGACGGAACAAGCTGGATGTCTCAAGCCGCTATCGGTGGCTCTACTGTGACAACACGTACTTTTGGTGTTAGCTTACGTGCATCATTCTAATTTTCCATCCTAATAAATAAAGAATTATGAAAAATATATTTACCAAGATATTAATGTTCACTGTGCTTGCTGGGATGTTCAGTGCGTGCTCTGATGAAGATTTTTCTTCAAAATATGTGGACCCTTCTAAGACAACCGATGTCACTTGTGAGAAACTGATGACTGGTATCTTATACCAAGGTGCATCTTACACTTTCAAAGGCTATTATGAGATATTCTATTTTGATAGAAATGGTGTCTCTCGATATTCTCAGACAATAGGGTTTATCAATGAACCCGACCGTTATCAGTTACCTTATGCCGGGATAAATGACCGTTGGGCCAATTATTACAATATGTTATCTCAATACAGATTACTTGAAAAGACTTATAGTGATTTGTCTGATACTTCAAAGCCAGATTATTTACCTTTTGTCTTGATTTCAAAGGCATTTATGTTAGACCATCTTTCACAAATGGCTGATTTATTTGGAGATATCCCTTATTCAGATGCAGGAATGCTAGGCATCACAAGCGATGTTCCTTCTTCTCGTGCCTCATATGATACAGCAACTGATATCTATCAGAACGTGTTAGACGGTTTGAAAGAATGTAATGATCAACTCGCATCTGCAACAATGTCTTCGCTTACAACTTCCTACCTGACAGCTCAAGATTTCGTAAATGGAGGAGATGTTATGAAGTGGAGACGTTATATCAACTCAGTACGTCTACGTGTAGCTCTCCGATTGAGCTCACAAGGAGATATGGCTGAAGCAGCTAAATTAGTGGTAAAAGAGATTCTAAACGATCCTACTACTTATCCTGTGGTTGAGTCAAATGACCAAAATTCTCTCATGACTCCAGATGAAGATGGTTTCCTCTTTGCTGCTAGAGACCCCGAATCAGGTTACGAAACTTGGGTAGGTGAATTTAATCGTGCTCCTGCAGCGATGATTGAGAGAATGGTTGATGACCCTCGTCTAGAGATTTTCTTCGACGAAAATGCTGATGGGAATTACGTAGGTATCGACACCAATGAAGCTGAAGATGTACAACAGGCTCAATTTGATGCTGGTGATTTCTATTGTGCATACGATTCTGCAACTTTCTCTCGCAATAGACTATTACCTGGAATCATGGTAGATGCTGCAGAAGTATCATTTGCCAAAGCCGAAGCTTATCAACTTGGCTTAGCATCAGGAGATGCCAAAGCTGCTTTTGTTCAAGGTGTCATCCAATCGATTGAGTTCTATTATGGCGTCAATGCAACGGGTGTCTATAGAACGCCTGTCACTGCACCATCTGCTCTTGAGATGCAAACTTTTGCCGAGTCTAAATGGGACAATGCTAGTGACAAATTGGAAGTTATTCTTACACAGAAATGGCTAAATTATAGTTGGATGCAAGGCCAACAAGCATGGGCACAAATCCGAAGGACAGGGATTCCTAATCTCTATTTCCCGACAGACACTGCAGCTAAATTAGTATCTGAGGTTCCTAATCGTCTTCCTTATGCTTCTTCTGAAGCAGATAACAATACAGCGAATTATCAGACTGTAAAAGACATGGACAACTGGACCACTAAGATGTTCTGGGCTAAATAGATGATTCCTTGGTCTATTTCAGCAATAGACCAACTTAATATAAGAAGCGCATATACTCTTGATGGTATATGCGCTTCTTTTGCATAATAGAAATCTTTTATCTTAGAATTGGAAATAGATGAATGGTTGCACGGTTGCACTCTTCATTTGAATGACAAGGACCATTAATAGTATGAATACAAATGCTTGAATGAGCAAAGGTGCATTGGTCAATCTCATCTTGAACCACGAATCTACGCGACTAGGTAAGAAATGAAGTACATATCCTAGAAAGAATAAGATACAGACCATAGGATATCCTTCTACAAATTGAGACATAATCTCTGGATGGAAATGATGGAAAATCTGAGAAAGAACTTGGAACCCATTTTCCATAGATGATGCCCTGAAAAAGATCCATCCCAAGCATACGATATGGAAGGTGATTACGATACAGACGAAGCGATGAACCCTCGTCATATCTTTACCCATAGCCTTAAATCGAGGAAAGAGAGTCATCAGTATCTTATGTATCGCTAGATTCAAACCATGCCACAATCCCCATAGGATAAAGCGAAACGATGCACCATGCCAGAGTCCACCAAGCAACATCGTAATGATGAGGTTTATATATTGACGTATCTTACCTCTACGATTTCCGCCTAGTGAGATATAAAGATAATCCTTGAGCCACGTAGATAGCGAGATATGCCAGCGTCGCCAAAATTCGGTAATACTTGCCGATTTGTATGGAGCATCAAAATTTATATTGAACCGGAAACCAAGGAGTAGAGCGATACCGATAGCCATGTCAGAATACCCTGCAAAATCGCAATATATCTGAAGGGTATACCCATAGACACCCATTAAATTCTCAAATCCAGTATATAACATCGGATTATCAAACACTCGGTCTACAAAGTTTAGGCTTATGTAATCAGAAATGATAGCTTTCTTAAACAATCCACATAAGATTAGAAACAATCCTTCTCCAAATAGCTCCCGTGTCACCTTCGGATTCTTATGGATTTGAGGGATAAAATCAATAGCTCTGACAATTGGTCCTGCTACCAATTGAGGAAAGAATGAGACATAGAAAAGATAGTCTTTCCAATGCTTTAGAGGTGTGATGCGTTTTCGATACACATCGATAATATAACTCAGACTCTGGAAGGTGAAAAACGATATGCCGACAGGTAAAAAGATGTCCAACGGAGCAGACGGTTCTATCATTGTCCAAGAACTGATACTGAAGAATACCCCCATCTCATGCACGATGCTTTGGACAGAGCCGATTAAGAAGTTGGTATATTTAAAATAACCAAGCATCCCCAGATTGATGCAGAGACTAAGGGTGACGAGCCACTTTTTATAAGATTCTTTTGTCGTTTTGGCGATATAATGTCCTATCCAGAAATCTGATGTAGCAGTGAAGATGAGCAGAACAAACCACAATCCACTACTCTTATAATAAAAGTATAGCGAAAAGGCAATCACATAAAGGATACGCCAATTTGTTTGTTTCCTTAAGGCAATATAAAGGGTGAGAAAACCGAGGAAGAGAAACAAGAACAGTCCGCTACTGAAGAGTAGAGGAGCCCCCTGTTGGTAGAGCAGTAACTCACTTAATTTTGATAGGTCTAGATTCGTAAACATTGATATGTCTTAATTTGTAGCAGTTGTAACTATTGATAATCGCTTGATAGAGTAGGTATCCTTGCAGTTGATATCCTTCTTCTCGAAAGTGAATACGCCGACTAGCCATCAATCCTTCAGCGTGCCAATCGCTGCAAGAGCCTTTTCCGCCAGTGGCTTCAAAAAGATCCCAATAAGCTGTATTTTCTGTTTTCGCCACTGTTTGCAACGCATGAGCTACTTTTTCGGTATTTGTGTTGCGCACATACACGCTGCGCCTTCGTCTATCTCTGACGCGCTTATAACACTCGGTAGGGGAAGTCAGCAATACACAGGTATTTGGCATGTACTTCTGCACTAGATGAATAAATCGAGAGGCTTGACCAGCAAACTCTTGTTCGATGAAATGCCGACCAAAACTCTCATTAGTTCCCAAGGATATGATTAGAAGTTGTGGTTTCAATGTGGCCAATTGACGTACATACTGTTCCCGTGTATAGTTGACATACATAGCTCCATTGACACCTATAGCATGATACAAGATTCCTGGTTGTCCATTGGTCAAGCTTGCACCATAATAAACATTATGATACTGGCTCGTCGGGATAATTTTCTTGGTTCGTTTGTCATGACGTCTTGCTTTTAACAATAAAGTATCCGTCAATCGCGAACTATAAATCGTATCTATGCGCATCGACGAGGCTATAACTGACTGCCCACTTCTGAAGTCAAATGTCTTAGTATCCTTAGGCACTTCCTGCAATGCTGTTATCCCTCGATAAATCAATGCCTTATTGAAAGCATACCCCTGGCCATTCTTAGGCGTTATGATGATAGACATATCAGCTGTGCTATACCTTGTATAAGCACCAATACCTCCAGGTCCATATTCATATTTAGGGTGACGCAATATGATTTTTCCACCGTACCAAGTACGTATATTTGATTTCCAGAAGTAATCATCAGGTTCGTTTGACTTAATCAACTTAAATGGAGCAATCCATCCGCGTCCAGCATTGCCAAACTCTTTCTGCAGAAGACGCATCACGGTGCCAGAATAGAATCCAGCTTGGATATGAGAGTCCCCTAGATGCACCACAGTTACGACTTGATGATGCTCATCCTTAAGCGAATCCAGTTGTGCCCAAAAAGGACGCATGGTATCGTTGGGGTCATAGAGCATCGGATGCTGGTCCACCTTGAGATGCAGATAAGTCTTATCCAGAAGGTGACATCTGAGACGAGGAATAGAGTCACTAGCCCACACAGTAGTCCCATATCCAATCAAAGGTAACCATACAGCTACCCACGTGAGTATCAGTAGTCTATTACTGTAATTTAGTTGCTGATTGCTCATATAATTTTTTTTCATTCATCAATGCCTTTAAGAAATGACGAGCTAATTCTCGTCCCCCCGCACTACTAAGATGGGTATAATCTTTGCTTGCCCAGTTTTTCGCTACAAATTGGACCATACTATTTTCTCCACCCATCGCTCCATAGGTATTCCAGAAAGTAACCTTCAATTCTTTTGCCATCTTACGTTGCGTGTACAGCATCGATAAAATTGCTGGCATCGTTTTAAACTCCCCATTTTCCTGATGACATCTATCAGATATCCCCATGATTAAGATATCAGCAGTAGGGTAACTACTTTGCAAGTGTCTAACCATATGCTTCATATGATAACGGTACCAATTGTAATCCAGTTGGTCATCTGTGACGATATTTAGTCCATACTGTAAGATAATCAAATCATAAGGACGAATCTGATTGAGTTTCAAATTCTCCTCTGAATTGGTCGCTACGAAAGGCATCCCGCTACAACCCCTGACAGAGAAATTATCTACAGCCACCCCGTTGGAACCATCCCAAGTAGTCCCTAGAAGTGTCAAACTATCCGTGTGGCTGAATGTCATAGAAGCTGTATAGATGCTATCTTGATTGATGCGAAAGGAACGTAATTGTTTAGTCTTCGGCAACACGAACTCCTTACTTGGTTCGCCGTTGATAGAGATATTCACCTTGCTCTCTACATTCTTTTGATACAGTATCTGCACCTGAGACACACTCCTCATCGTCTTGTACCTTCTAGCCATCTTAATCGTTAACTGATGATTTTCAGCAGTCGTATCTGCAGTATATACAAATCCAGGGATTGTATATCGTCGGATGGTATCTACTCCAATTTTATGAGTGCTCCATCCTTCACTTGAATATTTGACAGACGCCCTAAATGGATCTGCTACTGAAGTGATAGGCAAGTAACCAACCCCATGTCCACCTGACAACTGCTGAAGTTGACTACGCAAATCTGCCACGAAAATATCTCCTTCGATGAAGGAATCACCCATCACAGCGATATGAACAGGGCGTTGTTTCGCTTGTTCCAATGCTTTCAAGAACCGTTTGAGACCGACATGACCAAAGGTATAATCTTCGATATGATTGCCCGTAGAATCAGCTCCGTGCGTTGTATGGAGCATGTTGAACAATGAGTCACGTTGATGCATAAGAACCGTATCAACTTTGACCTCTGCTATCGGAGGAGGCAATACTACAGTGTCGCTGCTCAAAGTGTCAGAAGCCTCTATCTGCTTGATGATAGAGTCCATATTTAACTTAGGAGCTTGGATTCGTAAGTCACTTAATAAATCTATCTTCTTAAGCTGATAACCCATGACTTTATTCGGCAGATAATACAATCCACAGCAAGTCAGTATCGTGATTACTATTAAAAGCCAAGTACGTCTCATGCTGTGTTACTTAATGTAGTTGTTCGCCCATTCTTTAGACACTGAGTTGCTCAGATGAAGACACACCTCAGCACTCAAAGCCGCTCCATGAGCGACGATTTTTTCCCATTCCTCGACAGATAAGTCATCGATTTCCTCTTTGTATATATTCTGCTGGATGAGACCATAAATAATCCCTGCATTGAAGTTATCACCAGCCCCGATGCTACTCACCACCTCGATTGGTTTGACCTTAAAATGCTCATTGAAATGATTCGTCTGCAAGATAGGTCCTTTGCCCCCTTGGGTGATGATTAAGTTCTTACAATAAAAGGCAACCTTATCCGTATATATTTTTTCTGCATCCTCTAGAGACCACATATTCATGAAATCCTCATCAGAACCCCGTACGATATCTGCGTATTCCAAGTTCTCCATTATCTCAGGAGTCAACTTCAATGCTTCGCCAAGATGATTAGACCGGAAATTAGGGTCATAATAGATGATAGCATCAGCCTTCTGTGCAGCCTCAAGAAAATCAATCATACGCTCTCTCAGTACACTATTCAAGGCATAATAAGATCCAAAAACGACGATATCATGTTTGGTGAATTTTGGGAAATCACCTGTTAATCGCTGATTAGGGTAATCCTTGTAAAAGGTATATTCAGCATCATTTGAGTCATTGAGGTAAGCTAATGAAAGTGGAGATTGCCTCTCTGGATATTGAGTAATATAATCTGTATTTATCTGATTTTCTTCGATATAACTAAGAATCTGTTTACCTACTCGGTCATCACCTACTTCAGTGACAAGCGTCGTATCTACTCCCAATCGAGCTAGAGATACCAATCCATTGAATACAGAGCCTCCAGGCACAGCAGCTGTAGGTTGATCTTTTTGAAATATAATATCGAGAATCGTCTCACCGATACCGATAACTCGTCTTTTGGCCATAATAAATTCTATTGTATAAATAAACAAATACAGCGAAAGCTTTTCATAAGGATAGGAAAAGTTTCGCTGTGTATAAAGGTTATTTGGTTCTATTCATCATTTTTCAGTAGATAGTTTTCTGGACTTCTGTCCTAGATATCCTCCATGATGTCGTTTGGAATAATCCAAAGCTGTAAATTTAGATTTGCGCATGGTTTCTACGACTAATATATCTCCAATCACTGTCATTGCAGTAGTTGATGTAGTAGGGGTCATGCCCAACAGACAGACCTCTTTAGGGTTTCCAGTAGATAAGAAGATGTCAGCTGCCTTAGCTAAAGGACTATCGGGATTTCCTGATATTACAATAAATGGAAGATCTGCATTTAATTTGTGTGCCAACTGAGTCAGCTCTACAATTTCCGTTGTCTTACCCGAATTAGAAATTAGTAATAAGATATCATTTTTCTGAAAGACACCTAAATCGCCATGTTGAGCTTCACTAGGATGTAAAAATACCGAAGGTACACCAGTCGAACAGAAAGTAGTTGCCATATTCATAGCTATTTGTCCAGCTTTGCCCATTCCTGAGGTCACTAACTTACCACCAAGTACATGAACATGTCTGTAGATAGCATCTACGGCCTTTTGATATTGGTCAGTTACTGGTATATTCTCTACCGCTTCCGCTTCCTTGCGTAATAGCTCTTTTATATTTTCAATCATAACTGTATGGGTTAGGTTCATTAAAAAGGTACTTTTTACCTTCTTAATTGCAAATATCCGCATTTTCCTATAAATAGCAAGGTCTTTTATTGTATTTTTGCTGGCTATATATACATTAATGAGTATTTTCTATGTTGATACACGAATATAAACTTTCTAACGGTTTACGAATCATACACTATCCTACTGCATCTCCAGTCGTGTACAGTGGATTTTTTATTGCTGCAGGTACCCGTGATGAGCGTCCTGAAGAGCAAGGAATGGCTCATTTTGTAGAACATATGCTCTTCAAAGGAACCACTCATCGTAAGGCATGGCATATCCTTAATCGCTTAGAAGCTGTGGGGGGTGAACTCAATGCCTATACGAATAAAGAAGAAACTGTAGTGTACAATGCTTGTCTGGCTAAAGACTTGCCTCGTGCTTTGGAGTTGATGGTAGATATTGTCTTTCATTCTACTTTTCCACAGAAAGAAATCGATAAAGAGGTCGAAGTGATTATTGATGAGATTGAGTCTTATCTTGATAGTCCTTCAGAACAGATATTTGATGATTTTGAGGAGTTACTCTTTCCTAATCATCCATTGGGACACAATATCCTAGGTACTCCTGAATTGTTGCGTCATTTCAAGTCAGAAGATGCCTTGAAATTTGTCAAGCGATACTATCAGCCAGAGAATATGGTCTTGTTCGTATCGGGAGATATCAATACTAATCGTTTTTTCAAATTGGCAGAGAAATTGATGAAAGATATCCCATCGGTACCCGTAGTGCGAGAAGATGCCCCTCTACCTCTCTATGTCCCGACCAAAAAGATACGCAAGATAGGGTCCAATCAATCTCATGTGATGCTTGGATGTATCGCCTACGATTCTCATGATGAGAAACGGTCTACTTTGTATCTTCTTAATAATATCTTAGGTGGTCCTGGCATGAATAGCAAATTAAATGTGTCGTTGCGTGAACGACGTGGATTGGTCTATCAAGTAGAATCAAACATTACCTCTTATACAGATACTGGACTCTTTAGTATATACTTCGGGACAGCCCATGAGGATGTCAAACGATGTCTAGATTATACTTACCGTGAACTAGATGAACTCTGTCAGAAACCCTTATCTAATCTCAGGCTACATGCTGCTCAGAAGCAGTTAATCGGGCAGATTGGAGTCTCTTCAGATAATTACGAAAATATCATCTTGGGAATGGCCAAACGCTATCTAAACAAAGGAAGCATCGAACCACAATCGAAATTATTCGAGCGCATTCAATCCTTGACAGCACAGCAGCTTCAAGATGTAGCAAAGGAGATTTTAGACCCCAAACATCTGACATTACTCCAATTTGAATAAGCCAATTCATAGTGGGTTACTGCCTTCTTCCTTTTAAAATGAGCAATCCTTCAGGGCCCATGTTGAAGAGTAAATCGATGATGCTCAGGTTGGGTAAGAAACCCAACTGCTCTTGGTATACTTGATAATAAGGAATCTCTTGGTAGTCCGGGAATTGGTCTACTCCCGACACTTTAGGATTGATGCGTTCTCGCAAGTCAGATAGGCAAATTTCCTCACTAGCTGGTACATAGCTATCAGTCAATTTTAATGTAGGGTTGATACCGATGTCATCACACATGATGCGGCACAATTCCATATTGAAATCCAATAAGAAATCATGCTTTTTCTCGTAAAAAGGAGCCAATTCATCCTCGTAATATAAAAAAAACGGACTGTTATTATATGATGATACGAGGGCATTCCAATGCAGGTGTTGCCATCTCCCATGGTCACTGATTTTGATATCACGAATGAGACGATGGTCGCTCTGTGGCTTAATGATAGGGATAGTCAAAGACAAAGGGCCCTGAGGCGAAGCGATAACGCATCGATTGCGATAGCTCTGCTTCCTATAGTTCTCCCATTGTTCGATATAAGCTACCTCACAATGCGCCATAGCGGTATAGTAACTGATAGGAGCTAAGTAAGCGCTACTAAATAAAAATGATTCTTGATTTTCGGTCATGATATTTCAGTAATTAATCGATGGCTTGGAGTATCCGTTGTTTGCGCCAGCCTGTTTGCGGTGAGATAGAAAATAAGATGCAAGTTGCCTTTCCGATGATATGTGATGCAGGGAGCAATCCGAAAGTACTCGAGTCGATTTTATTGATGCTGTTATCTGCCCTCATCCAATAATAATCCTGCTTGAAAGTACATGATGGAGCATAGTGCCCATCGATAAATAAGGAGTCATTCTTGATGGACGCATTGACCTGTTCATATAGTCGTAAAGTATTGCAAAAGAGGATCCTATTTTCAGGTGTCACCTCCATGAGAGTCCCTTTGCTAGGGACAATCAGTCTGTAATCTTTCGTTCTAGCCAAACTATCAACTAGAGACAAGCAAGAATCACGCTCACAACCATCTGTGAGTAAGTAATATTCATAATGGCTGAAGCTACGTATATGCTTGATGCTATCACTCATAGGAAGAAGCTCATTTTCCCTAATCTCAAGGAAATCTAAACGTCTCTTGAGACTATCCTCTAAGAGTGCACTGTACGCATATTGTTGTTTGTAATCAGGTAACTTTTGGGGATCAATCACTTGATTGAGACTGTCGAGATATAGGGTGTCACCCGGTAAAGCATAGCATCTATTGATAAAAAGCTGGCCATCTCCAATGTTGGTTTTCTGAGCAGGGGTCTGTTTCGAGAGTGGACTGTTGAACAAGACGATATCATTGCGTTCTATCTCACCCTGTCCGATACGATGATATCCCCATAATGGAATCATAGGCGTACGCCATCCATAACTCCATCTGTTGACCAATACTCGATCTCCACGGAGCAGACTATTCGCCATCCCATTGTCGGGGATTAGAACAGAAGTGAAAGCAATATAACGGATAAGCAATACCACGAGTATTGCTCCCAGAAGTGTGCGTATCCACTTAGTCCACTGTTTCATCTCTACTTGTTTAATTGCTTTCTAGTTTACCCATTTAAAGAAACGGTTAAATCGGATATGTCCATCAAACCATGAGCGGTCTTTGTCTAGTGATAACCACACGACGATAGGCTTCCCTACGATATGGTCTTCTGGGACAAAACCCCAATAGCGAGAATCGGCAGAGTTGTGGCGATTATCTCCCATCATCCAATAGTAATCCATGGCGAAAGTATAATGGTCCGCTAGCTGTCCATCTATGTAGATACCGTCTGCTTTGAGGGCCAATTGATGTCCTTCATAGGCTTCGATACAGCGACTATAGATAGGTAGATTCTCTAGTGTCAATGCGATAGTGCTTCCTTTTTTAGGAACCCAGATTGGACCATAATTGTTTCGGTCCCATTTCTTAACCATATTGAGTGGATAGAGGTCACCAGCAAATTCTTCAGGTTCCATTACGATATGACTTACGAGCGCCTTGTTTCCCTCTAGTGTCTGAAGCATCTTTTTAGTTAGTGGCAAGTGGTATACTGGTGCCATGATTCCGTTGCTATCCATCTTGGTTAGTCCCAATTTCTGAAGTGCCATATCCCATCCATTAGAAGTAGACATCATCATCTCATCATCTTTGCTGATTCCTAAACTGCGAAAAATTGATTGAGGGATACGCATCCCTTGGGTTTGAACGAAATAGTTCATCTGTACACCCTCAGGAGTTTTCTCAGCGACTCCATCGATATAGATGATTCCCTTCTTGATTTCCAAAGTATCTCCAGGAATTCCTACACATCGTTTCACATAATTCTCTCTTCTATCTACAGGACGGTAAACAACCTTTCCATAGATATTAGGACTATTATCGATGACTTTACGACCTGCTCGATAGGCCTTGTCGAAATACAATGCTTGCGAGTAAGCATCGAGCGTATCAAATCTAGCAGGGACTGGATAGGCATCTTCTCCGATGCTATAACTCAACGAGTAAATATCTGTCATCGCTCTATTTACCGCGACACTGTCTCCAGCAGGGAAATTAAATACGACGATATCGTTCCTCTCTACCTTTCCTAATCCCTTAGTACGGTCATATTTCCATTTTGGCCATGAGAGATAGGAGTTGCAGTTAAAGAAAGGAAGCGTATTTTGTACAAATGGGAGATGTATTGGTGTCATGGGTTTACGTGCACCATAGCTGATTTTACTCACATAAAGATAATCACCAACCAACATGGTCTTTTCTAGAGACGACGATGGAATCTGATAGTTTTGGAACAAATATGTGTTGACAAAATAAAGAGCTATTACGGCAAAGACGATGGCATCTATCCAACTCATGAGAAACCTCACTATCGGATTTTTGATATCACGCCAGCTCGACCAGTGAATGAAATGCGTGATGTACTTGTCGAAGAGTAGTGGGACGAGAATCAAACCACGCCAACTGCCTACCCAATATAGAAAAAGGAGATACAATATGGTCAGAACGATAAACGATTTCCAATGAGGGATTTTCTTCTCTTTCTCCTCTTGTTGCATCTCTTTATTTAAATTACTCATGTTGTTGAAACTTAAATGTTTGGTTGTTTAATTAGCAAGAAAAGGGAATAAGTCTTCTGTTGTCAAAAATCCCTGATGTTTGTTAGCATATTCTGCAGCAAGGACAGCCCCTAAAGCAAATCCTCCTCTGTTTTTAGCATCATGAGTGATTTGTATTTTGTCTTCGTCAGACTCGTATTGAACGGTGTGGATGCCAAATACTTCACCTTCGCGGATAGCAGTAATAGGCAATGTCGACCCAGGCACTTCTGTTAGTCCTTCAGGGTGCATCTCGTTTTGCATCAAGCAATAGCCCTTGACCTCATCTAGATTAGCGATAGCTTCTTGAGCTAGTGTGATAGCGGTACCACTAGGGGCATCAAGCTTGTGTACATGATGTGTCTCTGTCAATGAGACATCATAGTCCTTAAACTGATTCATGATTTTCGCAAGATACTTGTTTACTGCTCTGAAGATGGTTACCCCGAGACTAAAATTTGAAGCCCAAAAGAAGGTTTTATTTTGTTCTTTACATAACTTCATGAGCTCTTCACGATGAGATTCTATCCATCCAGTACTACCAGATACGACTTTAACACAAGCATTCATGCATCGTTTTACATTGTCATAGGCCACACTAGGTGCTGTAAATTCGATAGCTACATCTGCCTTACGAAAATCGGGAGAATCAAAAACTTCTTGATTGTCTTTGTCTATGGTTGCTACGATTTCATGGCCACGCTGTATCGCAATGCGTTCTATTTCATGACCCATTTTGCCATATCCTATAAGTGCTATTTTCATACTCTATACGTTGTTTATGGTGAGCAAAGATAGTAATATTAGAGAAAAAATACTACATTTGTTAGTTATAAAAGAATAACTATTGGAACACTTATTACAATATCTATGGGCTAATCAAATCGTTCCTCTTGGTCCCTTGACGACTACCGATGGAGAGAAATTGGAGATTATCGACCCTGGAATAATAAACCATGATGGCGGTCCTGACTTCTTCAACGCCAAGATTAAGATTGATGACGTGGTATGGGTAGGCAATGTGGAGATTCATACATCATCCAGTATGTGGAAACGGCATGGGCATCACCATGACAGACTCTATGACTCTGTGATTCTTCATGTGGCTAATGAGGTGGATTGTGCCATCATGACGACCGCGGGAGAACCGATTCCGCAATTTCAACTCCCTTGTGGTGAACAAATCCGTATGCGGTATCAGACATTATGTAAAGCCAAATCCTTCCCTCGTTGTATAGGGATTCTCTCTACCATTCCTTCTGATGAGATCACGGCATGGCTAGGTGAATTGAGTGACCAACGCCTCCAATGGCGTGCCGACCAGATTCATCGACGTATGGAACGGCACAACTTAGACTGGGAGGTTACATGTTTCGTCACCTTGGCCCGTTCATTTGGTTTTGGACTCAATGGAGATGCGTTTGAAAATTGGGCTGATACGGTCAACTTCAAAGCGGCATCCAAACATAGAGACCATCTGTTACAGGTTGAAGCTATCTTCTTGGGACAGGCTGGCCTTTTGGAACGGGAGTATCCTGAGGACGCTTACTATTCTCAATTGCAGAATGAGTATCGATACCTGAGACATAAATTCTCTCTCAAACAGATGGAAGCCGAACGCTGGCGTCTATTGCGCATCAGGCCTTATAATTTTCCGCCCTTACGAATTGCTCAGTTGGCCCATCTCTTTGCTACTCGCCCATCCTTACTCTCTCATATCCTTGAAGCTCAGACGGTATCAGACCTGCATGATCTTTTCACCGTCGAAAGCTCTCCTTATTGGGATGACCATTTTACCTTTGGACATCTAGTCAAAGAGATAAAATCATCTCGAGAGAAGAAGAAACGACAGTTGACAAAAAGAAGTCTTGATTTGTTGATACTCAATGCTGTAATTCCTTTGTTATACGCTTATGGCAATGCGCATGCCAATCCTGCAGCAGTAGCACGTGCATTCAAATTCCTCCATGAGATGAAGGCTGAGGACAACCATATCATCCGCCGATGGGAGGAAGTCGGCATTCATGTCAGCAAGGCTAGTGAGTCTCAAGCATTGATTCATCTCCACAAAGAATATTGTGAAAAACGTCGCTGTTTGTACTGTCGTTTTGGTTTTCATTATCTCAAAGGACGAACCATAAGTAAGTAAGAAAACGCTGTTTTATGCTGATTATTACATTATATATTCTATTTTTGTAACATGGATAAAAATAAGCAACATTATTATATCAATCGGGTGATGCAGCTACTTACAACCCTCATGCTAGGGTGTTTGTTATATGCGTGTGCGAATATAGGACGACCTGATGGAGGTCCGATAGATGAGACCCCCCCTCGCTTCCTAGAGAGCAACCCTGGAATTAAATCGGTTAATAATAATAGAAAAAAGATTGTACTTGATTTTGATGAAAATATCAAAGTAGAGAAAATCGCTGAAAATGTAGTGGTCTCTCCACCACAAATAAAGATGCCTGAGATCAAAGCTTCAGGCAAGCATATACGTATCAACTTAAATGATACCTTGGTTCCAAATACGACTTATACAGTCGATTTTACTGATGCTATCGTGGATAATAACGAAGGAAATCCGCTGGGTAACTTCACGTATTCTTTTTCTACAGGTGACAAGATAGATACTCTTGAGGTGTCTGGTTATATCCTCAATGCAGAGGACTTGGAACCAGTCAAAGGGATGCTTGTCGGACTTTATGATAACCTTTCAGATACCGCTTTTACAACTTTGCCTTTTCAGCGGGTCGGCCGTACCGATAGCCGCGGACATTTTGTGATTCGTGGTATTGCTCCTGGGAAGTATCATATCTTCGGCCTGCAAGACAATGACCAGAACTATTATTTCTCTCAAGTCAGAGAAAATCTGGCATTTAGTGACTCGCTCATCGTCCCTTATAGCAAGGCAGATACTCGCCAAGATACGACAATGATTGATTCGATTACTATTGATACTGTCCTCACCGTGGGCTATACCCATTACTTCCCTGATGACATTGTGCTGCGTAGTTTCCTCGAAAAAGATACGTTCCAATACCTCAAACGTACTTCTAGACCTTTTCCATGGCAGTTGAGCATTCAATTTGCTGTCCCAGCTGATACACTACCTCAGTTGCGCGGTTTAGATTGTGATTTGAGCGATGCCTTTGTCATCGAGAAGACAGCGACCTTAGACTCTTTGATTTATTGGATTAAAGATACGACTTTAGTTCATCGAGATACCCTTACTATAGAAGCGACTTATCAAGCGACTGATACCTTGAACCAGATGATTACTAAGGTTGATACCCTCTTTTTCGCTGTGCCTAACAAGTATAAACGTAAAGTAAAGGAAGAGGAGAAGAAAGAGGAAGAAAGGAAAAAGAAACAACAAGAAGACTTGCAAGAGCTCATCAAAACAGTTGAGGATAGCAAGTCAGGATATGATAAGATTCATCAACAGTTACTTCTGGCTCCTGCCGATAGTGCTCTCATCCTTGAGGATAGTTTAGCTCGTTTAGATTTGGAATCGGCAGAGAAAGAAAAGGATGTCTTCGAGGCTAAAATCAACGAACCAAAGATGTTGGAAGCCGAAATCGATATGAAGTCTCCTCTAGATGTGTATGGATCAATCAATCTATCTTTTGAAGAACCGATTGCTTCGATTGATTCTTCTGCCATCCATATGAAGCAAAAAGTGGATTCTACATGGCAAGAGGTGGATTATAAGATGATTCATGATGACAACCATCTCTTGGAATACACCATCTATTCTCAGTGGAAACCAGATACTGAATATTCTTTGAATATCGATTCTATGGCTTTCGTGGGATTATATGGCACGTATACTCGAAAAGTGGAAAAGACCTTCAAAATACGTACTCTTGAAGATTATGGAGAGATTTATTTCAATGTGATTGGGGTAAAAGGTCCTGCTTTCGTTCAGTTGTTAGACCCTTCAGACAAAGTGCTTCGTCAGCAAAAAGTCAAAGAAGGAAAGGCCGACTTTTATTATCTTGAACCAGCCAAATATGGAGCTCGATTAGTCGTCGATAGCAATGAAAATAATGTATGGGATACAGGGAAATATGCGAAGGGAATCGCTCCCGAGATGGTCTATTATTACCCTAAGGTAATTGAATTGAAGGCGCAATGGGAATTGGAACAAGATTGGAATGTTCATGAAAAGCCATTGTTCAAGCAGAAACCTTCTGAGATGGTTAAGCAGAAACCAGAGGAGAAAAAGAAAAAGACGAGTAGTAGAGATAGAAACTAATCAAAATAGTAGGAGGAATTAGCGTATGAAAAATCTAAGATATTTGATGATTGTGATAGCGATTTTTATCGTATCCACCAGTGTCACTGATGCACAATCTGTCCATAAAAAAGCCTCATTTTCTACAAAGAATGTAGCATTCAAATCAGGTGAACGGTTGGATTATGATTTATATTTCAATTGGCGTTTCATCTGGACCAAAGCTGGAAAAGCTCATCTATATACTACAGATACTATCTTTGATGGCAAACCAGCCTTGAAAGTTGATTTGTTGTCTACTGGAAGTAAGAGTGCTGACTTTTTTTTCAAGATGCGAGATACTGTCATGACAGTCATGACGCATGATTTGCTTCCACGCTATTACCGTAAGGGTTCTCTCGAAGGAGGACGTTATCAAGTGGATGAGGCTTGGTACAGTTATCCCGATGATAGCTGTAGAGTCTATCAGCGACGTACTCGTCCGGGTACAGACTATCTACGCGAAGATACGACCACGATGAATATTTGTATTCAGGATATGGTCAGCAGTTTGATGCGTAGTCGCTCTATCAATCCTGACACACTAGTGATGAATCAAAAGATTGTGATTCCTATTGTTTCTGGCAAAAGGGTAGATATGCAGACGTTAATCTATAGAGGACGTCGTTTATTTGAATCTAAGAATGGGAATACTTATAATTGTCTTGTCTTCAGTTTCGTCGAATATACCAAAGAAGGAGATGAAGAAGAAGTCATTACTTTTTATATCACTGATGACGAAAATCATATTCCAGTTCGCCTCGACCTCTTCCTTAATTTTGGATCTGCAAAAGCTTTCTTGACTCATCTTGAAGGGAATAAATACCCGATGGATTCCGTCGTCAGAGGAAGTAAGAGGAAATAGGCCAGGGCAATGCTGAATGGCAAAGTTACGGTCATTCGTTATCTCTTTTTTACTTAATTGTAAGTTCTCCCTATTTCTTTTCACAATAGTGAAAAGAAATCCCTTCTGTTGTGCTCATATTCTTTCTCATCCGAGGGAAAACCCTATGGAGCAGATTGTGACGCCTCCAAACGGCTTCTAAATGCATTTTATTTCTTGTCTAATCATTCTAAGAGTCGTTTTCGTAAGATGCGAACTTAAGACTTAAGTCTTAGGATAGTCAGATTCCGTGTTCAATTTTTTGACGACCTATCGTTACCTTGGTAACCAAGGGTGGATAGTTTCCCCATAAATGAGCATTACTGTTAATCGTTAACAGGTCTGTTGCTAAAGCGGTAAACTGTACGGTGTATAAAAAAAGAAATACGTGAATCAACAGTTCATTGATTCACGTATTCGTCTTTTAAAAGAGGTCTTTCTTTACACTTGTATCCTTTTATTTATTCAGCTTCCAAGTGCTACTATCCTTAGCATCTTTGATTTCAAAACCAAGAGCAGTCAATTCGTTTCGAATCTTATCCGAAGTTGCCCAATCCTTATTCGCTTTGGCTTCTAGACGTTGGGTTAAGAGCATATCGACTACTTGTCCAAAGGCTTTCTCACGGGTGTCATCACCTTGGGCATTGCTTCCCTTCTCTTGACGCAATCCGAGTAGGCCAAAGATAAACAAGTCATACAAGGCTTTTAGATCAGCGACTTCCTCGGCACTGATGGTCTCTTTGCCAGAGATGATATTGTTGATTAGTTTCGCCCCATCAAAGAGATGAGCGATGACAATAGGGGTATTTAAATCGTCCAATAGCGCCTCGTAGCATGATTCACGTAGCTTCTCTATGGCTTCTTTTTGACCTGCTTTGGATGGAGTGATGCGGTCTATATTGTTGTATGCTTCGAACAAGCGCTCCATTCCTTTTTGACTGGCTTGTAAAGCTTCGTTGCTGAAATCTACAGTACTACGGTAGTGGGCTTGTAGGATGAAGAAACGAATAGTCATCGGACTATAAGGCTGGTCTAACTTTTCGTGATCTCCAGTGAAGAACTGTTGAAGCGTGATGAAGTTACCCAAAGATTTTCCCATTTTGGTCCCATTGATAGTAATCATATTGTTGTGCATCCAATAGTGAACCATTTGATGCCCTTCTGACGCACATGATTGAGCAATCTCACATTCATGATGTGGGAAGATTAAATCCATACCGCCACCGTGAATATCGAAGGTTTCTCCGAGGTACTTTTTACCCATGGCAGTGCATTCACAGTGCCATCCTGGGAAGCCATCGCCCCAAGGAGAAGGCCAGCGCATGATATGTTCTGGTTGTGCATGTTTCCAAAGAGCAAAATCTGCACTATTTCTCTTTTCTTGTTGACCATCCAATTCTCGAGTCGTCGAGAGCATGTCTTCTAGGTTACGACCTGAAAGGATACCATAATTAAATGATTTATTGTATTTTTCTACGTCGAAATAAACAGAACCTTCACTCTCATAAGCAAATCCATTTTTTAGAATCTTTTCGACTAACTGAATCTGCTCGATGATATGTCCCGATGCTTGAGGTTCTATGCTCGGAGGTAATACATTGAGTGCCTCCATATCATGATGATAACGGATTAGGTTTTTTTGAACGACTTCCATGGGCTCTAGTTGGTCCAACTTAGCTCGTTTGGCAATCTTATCCTCTCCTTGGTCAGCATCATGTTCTAGGTGACCGACATCAGTGATATTTCGAACATAACGAACCTTATATCCTAGATGTTTCAGTGTGCGGAATAAGACGTCGAAAGTAATTGCTGGACGAGCATGCCCAAGATGTGCATCACTATATACAGTAGGGCCGCACACATACATCCCTACGTTAGGCGCGTGCAATGGTTCGAACACTTCTTTCTTGCGGTCCAAAGTGTTATAGATAGTCAATTTATGCGTCATAATAACTGTTTTTTTATTTCTATCTACAAAGGTAGCTATTTTTTGTTGTTGCTTTCTGCTTTGATGGCTTTTTTCTTTATTTTTGTCCTATGAATAGAGCAACAAAACAAACAAAACAGACGGTTCTTTTGGGCATGAGTGGAGGGACTGATAGCAGCGTAGCAGCCATTATGCTTCAAGAACAAGGCTATGACGTTATCGGGATTACCTTTCGGTTTTATGAACGAGAATCCGATACTTCATATCTTGAAGAGGCACGTAGTCTGGCTCAACAATTAGGCATCAGGCATATCACTTATGATGTACGTAAACCGTTTCGAGAAAAGATTATTTCGTATTTTATAGATAGCTATATGCAAGGGGAAACTCCAGTCCCTTGTACCCTTTGTAACAATTATTTCAAATGGCCACTGATGCTTGAAATAGCTGATAAAGAAGGAATCGACTTCATCGCTACTGGGCATTATATTCGTAAGGTATTTCTGCAGGGGCATTATTATATTGCTCCAGGAGTAGACCCTGACAAGGATCAGTCTTTTTTTATGTGGGGGCTAGACCAAGAGATTTTGAAGCGTATGCTACTTCCTTTGGGTACCTTGACCAAACAGTATGTGCGTCAATGGGCCAATGAAAGAGGGCATCAGCATCAGACACAGAAGAAGGAAAGCATCGGGGTGTGCTTTTGCCCCAAGGATTATCGCTCATTTCTTCGTAAAGAAGTGGCTCCCGATGCTTTTGTTCCGGGGCATTTTATCGATGAGACCGGACGCGTATTGGGAACTCACAATGGATATCCCTTTTTTACTATTGGGCAGCGACGTGGTCTAGGAGTCAATTTGAATAAACCCACTTTTGTCAAGAAAATTGATACTCAAACGCATGCTATCACATTAGCTCCATTGAGTTCACTGGCTTATACTTCCTTTCCCTTGCGTCAGTGGCATGCAATAAATGTTGAAGAGTTGCTGGCCCTCGACGAAGTAGAAGTAAGGATTCGTTATCGTAAACAATTCAATACTGGTAGGGTACAACTTGACCAGCAGGGTCGACTAGTCGTACTGCTCAATCAGCAACTTACAGCGGTGGCTTCTGGTCAGGCAGCGGTGTTTTACTTTGAGGGACGAGTACTTGGAGGAGGGATTATAGACCTTAGAAACTAGGTCCTAGCGCAAATAAGCATTAAAAACGCATCTACCCTTCATATTATGTCGCTATTTGTGTGGGAAAACATTTTAAAAACACTATTTTTGCAACATTAATTTTTTAGTTTTACAGAGTTTTGAATTATGCCAGATAAACCATTTACTATAGATATAGACCGTATTTTAGCAGAGAAAGCTCCCAACAAACGAATACCAAAATTTATTATTTCTTACCTTAAGAAAATCGCTCATCAAGAGAGATTAAATAGATTTTTATCTAATGAAGCGCAAGGCAAGTATGGTGTTCCATTTCTTCAGGTCGCATTGGCTGAGATTGATGCACATTTGGAAGTTGAAGGAATTGAAAATCTGCCTAAAGAGGGATTGTTTACATTTGTATCTAATCATCCTCTAGGGGGTGCTGATGGGGTATCTCTTGGGTATGTATTGGGACAATTTTATGATGGTAATATCTGTTATTTGGTCAATGATTTAATCATGAACTTAAAAGGATTGGCTCCTTTATGTATCCCTATCAATAAGACGGGGCGACAAGCGCGTGATTTCCCACGGATGGTCGAGGCGGGTTTTAAAAGTAACAACCACTTGATTATGTTTCCAGCGGGTATCTGTTCACGTAAAAGGAGAGGTAAAATTGTTGATTTGGATTGGAAAAAGACATTTATCTCTAAGAGTGTAGAGACTCACCGTGATGTAGTGCCTATTCATTTCGAAGGACGCAATTCTAATTTCTTTTATAATCTTTCTAATTTCTGTAAATTTGCAGGTATTAAAACCAACCTATCGATGTTATATCTTGTAGATGAGATGTATAAAAATGAGGGGAAAACCTTCAGAATAACCATTGGTAAACCGATTCCTTGGGAGACCTTTGACCGTTCCAAGAAACCTAAGGAGTGGGCTAAATATGTTAAAGATATTTCCTATTCACTTCCTGAACAAGCGAAGAAAGAGCATTGGACAGTGAAAAAGATAGAGAGATAAAGTATAAATAAGAAACAAACTCAGCTTATCATAAGATTATGAATAAACAAGATTCATCTAAAATGGAAGATATTATAGAGCCTGTCGATCGTGCGATTCTTAAATCAGAATTGACTGAGGAGAAACGACTACGCTTAACTAATAAGAGTAACAATCAGATTTATATATTTGATTATCATGATTCACCTAACTTAGTTCGTGAGATTGGTCGATTGCGTGAGCATGCATTTCGTAGTGCAGGAGGCGGGTCAGGCAAGTCTATGGATCTTGATGAATTTGATACTTGTGAAAATTGTTATAAACAATTGATTGTATGGGATCCTGAGTGTGAAGAAATACTTGGTGGATACCGTTATATATTAGGCAATGATGTCAAATTGAATAGCGAAAATCAACCGATATTAGCGACATCTCATATGTTCTCTTTCAGTAAAGAATTTGTGGAGGATTACTTGCCACAAACAATCGAGTTGGGACGTTCATTTGTCACAGTAGAATATCAATCCACCCGCAAAGGAACCAAAGGGCTATTTGCATTGGATAACTTATGGGATGGTTTAGGTGCACTCACTGTTATCACCAAAGATATTAAATATCTATTTGGAAAGGTGACCATGTATCCTAGTTACTATCGTAAAGGAAGGGATTTGATTCTTTATTTCTTGCAGAAACATTTTGCTGACCAAGATAATTTAGTCGTACCGTTGAAGCCACTTCACTTAGATACTCCAGTGGATAAGTTAGCTTCGGTATTTACTTATGATACTTTCAAAGATGACTATAAGATTCTAAATAAATTGATTCGTCAAGAAGGGTATAACATTCCTCCATTGGTCAATGCGTATATGGGATTAAGCCCTACGATGCGCATGTTCGGAACGGCTATCAATGATGGTTTCGGTGATGTAGAAGAGACTGGTATCTTGATTGCAGTAGACGAGATTTTAGAGAGTAAACGTCGTCGTCATATAGAGTCTTTTATCGAAAATGATTTGAAAGATTGTGATATCATCAAGCCCTTGAGAAGAGCTGTCATCTCGAAGTTAGATGACGAAAACTGTTCGACCAAATAACGACTCCAAGGATAAAAAAATAGAAGGTGCCTACTTCATTCGACAGAATGAAGTAGGCACCTTCTGATAGGTAGTCGTTGAATTATCTTGTATCTTAAAAAATGAGTCATCTTTTTGGGGTACTTCCTTTGCTTTTTGTATTTAATTACATATATTAGTCTTTCTATTGTATTCTAATTAAAAAACTATTTTACAATGAGAATTTCAACGATTCGTTTACTTTTATTTTCTCCTACAGGTACATCTGCTCAAGTCGGAGAAGGAGTCTTACAAGAGATAGCATCTCGTTTACAAAAAGCAGGAAATCAATTTACGGAGGAGATTATCTCCTTGACAAGACAACCGGTTGAAGATATAGAACCGCTTGGTTCAAGTGCAGACACTCTCTACATATGTGCTGTCCCTGTCTATTCAGGACGGGTTCCTCGTGAGGCAATGGCTCGTATTAAAGCCTTGCACTTGGCTACGAATCCCCAGAAAGAATATACTCCAGTCGTTCCTATTGTGGTATACGGTAATAGGGATTATGAAGATGCCTTGATGGAATTGGCTGATTATTTTGATTCTATCAATTTCTTGCCTATCGCTGCTGGTGCTTTTATAGGTGAACATAGTTATAGCAATGCTAAAGTGCCGTTAGCTGCTGGGCGTCCTGATGCACAAGATTTGCTTAAGGTGAGTGCTTTTGGACAACAAGTGGCTCAACTAATTATCGATGCTTCGGCCCAGAAATCTCTTGAGTCAGTGAAGACAATCCTCAAAGGAAATCATCCCTATAGAGAAGGGGCTAAAGTGGCTACAATGGCTCCGACTGCGGATCCTACTATGTGTACTAATTGTGGGCAATGTGTCGATGTGTGCCCCACAGGAGCTATCATCAGACCGTTCAAAGTAAATGTGGCTGCTTGCATTCAGTGCTGTGCTTGTGTGAAAATATGTCCTGAGGGGGCACGGAGTTTCGAAACCCCAGTTCGTGATTGGCTCAAGGAGCATTGTCAAGCCCGAAGAGAACCTGAAATTTTTCTCGCAGAATAAGACTGAAAAGAACTGTCTATCTTGTCATAGATATTACCGCTTTTTATGAGAAAACAAATCTACCAAGGCTTCATGTATTGTGGGAAATTTAAAATCGAAACCTGATTGAAGAAGCTTACGTGAGGAAATTCTACTGCCATTCAAGAGCATATTAGCAATTTTCCCTAGAAATATTCGTAGAAGCAAAGCAGGGATACCGAAAAAGAAGAACGGCTTAGTCGTATACAAAGCTAGTTTTTTCACTAATTCCATATTGGTTATTTGTTCAGGTGCCACCGCATTATAACTGCCTTGCATCCTCATATCCTCAATAGCTTTGATATAAATGTCACACAAGTCATCAATGTGTATCCAAGGCATATACTGTTTACCCGTTCCTAGGAAAACGCCAACACGAAATTTGAAAGATTGTAATAATTGGGCCAAAGCCCCTCCTTGGGGGGCTAGCACAATACCAGTTCTAAGCTTCACTGTACGAATTCCTATTTGCTGAAATTTGTTAGCCACTTCCTCCCATCTTCTACAAGTATTTCCCAAGAAATCATTATATGGTGCATCCTCTTCTACAAATACAGTGTCAGAAGTTATACAACCATAATAACCTATTGCTGAAGCAGAAATGAATCCCTGAAGCTTCTTCTGTCGTTTCTTTACAATATCTAAAAGAAATTCAGCAGACTTTACTCTACTATTTACAATCTCACGCATCTGATATTTTGTCCATCTTTTGCTACTTATCCCAGCACCAGCAAGATGAATAATAAAGTCGATTGATTCAATAGACTTTTCATCTATAATCGACTTTGTGTAGTCCCATGCATAAACCGGTAAAGTTCCCTCCTTGTTCGATTTTCTGCTCAATAAAGTAACGTCATAACCTTTTGCTACCAACCGGCTACTTAAGTGAGATCCCACAAGTCCTGTCCCACCAGATATCAATATTTTTGTCATCTCTTTAAATACTTAAAAACACAAATTATATTTCCTGCACTTAATATAGTCAAAAAGGATGTAAAATAATACGTCTACTCTTTTTAATTACGATTAGAGATATAATCTATCATCATAAATCTCCGTTATACTGTCGCATAGCTGATGGTAATCCTATTTAGCCAATAACAATTCTAGAGTAAAATCTTTAGTTCTGGAAGAACAAGGGTGTATAAAAAAGAAAAACGCCCAAAGGTGGAAGCCCTCCGAACGTTTAATTTTATTGTAGCGGGACCCAGGATTGAACTGGGGACCTCATGATTATGAATCATGCGCTCTAACCTACTGAGCTATCCCGCCATTATTTAATTGCGGTTGCAAAGATATATGTTTTTTTTACATTGACAAAAAAAAAGTCATTTTTTTTATTTGCTCGTTGTTTATGATAAAAGATTATGTATATTGCAATTATTAAATCCTTCAATCATGATAAAAGAAAAACTAAAATTAGAGTACATGCTGCAGAGTACTTCCAAGAACGTTATTTGGGAGGCTATCAGTACCTCTATTGGACTGGAGAGATGGTTCGCTGATAGTGTGGTGCTTGCTAATAGGCATGCCACTTTTTCGTGGGGAACGGAAGAGGTACGCGAGGCAGAAATAATTGCTATTCGGTCACATCAATATATTCGCTTTCATTGGCTTGACGAGGAAGAACCTAGAAGTTATTTTGAGCTGCGAATGAATTGCAATGAAATGACTGGTAAATACACTCTTGTGATTACTGATTTTGCTGATTCTGAAGATTTAGAAATGCAGCAAGAACTCTGGGATACACAAATAGAAGAGCTGATGCGCAAGACGGGATTGTAGTTTTGTTATTTTTAATGGTCATAAATTGTGGAATAATCGGCTTTTTGTGTTATTTTTGTCCCTATGATACGCATAAAAAAGCTTGACCGTTTTATACTCAAAACTTTCCTGATGCTCTTTGCAGGTACTTTCTTGATCTGCTTATTTATTTTCATGATGCAGTTCTTGTGGCGCTTTGTCGATGAACTCATCGGGAAGGGATTGTCTATGTCTGTATTAGGAGAGTTCTTCTTCTATGCAGCGCTTACTCTTGTACCTCAAGCTCTTCCGCTTGCAGTGCTCTTGGCATCACTGATTTCTTTTGGTAATCTAGGGGAACAATTTGAACTCCTAGCCATGAAAGCTGCAGGAGTTCCACTGCTTCGTATCATGCGTCCTCTCTGGATCTTTGTCGTCGGATTATGTCTGGTCTCCTTTTATTTTCAAAATGTGATTGCCCCCAAAGCGGAGGTGAAACTGTGGACTTTATTGGTCTCTATGAAACAGAAATCACCTGAGTTGGATATCCCCGAAGGTATCTTCTATAGCGATGTGCCGGGGTATAATATCTTTGTGAAGTCTAAAAACCGAGATTCAGGTATGATGTATGATTTGATGATTTACAATTTTGCCGATGGTTTCGAAAATGCACATATCGTTCTTGCTGATAGCGGACGGATGAACATGACAGCGGACAAGAAGCATCTTATCTTGACATTATATTCGGGGGAACAATTTGAGAATTTAAAAGCACAAAATAAAAAAGATAAGAGTGTACCTTATAGGCGAGAGAGTTTCGGGAAGAAGGTAACTATTATTGAATTTGATAGTGACTTTAAGATGGCCGATAGTGGATTTATGAATACCAGTGCCCGGTCTAAAGATATCAAACAGTTGGTTCAAGCTATCGACTCGATGGAAATCCGACAGGATAGTGTCGGACGTGCCTTTTACAATACGGCTATCAAAGGGGTGTATAGTAAGATTAGAACGAAGATGAATGCCAAAGATTCTTTGGCTTATGTAGATATTCCACTCAATCGGTACGATATTGATAGTATCTATCGGTCTATGTCGCTCGTGGAACGGCAAAATGTACTTTCTAATGCTGCAAAAGTCGTCTCTACCCAGAATAATGATTTTACTTTCAAGACGGCTACCGTAGGGGATAGTGAACATAAGATTCGTCGTCATGAGGCTGCGTTGCATAAGAAGTTCTCTATGGCACTCTCGTGCCTGTTTTTCTTCTTTATCGGAGCACCGCTAGGAGGAATCATTCGTAAAGGAGGACTGGGAATGCCCGTAGTGGTGTCCGTGCTGTTCTTTATTATTTACTATATCATTGATACTTCAGGCTATAAGATGGCTCGTGATGGTTATTGGATTGTGTGGACTGGTATGTGGATGAGTAGTGCTATACTAGCTCCTATAGGTTTCTTCCTGACATACAACTCCAACCGTGATTCGGTCATGTTCAATGTCGATATTTATGTAGAGTGGATAAAACGGGTAATAGGTATCCGAGGTAGTCGACATTTAGCTGTCAAGGAGGTTGTGATTGATGATCCTGATTACCCTGAGATGATTAATCAGCTACAGGAGTTGTCAACTGACATCAAGGCCTATGCTGATAAGCCTCATGCGCTAAAGATGCCAAATTATGTATATCTTTGGTTAAGATCTGGACAAGATAAACCTATGGAAGATATTATCAATAAGATGGAACAAATTTTGCGCGTCTTATCAAACAGTAAGAGTAGTCATATCATCAAGCAAGCCAATGCATATCCTGTCGTTCCTATGCATGCGCATACCAGACCTTTCTCCAAGACAAGTCTCAACCGAACGGCTGGTATCCTATTCCCTGTCGGATTGGTCTTTTATGGTCGCGTTTGGGCTTTTAGATTAAGACTTAAAAGAGACTTGCAGAAAATATTGATACTCAATAATCAGATGATTGAATTGATTAATCATTACTGTATCAAAGGAAAAAAATAATTATTAGTAACCATTTCGAATAATAGATTTATGAAGGATTTCAAACTAAACACAATTGATGAGGCTATTGCCGACTTCAAAAAAGGAAAGATGGTCATCGTTGTTGATGATGAAGATCGCGAAAATGAAGGCGACTTCATTATGGCAGCAGAAAAAGTAACACCAGATGATGTTAACTTTATGCTTAAATATGGACGTGGTGTACTTTGTGCACCACTTGGTGAAGAAGTCTGTTCTAAATTAGACTTGCCGATGCAGGCTCAAGCGAATACCTCTATATATGAAACTCCATTTACTGTCACTGTAGATATGCTTGAGGGCTGTACCACAGGAGTTTCAATGCATGACCGAGCTGCGACAATCAATGCGCTAGCTAACCCAAATACTAAACCAGAGGACCTTGGTCGTCCCGGACATATCAGTCCATTACGTGCTCGCTCTCGTGGCGTGTTGCGCAGAGCAGGACATACTGAGGCGGCTGTCGATTTAGCTCGTCTCGCTGGACTTCAGCCAGCTGGTGCACTTATTGAGATTATCAATGAAGATGGAACCATGGCTCGACTACCTCAACTTCAGCTAGTCGCTGAGAAATGGGGCTTGAAGATTGTTTCTATTAAGGATTTGATTGCTTATAGATTGAAGCAAGAATCTATCGTTGAAAAAGGAGTAGAGGTAGCTATGCCTACTGAATATGGTCATTTCAGATTGACTGCATTTAAACAGAAATCTAATGGACTAGAACATATGGCTCTTGTCAAAGGGGATATCACTACTGATGAGCCCGTTTTGGTACGTGTCCACTCATCTTGCGCTACTGGAGATATACTAGGTTCATCTCGTTGTGATTGTGGTGCACAATTGCACAAATCGATGGAGATGGTTGAGAAAGAAGGGCGTGGCGTCATCATTTATATGAATCAAGAAGGCCGTGGTATCGGTCTGATGGCTAAGATGGAGGCTTATAAATTGCAAGAAGAAGGGATGGATACTGTGGATGCTAATTTGCATCTTGGTTTCGATGCTGACGAACGTGATTATGGTGTCGGTGCTGAGATTCTTCGTGAACTCGGTGTCTCAAAAATGCGCTTGATGACTAACAATCCAGTGAAACGTATTGGCTTGGAAGCTTATGGGCTAGAAATCGTAGAGAATGTACCTATTGAGATTTCTCCTAATAAATACAATGTGCGTTATTTACATACCAAGAAGGAACGTATGGGACATACGTTACATTTCACTAAGTAAGAAAGATCAGATTTTGAAAGAGATATAGAACATTTATTATACAAAAGACTCATATGAACGAACTATCTGCAAGACTGAATAGTCTATCGACATCGGCTACATTGGCTATGGCTCAAAAAAGTGCTGAACTACGTGAACAAGGGGTGGATGTAATCAACCTAAGTGTGGGAGAACCCGATTTTGATACTCCAGACCATATCAAAGAGGCTGCCAAACAGGCTATTAATGACAATTTCTCTCACTATTCCCCGGTAATGGGCTATCCTGCTCTTCGTGAAGCCATAGTTGCTAAATTGAAAATTGAAAACGAGTTTGATTTTGCGCTCAATCAGATAGTCGTATCTAATGGGGCTAAACAAAGTGTATGTAATACGTTACTTGCGATTGTAAATCCAGGTGATGAAGTAATCATCCCTGCACCTTATTGGGTTAGTTATCCTGAGATGGTCAAGTTGGCTGAGGGTAAACCCGTTATCGTCTCTGCAGGTATTGACCAGGATTTTAAGATGACTCCTGAACAACTACGGAGCGCTATCACTCCTAAAACGCGTGCCTTGATCATCTGTTCTCCTTCCAATCCTACGGGTGCGGTATATAGTTCTGATGAATTGGCTGGTTTGGTCGAAGTGCTTCGTGAATTTCCTCGTGTGATTGTCATCTCAGATGAAATCTATGAACATATCAATTATGTAGGTAAGCATGAGAGCATAGGTCAATTCAAGGGGATGCTTGACCGTACTGTAATCGTCAATGGGGTATCCAAGGCTTATGCAATGACTGGATGGCGTATCGGTTTTATCGCTGCACCTCAATGGATTGCTGCTGCTTGTAATAAATTACAAGGACAATATACCTCTGGCCCTTGTTCTGTATCTCAGAAAGCGGCTGAGGCGGCTTATGTGGGGACTCAGCAACCTGTCGAGGAGATGCGTTTGGCTTTTGCTCGTCGTAGAGAATTGATTGTGAAGTTGGCTAAAGAGATTCCTGGCTTCGAGGTGAGTGTTCCTGATGGTGCTTTCTATATCTTTCCTAAATGTGATTCTTACTATGGCAAGTCAGCTGGTAAATATACGATAAACAATGGGATGGATTTAGCGCTGTATCTTCTTCAAGAGGCTCATGTAGCCTGTGTAGCTGGTAGTGCCTTTGGCGCTCCTGATTGTCTACGGATGAGTTATGCTACAAGCGATGAAAAGATAGAAGAGGCGATGAATCGTATAACTGATGCTTTGGCTGTATTGAAGTAATTTCACTTCTCCTTTCCTTATTGAAGACTTTAGACAAGTCGTTGTGCAATTGATTGTGCAACGGCTTGTCTTTTTTTATGTGTCATGTATCTGGTCGTGAATTATTTTGTTTACTCGTATATTCTATTTATATTTGTTTACTCCTCGGTTTGCTTCATATAGAAGCAGTTCTAGGTGGAAATTAGAAATCATACGATAAATCATTCAAATAGTATAACCGTGGAATTCCTACACATCATCCATCTTTTAGAAATCCTCTCGTGGGTTTATTTTGCTTGTTGTATTGTGTATTTAGCTGTATTTGCTTTGGCGGCATTGTTTCATAAACAGTCTAAATCTATACAGACGGACAAGCAAGCTAAGATTGCTGTGGTCTATCCTGCCTATGCTGAGGATAAAGTAATTATGGAAGCTGTGAAATCTTCATTAAATCAAGATTACCCCAGTGATTTGTATGATATCATTGTCATTTCAGACCATATGCAGGATGCTACCAATCAACTTCTCAGCACTTTACCTATCCGATTGTTACAACCAATATTTGACGAGAGCTCCAAAGCTAAAGCTTTACAATATACGATTGATCATATTTCAGATGATTATGATGCGTTGATTATTCTCGATGCGGATAATCGTGTAGAGAAAGATTTCCTTAGTCGTATGAATGAGTCGTATCAGGAAGGACATGTTGCGATACAAGCCCATCGTACAGCTAAGCACCTAAATACATCTATTGCATTGCTTGATGCGGCAAGTGAGGAGATGAACAATAGCATCTTTCGTGCTGGACACGTAGCTATGGGCCTTCCTTCTGCCTTGATTGGGTCGGGTATGTTATTCGATTTTAAGTGGTTCGTTGACCATGTGGGGCTATTAGAAACTGCTGGAGAGGATAAAGAGTTTGAGATTTTCTTGGTTCGTGAGAAGGTAGGAATCCAATACCTCAAAGAGGTGCTTGTCTATGATGAGAAGACACCTAAGACTGAGGTTCTTAAGAATCAACGCAAACGGTGGCTTGCTGCTCAGCTGTTTTCTTTGAAGAGTCATATATCACAACTCCCCAAGGCTTTATTTGCAGGTAATATAGGTTATGCAGATAAGATTATTCAGTGGACGCTACCTCCTCGTATTCTACTCATTGCTGCTCTTTTTATGGGTTGCATAGTGGTTAGCCTGATTGATGTTTATTGGAGTGTCAAATGGTGGATTCTCTTTGTCGTGTTGTTGTTGTCATTACTGATTGCTATCCCTAAATGGTTGTGGAAGAAGGGACTGTTGTCCTCTTTACTGCATATCCCTATTTTGACATGGGTTATGTTTTGCAATCTCTTTCACTTGCGAGGAGCAGCAAAGAAATTCATCCATACAGAGCATGGTAATCATGAGGAATAAAGGTTTTTATTAATACATCTATACATTATGAAAATAGCAATCGAAGCACAACGTATTTTTCGTGTCGACAAACACGGGATGGATATGGTTATCTTAGAGAGTCTGAAGCAGATACAGAAGCTAGACTATGAGAATGAATATTTCGTATTAGTCAAAGGGGGAGAGGATAGATGCTTGGAAGAGACTGACAATATGCATATCGTGGAGATTCATTGTCCCACTTATCCCTTGTGGGAACAAGTTGCGCTGCCTCGAGCAGTCGCTAAGATAAAACCTGACTTATTGCATTGCACGAGCAATACGGCTCCTCTATATTGCAGTGTCCCATTGGTGCTTACCTTGCACGATATCATCTTTCTAGAGAAACGACAAGCGAGCAGCAAGTCATGGTATCAGGAGATGGGTTGGTACTATAGACGTCTAATCGTACCTCGTATCTTGAATAAGTGTAAGATGATTATTACTGTATCGAAGTTTGAATGTAAACGTATACAGGAGAGATTAAACCTCCCTGAGGAGAGAATTACCTCTATATATAATGGTTTCAATGCCTATTTCAAGCCAATTGATGCTGACCCTGATATCGTAAAGAAGTATGTAGACACCATGGATTATTTCTTTTTCTTAGGAAATACTGACCCTAAAAAGAATGCTGTCCGTGTTTTGAAAGCCTATAGCCTTTATCTTAAGTCATCAGACAAACGACGAAAGTTACTGATTGCAGACCTTAAGGAGTCTTTTATTGATGAGATGTTACATGCTAATCATCTAGAAGAGATTAAGCCGTATCTATCTTTTCCTGGATACATTGTCAATAAGGATTTGATTCATCTCTACAATGGCGCTTATCTGTTTCTTTATCCTTCTTTACGGGAGAGCTTCGGTATCCCACAGTTAGAAGCTATGGCTTGTGGTACCCCTCTTATTGCAGGTAATACCTCTGCGATGCCTGAAATTGCTGGAGAAGATGCTGTGCTAGTGAATCCTATGGATGAAAAGGAAATAGCTGATGCAATGCTTCGGTTGGAGAATGATGAGGTCTATTACAATGAGAAGAGAAGATATGGATTGGAAAGAGCCACACGCTTTTCTTGGCACAATACAGCCAAGGAACTCTTAAGCCTTTATAAGAAGGTACTGACTAAATAGTTGTTTGCTCTTTCTTCTTATTGGACTTACTTAACCGTCGTATAGGCCACCAAACGGCAATAAAGCCGATGGCAAGGACGGTGATAAATATAATGATGATATCTATGATTTGTACTTGTACAGGGTAGGCAGTGATCGCAAATTGTGCAGCAGAATTGCCTAAGGTGATGATTCCATAATATTGCTGTATCAGACAGAGTATCAATCCGAGAATAATACCCGATACTGCTCCGATGATACATATTAATCGACCTATATATAGGAATACTTGTGCGACTTGCTTCTCATTACATCCAAGATGACGCAATGTCCGAGTATCTTCTTTCTTCTCGATAATCATCATAGAGATAGATCCAATGACATTAAAACTGGCTACCAATAAGATGAAACTGAGGAAAATATAAGAGATGATTTTCTCTATCTCCATCACTTTAAAGATATCATGCTGCTGTTCATAGCGGTTTTCGACGATATAGTTATCTCCTAGGAACTGACTAATTGATTTCTGTTCACTTGACGGATCTACGTTGGGAGACAAACGAATACCTATATCGCTTGCTTCATCTGTATAGTCGAGTAAATTTCGAAGGAATCCTATGGATGAGACAATATAATGGGCATCATATTGTTGGAGATTCACGACAAATACAACCCCTGGGGAATAGAGATAGCCCTCGCGGAATGAAGATTGAGGATTGGCCATATTGACTCTCCCTTTTCTCTTGGGGATATATATTTCTAGTGGGTCTACGAAACGCAGTCCACAACCTAAGGTGGAGGTCAATTCCCCTCCTAATACTCCGTATTGTACGATTTCATCATGTAGTTTGAACTTTCCGTTTCCGTATAAAATACTATCAATCTGACTGAGTTGTTGGAAATTGTCCGACACTCCTTTGATGGTAACCATCGCTTGCTGGTCTTTATATTTGACCATCGCTTGTTCTTGTAAACTAGGAGACCAAACAGCAATCTGAGGTCTCTTTTTCAGTTCCAGCAAGATAGAGTCATTGGTGTGTAGCACTTTACCCGTAGCTGGGGAGATGCGTAGTTGAGGGTCAAAGGAGGTGAAGAATCCGCTAGCCATATCTTGAAATCCATTAAATACAGATAGTGTACAGACCAATGCCAACGTTGTCAGTGAGACACCACAAATGGCCACGCCTGATATCCAATTGATGGCGTGGTGTTTCTTTTTAGAGAAGAGGTAACGGAAAGCAATGTATAACGAGAATCTATTCATTGATTAGGAGTAGCTAGACGTAGCGTGCTTATTTCTTTAGCAAGTCGTCTATATGTTCGATATAATCCAGTGAATCATCGAGGAAAAACCGGACTTCTGGGATGATTCGTAATTGGAAACGTACTCGTTTACCCAAATCGTACCTGATATCTTTGGCATGAGCATTGATATTTTTCAATAGTTCTTCACCTTTCTCCGAAGGGAAGATGCTCAAATAAACTGTAGCTATTCCCATATCAGGACTGATACGTACTTTACTTACAGAAATCAACACCCCATGGGTGGCTTTGGTCTGAAGCATAAATATGTCTCCCAATTCTTTTTGTAATAAACGAGAGATCTTTTGTTGTCTTGTAGTATCCATATATATAGTAATTTTATCTTTTATCTTTTTTTCTAATGATAGTCAATCCATCTCTCATAGGCAAGATGACTCTTTCTACACGTGGGTCGGTAGCGACAAAGTCGTTAAATGCAATGATGCCTTTTGATTGCTTATCTGCAGGATGAGGCTCTTCAAGAACATGACCATCCCAAAGTGTATTGTCAGCAATGATATACCCTCCAGGGCGAAGATGTTTGAGTGTCAATTCATAATAGTCTAAATAGATTCGTTTATCTCCATCTACAAATGCGAGGTCGAACGTCTCTTGCAAGGTAGGGATAATATCCATAGCATCTCCAATATGCATCGTGATTTTATCTGCCCATGGAGAATTTTCTAGCCATGGACGGGTAAATTCTTCTTGCTCATCATTTATCTCTATGGTATGTAGCATAGCGCCTTGGGGAAGTCCTTCAGCCAAACACAATGCAGAGTAGCCACTATACGTTCCTATTTCTAGGACACGCTGAGGACGTATCATCTCGACCAAAAGATGAAGTACTCGCCCTTGTAGGTGTCCCGAGGCCATACGCGGGCGAAGTAGTTTGATATGCGTATCACGATATAGCGCTTTGAGATAATCACTCTCGGGATCTATATGCGCTAAGATATACTCGTCAATGGCAGAATCATTGTTATTCATCTCTTTCTCTTAATGCTCTAGTGAAATCTAGAGATAACGGTTTTTGTTTGGAAGAACGAAATCTTTGGCATGCTCAAGAGCATCTGCTACTTCATTGATTTCAATGTATGAAGTGCGTGTACCAGCACGTCCAGAAGAAACGTATGTCACATAGTCAGATAGTTTAAGTACTCCTGATTCGACCAATCTGCGAAGACCTGCAAAATAATATTCTTGTCCATTGGCTAACTCAGGCATGTAAATCGCATCTACACCATAAGAAAGTGAAAGATGACGCATCGTCTTCTCATTATAGCAAATAGCAAGGATAGGAGCAGGACCGTGAAAAGCAGCTAGGTTGCGTGCAGTTCGTCCACTATAACTGTCTGTAATGATAGCACGGATTCCTAATTTGAACGTAGATTTCACTGCTTGTTTAGATAGGAACTCAGTCGTGTCGGCATTTGAACTTAGCGGAATACGGATGTTGTTCTCTTTGACATCATCTTGTTCAGCTTGAAGAGCGACTTCAGCCATTGTCTTCACGGCTTCGATAGGGTAGTCTCCGTAGGCTGTTTCTCCAGAGAGCATCACTGCATCAGTATGAGAATAGATTGCATTTGCAATATCAGCAACCTCAGCACGGGTTGGACGAGGATTCTTTATCATCGTATGTAGCATCTGGGTAGCCACAATAATCGGCTTCTTAGCCAAAATGCACTTACGGATAAGCATACGTTGAATACCTGGAATCTTATTGTAAGGTACTTCGATAGCGAGGTCACCACGAGCGACCATGATTCCATCAGCAGCTTCAATGATTTCATCGATATTTTCGACACCTTCTTTGTTCTCAATCTTAGCAATGATACGAATGCCGCTATCGCCCAAGAGTTCTCTTACACAGTTAATATCTTCTGCATTACGAACGAAAGAGTGTGCTACAAAATCGATGTTTTGTGTAACTGCGAAGGCTAAGTTCTTACGGTCTTTGTCTGTCAAGGCTGGTAGGTTGATACGTACTCCCGGTACATTTACCGATTTGTGTGTACCTATTTCTCCATTATTTAGCACTTTACAAACAAGCATATCATCTTCTTTGCTTGTCACTTCGAGAGCGGTGTCTCCATCATCTATGAGTATCTGCTTGCCTACAGGTACATCACGAACAAATTTAGGATAGCTCACGGAGATACATTCTCTAGTTGTCTTTCTATTAGCATCACCCATGACACGGATGATATCACCTGTCTTGACAGTAAATTTACCTTCTTCTATTTCTGTTGTACGTACCTCAGGACCTTTGGTATCGATCAATATGGCGATACGGTTAGATACTTGACGTACATTTTTGATTAGTGTGGTCAATCCTTCTCTTGTCGCATGAGCTGTATTCATTCTCACGACATTCATTCCAGCTTGGCGTAATGCTTGAATGAATTCCACGTCGCAACGTAGATCGGAAATGGATGCTACGATCTTTGTCTTTTTAGTTTTCATAAAACGTTTACTTGTTTACCTATATTTTTATTGTTGTTGCTTTAAAGAAAAAAGATTCCCTTATTTACGGATTAAAGCCTCTATGGCTAACCGATAGGAATCAAGTCCAAATCCACATATTACTCCTTTACAAGCAGCTGAAATCATAGACTTATGTCTAAAATCTTCACGAGTATGTACATTGGAAATGTGGACTTCAATAGCTGTTGTTGGAACCGCCCGTAAGGCATCGTGAAGAGCTATAGAAGTATGAGTGTAGGCTCCAGCATTGAGGATAATCCCATCGATATCAAATCCAACTTCATGAATCTTATCTATCAATGCTCCTTCATGATTGGATTGGAAAGTGCGTAGACTCACCTCGGGATATTGCCTCTGCAATATTTCGAAATAAGCATCAAAGGATTGGTTGCCATAAATATCAGGCTCTCGTTTGCCTAATAGATTAATATTTGGTCCATTTATTATCAGTATGTCCATCAAGTACGCTCCTTTTTTTGTATCTTTGTCGTGAGTCCTCAACGATGACTAGCACATTATTAATAGTGCGAATTTACGAAATTAATCTTTACTTTAAGGTAAATAGGGGGGCTTTTTATATAGTATTTTCAATTGAAGGTTCTTTTTATGGGAAAAAGTCAAATTTGAAGCTGCTTATCACTTGAGTATTTCATCTCCATTACGGCGAATCGTTAATCATCTTATATGGATAATACGTCATACATAAAATCATACAAACGGTACTTGAAATTAGTCAAAGGACTAGCTGAAAATACGCTGTCTGCATACTTGAGTGATTTAGATAAGTTGCTTAGTTATCTCGAGGACGAAAAGCTCAGTGTCGCCAATGTCACTCTTGATCATTTAGAGCATTTCTCTGCTACTCTTAGAGATTTGGGTATTCATCCGCGTAGTCAAGCTAGGATCCTCTCGGGAATTAAATCCTTTTTTCATTTTCTCCTTCTTGAAGAAGTTATCGAGGCAGACCCGAGTGAACTCCTTGAAGGGCCTCGCATAGGGATGCATCTGCCTGAAGTTCTTGCCATTGAGGAAATAGACTATATCATCTCTTCTGTGGATATGTCCAAAGATGAAGGGCCTCGTAATCGGGCAATATTAGAGGTCTTGTATAGCTGTGGTCTTCGAGTGTCTGAGCTAACTAATCTGAAATTGTCTGAACTTTATATGGATGAGCAATTTATTCGTGTAGAGGGGAAGGGAAGTAAACAAAGACTCGTTCCTATTTCACATCGTGCTATTGATGAGATCAAAAACTATTTGCCTATCCGTATCGATGGCAAAATCAAGAAAGGAGAAGAGGATTTTGTCTTTTTGAACCGTAGAGGAACCCATCTGAGTCGTGTGATGATCTTTTATATTGTCAAAGAAACGGCTGAGCGTGCTGGGATAGAAAAAACGATTTCGCCCCATACCTTTCGTCATTCTTTTGCTACCCATCTACTCGAAGGAGGAGCCAACCTGAGGGCCATTCAAGCGATGTTGGGCCACGAATCTTTAGCGACTACTGAGATATATACCCACTTGGATAAGCAATATCTTCGCAGTGAGATTATTGCTCACCATCCTCGTAATATCAAGTATTATAACGAAAGAAGAGGTTTAGATTAATCTCAAGGAGTGGAAAAGAATATAAAGGATGTAAAAAAGATGTGCTTTCACATCCTTTTCACTAAAAAGTTACACTTTAATATCATTTCGTCAGCTATTATTTATATATTTGCATCTATATGAACTATATTTTTGAATTCTAATTAGAAGAACAATGAACAAAAAACTGATGTTATCTATGATGGTAGTACTCGTTGCGGTACTAACCTCTTGTAGTAGTAAAATGAACGAACTGTCATCTGACTACTTTACTGTATCTCCTGAAGTTCTTGAAGCTGTAGGCGGTCAAGTTCCTGCAACAATTAATGGACAATTCCCTGAAAAGTATTTCAACAAGAACTCAGTAGTCACTGTGCTTCCTGTATTGAAATGGGATGGTGGTCAGGCTGTAGGTCAACCAGCTACATTCCAAGGTGAAAAGGTAGAAGGTAATAACCGTGCTATCTCTTACAAATTGGGTGGTAACTATTCAATGAAGACTGTTTTTGAATATCAACCAGAAATGGCTAAATCTGAATTGTATCTTGAATTTACTGTTACTAAAGGGGATAAGATGTACAAATTGCCAGCTGTAAAGGTTGCTGATGGAGTCATCTCTACATCTGAATTACTATCAAATACAGTTGGTTCAGCTAATATGACAAATTCTGAGGATGCATTCCAACGTATTATCCGTCAAACAGAGAAACGTGATATCATGTTTATGATTCAACAAGCAAACATTCGTTCAAACGAACGCAAAGTTGCTAGTGAATTTAATGATGCTGTAAAAACTATCGAAGGAACAGAAAACCGTAAGGTGAACAATATCGAAGTTTCTGCTTATGCTTCTCCTGATGGTACAATGGATTTGAATACTAAACTTGCTGCAAAACGTGAAGCAAACACAGGTAAGTTGGTAAACCGTAACCTAAAACGTGCTAAACTTGATACTCCAGTGGATACAAAATATACTGCTGAGGATTGGGACGGATTCAAAGAACTTGTTGAAGCTTCAAACATCCAAGATAAAGACTTGATTTTACGTGTCTTGTCTATGTACAGTGACCCTGACAAACGTGACGAAGAAATCAAAAATATTTCAACTGTCTATGATACACTAGCTAAAGATATCCTTCCTAAGCTACGTCGTTCTCGTTTGACTTTGAACTATGATGTTATCGGTAAATCAGATGATGAGATTGCTAACTTGGCTAAGAATGATGCAAAAGCTCTTAATCTAGAGGAACTTCTTTATGCTGCTACATTGACAAACCAAGCTTCTGAGAAAGTGGCTATCTACAAAAAAGCAACTAAATTGTTCCCTGAGGATTATCGTGCTTATAACAACTTGGGTATGCTTGCTTATGAAGCAGGTGACCTAGAAATGGCTGCTAGTTGTCTAAACGATGCTGCAAGCCGTCAAGCTGCTCCTGAAGTACAAAACAACAAAGCACTTGTTGCACTAGCACAAGGTAATGTTGTTGAAGCTGAAAATTGCTTAGCAAAAGCTTCTGGTGCTGCTACTCTTCAAGAATCTCTTGGTAACCTAGCTGTTGCTAAAGGTGACTATGATGAAGCTGTTGCTGACTTTGGTGACGTGAAAACAAATAGTGCTGCTCTTGCTCAAATCTTAGCTAAAGATTATAGCAAAGCTCAAAACACATTGAGTGGTATTGCTAATCCAGATGCTATGACTAGCTACCTAAGCGCTGTGCTTGGTGCTCGTACTAACAATGCATCTATGGTTACTTCTGGTTTGAAGAAAGCTATCCAAATGGATTCTTCACTTATCGAGAAAGCTAAAAATGATATTGAATTTGCTAAATATGCAGTTGCTTTGGCTGGTATCTTAGGATAATTCATATTTTAATAAATTATTCATATGGCACTGACTCCTTCATTTTTAGGAGTCGGTGCTATTGATATTAAAGGTTATGGTACAAAAGAATATATCTAAATGGGGATTGTGGATTGTTGTATTACTTTTCACGCTTTCTTCTTGTCATCATCGTGGCTCTCGCCAAGTGCAAATCAAAGGTCGGATAACTGGACTTGGTAATGATACGGTCTATTTGGTTCGCAATAAGTTGGATTCCTTATTGATAGATACGCTTTTTGTTTCATCTTCTGCCTTTCAAAAAGAAATACAAGTGGATAGCTTCGACCAAGGATATCTGCTGATTCCTGATTTGGTCTCTTTTCCATTATATATATCTGACCAATCCAAAATAAATATCAAGGGGGATGTCGATTCTATCTGGCACTTATCGGTCACTGGTTCTCAAGAGAATAAACGACTAAAATCATTTATGGATTCTATCGCTCCATTTGATGTGGTGGGCAAACAAGAAGCTGTCTCTAATTATGTGCGCCTCTCACCTGATGACCCTATCAGCATGTTCATGCTGAAGCATTATTTTCTCGAAAGTCAACAGCCTTCATTTACCAAGATAAATGAAGTGATTGGTGATATGGGAGGTAAATTACGAGATGAGTTGTTTGTTTCTAATCTGAGCGAGATAGCAACAAAAGCTAAAAACATTGTCCCTGGAAACTATGCTCCTAGCTTCAGTGCTGTGGATACGGCTGGCGTCAGAAATAGTAGGTATACCTACAACCATAAAGTGCTTCTGTTGCACTTCTGGGCTTCGTGGAAGCCTGATACTTTGTATCTAAATCACTTACGTAAATTATACGAGAAATTTCCTCCTCGAACCAAAAAGGAAGTACAGAAAATCAATCAGAAATTACCTGCTTATGCTCGTAAAATCAAAGCACTTCCTCCTGAACTAGCTATTGTAAATCTATCTTTAGATGTCGATACCTTGAACTGGAAACAGGCTATCGAACGGGATAGTGTCCCTTGGACTCAGTTGTGTGATTTCTACGGCTGGAGCAGTGGTGCTGCATCTCGATATGCCATCACTAATGTGCCTTCGCTATATGTGATAGGGGCAGACTCAAAAATTACTGCTATAAATCCTGCTATCAATGAACTTGATAGTATCATAGATGTAGCTATGGCTCATGCTGAGACACTTAGAGACAATGAGTTGGCTACACTTAAGCAACGTGAAATGGCTAGAAAGAAACGGAAGACTAATTTTTAAAGCATTAATCGTTCAAATATAGTTCTATGTTATCAAAAGTATACTGCGCGGCTCTGGTCGGTATCGATGCGACACTGGTTACCGTAGAAGTCAATTTAACAAAAGGCTGTCTCTTCACTATGGTTGGATTACCTGATTCAACTGTACGAGAAAGCCATGAACGCATCCTTTCTGCTCTAGAAGCTGTAGGATACAAGATGCCTATTCGCAAGACACTAATCAATCTAGCTCCTGCTGACTTGCGTAAAGAAGGAGCTTCTTACGATTTACCCATAGCTGTGGCTATGTTGGCTGCTGAGGGGGTGGTTCCTTCTCCATCGGTCGAGCGTGTCATGATTTGTGGCGAACTGAGTCTGGATGGCACTATCCTTCCAATTAAAGGGGCACTTCCAATAGCAATTCTTGCACGTCAAGAGAAATTTGATGCTTTTATAGTTCCTAAAGAAAATGTACGTGAAGCAGCTGTAGTCGATCAACTCAAGGTGTATGGGGCATCGAATTTACTGGATATAATCAGACATCTCAAAGGAGAAGAGCTCTTGAACCAAACGGTGATAGATACGCGTGCTGAATTTTTTTCAAAGCAAGATTTATATGATATTGATTTTGCTGATGTCAAAGGGCAAGAACACGTCAAACGAGCACTTGAGGTAGCGGCTAGCGGAGGACATAATATATTGTTGGTCGGTTCGCCTGGTTCGGGCAAGTCAATGATGTCTAAGCGATTACCTACTATCTTGCCTCCCTTGTCTTTATCAGAGAGCTTAGAGACGACTAAGATACATTCTGTTGCTGGAAAATTGGCCAAAGGTACTTCTTTGATCACGCAGCGTCCTTTTAGAGCACCGCATCATACGATTTCACAAGTGGCTCTTGCTGGAGGGGGGGCGTATCCTCAAGCTGGTGAGTTGTCTCTGGCTTCAAATGGAATCCTTTTTCTTGATGAACTCCCTGAGTTCCCACGACAAGTACTTGAGATTCTTCGTCAACCTTTAGAGGACCGGAAGATATCTATCTCAAGAGCGAAATGGAGCGTAGAATACCCAGCAAACTTTACTCTTGTTGCTGCTATGAATCCTTGTCCTTGTGGTTATTACAATGACCCGACAAGGGATTGTGTGTGCACTCCTGGACAAGTCCAGCGTTACTTAAGTAAGATATCAGGACCGTTATTAGACCGTATAGATATTCAGGTGGAGATTGTTCCTGTGCCCTTTGAAAAACTTGCTGATGCTAGGCGAGGAGAAAGTAGCCAATCCATTCGTCAACGGGTGATTAAAGCTCGTGCTCTTCAGCAAAAAAGATATGCAGGATATCCAAATGTACATTGCAATGCTCAAATGACTCCCCAATTGATGGAGAAATATGCCCGTCTAGATGGACCATGTCTTAAGATTCTTCAACAAGCTATGGAACGATTGAACTTATCTGCAAGAGCGTATGACCGTATCTTGAAGGTGTCTAGGACAATCGCAGATTTGGAAGAAAAAGAAGATATTGAGGTCTCACATATTGCAGAAGCCATTGGATATCGCAATCTGGATAGAGACCATTGGGGTAATTAGATGAAATAAATAAGAATAAGATGACTATAGAAACAAAAGATCAAATTAAATCAGTCGCTGTGTACTGTGCGTCAAGTGAACTCATAGATGTGAAATATAAAGAGACTGCTGACCGCTTAGGGTTGCTTATTGCACAGAAGAACCTTCGGCTAGTCAATGGTGCAGGAAATATGGGACTGATGGCGCGTACTGCTGATGCGGTGCTCCGTGCTGGTGGTAAAGTGACAGGGATTATCCCTCAGTTTATGATAGATAATGGCTGGTGTCACACTGGATTGACTAAGTTGGAAGTGGTGGATGATATGTCTACTCGTAAGATGCGTATGGCTGAACTGGCCGATGGAATTGTTGCTTTGCCTGGTGGCGTGGGCACTCTGGAGGAGTTGATCGAAGTGATTACTCTGAAACAATTAGGGTTGATCAATGCACCTATCATTATCGTGAATATAGATAACTATTATGCCCCGCTTCTTCAGATGTTCGAAAGAGCTATTGAGGAGAACTTTATGCATAAACGTCATAATGATTTATGGCAAGTGGCTACTTCAGCTGATGAAGCGATGGAACTACTTCTTGGCCCTCGTAGTTGGGATCCGTCATTCAAAAAATTTGCGAAATTATGATTTCGCTAACCGTTCTTTTGCCTTATCTCCCCAAGGGGGATAGTTGGATTGGGCTCACGCTAATCTTGTGCCTTCTGATATCTGCCTTTTTTATTAAAACAACGCATGCTACTATCTTGCGTCAGATATTAAGATTTGCCACTAAAAAGGAACGGGGTAGTTTCTTTGATGAACAGAATGAACCTTCTGTATATGCCTATCTCTGGTATCAATTGCAAGCGATTATCACTGTCACTATAGCGGTATATCTGATTCTCTTTCAGTATCTGGATACTGATTATCTGGTCACAAATAGGTATTTGTTGTTAGGCGAAATGATTGGTGGGGGATTCCTCTTTTTGATAGCTAAACGGATGCTTTATCTCATTTATGGCTGGACGCTGATTGGGATGGAGGATTGTAGGAAATGGCTTGCTTCATATCGTTTAATCATTTCTGTGATAGGAATGCTCTTTTTGGCTTTTGATTTTTTTGCAATATATGTGACAATTAGTTCTAAATTAGTTCTAATTATTTGTATCGTAATGTGGATATTAGTTAAATTGTTGACTCTCTATGCGTGGTTGAGACTTTTTAGTATCCATTTTTATGGTGTATTGCTCATTATTCTGTACTTTTGCACGATTGAAATGCTACCTTACTACATTTTGTATAGTATAGCATTTGGATATTGATTGTATTACCTATAAAAAAATAAGACATTGGAACTAAAAAAGATACTAGTCTCACAGCCAAAACCAGCATCTGACAAGTCACCTTATTTCAGTTTTGCTGAAGACAATAAGATAGACATCGTTTTTAGACCACTTATCAAGGTTGTAAGTGTCTCTACTAAGGAATTTCGTCAACAGAAGGTTTCTATCCTAGACCATACTGCAGTCGTGTTTACATCAAGACATGCAGTAGATCATTTTTTTAAACTGTCTAAAAATTTACGGTTAGAATTGCCGGATGATATGAAATATTTCTGTGTCAGTGAAGCGGTTGCTTTGTATATACAGAAGTATGTTCAGTATCGCAAACGTAAAGTGTTTTTTGGCAATACTGGTCGTATAGATGGACTTCGTCAAGCAATCATCAAACATGACGATGAGTCTTATTTTGTCCCTATGTCAGATGTTCATAAAGACGATATGCGTTTGTTGCTTGAAGAGGTTGGAGTAGACCATACGTTGGCTGTCATGTACAGAACTGTAGCAGCTGATTTTACACCAGATGAAAAGTTGGACTACGATATGATTATTCTCTTTAGTCCATCTGGATTGCACTGCCTTTTGAAGAACTTCCCAGACTTTGCTGAGCGAAAGATTAAGGTTGCTACCTTTGGTGCTGCTACCGCTAAAGCGGTCACAGAAGCAGGATTAGACATTACTGTAGAAGCCCCTACGGTCAAAGCTCCTTCGATGGTTGCTGCTTTGCAATTGTATGTAAAGGAACTGAAGAAGAGCAATAGAGTAAAACAATAAAGATAAATGCAATGAAGCTCTGCAAGGCAGAACGAATCCATAGTAAAAGAGTTATCGATACGCTATTTTCAGGGAAAGAAGAATCTTTCTTTGTCTTTCCTTTTAGAGTGGTATACGGTACCGTAGATGCCCTTATTGATAAGCCTTTTGCTATTTTAGTTAATGCTCCAAAGAAGCATTTCAAAAATGCAGTTGACCGAAATAGAATCAAACGTCAACTTCGGGAAGCTTATCGTAAACATAAATCCATCTTACTTGATCAAGAGGTTCAGTCAACCGGTGAAGATGTTCATCATGTGATTGCTTTTTTGTATCAAGTGCCAAAGATTTTGCCGAGTGATCATATAGATAAGGCAATGGTAAAAGCGCTTCAGCGTATAGCAAAGTCTTTGTGATATACTAACTAGAGAGTGTCTAGTTAGTTTTTAATAAATATAATGATTTTGATTATGGACTATAGGTCCTGTTCATGCGAGGAATAGAATGAGCATAATAAAACTTATCTTTCATTTTATTAGACGGTATCTAATATCGCCTATAGGGAAGGTACTTAATTATCTATTGATTGGTTTGGTGCAAGTTTACCGCCATGTCATCTCACCTATGACTCCTCCCAGTTGTCGTTTCACCCCCACTTGTTCACAATATGCTATTGAAGCGTTGCGCAAGCATGGTCCTATAAAAGGGTTATATCTTTCTATTCGTCGAATATTGAGATGTCATCCTTGGGGAGGTTCTGGATACGACCCTGTACCGTAATCATCAATTTTCTATGACATACAGTTTAAACATTCGCTGTATATAATGGATAACAGAAAACAAGAGAAAAATAAATGCGAACTACCGATTTAATTAGAAGTCAAGTGATTTTAGATGTTCATAAACATACACATTCAGATGATGTACAAAAACCTCAGGCAATATATAGTGTAATGCCCTCGGAGTTTGATCCTCAGCCAGGTATCTATTACACGATTGGAGTTCACCCTTGGTATCTAGAAAATGTAGACCAAGAATTACAACTCTTGAGAGAATTGGTCAATCATCCTCAAGTAGTAGGAGTAGGCGAATGTGGACTAGATCCCAATAGCGATTTTGACCAAAAACTGCAACGTACTGTCTTTTTTACTCAGTTAGAGATAGCCAATCAAGCAAAGAAACCTGTTGTTTTACATATGGTTCGTCTTACGCAATGGGCTGAAAAGGCAAAGAAAGACGCTAAGTTTAGTAACATTCCTTCTTGGGTAATGCATGGTTATAGAGGACGTTCACGTCCTGTGTTGAATCTTGTCAAATTAGGTTTCTATTTTAGTATTGGCTTCAAAGCGAGTGACGTATGCTCACTTTACGTACCTGAAGACTTAATGCTTTTAGAATCTGATGATGAGACAGCTTCGATGTACGAACATATAGAGCATATAGCTAAAGTTCGTAACGAAGAACCATATGATGTGGTAATAGCCGCAAGAAAAAATGCTACTAAAGTATTTTTTCCTGAAAAAGTAAAACAATAAAAGATAAAACTATGAATTTCGTAGAAGAATTGAAATGGAGAGGCATGATTCATGATATGATGCCTGGTACTGAGGAGCTACTTGCTAAAGAGCAAGTATCAGCTTATGTAGGTATTGACCCAACAGCCGACTCTCTACATATTGGTCATCTTTGTGGTGTGATGATGCTTCGTCACCTACAACGATGTGGGCACAAGCCCTTAGCACTGATTGGTGGAGCTACAGGTATGATAGGGGATCCTTCTGGTAAATCTGCTGAACGCAACCTACTTGATGAAGAAACTCTTCGTCACAATCAAGAATGTATTGGTAAGCAGTTAGCACGTTTCCTAGACTTCGACAGTGATGCATCGAATAAAGCTGAACTAGTCAATAACTATGACTGGATGAAGAACTTTACTTTCCTTGACTTTGCTCGCGAAGTAGGTAAGCATATTACTGTGAACTATATGATGGCTAAGGAGTCTGTCAAGAAACGTCTCAATGGAGAAAGTCGTGATGGACTTTCTTTCACCGAATTTACCTATCAACTTCTTCAAGGATATGATTTCTTACACCTCAACGAAACGCATCATTGCAAATTACAGATGGGGGGATCAGACCAGTGGGGAAATATCACTACCGGTACTGAACTGATTCGTCGTACAAATGGCGGAGAAGCTTATGCTCTTACATGTCCGCTTATCACCAAGGCTGATGGAGGCAAATTTGGTAAAACTGAAAGTGGAAATATCTGGCTAGATGCCAAATATACTTCTCCCTACAAATTCTATCAGTTCTGGCTTAATGTAACTGATGATGATGCTGCTCGATATATCAAGATATTCACTTCTTTGGATAAAGAGGTTATCGATGCATTAGTTGCTGAACATGCTGAAGCACCACATTTACGTGTATTGCAGAAACGTTTGGCTAAAGAGGTTACAACTATGGTTCATGGTTCACAAGAATATGACAAGGCTGTTGATGCCTCTGCTATCTTATTCGGTAAATCTACTGCTGATGCCTTACGTAAGTTAGATGAAGCAACATTTCTTGCTGTATTTGAAGGAGTACCTCAATTTGAAGTAGCGCATTCTTCTTTAGAATCAGGAGTCAAAGCTGTAGACTTATTAGCTGGTGAGGCTGCTGTATTTGCATCTAAAGGTGAAATGCGTAAGTTAGTCCAAGGGGGAGGTATCTCCTTAAATCAAGAGAAACTACAGTCTTTTGATCAAGAAATCACAGTTTCTGATTTACTTAACGATAAATACTTGCTTATTAAACGAGGTAAGAAAAACTATTTTCTTGTAATCGCTAAGTAATAGTTGTTAATTTATATTCCTTCCCGAGTTGATTATAAAGGAAAATAATAAATTCTGAAAAAAAAGGTGCGAATATTTGGTGGGTAATCAATTTCACCTTATATTTGCATCGCTTTCCAAAAGAAAGCTTTAGGATAGTTCCATGGTGTAATGGTAGCACTTCAGTTTTTGGTACTGTCAGTCGAGGTTCGAATCCTCGTGGAACTACTCAATAAAAAAGTCATTCATTGTTTTCAATGAGTGACTTTTTTTCTTTTGATCCTAGTCTTTTCTATTTACTTCCCAATTAGAGCCATTAAAATGGCCTTTCTAGGGTGATAGTCTATGTAACTCTTTAAAACTCCTCAGAATAGCTTTAAAAAGCTCCATCCTGCTTTCTGAAGAGCAAAATGGAGCCTCTTTTGTTATAGACCTTTATAGATTCTTGATTTCTTCAAGTTCTACTCTTAAACTTTTGACAATCTCAGGATTTTCTGCAGCTACGTTCTTATTCTCTAGAACGTCTTTCTTCATGTTGTATAGCTGGATATTAGATTTATCTTTCTCATTTGATGGACTGGCAGGACTCCATCCTCCAGACCCGTAACAATCGATAAATTTCCAATTTCCCTTGCGGATGGCAAACTGACCACTGACGGAATGATGTACGATGGCACGGTCCGTTTTTTCTTTTTTCGGGTCCATTAGAAATGGAAGGAAGCTTTCCCCATCTAGCCCTTGTCGAGGTTTTTTCTTCAGATTAAGTATGTCAGCTAATGTAGCGTATATATCTGTCATGCATGTCAGTTGGGCAGTATGCTGTCCGCCTTGTAATTTCTTGCCCCATTTGATGACAAATGGGATGCGGTGTCCGCCGTCATATATATCGGATTTCATTCCTCGTCTGTTTCCGTTGGCACGGTGGTTATACTTCTTGATGTCACTTAGTTTCCAGTGAGAACCGTTGTCACTCGTAAATAATACGATGGTATTGTCATCGAGATTCATCTGCTTGAGATGCGTTTCGATTTGTCCCACCATATCATCTACCATGCATACATAGTCCCCATATACTCCTGCTTTTGACATGCCGCGATATTTTGCTGTGGGAAGCCAAGGGGTATGAGGTGCATTGAGTGGGAGGTACAATAGGAAAGGACGCTTCTTGTCAATATTTGTGATATAGGCCTTTGCTTTGTCGATAAATGTTTGAAGTACGTCCTCATGGACAAATCCTGTGGCTGTATCACCAGGTCTATAAAAGATTCCTCTACCAGAATTGAGCCCTTTAATCTTATGCATTGGAAGATTTGTCGCTTTATCGTTCTCAATAAAGACGTAGGGGGTGATATCCAATGAGGCAGGGATTATATAACTATAGTCGAAACCATAATCTATAGGCGTCCCTTTGATTGGTGCACTGTAATCGACATTGTCTGTATTCTCAGGTGCAAGCTGTTTACCTCCTACAGTTAATGGGAGCGAGGGGGTCTTCTTGGCCCATCCCAAACCAAGATGCCATTTACCAATACAAGCTGTTTGATAATCTCTTTCTTTGACTAGTTGAGCTATGGTACTCACACTATCTTCTATCAGTGGGGCTTCATAGCCAGATAGTACACCGCTTTTGAGTCTCGAACGGAAACAGTATCTACCTGTGAGCAAACCATAACGGGTAGGTGTACTTACCGCAGAATTGGAGTGCGCATCACTAAAATTCACCCCTTCTTGCACAAGCTTGTCCAAGTTTGGAGTAGGAATTTTAGATTCAGGGTTGTTAGCATTGATGTCTCCATAGCCCATGTCATCTGCAAGGATGACAATGACATTTGGATTTTTGTTCTGTTCTTTTGTTGCTTGTTCTTGGCATCCTATGGTGCCAAAACCAATAAGAAATCCTGTACTTAAAAGGAGCATATTTGTTTTGTCTCCTTTAATCAAATGCTGATTCATAACCATTGAAAATTTAATTGTGTTTATAGTAAGTTTACAAGTTGTGCATTGGATCGATGAAAGTCGTGTAATTTTCTGACATACCAAACTGGTCAGGATAAAGAATTAATAATGACGACTTCTTTTGATACTTATCAATCTGTGCAGGAATTTCCTCGAAGCTGCTTTCGTATGATAAACTTCCTTTTCGTGCACTGATGACAACCATCAGTTCATTTTCTTTGGCTAATTCTTCCCTATTGTACAAATCTCGCCATTTAGTAATCAGTTCATAAGTTGGTTTAAAATCTGCATGATTGTCTTTTAGATAGGTTTCAATACATTGTTTGGTCTCTTCTAAAAGATAGATATGTACTTTGCAACTCAACTGCTCACTAATACTTACTAAGCGATCAATCCATTTCGAGAAACCGTGCTCAAATTCAGCTTGAGCTGGTACTGCGACGACGATACGTTCTATGTTATTGATTACTCCGACTGGGCGAACTACCATAATCTGACGTTGTACTCTAGAGAGTAAGTTGTCTGTGAAGTTTCCCCAGAATCGGTCAGACATTTTTGATTTTTGATGTAAGCCGATAAGGATATCACTCGCATTGAACTCGGTGGTCGTGTGTATGACTCCCGTGATGATATTGGTACTTACTCTGTTGAGAGTAGACATCGGGATATCTACTGCAGCTGCTAGTTTCGTGGCCTTGTCAAGAATATGTTTAGCATTCAATCGTTTGCGAGGGTCTTTGGACGTATCGCTACTTACATGGAGTCCAATTAGTTCCTTATTGTCGTTTGGACGATGGAGCAATATAGCTAGTTGAGTAAGTGGCTCCACGGTCTGAGGATTGGAATATGAAACTAAGATTCGTTGCTCTTCATTATCGTGGATGACTCCTGCCTTAGATTGCTCACTTAGGGCCAATCGACGTGCTGCGTTTTCTGTAGCAAGAGAACTGATGATGCTGGATACAAGAATCAAAATAATCATAGCGTTGAGAATATCTTCCCCGATAAGCATCTGTCCTGGTGCTATTTCTATGTGGGTTCCAACTAATAACATAGCCAGTGCGCATGCTGCATGTGCATTGGTCATGCCGAAGAACATCATCCGACTCGCTGAGTTGAAATGAAACCATTTTTGTCCTACCCATGCCGCAAGCCATTTGCCTCCAGTGGCAACGACTATGAGCAATATGATGACCCAAAAGGTTGCTGGGTCGACAAATAGTAGACGCAAATTAATCATCATACCTACTCCAATCAAGAAATAAGGAATGAATAAAGCATTTCCTACAAATTCGATACGATTCATCAATGGAGATAGATGCGGAATCATCGGATTGATGACTAATCCTGCCATAAAAGCACCGAAGATTGCTTCTAATCCTGCAATCTCTGCGAGAGCAGCACTTAAGAAAAGCAATGCTAAGATGTATATATATTGTAATATGCTATCTTCATAGCGTTCAAAAAACCATCTAGTAAGACGAGGAAATCCGTATATGACAATGACCATATATCCTATGAACTTAAGGACAAATTTCAGCCAATAAGTAAATCCATCTTCAGGACTGAAATGGCCTGCTATACCTGCTAGTACTATCAATGAGACGAAAAGTGCGATAACTGTAGCACCGATGGAGATGATGACACTAGGATGCTTGGTCTGTCCATAGCGCCCTACAATCGTGTAGGTTAGCAGCGTGTGGGCACCAAATATGGCTCCAATAAGTGTGCTCACCCAGACTGAATAATGGATAATATACATGCAGGCTGCAATAGTTATGACAAAAGGGATGAGAAAGGTCAGTAATCCGAAGATGATACTTTTTGCTCGATTCTTCATCATGCCATCCATGTCCAGCTCTAAACCAGCTAAGAACATGATATACAATAGTCCGACTTGTCCGAAGAGTTCAAAACTCTCATCTCGAACCAAAAGGTTAAGACCATGTTCTCCAATCAAAACTCCGGCGAGAATCATACCTATGATGTGCGGAATCTTTAATTTGTTCAGCAACATCGGAGTTAAGAGAATAATAATCAAAACGAGAAAGAAAATCCAAGTATGGTTTGTTATGGGTAAATTGAAAAGGTCAGCAGTTGAATGCATAGGTCAAAATGTATTATAGTTAGGAAAAATTGTCACTTGGTTCAAAATTAATCAATTTTTGCGGAATATTCTAGCAAATTGTTGTATTTTTGCGGTTCACTCCTTACAATAAAGATAAATTCTAAGATAAGTAATTATCATCATTAAAGCAAAAAAAGTAAAAATTATGAATGTAGCTATCGTGGGTGCTAGTGGCGCCGTAGGCCAAGAATTTCTAAAAATTCTTGAACAAAGAGAGTTTCCTATTGACGATTTGACTTTATTTGGTTCCAAACGCAGTGCTGGAACTTCTTACATGTTTAAGGGTAAACAGCTGACAGTCAAGTTACTTCAACACAATGATGACTTTAAAGACATTGATATTGCATTTACATCTGCTGGAGCTGGAACAAGTAAAGAATTTGAAGAAACCATTACTCAATTTGGAGCTTTGATGATTGACAATTCTAGTGCTTTCCGTATGGATGACGATGTCCCTTTAGTTGTTCCTGAAGTTAATGGTGAGGATGCATTTAATACTCCTCGAAAAGTGATTGCTAATCCAAACTGTACCACTATACAGATGGTGGTTGCTTTGAAAGCTATCGAGAAATTATCTCATATCAAACGGGTACATGTATCTACTTATCAATCTGCATCGGGTGCGGGAGCTGCTGCAATGCAGGAACTCTACACTCAGAGTAGTCAGTTCTTAGCTGGCGACGAAGTGAAGGTCGAGAAATTTGCTTATCAATTGGCTTTTAACTTGATTCCTCAAGTGGATGTATTTACCGAAAATGGGTATACAAAAGAGGAGATGAAGATGTATAATGAAACGCGTAAGATTATGCATAGCGACATAGAGGTCAGTGCAATGTGTGTGCGTGTCCCTGCGCTTCGTGCTCACAGTGAAAGTATCTGGATAGAAACAGAACGACCAATCGGTGTGGAAGAAGCTCAAGAAGCTTTCTCTACTGGAGAAGGTCTTGTGCTGATGGATAATCCTGAAAAACAAGAGTATCCTATGCCTTTCTACTTGTCTGGCAATGACCCTGTATATGTAGGTCGGGTACGTAAAGATATCAGCAATCCAAATGGACTTACCTTCTGGACTGTCAGCGACCAGATAAAGAAGGGAGCTGCTCTCAATGCTGTTCAGATAGCAGAATATTTGATTGTTAAAGGCTTCAAGGCTAAATAGAGGCTTATGCTCTTACACAAAACAAATCCCCGTATGTGTTTTGGACACATACGGGGATTTTGTTTTTATGAATTTACTTCTTTGGCAGATTTAAATCTGCTAAAGACAATTTCAGAAGAACTGAATTGTAATAGTGAGGGTTTCCCGTCACCTCTTCTCCTAAGAAAGGAGCTCGGGGAAACACTTGATTCTCATCATCCAGTTCGAGCTCTGCCAACACTAATCCCTCTAGTTTACCATGAAAGACATCTACTTCATAAGTAACTCTTCGATAGGGCACTAAGTAGCGAGTCTTATCAATCGTTCCATTGTGACAGAGATTTAATAAGTCTTTGGCCTCGGAGAGTGGTATCTCTTTCTCCCATTCGTAACGGCTTAGCCCATCTGAGGAGCTGTTACCTTTGATTGTCAGAAAACCTTGACTGTCTCTTATACGAACCCGTACAGTGACTCCTGGTTGAGTAGGCATATATCCTTGGATAATATGACTAGAAGAAGTTGCTGATTCTTTAAAGGGTCCTTGTAGTAAAAATTTTCGTTCAATCTCCAATGCCATGATAAAGTATGCTTATTGATTCAATGATACGATTACCATAGATGCAACTGCGAGAATAAGTAAAGCAATAAAAATGCCTTTTACGACGCGTAAACCTTTTCTTTCTTCTCGTTTACTGTGATGTGCAGAGCCTTCAGATTCTTTTTTCTGATGAGCTGTCTTAGTCTTTACCTTCATTCTATTACTCATGATTTTTTTATTTTATAGGTTATACAATATTTAATCTTTTCTGTTTCCTCCAAATTCCATTAGGTAGGCCTTGATGAATGCATCAATCTTCCCATTCATTACCCCATTGACATCTGATGTCTGGTAGTTCGTACGGTGGTCCTTGACTCGTCTATCATCGAAGACATAACTTCTAATCTGTGAGCCCCATTCAATCTTTTTCTTACCAGCTTCTACTTCACGCTGTTTGGTCAGTCGCTTTTGTAATTGCTTGTCATATAAGAGTGAACGAAGTCGTCTCATAGCATTCTCACGATTGTCCAACTGAGAACGAGTCTCTGTATTTTCAATTAAGAGCTCTTCTTCAGTTCCCGTATCTGGGTCTTTATACTTATAGCGCAGTCTGACTCCAGTCTCTACTTTATTGACATTCTGTCCACCAGCTCCACCAGATCGGAATAAATCCCAAGTAACACATGATGGGTCGACGACTACTTCTATGCTATCATCCACTAGTGGTGTGACAAATACAGAAGCAAACGAAGTCATCCTTTTTCCTTGGGCATTGAAAGGAGATACCCGAACAAGTCGGTGTACTCCATTTTCACTCTTGAGGTAACCGTAGGCATAATCTCCTTCGATTTCAATGGTACAGGTCTTAATCCCAGCATCATCTCCTTCTTGTATGGTACTAATCGTTACTTTATAGTGATTTGACTCAGCCCATTGTAAGTACATACGCATGAGCATCTGAGACCAGTCTTGGCTCTCTGTACCTCCTGCGCCAGCATTTATCTTAAGAGAACAACTCATCTGATCTGCTTCTTCTTGAAGCATATTTTTCATCTCGAGTGCCTCTATCTTATCTAATGCTTTTTGATAGGCTAGGTCTACTTCCTCTTCGGTAACCAATTTCTCTTCGTAAAATTCAAGCGATACACTTACTTCTTCAGTCAATGCATCTACTTCTTCATATTGCTCAATCCATTGTTTAAGGGCTTTAACCTTCCGCATCTGAATCTCTGCTGTTTTGATATCATCCCAGAATCCAGGTGCTTGTGTACGCAACTCTTCTTCTTCGATTTCTATTCGTTTTCTAGGGATGTCAAAGGTACCTCCTCAGCGCATCCCGGCGTTTTATAATGTCTTTTTGTTGGTCTAAAGTAATCATTTTGAATTTATTTTAAATCTAATACATTTGATTAATCTCATCAGCATAGTTACGTGCGACGACATTTCGCTTTATCTTCATCGTATTGGTCATCTCACCTCGTTCCATACTAAAGGGTTTTTCGAGTAGGGTGAAGCGTTTGATTTGCTCATAATGTGCTAATGATTGTTGTAGTGTGCCGATACGACTAGAGAACAATTTTATCACTTTCTTATCTACGAGCAATTCTGACATTGTCTTATCACCTAGACCATGTTCTGCTGCCCATTTCTTGACCAAACCGTAGTCTGGAACAATTAGTGCAGAGGCATACTTCCGTTGGTCAGCTATGATAGTTATCTGATCGATATATTTATCTACGACAAGCAATGACTCTATAGATTGTGGTGCAATATATTTTCCATTTGACGTCTTATACAAATCTTTGATTCGTTCTGTGAGAAAGAGTTCTCCTTTTTCGTTGAGATAGCCAGAATCTCCTGTATGGAACCAACCATCTTTGTCTATAGCTTCGTCTGTTGCCTTTTGGTCATGGAAATATCCTGGAGTGATAGAGTCACCTTTGAGGAGAATCTCATTCTCTTTTCCTATCTTCACATGGGTATTTGGTAGTGGAACACCGACAGATTCACGAGAATAAACCATAGGGTCAGTGAAACTGACAGTTGCTAGAGACTCTGTCAGTCCGTATCCAATCAAGATAGGTAATCCTACGCCATGTACAAAATCATGAATCTCAGTAGACATTTTGGCTCCACCGATAGGATATAGTCTTCCATTTTCTAATCCTACTGTTTTCTTGAGAAGGGAATAGATTAGTTTCTCATACATCTTATACTTAAGACGAAGTGACAATGGTGGTTTCTTGCCTACACGTAGGTAATCAATATTTACTTTCCTTCCAACGATGATGGCATCGTTCATTAGTTTCTTCCTGATACCGGTTGTGGTATTAATCTTGTCTTGCACCCCTGCGTAAAGTTTCTCCCAGAATCGTGGTACACTGCACATCACGGTAGGACGAATTTCTTTGATAGCTTGCTGAATCTTTTGAGGGACTAGATTGATGCATATGATTGCACCAGCATGAAGACACATATAGGTCCATGCTTTCTCAAATATATGAGTAAGAGGTAAGAAATTGAGAGACACATCTGTATCATAGATAGGCACTGTATCATCATGATCTTTAAATGCGGCTTGGAAGGACTTATGTAAGAGAATGACTCCCTTAGGATTCCCAGTCGTTCCGGAAGTATACATGATGCAAGCGATATCTTCTTCGCTCGCTTCTTTCGTTCGCTGACTAACTATCTTTTCATTTGTTTCATTCTGTCCATACAATAAGAAATCATCAAAATAAACGGAGAAGCTATCTTGAGGATTCCGTTTTACTTTTTTACTGAAGATAATAATATGTTTGAGAGAATTGCATCTTGATATGACACTAAATGCAGTATCATATTGTTTCTGTTCCCCTACAAATAATACGCTAATATTTGCATCATCAATAATGTGTTGGGCTTGAAGCGGTGAACTTGTGGCATAAATTGGAACTGTTATTAGTCGATTTTCATAAGCTGCAAAATCGCAATATACATATTCAGGCATGTTCTGAGAGAAAACTCCAATCGTATCTTGTTCTTTTAACCCTAGCTCAGCCATAGCTAAAGCAGTCTCATGAGTTATTTTATTTACTCCGTTCCATGAAACAGGAATCCACTCATTTGTGGTATAATTTCTATATTTCAAACAAACTCGGTCACCATACTTGGCGGCCTGTCTTTGAAACATAGTGGCAAATTTGTCGTATTGCATACTATTTCTATTTAGTTAATACTTTACAAAGATATCTTTTTATATTAGGAATATAGTATATTTGTGCCTATAATTAATAAGCTAGCATCAATATGAGCCAATATTTAGTTAAAGAAGCAACTGATTTACTCCAGTCAATAATTCGCATTCCATCCTTCAGTAGGAAAGAAGAAGAAGTTGCTGATTTTCTGCAAACGACCATAGAATCTTATGGTTTAGAGTCACATCGTAAAGGAAATAATATCTGGACTATATGCCCTCATCTTGATCCAAACAAACCAACAATCCTGCTTAATTCTCATCAAGATACAGTTTATCCTGTTGATGCGTGGAAACGACAACCTTTTACTCCGCTTGTAGAAGGCGATCGCTTATATGGTCTAGGTAGCAATGATGCTGGAGCTAGCTTGGTCAGTTTACTTTCTGTATTCAGAGTATTGACTAGTAAAGAGCAACCTTACAATTTGATTTATTTAGCTAGTTGTGAAGAAGAGGTATCAGGTAAAGATGGTATAGAATTGGTCATTCCCGAATTACCTCCCATCTCTTTTCTTATAGTAGGAGAACCTACGAAGATGCTTCCTGCGATTGCTGAAAAAGGATTGATGGTTCTTGATGTAATGGCTCATGGTACAGCAGGTCATGCTGCTCGAGATGAAGGAGTCAATGCTATATACCAAGCACTCGAAGATATAAAATGGTTCAGTCAGTACAAATTTGATAAGACATCTGCTCTTCTTGGGGATGTGAAGATGACTGTGACTCAGATTGAAGCAGGTACTCAGCACAACGTGATACCTGACCAATGTAAATATGTGGTCGATGTACGAAGCAATGAATGCTACAGTAATGAGGAACTCTTTAGTGTCATTAAAGAACATATTGCAGATAGTGATGTTACTGCACGCTCTTTTAGACTCAATTCATCAAAGATAGAACAGTCACATCCATTTGTTCAGCGCTGTATAGAAGCTGGCTTAGTTCCCTATGGTTCACCTACATTGAGTGATCAAGCGCTTCTGAATATCCCTTCGCTTAAGATGGGACCTGGTGATTCTGCTCGCTCTCATACTGCAGATGAATACATCTGCTTCTCTGAAATAGAGGCTGCGATACCATTGTATATCTCACTCTTAGATGATTTACGTTTCTAAGTAAATGATTATCTAATCCAAGACTCAGGGTTAATGAGGCTAGTCTTTTTTCTTATTTGGAAATGAAGGATGGCCTTATTGCCTCTAGCCGGGTCCACATAGATTTCTCCGAGCGTTTGTCCAATCTTTACACTTGCTCCTGCCTTAACTGTTACCGTCTTGAGGTTGCAGTAAATGGTCCTATATTCTCCGTGCTTGATGATGATATTGAGCAATCCATTGAGAGGAAATATAGCAGTCACTTCACCGTCGAATACACTTCTTGCTTGAGCTCCTTCTTTTCCTTTGATGATGAGGCCCTTATTGTCTAGCTTGATGAACTGAAGTCCGTTTACTGCGTAGGTGCCGAAATGCTGTAAAATCACATGTTCACCTGTGATTGGATACGGCATTTTTCCCTTGTTACTAACGAAACTTCCAGAGAGTCGCTTGATCTCTTCTTTTTCTTGTTTATTCGTTTGAGAGTATGTCTTTACCCCCTTTTTAGGCTTGCTCTTTTCCGCTGTATGCTGAGATTTTACTTTCCCTTTCTTCTTAGCTTCTGCAAGTCTTGCCTTCCGTTCCCTTTCCTTTCTGACCGCTTCAGCTCGTTGTATTTCGAGTTTGATTTGTTTATCAATCTCTGCATTTAGAGCATTCGCTTTTTTCTGTTGGATTGATATCTGTCTTTTTATTACTGATTTTTTCTTCTGAAGTTTTTTGACTATCTGGTCTTGTTTCTCACGCGAGACTTCCAACTTTTTTTGTTCGATTTTGTGTGAGTCGACTAATTCAGCCATTTCTTTCTTAGCATCTTCTAGTTCCTCTTGTTTCTTCAAGAGCTCCGCCTGTTTTAATTTGATTTCTTCAGCTTGACTTTTCTGATAGTCAGCATATTCCATCGTATAACGTAAGCGACGAATCATCTGATTGAAATTTTCAGCTGAAAAGATAAATATCATCCTTTGTTGGATAGAATGTTGTTCTCTAACATAGCGTAATGACTTGGCATATTCATCCTTACATTTCTTTAGTTGCTTATTCAATTCCGAAATTTTCAATGTAAGCACGCGTATTTCCTTCTTCAATACTAATTGGCTTTCATTGATTTTTTTGATGAAATTGACTTGTTCTGCTATCTTAGCTTCAATATTTTGGAGTTCATCTAGTTCTTGACCTACTGTTTTTTCAGTTGACTTAAGCAACAAAGCACTCTGAGTGATTTGCTTTTGAAGGGTACTCCGTTGGCTTCTCAGTTTGTCTATCGTTTCATTGTTCTGTCCCCAAAGCATAGAGGTATGTAGCCCCATGAATAAAATAATCAATAGGATATTTAGCTTCTTCTTATGTTTATCGTATTCAATCATATATTCGATGGTATTAATCTTCTATTTTTAAATATTCGTCTAGGGTCAGTTGCTTATATCTACTAGAGATAGTTGTCGTGCGCCATGTAAATGGTTCGGTAGATATCTTATAGAGTATCACTTCCGTTTCATTCATGATAGGACATCCTAGTGTCGATGCTCTTACTACTGCCGTTTGCTTCTTGCTTAGTTTCCACATCTTCTTCTCAGTCTTTTGGAGTGAATATTCGGAGGCATGATTGGGGTCAAACTGTTTAGCAAATAAATAGGAAGTAGTCTTTACATAGCACTTATGTATCCGGTCAATCATCAGTATTGAGTCTTTAGTTAAGACGATACGTATCACTTCATTTCCTACTACTGGTGCTCGAAATGACAACTGAAGATCTGTAGCATGTGTCAATTTGATAACCCCTTTAACTTTCTGATTGTCTTGTGGTAACGTTGCACTAAAGCGTGCGCTTAGTTGTCTGGTATTACTCGTCGGTGTCTTAGTCAATAAAGCCGTTCGAGTGCTGGCACATCCAGCTAGTAGGAAAGCCCCTAGTAAGAGAAATCCTATCACGAAGCAATATCGTCTAGATCTGGTAGAGTGTAAAGTTGTCATAATCCTATCTGATATAACGTTTCATCTTGACCTTTGTTTTGAGCATCTTACTAGAACCTCCTTTTGCAACAGCTTGTTCCCAATAACTAATGGCTTCTTCCTTCTTATTATTGAAATAATAGATATCACCCGCATGTTCCAATACATCTGCTGAGAGTGAGTCAGCATCGCTATGTTCGAGTGTCTGATCTATATACATTTTGGCCTGAGGATATTTCCCTTGCATGAATAATATCCACGCATAAGTATCAAGAAATGTTGCATTTTCAGGCTCTTTAATGATTGTCTGATGACTTAGGTCTTCTGCCTTGTCTAGGTCTGTACTTTCTAAAGATAAGAAATAAGCATAGTTATTCATTACCCCTACATTTTCAGGGTTTAGACTAATTGCTTTGTCGTACGATGCAAAACATTTCTTAGTTAATCCTTTTTCATGATAAGCATCCCCCATCAACGTATACACATCGGAGAGAATCTCTTTGCGTATCGTCTTGTTATCAATTGTTTGAAGCATCTTCTCACAGGTGGCGATAGTCTTATCAAATTCCTTCTCTTGTGAATACCCCACGGCTAGGTAGAAATAAAATTCTACTTGTTTAGGATTGATTTCTAAACCTGTTTGGCATAGCGAAATCACGTGTTTCGTCTCTTGAGATTGCAATGCAAACTGGAGTAATTGCATCCTTACACCAGAATTTTCAGGAGTCAATCTGAGTATCTTTTCTAATTGCTTCTTCGCTTCAGCGTCATCTTTGATGGACAAGAGATAAGATGCGTAGAGGGTAGGGATATCCACATCGAGCGAATCTGAAGCGATTGTCTCATCGAATTTCTGATTTATTTTCAAACTATCCATCTTCTGCTCCTTTACAGTGCCCACAAACTCACGCAATACATTTGCCTTGACTTTGGTATCTACTTTTGGATCTTGGAGTAGGATATCTATGTTCTGTTCGTATTTCTCTAGACTATCCACTTCTAAATAATAAGAAGCAATCCCATATCTTGCATATCCGTTGGATGGTTCTTGTTCTAATATCTTATGATACACTTGAAGTGCTTCACTATGTCGATTATGCTTCTGGAGCAGGTCAGCTTGCAGGTTGCGATATTTGGTATCGAAAGGGTATTCATCGACAAGTCCTTGGATTTCTTTAAATGCGCGTGCTGAATCCTTTTCTTGGAGAAATATCTGGAACTTTTGCATGCTCAGTGTTTCACTTTTTCCTGACATGATTTCCAGAGTGTCAAGGGTTGCGACTAACTTATCATAATCCTTTGTAGTAGAATAACATTGGAGAAGCGCATAACGGATATCTCGTTTGTTTGGATATATCTTTGCTAAATTGTTATACACATCGATAGCACCCTGCATGCTATCTCTTTGCTGATACATGTTAGCTAGTGCAGAAGCATACCAATAATTTTCAGGATTGAGCTTATGGGCAGTTTCAAGGAAGTGAGTAGCGAGGCTATCGTTACTGAGATACAATTGCATTTGTGCCATTTCATAATAGGCAGCTGCATGGTTAGGATTAATCTCGATACAATGCTTAAGCATATTGTATTTGTCATCTAATTGTTTATCTTTTCCTGCTGCTTGCAAAAACACATAATCGTATGCTTTATTCCTCTCGGGGGATGCTTGGATATCGATATCGTGGTCTAATTCTTCGACCGGATTCTTTTGATTTCTCCCAGAGAAACGATTTGTATTTGATGACCGCAACAATGGAAACGAGGCACAACTAACCAATGTCAGTAGCAGCATTGTACATAAAGCTTTCCCTTTGGTGACCATATTTGTCTGATTCATAATTGTCTAAATACCTTGTTCTAATTTATTTTATTCCTGAATGTCCGAATCCACCAGTGCCACGTTCTGTCTCATTAAGTGTATCGGTCAATGCCCATTCTGCTTGCTCATGTCTAGCTATAACCATCTGTGCGATACGTTCACCATCCTCAATAACAAAAGGTTCTTTAGACAAATTGATTAGTATGACACCTATTTCACCTCTATAGTCCGCATCAATAGTACCTGGAGAATTGAGTACAGATATTCCTTTTTTGATTGCCAATCCACTTCTTGGTCGTACTTGAGCTTCAAGTCCTGCAGGCAATTCAATAGATAATCCTGTCGGGACCAAGCAGCGGTCAAGAGGATCTAAAGTGATTGGTGAATCAAGATTAGCTCTTAGGTCCATTCCAGCAGATAATGGTGTTGAATATTCAGGGAGTTTATGATGGGATTTATTTATGATGTTTACTTTTATCATATTTCAGTTCTTTTATGTGTACACACTTGTCTAGTTTATATCTGCGAATATACCATTTTTACGACAATAATCAGATATGTTCTACTTATAATATGCTTTTTTTAGTACATTTGTCATACAATCAAATGTACTATTTACAAGATATAACTTATGGCAAAAGCAGTTCACAATGACAGCGATTCTCCTCGTATGGAATGGGGTAAACTCCTTACCACTCGACGCCTTGGCTTAGAGGCCTATCATACCAAACGTAATGAAAAACGATCCACTTTTCAGAGAGATTACGACAGATTAGTGTTTTCTGCTCCTTTTCGACGTCTCCAAAACAAGACACAAGTATTTCCTTTACCGGGAAGTATCTTTGTACATAATCGATTGACACATAGCTTGGAGGTTTCGTGTGTAGGACGTTCTCTTGGCACTGAGGTCTATGAATGCTTATCCAAGAAGCACCCTGAACTAAGAGACACTCTACTTACAGAGATTGGAACCATAGTATCTGCTGCTTGCTTAGCTCATGACATGGGAAATCCTCCATTCGGTCATTCTGGCGAAAAGGCCATTAGTAGTTATTTTGCAGAACAAAAAGGACAGCGTCTCAAAGAGTTGTTTACAGAAGAACAGTGGCAAGATTTGATTCATTTTGAAGGAAATGCTAACGCTCTGCGGTTACTTACGCATCAATTCTTAGGTCGACGTCAAGGAGGATTTGTGATGACTTATACTACCTTAGCCTCTATCGTCAAGTATCCTTTTGCCTCTTCTTTAGCAGGAGAAAAGAGTAAGTTTGGCTTCTTCACTACAGAGGAAGAGCGGTTCAAGAACATAGCCGATGAGTTAGGGATGATTTGTATGCGAGAGCATCCACTTCGTTATTGCCGACATCCATTGGTCTTTTTGGTTGAAGCTGCAGATGACATTTGCTATCAGATTATGGATATAGAGGATTCTCATAAGTTGAAGATTCTTACCACAGATGAAACAATTGAATTGTTGATTAACTATTTTGATGAGCCAGGGCAAGCCCATATCAGAGATACTTTCAAATTGGTGGACGATGTCAATGAACAAATTGCTTATCTTCGTTCCTCTGTGATTGGATTACTCATCAATGAATGTGTCAAGCTATTTGTAGAAAAAGAAGATGACATCTTACGAGGGACATTCCAAAAATCATTGATTAGTTGTATTTCCGAACGCCCTAGAAAGGCTTATCAAGCATGTACAAAGACTGCCTATAATCGTATCTATAGGGCTAGACTAGTTCTTGAAGTCGAATTGGCAGGTTATCAAGTAATCAATACGTTGATGGATCTATTTATCGATGCGGTATGTAATCCTGAAAAGACTTATTCTAAATTACTAATCAATCGTGTATCTGACCAATACAATATTCATGGTGCCACTTTGTTTGAACGTGTCCAAGCTGTTATAGATTACATTTCTGGTATGACAGATGTCTATGCACTAGACCTTTATCAAAAGATACAAGGTAATGGGCTTCCGATGGTCTAATAATCAAAAAATAAATTGTATTTTTGCGGCATGATAGAAAATTGGAATGAACGAACTCATTTACTTCTAGGCGATGAGGCTATGGAGCGTCTTCGACAGGCGCACGTATTGGTCGTCGGAGTAGGTGGTGTCGGAGCTTATGCTACTGAGATGATGACGCGCGCGGGGGTCGGCACGATAACTATTGTTGATGCTGATAACATTAATGCGTCGAATATAAATAGACAATTACCAGCTTTGCATAGTACGATAGACAAATCTAAAGTTGAGGTATTGGCTCATCGTCTCCTTGATATCAATCCTGATTTGAAGGTTGATGCTCGCCAAGTATATCTAAGAGATGACTTAATCGCTGATTTGCTTGATGAAGTGAAACCTGATTTTGTCGTAGATGCCATCGATACGATAGCTCCAAAGATAAGTCTTATTGCTGAAACGACAAGACATAAACTTCCTCTTATTAGCAGTATGGGTGCTGGTGCAAAGCGCGATATCACGAAGATACAATTTGCCAAACTCAAAGACACTTATCATTGTGGACTGAGCAGACAGGTTCGTAAGCGTCTGAAAAAGTTGGGTATCAATCATCAAAAGATGATGGTCGTATTTAGTAGTGAAGCACCAGATTCTAAGGCTCTGTTGAAGGTAGAGAACGAAGAAAATAAAAAGACAACTTGTGGAACAATTAGTTATATGCCCGCAGTGTTTGGCTGTTTTCTTGCTGAATATGTAATCCGTAAATTAACCACTCCAAAAGCATGATACAATTAAACAATATCACCAAGTTATATGGCTCTCTTAAAGTTCTCAAAGGAATAGATTTACATGTCCAATCTCAGGAGATTGTAAGTATCGTTGGCCCTAGTGGAGCTGGCAAGACGACTCTTTTGCAATTGATGGGAACTCTAGATAAACCAAATAGCGGACAGGTTATTATCAATGGTGTTGAAGTCTCTTCGATGAAAGAGAGGCAGTTAGCTGCATTTCGAAACGAACAGATTGGTTTTGTCTTTCAATTTCATCAACTATTGCCTGAATTCACAGCATTGGAGAATGTGATGATTCCAGGTATGATTAAGGGAGACAGTCGCCAGACTCTCAAGAAGAGAGCTTTGGATTTACTCGATTTTATGGGACTATCGGAGCGAAGTACCCATAAACCCAATGAACTCTCTGGTGGTGAGAAGCAACGTGTAGCAGTAGCTCGTGCCCTGATAAATAATCCAAGTGTGATTCTTGCAGACGAACCTTCAGGTAGTCTTGACTCAAAGAACAAGGAAGAGCTACATGAGTTATTCTTCAAATTGCGAGATGAGATGCATCAGACCTTTGTGATTGTGACTCACGATGAACATTTAGCCGAATTGACGGACCGCTCTATTCATCTAGTAGATGGTTTGATTGTTCCTTAATGTGATACGGCATATCCCATCATTATCTGATTTATTCTTTTTCTGTAGTCGACTGGTTACTATTCTCTTTCTTCAGGATTGTTTCTTTGATTGAAACGGTCTTGATATTGCGTATCAGTCCCGCATACTTCGCTCTTTTGACTGCGCTCCCTTTAAATAGACGTTGATATTTTTCTTTTGTCAAAGATTTCCAGTCTTGTTTGGTCATAGCGAGCAATTCGGCTCGTGGTTTAAATGCTTCGACTTTAGTGGGTCGAGAGAAGCGATTCCATGGACAGACTTGACTACAAATATCACATCCATATATACTATTATCCATAGCTAGAGAGATGGGGAGTGTTTCATTTGATACGGGGTCTTTCAGTCGTTCCCCTCTATACTCTATAGTAAGATACGATAGACATTTTCTACAATCCATCATCCCATTTCCTACGAGTGCATGTGTGGGACAAGCTCTCACACATTTGGAGCAATTTCCGCACCTATTTGAGGCTGGCTCATCATAGTCCAATTCAATAGGAAGTAAAATCTCACCAAGGAAGAAATACGTACCTGCCTTGGGAATGATGAGTTGTCCACTCTTCCCTATCCATCCAAGTCCAGCTCGTTGTGCCCAATAGCGTTCGAGTATGGGCACCGTATCCACACATACTTTGCTATTGTCCAATAGTGCTTGCTCAATACTGTCTACTGCCGTATTGACGAGGTCCGTTCTAAGGCCTTCTTGAACAAACTGTTTCGTGATGGTCGATAACAGCGTAAAGAGTTTTCCTTTTACTATGTCATGATAATCCTGACCATAAGCATAGTAAGATAATTGATATGAATCAGCAGATATTTCTTCTGCAGGAGCATAATTCATCGCTACACACAAGACACTCTTGCATGCAGGAACTAAGAGACATGGGTTGAGTCGTTTCTCTAGATTATTCTCTAAATAACGCATGTCTCCATGTCTGCCTGCAGCTATCCATTCCTTAAATTCACGAGCATGAGCCGAATCGACAGGTTCGCCTTTGGCTATGCCTATGTAATCAAAGCCTAGCGATTTTGCTGTATCTTTGACAAATGAAGTCAATTCAGACTGATTCATACAGTTCTTGTCCTTTAGTCCTGTTCTATTTCCGGTAAATCAAAGACCTTAAATTCGTAACCTTCCTCCAAAAGAAATTCTATTGCTTTGGGAAGTGCTTCTTCTAGATTATGCCATGACTTCACTGAGTCATGAAAAGTGATAATGCTTCCGTTTCGAGCATATTTCATGACATTGGCAAGTACCTGAGGCCATCTGAGTTTACTGCTATAATCACGAGTAACAAGATCCCACATGATAATATGATATCGCTCTTTCAATGTGCGATACTGTATACGCCTCATATGTCCATGAGGAGGTCTGAAGAGGTCAGTTTTGAGATATTGATTTGCTAATTCGGTATTCTCAAGATAACGAGGAGACATGCAATCAAATCCTCTGATATGATTGAATGTATGATTTCCTATGCGGTGTCCTGCATCTATCACTTGTTTAAAAATAGCAGGATGCTTTCGCACATTATCCCCAACCATGAAGAAGGTCGCTTTTATATCATGGCGTTTTAGTAAATCAAGTACCCATGGAGTTATCTTAGGATCAGGGCCATCATCAAAAGTAAGATACACGGATTTTTCATCAGGATCCATTCTGAAGATTGCTTCAGAATAGATCTTGCGGAAAAATTTAGGTGGCTGTTCTATAAACATATTTACTGTTTTGTCATATTATTATAGAGCTGATATAGACTTTCAAATTGGCTGTTGTATTGACTAGCCATAGGAGACTTATAATTATTCATTTGTTTGATGTACTCATTGAGTAAATATAAGTTTCTCAACAAACTATCATTTGAGATAGCCATCTGTCGAGGAGTGAGACTCATATACCACATAGCATACTGCATGGCATCATCAGCTATACGAGCCATAATCGCATCTCCCTTATCCATCTGATGAAGCTTGTAATAAGCGACAGCTATATCCAAGGAACCACCAATATAATTATCAGGTACATTGGTGTGCGGTATCTGTTGTTCACAATAGTCAAGAACTTTGAGAGCCCTTGTCGTATCTCCTTCTTCTATCAGCGCATTTGCTAGCACACTAAAGAGTCTACGATGGCTGTAGCACATGCGCATTGAATTCTCATCTACATACATGTTTGGTTGTGACAGATTACCATATTTGTAGCGAGTCATCAGATTAGTATACAGTTTCTCTGTATCGACCTTATCTTTATCATCTGTAATCTCAAATGGAGTGAATCTATAGGCTAAACCTTCTTGTACGAAGTGGTTTTCCATACCTAACATATTCGATGCTCCTACCGAGATTGCGATATAAATTGGTCGTTCCCAATTACTATTTGCAAGCATGTCGAGCATCATAAGTTCACTCTTATATAAGACCCCTTTCCCTTTGAGAGATATATGCATATATTCAGGAATAGAATCTATACAGTTACCAGGAATCTTCATTCCCGATTTCATCACTGCTTCTCGGTTTACTTTGAATATGATACTATCTGTAGGGATTATATGAAGGTCTTCTTGAGGATTTCGTGCCCAGAATTTCAAGATATTTTTTAGTTCATGAGGATTTCCCCCAAAACTTTTTTCTATCTTCTCTACTTCAGTATGTTTCCCGTCTCCACGTTTTAGGTCATTAGCCTTAGCCTGTGCGATGATAGCATCTAATTTAGGGGCGATTTCAGGTCGAATAGCAATGTAATCATTCGTTCCTTCTACATAGTCTTTTCTGTCCCAGTTAATAGGCAAGGCAGGTGACTTGTAAGCGTTCCGTTTCATCTGGTCAATATACCAGTCAGTCTGTAAATAAGATAAGTTACACACGCGTACATCAGTTCTGAAGTCTTCTACCTCCTGATTGTACCATAGTGGGAACGTATCATTATCTCCATTAGTATAGATGATAGGATAACCCTTATCTTGAGTCGTTTGTAAATAATTCTTTCCAAAATCACTAACCATCAGACGCCCACTTCTATCATGGTCATCCCAAGTCTGTCCCACCATCTGGATGGGAACCAATAGACAAATCACAGATGATATGATAGCTGCTTGTGTCTCTTTTAGTTTGGTCACATCTCTAAGTGCTTGTGTTACACCTGCCATTCCCATACCTATCCATATAGCAAAGGCATAAAAAGACCCAGCGTAGGCATAATCTCGTTCACGAGGCTGCATAGGTGTTTGGTTGAGATATAGCACGATAGCAATACCTGTCATGAAGAATAAGAAAAAGACAACCCAAAACTGTTGGGTACCTCGTTTGCTATGATAAGCTTGCCAGAAGAGTCCTATCAGCCCTAGAAGTAATGGCAGACAATAAAAAACATTATGTCCTTTATTATTCTTGAGGCTATCAGGAAGCAATGTTTGGTCACCGACGAGTGCATTATCGATAAAATTAAAACCTGTGATCCAGTTTCCATGTTCTATTTCACCATGACCTTGTATATCATTTTGACGACCTACAAAGTTCCACATGAAATATCTCCAATACATGAAGTTCAGTTGGTAAGAGAAGAAAAATTCCAGATTTTCAAATTGTGTAGGTACATTGACTGTTGTCATCTCTCCACAATTATCATAAGGAACATTTGTGCCCTTTATGTCTACCCAATTTTTGTATTGGTTGGCATGTGCAGAACTATACATACGTGGGAATAGCATGTTTTGTGCATAAGCATATTCCATGTTAGATTCTAATCCGACATAACTATCTTTTTCCCCTTTCTTTGTCTTTTCTTTACGAATATATTTAGTCTTCCCAGGTGTGCTTACAGGGACACAGTAGTTTCCTTGCTTCTTCAGTTTGACTTTACTGCTGTAAGTCTGACCATAAAAGAGAGGACGAGTACCATATTGTTCACGACCAAGATAAGACCCTAACGTAAAGATATCCTCAGGGGAATTTTGATCCATAGGAGGATTCGCTTCCGACCTGATTACGATAATGGTATAACTAGAGTAGCCAATGAGAATCATCCCTATGGCTAACAGAGTCGTATTGATTGTTCGTTTACTGATACTGTATTTAGCAGAGAGATTAGAGAACAAATAAGCAGCGATAAGAGCCAATACAACGATACCTATGACTATACTACTAGCCCCATGTCCGTAGAATGGAAGCCCAATCATAGCAAGAGTTAATAGGAAAGAAATCTTTATTTGAAGTTTGTGCTTCTTTAATTGTTGTTCATCCAAATCCTCTTCATCCTGATTACTAGTATAGATAGCCCATGCGATGATGGCAACTAACAAAATGATGTAAATGATGACGCCTGTATTGAATGAAAATCCAAGTACATTGACCATAAGCAATTCAAACCATCCACCTACTTTTACTACTCCAGGTATCATGCCATAGAGTACCGCTACAATCAATATTGCTGATGCTAATAAGGCCAATAGACTTCCTTTAAGATTCGCATTTGGATTCTTTTTATAGTAATACACAAGTACGATTGCAGGGATACATAACAAGTTCAAGAGGTGCACTCCGATACTTAATCCAGTAAGATAAGCGATAAAGATTAGCCATCGATCACTATGAGCATTCTCGGCATTGTCTTCCCATTTTAGGATTAACCAGAATACTACGGCAGTAAATAATGATGAAAAAGCATACACTTCGGCCTCTACAGCTGAGAACCAGAAGGTATCACTCCAAGCATAAGCTAAGGCTCCTACAGCTCCACTACCAAGTATAGTGATGAGTTGTCCAGTAGTCATCTCGTCAGTTGAATCTTTGTGCAAGATGAGTTTACGTACAAGATGTGTGATACTCCAGAACAGGAATAGGATACATGCTGCACTCATCAGAGCGCTCATCGTATTGATAGCCAATGCGACGTGTGCTTTATCTGCAAACTGGCTAAAAAGATTGGCAACTAACATGAAGAAAGGTGCACCTGGTGGGTGACCTACCTCTAATTTGAAAGCTGTAGTTATAAACTCTGGACAATCCCAAAAACTAGCTGATGATTCTGTTGTCATACAATAAGTGACAGCAGCAATAGCAAATATAAGCCAACCAGCTAGATTGTTTAAACGAGAATATTTTTTCATCATATTTTATAGATATATTTATTTAAGTACCATGACCTCATAGGCCCCTAACGTTACCATTAGCAGCAATATCACCATGAGTGCAAGACCTGATAATTTTCCCTTCTGATTTGAAAAATAATGTCCGACTAAGATACTTGTCAATGCGTATAACGAAGGCATTAATAAGGTCCACCAGTTTTCGAAAAAGAGAATGCAAACAAACAAGAAAAAACTTGTTCCAGCAATCAGATTCATATAAGTAGCTGTACGTAATTTATCATAATGTGCATGCTTCAATAGATATGCCGTAGCTGTAATTACAAGTATGATTATTAAGCCTAGAATAGTCCATTGAGTCCACGAGAAAAGAGGTATTTGAGGAATATATTGGTCTTTGTATTGGCTGAGAAGGATAGGAAACTGAGGAAGTTTCTTGTTAACAAACAAATAGGATAACCACAGTATGATAGGGAGTATCATTCCCAATAAAGAGGAGACGAAACCCTTCAGACGAATAGCTTGTACCTGATAAGCGACAAGCCATACGACCAATACAAATAAGCTTGTCCTAGGGTCTATCAATGTACCGATACCTAATAGTATTCCAATAAAATGAAGTGATAAGACAGCATCCCTTTGTTGGTATGATTCAAACAAGAGAAAGATTGAAAATACGGTCAATACCATAACAATGCTTCCCGTTATATCTGTATGTAAGGAAGGCACAAGTATGGACATAAGAGCGAATAGCGTCAGGTGTAGCTGTGACTTGTTACGAAACAAGGAGAAATGCCTTTCGAAGCCCCACAGTAAAAGGGGCATCAAACAATACATCAAAGCTACCCCCCAACTATAGGGAGACAAAGCCCATGCATTGATAGAAATAATCAATGCGATAGGGAACAAGGCTTTGTTCTTTATTATGCGTTCTATTAACCTAGGACCTCTATTCATCGCAAATCGAAACCAATATCTTTACGATAATATTTATTATTAAATGATACAGTACTTGCTGCTTTGTAGCAGGTTGATAATGCATCATCCATCGAATCTCCAAGTGCACAACATGCGATGACACGTCCGCCATTAGTTTTGATTTGTCCTTCTTCTTTCTTTGTTCCTGCATGGAAAAGTGTAGCACCCAATGCTCTTGCTAAATCCTTACCTGTGATAGGTAATCCTTTTTTGTATTCACCAGGATATCCAGCACTCATCATCATGACACATGCAGCAGTGCGAGGGTCTATCTCAAGAGTATGTTCATGCAGGTTAACTGCAGCAACTCCTTCAAATAAGTCGACGATATCACTTTTGATACGTAAGATGACACTCTCTGTTTCAGGGTCTCCCATTCGTACGTTATATTCGATTACCATAGGCTCTCCTTGCACATTGATGATGCCCAAGAAGATAAATCCCTTGTATAGGATACCTTCATTTTTGAGCCCTTCCACTGTAGGAACAATGATTCTTTCTTCAATTTTTTTCTTAAATTCTGGAGTCACGAAAGGTACAGGGCTGACGCTACCAGTTCCACCTGTATTGAGTCCAGTATCCCCTTGTCCTATTCTCTTATAATCTTTCGCTATAGGTAATATCTTATAATGTTCACTATCTGAAAGGACAAAGACAGAACATTCTATACCATCTAGGAATTCTTCAATAATAACGTGTTCAGATGCTTGCCCAAATTTACCTGTAATCATGGCTTCAAGTTCCTCTTTCGCTTCTTCCAAAGAATTCAAGATGAGTACTCCTTTACCTGCACAAAGTCCATCCGCTTTGAGTACGTAAGGCGCCTGCATAGTCTCTAGAAATTGAAGTCCTTGTTCAAGTGTGATTTGGCTGACAGACATATATTTTGCTGTAGGAATGTTATTGCGTTGCATAAATTCTTTGGCAAACTGTTTGCTACCCTCCAATAGAGCTCCTTTTCTAGAAGGACCTATAATCTTGATGTCTTTAAGTGCAATATCTCCTTTGAAAAAATCAAAAATACCATTTACGAGAGGTACCTCAGGTCCCACTACGATCATATTAATATCTTGTTCCATGCAGAATACGCGCAATGCTTGAAAATCATCAACAGCAATATCTACATTTTCACCAACTTGTTCTGTTCCAGCATTTCCTGGAGCAATATACAATTTACTGACTAAATCACTTTGAGCAATTTTCCATGCTAGTGCATGTTCACGGCCACCAGAACCTAATAATAATAGTTTCATAATTTTCTCTGTTTTATATTAGCAATTTTACTTTTTCAAGAAATCATCAAAATAAGTGACTATCTTATGCGTCAAATGTACTCTATCTTTTCCACGTACATTGTGTAGATGATTTGGATAAATCATCAAATCAGGATAAGTACGAGCATTCACACAGGCTTGAATAAACGACAACGCGTTTTGTGGAACGACTGTTACATCATGGTCATCTTGAATAACTAATAGATGTCCATTTAAATTTTTGGCCATCTTTTTTAAGTCACACGCTTCATAGCCCTTCGGATTAGTCTGAGGAGTGTCCATATAACGTTCTCCGTACATGACTTCGTAATATTTCCAGTCTATGACTGGGCCACCAGCAACACCCACTTTGAATGTCTCAGGATATCTAAGCATCAAAGCGATTGTCATATGGCCTCCAAAGCTCCATCCATGTACGCCGATACGATTTTGGTCAATGTACGGTAAATTTTTCAGAAAGGCTACTCCTTTCATCTGGTCTTTACATTCTTCGACACCTAGATGACGAAATGTTACATTCTCAAAATCCAATCCACGATTAGAACTACCCCTATTATCCAAAGTGAAACAGACATAACCATGCTGAGCCATATAGATATCTCGTCCACCAGCATCCCAATGATAGGTGTCGTGTATCAATTGAGCGTGAGGGCCTCCGTAGACATAGACGACGGTAGGATATTTCTTAGTAGGGTCGAAGTTGACAGGCTTCGTCAAGCGATAGTACAAGTCAGTCACCCCATCAGCTGCTTTTATTGTCCCCAATTCTATCTCAGGGGTTTGATATCCTTGCATAGGGTCTGCCGCATCTAAGATGACTTTATGGTGCTTCGTATTATATAAGTCATAGACTACGGTCTGTCTAGGTACATCATTTGAAGAGTAAGTGTCTACAAGATATCGATTGTCCGGAGAGAGTTTAGCTTGATGAACTCCTCTATTACTGCCAATCAATTTGCGCTTACCAGTGCGGTAAGATACACTATATATATTACTTTGGAGCGGAGAAATCTCAGTACTTAAGTAGAGAATCTCTTTCTTTTTAGCATCGATACCTATCATCTTCTGGACGAGCCACTGTCCAGAAGTCAATTGCTTGATCAGTTTGCCAGAAGTGTTGTAAATATACAGATGATTATATCCATCGATTTGTGATTGATATATAAATTGGTTTTTATCCCAAGGAAGGAAAGTAATTGGATTTTGAGGTTCCACATACTTCTTGTTTTCCTCTTCTATAAGTACCTTATCTAAGTGACCTGTCTCGACATCATAGCTACATAGTTTACTATGATTTTGGTCTCTATTTAATTCAATGAGATACAATTTTTTCTCATCTGGTCCCCATGCAATATTTGTAAAGTATCTATCAGTAGGGTCTCCTGTATTTAGCGTAACTTTTTTTTCTGTCTGAGTATCATAGATGACTACACTAATCTTTTCACTAGTCATACCAGCCATTGGATACTTCCACTTTTCGAGTTTAGCTACTCGTTTGGTAATATCGACGATAGGGTAGTCAGAGACTCCTCGTTCGTCTTTGATATAATAAGCAAGGTACCGTCCATTAGGACTCCAAAAAGTTCCTTTGGAGATACCAAATTCATTTCTAGAAACCGTTTGTCCACAAACAATTCCTTCAGGTTCATCTGTTAATTGAGTTTGGTCTATCCACAGATTATTCCCTTTGGTATGTGCGATGAATCCTTGACTACTCCGATCTATGTTTTTGTAGATCCGACGTGTGGTATTTTCTATACTTACAGGGCGAGTCTTATCAATCATTGGAGTCTCCACCTTTGACACCTTCATATGTTTCGCGTCGAGGATATAGTTCCAATTCTTGTCTGACCAATGAAGTGTGTCTCCTTTCCAATGCAAATCATGTAAATAGGCTGGTCTGTACATCGAATAATTTTCCCCTCCAGGAATCAAATCCTCGAGGGTTAAATTTTTCGTTTGCTGTCCGCTTGAAGGTAAAGAAGCCAATGCCATAATTGCAATACAAATAAACGGTTTAATCTTGATCATTAGTTTCGTCGTTTAGTGCATTCTTAGTCTCTTTTATCTTACGATATATATCTTTGATTGTATCTTTTCCCGAAGGTCTTCTATAACTAGAATCTTCTTGTCTACTGTCATCACGTCTGTAGTTGCTACTGTCGTCACGTCTGTCGTTACGTCCGTAGTTACTTCTTTCGCTACTTCTGTCATCACGTTTGTATCTACTTCTTTCACCACGTCTGTCATCACGTCCGTAGCTACGTTTCTCACCACGTCCAGTATTTCGTCCTGTGCTCCGTCTATCATCACGTCGCTTATAGTCAGCAGGACTCATCGTATCTTTTTTAGGATCTTCTCCAGCTTCCAATCTTTTACGATAAGCTTCTGTTCTTTCCTTCTTTGCTACGCTTCTTTGTTGAGTTTGGTATTCGCGCTGAACTAATCTTTCTTCCGGATTTTCTCCTTTTGCTTCAATCTCTCTAATTTTCTTGATTTTCATTTTGCCATCAAACAATTCATAGCGACGGAACTGGCATTCAAGAGAACCATTGAATAATTCGACAGATTTGCTAGGTCTCAAACCAATTTGGTCCATACAATCTTCACGGAACGCTAATATCCATGCTTCGTTTCCACAAAACGCATGTTTTAGACGTTCACCGATGACATGGTACAATCCCAAGATATCATTGGTAGATATGCGCTCACCATAAGGTGGATTGGTCACCATAATAGCCTTCTCTTTTGGCTGTTCAAATTGTTGAATAGGTCTTTGTTGTAAGATGATTTCTTTTGATACACTAGCAGCTTGAATGTTATGTGTAGCGATTTGTATGGCCTGCGGATTATTATCATAAGCATAAATCTTATGTTCAAAATCGCGCTCTTCACTATCATCGTTATAAACAGCATCAAAACTATTTTGGTCAAAATCAGGCCATTTTTCGAAAGCAAATTCTTTATGGAACACGCCAGGAGCAATATTTCTAGCAATCAAGGCTGCCTCAATAGGAATAGTCCCAGACCCACACATAGGATCGATGAAATCAGTCTCACCTCTCCATCCAGTCATCAAAATCATACCAGCCGCGAGTACCTCATTCAGTGGAGCCTCTACAGCTTCTTGACGATAACCACGACGGTGGAGTGATTCACCAGAAGAGTCTAGTGAAATGGTGCATTTTGTCTCTGCAATATGTACATTGAGATAGACATCTGGTTTATTGATACGTACCGAAGGACGTGTACCATCAATATCACGGAAATGGTCTACAATCGCATCTTTTACTTTGTATGATACAAATTTAGAATGACTAAATTCATTGCTAAATACAACAGCATCTATCGCAAAAGTCTTTTTAGAATCTAGATATTTTGACCAATCAAAGGCATAAACCTTCTTATATACTTCATCAGCATTCTTCGCTTCGAATTTTAGAATTGGTTTTAATATACGAATAGCGGTACGCAAGCAGAAATTTGCTTTGTACATCATCTTCTTGTCACCTGAAAAGGCAACCATACGGCGTCCGATTTGTACATCGTTGGCACCTAAGTTAATAAGTTCTTCTGCAAGGACTTCTTCCAAACCATAAAAGGTTTTGGCAATCATTTCAAAATTGTCGTTCATTCTCTAATGAAGTTATTGTTTTATAAATTTTTGTTAGCTTTAGGTTGTACTATTTTAGCTCCTGGAGCTACATCACCAGTAATCCATATATTACCACCAATGATAGCATCTTGGCCAATAGTCACTCTTCCTAAAATAGTGGAATTGGAATAGCATATGACATTATCTTCAAGGATAGGATGTCGTTCTATTCCTTTTATAGGGTTTCCTTCATTATCCAAAGGAAAACTAAGTGCCCCAAGAGTCACTCCCTGATATAATGTGACGTGCTTACCAATAATTGAAGTAGCTCCTATGACAACCCCTGTCCCATGGTCTATAGAAAAGGCTTGTCCTATTTTAGCTGCAGGATGGATATCGATACCCGTCTCGCTATGAGCCATTTCAGTAATCATACGGGGTATCAGCGGTACCCCCATTTCATAAAGTTCGTGCGCTATACGATAGTTTGTAATTGCTTTGATTGCGGGATAACACGCAATGATTTCGGCATAACTCGTGGCAGCTGGGTCGCCGTTGTAAGCAGCTAAGACATCTGTAGCAAGTATTTGTCTAATATAGGGTAGTTTCTTAATAAATTGATTGCATATAGTGCGTGCATTTCCCTTCTCTTTTTCTCCACAAACTTGACATTTCTCGTCACCAATCTCATGATTTAGATGAGATCCGAAGCAGATACCAGCATATATTTGCTTGGTCAATAAGTCATATACTTTCTCAAGATTGACTCCAGTATGGTATTTTAGGGTTGTACAACAAATGGAAGATTTTCCATAGTAGCCAGGGAATATAATAGAACGGAGTAGGTTGACTATCTTCAACAATTCATTTGCAGAAGGTATGGGTTCTCCCTCTTTATGTTGATGAAATAGCCCTTGGTAAGAGTCTTTGCAGGATAACAGCTCCGTTATCTCTGAAAGGGTCTCCGTGATTTTTTCTTGATTGTTATTCATCCCCTCTTCTTGTTGATGTAAATAGAATGGGTACAAAGATAAGAAATCGTATGGATAAAACCACACGATTCCTTTAGATTTGTATTTATGAACAACCTTTTAGTTATTCTTGTTCTTCGAGAGCGAAATCAATAATCTTCTTCTCGAGGTTAGCTTTGGCTACCCGAATAGTGATAGGGTCTCCTAAACTATAGACACGATGCTTTCTACGACCTCGCAAGCAATAGTTGCGTTGATCTAGTTCATAATAGTCATCATCCAAGTCACGACAAGGGATCATACCCTCACATTTATTTTCGTTGAGCTCTACATAAAGTCCCCATTCAGTGACACCAGAGATGACACCTTCAAAAACTTCACCCACTTTGTCTTGTAGAAATTCAACTTGTTTGTATTTGATTGACGTGCGCTCAGCTTTAGCTGCTAATTGTTCCATACTAGATGAATGTTTACAAAGGTCTTCGTATTTATTCTGAGTAACAGAACGTCCCTTCTTATCAAGGTATCGAGTTAGTAACCGATGAACCATTAAGTCAGGATATCGACGTATAGGACTTGTAAAGTGCGTATAAAATTTAAATCCAAGTCCGTAGTGTCCTACATTGTGAGTAGAATAGACAGCTTTAGCCATCGAGCGGATAGCAACTGTCTCTATCAGATTCTCTTCTTTCTTACCTTGAACAGTGTCAAGAAGACCATTAATAGATTTTGAAAGATCTGTCTTAGACCCGTGGCTATTCAATTTATAACCAAATCGAGCTATAAATTGTTGCAAATTCTCTATTTTATCTGGGTCTGGAGTATCATGAATACGGTATGGCAAGACTTTTGCTTTTTTGCTCTTTGGTACATCACCTATTCGTGAAGCTACAGTACGGTTAGCTAGAAGCATAAATTCCTCTACTAACTTATTCGCCTCTTTTGAGGTCTTGATATACACTCCAAGAGGTTTACCATCTTTGTCTATATTGAATCGGACCTCAGACCGTTCAAAATTAATGGCTCCTGCTTTATAACGTTTCTTACGTAATATTTGAGCCAAATTGTTCATGGCAAGAATTTCTTCCTTGTATTCACCCTCTCCAGTCTCAATGATTTCTTGAGCCTCTTCATAGGTGAAACGTCTATCAGAATAGATGACAGTATGTTTGATTCTGCTATTGATGATCTGAGCTTGTTTATCTAACTCGAAAATGACCGAATAAGCTAGCTTCTCTTCTCCTTCTCTGAGAGAACATATAAAGTTACATAGTCTTTCTGGTAGCATAGGAATAGTCCGGTCCACTAAATATATAGATGTAGCGCGTTTCACCGCTTCCTTATCTATGATTCCTCCTTCTGGTACATAATGTGATACATCTGCGATGTGTACACCTACCTCATAATTTCCATTGTCAAGTATCTTCAGAGAAAGGGCATCATCAAAGTCTTTTGCATCCTTAGGGTCAATAGTGAAAGTGACTGGTTCTCTGTAATCCTCGCGTTTAGCAATCTCCTCTGGTGTAATCTCAGCCGGAATCTTATCAGCAGCAGCTTCTACATTGGCTGGGTACTGATAAGGTAATCCAAACTCAGCAAGTATAGCATGCATCTCGGTATTGTTTTCTCCTGCCTTTCCGAGGATGTCTATGACTTCTCCCGTAGGATTCTTTGCACGTTCAGGCCATTCGGTTACTCTAACAATTGCTTTATCTCCCGAAACTCCTTTTTTGAGTTTATTCTTTGGGATAAAGATATCGTTTGCAAGCGTTCTATCTTCAGTAACCAAGAAGGCAAAATTTTTGGTCACTTCAAGAGTACCTATATAAGTATTCTCAGCTCGTTCTAATATTTCGATGACCTCACCTTCTGTATCTTTATGATGTCTTTTTGCATACAAAGCCACACGTACTTTATCTCCTTCCATAGCCCTAGCAGCATTACGCTCTGCGATAAATATAGTGTCATTTTCTTCATCATCATCAGCCGTTATCACAGTATTGACATTGATTCCCTTTTCTATATTCGGTTCATCAGGGACAAAGAAGTTTTTCCCATTGCGCTTGCGATGAAAAACTCCCGTCATCTCTACATGTCTTTCCAGTCTTTGGAATACGTTCTTACTAACCTCAGTAATATATTCATCAAGACACAACTCGTCCAAAACATCTTTACATAACATTTTCATTGGATGAGAAGTCATTCTCAGATTTCTGAAAATCAGTTTAAGTGCAAGTTGCTCATTTGGATGTTCGTTGAACATCTGAACGACTTTGGTTGACAAATCCTGTTTGTTGATTCGTTTTCCACCTTTCTTTTCTCTTTTTTTAGAGTTGTTGGAGTTAGTACTAGATTTCTTCATATTTTATATATATATTCTGTTATTGTTATCCTTATTTTATCTCTTCACTACCAACAAATATACAGTTTTTAATAAGAAAAACAACTAATGAAGGGGATTTTCACTCAGAATAGATGTCGTATATTTGGTCAAATATTTGATATATCAGTAAATATTATCTTTATTACTGTCACTTTTCTGTATATTCGCACTAGCAAGTATTAATTTGAAAATAGTTTTTGTAACATATGAGCCCTACAATTATTCTCTTAACTGTGTGTAGTTATCTAGCACTTCTTTTCTTATTATCTTATCTCTCAGGTAGAAACACAGGTAATGCTGATTTCTTTGTAGGTGGTCGTAAGTCTCATTGGCTGATGGTAGCATTTGCCATGATTGGGTCGTCTATCTCTGGCGTGACTTTTGTCTCTGTACCTGGCATGGTTGCTACAAATAGCTTGTCGTATCTACAGATGATCCTCGGATTTATGGTCGGGCAATTTATCATTGCATTTGTCTTAGTCCCTTTATTTTACCACATGAAACTAGTTTCTATCTATGGATACCTTAGAGAACGGTTTGGTATCCGTGGATATAAGACAGGAGCTTGGCTATTTTTGATTTCTAAGATGCTCGGCGCAGCTGTTAGACTCTATCTCTTCTCATTAATCATGCAATTTTTGGTTTTCGAACCCTTTGGACTTCCCTTTTGGCTCAATGTATCCCTCTCGCTACTTCTCATAGTACTTTACACTTTTCGAGGAGGGGTCAAGTCGCTCATTTGGACAGACTGTCTCAAGACTCTATGCTTATTGTTAGCCGTAGGATTAAGTATTTATTATTTGATGAAGGGACTCGATTACTCTTTTTCAGATATGATTACTCATGTGCAAGAGAATCCGATGAGTCGTTGGCTCTTTCTTGACGATGTCAATAGTAAAAGTTATTTCTGGAAACTCTTTTTTGCAGGTATCTTCATCATGATAGCCACTACTGGATTGGACCAAGATATGATGCAGCGCAATATCAGTTGCCGCAATTCTCGTGAGTCCCAGTTGAATATGTTTGTAAGTGCCATCATGCAATTCATCATCGTAGCCTTATTTCTATTCCTCGGTATCTTACTATACTCCTATGGTGAAGCCTATCATATAACCCTTCCTGCTGAATCAGACAAACTGTTTCCTATGCTTGCCACTCGAGGCTTCATGCCTACAATCGTAGGGGTGTGTTTCGTTATAGGACTCACGGCATCGGCTATCTCATCTGGCGGGTCAGCACTCACTGCATTGACCACTTCGTTTACGATAGATATCATCGGTACCTCGCATAGCAATGATAGAAACATTACTCGACTACGTCACCGCGTACATCTGCTGATGGCTATCGTGATGGGTATTGTGATGGTCAATTTTCATATCCTCAATAGCACAAGTGTTATTGATGCTGTTTACACGTTAGCGAGCTATACCTATGGGCCTATCTTAGGACTCTTTCTCTTTGGTTTGCTTTCCAAACGTAATGTGCGTGATGTATGGATTCCTTTTGTTGTCATCCTTTCACCAATCCTCTGTTATGTCCTTCAGTTAAATGCAAGTAGATGGTTAGGTGGTTACCAATTCTCCTACGAATTGCTTCTTGTCAATGCTTTTATCGTCTACGTCGGATTATGGATTTTCTCTTTAACCTCTAGACGTATAGGTCGAAATCGTAAGGGATCCCGTCGCTTTGTTCATTCGCTTCTTCTTTTCGCTATTCTAAGTACCATTTCATTTGTGAATCCTTCACTTGTACAAGCACAAACAAGACTATCCACCACACGCTGTCATAAGATAAACGAGGATATTGCCACGTTGATTCCTAAGAATCAGAAGGTAGATGAGATACTCGTTAAGTCAGTCGCTAATAGACACGGTAAGGTAACAGTCTACCTAAATGATGCTGCACATGGACTTCCCTATGACGAAAAACTCGTGGAGCGTTTTTACAATCAGATCTCTGCAGCCCTCCCACAACAGTGGCAACGCATCCCGCTTTCTATTCAGACAAAAGGGATTGCAATCGAACAATTGGTTCCGCTGTATCGTCGTACCCCCACATTCCAATTAGGTTCTAGAAAAGTGCCAGCTATTTATATATCGTCTTCACGAAGAAAACGAGTGGCTCAACCTCTGACCACTCCCTTAGTGACTTCATTATCCTCCTCATCACATCCGACACAAGGGCTAGCCAATCGGCATATAGCCCTGATGCCTAGTCATGGCTTCTATTATGAGAAGAAGACCGACCGCTGGGAATGGCAACGTGCACGACTCAATGAAACCGTAGAAGATTTATTGCCCATGAGTTTAGTCATTTCTTATTTAGCTCCTATGCTCGAACATGCAGGTGCCAATGTTCTAATTCCTAGAGAACGCGATACGCAGACCTCTGAGGTTATCATGCACTCCATCCCTGGGCAATCTCAGTGGACTCCTCAGATACCCCATGATGGCCACTATGGAGTCTATGTACAATATAAGTACCATCCACACAATACGACCCAAGCACATTATACCGTCTGCCATAAAGGAATCAAGACACAGTTTGCTGTTAATCAGCAGATGGGGGCTTCTACTTGGATTTTTCTAGGGACTTTTGATTTTTCAGCTAATCACCCAGAGGACAATTATGTACAGCTCGACGACAAGATACAGCCCACGGATTCAGCTACTGTTATAGCCTGCCAAGCTGTAAAGTTCGGAGGAGGTATGGGAAGTATCTCTCGAGGAGGAACTATCAGTCATTATCCTCGCTTTGCTGAGGCTGCTCGTTATTGGATGCAATACGCAAACATTCCCGATTCGATATATAATTCTTTCCATGATACGGACGATTATAAAGATGATTACATGTGTCGGGGTGCATGGGTCAATTATTTAGCTGGAGGATCAAGTGTCTTGCCCAAAGATCAAGGATTGCGAATACCTATCGACTTAGCTCTGGCCTTGCATACCGATGCCGGTATTTATGAACAAGACTCTATCACAGGCACGTTAGCTATCTTTAATACATACACCTATGATGGACGTTACCCCAATGGGGCTTCTCGTGTGTGGTGTAGGGACTTAGCTGACCAGATAGTCTCTCAATTGACAACTGATATACGTAAAGTCTACGAACCTGATTGGACGCGTAGACAGTTGTTTGACAAAGCTTATTTTGAAGCTCGAATACCTAAGGTACCGACGCTATTACTTGAACTCTTATCGCATCAGAGTTATCAAGATATGCGTTATGGGTTGGACCCCTCATTTCGTTTCTTGGTTTCTCGATCTATTTATAAAGGCATCCTCCGTTTCTTAGGGCAACAGTATAATCAAGAGGTAACCGTACAACCTCTTGCTCCAGATCACTTCTCCATCTTGGCTGACACATTAGATGCACAGAAGATGCATCTGAGTTGGCAAGCTGTAAATGACTCCCTAGAGCCATCAGCGAAACCGACCTCGTACATGCTCTATACACGGGTGGATGATGGGGCCTTTGATAATGGAATATTAATCAATGGAAACAGTTATCAAGCGATACAAGAGGTGGGGCATCTCTATGCTTATCAAGTGACAGCCGTCAATGCAGGTGGAGAAAGCATGCCCAGTCAGACCCTTGCTGCTGGCGTAGTAGCACATAGTAAAGCAACGGTCCTTGTAGTAAATGCTTTTGATAGAGTAAGTGGTCCATATGCCTTTAGTGATTCTATTGTATCTGGATTTCATGACCAAGTAGAATATCCTCTTCCTGATGGAAGTGACATATCCTATGTCGGTTCTCAATATCTATTTGAAAAGAAACTTGATTGGCTCAGTGATGATATGCCTGGAGTGGGGGCTAGTCGGTCCACCTATGAAGGCAAGGTGTTAGCAGGCAACACGCATGACTATGTAGTCAGACATGGCAAATCAATCATGGCTGCTGGTTACAGTTTCTGTGGGATTAGTGATGAGGCTTTGATACAGCAATCGCTAACCAAGTCGGCGATGCCATTAGCTAGGCAGTATCCTGTCGTAGACTTCATACTAGGTAAGCAACGAACCACTCTTATCGGAAAGTCAGGTTATAGAAAGCCTCGTTTTGTGACCTATCCACCTGCTGTGCAGCGCTGGTTGAAATCCTATACCTCAGATGGAGGTCATTTATTTGTAAGCGGTGCTTATGTCCTCAGTGATGCTTGGGGAAATCCACTATTAAAAGAAAAGACCTCTAACCGTGATTTTCTTCAAGATGTACTGCATATCACGTATCAAACAGACCGAGCAGCCATCACTGGTAAAGTACAAGTCACGACTCCTAATAATCAAAAACAATCCTTTTCGATGACAACTTATCATTATCAATCGACTCCAAGTGATAGTCTCTATGTTGTAGAGGCTCCCGATGCAATCCTTCCTGCGGATTCACATGCGGCATCTTTGATGAGGTATCCCGAGAACAATACCACAGCCGCCGTCGGATATCAGGGTAAATATAGGACATTCATTATGGGATTTCCATTTGAAGTGATTCAGCAGCAGTCCAAACGAGATTCTTTAATGAAAGAGATATTGCATTATCTAACAAAAAAATGATTCTTTAACCCAAGCATTTGCGTAGGTTAAAGAATCAATGAATTCTTAGAATGGACGTCTTCCGCCACCACCAGGTCCTCTTCCACCACCAGGTCTTCCTCTACCAGGCCCTTTATCAGCATTAGGATCTTTTCCTCCGAAGAGATTAAACTGATAGGTCACGTGGAACATGAAGTAACTATTCACTGCATTGTATTCCGAATCAGTACGCATATTGTTCGATATCTGGCTCATGATATTTGTCTTCTGCTTGAGTAGATCAAGCCCTTGAAGCATAAATGTCAGGTTCCCAAATGATTTACTTATTTGAGCATTCCAGACCAATTCTTCTTTATTTAGTCCTTCATCGTATCCACGTCTGATGGCTACACTCATATCAGTACTCAAGCTCCAACTATAAGGGAGTGTAATATTTGTCTCACCACCGAATCCGTAATCATAAGTCTCTCTATTGTTACTCACATTTAGTGAGTTATTCAGCTTCTGATAATTGAATGTTCCAGTAGCTGCTATGTCCCAATAGTCTTCTCTAAAACCAAATCTCAAACGGTCAGACAATGCAAACGTATTTGAACTATTCTTTTCAGCCTCTACGGATGTTCCTTCAGACTGCATGAAACTTTTTTCTCTAGTATATGAAGGACTGAACATATTACTAATGGTCAATTTTTTGGTAAATATCGGTGTATTAAATCCCATCATAGACCGAATGTTCCAGTTGCCATTGATGTTCTCTGGTGTCGTTTCACGAATACCTGTCTCTGTATCATACACTGTCTTGTAGCTAATGCCATTTTTCACAAATGATCCAAACGCTCCACCAAATATAGTGGCTTGTGTTTTCGGGTTGAAATAATGATAACGTAGTTTCAATGAATTAGTCATACTAGGTTTCAATGATGGATTACCATATTGTATATATAGTGGATTACTTGTATCAGCGATAGGACTTAGGTTAACCATACTCGGCATACTCGTTTTTCCTTTATATTGGAATTGTAAACCATGTGTCTTGGAGAAATCCTTCTTGATCTCTAAATAAGGAGTCCAATCAAAGATTTCCTTAGTGATTCGTTCATTTGTCCCATCACTAACATATTCCGTGGTGGAAGTCTGAGGAAGAAAATCGACTCCTAGGGTGTAATTTAATGATTTGGTGACTTTTCTGATTCCTACTCGCAACCGTTGAGAAGTATAGTCATTGTCAAACGAACGACTCTCGTCAGCGATTAATGTACGATTCAGTGGGTCTTCATTATTGTATCGTTGGATATCGTAGTCGCTATGTTTAAAGTCATAGCGATAATCTCCTTGTAAATACAATCCAGTACCAATTGGCTCACTATAAGATGCTTGCAAACGATAATTATAACTCTTGTTTAGATTATCGAAGAAGATGTCTTTTGACTCGTCAGCATTGGTTCCGTTGTAATAAGCAATATCAGTCAAACTGGTTCCATCACTGCTATCATGATCTAGTCCATATTTCATACGAAGATTAATATTACGTCCATTGTCACTCAAACGTCTATTTAATTGTATATCTACATCAGCATTGTAACTTTCCTCATCGGTTTGACCGCTTGTCATTTGCTGGTTGACTAAATCGTCATATAGAGTTTCATTTTCTAGTTCATCAATAGCTTTGGTAAAAGGATCATTCAATTCACTATTTGATACAAGAGATTTTGATGCTGAGAGGTTTGATTTCTTATTGTAAGATGCTGAAGGAATGATATATAGACTTGTCTTATCATCTATAGTCCATTCTACTCTAAAATCGGCATTTACATTGTCTGTCTTGTTTCTACTGACAGACTGGGTACGACCAAATTGACTCCCTTGTTGGAGATAGGTTTCACTTGTGCTACTACTCTTGTTATCCTTATCGTCGTAAGAGTAGTCGACAGAACCTCCGAATTTTACGTTATCCCAATCTTTAGCGATATGCAATCCAGCCGATTTCTTATCTTCAAGTCCTTTTGCCATTTGGAAACGATGAAATCCGACCCCTCCATATCCAGCATCACCAATATTATTCATATTGATTATAGCGGACAATTGTTTATCATCTTTGAAACTATTTAGCATTCCTTTGGCAAGATATCTGTCCTCAGTACCCACTGCGACGTCCGTATTGGCAAAGAGTCCTTTTTTCATCCCTTTCTTGATTGTCAAATCCAATACCGTTTCTTCATTTCCATCATCGATTCCCGTTAACCTAGTCATATCACTTTGTTTGGAATATGTCTTGAGGTTCTTAATAGCACTAGCTGGTAGATTCTTGAGCGCAATGGAAGCATTGTTGCTGAAATATTCTTTTCCATCAACCATGATTTTATTTATCGTCTCTCCATTGACAGTTACTGACCCATCATCAGAAACTTCTGCACCAGGGATTCGTTTAACTAAATCCTCTAGCATAGCCCCTTTCTGAGTTCTAAATGTTTCTGCATTGTAAACCAATGTATCTTCGTTGGCTTCTACTTGTGCAGCTTCCGCGGTAACAATAGCTCCTTGTAGCAAAATTGCATCCGTAGATAATTTGATAGTAGGGACGTATTGCGTCTCCTCCTTACCTGATACAACTAGAGGTACCTTATTTGTTTGCATACCGATATAGCTCACTTTCAATACATAACGACCTTTTGTCGCTTTGGGGATACTCCAATAACCTTTTGTATTGGTAGCTGCACCTTGTATGTATGCACTATCCGGAAGTTGTAGTAGTTGAACCGTAGCTTGTTCGATTGGTGCTTTGTCTGAATCGATTACTCGACCTGATAATTTCACTTCTTGTGCCTTTATTCCACTTGCCATAAGAGCAACAAGGCATAAAATCTTAAATTTCTTTTCCATTTATTATTACGTTATATAGGAGATTTGCAAAAGTACTGGTTCTATGACACGATAGAATGTAAAAGGTTTAATAGGTTAACCTTATTTATTATTTTCCTTCTTAAGGAAGATTTTTATAGTCTAAAAGACACTATCAGAACGCTAAATCATGTATTTTAGCTTTTATTTTAACTTATATGATGAAAATGTAATTTATTTTCTCTATTTTTAGGAGTAACTATCTAAGTGAACATCTATGAAACATGCTCTGTTCTTCTTATGTCTGTTGTTCCTCTTTTGTCTACGACCGATGTATGGCAGTGTTGTCACTATGTCTGTAGGTGAGAACTTATTGGTTGATAAGTTGTTGACAACTATTAATCGTAGGTTAAACGATAGTGAGCTCTTAGATTCCATACATTATCTAAATGATAGAGGGAATCGGTATCAAGCCCATTTCCAATATCCAGCAGCAGTAGAAGCTCATTTCAAAGCGATGGAATATGCCCAAGCGTCGCAAGATACCTCTCTTTTGATTTGTACACTTAACCATATTGGTACTGACCTTCGTTTGGCTGGTGCACCCATGCAATCAGTACGCTACCATCAGCAAGCTTTAGCCCTATCAAAACAAGTCCCTTTCGATGTGGAAAGTCGTGTGAACACAATGGAGCAATTGGGTCTAGTTTATCTTGCTCTTCAAAAATACAAATGTGCCTTGAGTCTTTTTCAGAGAGGGTATGCTCTTGTGGATTCTATGCATCTCGAGACTCATCGTGCTCGCAATCTCTATCATATTGGGACGACTTACTTAGGTCTGAATCAAGTAGATACAGCTCTTTGTTATTACAGGGAGTCTTTAGCACGTAACCGAAAGAGGAAGTGTCTCAGCGGTATTGGGATGTGTAAATATTCTCTTGGCAACATCTATCTTCAGCAAGCAAAGCCACAGAAAGGACTTGTGATGATGTATGAAGCTCTCGATACCTTGCGCATGAGCAAAGACGTTTATAATCAGTTGGTCGTCGAGACATCAGTCTTCAGTACGCTACTTAAGCTGAACAAGACAGACGAAGCAAGTCATTTTCTATCCGCTATGATAGATGTTTCATTGTACAACCAATCTTTCGATTATCATTATCTTCTCTTTGACCTAAAAGCTCAACTATATAAACAGCAAAAAAAATATCGTCAGGCATTGCTAGTAAAAGAGCAGGGGGTAAACCTTCGAGATCGTGCTATGACTGTTCGTGATGATTTGAGTATCCTTGAATTGTTGAATCATTATGAGAAGCAACAACTCGGTGAACAGATCAGCAAGTTGGAAGTGAAGCATGCGATGGCTCTCCAAAATAAAAGATACACTCGCTATCTCTTTGTGACTGTATGTGCTTTTTTATTACTTCTTTCCATTGGCTCCCTATATAGTTATTATATCAAGCGTAAACTAACTAGTGAATTGATGCTTCTCTCCAAACTGAGAACGCGATTCTTTAATAATATATCTCATGAATTGCGTACGCCACTGACCCTGATACAAGGGCCTTTAGAAGAAATGAAAAAGCCGCATACTGAAGAGCAATATAAACAGTTTCTTAATCTTGCTAGGCACAACGTACGACGATTACAGTTTCTTGTCAACCAGCTCTTATTACTTGGTAAAGTAGATGCTCACCAATTTAAGATACATATAGCACCGATTGATTTAGCTAAACATCTGACAGCTATTACGCGAAACTTCCAACTTTATGCCGAGATGGAGAAACACCCTTATGCTGTTCAGTTAGATGAGACAGGTACCATCTATGGTGACAAGGAAATCATAGAAATCATATTGAGTAATCTCATTTCGAATGCTTTTAAATATAGTCCATCGGATGATGAAATAGTCATCAAAGGAAAAAAGCAAGATACTTTTTACCGTCTAGAAGTGATTAATAAAGCGCCTCAGATTACTCAAGAAGATATCGTGCATCTCTTTGATCGCTTTTATTCTCTAGGAGGAGAATTTAGAACGAGTACCGGCATTGGACTTTCTGTAGTACACGAACTCTCTATTCTATATGGGAGTCCCATCAGAGCGACTGTAGATGAAGTCCATCGCATTCATTTTCAGATAGATATCCCTTTCTTTGATGAACAGATGGCTTGGCGTAAGATTTCTTCTGTAGTAGACCAATCTGTTCCAAAGGCGACATCGACTACAAAGAAAGCTCGTTCAGCTGCGTCACCAGAACACATAGTGCCCCTTGAAGTGAACCTCTCAGTAGAAAATTCCCACAATCATCTAGATCAGTTAACAGTGCTCGTCGTCGAAGATGATCCCGATATGCGTAGATATATCAATATGTGCTTCGATGGGCATTTCAATGTGTTGGAAGCACGTGATGGATTGGAGGGCTTGGCCTCTGCCAAAGCGAACAATCCCGATTTGATTCTTAGCGATATCATGATGCCACGTATGAGTGGTCTTGAATTGTGTGATGCACTTAAAAAAGATTTATTGACAAGTCATATTCCTATCATATTACTAACAGCATTGACCGGTGATGAAAATGAACAACGGGGCTTACATGCCCATGCCAATGATTTTATAAGCAAATCATTCTCTGCAGAGGCTCTTTTAAATAAAGTAACTAACATGTTACAGACAATAGCTGAACTGAAAGAACGCTTTGCCAAAGAAATCTGGATTGAACCACTTCAAGTATCTATTCATGGAGGTGATGACCCTTTTGTCGAACTACTAGAGAAAGTAATCCATCATGATATCTTTGACCCCGAATTTAGTGTAGAGCGCTTTTGTGAGATAGGGAGACTGAGTAAATCTCAGCTTTATCGAAAGATTAAATCTTGTATCGGATGTACACCCTTGGAATTTATCAAGCAAGTACGCATCAAGCAAGCTAGTCGTATGCTTAAAAATAGCAAAAAATCCATCAGTGATATTGCCTTTCAATGTGGATTCTCAGATGCTTCTTATTTTTCACGTGTGTTCAAAGAATGGACAGGGATATCTCCTTCTGAGTATAGAGAGCAGCCTTAGTCGAATGATTTCATACATAGAACCCTTGAGCATCATTTTATGCTCTTAGTATGGGGCCTTTGTAGCAATCAATTTCTGACTTGTATTTATTATATGTATGAACATACTTATTGATATAATCGGAATAGAATAAAAAATAGCTTGAAATACGTAATACATGAGGCTGTTTATGCATCTTCTTTCTTTTAACTTTGTACAGACAAATCTTTAAACTGAGATAAATTTAAAATTATGAACTATTCTAGAGGTCTTATTCCTTCTTTAATGATTTTGTTGTTCATGTCTTGTTCAACAAAATCGGCTACTACTAGCTATGAGATATTAGCCGATTCGATTCAATCTAATCAAGGTATTCAATACACCATGCAACGTGCTTTTGAAGTAGTCAAAACTGGTTTCAATGCAGGGGATGGCTATGGAGAAGTTTGGATTCGTGATTACAATACCTTCATTGAACTTTCAGCAGAAGTGTATCCCAAAGAGACACTAAAAGAGAATCTACGTGTCTTTTTCTGTTTACAACAATCTGATGGAGGAATAGTAGATGGTTTCATCCCTCGTTCCAAAGCCAAGCAGACTAAAGATGGTTATCAATATGTTTTCTCTGATTTATCACCTCAATATGCAGGTCATAAGAACAACGTAGAGACAGATCAAGAGTCGTCTCTTGTTCAAGCCGTCTATCGCTATGTCACAAAAACAGGGGATACTGCTTTCTTACAAGAAAAGATAGGCGACCTGACTGTGGCTCAGCGTCTTGAAATGGCTATGAACTATTTGATGACCAAGCGATGGAGTGAAAAATATCATCTTATATACGGAGCAACTACTGCTGATTGGGGTGATGTACAACATACGCATCCTTGGGGTGTCTTTCTTACTCCTGACACAAAATACAGTATTGACATCTATGACAATGCTATGTTTTTGATTGCAATAGATGACATGATCAAACTCGTTCCAAGTACCCAACCTCATTGGGGAAGGATACATGCAGACATTGCGCAAAAGACGATGCAGTATCTCTGGGATGCCAAGCGAAATAAGTTTATACCGCACCTATATCTCGATGGGTCTCCGTTTCCAGCTGACTTTGATGAAAATGCAATCTATTATCATGGCGGCACAGCCGTTGCGATTGAAGCAAATCTTTTGTCTAGAGCACAAGTGAAACAAGCGCTCTCTTATATGATTGCTGATGTGAAGGCTTCTGGAGCTGGGAGCATTGGACTTACCTTGTATCCTACTTATCCTAAGGGGTATTTTGAAAATGTAGGGATGGTTCCTTACGGCTATCAGAATGGGGGAGATTGGACTTGGTTTGGTGCTCGTATGATTCAGCAGCTGGTTCGTTATGGATTTCTTCAAGAAGCTTATGAACAGTTATTACCTATGACTGACCGTGTGCTAGCTAATGAAGGGTTCTTCGAGTGGTATACGAAAGAAAATACGCCAAATGGTTCTGGTACTTTCAGAGGTTCTGCAGGTGTACTCTACAAAGCAATCGAGATGTTAGAACAAGCTACAGATGCTAAAATCCGGGAATTACAACAACATCCGACGACACCTCAAACTCTTCTTTGGAAGATTGGCGAAGATGATCAATCAGGAAATGAATTTAAGTTAGCTCCTGATGGATACCAGAAATTCATAGAAGATGACTTTGGTTGGGAAGACAAATATTTTCTAGTTGGTACGTCATCATCTGACAAGGATTGGCCATATATCCTACCCGGAACTTCCGATTCATGGGGAGGTACTTGGGGGACTTCTGGACTCCGTTCCAATGTACTGAACATTCTATTTTCTCTAGACAAGAAACCCGCGAATCAGGATTGGATGTTGACTATTGATTTATTAGACTGCAATCCACAAGACTTACCTCTTCTTAAAGTAATCATAAATGATAAGGTGTTGGAGACACGTGTGCCAGTGATTAATAGGTATGGAACAGAGCAGCAGTTGCTTTTTCCGACCAAAAACGCTAAGGCATCAGCAATTGACTCTATCCCTTCTCGAGACACTGGATACAACATTCAAATCCCATTACGTAGCGACGACCTAAGGTTAGGAGGTAATGAAATAAAACTCACCATTCTAGACGGTTCATGGGTCAAATTTGACCAGATAAAAATGACTGGACCGCAGAAGGCAAAGCTTAAACAAGATAAAGAAGTCTATCTACGAGATGTTCACGCCGCACCTTATGAAATCACTGTATCTGATACTGGTCAGCATGACTTCAGAGCACAACCCCTCATCGTAGACGTGGAGCATCTTAGTGGACAGCCTGAGTTGAAGGTTAAGTTAGATGGGAAAGTCATTTTCTCAGAGACTGTCGAAGCGAGACGATATGCTTTTGAAGCCCCTATGCCTGCAGTAAAATCGAAGACAAAGAGTAAATACCAAATCTTTATTGATGGTCATCTCAAGGTAAAAGGAGAGGTGGTACGTACTCCTCAGGCTTTGACTACACCAGCTCGATACGTAGATACGACTATGGGTAGTGCTCACTCTAGATGGATGATTGCTCCCGGTCCATGGATGCCTTTTAGTATGGTGAAATTAAGTCCTGACAATCAAGACCCAGCTTGGCAAGGAGGGTACGACCCCATCTTCGAATCTATAGGGTGTTTTTCTCATATCCATGAATGGACGTTAGCGGGCTTAGGGACGATGCCGGCCAATGGACAACTAATCACACAAGTAGGAACTCAGTCAGATCCAGATAGTGGTTACCGTTCTCGAATAAATAAAGAGACAGAAGAGGCACCTTTGGGCTATTACAAAGTGGAACTGACTGATTATAATATAAAAGCTGAACTGACAGCGACTACTCGTTGTGGATTTCAGCGCTACACGTTCCCTCAAGACCGTGATTCCTCTCATGTGCTTCTTGACCTTGTCATTCCTGCTGAATATACGTATCAATGTTTGGATGCGAAAATCACTCAAGTGAGCCCTACACGCATCGAAGGATATAGTAAGCAACTCACGCCCAATACCTGGAGTGGGGGTATCTCACAAGAATATACAGTCTATTTCGTAGCAGAATTTGATAAACCTATTCAATCAATTACGATGTGGACTGATGAAGGAATCAAACCAAATATCCAATCCCTCCGAGTGAAAAAGCCTAAAGATGTGGGCGCTGCTGTATATTTCGATACCAAATCCAATGGAGTGGTCCAGATGCGCACAGGCATCTCCTATGTGAGTATCTCCAATGCAAGCGAGAATCTTCAGGAAGAGATAGCTAAACCTTTTGCCTGGGATTTTGATGCTGTAAGGCAAGCAAATATAAGAGCTTGGGATGAGTTGATGCAACGTGTCGATATAACGACCACCGATGCTCGTGAGAAACGTCGTTTTTATAATAGTTTCTACCGTGCTATATGTAGCAGAAATACGTATAGTGATGTCAATGGTCAATGGCGCGATGCTGACGAGAAAGTACGCCGTATGACTAATCCGGATAATATAGCTCTTGGTTGTGATGCTTTCTGGAATACCTTTTGGAATCTGAATCAGTTCTGGAATTTGGTAACCCCTGAGTGGACAAATCGATGGGTTAATTCTGAATTGGCAATGTATGATGCAAATGGTTGGCTTGCGAAAGGTCCTGCTGGTATGGAATATATCCCTGTGATGGTGGCAGAGCATGAGATTCCTATGATTGTAGGTGCTTATCAGATGGGGATACGAGACTTCGATGTAGAGAAAGCTTTTCAAGCTGTTAAGAAAATGCAAACAGTTCCAGGACGTGTCGTTGGTGGAGGTTTTGCTGGTAATCGAGACCTCAAAGCTTATCTCAAATACCATTATGTACCTTACGATTTAGGCCGTTTCTCCAATTCCTTAGAATATGCTTATGATGATTGGACCGTCTCTCAGTTTGCCAAGGCTATCGGTAAGACATCGGATTATGAGACCTTTGCTAAGCGTGGAGAATATTGGCGCAATGTAATAGATCCCGAAATTGGTTATGCCCATCTCAAGGATTCCAAAGGTCTATGGATGCCTGATTATGACCCATTTAAGTCTGGAGCAAATGAGCATTTTGTCGAAGGAAATGCTTGGCAATTGACTTATTTCGTACCTCAGGATATTCCTGGATTAGCTAAGGTTATCGGTAAGAAGAACTTTACTGACCGTCTCGAATGGGGATTCGAGGAGAGTTACAAGACGAGATTCAATGGTATCAATGACCAATATTGGAATTATCCAGTGATGCAGGGGAATCAACAATCGATGCATTTTGCTTATCTCTTCAATTGGGTGGACAAACCTTGGCTTACTCAGAAGTGGGCTCGTGCTATCATGGACCGATATTATGGATACGGGGTTTCCAATGCTTATTTAGGAGATGAAGACCAAGGCCAAATGAGTGCGTGGTTCCTTATGAGTGCCTTAGGTCTCTTCCAAACTGATGGAGGGTGTAGTGTCGATCCTATTTATGAACTAGGAAGTCCTCTTTACCAAAAAGTGGTGATTGATTTGGGGCAACGTTTTGGTCGTGGGGGTAAACTCGTCATCGAAGCGCATCATGCTTCCCGCCTAAATATGTATATACAATCGGTCAAACTCAATGGTAAACCATGGAATGATTTTAAGATTCCAGCTCATGAACTCTTAAAAGGAGGTCATTTAGTATTGGAGATGGGGCCGCAACCGCAACCTAATTTTGGACTTGGTAATGATTGATGTCCAGATTTATTGATGATACTATTCTTTACCCCTTCTTAGGTTGAAATGTTATCTGTTAACATTTCAACCTAAAAAAGGGGTGTTTGATCTTGTGTCTTTACTCTGGTAATGCTTCGAGTTTAGGAAACTAATACTTAAGTCCTTCTAAAGAAGGACTTAAGTATTAGTAATTCATTTTCTTGAGGGCTCACTTTTTGTATTTCCGAAAATGGAATACCCATTTTGAGCCCTTTCTAAGGCTTTTTTATGAGTCAGGGTAGTTATCCTATCGGCAAATGATTGTATAAGCTCTATCTGAACCCCTATTTTTTCACTATTGTTAATAAGCCTGATTAGAATCAGAATTAAGCATATAGAGCCGATTTCTACTAAGGTAAAAGATTGTATAATGTCCATTGTTGTAATGGATATTAAGTACCTTTGCCTCAATAAGAGATATAATATTTTACAGAAGGATAATATGGTTAAAGCAATTTTTTTTGATATTGATGGGACGTTAGTTAGTTTCAATACACATAGAATACCAGAGTCGACCATCAAGGCGATGAATTTGGCTAGAGCTCAAGGGATTAAATTATATATAGCCACAGGTCGTGCTAAGGGAGTGATAAACAACTTACAAGGATTTGTTTTTGATGGCTATGTCACGATGAATGGTTCTGTTTGTTTCAATAGTGATGATGAAGTCATCTATAGCCAACCGTTTACTGATGAGGATCAACAATCGATGGCAGAGCTATTTATTGAAGAACCCTCATTATCTAGTTTTGTCTTTACCAAAGAAAAGGTATATGTCGTCAATAAGAATCAGGCATTGACTTCTTTTGTTAAGCTATTAAATTTCCCACAAGTTCCCTCGTTGAAAGCGACAGAATTACTTGACCATGAGGTTTATCAGTACTCTGCCTTCCTCGATACACAAGAAGAGATTAAATATGTATCCCATCTCAAAGATGCACATATCACTCGATGGCATCCTGCATTTATGGATATCTCTAGAGCGGGCAATTCTAAAGCTGTGGGTATAGACCAGATTTTAGCTTATGATGGACTTCATTTGGCCGATTGCATGGCTTTTGGTGACGGGGGAAACGATATAGACATGCTCAGACATGTGCCTCGTGGAGTTGCTATGGGAAATGCAGCAGATGATGTCAAAGCATCAGCCAATTATGTGACGACCACTGTGGATGAAGATGGTATAGCTCATGCTTTGCGTCATTATGGAATTATTGATTAATAGGGAGTTAATTTTTTTGTTTAATTAATCTAAGGGTGAACTCTTTTAAAAATAAAAAGAGTAATTTTGCAGAAACTAGATTGATCAATCAAAAACAAGTTGTCTCATGATTTCATTTACTATTGCATTGATAGCCCTTGTCATAGGGTATTTTACTTATGGAAGTTTTGTAGAACGCATTTTCAAGCCAGATTCTAATCGTAAAACCCCTGCTATTACTCATGCCGACGGAGTAGATTATATGCCGCTTCCTACGTGGAAGATTTTCATGATTCAATTTCTAAATATTGCTGGACTAGGTCCTATCTTTGGAGCCATTATGGGAGCCAAGTTTGGTACGGCTTCTTTTCTCTGGATTGTATTTGGGTGTATCTTTGCAGGTGCTACTCATGATTATTTATCAGGGATGCTTTCTGTTAGGCATGATGGGGAATCGCTTCCTGATACAATCGGAAGATATCTCGGACTTCCAACCAAACAAATCATGCGTATCTTTAGCGTGGTTCTTCTAGTTTTACTTGGATGTGTCTTCGTAGCCGGCCCAGCCAAATTGCTTGCTGGATTAACTCCAAGTGGTTTCGGTGATTTCTTCTGGATTATCGTTGTATTCATCTATTATATAGTGGCAACCCTTTTACCTGTTGACAAAATTATCGGTAAAATATATCCTCTTTTTGCTGCTGCTTTGATTTTTATGGCTATTGGTATTATGGTGATGCTTTATTATTATCACCCTGCATTGCCTGAAGTTTGGGATACGCTAAAAAATACGCATCCTGATGCCGAACATATGCCTATATTCCCTATGATGTTTGTCAGTATCGCTTGTGGTGCTATCTCTGGTTTTCATGGTACTCAGAGTCCATTGATGGCTCGTTGTATGACCAATGAGAAACATGGTCGTCCTATCTTTTATGGAGCGATGATTACTGAAGGTATCGTTGCCCTTATCTGGGCAGCTGCTGCCACTTACTTCTTCAAAAATGGCGATGCTCTAGGTACAGCAGGTTATCACGAAGACCAAGCAGCTGTAGTGGTCAAATTTATGACTGAACATTGGCTTGGTACTTTTGGTAGTGCCCTTGCAATACTAGGTGTAATTGCTGCCCCTATAACATCAGGAGATACCGCTTTCCGATCTGCTCGTTTGATAGTAGCAGATTTCCTAAAGATGCCTCAAAAGAAGATCACGAATCGTTTGATCATTTCTGTTCCTATGTTTGCAATAGGTGTAGCTATCTTGATGTGGAGCCTTACAGATGCTAATGGATTTAGTATTATCTGGAGATACTTCTCTTGGAGTAATCAGACTCTATCTGTATTTACGCTTTGGGCTTGTACTGTTTTCCTACATCAGACAGGAAAACCTTGGATGCTTACAATCATTCCAGCACTCTTTATGACCAGTGTATGTAGTACTTATATATGTGTTGCTCCAGAAGGATTTCAGATGTCACAACCCTTATCTTACAGCATAGGAGGAGTCGCTACTCTAATCTCTTTAATTGCATTTATTCTCTACTATCGACGTTTCGAAAAGAATAAGAAATCAGTCGTTAGTTAATCTTATCAGCAATTTCTCATTAACTTAAAAAAATCACTGGCGGTCTTTTTCCGTCAGTGATTTTTTTGTTTATTTTATTTTGAAGACCCCTTTATCAGAATCGTTATTATACGTTTTTTGTTCCACAGAAGCCTTACGCTTACCGCTATTGAAATACCAAGAAACACTTATACCAAAGGTATGATCTTTTCGCCGCATATGAAGAAATTTCTGATTCGATACCACTGAACTAGATATAGTCTCATAATTTACTTGATCCTTTGCAAATGGGAAGTAACAAATCAAGCCAAAATTGACCTTTTTATATTTGTAATCCAAACTGACATATGAGACCTTCTCAATCCCCGTTCTGTAAAGACCAGACAACATAGTACCTCCAAATTTTTGATAATATTCCAACGACCAATTCTTATAATTGGCAGACAAATAGGCCGACACAGGATACGACCAATAATGATAAGTCGATAGTTCTTGGGTCGGTTGAAAACCATATTGTGTGGCCCCCACACTAGCCCCGATACGCAAGAAATCCCAAGGTGTCAAATCCAAATCTAAGTTAGCTCCAAGTTCTTCGTCCTTGGCCGCGTTAGCCGATTGAAAAAGGACCCCATCAACAGTATTGCTATAAGCACTATACAAAGAATTGCTTTTGTGTTGATAATATAGATAAGTTTTTAAACTAAGCAACTTCCCCCTATAATTATGACTCAAGCCCCATAACTGTGTATGTTCATTCTCCAACAATGGATTGCCCGACTGATAAAAATCATTCATAATCAAAAGACGCGTACTCGACATTTGTTGCACCCCAGGCATCTGCGTACTCGACTGATACGAAAGACGTACACTCTGGCTCGGATTAATCGAATACCCCGCCATAAACATCGGCGTAAAAGTAAGATGCTTAAATCCCTCATCCCCTAGATTGACATCATACGTACCCGCCAAACTCGTTCTATACATAAAAGCATGGGCACGTCCACTAATCTCACCGTAAAAATAATGCTTCTGCGTATTGATATCCTCAGCCATTTTATTCGAGGCTAAAGAATTTCTCACCTCATTAGATAAGAAATTGAAATGCCCCCTATAGCCCCCTGTGAGATAGGCATGACCGATTTTATGCTCATACACCACCTCACCAATCAGAGATTTTTTGGTGTTATCTAGAAATAAGTCATCTTCAAAACCATGGCTTCCCGTTTGTAAAGAATACGTCTCTTGATCATTACCGAAATAAGTACCCAACAAATCAAAAGTCAATTCGTCATCCTTATTTAACTTCTTAGAATAATAAATATCCAAGACACCAGATTTGGTATAGATATCATCAGTCAATATGCCCTTACCCTTTTCAAGCAATTGATGATTCGTCACTGTAATCTCTTTATTCGCCTCGTCATTTTCCTTATACCATTCATAGCTCCCTTTAACTTGAAAATTATAATCATCTTCTACACTCCTTGAGTAGGTAATATCAGCGATGTGCTGATAGCCCCAAAATTTATTCTTCTTGCTATAATCATGTTGATAGTGATCACCATCCACCTGATAGTCGTAGTGACCCGTTTCTAAATCCAAGACACGTCGTTTCATGTTAAAGTGATTGCTATAACCAACCGTCCATTTATTGTTCCCTTTAATAAAAGACAAAGCACTAGATTGCCCAGAATACATCTGACCAACTGAACCATAAAAAGACCCATTCCAACCAGTATCTAAAGGTTTGACATGGACATTAATCACAATCTCGGCATCATTCATATACCGTATAGGTGGCACATCATAGTAATCAACTTTTTTGATTTTATTGGCAGGAATCAACTGTAAATCAGCATCCGTCGCTTTCACCCCATTGATAAGGATCATCACTGATTTCCCATTGATAGACTTCAAGCCATTAGAAGCCTTATCCACATGCAAATTGGGTAAAGTAGCTACTAAAGCCCTAGACTCTCCAGCTTTAGCCATTTGGTCCATACTAAATGTATAAGCTGTCTTATCAATACTTTGGATACTACGTTTGCCTCCAATCACCACTTCATTGAGTGCCACGACATCGGGTAAAAGTACAATCGTCTTAGAAATAAGACGTTTCTTAGTCGCTTGTAGATTCAGCGGAGAAACAGTTGTTTTGTATCCTAGGAAAGACACACTCAGAATATAAGCCTTTTTATCAAGGGGCTTCAGTGTAAAGTCCCCACTAAGATCAGTACTAGTCCCTTGAAGGATTTTTGTGGTGTCCTTAGCTGACATTAAGCATACATTAGCAAAAGGGATGACTTCTTGATTCTCATCAATAACCTTTCCCGTTAGGGTGATGTTCTGTCCTACTACTTTCGTAAAGAGACATAAAAATATGAAAAAGAGAAGTCGTTTTTTCATGATGAATTTTATTTATGGTCACAACTTAAGAAAAGCTTTTCGTTTATCTTCTGGATAACGTTCGATAGCATAGCGTAAGGTAGTCCGTGGCATTTGTCGAATATGTTTATAGATAAATTCATCGACTAGTGCTTCATCTCGTTTGCTTACTTCTCGGAGCATCCATCCATTAGCCTTATGTATCAAATCATGTCTATGGTCTAGGAGCTTCTCTACTACATACATCGTTTCTGCTAATCTATTCTTACGAATAAAAGCAAAGGTGGCAACAATGGCAATCCGTTGTTCCCAAAGTGATTCACTTGCAATCAGTTTATCAAAAAAGTTGTGACACTTCTCCTCCTCCCAAGTGAGGAGTTGCTGTCCTACAACTTTCCAAGCACTGAGGTCTACGAAGTCCCAATTATTGAGATATCTCGTGATACTTATATAGTAATTGAATAACTCTTCTTGTCTATCCTTCTTCTTTTGATATTGGTGAACGATAATCTTTACGGCACACATTTTTACTTCATGATATTTTGATTGTATCAATTCGTCTATCACCCCAAGTGGAGTGTCTAGACACATTTTGACAACAGTTCCAATATCTTTACTCTTAATTCCAAGAAAGAGGTCTCCCTCTCCATATTCTCCTTTTCCAGTCTTGAAGAAGTAGGGGTAGAAGGCTGCTTTTTCAGGATTGCTATAAACCATGAGTGCTTCCGCAATATCGTTGGCTTGTTCCTTACAGGTGCTGTGATTTTTCATATTGCGTAGTTTATCGTTTTCGTTTCACTTGTTCAAAGGGAACTAAATCATTGCCCTCTTGTTGTTTGGTATAATCATCCACCACCTCATCATATTTATGTTGAAGGCTGTTCAGATAGATCTCTTTTTGCTTCGGGTCTAGTATCTTCGAGACGATTTGTACATTTTGACTCGCATCCTTGGAGTAAATAGTCGGTCCACTATAGTAGGGTTTTATCTTGAGTGCTGTATGGAGTAATGAAGTGGTGGCTCCACCGATGAGAATAGGAATATTTAAGCCCCTCTTTTCGGCTAGGCTGACTACATTGACCATCTCCTGAAGAGAAGGTGTAATGAGGCCTGAAAGTCCTATAATAGAGACCTTTTCTCGTATAGCAGTCTCAATAATCTTTTCTGGAGGAACCATCACCCCTAGGTCTACAACTTCATATCCAGCACAAGACATCACTACGCCTACGATATTCTTACCGATATCGTGTACATCACCCTTAACTGTGGCTAGAAGTATTTTTTCTTGAGAACTCGTTTCTACCCTTTCTGCCTCTATATTTGGTTGTAGAATCGCCACTGCCTGTTTCATGGTTCGAGCCGTTTTTACTACTTGTGGTAAAAACATCTGACCAGCTCCGAAGCGTTTGCCTACTTCTTTCATCCCCTTCATTAGCGGACCTTCTATGATGTGTACTGCTTTGGGATATAAGGTCAGTGCTTCAGTAAGATCTTCTTCTAAGAATTCCGATTCACCATGCAGTAGGGCATACCCTAGACGTTCATCCACGTTTCCTTTTCGCCAAATATTTAAGGTCTCTTTCTGAGGGGCTTTTGGATTTGATTTATCCAACATTCCTTTGGCCATCTCTATGATTCGTTCTTCGTGTTGCTCACTTGGGCGAAGCATCAAATCCTCTAGAGCTGCTAGCAAGTCCTTAGGAATATCATTATATAGTACCTTTGTACTCGGATTGACGATGGCCATATCCAGTCCAGCCTTGATGGCATGATAGAGAAATACAGCATGCATGGCTTCTCGAAGGTAGTTATTACCTCGGAAGGAGAAAGATAAGTTACTGATACCTCCACTTATATGAACCTTCGGAAGATGGGTATGTATCCATTCGGTAGCCTCGATGAAATCCAAGGCATAGCGTCTATGAGTTTCTATCCCTGTAGCAATTGCTAGTACATTGGGGTCAAAGATAATGTCTTCAGTAGGAAATCCAACCTGTTCTGTCAGGATGGTATAGGCGCGTTGACAGACTGCAATCTTGCGATCTTTGCTATCTGCTTGCCCTTGTTCGTCAAAAGCCATGACGACAACTGCTGCTCCTAATCTTTTAAGTGTCTGTGCCCGTTGGATAAACGTCTCTTCTCCTTCTTTCAAGGAAATGGAATTGACTATCGGTTTACCTTGAATCTCATGCAAAGCTGCTTCCAATACTGACCAGTCTGAGGAATCAATCATCCAGGGTCTGCATGCGATATTGGGATCTGCAACTAAGGTACGAATGAAATGAACCATTTCTTTCTTGGCATCCAAGAGTCCATCATCCATATTGATGTCGATGACAAGAGCTCCATCATCTACTTGCTTACGGGCGATGCTTGCAGCCTCATCGTATTTCTTTTCATTTATCAGGCGTAGGAATTTGCGAGAACCAGCTACATTGCAGCGTTCTCCTATATGTGTCATATTGCGCTCTGGAGTCACGGGGAGTGGTTCCAATCCAGCTAATACCATCTGTTCATCACGTGGGGGAATCTGATGGGGTGTGGCTTGTTGACAAGCTTTAGTTATCAGTGCAATATGGGCTTCTGTCGTTCCGCAACAGCCTCCGACTATATTGACTAATTTATCATCAAATAGCGGTTGTAATTGACTGCTCATCATCGTCGCCGACTGACCATATTCTCCCAATTCGTTGGGCAGTCCTGCATTGGGATACACTGATACAGCAAATGGAGATTTCTGAGCTAAATCACGTACATAAGGGACCATCTGATCTGCACCAAAACTGCAATTAAATCCCAAAGATAAAAGTGGAATATGACGTATCGAGGCAAGCATGGCATCTACTGTCTGTCCAGATAAGGTACGTCCACTCTCTGTAAGGGTGATAGAGAGCATGAGCTCGACCTTCATATTGGTTTCTTCCATAGCTTGCTGGGCGGCGTAGAGTGCTGCTTTGGCATTGAGGGTATCAAAAGTCGTTTCGAAGAGTAATCCATCTACACCTGCTTCAATGAGTGTGAGGCATTGTTCATGGTAAGCATCAACCAATTGATTCCAAGTGATGGTACGTGCTGCCACATCCTCCACATTTGGACTTAGCGATGCTGTCTTATTGGTCGGTCCTACACTACCTACGACATATCTTGGTTTGGTCGGATTGCGTGCTGTGTATTCATCTGCAGCGGCACGTGCCAAGGTGACAGCTGCTCGGTTGATAGTTACGATTTCATGTTCGAGGTGATAATCTCCCTGTGAGATACGTTGTGCATTGAAGGTGTTGGTCTCTATAATATCTGCTCCTGCTTCTAGGTAAGCCTTGTGTATGGAGCTAATCATCTCAGGGTGAGTAATACAAAGATAATCCATATTTCCATCATGATTTATCCCTTTAGGGGTATCGTCACTAGCAAATGCACGCTGGATCATCGTTCCCATGGCGCCATCTAGACAAAGCACCCTCTCTTTAATAGCTTCACGAAGTGATTGATTTGTCATATGATTTGTCTTTTGATTATTTGTATATTTGTTTAGCTACTTCACACACGTCGTGTGCTTGTCCCATAGAATAGAAGTGTATGCTTGGCACGCCGAATTCAATGAGCTCTTGACACTGTTTGACACACCAGTCAATACCTATTTTCTCAACTTCTTTATCTGTCTTTGCATTAACTAGTTTGCGTACAAATTCGTCTGGGATATCAATTCCAAAGACACGAGGTAGAGCATATAATTGCTTGATTTTAGTCAATGGCTTGATTCCTGGAATGATAGGTACGTTGATCCCCTCCTCACGGCACAACTTGACAAAATCAAAATATTTCTGATTGTCATAGAAGAGTTGAGTTACTCCATAACTGGCTCCATTTTTTATTTTTTCTTTGAACCAATAGATATCTTGTGCTAGATTGGGTGCTTCACCGTGTTTCTCGGGATAACATGCGACTCCATAATAAAAAGGAGCTCCATCATTAGTATCCATCTTATTCCCATCAGCAAAGAACCCTTGGTTATAGGAATTTACATATTTCTGTAAATCAATAGCATGGGCAAAGCCATCTTTTTCGGCCTTGAACGATCGAGCATCAGGTGCTTTATCGCCACGCAAAATCAGAATATTATCTATCCCTAGATATTGCAAGTCAAGAAGGATTTGTTCCGTATCAAAGACTGAATAACCACTGCAAAGAACATGGGGTACGGTAGGGAGCCCAAAGCGGTTCTGCAAGGCAGCTGCTACACCTATTGTACCCGGTCTTCGCTGTATGCGTTCTCGTTTGTAACTGTTATCAGCTTGTTCCTTATAGATGTATTCACTACGATGTGTGGTGATATTGATATATTTAGGATTGAAGGCACTGAGTCGTTCTACCGTTTCGAATAATGCCTTGGTTCCTTTCCCTTTGATTGGAGGAAGGATTTCGAAACTAAAGGCTGTCTTATCTTTTTCTCGTATGGATTCGATGATGTTCATGACTTCTTCTCGTTATAGGGTAATTGAATATTTTTATACAAATAGGGAGCTATTTTTTCCAATGGAAGTCCTCTTCTTGATGCATAATTTGTCGCTTGTTCTTTACTGATGGGGCCAATATTGAAATAGGCTGCATCAGGATGAGCTATCATGAACCCTGTGACTGAGGCATGAGGTTTCATCGCTCCTGTCTCTGTTAGGTGAATTCCTTGACTCTTGTAATCTAATATTTCGCTGAGGATGAAATTAATCCCTTGGTCTGGAATAGAGGGATAACCTATCGCAGGGCGAATCCCTTGGAAATGTTCGACTAATAGGTCAGCTATAGGGAGCTGTTCATCGGGTACATATCCCCATTCCTGGGTACGTATCCATAGATGCATCTTCTCCGTCGCTGCCTCGGCAAGTCTGTCGCAAAGGGTTTGTGCAAGCATCTGCTGATAAGGGTCTCCTTGAAAAGCTTCCTCAGCTTCTGAGTCGATTGTGGTAGAGAATACCCCCATATAATCAGAGTCGTCTGCCAAGACGAAGTCTGAAAGACAGCGAAAGTGTCCTTCTTTACCGGCCATTTTACGTGATTGTTGTCGTAAAAAAGGAATTCGTTTGTCTAGATGAGTAAAGATGATGTCTTCCCCATCGGCCTTGGCTTGACCTATATAGGCATGTATATGTAGCCGATAATGCTTATCCTCTAATCGTTCCAACATCTTATAGGCATCTCGCATTAAGGTGTCTGTTTGCTCTTTCCCTTTTGGAGTTTGTTGCACACTGTTGGGGAGTCCCCATGCAAAATGGAAGTAAATCCAGTTGATATAAGGGATGACTTCTTGGATGGAGTAACTGATTCTCAGTAACTCGTCTGGATGTTTTGGAACGGTTGGTATATACATGGGCTCATCTGATGAAGGGGTAAATACGAACTGCGAGAGTGAATACTATTTCTTGATAGGGTAAACCAAGTTTTCTGGTTTGATGACGTCAAGTACTTCTGTGATATACTTCTTAGATTCCCACTTGGCCATTGGTAGGTCATGAAGTAGATAGTTCCCACAGTCCATAGGGGTAGCACCTGGGATATCTCCTTGAAAGTCAACAACAAATTGAAATGCTCGTTTGAGTAATTCTACGATATCAGCTGGTTTGATATCTCCTTTCATGATTAGGTAATTTCCGGTGAGGCATCCCATAGGGCCCCAATATATGATTTGGTCTTTCCAATCTTTATCATTACGCAAGTAAGTAGCTACAAGATGCTCAATAGTATGAATCGCTCCGTTCCCTAGCACGGGTTCGTTGTTGGGCTCTTTCATTCGTATATCAAAAGTGGTTATTGTTTCTGTACCGACAGTATCTTGTCTCGATACATAGATGCCACGCAATAAATGGCAATGGTCTATTGTAAAACTAGCTATTTTTTCCATTTTTCTATTCTTATTTATAATACATTAAAAAACAAAGATAAAGCATTCTTCGATTAATAGCATCATTTATATACCTTTTCCATGATTTTTGTGTCATTTTTACAGTATTTATCTATGAATTTTGATTAAATATACGATATTTGTCTCTCCTTTTAACTGCTGTGTGATTTTTGATGACTTAGATTGTTCACTTGAACCTACAGCTTAACTCTAAACAGATAAAACCAATGAAATCTACTCTGCTTACTCTTTTAGCATTTATGTTTACTTTTTCTTCCGTATCAGCCCAAATAGATTGGCATGCTCGTACTGCACAATTGGAGCGTGTTTTAGTTGATTCCTTCTGGAATAAAGATTGGCATCAATTTGATGAAAGTACCACTTCACGACACTTCCAATATTGGCCTCAGGCCCATGCCATGGATGTCTTGATTGATGCCTATGACCGGACTGGTGATGATAGCTATTTAAGCTACTTTGACCAATGGTATGATGGAATCAAGATAGGTAATCAGGGATCTTATTTCAATCCATATAATGATGATATGGCTTGGATAGGTATCACGATGACTAAGATTTATCAGCGCACTCATAGTAAAAAATTCTTAGATACGTCGCTCTATTTATGGAAGAATATCATTTGTAATTGGAATACTCAATATGCAGGAGGGGGAGTCGCTTGGAAAGTAGATAGCCCTTGGTCCAAAAATGCTTGTATCAATGGCCCTTCTGCTGTGCTTGCTATGCAACTGTATAGTATCACTCAAGATAAGGAGTATCTTGAGTGGGCGGATAAAATATATCTCTGGACACGTGCACACCTCTTTAATAGGTCTACAGGGGCGGTATATGACCACATTAATGGGCAAACCCTTCAGTTAGGCACGCGAACGTTTACTTACAATCAAGGATTGTTTATGGAAGCAGGCGTTCGTCTGTATCAAGTTAGAAAGAAGCAATTCTACCTTGATGATGCAATCAAGGCTGCAAACTATACCATCACTAGTACCCATACACTTGCCAAGGGGATGGATATTCTTAAGGATGAAGGAGCTGGAGATGCTGCACTTTTCAAAGGGATATTTATGCGGTATCTGGTTGACTTGATCAAAGAAGAAAATCTAGATAGTACTCATCGAGATCAGTTTCAGGCATTTATGATACATAATGCAGAAATAGCTTGGACAGGGGTTTCAAAATCGGCACCTTATTTTTTTAGTCCTGATTGGCAAAAACCTGCTGGAGATGCTACGACCTGCAATGCTCAAGTTTCGGGAAGTACACTTCTTGAATCTGTATGCCGCATCTTGTATTAACAAATGATTAAAATCGAGTAATTATGAACACATTTCATTCATTGCGATTAATCCTCTTGTCTGGTTTGATTTGGCTATTAAGTCCTACAATAGGGCTCGCCTCGTCGATATCTTCTTCCACCCCCAAAATCTATCACAAAGGATGGATTGATTTAAATAAGAATGGACAGAAAGATATATATGAAGATTCTAGTCAACCGATAGATCGACGGATTACTGATTTGCTTCGTCAGATGACTGTGGATGAGAAAACGGTGCAGTGTGCTACTCTATATGGTTATGGACGTGTACTCAAAGATGAATTACCTACAGCTCGATGGGATACGTGTGTATGGCATGATGGAATCGCTAATATAGATGAACAACTCAATGGGCTAGTCGATACGCAATGGGACTACCCGTATAGTAAACATACCCAAGCTATCAACCGTATTCAAAGGTGGTTTATTGAAAATACTCGTCTGGGTATTCCAGTTGATTTCAGCAACGAAGGAATTCATGGACTCAATCATACTAGAGCAACTTCGTTGCCTGCCCCTGTGGGATTAGGTGCTACTTGGAATCGTTCTCTGATACTCGAAGCGGGCCATATCGTTGGTCGCGAAGCTAAAGCATTGGGCTATACCAATGTGTATGCACCGATATTGGATTGTGCTAGAGACCCTCGTTGGGGACGTACCTTGGAATGCTATGGCGAAGACCCTTTCTTAGTTTCACAACTAGGTGGAGCGATGGTGGAAGGAATTCAATCTCAAGGGGTAGCTTCTACTTTGAAACATTATGCTGTCTATAGTGTGCCCAACGGAGGACGTGATGGGGCTTGCCGAACAGACCCTCACGTAGCTCCTCGTGAATTGCAGCAGATACATTTATATCCTTATCGTCAAATCATCCGGAAGTATCATCCCAAAGGAGTCATGTCTAGTTACAACGATTGGGATGGTATTCCAGTATCTGCTAGTCATTATTTCTTGACTGAGTTGCTTCGAGATACGTTTGGCTTCAAGGGGTATGTAGTCAGTGATAGTGAGGCTATCGAATTTGTATGGAACAAGCATCGAGTAGCTTCTACCTATGCCGAGGGAGTAGGGCAATGTGCTCAGGCTGGTATGAATGTACGAACGAATTTCACACAACCGAAAGCATATATTCTTGCTCTGCGTGAACAACTTCATGAAGGGGCACTCTCTATGGAGGTACTCGATAAGAATGTAGCCGACGTCTTGCGGGTGAAATTTGAGTTAGGATTGTTTGACTCTCCTTATGTCGAACCCGTTGCGGCAGATACTATTGTTGCAAATCGTCAGGCAAAAGAGTTCGAACACCGTGTCGCTCTCGAATCATTGGTGCTTCTTAAGAATAAGAATAAGACGCTTCCTCTAGATATCAGTAAGTTACACCATATTGCTGTGGTAGGTCCTATGGCTAAAGACAAATCGGTGTATGTAAGTCGCTATGGGCCTCAACATATAAATCCTACTTCTGTATTGGAGGGATTGAAGATGTATGTGGCTACGCATGGTACAACGAGTGTACCTACCATTGCTTATAGCAAAGGTTGTGAAATAGTCAATGAGGGCTGGCCAGAGACCGAGCTTTATCCTATTCCTCTTAGTGCAGAGGAGCAACAACAAATCGATGAGGCTGTACGCATCTCAGAGAATAGTGATGTAATTATTGCTGTAGTAGGAGAGGATGAAGAACGCTGTGGTGAAAGTCGTAGTCGTAGTTCTCTTGATTTACCAGGTCGTCAACGTGATTTGCTTATGGCACTGTATCAGACGGGAAAACCTATGGTTGTGGTTTTGTTGAATGGACAACCCTTGACTATCAATTGGACCAATGACCATGTGGATGCTATATTGGAGGCATGGTTTCCTAACAAACAAGGAGGCCAAGCGATTGCTGAGACCTTATTTGGAGATTATAATCCGGGGGGAAAACTAGCGAATACCTTTCCTAAGACTACTGGAGAGATAGAATGGAATTTCCCTTATAAACCTTTTGCACATGGCAAACAACCAAAGTCAGGACCTAATGGTTCCGGTCATACTTCTGTGTGGGGGAGTATTTATCCATTTGGTTACGGTTTGAGTTATACCACTTTTGAATATAGTGACTTGAAAATTAGCCCGATGAATGGTTCGGAGTTTACGACTACAGACTCGCTAAAGGTCTCTTGTGTAGTCACTAATACTGGTGAGATGACTGGTGATGAAGTTGTCCAGTTATACTTCAAGGACTTAGTTAGTTCGGTCATCGTCTATGAATATCAGTTGCGTGGATTTCATCGTGTCACATTGAGACCAAAAGAGCGTAAGGTTGTCGAATTTACTTTAGCGCCCGAAGATTTTGAATTGCTCGATAAAGCAATGCATTGGAAGACAGAAGCAGGGAAATATGAACTCTTGATAGGAGCCTCATCGGAGGATTTTCGTTTGAGGCAAATTATAGAGCTGAAAGAATAAACAAAAAGAAGTGGTCGTCAATATCATTGACGACCACTTCTTTTAGCTATCCTACTTCTTTATCTAATGACTATACATGCGTCATTGTCTTTTTTCTCTTGAGCAGAAGCATCTATCACTGCTACTGCAGTAATATTTACAATATCACTGACAGATGATTCAGTATCGGTAAAATGAACCGGTTTGTTCAATCCCATCTGAATAGGGCCTATTATTTCAGCATCTGTAAGTGTTTGCAACAACTGATAACCAGCATTTGCTGCGGTTAGCGTTGGAAATACCAAAGTGTTTATTTTCTTTCCTTTGAGTCTTGAGAAAGGGTATTTCTTGTCGCGCAACGTCTGATTGAAGGCGAAATTGACTTGCATCTCTCCATCAATAGCCAATTTAGGATAGGCCTCTTGCATGGCTGCTACTGCTTTGTGTACAGATGCGGGAGAACCTACGGTATCTGCGCCAAAGTTAGAATATGACAACATGGCTATCACGGGTTCTCTGTTGAAGAAACGTACAGTCTTATTGGCTAGTTTAGCTATATCAATAAGTACCTCTGTGGTCGGATGTCTGTTGATCAATGTATCTGCTAGGAAGTACATGCCTTTCTTTGAATTGATGATATGCATCGTACCGAAGGTATTGAATCCTGGTTGAATGCCAATGACTTCTCTAGCTACTTTGATATTGTTTGAATATTTGGTGTATTGTCCGCAAATGACTGCATCAGCTTGCCCCAATTCGACCATCATCATACCGAAATAGTTACGTTCATACATCTTATCTGTAGCCTCTTGATAAGTGACTCCTTCACGAGCTCGTTTCTTTGCTAGAAATTCAGCAAATTGATTCCTACGGCCTTGTTCTTGCTCACAACGTATGTCGATGATTTCTACATCATCAAGAACCAAATCCATGCTGTCTGCTAATTCTCTTATCTCATCTACATTACCTAATAATATAGGGTAACAAATACGTTCTTTCTGTGCTTCAATAGCTGCTTTGAGCATATTTGGGTGAGTAGCTTCGGCATACACCACTCGTTTGGGTTCACGGCTTGCAGTCTCATACAATTGACGGGTGAGTTTAGATTCATAACCCATCATTTGACGGAGTCCTTTTTTATAGGCATCCCAGTCCTCGATAGTATCACGAGCGACGCCACTATCAATAGCTGCTTTGGCTACAGCAGCAGACACTTCACTGATTAGACGAGGGTCGACTGGTTTGGGGATGAAATATTTAGGGCCGAATGTGAGATGATTGGTGTTGTATGTTTCACTCACGACTTCTGGAATCGGCTCTTTAGCTAATTGTGCTATGGCTTTTACAGCAGCTAGCTTCATCTCTTCATTGATTTTCTTTGCGTGAACATCTAGTGCTCCGCGGAAAATATAAGGGAAACCAATGACATTGTTTATCTGATTAGGGTAATCGCTACGGCCAGTGGACATAAGCACATCGTCACGAGAAGCCATTGCATCGTCATAACTAATTTCAGGTACTGGGTTTGCGAGAGCAAATACGATAGGCATCCTGTTCATAGACCGTATCATATCTTGTGAAAGGATATTTCCTTTTGATAATCCCAAAAAGACATCAGCTCCTTTGATAGCTTCTTCGAGTGTCGAAACATCTCTACGAGCAGTAGCAAATGCTTTCTTGCTAGGAGCTAGATTTGGGCGGTCATCACGGATGACTCCTTTACTATCGAGCATGACGATATTTTCTTTTTTGGCTCCAAGGAACATATACATCCTTGTACAAGTGGTTGCAGAAGCTCCTGCACCGCTCACGACAATCTTGACATCTTCAATCTTTTTTCCCGCAACTTCAAGTGCGTTGAGTAGACCTGCACCAGAGATGATGGCTGTACCATGTTGGTCATCATGCATCACGGGGATGTCTAGTTCATCTTTAAGACGTTGTTCTATTTCAAAACATTCCGGTGCTTTGATGTCTTCAAGGTTTATTCCTCCAAAAGTAGGGGCGATTGCTTTTACTGCTTGAATAAATTTCTCAGGGTCTTTTTCGTCTAATTCGATATCAAAAACATCTATGCCAGCATATATCTTGAACAAAAGTCCTTTCCCTTCCATCACTGGTTTGCCAGCAAGAGCACCGATATCACCTAAACCGAGTACAGCCGTTCCATTGCTGATTACGGCTACTAAGTTTCCTTTGTCAGTATATCTGTAGGCATCCTCTGGATTCTTTTCAATCTCGAGACATGGTTCTGCTACACCAGGTGAATAGGCTAAACTTAAATCCTCTTGTGTACGATACGGTTTGGTCGGTATGACCTCAATCTTGCCAGGTCTTCCATTTTCATGATAGGCTAGAGCAGCTTCTTTTGTTATTTTCATATTCGTTTTCCCGTTTGAGTCTCTGTAGCTTATTGCAGTGACTGATTATTGTATGTTTACTTTTCTTTTTGGCTTTTTAGATAGCGTAATTGTCAATATAGCTAAACACAAATATAACTATATATTTATGTATTTTCCTATGATTATCTATTTATTTAATCTCTAAGCGTGTGGAGAAGAGGGTGTGGATGGGCATATGTATTGTTCTCAATACGAGTGTGCGTATAAAAAGATGAAAATTAGTTCAGTTCCTGAGATTTTTTTTACCTTTACGAGCATAAGAAAGTGTTTTTCTTGTCTTTACAATAAAAGGAAAGTGAGCTTGGAAAAGTGTGGTTCCTTTTTTTTGTTTTATTTTTTAGGAATCAGTTAAAACGATACGATAAATGATAAAAGAAAATACCGTTGCTTGCTTTATGCCTTTTGTATCTATTGCACAAGCCGATGTGATGGTTACTAGATGGTTAGCCCAGTCTAGTATATCTAAGGTGTTTCTAATGGCAGTCGATTCTAGTCTAGTCTACAATCACTCTGCAGTCGAGGTGATATATGTCGATGCGTGGCGCAGTAGTGCGACTATGATTCAGATGGCGGATTGTTCAGCAGGCTTCTCCTATTTGCTATTCTGTATCTCTTGTAACCCAATCCAAATGGGTTATCTTGCTTCGGAACGTTTGATTCAATTAGCTCAAATGACATCGGGGGGAATGCTTTATATGGATAGCTATTCTATTGAGGATGGACAGACAATGCCCATGCCTCGAATTGATTACCAACTGGGTAGCGTACGGGATGATTTTGATTTCGGGTCTTTACTTTTCTTCGAGAGTCGTCGTTTTGTTCATGCTGCTCATGCTATCGACCAGACACTCAATCATGCTGGATTGTATGCAGTCAGACTGAACATCGCTCGTTCTACACCGCTGATACATGTCTCAGAATATCTTTATACTGAGGAGGTTCAACCTATGCTGTCTGAAGGTATGGAGACACAATTTAATTATGTAGACCCTCACAACCGAGTGCAGCAGCTAGAGATGGAAGCTGTATGTACTGATTATCTGCGGGCTATAGGGGGGTATCTAGAACCTTATAAATATGAGGATTTAGATTGGGATGACAGTTACGAAGGGCTAGAAGCAAGTGTGATTATCCCTGTGCGTAATCGAGTACGTACCATCGGTGATGCTATAGCATCAGCATTGAATCAACAAACAAATTTCAAATTTAATATACTGGTCATAGATAATCATTCTACTGATGGAACGGTGGAACTAGTTGAGAACTATGCGGCTCAAGATTCGCGTGTGGTGGTGCTAAAACCTTCTCGTCATGATTTGGGAATAGGAGGTTGTTGGAATAGAGCCGTGCATCATCCTGAGTGTGGACGGATTGCCGTTCAGCTTGATAGTGATGACTTATATGCTGGAGATGATACGCTTCAACAGCTTGTGGATGTCTTTCATGCTAAGCATTGTGGCATGGTTATAGGGACTTATCGCATGACTGATTTTTCGCTAAATGAATTGCCTCCAGGTGTGATTGAACATCGAGAATGGACAGTAGAAAATGGGCGTAACAATGCTTTACGTATCAATGGGCTAGGAGCTCCAAGAGCTTTTTACGTTCCGCTACTACGCAGAATCAATCTGCCTAATACCAATTACGGTGAAGATTACGCTATCGGATTGAATATCGCTAGAATGTATCCTATAGAACGCATATACAATGTCTTGTATCTTTGTCGTCGTTGGGATGGAAATAGTGATGCTGCATTGTCTCAAGAGGCGATAAACAAAAATAATCATTACAAAGATGCAATTCGTACTTGGGAGTTAGCTGCCCGAATTGCTAAAAATAAATAGCTATCTCTTTATTAATTACTTTATGAATATGGAAACTCTAAATAGACGTGTCGAAGAATTGTTTAAACGACAACTGATTGATTGGCCATCAACAGGTGAACGGTATGCTGCATTGGCTGATGTGAAAACAAGAGAAGTATTGGCTAATGGGTGTGCTTACCGCTTGCAATACAATCCGGGTCGTTTGAAATCGTCGTCTGCAAAAGTTGATAAGGCGAGTGTGGCCAAACGACCTTGTTTCTTATGTGAACACAACAGGCCTGCTGAGCAAGAGTACTTCTTGGTGGGACATGGTTGTGAAGAGGTATCTATGTGTTCTCATCAGTATGAGGTATTGATTAATCCATTTCCGATATTTCCTTGCCATCTGACTATAGTAGATAAATTACATGTCCCTCAACTAATAGGGGACAGAATATATGATTTGCTGTATCTTACTAGAGCATTTGATGATTTTACTTTTTTCTACAACGGCCCTCAGGCTGGAGCTTCTGCTCCTGACCATGCGCATTTTCAAGCTGGTAATAGACGCTTTTTGCCTATCGAAAGCCTGGTCTTTTCTTTGGAACGAAATGTCATCACCGAACAATCTGGTGCATCTTTATATACGTTGAAAAACGATTTAATGAATACGATGATTGTCGAGGGCGATGACTTGGATGCCGTAGCTTCTCTTTATAAGCGTTTATTGGATTTGCTACCTCTTCCTGAAGGGGCTAGTGAACCTCTATTGAATGTGTTGGCTTGGTACGAGGATGGGGTGTGGCGTCTTTGTCTGATTCCACGGAGTAGGCATCGTCCAAAATGTTATTCGGCTACCGGGGCCGACAAGCATCTGGTGTCTCCTGCATCTGTAGATATGGGTGGGGTTTTCATTTTACCTCGTTTGGAAGACTTCAATACGTTGAACGGAGACGATGTCAGCCGTATATTGAGCGATGTATGTATGCAAGATGATGAGGTGGCTGAAGTGGGTAGACGATTACGCAATGCGTTGACTGTTCCAGAGAAGACAGTTGATGTTGGTATCGTTTGTGCTGATACGATTGTCGTTAATTTTGATGAAGGGGCTTATGATGAGATTTCGGCGCTGTCTGCTGAACGGGTTGATTCGGACGAGTCTACTAAGGTGTCTGGCCGTCAGCATTTTACGATAAAGGACGGTTTCATTTTCTGGAACGGAAAGAGATATGAAACGTTGTTCTTCAAAGCTTCTAATTATAATACTGCTTCTTTTGAAGTACAAGATGTAGCTATTGGTATCTCTTTTCATTGGGAACGAACTGAAAATCAACGTTTTCGAGGGGATGTGAAACTGATTGTTGAAGGCGGGATGGTTAGACTTGTCAATCGAGTTCCTATTGAGTTGTATCTCGAGAGTGTCATTTCTTCTGAGATGTCTGCTACAGCATCGCAATCCTTGCTGAAAGCTCATGCTGTGATATCTCGAAGTTGGTTGTTGGCTCAGATGTACCCAGAAAAGGTCTATCATGGCCTAGCTGTTTCAACTGCTGATGAGGCTTCTCCTAAGTTGTCTTCAGGGACCTCTGTTCAGCGGGTAATCAAGTGGTACGATAAACAGCAACATATTGGTTTCGATGTGTGTGCCGATGACCACTGTCAACGCTATCAAGGAATCTCCAAGGTATCGACAGCCGCTGCACACCATGCTGTGGCTTACACGTGTGGCGAAGTACTTACGTACGATGGGGCTTTGTGTGATACTCGATTCTCTAAATGCTGTGGTGGGATGCTTGAAGAGTTCTCTAGCTGTTGGGGAGAAGAAACTCATCCTTATTTGAAAGGGCAGTTAGATGCTTCAAAGGAGGAGGGTGGTTCTTCAACTCCTTCGATAGGTGATTTGCGAGATGAAAAAAGAGTTCGTGAATGGATTCTCTCCTCTCCATCAGTGAATTGTAATACTCAAGATATGGAGATTCTTAAGCAAGTGCTCAACGGATATGACCAAGAAACCACTGATTTCTTTAGATGGGAAGTTCGTTATTCTCAAGATGTACTCTCTAGTCTTTTTGTTCGTCAAAGTGGACTCGATATAGGGAAAATCACTGATTTGATTCCTCGTAAGCGTGGCGCTTCTGGACGTCTTGTCGAATTGGATATCTATGGCACCAAGGGGAAGGTGACGATCGGTAAGGAACTTGAGATACGCCGGTTACTTTCTGAGTCTCATCTGAAAAGTAGCGCTTTTATAGTGGATCGTGAGGGAACTGATTTTATCCTCCGTGGTGCCGGTTGGGGACATGGCGTAGGATTGTGTCAGATTGGAGCTGCGGTGATGGGTGCTAAAGGAATCGGTTACGAAGCAATATTAAGTCATTACTATCCGAAAACACAACGATCTATCTATGAATAAGACTCAACCCCATGATACCTTAGTGTCTACTTCTTCTACAAAATCGTATACCCATTCTCCTTGGAGCTGGGTGCCTAGCTTGTATTTTGCTGAGGGATTGCCTTATGCCATCGTCTTACTGCAATCTATTGCGATGTATTCGATGTTGGAACTTTCGAATGCTGAAATCGCCTTCTATACTGGGTGGTTATATCTTCCTTGGGTAATCAAACCTATTTGGGGTCCTCTTGTGGATGTGTTCTTTCAGAAGAGGATCTGTATCGTGGCCATGCAATTGTTTATAGGAGGCGCCTGTGCAGGTGTGGCGTTGCTTTTACCTACTACTTGGCAGATACAAGGTACTTTGGCTTTGTTTTGGCTTATTGCTTTTGCTAGTGCCACCCATGATATTGCTGCAGATGGCATGTATATGCTTGGGTTAGATGAGGGAGACCAAGCTCTTTTCGTGGGTAGCCGTTCTTTGTTTTATCGCTTGGCCATGTTATTCGGACAGGGCGGGGTTTTCTTGTTCGTCGGTATATTATCTGAGCATCTTGATGTGGCCGTCTCTTGGAGTATTGCTTTCTTACTTTTATCTGTGTTTATCCTAGCATTAGGTCTTTATCACCTCAAGATGCTTCCTAAATTAGAGTCTCCTAAGAGGGAACGCGTCACCGTAGGGGCTGTTCTGAGTGAAACATTTCATGTTTTTTCACTCTATTTTAAGCGTAGAGATATAGGGCTAATCGTGAGTTTCATATTTCTATTTCGGTTAGGCGAATCGCAATTGACCAAACTAATCATCCCATTTCTTATTAATAGTCGTGAGGTCGGGGGATTAGGACTTTCGGCTGCTAGTTCTGCTTCGCTCTATGGGATTGTTGGGGTCTTTTCTCTTCTTGTAGGAGGAATCTTGGGTGGCGTTTTGATTGCTAAGCAAGGGCTACGTAAGTGGATTATTCCGATGGTGCTTATTCTTAATATTCCTGATTTATTCTATCTTTTTTTAGCATGGATCCAAACAGATAATCTATTTCTTGTAGGGGGTGCTATTTCTTTGGAACAGTTTGGATATGGGTTCGGTTCTTCTGCTTTTATGATGTATCTTATCATGACGTCTGAGGGTAAGTATCAAACCGCTTTCTATTCGATTGCTACTGGATTGATGGCTTTAGGGATGATGCTTCCTGGCATGTTAGCTGGCTATATACAAGAATATCTGGGCTATTCTCTTTTCTTTGTTTGGGTTTTTGTCATGACTATTCCAGGCTTGGTTCTTGCTTTTCGAATCAGAAATGAAATAGATGTTAATTATGGGAAAAAGTATTGACTCTCTCCTCTTTATGTAATTTGTATTTGTTACCTTTGTCATAATATGTTTTGGGCATTAACTGGATCTTTTAAATAATATGAAACTAATTGCTGATAGCGGTTCAACAACCACTTTATGGAGGGTAATAAAAAACAACGGAGAAGTTGCTATGGAAGTAGTGACCAAGGGAATTAATCCCTATTTTCAGACCCGCTTAGAAATTGAGGAAGAAATCCAGTTTCAGTTATTGCCTAAGTTTCCGTATTATTTTCACATTGATTCTGTCTTCTTTTACGGATCGGGCTGTACGCCAGCTAAGATTCCTTTCATTAAGAATATTCTTGAGGGGTGTTTTATTAAGCACATAGAGGTCTCTAGTGATCTCTTAGCTGCTGCTAGAGCTGTCTGTGGTCATAATAAAGGGCTTGTTGCTATATTGGGTACAGGTTCTAATTCTTGCTACTACAATGGGGATATTGTAGAAGATAATGTGTCCCCTCTCGGATTCATTCTTGGTGATGAGGGTAGTGGCGCTGCACTTGGCAAAGCATTGATATCTCTTCTTTTTAAACAAAGACAATATACTTCTTTGAAGAAAGCTTTCCTTGACGAGATGAATTTTTCAGAGCATCACATCATCGAGTATGTATACAAAGCTCCTTTCCCAAATCGTTTTTTAGCTTCATTGTCTCCTTTTATCTTGAACCATATGGATCATCCTGCAATATATCAAATGGTTCTAGATGTCTTTCAATCATTTATTGATCTCAATCTTAAACAGTATGCTCAGATAGATGAATATCCTATTCATTTTGTCGGGTCGATTGCTTATCATTTTAGAGATTATCTTGAGGAAGCTCTACGAGCGAGTGGGGTGAAAATGGGGACGATTGTAAAAGACCCAATGGAAGGATTGACGGCTTTCCATTCTAATCAATCTCTCTGATTAGTCTGAATACATTTCTCTTTCTTCTACTATCATTTCTTACTTTTTTTAGACCAATTCTTGTATTGGTTGATTCACTGTTTTCTCTCTTGAACCATTTTGAAATAATCTTTCAAGAGTTAGATTTGTGTCAGACTTCAGTTATTAAAAAACAAATAATGCTAATTATTGTCTTTTGTCTGTAAACAAGTATGGTATCTCCATTTATTATATCTATCTTTGCACCCCGAAATGTAATGTGAAATAGACCCTAAATACGGGTTTTTGGGTCACAAGCTTATCTCAGATGGATTCATCGGATTGTACCGAAATGTCCATAGATAGGTCTGTTAAGTGCATTTCTTTTACGATAGAGCAATATATATAATAACAATAATAAAAAAAATTACAATGCCAACAATTCAACAGCTCGTAAGAAAGGGTCGTCAAGTTTTGACAGAGAAATCAAAATCTCCTGCACTTGATTCTTGCCCACAGCGTCGTGGTGTGTGTGTACGTGTATACACTACAACTCCAAAGAAGCCGAACTCTGCTATGCGTAAAGTAGCTCGTGTCCGTCTATCAAATTCAAAAGAGGTTAACTCTTATATTCCTGGAGAGGGACATAACTTGCAGGAACACTCTATCGTTCTTGTTCGTGGTGGTCGTGTGAAAGACCTTCCTGGTGTACGTTATCATATCGTTCGTGGTACTTTGGATACTGCAGGTGTGGCTAACCGTACACAACGTCGTAGTAAATACGGAACAAAACGTCCTAAGAAATAATAATAATACAATATTGTAACTCGTTTTTTGTTTGATGGGTGCACAGTTGGTTGAGTAAATGCCGAAATGAGGCGTTGAAGTTCCTAAATAGCAGCCTGATACAATAAAACACTAAAATCAAACAAATGAGAAAAGCTAAACCAAAAAAACGTGTGATCCTTCCGGATCCAGTTTTTGGAGACCTTAAGGTTTCTAAATTTGTAAATCATTTAATGTATGATGGTAAAAAGAATAAATCTTACGAGATCTTTTACGCTGCATTGAATATCGTGTCTGAAAAACTTTCTAACGAAGAGAAATCAGCACTAGAAATTTGGAAACAAGCTTTGGAAAATATTACTCCACTTGTCGAGGTTAAATCTCGCCGTGTTGGTGGTGCGACATTCCAAGTTCCAACAGAAATTCGCGCTGACCGTAAAGAATCTGTTTCTATGAAGAACCTTATTCTTTTCGCTCGTAAACGTGGTGGAAAGACAATGGCCGATAAATTATCAGCTGAAATTATGGATGCTTACAATGAACAAGGTGGAGCATTTAAACGTAAAGAAGATATGCACCGTATGGCAGAAGCTAACCGTGCGTTTGCTCACTTCAGATTTTAATACATAGTATTCAATGGCAAAACAGGACTTACATTTGACCCGAAATATCGGTATCATGGCGCATATCGACGCGGGCAAGACTACGACTTCAGAGCGTATTCTTTATTATACGGGCCTTACACATAAAATTGGTGAGGTTCACGATGGTGGAGCTACCATGGATTGGATGGCTCAAGAGCAAGAACGTGGTATTACTATTACTTCTGCTGCAACAACTACTCGTTGGAATTACGATGGGAATCAATATAAGATTAACTTGATTGATACTCCAGGACACGTTGACTTTACTGCTGAGGTAGAGCGTTCATTGCGTGTATTGGATGGTACAATCGCTACATATGATGCTGTTGGTGGTGTAGAGCCTCAATCAGAGACTGTATGGCGTCAAGCTGATAAATATGGTGTTCCACGTATCGGTTATGTAAATAAGATGGACCGCTCTGGTGCTGATTATTACGAAGTTATCCGCCAAATGAAAGCTGTGTTAGGTGCTAACGCAGTGGCAATCGTTATTCCTATTGGTTCTGAAGAGAATTTCAAAGGTGTTGTTGATTTGTTTAAAATGAAAGCGATACTATGGCATGACGAAAGTCTAGGTGCTGAATATGATGTACAAGATATTCCTGCTGACCTTCAAGATGAAGCTGAAGAGTGGCGTGGTAAAATGGTTGAAGCTATCGCAGAACATGATGATGCTTTGATGGAGAAATATTTTGATGATCCAGACAGTATCACTGAGGCTGAATTGCTAGCTACATTGCGTAAAGCAACTATTGCTATGGAACTTGTTCCTATGCTTTGTGGTTCTTCATTTAAGAATAAGGGTGTGCAAACTCTTCTTGACTATACTTGTGCTTTCTTGCCTTCTCCATTGGATGCAGGAACTATTCATGGACATAACGTAGATACAGGTGAATTAACAGAGGAACGTGAACCTTCTGAGGATTCTCCAACTTCTGCACTTGCATTTAAGATTGCAACTGACCCTTATGTTGGTCGTTTGACTTTCTTCCGTGTTTATTCAGGAGCTATCAAGGCGGGTTCTTATATTTATAATGTTCGCTCTGGTAAAAAAGAACGTGTTTCTCGTTTGTTCCAGATGCATTCAAATAAACAAAATTCTGTCGAAGTTATTTCTGCAGGTGATATTGGTGCTGGTGTTGGTTTTAAAGATATTCACACAGGTGATACACTTGCTGATGAAGCACATCCATTGATTCTTGAGTCTATGGACTTCCCAGAGCCAGTAATTGGAGTAGCTGTAGAACCTAAGACTCAAGCTGACCTTGATAAATTATCTGTTGGTCTAGCTAAGCTTGCTGAAGAGGATCCAACCTTTACCGTTAAGACTGATGAACAATCAGGACAGACTATTATCTCTGGTATGGGTGAGCTTCACTTGGATATCATTGTTGACCGTCTAAAACGTGAGTTTAAGGTTGAATGTAACCAAGGTAAACCTCAGGTAAACTACAAAGAGGCTATTACTAAGACTGTAAATCTTCGTGAGACTTACAAGAAACAATCTGGTGGTCGTGGTAAATTTGCTGACATCATTGTGAATGTTGGTCCTGTTGATGACGACTTTGATAAAGGTGGCTTGCAGTTCGAAGAGAAAGTAAAAGGTGGTAATATTCCTAAGGAATTTATTCCTTCTATCGAGAAAGGTTTCCAAACTGCAATGAAGAATGGTATCCTCGCTGGATATCCTCTTGATTCTCTTAAGGTGACTGTACTTGATGGTTCTTTCCACCCTGTCGATTCAGATCAGTTGTCTTTCGAGATTTGTGGTATTCAAGCATACAAAAATGCATGTGCTAAAGCTGGTCCCGTTTTGATGGAACCTATTATGAAATTAGAAGTTGTTACTCCTGAGGAAAGTATGGGTGATGTTATTGGTGACCTCAACAAACGTCGTGGACAGATTGAAGGAATGGAAAATAGCCGCTCTGGCGCTCGTATTGTGAAAGCAATCGTTCCATTGTCTGAAATGTTTGGTTACGTGACTGCGTTGCGTACAATTACTTCAGGACGTGCCACATCGTCTATGACTTATGATCATCATGCTGCCGTTTCTACTAGTATTGCGAAAGCTGTATTGGAAGATGTAGGTGGACGTGCTGACCTATTATAAGAGAGATTGGGAAGTGAGTTAGCGAATGACTCTTAGCTCACTTCCATTTTTTATATATTAATTTTCAATTTAATTTAAAGACATGAGTCAAAAAATTAGAATCAAGCTTAAAAGCTACGACCACAACTTGGTAGACAAATCTGCTGACAAGATCGTAAAGACTGTAAAAGCTACTGGTGCTATTGTTAGTGGTCCAATTCCATTGCCAACGCACAAACGTATCTTTACTGTAAACCGTTCTACTTTCGTGAACAAGAAATCACGTGAGCAGTTCCAATTATCTTCTTACAAGCGTCTAATCGACATCTTTAGCTCAACAGCACAAACTGTAGACGCTTTGATGAAGTTAGAGTTGCCTAGTGGAGTAGAAGTAGAAATCAAAGTTTGATAACATTAAAAAATTACTGAAATGCCAGGATTATTAGGAAGAAAAATCGGAATGACATCCGTTTTCAGTGCCGATGGTAAAAATGTACCATGCACTGTTATCGAAGCAGGTCCTTGTGTGGTAACTCAGCTAAAAAATGTTGATTCAGATGGTTATGAAGCAGTGCAATTAGGTTTCCAAGAAAAAAAGGAAAAGCACACTTCTAAACCACTTATGGGTCACTTTAAAAGAGCTGGCGTTACTCCAAAGAGACACTTGGCCGAGTTCAAAGGTTTTGAATCAGAATTTAATCTAGGAGATGTAATCTCTGTAGATTTGTTCGAGGGTACTACATTTGTTGATGTAGTTGGTACCTCAAAGGGTAAAGGATTCCAAGGTGTTGTAAAACGTCATGGTTTCGGTGGTGTAGGTCAAGCTACTCACGGACAGCATAATCGCCAGCGTAAGCCGGGATCAATTGGTGCTTGTTCTTATCCAGCAAAAGTATTCAAAGGAATGCGCATGGGTGGCCAAATGGGAGGCGACCGTGTAACAGTTCAAAATTTGAAAGTTTTAAAAGTAATCGCAGAACATAATCTACTTCTCATTAAAGGTAGTGTTCCAGGTTGCAAAGGTTCAATCGTATTAATAGAGAAATAATGGAGCTTAACGTATATAACAGAAAAGGTGAAGACACTGGTAGAAAGGTTGCGTTAAACGACTCTGTATTCGGAGTTGAACCAAACGACCATGCTATCTACTTAGATGTAAAACAGCATTTGGCGAACCGTCGTCAAGGTACTCACAAAACAAAGGAACGTAGCGAAATTTCTGGTTCTACTAGAAAATTGGGTCGCCAAAAAGGTGGCGGTGGCGCTCGTCGTGGTGATATTAAATCTCCACTTCTAAAAGGCGGTGCTCGCGTATTCGGTCCTAAGCCACGTGATTATCACTTTAAACTAAACAAGAAGGTGAAGCAATTGGCTCGCCGATCTGCTTTAGCTTACAAATTGCAAAACAAAGAGATTATGGTTATTGAAGACTTCAATTTTGAGGCTCCAAAAACCAAGGAATTTACCTCAATGGTAAAAGACCTTAAAATAGCTAACAAAAAGCTACTTTTTGTTTTCGCAGAATCAAATAAAAACGTATATTTGTCTGCTCGTAATGTGCAAAAAGCACAGGTACAAACAGTAAGTGGTTTGAACACATATCGTGTGCTCAATACCAATTGCCTTGTTATTACCGAGAGCGCACTTGCGGAGATTAATAACTTTTAATTAGTAGGAGGCTTTATAAATGGCAATTATTATTAAACCATTGGTCACAGAAAAAATGACTGATCTTACAGATAAGCTTAACCGCTTCGGTTTTGTTGTACGCTTTGACGCAAACAAAATTGAGATTAAGAGGGAGATCGAAGCATTTTACAAAGTGACCGTAGTAGATGTAAATACTATGCGGTATGCGGGTAAGTTGAAGTCCCGTAATACAAAAACAGGTGTTACCAAAGGAAGAACAGCTGCTTTCAAGAAAGCAATCGTGACTCTTAAAGATGGTGATACTATCGATTTTTATAGCAATATATAAAATAAAAAATGGCAGTACGTAAATTTAAGCCCACAACACCGGGGCAAAGACACAAAATTATTGGTACTTTTGAAGAGATTACTGCACGAGTACCAGAAAAGTCTCTTGTATATGGTAAAAGGACATCTGGCGGTAGAAATAATACCGGTAAGATGACCGCACGTTATCTTGGTGGTGGTCATCGTAAGATGATCCGAATCATTGACTTCAAGAGAAATAAAGACGGTGTTCCAGCTATTGTGAAAACTATCGAGTATGATCCAAATAGATCTGCACGTATAGCTTTGTTGCATTATGCTGACGGAGAAAAAAGATACATCATTGCTCCTAATGGTCTACAAGTAGGCGTTACTTTGATGTCAGGTACAGAAGCTACTCCAGAAATTGGTAATGCGCTTCCTTTACAGAATATTCCAGTGGGTACTGTGATTCATAATATTGAATTACGTCCTGGACAAGGGGCAGCTTTTGTTCGTTCTGCTGGTAATTTCGCACAGCTTACTTCTCGTGAAGGACGCTACTGTGTGATTAAGTTGCCTTCAGGTGAGGTTCGTCAGATCCTAAGTACTTGTAAGGCTACAATCGGTTCTGTAGGTAACTCAGATCATGGACTAGAGTCTTCAGGTAAAGCAGGACGTGCTCGTTGGCAAGGTCGTCGCCCACATAACCGTGGTGTCGTAATGAACCCTGTTGATCACCCAATGGGTGGTGGAGAAGGACGTCAGTCTGGAGGACATCCACGTTCTCGTACTGGTCTTTATGCTAAGGGTCTTAAGACAAGATCTCCTAAAAAGGCCTCAAGTAAGTACATTATTGAGAGAAGAAAGAAGTAATCTGATAAATTGAAGTAAAACTATGAGTCGTTCACTAAAAAAAGGTCCATATATAAACGTTAAGCTTGAGAACAAAGTTCTTGCTATGACTGAGTCAGGTAAGAAAAATGTAATCAAGACTTGGGCGCGTGCCTCAATGATAAGCCCTGATTTTGTAGGGCATACTATTGCAGTGCATAATGGAAACAAATTTATCCCTGTATATGTCACTGAGAATATGGTAGGACACAAGTTAGGTGAATTTTCACCTACTCGTACCTTCCGTGGTCATGGTGGTAATAAGAAATAATGGGATCTCATTCTAAAAAAATAGAAATTAAATAATGGGAGCAAGAAAGAAAATATCGGCTGAGAAAAGAAAAGAGGCCCTTAAGACCATGTATTTTGCAAAATTGCAAAATGTTCCTACATCTCCACGTAAAATGCGCTTAGTTGCGGATTTAATTCGTGGTATGGAGGTGAATAAAGCACTTGCTGTGCTTAAATTCTCTTCAAAAGAGGCCGCTGGTCGTTTGGAGAAATTACTTCGCTCTGCTATCGCAAACTGGGAAGTTAAAAACGATCGCAAGGCTGAAGATGGTGAATTGTATGTGTCAAAGATCTTCGTTGATAGCGCTGTAATGCTTAAACGTCTAAGAACTGCGCCACAAGGTAGAGGATATAGAATCCGCAAGCGTTCTAATCATGTAACGCTATTTGTTGATTCTATGAGTAATAAAGATCAAAATAAATAGTACATGGGACAAAAAGTTAATCCAATAAGCAACCGACTAGGTATAATTAGAGGGTGGGACTCTAACTGGTACGGTGGAAAGAGTTTCGGTGCATCGCTTCTCGAAGATAGCAAAATACGTAAGTATTTAAAGGCTCGTCTTATCAAGGCAAGTTTATCTAGAATCGTCATTGAACGAACTCTAAAACTAGTTACCATAACTATTTGTACTGCTCGTCCAGGCCTTATCATAGGTAAAGGTGGACAAGAAGTAGATAAGCTCAAAGAGGAACTTAAGAAAATTACTGATAAAGATATTCAAATCAATATCTTTGAAGTAAAACGTCCTGAGCTCGATGCTGTCATCGTTGCAAATAACATTGCTAGACAGGTCGAAGGAAAAGTAGCTTATCGTCGTGCAATCAAGATGTCTGTTCAGAACACTATGAGAATGGGTGCTGAAGGTATCAAGATTCAAATTTCTGGTCGTCTTAACGGTGCTGAAATGGCTCGTTCTGAGATGCATAAAGAAGGACGTACTCCACTTCATACTTTCCGTGCAGATATTGACTACTGCCATGCTGAAGCCCTTACTAAGGTAGGTCTTCTTGGTATCAAAGTCTGGATTTGTAAAGGGGAAGTTTATGGCAAACGTGATTTAGCACCTAATTTTGCTCAAGAGAAAAATTCAGGTCGCAACAATAATCATCGTCAAGGTCGTAACGTGAAGAGACGTAGAAATAATCGTTAATAGTAGAAAAGAAGAACAATGTTACAACCAAAGAAGACTAAGTTCAGAAGAATGCAAAAAGGCCGCATGAAGGGTAATGCTCAGCGCGGTAATCAACTTGCATTTGGCTCTTTCGGCATAAAATCACTTCAATTTAAGTGGATAACTGGTCGTCAGATAGAAGCAGCTCGTATTGCTGTTACTAGATATATGCAACGTCAAGGACAGATTTGGATACGTATTTTCCCTGATAAGCCTATTACTAAGAAACCTGCAGAGGTTCGTATGGGTAAGGGAAAAGGTAATCCAGAAGGATTTGTTGCTCCGGTGACTCCTGGACGAATAATTATAGAAGTAGAGGGTGTGTCTTTTGAAATAGCTAAAGAAGCACTCAGACTTGCAGCTCAAAAGTTGCCTGTTACTACTAAATTTGTAGTGAGAAGAGATTTTGATCCAACTCTAAATGCGTAAGAATAATTATGAAGATTGCAGATATTAAACAATTAGCTACAGCGGACCTCAAAGAACGCTTAGCAACAGAGGTGGTGAATTATAATCAAATGGTCATGAATCATGCGGTTACACCTTTGGAGAATCCTGCAGAGATTAAACACTTGCGCAGGACCATTGCACGCATGGAGACTGAAGTGCGTAGCAGAGAAATTAATAAATAAAAGACGCCTTGATGAAAGCAAGAAACCTAAGAAAAGAGAGAATGGGTGTTGTAGTAAGCGACAAGATGGATAAAACTATCACCGTTGCTTCTAAGTTTAAGGAGAAACACCCTATATATGGTAAGTTTGTCAGCAAGACAAAGAAGTTCCATGCTCACGACGAAAAAAATGATTGCGGTATCGGTGATACTGTTAAAATCATGGAAACTCGTCCTTTAAGTAAGAGCAAAAGATGGAGACTAGTACAAATCATCGAAAGAGCTAAATAATTATGATACAAACAGAATCAAGACTTTTAGTTTGTGATAACAGTGGCGCGAAAGAGGCACTTTGTATCCGCGTTTTGGGTGGTACTGGCCGTCGTTATGCTTCTGTTGGTGATACTATTGTAGTGTCAGTAAAAAGCGTAGTCCCTTCAAGTGACTTGAAGAAAGGCGCTGTTTCAAAAGCATTAATCGTCCGTACTCGTAAAGAGATTAGAAGAGCTGATGGCTCATATATTCGCTTTGACGATAACGCATGCGTGTTATTGAATAGTGCAGGTGAAATTCGCGGTAGCCGTATTTTCGGCCCTGTTGCTCGTGAATTACGTGCAAAGAATATGAAGGTGGTATCTCTAGCACCTGAGGTACTTTAAACAAGTAAAAGAATCAACGTAATGAATAAATTACACATTAAGAAAGGCGATACTGTTATCGTAAATGCTGGAGAAGATAAAGGCAAGACAGGTCGCGTACTTAAGGTTCTGGTTAAGGAACAGCGAGCTTTGGTTGAAGGTATCAATATGGTATCTAAAAGCCAAAAGCCAAGTGCTGAGAATCCTCAGGGCGGAATTGTGAAACAAGAGGCACCTCTTCACATATCTAACTTGAATCCAGTAGACCCTAAGACAGGTAAAGCAACCCGTATCGGAAGAAAGAAGAATGATGATGGCATTCTAGTACGTTACGCAAAAAAATCACAAGAGGAGATTAAGTAATGAGTAATACAGCAAGTCTTAAGACAGAATATGCAGAGCGTATTGCTCCTGCACTTAGAGAACAATTTAAGTATTCTTCTTCTATGCAAGTGCCTAAGCTAAAAAAGATCGTGATTTCTCAGGGTCTTGGCGAGGCAGTTGCTGATAAGAAGATTATCGAAGTTGCATTGAACGAATTGACAACTATCACTGGCCAAAAAGCAGTCCCTACAATATCTAAAAAAGATATTGCAAACTTCAAACTTCGTAAGAAGATGCCTATTGGATCAATGGTAACTCTTCGTCGTGAACGCATGTATGAGTTTCTAGAACGTTTAGTTCGCGTAGCTCTTCCTCGTATTCGCGATTTTAAGGGTATCGAATCTAAATTCGATGGTATGGGTAATTATACACTTGGTATCCAAGAGCAAATTATCTTCCCAGAGATTAACATCGATAGCATCACTAAAATTCTTGGTATGAATATTACCTTTGTGACTTCTGCTTCAACAGATGAAGAAGGGTATGCTCTACTTAAAGAATTTGGTCTTCCATTTAAACATACAAATAAAGACTAATATAGTATGGCAAAAGAATCAATGAAGGCACGTGAAGTGAAGCGTGCGAAATTAGTTGCTCGTTATGCTGAAAAGCGTAAAGCACTTAAAAAGATTATAAATACGGCTGAGGATCCTGCAGATGCTTTCGAAGCAGCGCAAAAACTCCAAAAATTGCCTAAGAACTCTAACCCTATTCGTTTGCATAACCGTTGTTCTATGACAGGTCGTCCAAAAGGATACATGCGCCAATTTGGTGTATCTCGTATTCAATTCCGCGAGTTGGCTTCAAACGGTCTTATCCCTGGGGTTAAGAAAGCAAGTTGGTAATTATTTTTTAATATTGTCCGGGAAGTCCGGATTAATTAATTTTTTATATAATATGACTGATCCGATAGCAGATTATCTCACTAGATTGAGAAACGCTATTCGTGCTAAGCACAGAGTAGTAGAGGTTCCTGCCTCTAATTTGAAGAAAGAGATCACTAAGATCCTTTTCGAAAAAGGCTACATCTTGAACTATAAGTTCATTGAAGATGGACCGCAAGGTTCTATCAAAGTAGCATTGAAGTATGATCCTGTTAACAAAGTTAACGCGATTAAAAAACTAGAGAGAGTGTCTACTCCTGGTATGCGTAAGTATACAGGTTACAAAGAGATGCCACGTGTAATTAACGGGTTAGGTGTTGCAATTATATCTACCTCTCAGGGCGTGATGACAAATAAGGAAGCTTCTAATCTTAAGGTTGGTGGTGAAGTATTATGTTACGTTTATTAAAAAAGGAGGATAAGCAATGTCAAGAATAGGTAATTTACCCGTAGCAATTCCTGCTGGCGTTACATTTAGCCAAAAGGATAATGTGGTGACCGTTAAAGGTCCTAAAGGTGAGCTTAATCAAAGTGTTGACCCATCTATTATTGTTGAAGTAGCAGATGATCACATTAAGTTTACTCGTAAAAATGATGAAAAGCAGACTCGTGCATTTCATGGTCTGTATCGTTCTTTGATCAATAACATGATTATTGGTGTTTCTGAAGGATATAAGAAAGAACTTGAACTCGTCGGAGTTGGATATCGTGCTTCTAACCAAGGTAATCTCGTAGAGTTATCTTTAGGTTATACTCACACTATCTTTATTCAACTACCATTGGAAGTGAAAGTAGAGACAAAATCTGAAAGAAACAAGAATCCACTAATATTGTTGGAGTCTTGCGATAAACAATTACTTGGTCAGGTTTGCGCTAAGATTAGATCTTTCCGTAAGTCAGAACCTTACAAAGGTAAAGGTGTCAAATTTGTTGGTGAGGAAATCAGACGTAAGTCTGGTAAGACCGCAGCTGCTAAGTAAACAAAGTAAATTCGCATTATTATGATTACAAAGTCAGAAAGAAGAACTAAAATTAAATATAGAGTACGTCATAAAGTCTCTGGTACTGCAGCTCGTCCACGTATGAGCGTTTTCCGCAGTAACAAGCAGGTTTACGTACAAGTGATAGACGATCTCACAGGAAAGACTCTTGCTGCTGCATCTTCTCTTGGTATGGAAAAAATGCCAAAGAGAGAACAAGCTGTAAAAGTTGGTGAAATCGTTGCTAAAAAAGCTATGGAAGCTGGTATTACTACTGTGTCATTTGACCGTAATGGATATCTTTACCATGGTAGAGTAAAAGAAGTAGCAGATGCTGCTCGTAACGCAGGTCTTAACTTTTAAACACTATAGCTCAAATGAACAATAGAGTACAGAATTCAAATGACGTAGAATTAAAAGATCGTTTGGTTGCAATAAACCGTGTTACTAAGGTAACAAAAGGTGGACGTACGTTCAGTTTCTCAGCAATTGTTGTTGTTGGAGACGAGAACGGTGTAATCGGTTGGGGTTTAGGTAAAGCTGGTGAAGTCACTGCAGCAATTGCTAAAGGTGTCGAAGCAGCAAAGAAAAACCTTATTCGTGTGCCAATTCTTAAAGGCACTATCCCTCATGAACAAAGAGCCAAATTTGGTGGTGCTGAAGTGTTTATGAAGCCTGCATCTCATGGTACTGGTGTTGTAGCTGGTGGTGCGATGCGTGCTGTCTTCGATAGTGTAGGTGTTACTGATGTTTTAGCTAAATCAAAGGGATCTTCAAATCCTCATAATTTAGTCAAAGCTTCAATCGCTGCATTAAGTGAATTGCGCGATGCACGAATGGTTGCTCAAAACCGTGGTGTAAGTGTAAGTAAAGTATTTAACGGATAAATAGAATAATCATTATGGCAACAATCAAAATCAAACAGACAAAGAGTCGTATCGGTGCTCCTGCAGTTCAGAAGAGAACCCTTGATGCTCTAGGTCTTCGTAAGATGAACAAGGTAGTAGAGCACAATGATACTCCTGCTATCCGTGGTATGGTGCAGAAAGTGAAGCATCTAGTAACCGTTATAGACTAATCATTAACGAAAAGTAAATCATTAAGATATGAACTTAAGTAATTTAAAACCCGCAGAGGGATCTACTAAAAACCGTAAAAGAATTGGTCGTGGTACTGGTTCTGGTCATGGTGGTACATCTACTCGTGGACATAAGGGTGCCAAGTCTAGATCTGGTTACTCTCGAAAGATTGGTTTTGAAGGTGGACAGATGCCTCTTCAACGCCGACTTCCAAAATTTGGATTTAATAACATCAATCGTGTAGAATATACAGCAGTTAACCTAGTCTCTCTCCAAACATTAGCTGATGCTAAGAAATTGGATAAGATAACTAAGGCTGATTTAATTGAAGCTGGTTATATTTCTTCAAAAGAATTGGTGAAAGTGTTAGGTAATGGCGTACTTACCAGTAAACTTGTAGTAGAAGCTGATGCTTTTTCTAAGAGTGCTGTAAGTGCTATTGAATCTTTAGGTGGTACCGTAGTAAAACTCTAATTGAACAATGAGAAAGGCTATAGAAACAATCAAGAACATCTGGAATATTGAGGATTTGCGTAAGCGTATCCTTATTACAGTTTTGTTCGTTGCAATTTATCGTTTTGGATCGTTTGTCGTATTGCCTGGTATTAATCCAGCAATGTTGACGCAGTTACATAAACAAACTAGTGAGGGTCTTCTAGCGTTGCTAAATATGTTCTCAGGTGGTGCTTTTTCTAATGCATCTATTTTTGCATTGGGAATCATGCCTTATATTACAGCTTCCATCATCATCCAGCTCTTAGGAATTGCGGTACCGTATTTTCAAAAGTTGCAGAGAGAAGGCGAAAGCGGAACTCAGAAGATCAATCACTACACACGACTCCTGACTCTTGCAATCTTGGTGTTTCAGGCTCCTTCCTATTTGATCAATTTACGTATGCAAGCTGGAGGCTCGTTAAGTAGTGCGCTTAATTGGAATGTGTTTATGATTACATCAACCATTCTTCTTGCTGCCGGTAGTATGTTTGTACTATGGCTAGGAGAGCGAATTACAGACAAAGGAGTGGGTAATGGTATTTCTTTCATTATTTTGATTGGTATCATTGCTCGTCTTCCAGGAGCTTTCGGACAAGAAGTTGTTTCTCGTCTATCTGAACAAGCAGGTGGATTAGTCATGTTTTTGTTTGAACTTGTGTTCTTATTAATTGTAATCGCAGCTGCAATTATGTTAGTACAAGGTACTCGTAAGATACCTGTACAATATGCAAAAAAGATGGTCGGTAATAAAGAATATGGTGGCGGTGCTCGGCAGTATATACCTTTGAAGGTAAATGCAGCCAACGTAATGCCTATCATATTTGCTCAGGCAATCATGTTGATTCCGTTGACTTTAATCGGTTTTTCTAATGTAGCAAACCAGTCGAATCCAATCATTCGTTCTTTGGTTAGCAATACAAGCTTTGGATATAACCTAGTCTACGCAATATTGATTATTTTATTTACCTACTTCTATACTGCAATTACAGTTAATGCCAATCAAATGGCAGAAGACATGAAGCGTAATAATGGTTTTATTCCAGGTATTAAGCCGGGTAAAAACACTGCAGATTATATTGATGAAATCATGTCACGCATTACATTGCCTGGATCTATATTCCTTGCAATCGTGGCTGTTTTACCAGCTTTTGCTGGGCTATTCGGTGTGCAAGCACAGTTTGCTCAATTTTTCGGTGGTACTTCTCTTATAATCTTGGTTGGTGTTGTCCTTGACACATTACAACAAGTTGAGAGTCATTTATTGATGAGACACTATGATGGTTTGATGTCTGGTAGTCGTTTGAAAGGACGCTCTGGAATGTCAGCTTACTAGTGATTAGAGAATAAATGATCTTTCTTAAAACTGAAGATGAAATAGAATTGCTTCGTGAAAGCAATCAATTAGTGGGAAAAACTCTGGCGGAATTAGCTCGCTATATTTCGCCAGGTGTTACCACAATTCAACTCGACCAAATTGCTGAATCCTTTATTCGCGACCACGGTGCTGAACCTACCTTTAAAGGTTTTCCCAATCAAAATGGGAAACCGTTTCCTGCTTCTATCTGTACTTCAATTAACGAAGTTGTGGTGCATGGTATACCTGATAATCAAACATTGATCGAAGGAGATGTAGTCTCGATTGATTGTGGTGTTAGATTAAATGGTTTTTGTGGCGATTCGGCTTACACATTTGCTGTAGGTGAAATCAGTCCAGAGAAGCAACAGCTTTTGGATATTACCAAAAAGGCATTATATAATGGAATTAATGCTGCTAGGGTAGGTAATCGAATAGGCGATATAGGACATGCAGTTCAATCACTATGTGAGGAAAATGGTTATGGTGTGCTAAGAGAGTTTACCGGTCATGGCATCGGAAAAGAGATGCATGAAGATCCTTTTGTTCCAAACTTTGGGAAAAAGGGTACACGTGAACAATTGCTTGTGGGACTTTGCATCGCAATAGAACCTATGGTGACTCTTGGAAACCGGACTATAAAGTTGCTTGCTGACGATTGGACAGTTGCTACTAAGGATGGCAAACCAGCAGCTCATTTTGAGCATACTATTGCTATCACGCATTCGGGTCCAACAATTTTATCTTCATTTGAGGAATTAGAAAAAATAATAAGAGAAAAAGCTTAAAAAAGAAATAGACTAATGGCAAAACAATCTGCAATAGAACAAGATGGTACAATCGTCGAAGCATTATCAAATGCAATGTTTCGCGTAGAACTTGAAAATGGACATCAGATTACTGCACATATATCAGGAAAGATGCGTATGCATTATATTAAAATTTTACCTGGTGACCGTGTAAGAGTGGAAATGTCTCCATATGATTTGACAAAAGGAAGAATTGTATTTAGATATAAATAAACAAAGATATGAAAACAAGAGCATCAGTAAAGAAGCGCACCGCGGACTGCAAGATTGTACGTAGAAAAGGTCGCCTATTTGTTATCAACAAGAAAAATCCTAAGTTTAAACAACGTCAGGGTTAATATTGTTATCAACCAAAAAAAAATAATTAGTATATGGCTATAAGAATAGTTGGTGTAGATTTACCTCAGAATAAGAGAGGTGAGATAGCGTTGACCTACGTATATGGTATCGGACGCAGTAGTGCAGTTAATATCTTAGATAAGGCTGGCATTGACAAAGACATTAAAGTTAAAGACTGGACTGATGAACAAGCAGCTAAGATCCGTGAGATCATTGGTGTTGGTTTTAAAGTTGAAGGTGATCTTCGATCAGAAGTACAGCTTAATATTAAGCGATTGATGGATATCGGTTGCTATCGTGGTGTACGTCACCGTATCGGTTTGCCACTACGTGGACAAAATACGAAGAACAATGCGCGTACTCGTAAGGGAAGAAAGAAAACAGTTGCAAATAAGAAGAAAGCTACTAAATAATAGTTGATATGGCAAAGAAACAAGCAGCAGCTAAGAAGAGAAGTGTTAAAGTTGAAGCTACAGGACAACTCCATGTGCATTCATCTTTCAATAACATTATTGTCTCTCTAGCTAACAATGAAGGACAGATTATCTCTTGGTCATCTGCAGGAAAGATGGGATTTAGAGGATCTAAGAAAAATACTCCTTACGCAGCTCAAATGGCTGCGCAGGATTGTGCTAAAGTAGCATATGACCTAGGCCTTAGAAAGGTAAAAGCATATGTCAAAGGTCCTGGTAATGGACGTGAATCAGCTATCCGTACCATTCATGGTGCAGGCATAGAAGTTACCGAGATTATTGACGTAACTCCACTACCACACAATGGTTGTCGCCCACCAAAGCGTCGTCGTGTGTAATTGTTTTCTTTAAACCGATCTGCACTGCTACATGCATCATGAATTGCTTCTTCCCTCAGTAATTGCGGCTGCGCATGAGGAAGTGCAGATATATTAAAAATAAAAAGAATGGCTAGATATACTGGACCAAAATCAAGAATTGCCCGCAAATTCGGAGAAGGAATCTTCGGGCCAGATAAGGTGTTGTCAAAGAAGAATTATCCTCCAGGACAACATGGAAACTCTCGTCGTCGTAAGACTTCTGAGTATGGTGTACAATTGAAAGAAAAGCAAAAAGTGAAATACACTTATGGTGTATTGGAAAAACAGTTTAGCAACCTTTTTAAGAAGGCTTCTACTTCTCACGGTATTACCGGTGAGGTGTTGCTTCAATTGCTAGAAGGACGTTTAGATAACGTTGTTTTCCGTTTAGGTATTGCACCTACTCGCTCTGCTGCTCGTCAATTGGTTAATCACCGTCACATTACTGTTGAAGGTAAGGTGGTTAATATTCCTTCTTTTGCCGTGAAACCAGGTATGGTAATCGGTGTACGTACTAAGTCAAAATCACTTGAAGTGATTGATGCTGCTTTGGCAGGATTCAATCATGCAAAGTATCCTTGGCTAGAATGGGACGATAATTCTAAAACTGGTAAGCTTTTACACCTACCAGAACGTGAAGATATCCCTGAGAATATCAAAGAACAGTTAATCGTAGAGTTGTACTCTAAATAATAAGTAATTATATGGCGATATTGGCATTTCAACAACCCGACAAAGTAATCATGCTCGATTCAGAGCCTACGTATGGAAAATTTGAATTCCGTCCGCTAGAGCCTGGCTTTGGCATCACAGTGGGTAATGCTTTGCGTCGTATCCTCCTCTCTTCTTTAGAGGGTTATGCTATCAATACTATCAAAATTGATGGTGTTGAGCATGAATTTGCAACTGTAAAAGGTGCAAAAGAAGATGTGACTAACATTATCCTTAATTTAAAACAAGTTCGTTTTAAAAAGGTCGTAGAGGAGATCACAGACGAGAAAATCAGTATAACTATTGAGAAAGCTACTGAGTTCCGCGCTGGTGATATCGGTAAGTATCTCACTGGCTTCGAAGTGTTAAATCCTGAGCTAGTTATTTGTCATTTGGATGAGTCTGCTACTTTGCAGATTGATATTACAATTAACAAAGGTCGTGGTTATGTGCCTGCAGATGAAAATCGTGAATTCTGTACAGATGTAAATGTACTTCCAATTGATTCGATTTATACTCCTATCCGTAATGTGAAATTCGCAGTAGAAAACTTTCGTGTAGAACAGAAAACTGACTATGAGAAATTAGTACTCGAAATCACAACTGATGGTTCAATACATCCAAAAGATGCGTTGAAAGATGCAGCCAAGATTTTAATTCATCATTTCGCCTTGTTCTCAGATGAGAAAATTTCTCTAGAGACTTCCAGTGATGAAGAGAATGAAGTCTTTGATGAAGAAGTATTGCGCATGCGTCAACTTCTGAAACAAAAACTTGTTGAAATGGACTTATCTGTTAGAGCCCTAAACTGCTTGAAAGCAGCGGATGTCGAAACTCTAGGTGATTTAGTTCAGTTCAATAAAAATGACCTGCTCAAGTTCCGTAATTTTGGTAAGAAATCGCTGTCAGAACTCGATGAGCTTTTGGCAAACTTGGATTTACAGTTCGGTACTGATATTTCAAAATACAAATTAGACAAAGATTAAGATGAGACATAATAAAAAATTCAACCATCTAGGTCGTACCGCTTCTCACCGCAAGGCAATGCTATCAAATATGGCATGCTCACTGCTGAAACATAAGCGTATCTCAACGACTGTTGCTAAAGCAAAGGCCCTTAAAATTTTTGTAGAGCCATTGCTAACAAGAGCAAAAACCGATACTACAGCTTCACGTCGTATTGCATTCCGTAACTTACAAGATAAATTTGTAGTTACTGAACTTTTTCAAGAAATCTCTCAGAAGATTGCTGACCGTCCAGGCGGTTACACTCGTATTATCAAAACTGGACATCGTCTAGGTGATAATGCTGATATGTGTTTCATTGAACTAGTTGATTATGATGAAAACATGGCTAAACAAGCAACTGCTAAAAAGCCACGTACTCGTCGTTCTCGCAAGGCAAAATCTACAGAAGCGTCTGCTGCTGAAACTCCAGCAACAGAAGCAACTGCAGAAGAGGCATAGGTAAAAGACTTACTTTTTAAGTAAGATAAAGGACATTTCTACTTTTGTAGAGATGTCCTTTTCTTCTTTCGTTTTTCATCAGGACTTGTTATACTAAAAAAGAAATAGTAATGATTGCAATCTATACTATAAATCAGTATCTTTGTTTTCTATAATTTCGTAATATAAAAATAAATCTTTTTGAAATATGAAACAGTTTTTCAAAATGGTCTTAGCTGTTGTAGTAGGCTTGTTAGCAACTGGACTTGTACTAACCATCCTCTCTACAGTTTTTGCTGCTGCGATAATCAGCTCCTCAAGCACACCGTCTGATTCTTTGTCTAAGAATAGTGTGTTGAAAATTAAATTGTCAGGTACAATTCTAGAACGTAAATTGGATGACCCTATCAGTCAGATTCTAAATCCAAAAGACAACACGCTCTCATTGCAGACATTGATTAAAGCGATCAAGGTGGCAAAAGAATCTTCTAAAGTAAAAGCTATTTATCTAGATACTGAAGGACTTTCTTCTGGATATTCTACTTTGACCGAGGTTAGAACTGCTCTTGAAGACTTTAAAACTTCAGGAAAACCGATTTATAGTTATGCAGATAACTTGACTACTGGTGCCTATTATCTAGCTAGTCTTTCTGACTCCATTTATTTGAATCCTAGTGGTTTAGTTATGTGGAGTGGCTTAGGTATCGATATCATGTATAAAAAAGGCTTATATGATAAATTAGGTATCAAATATCAAATATTCAAAGTGGGTAAGTATAAAAGTGCTATCGAGCCTGATAGTCGAACTGATATGTCAGAACCTAATCGCGAACAGCTTAAAACGATGCTTGACGACCTTTGGAACGAAATCGTGAGTAAAGTATCTGAGTCTCGTGATATATCTATCGATTCTCTAATGCTATTAGCAGATAAGCCGATGACGTTGCAAGCTACCGATGAAGCTGTAAAATCTCGCATGGTGGACTCTCTTGCTTATCGTATGGATATGAAGGATTTACTGGCTCAAAAACTGGATTTGGAAGCAGCAAGTGATCTTCATTTTGTTTCACCTTCTGTTGTTGCTCGTCAATCGACTAAGGAAATGGATATGAGTGGTGATGTTATTGCTGTTTACTATGCAACAGGTGTCATTGATGGGGCTACAAGCACATTTGATGATTCGGGTATAGTGTCCAAAGATGTGGCGAAAGACCTAAAAAAACTTGCTGAAGATGACGATGTCAAAGCGGTGGTTATTCGCGTGAACTCGCCTGGTGGAAGTGCTTATGGTTCTGAACAAATGTGGTATGCTATCGATCAATTGAAAAAAGTGAAACCCGTTATCGTATCTATGGGGGACTATGCTGCATCTGGAGGCTACTATATGTCTTGTAATGCTGACTACATCTTTGCAGAACCAACGACAGTAACTGGGTCTATTGGAATCTTTGCTGAGATTCCAAATGCTCAAGAGCTAACTAATAAACTTGGGCTATCTTTTGATGGTGTCAAGACAAATAAATTCGGTTCTCAGAATTCACTCGCTTTCTTAGCTCGTCCTTTGAGCAATGATGAGACGATGCTTCTGCAGAACTATATTGACAGAGGTTACCAACTGTTTTTAAAACGTTGTGCAGACGGTCGTCATAAGACAACGGCTCAAATTCATGAGGTTGCACAAGGAAGAGTCTGGACAGGAGTACAAGCTATTAATATTGGACTTGTGGATCAATTGGGTGGACTCGATGATGCTATAGCTTATGCAAAACAGAAAGCTGGTTTAGAGGGATACTCATTGGTTTCCTATCCAGCACAAAAAACAATAATCGAAAAAATATTTGAGGATGGACCTTCATTGTATATGCGTTCTCAACTATTGGGTAAAGACATATCTCGTTTCGTACATCTTTTCGTTACTGCCGACCAATTAAAACAACATGACTGTGTTCAGGCACGCATGATATATACTTTAAATGATTAATAAAATTATGCACTACTCTTGGATAAAATCCATCGTTTTATGGCCTTTCGCAATACTCTATGGGATTGGTGTATGGATTCGCAATGTTCTTTACGATTTTGAAGTTCTCAAGAGTAGGAGCTTTGATATGCCCATCATCAGCGTTGGAAATCTTGCTGTGGGTGGTACTGGGAAAACTCCGCATGTTGAGTATCTAATAAGACTGCTCAAAGATCAAACCTCACTTGCTGTGTTGAGTAGAGGTTATAAGCGAAAAACATCTGGTTATGTACTCGCTGGGGAACATAGTAACTCAAAAGAGTTAGGCGATGAACCTTACCAGATACATTTGAATTTCCCTGATGTTCCAGTTGCAGTCGATGCAGACCGAGTTCATGGTATAAGTTGTCTTACCACTGACGACAATCTAAATATAGAGACCGTGTTGCTTGATGATGCTTATCAGCATCGAAGAGTGAAATCAGGACTTAATATTTTACTGACAGATTATCATCACTTATTTGTTTCAGACCATCTCTTGCCTTTTGGAAGGCTACGTGAGCCTGCTGATCGAAAAGATAGGGCTGATATTGTGATTGTGACCAAAACCCCTGATGGTGTATCTCCTATGGATTTGCGTGTCATATCTAGTCAGTTAGCGTTGCATCCATTTCAAAAGTTATTCTTTTCTGGGTTTACTTATGATGATTTAATCCCATTTTCTACAACAGAGGATTCAGATGATAAGAGAATTCCTTTTTTGTCACTCTCTGAAGAAGATGCCGTTCTCTTAGTTACTGGAATAGCAAATCCTGAAATGTTGATCAGTGATTTGAAACGGCAAAGTGACAAGGTCGTTCATTTATGTTTTGATGACCATCATCAGTTCACAAATGGAGATATCAGTCAGATTAAAAAGAAATTCCAATTACTTTCCAAAGAGAGAGAGAGAGGACTAATAGTAACTACTCAGAAGGATGCCGCACGATTTAGTGCGATGAATCTCCCTGAAGAAATAACTAATTCGTTGTATGTACTTCCTATTGAAGTGAAAATCCTCAACGATAATCAAGAATTGTTTAATCAAACTATTATTAATTATGTTAGAACTAATAAAAGAAACAGCATCTTTTCTAAAAAGTAAGATGACTACTCATCCAGAAACAGCCATCATTTTGGGCTCTGGATTAGGTAAACTAGTAGACGAAATAACTGATAAGCAAGAGATCTCTTATACAGATATCCCTAACTTTCCAGTATCAACTGTCGAAGGTCACTCTGGTAAGCTTATTTTTGGTAAATTAGGAGATAAAGATATCATGGCTATGCAGGGTCGCTTTCATTATTATGAAGGATATGATATGAAACAAGTGACTTTTCCTGTAAGAGTGATGCATGAGTTGGGTATAAAGAACTTATTTGTATCTAATGCTGCCGGTGGGACTTCACCTGATTTTGAAATTGGTGATTTGATGATTATCACTGACCATATCAACGCTTTTCCTGAACATCCACTTCGTGGTAAAAATCTTTATGGTGACCGTTTCCCTGATATGAGCGAAGCCTACGATTCCAAATTGATTGCCATGGCCAAAGAAATAGCTAAGGATAAAGGTATTAAATTGCAAGAAGGTGTCTACCTAGGAACTTCGGGACCTACTTTCGAGACGCCTGCTGAATATCGTATGTTTGCTCGTTGGGGTGGGGATGCTATTGGTATGTCTACAGTACCTGAAGTTATCGTAGCACATCATGCAAAAATGCGTGTCTTTGGTGTTTCTGTCATTACTGACTTAGGTGTTGATGGTAAAATCGTTGAGGTCTCACATAAAGAAGTGCAAGAAGCTGCAGACAATGCTCAGCCATATATGACTGAAATTATGAGAGAACTTATTGCTCGTATCTAATTGATGTATATCATCTTAGCGTAGCCTCTTACTCTTATAGTAAAGGCTACGTTTTTCTACTACTAACCATTTATTTTTTTCTTCTTATGCGAACAGAAATAGCCACTTTAGGTGAATTTGGACTTATTGAGCACCTTACAGATAAACTACCAGTTGTGAACGATTCTACTATTAAAGGTGTAGGGGATGATGCTGCTGTTATCGATAATAAAGATGAACAGACCCTTGTTACCACAGATATGTTACTTGAAGGGGTTCACTTTGATTTGACGTACTTCCCGCTAAAACATCTAGGCTATAAAGCTGCCATGATTAATTTTAGTGATATCTATGCAATGAATGGTTTCCCTAAACAAATTACTGTATCTCTAGGTATCAGTAAACGTTTTTCTGTGGAAGATATCGATGAACTGTATAGTGGCATTCGTACGGCATGTGAAGAGCATAAGGTTGACATCGTGGGAGGAGATACCACTTCTTCTATTAATGGGTTAGTAATCAGTATAACTTGTATTGGTTCTGTCAAAGCAGATGAAATCGTAAATCGTTCTGGTGCTCAAGAAGGGGAACTAATATGTGTAAGTGGAGATTTCGGAGCAGCATACGCTGGATTACAGCTCTTGGAAAGAGAAAAAATGGTCTTCCAAAGTCAGGCTAGAGAAGCCGCAGAAAAGAATAATGCTGTTTTAGCTGAAGAGGAAATTCAACCAGACTTCACGGGTAAAGAATATCTTCTAGAACGCCAATTAAAACCCATAGCACGTAGAGATGTAATTGAGTTATTACGGAAGGCTAACCTTCGTCCTACTTCAATGATAGACGTTAGCGATGGCTTGTCAGGTGATTTGCTCCATCTGTGTGAAGATAGTCAAGTTGGGTGTCGAATCTATGAAGAGCATATTCCTATTGATTATCTAACGGCAGTTCAGGCAGAACAATTTAATATGAACTTGACTACGTTTGCTCTGAATGGTGGCGAAGATTATGAACTCTTATTTACATTACCGATTTCTGCCCATGCACAAATTGCAGAAATAGATGGCATCAAGCCAATTGGTCATATAACAAAAAAAGAATTGGGTTCATTCCTAGTAACAAGAGATGGACAGGAATTTCCAATCCAAGCTCAAGGCCATGTAAGTGGTGCAGAAATAGCCAATAATTAGAGAAAATAGTCTTTTTCATTAAAAAAAGTTCTATAAAATTTGCAGGTATAGAAATATTCTATACCTTTGTACCCGCAATCAACAAGGTGCCATAGCTCAGTTGGTAGAGCATAGGACTGAAAATCCTTGTGTCCCCGGTTCGAATCCTGGTGGCACCACGTTAGATTAAGAGAATTACATTTATGTAGTTCTCTTTTTTTTTAGGTATAATTTATAAGAATAGAAATGGGAATGATTGATTTCAAAATTGATACATCAAAATGTATCCGTTGTAAGAAGTGTGTTACTGATTGTCCAGTACTTATTATCGATGGCAAGACGGACTATCCCGAGATTAAAGAAGGGAAAGCAGATAATTGCCTTAAATGTCAGCATTGTTTAGCTGTTTGCCCAGAAGGTGCGCTTTCTATTTGGGGTTATAGTCCCGAGGATAGTATATTGTCATCAGAACCGACCGCTGATCCAGTGCAATTAACCAATTTGATAAAACTTCGCCGTTCTGTTCGTCGATTTAAAAAGACAGAGATCGATCCTTCTTTGATTAATCTGATCGCCAACAATGCACTTTATGCGCCTACTGCAAAAAATGAAAATTCAGTAAGATTTTCAATAATAGATAATCGAGAAGATATGAATATCTTACGCGAATCTGTCTATCAGTGCATAACGAAAGCTGTATCAAATGGTCAAATCAAAGGCTCACTCAGTTTCTTTTCAAATTTCGCTGATGTTTGGAACTCGAAAAAGATAGATGTGATCTTTAGGAATGCACCACACTTGGTTATCGCATCAGCTCCTAAAGATGCTTCCCTTCCCATTGTTGATAGTAGTATCGCATTATCTTATTTCGAACTCTTAGCTAATGCTCACGGTATTGGTACACTTTGGGATGGATTTGCTTTGCAAGCCTTAAGAGAAATTGCACAAGAGCTCAAAGGATTGCTAGGGATAGCAGAGAATCATGAGATAACAATGGTTATGGTATTCGGTCTATCGGCTGTTAAATATCCACGTAGTATACAAAGTGGACATCCTGAGGTTCATCGTATCAGACTAAGTGATTCATCTGTAAACTAGTTCATTACTTATATGTAGATTGTTCTATTTAAATGATCTACTAAAAAACAGTGGTCAGCTTATTTTATACTCCGTTATCTACATAGCTAACGGAGTATAAACTCTTTTTTCTTTCTTATTGTCAATAGATTTTAGTATCTTGCTATAAAAATTTTGCTAATACAAAAATATTCTATACCTTTGTACCCGCAATCAAAAAGGTGCCATAGCTCAGTTGGTAGAGCATAGGACTGAAAATCCTTGTGTCCCCGGTTCGAATCCTGGTGGCACCACATAAAAAAGAGAGTTACAATTAAGTAACTCTCTTTTTTTATATGGACTAATCATATCAAAACTCAAAGTGTATTTTGTCTTGGCATATTTAGCTAAAAAAAGCGTAAACCGTTTTGAACGATTTACGCTTTATCCGTAGTCGAAGCGGGAATCGAACCCGCACAGCCATCACTGGCCAAGGGATTTTAAGTCCCTCGTGTCTACCAATTCCACCATTCGACCGGCCTTTAACCGAACTTACAATTAAAATGTAAGTGGGGAGTTGAGCGAAAAACGAGACTCGAACTCGCGACCCTAACCTTGGCAAGGTTATGCTCTACCAACTGAGCTATTTTCGCGTTAACGGGTGCAAATATAGGGGGTTCTCTAACAAAATCCAAATTTATCAAGGATTATTTTTGTACAGCTTCTCTTTTTATTTAGCTGCTATCTAGTTTAGGACAAATCAACTAGATTATTGATTCTTTAGTGGTTCGGGATACTCTGGATTTAGTCTAGCGACCTAGTAGAGTCTTTTCTGCACGTTCTACTTGTTCAAAATGGAACTTCTGGAGTATGTCATCCATAAGTACGTCAACTTCGTCCTGGCAAGGTTTTCCCGTACTCCCTTCGTGTGTATGCTCAATTTCTCGATTAGGTGTGAAATGGCCAGCTTCTATTTCTAATCCTACTTTTTTGTATGCATCTCTAAAAGGAACACCTTCAAGAACCAATCTGTTTACTTCCTCTACAGAGAACATTAAATCATATCTAGAATCTTCGACTATATCCTTTCTTACTTTTATCTTGTCCATTATATAGGTAGCCATCAATAGACAATCCTTCAACTCTTCAAATGCAGGAATAAATACTTCTTTGATTAATTGCAAGTCTCTAAAGTAACCTGACGGTAAATTATTTGCGATCATCATGATGGTCTGTGGGAGTGCTTGCAATTTATTGCATTTAGCACGAGTCAATTCAAATACGTCAGGATTCTTTTTATGAGGCATGATGCTTGACCCTGTAGTACATTCACCGGGTAATTTGATGAAATTGAAATTTTGACTGTTATATAAGCATGCATCAAAAGCTAGCTTACTAATGGTTCCTGCTATGCCAGCAATAGCAAATGCTACAGTTCTTTCCATTTTACCACGTCCCATTTGGGCATAGACTACGTTATAGTTCATTCCGTCAAAACCCAATAATTCGGTTGTTCTTGCTCTTTTAAGCGGGAAGGAACTACCGTATCCTGCTGCAGAGCCAAGTGGATTGCGATTGCATGTACGATAAGCTGCCTCAAGCATACGTAAATCATCAACAAGGCCTTCTGCATAAGCTCCAAACCAAAGTCCGAAACTCGAAGGCATAGCAACTTGTAAGTGTGTATAACCTGGTAGCAGTACATCCTGATACTTTCTGCTTTGTTTCTGAAGGGTGTCAAAAAGTCGTTTAGTGTCCTCTACTATCGTACGAATCTCTGAACGAGTATAAAGCTTCAAATCAACTAGTACTTGGTCATTTCGTGACCGTCCGCTATGTATTTTCTTACCGATGTCACCCAGTTTCCGAGTGAGCATTAATTCCACTTGAGAATGAACATCTTCTATTCCTTCTTCGATAACGAATTCTTTCAGTTCGCATTTCTTATATATCTCTTTTAGCTCTTGGAGTAAGACGGTTAGTTCTGAAGATTTAAGAAGTCCAATCTCTTCAAGCATTGTAATATGGGCCATCGAACCCAGAATATCAAATGGTGCAAGGAATAAATCCAGTTCTCTGTCATGTCCTACCGTGAATTTTTCTATTTCATCAGTCATTTGAACATTCTTTTCCCAAAGTTTCATGCTTTTTTTCATTGTAATCTGGATATAAAAAAGCAGTATTGACTCATGTATCAATACTGCTAATGATTTATTTACTAATTGTAAGGAATAACTGCTAGCATATCTGCAAGTTTCTCTACTCCTTCTTGCAAAGGTTTTGAGACCATGCCTTTTGTAAGCATGTTAAGCTCTGCACCTATGGTTAGTTTCATCTTTGTCTGATTAGCTTCTTTTGGAAGCAATTGTATCCATAAGTTGAAAGCGATAGGCGATTTCTGTGATGCAAATTTAATGTGCTTATTTTGTTCTTTTTCAACTATAGCTAATTGGATTTCACCAACAGGAGAGATAGAAAAGGAAAGCGTATCTTCTGTACATTTTAAATTATCTACTTTGCCCTCGGGGATACGGTCTTTTAAAGCCTCGATATTTGAGAGGTCTGATAATTTGTTATATACAGCAGAGATAGAAGCATTTACTGTCTTTACCTCACTTTCAAATTTTGTCATATTATAATCTTATAGTTATTGAATGTATTTTATCTGTCCCATTCTGAAGGGTTCTTTCTCCATTCCTCGAGAGTACGAACGTCTAAATTGTCAATCTTACCTGTCGCATTAGCTACTTTAATTACAGCTTCATAGTTAGTAAGAGTTACCAATGGAACTTTGGCCTTTGCAAAGGCATCTATTGCTTGAGGAAAACCATAAGTAAACGCAGCAATCATACCTACAACGTCGCAGCCATCCATTCGGATAGCTTCTACAGCTTTTAAGCTGCTCATACCAGTAGAAACTAAATCTTCAACGACGACTACTTTCATACCTGGTCTAAGTTCTCCCTCAATTAAGTTCTCCAGCCCATGGTCTTTGGGTTTCGAACGTACATAAACAAATGGCAAATTAAGTAAATCTGCAACAAGAGCACCTTGAGCGATTGCTCCGGTTGCAACTCCTGCGACTGCATCAACTGTTCCAAATTGTTCGGAAATGACGCGACAAAGTTCAATTTTGATGAAAGTACGTAATTCTGGATACGAAAGTGTTTTTCGATTATCGCAGTAAAATGGGGATTTCCAGCCAGACGCCCAAGTAAAAGGGTTTGCTGGTTGTAGTTTGATCGCTTTTACTTTAAGCAGCTTTTCAGCAAAAATTTCTTCTAGTTTTTTCATTGTCATCTATTTTATGAGTTATCCGTCGTTCAATTCGACCGCTAAGATACTGGTTTTTCAGTGCTTTTTCCCTCTAATAAGCCATTTTTTTCAATATGTTGTACAACAATATCGAACTCATAACCCCTTGCAGTAGCAAACCGTATGAGTTTTTGTTTACGTTCATACATGTCTTTTCCTTTAATTGAAGGCCATTTTTTCTCCAGAATGTAATCTAAATTTTTTCTATAAGTTTCGTCATCGAAATCATCCAGTAGAGGGCTGTAAATATCTTCTTTGATTTTTTTTACTCGGAGATGCATCGTGATTTTAATTTTACCCCAACGGTTATAAATGATTTTCTCTCGAATATAGCTCGAGGCATATCTAGAGTCATCAATAAATTGCTCTTTCTTAAGTCTTTTGATGATTTCATCTATTGATTCTTGGTCATCTAATCCCCATGAGGTTAGTTTGTCTATAACTTCATGGGTGCAGTGTTCAGCTCGAGAGCAATAGTACATTGCTTTGTCCAATGCTTTTTCCTTGCTGATACTTTTTGGCTTTCTCTGATGATAGCTATCAGTGTCATATGATTTATATTTTCCCATTTGTTATCCCTTTTGTGCTATTATCATTCGGTCGTTATCAAATAAATCTTTTACAAGTGAAACATGACAATATCCCATTTCTTCTAGAAGTAATTTCGTATCAGAACCGTATCTCTGATTGATTTCAAAAAATAATTTTCCTCCTTTGGAAAGTAGTTCTTTACTGTGATTCCCGATTTTACGATAAAAAAGAAGGGGGTCATTCTCTTCAACAAACAATGCAAGGTGTGGCTCATATTTGACTACATTGTCATCGAGCTGTTCCTTATTACCTATGTAGGGTGGGTTGCTAACGATGATATCCCATTTTGAGAATAGACCGTAATTTTGAGAGTCCAGTTTCCCCGCTAAGATATCCTGTTTGTAAAAGTCAACTTCAACGGCACATGACTGTGCATTCTTTTTGGCTAAAACTAGGGCTGAATCTGAAATATCTAGAGCTGATAATTGAGCTTGAGGAAAACGAGCAGCTAGCGCAATCGCTATAGCTCCACTTCCTGTACCAATATCAAGAATCTTTAAATCCTTTTCGGAATCCCTATTTTGAGTAATATCCCTTTCTATTAAGCTAACTAATTCTTCTGTTTCAGGTCTAGGAATCAAGACCTTTTTGTTGACCGTTAAGCGATGTCCACAAAAATAAGTGTATCCGAGTACATACTGAATAGGTTCTGAATTGCCTAATCTATAGAGCATTTCATCAAAGACTTCTCGCTGTTGTGCAGATAATTTCGTATCTTTGTCACAGTAATAGTCTAGGTCAGATATAGCTAGCCAACTTGTCAAAAGTAGGCGTTGTATCGATTGAATTTCTCTTGGGGAATAAAGATTTTGTAATACATTTCTAATTTCTTCTTTTAGCTTTTTCATTTGTGCAAAGGTAATGATTGCAAGTGATTACACCAAGGAGACTTCTAGCTATACTCATTGAAATCTCTTAATATAACGGAAAATATGGAAACTGGTCTTTCTGACGAACAATATATGTCTCGTTGTCTAACTTTGGCGGCACATGGTCGCCGTAGTTGTGCACCCAATCCTATGGTCGGCGCTGTAATCGTATGTAACGGAAAAATTATAGGAGAAGGATATCACATCCGAGCAGGTGAACCTCATGCAGAAGTAAATGCGATAAATGCGGTAAAAGATAAATCCTTGCTCAAGGATTCCACTATATACGTCAGTTTAGAACCTTGTTCTCATTATGGCCGAACTCCTCCTTGTGCTGAATTAATCATCAAGATGGGTATTCCTCGAGTAGTTGTTGGTTGTCAAGATCCGTTTCCTGAGGTTTCTGGTAGAGGTATCCGAATGCTTAGAGCTAAAGGTATCGATGTGAAAGTTGGTGTCCTGGAAGCTCAGTGTCTTTACCTTAATCGTCGGTTTATTACTTTTTTTACTAAGAACCGTCCGTATGTGACACTCAAATGGGCCCAATCGCAAGATGGATTTATTGATCGAAAACGAGAAGTAAATGAATCTGCTTCAGTGATATCGACCAAACGATCTTCTTTACTGAGTCATAAGCATCGAACTGAAAATCAGGCTATTTTAGTAGGTAAGAACACTGTTTTGATGGACAATCCATCTTTGACAGCCCGTTTGTGGTACGGAACAAACCCCGTGCCTATTGTTCTGGGGGATAAAAGGACACTACCTAAATCACTAATCCTTATGCAGCCTAATTCTTCCGAAACTCCATCGGCTCTTTTCTATGGTCGGCAGTCAATGCCCCAATTGATGGAATCGCTATATGCTAACAGAATTCAGACTTTGCTAGTCGAAGGAGGTACTAAAATTCATCAATGGTTTTTTTTATCAGATTGTTGGGATGAAGCTTGGATTGAAATATCTCCTTTGATTCTTCATCAAGGTGTAGAGGCTCCAATTCTTCCAACAAATGTAAAAAAAGAGATTTCTTCATCGATGGGGGCCAAATATTTACATATTATACGCATATAAACAGCTTTTACCTATAAATTATTATAATAAACACTCATATAGTGGGATGGTTTGGATTTTGTTCCTATTTTTGCAACTCTAAGAATTTAGTAAGAAATCATATTTACAATGAAAATAAAGCAATTTACAGCATTTCTTTGTTTTGCTCTTTTGGGGCTTACAGTGGTTAGTTGTCTGGATAGTGACACTACAGAAACTGAATATTCTCAATATGCAGTAGTCACTTCCTTTAGTTTGGATAGTGCTAAACTTGGAGGTTTAAATCCGAAATTCACAATAGACCAGAAAAATCAGCTCATATTTAATCTCGATTCTCTTCCACACAGTGTAGCTGATTCTCTAGATCAAATATTAGTGACTATGACTACTAATGGTTACGTAGCGACTCTGGATGATGATTATTTGGACCTCACAGATTCTTTAGACTTATCGAATACGATGGATACCCCATTTCAATTCCAAGCCTATTCTCCAGGTTTAAATCTCAAAAAAACTTATTCTGTAATAGTCAATGTACATAAGCAAGTGGCTGACTCTTTGCATTGGACTAAGATGACAGACTCATTTAGTAATGCCACGGTAACTGATCCGATAGAGGGAGTTGAACTAAATAGTGTTCTCCATGTTTATACCGCAGGAGGTATGCATTATAGCAGTGACGATGCTATTAATTGGACAGCTTCTTCCCTTACAGGATGGCCAATGAATGCGGTAATCACTTCAATTCGTTCCTTTAATGATATGCTGTACGTTGTCGATGATTCTGGAATGATATATACTTCAACTGATGGAATCGTTTGGAATGCTAAAACAGTTGAATATCCTGTGCAGGAGATACTTGTAGCTTTACCAACTAAATTGGCTTTGGTTATTGATCTGTCTGGAATAAATACCTTTGCTACTCTAGATGCCTCAAATGTATTGACAATTGGAGATGCTGTCGATGCTGGTTTCCCAACAGAAAACATAAATGGTGATATCTTCCAAAATAAAATAGGGCAAGATAAAGCTATTATCATTGGTGATGCGGCTGAAGATGATGAATATCTTACACCATGGTACACTTTCGATGGCTTGTCTTGGGCTTCATCAGAGACTAGGGTGACATCATTGAAATTGCCAGTAATGGATAAACCAAGTATCTTCTATACTGATGATCGATTTTTGGCTTTTGGTCAAGCAATGGATTCAATCTATTCATCTGAAGAAAGTCTTACTTGGACTAAAGCAACGAAATTAATTGTTTTTCCTGAAGAGATGAATACAACTTCTACGTATGCTTTTATCCGAGGTGAAAATAATTTCTATTATATCATTCATCCTGCTACTGATGGTCAATCAGACCAGGTATATCGCGGCCGTATAAATAAATATGGTTTTAAGTAGGACAAAATAGATTTGATATGACAATTCTAAAGATTGACGAAACAAATATACCAAAGCATGTTGCTATCGTTATGGATGGTAACGGTCGCTGGGCAAAAACGCGAAATCTTGAACGGACTGTTGGTCATCAAGAGGGAATCGAATCCGTAAGAGAAGTAGCAGAATCTGCAGCTCGTATAGGTGTTCGATATCTAACATTGTATACTTTCTCAATGGAAAATTGGAATCGACCAATGGAGGAGGTTTCTGCACTGATGGGACTGTTGATGACTGAACTAAATGATAAAATATTCAAAAAGAATAACATTCGTTTTGAAACTATAGGTGATTTAAGTCGATTACCAAAATCGATACAAGAGCAGATTCAGTCTGTTAAAGACTCTACAGCGACGTTTAGTCGTATGACTCTCGTATTAGCATTAAGTTACTCTTCTCGTTGGGAGATAACCAATGCAGCAAAAAAAATAGCTGCAGAAGTAGCAGCTGGAACATTACTACCTGAACAAGTAGATGAAACTTGTATTAGCAATCATTTGGGAACCTATTTTATGCCTGACCCAGACTTATTAATTCGTACTGGGGGAAATCTTAGATTGAGCAACTATTTATTGTGGCAATCTGCTTATACCGAATTCTATTTTAGTGATACATATTGGCCTGACTTCCGCGAAGCACAATTCTGCGAAGCCATCGTTGATTATCAACAAAGAGAACGTCGGTTTGGCAAAATATCGGAACAGATACAAAAATCATAATTGATTATGAATACCATTAAATATATGAGATCTTACATTGCATTTGCAATATGTCTATGTTGTATGACATTAATATCTACGCAGACCTTTGCACAGAAGAACAACAAAACGCCTGAGTCTACATTGCAAAGTAGTGAAGATAGTGCAGATAAGCCAGTCATTCTGTATTCGGGTACTCCTCGACAGTATACTATAGCAGATATTCAAGTCGAAGGTGGAGGAGACTATGATGATTATGTTTTGATAGGTCTATCAGGATTAGTGGTAGGAGAAAAGATACGTGTCCCTGGAGATGACATAACTAAAGCACTAAAGAGATATTGGCGTCATGGATTGTTCAGTGATGTGAAGATTACTGCAGAGAAAATCAAAGACGATAAGATTTGGCTGAAGATTTGGCTGAAGCAACGTCCTCGTATTTCTAAAATTACCTATCACGGAGCAAAGAAAAGTGATAGGGAAGATTTGCAACTCAAATTGGGATTAGTTGAAGGTAATCAGATTACTCCTAATCTAATGAATCGTGCTAAAATCCTAATCAAAAAACATTATGATGAGAAAGGATATAAAAATGCAGAAGTCATAATTAATCAAAAGGAAGATAAATCAAGAGCTGGCTATGAACTTGTCGATATTTATATTGACCGTAAAGATCGTGTCAAAGTTAAGCATATCTATATTACTGGTAATGAGGCTTTATCTGCTGGTAAAATAAAACGGACAATGAAGAAAACCAATGAAAAGGGGAAACTTCGAAATTTGTTCCGTACTAAGAAATTTGTGGAAGAGGAATATGACAATGATAAAGATTTAGTTATCTCTAAGTATAACTCACTTGGCTACCGTGACGCTCGTATTGTCTCTGATAGCGTGGTCAAATATGATGACAAATCAGTAGATGTATTTCTCAAGATTGAAGAAGGTAAGAAATACTATCTTCGTAATATCTCTTGGGTTGGAAATACTAAATATACTGCTGACCAACTAGCACAAATTCTCAAGATGAGAAAAGGGGATGTTTACAACCAGAAACTTTTGGATGAAAGATTGACTTCTGATGACGATGCGATTGGAAACTTGTATTACAATAACGGTTATCTATTTTATAATTTACAGCCTGTCGAAGTAAACATAGATGGAGATTCTATTGACTTGGAAATGCGTATATATGAAGGTCAGCCTGCTAAAATAAATAAAGTCACCATCAGTGGTAACGACAATGTCTATGAGAATGTGGTTCGTCGTGAGTTACGTGTTAAGCCTGGACAGCTATTTTCAAAAGAAGATATCATGCGTTCAGCACGTGAAATCTCTCAAATGGGACACTTTGACCCTGAGAAAGTTCAACCTGATATTAGTCCTAATCCAGAGGATGGAACAGTAGATATAGGATGGCCTTTGGTGTCAAAATCAAACGACCAGATAGAATTCTCAGCTGGTTGGGGACAGACAGGAGTAATCGGAAAGCTAAGTCTGAAATTCACTAACTTCTCAATGGCAAATCTATTTCATCCTGGAAAGAACCATCGTGGTATCTTACCTAGAGGAGATGGACAGACTATGACTATCTCAGGCCAGACAAACGCTAAGTACTATCAGTCGTATAGCATTAGTTTCATGGATCCATGGTTTGGTGGTAAACGACCAAACTCACTATCTGTATCCGCATTCTATTCTCGTCAAACTGATATAAACAGTAGCTATTACTCATCTAGTGCTTATAATAGCTCTTATAGCAACTATTATAGTGGTTATGGTGGCTATGGTAGTTATGGTAGCAGTAATAATAACTACGAGAATTATTATGACCCTGATAAATCGATACAAATGTATGGCCTATCCGTAGGGTGGGGTAAAAGATTAAATTGGCCAGATGATTATTTCACTTTGTCTACCGAGTTAGCTTATCAGCATTATATTATGAAGGATTGGTTGTACTTCCCTGTTACCAATGGAGAGAGTAATAAGATTAGTCTTGGCATTACTTTAGCACGTAACTCGACTGATAATCCAATATTCCCTCGTAGAGGTTCAGATGTATCGTTCTCTGTCAGTTTCACGCCTCCTTATTCATTGTTTGACGGTGTGGATTACTCAAAATATAATATCTACAATACATCAGATATGAATAAGATGCATAAATGGATTGAATATCATAAATGGAAATTTAAATCAAGTACTTATACCCCATTGACTTCTGGAACTAAATGCTTTGTACTTCGTACACGTGCCGATTTCGGATTGTTAGGTAGTTACGATAGTTATAAACGTTCACCGTTCGAAACATTTGATGTCGGTGGTGATGGTATGACAGGATACTCTAGCTATGCTACAGAAAGTGTGGGTCTCCGTGGTTATGATAACTCTTCATTGACTAGTACATTATCAGGAAGCCAAGGTTATGCTTATTCTCGTATGACTCTTGAATTGCGTTATCCTTTGATGTTAGAGACAAGTACTACCATTTATGCATTAGCTTTTCTTGAAGGAGGTAATGCTTGGAGTCAGATTTCTGATTTCAATCCATTCGAGATGAAAAGATCAGCTGGTATTGGAGTTCGTATATATCTTCCAATGATTGGTATGATGGGAATTGATTGGGCTTATGGATTTGATGATGTAAATGGTTCAGACCAATATAGTGGTAGTCACTTCCATTTTGTATTAGGTCAGGAGTTCTAGTTAATGATTGGGAAAATAATAGCAAATTCAAATTAATTAATTACATTTGTATATGTATACGCCGCAGAAGTGAGGGTATATCTATCGAAATGAAAAGCTTTTTGGTATTGCTTACTTAGCGATTTTACTTTTGTTTTGTAGGCAGATGAATAATATTAATATTAACTTAAATAATATAGTAGGATGAAAAAACTTTTACTTGCAGTACTTCTAGTATTGCCAATGACGATTGCAGCGCAAACTTTGAAGCTAGCTCATTTAAACTCTCAGGAGATTCTAACAGCTATGCCAGAGACTACAACAGCGCAAAACACATTGAAATCTCTTCAAGACAAATACCGTACTGAGATTCAAAAGACTCAAGACGAATTTCAGAAAAAAATGGCTGACTACCAGAAAGCAGTTCAAGCAAAGACTCTACCTGAAAATATTGAAGAGCGTCGTCGTAAAGAATTAGAAGATATGGCTTCACGTGCACAACAATTTCAAAAAGATGCACAAACTAATCTTCAGAAAAAAGAACAAGAATTGATGGCTCCTATTTACACTAAATTAGATGATGCAATCCAAAAAATCGGTGCTGCTGAAGGATATACTTATATCTTTGATTTAGCTCGTATGCCTGTAGCTTATGTTAATACAGCTACTAGCGTGGACTTAACTTCTAAGGTAAAAGCTTCTATGGGTATTAAATAAGAATATCACATATCAATCTTTTTGATGGAATAAGAAAGGGTATCTAAGTTTTAAACTTAGATACCCTTTTTACATGTAGTTGTTTACCTAATGTATAGTGGTCTCTTACTTAGAAGTTAAGAAGGCCAACAGTAATACTAGTATGCATGTAGTCTAGATCATTCTCTTCACTATTTGTCTGCTTATACATCGCTTTAATATATCCGACTAATTCAGTTGTACCGACAGCGATAGGAAAGCTGTAATTGACATCTACCTTATAATTATATGCCGAGAGATTGTAGTAGGTTTCATTTGCTCGAAGAACTAATCCTGCATAATCATTGTTGTTAATAAGTAGCATACTTTGGTCCAAAGGAGCGACAACTCCTCCCCCGATAGTAAACCATACTCGGTGTTCATTCTTGTTGTACACCCGAAGACTATAATACGCATCTGCTATTGCATTTGTCATATCATGTTTAGAAGTAGGCAGCAAATATTTTCTTTCAAAATGATGCATAGATCCCGAAACTCCAAATTTCATGGAATAATCTTTATTGTCAATATCTCCTAAGAAAAAATCATAAGAAGCGGATACATCATAATTACTGTGTGTATACGTCTTGTTCTTGTACTCTGTAACCCATTTCTCGGACACATTACCATAGTCATCAGTAGTTTGTACATACTTCTGAATATAGGCCGTATTTGAGCCATCCTGATATGAGCCCTTAAGTCCAAAAACGTGAAGCCCATTTGGTCGTTTCCATGTTACATTGGTTGAGGCGCGAAATACATCCTGTGTATAAGTTCCTGGGATACGTCTCTCACTACCTGTCATTTTAAGGTCGTGATGAGCGATACCTACCGAAGAGGTCCAAGTCCAATCTTGTGACGTAAATCCATATTGCATATCTAATCCAACAATATTATCACTGTATATACGAAAAAAACCTCCGAAGTCAACAGTTGTGTAAGCATTGTCAAGTCCAGTAGTGAAGTAGTAAGTATAATTAGTATCACCATCCACTTGAGTAATACCAGTCATTCGCTGTTTCTCAAAACGGTAATAGGCAGATACACCTAGTCGGTTTGATTCATTCAACTGATATGTAACCGCTGGAGTCAATTGGTATTGAGCTGCTAGCACACGAGGGCGAGGGTCCAATATCCGTGAAAGGTCGGCCGCTTTATAATCAATTCCCATACCAAAGTTCCAACCATTAAAGTCAGTGGTAGCAACCTTGAAATTTAAATCGTAGATATATTGATTATATTTTCCTTTTCTGTTTGCACCCATTACGAATGCATTCTCAGTAGGAAAAATTAAATCATAATATGCTCGATCATCTTGATGGCTATAGTTAAGTCCAAAATGACCATAGAAGCGAAATTTCTCTCCTATTTTTTGAAACATAGAAGCATCAAATAGCAAAGCATTATTTCTTTCAGCTTGTTCTGATAATCTATAATCGCCACTTTGGTGGTCTAATCCAAGACTAACTTGGTTTCCCTCAGTTTGAGTGGAGAATCCAATAGCTGCCGGAGTAGGCATTGAGTTCCATGGATTTTGTACCGTTTCAATTTGGTCTTGTTCAAGACTATAACCACTTTTAGCAGTTGATTGTGCATTTATAGTACAATGACCACCTATCACCGCTAGACTTACTAGGGTATAAAGTATATTCTTATTAAGCATAAGCATTTTATTGAAAATCAAAAAGTGATTTCAAAAATCCAATGTACCTACCAATTTTTGGTAGGCACGTTAGATTTATTAATTATTCTGAAAGACTGATTATTCAGTCTCAGTTACAGGCTCTACAACAGTAAAGTCTGTTGGTACCAAATTAGTCGTTTCCGCAAAGTCAACTGAAGAGTTGTTTGTATCTTTAAGGACGATTCTACCGTCAATAGTCTCTTTTACGACACGAGTGAAAGCAATACCTAGGTAACTAGCATTTTCCTTTAAATAGGTATAGGTATCGATAAAATCAGGAGTACGTTTGTATTTAGCAGCATATTCTGTATCAAATGCACCGTCAGTAATTTTGTATTTTGTGAGGCATACACCGTCAAGGATGATACTAGTAGGGACCTGTTTGAAATATTGTTTTGAAGTCTTTGTCTCATCAGCTACTATGTTTGGCAATCCATCAACATCGTCAGAAGAGAAAATGACCATATTCAATCCTCCTTTGGCAAATGCGCTTAAATTCAAATAATTCAATGTAGAAAAGGCTGTATAGCTCAACTCTAGATTAGGAACGGTATTACTCTCTGGGGCATTTTTATCAGCTGCAGTACTCGGTGTAGCACGTATTTCATAATCAGCTACAGTTAAGTCAACAGATGAACTTGCTGAAGCAGTATGATCTACTGCTTGAAGGCAAAAGACACGAGATTCTCCAGCTGCAAGCATTCCGCCACCAAGTGGTGTGACATATTGCATATAAATATTGTTCTCAATATCTGCTATAAAAGGATTAGTTGAATACTGCTCAGCAATACCAACATATTTGTTATTCAAATCTACATCTGTATCACTGTTGTTGTAAATAGTAAAGTAATAGTCATATCTGTAACTCTTATTGTTGTCATCCTTTACTCCATTTGAGTAAAACTTTCCGATAACAAGACTTGAAACGACCCCAGCTTTCAATGTAAGTGAAGCAGATGCATTTTCAGCATAAATTTTAAAATCGCTTACATTACCTGCCACAATTACCTTATTCCCAGCAGGATTATTGATCATAGCTTCTTTCTCTGCATCTGTAGCTTCATGTGAAATCGTCACGCTATATACACCAGGAAGTACGTTTAGAAATGAAGCATTACCAGAAGCATCTGTAATTGCTGACAGACTCGTTTGAGTAGTGGTATTGATAAGTTCTATTGTTTGAGATGCAAATTGAATATTCTCAAATTGAGAGCTATCATAGTTTACTGATACTGTTACTCCATCCAGTAACGTGATCTCATCACTACTTGAGCACGAATAAAAGCTCAATGAAACTGCTATTATTAGCATTGCTTTAGCTAAATTGCTTATTAATTTGTTTGTTGTTTTTGACATCATTTTCTTGTATTATTGTTATTATTAAATTGATTCTTATATTTTTACAGAAACTTCTACACCAAAAGAGAAATTATTGGTGTTCTTTTCTGATTTTGTCGTTGTAATATTATTACTTGTCCATGGTTGATAATAATTCACGTTATTAGCATAGAATGAGCACTTCAGATATTTAGATACGTTTTTAGTTAACCTAGCATTCATTACCCAAAGTGGAGTACTCCAAACCCCACGACTATCACTTGTATCAATAATCTGATTCTGTAAATTATATCCATCAATGGTGTAATTTAAGTCAGAAAGCATATCTGCAGTTATGTCATGTGATATTAGATTACTATCGATATATCTGTACGGTATTGAAAGAGGACTCGTCGATTTACTGTGCGTATACCAAATCATTTGACCTGTTAGTGAGGCTACCATAGCCAATTTCGGTATATGGCAAACTGCTTCAAATTGATTACTCAACCGTTCACTTATTTGTTTTTGATCACTTCGGTCACGAACAAACTTTATTGGAGAAAGATCACTATCTCCAACATATTCTCTAGGATTAGAATAGGAATCTCCTTTTGTCCAAGTAGAACTTCTTGCCCATGCTCCACGAATGAAGAATGAAGTATAAATCGCATCGATACGTCCTAGGTCCATTGAAAATTCAATTCCTTTGTTTTCACTTGCTGCATTGTTTACAGCTAATCCTGAAGATAATTTCGATATAAAAACTTGATTAGGATTACTCCAATCAATTATTGGAGCTCCACTTGCCTGAGGTTGTATACTCCCATTATCCAGGCTGTAACTATTATAAGTATATAAGCCATAATCTGCTGTTGAACTAAATCCATTAGTATTCCGGTCAATATATCCAGTTAGTGAGATAGAATGTCCTTTCCATAAGGTGAAATCTAGCCCACCTTGTACTCTCTGAGTGATACTGTTTTTTAGTTTTGTATTGTCTGGCTTCTTAATATAAGTCTGATAATATGTGTATTGGTTAGTTCCATCGTTATATGTGGCGACTATTTTATCAAAATACTTATAATCAGGATACAAATAGCTTAATCCAGGAGCCTTTGCATTCATACCATACCCGATACGTAAATTTAACCACTTGGTTGGTTTCATTGTTAGATTCACACGAGGAGATATTGCCGAAACAGATTCATCCTTACCTGGTTGTGAGACTTGAGCTCGCAAACCAGCGCGTAAGTCTGTAGGCATCCAATCCCAATCGAAATGTAGGTTGTCTTCCAAATAAGCAGACAACGTTGTTAATCCAGGGATATCGATATATCTTCTTGGTCGAGCATCTGATATGGTAATAGGCAATGCATCATTCTCATTGTATTTTCCGATACCATAATTTTTACTATATCTGTATTCAACTCCCATTATTATACGTTGTCTCAATGTACCTGTTTGTACATAGAGACTATTGTTAAGTTTCCCATATAAATTTAGGCTCTTTCCTTTCGACCCTCCTTCAGCCCAATACGAGGAAGGTAGAATATTACCTAGTGTAATTCCTTCTTCGCGAGAGTTGAATAGAACTCGACCAGTTCCACCTGTTGAAATAATTTTCTTTTGATAAGAATCACGGATGCTATAGTTTGCACCTATAGTATACTTAAGTGTTCTAGAGAACCATCTGTTAATAGCAAAACGTCCATCGTGACTTAGTCTAAAGCTGTAGTTTCCGTTTTTAGTAACTGTTCCTTTGTCAGCTTCGTCAGGGTCAATCTTACTTTGGTCAACGACTCCTGAATATGAGAAGCGAACATTTGGACTCCAAATCCCTATCTTTTTACTCCAGCCTAGATTGGTAGATATACGATCAAAAGCTTCAGTTCTCAGACGAGGGTCACCTGAAGAATTAGCATAGTCGAAACTGGCATTCATAATACCTGAATTATTAGGTAATCTAAACCCTTTACTCACCGACGTTTGTAATACAGAAGGAGTTACTTTCATCCGAGCTCGCAAAGGTGTTGTTCCCGCCTTTGTATGTACTATGACAGCTCCAGAAGTCATCTCTCCGTATTCGGCAGATGCAACACCTGTAACGACCTCTATATTCTCAATATTATCTGTGGCTATTGTGCGCATATCTACACCTTCACCAGCAGATAAACCATTTAAACTTCCGATGGCAGCATCATCATTTATTGGCATACCATCCATGATTACTGATACTCCATAGGCATTGTTCTTGTCATAACCCACACTACGAATATTGATTCGTTCTGCCGAAGTCATGTCTTTGTTATCAGGAAGCAAACCTCCAGGGAGTAATTGCATAACATCTCCTAGACTTGTCGCCTGTATATGATCCATAGCTTGTCTACCTATTGATTCCGTTGTTCCGCTTCCAGCAGTATTTCTTTTCGCTGTTACGACTACATTATCAAGTGTTAGTGATTCCTCATCAAGACGAGTCGTCATTTGCAAATCTTTGGAAACGGCTACTACAGTTCCTTTTTCTTTAAAACCTAAGATTGATGTTACTATTTTCCATTTACCAAAAGGTACATTAGGGAGTGTAACTACCCCATTAATGTTGGCCATACCAAAGACACCCAGTTCCTCAATCTTCGTGATTGCACCAGGTAAAGGTTCTTTTGTTGCATTATCAACCACACGTATAGTGATAGTCGAAGTCTTACGTTTGTTCTGTGCTTGAGCTGGTGTAGATAGGCTGGCAAACACAGCTATGCTTAGTACGACATACAACAACCATAAGTTGCGTATAGTTCTTTTTTTGTAGCTAGTTTCTTGCATAATGTATATATCTAGTTAATCTCAGTGTATTTATTTTATATAATTCCTTTTCGCGTAGACGTTAATCACCCAACGAATATAGGAAATGTCTGTAGAGATAGAACGGTTTGTACCTGTATACACGTAGTCTGAAACAGTTCCTTGCCATATGCTATCAAAGTTCAATCCAACAAGTTCACCGCGTGCGTTAAGTACAGGTGAACCGCTACTTCCAGAGGTCGTATGTGCATTAGTCATGAAACAGATACGCATGCTTCCGTCAGGATACGCAAATCCATCCCATTTCTTCTTAGGATTTGCCAATCCATCTTCTATCAATGAGTTGAAACGTTTTGAGAGTGCATAATCCTCATCTCCTTCATGGATAGCTGCTCGCTGTTTCAAGCCTTTCATATCCGTGTAGTAGCGATAAGTCACAGCTTCTTCAGGATGAGCATCACTCACTGTCCCGTAGCTGAGACGTTGTGAATTGTTTGCATCTGGCCATGGCATGGTCTCTTTACTTTGCATGGCCATTATCCCTTGCATATATGTCTTGTAGGGATCCACTTGTTTACTTTGAGCAACCTGAAGTTGACGATTAATTTTGCTTATGTAAACCTTGTAGAATCCAATTGCTATTTGATAAAGTTTGTCATCAGTGATTCGCTTGATATCTCTTTTCTTTCCTGGTTGTAGATAAGCTGTTATACTATCTGGATGAGTCATCAATGAATGTTCAAAGGCATCTTCTATTAGGCTGTCAATATCTCCATTGTATTCTTTGATATAAGCTATCGTCTTTTCATCCCAAAACGTAGAGGGCATGTCTTGGTAGTAGTTTGTTACAGCAGCACGAACCGTTTTTCGGTCTATATCATAACTCCAGACATTGAAAAACTGTTTAGTCAGTCCAATCAATCGATTAGCTTCAGCTTGTTCACGTTTAGGATTTAGTTTTCTTTTACTTGTATGCATAGCTACTAGTTTCTCAAATTTACCGATATACGGAATAATCTCAGATCCACGCAATACACATTCGTTAAAATATGTTTTCGCGAGTCTATACTGCAATATAGTAGGATAATCTCTTTTCATTTGTAAATATGCTTGTGCATATACCTCACGAGAATCATCTTTTGCGCACCAGTCTAAGAATTGCTTTTCTTCGACCTCTTTTTGGGCAATCAAATTGGTCTCTTTAAATCCACGCAATACACCTTTCCACTTGAGATAGCTATTAGAAACAGAAGATAGAGTAGGTAAGTAACGTGCATGCAATTTCTCATCTTGATTCATTGCTTCTTCCATTATTTGTATGCGTTCAGCACGTATCTTTATAGATGCTTCCAGCGTGTTCTTGAGGCCATTTAAACCAAAAGAAGGAGTGTTACGTTGAGTTTTACCAGGAAATCCAACAATCATGACAAAATCGTCTTTCTTTACTCCGTTTTTACTTATTTTGAGATAATCTTTTGTTTGAAGCATCTTGTTTGATTTGTTATATCGCGCAGGTTGATTATCTTCATTTACATAGATTCTTAGCAAAGCAAAGTCACCAGTATAACGTGGCCACAACCAGTTATCTTGAGTCCCTCCATACATGCCAATCATTTGTGGAGCAGCTGCTACCAATCGTATATCCTCATATATGCGATATACTGACATGATATATTGATTGTTTGCATAGAGGCTATTCAGCTTGATACTAATTCCACGTTGTCCTTGGTCACGATATTCTTTTTCTATACGCTTTGCTAAGGCTGCCCCGTTTTCGTTTAACTTTGATGAAAAGGCATTACCGCTCAGTCCCTCAGTTCCCTTACGCAACAAATCAGTAACATCTTCAATACGTAATAATTGCTTGACCATTAAGTCTCTACAGGTACTTTCCTCTTTTGGCGATTTAGACCAATAGCCATATTTTAGAAAGTCATGTCCTGTAGATAGGCTGAAACGACCCAAGTAGTTCATCACACAATGGAAATTGGTGAGTATCAGTCCGTCTTCGCTGACTAGACTTCCTGTAGCAAAACTATGGGTGTCATCGGGTCCCTTTGTAACTAGACCAACAACAGCACGACTAACACAAGCCTCATTTAATGAGAATATATCTTCCTTACTCATTTTCATGCCAAGCTTACGCATCTGTTCATACGTGTCGTTACCTAATAAGTATGGCAGCCACATTCCTTCGTCCGCATGGATGGTTGGTGTCAAAAGGAACAACATGATCGTAATCACTGTAGCACTCTTTAGTCCAGTAAAGGATTTCATTATAAATTTTTTCATCTATTTTCTTTCTGTTATTTATGATTTACCTACTTATGAGCCTTAGTCTTCTTTAAGGATCGATGAAACGACTGAATAATTAGTTCGTTTTGTTAATAGCTTTATGTTCTTATTTATCGCTTCAAGTTTCTTTGCGTTATAAAATCCGTTTTTATCTGATTCTATTAGCTTTTTTTTGCTATCGAGTAACAATTTTGCGAGCGTATATTGTAACCTCATATCGTTCTCTCTAATCGATTCTTTTTGTGATTGTGTAAACTTCTTATTTAGTTTTATTTTCTGTGTAAGAGCATTGATAATATCTTCTATATAATTATTTAAAGGATAATTACTTGAGGCCATTCTTTCTAGAAAATTGTGGTCGAAAAGAGCTCCCATAAGACTTTCTTGATATTTTAACCTCGTCGTATTATGTCCTATATAGGAATAAATTGTTTCATCACCCAACCAGCTTGGAGCTAAACGTATTTGTTTCACTACAAATGCTAGCGCTTCCTTCTGTTTCGTTAATGCTACTGGACTATAATTTGCAGTAAATTCTCCAGCTAAACCTGGGTAATGATAAACTCCACCTAGATACGCTGCATCGGCTCGCAAAAAACCATAAAACTGTTTCACAATCGCTTCGTACATATGTTGTAAACGAGAAAAATCTTTCCCCTCATCTATTGTCCATTCAGGAAGATTCTCCATCGTGATATGTAAATTCTTTATTCCATAGTTCGTACTGACTAGCAAATCATTTCCTAATTGTTCACTTTGAGCACTTGGGTCTGAAGAAATTGGAAGCGATTGTGAAGGTGCAAACAAGTATTTAGGATTATCACCATGGGAAATAAAAAGGTCGTTTAGCTTCTTCTTTTCCGCTTTTGCACTGAGTCCTTCGGTCGAGATGTATCCCCATTGTATAGCAAACAAATCTTGTACCCCAAGCAGAGGAGGAGTCAGTTGTACCCCACGTTCTAAATCCCCAGGTTGTGCGACGAAATTAAATCGAGCATAATCCATGATGGTAGATGTTGTCCCAAATTTCTTAGTGAAAGAAGCCGATCGCAATGAATCTGAGGGATAACTGTAAGACCCACGGAAATTATGTTTCAGTCCTAATGTATGACCTGTCTCATGAGCAACTGCATAACGAATCATATCTCCCCATACCTTTTTACCTAATTTGGCAGGACGCGCTGCTGGGTCTACAGCTGATGTCTGTACAAAACGCCATGTTTGTAGTAAATCTATCACATTGTGCCACCATATAATATCTGCTTGGATTATTTCACCTGAACGCGGATCTATCCAAGAAGGGCCACTTGCATTTGCTTTCTCGTTAGGGATATATCGAAATACATTTACTCCCATATCTTCGCTCATAAATGTTCCTTTTGGGAAATCTTTCACTTGTATTGCTTTCTTGAAACCGAGTTTCTCAAAAGCGATATTCCAAGCAAGAATACCTTCTTTAGCATGTTTTTTTACCAACGGAGGTGTAGCTGGATCAAAGTAAAATATAATTGGCTTTTTGGGCTCAACTAATTCTCCTGATTTCCATCTTTCTTCATCTTCCACTTTAGGTTCCATTCTCCAGCGGTTAGCATAAGCTATATCCTTCACGGCCTTCGATGTGTCAAATAATTCTTTCTTAGTGGAGAAATAATTAATACGTTCATCAGCTAATCGAGGGTGCATTGGTTTTTCTGGTAGAAGCATAATTGTGTAACAGATACTTGCTTCGAAAGGTAAACGTCCACCTGTGTAAACATATCTAGTCACTATATTTACACGATTAAATAACGTTTGCGAACTAATTATTTCAGAGAGTTTTGTACTCAAATGTCCTCGACTAGCCCCCTTTGGTAGCGGATTTACTTCAGGAATAACTCCAACAAAATAGTCAGTAACTTCCACTTCATTATCAGAGCCAATGGCTTTGTATTTAAATCCCCGAATGACTGGCATGATATTATTCTTTTTAATAATCTCCTTTGCTGGTTCTTCTCTAGGAAATACAGCAGTGCTAGTCCATTGTCGCATCTCTATGACTCCTGTGTTTTCGTTCTTCACGAATCGAATAACAATTGGATTATGGAGTGTAAGACCAGCAGAAGTATTGTACTGACGGCTCAAGTTGACTATCCTAGCTCCATAGAGAAAATCTCTATTGAGTAGAGTCTCTGGAATATGAAGCAGGTATTTTCCTTGTCTTATTTCGATGCTTAATACTGCCTTCTTATGAGTTGAAGAGCTATCTTGTTGTGACTGCTCATTAGCTAATTTTAATGAAGAATTAGGGTATACATGGAGACTAAGTATTAATAGAAAGGCAAATATAGCAAGTCTGTTGGCTGTTATATTATATCGCATAAATGTATTTTAATTATATTTTCCTGAAAATCTATTTGCAAAGTTATATCTTTTGTGTCAGTTATAAAATAAATAAATAGGAATTAATGTCAAAATGATACGAAAACCTTATAAAAAAGAACAATATATTGATATATTGGTCCTTTTCTGTTTTTTTTGTGAATGAATGACACAGGAATTAAGGATTGAAATTAAGAGATTGAAGAAAATAATATTTATCTTTGCAAGTAAACGAATTGATTATGTTCAAAGCTATATTATTTGTAGGAATAGGCAGTTTCGCTGGCGGAAGTCTACGGTTTATTATATCAAAGTATGTGCAAGGTGTATTAAACTTTGATTTTCCACTAGGTACTTTCCTTGTGAATATTCTAGGATGTTTGATTATAGGCTTTTTTTATGGAGCTTTTAGTAATGACCATGTCATGAATAATAATATGAGACTTTTGTTAACAACTGGATTCTGCGGTGGATTTACTACCTTTTCTACATTTATGAATGATAATTATGGATATCTAAGAGATCAGAATTTCCTATTGTTAGCCCTATACACCTCATTAAGTCTGTTTGTCGGACTTGTGATGCTTTATCTGGGTTATAACCTTGCAAAACTATTTTAATATGAAAACACTTAAACAAGCAAAGATTTTGAGGATTTATCTTAGCAATACAGATAAAATAGCTCATCAAGAGGCTTATGAATATTTGGCTTATCTAGCCAAAAAGGAGGGTTTATCTGGCGTTACTGTCTTAAAAGGTATCATGGGATATGGGGCAAGTTGTAAAGTGAGTTCAGAACGATTCTGGTCAGTCTCTGAGAAGTATCCTGTTCGAATGGAATTTGTCGATTCAGAGGCTAAGATAACCGAATTTGTAGACAAGATAGAACCAATAATTGATAAGATGCCCAAAGGATGTTTGGTTACTATTCAAGATACAGAGATCTTAATTACTAAAAAAGGGGATATCTAATTTTTATTCTTGGAATATGAACACAACAGGACCGATAGGTATTTTTGATTCTGGATACGGTGGGTTAACTATACTCCGAAGTATTCAGAAGTTTCTTCCACAATATGACTATCTTTATTTAGGAGATAATGCTCGTGCGCCATACGGAACACGTTCTTTCGAAGTTGTCTATGACTTTACTTTGCAAGCAGTCAAATGTCTTTTTGATCAAGGATGTTCGCTTGTTATCTTGGCTTGCAATACTGCATCGGCCAAGGCACTCAGGAGTATACAGCAAAATGACCTCCCTCTTTTAGCTCCCCATAATCGGGTTCTTGGCGTTATTAGACCTACTGCTGAGGCTGTCGGACTGTTGTCGAAGACTCGTCATGTAGGAGTTGTGGGCACTTCTGGTACCATATTATCGAGGTCTTATGAACTTGAGATAAGAAAAATGTATCCAGATATAGTTCTTACAGCCGAAGCTTGTCCTATGTGGGTTCCTTTGGTCGAAAACAGAGAATTTAATTCCGCAGGGGCTGATTATTTTATTAAACAGCACGTTGACCATATTATGTCTAAAGATTCAGAAATTGATACGTTAGTTCTTGGTTGTACACATTATCCATTGCTGATGGACAAATTGAACCAATTTATTCCTAATCAGGTTCAACTGATGCCGCAAGGCGAATATGTGGCAACTAGCTTAGTTGATTATCTACACAGACATCCAGAGATGGAACAGAGATGTAGCAAACAGGGGCAGACCCGATTTCTTACTTCTGAATCTCCTAGCCGATTCAAAGAATCAGCATCCATTTTTCTTAACCAAAATATTCAAGCAGAACACATTACATTGTGATGCTATTGTTCACTATAAAAACAATCAAAAATGAAAAATTTTACTTCAGTAACTGATTTAGGCCCTCTGGACCAAGCAATCAAAGAGGCTTTTGAAATTAGGGATAATAGATATAAATATGATACTCTAGGGAAAAATAAAACATTGTTGATGTTGTTCTTTAATTCTAGTCTTCGTACCCGTCTCAGTACTCAGAAAGCAGCTATGAACCTAGGAATGAATGTAATGGTTTTGGATATCAATCAAGGTGCGTGGAAATTGGAGTCGGAACGTGGCGTTGTTATGGATGGAGACAAACCAGAACATCTTCTTGAAGCCATTCCTGTCATGGGAGCCTATGCAGATATTATAGGCGTGCGTTCATTTGCTCAATTTAAAAATCGTGACGATGACTACCAAGAGAAGATTCTCAATCAATTTATCAAATATTCAGGACGTCCTGTTTTCTCTATGGAAGCTGCTACACGTCACCCCCTTCAGAGTTTCGCCGATTTAATCACTATTGAAGAGCATAAAACAAAAGCACATCCTAAGGTCGTTCTTACATGGGCTCCTCATCCAAATGCTTTGCCACAAGCAGTACCTAATTCATTTGCTGAATGGATGAATGTAGCTGATTGTGACTTTGTCATTACACATCCTCATGGTTATGAACTAGATGCTTCTTTTACTGGAGATGCTGTGATAGAGTATGATCAAATGAAAGCGTTTGAAGGAGCTGATTTTATCTATGCCAAAAATTGGTCTGCAGCATCTCCCGAACACTACGGAGAAGTCTTGTCTAAGGATAGGTCGTGGACAGTTGGAAGCAGGCAGATGGCTGTGACAAACAATGCTTTTTTTATGCACTGTTTGCCAGTACGACGTAATATGATTGTTTCTGATGATGTCATAGAATCTCCTCGCTCTTTAGTTATACCTCAAGCAGCTAATCGAGAAATATCTGCTACAGTAGTACTCAAACGATTATTAGAAAACTTATAAGAGCTCCCACAGCATATAATCATGAACAAACCATCCCCTATAAATCGATTCCTTCCTTGGCGGTATATTATGCGTTTACGTTGTCGAGCAGGATATGGTGTACAATCTCCAAGTCGTTATTATTTTATTCGGCATGTTTTGTATCAGCGATTACCTTATTATGCTTATTCTATTTTGCCTCGAGTGCATGGTAGTTCTGCCAATGCCAGACTCCTATTTCGCTTAGCTAACTACACACAAGCAAAGGAAACTATCATATTCAGTGACTTAAATACCAATAAAGCCAAGATTCAGTCTAAAGCTTTGGAAACGGTTTTTTATGAAGCATGTCACTCATCGGTCTTATCTGTCATATCAATGCCTAATGATGCTTTAGTTGAGTCTGTCATACCTTCTAAGTTAGCAACAGTCTACAAGGCTAAGTGTTTTCTTTATATTGAAGAGTCACTTTTGACCGAAGATTTGTATGATGTTTTGGTGAAACATTTGATTAAAGCACCTAAAGGAACTTTGCTTGTCGTTGAAGAAATATATGCATCGAAGGAATATTATCATAGGTGGCTTGATTTTATTCAGAAATTAAGAACTTTTGGTCTCTCTTTTGCAGCGTATGAAATGAACAAAAAAGGTTTGTTATTACTAGATGATAGTAATTTCTCTAAAGTTTTTATAATCTAAAACTATTAAGAAATGGAAATGAAAAAAAGTATGGTTTATACGAGAACTGGCGATAAAGGAATGACTTCTTTAGTCGGTGGTGAAAGAGTCTCTAAGTATGATGACCGTTTGGAAGCTTATGGAACTGTGGATGAGTTGTCTAGTACAATAGGACTATTGATTACTTATCTTCAAGATAAAAAAGATAATTTATTCTTGACGCGTATTCAGCATCTCCTTTTTAATTTAGGAGGACATTTGGCTACAGATACATCGACGACAGATTTGACGGTTATGACTGTAATTCCAAAAGAAGAGATTGTTCGGATAGAAAAAGAAATAGATCGATTAGATGCCTTGCTTCCCAAGATGAATTCTTTTCTTTTACCAGGTGGTGCTCGTGGAGCTTGTATTGCACATCAGGCACGTACTATTTGTCGTAGAGCAGAACGAAGAATTCTATTTTTTTATAAAGAGATTGAAGCTCAAAATGAAATAAAACAACGAAACATAGACCCCAATATACCTACTTTTATCAACCGATTATCGGATTATTTATTCATATTGTCACGAAAAATAAATAAAGACGAAGGATTTGAAGAAAAAAAGTGGGAAAATGTTTGTGAGTCTAAGTTTTAATCTTATTTTTGCAAAAAATAACTATAAATATAAGATTTATGTATTGGACACTAGAACTTGCATCTAAATTAGAGGATGCACCATGGCCGGCTACTAAAGACGAGTTGATTGATTTCGCTATTCGTTCAGGAGCTCCTTTAGAAGTTATCGAGAATCTTCAAGAGATTGAAGATGAAGGTGAAGTATACGAAACAATTGAAGATATTTGGCCTGATTACCCAAGTAAAGAAGATTTCTTCTTTAATGAAGAAGAGTATTAGTATGATGTATCTTTAAAAAACAAGAAACAGCCTTACCACATGAGTGATGAGGCTGTTTTTTTTATATATTAGTGGGGATTATCACTAGGAATCATTATTTTTGTAACAAAGTATTTTATTGATGACACAAGAAAATAGACAGACCCAAAGTCAGGGACAGAGCCAAGTACAGACTTTGTCACCGCAACAAATGTTAGCGGTGAAGCTGATTGAGCTGCCAATTGTAGAGATGGAACAACGAGTGCGCGATGAGATATTAGATAACCCTGCTTTAGAAGAAGGGGATAATGATGATAATAATCAATTAGACGAAATCGGAGATACGGACAAAACTGATGATAATGATTCCTCAGAAGAACTAGATGATCTTGCTGATTACCTAACTGAAGATGATATACCAGAATACAAATTAGAACAGTATCTTGCAAAGCAGGAAGACCCTATATCCAATATTCCATACAGTGAAGGGGATTCTTTTGTCGAAGTGCTTACAGCCCAATTGCATGAACAACCATTGGATGATGTCCAGATGCAAATGGGTGAGTATCTAATCGGTATGCTAGATGATGATGGCCTTTTAAGAAAACCATTGAATGCCATTCAAGAAGACTTAGATATATATGCCAATATTCATATCGAATTGCCTGACTTAGAGGATACATTACGGGTGATTCAGTCTTTTGACCCTCCCGGTATCGGAGCACGAAATTTACAAGAATGTTTACTTCTCCAGTTAGAACGTAAAACCGAAACCCCTATACGAGAACTCACGATTAAGGCATTGACTAAGTATTATTCTGATTTTGTCAATAAACATTGGGATAAGATAAAGGCACGTCTTAAAATAGATGATACTCAAGTGCAGTTGTTGGTTGAAGAGGTGAAGCATCTTACTCCTAAGCCAGGTATTGCTCTTGGTGAAGTACTAGGTAAGACCATGCAACAAATAGTTCCTGATTTCATTATCGATGTATTGCCTTCAGGAAAGATTGTTTTTAGTTTGAATAGCCGTGGAGTACCTCCATTACGTATGAGTCGAAGCTATACTCAGATGATAGAAGAACATGTCAGGAATGCTAAAAATGAGAGTAAGGAAGCTAAAGAATCTATGCTCTTCGTGAAGCGTAAACTTGATTCTGCTCAAGGGTTTATCAATGCTGTAAACCAGCGTAGAGATACCTTGAGGTCTACTATGCAAGCCATCATAGATTTGCAAACTCCTTTTTTTCAAGAAGGAGATGAGTCTCTTCTTAATCCTATGATATTGAAAGATGTGGCAGAGATTACAGGGCAGGATATCAGTACTATTTCCAGAGTAAGTAATAGTAAGTATTGTCAGACTCCTTATGGAATATTTCCGCTTAAGTATTTCTTTAATGATAGTTACACCAACTCATCAGGTGAAGAGCATTCAGTGGTAGTGGTGAAAAATGCTTTGCAGGAAATTGTAAATGGAGAAGACCATAAACGTCCTTATTCTGACGAACGCCTTGCTGAAATGCTTAAGGAACGTGGACTTCCTATAGCACGACGAACGGTCGCAAAATACAGGCAACAGCTTAATATCCCTGTAGCTAGACTACGTAAATAGGGTATATGATATTTCTTTAACCAAATAATAACCTTTAAAACAAAGAGTCATGAAGTTTCCAGAAAATTTAAAATACACAAAGGATCATGAATGGATCCGTGTAGAAGGAGATGTAGCGTATGTAGGTGTCACTGATTATGCACAGAATCAATTAGGGGATATCGTATTTGTAGATGTCTCAACTGAAGGAGATACTGTCGAAGCAGAAAGTGTATTCGGTAGTATTGAGGTCGTTAAAACTGTCTCTGATTTATTTATGCCTGTTACAGGTGAAGTTTTAGAAGTAAACGAAGCTCTTGATGATGACCCCTCATTAGTCAACACTGACCCTTATGGACAAGGATGGATTATTAAAATTTCTCCTTCTGATGTTGGCCAAATCGACCAACTATTAGATGCAGCCGCTTATAGATCAATCATAAACGAGTAATAAAATAAAATTAATGAAGCCAATAATTAGTATCATAATGGGTAGTACTTCAGACTTACCAGTCATGGAGAAAACTGCCCGATTTTTTGACGAGATGCAAGTCCCTTTCGAGATGAATGCATTATCTGCTCATCGTACTCCTCAAGAAGTGGAAACATTTGCCAAAGGGGCATCTGCTCGAGGAATAAAAGTAATTATCGCAGCAGCTGGTATGGCAGCTCATTTGCCGGGTGTAATAGCGGCATCTACAACTGTTCCAGTGATTGGTGTACCTATCAATGCAACCTTAGATGGTATGGATGCATTATTAGCCATAGTACAAATGCCTCCTGGTATTCCAGTAGCAACGGTGGGCATTAATGCATCACTCAATGCAGGTATTCTAGCTGTACAGATGTTGTCTTTGAGCGACGAATCATTGGCTTTACGTTTCCGAACTTATAAGGAAACTTTAGGTCAGAAGATTGTTAAGGCAAATGCTGAACTCGCAAAAGTGACTTATAAATTTAAAACAAATTAGCCCACTATGGAATTGTTTAATTATAAACGTCGTCAATCTACCGTTGTGCAGGTTGGTGGCGTTGCAATAGGTGGGAATAATCCTATTCGTTTGCAATCGATGACTACTACATCGACTTTGGATACCAATGGTTCTGTAGAGCAGACCAAACGTATTGTTGATGCTGGTGGAGAAATTGTAAGATTGACTACACAAGGCATACGCGAGGCTGAGAATCTCCGCAACATTAATATTGCTTTGCGTGAGCAGAATATTTTTGTACCTCTAGTAGCTGATGTTCATTTCAATGCTAAAGTGGCAGATGTATCTGCATGCTATGCGGAGAAGGTGCGAATCAATCCGGGTAATTATGTCGATCCTGCACGTAAATTCGAACATCTTGAATATACAGATGAGGCTTACAGTCAAGAGCTTAAAAACCTTGAAGAACGTTTCGTCTCATTCTTGAATATTTGTAAGGAGAATCATACAGCCATCCGTATTGGAGTCAATCATGGTTCTCTCTCAGATAGGATTATGTCTCGTTATGGGAATACTCCTTCTGGAATAGTGGAGAGTTGTATGGAGTTTCTGCGTATATGTAAGCGAGAGAAATTCGCCCATGTCGTTATTTCCATAAAGTCATCAAATACTATTGTGATGGTGCAGAGTGTACGCCAATTAATAGCTGCGATGGAACAGGAAGATTTATTTTTCCCTCTACATCTCGGAGTGACAGAAGCAGGAAATGGTGAAGATGGAAGGATTAAGTCAGCCTTGGGAATAGGTGCATTATTATCTGATGGCATTGGAGATACAATACGTGTATCACTTACCGAACCTCCAGAAAATGAGATACCTGTTGCAAAAGCTCTCGTCGACTATTTTAAAAGCAGAGAAAATCACCCTTATATCCCAGCTACTGCTTGTGAATCCTTTGACTACCTATCTCCTCAGAGACGCAAGACGAATGCTGTACGCAATATTGGAGGAGACCATGTTCCTGTTGTGATTGCTGACCGGATGGATGGGGGAACTGTGGTCAATTCTCAATTTACTCCTGATTATATCTATGCAGGTGCTGCTCGTCCCGAGGGGGCTGAATCAACAAACCAGCAATATATACTAGATGCTCCAGCATGGAGAGGAGAAGCAAATACTTGGCCTGCTTTTCAAGTGGAGCAGCTTTATGCACTTCCTGCGGTAGAATCTCCACTTAAATTTTTATTTTTGACTTATCTACAATGTGGTGAAGAAGTTATCGCTTGTTTGAGACACCATCCTGAAGTGGTTGTTGTCATCCAGAGTAACCATCCAAATAGATCGGGTGAGATGAGGGCCTTGATACATCAATTGATGAATGCAGGAATACAAAATCCTACCGTTATTTTCCAACATTATCAATTGAGTAATCTTGAAGCTTTGCAGATTGATGCAGCTGCAGATTGTGGTGCTTTGATGATCGACGGGTTTTGTGACGGGCTGTATTTACACAATCAAGGTACACTAACCCATGCTCAAGTAGATGCCGTTGCCTTTGGCATATTACAAGCTGCCCGTTTACGAGTAAGCAAAACGGAATACATATCCTGTCCTGGTTGTGGTAGAACGATGTATGACCTCGAAGAAACTATAGAGAAAATTAAGGCTGCTACAGCACATCTCAAAGGATTGAAAATCGGGATTATGGGTTGTATTGTCAATGGACCAGGTGAAATGGCAGATGCTGACTATGGCTACGTAGGAGCAGGTAGAGGTAAGATTAGTTTGTATAAAGGACATCATTGTATGATTAAAAATATTCCTCAAGAAGAGGCAGTAGAAAGACTACTCGCCTTTATTGAAGAAGATAGAAAGAAGTAAGTATTTTATCTTGAAATACATTAAAAGCGAGCCTAATCAATATTGATTAGGCTCGCTTTACTTTTTATAGTTGTACGGCTGAAGATGTGTATTCTTTATTCCGTTATGAAAGCTGGTTCAGAAGCAGGATACTATTTGTCATCCTCGTTTTCTACCTCTTTCTTGTCTTCTTTTATTCCAAATTTTATAGTACCTGGATTGACACTCGAAAGTATCTTGTTATATTCTTTACTGTCAGTTAGGGCATCTATTGCACGAATGAGTGTACTATCATTTTTTAATTGTTCGATTATAGGCCCCTGCTGGTAATAATAACGTTGTAAGATATTGCTAGCTAACATATTTTTGATTTCAACTTTGGCTTTGTCTATATCTTTGGATAGATTATGTTTGAGCTTCTTTTCCAGAGCATCAAGTTCAGGTTTAGCATCTTCTTCATAACCTTCGAATTCAGCTGCTTCACGAAGTGATTTTAATATTTTCTTACTCTGTGGGTCGTAAGTGAAATTTGCTTTAATAGCCATCTGCTTAAATGCTTCGAAGGTACTATCATTGATAACAAATTCCTTTGCTGGAGCTATCGAAGGATGAATCGCTGCATATTCATTGGCAAAATGGAAGAACAAGTTATCTTGAACCATATAGAATAGTATGTTTGGAAGTCTATCTAAGCCTACTTCGATATCTGGGGTAATACCACCTCCATCACGAACGATACGTCCCTTATGGGTATGGAATACACTTGTTAGGCTATCTGGGATGCGTCCTACACTCCCATCTTTGTTGCGGCGAGAATAATCGATAGCTTGAACGCAACGGCCACTTGGTGTATAATATTTTGCAGTAGTTAGTTTTAGTGTTCCACCATAAGGTACTTGGCGGGTACTTTGGACCAATCCTTTGCCATAAGTTCTAGTTCCCACGATGATTCCTCTATCTAAATCTTGCAATGCTCCAGAAAGGATTTCTGATGCAGATGCTGAATTGCTGTTCACAAGTACAGCGATTGGAATGTCGGCATCCAATGGCTGCTTAGTTGTCCTATAAATTTCATTTTGATTGCTATTACGTCCTTTGGTAGAAGTGATAGTATCTCCCTTAGGAAGGAAATAGTTTGCTATTTCAATAGCCTCAGTAATTAGGCCACCACCATTGCTACGTAAGTCAATAACTAAATGACTAATACCTTGTTGCTTCAAATCCATGAAAGCTGTTCTGAATTCTGCTGCAGGTTTACCTGTAAAGGTCCGCAACTGAATGTATCCGACTCCGTTTTCTAACTTTCCGTAGTAAGGGACCGTAGGTATTTCGATAGCTCTACGCACGATAGGGATAGTCAGTGTATCCTTTTGATGAAGACGTTGGATTTTAAGCACTAGTTTTGTCCCACTAGGTCCGCGTAGTAAATTGGAAACATCTCCCACTTGTTTACCTTCTAGCCATGTGGAATCTATTTTAATCAATGTGTCTCCGGGCTTCAATCCCGCTTTGTCTGCCGGCATTCCTTTGTAAGGCTCAGAGATAACGGTCATCTTTGCTTTTGTATCATACGTTATTATAGACCCGATACCTCCATAACTATTGTGTAGCATCCGTTCTAGATTCTCGTCATCCTCTGCTGGAAAATACATAGTATAAGGGTCAAGACTGCTCAACATAGCTTGAATGCCATAATTAACTGTTTTAGTTGCATCTATTGTATCTACAAATTGTAAGTCTAATTGCTTCACAATAGAATTGAAAATAGTAATCTCTTGAGACATCTTGAACTGACGACTATCCTTGGCTGCCATCATCAGTATAGCTATAAATAAGATGGAAGCTGGTAATATCAATTTAAAAATACGTTTTCTATTTCTCATATTTAATTTGTTTTTAGTCAATTTTCATCACTTCTTTCTGAAGTTCACGTAATCGTTCGTCTGGAATTGAAGCTCCTAGATACTGTATTACATATCCAGCAAGTAATGACCCGATTTCACCACATCGTCGTAGCGATTCGTGTGTAGCTAAGCCATAAAGAAATCCTGCAGCAAAGCTGTCGCCTGCTCCTGTCGTATCCACCACTTCGTCTACCCATATGGCATCTACATGAACTCTTTGTTCACCTTTTGCTATAAGAGCTCCTCGTCTGCCTGTTTTGACGATAGCTATTTCGCATTCTTTGGCGAGTACTTCTAATGCTTCGGCAGGTTCCAATCCAGTGATAGCTCTTGCTTCATCTTTGTTTGCAAATAAGATATCTACATCATTGAGGATTAATTGTTTGAAGAAATCTTTATCCTCATGCACTATGTTGTAACTTGCCAAATCAAGACAAATCAATAATCCTGATTGTTTAGCTAGTTCAATAGCACGTTTCATGAGACTATGATTTTGAACTAAATACCCTTCTATATAGAAATAATGTCCATTTTCAAACATTTTAATGTCAAGATCTTCTGCAGATAAAGTTGCACCAGCTCCTAGAAAAGTAGCAAAGGTACGTTGTCCTCCAGGTGAGATGAAGGTGTTAGCTACACCTGTTGGTAGATCAGGATGCACAAGAAGTCGAGACTCAACTCCTTCCTTTTCCATGGCTTCTTTGTAAAAATTGCCATAAGAATCGTTCCCAATCTTACCGATGAAGCTTGTAGACACGCCCAAACAGCCTAAAGCTCTGATTGTGTTACCTGCTGACCCTCCAGCGTCTTGGCCTACTTCAAAAGCGGATATTCTATCGTATATCTTTTTGTTTAAATCACTCTGTATCAGCTGCATAGAACCCTTTGGTAAGTTGAACTCTTCGAGCATATCATCGCTCTTGAGACGTACCAAAGCATCAACCAGTGCATTGCCTATTCCAATTATTTTGTCCATTTAAAGAAGATTTTCTGCAAAGATATTGCATATTTCAAATAATCCTAGTACTTTTGCCTCGCAATTAAGAAAAATTCTTCCTTAGCTCAGTTGGTTAGAGCATCTGACTGTTAATCAGAGGGTCCTTGGTTCAAGTCCAAGAGGGAGAGCAATTTAATTAATAGTAATTTGTTTTCAATTATTCTTCCTTAGCTCAGTTGGTTAGAGCATCTGACTGTTAATCAGAGGGTCCTTGGTTCAAGTCCAAGAGGGAGAGCAATTAAACGATGTTCTTTATAGATTTTTTTTCATTCTTCCTTAGCTCAGTTGGTTAGAGCATCTGACTGTTAATCAGAGGGTCCTTGGTTCAAGTCCAAGAGGGAGAGCAATAGTTTATCTATTTAGAATAAAAGTAAGAGGTTGTCACTTAGTGACAACCTCTTCTTTTTTTGCCCATTCGAGTTGTTTTTATCGAAGTGCTTCGACTTCTTCAGGAGTCAATGGTATCTTTTTACCTAATCGTTTACCTCCGGTTTCGGTAACCAAGTAGTCTTCTTCATTGCGAATACCTCCAAAATCACGATATTTCTCAAGCTCATCATAATTGATGAAATCAGTATGTAGGTGTTCACCTTTCCATTTGTCTATCAAATCAGGGATGAAATAGATTCCTGGTTCTATAGTGTGAACGAATCCTGGTTTTAAGGGTTGTCCCAAACGAAGGGAAGCACGGCCAAATTGCGTACTCTTTGGTTTGCCATCATATCCGACCCACTGTTCTCCAAAGTTTTCCATATCGTGAACATCCAATCCCATCATATGACCAAGGCCATGAGGGCAAAATAATGCATGAGCACCTTCACGAACAGCTTCATCAATATTTCCTTTCATGATGCCAAGCTCTTTCATCCCCTCTGCTAATTCCCGCATAGCAATGTTATGTAATTCAGTAAAAGGTAGTCCTGGTTTGATTCCAGCTACTGCTGCTAAATGCATTCTATTTTGAATTTCATAAACGGCACGTTGTTTTGCAGTGAAGTGTTTGCTTACTGGCACTGTTGATGACATGTCACCAGCATATCCTGATGGTACTTCTGCTCCAGCATCAATCAAAAAGAGGCGACCGTCTTTACACTTGTTACCGTGGTAGTGATTGTGAAGAGTTTGCCCATTTATGGATGCAATTGTAGCAAATGACAACTCAGCGTTATTTTTTGCTGCTGTATATTCGATGAGAGCAGCTACTTCGTATTCATAAAGGTCTGCCGAAATGGCTTTGGTTGCTGCAATATGCATGTCAGCAGTTATATTACATGCCTTTTCGATTTCGACAATTTCTTCAGATGTTTTGATATTCCTTTGCTTGACAACAGCTTGTATCAAAGGAATAGATGGATTTTGTGACCCTGGTTGTTCGTTAAGAAGAGCCAAGAATTTCAACTGATGTTCTGCTCTATAAGCAGGTAGATGATGGATTGTTTGTCCTTTATTTTTGGCTAGATAGTTACTCAGTTCTTTGCTTGGTCTTACATTTGTAATTCCTACTTGAGATGCTTTATCTACTAGAGTAGGTTGTACTCCCATCCAAATAATATGATCCATGGTAAGTTCATCACCGAAGAGGATAGTGGTATCATTGTCGATATCTATGACTGCTGATAATCCTGCTGATGAGATACCAAAATAGTATAGGAAAGTTGAATCTTGACGATAGCGAAAGGCATTATCTGCATAATGTAGTCCCATGTCGTCATTACCTAGAAATAGAAGTAAACCACTTCCCATTTCTTTTTTTAGAGTCTCTCTACGGGACTTATAAGTACTTGACTGAAACATAATAATTCTAATTTTAGAGATGAATATTATACACAAATATAGGAATCTTTTCCCTAAATATCTATCTTTGGACTATTATTCACAAACTTATACTGTATATGAAAAAAATGAAAACTCTTTTTGTCGTTGTGTTAGCTCTAATCTTTACACTCCCTCTTTCAGCTCAGATACATTTCGGTGTTCGTGGAGGGTTAGACTTTAGCAAAGCTGATTTTAACGATGTGAAAAATGCTTCTTACACTGGTTGGTTTCTCGGACCTTCAGCCGAATTTAGTATTCCTTTGACTGGACTTTCGGTCGATGGCTCTGCTCTTTTTACTCATGCAGGTTCGAAGGTTTCTGGAGAAAGTATGTCCAAGACCTCTCTCGAGGTTCCTGTAAATTTGAAGTATGGGTTTGGGTTAGGGAGTTATGCTAGTCTATTTCTTTTTGCAGGTCCACAGTGGGGCTTTAAAATAGATTCCGACAATGCTATATTTGGAACAGATAGTGACCTTTATAAATATAAGGACTCTTTTCTTTCGGCTAATATAGGTATTGGTGTGAAATTGCTTGCTCATTTGCAGATTATGGCAAATTATAATATCAAGTTAGATGACGATACCGAGGTTGTGTCTGAAGTTATGTCTTCTGCTAAAGATTTCAAGTCTAAGAATACTTTCCAGTTAGGAGTCACTTATTTCTTTTAAATTGAAACTTTGATTATTATTTCAATTGTATTTGCAGAGCTGTGTTATCATTTGGTAGTGTAGCTCTGCTTTTTTCTTAGTCACTCTTTATGGGCTTTAGTCTCTTTTCTCGTGTCTTCTCCTGTCTTTTGATGTAAATAATTGGTTTTATATGTTTTTTGAAGTTAAATAGTATGTTTTTGAGCATATTTCTATTGGATTCCTTTGGATAGTGGCTTTAATACCTCTACATTTGCATCCGCAATCAGGAACTAAGCGTTTCTGACTTAGCAAAAAAGAAGTGTTCTTTGAAGAATTTACATAAACAACAAGTAGTACAAGAGCTATCGAGATTGTTGGATTTATCCAATGATTCTCAATGGTAATAATTATTTGAACCGTCAATTTTCAGTTTATAACTTCTTCGGAAGTTTCATAAGCGACACCAAATAACAGATATATAAGGATATCCTAAGACAGATTGAAACATTCAGTTTTGTTATTTAATCATTTATGATTAGATGATGAACACTGTAAAAATATTTTACAATGAAGAGTTTGATCCTGGCTCAGGATGAACGCTAGCTACAGGCTTAACACATGCAAGTCGAGGGGCAGCATTATTCTAGCTTGCTAGAATAGATGGCGACCGGCGCACGGGTGAGTAACACGTATCCAACCTACCTTTTACATGGGTATAGGCTTTCGAAAGAAAGATTAATCCCCAATAGTCTCTGAATTCCGCATGGTTTTTAGAGTAAAGAATTTCGGTAAAAGATGGGGATGCGTTTCATTAGTTTGTAGGTGAGGTAACGGCTCACCTAGACTTCGATGAATAGGGGTTCTGAGAGGAAGGTCCCCCACACTGGTACTGAGACACGGACCAGACTCCTACGGGAGGCAGCAGTGAGGAATATTGGTCAATGGGCGCAAGCCTGAACCAGCCAAGTAGCGTGAAGGATGACTGCCCTATGGGTTGTAAACTTCTTTTAATGGGGAATAAAGTGAGGCACGTGTTGTCTTTTTGCATGTACCCATGGAATAAGGACCGGCTAACTCCGTGCCAGCAGCCGCGGTAATACGGAGGGTCCGAGCGTTATCCGGATTTATTGGGTTTAAAGGGTGCGTAGGCGGGATACTAAGTCAGCTGTGAAAGTTTAATGCTCAACATTGAAATTGCAGTTGAAACTGGTATTCTTGAGTGTAGTGGAAGTAGGTGGAATTCGTGGTGTAGCGGTGAAATGCTTAGATATCACGAAGAACTCCGATTGCGAAGGCAGCTTACTATCCTACAACTGACGCTGAGGCACGAAAGTGTGGGTATCCAACAGGATTAGATACCCTGGTAGTCCACACGGTAAACGATGAATACTCGCTGTTTGCGATACACAGTAAGCGGCAACGCGAAAGCATTAAGTATTCCACCTGGGGAGTACGCCGGCAACGGTGAAACTCAAAGGAATTGACGGGGGCCCGCACAAGCGGAGG
>CP095414.1:2090000-2092500 GCA_029541985.1 Bacteroidales bacterium F22
TAAGACAGATTGAAACATTCAGTTTTGTTATTTAATCATTAATGATTAGGTGATGAACACTGTGAAAATATTTTACAATGAAGAGTTTGATCCTGGCTCAGGATGAACGCTAGCTACAGGCTTAACACATGCAAGTCGAGGGGCAGCATTATTCTAGCTTGCTAGAATAGATGGCGACCGGCGCACGGGTGAGTAACACGTATCCAACCTACCTTTTACATGGGTATAGGCTTTCGAAAGAAAGATTAATCCCCAATAGTCTCTGAATTCCGCATGGTTTTCAGAGTAAAGAATTTCGGTAAAAGATGGGGATGCGTTTCATTAGTTTGTAGGTGAGGTAACGGCTCACCTAGACTTCGATGAATAGGGGTTCTGAGAGGAAGGTCCCCCACACTGGTACTGAGACACGGACCAGACTCCTACGGGAGGCAGCAGTGAGGAATATTGGTCAATGGGCGCAAGCCTGAACCAGCCAAGTAGCGTGAAGGATGACTGCCCTATGGGTTGTAAACTTCTTTTAATGGGGAATAAAGTGAGACACGTGTTGTCTTTTTGCATGTACCCATGGAATAAGGACCGGCTAACTCCGTGCCAGCAGCCGCGGTAATACGGAGGGTCCGAGCGTTATCCGGATTTATTGGGTTTAAAGGGTGCGTAGGCGGGATACTAAGTCAGCTGTGAAAGTTTAATGCTCAACATTGAAATTGCAGTTGAAACTGGTATTCTTGAGTGTAGTGGAAGTAGGTGGAATTCGTGGTGTAGCGGTGAAATGCTTAGATATCACGAAGAACTCCGATTGCGAAGGCAGCTTACTATCCTACAACTGACGCTGAGGCACGAAAGTGTGGGTATCCAACAGGATTAGATACCCTGGTAGTCCACACGGTAAACGATGAATACTCGCTGTTTGCGATACACAGTAAGCGGCAACGCGAAAGCATTAAGTATTCCACCTGGGGAGTACGCCGGCAACGGTGAAACTCAAAGGAATTGACGGGGGCCCGCACAAGCGGAGGAACATGTGGTTTAATTCGATGATACGCGAGGAACCTTACCCGGGCTTAAATTATAGGTGCATAGAGTAGAGATATTCTTTTCTTCGGACTCCTATAAAGGTGCTGCATGGTTGTCGTCAGCTCGTGCCGTGAGGTGTCGGCTTAAGTGCCATAACGAGCGCAACCCTTATCATTAGTTACTAACAGGTTATGCTGAGGACTCTAGTGAGACTGCCGTCGTAAGATGTGAGGAAGGTTGGGATGACGTCAAATCAGCACGGCCCTTACGTCCGGGGCTACACACGTGTTACAATGGGGGGTACAGAGGGCAGCTACCTGGCGACAGGATGCTAATCTTTTAAAACCTCTCTCAGTTCGGATTGAAGTCTGTAACTCGACTTCATGAAGCTGGATTCGCTAGTAATCGCGCATCAGCCATGGCGCGGTGAATACGTTCCCGGGCCTTGTACACACCGCCCGTCAAGCCATGGAAGCTGGGAGTACCTGAAGTCTGTCACCGCAAGGAACGGCCTAGGGTAAAACTGGTAACTGGGGCTAAGTCGTAACAAGGTAGCCGTACCGGAAGGTGCGGCTGGAACACCTCCTTTCTGGAGTGATATTCTTAATCTTCGTTATAAGGTGTGGAAATGGACAAGGTTTAGATGGTATTTTCCATTCGTATAGCGTTTGTCTCTTGTTGTTTATTTATAAAATATATTGAGAGATAAATATGAAGCTGTTAATCAGTTCTACATAGGCATCTTTTGGATGACAGTCCTATAGCTCAGTTGGTTAGAGCGCTACACTGATAATGTAGAGGTCTGCAGTTCAAATCTGCGTGGGACTACTTGTAAACAAGTCTATTCTTCACTTAAACCAAAGTGTTTGTTTAGTTTTATTGTTTATGGGGGATTAGCTCAGCTGGCTAGAGCACCTGCCTTGCACGCAGGGGGTCAACGGTTCGAATCCGTTATTCTCCACCCTTATCAGTCTTTATTTAGACTTGGTAATATGATCTTTGACATATTGTACAAACAAATTTTTTCTATTATGTTTGAATTGATTTAGCTGTTGTAGTTTACTACAATATCTTTATTCAATTTGATCATAATCTAGTAAAGTAACATATTTAACGAGCGTATCTATTTTATAGATACCGTAAGTGAAAGAAAGTAAGTAAGAGCGCATGGCGGATGCCTAGGCTCTCGGAGACGATGAAGGACGTGATAAGCTGCGATAAGCTGTGGGTAGGTGCAAATAACCTTTGATCCACAGATTTCCGAATGGGACAACCTGGTATGTTGAAGACATATCATCACCACGTGTGAGGTCAACGCAGGGAACTGAAACATCTTAGTACCTGTAGGAAAAGAAAATAAATAATGATTCCCCTAGTAGTGGCGAGCGAACGGGGATTAGCCCAAACCAGTATTGTTACGGCAATGCTGGGGTTGTAGGACCACGATATGAGACTTAAAATTGTGACTAGAATATACTGGAAAGTA
>CP095414.1:2095000-2512500 GCA_029541985.1 Bacteroidales bacterium F22
GGTGTAAAGGCGGTAACGTCATAGCCGAGCAGTACTAATTGCCCGTATACTTTCTTCCCTATCTTGTTAACTACATTATTCGCTAGATTGATGGAAAAGATTTGTACAGTATGTCTATTTTACTGGATAGTGATGTATTTGTTATTGCCTTATGGGTAATAGTTCTAAGAGTCCTGCTCTTGAATACCGCTTCTAGTTATGAAATTTAGGTGACTATAGCACTGGGGTTCCACCTCTTCCCATTCCGAACAGAGAAGTTAAGCCCAATCACGCCGATGGTACTGCCGAAAGGTGGGAGAGTAGGTAGTCGCCGTTTTAAGAGAAGTCCCGAAGAACTTAATCTTCGGGACTTCTTGTCATATATAGGGGGCTGTTATTACGTCCAATGTAGGGGTCGCTTGTCAGCGGACATGACATTTCCTTCAAATTTATAGAAATTCATTTGTCTTCAAAAAAATAGGCAAAAGTGACTACCCTAAGTCGGTTTACGAATGTCTTAATTATGTCGGAGGTTAGTTTCAACAGAATTTTTGGATGTCTTGATGAACACTAGTTGCCTCTTTCTATACTATGTTAAATGACAAAATGATATATTATGTTATATGCAAGGCATGTCGTTAATAGTCTCTTTCTTGTGATTGGGACTTTTGCTGTTTATGCACTATCTAAAGCATACATTGTCTTTATTTTAGTTGATGATTTGGGCTATTATGATTTGCACTTTCTTGGCTATAAAAGGGTTGGTACCTCTGCAATTAATCTACTAACAAAGGAAAGTATGTATTTCAACAATGCATATGCTGCTGTAATTCTATGTTCTCCGACTAGTGCTAGTCTATTGACTAGTAAGCCTCTTGCAGAATTGAAATTGACGTGTCATATTACAGGTATCGGAATGATTAGATATTTGCATAATATAAAAGCTTCGTATATGAAATCTGGGGTGTCTTTTACTGATTATATTTCTCTAAATAAACAGATACTTAATGCTTTGACGAAACATTCAGATTACAATAATACTCCTGTTCTTGTGGTACCTGAAGGTAGATATAGTGCAATGATTCATAAACTTTAATAATAATATAATGAATAAAAAATTACTTTTATTGTCGTTGTTGACGACAAATTCTTTAGGTGTGTTTGCTAAAAAAGAAGCACCTAATATTATTTTTATTTTGGCAGATGACTTGGGATATGGGGATGTCTCTTGTTTAGATGCAAATTCTAAAATACAGACTACCAATATTGATAAAATGGGAAATGATGGTGTCATATTTACTGATGCCCATTCTTCTTCTTCCGTAAGTACACCAACTAGATATGGCATCTTAACGGGGCGCTATAATTGGAGATCCAAACTCAAACAGGGTGTCCTTAAAGGTTATTCGAAGGCTTTGATTCATAGTGATAGACAAACCATGGCTTCTATGCTAAAAAAACAAGGGTATACGACTGCCGGAATTGGTAAATGGCATTTAGGCTGGGATTGGAATAATATAGATGCTGGTACAGATAGTGTGGACTTTAGTAAGCCTGTTAAAAATGGTCCTACAACTATTGGTTTTGACTATTTCTTCGGTTTCTGTGGCTCACTTGATATGCCTCCTTATGTGTATATTGAAAATGATATGCCTACATCGGTACCAAAAAAAGTAGTAGTCAATAAAGGCAAATATAGTCATTGGAGAAAAGGTCTTGTTGGAGATGATTTTGTTCATGAGGAAGTGTTACCAAATATAGTGAATAGAGCTTGTAAATATATCCATGATAAGGCTCCATCTGATACTCCTTATTTCTTATATCTTCCTTTCTCAGCTCCTCATACACCAATATTGCCATCGCCTGAATTTCGTGGAAAATCTGGCTTAGGTGAATATGGTGATTTCGTATTGATGCTTGATGCAATGGTAGGCCGCGTGTTAGAAGCGGTAAGAGCATCAGGAGAGGAGAATAATACAATTATTGTTTTCACAAGTGATAATGGATGTAGTCCTGCTGCTGGCATTAAGGAATTGATCAAACAAGGGCATTACCCAAATTCAATCTATAGAGGTAATAAAGCTGACTTGTTTGATGGAGGGCATCGAATCCCCTGTATAGTAAAATGGCCTGCACGTGTCAAAGCTCATTCAGTTAATCAGACTATTTGTTTGACTGACTTTTATGCTACTTTTGCGGCTATTAATCATTACCAATTAGATGATTCCGAAGGGGAAGATAGTTATAATTTATTACCTGCTCTATTTTCAGAGTCTGAGATATCTCCTATCCGTGAGGCAATCGTTAGCCATTCCTTTTCAGGTGAATTTACTATTCGACAGGGAAATTGGAAGTTGTTACTCTCACCTAGTTCTGGAGGATGGAGCTATCCAAGACCTAATGATAAGAAAGCGCTGGAGGGATTACCTTCAATGCAATTGTATAATTTATCTTCTGACGTTGGGGAGAAAACTAATCTAGTGAACAAATATCCTAATAAAGTTAATGAACTCAAGAAATTGCTTCTTCGCTATATAGATGAAGGACGCAGTACGCCCGGACTACCTCAGAAAAATGATTCTGTGGCTAATTGGAAACAATTGAAAAAATTGAGGAGTTTATAACAGTGGTAGTTTTTAGTAAAACGTCTCTAATCTGTTCTTTTGTTCACTAAAAAGATGACAGAGAATAAGTAAGTTTAGTCCCGAAGATTAAGTTCTTCGGGACTTCTTGTCATATATAGGGGGCTGTTATTACGTCCAATATATCGGTGGCTTGATAGTTGTGAGGGTGTCTTGGCATGTGTCGGGGTATCTTGTCACTGTCCAGGAACTTCTGGTTTCTTTCCTCCCACATTACTTTTGTCATGGGATTTAGGTACCCTTTACAGGGGATTCAGCGCTTAAGCATTTTTATTTTGCATTATTTTAAAATTTCTGTGTTTATAATTTGGCTAGTCAGATAATAAAGTCTACATTTGCATCCGCAATCAAGAAATAGGGCCTAGGAGTAGGCGTTTTAAACGCCGATAGACAGGCTTGTTTTATTGATTGTACGCAAGATAAATTTGTTTACTGTTTAGTGATTAAAATTATTTTTAAAACTTTTCTCCGATTCATTTGGAGGTTCGCAACAAAGGCTTTATCTTTGCAAACGCTATCAAAAAATAGCCCTTTATTCTTTCGAGAATAGCGGTTATCTAAGTTAGCAAAAAAGAAGTGTTCTTTGAAGAATTTACATAAACAACAAGTAGTACAAGAGCTATCGAGGTTATTGGATTTATCCAATGATTCTCAATGGTAATAAATAATTATTTGAACCGTCAATTTTCAGTTTATAACTTCTTCGGAAGTTTCATAAGCGACACCAAATAACAGATATATAAGGATATCCTAAGACAGATTGAAACATTCAGTTTTGTTATTTAATCATTTATGATTAGATGATGAACACTGTAAAAATATTTTACAATGAAGAGTTTGATCCTGGCTCAGGATGAACGCTAGCTACAGGCTTAACACATGCAAGTCGAGGGGCAGCATTATTCTAGCTTGCTAGAATAGATGGCGACCGGCGCACGGGTGAGTAACACGTATCCAACCTACCTTTTACATGGGTATAGGCTTTCGAAAGAAAGATTAATCCCCAATAGTCTCTGAATTCCGCATGGTTTTTAGAGTAAAGAATTTCGGTAAAAGATGGGGATGCGTTTCATTAGTTTGTAGGTGAGGTAACGGCTCACCTAGACTTCGATGAATAGGGGTTCTGAGAGGAAGGTCCCCCACACTGGTACTGAGACACGGACCAGACTCCTACGGGAGGCAGCAGTGAGGAATATTGGTCAATGGGCGCAAGCCTGAACCAGCCAAGTAGCGTGAAGGATGACTGCCCTATGGGTTGTAAACTTCTTTTAATGGGGAATAAAGTGAGGCACGTGTTGTCTTTTTGCATGTACCCATGGAATAAGGACCGGCTAACTCCGTGCCAGCAGCCGCGGTAATACGGAGGGTCCGAGCGTTATCCGGATTTATTGGGTTTAAAGGGTGCGTAGGCGGGATACTAAGTCAGCTGTGAAAGTTTAATGCTCAACATTGAAATTGCAGTTGAAACTGGTATTCTTGAGTGTAGTGGAAGTAGGTGGAATTCGTGGTGTAGCGGTGAAATGCTTAGATATCACGAAGAACTCCGATTGCGAAGGCAGCTTACTATCCTACAACTGACGCTGAGGCACGAAAGTGTGGGTATCCAACAGGATTAGATACCCTGGTAGTCCACACGGTAAACGATGAATACTCGCTGTTTGCGATACACAGTAAGCGGCAACGCGAAAGCATTAAGTATTCCACCTGGGGAGTACGCCGGCAACGGTGAAACTCAAAGGAATTGACGGGGGCCCGCACAAGCGGAGGAACATGTGGTTTAATTCGATGATACGCGAGGAACCTTACCCGGGCTTAAATTATAGGTGCATAGAGTAGAGATATTCTTTTCTTCGGACTCCTATAAAGGTGCTGCATGGTTGTCGTCAGCTCGTGCCGTGAGGTGTCGGCTTAAGTGCCATAACGAGCGCAACCCTTATCATTAGTTACTAACAGGTTATGCTGAGGACTCTAGTGAGACTGCCGTCGTAAGATGTGAGGAAGGTTGGGATGACGTCAAATCAGCACGGCCCTTACGTCCGGGGCTACACACGTGTTACAATGGGGGGTACAGAGGGCAGCTACCTGGCGACAGGATGCTAATCTTTTAAAACCTCTCTCAGTTCGGATTGAAGTCTGTAACTCGACTTCATGAAGCTGGATTCGCTAGTAATCGCGCATCAGCCATGGCGCGGTGAATACGTTCCCGGGCCTTGTACACACCGCCCGTCAAGCCATGGAAGCTGGGAGTACCTGAAGTCTGTCACCGCAAGGAACGGCCTAGGGTAAAACTGGTAACTGGGGCTAAGTCGTAACAAGGTAGCCGTACCGGAAGGTGCGGCTGGAACACCTCCTTTCTGGAGTGATATTCTTAATCTTCGTTATAAGGTGTGGAAATGGACAAGGTTTAGATGGTATTTTCCATTCGTATAGCGTTTGTCTCTTGTTGTTTATTTATAAAATATATTGAGAGATAAATATGAAGCTGTTAATCAGTTCTACATAGGCATCTTTTGGATGACAGTCCTATAGCTCAGTTGGTTAGAGCGCTACACTGATAATGTAGAGGTCTGCAGTTCAAATCTGCGTGGGACTACTTGTAAACAAGTCTATTCTTCACTTAAACCAAAGTGTTTGTTTAGTTTTATTGTTTATGGGGGATTAGCTCAGCTGGCTAGAGCACCTGCCTTGCACGCAGGGGGTCAACGGTTCGAATCCGTTATTCTCCACACTTATCGGTCTTTATTTAGACTTGGTAACATGATCTTTGACATATTGTACAAACAAATTTTTTCTATTATGTTAGAATTGATTTAGCTGTTGTAGTTTACTACAATATCTTTATTCAATTTGATCATAATCTAGTAAAGTAACATATTTAACGAGCGTATCTATTTTATAGATACCGTAAGTGAAAGAAAGTAAGTAAGAGCGCATGGCGGATGCCTAGGCTCTCGGAGACGATGAAGGACGTGATAAGCTGCGATAAGCTGTGGGTAGGTGCAAATAACCTTTGATCCACAGATTTCCGAATGGGACAACCTGGTATGTTGAAGACATATCATCACCACGTGTGAGGTCAACGCAGGGAACTGAAACATCTTAGTACCTGTAGGAAAAGAAAATAAATAATGATTCCCCTAGTAGTGGCGAGCGAACGGGGATTAGCCCAAACCAGTATTGTTACGGCAATGCTGGGGTTGTAGGACCACGATGTGAGACTTAAAATTGTGACTAGAATATACTGGAAAGTATAATCATAGAGGGTGATAATCCCGTATAGGAAGCAATTTTATCTCTAGTGGTATCCTGAGTAGTGCGGAACACGAGAAATTCTGTATGAATCTGCCGGGACCATCCGGTAAGGCTAAATACTCCCGAGAGACCGATAGTGAACTAGTACCGTGAGGGAAAGGTGAAAAGAACTTCGAATAGAAGAGTGAAATAGTCCCTGAAACCATGCGCTTACAAGCGGTTGGAGCACTTTCGAGTGTGACAGCGTGCCTTTTGCATAATGAACCTACGAGTTACTTACACTGGCCAGGTTAAGTCTCTAAAGAGATGTACCCGTAGCGAAAGCGAGTCTTAATAGGGCGTTTTAGTCAGTGTGAGTAGACGCGAAACCAAGTGATCTACCCTTGGGCAGGTTGAAGGTTAGGTAACACTAACTGGAGGACCGAACCGATAAGCGTTGAAAAGCTTCCGGATGACCTGAGGGTGGGGGTGAAAGGCTAATCAAACTTGGAGATAGCTCGTACTCCCCGAAATGCATTTAGGTGCAGCCTATAGAGTTACTAATGTGAGGTAGAGCGACTGATAAGATGCGAGGGCTTCGCCGCCTATCAAGTCTTGATAAACTCCGAATGCGCATTAGTTTAATCTATGGAGTGAGGGCATGGGTGCTAAGGTCCGTGTCCGAAAGGAGAAGAATCCAGACCATCAGCTAAGGTCCCGAAATAACCACTAAGTTGAACTAACGAAGTAAGATTGCTATGACAGCTAGGATGTTGGCTTGGAAGCAGCCATTCATTTAAAGAGTGCGTAACAGCTCACTAGTCGAGGAGTTTTGCATGGATAATAATCGGGCATAAGTGGTTTACCGAAGCTATGGATGTACTATAAATTTAGTACGTGGTAGGGGAGCATTCTACTCTGCGTTGAAGGTACACCTCGAGGTGTGCTGGAGCGTGTAGAAAAGCAAATGTAGGTATAAGTAACGATAAAGGGGGTGAGAAACCCCCTCGCCGAAAGACTAAGGTTTCCTGATCAACGCTAATCGGATCAGGGTTAGTCGGGTCCTAAGGTTCAGCCGAATGGCGATACCGATGGCCGAATGGGTTAATATTCCCATACTAGTGTATACCAGTGATGTGGAGACGGAGAAGTGACAGCATCGCCATCTGACGGAAATGATGGTTAAAGGGTGTAGATATACGTTTTGTAGGCAAATCCGCAAGATGTGTCGAACCTGATAGTACTCAGCGTTTTTCGAAACAATGAGATAGTATGTGTAAGCCTGCTCCCAAGAAAATCCGCTAAACGTTTTTACGTATACACTACCCGTACCTCAAACGGACACACGTAGTCGGGATGAATATTCTAAGGCGCTTGAGTGATTCACGGTTAAGGAACTAGGCAAATTAACCCTGTAACTTCGGGATAAAGGGTCCCTACCATTCGTTTGGTAGGGCGCAGAGAATAGGTCCAGGCAACTGTTTACCAAAAACACAGGGCTGTGCTAAGTCGAAAGACCCTGTATACAGCCTGACACCTGCCCGGTGCTGGAAGGTTAAGAGGAGAAGTCATCTTCGGAGAAGCTTTGAATTGAAGCCCCAGTAAACGGCGGCCGTAACTATAACGGTCCTAAGGTAGCGAAATTCCTTGTCGGGTAAGTTCCGACCTGCACGAATGGTGTAATGATCTGGACACTGTCTCAACCGTGAGCTCAGTGAAATTGTAGTATCGGTGAAGATGCCGATTACCCGCGATGGGACGAAAAGACCCCGTGAACCTTTACTATAGCTTAACATTGAATTTGGGCATGTGTTGTGTAGGATAGGTCGGAGACTTTGAAGCGTGCACGCTAGTGTATGTGGAGTCGCTGTTGAAATACGACCCTTTACCTGTTTGAGTTCTAACTTGGTTTAACCAAGGACATTGTTTGGTGGGTAGTTTGACTGGGGTGGTCGCCTCCAAAAGTGTAACGGAGGCTTCTAAAGGTACCCTCAGGACGATTGGTAACCGTCCTTCGAGTGTAATGGCATAAGGGTGCTTGACTGGGAGACTTACAAGTCGATCAGGTAGGAAACTAGAGCATAGTGATCCGGTGTTTCTGTATGGAAAGGACATCGCTCAAAGGATAAAAGGTACTCCGGGGATAACAGGCTGATCCCTCCCAAGAGCTCATATCGACGGAGGGGTTTGGCACCTCGATGTCGGCTCGTCACATCCTGGGGCTGGAGAAGGTCCCAAGGGTTGGGCTGTTCGCCCATTAAAGTGGCACGCGAGCTGGGTTCAGAACGTCGTGAGACAGTTCGGTCTCTATCTATCGTGGGCGCATGAGATTTGCGTGGTTCTGACACTAGTACGAGAGGACCGTGTTGGACAGACCTCTGGTTTACCAGTTGTATCGCCAGGTGCATCGCTGGGTATCTACGTCTGGATCGGATAAGTGCTGAAAGCATCTAAGTACGAAGCCGGCCACAAGATTAGATCTCTTAGGGTCGTTGAAGACGACAACGTTGATAGGCTGCAGGTGTAAAGGCGGTAACGTCATAGCCGAGCAGTACTAATTGCCCGTATACTTTCTTCCCTATCTTGTTAACTACATTATTCGCTAGATTGATGGAAAAGATTTGTACAGTATGTCTATTTTACTGGATAGTGATGTGTTTGTTATTGCCTTATGGGTGATAGTTCTAAGAGTCCTGCTCTTGAATACCGCTTCTAGTTATGAAATTTAGGTGACTATAGCACTGGGGTTCCACCTCTTCCCATTCCGAACAGAGAAGTTAAGCCCAATCACGCCGATGGTACTGCCGAAAGGTGGGAGAGTAGGTAGTCGCCGTTTTAAGAGAAGTCCCGAAGAACTTAATCTTCGGGACTTCTTGTCATATATAGGGGTCGCTTGACAGAAGATTCCACTGATGTATCTAGACTAGTGAACGCCTTGAAAAAGTTTATTTTCATTTTAAAATGATTATATTTGCATCATGACTGTTAGATATTTTGATGTGATTTTACCATTGCCTCTTGCGCAATGCTTTACTTATCAGTGTCCTGAGGATTGGGGCGAACAAGTACAGGTTGGTGCTCGAGTGGTTGTTCCATTCGGAGCTAAGAAGTATTATACGGCATTGGTTGTAGCAGTGGATACCAAACCTACCGAAGGATATGCAATCAAACAGGCTATTTCCTTGTTAGATAAGACTCCTATTGTGTATCCATATCAGCTTTCGTTGTGGGCTTGGATAAGTTCCTATTATCTATGTACGATAGGCGAGGTTTACAAAGCGGCTTTACCTAGTGGATTGAAGCTAGAGAGTGAATCAATCATAGCATATAATCGTGATTATGTAGCAACTGGTAGTCATTCATCTACAGAACAGATGTTTCTTGATATTCTCCAACAGGAAAAGACTTGCTCGCTCATTCAGTTGGGTAAGTTGACTAATTATAAAAACCCACTTCTTGTGGTTAATCGCTTGCTTGAAAAAGGAGCCATCCAGATGCGTGAATCGTTGCGAAGTGGATATAAGCCTAAGATGGAGTCGTGGATACGAATCGCACCTTCTTATCGAAGTGATGATGCACTTGAGCAATTAATGCCTTGTCTAGGACGAGCTAAGAAACAAGAGTCTCTCTTGTTGCGTTTGCTTGAATTGATTAACCAATTGGAGGATTCATCATCGGCAACTCATCAAACAGTCATTCTTGACCCTCAGCACTATCGTCTTGGGGCAGAGTTGCGAAGTACAGAAATTAAACGTGATGTGCTCTTAACTAAACTTGATTGCTCTAGTGCTATTCTTTCTGCTTTGGTCAAGCGCGGTGTCCTTGAGATGATACAATATAAGCAGGTCAAAATGTTGGAGACGGTGGAACAACAGGAGATTAGTTCTTTGAGCATCCCACAAAAGCAGTCTTTTGATGAGATCAATGTGCTATGGAACGATAAGACTGTCGTTTTACTTCATGGCGTCACTTCAAGTGGCAAAACAGAAATTTATTTACAACTTATTCAAGATGCTCTCAGTCGGGGGGAACAGGTGCTCTACCTGTTACCTGAGATTGCGTTGACAACACAAATAACAACTCGTGTCAGACGTGTCTTTGGAAATCGTTTTGGAGTTTATCATTCTAAGTTTACTGATACTCAACGAGTGGAAATCTGGAACAAACAGTTGAGTGATGAACCTTATGATGTGATACTTGGTGTGCGCTCTTCTCTCTTTCTACCTTTTAAAAAGCTAGGCTTAATCATCATCGATGAAGAGCATGAAGCAAGTTATAAGCAAGTTGATCCGGCTCCTAGATATCAGGCTCGTGATACTGCTATCATGCTAGCTCATCAGTTGAATGCTAAAATCCTTTTAGGGTCTGCAACTCCTTCTATCGAGAGCTACTATAATGCTGTACAAGGTAAGTATGGCCTAGTGAATCTAGCTACTCGTTTCGAAGAAGCAGAATTGCCTCAGGTGAAAATCTTAGATACTAAAGAGTTGCGCAGAACCAAGCAAATGACTGGTTTATTTGCTCCTGAACTTTTGTCTTCTATTCGTCATACACTAGCTGATAAAAAACAGGTCATTTTATTCAAAAATCGACGAGGATTTTCACCTAATGTGATGTGTTCTACCTGTGGATGGGTGCCTACTTGTATTCATTGTGATGTGAGTATGACCTATCATAAATACAACAATCGATTGACTTGCCACTATTGTGGCTATAGTATCGATAAGCCAACTGCTTGTCCTAATTGTGGGAGTAAGGATATCGAACCTAAAGGGTTTGGTACTGAAAGACTCGAACAAGTACTGCAGGAGAATGTACCTGAAGTTCGTACGGCTCGTATGGATTTAGATACGACTCGAAGTAGAGATAGTTATGAACGTATCATCTCTTCATTTGAAAATGATGAGACCGATGTGCTTATAGGCACTCAGATGGTGACGAAGGGACTTGACTTTGAACGGGTCAAGATAGTGGGTATCATTCATGCTGATATGATGCTTAATTATCCTGACTTTAGGGCGCATGAACGTGCTTATCAATTGATGTCACAAGTCGCTGGTCGTGCCGGCAGAAAGGGAGGTAATGGCGTCGTAATGATACAAACGAATAGTCCTGAGGAGTCTGTATTTCAACAAGTGCAAGCTCATGATTATGTGGGGATGTATCAAGGTGAAATACAGGAGCGTGAGATGTGGAAGTATCCGCCATTCTCTCGTCTGATTAAGGTCGTCATGAAGCATAGGGATCCGCGACTCTTGGAACAGCAAGCGAGATGGTTTGGAAATCAATTGCAACATTATTTGGGACCTCGAGTGCTTGGCCCACAAGCTCCTCCTGTAGCCAAAGTGCAAACATTATACATCCAGCAGTTGCTGATAAAAGTAGAACTGAATATTCCTATCAAGAGGATTAGAGAAACGTTGTTATATGTTCAGCAGCAACTAAATCAATCCCCTTCTGGAAGGGCTATCAAGATTTACTTTGATGTGGATCCTGCTTGATACGATTATTCTGATACTTTTGTCTGTGCTTTCTGTGCCTGCTCTTCTTTCTTATTTAGTGTCGGGTAGGAAACTCTTGTGTGATACATCGTTCTGAGTTTGTCTTTGAAGGTTTCTTTCACCGTGTTGATTTCCAAGAAAGTAATCGGACACATCTTGAAAAATCCTTCTTCTAATTGTGAGTTTACGATACGATCGACTAACTCACTAATTTCTAAATCGGTGTAGTCTTTCAGTGCTCTTGAACTCGCTTCTACAGCATCTGCCATCATCAAAATGGCTTGTTCTTTTGTACTCGGATTTGGTCCTGGATAAGTGAATAGCTCCTCATCTACCTCCTCATTTGGATGGTCATTGATCCAAGAGATGTAGAAATATTTTGTTTTGCCTTTTCCGTGATGCGTGGTGATAAAATCACGAAGGATAGGTGGAAGATTGTACTTCTCAGCTAATTTCAATCCTTCTGTGACGTGACTAATGATCATATGAGCACTTTGTTCGTATGAGATATCATTATGAGGATTGTAACCTCGCTGATTCTCTGTGAAGAAAGTAGGATTTACCATCTTACCAATATCGTGATACAGCGCTCCTGTACGTACTAACTGCGTGTTTGCTCCTATCTTACTTGCTGCTGCCGACGCCAAATTTGCTACTTGCATACTGTGCTGGAATGTCCCTGGTACACTTTCTGATAATTCACGTAGCAGCGTCTTGGAGGTGTCACTTAATTCAGAGAGTGTCACAGCTGTCACATCTCCTGATAAGCGCTCTATCACTGGGAGTAAAGGATAGGTAAAGAGCAAAAATAAAGCATTGATAGAGAAATGAATATATCGGCTTACATTGATATTGTCTATGCCATGATTTCTTATTAATTCTATGGCAAAATAACTGACGAAATAGGATATCAAGACATAGATGGTGGTCCGAAGGAGTTGACTCCGTTCGGTTAACTGTTGTAAACTATATATTGCGACCAATCCAGCTATAACTTGAATCACTATGAATTCGTAGGGATAGGTCAAAGAAATCGAGCAGAGCAAGGTACATGTGATGTGTACCATAAATGCTGTACGTGTCTCTACTAAGATACGTATAATTACTGGTAAGGCGACGTATGGTATCACATAGACGCTCGCGATGGGGTGTCGGACAAGTAGACTCGTTATGATACTAAATAGAACGATCGATGAGAAGAAAAGAATCGTTCGCTTGTACTCAGTGAAATATTGTTTTCTGTTGGACTCTAAGTACCACATAAATATCAAAATGACTATCGAGACGAATAGTATCTGCCCGATGAGAATAAGCGTGGTCTGACTATTGGACAATTCTCGCTGTTCTGATTCCCTAGAGAAGGATTCTAGGATCTGATAGGTTTTGCTATTGATAATCTCTCCTCTATCTACAATTTTCTGCCCTTTAAGTACTATCCCTGTAGTCATTGGTAACGATGTGAGTAGGTCATGAAGAGCTGTGTTACTTCGTGTCTCGTCGTAACTTAGATTAGGAAGTAGATACTTATTGAGTCCTATCTGACGAAGGATATTTAAATCGTATTTTGCCGTATCTGCCTCAAGGATAAAGGCATAGGCTGTTCGTTCGGTGAATAGTTCTGCAGTGAGGCGCTTTTGGGCTACCTTTTGCTCTATCGCCATGATACTTTTTACTTTTTGATGTGTTAATGAATCAAAAAGATCATTTGTGATAACTCCTCGCTGATAAATCGTTTTGAGTTGTTTATCGATATAATGTATGTATTTAGGAGATGGGAGTAACTTTCGCAAGTTCGGTTGGTTGTAATCACGTTGAAGTTTCTCTAATGCTTTTTTCTGTATCGCAGCTTCTACTTCAAAGTAGGGTGAGAATTCTTGTAACAAACTATCTTTTTCATGTCGAATGTTATCTGCTGATTTGTATATCGGTATATCGAATGGAGCAGTTAATAATCCATATTGCCAAGGTTGTTTCTCTTTGAAAGTATATTTAAAATGTTCTTGCCTTGGCAAAAAATAGACAATAAGTAATACCGTGAAGAGGAACAAAAATATTTTAAAAAAAAGATTTTTGTTCCAAAATGAGGCTGTGAATATTGCTTTTTGTTTCATTATGGGCTGATTTTTGTGGAAAAGTACAAAAAAAATGGCTGCAATCGAAGAATTCTCGTATTTTTGTGCAAATAAGAATAGCTGGGAATCGTTTTTCCCTCCTTTTTATATGAAAATTAAGAAATCATTTTATTACATGACAAATCAAGAGGTTCGGGTGCGTTTTGCACCAAGTCCAACTGGCCCTTTACACATAGGGGGAGTGCGTACTGCGCTATACAATTATCTATTTGCTCGCAAACAAGGAGGTAAAATAATTCTTCGTATAGAAGATACAGATTCTAATCGCTTCGTCCCTGGAGCGGAAGAATACATTGTGAAATCACTTCATTGGCTAGGTATTGAATTCGATGAAGGTGTAAATGTAGGTGGCGATTATGGGCCTTATAGGCAATCAGAACGCCGAGATATTTATAAGAAATATGTTGACCAACTGTTAAAGGATGATAAAGCATATATCGCTTTCGATACGCCTCAAGAATTGTCGGTCAAACGAGATGAAATTAAAAATTTTCAATATGATGCATCTACCCGTGGGACGATGCGCAACTCGCTCACACTTTCTGCTGCTGAAGTTCAGAAATTGATTGATGAAGGAAATCAATATGTCGTTCGATTCAAAATAGAACCTGGAATCGATGTACATGTGCAGGATATTATCCGCGGTGAAGTCGTCATCAATAGTTCTGTTTTGGACGATAAGGTCTTGTTTAAATCTGCTGACCAATTGCCTACTTATCATTTAGCAAACATCGTCGATGACCATTTGATGAAGATTTCTCATGTCATCCGAGGTGAAGAGTGGTTACCATCTGCTCCACTTCATGTCTTGCTTTATGAGGCTTTCGGATGGGGGGATTCAAAACCTCAATTTGCACATTTACCTTTGCTTCTTAAACCTGAAGGTAATGGTAAATTGTCAAAACGTGATGGCGATCGTCTGGGATTTCCTGTATTCCCTCTCGAATGGAAAGATCCGAAAACGGGTGACATCTCTTCTGGATACAGAGAAAGTGATTATCTTCCTGAAGCTGTCGTGAATTTCTTAGCTTTATTGGGTTGGAATCCTGGGACTGAACAAGAGATCATGTCTATGGATGAGCTCATCGAGCTGTTCGATTTGACTAGATGTAATAAATCTGGTGCAAAATTTGATTACGAAAAGGGACGCTGGTTCAATCATGAGTATATTTTGAAGATGGCGGATGAAGAAGTGGCTAAGATGTATCAGTCTTATCTTATTGAAGAAGGTATTGATGCTCCATGGGATAAATTGGTTACTATCGTTGGTCTGATGAAGAATCGGGTGAACTTTATTCACGAATTGGTGCCGTTGTGTCGTTTCTTCTTCGTCGCTCCTACAGAGTATGATGCGAAGACAACTAAGAAACGTTGGAAAGAAAATTCTTATCTTCACATGTCTAAGCTCTTAGAGGTACTAGAAGGGCTAGATGACTTTACTGGCGAATTTACTGAGGAGCAGGTACGTGCTATGATTGAGAAAAACGAATTTCATCTAGGACAGGTGATGAACGCTTGGAGATTGACTCTTGTAGGTGAAGGAAAAGGTCCTCAGATGTTTGACATTATAGCTCTTCTTGGTAAAGAAGAGACGCTTAATCGTATGCGTAGAGCTTTGACTATCTTACCAGATAAACGTCAATAGGACCAATTTATAACAAATCTATATGTGATGAAAAATCTGATTTATAATATCGGAATTACTTTGTATTCATTTGCTATACGTATCTTGTTTCCTTTTAGTTCTAAACCAAGAAAGATGACTAAAGGGCATTGGGTTGTGTATGACTTACTTCGTCAGCAAATTAATCCTAATGCTCAGTATATTTGGTTTCATGCTGCTTCTTTGGGCGAGTTTGAACAAGGAAGACCGCTCATAGAGAAAATACGTCTTTTGCATCCTGAGTATAAAATATTACTTACTTTCTTTTCTCCTTCTGGTTATGAAGTACGTAAGCATTATAGGGGTGCTGATGTTGTTTGCTATCTACCGATGGACAAACCTCGCAATGTGAGACGCTTTTTGGCATTGACTAATCCCAAGATGGTGTTTTTCATCAAATATGAGTTTTGGAAGAATTATTTGGACGAATTACATAAACGACGCATTCCTGTGTATAGTGTTTCTTCTATCTTTAGAAGAGATCAGATATTTTTTAAATGGTATGGGGGAACTTATCGAAATGTGCTGAAGGATTTTGATTATCTTTTCGTTCAAAATGAGGCGAGTAAGCGTTTTCTATCCAAGTTGGGTGTGAACAATGTATCTGTCGTTGGAGATACTCGCTTCGATAGAGTTCTTGAAATCAAGGACCAAGTGAAAGAATTGCCTTTGGTAGAGAAATTTAAAGGTAATCATTTTACTTTGGTTTGCGGTAGCTCATGGGCTCCTGACGAGGATATATTTATCGAATATTTCAATACACATCCTGAGATGAAATTGATTATTGCTCCTCATGTGATTCATGAGTCTCATTTAATCGAGATTATTAATAAGCTGAAACGTCCGTATGTATTTTACAAAAGGGCGACGATGGACAATGTTGCTAATGCTGATTGTCTAATTATAAATTGCTTTGGATTGCTTTCTTCTATCTATCGATATGGCGATGTGGCTTATATCGGTGGTGGATTTGGTGAAGGTATTCATAATACGCTGGAAGCTGCTGTTTATGATATTCCCGTCTTATTCGGACCGGACCATGATCGCTTCAAAGAGGCGTCTGACTTGATCGAGCAGGGGGGAGCTTACTGTATTCATCAAGCAAAAGAATTTGATGATTTGATGGATAAATTCCAATCTGATAGCGATTTCTTGAAAGAAACGGGTCAGAAATCGGGTGGTTATGTCAAATCACAGGCTGGAGCTACTGATTTGATTTTGAGTAAGATTAATCTTTAAGTCGGTATCGATAGACTATTTATTTAATAAAAAAGAAGCGAAAGGAACTAGATTGTTCTTTTCGCTTCTTCTTTTAAGACTGTTCTTTTATTTTTCCTCTTCTTCTTTGTACCATGAAGAATACATTAGATAGTTATGTGCTATCTTTTGATTAATCTCTTTTGATTGGTCTGGATCAACTCGTTTGATAAATTTAGCTGGGACTCCTCCCCAAATGGTGCCTGGTTCAATTTCGGTGTTACTTAAAACCAAAGAACCGGCTGCTACGATGGCTCCTTCACCGACAATTGCATGATCCAAGATGGTTGACCCCATACCGACTAATGCGTAGTCTCTTACTTCTGCACCATGGATTGTGACGTTATGTCCTATAGACACATTGTCTCCAATGGTTATTGTTGACTTCTGGTATAAGGTATGAAGAACTGTACCATCTTGGACGTTGACGCCATTTCCTATTTTTATGGTATTTACATCTCCCCGTAAGACCGTGTTGAACCAGATGCTACAGTCATTTCCTATTTCCACATCACCTATGATTGTGGCATTTTCTGCTAGGAAACAATTCTCTCCTATCTTAGGATTATATCCTCTTACTTCTTTTATTAGTGCCATTTGTTGTTGTTTTTATTTTGTTATTTTATGCTATTGGTTTTGTTGCTTCTTTTAGCCATTGACTTTCTTCCTCATCCAATAATGGGGATAGCTTCTCATAAACCATCTTATGATAATCGTTTAGATAGAGTAGTTCTTCTGCTTGCATCTTCGATACGAGGATTGGTTTTGTATCGATTGGACACAAGGTAAGTGTCTCGAATCCATAAAAAACACCGTACTTGATTTTATCTCGTTCCTCTACTAGTAAAAGATTCTCAATCCGAATGCCGTGGCTACCTGCTCTGTAAATACCTGGCTCATCACTCGTAATCATCCCTGGTCGTAATGTAACTGGATTTTCATTCATCCGAATACTCTGGGGCCCTTCGTGTACATTCAGATAATGACCGACTCCATGTCCTGTTCCATGGAGGTAATTTGTTCCTTCTTGCCATATAGCTAGCCTAGCCAATACATCTAATTGAGTTCCACGTGTTCCTGTTGGAAATTGAGCTTTTGCTAAATTGATCGTTCCACGCAATACCGCAGTGTAGTCTCTACGCATCTGATCGGTTAGAGCTCCTAGAGAAATCGTTCGTGTGAGGTCTGTCGTTCCATTGAGATATTGACCTCCAGAATCGACAAGCAAAAAACCTTCCGGCTGTAATGTCGTATTTGATTCCAATGTGGCTGAATAGTGCACAATGGCTCCGTTTGAACCATAACCTGCTATCGTAGTGAAACTTTCTCCTCTATTTAATGGGTCTTTTGAACGCAATTCTCGCAGTTTATCTGCTACTCCAAGTTCTGTGATGTTTTCACCTTCCACGTTCTTTTCTAACCAGATTAAAAAGCGAACCATAGCTACTCCATCTGATTTCATCGCATTGCGGAAACCATTTATTTCTGTCTCATTCTTTATGGCTTTGAATGTCTCGACTGGCGAAGCTTTGTCATAGGATTGTATGACTAGATTGGGGTCTATCTCTTTATAAGGATGGATCTGTATGTTAAGCCCTTCGAAATAGTTCCTTGTCTGTTCGTCTAATTTCTTTTCTTCAATGTAGAGGTTTGCACTCTCTAATTTAAGTAGAAGGAAACAGATGACTACTGGATTTTGAGGGATGTCTTCTCCTCTAATATTTAGTAACCAGGCTATTTGGTCTAGTTTGTAGAGCAATAATGTGGTCTGACCTTGAAGGATCATCTTGTCTCGTACACGTTCTAACTTTGATTTTGTATCTTCACCTGAATAGACTGTTTCGAATAGTTGTATTGGTGTCAATGGTAGTGATGGTCTTTCTGACCAAATTCGGTCTATAAGGTCTTCGGATAATATGACTGGAGAGGAAAATGCTGATTGGTTAAGTAGAGCACAAATAGCTACAGTGGCTCCATCAGCACATTTCTGTCCGATAAAGTCCTTGACTAATATGGATTCTTCAAGGCCTATGCGCATGAGCTGTATAGAACTTTCTGCTAGTTGATTCTCTGCTTGAAGAAAATATCTTGAATCGACCCAAAGATAGGCGTCTTCCAATCCAACGACTAGTGTTCCTGCTGAACCAGTGAATCCGGATAACCATGCTATTTGTTCCCAATGACTGGGTAAATATTCACTTCCGTGGGGGTCTGTATGAGGAATTATGTAGTAGTCATAGCTCTCTTTTTTCATTTCGAGCCTTAGCGATGTTAATTTAGAAGTAACGGATTGAGATTGGTCTTTATTGTCCATATTGATGTATTCAATTTTGTTTATGAATTCTCAAAAATACTCAATATCAGTGGATTAGCAAAAGATTTAACCCGTTTGTTTTGTCATTTGAGAAAAAATGATTATTTTTGCCGCGCTAAAAAGAATGCCGATTAGTCTTCGGCGGTTCTTTGAATTATAAACAAATAAATAAATTACAATGATTGTAGTACCTGTAAAAGAAGGTGAGAACATCGAAAGAGCTTTAAAGAAATTCAAAAGAAAGTTTGAAAAAACTGGAACAGTTAAAGAACTTCGTCGTCGCCAACAGTTCGACAAGCCATCTGTACGTAATCGCCTCAAGATTGAGCATGCTGTTTACGTTCAAAAGCTTCAAGAAGAAGAGGATTAGTTTTTATTCTTCGATTCCTTTGGAATTGTTGAATTCTTTTCTTATTTTCGTTCCATTAAACCTAGAGTTCTATGTGTATGATGGTGGACGCTTTTGTTACGTATCTCAGATATGAACGAAATTATTCGGAAGAGACCATTCAGAATTATCAATGCGACTTGCGTCAAGTTGAGAAATTCTTACTTGAATCGTCTGATTCGGATTCGTTGGATTGGGAAAATGTGCAGGGTGTCGACATCAATGAATGGGTTGCATATCTTATGGATAATGGCTATATGTCATCGACGGTTAGGATAAAGCTAAGCTCTTTAAGGAGTTTCTTTAAATACTTGTTGAGACGAGAAGCTGTTCATAAAGATCCAATGCAGTGTGTAGTTGCTCCTAAAAAGTCTAAAAAATTACCTGTGTTCTTAAGAGAACGTGAAATTGATCAATTGCTCGATGAAGTGTCTGATGACGCTGGCTTCGAAACGATTAGAGATCATCTCATTATTCAGTTTTTTTATATGACTGGAGTCCGTGTCTCTGAATTGCTTAATTTAAAAGACGTTGACGTCGATTTTTTCAGGAAGTCTATTCGTGTCTTGGGTAAGAGAAACAAAGAACGTGATATCCCTTTTGGGGAAGAACTTTCTTCTGTTATGAGTGCTTACTTGAGTGTGAGAGATGGATTATTGAAGGATGGTAAACCAATGTACTTTTTTGTTAGACCTAATGGTGATCGGATGACTTATTCACAAGTCTTGAAGATTGTGCGATTTTGGTTATCAAAAGTGTCTTCGCTCAAAAAACGAAGCCCTCATGTCTTAAGACATACTTTTGCTACTGCAATGATGAATAATGGGGCTGATATTGCTGCTGTTCAGGCGCTTTTGGGACATGAAAGCTTGGCAACGACCCAGATATATACACATACTACTTTTGAGGAATTGAAAAAAGTGTATAACCAGGCTCATCCACGTAGTTGATGAAGCCATAAGCATGGAGGAATGTTATGGAAGTAAGAATTCAATCAATTCATTTTGATGCAACAGCGCGTCTTAATGCATTTATCGAGAAGAAAGCTAGTAAGTTAGAAAAAATTCACGAAGATATTCAGAAAGTAGAGGTGTCATTAAAAGTGGTCAAGCCTGAAGTAGCATTGAATAAGTATGCGGCTATAAAAGTTTTGGTCCCTCATGGAGAGTTTTTTGCAGACAAAGCATCAGACACTTTTGAGGAATCTGTAGACGTTTGTATCGATGCACTTACCAAGCAATTGGCCAAACACAAAGAAAAATCGAGAAAAAAATAAAAAAATCCCCGATTTCTTTTGCGGGATAAAATAAAACGCCTAAATTTGCAGCCGTTTCTCAGACAACCCTTGTAGGGGAAACGGTAGCGATGGCGATACAATTAAAAAGCTTTTTCGCTTATAAGCCTCTTTAGCTCAGTTGGCCAGAGCACGTGATTTGTAATCTCGGGGTCGTTGGTTCGAATCCGACAAGAGGCTCAGAAATAAGAAAAGATGTGATCTTTTACTTAATGATAAAATTTGGTTTATCCAAATAGATTTTTTTTAGGGGCATATACCAGAGTGGCCAAATGGGGCAGACTGTAAATCTGCTGTCTTCGACTTCGGTGGTTCGAATCCATCTGTGCCCACTAAAGAAATTATAATGTAAAGTAGTATGATTTCATACTAGATAACGCGGAAGTAGCTCAGTTGATAGAGCATCAGCCTTCCAAGCTGAGGGTCGCGGGTTTGAGCCCCGTCTTCCGCTCTTTTTGAGTTCTGCTGTTATAGCTCAGCGGTAGAGCACTTCCTTGGTAAGGAAGAGGTCCCCGGTTCAATTCCGGGTAACAGCTCTTCAAAATGAGTACTTACATTTATAAGCGTTTGAAGCTGATTATTAATTAAATAAATAAATTAAAGCTATGGCTAAAGAGAAATTCGAACGTACCAAACCGCACGTTAATATTGGTACAATTGGTCACGTTGACCACGGTAAGACAACTTTGACTGCTGCTATCACTGAGGTGTTAGCTAAAAAAGGCCTTTCAGAGAAAAAGAACTTTGATCAGATTGATAACGCTCCTGAAGAAAAAGAGCGTGGTATCACTATCAATACTTCTCATGTTGAGTATGAGACTGAAAAACGTCACTATGCTCACGTTGATTGCCCAGGACACGCCGATTACGTAAAGAATATGGTTACTGGTGCTGCTCAGATGGATGGTGCTATCATTGTAGTTGCTGCTACTGATGGTCCTATGCCTCAAACAAGAGAGCATATCTTGTTAGCTCGTCAGGTAAACGTTCCTAAATTGGTCGTTTTCATGAACAAATGTGATATGGTTGACGATGAAGAAATGCTTGAATTAGTAGAAATGGAAATGCGTGAGCTTCTTTCTTTCTATGATTTTGATGGCGACGAGACTCCTATTATCCGTGGTTCTGCTCTAGGTGCACTTAATGGTGTGGCAGAATGGGAAGATAAGGTTATGGAGCTTATGGATGCTGTTGACTCTTGGATTCCACTACCAAAGCGTGATGTTGATAAACCATTCCTAATGCCAGTTGAGGATGTATTCTCTATTACTGGACGTGGTACTGTTGCAACAGGTCGTATCGAATCAGGTATCTGTAAAGTAGGTGAAGAGGTTGAACTTATCGGTCTTGGTGCTGAAAAGGTGAAATCTGTAATTACAGGTGTTGAGATGTTCCGTAAGATCCTTGATGAAGGTGAAGCTGGTGATAACGTTGGTTTGCTTCTTCGTGGTATCGATAAAAATGCTGTTAAGCGTGGTATGGTTATTTGCCATCCGGGAAAGATTACTCCTCATACAACTTTCAAAGCTGAGGTTTATATCCTTAAGAAAGAAGAAGGTGGACGTCATACTCCATTCCATAATAAATACCGTCCTCAATTCTATCTACGTACAATGGATTGTACTGGTGAGATTACTCTTCCAGAGGGAGTTGAAATGGTAATGCCTGGTGATAACGTAACTATTTCAGTTGAACTTATCTACCCAGTTGCTCTTAATGTTGGTCTTCGTTTCGCTATCCGTGAAGGTGGACGTACAGTTGGTGCTGGTCAGGTTACTGAACTTATCAAATAATAAGTTACTATATAGGTCAGTCTCCTATAGGAGACTGACTCTAATACGGGAATAGCTCAGTTGGTAGAGCACTGGTCTCCAAAACCAGGTGTCGGGAGTTCGAGCCTCTCTTCCCGTGCAAAGTATATAAGATTATGAATAAATTTTTTTCTTATTGCAAAGAGTCTTACGACGAACTTGTACATAAAGTGACATGGCCTACCTATGCTGAATTGGCTAATAGTGCGGTAGTAGTATTATACGCTTCCATATTTATTGCACTTGTGGTATTCGCTATGGACTTCTGCTTCCAACATGTAATGGAAGATATCGTTTACCCTCATTAAATAAATCGAAAGTATTAGCTATGGCTGAAGTAATAAAAAAATGGTACGTGCTACGCGCTGTAAGTGGTAAAGAAGCCAAAGTGAGCGAGTTGATTGAAGCCGAAATTAAAAACGGTTATCTTAACGACTACGTATCGCAGGTTTTGATACCTACTGAAAAAGTAGTATCTATTAGTAACGGCAAGAAAGTTGTTAAAGATAGACCATATCTACCTGGCTATGTGCTAATCGAAGCTGCGTTGGTTGGAGAGGTCCCTCATAGATTGACCAATTTAAACAATGTTATCGGTTTCCTTGGTGGACGAAATCCTGCTGCTTTGAGGCAGTCAGAAGTAAACCGTATCCTTGGTAAATTTGACGAACTTCACGATGCTGAAGATGAGTTGGATCCAGGTTTTGTTATTGGTGAGGTAGTTAAGGTCAATGATGGCCCTTTTACTGGTTTCAATGGCGAAATTGAAGAAGTTAATTCTGATAAGAAGAAACTAAAGGTTATGGTGAAAGTATTCGGACGGAAAACTCCGCTCGAATTGAGCTTTATGCAAGTAGTAAAAGATTAATCAGGTGTTACGCTGAGAAAATCTTTTGAAGTTTTATAAAATATAAATTACAGAAAAATGGCTAAAGAAGTTGCTGGACTAATTAAGCTTCAGATTAAAGGAGGCGCTGCAAACCCTTCTCCTCCGGTAGGACCTGCTTTGGGTTCTAAGGGAGTGAACATTATGGACTTCTGTAAGCAATTTAACGCGAGAACACAGAATAAAGCTGGACAAGTTCTTCCTGTTATAATTACTGTCTATACAGATAAGTCTTTTGATTTTGTTATCAAGACTCCTCCTGTTGCAGTACAGATAAAGGAAGCTGCAAAGCTTAAAAGTGGTTCTGCTGAGCCTAACCGTGTAAAGGTTGCTCAGTTGACTTGGGATCAAGTACGCGAAATTGCTGAAGTGAAGATGCCTGACTTGAATTGTTTTACAATCGAGTCTGCAATGCACATGGTAGCTGGAACAGCTAGAAGTATGGGTATCACAGTTAAAGGTGATTTCCCGGTTAATAATTAATAATCTTCAATTGGAATGAGTAAACTGACAAAGAATCAAAAGTTAGCTGCTGATAAAGTTGAAGCAGGGAAAGCATACTCGCTAAAAGAAGCTGCTGAATTAGTAAAAGAAATTACTTATACTAAATTCGACGCCTCTTTAGACCTTGATATTCGTCTTGGAGTTGATCCTCGTAAGGCGAATCAAATGGTGCGTGGTGTGGTGTCACTTCCTCACGGAACTGGTAAATCAGTTCGCGTCTTGGTTTTGTGTACATCTGATGCTGAAGCTGCTGCTACTGAAGCGGGCGCTGACTATGTTGGTCTAGATGAATATATTGCTAAGATCAAAGGTGGATGGACTGATATTGATGTTATCATCACTATGCCATCTATTATGGGTAAGATCGGTGCTCTAGGACGTGTATTGGGCCCTCGTGGACTAATGCCTAACCCTAAGAGTGGTACCGTAACTATGGATGTTGCTAAGGCAGTCAAAGAAGTGAAGCAAGGTAAAATTGACTTTAAGGTAGATAAGAGCGGTATCGTTCATGCCTCTATCGGTAAATCATCTTTCACTGCTGATCAGATAAGAGAGAATGCAAGAGAATTTATTGGTACTATCAATAAACTTCGACCTACATCTGTTAAGGGTACATATGTCAAAAGTATCTTCCTCTCAAGTACAATGAGTAAGGGTATCAAGATTGACCCTAAATCAACGGATGAAGACTAATTTTATATTAGAAGTAAAATGAGAAAGGAAGACAAATTAAAAAATATTGAGCAGATTTCTGCTTTGGTCAAAGAATATAATCATTTCTACCTAGTAGATCTTACAGCTATGGATGCTGAAGCAACTAGTAAGTTCAGAAGAGCTTGCTTTAAAGCTGACATCAAATTGATGGTTGTGAAAAATACAATGCTTAAAAATGCATTGGATGGTTTCGATGTTGATTATTCTCCTCTATACAATGCTCTTAAAGGTGCAACTGCTGTGATGTTTTGCAATACTGCAAATGTTCCTGCTAAGGTCATCAAAAAGGAAGCTAATGAGGGTATCCCTGGACTTAAAGCAGCGTATGCTGAAGAAGGATGCTATGTAGGTGCTGAACATCTATCTACATTGGCAGCTATCAAGAGCAAAAACGAAGTTATCGCAGAGATTATATCTCTATTACAATCTCCAGCGAAAAACGTTATTTCAGCTCTTACAAATGGTGGAAGTACCATTCACGGATTGCTTGAAGCTATCGGTGAGAAAAAAGCATAATTTACAATTTACAGAATAAAAACAATTATAATAATAAAGAAAATGGCAGATTTGAAAGCTTTAGCAGAAGAATTAGTGAACTTGACAGTGAAAGACGTGAACGAGCTCGCTACTATCCTTAAAGATGAGTACGGTATTGAACCTGCAGCAGCAGCTGTAGCAGTTGCAGCAGGACCTGCAGCAGGTGAAGCAGCAGAAGAAAAAACTTCTTTTGATGTAGTTCTTAAAGCAGCTGGTAGTGCAAAACTTAAAGTTGTAAAGGCAGTTAAAGAAGTATGTGGCTTAGGTCTTAAAGAGGCTAAAGACTTAGTTGACGGTGCACCTAGCACAGTTAAAGAAGGTTTAGCTAAAGACGAAGCTGAAAACGTAAAGAAATCACTTGAGGAAGCAGGGGCAGAAGTTGAACTTAAGTAACAAAAAACCTGCTTAGACAGGATATTTCGGTAAAGAATCCCCTCAATGGGATTCTTTACCTTTTTGTGTATATAAATCAAATTTCGGTTCTTACTTAATCCATTATCAAATGTCTTCAAACAAAGATAGCCAAAGAATAAATTTTTCTTCGACCCAATATCCGATGAAATATCCGGATTTCCTAGAGGTCCAATTGAAGTCTTATCGTGACTTTCTACAACTTGATACCTCACCTGAGGAACGTAAAAATGAGGGATTGTACAAAGTATTTGCAGATAATTTTCCAATTGCAGATACAAGAAATAATTTTGTACTTGAATTTTTGGATTACTATATTGATTCCCCACGTTATTCTCTACAAGATTGTATCAGACGCGGCCTGACTTATAGTGTCCCTTTAAAAGCTAAACTCAAATTGTATTGTACTGATCCTGATCATGAGGATTTTGATACTGTTATACAAGATGTCTTTTTAGGTACAATTCCATATATGACTGACCAAGCTACATTTGTAATAAATGGAGCTGAACGTGTTATAGTCTCTCAATTACATAGATCGCCTGGTGTGTTCTTCGGACAGAGTGTCCATACTAACCGTACAAAACTCTATTCTGCTCGTATTATTCCTTTCAAGGGTTCTTGGATTGAATTTGCTACTGACATCAATAGTGTTATGTATGCCTATATTGATCGTAAAAAGAAATTACCTCTAACAACGCTTCTTCGTGCAATCGGCTTCGAAAGTGATAAGGATATTTTAGAAATCTTTAATCTTGCGGAAGAAATTAAGGTCAATAAAACGAACCTTAAAAAAGTTGTTGGACGTACATTGGCTGCTCGTGTCTTAAAGACATGGATAGAAGATTTTGTTGATGAGGATACAGCTGAAGTAGTTTCACTTAATCGTACTGAAATGATATTGGACCGTAATATCGTTTTAGAGGAGTCTCATATCAATGAAATTCTTGAGTCTGGTGCTAGTACTATTCTTATTCATAAGGAGATAGCTAATCAATCAGATTACTCTATCATTTATAAAACTCTTGAAAAGGATCCTTCTAACTCTGAGAAAGAGGCCGTTGAATATATCTACCGCCAGCTTCGTAATGCAGACCCTGCAGATGAAGCTAGTGCTAGAGAAGTTATCAACAACTTGTTCTTCTCTGAGAAACGCTATGATTTGGGCGAAGTTGGTCGTTTCAGATTGAACAAAAAGTTGAATCTGGACACACCTATGGATACAAGAGTGTTGACGAGAAAAGATATCATCGAAATTATCAAATATCTTATTGAATTAATTAATTCAAAAGCGGATGTTGATGATATCGACCACTTGAGTAATCGTCGTGTGCGTACTGTTGGTGAACAGTTATCTAACCAATTTGCTGTTGGTCTTGCTCGTATGTCTCGTACCATTCGTGAACGCATGAATGTTCGTGACAATGAAGTGTTTACTCCTATTGATTTGATTAACGCTAAGACTATTTCTTCTGTAATCAACTCTTTCTTTGGTACTAATGCTTTGTCTCAATTTATGGACCAGACAAATCCTTTGTCTGAAATAACTCATAAACGCCGTCTTTCTGCACTTGGACCTGGTGGCCTTTCGAGAGAAAGAGCTGGTTTCGAGGTTCGAGATGTGCATTATACTCACTATGGTCGTCTTTGTCCTATTGAGACTCCTGAGGGACCTAACATTGGGCTGATCTCCTCACTTTGTGTGTATGCAAAAATCAATAAACTTGGTTTTATCGCAACACCATATCGAAAAGTAAAAGATGGGGTTGTTGATATATCTAAGCAAGGTATTAAGTATTACACTGCTGAAGAAGAAGAAAGTAAGATTATTGCTCAAGGTAATGCTATTCTTAATAGTGATGGTACATTTGCAACATCTCGTATTAAAGCTCGACAGGATGCTGATTATCCGATTGCAGATCCTTCTAATATCGAATTGATGGATGTTTCTCCTCAACAGATTGCTTCTATTGCGGCTTCGTTGATTCCTTTCCTTGAACATGATGATGCCAATCGTGCTTTGATGGGGTCTAATATGATGCGTCAGGCTGTTCCTCTTTTGAGAAGTGAGGCTGCTATTGTAGGTACTGGTATAGAAGAACAACTTGTTGTTGATTCCAGAACTCAAGTTGCTGCTGAAGGACCTGGTGTTATAGATTACGTTGATGCAAATGTTATCAGAGTTCTTTATGATAGAACTGCAGATGAAGAATTCGTAAGTTTCGAGCCTGCTCTTAAGGAATATAAATTATCTAAGTTCCGTAAGACTAACCAGAACATGACAATTGATTTACGTCCTCTTTGCTCTAAAGGGGATCGTGTTGTGGAAGGACAAATTCTTACTGAGGGTTATTCTACTGAAAACGGTGAATTGGCTTTAGGTAAAAATTTACTTGTTGCTTATATGCCTTGGAAAGGATATAACTATGAGGATGCTATCGTTCTTAATGAGCGTGTCGTTCGTGAAGACGTCTTGACTTCTATACACGTTGTTGAATATTCTCTTGAAGTTAGAGAAACCAAACGTGGTATGGAAGAGTTTACTTCTGACATTCCTAATGTATCTGAAGAGGCTACTAAAGACTTGGATGAAAATGGTATCGTTAGAATTGGTGCAAGAATTGAACCTGGAGATATATTAATCGGTAAGATTACTCCTAAGGGGGAATCTGACCCTTCGCCTGAGGAGAAATTATTGAGAGCTATTTTCGGTGATAAAGCTGGTGATGTTAAAGATGCATCTCTTAAGGCTTCTCCTTCTCTAAAAGGTGTTGTCATTGATAGAAAGTTATTTGCTAGAGTGGTTAAAGACCGTTCACAAAAAGCTAAAGATAAACATATCTTAGCTGAAATGGATGAACAGTTTGATATTGATATGAATCAACTTAGATCGACTCTAATTAATAAAATCCTTACTTTAACTGATGGCTTGAAGTCAATTGGTGTAAAAGATTTTATTGGTACTGAGATCATTCCTAAGGATTCTAATTTCAAAGCTAGTCATTTTGAATCGCTTGACTTTACAACGGTTGAGCTGTCTGCATGGACAGATGATACAAGAGTAAACAAGATGATAGGTAAACTTATTATCAATTATTTGAAGAAATTTAAGGAGGCTGATGCTGAACTTAAACGTCAAAAATATACGCTTACAATTGGTGATGACCTTCCTTCTGGTATCATTCAAATGGCTAAGGTTTATGTTGCTAAGAAACGTAAAATTGGTGTAGGTGATAAGATGGCGGGACGTCACGGTAACAAGGGTATCGTTTCTCGTGTAGTTCGTAGAGAAGATATGCCATTCCTTGAGGATGGAACTCCTGTTGATATTGTACTTAACCCACTTGGTGTACCTTCACGTATGAATATTGGTCAGATTTTTGAGGCTGTACTTGGTCGTGCTGGAGCTAAATTAGGTGTTAAATTTGCAACTCCTATTTTTGATGGCGCTTCTATGGAAGAAATCAATAATTGGACTGATAAAGCTGGTTTGCCTCGCTACTGTAAAACTTATCTTTATGATGGGGGAACCGGTAAACGTTTTGACCAAGCTGCAACAGTCGGTGTTACCTATATGTTGAAGTTGGGTCACATGGTTGAAGATAAGATGCATGCTCGTTCAATTGGACCTTACTCATTGATTACTCAGCAACCTCTTGGTGGTAAAGCGCAATTTGGTGGTCAACGTTTTGGTGAAATGGAGGTTTGGGCTCTAGAAGCGTTTGGTGCTTCTCATATTTTGCAAGAAATTCTTACTGTAAAATCTGATGATGTGGTTGGACGTTCTAAAACTTACGAAGCTATTGTTAAAGGGGAACCAATGCCAACTCCTGGTATTCCTGAATCTCTTAACGTATTGCTTCATGAATTGCAAGGATTAGGTTTAAGTGTCAACTTAGAATAGTATAACTCTTTACATACAAATATAAATATGGCTTTTAGAAAAGATAATAAGATAAAGAATAACTTCACCAAAATTACAATAGGACTTTCTTCTCCTGAAGAAATCCTTGAGAAATCAAGTGGTGAAGTGCTAAAGCCCGAAACGATTAACTATCGTACGTACAAACCAGAGCGAGATGGCTTGTTCTGTGAACGTATTTTCGGTCCGGTAAAGGATTATGAGTGTCACTGTGGTAAGTACAAACGTATTCGATATAAAGGTATCGTTTGTGACAGATGTGGCGTTGAAGTGACTGAAAAGAAAGTAAGACGTGAGCGTATGGGACACATCCAATTGGTTGTGCCCGTAGCTCATATCTGGTATTTCCGTTCGCTTCCTAACAAAATTGGTTATTTGTTGGGTTTGCCTACAAAAAAACTAGATTCTGTTATCTACTATGAACGATATGTAGTTATTCAACCTGGATGTAAAGCAGACGATGGCGTTGCTACACTTGATTTACTTTCAGAAGACGAATATCTTGATATACTTGATGACTTGGAAACAAAATCACCTGGTAATCAATATCTAGATGACTCTGACCCAAATAAGTTCATTGCGAAGATGGGTGCAGAAGCGATTCAAGATTTATTGCATAGAATTGATTTAGATAAACTTTCTTTTGATTTACGTGAAAGAGCTAATACTGATACTTCACAACAACGAAAGAATGAAGCTTTAAAACGTTTGCAAGTTGTTCAAGCTTTTATTGAATCTAGACACAGAAACAAAGCTGAATGGATGATTATTCGTGTAGTTCCTGTGATTCCACCTGAATTACGTCCTTTGGTACCACTTGATGGTGGTCGCTTTGCTACGTCAGACCTCAATGACTTGTATCGTCGTGTTATTATTAGAAATAATCGTCTCAAGAGATTGATTGAAATCAAAGCTCCTGAAGTTATTCTTAGAAATGAGAAACGTATGCTTCAAGAATCTGTTGATTCACTTTTTGATAATTCAAGAAAATCTAGTGCAGTAAAATCTGATGCTAATAGACCATTGAAATCTCTTTCAGATTCATTGAAAGGTAAACAAGGTCGTTTCCGTCAGAATCTACTTGGTAAGCGTGTCGATTATTCTGCTCGTTCTGTTATTGTGGTAGGCCCAGAATTGCGTATGCACGAATGTGGTATCCCTAAATTAATGGCTGCTGAATTGTACAAACCTTTTATTATACGTAAGCTTATTGAGCGTGGTATTGTAAAAACGGTTAAGTCAGCTAAGAAAATTGTAGATAGAAAAGAACCCGTGATCTGGGATATTCTTGAACACGTAATGAAAGGACATCCTGTACTTCTTAACCGTGCTCCTACGCTTCACCGTCTTGGTATCCAAGCATTCCAACCTGTCATGATTGAAGGAAAAGCTATTCAGCTTCACCCTTTGGCTTGTACAGCGTTCAATGCCGATTTTGATGGTGACCAGATGGCAGTCCATCTTCCATTGAGTAATGAAGCTGTGCTTGAGGCTCAATTGTTGATGCTAGGTTCACATAATATTTTGAATCCTGCAAATGGTGCCCCTATTACTGTCCCTTCTCAGGATATGGTATTGGGACTATATTATATTACGAAACTTCGTACAGGTGCTCAAGGAGAGGGATTAACTTTTTACGGTCCTGAAGAAGCTAAGATTGCTTATAATGAAGGTCGTGTAGATATCCATTCTCCTATCAAGGTTCTTGTTGATGATATAGATGAAGCAAGCAAGCCTATTCGTCATATTGTAGAGTCTTCTGTTGGACGTATTATCGTTAACGAAATTGTTCCTAAGAAGGTCGGTTTTATTAATAAAGTCATTTCTAAGAAATCTCTACGTGAGATTATTAGTCTTGTTATTAAAGTTTGTGGTGTAGCAGAGACAGCTGATTTCTTGGATGGAATTAAGAATCTTGGTTATCGTATGGCCTTCGAAGGAGGTCTATCATTTAACCTTGGAGATATTATCATTCCAAAGGAAAAAGAAGAATTAGTCCAAAAAGGATATGATGAGGTTGAAGAGATTGTAAATAATTACAATATGGGTTTCATTACAAATAATGAACGATACAACCAAGTTATTGATTGTTGGACACATGTCAATTCTGAATTGTCTGATATTCTGATGAAAACCATTTCTACAGATGACCAAGGTTTCAACTCAGTTTACATGATGCTTGATTCTGGTGCCCGTGGATCAAGAGAACAGATTCGTCAGCTTTCTGGTATGCGTGGTTTGATGGCTAAGCCTCAAAAAGCTGGAGCCGAAGGTGGTCAGATTATTGAAAATCCAATTCTTTCGAACTTTAAGGAAGGATTATCAGTACTAGAGTACTTTATCTCTACTCACGGTGCTCGTAAAGGTCTTGCCGATACTGCACTTAAGACTGCCGATGCCGGATACCTTACACGTCGTTTGGTTGATGTTTCTCACGATGTCATTATCAATGAGGAAGATTGTGGTACTTTAAGAGGCCTTATCTGTAGTGACTTGAAGAATGGTGATGAAGTAATTGCTACTCTAGAAGAACGAATTATTGGTCGTGTATCTGTTCATGATATCATTCATCCAACTACAGGTGAACTTCTTGTAGCTGCTGGTGAAGAGATTAAAGAAGAGGTTGCTCATGTTATTCAAGAGTCTCCAATTGAGTCAGTTGAGATACGTTCTGTATTGACTTGCGAATCAAAGAAGGGTGTTTGTGCTAAGTGCTATGGTCGTAATCTTGCTACCAACAGAATGGTACAGATTGGCGAAGCTGTTGGTGTCATCGCAGCTCAATCTATTGGTGAGCCTGGTACACAGCTTACTCTTCGTACGTTCCATGCCGGTGGTACTGCTGCCAATTCAGCAGCAAATGCTAGTATTGTAGCTAAAAATGATTCACGTGTTGAATTTGAAGAGTTGCGTACGGTTGATACTGTAGATGAGTTTGGTAAGAAAGCCAAAATGATTGTAGGACGTCTTGCTGAAGTTCGCTTCGTTGATGAGAATACAGGTATTGCCTTATCTAACCAAAATGTACCTTATGGTTCTACTTTGTTCGTTAGTGATGGCCAAAAGGTTAAGAAAGGTGATGTAATAGCTAAATGGGATCCATTTAATGCAATTATCGTAACCGAGGTTCCTGGTAAGATTCAGTTTGAGCAATTTGTTGAAAATGCTACTTTCAAGGTAGAGACAGATGATGCTTCTGGACTTTCAGAGATCGTTATAACTGAACCTAAGGATAAAACAATGATTCCATCTGCACATATTGTGAATGAAGATGGTGAATTTGTTCGTACTTATAACTTCCCAGTAGGAGCCCATGTTGTTGTAAAAGACAATCAAGCAGTTCAAGCTGGTCAGATTCTTGTTAAGATTCCTCGTGCAGTGGGTAAAGCTGGTGATATTACCGGTGGTCTTCCACGTGTTACTGAGCTATTTGAGGCTAGAAACCCTTCTAATCCAGCAGTAGTTTCTGAGATTGATGGTGAAGTTACTATGGGTAAAATCAAACGTGGTAATCGTGAACTTATTGTTACTTCCAAGACAGGCGAAGAGCATAAATATCTTGTCTCTCTATCTAAGCAGATACTTGTACAAGAAAATGATTATGTACGTGCTGGTACTCCTTTATCTGATGGTGCAACTACTCCACAGGATATCTTAGCAATCATGGGCCCTACAGCGGTTCAAGAGTATATTGTTAACGGAGTCCAAGACGTATATCGTTTGCAGGGTGTGAAGATTAATGATAAGCATTTTGAAATCATAGTTCGTCAAATGATGCGTAAAGTAGTTATTAATGATGGTGGTGATACCGGTTTGTTAGAACAACAGATTGTTGATAAACTTCACTTCATGTCTGTTAATAATCAGATTTGGGGAAAGAAATACGTAATTGATGCAGGTGATTCTCAGAACTTACATCCAGGACAAATCATTTCAGCACGTAAGTTACGTGATGAGAACTCTATGCTTAAACGTCGTGACCTTAAGACTGTAGTCGTAAGAGATGCTGTAGCAGCTACTTCTACACAGATTCTTCAAGGTATTACACGTGCTGCACTTCAGACATCAAGTTTCATGTCAGCTGCTTCCTTCCAGGAAACAACTAAGGTACTTAATGAAGCTGCAATTAGAGGTAAAGAAGATCATTTGCTTGGTATGAAAGAGAATGTAATTTGTGGACATTTGATTCCAGCTGGAACTGGTCAGAGACAATATGACCATTTGATTGTTGGTTCTCAAGATGAATATGAACGCATTCTTGCTAACAAGAAGAGTATCGTTGATTATCAAGATATCTAGGACTACTACTAGTCAGAATAAAAAGAAAGGGATGGACCAATTTGGTTCATCCCTTTTTCTATATTAAGATAAATTCCTTATCTATTTACTTGGCTCTTTTCAATCGAGTTCAAACCAAAGACAAAACAGCTCCGAAGAGCTATTTCTATATCCTTGATCTTTTATTAAAAGAATCATTAGAGTTTGAATAAGTCGAAGACTCGTTCAGTCTCGGCTTTATTGCATTTCCATATATCATTGTACAACGATATATCTTCACCTAGGTCTTTTAGTTGTCTTAGATAATCTGCTAATGATTTATTCTCTGCGATATAAATATGTCCCATCTTTTCAATAACAGGACTATGAAGCCTTGTTTTATCATGTTCAAACTGTAAGATTCTCTCACCAGTAGGACGGTAACCAATCAGTTTGTACGTCATGCTCTTACCAATTGCAGGTAGATTCAATACATTCCTATCTGTTGCTACAAAAGGCAAGTCATAACGTTTCTGAAAGTCAGAGACGATTTCAACAGGATTTCCTTTTGCGACGATTAATTCCCTATACAATTCGATTTGTTTTTCTTTATCTGGTCTTCCATATACCTTCTCAAAGTTAGCTTCGTGTACCGATCTTTCTATAGGAGCATATATAGCATGATTTTCATAAAATCCTTTTACACTAAACGTGTAGTAGGGTAAGACACCAATTTTATTCAATTCCTTTCTCAACTTTGTCGTATGTCCAATTCTCGATGCAGCTACATTATAGACCAATTGATTTGTAATTAACCAACCTGCACCTAATATCTTTTTGACTGCCTTAGTAGCGCTTGGGGTTATCTCTAATGGTGATTGGAAATGAGTTTGAATGACCACATGTTCGATGCCCACTTCTGCTGCACGAATTTTAAAATCTTTGAGAATAGCCACCAATTCATCTCCTACTCTCATTGGAAGGTACGCTAATAATCTAGAACCTAATCTCACGCGCTTTATCTCATTGAGTTGTTTATCAGCAGGGAGTTGTTTATTGGCATCCCTTTTTCGGCTAGCCATCTTTATTACAGCATCTAAAATAAACTGAAGACTTTTATTCTGGCTCATAAGCGCATCTCCACCAGTAATCAAGATATCCCTTAGCAAAGGATCCTTCTCGAAGAATTCCATTAGACGCTCTAATTTCTCCTTCCAAGATTCTTTAGGTTTAAGCTTGTCTAGTTCAAAATTGAGATGGCCATTTTGAAAATCATACATTCTTTGGCACGATGCACATAATCCTCCACAAGCTCTACCAATAGTATCAGGAATGAGAATAGCTACATCTGGGTATCTTCTATGTATATTATGCCCTTCAGGGATGAGCCATCCAGCAGCATTAGGTTTTCCTGCTACGACTTCATCCTCTTTTTCCCATGCTTTTATCTCTCCGAAAGTTTCAATTAATTCAGGAGAATATAAGACATAACTTCTAACCGCATAATCGTCATAGCCATCTTCCTGAGTATTTATCAGTGTCAAGAAGTAGGGAGTCGTAAAGAAAGGGATTCCTTTTTCTTCTGCTTTTCTAAACAGTGTCATTGTTTCGTCACTCAAAGAATGGTCCAGAAACAAATTAAGTTCGTCTGCACTTCTTATGGCCATTGCAAGATGAAACAGATAATTATCCCACCATTTTTCTACTAAAGCAGTTTTTTCTTCATAGCTACTTCCTTCAGGAAAATTAAATTTACTTTGTTTCGATTTATGCTCTATTTTTTGAATTAACAGTGGGATGATTCTCTTTTTATTTTTAAGAGCAATCTCTTGGACCTCTTTATCTAAAGATGACGGCCACCTCTCCATTGCTTTGGTAGCTACTTCCTTCGTCAATGTGCCCGACGGAATCTGTTCTGAATAAGAGATTGACTGTTGAGATTCATCACTCACACATTTTAGAAACTCTTGAAAAAGAAAATACAAGTCAAGGAAAAGGTCTGTTTTTTGGTGTCCTTTTCTATCAGTCAATTCCTTCACAAGACGTGAATCCTTTGGGTCTCTTAGAAAACGGAAAAGATAATCGCACGTATTGACAGTTATATTCTTTTCTGTTGAAAGTTCAAAGACATCTTCTCCCGAAAAATGAAACACCATTTTGAGTGCACTTTTGATATCCTTATTAGAGCAATCAAACGAATCAATATACGAAAGTAATTTTGTCTGGAAATCAGTAGAATAATCTGACTGCGAAGCAAACTCATAGAGTTTATTTAATTCACGAACATACACATCGTGAAGTTCATTTAAATTAAGTGTAAGGAGTTGGTCTAGTTTCATAATATTTAATATGTGTAATCTGTTAGTTGGCCATAAGTTGTTTACAGCGAACACAATCTATGTTCATTGTATATAACTTGTTAGCCATTTTAATTTCCTATTTGTTAGAATATAGCCTATTCTTTATGGGAGACCTATAGTCTCATGAGGGGTCGGAAAAGTAGTATTGACTTACACGAAAGTCTGCTACCCGTCCTGTCAAGCCATTACAGTACGTAACGCTTATCTTTCTTAACTATATGGCGTCACTTTGCCAAAAGTTTTTTTGCGGTATCTAAGATACAACAAAAGAGCTCTATATCCTAATGATAGGCACGACTCTTATCCTATTTTCTTATTTTTTAAATCTTTGTTAACTTGAAACGGCATTTTTAGTATAGACCCCACACTTGTTTTTCCTAGACCGTTTGGAACTCAGCTCTTCACAGACCCTTTACTCCTCACTCTTTTCTTCTGTATCTGCTGAGTCTAATCCCTCTATTTCAAAAATAGAGTTTAATCTTTTAGACAATTGTTCTCTCGTCATGGGATGACTCACTTTTCCATTTTTAGCAATCATCACATTACCCGTTTCCTCAGAGCAGATGAGAGTAATTGCGTCAGACTCTTGTGACATACCTAGTGCAGCTCGATGTCTAAAGCCATAACTTTTCGGAATATTTACAGAATTAGAAATAGGCAATGAGCATCCTGCAGCCTTCACTCGATTATTACTAATAACCATTGCACCATCATGCAAAGGCGAATTTTTGACAAAGATATTCTCAATCAATCGATCAGATATGATTGCATCTATTTGCAATCCAGTAGCAATAATATCATCGATTGACGAACGCTTCTGGATGACGATTAATGCGCCTACATACTGTCTAGACATATTGTAGCAGGCAGTCACTATTTCATCAATCCAATCCTGTGTCTCATCATTTTCTTTTTTGACATGTACGAAGAACTTGAGGAAACTGAGATTCTGTTGAGACCCAATAGTAAAGAGAAACCGTCTTATTTCAGCTTGGAACAAGACAATCAGTGCGATGACACCCACACTGACCAATTTATCGAAAATCGACCCCATCAATCGCATCTCAAATACATGGGTGACAAGCAACCATGCGAGAATAAAAACGAGCACTCCAATAAACGCACTGACACTGCCTGTCCGTTTCATCAAGTTGTAGATAAGAAAGAGCAATCCACCCACTAGAAGGATATCAATTGCATCTTTTATTCCGAAGTCTATCATGTCGTTTTATTTACTAGTTAAATATCTTGTTTTTTGAGCATCTCCATTAGTTTGACTGTTTCCACCGCCTCTTTAACATCATGAACACGTAAAATATTTGCCCCCTTTTGTATAGCAATAGTATGTAATACCGAAGTACCGTTGAGAGCCTTTTCCGCAGTACATCCCAGGAACTTGTATATCATTGATTTTCGTGAGATTCCCACTAAAACAGGCAATTGGAAAATTTTCAAATCGTCAAGCCAATTCATCATTTGATAATTTTGTTCCAATGTTTTACTAAATCCGAACCCCGGGTCAAGAATAAGGTCGTTCAATCCCATACCCAATAAGCGGTCTATCTTTTGTTGGAAATACGCCATGACCTCTTGTTCAAAGTGTCCATATTGAATCTTTTGTTGCATATCTTGAGGAGTTCCTTTCATATGCATCATTATATAAGGAACCTTTAAATCAGTCACTGTACGAAACATTTTGTCATCTAATTCTCCAGCTGCAATATCATTGATGATATCCACTCCATATTCTTCGACACACATTTTAGCCACATCCGCACGGAAAGTATCCACCGAGATAGGGATATTAGGATGTTGTTGCTTAATTATTTTCAGTGCAAACCTCAAGCGTTTCATTTCTTCAGATGCGCTGACATCATCCGCTCCAGGTCTCGACGAATAAGCTCCCACATCGATTAAGGTTCCTCCCTGTGCTACAATTTCTTCCGACCGTTGTAGAATTCCCAATTCCGATTGTTTTCTAGAATCCGCAAAGAAAGAATCAGGTGTGATATTAATTATTCCCATTACCTGAGGGGTTTCAAGAGAAAAAAGATTCCCCGAAAGATTCAATTGAAATAGTTTATTTTTCATATTGCAGAAAGTTGTATCGACAAAATCGTTGAAGTCATTAAAAATCTCACATATAACAGCAGATGAACAAAAAAAGTTTAAACGAATACATCCCGTTATAATTATCAGAGACAAAACCGACTTGATAGTCGTTTTATCATAGACAAAAGTACAAATTAAATTACAAAAAAGAGCTATATTTGTAATCAACATTAATAAGCATGGCGTATGGTATCATTAGAACAACTATATAACTATTTTCTTTCCTGTAAAAAATTGACCACAGACAGCCGTAAGGCAGGGCCTGGAACGATGTATTTAGCCTTGAAAGGTGATCGCTTCGATGGTAATCAATTTGCTAGTCAAGCCATTCAATCAGGCAGTCCTTATGCAGTTGTAGATGACCCTCTTGTTGCCGCCCTAGACCCACATCATCTAATCTTGGTCCGCAATACGCTAGAGACATTACAACAATTAGCCCACCATCATCGGATGCAATTTGATATTCCAGTGATAGGAATCACGGGAACCAACGGCAAGACGACGACCAAAGAATTGATTGCAACAGTTCTTTCCTCACATTATGATGTACTCTATACCCAAGGAAATTTCAACAATCATATCGGAGTCCCCTTGACACTATTAGAGCTCCGGAGCAATCATGAGATAGCCATCATAGAGATGGGAGCCAATCATCTAGGCGAAATAGCTCTACTAGCTGATATCGCATCTCCAACCGAAGGATTAATCACCAATGTAGGGCAAGCCCATCTAGAAGGTTTCGGGTCGATACAAGGCATCATAGAGACCAAAACAGCACTTTACAGACACCTGAGTCAGCATCAAGGGAATGCCGTATATATCGATTCTCAAAACGAGTTATTAACCCCCTATATACCTACCAATGTACCCGCATATCCCTACGTAAAAGGTACTCTCGTATCCAACGACCCGAAGTTAACCATGCGTTGGTGTGTTCCTGAAAATTCTTCAGAAGAATCCTCAGTACCACATGAGGTCAAGATGCAATTAATAGGAAAATACAATCTGCAGAACATTCTAGCAGCAATAACCATCGGCTTAGCCCACCACATTCCCGCGTCAGCTATCGACCACAGTTTAGCTACTTATGAACCAACAAACAACCGCTCACAATTCATCCAAGGCAAAAGGAACCGTTTGATTCTCGATGCCTACAATGCTAATCCGACAAGTATGAAAGCAGCATTGGAGAATTTCAGTCTAGTCACATTAGGCCATAAAGTCGTTATTTTGGGGGATATGCGTGAGCTAGGTACCGTCTCACAAGAAGAACACTGTAAGGTCATCCAGCAACTCAGCACCATGGCTCTAGATGCGATTTATCTAGTAGGTCCACAGTTTGAAGAAGCCATTCATCTCGATAGATGTCAGGTATTGCTCAACCAAGACCACAACAAACACCCAGCAGAGAAATCTTGGCATACCTTCGTTGATAAAGAACACCTGATGGCATACCTCTCACGACATCAGATGACTGACAAAACACTTCTCATCAAAGGCTCTAATGGAATAGGGCTATCAAAATTGAAAGACCTATTCTAAGATTTCATTAACTACTGAGACCTAGTCTTTAGGCATCCAATATCTATACATAACAAAGTAAGAAAAAAGAGCAGCTAAACTAACTCCAGTCGCATTGGCTACGAAGTCTAACCATTCAGTTCCCCTATATGGGCTAATAATAGGCTGAAAGATTTCGATGAGTCCTCCCATGAACAATGGAAGCATGAAACACCCAATCCATCCCCATTTGATAGACTTTCCCTTCTCATGTCCGATGAGATACTCCACCCACAGCAAGCTTGAGAGTGCGGCATACATCGACATGTGAATCAACTTATCTATCCCCGCAATCTTACTGATACTTGTTTGAGGCGGTTTGAAGAAAGAAAGATAGCAAATGACACAGATTAATATTAAAGAGACAGGAAAACGTATCAAAAACTTATATATTGTCATAAAAAAGAGGAGTTTTATTTAAATGTTATGCAAAAGTAATCAATTATCTGTATCTTTGTTGCTTTTAGAAGTAATAAAAAACATATTCGAAAGATTTTATAGATGAAGCAGCAAAGAGCAAAATTTGGGAGCAAGCTAGGTGTTATTTTGGCGTCGGCAGGAAGTGCTGTCGGATTAGGTAATGTATGGCGATTCCCATACGAAGCAGGTAATAACGGTGGAGCAGCTTTTATAATCATCTATTTGATCAGTGTGGTACTCATAGGGATGCCGATAATCATATCCGAATTTATGATTGGTCGTCGGTCAAAATCAAACACTGCTGGTGCTTATAAGAAACTAGCTCCTCACACCCCTTGGAAATGGGTCGGACGACTAGGCGTATTGACCGGTTTCCTCATACTCTGCTACTATGTAGTCGTCGCAGGTTGGACTCTCGAATACGTCTATCAATCGCTTATCGATTCCTTTCACGGCCAAGACAAAGACTTCTTTGTCAATCAATTTGCCACGTTCTCCCAAAGTATTTTTCGTCCTATCTTGTGGCTCGTCTTATTCATGCTATTGACTCATTTCATCATCGTGCGTGGGGTAGAGAAGGGGATAGAAGAATCCAGTAAAATCATGATGCCCTTATTATTTATCTTGATAATCGTTTTGGTTGGATTCTCTGTAAGCCTTCCAGGTGCGCAAGCAGGAATTGACTTCTTGATAAAACCCGATTGGGGTAAAGTGACACCTAAAGTCATTCTTTCAGCCGTTGGTCAAGCCTTTTTCTCATTGAGTATAGGCATGGGATGTCTCTGTACCTATGCTTCTTATTTCAGTAAAGAGACCAAGTTAGGACGTACAGCAATCAGTGTCGGATTGATTGATACCTTTATAGCCATACTAGCAGGATTCTTAATTTTCCCTGCCGCATTTTCTGTTGGAATAGCCCCCGGTGCCGGACCCAGTTTAGTCTTTGTAACCCTTCCCAATGTTTTTGAGCACGCATTTGGAGGAGTTCCAGTATTGGCCTATCTCTTTTCCTTGTTATTCTATATACTTTTGGCAATGGCCGCTCTGACTTCTACGATTTCCATCCACGAAGTAATCACAGCATATATCCACGAAGAATTCCATTATGGGCGCAAGCAAGCAGCCCGTATAGTGACCACTACCTGTATCGTTGTAGGCACATTCTGTTCTCTCTCTTTGGGACCATGGCAACAATACACGCTATTTGATTTGGACCTCTTCTCCTTATTTGATTTTGTTACCGCTAAGATATTGCTCCCCGTAGGCGGAGTCTTGATTTCCATCTTTGCCGGTTGGTACCTCGACAAGAAAGGAATCTTTTTGGAAGAGATATCCACAGGCGGAGCCATCCGTCCTTGGCTGTACAAGTTTTTGATAATTAGCCTTAGATATATAGCCCCCATTGCCATATTTCTAGTCTTTCTCAATCAGTTCGGCATTTTCTAGATATACACTCTCTTGGCAACTCTTCTATTTGCCCCTCGAATTTTGGGTATTTAGAGATAAAAAGAGTATCTTTGTTTTGATGAAAAGCAATAAAATAGTCATATGGGAATCGAAAAAATAGAAGACCGATGAAAGACTGGCGTCAAGAATGGTTTTTCATGCCTACAGAAGAAAAAGTGGCCTATATCATAGTGCTATCGATACTCCTATGCGTCTTATCAATCTATTTCTTTTCCCCTCGAGATCCTGCCAATCATCTTACTTCAGAAGAGGCAAGCACACTAGCTTCCTATGAAGATTCCATCAATCAGCAAACTCAAGAAAACATAAACCATTCTTTCCAAAGTCATTCTTCCAAAAGTAAACCATCTGATGCGCACTCACGATACGAACAACAGAAGAAGGCAGTTTTTGTCGAGCAGCTCACTCCATTTGCATTCGACCCCAATCAGATCGATTCAGCTACTATCGTAGCATTAGGACTTCCCGCCTGGATGGCACACAATATCATCAGGTATCGTCAAGCAGGCAAACTCTTCAAGAAGAAAGATGATTTCAGTCATGTTTACGGTTTGACTCCCCAGCAATATCAAGTCCTACTCCCATATATTCAGATTGACCACTTATGGGTAGAGAAGCAAATAACTCATCGTAAACACCAACAGTCACGCTATGCTGAGCAGGTCGCACACCACAAAGAGGCATCCGCTTCAGTAGAAGATACGACCTCCATTTACCATCCTTCCACCAAGCGATACCCCAAGATACCAAAATATACAGTGGGGCATATGGTTGAACTCAATACGGCAGATACGACTGAATTGAAGCACATTCCTAAGGTAGGAAGTGGAATCAGTAAGATGATTTATTATTATCGGTTGAAGTTAGGAGGCTATGCCTCAGTGAGTCAATTACATGAGATACATCTAGATACGACCTATCTCAAACAATGGCTAAAAGTGGATACACGCTACATACAGCGACTCGAAGTCAACCAAGCAAGTCTTTCCCACCTTTACCATCATCCATACTGTTCATTTCGTCAAGCCAAATACATAATCGACTTTAGGAAGAAACACGGCTTCATCAAAGGAATAGCCACACTAGCAGAATCAGATTTGTTTACACAGCTGGATATCATACGGTTAAAACCTTATCTCTCTTTTGAACCAAACTCACGTACACAATCCAATAAGAAAGATTGAAAAGAAAAAGACGGGAGCAGTAGGACTACCCCCCATCATATATTAGCAACTATACTTTAGACAATCCCTCCACATATTGGTCCAGAATCATCGTCTCTCCATCAAATTTGGCATAGGAAAAATAATACATCCAATCTCCGAGGATCAATACCCTTGCCTCACGTGTAATCATTAAATCGAGCAATACATGTCGATGCCCATAGATGAAGAAGTTAATCATCGGATGATTCTTGAGATATTCCTTAGAATAAGTCACAAGAAATTCATTCTTTTCTCCCTTATATTTTCCTCCTCGGTACACGCCATCTTCATCGCAATGTTTCATACGACTATGTTTGGCCCATGTTAATCCCAACTCGAGACTCCATCGAGGATGAACAGCTGAAAAGAGCCATCTGAGAATAGGACTTCTGAATCCCGCATTCATGAATCTCACTAGTTTGCTTGGCTCATTCAATCCATCTCCATGAGCAAGATAAAACATTTTGCCCATGATATCGACGACCTCTGGTTTGTAATGCAACTGTACTCCACATTCTTTCTCCAGATAATCGAGCGTCCATAAGTCATGATTGCCCACAAAGAAATGAACTTCTACGCCCATATCTGTCAGTTCGGATAATTTGCCTAGAAAACGAGTAAATCCCCTAGGCACTACCGTCTTAAATTCATACCAGAAATCAAACATATCTCCCATGAGATAGATGGTTTGAGCTTTGTTCTTGATACTATCAAGAAAATTCACCAATCGCCTCTCATGAGTACGCTGATGCTTGATTGCTCTAGACCCTAAATGTGCATCTGACAGAAAATAGACCTCTTTACGTTGTTTTGTCGTCATACTGCTATAATATCAGTTGGTTTATATGCAAGAAAAAGCCTCCTCATTAGAGGAAACCAAGATCAAGCTTGGCCTCTTCAGACATCATCTCTTGATCCCAGGCAGGTTCATAGACCAGATTTACATTTACTTTGACCACTTCCTTAATGGCTTCCACTTGCATCTTGACTTCTTCTACTATAAAGTCTGCTGCAGGGCAGTTGGGTGCAGTAAGCGTCATATCTATATCGACTTCTCCATCATCTTTGACATCTACCTTGTAGATTAGTCCTAAATCGTAGATGTTCACAGGTATCTCAGGGTCAAACACACACCGTAGTGCTTTGACTATATTTTCTTCTATTGTTATCTTATCCATAGCTTTTGTTTTGGAACAAATATAAGTATAAAAAGTGAGAGTAATAAATTACCGTTAAGTAATCAGCTTTAAGCATTGCAATTGAAATATTTATTAGGCTTAGTTCTTCCTATTTTAATATTCTTTTGTACCTTTGCGCTTTCTTAAAACTCATATACAACAAAAACATTAGAAATTTTATGAAACTTCTATCTTGGTTGGGGTTCAATCCCAAAACAATGAGCATAAGAACGGAACTCACAGCCGGTCTTACAACCTTCCTGACGATGTCTTACATCTTAGCGGTCAACCCCGACATCATGGGATCTATTGGAATGGACAAAGCCTCCGTTTTTACCGCCACGGCACTGAGTGGCGCAGTTGCTACACTAGTGATGGCATTTTTAGCAAAAGTACCCTTTGCATTGGCTCCAGGAATGGGAATCAATGCATTTTTTGCTTTTACCCTAGTACAAGGAATGGGCTATAGTTGGGAAACCGCTCTAGCTGCCGTTTTTGTAGAAGGACTTGTCTTCTTGATATTGACTATATTCAATATACGAGAAGCCATAGTCAACAGTATCCCCGAAACGATTCGTTATGCCATATCCGGAGGTATTGGATTATTTATCGCTTTCATAGGATTAAAGAATTGTGGAATCGTCGTTGCTAGTCCTGCTACGTTCGTGACGATGGGACAGTGGGAACCGACTTCCGTATTAGCCTTTTGTGGAATTATTCTCAGTGCAGTGTTGATGAAATTGCATATCAAAGGAGCCATCTTCTATTCCATTATAATCATTACGTTGTTAGGTATTCCTTTCGGAGTGACTACCCTTCCAGAGCACTTCATGCCTTTCTCAGCCCCTGCATCTCTTGAGCCAACCTTCATGAAATTTGACTTCTCGAATATTTTCTCATGGGACATGGCTATCATCATCTTCTCACTGATCTTTATGGACCTATTCGATACCCTTGGCACGCTAGTCGGTGCCTCACTCAAGGCAGATATGGTGGATAAAGATGGTAAGATGCCTCACTTGCGTCCTGCACTACTAACCGATTCTATCGGTACCATGTTTGGCGCCGTCTTGGGTGTTTCTACAGTTACGACCTATGTCGAGAGTACGACAGGTATCGCCGTAGGTGGACGTTCTGGATTAACTTCAGCAACCACTGCAGTTTGTTTCTTATTTGCATTGTTCTTCTCCCCTCTATTCCTTTTGATTCCATCAGCAGCTACTACTAGTGCATTGGTTATCGTAGGAGTATTGATGATGGATACCGTCAGAAGAGTCGATTTCAGTGACATTACAGAATCATTGCCTGCATTTATCACCATAGCGATGATGCCTTTGACTTACTCTATCTCAGAAGGAATGGTATTAGGACTTCTTTCTTATGTATTTGTCAAAGTTTTCTCAGGACAATTTAAGGCAGTATCACTCACCATGTATATCTTAGCAATCCTATTCCTATTGCGATATATATTGACTTAGTCTACTTAGTGAGTAGGTGGGAATAAACAACTCTCGGCATGTTCTCCGAAGCTGTAAAAATCATGTCCCCCAATAATAATATGGTCAAGTATGCGGATATTTAATATATCTGCGCACTTGACCATATGTTTTGTCATCATCTTGTCTGCTTTGCTAGGAAGGATATTCTCTGAAGGATGATTATGAACCAGCACGATACCCGTAGCCTGATGTTTCAGAGCCTCTTGTAAGATGATACGTACATCAGCTTGTACACTTGTGATACCTCCCACACCGATACGAGATTTGGATAAGATTCGATTGCTATGATTGACATACACTGCCCAGAACTCTTCTATCGTTTTATCACAAAGGATACTTTCCATCACATCGAAACAATCCTTAGCTTCCAAGATTTGTTTGCGAACAGTAGTATCATTCCGACGCCTTCGTCCAAGTTCCATCGCAGCCATGATTGTGGCCGCTTTGGCCATACCAATGCCCTTATAAGCTACTAGTTGGTCATAGCTTCGTTTTCCCAACTCCTTCAAGCTATTATCATTCTCACTTAGGATTCGTTGCATCAAAGCTACTGCGCTTTCTTCACCATTACCTGAACCAACCAATATGCCCAGAAGTTCTGAATTGCTCAGTACTTCCACTCCGTGGGCAAGTAACTTTTCCCGAGGTCTATCTTGTTCATCCCATTCGTGGATACTAAATCGTCTAATCTCTTTGGCACTAGTGTCTTTGGGTAACTCATACTCCGATAATGTGTCTTCTTTTTTCATGATTTTTTATTTGCTAAATAGTTATCATTAAAAGTTAAACAGAACCTTTTGCCGTTCTTTTATATCTTAAGGTAATTGAAATCAAACCAAAAGTACCAAATAAATGAGACATAGAACCACTATTTACCTAAAAAAGGGGTATCTTTATGCTTTCACTCATTCAAAATAGAAAATATGAAAAGAAGCATCACCATGGCGTTGCTAGGAGTGCTAGTAGCCACCCCTCTTGTAGCCCAACAAACGAAAGACAAATCGTACTTTCAAGAATTTGAACCCGGATATTATCAGAAATCGATTCTCAAAGATATCCGCCAAGTAGATCAGAAATTGGACAAAGAAGCCAAAGAGAAACTATTCTTCATGGACCAGTCCAAGATGACACTACCTAATAAGATGAATCTTTATACCACATTCTGGGCCAATCCGACGATTTCTCAAGGAAATACTGGAAGTTGCTGGTGCTTCTCTACCACTTCATTCTATGAATCAGAGATTTACAGACTCCACAAGAAGAAAGTCAAACTCTCTGAGATGTTCACTGTCTACAATGAATATATAGCCAAAGCCAAAGGATTCGTTCAGAGTCGTGGAGAATCTCTTTTCGCTCAAGGCTCTGAGGGAAATGCCGTGAAACGAAGTTTCAAGCAAAATGGTATCGTGCCAGAAAGTGAATATATCGGTCTTAAAAATGGACGTAAGTTCTATACCCATGAGAAGATGTTCAACGAGATGCACTCTTACCTAGCCAAGGTGAAAGAGAACAATGCTTGGAATCAGCAGGAAGTAGTCGCTACCATCAAATCCATTATGAATCATTATATGGGAGTACCTCCTACCTCATTCGTAGTAGATGGCAAGAAATACACCCCACAGACTTATCTCAAAGAGTACTGTGAACTAAATCCAGATGATTACATCGAGTTGACATCTGTCAAATCAGAACCCTACTGGAAGACAGTAGAATACAAAGTACCAGACAACTGGTGGCACAGTAAAGATTATTACAATGTGCCTCTAGATACTTACATGAAGATTTTGAAAGAAGCTATCCACGATGGCTATACCATGAGTATCGGTGGAGATGTCTCAGAAGCTGGTTTCCTACGCTCTACAAATGTAGCCATGGTACCTACCTTTGATATCCCTTCGGAATATATCGATGAAGACGCCCGAGTGTTTCGTTTCCTTAATGGAAGTACCACAGATGACCACGGGATGCATCTCATAGGATATTATACCGACAAGGCAGGTCAAGATTGGTATCTCATCAAAGACTCCAGTTCAGGCTCACGTAACAATGATGAGGCTGCACCAGAATTTGGACATTACTTCTTCTCTTCAGACTATATCAAGCTCAAGATGATGGGCTTCACTGTACACAAAGATGTCTTGAAGAAATACATGTCGAAATTCGGGAAATAAAAACGATTGATGATTCATCTACTAAAGGATGAACAAGCATCTATAGATACATAAATGGGATATGTCAGCGATGGCATATCCCATTTTTTAGTATCTTTGCACGAAAATAACGTGCATGAGTCGATTTATTCCAACATCCGTTTTGCAGCAAAAGATCAATGAAGCCGCTGCACATAACCATCCTTTTCTGTTCGCCATAGACTACGAACAAAAAGAAGGATTATTCATTGACCATCCACTCGAAGAGTCAGTCATCAAATGGCGCGTACCCCACGCAACCAACTCTAGTCATTTATCGAATAGCCATACTCCAGAGTCTATTGTTTTTCAGCCCCATCCAGAATCTGCGGAACGATATGGCAAACGATTTGATATCGTTATGGAAAATCTCAAACAAGGAAATTCGTTTCTAGCCAACCTGACCGTGAAGACCCCTCTGGAGATGAATCTGTCACTCGAAGACGTATTTGCTCTTAGTAAATCTCCGTATGCCTTGCTCGTTCCCAATAAATTCATCTGTTTTTCTCCTGAGATATTTATCCGTATTGATGCTCAAGGACGCATCTCCTCCTTTCCTATGAAAGGGACGATTGATGCCTCTTTGCCAGATGCACAAGCAACAATATTAGGTGACAAGAAGGAAAGTGCAGAACACTTTACTATCGTGGATTTGATTAGAAATGACCTGAGTATGGTAGCCGACCAAGTACACGTAAATCGACTCAGATATATAGACCATCTTCAGACATCTCAGAACAAACTCCTACAAGTGAGTTCTGAAATTAGTGGACAGCTACCTACCGATTATCTCCAGCACTTAGGAGATATCTTGATGACATTACTCCCTGCAGGTTCCATCACCGGAGCACCAAAGGTAGCTACTCAAGAGATTATCAGTCAAGCAGAACAGGTATCCCGAGGTTATTATACTGGGGTATTTGGCTATTTTGATGGTTCTACACTAGATAGCGCTGTGATGATTCGATTTATCGAGCAAGAAGGAGATGACTACTCCTTTAGGAGCGGAGGAGGAATCACTGCACTGAGTGACCCCCATCTAGAATACCAAGAAGTGATACAGAAAATATATTTACCCTTCAGTTGATACTTATGAACACATATATCGAAACGCTTAAAATTCAAGATGGAAAAATCAAAAATCTATCTTATCATCAACAACGAGTCGTTCGTACCATAGGCCAGATGATGAACCTACCTCTCCCTGAGTCTATCGATACTCTAAGAGGGACGATGAAGCATCGGGTGGTCTATGATGCAAATGGACAAGTCTTAGATGTCAGTACTCATCCCTACACGATGCGCCCAATTCATTCCTTGCGCATCATTACAGATGACCATATAGATTATGCATCTAAGTATGAAGACCGGAGCGCATTGAATAAACTCTTTTCCATGCGTGGACAGGCGGATGACATATTGATTATCAGAGACAATCAAGTCAGTGATACCAGTTATTGCAACATCGTATTTGAAGATGAGACTGGACTTTTCACCCCATCGACACCACTTTTAAAAGGAACCAAGCGCCAGTTCTTACTTGATAAAGGCATCATCAAATCTCGTACTATTAATCCTCAAGATATTTGTGATTACCACACAGCCTATCTCATTAATAGTATGATCGAACTCGGAGAACTGAAAATTGCTATTGATAACATCCGAATCTAGGTAAGTCTAGATGGTTAATGGTTAGCGCAGTAGTGTGTCTGATCAACCAATTCTCGGTATTTATCGATGACGAGTTTGAAATCTTCCCACGCAGCTCTTTTTAATTTTGGATTCCGAAGCAATGCCGAAGGATGATAGGTCGGCATCACTTGTATCCCATTCCATTCCATCCACTGTCCCCTGACCTTAGTGATACGAGCATTGGGGTCTATTAATCCTTTCAAAGCAGTTGCTCCAAGAAGAATGATGATTTTCGGAGCGATGAGTTCTATTTGTTTGGTGAGGTAGGGCATGCAAGCACCACGTTCTTGAGGGGTAGGGTCTCTATTTTCTGGAGGCCTACATTTGACGATATTTCCGATAAAGACATGTTCTTGGCGAGAGAAGCCACATGCGTCCAATATCTTGTCTAGAAGTACACCTGATTTTCCGACAAAGGGTCTTCCCTGCATATCCTCATAGTATCCAGGTCCTTCACCTATACACATGATTGGAGCATGTCGATTGCCTTCTCCAAAGACAACATGATGTCTTGTCTTACAGAGATCGCACTTCTGGCACGATAGTACGGTATTTTTAAGTTCTTCAAATTCATCCATAGTATGACAAAGTTACAAATAAATCGAGTAACTATTAATGATATCTCTGAAAAGTTAAGGCTATTATTAACGATTCATTCGATACTGTTTTCATCGAAACTATATCACTTTACTCTTTTGAGTTTAACGATGTTATTTTTTAAGAGTTATGTCTTATAGATAGAGGATAGAACACCCATCGTCACAAAAGAAACGAAGGGAGTTCATGTTTTTGAATAGGGGTGTTCAAAAAAAAGAACACCCTTGGTTCTTCTATTCTTGGTTTGATGAGTTCATCTTGATGATTCTAAAATGTTTAGACTGCATTTTAAGGACTTTCTCGCCTTTAAAAGGAACGTAAGGGTATCGAGTATCAGAAAAGAAAAGATTGGAGGACTGTGAGTGTTCTGTTTTTTTACCTTAGTGAAAAAATGTCTTTTTAAGAAATGAGATTAACGATTGTGGTAAGTTTTGAATACTTGATGAAAGGACATAGTCGGTTTAATATTCGACGAGCAAGACGAGGATTAATGGAAAATAATCCTTCAATTCTTTACGAAGAATTTCTAACGTTCTCTGTTTATATCTATTGACTGATTTGACGCTGATGTTTAATTCGGCTGCAATATCTGCCTGTGTTTTGTGGTGAAAGAAACTCTCAGCAAAGACCTTCTTATATTCTTTGGGGAGTTTGTCTAAGGTATCGTTCAACATTTGATATAACTCATTCAAGGTGTAGATACTATCTGTTTCTGATTCGTAAATTGGGGCTTTTTTCTGCATCTTCTCTGCATATTCCCATTCATATCCTTGGTGTTTGATCAGATTCAAACAATTATTTTTGACACACATCTTTAAGTATCCTACTATAGTCTTGGAGTCTAAGTCAAAATCATCGACCTTATCCCACAATGAAACGAAAACATCCGAAACGATATCAATACGCACCTCTTTATCTTCTATGAATCGCTTTGCATACAAGCAAAAAGGCGCATAATACGCCTCATAGAGCAATTGGAACTGCTGCTCTTTCTTTTTCTTCAGTTGGTTTTTCTTCATTGTGGTAGATTGATAAGGACTTTCATCATACAAATATGCTAATTTAAAACAAGTAATTCAATTTTTTGTAGATTTAATATTGGGCGGATTCAGATCGGTTTTCAATGGTCTTTCCTTCTTCCAAATCAAATAGTATAGACAAAAGGGTAAAAGAAGAGATATAAACTATCACTACCCTGAATCTGTTCATTCAAGATAGTGATAGTAGCAATTAGTTAATTAAATAATCTAGAATGGACATTTCTGGTTATCTACCCACTTTATAGTCCCATAAGGTACTGCATTGTATCCGTGCCCAGTCATATCAAGCACGCTACCATCTTCTTGCATTTCTCCATCAAAACGCCAATAGGCTATAAGACCTTGACTGGTAGGGTCCACGTAGCAAACGCCATCTTGAAGTTCAGCCGGGGTACGGGCAACATTCCATACACGACACTCACTGATGTATCCATTGAAAAAACGTTGATGCCCGACTGAACGACCAATAGCAAAAGTATCATCCCAAGAGTGACCATCGTAAGCTGTACTTAGATTAATAGTACCCCCATTGTTGGTCTCTACAAAGTGAATCTGTTCCCCATTGAGGTACAGACGTAGATACTGACCGTCGTATACGGCAGCAAAATGTAACCAATGCCCCGTTTCAAATTCTTTATCTACCCATGATTCATAGTGGTCTTTCTTGTCTGGGTGAGCAGCTATACCAATAGATCCTTTCGATAATTGCAGCTTGTTGGCAGGATTACCTGCACCATCACCAAAACGGAAAAGGAAATTTTCTTCACAACCACACAATGAGCTGATACCACCAAATGTGACAGGAAGTACTTTCATCTCCAATGTCATCTTGCCGAGTGCTTTTACAGGACTTTCATCCCCAGCAAAACTAGGAATGTCAAAACACCCAGTTCGAGCCAAGTTAGCAGCTTTCACTTCAATTACTTTTGTCAGCATCAGGTAGGCAGTACGTGAAGTCTCAAGTACATCCAGTTCCCCTCCTTCTACAGAAGTAATAGAAACAGGTACACAGTACGAGATACCTTCTTGTAATTGTTCCGAATTGGCCATGATTTCTATCTGTGTTGATATAGCTTTCCCCGCTTCAATCACTACTTCTGTACCATCCAAAGAATAGCTCCCAGCGGGAGGTAATTGGCAATTACGACCAGTAGAGGCATTAAATTTATCGAGCAACTCAGGGGCTTCTTTCATCTTGACTATGATGTCTGTTTCAGCCTTAGCAGTAGAGGATACCGTGAGTCCGACACTTGATTGACCGTCTATGAGAAAGCGGATATTATTGGACGACAAGGTGCCTGTTACGTATATTGCATCGCCATAGTCGGCTCCTGTCTTGCAGCCTGATAGGCAAAGGAGTATAGCAAGTAAAGAAAATAAGATGTATTTTTTCATAATATTCTAATCATTATTTTTGGTAAACATTAAATAACCCAGCGTATAGATTTACTTTAGAAGTACCCTTAGGTTTAACCAGCCTGATGTATTGAGCAGTAATGGGTGCATAAAACACACAGAACTTCGATGACGAATTGATCTCACCGGCTGATATCCAATTCTGACCATCATCACTAGTATAAATAGTCATTCCTTCAGTCAAAGCATTGTACTCATAATTGCCCCAACTTGAGTTCCTACCATAATAGAAAGTGAGGGCATCGAAAGTGTATTGTTGCTCCATATTGATATCCAGATATAGATCTTCTTCACAATTGATGTAGAAATAAGTCGTTTTATCACCATCAAAGATTGCATTGATAGGAGAGTTCCATGAAGTTACAGTTCCATTTGTTACAGCTGACCATTTTGACTGATCGGCTACCAATGTACCGGTGATATCACTTTCTTTAGCATCGTGGTTTACGTTATCTTCTATCACACTTACTGTCAGATAAGTGGTGTAAAAGTTGGTGCTAGCTTGTGAATCGCCGCCTTCGGTGGTTCCAATTCGCAAAGGAATAAGATAACCTTTTGTACTTTTCAGTGATGCAATTGTTTCTTGGTCATCAGTCAGTTTTAACCTCAAAGTATCAGTACTAGCCATCGCCCCAGTCGGAATGGTCAGAATAGGATTCTTGACCAGAAGGGCTGATGCAGGCATGGCTTCGTAACTAGTATCGTGTTCTTTGTTGAAAGTCTCAATCATTGAATTATCGATCTCTATGGTTACACTTATCGGTTCACTAGCTTTCCATGTGCACTTTAAAGTCGTCTCAAAGTCCATGTCGCTTATGGTACTGATAGGTGTCTGAACAATCTTGTATCCAGTTGATTTGTCCTGCATGTAGACACGATTGTACGAATCTCCTGGAAAGTCAAAATGCTTATCTTCGTTACAAGAATGTAAGCTCACCATACCCAGAGCCAAGATGGCCACATATAGTATATTCTTATATAAAGTCTTTATTTGAATCATTTCTTTTTTTTGAGTTGATTAATTAACGTATAGCTGGATTCTGGAGCTGTATACACTCGCGAAAGCGTCCGTATGGACGAGGATTATTTTCGTGTACATTATAGTCACGATGAATAAAGAAGGCACCAAACCCTCCTTTTCTTCCTGAAGCAGGTTGATAACTTGCTTGTGTATACATCTCCGACATATCACTTTGCCAGTTGTCACCCATATTGCAGCAGAAAACAACCTTCTCGATAGGCCAACTTGTATAGGTGCCACCGCTATATGCTTGTTTGAAGTTGTAGTTGCATATAGTGACCAAGGATGATGATGGGTCACCTGGGGCATCTACACATAGCATCTTGTCGGTATCTGTCATGTCCTTGCCATATCGTTCTTGAATGAGTGCCAAGCGTTCTTCTCTTGTGATATCAGGGTTAGGTCCCATATACTTGGCTAGATGATTCATGAAGTAAAGAAAGCGGTCACCCGACAAGAAGTCCCCTTCGGGTTCATAGTCAGCATCGAAACCATCAAGGTCATTTTCGAAGACTTGATCCAAAAAATATTCGGCATACATCTCGATTGCTTTGTTGATTGCCGCATCCTTTTCTTCACCTGAAGGCATCTGTAGAGCTTCATTGTAAGCAATCTTAAACTCTTTTTCATCTGTCTCTGCATCGATACGTGTGATAGCAACCGCAAACATTTTAGTGCCTTTGACTTTCTGCACAAATCGAATTTCATCCCATATTTGAGTATTTTCCTGATCAGGAATACCCCCCCACATAGAACAGATATCAAGGCTATCAGGTAGTCCCATGAAAGAAACCCCCATTGAATTTTGTGCCCCATATTGCGCAAACCATCCAAAAGAAATGGAGTGGTCACTGGCTTTATAATCGCGCAAATTTTGATAATATAAATCACTATAAGTATGAGGCTTCTGAATAGCATCTGCTTCAATGTCTGTGTCGCATGCATAGATCAGTGAGCCTATTGCTATAAATGCCAATAGATATTTGATTGTTTTCATAATCAGATTAATTTCTTATATTTATTACTAAGCTTACTGTTTATTTCACGTCCCACCAGAGTCTGGTCCCAGCGATGTCACTACCTCCCAAGAGAGATACGGCTGCATTTATATTTTCCGTATTGTTTGAATACTCTGTGGTGGGGAACTTAAGCCGACTAATCAGTTTGCCGCTCGCTACTTCGGTGACTCCATTGTATGTGTAGATCTTGATAAATCCAGGATAATCAGTTCTACGCATTTCGCTCCATGCTTCTTGTCCATTAGGAAAGAGGGCAATCCACTTCTGAATCATAATCCGTTCTAGTTTGACTTCATCTCCAGCAGTATTGTCCCAAGCTGGAGAGAGCTGAGAGAGGTCGCTGGCAGAAGTTGAACCTCCCCCATAGGATGTCGTCGGATCTTTATATGAGGCAAGTGGTAAACTAGTGTCGTTAGCAATATAGGCTTCTGCCCCTGAAGCACCCCATTGAGCAAATGAGGTGACAATGCCTTGTTCATAGTAATCTTGAGCAGACCCATTTCCGAGTCCTAATCGCAATGATGCCTCAGCCATAAGGAAGAAGGCCTCAGAAGCTGTCATCCATTGCATGCCGTCGCCAGAAGCGACATTGATACCTGATGTAGCAGACGAATAGCTATCTTTGTTTATACTTGTCATACCATTGCGTACACCGTGGTAAGCACCATCAGCTGCTGTACGGAAATAACGACTAATACGAGGATCATCGTATCCATTCATATAGCAATCCATAGTAGCTCCCATTCTCATATCTTGGAAACTTTCACTGACTTCCCAAATTGGATTGGTGAAGGTAAATGAAGCCGTTTGATGTAAAATGGCTGAGTCATCAGTTGAAGTCATCAAGCCATAGCTATGATTAATGGCTTCAGCAGCTTCTGTTTCTGCCTTTGTCTTATCGACAAAAGAAATACGCATAGCCAAACGTAAGCGAAGGGTGTTGGCAAACTTAACCCACTTAGTGGTATTACCACTGTAGATATAGTCATAGTCTTCCATATATTTCGCCGTATTGTTATTGCTGTATGTAGTCAATGCTTTGATAGCATGGTCTAGTTCTTCAAAGAACTGAGAGTAGACGTCTTGTTGACTATCATAAGCGACTTTGGTAGATGTACCAAACTTGCTATATGGAATCGGTCCATACATATCAGTGATTCGACTCATACCCAATACTTTGATAATCGTTGCCATAGCTCGAGCAGGAGAATCCTCATCCGTGACATCCTTAATCGATTTCCATGGCTGCATGATGTATTTATACGCATCAGTGAAAGGAGCATTATACCAATTTTGATAGAGTCTATATTGACCGTTGTGAACACTAGTATAACTATAGGTATTGATGTTGGCTATATAACTGGCAAAGATATCTCCTGTGAGCATCTCCGTGATTTGATATTCGCCTCCCAAGTCTTCGCCTACGATAAATACCCCTTTCTCCATTTGAGTAAAAAAGGCACCTGTGTTTAGGTTATCTTGAGACATTTGCTCAGACGTCACTTCATTTGGATTGATATTCCATTTCTCAAATTGGTCAGTGCAAGAGGTGAGAGCTAGGCTTCCCAACAATAACGCACCACTTATCCTATTTCTATATTTCAAAATCTGTTTCATTTTAATGGTACTTTAGAAGTTAAGTTTTACAGAGAATCCAATGTTACGCAAACTTGGTAACATGAAATAGTCCATTCCACTGAAGTGAGTCCCAGTGCTAGCTGTCAATTCAGGGTCGAAGGGGGCCTTACAATAGAACATAAAGAGATTGCGACCCGTTAAGGCCACGTTCATATCTTGAACCCAAGGAATCCATTTTGTCACTGGTAGTTTATAGCCTAAAGATAACTCAGCCAAACGAATGTTTGTAGCGCTATACACATACATTGAGCTTGCGCCAGTACCTACTGTCTGATAATACTTCTGAGCAGCGGGAACCAAATAGCCATTGACAATCACACCACCAGCATCTCGAGCATCAGCTGATGCTTGAGAGGTACCGTATGAATCCATCAAGGCTTGTGTCATTGATACACCGACCCCTCCTACACGGGCGTTGATCAAGAAACCAAGTGAAAGACCTTCCCAACTGAAAGAGTTACGCCATCCCATGGTGTATTTGGCTTGGGAGTTTCCTGCATATACCCAACCGTCACCGAGTTCACCCGCATTGTTGTCAACAGATACGGTATTGTTCACATAGTCTACATCGATGTATCCGTGCTCATCAGTCTTTAGTGCTGTTACGTAAAGGTCGCCGATTGAGCCACCTACGGTTAAGCGAGAAATTACGTTACCGATGCCGCCCAAATCGAGGATGTCTTGTTCAACAGTTAGCCCTGGTGAAAGTTCTGAAGATTTCAGTAACTTCTTAACTTTGTTCCGATTTAGACTATAAGTAAAGGAGGAGTTCCATTGTACATGACCAAGAGGTTGATTCAGTGATAGACTCACTTCAATACCTCTATTATCAATCTGACCACCGTTGATATAGATAGAGGTGTAGCCCGAAGATGCAGAGAGCGAAGGGTTAAATAACTGGTTAAACGTAGAAGTCTTGTATAGTGAAACATTGAGTGCTAACTTCTCACCCCATAAGTGGGATTGTAAACCGACTTCCCATGAATGTGTCCGTTCGGGCAAAATGTCATTGTTGGGATAAGTCGTCGTAGAGGTAGGTGTACCAGATTCGTATGGATAGGTCTGATAGGCGATATAGTGAGTAGGGGCGTTACCAACTTCACTATATGAGCCACGAACCTTCAAAAAGGTAAGTACATCACTCTTGATAGGGAGTAAGTCAGTCAAAATAGCTGAAAGACCGACTGAACCATAAGGCAAATTTTTCTTTTCTGTCCAAGCTAAACCAGATGACCAATCAACTCGTCCCGTTAAATCAAGGTATAGTTTACTTTTCCATCCCACTTGTGCAGTGGCAAATATGGATTGGGTCTGGTCATGGTAATCATTTTGGTCGAATTTCGCATTGTTCTGATTGAGGTTTTTTAGTGTGAAACTGTTAGCCACAGAGTTCAAATCACCACCAATACTGTAGTAACTGTAATTGACATCCTTGATACTTGTTCCAATATTAGATGTCATTGATATATCACCAAAATATTTGTCAATGTTCAATATCATGTCTCCATAAATCTGACGTGTAGCCTCGTTATCTCTATAATATGCGCCGTATTTTTGAGCAAAAATAGCATCGGTAGAAGCTGAATATTTTTTTTCAAAGGTGGCAGATGTATAATCCATTTTAGCACGTGTACCCAAGGTGATACCTTTGGCTATGTTATAACTCAAACCACCACTAATCAAGAACCGATTTTTATGATTTACAAAATTATCACGATTCGTAATCCAATAAGGGTTTTGCATGCCGATACCCATATTTCCCCAAGGCCAATACTGAGTCTTGAAGCCTCGGCTTTCATCATACATCTCAAATAATTGATAGGTATCCATGCTATAGCTCGGAGACATTAAATAAGTAGCAACAATTGGGTTGAAATATTGCCCTTCTGAGACCATATTTTGTTCGCGAACATTCATATAGCTAGCACTCAAATCCATATGGAGTTTATCTTGCAACAAGTCACTAGTATTGCGTATGCTAAAGTTGTATCTATCAAGCGTATTGTTCTCTACAATACCCTCTGCATTGGTAGCTGCCATCGACAGAAATGTTTGGCTTTTTTCTGTACCATTACTTATGTTTAGTGAGTTTGTCTCATTCCAACCTGTTTGATAGAAATCCATAGGGTCGTAGCTACTGGGTTGCGCTAGTTTTTGCCCCCAACTTTGTAATGAACCACTTGTTGCACCATAGGTGTTTTGAAATTCTGGTGTGACAAAAGGAGAGAGGAAAGAGGTGTTGTTGGAATAGCTCACACTCAATTTGTCGACAGTACCCTTTTTGGTCGTAATCATAACCACTCCGTTGGCAGCTTCACTACCATATAGTGCAGATGCGGCAGCACCGCTCAGTACTGACATGGTCTCGATGTCTTCTGGATTAATCATGGAAGCACCGTCACCACTCTGTCCCATACCGGTATAATAGTCCGAAGGTTGAGTCGTCTGAAGTGAAGGCATCGGAATACCATCGACGACATATAACGCATTGTTATTCCCTGAGATTGATTTGGCACCACGCATCACTACTTTGACTCCTCCTCCAATACCAGATGAACTAGCGTTAATGGCTACTCCTGCTACTTTTCCTGCTAGACTATTCATAAAGTTAGCGTCCTTGACACCAACAATTTCCTTAGCAGAGACTTGTTGAACATTATAGGATAGGGCTTTTGCCTCTTTCTTGATTCCTAATGCTGTGACAACAATCTCTCCCAACTCGATATGATCCTCTTCCATTTGTATGTAAAGAGGCTTATTATCGGTAATGGTTAAGTTTAGAGTGGTATAACCTGTATAAGAGATAATCAAGACATCTCCTTTTTTTACTTTAAGAGAAAAATGGCCATCAAAGTCAGTGATAGAACCATTTCCTGTATCCTTTACTTTTATAATGACACCTATGAGTGGGTCATCTTGACTATCTTTGACAAATCCTGTAATCTTAAAAGCACTTTCTGAGGCAACTACGTTCAGTTTGTTCGTCGAAAGGATGATTTGTTTGTCTATAATCGTATAAATGATATTCGTTCCATGGAATATTTCATCCAGCATTTCAGGAATTTTTCCGTTTGGACTTTTGACAGAAACAATCCGGTTGACATTTACGGTTTTAGTATTATACAGAAATACATAATCGGAATTTTGTTCTATCGCGTTTAAGACCTCTTCTATCGAAACATTTGATTGATTAATCGGGTCTCTTGTGTTTTGGGCAAAGCCTACTGCGGCTTGCAGCTGGAAAGCTACAAAGAACAGTAATGTTAAACTAATCTTCATAACTAAGGGGAATTTTAGATTTAAAGTGCATTTAGACTCAAATGCAATAATTAAATGATTTTTTTTCATAAATTTGCGGTTAACTGAAGTTTGTTATTACTAAATAATAAACTGAACACGGACAACCGGACTAATCGGTACAAGGTTACCGGATGTCTTTACTCCATGGGAAGAGAGCTGTGAGATAGCTTTCTTCCTTTTTTTTGATCCTTTTTTTATATCATAGGCTTATGGTTTTATTCGATTTTTAATATAAAGTGACTGTTATTCTTTCCTTGGTGAATGTATCATCTTGTTGTTGGACTGGTCCTTCCGATTTCCACTTAATTGCAGCGGATTTACTTAAATAATCTAGTATCTGATTCAAATTTTCACGGCTAAATGTGGCACGGTATTTATACTCTTCACCTGAGAAATTATTAAATTCTATATCTACATTAAAATGGCGGGACAATCTCTTTAAAACATCTTTTAGTGGAGTGTTTCTAAAAATAAGCTTACCATCTTTCCATGCTGTCTTTTCGTATATATCCATCGCTGACTTACTAATACAATGTGTCGACTTATCATATACAGCCCCTTCCCCTGGTATTAATTTTATTTCTTGTCTTTTACCGGGGACAATCACATTTACTTTTCCTTGCTCTAATACTGTCTCTACACAATTTTCATCATCGTATGCATTGATGTTAAAACGAGTCCCATATACATACACACTTAGGCCTATAGGGGTTTTGACGAAAAAAGGATTATTTTTATCGGCCGTTACTTCAAAGTACCCTTCACCACTAAGTTCAACCTCGCGTTTACCCTCTTTAAATGTAATGGGATAACGTAATTTACTACCTGAATTGAGCCATACAACTGATTTGTCGGGCAATTCATAACGAATAATTGCCCCTGAAGAAGTGTTCACTTCAGCATATTGCATTTCATGAGAGGATGCTCCGAAGTGTAAATAACTTAATACCAGCGAGGTTATTAGTAGTGGAATGAATAGAAGTGCAGCGTAACGCATCAACTGCAAATTGATCCGTTGAATTCGTTGTTTTCTTATTCTCTTTTTCATTCGAGCAAAAGCGGCGTTCGTATCAATTGATTCCAACTCTTTAATATCTTTACTTAGAGCTAAAGATATTTGTAGGTCATGAATGGCTCTTCGTAAGTCTACGGAGTGTCTAGCCTCTTTTTCTATCTCTATTCGTTCATCGAGTGTACTCTTGCCTTCGCAATAGCGAAGCACTTTTTCCGACTCTATCTTAAGTGTATGTTTTTTCAAAATAATCTGTTTTAAAATGTAATTACGTATATAATACAAATGAAAAATAGTTAAAAGGACAGGGGGGCGATTTTAAATATCAATAAGAGATCTCACTGCATGTGATCACTGAAACGGATTCATGAACCTTGGGAGAGTGTTTATCGGATCTTTAATGAGCCGAAGGTCTAAACAAAAGCAGCTTTATTACACAATAGTGCGAAAAATAATCGAAACAATCATCCCATTAACTCACAGAAATAGGTTAGGATTGGTGATAGGAAGATATTTATTTTGATTTTTTTGTCCTTTTTTTTGAATTCGATTGTATTATTAAATAGTAAGAAAAACGAGTAAAAACCTTTATTAACCGCGAATTTATGAAAAAAAATCAATCGTTTATTGCATTGTGCTGTAAATGTGTTTTTAGTTTAAACCTTTCTTCTCTTAAGAGAGTGGGTTTAGTTTTATTATTAGCTGTTCTCGTACAACCTATTGTTCAGAAAGGATATGCGCAAAAGACTCGTATACCTATCATGATGTCCAATGCCACGGTTGAACAAGTACTTAACGAGATTGAAAAAACATCTGATTACGTATTTCTATATAACAATAGTACAATATCAAAGAATCGGGTGGTCTCTTTAGACAAAAAGACAAATGATATCGTAGGGATACTCAAAGAGCTTTTTAGAGGAACGAATGTGACCTTTGCTGTTGTGGATAAACAAATCATCTTATCAGCTGGTGAGGTCAACAAGAATCAATCAAAACTTCAAGTAAAAGGGGTCATCACAGATCCTAATGGAGAAGCACTAATCGGAGTAAGTGTCAAAATCAAAGGACAATCGCTAGGTACTGTATCTGATATTGATGGCTTTTTTACCTTGACGGTGAACAAAGATGAGGTGTTGTCATTCTCTTATATAGGATTTGCTTCTCAGTCAATCAAAGTGGCTGATGAGAAGAAATTGCATATCGTTTTACGAGAAGATACGGAGGTGCTGAACGAAGTTGTCGTGACGGCTCTTGGTATAAAGAAAGAAGCTAAATCGCTATCTTATAATGTTCAACAGGTCGGAAATAGTGAAATATCTCGTATTGCAGATCCTAACTTCGTGAACAATCTGAATGGACGTGTTGCTGGTGTTACTATTAATTCTTCTTCTTCAGGTATTGGAGGGGCTTCTCGTGTAATCATGCGTGGTGCTAAATCGTTGAATGGAAATAACAATGCTCTTTATGTTGTTGATGGCATTCCTATGATTGATATGAGTGCTTCTTCTACACAACCAAGTGACTCTTATGAAGGTGCCGGGCAATCTGGTGACCCTATTTCTGGATTGAATATGGAAGATATCGAAAGCATATCTGTCCTTAGTGGTCCATCGGCAGCTGCTTTGTATGGTAGTGCAGCCGCTAATGGAGTCGTCATGATTACAACTAAAAAAGGAAAAGAAGGACGTACTTCTGTCTCGATATCAAACAATACTACTTTCTCAGCTCCACTGATTTTACCTGATTTTCAGAACCAGTATGGTCCTTCTGAGGTGGGTAGTTACTATAGTTGGGGAAACAAATTGAACACAGCAAGTAGTTATGACCCTAAAGATTTCTTTCAGACGGGTGTTAATGTGACCAACTCGGCTAGTGTCTCTACTGGTACTGAACACAATCAGACGTATTTATCTATTGGGTCTACCAATGCGAATGGAATCGTTCATAACAATGATTATGAACGATACAATGTGACTGTCCGTAATGTAGCCAAAATGCTGGATAATAAGTTGACGGCTGATCTTAGCTTTATGCTTAGCACAGTTAAGGAACAAAATATGACTTCTCAAGGATTATACAATAATCCGCTCGTTCCGCTCTATTTGTTTCCTGCTGGTGATGATTTCTCTAAAGTGCAGTCTTATCAAAGGTACAATGCAGAGAGAAATCTATCGACTCAGTATTGGCCTTATAGTACGAGTTTAGCTTTGCAAAATCCTTATTGGATTACGGAACATGTCATGATGCCCAATACGAAGAACCGTTATATTGCATCAGCTTCTTTGAAATATGAGTTTGCTGATTGGATCAATTTAACAGCTCGTACCAAAATAGATCGTAATAACGAGTCTCGTGAACGAAAATACGATGCTGGAACAAATACATTGTTTGCTTCTCAATATGGTTTCTATTCTAAAAGTAACATAGAGAATCAGCAGATTTATGGGGAACTTTTACTTAATGTGAATAAGTATTTTCTCGATAATACATTCAATTTGTCTGCCAATGTGGGAGCCAACTTTGAGGATAATAATTACAAATCAGATTATTTCGGAGGCAAATTGAAATCGGTTGCTAATCTATTTACCTTTGGCAATGTGGATACCTCTGAGAAAAACCTAGCTAATCAATATGGGACACACTTAAAAAAACGTGCTCTTTTTGCTAGTGCGCAAGTGGGATACAAGTCTATGGCTTATTTAGATGTTACGGCTCGTAACGATTGGTCTTCGACTTTTAAGGGAACAAATACCAGTTCTTTCTTCTATCCGTCAATTGGGCTCTCAGGAATTATCACAGAAATATTCCATTGTAGTACAGATGTCTTACCTTATATGAAAGTACGTGTGTCATACTCTGAGGTTGGTAACTCTCCTGAGGTCTTTTTGGCAGTGCCTACTTATGCATTGGTTGATGGGGCACCGGTTACCCAATCTCGTCGACCTAATCGCAACTTAAAACCAGAACGGACAAAATCGTGGGAGGCTGGATTTGATTTTGTGTTTTTCAAGAATAAAGTCAAGTTAAATACTTCAATCTATAAGTCAAGCACCTACAATCAATTCTTTGAACGTACACTCTCTTCTACTACTGGCTATAAGTCGGAAGTGGTCAATGGAGGACGTGTCGATAATAAAGGTATCGAATTGTCTTTGCAGTACAATGACAAATGGGGAGATTTTGGATGGAAATCTTATTTGACTTATTCATTGAACAGAAACAAAGTGGTCGAATTACTACGCAATTACGAAGACCCTTATACGCATGAACTCGTTTCTTTGGATCGAATTGATATGGGGGGGACAAGCCTCTATAAGATGATGCTCACTGAAGGGGGATCTGTCGGTGATATCTATGTAAACACTTTACGCACGGATGAACACGGGGCAATTTTTGTGCATCCATCAGACCAAGTCGTGGTCACACAGCCTGATGTATTTGTAAAGGCTGGTAATAGTTCACCTAAGTATAATCTTGGCTTCGGTAATGACTTATCATACAAGGACTTTTCACTTGGTTTTTTGTTCACGGCTCGTGTAGGGGGGATCGTCGTGTCTCAGACACAAGCTACGATGGATGCTTATGGTGCCTCGCAAGCGAGTGCTGATGCCCGTAATAATGGAGGGGCATTGGTCAATGGACGCCGTATCGGTGCTGAAGATTATTATACTCAGATTGGTGGCTCTGGTGCTCAAGGGGGCATAGGTTCTATGTATACCTATAGTGCAACCAATGTGCGATTATCTGAAGTCTCTTTAGGATACGATGTTCCTATCAATGATTATGTATGTTGGATTAAAAAATTAAATGTCTCTTTTATTGGTAAGAACTTATTTTTCCTTTACAACAAAGCTCCATTCGATCCCGAATTGACAGCTAGTACTGGTACATACTTTCAAGGTATTGATATGTTCATGTCCCCTAGCTTACGTAATTTGGGCTTCTCTGTGAAAGTTAACTTTTAATCAAACATAATAAATGTAGATGATATGAATCTAAATAAAATAGTATCATGGAACAATCTCTTTTTATTGGGCGTGTTCTTGGTTTTACTGAACAATACTTCATGTATTGACTATGCTGATAATGTAAACTCGAATGAGGTGACAGATGAAATGATGGAAGTGGATAACCTCAAGACAGGAGCTTTCTTTTCTCAGATGTTGCGACGAGTAATTATCATTAGTGACGGAGAGCGGTTAGACTCTGACTACCAGATAGCACAGAATCTCTCACATGATCTCTTTTCTGGATATGTCGCAGCTACATTGGGATCAACGAATCACAATGGGCAATACAACTTCCAAGAATCATGGGTGAATGGTACCTTTGACTTTGCTTATACAGGCATAATGGCTCCATGGCAGAATATACACAAATTAGCTCTCGAACAGGAGTTGGACGAGGTTGATGCACTTGCTACTATCGTCAAGGTAGAAGGGATGCATCGTGTCGCTGATTCGTTTGGACCTATCCCTTACGTCAGTTATGGCTCTTCTAGTCTGTATGACCCTTTAGATCAAGTTTATGCTAAATTCTTAGATGAATTAGACCACTCGATTGACGTATTGGGCAATTATGTCAGTGGCAATAGTGAAGCCAAATTAATGAGTGATTACGACTACATATATGGTGGAAACGTTGAGCAATGGGTGAAGTTCGCAAATACTTTGCGCCTTCGTTTGGCCATGCGTATCAGTTACTCGAATCCTGTATTAGCTCAACAAGAGGCGGAGAAGTCTGCTCATAATTTATTTGGTTTTGTAGAAAAGAAGTCAGATCGTGCTGAGTTGTCTCACAATCTGCTTGTATATCATCATCCTTTGCAAGAAATAGCTTATAATTTCAATGCGGGTGATTGTCGTCCTGGAGCAACCATTGTAGCTTATTTGCATGGACTCAATGATCCGCGTATCAGTCGTTATTTTACTGCTGCAAGTGACGATGGCGAATATCATGGTGTACGTATCGGTATCACGACAAGTAATATGAGTAATTATCAAGGTTCTAAAATCTCGAATTTTAATATTGATCGCAACACGACTCCCGTTGTATGGATGACTGCTGCTGAATCATTCTTCTTACGTGCTGAAGGTGCACTTAGAGGTTGGGACATGGGAGGTACAGCTCAGCATTTTTATGAACGAGGCATTAGCGTTTCATTTGAAGAAAATAATGCTGGAAGTGCAGATAGCTATCTCGCAGATGCCGTCTCTTCACCAGCATCTTTCTCAGATAATGTGGGAAGTGATAACTATACTTTTAGCACATCGGTTGTGCCAGCATGGTCAGAAGAGGCTGAGTTTGAAAAGAAATTGGAGCAGATAATCACTCAAAAGTGGATTGCTCTATTTCCTGATGGCCCAGAGGGATGGAGCGAATATCGTCGTACTGGTTATCCTGAGGTTATTCCTGTCGTGAAAAATAGTAGTAATGGAACTGTTGACACGCAAGTACAAGTTCGTCGACTTCCATACACTCGTGATGAAAAAATTAATAATCCAGAAGGCGTCGCTAGTGGCATTGCTGCACTAGGTGGTCAAGATAATGGAGGAACTAAACTTTGGTGGGATACTAAACCGGCCAGTTCTAATTAATACTAGTCATTGATTAATAAAAAAATATGAGAACAATGAACAATATACTGATATATGTACTCGTTTTGCTCTTTGGAGCATGTACGCTTTCTAGTTGTGACACAGATGTTGAGGCTGAAGTTGTACAAGGATTAAAAACGTACAACGAACAATATTATAAGAATCTTCGAGATTATAAAAAAAGTGACCACAGTGTCTTTTTTGGTTACTATGCTGCTTATGCTCCTATCGAGGGAGTGGAGGGGTATAAAGACCCTGCTTCTTGGGGAGAACGATTTATAGGTCTACCCGATAGTCTAGATATTGTTAATCTATGGATGGATATCCCTAGTAATGATTCTACTGAGACTAATTATATGCCTATTGCATATAGTGATATGCGCTATTGTCAAAAAGTAAAGGGGACGCGTTTTGTATCACATACAGATGCTTCTTGGCATACTACTTTTACTTATAATGGAAAAGACTGGGATCTGAATGTCGACGGGGAAGAAGGACTTAAAGCCTATGCCGAAAGTATCGTTGCTGACATCTTGAAGTATGATATAGATGGCACGGATATCGATTATGAACCTCGTGGTTATTGGGGAGATGGAGGGGCTCGTTTTGCTACCCTTTGTAATTATCTTGGTGAATTGATTGGCCCTAAAGGAAAATATTCGGATAAGTTATTTATCATTGATTATTATAGTTCTAAGCCTCCTGAAAGTACAGGGGAATTGGTCAACTACTATGTTCAGCAGTGTTATGGCTTCAATTCAGCCAGTCGTTTGCAAAATGCGTATAATAGTGTCCAATGGATAGAACCGTCCAAGTATATCTGTTGTGAAACATTTGGGGATTACTATGAAAATGGAGGAGTCGCTTTTACAGAGGTCGATGGAAATACCACGACTTCAGATATTTGGTCAGAACCGGTGGGACAAGGTACTCGAATGTACTCCATGGAGGGCATGGCTCGATGGAATCCGACTCAGGGAAGAAAAGGAGGATTTGGTGCTTTCTATTTTGATAGAGATTATTATTCCAAGACTGGAATCCCATATTACAACGTACGCCGAGGTATACAATTATGTAACCCTTCTATCGATAAATAAAATCTCTTGTGAGAATTATCTTGTGAAATTGTGTTTGCAATAAATTTAATTAAAATGAAAATATACATTAAAGTTTTTTTATCCATTCTATCCTTTGGTCTTGTGGCTTTGAGTAGTTGTACTGAAGGAGATGATTTTGACTACGGAAAGAATGTAGTCTACATTACTGGTACAGAAATTACTCCTGTGACGAAGTTTGTCGTCGAAGATACGCCATCTTCTTATGCGATTACAGCTTCTGCGACTGCTAAAGTTACTCATGATGTTAACGTCCGTTTTGCTATTGATAATTCATTGGTTGATGCCTACAATGAAAAGAATAATACGAATTATTATGCGATTCCGGATGGAACGGTCGCTATCGAAAATAGTGATGTTGTGATCAAAGCAGGGAAATCTTTTTCTACTCCTGTGACCGTTAAAGTCATTTCTACTGAAGCGTTTGCTGATGGGCGTGTCTATGTCATCCCTGTTACTATTGAGCAAGTAGATGGATTGGAATTGTTGAAACCTTCGAAGACGATTTATCTACAAATCTCACGGGCTATTCATTTCACTTCATTGAATGTAAGTAATACAAATCTTTATAGCAACTTCATCTTTCCTGATGATAAGAAACAGGAGTTGGCTAATTTTACTTATGAGATTAAATTCTATTCTGAGCAATGGCATAGTATCGCTCGCTTGTGTAGTTTTACTTCTAAAGATGAGAAACGTTCTAGTATGCTTCGTTTTGGAGAGGCTGGCATGGATGTCAATGCATTGCAATGGGTTAGCCCAAATGGTAGTATTGTCTCTAGTACTCGTTTTAGTACAGAACGTTGGTACACTGTCTCTCTGGCTTATACAGGTAGTCAGTTGACGATGTACGTGGATGGTGTCAAAGATAGCGAAGGAGCTGGTGACGGTAAACCCGTCGATTTCCAGCGATTTGAATTAGGCATGTCATGGACGGGATATAGAAGTTCTCAATACTTTCGAGGTCGTATTGCTGAGGTTCGAGTTTGGAATCGGGCACTAAGTTCTGCTGAATTGAAGATGGGACTCTGTGGAGTGGACCCTGAATCTGAAGGACTCGTTGCTTATTGGAAAATGAACGAAGGTGAGGGGCATATCTTTAAAGATGCAACTGGACATGGATTTGATATGGACTGGTCCAATACCACTAGAGAAGTCAGTGAGGGTCAAGGATTGACACCAAATCTAGATTATAGTTCGGCTATTGCATGGGATAGTGATGATATAAACAAATGTTACCAATAGATGAAGTGGATAAATCTGAAAAAGAAATCCTACATTTAATGAAATGGAGGTCTATGCAGAATAGATCTTAGAGAATAATTTCTAGTTAGTATTAGAAAAGAGAGGGGATGAGATTCATTTTTAGATAAAAATGTTTTTCGTCCCTTTTTGAATACTAAATGGTGTTCGTTTCTATGTCCCTTTTCTGGAGATTATTTGTAGAAGTTCTTTTCGAAGGCTTGAAATTCATCTTGACCAAGTAGTATACGCTTATACCATGATTTGATAAATCCGCTGCCATAACCGATTAGTTGGATAAATGAAGCGATGATGGATAAGAATCCTATCGTGAGCGACTTCTCTTTGTAGGTGGCATCTATCCATAGGATGAGGCTGTAACAAACCAATGGAGAGAGGACGATCAATGCAGGGATTAAACTGCCGTACCAATAGCCTGATAGGACAGCTAATAACATTAATCCTAGGACACCTAAGGTGAAGCATGCGGGAAGAGTATGAACGATTTTGAGTGACCCAGGATGGCGTTTCATTAGATTGATCCGTGCGATGCCTGAGTTGTGTACTTGTTTGAAAAATTGCCTGAAGGTACTTCGGCGTTTGTGATATACCCAAGCGTCGTTTATTAGTGCTGTGGTATATCCTGCTTCTATGATCCGTAAACTGAAATCGACATCTTCTCCGAAGCGCATCTTTGCAAATCCGCCTAGCGTATTATATACTTGTTTGCGGATGCCCATATTGAAACTCCGAGGGTAGAATTTGTCCAGCCCTTTCTTTCGTCCCCCACGAATACCGCCTGTGGTGAATACAGAGGTCATAGCATAGCTTATTGATCGCTGTATAGGGGTGAAGTCTGGATGAGAAGCATCAGGCCCTCCAAAAGCATCTACGGGATTCTGAGATAGGTAGTCGTGAATCGTCTGAAGATAATTTACTGGGAGAATGACATCCGAGTCTAGGATGATTAGATAATCTCCATGAGCTAGAGTAGCTCCTACATTGCGTGAATCTCCAGGTCCAGAATTGGACTTGAAATGATAGTGTAGGGGAAATAAGTGCTTGTATTCCGCTACGACTTGTTTGGAAGAAATCGCTGAACCATCCTCGACTACAATGACTTCAAAATCGGTGTGTGTTTGCTGGGCTATACTGCTGAGCAACTCACCCAATTCCTCCGGTCGATTGTAGACGGGGATAATTAGCGAATAGTTCATCTGCTTATTGCTTTACACGACCTTGGTAAGAACCGTCACGGGTGTCAATCTCGACGATTTCACCTTCACTAATAAATAGAGGGACACGAATCTCAGCTCCTGTCTCTACAGTAGCAGGCTTCAATGTGTTTGTGGCTGTATCACCTTTCATTCCTGGTTCTGTATACGTAATCTTCAACTGTACCTTAGTTGGAAGTTCACCATAAAGAATCGTTTCAGTTGAAGCATCTTTTACGACATCAATAACATCTCCTTCTTTGAGGTAGTCTACTCCTTTAACTAGTTCTTTTGCAATAGGTGCTTGGTCGAAATCTTCTTGGTTCATGAAGATATAATCTTCTCCATCTTTGTATAAAAACTGGTATGGTCTACGTTCTACACGTACATCTTCTAGTTTGAAGCCCACTTGGAAGGTACGGTCTATTACACGACCATCTACGACGTCTTTGAGTTTGGTACGCATGATTGTGTTTCCTTTACCAGGTTTTACATGTAGAAATTCTACCACAAAATAAAGGCGCCCATCAAGTTTGATGCACATGCCATTCTTTACTTCTTCTGATTTAATCATCTTATAATTCTATTTTTATTAATATTATATATGCGGAGGAGAATCACTCTTTTAGTGATTATACGTGTCGAGTTGGATACAAAAGTAGTCTAATTAGATAAAAATCGCAAAACTTTCAAGGAAAAATCAGTTATCCGTTGGTTAATTAAAAATAAGTTCCTACTTTTGCAAACCGATTCTATAAGGTAAATAATGCTTTGTGGAGTCGGGAATGGCCCATAACTTACGAATAGTAATAACATAATATATATATTAAAATGAAGAGAACATACCAACCTTCAAACCGTAAGAGAAAAAATAAACACGGTTTTCGCGAGAGAATGGAAACTGCCAACGGACGTCGAGTGCTAGCAGCACGTCGTGCAAAAGGTCGTAAGAAATTAACTGTTTCTGACGAATACAACGGACGCAAGTAATCAGCAATCCTTGCCCTTGGCTATAGCGTAAAATAAGGAGAGAGAGTGTATCTAACAAGTTGTTATATACACTCTCTCCTTTTTTTGCCCTATTTTGCCTAAATTGTTACAATTTATCAGTGTCTAAAAAGCCAAATTATCGATTTTCTCAAAATAATCAGTATCTTTGAGACATAAATATGCATTTAAAAAAAGACAATGAAACAAGGACTGAAAATATGGTTGACTAACTTAATCATGATGGTCATCGTTATTATGGTGGGGATTTATGTCACTTTCGCCTTTATCGATAATTATACGCATCATGGTGAGAAGATAGCTGTGCCTAATATCGCAAATTTAGATGAAGTACATCTTGCGCGCACATTACGCGATGTAGGATTGAAATATGAGATTGTCGATTCTATTTATGTAGCTAATGCTTCACCTGGTACTGTGGTTGACTTTAATCCTGAAGCAGGACATTTTGTCAAGGCTGGACGGACGATATATGTGACTCTTAACAATGAATCGGTACCTGAGGTATCTATTCCTGATGTAGCAGATAATAGTTCTCTTCGACAAGCTGCTGCCCTCGTCAAAGCTAATGGCTTCTCCCTTAGTCCAAACGAATATGTAAGTGGACAAAAGGATTGGGTCTATGCTGTGAAGTATCGAGGAGAAGTCCTTGAAAAAGGAGCTAAAGTACCTACAGGAGCTACCTTGACTTTGGTTGCTGGTGATGGAGATGCCACTGGATTGGTCCGTAGAGATTCTACCATGACTGATTCATTGGGCAATGCAGTAAGACCACTAGTCGATGATAAAGCAACTGGTGATGATGATATTAATTGGTTTTGATGAGTTACTTTATAGTAAATAATATTCTCTAGAATATGGAAGAAAACGAACAAGAAAAGCTCAATATAGAGTTTCAAAAAGAATCTGATCTACATGAAGGTGAAGATGGTCAGTTATATGAACATTTCAGATGGCTTGTAGATAAAGGACAGGAACCTATGAGAGTGGATAAATACCTCACCGAGCGATTACCACATTCTTCTCGTAATAGGATACAACAGTCTGCAGAAGGTGGATTTATTCTCGCGAATGATATTCCAGTGAAGAGTAATTATAAAGTCAGACCTGAGGATGTCATCACATTGATGATGAATCGTCCTAAGTATGAGAATCAAATAATTGCGGAGGATATTCCTCTTGATGTGGTCTATGAAGATGATGATTTGATGGTTATCAATAAGCCTCCGGGTTTGGTTGTGCATCCTGGTCACGGTAATTATCATGGGACATTGCTCAATGCGATTGCTTATTATCTCAGAGAAAATCCAAACTATGACCCCAATGATCCTGCTGTGGGATTGGTTCATCGTATAGACAAAGATACATCAGGCTTGTTATTGATTGCTAAGACAGCAGATGCTAAAACAGCATTGGCTAAGCAGTTCTTCAATAAGACGACAAAACGAAAATATGTGGCTCTGGTATGGGGACTGATTAATGATGATGCAGGACGAATCGAAGGGAGTATCGCTAGACATCCTAAGAACCGTATGCAGATGGCTGTCACTCGTGACCCTGAAGATGGGAAGCATGCTGTCACTCATTATACAGTACTCGAGCGACTTGGCTATGTGACTTTGGTAGAGTGCGTCCTCGAGACAGGACGAACACATCAGATTCGTGTACATATGAAATATATCGGGCATACCCTGTTCAATGACGAACGATATGGAGGTCATGACATTCTTAAAGGAACCCGTTTTAATAAATACAAGCAATTTGTTGAAAATTGTTTCAAGATATGTCCTCGACAGGCCTTGCATGCGATGACTTTGGGGTTTGTTCATCCTCGTACGGGTGAGGAGATGAGTTTTGAAACTCCTATCCCAAAGGATATGGCTATGCTCATAGAGAAATGGCGTGGATATATTAGTAATAGAGAAATAGAAGAATCCTAAAGGATTAATAAGATAAGTTTTATGAGACCAATTATTGCTATTGTGGCAGGAGGGGATACTTCAGAATGGAAAGTCTCCTTGAAAAGTGCAGAAGGCATCCTGTCATTTATCGATAAAGAGAAATATGAACCGTACATCGTAACGATGCGCAAGGGTGTTTGGAGTGTTCTCTCCCAGGGAAAACCTGTTAGTACGATTGATCGTAATGATTTTTCTACTGTCATAGGAGAACAGAAGATTGTTTTTGACTTTGCTTATATCACAATACATGGTACACCTGGAGAAGATGGACTCCTTCAGGGGTATTTCGACATGATTGGGATACCTTACAATTGCTGTGGAGTATTGGCTGCATCGCTTACTTATAATAAGTTTGCTTGTAATCAATACCTCAAGGCTTTTGGTATGAGGGTAGCCGAGTCGATGATGCTTAGAAGGGGACAACAGGCTTCTGATGAGCAAGTCATCGAAGCAGTAGGACTTCCTTGTTTTGTCAAACCGAGTCTAGGAGGGTCTAGTTTCGGTGTGACGAAGGTGAAAGAAGCTGCGGATATACAACCTGCGATTGAAAAAGCTTTTGAGGAAGCTCCTGAAGTTATGATTGAAGCATTTATGCAAGGAACAGAAATCACTTGTGGCTGTTATAAGACACGAACAGCGGTCGTTCCATTGCCAGTTACTGAAGTCGTCACTACAAATGACTTCTTTGACTATGATGCAAAATACAATGGGATGGTGCAAGAAATTACACCTGCCCGTATTTCTGATGAATTAACTATACGTGTACAGAAATTGACTTCTGCTATATATGAGATTATCGGAGCTGCAGGAATCATCCGTATAGATTATATTATTGATAATGAAGAGAGAATCAATTTGTTAGAAGTAAATACCAACCCTGGGATGACGACTACTAGTTTTATCCCTCAGCAGGTTGCTGCTGCTAAATTGGATATTACAACGGTGATTTCTTCTATTATTGATGACAAACTAATAACTAATTAAATCTTACTAGCACTATGAATTACGATATCGAAGAATTTGATGCTATACGCCCATATCATGACGAAGAATTGCCTGATATTTATGAGAAACTATTAGCTAGTGAACAGTTTCTTTATGTCTTGAACCAGATTTTTCCACAACTCGAGAAGGAACAGGTGAGGAAAATGATGAATCAATGCAAAACGAAAGTAGATTTTCAAAAGACATTTAGCTATCCTTTTTTAGAAGGGGTTCTGCAGAAGACATCCACGGGTATAGAATTTGACCATTCTAAGGTTAAAGACTTATCCAAAGCACATATTTATCTCTCTAATCATAGAGATATCATTCTTGATTCGGCTTTCTTAGCTGACCTATTTGTTCGAGAAGGATACGATACTCAGGAAGTGGCTATTGGAGATAATCTATTGGTGTATCCATGGATAGAACAGTTTGTTCGTGTCAATAAGTCATTTATTGTACATCGTGGATTGACGATGCGGCAGATATTAGGCTCTTCAGCTCGTATGAGTCGCTATATGCACTACGCAATCACTGTAAAAAAACAATCTATTTGGATGGCTCAGCGTGAAGGACGTAGCAAAGATTCATCTGACAGAACTCAAGATAGCCTTCTTAAGATGCTTGTAATGGGGGGTGAGGGTACTTTAGTAGAACGTCTGCAAGAGATGAATATTCTTCCCTTGGCGATTAGTTACGAGTATGACCCGTGTGACTACCTCAAAGCTCAAGAATTTCAACAAAAACGGGATGACCCTGATTTTCAAAAGACGGCTCAAGATGACCTGAAGAATATGGAAGCTGGTGTGATGGGGTACAAAGGACGTATCGTATTTCGTACGAGTTCATGCCTTAATCCTAGGCTCAATTTGTTACCTAAGACTTGCTGTAAATCTGAATTTATTCGCATGGTAGCCGAACTCATTGACAAAGAGATTCATAGCAATTATGAACTCTATCCAGGTAATTATGTTGCTTATGACTTACTCTTTGATACAGAAGAAATGTCGGATAAGTATACGGTTAAAGAGCGTGCTCACTTCATTAAATACATCGATTCACAACTAGATAAGATAGCACTTCCCAATAAGGATATGCCTTTCTTATATAAGAAGATTCTTGAAATGTATGCTAACCCGGTTGCTAATTACATCAAAGCTACTGCAGATGAATAAGAAATATTCTCTTTCATTTGTTTTCTTATCGCTGTTGACGATATTTTTCACTGCCTGTTCCTCAGACAAAGAGGTTTCATTACCTAATTATTTTATGGGTTATGCTACTGTCTTGAGACAAGGTCCTATCAGTGATGAACTCTCGATTCGACTTGATGATGGAATGGTGTATCCTTTGGATACTTCGACAGTACAAATGGATTTGAATACGCTCGATTCGTTACGCGTGATTTGTTATTATACTCAGGAATCTTCAGCATCAACCTCTAGTCAGGGAAGTAGCTCTGATATTGAGGTGATTAAACTCGCTAGTGTCGCTCCTGTACAATTGCCTGAGATAGCAGTGGATGGTACGACTTATCGAGATGACCCTATCTCATTCGTTAGTATGTCTAAAGGGGCTTATTTCTTAAACTTACTTTTTGAGGTTTCGAAGAAAGAAATGGACCATCTATTCTATGCACGTACGCTGATAAAACAATATGATACGAGTGGGAAAATACATATTGCTATTCGCCTTTATCATGATTCCAATGGGGATTATGCTGCTTATTCTTCTAGAGTGTATATGTCTATTCCTTTATATTCTGTTTGGGATGATTTGCAAGATGGAGGTTCTGTAAACATTCAATATACTGATGAAGACGGGATAGTACGATACAATGAACTAACCTTTTAGTTATCTCTTCTTGTTCTCTCAAAAAAGTAAAGATTATGAACTCACCTAATAGACTACCTAAATCGTCAATTAATTTATTGCTTCTCCAAAGTGATTTGGTCGGGCATAATGATATGCGTCAGATACATCGTCAGATGATTTTGGGACTCGAAGAAGCTTTTGAAGTCAACTATTTTGACCATACTCAGCTTGAAGAAATACAACAAGAAGATGGGTTGACACTTATCTGGGTTGGAAGTGGAGGTACTGAAGAGTTGTTTCTAGACTTATTTCCTAGATGGCATAGTCCTATTGTGCTTCTCAACGATGGGATTAGCAACTCCTTAGCTGCCTCTCTAGAAATCGCTTCATGGCTCAAACGAAATGATGTTGAATTTGAAGTTATCCATGATATTCCTGAACAAATAGTGAAGGAGGTTCGGCTTTTGGCTAGACTATATGAGGCACGTAAGCAATTACATGGACAACGAATAGGGGTGATCGGTGAACCATCTGATTGGCTGATTGCGAGTAGTGTAGATGTTAAACTTGCTCGTGAGAAATGGGGACTCGATTTCGTCTCTATCGAATTGCAAGAGGTTCTCGATACGTATGATTGCATGACTCATGATGATGTGAAATTAGATGAGGCTGCTCGTCTAGCAATCAAATTTCGAGAGGCTGCTGCTTACCAAGTAGAAGGGAATGGGGATGAGATTCGCAAAGCCGTGTGTTTGTATCTTGCTCTTCGTCAGGTGTGTACCAATCATCATCTGCAAGCCATGACTTTACGTTGCTTCGGATTGATTGACCATTGTAAAACAACTGGTTGCCTTGCTCTTGCATGGCTAAATCAAGATGGCCTTTTAGCGGGCTGTGAAGGGGATATGCAATCGATTCTCACGTTGGTGGTAGCTAAGGCTGTCACTGGGCAAACAGGGTTTATGGCTAATCCTTCTATCATATCACAAGAGACAAATCAGATTGTCTTGTCGCATTGCATGGTAGACCCATCGCTTACTGAAAGTTATGTCATCCGTTCTCATTATGAGACTCAGTCTGGAATTGCCTTGCAAGGTATTCTTCCTATCGGTACCGTGACAATCTTTAAGATAGGGGGGAGAAATCTTGATGAGCATTTTTTGACCCGTGCTCGGCTGGATACCAATACGCATTATGGACATTTTTGCCGAACTCAGGCTCAATTCACTCTAGAAGAGCCTGTAAGCTATTTTCTCAAATCTCCTATCGGGAATCATCATATTATCTTATGGGGGGATTATGTAGAGATACTTGAACGGCTATTTAAATAGATATAAAATTATGGATGCTATTTTTACACGTAGAAGTGTGCGAAAGTACACAAATCGAAAAGTCTCAAGAGAAGATCTAGAGTTGATTTGTCGTGCGGGTATGCAAGCACCTTCAGCAGTGAATCGTCAGCCGTGGGCTTTTATTATTATCGATGATCATTCTTTGTTGGTGCAATTGGCAGAGATTATGCCATATGCTAAGATGACTAGAGATGCTTCTGCTGCTATCATTGTCTGTGGAAATAGGAATACGACTTATCCTAGTGGACAAATGGATTATTGGATCTTTGATTGTTCAGCTGCCACCGAAAATATGCTCTTGCAGGTCGAATCAATGGGATTAGGAGCTGTTTGGACTGCTGTATTTCCAGAAGAGGACCGTGTGAATAAGTTACGCCAATTACTCAATATCCCTGAGCATCTAGTTCCTCTTAATCTATGTCCTATTGGATATCCAGCAGTAAAGGTTAAGCCACATAATAACTACGATGAGACGAAGCTCTTTTATAATCGATTTGAATAGAAAATAAAAGCGTTCATTACTCTCTAGAATTTGTAAGCCAATCCGACGGCTATTACTTCTTTAAATTGAACCTTTGTCAGTACATCATCGTCATAGACTAGTGAGGTATTGACTGTGGCTGTTAATAATTTGTTTACTTTCATATTTATCGCAATGTCCCAATTGGTATCTACATTGCCAAAGGTCTTATACGAAGAGAAAAGTGCTAAAGTGGATTGAAGATTTACATTGGTCATAATCTCTTTCTTATAAGCGAATTTGGTATATGCTCCAAACTCAGTACGAAAAGTATCTCCGGGATTCACACCAAAAGCACCGGCATCGGATAGATCTTCATCCGCTACAATGGTCAATTTACCAGTCACTGGTGATAGGTAGGCCGAGAACGTGTCGTTGGGCTTATAATCCATACCTAAGGATAGCGTGATGTAAGCTGGAGCTAAAAAATTGGACCGTTTGATATCCTCTACACCTTCTGTATCGCTATAATCATATCCTTTAGCAAACTGACTTTGAAATCCTAATAGTGCTGAGTAATACCAGCTCTTGGATGCTTTGTATCCATATTTGGATGCTAATTCGAGGTTATCAATACTTTTTCGAACTCCTTGTCCATCTTGTTTCATTAACCCGTATTCCATCTTTAATTTATTCTCCCAGCTATTATTCTTCTTGCTATAATTAGCATATAAGTCTATAAGTGCATTGGATGATATTGCATCATCACCTCCTGCTGACCAATTACTAAGAGAGGTTTGTGAGAAGGTCAATGAGGTCATTCCCCCTTTTTTCCAGTTTGGAGTTTGCTCCTCTTTGGTGGTTTTCTGTATTTCTTTTTCATTTACTTTATCTTGAGCAAATGAACTGATAGTGAGCAATGCACTTAAAATGAATAGTCCTATTCTTTTCATATAATTTTGATCCTGTGAGACGTAGTTAGTACCCATACAAAATATGCGGATTACCTTTAATAAATCTCTTGATTAATATTTTACTGTTGTATTCGTTGTAATTTATATTGCAAAGTTAATTTTTTTTCTAGAACTTTATGGCTGATTGTGGCATAAAAATAACTCTTTATAGTTACCTTACAAATTGGTTGCGGTTTTTGAGGTTTTAAATTAATCAAATTGATGTACTTAATACTTATTCTTTTGAAGAATTCTTATAAAATATTGTTTGGTTTCGTCTGTTTGATTAACTTTACCTCGCTTATTAATTGTGTATTTTAGCTTTTATATGCGATACTTAAATTTTATTGATTGAAATATGCCTATGTTAATGGATAAATCAAGACAGGATTCATTTGTCCCTAAATTTTTAACAAGTTTGGGGTTTGTTTTTATGTCCTTATTTGCCATTTTATTAATAAGTTGTGATTTTGTTACAAAATCTTACTCGACTAATAGACGTCTTGATGAGGATCGTTTGGAGGCTTTACCTCTAACGGCAAATCTTGATAGTATCTCTCATTATGTCCGAAGGCTATTGTTTCTAGAGAAACATGCTTGTGATTCTACTGTTTCGTTGAGTCCTGTCACCTCGATTTATAGCAATGGGCAGAAAGATAGGTCTTCGGCTACTATTAATAGGATAGACAATACTTTACCAACGATAGATAAACTCATGGTCGATGCAATCTCTCAAGTGTTGTCTAATAACATCAAAATTGATGTTTATCATGCAATGGGTGTTATGGGTAAAGATAGTATTAATCTAGCCCGTTATCATTACTTGAAAGCTGTAGAAAAAACTTATGGAGATTCCATATCTATAGATTCGTCAGATTATTTTTTTAGGAATTATGTCTCTCACATGTCTCTTCTTTATTCTTGTCTGCCTCTCTCTCGTGAATCACCCTATTACCATTATCTTGAACGATATTCCACACTAGTCGACCAGATGCCTGAGTCTTTGTCTCTACTAAAGAAGATGTTTTGGTTGTTAGAATCTTCCGTGGCTATACAGGCTAAAGATAGAGATCGGAGTATCGTTGCTGCTGAAAATCAGATTCAGACGATTTTGGAAGAGGAAGGAACCAAATCTCTTGTCAGATTTGGTCAACAGTCGCTTTCTCAGAAAAATGTATATTTGTACCTTATGGCTTTTCGTCAGTTGTTTTGGGCGGATATGTTGCCTGATAGTATTGCGAGGCGTAATTTGAATTATATACGTACTCCTGGTGGGCAATTGGGCAAAAAAACAGCTTATCCTGAATTGGCTGCTTCTTCATTGTCTGATTCCTTACTCTTTGCTTTTATTGCGGGAAAGAATAAACAGGTAGTGGATATAGCTGAGAAAATGTTTGAAACGGGAGATTCATTAGTTATGGATCCATATTATATAATTCGAACTGAAAGTAGAGCTTTGCACAGATATCCAGAACTTTCTACTTACGCACGAATTGGACTACGCAATACGCATGAGCTGAATGCTGCATTTCTTGAACAGCTCAAACGAGGACAAAATGATTATTTTATGCTTTCTTCCCTTCAGAGTGAATTTAGAAAAAATGCTCAGTTGAAATTACGTGCACAACAAGCCAATACGCGTATTCTTTATGTGCTGTCTGGTGTTTCCTTTTTGGCCTTTATTCTGTTGACACTTACACTGATACGAAGTCAGATAAGTAAGCGTAAAATTGCTGAAGCGAGAGCTGAAGCAGACCGATTACGTGAGGTAGCTGAGCGGGCACAAAATTTGCAAAATCATTTTATGCACAATATGAATCATGAAATCAGAACTCCTATCAATGCTATCGTTGGCTTTTCTGATTTGCTTGTCGAAGATGAAAGTCTTACACAGAGTGAACGTAGAGATTTTGGTGAAACCATTAAGAATAATGGAGATATGCTTATTCAGATTATCAATGATGTGTTAGATATTGCTAAATTGGAGAGCGGACAGTATGAGTTGTCGTATGAAAAAGTCTCATTAAATACCCTCTGTAAGCAGGTATTAGATACCATACGACATCGTTTACCTGAGGGGGTTGAACTACGATTTGATAGTGCTTTTGGAGATGATTATTTATATTGTACCGATATCCATAGATTGGAACAAATCCTGCTTAATTATTTAAGTAATGCGTGTAAACATACCCAGGAAGGGTATATCCTATTAAGCGTCGAACCTTTAGATGGAAAAGTGGAATTTTCAGTCTCTAATACGGGAAAAAGTATCTCGCCAGAGAAAGTAAAGAAACTATTCAAGCGATTCAGAAAACTCAATAATGATGCTCAAGGAACTGGACTCGGACTTAGTATTTGTCTTAAACTAGCGACGCTGATGGGAGGTAATGTCTATTATGATACTACATTCACTGATGGGGCTCGGTTTGTCTGCGAACTCCCAGTTAAAGGGAATGGAAAGTGTTAATTATATCTCTTTTTGTTGATTATTATATCAAATTGTTGATTTTATGGGGATGTTTTATTACATTTGTATAGTAAACAAAGGTACTTACTTTGTAAGTGATATCTCTTTTACAAATAGTTACTTATTAATATAGACGATATTGTGCTATTAATGATAGTCTTTTGGTTTATTCATGAATAGAAAACAGTTTTTTGATAACAACAAAAAGAAGCGATTTTTTTATCTAAGCTTCGTCTTGTTCATTCTCTTTTTTAGTATTTTGGTGGGGTATCATCATCGTGCTGATAGTGAAGGAACGCATACTTATGCCGTTTTAGATTCTGCTTATATGGCCATCTTAGATAGCGATTCTGTCTATCAAAATCAAAAAAGTAAATTGCTCTCTCAAGCAAATAGTAGCAACGATTATGATACCATTTCCTATTACGGTAGGGCGTTGTTTCGTCTGGGTAGTGACTATGATGATCCAATGACTCAACTTGCAGCCATTTCTGCATTGTATCGGGTCGAACCAATGGATTCCGTTTATTTGTATATGGAATTGTTGAAAACTGTACCTGATATTCCTACTCAACGTATCTTTACAGCTACCTTTGGACTGCTAAACAATGTGTATAGGATAGATAAACTAATAGCCCTTGGAGAAGCGGGTAAGGATAGTTTGCTTATGGATAGTTATCGCTATGTCCAAGGGGCAGAACAAGCATATGCTGATTCTTTGTCATCAGATACTTTGGGGTATTTCTTGGATAACTTTTACTATCACATGTCTCTCTTATATTCTTGTCCAAATTTATCCCGGGAATCTCCGTTCTATCATTACCTTGAGCAATTTTCTAATATTGTCGATAAGATGCCCAAGTCATTGATGATGTTGAAGGATAACTTCTGGATGCTCGAATCTGATATTTCTACTCAAGCAAAAGATGCTCATCGTATCATTGATGCTGCTGAAAAGGTAATCCATTTTACTCTAGAAGTTAACAAGGTGTCTTCATTAGTTGATTATGGTAATTCCTCTAGCTTATTGAACCAACAATACTTATATAGAATGGCTATGAGTCAGCTCTTCTGGTCGGATTTGTTGCCTGATAGTATCGTCAAACGAAATGTGACTTATTTACATACTCCTGGTGGTAAATTGGGGGCAAAGATATATCATGATAATGAGGATGGGGTAACGATGCCTGATTCCATCATTTACGCATATATAGCGGGTGAGAAAGAAAAAGTAGTCAGTATTGCTGAGCAGATGATTGAGTCAGGAGATACTTTGGAAATGTCTCTTTACGATATTATTAGAATAGAAGATAAAGCATTAAATCAGTTTACCAATCTTTCTCGTGAAGCTAAAATCGTGTTGCGAAATGGAAATAAAATAAATGATATTTTTCTCGACCAACTCGCGAGTGGAGAAAATGATTTTTCTATGCTTACTTCACTCCAAACTCAATTTCGTAAAAATGCAGTATTGGAGTTGCGTTCTGAACAAGAAAATACGCGCATGCTTTACTTATTAATCGGGGTATCGATATTAGTTCTTGTTCTTTTGGCTGTGATGCTCATTGTTACTCTTTTAGGTAAGCGTAAGGTAAGCGAAGCTCGAGCAGAGGCTGATAGATTGCGTCTAAAAGCAGAAAAGGCAAAAGATATTCAGAATTATTTCATGCATAATATGAACCATGAAATTCGCACTCCTATTAATGCTATTGTGGGTTTTTCTGACCTATTGGTCGAAGACGATTCATTAGATGAACATGATCGCAAAGATTACGGAGAGACTATTAAGAAAAGTGGGCAGATGCTTATACAGATTATTGACGATGTGTTGGATATAGCTCGATTAGAGAGTGGGCAGTATGAGTTGGTTTACGAAGATGTATTACTCAATAAATTGGGCCATCAAGTCTTGGACACAATCAAGCATCGTGTCCCTGAAGGTGTCGAATTACGTTTTAGCTCTGATTTCTCTGATGATTTTATTTTCAGTACTGATATTCGACGTATGGAGCAAATCTTACTCAACTACTTGAGTAATGCTTGTAAACATACCAAGAGTGGATATATCTCTTTGGCTATCAGAAAATCAGGGGACAAGGTAGCGTTTATAGAAACCAATACCGGGGCTAGTGTGCCAGCTGATAAAGTAAGATATCTCTTCAGACGTTTTAGTAAGCTCAATGCCTATGCTCAGGGAACTGGTCTTGGACTCAATATCTGTTATATGCTTGCAAAGCTAATGGGAGGTAAGGTCTATTATGATGATACATTTAAGCAAGGAGCTTGTTTTGTCTGTGAACTACCACTCAATCAGAAAAAATAGTATAGCGATACTTAAAGAGTTTAGGAATAGATCTCATGGGATTAAAAAAGATTAAAGATGGTGTATGTTTAATTTTTTTCCCTATATTGTTTTTCGAGACTCAATTTTTTTCTATATTTTCTCGTCCTTGTTTAATCATTCTTTATGGGTACAAAAACGTTACATCCAAAGACTTGCAGAGCTAATCATGCTCTTAGATATCTATTTCTTTGTTTCTTGAGTTATCTGTTACTTAGTTGTAATAGCCTATCAAAAACAGAGTTAACTAATAAGATGTCTTCTCATTCTGCAGTTGGTTCTTTCCAACTCTTTGTCGGAATAGCTATTGCTATCATTCTACTCATTTCTGCTATGCTTGTTTTTTGTGTTATCAGTAAACGTAAACTCACTAAATACCGTATCGAATCGGAGCGTTTACGTAAAAAGGCTGAGGATGCTCAAGAACGACAGAATTATTTTATGCATAACATGAATCATGAGATTCGAACTCCTATAAATGCTATCATTGGGTTCTCACAGCTCTTGCTCGAAGAGAATGAATTTACTGAAAGTGAACGCCAAAAATTTGGAGAAACCATCAAAAATAATGGTAAGATATTGATACAGATTATTGATGATGTATTGGATATGGCACGGATAGAAAGTGGAAAGTATAAATTATCTTATGAGCCAATAAAAATTAATTATCTTTGTCGGCAGTCAATCGAAACACTGACTCAGCATCTGCCTGATGGAGTACACTTCGTCTTCGAATCTGATGTGTCTGATGATTTTATTTATTTGATTGATTCTAGACGACTCAATCAAATCTTGCTCAATCTTTTAAGTAATGCATGTAAACATGTTCGAGGAAATTTTATCTCTCTGAGTGTAAAACATGTAGGTGATAAACTCAAATTTCTAGTAAAAAACCCTGGTTCAGTAATCCCTGTCAATAAGCGAAAGAGCTTATTCCAACGTTTCGGCAAACTAAATAATTATGCTCAAGGGACAGGCCTAGGTCTGAATATCTGTTTCATGCTTGCTCAGATGATGGGGGGACGTGTGTATTATGATGACTCATATACTGATGGGGCTTGTTTCGTCTGTGAACTCCCATTTGATAATTCCAATTTATACACATAGCAGCTATGTGAGATCTAATAAATAGAGGATATGTCATTTGACATATCCTCTATTTAATGCTATAAGCTTCTCGCTTGATGAACTAACTTTACTTGATAAATGAAGTCCAATCTTCAGTGCTTTTTACTGCTCCACTGTAATCTGTACTGGTGAAGAAACTGTCTGCTGAGAGGTCATTTCCACCTGCTTCTGTTCCTACAAATTTGCCACTTCCATTGTCTGAAAGCGCTAGTGCTGCAGTCAATGTATTGTTGTTTTCTGTCGCTAAAAACAATGCTTCAGTATAAATAGCCGGTTTTCCTGCTTCTATCTTTTCTACAAAGTTGCCCTTTGCAAAGATATGATTGAGAATCGATGTGCCATCTTTTAAAGCTGTTCTTGTAGGCTCTGTCTCTACATTGATGATGTTTTCTTTTCCTGTAACGATTGCGTTGTACAAAGAGATTTGTGTTCCAGCTCGGAATGTGATTCCACTTGATTTAGCTGCTGAATTATTGCCGACAAATGTAACGTTGGCAATGATTGGATGAGCTACCGGGATGTTAGTGATACCTTTAGAGTAGTTATCGCATTCCATTAGACGGTCACAGTCATAGTTCAGTGTCTCTGGATCTTCTTGATAGGCTACTAGAAATTGGGCTTTCCCTCTCCAACCTTCAGTCCAATCAAATGAGTCATCTGAGTTGTTGATGGATAGGGCATGTCTGAGATTTACATCTCCACCAAAAAATTCATAACCGTCATCATTACCACTGATAGCAGCTACATAGTCTACTGTGGTGCCGTTACCGACGCCATAGAACGAGAACCCGTTAGCTTCATGTTCTTCGTCTAATTTTTGACCCGCATATTTGATAATGACATATTTGAGAATACCTGAATTGTCAGCGTCGTTGCTTCCACCATATGGAGAATCTCCAATCTCGGATGTAGCAGTTCCCCCTGTGATATTGATTTGGGCATCTCCACAGATATGAAGACCACCCCAAGCTCCAGGCTCTTGGACTTCAGCTGTCATGATGATTGGGTCGGTTTCTGTGCCTATGGCTTCTATCTTTCCTCCTTTTTCGACCATGATATAGTCAATAGCTGCATCGTTTCGTGCTACAATTCGTACTCCAGCAGGAATCTTCAATGTGGCACCTGATTTCACTGTATAATCACCTGAGAGAATATATGTCTGATCTTTTTCTAATACTTTATCAGATGTTATCGAACCAGTCAAGGTGTAATCTGGGGTCTCTGTTTCACCATTTGAATCCTTTTCTGAATTGTCATTACTAGAACACGATGACAATGTAGCCATTGAGAACAATGCGGTAATAGCTAATGTGAAAAACTTAGATTGTTTCATTTCTTCAACTTTTTAATGAATAAAAATATTAGTTTAAAAGTAAGTATATCTATACTAGAATTTATAAGTGAAACTGACTGAAGCGACTGTTCCTTCTTTATATCGCTTTACTGTCTTTTCTCTTTTTATTTCGTCTGTCCCGTAAACTGCTTGTGTAAACTTGATCGTTTCATTCAATAGGTTATTGACTTGTCCTTTGATACTTATGTGATTATTAAAAGAATATGTTCCCACAAAATTAAGGGTGTGAACTGTCTTTTCTTTGACATCACCTAGACCTTCAATTCCTACTGCAGCTATACGAGGTCCTTGGAGATTGTACAGGAGACTTAAATTGAGTCTGCGGTCATCTTCCATGTATGGAGAATATGTAATATCTGCATTTCCTAAGTATGGAGAAGCTCCTTGAAGGGCTCTAGATTGCTCTGTATAGTTACCTCCATCTTTCGGCAAATCGACATTGGTGTACATATATGATCCATTCAATCCTATTTTCCAATCTCCAATTGTCTTACGAGCTTCTACTTCTATTCCTGCAGCCATTCCTGCATCTGCATTGTTGAATGAGAAATAGGCAGAACCACCCATTGACCTTTCTGTTTGTTCTATTGGTTCATCCAATTTCTTGTAGTATCCTGTGATAGAAAATAAATCTCCTTGTTTGGTCCCATATAGGTCATACCGTAAATCAAGGTTGTAATTGTATCCATTCTCTAGGTCGGCATTACCACGTATCTGATCTGCACCAAAACTTGGCTTATAGAGGAAAGGAGCCATTTCCACAAACGAAGGACGAGTGATTGTTTTTGAAAAGGACAGACGAATATTGTTCTGACTATTGAGCTTGAAATTGAAATTAAATGCTGGAAAAAAATCGTCACTGTCCAGATTTGATGTCTCAGCACTACCGCCGTCGGTATAGTAATCAACGGATTGTTTGGAGTTTTCATAACGCACGCCCACATTAACCATGAAGTAGGGAGCTATATTGTAATCTAAATCAATGAATCCTGCAAAGATATCATGTGATGCTTGATAATTGTTACGTGGTTGGATATCTTGAGTGATAGTTATATCGCCTCCTTGAACATTGTTCCAGTTAAGATAGTCCTCTGTATCATATATTGTCGTTACTGAAGGGTTGAAGCGATAGGCGAAATTGTAGTAGAAACGTTGACTTCCATAATCGCGTGTTTTTGATTTTGTCGATCCACCTATACGGATGTGGTTGTTTTCATTTAGATGATAGGTCGCTTTGACGTCTGCTACATATTCTTCTTCGGTGAGCGAACCGAAATAGCGCATGGTTGCATTTTGATTGTCTGTAAAGAGTTTCAAATGCCCTTCTTTGTCTTCTTGGAAAACTAGATCTCTACGGTCTGGTTCATCGCTTGAGGTATGTCCGTAGGAGAGTCCCCAATCGATATCCAGTTTCTGGTTAAGCAGATGATGATTACCTAATAACTGGTGGTTCATGAGTTCGTATACATGCATGATATCTGTTGAGGTGACTAGCTTGCTAGATCGGTCACTAGGGTAGTCATACGTGAATCCGTCACGTACCTGGTATTTATTCTCTGCATTACGTGCGTAGAAGAAGGTATAACCGATGCGGGTCTTGTCTTTGTAGGACCAGCCTATGCTGCCTAATGCCGCCATTTTGAGTTCTACTGTGTAGGAATCATAGTTGAAATAATTGAGGGTATCAGTCGATGATAGCGATGCGGTAAAGGCATCTTCTACACTTTTGGAATCATAGCTTATGCCATAAGACATAAGAGCATCTATCTTGTTGCTCTCATCCAATTTCCATACTTTTCCTCCTGCAATGCTTCCATTAACATTGGGTATGGAAGGGTTTTTCGAAACATCAAAACTAGATGCAAATGGTGACTTATCTGATTTCTGGAAATAAGTACTTGTCTTGAATGTTTTTAGTTCCCCGTTGATTGTTGGTGTCTTCATTAGTGAATTTTTACGCTCCATCTCATAGAAGTCACCAAATACGGTATTCAATTGACCACCTGTGCCTAGGGTTAATTCGAAAAAGTCTTTTCCTATGTTATCTTTTGTCGAGATATCTACATGTGCTCCTGAATAATCAGCATAGGCTGGTGCCTGATATACTTTGCTTACAGTAATATTTTTCACCACAGTAGTGGGGAAAAGGTCCAATGGTATTAACTTGTTATCTGGGTTTGGAGAAGCTATAGGTAGTCCATTGAGTGTAGTAGTCGAGTAACGGTCTCCCATGCCTCGTACTATAATCTGTCCTGCATCTGCTACAGCAATACCGGTGATTTTTTTCACTCCATCTTGTACGGTAGATAGTCCTTTGATTGACATCTCTTTAGCTCCCATGTTTTCGATAGCTATCGATGCAGCTTTTCGTTCTTGCAACAAAGCATTTTCTCCTTCTAAATTTTTCTTTGCTACGACCATGACTTCACCCAGAGTCTGTTCGTCGCTTTCTAGGGAGAAGTCGTACTGATTTTTTTCAACGACATTGATTTTTTGTTTAAGATTTTTGTAACCTACATATTTTATTTCTAAAATAATAGTACCCGAAGCTACTTCTAATGAGTAATGTCCATTAAAATCGGTCACAGTACCCTTCGTGGTTCCGACGACTTGAATGGTTGCCCCAATCAATGCTTCACTGTTATTCTTATCTATAACTGTGCCTTCTATAACTGTTGCCATCGCTTGTAGGCTAAAGCAAATAAAAGTAATCAATGCAAATACAATTTTGTTTGTCGTTCGATTCATGTTTTTTAGTCTTGTTTCTTTTCGGTTACAAATAACGATATTCAATGTTTCACTGTGTGTTCAAAATGAAGACATTTACAAGACAACTTCGTTTCATTTATGTTTCTTTTTTCTGTCGTTAACGATTTGATTGAAGTGGGCACAGTCCAAATAATCCAATTAGTTTATACTTTTGTCCGACATTTTACTTTCCTTTTGTGGTGCGTCTCTTTTTTATCTATCTTAGCCGCATAACTAATACTAATGACTATGAGATATCTTATTTCGTTACTTCTCTTGTGGGGTAGTTTCTCTCTACGTGCTCAACATGCGACTCCAAAAGATCAGGCGTTTGCTAATTATGCCAAATATCTTAAACAAGCTCAATCAGTAAAAGACTCTATCAAGCTAAAAGCAATCGAAGGTTTTAGAGCCTTTTATGCAAACAAAGGGTATAGAACGCATGAACTCAAGAAGACTAAGAAGACAGCTATATATGCCTTGACTCATATTGATGCTTCTGGACGATTTACTGATCTCATCTCCCAAGAGAATAAACTCTTGACAGCGGGTGCTTTCTCCAAGAGTACTCAATACAATGAGGAAATCAATTCATATATGACAGAAGTATGGGCTCGACTATGGAAAGTGGCAGATGCTTATAAAAATAAAAAACTTTTTGTCGGTACGACTATCAGTCCAATCTATCTGAAGTCGATTCTTTATTATACTCAATTGGAACTCCAGCGTCCTCAAATATCTCAACGGTTCCATAGTTCTTGTTTTATGTTGCCTACATCGGCTGTTAATATGTATTTCGATATGCTTCCTCTGATGGAAGAAGTGGAACAGGGACAATCGACAAACCAATTGCTTATGGCTGTTCATGATGCATTGATGGTGATTGGCTTACAAGCTTTCTCACAACCGTATCGTGATGATGATACACAAAATAATCTTGTTTCTGTAGAGCGTTTCCGTAACCATGTATGGTGGGTAGGAGGCAATGCTATTGGTTTTCGTTCTCTCCTTCCTGTAGCTGCTATGTATCGATCTATCCCTATGGTAGATGTCTTATCTACGGTATTTAAGAGTGCGCTAAGCATGACGACTCCCACGACAAATAGTCAAACCTTCTGGGTAGAAGGTATCACTGCAGATGGTTGTGGTTATGGACACGGTAGACAATGCTTGATCTGGGGATATCCTATTTCTGCAATCTTGAGCGCTACAAGCAATTTGAGTTTCCTTAAAGGTTCACCCTGGGCTAAGCAGTTGGATGCTGGCAATAAGTTGACTGTCTTATCTTATTTACGCGGAGCTAGTTTCCATTCAGTCAATGGGTATAGAATCCCTTGTCTAGGACGAGGCTCGATGATGTATAAACAAGCACCTTGTGAGATTGATTATGCTCCAATAGTTCGTACTATGCTGAAGGATTGGCAAGATTCGTTTACTCCACAAGAGATATCAGAACTGAAATTGCTTGAAAAGAATATGGCTAATAAGAAAATTGTTATGAAGGGGCAACCTGATGGCAGATATCAAGGAACTCGTTTCTTCTGGGCTAACGATAATTTCGCAAAGAAAACAACTGACTTTGATATCTTTGTTTCTATGGCTTCTATACGTGTCGATGGAATCGAAAGTTTTCCTGAAAAAGCTGATGGTTGGAATTTTAATACTTGCGATGGCATGACATTGTTCCAACGTGAAGGAAATGAATATATGCAGATATTTGGTCTGTGGAATCCACTTGCTGCTCCGGGGACAACTTCGAGAATGGGACTCGATAAACTGATTCCTGTGAAAAACTGGAGAGGGTATGTCAGTAAAGAGAATTTTTGTGGTGGTGTAGCTGATGGTCGTGATTATGGTGTAGCAGGTTACCTCTTTGATAAGATGAATGCTTCAGATAAAGAAGGAACCAATGACCATGGAGACAATCAGGGTAAAAATGCAATCTTATATGGGATCCGTGCTCACAAAGCTTATTTTATGCTTCCTGACTATATGGTTGCACTTGGAGCTGGCATAACAGACAGCAACTCATCATTGTTTGACACTGAAGTACATACTACTATTGACCAAACAGATTGGAGACAGCGAGTATATACTCTGGACAAAGAGGGCCATAAACAACAAATCAATCAAGGTATCCATAAATGGGGAACAGCAGAATGGGTATGGCAAAAAGGCCAGTTCGCCTATACCGTACTTCCTCAATATCGCGATGAGGCTGTCATCATGCTGAAGAAGGGAAAGCAAGACTATGTTAAGATGAATCCAACTAATACGAAGCTTCGAGATATTCTTCATACGAAGGGTCAAAAATTACAGTTATGGATTAATCATGGTAAAGCACCTCAAAATGCCAGTTATGGTTATGCTGTCTATACGGGTAATGATTTACCGTCAGCAGAACTTCCTTTTCAAGTACTTCGAAACGATAGTATCATACAAGCTATCCAATCAGAAAATACTGTTGAAGCTATCTTTTATCAACCTAATACTGCACTCAAAATGGGAAGTCATATCATCAAAGTATCTCACTCATGCGTCATGATGGTGAGACAAGAAACCGATGGTAAGACTAAACTCTATCTGAACGACCCTACACAAGACAATAAACTCGAAGCTATTGTAGTGGAAATCGATGGAACTAGCTACAATGTGAAACTTCCTCATGATGCACACTGTGGGGATGTTACAACTGATGTTATTGGACAATTGTTTATGTAAACTGTACTCATTGACCTATCGGTGATTCCAAATAGACCTATCTTTGCCCAATAAACGAACCCCTTTAATACATTTATAGTTTATGACAGACACTAGAAGGAGATGCTCTCTAAGCTTTTTGGCCTTGTGCGTAGTTTGCTTATGCAGTTGTAGCTCAAGCATAACTAAAGAGAAACTTTGCGTTGATAACCTCAATTTCTCGACTCAGCAACTGAAGTTGCAGTATAAACTCGCTTCCGTAGCGAAAAGAAACCCACGTACGACAAATGTTGATGGTACCATGCATTGGACCAAAGAGACAGCTGATTGGACTGATGGCTTCTTTCCTGGTTCTCTATGGTATCTTTATGAGTATAGCCATGATAAGTATTTTATGAAGGCTGCACGTGAGATGGAAAATCTATTTATCTCTAACAGATTCAGTACCCAATCACATGACTTGGGATTCATCTTTAATTGTTCTTTTGGGCATGATTTACGCTTGACAGGTGATGCGGAAGCAAGACAAGTACTGATTGATGCTTCAAACAGTCTGATGACTCGTTTTCGTCCCGAAGTAGGTTGTATCCAATCATGGGATGTCAACAGTGGATGGCAAGCAAACAGAGGTTGGAAATGTCCTGTTATTATCGATAACATGATGAACCTAGAAATGCTGTTCAAAGCTTCTATATTGACTGGTGATTCTGCTTATCAAAAAGTGGCGGTTTCTCATGCACTGACAACGATGAAAAATCATTACAGACCTGACTTTAGTTGTTACCACGTGGTAGACTATGATCCTGAAACAGGAGCAGTACGAAGCCGAGAAACAGCACAAGGTTTTGCAGACGATAGTGACTGGGCTCGTGGACAAGCTTGGGGGTTATATGGTTTTGTGATGTGTTATCGCTATACTAAGAACCCTGTATTCTTAGAAGAAGCAAAAAATATTGCTGCGTTTATCATGAATAATCCAAGTATCCCATCGGATAATATCCCTTATTGGGATTATGATGCACCTGCTGACTTGAGAGGTCGTCCTCGTGATACTTCGGCTGCTTCTTGTACTGCTAGTGCTCTTATTGAGTTAAGTGGTTATGCCGAAGGAACTTATTTAGATTATGCGAAGAAAATATTATCGAGTTTATCGTCGCCTGCTTATCAAGCTAAGTTGGGTGAAAATAATGATTTTATCTTGATGCATAGCGTCGGAAGTATCCCTCATAATACTGAAGTAGATGTTCCTTTGAATTATGCTGACTATTACTATATTGAAGCCTTATTACGCCTTAAAAACCTCAGCAGTAAAAAATAATATTGCTGTATTAATGTAAACCTAATTAATAATAAACTGAATGAATATGAAAAACAAATGCATTTTTTTATCGATGCTGGCCATTGTTGTTGCCATGTTCTCCATGTACAGTTGTACTGAAGATGCATATGTCAAACTAGGCCGTTCTTATTCTGCACCAAGCAATTTGCTATATATGGATTTGCTTAATGCGAGAGATCATTCTTATATCAAATCAGCTCGTCCAACTGTGGATACGGGTAATTTAATGGCTTATTTTGAAATTACAAGTGTCAAAGATGATGCAGGCAATGAATTATCTGATGATAGTAAAGCCTTTGTCTCAGTGATCAATCCTATCCCAGTCAATGTACCTTTTGATGAGGATAAATGGTATGTTGATGAAGTTACTGGTGACTCAGTGAAGTCAGCAGCTGCCTTCAATACCTTAGAAGCTGGATGTATTGTGATTGCTGATGGCAACGATTTTGAATCTGGAACTTATCATTTTGATGTGACGGTATCTACTACAGACCCTGATGGAAATACTTATTCATCTACGTTTCAAAATGCGTTCAATTTAACTATTCAACCGCAATTAGTTAAGAACCTTATGTATTGGCCTGTAAGTCAAAATCTGGTTCCTGGAGATGCTTTATTCTCTGTAACGACTAAGGCTTTACCTTTAGATGGTAATAAGGATAACATAACTTATCAATTAGGTGACTATCAAGATACATTGGAAATAAACCCTACAACTGGCGTACTTAGTCTAGTGGATGGATTTACAACATCGGAACGTATAGAATTGCAACCTCAAGTTCAGATTGTAAATACTGAGAGTCATGAAGTACAGAGTTTTTCTGGTTCTGATGTGATTACTGTTGTAATTACTCCCTCTCCAGTGTCTGATTTGCCTACTCTTGAATATATGAATGCTTTTTATCCTCCACTGACTTATCGTAATTCTGTTTCTGGCTTCACTTATACAATAGTTGAACAAGGAATCGTTCCTGAAGCAAGTTTCTGGAAAGGGGTAGGAGCATCTTCTCATCCTGATGCCAAAGCTGGCCGTCCATCAGATATTGGTTTAGTTAAAGGAGTGATGATGCCTGTCACAGTTGCTGGAAAAGTAAATACACCTATTGATACATGGATGTTTATGAATCCACAGAATCTAACCATGTATCGTGCTTTTCATCAGAAAGCTGTGTTCTATATGCAATCAAAATACCTAGAGTATATGCCTGATGGTTCACAACCAACCAATGTAGATGTAATGGTCTCTACGGATTATGTAGATAAAATTGATGAGGCTACTTGGGTTAAGATCAATGACCAATTGACTTGTGAAATGGGAAGTAATACTCAAGTGGGAATGCCTTATTTTGGAGATTTGACCCATATTGAAGGTGAATCGGCTGAAATTGCAGCGCTGAAAGATGCAAACCAATTTAAGAGTGATGGTAACTGGTTTAAATGTTCATTCGACCTCGATGACTTCGCTTTTTCTAATAAAGTGACTGTTGCTTTTCGTGTTTATAATACCTATGAAGGAGAGATTGTTTCACCAAGTACTTCTGGTAATGGGAGACCTGGAAACTTTACTTTCTCTGATATTCACTATGTAGTCGAATTCAATTAAACTTTAAATTTTTTACAAATGAAAAAATATATATTATTATCACTTTTAATGCTGTGCTCTAGTTTGACATGGGCACAAAAAAGTGTATCAGGTATCGTTATAGACAATGTGGACAAGACTCCTCTCTTGGGTGCTACATTGATGATTAAAGGTACAACAAGGGGAACTGTCACTGATTTTGATGGTCATTTTACACTATCAAAAGTAAACAAAAATGCAGTTCTAGTGGTATCCTATTTAGGTTATACTACACAAGAAGTACGTATCAATGGGCGAACTAATTTGATGATTGCCTTGAAGAACGATGCTAATCTTCTTGAGGATGTCGTTGTTGTGGGGTATGGTTCTACCAAAAGAAGTGATTTGACTGGCTCAGTTGCTTCTGTCAATGCTGATAATTTGGTACAGACAGCAACTTCTAATTTTGATGAAGCACTCGCTGGACGTGTTGCTGGTGTCGAAATTGGATCTAGTGATGGTACTCCTGGTGAGAAGCAGAATATTGTTATTCGTGGAGGTAACTCTATAACAGGCGATAATACTCCTCTATATGTAGTCGATGGTTTGGCTTTGGAGGATTTTGACCCTGCTACACTAAGTACAAGCAACATTGCTGATTTCCAGATTTTGAAAGATGCTTCTGCTACCGCAATCTATGGTTCTAGAGGTGCAAATGGCGTAATCATTATCTCTACAAAAAAGGGATCAAACGATGGAAAATCTACAGTTAATGTAAGCCTTTCTCATCGTTATGACTGGATTCCACAACGGGTGCAGGTACTTGGTGCACAAGATTTCGTTGAATATTATGGACTTGCTCAATACGCTAGAGATAACTTCGTTCCTTCGACATATTACAAGAGTTATTTGTACTCTATGGTCTCTCCAAGTCTATATAGTCAGAATGATTTTATCGATTGGCAAGATAAAGTCTTTCGTGGAGCTTCTACTGATGACCTTAAAGTAAGTGTCAGTAGTGGGAACAAGACCACGAGTTTCTATTACTCTGGTGAATATTTGAACCAAGAGGGGACTATGATTAATACTTCTTTTAAGAAATTGAATAACAGTTTACGTGTCAATCATAAGTTCAGTAGCAAAGCGAGAATTGATATGAAATTGGAATACTCTAATCTTAGTCGTAATGGATTAAGTGTACGTGGTAATTCTTTTACTTCAGTCATTCGTGATGTCCTTCAGTTTCGTCCTATCGAAAATAAATATAATAAGATTGGGGACTCTGGTTATGATCCTAATGATCCTGCTTTTAAATATTATTTTGATCCTGTCAAAAATATGGTCAATACTGACCGCACCAACAAGCAAGATGTGATTCGAGGTAGTGCGAATTATAGTTACGATATTATTAAAAATTTGACGTTTAGAACAATCAATAGTTTCCAGTTAGATAAACGTAAAGAATCTACTTTTAGTAAGAAGGATACTTACAATGGTACTCGTGGCATCAATGGTATCAGTGGTCAAATTAAAAATAGAGAATATACTGTATTGTCTAGTTCCAATACTTTATCATACAATGGTAAAATAAAAGGAGGACACAAATATTCGGCTATGTTAGGTATGGAAATATCTAATCGTGTATATGATTATTCTTATTTTGCTAATAATCAATTACCAACCGATGAACTGGGCATCTATAAACTGGATTTGGGTACAAACCCTGCCATTCCAGAGACCCTTCGTTCAGAGAGTGGACTAGTATCTTATTTTACTCGTTTGACTTATAATTATAAAGAACGCTATTTATTTACTGGTACCATGCGTGCGGATGGTTCTTCAAAATTTAAAAATAATAAATGGGGATATTTTCCTTCTTTCTCTTTCGCATGGCGTGCTAATCAAGAATCGTTTTTGAAGGATGTTGAATGGCTTTCAAACTTGAAATTCCGTGCTGGTTGGGGAATCACAGGTAATAACCGTGTCTCTGATTTCTCTTCTTATAATCAGCTATCTGTCTCTAAAGGTAGTGGTTATGTATGGGGTACGGGTGAAGAGTATAAGCCAGGTGTCTACCAAAGTAATGTAGGTGTACCTGATTTGAAATGGGAAAAGACAGCTCAAACAAATGTTGGTTTGGACTTTGGCTTTTTTAAACAACGCTTAACTGCCACTGTGGATTATTATTATAAGAGAACAAGTGATTTGCTATTGAATGCTGAAATGGCACTACATACTGGTTTCGATAAGATTCAACAAAATGTAGGAGTGGTTCAAAATACAGGTCTCGAATTTGAAGTTAACTCAGTAAATATACAGCATAAGAATTTTAACTGGAAAACGTCATTTAATATTTCTTTTAATAGAAATAAAGTAAAGGCGTTGAACCAAGGACAACAGGCTATCTATACAGATCCTAATTGGGATTATTCATTTGCAGAATATCAATATATCACTGCCTTGGGAGAACCTGTAGGTATGATTTATGGTTTACAGTTTGATCGTTTATATCAGAATTCAGATTTTGAAATGAATAACGAAAGCCGTTCTTTGACACTCAAAGAGGGAATCCCTGATAATGGTGCTAGTGCTGTAGCTCCTGGTTCACTGAAGTTTGTAGACCAAAACAATGATGGTACAATCAATGAACAAGACCGTGTAATCATTGGTGATCCTCATCCTGACCATATAGGTGGCTTGAGTAATAGCTTCAGATTTTATAATTTTGATGCTTCTTTCCTCTTCCAATGGGCTTATGGGTTTGATATCCTCAATGCTAATAAAGTTAAGTTTGGCGCTGCTTCTGGTAATTACAATGGATTAGAGAGTGTGAAGGATATGTGGACGCCTTACAATACGACCACTGAGCAAGCTACCACAAGATACCTCAATGTGTTTGGTACTGCTCCACAGGGAAATCAATTAGATGATCGCTTTGTCGAAGATGGTTCATATCTTAAATTGAAATCGATAACTATTGGTTACACAGTGCCAAGTAAGTATCTTCATCGATTTGGACTCAATAAAGTTCGTGTTTATGTCTCAGGCAATAATCTTCTTACATGGACTAGTTATGACGGTTACGATCCTAATGTTTCTGTTGGTAAGTATGGCGCATTAACTCCTGCTCTGGACTATTCTGCTTATCCTTCTAGTAGCTCTGTTATGGGTGGCTTAAATATTGTATTCTAAAAAATTAATAGCATAAAATGATGAAATATATATACCGTTTCTTTTCTATTACTGCCCTTTGTGTGGCAGGGTGCTTGATTTCGTGTAATGACGTGTTGGAGCCAACACCCAAATCTACATGGGATTTGGATGCCTTTTACAACAATGAGACACAGGTCGAGTTAGCCTTGAGTGGAATCTATAACAATCTAGCAGACCAAGATGCTTATGGAACGATGATGATCCATTTTGATAGCGGTACTGATGAGGGTTATTATAATCGTAGATACAATGATAACTGGCCAGTTGGATTAAATAAGTTGACTACTTCAACTCCTCAAATCAAAAGCTTCTGGGTGCAACTTTACACTTGTATCGACCATTGTAATATCTTTGAGGCTAAAGTTTCTAAATCAACTGCTTTTGATGAAGAAACAAAAAATCAATTTCTTGGTGAAGAACGTTTCTTACGTGCCTTAGCTTATTTTAATTTGGTTGAATGGTTTGGACCAGTGCCCATGCCAATCAGCTATACGAAAGACGCTAATGATAATGACCTGCCTGCATCTTCAATCGAAGATGTCTATGCACAAATCATACAAGATTTGCAATTTGGTCTTGAAGGCAATAACCTTCCATCTTTAAAGTCAGCTGATTATACTGTCGGACGTGTGTCTCAAGAGGCTGCACATGGTTTGCTAGCTCGAGTATACATGCACATGGCTGGACATCCTTTGATGGATACCGACAAGTATCAATTGGCGATGGATGAATGTAGTACAATCATGAATAATGGATACAATGAGTTAATCGAATCTTCAGAACAGGTGCAAAAAACTGATGAAGAAGGTAACCTTGTTGTAGATGAACAAGGGAAACCTGTTATGGTTACTGAATATTCTGGCTATCGTACACTTTTCCTTAATTATATTCAGAATCATTTTGATACTAAAGAATCAATCTTTGAAATTAATTATAAGTATCTTCGTGATAAGGGATTATATACTGATGGACCTTATGGATGTATTAATGGTGTCTCGTTTAGTTATGGATCCGCCTTTTCTACAGGTTATCCTACTTCGTATGCTTTTGTGAATGCTTCACCATTGCTATATAATACATATGAACCAACAGATAAACGTAGAGATTGGAATATCCCTGGGTTTACTTATGACAAGTATGGAGATGTGAAAAGAGTTACCAATGCTATGGGAACTAGTTTCAATCCAGGTAAATATCGTCGTTGGGAACCAACTGATATGGCTCAACTTGATGTGGATTTAACCTCGGAGCAAAAAGCTAATGGAGTGATTGAACCATATACTGTATTGGAAGATAATAGTGTATTGAGTAAGAACTTCTCTAGCGTGAACTTTCCTGTCATTCGTTTTGCTGATATCCTACTCATGTATGCTGAGGCAAGCAATGAAGTTTATGGAGCTCCTACTACTGAAGGTATCGCAGCACTCAATAGAGTACGTCAACGTGCTAATCTCCAGCCACTGGAAGTTGTTAACCCTGAAAAGGTAGCTAGTCATGATGCTTTTCTTGCTGAAATACAAGACGAACGTATGCGTGAGTTATGTTTCGAAGGATTGCGTAGACAAGACCTTATTCGTTGGGGGATTTATGGGGAAAGATTAAATGTGTTAGCTGAGCAAATTAAGGGAGACCCTAATTATACTGAAAGTGATGCTCAGAGCAATGCTTACCTTAGAAGTTGGCAAAACTTTGACCCGAATAAAAATTTAAGTCTTCCATATCCAGACCAAGAGGTGAAGCTAAACAATTCGTTGGAGCAAAAGGAAGAATGGAAGTAAGAGAACTAAAATAAAAAAGAAATGAATTTTACATCAAAATCTAAAGGAACTCTAGGGGCATCACTCTTGATGTTGGTGCCTACTAGTATGACGTCTGTATCTTGTGCGGCTGCTAAATCAAATGTACAACAAGTACGGAGGCCTAATGTGATTTATATATTTCCAGATCAACTGCGAAACTATAGTCTTGGATTCTGGAATCAAGGAAATAATGTATCTCATTTGCAAGGAGCTGTGTCTGACCCTGTTAATACTCCAGCTATAGATAGTTTGGCTTCAAACAGTGTTGTGTTTTCTCACGCTATCAGCAATCATCCTTTGTCTAGTCCATATCGAGGAATGCTTCTTACGGGCATGTATCCTTATCAAAATGGGATAACAACGAATTGCAAACGCGGAAGAAGTGAGCAATTGATAAGTGAGGCAACTTGTCTGACTGACGTTTATAGTGAAGCTGGATATGATGTAGCTTACTTTGGAAAGTGTCATTGGGAAGAAAATGAAGACTTATTTGATAAAGATGGTAATTATGTAGGGAGTCTCAATGAACCAGGTGGACATAATGTGAATGAATTTGATACCTATGTTCCTGAAGGAATAGATAGACATCATATCGATTATTTCTATCAGTTGTTGGGGGACCAGCATAAAAATCCGATAACCTATTCCAATGACCCTACAAATGTCAATGGAAATAAGGATGGAGAGGTGTATCGTCCTCACCGTTTCTCTACCAAGTTGGAATCTGAAAGCATCGTCCGTTTTTTACGTAACAGTCATGGACAGAGACAAGTGAATAAACCATTCTTTATTACTTGGGCTATTAATCCACCTCATAATCCGTGGACACCTGAGAGTACTGATATGGCTTTCTATCCTCAATACCTCGAAGATGGGAAACCAAATTTCGATAAATTGTTGACTCGTCCTAATGCAGATGCTGCAGCAGGAGCACATGCTCCTTATTATTTTGCTAATGTTTCTGCAGTAGATCATTACATAGGTCAAGTGCTCAATGAACTTCGTAGGCAAGGGCTCATGGAGAATACAATAGTTGTGTTCTCTTCTGATCATGGTGAGATGCTTGGTAGTCATCATCTACAAGGTAAGAATTATCCTTTTATCGAATGTTATAATATTCCTTGGATGGTCCAATGGAAGGGGCATTTAAATCATCATATCGAGGATATGGTTATGTCTGCTCCAGATATTATGCCTACATTGCTTGGACTATCCGGTTTGAAGAATAAGATACCCGAACAAGTTATGGGTACTGATTATTCAACACTTCTCACCGACCCATCTAGCAATAGTGTGGCTCGTCCGACTGATGCTATATATTATGGAGGTCATAAGCGTGGGATATATAACAAACAATATATGCTTGTGGTGGTCGAGAAAAAAGGAAAGACTGCTGAGAGTTATGTGTATGACAATGTAAATGATCCTTTTCAAATGAAGAAACTGGATCCTAGTACAGTAGAAGCTACTCCACAGCTGAAGAAGGAATTGGTTAAATTATTGAAGAAGACTCGTGATCCATGGGTTAAGAATAAAACATGTGCTGATTTCTTAAACTACTAATCCTATTTAACGAATAAAAATTACGTCTGTCATCTATTTACTTCATCTTTGGTAAGTGTATGGCAGACGTATTATCATTTAATATTAAATTCAAATGAAAAGCATTACTCATTTCAATAAAAAGAAACTATCGATATGCTTGGTTGGTTTATTTATCGGTGGAAGCTTGACGTTGCAGGCTAACGAACCGAATAAGGTATCTAAATTATGGACCGAATTTGTCCAAGCACAAAAAAATCATACGTCTTCGATGCTTCGTGATTTCTCTTATGCGGGATATCATCATGGAGAAGAAGGTATTCCTGATGTTAATTATCCAAGAGTTGATATCACTTCATATGGGGCTGTTGCTGATGATGGGAAATCAGACCGAGAGGCTTTTATAAAGGCGATTAAGGTGGCCGAAAAAATAGCCACGAAAGAAGGGGGAGCAGTTATTTATGTTCCGCAAGGAACTTTTAGACTGCACAATGCTAGCGAACCTAATGAGACAATAGTCATTAGTGGTTCTAATATAGTTCTTCAAGGGGCTGATAGAAATAAGAGTATCCTTTTCATGGAAGCTCCTAACCAAACAAAAACTCCTAATAAGAAGTGGACTGGTCCTGTTCTTATTCAATTTAATCCTTCTAACACAGCTTCTAAGGTAATCACTAAGATAACAAAATCAGCTGATGTAGGTGAAAAGACTGTAGCTGTAGCATCGACAAGAGGATTAGAGTTGGGGCAATATGTGGCTGTTCATCTCAAGGACAATAATGATTCTTTGATTGCTCAGACTGTGGCACCACTCAGATTAACTCGAAAATGGGTACAGTTATGGGATCGCGGTGTGATGGTCGAATCTTATCATCAAATCGTTTCGCTTACGGAAAATAGTATTACGTTTAAGGAACCTTTGATGACACCTGTAGATGTGAAATGGCCATGGGGTATTTCTATTCAGCAGAACTTAAATGAGGTGGGTGTAGAGAATCTCACTTTTATAGGTAATTTTCATGATAAATTTGTACACCACAAAGATTGGATACATGATAGTGGCTATTGCATGGTTTCATTTCGTAATTGTGTGGATTCTTGGATGCGTAATATCACTTTCCGTGACGTCAGTTCTGCTGCGGGATTGGTGAACAGTGCCAATTGTTCTGTTCTCAATTGTAAAGTGGAAGGTTATCGTGGACATAATAGTATACATAATCAACAAGCATCACGTACTTTGATGGCTAATATCTATGATCAGAGTGGACAGTGGCATTCTGTAGGGGTGTCTAAACCTTCAATAGGAACTGTCTTGTGGCGTATCAAATCGACTCCAAATACATGTTTCGAGTCGCATAGTACTCAGCCTCGTTATACTCTGATAGATAATTGGTCTGGAGGATTCATGAAAGGTCATGGAGGGGGAGCTATTGGTTCGCTTCCTACTCATCTCGAGGGACTCGTACTGTGGAACTATGAAGAAACTGATACTCCAGAGCAGCATTTTGATTTTATTGATTCTACTTCTCCATATTGGAGAGTCCTTCCACCTATCATCGTAGGATTTCATGCTCCGAAGGGACATATTTGTACTACATTTAATCAGGAACAAGTGAAATATGAAGAATCTAACGGTGAGCAGGTATTACCTATCTCATTATATGAAGCTCAGCTGAAATTACGATTAGGGAAATTACCTGATTGGGCTCAGACTCTTATCAAACAGCCTGTTACGAATCAATAGAACAATGTTATTTATTTTTAGTCTTTAGAGGACTTCAAAAAAAAGGGTTATATCCATGTTGGATATAACCCTTTTTAGTTGCTTATTTTTTCAGTTGCCTGATACATAAATTTTTATAGGATGAATTGCGACCTTGCATTTGACGAAATCCGATTCGTCCTGATTTAATTTGTCCTAATCTCTTATTCTCCCAAGAGAAGGTTTTGTCTAATCCCTCTCCAGTGACATGAAAGGATAGTTGCTTTCTGTTTTTATATACTTCAATATGATACCATTTATGTGGTTTAAAGAAACCTGGATCATCATAACTAGAGGCAATCACTAATTTACTCCAGACTGTCTTGTTTGTTTCCATCGGGTAGGTACGACATCTTATATAAGGTGAACCTTCGGCAGAACCTGTAGAATAACTAATGTGTGCTAATCGCATTCCCCAAAAATAGATATACATGTAAGGGATTCTTCGTAATTCACTCCAACGTTCTATATCTTGCTTAAATGGACTTTGTCCTATCCCTTCAGCAAGAAGGTATAGGATACATACTTCATCTTTAGTTATTGAATCATCTCTACGATAGTCGTATGAAATCTTTAAACCATCTTTAAAGGTCTGCTTAGTCCATAAGACACTATGGTCAGCATGGAAAAATCCACCGTGCCCCGCTTCGAAACTAAGCTCATATTGGGTGTCAGTTACTTTGCCATTTAAGCCATCTAAAAAGAACAAAGTCTTCCATGCATCGGCTTGTGTAGTACAAAGAGATTGATTGAAAACTGTCTCCCATTGTTCGCCCATCGTATGTGTAGAACTATCCTTTTGTATCTTTGAATATTTTTCTTGCGCATAAGTGCTCTTACCTATCAAAGATAAGAATAGTATCAAAACGAATGTTATATTAGATTGACTATAATGAAGATCCCGTCTGTTCATTTAAATCGTTTTTTTTATTAATAATTTACGTGGTAATAATCAAAGTCTATTGAGCCTTTGTTATTGGAGGCATAGGCGAATAGAGCAAAGTATACACCTGTAAAACCACCTGCTGTCTCGCTACTTAAATATCTTGTATCAAGGTCTATTAGATGTTTCTCATTGCAGTAAAATTGATAAGCATCTTTTGTCGTTACTACTTTTAGGATAGCGGAACTAGATGAAATCCGTTGTTCTTTGGCAATATAATGTAGTAAGCCTAACCTGACTCCTACCTGTACGTATGTAGTCCCATTCTTGTGTATTAACTCTAGAGTATAGTGGTTAGTTGCATTCTGAAAAACGGTCAGGCCACCTCTAAGGTTTTTACCTCTTTTGCTAATCTCCGCTTTGGTACTAACTGTTTCAAACATGTGATCTTGACGAGTTCCGACAAATGTAGGAGAATCTATTTCTGTAAGTGCTATAGATGAAGCTTTTAATCTTAGATAACCAGGATTTTCTTCTAGACTGTAATGCTTCATATCTGGATTTCGCAAGTAATTCCACGCAAATCCTAGTTTCTTTTCACTGAATTCTGTTGATGGATTATTGTCTTTTTGAAATGGTTTGAGTGGTAAGGTCTGTGCTATCATGTGTTCATCTATAGTTCCAGTTCCATTGACAATAGGCCAAGAACCTTTAGGCCATTCTACAGGAGCTAAACAAGTCTCTCTTCCCATCACATGATGTCTATATGGACCTGGTCTGAAACCTAGATGAACCATCCACCATGAACCGTCATGAGCTTTAATCAAGTCACCGTGCCCAGTACCTTGAATACTGTTCCGTTTAGTTGACTCGTAAGCGTGAGTCAATATGGGATTTGCTGGATTGCTTGTGTAAGGACCATATATTTCTTTTGAACGAGCAATCATGACTTTATGCCCATATTGTGTACCTCCCTCAGCATCTAAGAGATAATAATATCCATCTTTTTTGTAGATGTGTGGTGCTTCGGCAAAACGGTCACCTGTACCATTCCAAATGCAACGAGTAGGGGTTAGCTGCTCTCCTGTTTTAGGATTAATCTCGCTTAGGCACAATCCATGCGGATTGCTTACAAGATAACATTTTCCTCCTTCCCAATATAGAGAAGGGTCTATCCCGCCTTGCGTGAGCCATACTGGATCAGACCATTCACCAGCAGGGTCATCTGTATATACGATGAAATTTCCTTTGTCAGTGACATTGGTCACAATCATATAAAAGGTACCATCATGATAACGTATGGTAGGAGCATAGATACCTCCAGATACTCTACATTTATCTAAATTGATCTGTGATGGACGCGTCAGACAATGTCCGATTTGTTCCCAGTTGACTAAATCTCGTGAATGAAATATTGGCACTCCTGGGAAATATTCAAAACTACTAGTCACTAGGTAGTAATCACTATCTTTTCTGCATATACTTGGGTCAGGATGAAAGCCTGGAATGATTGGATTGGTATATCCAGCCCTATTCTTTTTCTGAGTCTCATATAATGAATGAGGTAATACAGAACCATTCAATCGTTCAGTTATAATCAGTCTGTCGTTACGGTCCTTGTCTGACTTATTTACTACGAGATGTCCATCTTCCGCACTGAACCCAACTAATATGCTTTGTGGATATGATATGTGATGGTCTGTACGATGAGGCTTATCTTCTTGGTCCCATATATAGTGATGAAAGACTTCTTTTTTCCCTTCTTTGTCAGTCGAGCCATAAAGTATTGAGTGGTTGTTCCACCATACGTTTCCTACACCAGTATGGGGGAAATTCTGAGGAGCTCCTCCTCCAGAAATCGTATTTAATCCATCACATAATTCAAACAGGTTTTGGGCTGGAGGAGAATAGGTGTAGTGTGAGAAGCCATGGAAATCAAAAAATCCAGGGCCATAATCTTGATTGTTGAGTTTGCAACGAGAGAATACATTTCCATAACAATTTCCCTCCATACTCAATCCGTGAGTATAATCCGCATCCATTACCACATGCTTAATTAGGTTGTCGTTTGAGTGCGAATACAATTTTATACCGCAATGCCCCATCTTACCTGTTGTATGTATGGAATCGATGGTTACATTACGACAGTCTACTAAGTAAATAGGGTTTGTGGAGTTATCTATGGTTACATTTTTAATCCAACCATGAGCGACGCGTGTATAGTCTATACCATTCCAACCATAATCTACTTCCGTATTTAAATGGTGTTTGTATTTCCCATCCCATGCATTTTCTATTCTAAGATGTTCTACTCCAATGTTTCGTAGCATCACGACGGGAGCAACTCGAGGGGCATATGCGAGTTTGATTGCTCTTTTTAATGGTTGACGAAGTAATAACTGGTCTTTGGATATCACTTGTGATACTTCAACTAGTACTTGATAGGAGGCAATCCCTTCTTTGCCTGCACGTTTAGCATTGATGAGTTCATCGGTAAATTCCTTATCTGTATAATTGAGCAGCTCTTTTATTAAATCACATTTCCCTTCTGTATTGTATTCGGCAATCATGATGACGTCACCAGCTTGGATTCCTTTAGTCGTCATGACTTTTAATGTCTTACTTCCTTTGGCAGCATCTCTTGTGATACGAATGTTCATGGGTAACTCAGTAATAGCATCGTCACTTTTCGATTTCTTTGTCTTTGTTACTTCATAAGCATTACCATATTGAGGATGTAATGGGGCCACTCCCCAAAAGCGATTGTAACTTTCCAATTTATTGCCAACGTGAATAAGGGCAGGAGATAACCATGGATTTGAACTATTATTCACTAGTGTAGTACTATTGTAGAATACAGTTCCATCTTCATCTTGTCCTTCTCCTCTAATAATGATGTTATCATAATCGATACGAATAAAATCAAGTTTTGTAGGGTTGGTATTGAAGATATATTTCCCTGCAGGAAAAAAAACGATGCCACCACCTTGCTGGCCAACCTCGTTCAGTAATTGGTTTACTTGATTTGTTAAATCTTCTCCTGTGTCAGGTAGAATACCTCTATCTTTGACATTTATCCTTTTTGTAGGGTATTGATAAGGCTTATCTCCAAAACCATAACCAGCCATTGAAAAATCAATGAGTGGTGAGGTCGATGGGTCATCAACGTATTGTTGGTATATTTTGGCTGTTTCTTGAGCTTGAGTCGTGAGAAGAGATAGACAGATAGTCAAAAAGAGCCCTATTGTTTTGTGTATATTCATAATGTTGTAAATATCTGAAATTTTTATTAGTGATGCTATTATTTGTCTGTTATTTTGATTCAATCTAAAATGACTGGATATAATGTGTCGTGAATCGGTGTCTCCTCATCTGAGACAGGTAGAAAATTGATCCATGGATTTGCTGGTTTAATGGACTTAGGACCTTTGTATAACTTACTATCATCGCTCCATGGCTTAGCATTGTTATGTCCCTTATTTTGTTCTAAACAATGGTTCTTGTAGATGAAGTTAGGATGGTATGAAAGGATATGTATTATAGACCAAGGTCCCATGATAGCGTAATAATTAGGTGAATCGGTACCGGGCATATCAGCTGGCAAAGTGATGTTATTACCCATAATTAGGTTGTTCCCATTGTCTTTGGTATGGAAACTGACTTCTTGTCTGAATGCATTATTTATGAGAACATTGTACTCCGAAGACACTGATTGGACTGAGATGTGGCGTAAGTGAGTAATTTCACATCCTGTGATCAGATTGTATGGATAGCCTATGTAGAAGTATCCTCTTCCTCCTCCACATTTGGTGTATGACCCCTCAATATGCAAATTCCGTAGAGTCGTATGTTTCCCGAAACAGTTGATTGCAAAATCTGCAGAGTTGAGTATATTCATATCATCTAACCAACAGTTTTGTGAGTGATAGAAGCGCACGGTAGACATGCCTTCTTTATCGTTTGCTTCGAGATTCAATTCGTCATTGCCTACTTGATCGCTTACATTCCACAAATAATGAGGAGAATGACCTCCAAATTTGCTTTCATAATCTCCCTTTATTGTCATGCGATACATGCCTGCATTTTTGATGCTATCAAAAAAGAAAGCTGATCTTTGATACATGTTACTTCCGATTAAGCAACAAGTCCCTTTGCGACTTTCACCGATGATGATGACATTAGATTTTAAATTAATGGTGCCATTAATTGGATGAATACCATCTTTGAGCATGATGACTCCTCCTGTTTTTTCGAGTGCTGTTATTGCTCTGTTGATATCTATACTGGTCGTACCTGCTTCTAGTATCTTGTCGGGAATAAGTGTCTCTATATGTGGAATACCACCAATCCTACCGGCTGTCATCCATTTCTCCATTTGACCTTTGTATTGTGGGTCTATCTTAGAAGTATCGAAAGACATTTCTGGATCACCTATTTGATAGGTGTGCTTTTCTCTTGGTATTTGTAATGACCATGTCATGTAATTTGCTGGATCTGTCCACCCTAACGAAGTCGGTCCGCAACTGATATCAACTTTTTTTTCTTGATTATCACCACTGTCTTCGCCTGAGTTGTCGTTCCCATTATCGTTCCCATCACTATTGTCATCAGGTCGTGTGATGTCTTGTTGAGAATTTGGGGTATCTGTACTACCACCGCATCCTATGGTTAAAGTAAAAAGAAATACTAAGAAGAAAAATCCTCTTAGTTGAAAGTTCCATTTTTGCATCATAGTATCCATTTTATGTTGTTAGATTTACTGTGTAAAATTACGTTTTTTGTCTTGATACTAAGGGGCAATTATTGCCATTTAGTATGTACTATTGTCCAATGCACTACTATAATTGTGTAAATGTTGCTTTTTGCGTCCATGTTTATTTGTATTCTGTCGTCTTTAGTTCGTGATTTTCCTATTTTTGTCCATGAAACCTATCGTTATCTAATATTGTACTCATTATGCGTTTACACAATCTGAAACTATTTTTGTTCACTCTGCTCATTACATTCTCTTTTGCCGAGCAGGCTCAAGCTATATATTTCAAACATCTTGGTCCTGATGATGGTCTGGATTCTCCTGTTGTGCTTTCTGTGTATCAGGATATATACAATCGTGTCTGGTTGGGTACACATCATGGTATTGCTATGTATGATGGTTCTAAGGTGACTATGTATAAGCCTTATAGGTTAGGAAAAGAACCTCTTTATGGCGGAAATGAGGTCACACAAATCGTTGGGGATAATGAAGGAAATATATTTTTTGTGACGGATTTAGCTTTGGTTCGTTACATCTTTTCTGAAGAACGGTTCGAAACGATTAGTCATGAGGTTGTCTCGTGTATAGCAGTAGAAGACAATACCATTTGGACTGCTATAGGCAATGAACTGTATTATTGGGATAAGGTTGAATCCAAACTTATTAAGGCCTACGAATTGCCTTTCGATGACTTGACCTCATTGACTGTTGATCGGCAAGGACGCCACTGGATCGGTACAAATGCTGGCGCTTATTATACTGATGATTACAAAGACTTTTATAAAGTTGATGAATCCGGACAAGCGAAAATTCATGATATCTTGGCATTGAATAATGGAGAGGTTTGGATAGGTTCTGAATCCGACGGTTTGATTCATGTCCTAGTTGATGGTACACGGATCCATTATACAACAGAGAATTCACTGTCTAAGGGATTGCAAAACGATGAGATAAGAGATATCGTTTCGGATAATAAAGGCCGAATTTGGTTCGGTACATTTAATGGCTTGTATTGTTATAACTCATCTACTGATTCATTTACTGTTCAACATCGTGAAAATCGTCCTGGTGGGTTATCTCATTCATCGGTCTATGGCTTATATATTGATTCCGATAGAAATCTGTGGGCCGGAACTTATTATGGAGGAGTTAACTATGGACATATCGATGGGGATGTGGTTAAGTATTATGAAGCTTCTACTAGTGAATTTGGTCTCTCACATCCCTTAGTGAGTAATATGGTTCAAGATAAACATGGTAATCTTTGGGTAGGAACCGAAGGAGGTGGCTTGAACAAGATAGACCCTGTGACTGGTAAAGTCAGCTGTCTAAGAACTGATAGACCTCCTTATTTTAGACCTGGCACGAACGTCAAGGGGCTTCTCTATGATCGTCAAGAGGATTGCTTATATATATCTGCATATCATGAAAACATATTCAAATACAATATTGCAAAAGATCAATTTACTCCTGTCTTTGATGTGAGTGAACCTAAATATGCTCCTTTCAAGCTGGTCAATACAATTGAAAAATCTGGAGAGAAATTATATATCGCAACCAATCTTGGTGTTTATATTTATAACCTAAAAACAAAAAAAACAGAGTTAGTGAAATCTTTCGCTCATCAATTTAACACTTGCTTGGTAGATCATCTCGGTAATGTGTGGGGGACTTTGGGGTGTGTGATTTATCGTGCCGAAGGAGATAGCTTGAGTAATATTACAACTTATAATACTAGTCTCAGTGGCATGTCTAGTGCTGCTATCCGTCTATATGAAGATTCTAATGATAATATCTATGCCGTTAGTCTCAGTCTTGGAGTGTTGAAATTAAATACGAAGGATAATAAATTTGAACCTTTCTTCTCGACAAGTAACGGAGGAATCAATAGTTATACTTACAATATTATCGAGACGCATTCAGGAAATCTCGTTGTGACAGGGGATGCTGGTGTATACATCATAACCAAGACAGGACAAATATTGGCTCGTTATAGTCGTGAGAATGGGTTGCCTATTTCTTCCTTTACAAGAGATTGTGGAATGTATGTTAATGAAGAAGGGACCATCTATATTGGTGCATATAATGGAATGATTTCATTTAATGAAGCAATTATTAAAGAAGCTAATTCTTCAGAAGTGGTCCGTTTCTCTTCTCTTCAGCTTCAAGGTAAACGTGTATTTCCTAATGATGAAACAGGTGTGCTCGACAAGACATTGCTCGAAACTCAAAAGGTAGCTCTTGAACCTACTCAAAATACCTTTTCGGTTTCAATCTCTTCTTCTAGAATGTTAAGTGCCTTAAATTCTTCTGAATACGAATACAATATACCTGAGATTGATGATAAATGGTATCCTATTTTTAATCGAAAGATACAGTTTGCTAATGTCTCTCCTGGTATATATACAATTAGTGTAAGGAAATATGCTGTGGATAGTTTACTTAAGATGCCAGTGAGTAAGCTCATTGTATTTGTCAAACCACCGTGGTATGCTTCGTGGTGGGGGATTCTCTTAATCTCTGTTATCGTTATCATCATTGTTATTGGAACGATGTTTTATGTATTCAAACGTCAACAGTTGGAACATTCCCTTGAATTGGAGCGTAATGAAAATGAACGTATCAAAGAGATGGATGAAATGAAATTCCAATTCTTTACGAGTATCAGTCATGAATTTCGTACTCCGTTGACGCTAATAATTAGTCAAATAGACTTGGTAATCAAAGAATCGGCTCTCTCTCCTCTAATATATAAAAGACTAATTAAAGTGATGCATCAATCTCAGCATCTTAATAAATTGGTTACTGAACTATTGTCTTTTAGAAAATATGACAAACAACAGGTTACATTGCAAGTCTCTAAGGTTAACATTAACGATATGCTACAAGACTTGTATGGCGCATTCAATGAATTAGCTGATATACAAAATCTTCAGTGGTCATTGGATTTGCCTGATACCATATCAAATGCTTGGATTGATAATACTGAATTTCTAAAAGCAATTAATAATGTGGTTATTAATGCTTTTAAGTATACACCTTCTGGAGGGAAAGTGTCACTTAAGCTTGAGCAAAACGATGATGATTATATTCATGTCCTTGTCTCTGATAGTGGTATTGGTATTCCTGAAGATAAAATCGATGCTATCTTTCATCGTTATTTCAAAGCAAATAATAACACTGACCAAGTCAATCCTATTTATGGAGCTGGTATAGGACTCTCGTTGACCAAATCGATTGTCGAGATGCATCAAGGAATAATAAAGGTCTTTTCCAAAGAAGGAGAAGGTACGACTTTTGATATTATTTTACCTTGCAAGCATAGCGCTTTGGAGGGGAAACCTCATATTGAATTTATTAACCAATCTTCTCAAGATAATGCTGTAGGTAAGTATCAACTCATTTCTGATTCTATCAGTGAACTGATGCTCAATAGAAAAGATGTAAACATGGATGGATTGACTATTGCTTCCCAAGTTCAGACAGATTCGGTATCGGAGGAGAAAATGGTAGATGCTGATGCTCCGACTGTGCTTTTGGTGGAGGATAATCTTGAACTGCTACAGGTACTTTGCACTATTTTTCGTCCTATCTATAAAATTCGTACTGCAACCAATGGGGAAGATGGTTTAGAAATTGTACAGAGGGAGCATCCAGATGTTGTCATTAGTGATGTCATGATGCCTAAAATGAAAGGAACTGATATGTGCGCTATGATAAAAAATAATATTGAGATTTGTCATATACCAGTAATCTTGTTGACAGCTCTGGATATGCCTGAAAATAACTTAGAGGGATATCTGTTAGGTGCTGATGATTATATCACCAAACCTTTTGATAGCAAATTGTTGGTCGCTAGAACGAATAATATTCTTCGTTCTCGAAAGATGCTCATGGACAGAATGAGTTCGGAGGGGAATGAAAAGAATGTGATGTTGTTAGCAACGAATCAATTGGATAAGGACTTCTTAGATAATGTAATCAATATTATTGAGAAGCATCTTACCGATTATCAATTTGATATTAACTTTTTAGCTTCAGAAATGTGTATGGGGCGTTCTTCTTTTTATAATAAGTTTAAGGCACTTACTGGAGTGACTCCAAATGAGTTTATTAATAATCACAAAATATTTCTTTCTGCAAAAATTCTCTTAGAAGAACCTAAAACGACGGTTAGTGAAATTTCCGAACGGTTGGGATTTACTACTCCTAATTATTTCTGCAAGAAATTTAAAAAACAATATGCAAAATCTCCATCTCAATATAGAAATGAGCATTACAAGAAAATGATAGGTCAGTAGCATACTCATCGTCTTTAGTCTCTTTTCTCGTGTCTTCTCCTGTCTTTTGATGTAAATAATTGGTTTTATATGTTTCTTGAAGTTAAATAGTATGTTTTTGAGCATATTTCTATTGGATTCCTTTGGATAGTGGCTTTAATACCTCTACATTTGCATCCGCAATCAGGAACTAAGCGTTTCTGACTTAGCAAAAAAGAAGTGTTCTTTGAAGAATTTACATAAACAACAAGTAGTACAAGAGCTATCGAGGTTATTGGATTTATCCAATGATTCTCAATGGTAATAAATAATTATTTGAACCGTCAATTTTCAGTTTATAACTTCTTCGGAAGTTTCATAAGCGACACCAAATAACAGATATATAAGGATATCCTAAGACAGATTGAAACATTCAGTTTTGTTATTTAATCATTAATGATTAGGTGATGAACACTGTAAAAATATTTTACAATGAAGAGTTTGATCCTGGCTCAGGATGAACGCTAGCTACAGGCTTAACACATGCAAGTCGAGGGGCAGCATTATTCTAGCTTGCTAGAATAGATGGCGACCGGCGCACGGGTGAGTAACACGTATCCAACCTACCTTTTACATGGGTATAGGCTTTCGAAAGAAAGATTAATCCCCAATAGTCTCTGAATTCCGCATGGTTTTTAGAGTAAAGAATTTCGGTAAAAGATGGGGATGCGTTTCATTAGTTTGTAGGTGAGGTAACGGCTCACCTAGACTTCGATGAATAGGGGTTCTGAGAGGAAGGTCCCCCACACTGGTACTGAGACACGGACCAGACTCCTACGGGAGGCAGCAGTGAGGAATATTGGTCAATGGGCGCAAGCCTGAACCAGCCAAGTAGCGTGAAGGATGACTGCCCTATGGGTTGTAAACTTCTTTTAATGGGGAATAAAGTGAGACACGTGTTGTCTTTTTGCATGTACCCATGGAATAAGGACCGGCTAACTCCGTGCCAGCAGCCGCGGTAATACGGAGGGTCCGAGCGTTATCCGGATTTATTGGGTTTAAAGGGTGCGTAGGCGGGATACTAAGTCAGCTGTGAAAGTTTAATGCTCAACATTGAAATTGCAGTTGAAACTGGTGTTCTTGAGTGTAGTGGAAGTAGGTGGAATTCGTGGTGTAGCGGTGAAATGCTTAGATATCACGAAGAACTCCGATTGCGAAGGCAGCTTACTATCCTACAACTGACGCTGAGGCACGAAAGTGTGGGTATCCAACAGGATTAGATACCCTGGTAGTCCACACGGTAAACGATGAATACTCGCTGTTTGCGATACACAGTAAGCGGCAACGCGAAAGCATTAAGTATTCCACCTGGGGAGTACGCCGGCAACGGTGAAACTCAAAGGAATTGACGGGGGCCCGCACAAGCGGAGGAACATGTGGTTTAATTCGATGATACGCGAGGAACCTTACCCGGGCTTAAATTATAGGTGCATAGAGTAGAGATATTCTTTTCTTCGGACTCCTATAAAGGTGCTGCATGGTTGTCGTCAGCTCGTGCCGTGAGGTGTCGGCTTAAGTGCCATAACGAGCGCAACCCTTATCATTAGTTACTAACAGGTTATGCTGAGGACTCTAGTGAGACTGCCGTCGTAAGATGTGAGGAAGGTTGGGATGACGTCAAATCAGCACGGCCCTTACGTCCGGGGCTACACACGTGTTACAATGGGGGGTACAGAGGGCAGCTACCTGGCGACAGGATGCTAATCTTTTAAAACCTCTCTCAGTTCGGATTGAAGTCTGTAACTCGACTTCATGAAGCTGGATTCGCTAGTAATCGCGCATCAGCCATGGCGCGGTGAATACGTTCCCGGGCCTTGTACACACCGCCCGTCAAGCCATGGAAGCTGGGAGTACCTGAAGTCTGTCACCGCAAGGAACGGCCTAGGGTAAAACTGGTAACTGGGGCTAAGTCGTAACAAGGTAGCCGTACCGGAAGGTGCGGCTGGAACACCTCCTTTCTGGAGTGATATTCTTAATCTTCGTTATAAGGTGTGGAAATGGACAAGGTTTAGATGGTATTTTCCATAAGTATAGCGTTTGTCTCTTGTTGTTTATTTATAAAATATATTGAGAGATAAATATGAAGCTGTTAATCAGTTCTACATAGGCATCTTTTGGATGACAGTCCTATAGCTCAGTTGGTTAGAGCGCTACACTGATAATGTAGAGGTCTGCAGTTCAAATCTGCGTGGGACTACTTGTAAACAAGTCTATTCTTCACTTAAACCAAAGTGTTTGTTTAGTTTTATTGTTTATGGGGGATTAGCTCAGCTGGCTAGAGCACCTGCCTTGCACGCAGGGGGTCAACGGTTCGAATCCGTTATTCTCCACACTTATCGGTCTTTATTTAGACTTGGTAACATGATCTTTGACATATTGTACAAACAAATTTTTTCTATTATGTTAGAATTGATTTAGCTGTTGTAGTTTACTACAATATCTTTATTCAATTTGATCATAATCTAGTAAAGTAACATATTTAACGAGCGTATCTATTTTATAGATACCGTAAGTGAAAGAAAGTAAGTAAGAGCGCATGGCGGATGCCTAGGCTCTCGGAGACGATGAAGGACGTGATAAGCTGCGATAAGCTGTGGGTAGGTGCAAATAACCTTTGATCCACAGATTTCCGAATGGGACAACCTGGTATGTTGAAGACATATCATCACCACGTGTGAGGTCAACGCAGGGAACTGAAACATCTTAGTACCTGTAGGAAAAGAAAATAAATAATGATTCCCCTAGTAGTGGCGAGCGAACGGGGATTAGCCCAAACCAGTATTGTTACGGCAATGCTGGGGTTGTAGGACCACGATATGAGACTTAAAATTGTGACTAGAATATACTGGAAAGTATAATCATAGAGGGTGATAATCCCGTATAGGAAGCAATTTTATCTCTAGTGGTATCCTGAGTAGTGCGGAACACGAGAAATTCTGTATGAATCTGCCGGGACCATCCGGTAAGGCTAAATACTCCCGAGAGACCGATAGTGAACTAGTACCGTGAGGGAAAGGTGAAAAGAACTTCGAATAGAAGAGTGAAATAGTCCCTGAAACCATGCGCTTACAAGCGGTTGGAGCACTTTCGAGTGTGACAGCGTGCCTTTTGCATAATGAACCTACGAGTTACTTACACCGGCCAGGTTAAGTCTCTAAAGAGATGTACCCGTAGCGAAAGCGAGTCTTAATAGGGCGTTTTAGTCAGTGTGAGTAGACGCGAAACCAAGTGATCTACCCTTGGGCAGGTTGAAGGTTAGGTAACACTAACTGGAGGACCGAACCGATAAGCGTTGAAAAGCTTCCGGATGACCTGAGGGTGGGGGTGAAAGGCTAATCAAACTTGGAGATAGCTCGTACTCCCCGAAATGCATTTAGGTGCAGCCTATAGAGTTACTAATGTGAGGTAGAGCGACTGATAAGATGCGAGGGCTTCGCCGCCTATCAAGTCTTGATAAACTCCGAATGCGCATTAGTTTAATCTATGGAGTGAGGGCATGGGTGCTAAGGTCCGTGTCCGAAAGGAGAAGAATCCAGACCATCAGCTAAGGTCCCGAAATAACCACTAAGTTGAACTAACGAAGTAAGATTGCTATGACAGCTAGGATGTTGGCTTGGAAGCAGCCATTCATTTAAAGAGTGCGTAACAGCTCACTAGTCGAGGAGTTTTGCATGGATAATAATCGGGCATAAGTGGTTTACCGAAGCTATGGATGTACTATAAATTTAGTACGTGGTAGGGGAGCATTCTACTCTGCGTTGAAGGTACACCTCGAGGTGTGCTGGAGCGTGTAGAAAAGCAAATGTAGGTATAAGTAACGATAAAGGGGGTGAGAAACCCCCTCGCCGAAAGACTAAGGTTTCCTGATCAACGCTAATCGGATCAGGGTTAGTCGGGTCCTAAGGTTCAGCCGAATGGCGATACCGATGGCCGAATGGGTTAATATTCCCATACTAGTGTATACCAGTGATGTGGAGACGGAGAAGTGACAGCATCGCCATCTGACGGAAATGATGGTTAAAGGGTGTAGATATACGTTTTGTAGGCAAATCCGCAAGATGTGTCGAACCTGATAGTACTCAGCGTTTTTCGAAACAATGAGATAGTATGTGTAAGCCTGCTCCCAAGAAAATCCGCTAAACGTTTTTACGTATACACTACCCGTACCTCAAACGGACACACGTAGTCGGGATGAATATTCTAAGGCGCTTGAGTGATTCACGGTTAAGGAACTAGGCAAATTAACCCTGTAACTTCGGGATAAAGGGTCCCTACCATTCGTTTGGTAGGGCGCAGAGAATAGGTCCAGGCAACTGTTTACCAAAAACACAGGGCTGTGCTAAGTCGAAAGACCCTGTATACAGCCTGACACCTGCCCGGTGCTGGAAGGTTAAGAGGAGAAGTCATCTTCGGAGAAGCTTTGAATTGAAGCCCCAGTAAACGGCGGCCGTAACTATAACGGTCCTAAGGTAGCGAAATTCCTTGTCGGGTAAGTTCCGACCTGCACGAATGGTGTAATGATCTGGACACTGTCTCAACCGTGAGCTCAGTGAAATTGTAGTATCGGTGAAGATGCCGATTACCCGCGATGGGACGAAAAGACCCCGTGAACCTTTACTATAGCTTAACATTGAATTTGGGCATGTGTTGTGTAGGATAGGTCGGAGACTTTGAAGCGTGCACGCTAGTGTATGTGGAGTCGCTGTTGAAATACGACCCTTTACCTGTTTGAGTTCTAACTTGGTTTAACCAAGGACATTGTTTGGTGGGTAGTTTGACTGGGGTGGTCGCCTCCAAAAGTGTAACGGAGGCTTCTAAAGGTACCCTCAGGACGATTGGTAACCGTCCTTCGAGTGTAATGGCATAAGGGTGCTTGACTGGGAGACTTACAAGTCGATCAGGTAGGAAACTAGAGCATAGTGATCCGGTGTTTCTGTATGGAAAGGACATCGCTCAAAGGATAAAAGGTACTCCGGGGATAACAGGCTGATCCCTCCCAAGAGCTCATATCGACGGAGGGGTTTGGCACCTCGATGTCGGCTCGTCACATCCTGGGGCTGGAGAAGGTCCCAAGGGTTGGGCTGTTCGCCCATTAAAGTGGCACGCGAGCTGGGTTCAGAACGTCGTGAGACAGTTCGGTCTCTATCTATCGTGGGCGCATGAGATTTGCGTGGTTCTGACACTAGTACGAGAGGACCGTGTTGGACAGACCTCTGGTTTACCAGTTGTATCGCCAGGTGCATCGCTGGGTATCTACGTCTGGATCGGATAAGTGCTGAAAGCATCTAAGTACGAAGCCGGCCACAAGATTAGATCTCTTAGGGTCGTTGAAGACGACAACGTTGATAGGCTGCAGGTGTAAAGGCGGTAACGTCATAGCCGAGCAGTACTAATTGCCCGTATACTTTCTTCCCTATCTTGTTAACTACATTATTCGCTAGATTGATGGAAAAGATTTGTACAGTATGTCTATTTTACTGGATAGTGATGTATTTGTTATTGCCTTATGGGTGATAGTTCTAAGAGTCCTGCTCTTGAATACCGCTTCTAGTTATGAAATTTAGGTGACTATAGCACTGGGGTTCCACCTCTTCCCATTCCGAACAGAGAAGTTAAGCCCAATCACGCCGATGGTACTGCCGAAAGGTGGGAGAGTAGGTAGTCGCCGTTTTAAGAGAAGTCCCGAAGATTAAGTTCTTCGGGACTTCTTGTCATATATAGGGGGCTGTTATTGCGTCCAATGTAGGGGTGGCTTGACAGTTCTAGTATTTGATTAAGTTTGGATGTAATTTTTTGCTAGTCCAACTATCATTAGCTTTTGCTAAGACATCAGTGAAGCATTCTATATTATCATGTGGTCTTTGGGTACGTCCTAATGAGTACTAAAGGTGGAAGATAGTCCAATTCTTGCAGGGAGACACCAATTAGAGTCTCTATAAATGTTCTAGAAGGTTCAACAAAATTTCTTGTGCATGCATTGCAGATGAAGCCTCATCATATTTTTCTAGTTGATTATCGTCATCTACAATGTCCGAAATAGAACGGATAACAATAAAGTCGACATCAAATCTATTAGCAACATGTGCCAAAGCTGCTGATTCCATATCTGCTACACTGATAGAGCTATCTATCTCTAAGATATCTTTCAGTAGTGACTTATCGCTAACAAACTTATCACCAGAGCAGATGTTTGCAATCGTAAATTTCAGATTTGAATTATTAAGGACCATTTGTAGACCTTTTGAAGTCTGATAACAATATGGCTCACCTGCCACTTGACCATATTGATAACCAAAGAAACGAATGTCTACATCGTAATAGTAAATTTTGTCAGATACTACTATATCATTTATGCTGAGTGGTTTCAGTCCGCCAGCAATTCCTGTATTTATGATTATATCAATTTGAAAGTGGGTTAATAATAACGTCAAATTAATAGCAGCATTTACTTTACCAATTCCGAGCTGAGTGATTACCACTGTCTTTTCTTTCAATGTAGCTTGATAAAATTTTTGCCCCTGTATTAGTTGTTCTGTAATCTTTGTACATTTTTTTAGTAGATTTGCTATTTCAACCTCCATAGCACCTATAATTGCAATCATATCGTTGTTCTTTAAATATTTAAACTTTTAGCCTTTCTCCTCTGGACAAGGACTCTCTTCACCCGCTATAACGATGGTCAAGTCATCTATATGCAGATATTTTTTTGCCAAAGCTTGGAGCTCTTCAGCAGTGATACTATTGATTTTATTAACCATCTTAGTATAATGTTCTTTAGGCAAGTGATGGGTATATAAATAAATCCATGATTCAGTCAAAGCGAATATACCTTCGTTGCTTCTACACATCTCGCCAAGCATATATTGTCTGACACGTTCCAATTCTCCTTGTGGAACCAGTTCTTCTTGAAGTGCACGCAACTCTCGTTCGACACTTGACCTGAGTTGAGGGATATACTTAGAATCACTTTGAGCCATTATCTGATAGACGCCAGCATGAGGCATAGGTATGATGTCAGAATAAATACCATAAGTGAGTCCTTCCTTCTCCCTTATATTTGCCATCAAACGCGAACCAAAATAGCCTCCTAGCAAAACCATCAAGAACTTCATCCCAAAGAAATCTTCGTTAAAGATATTCATACATGGTGCGCCCATCAAGACAGCACATTGCTGAGAATCTGCGACAGGTATGAAATATTCACGCTGTTTTTCTCGTTTGGCTTCCTCGATATCTACAGCCAGAAGCATATCCTCTTGATTTCCGAAAGGATGATTTCCAAACTGTTCCTCTATCAAAGCAATCAGTTGATCACTGAGCTGTCCTGCTAGTGAGATCATACATGTGCGACTACTGTATCTTGTCTTGAAAAATGCTTGAAGCATCTCTCTATTAATCTTATCGAAATCACTTAATTGTGCTTGAGCACTATACGGGTGATGATTACCGAATATTGCCTTCGACATTTGGCGAGATGCCAAGTAACTAACCTTCTCTAGTTGAACCTGTAGATACTGTTTGTTGTTATTCACGAGAAGTTCCAATTCATGTGCAGGGAAAGTCGGTTCTGTAACAATAGAATAGATCAGTGGCAATAATGTCTTAGCATGTTTGTTGAGCGAATACAATGTGATATAACTATATTCAATAGCTGACGTCACGTCTAGAATAGCACCATGATTGTCCAGTATCTCGGCAATCTCTAAACTAGTATATTTCGAAGTCCCTTCTTTTAGCATAGAGCAAGTGAACAAAGCCTGAAGGAGCTCCGTTTGCCAAATCCTACCTGCTTGGAAGATTAAGTCAAGACGAAAGATATCTTGATTACCTACTTCAAGAGTTTGTAATTTAATCCCATTTTTGAGCGTCTTGAATGTAGGCTCAGGTAGTGTCCATTCAAAGGAGGTAGCTGCTTTTGGCTGCTTGGATCTATCTAGTTGTTGCATAGTTTATTGTCTATTTTGTAAAATATTTTCAGCATTTGCTAAATCTTCTGTGGTATCAATTCCTACTGTTGCTATTGTGGTGATGGCCGTACGAATCACGTAGCCATTTTCTAACCATCGTAGTTGCTCCAAGCTTTCAGCATCTTCTAGTGGAGAAGTCTCCAATTCAGTAATCTGATCCAATACGTTTGTTCTGTATCCATAAAGTCCAATATGCTTGTAATACTGGTGCTTCTCGCTCCACTTCTCATGGTCTATATTTCTGCAATAAGGAATTATCGAACGACTAAAATACAGAGCTTTTCCATCATTTGCTAAAACGACTTTTGGTGAGTTTGGATTGGCTAGAGCTTCGAACGAAGTCTCTTTTTCAAAAGGATATACGAGTGTCGCTATATCAGTATCTGTCTGTTCGAAGCACTGGAGAAGAGATTGGATCTGAGTCGGATGAATAAATGGCTCATCCCCTTGAATATTCACGACAACATCATAATAAGGTGTGGTATCAGAAGGAAAGCCTTTAGACGCCTCATGTTCCATTATCTGCCATGCCTCTTTGCATCGGTCAGTTCCACTTCGATGAGCAGTGGACGTCATGACAGCTGTGCCACCAAAATGGGTTACACAATCAATGATACGTTGATCATCAGTTGCTACACATACAGTGTCTACTGTATCTTTTACTTGTTCATACACATGCTGAATGACTGGCTTCTTTCCTAGTAAAGCAAGAGGCTTTCCTGGAAATCTTGTAGATGCGAAGCGTGCTGGTATAATACCTAAAATACGCATAATTTATTTATTTTACGTTTTTTGTTATGACTTAATAACCTACATGTAGGTAAAAATTGTATCTTTGCGATTACAGCGTTTGTTATAAATTATATAATTATATCGCTTTAACTAATGTCTGTCTTGTTGAAGGCAGCATCTTAGAACCGTATTTATGAGTAATCATCGTTGTATTGCATGTATTGGCAGTAATAAATTTCCATTGCAACATATCACTTATGCTCGTGAAGCATTGATGGAGCTATGGCCAAGTATCTTTTTTGAGTCAGAATTGAATACTCCTGCAGAGGATATGCCCAATTCTGAACCTTTTGTTAATTTAGTCGTTCATTTCAATTGTGAGGAAACAATTGAAGAAGTGAGACGCAAATTTAAACAAATAGAAAGAGACTGTGGGCGAAGTTCTGCGGAAAAGGAAAAAGGAATTATCCGGATGGATATTGATTTGCTTATCTATGATGATAAGGTTCTAAAGCCACGTCAATTACGATGGCCTTGGTTGCAGCATCTTGCTTCACTAGTCAATTAATTCCTTTAGACACCTCTTTTTATTCAAAGAAATCATCTAGTCCCTCTTCTTTCTCTTTATCTTGGGTCAGTATCGGATTGTTATCATTACTATTAACCGTACATGGTACATAATCTTCAGGCATTGCAAACGTATCTGTTTGACATATCCCTAAGATAGAATCATTATATACTTTTTTCATATACTCTGCCCATATAGGGAGTGCCATTGCTGCTCCTTGGCCATAGTACATTCTGTCGAAGTGAATATCTCTATCCTCACCTCCGACCCAGCATCCTGAGACAAGGTTAGGAGTCACTCCCATAAACCATCCATCAGAATTACCATTTGTGGTTCCAGTCTTACCACCAATTTCTGCAGTAAACTTATATTTATATCTCAAGCGGATACCCGTTCCCTCATTCACTACAGCTTTCAACATTGTAATCATGTTAGCCGCACTATTCTGACTAATAACTTCATGCATCTTCGGCGTAAAGTCTGCGATGATGTTACCTGAATTATCTGTTATGTTAGTGACAAATAGCGGAGCAGTACGTATTCCTCCATTAGCGAAGGTCGTATATGCAGATACCATCTCTTCGACAGAAATATCGCAAGGTCCTAAGCACAATGATGGAGTAGGTTCAATAGCTTGGTTCTCCACTCCAAATGAATGAATCAAACGAACCAAAGCATATGGACTCAGTTTGCTTATCAAATATGCAGAAATCCAATTATTTGAATTTGCTAATCCCCATTTTAGCGAGACAATATCTCCGATACGTTTGGTACTTGCATTTCTTGGTTCCCATAGCTTCCCATCTTCTGTCACGATATGTTGTTGTTCATTGCGAACAAGATCGCATGGCGTGAATCCATTTTCCATCGCCAACGAATACAAGAAAGGTTTGATTGTTGAACCGACTTGACGGCGTCCTTTGCTAGCCATATCATACTGGAAGTGAGTATATTCCGGTCCACCCACATAAGCTCTGACAGCACCTGTCCTAGGATCCATAGACATGAATCCAGCTCGTAAGAACGACTTATAATACTTCAACGAATCATAAGGAGTCAAGATGGTATCTCGATAGCCATTCCAGCTCCACACACGCATCGGGAGCTTAGTATGGAATGCCTTAGTGATGTCCTTCTCAGAAGAGCCTGCTTTTTTCATCTCTCGATAGCGGTCACTTTGTCTCACGGCTTTATCCATGATCTTTTTAACCTCTTCGATAGATAGATGACGAGTATACGGAGCCTGGCTCTTATGTTTCAATTCCTTGAAGAAGGCTGGTTGAAGATATCCACCAAGATGCTGTTTTACAGCTTCTTCGGCATATTCTTGCATATGAGAATTGATGGTGGTATGAATCTTCAATCCATCAGTATATAGATTATAATTCTTGCCTTCTCTATTTTTGTTTTTATTACAGAAACCATATAATGGGTCAGTAGCCCATGCTAAAGAATCCTCATAGTACTGCTGTTTCTGCCAGCCTCTATATTTGCTCTTGACAGGCTTCTTAGCCGTCAATGTCGTTCTTAAGAATTCTCTGAAATAAGTAGCTAAACCTTCTTTATGGTCTACACTATGATAGTCCAGCACAAGAGGAAGATTTTGAAGAGAGTCTAATTCCTGTTTAGAGATATAGTTAGCCTTTTTCATTTGGCTAAGCACAATATTACGTCGCCCTCTAGTTCGTTCTTTTCTACGCAATGGATTGAAGTAAGCTGGATTCTGGCACATACCAATCAGTGTAGCAGCTTGTTCTATCTTTAGTTCGTGAGGTAAGCAATTGAAATAAGTTTTCGAAGCTGTATAGATACCCACTGCATTGTGTAAGAAATCAAATTTATTGAGATACATAGCTAAGATTTCCTCCTTCGTATAATAGCGTTCCAATTTGACTGCTATGACCCATTCTATCGGTTTTTGGACGATTCTGTCAAGAAGATTTTCAGCGTTAGGTGAATAAAGTTGTTTCGAAAGCTGCTGAGTCAAAGTACTACCCCCCCCCGCATTTTTCTGTTGAAGCAACACCCGCTTGACCAAGGTCCTTAGCAACGCCTTGCCATCTATTCCAGAGTGGCTGATAAACCGAGCATCTTCTGTAGCGACCAAGGCCTGTATCAGAAAAGGAGATAAGTCGTCATAACTACAGTACAACCTGTTCTCCTTGCTTAGAGAGTAGGTACCTAGAGTTTTCCCATCTTCGGAAAATATTTGAGTGGCAAATTTCACCGTTGGATTTTCAAGTTCTTCGACTGGAGGCATATACCCAATCTGTCCATTAGCAATTAGCTTAAAAAGAAAGATACTTGTCCCTATGCCTACAAATAGCAAGATCCAAAGTGCTATAATGATTTTTTTTCTCATAAATTCAGTACGTATTTGGCACAAAAATACGAATATTTTAGCGTTAATCACTTATTTACACCCTTTAAAAGGATTAAAGGATGTCAGTTTATATAATTAAGTGATTGTAAATAAAGCGCATTCACAGGCATCTTTGATGTTGGTAAGAAAAGAGAGCCTCTTTCATTTCTCATTGGAGATGAAAGAGGCTACATATTAGATTTTGTTCGAGAGGGTTAAGTGGTTATTTGTCTTCAACATTTTGCCATTTACCGTCCACCTTCTTCATGTTATAGGTTACGGTTTCGTTACTCTCATTATCATAGAGGACATCCATTTTTACTTGTGCTTCGTCTCCAGATTCATTGAGTTCTTCACTGATTACTTTAGCTTCTTTGACTTTCTTTTGAGTCATCGTTTTTTCACTGATTATAGCAGTTAACTGCATTTTTTCTTGTTCTGTGAAATGAGTACCATCTTTTTTCACTGTATTATCCAATACATACGCATAATTTTCATCTTTAAGTGCATTTACTATTTTCAATGCTGCACTAGAAGGAGTTGGAGCCGAGTTGCAAGCTGTAAAACCTAGGAGGAATACCAATGATAGAGTAGCCAATAAAAAATGTTTCATATTCGTTTTCATTTAGAGATGAATAATATTATGCAATATAAATATATATTAATAAATAGCCACTAATAAAATGTTAATTAATCTTTTTTTTGTATTTTACTAATAACTATATATTGCTGTCAATCGTTCATTCTTTTCTATATCTGAAGGAAACAAATACGTACCCCCGAGAATAGGAATGGCATAATGACTTCTTCTCCCTTGAGTCAGATCAATCCCTTGAGACATAAAAACTTTATAAATCAATTCTGTGCAATAGAGTTTGTCATCAGTATCCAAATTGAACTCATGATCAAATAAGATATGTCTATTTACTTTTTGTTTAGCCTCATTGATTACAGCAGTCAATGTATCGTTACAAACATTGCTATGCATAAGGAGCGCATGGCTTGCTCGACTCTCACTGAGAAACCAACTCAATGGTTCTATCTTCACCCGGTCTATGCCATCGTCGGTCTCAGGTTCACCTGGGACGGCATGAATAATCATAGGAACAGAATCAAGGAGAGTTATAAGGCCAATATGAGAATATGTACTTTCTTTATCAGAAGTGGTCACAAGCCGACTGACGATGCTTAGTCCAGTACGGAAGACCAAATCTCCTTCTTGGGCAAGTAGCATTAGGGTATCCGCTTCAAGAGGATGAACCATTAGTTTAGCTTCTCTGGTTGAATTTCCTCCCTGTCGTCCCTTAGATTCTGTATCTAGAAAATGGCACGAAATCAGTAAGCTACCCCATAAGCCTCCCAAGGCACATACAATAAATCCCTTAGAAAGGGATAGCAGATATTGAGTGTATCTATTAGACATCCAATTCAAAAACCTTGATAAATTCCTGTTTCATCAGTTTCTTGACTTCCTTTATAGAAACCTTGTGCTTCAATTCTTTTTGAAGCGAGGTCACTCCTTTATCAACAAAACCGCATGGATTAATAAAAGAAAAATACTTCAGGTCAGTATTTATATTGAAGGCTAGTCCGTGCATCGTTATATAGCGACTTGACCTCACTCCAATAGCACAAATCTTTCTTGCTCGTGCATTCTTTGCATCAATCCACACTCCAGTACATCCATCAAGTCGAGTTGTTTTGACTCCATAGAATGCGCATACATTGATGATAACTTCCTCAAGCTTATGGATATAATCTCTCAGACTCAGATTAAGAGCTTCCAAATCTAGAATAGGATAGCAGACGATTTGTCCAAAACCATGATAGGTAATATCTCCTCCTCGATCTATACGCACAAGTTCAGCATGAATTTTCTCGAGTTGGGCAGGATTGGCAAGCATGTTTCCTTCTTTTCCAGAATGCCCCAAGGTGTAGACATGTGGATGTTCACAAAAGACGATTACATTTTCTCCCATAGTCAATTTCTGTTGTTTCCTATGGACTTGGGCATAAAAATAATGCTGTTGTTTTTCCCATGCTTCTCGATATGGAGTTAGTCCCCAGTCGGTAAAGATTGTTTTCATTAGATTTATTATATCGATAATATTGGTACCATACATCAAGATGGCGTTTGTAAAGATACACAAATCTTTCGAATAACAGACATGAAACGTTAATAAAGACTAGCGTAGACTACGCTAGAAACAATTTTTATCCTTCCTCATACACCATGGATTTTTCCATTCGAAAAGCGCTACTGCTAGCAATACAGAGATTAGGACAATTGATTTTAGCCAAGGGAGTGATGTTAACAATAAGATACCTTTATCGATACTTAACGTGTTTCTTGGATTAAATTGTAGGAGGATATTGAGAATTTGTTTCATTCTAAAACTGATACTACTAAGCCATGTATCGTGTGTGAACAATGCAGATAGATTTCCATTCATCCAAGTTACACCAATCAGTATCGCTAGACATAGACATAGCAGACTATTCCAGAAGAGTTTAGTCTCTAGAAATTCGACTATCCTCGATTCCTTCCTAGGTAACTGACTCATCACTTTGGAAGTGAAGTCATCATCACGCTGCTTGATATCCATGTCCAGTCCCTTCCGATGCTCTTGCATCATCTGGTGTAGCCATTGGTCTTCCTTATTCTTCATCATATCCTTATACTTTTAAAAAAGCTCTTTTTACGCCATATATAGTCTTCATGAGACTAGTTAAAACGGCTCATGTCATAACCATTTGCCGATAGAAACTTAGCCATCTTTTCACGACCTCTCTTAAGATGAGATTTGACCGTGTTGTTTGGAATATCTGTGATACCTGCTATCTTATCTATCTTCATATCCTCCATATAAAATAGAGTGACACAAGTTCGTTCTGTCACCGTGAGTACCTGCAAGGCACCATTGATATCCATTTGTTGTCCCACATTGCTTTGTTCATTCATCATCAGCTCAGCAGATGTAATCTTCGATATTCTCATGTGGCTTCCTGCTTCTGAGATAATCATAAAAGCAATTTGTTGCAATTCGATACAACCATGATTTGAAACTAGCTAATTGTTTAAAACTCTCTAATCGTTGATACACCTTAATGAAGCACTCCTGTGCCAAGTCATCAGCCAATGAACTATTGCCTCCAGTAAGATTCAGTAAATATCTTCTTACATCATTTTGGTGACGTTCCATCAGCTCTTTGAAGGCCCGAGGACTCTTCAAAGTGATGATTTGTGTTATTAAAGCTATATCTGCTAGATTACTCATTCTATCTATCTGAGGCGATTGTTCTTATACGATTAGGCTACCTTCAATCAATCGGTTACAATTGTTGGCGGTTATCAGAGTCTATATCAGGTTCTCCAGGAGTGTCATTCTCAGATGATTCTTGGTGCTGACTCTTTTTATGCTCATCCTGCGAATTGGTCTGTTTATGAGCCTGTTGTCTGTAGTAATTTTCCTTTTCTGCTCGATACTCTTTGATATTTTTTAATCTCTGTTTTCCACTCATATTTTTACCAACTGCTATCACTAAGATTAGTCCTCCAATAGCTACCCCCATAGGGAATGAGATAAATACAGCAAGGAAGAAGCCAACACCCAATCCGACAAATATCTGTCTGATAGAGGCTTCAATCATATCGTTAGCCGATAAAATCGCTTCTCTAAAATCGTAGTCACCTGGCGCATCATCGAGATTTTGTGAAGCACTGTCATAAGTATTGTTATTTGCATCTTTACCGAAGTCCGGTGTTGGTTCCTGAGGAGCCCTCTTTTGATATGCAAATGAGGCTTCATCCTTCATTCTTTGTTCCTCACGATTTCTTCTTATTTTTCGGTATAACCAGATGAAAAATAGAATGATCCAAATAGGGAATCCAAGAATAAAGAGAACAAAGACGATAGCAAGTGTTGCCACGAGCAGACCGACCATGACTCCCATGATAGACCCAAATGTAGAGTCGCCCAATGCAGAGATTATATTTTCGATATTTTCTGTCACCATACCCACTTTATCGAGGGTCTCGTTATCTACACGATTACGACTGCGAGAACTGGTGTATGTTGGACTACCAGCTTTGTGTTGATTCTCTTCAGAGATATCCGTAGTCGTACTATCAATAGCAGCATATGAAACCACCGTATCTCCGTTTAGTACGACATGCACCTTCTCTTGTTTCTCCTTGGCCTCTGCACCATCTTTGTTAGAAGTGGTTTGATTCGTATCCTGAATAGCAACAGTCTGAATAGAATTACTCTCACCATTCGTACTCTCAATTGCTGAGGCTTGGCCTATAGAAATGAAACCTAGTATTAACGAAAAGGCTATGATACCTAGTTTATTTCTCCTATCTGATATTGTTATCTTTTTCATATTCTCAAATTTACTATTTTTACTTTATCATTTACCTATTAGACGTATCAAAATAGGGATAAAGTTGCACCACGAGTTACTTTTTTCCTATATTTGTTCTCTTATGAAACAATTACCTGCTCCATTTATCAAGCAAATGGCTTCTTTATTAGGAGAAGCTGAGGCGAAAGCTTTTTTTGATTCCTTAGCTAATGAATCTTCTATTTCCGTTCGTCTCAACCCATCTAAGAACACGTTATCAGATGAGGAAGTCTCGAAGATATTGAAGGCTGTTCCATGGGCTTCACATGCTTTCTATCTTCCTGAAAGACATCCGTTTACATTTGATCCTGCATTTCAAGCAGGTCAGTATTATGTGCAAGAAGCTTCGAGCATGTTTATCGAATCTGCTTTAAAACGATACTTACCCCATAATCAAGAAGCCATCTCAGATACCTTCATCGCTTTAGACCTCTGTGCAGCACCAGGAGGAAAATCGACTCACCTGCGTAGTCTATTGCCTGATGATGCTTGGCTGATTAGTAATGAAGTTATTCGTAGCCGATCTCAGATATTGGCTGAGAATATGATGAAGTGGGGGCATCCATCCGTGTGCGTCTCAAACAATGATCCCTCAGACTTTTCTCGCATGCCCCATCTGATGGACTTGATTGTGGCTGATGTCCCTTGTAGTGGGGAAGGAATGTTTAGGAAGGATGAAAGTTCTATAGATGAATGGTCTTCTGCACATGTGAATCTATGTGTAGAGCGTCAACGAAGAATTATCATGGATGTATGGCCTTCATTGAAACCAAATGGACTTCTACTTTATTCGACATGTACCTATAATATCGAAGAAAATGAACGCAATGTTCAATGGATTTGTGATGAACTAGGAGGAGAAGCTCTCGAATTGGATATGGACGATTCGTGGAATATATCATCTTCTTTGGCACCCGAATTACCTTCATTACCAGTCGCTCGTTTTATGCCTCATAAGACACGAGGGGAAGGTTTCTTTTGCGCTTTGATTCGCAAGCAAGAGGCGCGAGTAGAGACAGTGAACTATGAAGCATTGATGAATAAGGAATTGAAGAAATCAAGAAAGGATAAAGGCGCAAAAGGAAATAGCAAAAGCAGTTCCTACAATGCATCTCAGTGGCTAAAGACTTCAGTGCCTTATGACGTGATCTCACCAGGAACTTTATCTCTCGCAGTCAGTCGTCGTCATCTACAGTTAGCACAATATTTGTATCACAACTTAAAAGTGTACTTTGCCGGTATTGTGCTGGGGGAAAGTAAAGGGAAAAATTTCATCCCTCATCAGTCATTGGCACTCTCTCCACTGCTAGATGATGAAGCTTTCCCTAACGCCAAAGTGGACTATAATCAAGCCATAGCTTATCTTCGTAGAGAAGCAATTACCTTAGATCATGACGTTCCTCGCGGCATTGTCTTGTTGAAATATGAAGACAATGCTATAGGGTTTGTCAAGAATATAGGCAATAGAGCTAATAATCTATATCCGCAAGAATGGCGTATCCGTAGTTCTTACGGACCTGAAACAATAAAGAAAATATATTAGTTTTTTATCAGTATAATCAAATTAAAAAGATGTAAATATTGTTTATTACACAGTAAATCATTATTTTTGTGTCTCTCAACTTAGTATTTATTGTAAAAAACGTATTTATGAAAAAAAAATTGATTAGTCTATTTCTCTTATGTCTATTTTTTACTACGGCTTCTGCCCAAAAGAAAGTAGTCGTCGTAGAGAACGAATCCCAAGCACCTATTTCAGATCAACGAACTATCAAACGAAAAGTAGCTATTGGGCGATTTTCCAATGAGACTAAATATGCTAAAGGTCTCTTTTATGACAAAGATAATGACCCGATGGGGAAGCAAGCCTTGGATATACTCTCTGCTAAACTTGCAGCGTCTGGGAAATTCCTATTATTGGAAAGAAGTGATTTAGATAAACTATCTCAAGAGATAGCCAAAGGCGATGTAGCCAACCAGCAGATTGGGGCTGATTATCTCATTATAGGTTCCATTACACAATACGGACGTAAAAATGTGGGTAATCAAGGAGTCTTCTCTTCTTCCAAGTCTCAAATCGTCGAAGCTGCCGTTACTATTCGTATCGTAGATGTCTCTACAGGACTTATCATCTATTCAGATGAAGCTAAAGGTATGGCCGAGACCAAAAGTAAATCTTCATTTGGTATAGGTGGCAAGCAAGGTTATGATGCTACTTTAAGTGATAAAGCCATATCTGCTGCTATCAATAAGCTGGTTGAAAATGTAATAAATAAATGTACAGATAAACCGTGGAGGTCTTATCTTTTGAGTAGTGATGCTGATGCTACTATCATTTCTGGTGGGGCTAGTCAAGATATTCGTGTAGACGATGTCTTTGCTGTTGTCAAGAAGGGCAAAAAGATAAAGAATCCACAGAATGGTCTGATGATTGAACTCCCGGGGAAAATCGTAGCCCATGTCAAAGTAATTATGCTAGGAGGAGATACTCCTGAAACAGAATATTCTCTTGTGGATATTCTTGACGGCTCATTCGATGCTTCACAACTGAATAATTATTACATAACTGAAACTAAATAAGATGAAAAGATTTATATATACTATATTGTTAATAGTCCCTATGTTCTTAGTAGGGTGTGGAGTGACTTCACAAAGTACTGGGTTAGCCGACCAAGGCTATTTAGAATTTGTCTCTTCTTCTAGACATGGTGCTGTCACTGTTAAGTTAGATGACAAGACTACATTTCAGGCGAAAGTTAAGAAAAGAACTAAGCAGAGTGTGAAAGGGAATAGGTATGCCATTGCTACGGGGACACATAAGGTAAAAGTCTTTGATAAGGATGGTGACCTACTTTATAATCGTGTCGTGTTGATTGCTACGCAAGAAACCAAGACTATTTTCATTCAAAAATAAGGATCATGCAAAGAAGAAAAATTGGACTTTTGATGAGCACTTTGTTTGTGCTTGTCTTATTTTCGTCATGTGCTACTCAAAGTAGTCTATATAGTTGGGGCAATTATTCCAATGATGTCTATTCCTATTATAAAGAGCAAACTCCTGCTTCTCTAGAGAAGTTGACCAAGACATATGAAGATCTATTAGACCATCAGTCGGGAACAAGAGGGGTGACTCCTCCTGGTGCCTATGTAGAGTATGGTTATCTCTTATGTCTGCAAGGGCAGAAAGAAAAAGGAATTGACATGATAACTAGAGAGAAAGAATTATATCCTGAGTCAGCAATATTTGTGGACCGTATACTCGCAAGCTTAAATAAATAGGAAGAATGAAAAAATTATTATTGATATGTGCTGTATCTTTGTTGTTCGTATCGTGTGCAACTACTACTGGTCTGACGAAAGGTACTGCTTACGCTAAGGTTTATGATGAGAAACCAAAAGTTCTGTTGATTATGCCTCCTATAAATAAGACGAATAAGGTTGAGGCCAAAGAATATTTCTATTCTTCACTTGCTCAGCCTTTGTGTGAACGTGGATATTATGTCATCTCACCTGTGGTTGCACTAGATTTCCTGAAATCTGAAAGTGCTTATGATAGTGAACAGTTTATAGCTGGAGATCTTAAGATGTTTGACCGTTTTATGGGTGCAGATGCAGTAGTGTTCACGACGATAACCACATGGAGCAAGACGCTTCTGACTGGTACTATCAAGGTGGGACTAGAATATGAGATACGTTCTACAAAAACGGGAGATACCCTCTTCAAACGTGAGGGAACCCTTACTCTTGACAAGAGCTCTAGCGGTGGAGGCTTGGCTGGTCTTATTGCAACCGCTATAACAACGGGATTGACCGACAAGATTGAAGCTGCTAGAACCTGCAACTATTATGTCCTTCAAGACTTGCCACAAGGGGCCTATGCACCTCTGTTTATGCAAGACCAGGACACTTCCTCTCAAGGACCGACATTTAGTGGTACTGCTAGGTAAGATTATTGTAAATAAGTTGTATGAATCCCTATTCTCAGACCTATATAGCCTATCCTCATGTTTTACTGGTTAATGAGGTTGTGATTATAAAAAGTCTGAGAATAACGGTTAGATTTTTTTTGACGCTTTATGTCAATAGCATATGCGTTTCAAAAAGGCTCATTATTGCTCCTGAAGTCATCTTGACCACTCGGTGCAAAACAAACCAGTACACGAGAAGGAATACGTACAAACCTATAAAAGTATTATTATGGAGAGGTATATAGTAAAAATCAGATTGATTGAAAAAATCACTCATGATGTTCTCAGAATTGTTACCGAGAAACCTAGTGGGTACAAATTTACTCCAGGTCAGGCTACTGAAGTAGCAATAAATAAACCAGAATGGGTCAATAAAAAAAGACCATTCACCTTCACTTGTCTTCCTGATGATGATTACCTAGAACTAATCATCAAAACTTATACAGATCATAAAGGCGTCACAAATGAACTACTGACACTCCAGAAAGATGATGAACTCATCATACATGATGTCTTTGGTTCTATTTTGTATCAAAAAGAAGGAATCTTTATAGCAGGAGGGGCAGGCATTACACCTTTCATTTCCATTCTAAGAGATCTTCATGCTAAAGATGAGATGGGAGGAAATGTATTGATCTTTGCAAACAAAACAAAAGCAGATATTATTCTCAATAAGGAGATTGAAGATATGCTAGGTGGCCATTTTCTCAATGTGCTCTCAGCAGAACAGGTAGATGGCTACTCTCACGGTATGATAACCGAGGATTTTCTCAAGGGCACTATCGAGAATTTCAAACAGCATTTTTATGTATGTGGCCCTCCACCTATGATGGAAGCTGTCATCAAGATGCTTACTAATCTTCATGTCGATGAGCAGTATATCGTAAGAGAACAATTTTAAAAACTTATCTTCTGACAAAATAGACCGTCCCACTACCAAAGATTCAACTCTTCAGTAGTGGGACGGTTTTTAATGGTTCTTTTGCGATGATGCTACGTCACATCTTCGACACAGAACATATACGGAAATTATCTTATGAATAGGAGTTCACGATACTTAGGTAGTGGCCACATTTGGTCATCTACGATAAGTTCAAGCTTGTCAGTATGACGACGAATCTTATCTAAGAAAGGCAATACCACATCATGGTAAGCAATTGCTTTCTCGCGAATAGAGTCAATCTTATTGGCCACCTTACGTGCATCTACCATAGCGGTTACATGCTCTTGAATATAAGCAGTATGGCATGCTATCTTCTCGATTAACTCTAGATTCTGTGCAGACATCTTCTCATATTTCTCTTGACTAAATAATCCTTTCATCTTATACACATTGTCAATCAATTTACTCTGATACTCAGTAGCAACAGGGATGATATGATTCATAGCTAGGTCACCTAAGACACGAGCTTCGATTTGAATCTTCTTCGTATAAGTCTCCCAATGTACTTCAGCTCTAGCTTCAAGTTCTTTTTGTGAAAGGACTCCTACCTTTGCAAACATATCAACGGTTGTTTGTTTGAGAAGATTGTCATACATAAGTGGAGTACTGTTTTCGCAATCCAATCCTCTTTTCTTAGCTTCTTCAATCCATTCGTCACCGTATCCATTACCATCGAAATGGATGTTTTTGCTTTCGATAAGGAATTCACGAACGACTTCCAATATGGCCGTTAGTTTAGCCTCACCCTTAGCAATGCGTGCGTCGACTTTAGCTTTGAAGTCAATCAGTTGTTCTGCCACTGTAGAGTTCAATACAGAAAGAGCACCACCGCAATTAGCAAGAGAACCGACAGCTCTAAACTCAAATCGGTTACCTGTAAATGCAAAAGGAGAAGTACGATTTCGATCGGTATTATCAATAAGCAATTCAGGGATATTAGGAATAGTTAGTTTCAGACCTTGTTTCCCATCCATAGCGATGATATCTTCATTTTCACTGTTGATGATATGATCACACAAACTGCTTACTTGCTTACCTAAGAAAGAAGATATAATAGCTGGAGGAGCTTCATTAGCACCAAGTCTGTGCTCATTGCTTGCTGAGGCTATAGAGGCTTTGAGCAACCCATCATATTTATGAAGAGCCATCAGTGTACATGCTGTGAATGTGATGAAACGAAGATTTTCTTCTGCCGTTTTACCTGGAGCCATTAGGATAATCCCTGTATCTGTACCGAGAGACCAGTTGTTATGCTTACCCGATCCGTTAATTCCAGCAAATGGTTTCTCGTGAAGTAATACTCTGAAACCATGACGACGTGAAATCTTTCGCATCAATGACATCATAATTAGATTCTGGTCATTGGAAAGGTTCGCTTCACCGTAGATAGGAGCTAACTCAAATTGATTAGGAGCAACCTCATTGTGACGAGTTTTAGCAGGGATAGCTAACTTCCAAGCTTCGACTTCCAATTCTTTCATAAACATTGCTACACGAGTAGGGATGTTACCAAAGTAGTGGTCATCAAGCTGTTGGTTCTTTGATGATTCATGTCCCATCAATGTACGACCTGTGAGTAGCAAATCAGGACGAGCAGCGTATAGGCCTTCATCTACTAGGAAATATTCCTGTTCCCATCCAAGGAAAGTAGAGACTTTCTTTACATCAGGATTGAAGTAATGAACGACATCAAGCGCAGCATTATTGACCGCTGTAATTGACTTCAATAGTGGAGCCTTGTAATCTAGAGATTCTCCTGTATAAGCAATAAATATAGTAGGGACACATAGCGTGTCATCTATAACAAATGCAGGTGATGAAGGATCCCAAGCAGTATAACCACGAGCTTCGAATGTGTTTCGAATACCTCCGTTAGGGAATGATGAAGCATCAGGTTCCTGTTGGATTAGTAATTTACCACTGAACTTCTCGATGACGCCACCTTTACCATTATACTCTAGAAAAGCATCATGCTTCTCTGCAGTACCTTCAGTCAAAGGAGCAAACCAGTGGGTATAGTGAGTGACTCCCAATTCCATAGCCCATTTTCTCATACCGTATGCTACCTCATCAGCGATTGTGCGGTCTAGAGGATGTCCATTCTCGATAGCGTCTACTATTTTATCATACACATTACTTGGTAAATACTTATACATCTTCTCTTTATTGAAGACATAACTACCAAAGTATTCTGAAGGACGCTCCTTCGAATTTGGTACATCGACTGCTTTCTTCTTAAATGCAGTATCAACAACTTTAAATCTTAATTTTGACATAACGTACTATTTGAGATTATACATTTAGGGAAGTTATGGATAACTTCCCTTTTAATTTGTTATTTTTTCAACCAATTTTTTATGCGCTCCATGGCTTCCAAACAATTTTCCCGTTCTCCAAAGGCAGAAAGTCTGTAGTATCCTTCACCACTAGGTCCGAAGCCAGCACCAGGAGTACCTACTACATTTGCTTGATGGAGCATTTCATCGAAGAACTCCCACGAGGTCATGCCACGAGGCGTCTTGACCCATACATAAGGGGCATTCACTCCACCAAAAGTAGTCAAACCAACAGCTTCTAGCTCTTGTTTCATAATCTTGGCATTGCCCATATAGAAATCGATTGTTTTGCGTACTTGTTTCTTACCTGCTTCACTGTAGGTTGCTTCTGCACCCCGCTGAGTAATATAACTAGCTCCATTGAATTTGGTACATTGACGTCTATTCCAGATACCATTGAGAGCTACTTTTTCTCCATTTGCAGCAGTAGCCATCAACTCTTTCGGAACGACAGTATAACCACAACGTACACCAGTGAAACCAGCCGTCTTGGAGAAACTACGAAATTCTATTGCACATTTCTTAGCTCCCTCAATCTCGTAGATTGAATGAGGAACGTCTTTTTCTGTGATATAAGCTTCGTAGGCAGAATCGAACATAATCAAAACGTCATTGGCAAGTGCCCAATCAACCCATGTCTTGAGTTGTGCCTTTGTTAAGGTTGTTCCAGTAGGGTTGTTAGGATAACATAGATACATGATATCTACCTTTTCCTTAGGAAGTTGAGGGATAAAATGATTATCAGCACTACAGGGAGTATATACAATGTTGCTCCACATACCATTCTTTTGAAGATCCCCAGAGCGACCTCCCATGACATTACTATCTATATATACAGGGTAAATCGGGTCTGTAACTCCTACTTTATTGTCAACAGCTAGGATATCACCTATATTACCGGTATCACTCTTTGCTCCGTCATTGACAAATACTTCAGTACTGTCAAGGTCTATACCTAGAGGATTATAATCATTCTTGATGATGGTATCTTGAAGAAATTTATATCCTTGTTCAGGTCCATAGCCATGAAATCTTTCTTTGGTGGCTAAATCTTCGATAGCGCCATGCATGGCCTCTATAGATGCCTGTGGTAGGGGCTGAGTGACATCTCCGATACCTAACTTGATTACTTTCGCATCTGGATGTTCTTCTTTGTATGTTGTTACCTTATGAGCAATATTTGCGAACAAATAGCTACCTGGAAGTTTTAGGAAATTATCATTAATTTTTGCCATCTATATCTTTCTATTTTGCGATATTTTATACCTATTTAATTGTCTCTACTTCTCCTGTAAACGCGACGGTTGCAGGACCATCCATCATGACATGTTGAGTCTTTTCATCCCAATTGATTTTGAGTGCTCCTCCATCCATGATTATTTTCGATTGCCGTTTGCTTCTACCAGTCAATGCAGCAGCTACAGCTGTCGCACATGCTCCTGTTCCACAAGCTAGGGTGATTCCTGAACCTCGTTCCCACACTCTCATACGAATCTCTCCGTTATCTAATAGTTGAGCAAATTCTGTATTTATTCGTTCAGGGAAATAAGGATGATGTTCAAATTTGGGACCGATTTTCTCTAGTTCAATTTCATTGATATCATCGACGAAGACGACCAGATGAGGATTTCCCATCGATACGGTGGTCCCTTTATATGTCTTGCCGTCTACGACAATATCGTCATCTAACATGTCGATGGCTTGACCATCTCTAAAAGCTATATCTTTGGTTGAAGGTTTTCCCATATCCACTTCTACTGAAGGGACGTAACGATTACCTAAATCATCTTCAGCGAATCGAAGATTTAATACGATGATGCCGGCAAGGGTTTCCATTTTGATTTGTTCCTTCTTACAGATTCCGGTCTCATAGCAAAGTTTGCCTATGCAACGCGAAGCATTTCCGCACATCTGTCCTTCTGAACCATCTGCATTGAACATACGCATCTTGATGTCAGCAATGTCTGATTTCTCGATAAGAATCAGGCCATCACTACCAATGCCAAAGTGATAACGGCTCCATGCAACTGAATTCTCTTGAGGGAATTCGAGCTTTTCTTTTGTGCAATCTACATAGATGTAGTCATTGCCTAAACCATGCATCTTGGTAAATGCGATTTTTTTAATCATATTGTTAAAGTTAATATTGATAATCTATCAATTTGTTCAATAACAACGCAAATATAAGACATTTTATTCATTCCTTCAAATAATCTATCTCATTATTTAGTCTTTTGAAAAAAAACAATAACTTTGCGTCATTCTAGTTACAAGTTGATTATTTCTTTGTGTTAGCATTTATAATGCTTTGTATATGGGGTAATTGCTTAAATTGAATACGCAAATATAACGATTTATCTGCTTATAAAGCTTTTATTTTATTACACATTGTTATCGTTGTACAAATATTACTTAATTCAAACTTTTAACCTTTAGTTATGCGAAGCAAACTATTTCTAGTACTATTTTTTTTAGCCGTAAATTTAACCGGTTGTAATACGACAAAAGAAGGGGATACTCTGACTGAGAAAGAACAGTATGCAGCACGTGTCAAGACGGCCTTTATGAAAGGTTGGACTGCCTACAAGGATTATGCATGGGGGATGGATGCTGTAAACCCTATCTCACAGAAGGGACACAATTGGTATAGTCACACTTTGTTGATGACTCCCGTCGATGCGTATAGCACGATGTGCTTGATGAATTTAGACTCAGCAAAAGTTGAGGCCAAAGATTTGATTGTAAATAAATTGAATTTCGACGTAGATATGGAGGTGCAACAATTTGAGATTGCCATCCGTATTGTGGGCGGATTGATCTCTTCTTATCAATTGGATGGGGACAAGCGGTTCCTTGATTTGGCTGTAGATTTAGCTGATCGTTTGATGCCTGTCTTTGACACGCCGACGGGGATCCCTTATCGTTTGGTCAATCTTAAGACAGGGGCTATAGAAGGCAATGTGACTAATCCTTGTGAAGTCGGGTCTATGTTGCTCGAATATGGGATGTTGAGTAAGTTGACGGGCAATCCTATCTATTATGAGAAATGTAAACGGGGAGTCGTAGCGATGTATAATCTCCGAGGTAAGACAGGTCTTGTAGGAGGTTCAATCAATTGTGACACAGGTAAATGGTTAGATACCCATGCTCATATCCGAGGTGGAATTGATGCCTACTATGAGTATCTTCTCAAAGGGTATATCTTGTTTGGAGATGAAGATCTAAAGACCATGTGGGAAACGTCTCTCAATGGTGTAGAAACTTATCTAGCTGATACTCGTAATACGGGTTATTGGATTGGAGAAGCTGATATGAATACAGGGAAACGAACTGCTACCATCTTCGGTGCATTGGATTGCTTTTGGAATGGATGCTTGGTGCTTGAAGGTAAGACAAATGAGGCTGAGAAATTGCAAGCTTCCATCTTCAAGATGTGGACTCTAGAAGGCATAGAACCCGAATCGATTGATTATACGACCATGAAAATCATCTCATCTTACTATATGATTCGTCCCGAAGCCATAGAATCTACTTACTATGTATGGAAGGCTACTGGGGACCAAAAGTATTATGAGATGGGTAAAACCATGTTTGATTCTATTGAAAAATACTGTCAAGTAGATAATGGCTACGTGCAATTAAGGGATGTCAGAACCAAAGAAAAATGGGATACCTTAGAGAGCTTCTTCTTTGCTGAAACCATGAAGTATTGTTATTTATTCTTTGCTCCTGATGGTACTTTCTCCTTCGACCAATATGTGCTCAATACTGAAGCTCATCCATTTAAAAATACTTGGGATAAGGGTTGGACAGGCCGTTATAAGATGAATAAACCTCAACAATAAGAATATTAATAAACTGTTTCTTCATGAAAAAAAATCATTTCTTTTTAGTCATTCTGTTATGCAGCTGTTTTCAAGTAGCTGCATATGGACAGCGAATTAATCGTCTGATAAATGACGATTGGTTATTTCGTATGTCTTATCAAGTACATAAGGAAACCAAGCAAAGGGTAGACCTTCCTCACACGTGGAATGCACAAGATGCATTATCTGGCAAAGCTGATTACAAACGAGGAATCGGCAATTATTATAAGGACTTATTCATTGATCCTTCGTGGAAGGATAGACGTATCTACTTACGATTCGATGGTGCAAATGCAGTTGCTGACCTATTTGTCAACGGTAAACATGTAGGAGAACATCGGGGGGGATACGCTGCTTTTGTCTTCGAAATCACTGACTTTGTTCAGTTTGGAGTTGTCAATAAAATCTGGGTACGGGTCAACAATGGGGAGCAACTTGATGTGCTTCCTCTAGTGGGTGACTTTGATTTTTATGGTGGATTATATCGTGATGTTCATCTAATTGTTGCAGATCAGACTTCGATTTCATTGCTTGACTATGGTTCTCCAGGTGTCTATCTTTCTCAACAGAAAGTGACTGACCAATTAGCTGAGATTGCAGCAAAAGTAAAATTCTCAAGTAGTGATGAGACGACACGTAACTTGCAAATAAATGTTGTCGTGAGTGATGCCGATAAAGTCATTTATAAAACAAAGCAGGCAGTGGCTATCCCATTTGGAGATACGGAGTGGGAACAGGCTTTTTCTTTGCCCAATCCACACCTTTGGAATGGACGGGAAGACCCGTTCATGTACTTGGTCACTGTTTCGTTGCGCGATGGAGATAAGATTATCGACTGTGTCACTCAACCACTTGGCTTGCGCTATTATCGAGTAGATCCCAATGAGGGATTTTTTTTAAATGGCAAACATTTACGTCTTCACGGAGTCTGTAGGCATCAAGACCGAGCAGAACGAGGAAATGCTTTATTGCCTATTCATCACCAAGAGGATGTTGCACTGATGGTCGAAATGGGCGTCAACGCTACACGGCTTGCGCATTATCAACAAGCTGAAGAGATGTATGACTTGATGGATCAAAATGGAATAGTTACTTGGGCTGAGATTCCATTCGTTGGACCGGGTGGATATGATGATAAGGGATTTGTCGATATGGCATCTTTCAAAAGAAATGGACGTACTCAATTGATTGAATTGATTCGGCAGAATTTTAATCATCCTGCGATTTGTTTTTGGGGCTTGTTTAATGAATTGAGTTTGTCAGGCGATGATCCAACTGCTTTTGTCGGGGAACTCAACAACTTAGCTCATAAAGAGGACCCGACAAGACTCACCACTGGGGCTAGCAATACTGAAGGAGCTATTAATCTTGTCACTGATGTGATTGCTTGGAATCGCTATGATGGTTGGTATCAGGGTATGCCTGATCTGACGAGTGCTTTTTTTGATAAACAACATCAGCGGTATCCAAATCGTGCTATGGGAATGAGTGAGTATGGAGCTGGTGCAAGTATCTATCATCATATTGAGAAATTAGTCAAGACATCACCTATCAGTTGGTTTCATCCTGAAGAATGGCAACTGTTCTATCATATGGCCAATTGGAAGATTATTCAAGACCGTCCTTTCTTATGGGGAACTTTCGTTTGGAATATGTTTGATTTTGGCGCTGCTCATCGTACTGAAGGAGACCGTCCTGGAATCAATGATAAAGGACTTGTTACTTTTGACCGTCGAGTGAAGAAGGATGCCTTTTATTTTTACAAGGCAAATTGGAATACTACAGCAAATACATTGCATCTGACAAGTAAGCGTAATACTGTACGTAAGAATAAACGTCAGACCTTTTTGGTCATCTCAAGTGAACCAGAGGTGGAACTCTTTCTCAATGGGGTGTCTCAAGGTGTCAGGCAGATTGATAGCGAACATGTCGTCAAGTGGGAAGGTGTTTCCCTAGAAAAAGGAACTAACACAATCGTTGTTCGCTCGCTAGGTAGTCATGCTCTGGAAGATAGGGTTACTTTAACTTTATCTGACTAGGTTTAGGCATAAATCATTTTTACTTCGTTACCGTATAAAGGAGTAATATGATGCTCATGGAACTATATAAATCATTAGGGGAAGGGACCAAAAGGTCTCTTCCCCTAACTTTTCAAAGTTATCATTACTTTGAGAAATCTTCTCTAATCAAGTTGAATATTAAAAATACCATATTATATTAAATGACACATCTCAACAATTTGATTAAAGCAGGTCAAAGTACATGAACGACTAGATTTTGTTTTCTTCTCCGAATCAACCGATACTAGATGTTCCAAATTCTCATTGTCGCATCCAAGGCAATCCTAAATCACCTATTTTAATACAGATCTTACTACTTTCTTCATTTCTAATACAAGATAACTAATTAATTGTCTTAGAATCTGCAGAGAATCTGTAAAAACTAAACATTGTAGCTTTGTCTTTTCGGTTAGCTCATTGCTTCTACATACTCTAGTTCTAACTTAGTGCTCGTAATATATAAGATATTTTTGATAAAACCAAATAATTGAGCACCTATTTTTCAATAAATCTTGTTTTTTCAGCAAAAAGTCTCTTCTCTCTTTTTTTTTGACCATGTATGCCTCTTTTGAATGTATTCTTTTTATCTTAGCGAGAAGATTTAGTGAGATGAAATTTTCTGATTATTTATTTACAACATGATTACTATGAGTGAAGATAATAAACCATCTGTTGAAATACAGCATGATCCAGAAGCTTGTCGTTTCTTTACTGTCGTTGACGGTGTGACGGCTTTTGCTAAGTATCTAGTGAATGAGGGAACGATTGATATTAGACATACTATCGTTCCGAAAGAGATCGGAGGACGTGGAATTGCCTCTAAGTTGGTTGCTGCTGTCTATAAATGGGGTGACGAGCAGAACTTAGAACCCCGTGCGAGTTGTTCTTATGCAGCATTATGGTGCAAACGACATGGAATTGATTTGCCTCAGAATGAGGGAGAGGAACAGGCATCTTGTGCGCTGTAATCCTTATATTCTTGATGATGTCCGATAGGGGGTGGCTGACGCTTTGTGTATAGATTCTCTGAACGGGTGACACTTTGTCTATTTCCGAAAAGGTCTAATCTATCCGTAGGGGATTTAACGGTATCTTATTGCCTTTCCTCTTGTGGTGTTCGTTTTGATTTATCTTGCTCTTCATTTGCCTCTAAATAGGCAAATGAAGAGCAAGCTGTTTTTTCAGTGTTGTTGTGTGTGTTAAATTTCTTTTTTCAGCCTTTCTTATTTCTCTTTGTTGGAGTAACGACCTATCGTTACCAGAGTAATGCCCCAGCTTAACTTGAGTTAATCTCCTTATTTACTTCGGTTATGCTGCTATCCTTCCGATGGGAATATCCTTTTTTTTCTTCTCATTTAGGATTCGTTTGCACTCAATGCGTTTTTCGCTAAAGGGTTTCCGTGTCTTGAATTTCCGATTTTGCTCACTTTTGCTCACTTTTACTTTTGTCTAAAAATCATGCGGTCTCCATTTGTGGTTTTTCTCTTGCAAGATGTCAAATCTCCATTCTTCTTTTTTTTCTGTCTTTTTCTCTATATTAATAAGGTATAGCTTGCTTTTATTTGTGCCCTTTTCTCTAAATGGATTTTATTTTTAAATTTCTATGTTTATAATTTGGCTAGTCAGATAATAAAGTCTACATTTGCATCCGCAATCAAGAAATAGGGCCTAGGAGTAGGCGTTTTAAACGCCGATAAACAGGCTTGTTTTATTGATTGTACGCAAGATAAATTTGTTTACTGTTTAGTGATTAAAATTATTTTTAAAACTTTTCTCCGATTCATTTGGAGGTTCGCAATAAAGGCTTTATCTTTGCAAACGCTATCAAAAAAATAGCCCTTTATTCTTTCGAGAATAGTGGTTATCTAAGTTAGCAAAAAAGAAGTGTTCTTTGAAGAATTTACATAAACAACAAGTAGTACAAGAGCTATCGAGATTATTGGATTTATCCAATGATTCTCAATGGTAATAAATAATTATTTGAACCGTCAATTTTCAGTTTATAACTTCTTCGGAAGTTTCATAAGCGACACCAAATAACAGATATATAAGGATATCCTAAGACAGATTGAAACATTCAGTTTTGTTATTTAATCATTAATGATTAGGTGATGAACACTGTAAAAATATTTTACAATGAAGAGTTTGATCCTGGCTCAGGATGAACGCTAGCTACAGGCTTAACACATGCAAGTCGAGGGGCAGCATTATTCTAGCTTGCTAGAATAGATGGCGACCGGCGCACGGGTGAGTAACACGTATCCAACCTACCTTTTACATGGGTATAGGCTTTCGAAAGAAAGATTAATCCCCAATAGTCTCTGAATTCCGCATGGTTTTTAGAGTAAAGAATTTCGGTAAAAGATGGGGATGCGTTTCATTAGTTTGTAGGTGAGGTAACGGCTCACCTAGACTTCGATGAATAGGGGTTCTGAGAGGAAGGTCCCCCACACTGGTACTGAGACACGGACCAGACTCCTACGGGAGGCAGCAGTGAGGAATATTGGTCAATGGGCGCAAGCCTGAACCAGCCAAGTAGCGTGAAGGATGACTGCCCTATGGGTTGTAAACTTCTTTTAATGGGGAATAAAGTGAGACACGTGTTGTCTTTTTGCATGTACCCATGGAATAAGGACCGGCTAACTCCGTGCCAGCAGCCGCGGTAATACGGAGGGTCCGAGCGTTATCCGGATTTATTGGGTTTAAAGGGTGCGTAGGCGGGATACTAAGTCAGCTGTGAAAGTTTAATGCTCAACATTGAAATTGCAGTTGAAACTGGTGTTCTTGAGTGTAGTGGAAGTAGGTGGAATTCGTGGTGTAGCGGTGAAATGCTTAGATATCACGAAGAACTCCGATTGCGAAGGCAGCTTACTATCCTACAACTGACGCTGAGGCACGAAAGTGTGGGTATCCAACAGGATTAGATACCCTGGTAGTCCACACGGTAAACGATGAATACTCGCTGTTTGCGATACACAGTAAGCGGCAACGCGAAAGCATTAAGTATTCCACCTGGGGAGTACGCCGGCAACGGTGAAACTCAAAGGAATTGACGGGGGCCCGCACAAGCGGAGGAACATGTGGTTTAATTCGATGATACGCGAGGAACCTTACCCGGGCTTAAATTATAGGTGCATAGAGTAGAGATATTCTTTTCTTCGGACTCCTATAAAGGTGCTGCATGGTTGTCGTCAGCTCGTGCCGTGAGGTGTCGGCTTAAGTGCCATAACGAGCGCAACCCTTATCATTAGTTACTAACAGGTTATGCTGAGGACTCTAGTGAGACTGCCGTCGTAAGATGTGAGGAAGGTTGGGATGACGTCAAATCAGCACGGCCCTTACGTCCGGGGCTACACACGTGTTACAATGGGGGGTACAGAGGGCAGCTACCTGGCGACAGGATGCTAATCTTTTAAAACCTCTCTCAGTTCGGATTGAAGTCTGTAACTCGACTTCATGAAGCTGGATTCGCTAGTAATCGCGCATCAGCCATGGCGCGGTGAATACGTTCCCGGGCCTTGTACACACCGCCCGTCAAGCCATGGAAGCTGGGAGTACCTGAAGTCTGTCACCGCAAGGAACGGCCTAGGGTAAAACTGGTAACTGGGGCTAAGTCGTAACAAGGTAGCCGTACCGGAAGGTGCGGCTGGAACACCTCCTTTCTGGAGTGATATTCTTAATCTTCGTTATAAGGTGTGGAAATGGACAAGGTTTAGATGGTATTTTCCATAAGTATAGCGTTTGTCTCTTGTTGTTTATTTATAAAATATATTGAGAGATAAATATGAAGCTGTTAATCAGTTCTACATAGGCATCTTTTGGATGACAGTCCTATAGCTCAGTTGGTTAGAGCGCTACACTGATAATGTAGAGGTCTGCAGTTCAAATCTGCGTGGGACTACTTGTAAACAAGTCTATTCTTCACTTAAACCAAAGTGTTTGTTTAGTTTTATTGTTTATGGGGGATTAGCTCAGCTGGCTAGAGCACCTGCCTTGCACGCAGGGGGTCAACGGTTCGAATCCGTTATTCTCCACACTTATCGGTCTTTATTTAGACTTGGTAACATGATCTTTGACATATTGTACAAACAAATTTTTTCTATTATGTTAGAATTGATTTAGCTGTTGTAGTTTACTACAATATCTTTATTCAATTTGATCATAATCTAGTAAAGTAACATATTTAACGAGCGTATCTATTTTATAGATACCGTAAGTGAAAGAAAGTAAGTAAGAGCGCATGGCGGATGCCTAGGCTCTCGGAGACGATGAAGGACGTGATAAGCTGCGATAAGCTGTGGGTAGGTGCAAATAACCTTTGATCCACAGATTTCCGAATGGGACAACCTGGTATGTTGAAGACATATCATCACCACGTGTGAGGTCAACGCAGGGAACTGAAACATCTTAGTACCTGTAGGAAAAGAAAATAAATAATGATTCCCCTAGTAGTGGCGAGCGAACGGGGATTAGCCCAAACCAGTATTGTTACGGCAATGCTGGGGTTGTAGGACCACGATATGAGACTTAAAATTGTGACTAGAATATACTGGAAAGTATAATCATAGAGGGTGATAATCCCGTATAGGAAGCAATTTTATCTCTAGTGGTATCCTGAGTAGTGCGGAACACGAGAAATTCTGTATGAATCTGCCGGGACCATCCGGTAAGGCTAAATACTCCCGAGAGACCGATAGTGAACTAGTACCGTGAGGGAAAGGTGAAAAGAACTTCGAATAGAAGAGTGAAATAGTCCCTGAAACCATGCGCTTACAAGCGGTTGGAGCACTTTCGAGTGTGACAGCGTGCCTTTTGCATAATGAACCTACGAGTTACTTACACCGGCCAGGTTAAGTCTCTAAAGAGATGTACCCGTAGCGAAAGCGAGTCTTAATAGGGCGTTTTAGTCAGTGTGAGTAGACGCGAAACCAAGTGATCTACCCTTGGGCAGGTTGAAGGTTAGGTAACACTAACTGGAGGACCGAACCGATAAGCGTTGAAAAGCTTCCGGATGACCTGAGGGTGGGGGTGAAAGGCTAATCAAACTTGGAGATAGCTCGTACTCCCCGAAATGCATTTAGGTGCAGCCTATAGAGTTACTAATGTGAGGTAGAGCGACTGATAAGATGCGAGGGCTTCGCCGCCTATCAAGTCTTGATAAACTCCGAATGCGCATTAGTTTAATCTATGGAGTGAGGGCATGGGTGCTAAGGTCCGTGTCCGAAAGGAGAAGAATCCAGACCATCAGCTAAGGTCCCGAAATAACCACTAAGTTGAACTAACGAAGTAAGATTGCTATGACAGCTAGGATGTTGGCTTGGAAGCAGCCATTCATTTAAAGAGTGCGTAACAGCTCACTAGTCGAGGAGTTTTGCATGGATAATAATCGGGCATAAGTGGTTTACCGAAGCTATGGATGTACTATAAATTTAGTACGTGGTAGGGGAGCATTCTACTCTGCGTTGAAGGTACACCTCGAGGTGTGCTGGAGCGTGTAGAAAAGCAAATGTAGGTATAAGTAACGATAAAGGGGGTGAGAAACCCCCTCGCCGAAAGACTAAGGTTTCCTGATCAACGCTAATCGGATCAGGGTTAGTCGGGTCCTAAGGTTCAGCCGAATGGCGATACCGATGGCCGAATGGGTTAATATTCCCATACTAGTGTATACCAGTGATGTGGAGACGGAGAAGTGACAGCATCGCCATCTGACGGAAATGATGGTTAAAGGGTGTAGATATACGTTTTGTAGGCAAATCCGCAAGATGTGTCGAACCTGATAGTACTCAGCGTTTTTCGAAACAATGAGATAGTATGTGTAAGCCTGCTCCCAAGAAAATCCGCTAAACGTTTTTACGTATACACTACCCGTACCTCAAACGGACACACGTAGTCGGGATGAATATTCTAAGGCGCTTGAGTGATTCACGGTTAAGGAACTAGGCAAATTAACCCTGTAACTTCGGGATAAAGGGTCCCTACCATTCGTTTGGTAGGGCGCAGAGAATAGGTCCAGGCAACTGTTTACCAAAAACACAGGGCTGTGCTAAGTCGAAAGACCCTGTATACAGCCTGACACCTGCCCGGTGCTGGAAGGTTAAGAGGAGAAGTCATCTTCGGAGAAGCTTTGAATTGAAGCCCCAGTAAACGGCGGCCGTAACTATAACGGTCCTAAGGTAGCGAAATTCCTTGTCGGGTAAGTTCCGACCTGCACGAATGGTGTAATGATCTGGACACTGTCTCAACCGTGAGCTCAGTGAAATTGTAGTATCGGTGAAGATGCCGATTACCCGCGATGGGACGAAAAGACCCCGTGAACCTTTACTATAGCTTAACATTGAATTTGGGCATGTGTTGTGTAGGATAGGTCGGAGACTTTGAAGCGTGCACGCTAGTGTATGTGGAGTCGCTGTTGAAATACGACCCTTTACCTGTTTGAGTTCTAACTTGGTTTGACCAAGGACATTGTTTGGTGGGTAGTTTGACTGGGGTGGTCGCCTCCAAAAGTGTAACGGAGGCTTCTAAAGGTACCCTCAGGACGATTGGTAACCGTCCTTCGAGTGTAATGGCATAAGGGTGCTTGACTGGGAGACATACAAGTCGATCAGGTAGGAAACTAGAGCATAGTGATCCGGTGTTTCTGTATGGAAAGGACATCGCTCAAAGGATAAAAGGTACTCCGGGGATAACAGGCTGATCCCTCCCAAGAGCTCATATCGACGGAGGGGTTTGGCACCTCGATGTCGGCTCGTCACATCCTGGGGCTGGAGAAGGTCCCAAGGGTTGGGCTGTTCGCCCATTAAAGTGGCACGCGAGCTGGGTTCAGAACGTCGTGAGACAGTTCGGTCTCTATCTATCGTGGGCGCATGAGATTTGCGTGGTTCTGACACTAGTACGAGAGGACCGTGTTGGACAGACCTCTGGTTTACCAGTTGTATCGCCAGGTGCATCGCTGGGTATCTACGTCTGGATCGGATAAGTGCTGAAAGCATCTAAGTACGAAGCCGGCCACAAGATTAGATCTCTTAGGGTCGTTGAAGACGACAACGTTGATAGGCTGCAGGTGTAAAGGCGGTAACGTCATAGCCGAGCAGTACTAATTGCCCGTATACTTTCTTCCCTATCTTGTTAACTACATTATTCGCTAGATTGATGGAAAAGATTTGTACAGTATGTCTATTTTACTGGATAGTGATGTATTTGTTATTGCCTTATGGGTAATAGTTCTAAGAGTCCTGCTCTTGAATACCGCTTCTAGTTATGAAATTTAGGTGACTATAGCACTGGGGTTCCACCTCTTCCCATTCCGAACAGAGAAGTTAAGCCCAATCACGCCGATGGTACTGCCGAAAGGTGGGAGAGTAGGTAGTCGCCGTTTTAAGAGAAGTCCCGAAGATTAAGTTCTTCGGGACTTCTTGTCATATATAGGGGGCTGGTATTACGTCCAATATAGGGGTGGCTTGGCAGCGGACAAAAGTAGCATATTCTTAGCTATCAGGAAGATAGCTAAGAATATGCTACTTTGTATAATACACACCAAGTCTACCAGTTTTTACTCTTATCCTGTTCGTTCATATAACTTTCATGTTTATATATATTAGCGTATCATATCGTATTTTGTATCCTGTTATATTATAGATAAAAAAATAGTCAAGATAGGTTATTATCTATTCATGTACTGGATTGTGGCTTAATCTGCCTTTTTATGGACTATTTGACTAATATTTCATCTGTTTTGAAGAATTTCTAATCATGTTTATGCAGTACCTTCTTTAATTTTACGGTTAGAAATTTTGTAGGGTCTTGAGTATCCTGACTAATTTCACATGATACGAAAATCCTTAATAACTTAAATATAATAATATGCATAACACTTTTGAACGAGTGCTCACTTCTGTGCTTTTCGTATGTATGCTTTCATGTACACATGCAATAGCTCAAGTAAGGACTTTACATGGGCATGTGATAGATGCTAATTTAGATGAACCTTTAATTGGGGTCGCAGTTCGAATCGAAGGATCAGGAAATGGCGTTATCACGGATTTCGATGGTAATTTCACAATTACTGCAAACAATGGAGATTATGTGACTTTATCCTATGTTGGCTACAAGGACATTTGCTTCAAAGTCACGCCTTCAGTCTCGTTACTGTTTACGATGGAACAAAAATCTCAGTTGATTAATGAGATTGTGGTCGTAGGATATGGTGAACAGAAGAAAGAATCAGTAGTTGGGGCAATTACTCAAACTGATGGTGATGAACTATTAAAATCGGGTAATGTTAACAGTGTTTCTGAGGCATTACAAGGGCAGATGCCCGGTGTTACTGCTATCAGCACATCTTCTAAGCCTGGTGCTGACCAAGCTCAATTATTGATTCGTGGTAAAGCATCTTGGAATAGTACTGCACCTCTTTTTCTCATTGATGGTGTTGAACGTGATTTTAATGATGTGGATGTCAATGAAATAGCTAAGGTGTCTGTTTTAAAAGATGCATCTGCAACTGCCGTATATGGTGTCAAGGGCGCGAACGGCGTCATCTTGATTACTACTAAGCGTGGCGGTGATAAAAAAGCTGTTATTAACTTCTCTATGAATTTCGGTCTTAAAGCACCTACTGCTGATTTTGATTGGTTGAAATATAACCAGACGCAACGTTTGTACAACGAAGCTGTTTCAAATGACTTGTTGTGGGATAAAACAATACCAGAATCTACTATTGCTGCGTGGGATAATGCTTATGCAACTGGCAATGTAGGACCATATAGTGATTATTTCCCTGATATCAATTGGTACGATACTATGACTAAAGATTATGGTACCTCTCAAAAATATAATGTCAATGTACAAGGTGGTTCTAAAAAATTATCTTATTTCTTATCAATGGGTTACTTAAACGATGGGGATATTTATGATATGCATAAACAAGACGATTTTGACCCCAGATATTACTACAAACGATATAATTGGCGAAGTAATTTTGATTTTAAATTATCAAAGAGTACAACTGTATCTGCAAATATTGCTGGTAATATGGGCTATCGTAACCAACCAGCATACAGGATGGATTCCTTTACAGATAATCCTCTTCTTAATGCTCAGAGTAATGTCTTTCCAATAAAATATAGTGATGGAGAGTGGGGCTCTGATATGCAAGGAGGAGGAAATATGTATATGAAGATGAATGAACTTGGTCAGCGTCAATATAAAACGTTCCAAGGATTTTATGATTTTATCTTTAATCAGAAATTGAATTTCATTACCAAAGGCTTGTCTTTCAAGGCGAAGGTATCTTATACTACTTCAAGTACAAGATCTTCAAGTATCGTCAAATCTCGTATTTATGGTGCAGCAGATTCAGCAGCGGAAAAGACTTATCAAGTTCGCTATTTCCGGAGTTATGATTATGCTAATCCACAGGTTGGGGCAGATGGCTCGATTACTTACCCGTTGTTATCTGAATTGAGATTACCAAATGATCAAATAGAAGAAGATTGGCCTGTGGGAGCTAGTTATGATAATTTCTCTAATTATAGTAGGAAACTTTATTACGAAGGGTCATTACATTATAGTCATCATTTTGGTGCGCATAATGTAAGTGGGCTATTATTATTTAAACGTGAACAAATCGACGCTAATACTGGAAAAGCTATGCAATTTACTCGTTATAGTGAAGATTGGGTTGGACGTGTTACCTATAATTGGAAAGAGAGATATCTTGCCGAATTCAACGGAGCTTATACTGGATCTGAAAAATTTGCTCCTAATAAACGATTTGGTTTTTTCCCTTCCTATAGTGTTGGATGGCGTGTAACCGAGGAGCCTTGGATCAAGCCTTATACCAAAGGGTGGCTCAGCAACATGAAAATACGTTATTCTTATGGTAAAGTTGGTAGTGATATCGGAGCTCCACGATTCAATTATGTTACTCAGTTTAATTCTAGTGGAAGCGTCAAATTTGGACAAGATCAAATGGTCTCTTATGGACCACTTTACTCTGAGAGTAAACTCGGTTATTTAAATGCAACATGGGAAACTGCGATTAAGCAGAATCTTGGAATCGAGATGACCTTTATTGACCATTTATACTATACATTAGACTTGTTTACTGAAAAACGTGAAGATATTTTGATGACGCGTAATACGATTGCACCTTGGATGGGAGTTAGCCTTCCGTCTGTAAATATCGGTAAAACAAAAAATCATGGATTGGAAATGGTCTTGACTTGGAAAGACCGACTCTCTAATGGTTTGAGATATCATGTGTCTGCTAATTTTTCTGCTAGTGAAAACCGAATAGTATTCAAAGATGATTCTCAAAAATTACCTGATTATATGAAATTAGCAGGTAAAGCTATTGGTTTTCAGAGTAGATATCTCGTGACGGGTAATTATGGAACTATTGATGATATTTTCAATGGACCTATGAGTAATATAAATGGGGTGTCACAAAACAAATTAGTACCTGGTGATTTTGCATATATTGATTATAACGGAGATGGGGTAATCAGTAGTATGGATAACGTCGTAGTCAATCATGTTGCCTACCCAACAAAAACAATTGGATTGAATTTGGGAGCCAATTACAAAGGATTTGCTGTTTCTGCTATGTTTTATGCTGCATTAAATGTGTGGAAGAGTGATTTATCTTTACTTACTTGGGATTTTCCGTTGAAGACGGTCAAGGCTCAACCAAATGCAATGGATAGATGGACACCTGATGATGCGGATAAAGCCTATGCTGTTCGTCCTTCTGTTCATTTAGATAATAAATATAACTCTTTATCAAGTACTTATACGTATAAGGATTACTCTTTCCTACGATTGAAGAATGTAGAAGTGAGTTATCAATTCCCGAAAAATTGGATAAAAGGTCTATCATTGTCTCGATTACAACTATATGTCAATGGAACTAATCTATGGACTTTAACCAGTGTAGATGATCGTAGAGACCCTGAGACATCTGGTGCTACTGTTTATCCTATTGTGAAAAGATACAATGTTGGTGCTCGATTAACTTTTTAAACTATCTATAATACCAAAAAATGATGAACATAAAGAAATATATGAGCTTACTTCTAGTCTGTACTGCATTTGCTTTATTGTCAGTAAGCTGTGAAGATTATTTGGATAAATCTCCAGATCAAGGAATTGATGAAAATGAAGTTTACAAAGATTATAGCTCTTTTAGTGGATTTCTAGATAAGGCCTATAGTTATTTAGATCTTTATAGTGGATTTAATGCGTGTGGAAATGGTCGTACGCATGTTGGTGCGATTTCAGATGAATTCGCTTCTATGTACAATGGTGCTGAAGCTAAGGTGATTAATTCTGGTGCTTGGAGTGGAAAATCAATCACTAGTTTTGAGATAGGAAATAGATCGAGTGGTGGTGGAACAGCTATTTGGAAGGCTTATAAAGGGTTACGAATCGTGAACCGCATAATACAAGATATTGATAAAGTGGGTGATATAACTGAATTGGAAGAGTCGCAAATGCTTGGACAAGCCTATTTCTTACGCGGATGGTTTTACTTTCAGTTAATCAAACGATACGGTGGAATGCCAAAATTTGATGCTTTGTATTTAGGAGATGGATCTGAAGATTTACCTCGTATGACGTATCAGGAATCTCATGCTTGGATGATGGAAGATTTGGATATGGCACTCAAATATTTACCTGAACGATGGGATGCAGATAATGTGGGTAGACCTGACCGTATTGCAGCTTTAGCCTTTAAATCTGAGGCTGAACTTTATGCTGCTTCTCCATTGATGCAAAACGATTTAGAAAGTACTGTAAAAAAACCATATAATAAAGCTGCTTGCATTGTTGCAGCACAAGCAGCACAAGCAGTGTTGGATGAGATTAACCAAAATCCTGGTTGGGGAATCCAATTGCGTGATGGCAGTGATTATGCACATATCTTTTATTACTCTGCACCTCCTTATTGGCAAAGTGAATATCTTTGGGCTAATTATCGTACGACAGGTTCTACCTCGAGATACATTCGTTCATTTTTCTTACCAAATATCCTATCTAAAGGAACAGGTAATGATGCTATCGTTTTCAACGCACCAACGCAGAATATGGTGGATCTTTTTGGTAAACAAGGAAGCGATGGTATTTATTATCCTATTACAGATGCTCGTTCTGGTTACGACCCACAAGATCCTTACGCAAATCGTGATCCACGATTCTACAACAATATCTTATATTGCGGACAAAAATGGGGTAATGATTTTAAGGGTAAACCACTTTATATCGAATTGTATGAGGGGGGGGGAATGAGTAAAGTTTTAGAAAAAAATAATCAAAGTAATACCCGTCAACAAACAGGATACTTGTGTAAGAAATTTATTTGGGAAGGTGCTGACCAATATAAAAAATTATGGAATCAGTATAGACATCAAGATGTTTACATTCGTTTGGCCGAAATTTATTTAAATCTTGCTGAAGCTTCGTTTGAAGCAACTGGAAGTGCAACTACTCGTGTAGAAGGATGTTCGTTGAGTGCTGAAGAAGCAGTTAACATAATCAGAGCTCGTGTAGGGATTACTCCTTTGCCTGCTGATATTGTGTCTGATGAAACTGCTTTCCGATCAGCCTATCGTCGAGAACGTGCTGTGGAATTGATGTTTGAAGATAAACGTTGGTGGGATTTGAGACGTTGGATGGTAGCAGATGAAGTATTTCAAGGGAATTATCCTATCAAAGGGATGAAAGTAACACCTATTACTAAGCAAGGCACAGACCAATCACAGTGGACTTATTCGTATGAGGTAGTAGATGTGATTCCTGAGCAAAGAGTTTTTGAAATGAGAAATTATTGGTACCCGTTTGCATTGAACGATGTAGCGGCACTTAATAACTTAGTTCAAAATCCTGGATGGTAGTAAGAATAAATAGATTGGAATTTTGATAAAAATAAGATATGAAGAAAAATCAATTATATATATTGGTCTTTGTGCTAGCAGCATTGAATTCGATCTCAATAGCTTCCGCACAAGAGATAGAGAAAGTAAACCTTGGTACATCGCGCATAGATACCACACAAGTCAGTGCTGTTAGTACTGTTCAAGGAAAAACACTTGAATCATACACCGATTGTAACCTGTCTAATAGTTTGCAAGGTCAACTAGCTGGTTTGGTTGTTCGTTCGACGACCAATGGGCTGGGTAATAATTCAAGTAGTTTATATGTACGAGGAATGTCACGAAACGGCGATAGTCAAGCAATGGTCATCTTAGATGGTATGGAGCGGTCAATGGATGACTTGATTCCCGAGGAAGTAGCTACCGTAACTGTTCTTAAAGATGCCGCAGCAAAGATTCTTTACGGGGCTAGAGCAGCAAACGGTGTGATTATCGTCACAACAAAACGTGGACATTTGGGATCAAGCAATACTTGGGCCAAGGTGGAAATGGGAGTGACTTCTATGACTAGAACACCGTCATATCTTAACTCATTTGACTACGCAACACTCTATAATGAGGCTCGTGAGAATGATGGATTGAACCCATATTATAGTACGTCGGATTTGGATGGGTATAAGAATTCTAAGGGAAATAAGGACTTGAGGTATCCAAATGTGTCTTTTTATGATGATTTCTTGGACAGACAAAGTTCTTTTCAGAAAGTATCTCTTGGTGTTAATGGTGGCACAGAGCGAACCAAATATGCATTCGTTGCTAATTATTTGGGTACAGATGGTTTCGAAGCTATTGGAGATAAACCAACTTTGATGCATCTTAATATTAGAGGGAATCTTGATATTAAGATTAACGATATTATTAGTGTTACAGGTGATGCTGCTGCACGTCTGGAACGTCGTAAATATGGTGTGTTGGATTGTGGACAAGTGATGAATGCTATTACAAGTACTAGACCCAATGAATATCCTTTGACAATAGGCTATGAGGATTTGGGATTGCAACAATCTACCGATAATATTCCTTATTTTGGTGCTAGTCTTGATCATGCAGCTAATCTCTATGCAGATATGGCTTACTCTGGTTTTAGTGAAGAAAGATATATTAAGAGTGAAAATAATTTAGGCGTTTTTATCAATCTGAATAGCCTAGCTGATGGATTAAAAGCAAAGGGTGTCATTTCATTTGATAACTATAATTATTTAAAGCAAGGTCAAACAAATACCTATTCGACTTACGCTATCCAGAATCGTTTAGCTGATATTCCTACTTTCTTGAAACGTAAAAAGACTTCTCTTCAAGAGAATCAATCGATCAAGGGGGAAACAACAACTAGATCATTAGGATGGAAATCAGCAGTTGATTATAGCCATTTATTTGCTGACAAGCATCAATTAAATGCTTCTATGGCTTTTAATTATTACCATAGAGAAGTCAAGGGGATGACTCAAGATATAGACAATAATGATGTTTCGCTTACCGTGGATTATGGATATAATAAAAAGTATAAATTACTTGCTACTTTATCCTCTATGGGGTCCAATCGATTTCCTGAAGCAGATGACCGATTTCTTTCATATGCAACTGGTGCAAGTTGGGCTATTTCTAAAGAGGCTTTTATGAATTCTGTACAATGGATTGATTACTTAAATCTAAAAGCTAGTTGGGGACATTTAGGATATGATCGTTCCACAAGTGCCTTACTGACAGCAACTGGTTGGTCTCAAGGTAGTAAAATCAAGTTGGGTGAACAAAATATAGCAGGAGATTATAAGACCAATTTTGTACGAATAGGAAACAGCAATCTTGACTGGGAATATAGTAATGAATTGAATGTGGGTTTAGAGGCTCATCTGTTCACTAATCGATTAGGCATTGACTTTAACTATTTCATCGAAAATCGTCGAGATATAATAGGAAGTCTAACTGGAAAACTTTCAACAATGTTAGGTCCTTTTGTGTATTCTGATAATATAGGAGACATTAGAAATACTGGATTTGATGTTCATGTTGATTGGAATGACAAGATTGGTGCTGTCAGTTATCGATTGGGATTAAATGCTACTGTTAGCAAAAATAAAATCACTAAATGGGCTGAAATGCCTGAATCTGTTCATGCTCTGAACCAAGTAGGTAGAAGTTCCACATCAATGGTCGGATACAAGGCTATCGGTTTATTTGGTAAAGATATTCCTCTTGCGGGTTCTGACCAAAGATTAGGAAGTTATCAAGAAGGTGATATAGCTTATGCTGATTTGAATGGTGATGGCTATGTAGATCAATATGACTTAATGGAAGTTGGTAATTCATTTCCGACGACTAGTTATGGAATTAGTGTAGAATTGAAGTATAAACAATGGGAGTTGTATGTGCATGGTACTGGGGAAATGGATGTCGATACTTGGGCCAATAATTCTTATTATTGGAATCGAAGTAGCGGCAAGTATTCTACCTTAGCTATGGACCGTTATCATCCAATCAATAATCCTTCGGGCACCATGCCACGTCTGACTACTACTAACGGAACTAATAATTTTCGAAATAGTACTTTTTGGGTGAAAGATGCCTCTTTTTTTCGATTAAAAAATATTGAGTTGAGTTACACTTTTGATAAACCGTTTTCATGGGTTAATCAAGTACGAGTTTTTACTCGCGGAACCAATTTGTTCGTTCTCTCTAACATCAAAGACTTGGATCCTGAACTGATAAATTCTGGTATTTCAAATTATCCTGTAACTCGTAATCTATCAGCTGGTATTTCTGTTGTTTTCTAACTTTAACCAATAATAAAATGAATAATACAATAAAAACGAACAAGTTACTTTTTCTATGTTCTCTATGCCTGTTGTTTTTTGCATCATGCAATGATGACCTTGAAGATAAAAAGACGAATCTTTGGGATACGTCTGATGTTTGGACAATTTCTACGATGGCAAGAGGTGTCTTGAATAAAGCATATGAGGGTATGCCTACTACTCCTGATTTTTATGGTTCTAATTATCTGGATGCTGCAACAGACAATGCTATGACAACTATTTATGACAATTTATGCTACAGATTAGCTGCGGGTGAGATGACCCAGAGAAATAATATACTGGGAGTTTGGGGTACTGCTTATGAGAAGTTCCAATATATTCATCAATTCTTGCTCAACGGATTGGGAGACAATGTCTATTATGTTCGTGGTAATGATGAGCAAGATTTAGCTTATAAAAAGCGTCTTGAGGGGGAAGCCTATTTCTTGAGAGCGTATTGGGGTTATCGATTACTTCAAGTTTATGGTGGGAAGACAGACGATGGTCAAGCTCTTGGCTATCCCATCGTTACTTCATTTTTGACGATGGAAGAAATGGAGCATGCAAATCTTCCACGAGATACTTATGAGGCTTGCGCAATTCAAATTATGAATGATTGCGATAGAGCCACTGAGTTGTTGCCTCTGGAATATAAAGGAAGTGATAATATCATTGGACTCACTCAGCTTGGTAGGGCTTCTGCTTTAGCTGCAAAGGCCCTCAAAACACAAGTCGCTTTATTGGCCGCTAGTCCTGCTTTTCAACCTGATAGCATAGTGAAAATTAATGGAATGGGGGATTATACCATTCTGGATGAGACTGCTTATAAACAAAAATGGGCTAGGGCAGCTGCGGTAGCTGACCAATGTATTAAGACTACTGGTTTTGGAGGAGTGTATGGACTTAAAGCTACTGACTTAGCAGATGCTCCAAATAAAACGCCAAGTGAATTTATCTTACGTTCTTATTTCAATAACAATACCATAGAAAAGCGTTACTTTGCTCCTTTCTATTTAGGTACTGCTCGAACTGTTCCGAGTCAGAACTTGGTGGATGCTTTCCCTGCATCAAATGGTTTCCCTATTAGTGATTCTCGTTCAAATTATGATTCACAATCTCCTTACATCAATAGAGATAAACGTTTAGATTTGAATGTCTATCATCAAGGTAGTACTTATGGAAAAAATGGATTACTTGTGAATATTTCTGATGATGGAGAATTTGGTCGTTTGTTTTCTGAGCATAATTCTTACACCGGATATTATTTAGCTAAAGGTATTTCAAAATCACAGAATATGCTAGATATTGATGCAACGAAGAATGCCATTCATTATTATCCACTATTAAGAAAGACTCAAGTCTATTTAGCTTATGCAGAAGCTGCAAACGAAGCATGGGGACCTACAGGTAAAACACCTGAGATGAGTAATACAGCTTATGACATTATAAAAAGTCTGCGAAAAGTATCGGGAGGGATCACTAGTACAACTTATTTGGATGAAATGGCCGCTGATGTTGCTAGTTTTAGAAAATTGATTCACAACGAACGCCGTATAGAGCTAGCTTTTGAATCAAGTCGCTATTGGGACCTTCGTCGATGGTTGGATCCCCTAGATGAGAGTGTTAGAGGTGTACAAGTTAATCTTGATGACCAATTGGATACAGTGTATAGTTACGTGGAAGTGGCACCAAGAAACTATCATGCTATTCGTGATTACTATGTACCGCTACCCTATAGTGAGATTTTAAAAATGCCTAATCTAATCAATAATTTAGGTTGGAATTAGCAAACATAAAACTATGATGTTATGAATAAAATGAATATTACAAATTGGTTTCTCATTTTTGCTGTGTTTGGAAGTTTACTTCTGACTTCTTGTTACGATGATTATGTTGATGATTATGAGACATCAGTCTACTTTTCAGCTCAGAAACCGCTTAGAACAGTCATTGCTGACCGTGATATGTCTATCAAAGTAGGCGTTGCAATATCCGGAAAACGCTCAGTGCACATGAATGATTGGGCAACTTTCGCAATTGACAAGTCTTTACTAGAAGATACTGGATTAGAATTACTGCCTGAATCTTACTATACACTTAGTAGTCCAGATACTTTGAAAGTACGTGATAAGGCTGTTGCTATAGCAGATGTAACAATCTCGTTTACTGATGCCTTCTATGATGATCTCTTGAGTGCAACGCAACATTATGCGATTCCATTTAAATTATTAGCAACTAATTGCGACCAAGTCAACGTAGATAAGATGTGTTCAATTGTTGCTATAAAGTATGAAAGCACTTATTCGGGTACTTATTATGTACAGGGTACAGTAGAGACACTAGATGAAGTTGGACAAGTTGTAAGTACGGATACTTATTCCAATACTGACCTTTCGAAAAATATTACTCGAGTAGTGTCTACAGTGGATTGTAATCATTTGATAAAACAAGGAGTCGGTAATATGCCTATTTCTACTTCTACGGAGAATGTAGCGTTGTCTATTGAAGGTGACCAAGTAACTGTGTATACAGTCCCAACAATAACGAATGCTGTGAAAATTACCGATGGGTCAGGTACTTATGATGTCGATACCCATTCGATGAAATTGACTTATTCTTATAGTAAAGATGGGGTTAACTATCGGGTCAAAGAAACTTTAACTTTACGCCAGGATATTCTTTTGGACTTACGTTTCGAAGAATGGAATTAATAAAATGCCCTCCTCTAATTAGTAGAGGATAGTTCGGTCATCGTTTTTTTATATAAAGGTTGAACCCTTCTTTATCTAAATCTATCTACTAGTTTTAGGTAAGGAAGGGTTCTATCGAGTAATATAGAGTATATACTAAATCTCCTTTGAGAGGTGATAGTTCTCTCGTTAAATCCTTGTTGCTGTTTTTTATATCACTATCTTTGTTATTAGAAAAATATGAGTGAATTAACCTTAACTATAGTACTATGAATTTATTCTTCCGTCGTTGCCTTGCGACTCTTTTTCTTTGTTGCATGACTTGGACAGCAAATGGTGTCACTGTCAATGATTGGAGTATTACTCAGTATCTCTTATCAAATCGACTTCTAAGTCATGTCTTACATGTTATTAAACAAGATAGTCTAGGTCTTTTGTGGATAGCTACTGATAATGGTTTGGTGAGATATGATGGATACGAATCTAAAACATTTCGTCCAGATAATGAGACTTCTAAAATTCTGAGAAACAATAAGTTTTTCTCTATGGCAATTGATCATAGTGGGAATATCTGGTTGGGAACTCGACAGGGAATTGTCTTTTTTGATCCTATTCATGAGCAATTTGCAGTCAAGAAAGAAATACCTATCCCATCTACTCGAATTAATGACTTGGTCACTCTGTCTGATGGAACTTTATTAGTTGTTACTTATAAAGGAGTGTTTTTGATGAATGCCACTACATTTGAGGTGGAGAGAATATGTCCAATATCATCTTCTACAGCCTATGAAGATGGGAATGATATTTGGATTGGAACATCTTCTAAAGGACTAGTTAGATACTCAAGAGAAGAGAAAAAAATAGTTGCTTATAAAAGTCTTTTTCATAAGGGCTTGAATAAAATCACTCGTATTAAGAAAGATAATCGGGGATATTTATGGATCTCTACTTGGGAGAATAACGGTTTATATTGTTTGTTGGAACCTATGGACGTGAATAGTACAAGATATGTGCGTTATGCAAGAGATTCTAAAAACAGTCTTCCTTCAAATACTATTTATTCATTGGATTATGATCCAGTAAACGATTATCTATTTGTAGCTACAGCAGAAGGATTAGCTTTATTAGATATTGGTAATGAGGCTACAAATTTCGAGAAATTCCAGGCGGACAAATTAGGAAGTGAAGAGGTTAACTCTGTATTTATAGATAGAGAGCAGACAGTCTGGTGTGCTTCTCATGGTAGAGGTTTATGTAAACTGACTATGAAACCTCATTTTTTTAGTTGTATCGGTTCCTTTGACAAATTTCATAATATGATGGTTACATCTATCTTTCAACTAAATGAAGATGAACTCTGGCTTGGAACTCGTAAAAATGTCTTGTATTCTTATAATCTTCTGACTGAGAAAATGACTCGTTACGATAAGATACCTATATTGAAAGAGATTCGCTCAAAAGCAAATGCTGTAAAATGTATATTCAAAGATAGAAGACGTGCAAATACGTTATGGTTGGGGACTCGATATGATGGAATTTACAAAGTGACTCTCAAAAATGGAATACCTGTCGGCATCGATAGGCTACGTCGTAAACATTATTCGATGCGTAATATAAATGTCATTACTCAAGATTCGACTGGACTCTTATGGATTGGAGCAGACAATGGGTGCTATAAGATTCCATATAAAGAGGTTATTAATATAGTACCTGATAAGCGAATAAATCAACTGATTGATAAACAGGCAATCTATTCCATTGCAATAGAAGACCGTTCTGTTTGGTTGGGTACTACTATGTTTGGAATTATTCGGAAGTCAGATAATAAAGTCTATCTATATAACAAAGAAAATCATTTATTGAATTCTAGTTCTGTTGCTTCCTTGAAGTTGACTTCTGACGGGGTTATCATAGCTGGTACTTTAGGAGGTGGCGTAAGCTTGTATAATCATGACAAAGACCGATTTATACCTGTTCAGAAGATGACTGATCTATCTAATGATGTTGTCTATAGTATTTTGGAAGACAAAGAACATTATATTTGGCTTTCTACCGAACGAGGATTAGTTAAATTGGATATAAACAATGAGAAAATACTTGCTACATATAACAATAGAAATGGACTCTCTAATCTTACCTTTTTTCCGAATTCATGTGCTGAAATCTTTGATGGTCGTTTAGCTTGGGGAGGTTATAATGGGGTAGATATGCTCAATACACAAATGATTATACAAAATCGAGAGAAAGTTCAAGTCGTTATTACTTCTTTACAAGTTGATAACGCTCAACAACTAATAAATGACTCAATATGCTCAAGTGTTTATACCAAAAAAGTGTATCTTAAATATAATCAGGATAATCTCTCTTTTACAATGGCTTGTTTATCTTTTTCTGATGTTGAAGGTAATAGATATGCCTACAAACTATCAGGGATAGACTCGCGATGGATAAATACCAATGCAAATGAACGTACAATTACCTACAACATAGGTCAATCAGGAACATATACGCTTCAAGTAAAAGCTTGCAATGAACGAGGAGTTTGGTCAGCTCCTATTGAAGTGCAGATTATTAAGCAAATAGCTCCTTGGTTTTCTTGGTGGGCCTGGCTGATTTATATCTTGTTTACTTTGTTTATTATTGTCGAAGTCTTTTATATTATGAACCGGCGAATCCGTTTAGTTCATCAGGTGAAGTATGAAAAGATGAAGCGCGAGAAATCGGAGGAGGTAAATCAGATGAAATTGCAATTTTTCACCAATTTATCCCATGAATTATTTACTCCTATTAGTGTCTTGTTCTGTAGTGTAGATACTTTATCTGAAGAGTCTAAACAAGATAAAACGACCCTAAATATCATGCGTATCAATCTCAACCGTTTGAAACGTTTACTTCAGCAGGTCATGGAGTTCAGGAAAAGTGAGAGTGGAAATCTAAAACTAAAAGTCTCAGAAGGTGAGTTTGTTCAATTTGTGAAAATTTTGTGCAATGAAACCTTTGTACCATTATTGAAATCTAGAGAAATAACACTTAATTTAGATTTGGAAAACGAAGAAATATGGGGATGGTTTGACCATGACAAACTTGATAAAATTATTTATAATATCATATCCAATGCTATTAAGTACAATGTAAAAGGTGGGTATATCACAGTTAAGTTAAGAGTAAAGAATCAGCTCTTAAATCTATCATCCTCAGATAAATCGGTAAATAGTGCTGCATCCATTCTTGAAATTAGTATTTCCAATTCTGGAGGAGGAATTTCTCCTGAACGAATGAAAACGCTATTTACGCGTTTCTACGATGGAGCATATAGAGAATACCATACCACTGGAACAGGGCTTGGACTTTGTTTGTCAAAAGATTTGGTGACTTTGCATCATGGTGACATAAAGGTACAAAGTGTAGTCAATCAAGAAACCACATTTACCATTGAAATCCCAATCAATGAAGATTTCTATCTCGAGGAAGAAAAAGAAGATATTGTTCCTCTGGCAATGAATATTCCGAAAAATGAGTCAGTAGAATCAGTGCAAGAGGCTTCTCCATTGATTGGTAGTACAGACATTGATTTACTTGAAATGACAAAATCAAAATCTACCATCTTACTTGTGGAGGATGAACTTGACCTTCTAAAACTAGTTCAAAAGAGTTTAGAAAAATCATTTGTTGTTTACATAGCTACCGATGGACATGAGGCACTTGAAATTCTGAAAAAACAAAATGATATCAAGCTGATTGTGACAGACTACATGATGCCAAACATGGACGGTGTTGAACTATGTCAGCATATTCGCAACAATAAGAGTTTGAGCCATTTGCCAATCATCATGTTAACAGCAAAAACTGCTGTAGAAGATCAATTGGTCGGGTTAGAAGCTGGAGTTGATTTTTACCTTACAAAACCTTTTGAGATATCTGTGTTGCAACTTCAAATAGAAAATATGATTGCTCATATTAATAGGATGAAGCATTGGTTCCAAAATGCAGATACATTGGTTGATTCTATGTCTTGCACTGATGAATTAGCTAATTCCGAGAAGACTTTTCTCAAAAAAGCAATACAAATAGTTCAAGACAATAGAACTGATTTTGAATTCAATAATGAGAGGTTTTCTCAATCTATGGATATGTCTCAATCTACATTGTATCGGAAATTAAAAGACCTCACTGGACTTTCTCCGAATGAATTTATTCGATCAATCAAAATAAAAAAAGCTTGTGAGATTATTCAACATAATCCTAGTCTACGTATTAAAGAGATAGCCTATCAAGTTGGAATTGCTGATGCTAAATATTTTAGTACTGTATTCAAGAAAACAAAGGGAGTTACGCCTAGTGTATATGCACAGAAATTTAGTAAATCTGGTTTCTCTGATAATGTAGAATAAAATACTAGATAGGTCTAGTGCATAGTCGAGTTCTTATTCTCCTATAACACCTCTATCACTTTGTTGATAGGGGTTTTTCTAATCTGTCCCACTATGTAGAATATTACTAACTAAAGAGAGGGTATTAACTTTGGAACTATTATTTGACGAGATTTTCCCTATGAATGATGAATTTTTGGCTACTAAGAAATATTATTTGGGATTATATTTGTAGAATTAGTAATCTAAGAAATTACTAATTGCAGAAATTGATATGAATATGTGTATTTCGATGAAATTTTTTACAATCATCTTCTTAGGGATGTCATCAATATCTGTGGATACATTCTAGGTAAATTGATTTTGAATTAATAATATTTGATATGGTTGGAAAACGGTTTTGTTATCTTTTGATAGCTATAATTATGAATAGTCTCGCTAGTTATGCTGCAAGAGTTGGTGTGTGTGATTCACCTGAAAGTTATACTTTGAGAATAAATCCACATAAGTTTAAGCAAAAAATATTTTTCTTTGGAGGTGATATGGAGCGCAGTCAGGATTTTTTGCAACAAGCAGTAAATCCGAAACAAGTGGCTACATGGTGCTTCGGAGATGTACATTTCGATATTTGTCGAGTGTCATACGATAAAAAACAAGAGTTGATAGAAGGTAAAAAGACTTTCAACTTCTATGATAATGCCATCAAAAGCATGAAACTATTGAAGAAAGTCAATCCTGATATTCGCTTTTGGGCAACAATGAAAAGTGATTATAATGGGTATGGACATGAAAATAATTTACCTGACTGGATTTGTGACTATAAACCCACGACTCGATTTGATTGTGACAAATATGCTGGATTTTTGGCTGACTATTTAGAACTGATGCAAGACAACGGAGTTCGCATTCATTATTTAGCAGTTGCAAAAGAATGGATACATGTAGTGACCGCTGAAAGAGCTAAGCAAATTATTCTCAGATTAAATACAATCTGTAAATTGCGGAAAATACAGAAACCTTTGTATGTAGATCCTGCAAGTTGGGGAATAACACAAGGTGCGGCATTTGTAAGACAAGTGGATAAGATAGGAAGTCAGGGCTTATATTATGGTTTTTCTACTCATAATCTGAATAAGAAAGAGCATAGTAAGTTTCTGTATGAAGATTTCGTATCAGCAGTGTCAGATTGTGGTAAGTACGCATTTGCTGATGAGACTGGAACTGGTTCAGGAGGACGAACACATGGTGAAGAGCCAGATAATATGGATCACATCTTGAATGCTTATCGCGAGAAGACGGAATTTTATCACGATGGTATTCAAGGGGAACTCTTTTTCGAACCATTCTCGAGAGGGGTTAGTTCCGAAACACGCTCCATTTATTTTAAAAAGAATGGGCAGGCAAAGAGAATGCGCTCTTATTATGTCATGAGGCATTTTGTCAATGGCATTGCTGGAAAAGGGATGTACTACGTACCGTTTTCTACTGAGAATGCTAAGAAAGAAGTGTATGCTATGGCATTTACTAATGGGCAAGAACTATTTATAACGATAGTGAACCAGTATGACGGTTTGCAAAGTAATGTTTCTATTTCATTGCCAAATGATTATCAGGTGGGAACAGTTAAAAGATATATCTTTGAAAAAACGTTTTCAATATTAGGGGAAGAAGATCAAATTGAGGGAGCTAATTCTTCGGTTACTTTCAATCTCCCAGCGAAGAGTATAACATTTTTGTCTTTCAAGTTGTAACTCTTTTTATCTCAGACATCGAATACTCACTTCTGTGGAGATATTCTCTGACGCATTATTTCTAAAAAAGGTTCAATATCAAAAGAATATTCTTTTGATATTGAACCTTTTTTACTTTATTAGAGATTAAGCGATCTTGCTTAATCTTATTTCTTTAGGTATTCGTTGATTTCATTTGCTACCTTACGTCCGTCAGCAATAGCTCTCACAACAAGACTAGCGCCATGAATAGCATCACCAGCAACAAAGACATTTTCAGGATAGGTGATTTCGGGGTTCTTAAGGAATCCCATAGCTAATAAAACTAAATCGCATGGGATTGTTTCTTTTTTACCCGTTTTACGCATCTCTGGTCGTTTTCCCTTTTCTGCCGGTAGCCATTCTATTTCCTCAAGTTCTGCAGCGACCACTTTTCCATTTTCTCCAATAAACTTATTAGTAGTGATGCACCATTTACGTTCGCATCCTTCCTTATGCGATGAAGTAGTTTTTAGAACTATTGGCCATTGAGGCCATGGTGTCCTAGGATTCAATCCTTTAGGTGGTTTAGGCATAATCTCGACTTGGGTTACACTTTTACATCCATGACGGTTTGATGTTCCGATACAATCAGACCCAGTATCGCCACCACCGATAACTAAGACATGTTTATCTTTAGCACTGATCTTTTCAGAAGCTTTAAAAGTTTGACCTGCAAGTATTCTATTCTGTTGCGATAGCATTTCAAGAGCAAAATGTACTCCTTTAAGTTTCCTCCCCTCGATAGGTAAGTCACGAGGAATCTCAGCACCAGTACATAGGCAATAGGCATCAAAACCTTTAGGGAGTTTCTTTAATGAGACCGGTGTATTCATCTTCAATTTAATCCCCTCTTCAATTAACACATCGACCCTACGATCGATAACTTTTTTGTTGAGTTTGAAGTTAGGAATACCAAACCTGAGTAGTCCGCCCACCGCTTCTGCTTTATCAAAAAGAGTTATCTCGTAGCCCATTTGATTTAATTGGTCAGCAACAGCCATTCCGGCAGGACCAGAACCTATGACAGCCACTTTCATTCCATTGCGATTTTCTGGAATATGTGGTTTCACATATCCTTCTTGAAAGGCCATTTCTGCAATAGCAGCTTCGTCTTCACGAATGGTTATTGGTTCATTGCAAGATAGTTTTAGTACACAACTCGGCTCACATGGAGCTGGACAAATGCGTCCAGTAAATTCAGGAAAGTTATTTGTGGCATTAAGCAATTTATAAGCCAATTCGTAATCTCCTTTATATATCGCATCATTCCATTCTGGGGGCTTATTGCCAAGAGGGCAAGCCCAATGGCAGAAGGGAACACCACAATCCATACAGCGCGATGCTTGAAGTTCACGCTCCTTTATATTTAGCGTCTGTTCAACTTCCCCGAAGTCATTTAGTCGATCATTAAGCGGACGATATCCCGCTTCTAGTCTATGTATTGATAAGAATGCTTTTGGATTTCCCATTATATTATGCTTCTTTATTTATTATCTAATTGATATGCTGATTCTGAATATTTTTTATCCGTTAATAATCCATTTGCATATCGGCAATTTTTTGTTGAAGTTCTTTCATCTTCTCTTCTTGAAGTACACGTTTGTATTCTATCGGTACTATTTGAATAAATTCTTCTACATAGTGGTTCCAATCGTCAAGCATTGCTCTAGCTATGTGGGAACCCGTAAATAGATAGTGTTGTCTGATTAGTTCATGAAGTTCTTTGCGGTAGCTTGTCTCTTCAACTAGACCAAGTTCGACCATTTCCATATTACAATAATAATCAAAATCTTTGTCTTTATTCCATACGTAAGCAACACCACCAGACATGCCGGCTGCAAAATTTCTACCTGTTTTCCCAAGAACAACGACACGTCCACCTGTCATATATTCACAGCAGTGATCTCCAACCCCTTCGACGACAGCAATTGCTCCTGAATTACGAATAGCAAATCGTTCTCCCACGCGGCCATTGATATACACTTCTCCACTTGTGGCACCATACAAAATAGTATTGCCAGCTATTGTGTTTTCCTCAGCTTTGAAAGCGCTTCGAAGTGGAGGAGTAATGCTCACACGACCTCCTGAAAGTCCTTTTCCAAGATAGTCATTAGCATCGCCTTCTAGTTTGAAATGAATTCCTTTGGCTAAAAATGCAGCAAAGCTTTGTCCTGCTGATCCTTTAAATTTAACATGAAGTGTATCTTCAGGTAATCCTTCCTCTCCCCATTTCTTAGCAATTGTTCCCGAAAGCATAGCTCCACACGCACGGTCTGTATTTTTGATGGTGTATTCAAGTGAAACCTCTTTCTTGCTTTCGATTGCTTCGCGAGCTTGAATGATAATTTCTCTATCTTTGACATTAGCTATGTCATGTTCTTGATTCGTCATATGACGAATTGCTGCGTGGTTCTGTTTAGAAGGCATCAAGAGTAAATTCTCTAAATTGATTAAGTCATGTTTGCTATTCTTTTTGATACCTACATGGTTCTTGCGTATGATAAAATCTGTACAACCAATAATCTCATCCATCGAAGTGACACCTATTTCTGCTAGGTATTCGCGCACTTCTTGTGCCATGAATCGGAAGAAATTAACTACATATTCAGATCGTCCAAGAAATCGTTTACGCAATTCCACATTTTGAGTTGCAACACCTACTGGGCACATATTGGTATGACACTTCCTCATCATCACACAACCTAATACTATCAGAGCCGATGTCGCAAACCCATATTCTTCCGCACCAAGCATGGCCATCAAAACGATATCTCGTCCTGTCTTCAACTGTCCATCTGTTTGGAGAACTATCTGTCCACGCAATCCGTTAATCACAAGAGTTTGCTGAGTCTCACTCAATCCCAATTCGGGGCAAATACCTGCATACCGGATTGAAGAAGATGGGGAAGCACCTGTACCACCTTCAGCTCCAGAAATAACTATCAAATCTGCTTTTGCTTTTGCTACTCCTGCAGCAATGGTTCCTACGCCTGATCTAGCTACTAATTTGACTGAAATCTTGGCCTCAGGATTTGTATTCTTTAAGTCAAAGATCAGTTGAGCTAAATCTTCTATCGAGTAAATATCATGATGAGGAGGAGGAGAAATCAATGATATTCCTGGAATAGAGTGACGCGTCTTAGCAATAATCTGATCGACTTTATATCCTGGAAGTTGTCCCCCTTCTCCTGGCTTTGCTCCTTGAGCTACTTTTATTTGGATCTCATCAGCATTTACTAAGTATTCTGTGGTTACACCAAAACGGCCCGATGCTACTTGTTTAATCGCAGAACGTCTAAGACTACCATCCTCATCAGGAGTGAATCGTTCTGGATCCTCTCCGCCTTCACCAGTATTACTTCGTCCATGAATGGTATTCATAGCAATGGCAAGTGCTTCGTGAGCTTCTTTAGATATAGAACCATAACTCATTGCACCTGTAACAAAACGTTTCATGATGTTTTCTATGGGTTCTACCTTATCAATATCAATCGGATTTCTTTTGAAATCCAGGAAGTCACGTAAGAAGATTGGTTCTTCTTTTTTATCTACGCTAGCCGTAAATTCTTTAAATTTCTGATAATTTGCTTGGCGAGTTGCCAACTGCAATTTACTTATTGTTTCAGGGTTCCATGCATGCTTCTCTCCGTCTTTTCGATAGCTAAACAATCCCTTATGTGGAAGGATGCTATCTACTTTCCCCTCGAATCCTTCATCGTGAAAAGCAATCGTATCATGAGCTATTTCCTCAGTTCGAGAACCTCCTATCCTTGAAGGCATGCCTCCAAAATAACGGTCACTAATCTCTTGTCCCAATCCAATTGTTTCAAATATTTTAGCACCACGATAAGAACGAATTTCAGAGATACCCATCTTGCTCATGACCTTATATAACCCTTTACAGATGGCTTTTATATAATTCTTTTCTGCCGTTGCATAGTCTAGTTGAATGTCTCCTTTTGTTACGAGTTCATCTAATATAGCATAAGCCATATAGGGATTGATTGCACTTGCACCAAATCCCATGAGAAGGGCGCAATGCATGACCTCACGTACGTCTCCTGATTCTACAATCAGAGCAATTTGCATACGTTTTCCTATTTTTATAAGGTGATGATGAACAGCACTCAATGCAAGGAGTGAAGGAATAGCCGCAGTGTCTTTAGCTACGCCTCTATCTGAAAGAACGATATAATGAACTTTGTCCTCTACAGCTTGTTCAGCTTCTTGGCAAATCTCTTCAATTCGTTTTTCTAATCCATTAGCTCCTTCATTTACAGGAAACAATGTAGGGATCGTTATGCTTGTAAATCCTTTATAGCGAATATTGCATAAAATATCAAGTTGTGCATTTGTTAATATAGGGTGGTCCAGACGTACTAACTTACAATGTTTCGGACTTGGTATCAATAAATCTTCACCTTGAGCACCAATATATTCATTTAGAGACATGACAAGATGTTCTCGTATAGGGTCAATAGCGGGATTAGTTACTTGTGCAAACTGTTGACGGAAATAATTGAACATTAACTGCGGACGGTCACTCAATACAGCTAGCGGAGTATCATTACCCATAGAGTTTGTTGGCTCTGCACCATTCTCACTCATAGGTTTAATCGTATTGCTAATATCTTCTCGAGTATACCCGAAGTTGAGTAACTTTTCAGCATATTGGTCTACTTTGTTTGTTATCTTTCGTCCCGTCTCAATATCATCAAGGTCTATGCGATTATTAGCAAGCCAATCTTTATAAGGATGCATGGCAGCTAATTGCTCTTTTATTTCGCCATTGTAGTATATCTTTCCTTCTTCTGTATCTACGACTAAGAGTTTGCCTGGTTGGAGTCTACCTTTGGCTTTAATCTCAGTAGGTTCGAAGTCTTCCACTCCAACTTCCGAAGCGATAACTATCATGTCACCTTTTGTAATCAAATAACGTGATGGTCGTAGTCCATTTCTATCTAGCATACCTCCAGCATATCTACCGTCTGAGAAAAGGAGAGCAGCAGGGCCATCCCATGGTTCCATCAATATAGAATGATACTCATAGAAAGCTTTCAATTCGTCGGAGATAGGATTTTTTTCATTGAATGATTCTGGGACCAACATAGCCATAGCATGAGGTAAACTCATCCCACTATTGACAAAAAATTCAAGTACGTTGTCAAGTGATGCAGAATCACTCATACTTGGTTCAATAATAGGTGAAATGTCTTTAAGATCTCCGAGAGCTGTATTTTTAAGAATAGATACACGTGCACTCATCCATTCGCGATTACCTTGAATGGTATTGATTTCTCCGTTATGTGCTAATAGACGAAATGGTTGCGCCAGACTCCATCTAGGAAATGTATTGGTACTGAATCTAGAATGAACTAAGGCAAGACCTGAAGTGAAATATTTGTTACTTAGGTCAGGATAATATTCGCGCAGTTGAGTGGAACTTAACATTCCCTTGTAAACAATATTTTTGGTAGAAAGTGAAACGATATAAAAATCTTCTTTTCCTTCCAATTCAATCTCACTGATACGTCTCTCTATACGTTTACGTATGATATATAATAGACGGTCAGGAATAGAAGAATCATCAAAACCAGTTACAAATATTTGTTTGATATCTGGTTCTGTAGCACCCGAATCGACTCCTAGTATTTCATGATTAGTCGGCACATTGCGTAAATGCATCAATGTCAATCTTTCTCGTTCGATTTCTTCTATCACCACTTGGAGGACTGCTTGTTGTGCTTTCTTGTCTTTTGGTAAAAACAAAAGACCAGTACCGTATGTTCCTTTCTCTGGGACAGGGATACCTTGTAGTAAGATAAACTCATGAGGTATCTGAAGCATAATGCCTGCTCCATCACCTGTTTTGTTATCTGCACCTTCTGCACCACGATGTTTCATGTTCTCAAGTACTTTAAGTGCTGACTGTACAATAGCGTGTGATTTCTCTCCATTAATGTTTACCAACATACCAACTCCACAAGCATCGTGCTCATTAGCACTGTTATACAAACCTAATTTGTCAGGTTGCTGGAATGGTGTCTCTTGTTGATTGTCTAATTTTTTCTTCATATTTTACTCTGTTACCTTTTACCTATTTGCACGATAAATCATGTTTCCTTGTTGACGGACAAGTAATGATTCAGATTATATTGAGGAACAAAAGTATTGAAATTATTACTTATTACCAAATAAAATAGACAATTTGATATATAAATGGTTCAAAATCTATCATTGTGTAATAATCAATAAGTAAAAACGAGGAAATTGGTGGTTTTATACTTAGTTTCTACTTTTAGATACGACAAATGTTTCTTTATTTTGTCCTACTCCTTTGATGATTAATTTTGTCCAATGAGGAGGTAGTACACTTTTATGTTGTACGATACCAGAAGGGGTTAAATCTAATCCTCCGAAACCACAGATGACTGCTTGAAGCATACCTCCTGCCCCTGTACAGAAATAAGCATTGTTGCTAGTAGGAGTTTCTGCAAATACGTTGAATGGTGGACGTAAATTACGTTTATAGCTTCGTCTGAATGCCTCATAAGCCTTTTTGGCTAAGCCGAGACGTGCGTATTGTATACTGTATGATGAGAATGACATAGCAGGGCCGTTGATTGAATCGATTTTGTCAGCATAATAGTTTAAATCCTTTTTTTGTTGCTCAGCTGAGACGATATTAAGAGGATAGCCTAGTAGTGTGACATCAGCTTGCTTAATCATTTCCCCATGATACGTACTATGTTCTTTCGTCACTCCATTTTCTAGATAAGAGAATCGTATATTTTGTGCTATTTTTTCCCATATGATTGGAGGTGTCTCTCCGCAGAGGGAAGCTGCTTGAGAGGCATAGCGAAGTGCAACAGATGCAGCTCCGTTGGTAAAAGCATTGTCATCAGCTCCATGCTTATATTCATCAGCTCCTATGACATTATTAATGGAATAACTACCATCCTCATTTTGTTCTGCTTTGCTGACCCAAAATTTTGCTATTTCCTTAATTAGCGGATAGCCTTCCGTACGCAACCATTGCAAATCGTGGGTCATCTGGTAATAATTAAATGCTGCTATAGCTACATCAGCACTAATATGAAGTTCAAGAACTCCCGTGAGACACCAAGTAGGAGTGGATTCTTCACCAGAATCATCTGATTCCCAAGGGAATAAAGCTCCCTCGAGTCCTCTTGCGTGGGCTTTCTGAATAGCTTTTCCTAGTCGGTCAAAACGGTAGTCTATCATGGACTTAGCTATCTGAGGATGCATATACAGTAGAGGGGGATACATCCACAATTCTGAATCCCAAAAGACATGTCCGTTGTAGGCTTGTGAAGATAGTCCCATCGGTGAAACGCTTAGGCGAGAACCTTTGCGAATCGTACTATATAGATTGAAGAGTGCAAATCGAATATCCCGCTGAGCTTGCATGTCTCCTTCAACAATAATATCACTTGTCCATAAATCAGCCCAGTAATCATAATGACCTTGTAGTATTTTATTAACTCCAGTCATTGAGATGTAAGCCACTTGCCTTTCAACTTCACCGATTGGGTCTTTAAAATCTCGAGAAGAACAAATCGTTCCTACTAAGTAAAAGAGTACTGTTTCTCCAGCTTTTATGTTCCCTGAAATAAGATGAGTTTGGTCATCACATTGTATAGACACGTCTGAGGATGTTGAGAAGAAAGCTGATGATGCTGCTATTAGATGTGTTTTGTATGCTGTATAGGCTGATGCTTCCATTAATGTTTGATGAAACTCTAAGTCATTGAGAACTTTATGACCAACATATCTATTTATAAATTGGTTAGGGAAATCCATCTCATTTGTACATTTAAATGAAAGGTCTTTAAGTGCCTTTATTTTTACTTCGATGAGTCCCGAGTGCGGCAAATTGCCTAGTGCAGCTATATTATAACTGACTTCTGCTTTTTCTGATATACCGAAGGTTGTTTGGTGCATGGCATGTTTCATATCTATAGCTTGTTTCCAGTCAGTCACTGAAGCTTCATTGACTGATTGATTATCAATAGATAGATGCACTATAAATGGATTTATACCCATTTGAGCTCTAGAAACGTCTCTTTCAGAAATGCGTTCGAATACTGAGTTTAGCATTACATGTTTTACTTCAAATAATCCTTTCCATGGCATAATACCAATGGAACCGTTTGCAACGGGAGCTCCTGCATAAGTTTTAGAGTCAATAGCAGGAATAGTCCAACCTTTTTCTTGAGCATGTATCTGTAGAATAGATAATTCTGCCACAAATGTAAGTGCTAGGTAATAAATAAAGTGTTTCATGAAATCGTATTTTACTGTCATTTTTTGTTATTGAATGATGCTGATGCTATAAAAATAAGAAATCTCATTTCTATATACAATTAAGTGTATAGAAATGAGATTTTATTTATAGAAAATTGGGCGTCTAATTACTTATAACGAGCAATCTTTTCTATTTTAACGGGGATATCACTATTTTCTTGAGTCGTTTTGAATTCATTGGCACCTACTCCAATAGCATATACCGGCACGAGTCCATCAGAATGCCCACTACTAGCCCAGCTGACTAGAGCAATGCTACTCATCACTTCTTTGGCAGCTGCTGCAAGAGGTTCATTGCTAGCATACATGTTTTCATCTAAAGACATATCTTTATTAACGAATGATTCTTCAAAAACATCATGTAATTTACGTTCTTGAGGCCATGTCAACGTGAGGTGTTTCCAAAATCCCATTTTCTCAGCAAGAAGTTCTTTAGCTTGTTCCCAAGTTACCTGATTATTTTTCTCTTTACGAAGCTTATTAAAAGCTTCTGTAAGTTTGTCAATAGAACAAGTTTGATAGTGAAGAGCACCTAAATTTAGATGATAGGCTCCTGTACCCAAGGCAAGTCCACCAGTCTCATGGTCTGCTGTAATCACAATAAGTGTTTGTTTTGGATGCTTTAGGTAGAAGTCGTAAGCTACTTTCACAGCATTATCCATATCTACAACCTCTTGAAAAACTGTTGCTGCATCGTTGCCATGACAAGCCCAATCAATCTTTCCACCTTCTAACATGACGAAGAACCCTTTCTTGTTCTTACTCAATTGTTTGATTGCAGCTTTTGTTATTTGGGTTAGAGTCAAATCGTCTTTATCTCGATTTATAGCATAAGGAACATCAGTTGGGTTCTTCCCTTCTTTTTGTATCAAGACTACTTTTTTTGCGCTATTTGGTAATTTATCAAATGCATCATATCCACGAACAATCGTATATCCACCATCTGTGATCTTGGTTAGAATATCTGTTCGTTTTTTATCCAAAGAAGCAAAAAAACCAGATCCACCGAAGAAATCGAAGTTTGTAGCCGGAAGTTCACTAGCAATCTCATAATAAAGATTTCTACTTGGTTGATGAGCGTAAAAAGAAGCTGGTGTAGCATGGTCAATTCCTACTGTAGAGGCAATACCTACTGCATAACCGCTCCTCTTTGCTTTGTATGCGATAGAAGTAAGCGATTGCTTATTTACATCTACACCAATAGCATGGTTGTAAGTCTTATGACCAGTAGCTAGAGCTGTACCACTAGCAGCTGAATCGGTCACTCTATTGGTTGCAGAATGTGTCGTAGCAACACTAGCAACTGGGAAAGTAGTCATCAATAGTTGCTGTATCGATACAGAATCAGTATTAGCTCCTTTTGGTGAACTGATAAACACACGAGTTCCATTTACTTGATTCACTCCCATACCGTCACCGATAAAGTAGAATACATACTTTGGATGTTGTGCAGAGGCAAATAATACCACTACAAATAGCATAAGAAAGACAGTGAATCCTCTTTTGATTTTTTTAGTCATCTTCTAATTTGTTAAAAGTTAATTGTTCTTCTTCCGAAAATTACAATTTTATTTTAATTAATCGACTACTTTGGAGACAATATCTACTGTATCTTGTGCAATAAGCAATTCTTCGTTCGTCGGAATCACGCACACTGTAACAGGACTGTCATCAGTAGATATAATAGCTTCTTTACCTCTAACCTTACTGTTTAGTTCTTCGTCGAGTTTAACTCCCATAAATTCAAGACCTTTACAAGCATCTCTACGGCAATCTATTTGATTTTCACCTACACCTCCAGTGAATAGGATGATATCAACTCCTCCCATAGCTGCTGCATAAGAACCTATATATTTACGAATACGGTATTTATACATAGTGAAAGCAAGAATTGCTCTTTCATCTCCTTCTTCTGCTAAAGCACAAATTTCGCGCATATCTGAAGTTTTACCTGATATACCAAGTAATCCCGATTTGCTGTTTAATAGGTTTGATATACCTTTGCAAGTGAGCCCTTCTTTATCCATAATATATGAGACAGCTCCAGCGTCGATATCTCCACTCCGTGTACCCATCATTAGCCCTTCAAGAGGAGTCATTCCCATACTTGTATCGATTGATTTTCCATCTTTAATAGCAGCTATTGAAGCACCATTACCGATATGGCAGGTAATGATTCTTTTACCTTCTGGATTGATGTCTAGGAAATCGCACACTCGTTTGGCAACGAAACGATGTGATGTTCCGTGAAAACCATAACGACGAACTGCATAGCGTTCATACAAATCATAAGGAATTGCATACTGATAAGCATATTGTGGCATTGTTTGGTGAAAAGCCGTATCGAATACACCGACTTGAGGTATCTCTGGAAGGATAGATGTCACTGCATTGATTCCTTTCATGTTAGCTGGATTATGAAGAGGAGCTAAATCGTTACAAGCAGCAAATGCGTCGAGTACTTCTTTGGTTAGTAGAGCAGATTCTGAGAATCGTTCTCCTCCGTGAACCATACGATGCCCGACTGCGTCTAATTCATGAAGGTCTTTAAGAGCACCGACTTCTTTATCAACGAGCATCTGGAGGATAAACTCCACTCCTACAGTATGTTCAGGAATATCTTTTGAGATGATTTTTTTCTCACCATTAGGTAATGTCAACTTAAGAAATGAGTCTTTTAGACCAATTTTTTCTATAAGACCCATCGCTAGGACTTCTTTGGTTACCATATTAAATAACTGGTATTTTATAGAAGAACTACCACAATTTAGAACTAATATTTTCATTTGTCGATTTCTTATTTATTTTGTTGTTTTGTTGCGATTGCTTGATTAGCGGTAACAGCAATCATTCTATACACATCATCCGAATTACATCCTCTAGATAGGTCATTTACTGGTGCTGCTATACCTTGTAGAATTGGACCTACTGCTCTAGCATTGCCCAAGCGTTCTACTAATTTGTAACCAATATTTCCTGCTTCTAAACTAGGGAATACGAGTACATTTGCTTGGCCAGCTACTGTTGAACCAGGAGCCTTGCTTGTTGCTACGGTAGGTACGAGTGCAGCATCCGCTTGCAATTCACCATCTATCTTATAGTTAGGAGCTAATGCTTGTGCTAGTTTGACAGCTTCAGCTACCTTATCTATATTTTCGTGTTTGGCTGAACCTTTAGTTGAGAAACTTAATAGAGCTACTTTAGGGTCTTTGATTCCTATAACTCCTTCGGCGGTTCTCGCTGAAGAAACAGCAATCTCAGAGAGTTGTTTTGCATCAGGAACAGGAGTCACTGCGATATCTGCAAAGACAAAAATACCTTCATCACCATATTGTTTCTCGTTAGTAATGACAACCATAGCACCAGATACACAACTGATTCCAGGCGCTGTCTTGATAATTTGAAGTGCTGGACGAAGAACGTTTCCTGTTGTATTTTGAGCACCAGCAAGTTGACCATCAGCATCCCCACTCTTGATGATAAGACATCCGAGATAAAGAGGGTCTACGACCAATTCAAGAGCTTGCTCGATAGTCATTCCTTTTTTCTTACGAAGTTCGGCTAGAAGCTCCGCATACTGTTGCTTTTTTGGATGATTGGCAGGGTCGATTATAGTTGCCTTGTCAATATTTTTCAAGCCTAAACTAGCTGCTAATGAATTTATCTCTTTGGGGTTACCAAGTAAGATAATTTGTGCAAGTCCATCTGCAAGTGCACGATCAGCTGCAGTTAATGTTCTTTCTTCTGTTCCTTCTGGTAGAACGATACGTTGAGGCTCTACTTTTGCTCTCTCAACGAGTTGACTAATTAAATCCATAATGACTAATGATCTATTTATTTTATAATATTTGTTTGATGTGTGTTATTGTAACAGCACCGCAAAAATAGTTATAATTGCAATAATATTTTTTAGCTCAATTGATTCAGCGTAAGACAGGGGTCATGTTGTTAAATCCAATTTTAATCACTGTCACCTTATTAATTATTCTCCTAAAGATGAGTGGAGTAAGCTATGCAACGTACCATGAAGGAGGTAAATACATTGATTTTTTACTAAAACCAGCTGTCGTTGCACTTGGTGTACCTTTATATCTCCAACTAAAATCAATAAAAAAACAGTTAGTACCTCTTATTATCTCTCAACTCATAGGTTGCTCGATAGGGGTCTTTTCTGTCGTACTAATTGCTTCATGGATGGGTGCATCTGAACCAGTTGTTTTATCTTTAGCTGCTAAATCCGTGACGACTCCTATCGCAATGGAAGTTACTTCATCGGTTGGAGGAATTCCAGCTTTAACTGCAGTCGTGGTCGTATGTGTCGGGCTATTTGGAGGAATCTTTGGTTTTTCTACAGTTTGTCTATTTAGAGTTAAAAGCCCAATTGCTCAAGGTCTTGCTGTTGGAACAGCATCTCATGCTGTAGGCACAAGTGCAGCTATGGATATTAGTGCACGTTATGGTGTCTTTGCTAGTTTGGGTTTGATCTTAAATGGCATTCTTACCGCATTTCTGACACCTCTTATTTTGCAGTTTCTAGGCTATTCAATAGGATAATAAGGTGCATCTAAGATAAAAAAGGTTATATTTGACACATTGTTTTGTCATTTCTTCAAATTGTACTAATTTTGCACGCTGAATGTAGTGTACGTCTCCATACTAATAGATTATGTAATGGAACTTATTAGTTTGAAGTCATGCTGACATGAATACTCGTAGAGAGAATAAAATAGATTAATCATAATAAAAATCATTCAAGAATGAACATTTCACTAGAGAATGTGGACAAAGTGAGCGCAGTGCTTACTGTCAAGATTGAGAAAGCAGATTACGCTGATTCTGTTGCAAAACAGTTAAAAGACATGCGTAAAAAAGTACAAATGCCTGGTTTCCGTGTAGGAAAGGTGCCTGCAGGTATGGTGAAAAAAATGTATTATACAGGTGTTTTGACCGATGAAATCAACAAAATTCTAGGTGAAAAGATGTATGGCTACATTCGTGAGAATGAGCTCTCTGTTTTAGGAGAACCTCTTCCATGCGAAACTCATGATGATATCAATTTTGAGAAGCAAGAAGATTTCGAATTTAAATTTGAATTAGCTTTGGCTCCAGAATTCGAATATTCTATCAGTAAACGTAATACACTTCCTTACTACAACATCGAGGTTACTGATGAAATGGTAGACCAACAAGTAGCTAGTTACACTCAACGCAACGGTGAATACGTAAAAGTAGACAGTTACGAGGACCGTGATATGCTCAAGGGATTGATTGCTCAGCTTGATGCTGAAGGCAATACCATGGAAAATGGTATCCAAGTTGAAGAAGCTGTGTTGATGCCTGGATATATGAAAAATGAGGATCAAAAAGCATTATTCAATGATTGCAAAGTCAATGATGTCATTACTTTCAACCCAAATACAGCATATGAAGGTGCAGAAGCAGAAATTGCTTCTCTTCTTAAGGTTGACAAGGCTGATACTGCTTTGTATACAGGTGATTTTACTTACCAAATCTCTGAAATCACTCGTTTCAAAGCAGGTGATTTGACTCAGGAGGTGTTTGACCAAGTTTATGGTGAAGGTGTTGTGAAGACAGAAGAAGAATTTCGTGCTAAAACGAGAGAAACTCTCAAAGCACAGTTTGGTCCTGACCAAGATTACAGATTCTTGCTTGATGTACGTGAATTGATTGAAAATAAAATCGGTGATGTACAATATCCAGATGCTTTGTTGAAACGCATCATGAAGAACAGTAGCAAGGATAAGACGGCTGAAGATATTGACAATGAGTATGCAGCTAGCATAAAAGAATTGACTTGGCACTTGGTAAAAGAGGAATTGACTAAGAAATACGAAATCAAAGTTGAAGAAGAAGATGTTCGTAATATGGCACGTCAAGCAACTAGAGCTCAACTTGCTCAATACGGTATGATGGGGCTTCCTGATAATATGGTTGACCAATATGCTAGTCAGATGCTCAAAGATAAAGCACAAGTTGACGGACTAGTTAACCGTGCTGTTGAGACTAAGTTGTCAACAGTCCTTAAAGATAAAGTCAAATTGGAAGAGAAATCAATTTCTATGGAGGATTTCAACAAACTTTTCCAGACAGAAGAACAAGCTGATACTGAAAAGTAAAATTTGATAAATCAAAGAGATATCTAAAGGCTATTGGCTAAGGATGAGTACTTTGTATCTCATAAAAGCCAATAGCCTTTGTTTTTTGTCCCTTTGTGGCATAGCTTTTGTACATAGTATTAGATAACTTAATTAAAAGAAGATAGTAATGAATGATTTTAGAAATTTTGCAACCAATCATTTGAACTTAAATAGTCAGATGTTTGATGATGTAATAAAAGACCAGGCTGGATACCTCAATCCATATATTCTTGAAGAACGTCAACTGAATGTAACTCAATTGGATGTTTTTTCGCGGTTAATGATGGATCGTATCATTTTCCTAGGTACAGAAATCAATGATAATACTGCTAACATATTGCAAGCACAATTATTGTACCTTGATTCCGTGGAACCAGGAAAAGATATTTCGATATACATCAATTCTCCAGGTGGATCTGTATATGCTGGACTAGGTATCTATGATACTATGCAATTTATCACTAGTGATGTCTCTACTATTTGTACAGGTATGGCTGCTTCTATGGCTGCTGTGTTGCTAGTAGCTGGGGCAAACGGTAAACGTGCTGCATTGAAACATTCTCGTGTGATGATTCACCAACCTATGGGTGGTGCTCAAGGACAGGCTTCAGATATTGAAATTACAGCTCGTGAGATTCAAAAGTTGAAGAAGGAACTTTATACCATTATAGCTGATCACTCTGATACAGATGTAGATAAAGTGTGGAAAGATTCTGACCGTGATTATTGGATGACGGCTACCGAAGCTAAAGAATATGGTATGATTGATAATATCATGGAAAGAAAACCTCAAGTATAAGTCGAGATAAATTTTAGAATGGCTAAAAAAACAGAACAAAAATGTGATTTTTGTGGAGCTCCTGCTTCAGAAGTTCGTTTCATGCTCACTGGTATCAATGCAAATATATGTGATTCTTGTGCAGCTCGTGCGGACCAAATAATCAAGGAGAATTTACAAGAAGAATCAAAAGCTAATATAGACTTTGATTTAAATGAGATTCCAAAACCTCGTCAAATCAAGGAACATCTTGATCAATATGTAATCGGACAGGATGAAGCAAAACGTTTCATGGCTGTATCTGTATATAATCACTACAAACGATTGTTGCAGAAGAACACTCAAGATGATGTAGAGATAGAGAAATCAAATATCATGATGGTTGGTAGTACTGGTACTGGTAAGACGCTTATCGCTCGTACTATTGCCCGTATGTTGAAAGTTCCATTTGCTATTGTTGATGCTACTGTGTTGACTGAAGCAGGATATGTAGGAGAAGATATCGAGAGCCTTTTGGTTCGTTTGCTCCAATCGTGCGATTATGATACTGCTAAAGCTGAGACTGGTATTGTATTTATCGATGAGATTGATAAGATAGCTCGTAAGAGTGACAATCCTTCTATCACGCGTGATGTAAGTGGTGAAGGGGTACAGCAAGGTTTGTTGAAGTTGCTCGAGGGGGCTATTGTTAATGTCCCACCACAGGGTGGACGTAAACATCCAGAGCAGAAAATGATTTCTATGGATACTAAGAATATCTTATTTATCTGTGGGGGTGCCTTTGATGGTATAGAGAAACGTATTGCTCAACGGCTAAATACTCATACTGTTGGGTATCGTGCTTCACGAGACGTTGAAGAGTTGGATAAGAGCAATTTGCTGCAATATATTGAACCTCAAGATCTTAAATCTTTTGGATTAATACCTGAGATTATTGGTCGTCTGCCAGTTTTGACTTATTTGAAACCATTGGATAAAGAGGCTTTGAGAAATATCCTGACAGAACCAAAGAACTCAATCATCAAACAATATAAGAAATTGATGGAGATGGATGGAATCAAATTTACGATTGAAGCTGATGTTTATGATTATATTGTGACTAAAGCAATAGAATTTAAGCTAGGAGCTCGTGGTTTGAGAACAATCGTTGAGGCTATAATGATAGATGCGATGTACGATTTACCTTCAAAAGAGGAAAAGAATTTTGTACTTACGCTAGATTATGCAAAAAATCAAATGGAAAATGCAAACTTTTCTAAGCTAAGAGGGGTTTAGATTAGTCTTATTCAGACAATTGACTTTTATTATCATATTCAATCCATAGAAAAACCTTTTTTTTCTATGGATTGTTTGTATTTTGTAACTTTGTTTCTAACTTTGTTTAAAACAGAATAATTAAAACAGAGACGCTAATGGAAAGCCGGCTAAAAATAGAATTGAAGAAGTACTTTGGTTTTGATTCTTTTAAAGGAAATCAAGAGGCTATTATAAATAATTTATTGCAGGGGAAAGATTCTTTTGTTCTTATGCCTACTGGAGGTGGAAAGTCTCTTTGTTATCAGTTACCTTCACTAATGATGGAAGGTACTGGAATTGTGATATCTCCGTTGATTGCCTTGATGAAGAATCAGGTAGATGCGATGCGTAGTTTTTGCGACACAGACGGTGTGGCTCACTTTATTAATTCATCACTAAATAAAGCGGCTATTGATTTAGTAAAACATGATATACAGTCGGGAGCAACGAAACTTCTATATGTTGCTCCAGAATCATTGATTAAAGAAGAATATATCGAATTTCTTCGTTCAATAAAGATTTCTTTCTATGCGGTTGATGAGGCTCATTGTATCTCCGAGTGGGGACATGACTTTAGACCAGAATATAGGAGGATACGTCCCATGATAAATAAAATAGGTAATGCACCATTAATAGCCTTGACAGCTACTGCTACCCCTAAAGTACAACATGATATTCAGAAGAACCTAGGCATGCTAGATGCCCACGTTTTTAAATCTTCGTTTAATCGACCTAATCTCTATTATGAGGTACGACCTAAAACTGAACATATTGATAAGGATATTATCAAATATATCAAAAGAAATGAAGGAAAAGCAGGGATAATCTACTGTTTAAGTCGAAAAAATGTAGAAAAACTAGCAAAAGTACTTCAAGCTAATGGTATCAATGCTGTGGCATATCATGCTGGAATGGATACGGCGACTCGTACTAAAAATCAAGATGACTTTTTGATGGAACGTATCACGGTTATTGTCGCTACGATTGCCTTTGGTATGGGAATCGATAAACCTGATGTGCGGTTTGTTATTCACTATGATATGCCAAAGAGTCTGGAGGGGTTCTATCAAGAGACAGGTCGTGCGGGCCGTGACGGTGGAGAAGGCAATTGCCTGACATTCTACACCATTAAAGATTTAAAAAAGTTGGAGAAGTTTATGCAAGGTAAACCAGTTGCTGAACAGGAAATAGGTCGTCAACTTCTTCATGAAACGGCTGTCTATGCTGAATCTTCAGTATGTAGACGTAAGTCACTACTTTACTATTTTGGTGAGAAATACACCAAGGCAAACTGTGGCAATTGTGATAATTGCTTACATCCAGCTAAAGAGGTTGAGGCAAAAGATCAGCTGATTCTTGCTCTTAAATGTATAATGGAACTGAAAGAACATTTCAAGAGTGATTATATTGTTAATGTCTTAGTAGGCGTAAAATCTTCTGAAATAACAGAACATCTACACGACCAGAGTGTGTTTTTTGGTGCAGGAAAAGAGACTTCAGCTGCTTTTTGGAAAGCCGTTATTCGACAAGCTATGTACGCTGATTACTTGACTAAAGATGTGGAACACTATGGATTAATCAAATTACTTCCTGCAGCTTACGAATTTATCAAATCTCCAAAATCATTTATGATTGTTGAGAATCGAAATTATGACGAGATTATTCAAGAAGAAGCTTTGGACCATTCTGCTAGCACAGCTATTGATCCAGTCTTATTTAGTATGCTTAAAGATTTAAGAAGAGATCTTTCCAAACAGCTTGATGTACCTCCTTATGTTATATTTCAGGATCCATCTTTAGAGGCTATGGCTACAATGTATCCAGTGACGTTAGATGAGATGCAGAATATCCCTGGAGTAGGTGCTGGTAAGGCTAAACGGTATGGTACCAAGTTCTGCGAACTAATCAAAATTCATTGTGATGAGAACGAGATTGATCGTCCAGAAGACTTGAGAGTACGGACTGTTGCTAACAAGTCAAAAATGAAAGTAGCTATCATCCACTCGATAGACCGTAAAGTATCACTAGATGATATTGCCGTCTCAAAAGGAATTAGTTTTGACGAATTACTAGATGAGATTGAAGCAATCGTTTATTCTGGAACTAAGCTAAATCTCGATTATTATATCGATGAGATTATGGATGAAGACCATATGTACGATATTTATGACTATTTCTCAGAATCAGAAACCGATCATCTCGATGATGCATTGTATGAACTCGGCGATGATTTCACTGAGGATGAAGTTCGCCTAATTCGTGTGAAGTTCTTCTCAGAAATGGCTAATTAATTTAGCTCCAATTCCTGAGAGAAGTTAACTTTACATGATTCCTTGGCGTTTTAATCTTAACTTTATACTTTTCTCTTTAATCTTAATCATACGTATAGCCTTATGGGTCAAGGCCATCTTAAATGATTCTGGATGCCTCTTCTGGAGTCTAATCATATATTGTTCGGCTCGTTGAATGTTGTGCTTAATCTCTCCTTCTATTTCTGAGGCTGAAGCGCTTTCTCTAGGAGTGAAAACATTTCCACGGGTATATTCTTTGAGTAATTTTAGAGATTCTTGTTGCATCAATATAAATCCGCGTGTTACATCATAACGGGATACTGTACGTGCTGGAAAATATCTATCTAAGAAATGGCGATACCAACATGGAGCCTTAAACCACAAAAGTTTGGTCCCCCTACGGAGTAATTCGTCAAACAATTCTTCTTGAATATTTAAGGGATCTTTTCCATCATTATCGAAGATGATATCAGCTAAAGATTGTAGTTTCTCTAGCGAGTGAGGATTGATGACACCAAGATTATATATATCCCACAAATAGAGTTTCTCATGACGAACTACTCGAATGCGTAACTCTTCAGTGAGATTTTCTATTCTTAGTGCTTTTTCTTCTTTTGTTTCTATTTCTTCTTCGGGTAATGTTTTCTCAACTAATTCCCAATTGCTACCATCAAGAATTCCTTTATCACGCATCTCCTGGTAGTACTCTCGAATGCTATTGACGTACAATCGATGAGCCGAAAGTTTAAGAAATCCTTTAGTTGGACTTACCTTATCTAGTCCTATTCTTCTGAGAAGTGGGCCGATAGTCGTTGCATTGAATGTAAGTGTTAAAGCTACAATTCCACCTGTTTGGAAAAGAATCTCGTGTCTGATATCCTCTGGAATAGCTGGGGTGTAGAATACGATTAATCCAAGTGTTAATCCAAGCGCTCCACGAAGGCCACCCCAAGACAAAATGACTGCTTCATTTCTTGTCAGGCCAAATCCAGTTCGTTTCATTAAAGGTCTAAATAGAAAGACCATAAGTGCACGGATTACATTAATGGCCACGAATAACACCAATAGTACCCCCATATTAATCCATGTAAACTCTACATTCATAGCGATTACGATTCCTACTATGATGAAAATTAAAGTATTTCCAATGTGTGCTGCAAGTTCCCAAAAAGTCCCCATGAATCGATGCACATTGGGTTTGAATTTAAGGTGACCATAATACGATATATACAATCCATAGGTGACCAAAGCAATGACTCCAGATACATCTAGGTAGGCTTCAGCAATTAGAAAAACTAAATAAGATGCTGTAATCACGATGCTGTGTTGAACCATCTCATCTTTAGCAATCTTAGTAATAAATATCATTGTGATATAAGCGATGACAAAGCCTACGCCGACACCACCAAATGCCACGATGATGAAATCTAAAACGGGAGATACACTCTCGCCAGCTGAAGATCCAGTAGTCAAAGAAAGCCCAGTATAAAAGATCATGAACATCACGATACCGGTTCCATCATTTAGCATCGATTCTGTATCAACAAGTGTAGAAAATCGCTTACTCATCTTAAGCTCGTTGAGCAAGGCGACTACAGCTACGGGATCTGTGGCGCTGATTAGTGCGCCAAACATCAGTGCGATACTCCATGTCCAAGCATTGTAGTTAGCCGTGCTACCATGAATAGCCATTATTACGGCAGCAGTAGCAAAGGTGCAAAATACTAATCCTGGAACAGCTAGTAATATAGCATTTACCAGAGTCTTCTTAAAAATATGAAAGTCGAGCTCATAGGCGCCTTCGAAGATTAAGATAGGCAGAAATAGGTACAAAATCATGTTGGGATTTATATCACTGATACGATTTAGAGCCGTATCAATGGTTGGTAACCAAGTGAGAAACTTAAAACGATCTAGTAAACCGACCCCGAATCCGAAAATAAATAATCCAACCGTATAGGGGAGCGCACTTTTCTTAAGGACTACTTTTAACAGTCCTCCGCAAATGAGACTGATGATAATGAAAAGGAGTGGCTCTAATATATGATTAATTCCCATATGTCTTATTAAAAATGATTAGTACTTTGGCAAAGGTACATAAATATTGTATATTTGCACGATTAAATGCATTTCAAATGAATACAAAAAACAGATTGATCTCAATACAAATATTTTTTTTCTTAGCTGTTTTGTGTAGCTGTCAATCTAAAAAAAATAAAGATGTTATGATTAGGTTAGAAACGACTAGAGGAAACGTTGTTATTAAACTATTTGATGAAACTCCTCTACACCGTGACAATTTCATTAGACAAATTGAACAAGGGACATATGAAGGAACTCTTTTTCATCGAGTTATAAGTAATTTCATGGTTCAAGCTGGGGACCCTGATTCGAAAGATGCGAAGCCTGGTCAGATACTAGGTTCCGGAGATTTAGGATACACCATACCAGCTGAAATAAATTTCCCTAAATATTATCATTGTCGCGGCGCGTTAGCTGCTGCTAGACAAGGAGACCAAGTAAATCCTGAGAGAGCCTCTTCAGCTTGCCAGTTTTATATAGTTACAGGTACTGTTTATTCTAAGGAGATGCTAACCTCTATGGAGGAGCAACGTAATGAACAACAAGTGCGTCAACTATATAATCTTCAAACAAGAAAATACAAAGAATTGTTTGACAAGATGCGTCTATCAGACGATTATGATGGGATAGCTGACTTAGAACAGAAGATGATGGAGTTAGCACAAGCGAAGGCCGATAGTATGCCTGACTTTACGTTCACTCCTGAGCAAATTGATGACTATACAACAATTGGTGGAACTCCACATTTAGATGGTGAATACACTGTGTTTGGTCAAGTAATAGAAGGTATGGATATCATTGATGCCATCCAAAATGTACCGACAGATAGAAATGACAGACCTAAACAAGATATACGTATCATTAATGTTTCTGTACTTTAAATAAGTTTGAACTAAAATAAATTAGATGTTAGAAATTAAACGTGCTACACTGCCTAATGGACTAAAAATAGTATATAGCCATGATTCCTCTACTCAGATGGTTGCCATCAATGTGCTATATAAAGTCGGATCTCGAGATGAAGATCCAGCTCATACTGGTTTTGCACATCTCTTCGAACATCTAATGTTTGGCCCTTCTATCAATATCCCAAGTTATGATACCCCTCTTCAAGAATCAGGTGGTGAAAACAATGCTTGGACGAATAATGATATTACGAATTATTATCTGACGATTCCCAAACAACATGCGGAACTCGGTTTTTGGCTTGAATCTGACCGTATGTTGCAACTTGCTTTTAGTCCAGAGAGTCTAGAAGTGCAACGTAATGTAGTCATGGAAGAGTTTAAACAACGATGCTTGAATCAACCTTATGGGGATATCGGGCATCTATTGCGTGGACTCTCTTATGTAAAACATCCTTATCAGTGGCCTACGATTGGAAAGGAATTGAAACACATTGAAGAGGTGACGATGGAACAAGTAAAGTCATTCTATGATTCGTTCTATCAGCCTAGCAATGCCATCCTATCGGTGACTGGGCAAATTTCTTGGGAAGAAACGATTCGATTAGCCGAAAAATGGTTCTCGTCTATTCCTAACCATCCAATCATTCGTCGCAACTATGGCATAGAGCCAGAATATACAGAGCAAAGACGTTTAGAAGTTACTCGAGATGTACCATTTGATGCATTGTACATGACATTTTTGATGAGTGACCGTTTCGATAAACAATATTATGCTGCAGATATGCTCTCTGACGTGTTGGCTAATGGTAGTTCTAGTAGATTATCTCAGCGTCTAGTTAAGAAACGACATCTCTTTAATCAAATAGACGCACACATATCGGGATCTCTAGACAAAGGATTGTTCCAAATAGATGGACGACCAGCTGACGGTGTCTCATTGGAAGATGCTGAACAAGCCGTGTGGGAAGAATTGCAACTTCTTCAGACAGAATTGGTATCAGAACGAGAAATAAAGAAATTAAAAAATAAATTTGAAGCTACGCTTATTTTTGGTAATATTAATTATCAAAATCTAGCAACCAATCTTGCTTGGCATGAGATGCTTGGACCTGGCTTTGGGATAGAAGATGAGCGAAATGCTTATATGGAACTTACAGCTGAGACGCTTCGTCACACAGCTAAAGAGCTATTTCAACCTCATAGAGCAGCTGTTTTGTATTATAAATCCCGAAACAACTAATAGTTGAGATACCCGTTTTGGGGGATGTTATTATTATCTTTTAAATCAACCTTCAGATGCGTTCAATATTTAATCTTTATCTTCCACAATATCGTGCCATTATAAAACTAGGTATTCCTATTATTATGGGGCAGATAGCTATGGTTTTTTTGAGTATATGTGATACGCTTATGGTTGGTCATTATAATACTGACTCTCTAGCAGCTTCTGCATTTACTGGTAGTTTGTTTTATATGCCATTGATGTTTTGCATGGGTATTTCGTTGGGATTTATACCTATTGCTGGTGCTTGTTTCGGGCGTAATGACAAATTGGAGGTAGGAAGTTTGCTCCGACACGCTCATGTCGTCAATTTAATTGCGCTAATCATATTGATGATTCCGATGACTATTCTCTATTTCTTCTTGGATAGGTTAGGCCAACCTGAAGAATTACTTCCACTCGTGAAGCCCTATTATATTTGTTATCTCATTTCATTTCCCTTCATCTCACTCTATTTTACCTACAAGCAATTTACTGATAGTATCACTGAGACTAAAATATCCATGCAAATAATTGTCTTAGGAGTTGTATTAAACATCATACTCAATTATTTACTTATTTATGGTATCTACCCTTTTCCAGAACTAGGTCTTTTGGGCGCAGGTATTGCTACCCTCATTGCTCGTGCTTTTATGGGTACTTCCTATCTTCTCTATATACAGTTGAATCGTAAATATGCTGTATATCAAAAAGGTTTTCGTCACGGAAATTTTGACTTTTCTAAGGTTCGTACTATGTGGAAAATGGGGTTTCCTATTGCTATTCAACTGTTGCTTGAGTCAAGCTCCTTCAGTTTGACTTCAGTCATGGCTGGTTGGATTGGAACCATAGCACTTGCTGCTCACCAGGTAATGCTCACCTTCTCTCAATTCTTTTTTATGGTCTACAATGGTCTTGGCAGTGCACTGTCTGTTCGTATAAGTATTTTCAATGGACAGAAAGACCTAAGAGGAGTCAAATATACCGCCAATGCAGGGATTCAACTCATGCTCACATTGTTCCTCTTCAATGGTATTGTTGCTTTTATAGCCCGTAATTATATTGGTGGTTGGTTTACCGATAATGAAGCTGTAGCCATGTTGATTCCATTAGTTATGATTCCTCTAATCATGTATCAAGCAGGCGATGCATTGCAAATTACTTATATCAATGTATTACGTGGTCTAGGTGATGTCAGACCGATTATGTGGATATCTATGGTTTGTTATCTTGGTATATCACTTCCTATTAGTTATATTTGTGGGATTACTCTTCATTGGGGATTAGTGGGGATATGGATGGGATTTCCATTTGCACTGACTTTGGCTGGTATTGGGTATTATATCTGTTATAGAATCAATTTAAAGGAAGAACAAAGATGTCTAAACGAAAAACAAATATAGTTTTACGTGTCTTTGTATGGGTAATTCTGACTCCCATACTAGCCATCTTCATGGTTATTAGTGCTTTATATGTACCTGCTATTCAGCGATTTGCCAAAGACAAGATAGCCACTTCAATCAGTCAAATTCTTGGTCAAGAAGTGACGATAGAACGAATTGACCTTCGTTTTCCTCTTGATTTATCCATCAAGAATATTGATATCCTAGATGATAATATTCAACGGGTACATGCAGCTTCTTTTAATCTTGACATTGACCCGTTACCTCTTTTGAATAAGGAAATTTTAATCAACGAAATTTCGCTTTCTTCCGCTTCTTTCAACCAGTTTGTACCAGTTGAAGGGGTTACTCTTTCTGGAAGTTGTATCAAGTTACAATTGGTTTCACGAAGTATTTCTTTGTTTAAGAAACAAATTATTGTCAATCGTGCTCTCCTACGCAAAGCCAACTTAAGCGTTTCCTTAGGCACATTTTTGACTGACACTACACAGGTTGATTCAGTCAAACCTCATTGGTCATTGTTGTTCAAAAAAGTGATAACTGAACAGAGCCAAATTGCGCTTTCTATGCCCTCAGATAGTTTAGCCATGGATATAGCTTATCATGAGTTAGCTATTAATGATGCTATCCTGACATTAAATCCACTTTCTTTCACCGTTCCTCACGCTCATCTACAAAGAGCTAAGATTCTTTATGACACTCATCTCGATTCTTTGTATACCTCTCCACATATATCTTTTGAAGACGTCAATATCAATATTGATTCTTTGAATGCTGATTCTCTTGGACTTTCGTTAGCGAATTGTAGAGTTGAAATTGACAGCTCATGGGTGCGCGCAAAGATAGGAAGTACAGGCTCTTGGCAAGATGTAAAAACATGGCTTGAACCTCAAAAGATGGATGCTGAGTTAGATGCCGATATTCAAAGAGATTTGTTATTGCGATATTGGCCTGATAGCACATACTTAGGATTACGTCCTAAGAAAAATTTCCTCTTATCACTAAGACTCTCCGGGCGCAATAAGCAGATTTCGATAAATCGAGGTGCTGCTAATTGTGTACCACTCTTCGACCTTACTCTCAATGGAAATGTCTCTAATCTCCTTCATCGAAAGACTCGAAAAGCATCTTTTGTATTAAGTTCTTTGCTACCTGAGCAATATGACATAAAAAGTAATGTTCAACTATTGAGCGACTCTATATCGTTAGATTTAGTGCTTAATCAGAAGTCGACGCCCAAGCAGTCAGCTACTGTGTCGTCTACGACAGATACCATATATACCGTTATTCCTGATGTTGTAAAAACCATCGTGTCAGATTCCATTGCAAAACGTACGCCTCAACATTCCGAATCGAATCGAATTGTTGCTACCCTCTTAGCCTCCTATCAGTTAGCGAAACAGCAGTATCATTTAAATCTGAATGTAGATTCATTAGTGCTTCAGACTTTCTTCCCCAAGGATTCTATCAAATGCATTACTAGTCAGGTTACAGCTCAAGGAATTGGGGTAGACCCATTTGAAAAAAGTACTTATTCTCAGATAAAAGGACATATCTCTTCGTTTCGCTATGGGGTGTATGATGCACAGGACATAGATGTAGATGCTGCTATCATAGATGCTATGGCTGAAGTTAACATAGAAAGTCGTTGGCCTGCATTTCAGTTTCATGCCGATGGAAATTATGAATTTCATCGGGATGAGGCCATTCGTGGAACTGTAAACTTAAATGTGGTTTCAGCAGATTTACACCGGCTAGGATTATTGGCGGAACCGACAGCTGACCCATTGATAATGGACCTTCAGGCCGAAGCAGCTAAAGATACTCTATGGCTTTCCTTATTTTCAGGAGATGCCATGCTTAGTCTTTATGCTGGAACCAATCTAGAGAAACTGATTGCAGATGGCAAGCGTCTAATCAGAGGAACTGAAGAGATGAAAAAACATTTCTATCTTGATTATGATGAATTGCTCACCGAGTTACCCTCGACCAATGTGGCCCTTTTTATGGGGAAGGATAACTTTATATCATGGTGGTTACGACAGAAAGATATTTATTTTGAGCAATTGCAGTTCGAAGCAAGTACAGAACCAGGTTGGGGACTTGATGCAGATGGATTGATGCAGGATTTGAGATACGATACCATATATATAGATAGTCTTCAATTACTAGCTCAACAAGACAAACGAAAATTAAATTATCGTTTATCTGTGACAGATAATCATGTAAATCATGCTGAAAGAGATTACAAATTAATTCTACAAGGTATGCTTGAAGGGCGTAGTGGTGAAGCTCGATTGTTTTATGATGATTATATGCAACAAAAAGGGTTAGATATCGGATTAAATGTGGAGAGTAGAGATAGTGCCTTTTATCTTAAGCTACTGCCTGCTGAACCGATTATCGCTTTTCGTAAATTCCAGTTGAAAGGAGAAAACCAGTCGATTCTCTACGGAGATGGTCATGCTGACATAGCACTGCAACTTCTCGATTCTGTGGGCCAAGGGTTTAGGATTCAATCTATCCCTGATTCAACAGCATTTTACAACGTTGATATGGAACTCACTCATGTCGCTTTATCTGATGTTAGCCGTTTATTCCCATCATATCCTTCATTCGATGGACTATTCTCTGCGACAGCTACCTTTCGTAAGACGGCAAATACGATGCAATTATCGACAGAATTGGATGTAAAAGACGGGCAGGTGCGAAATAATACATTAGGAAATATAAATATAGGGTTGGCATGGCTTCCTGATGAAACGATGAACAAACATTATCTTGATACATACTTGATGCACGATGATCATGAGATACTGACCGCTACAGGTACCTATTTGATTGATAAGAAAAAGATAGACATAGAGAGTTCTATAGATAAATTCCCAGTAGCATTGATTAGTGCCTTTGCAGACCCTAATATGGTCAAACTTACGGGTACTTTGGATGGGGACATTGTAGTTAATGGAACGACGAACAAGCCGATATTGAATGGTTCGCTGACATCGAATATGGTAGAATTGAATTCCACGATGACAGGTGCTTATTACCGTTTCGACCCTCGAATTGTAAAGATGGTCAATAATGAACTTATATTAGACCGTTATGCTATCTACTCTAGAGGAACTACTCCTTTTGTCATAAATGGTACAGTTGATTGTAGAGACCTATCGAATCCTCATGCAAATTTGTCGTTTGATGCTACTAAATATACGCTTCTTGATGCCAAACGAACTGAAAAGAGTTTACTCTATGGCAAAGTCCTTGTTGATATGCAAGGCTCCCTTATGGGGCCTCTTGATAACTTAAAGATGCAGGGAGACATGCGTGTTCGTTCAGGTACTAACATCACTTACTTAATGTTGAACTCACCATTAACCATTGAAGATCGATTAGGTGATGCAGTGACCTTTACCTCCTTTGAAAACGCGGGATTACAGAAGAAGGACAAAGATCAAAAAGAAATTGCCTTAGGTGGTTTTGACATGACTATGCATCTCTTTATTGATCCTGTAGTTCAACTGCGGGCTGATTTGAGTGCTGATAAAAGTAGTTTTATTTCTCTTCGTGGTGGAGGTGAACTTAATTTATCCTATAGCAGCATGGAAGACATCTCTTTATCAGGACGTTATGCTGTCACCTCAGGTAGTATGAAATATGCTCTTCCGGTCATTCCGCTCAATGAATTTACGATTAATAAAGGAAGTTCCTTACAGTGGCAAGGAGATCCGATGGATCCTATATTAAATCTGAAAGCTTATAAAAATGCAACGGCTGTAGTTTCCCAGAGCAATGGTTCTGGAAGAAGTGTGGATTTCAATGTGGGAATTAATCTTAGCAATACACTCCAGAGTCCTGATTTTTCCTTCTTTATTGAATCTCCTCGTGACAGTGAAATAAAAAGTCAGCTTTCTGCAATGAGTCAGGAGCAACGAAACAAACAAGCATTAACGATGTTAGCGACTGGTATTTATTTAGGAAGTGAAGGCAATGCACAGAATCTAAATATAGGTTCTGTCATTAGTAGTGTATTGCAATCTCAGATTAGTAATATTGCTGAAGCTGCTGTTAGTGGAGCAAGTCTTCAAGTAGGAGTCAACCAAGTGGATAATAGTACTTCGGGAAGTTCGTACACTGATTACAATTTCAGTTATAGGCAACGGCTTTTCGATGACCGTTTTCAACTAGTAGTAGGAGGAAGTGTCGTGACTGGAAATCCAGAAGAAGCGAATCAATCCTTCATTGATAATGCATCACTCGAATACCGTTTGGATCATGTAGGATCAAGATACTTGAGACTATTTTATGAACGAAATTATGATACCTTATTGGAAGGAGACATTACAAAAACGGGAGTCGGTGTGATTTATAAAAAGAAGCTAAATACACTTAGTGACTTATGGCATTTTAAGAAGCGCAAAACGACCCAGCAAAACAATGATTCGATAAAAATAGAGAAAGCAGATGAATAGAAGTCGTATACCCATAGCATTTGTCTTGATTTTCATGGTGGTTATCTCCATGAGTCTTACCAGTTGCCGTACCACCAAGGTAGCATCTGGACAGCGTTTTTATTTAGGACAAAAATCCAGTCAGATAACCTATTCTTCAGTCAAAGAGAATAGGAGAGGGAACAAAGCTACAAGTATAGCTCTAGATGAAGTGGAATCTGCTCTTAAGAAGGTGCCTAATGGGAGTCTGTTTGGTAGTGCTGAGTATCGATGGCCTTGGTCCATTCGTCTAGGCATTTACAATACCTTTAAAGAATCAAAAAAGGGATTGGGACGTTGGCTATATGCTCATTTTTCTACTCCACCCGTCACCTTGATGGACGTTCAGCCTTCAGTTAGACAGAAGATTGCTACAAACCTATTGCGTGACTATGGCTTTTTTCGAGGTCAAGTAGACTATAAGATTCTACCCAGGAAAAAAGATTCTACACGTGTTCGAGTTCAGTATCTTATTGATACAGGTATCCTTTTTAAAGTTGATACACTCGTTTATTACCGTTTTCCACAATCTATTGATAGCTTATTGGTCGCACATAAGCGTGAGACTTTGTTGGTTCCCAATACTCCTTTTAGTGTGGATGCTCTAGGTAAAGAAAAATTGCGTATCAGTAATTTATTACGGGAGAGTGGGTATTTCTATTTTCGTTCAGATTATTTGACTTTTCAAGCCGATACCTTTCAAGTAGCCAATAGAGTCAAACTGAGACTGTCTCCCAAAGAGAACCTGTCATCTGCTGCATATAAACGATATAAAATAGGAAATATCTCTGTTAATCTGGCAAATTTATATAATGAGTTGCTTCCCGATAGTTCTGTCCGTGAAGATGTGACTGTACATTTTAATGGGAAACGAAAAGTTAGAATGGGAGTACTTTCAAGTGTGATTACCCTGCAGCGAGATAGCTTATATAAAGTCTCTCAAGCAAAAAACAGTCTCAAGATGTTACTCAAACTCGGAGCTTTTAGATATGTTGATGACCATTACACACTGAGAGATTCTCTCGCAGCCATACCTACTCTGGATATCGATTATACTACGGTGTTTGATAAACCTTATGACTTAGAGACAGAACTGAACGTAGCGACTAAGAGTACTGGTGAATTGGGACCTGGTACATCAGTCAGTATCTCCAAAAATAATCTGTTCGGAGGTGGAGAGCGCCTGACTACGACCTTAGGGGGAAGCTACGAGTGGCAAACTTCTCAAGTAGATGGCAACAGTAACATCCTGAACAGTTACGAACTGATGTTGAAATTAGCCCTCAATATACCGGACTATTCGAATGACCGCTCTAGTTCCACTTCTTCGATTTATCTTAATCGCTCAGCTAGGTCGGGTTATTATAGAATGATGGGTATTGGATTGAGCTATACTCGTAATTATCAGATACACAAACGGCTTAGACAAGAATTTACACCTTTACGCATCAGTTATAGTCATGTGAGTTCTGGTACGACACTTTTTAAAGAAATCCTTGATTCCAATCCTTCTTTGGCTTTAAGTATGCAAGATCAATATATTCCTGCTATAGATTATCGTTTGACTTTTGACGATTCTGCTTTTCACCCTTATGGAAATCAGTGGTGGTGGCAGTTGTCTCTTACTAGTTCAGGCAATATTGTCAATGGGCTATACTCTTTGTTCGGTAAAGATTGGAGTAGTAAAGAGAAGGAATTGATGGGGACTCCTTTTGCTCAATTTGTTAAAGGAACTGCTGAGGTTCGTCGCAATTGGGCTCTCGATTCCAGAGCTAGGTACCGATTAGCATCAAGAATAGGCATAGGTGTGGCAAAGGCACTTGGAAATAGTACTATAGTTCCTTACAGCGAAGAGTTCTATTCTGGAGGAGCCAATAGTGTACGTGCTTTTACAGTACGAAGTATTGGTCCTGGAAGTTATATACCAAATGCAGAAGATGATTATAGTTATCTACAACAGGTAGGAGATTTAAAGTTTGATGCTAACTTAGAACTCCGATTCCCTGTCTGGGGACATCTCAAGGGAGCGGCCTTTTTGGATGCTGGAAATGTGTGGCTACTTAAAAAAGATGAACGTTTGGAAGGTGGACAATTCAAGTTTTCGGACCTCCCAAAAGCAATAGCAGTAGGTACCGGTATCGGATTGAGGTATGATTTAGATTTCTTTGTCTTGCGTTTTGATTGGGGAATAGGATTGCATGCGCCGTATGACACAGGAAAATCAGGATTCTACAATATTAATTCCTTTGGGGATGCATTAGGTTATCATTTCGCTATTGGTTATCCTTTCTGATAGCCATCTGAAAAAGGATTCGTCTTTATAATGGACGCTTAGCGTCTCTTTTTGTATGGAAAGATTTATTGTTCACAAATTTATAGGTATATTTGCAACTCAATAAAAATAAAAAACTTAAATCACAAAAAAATGAAACCGACTCTTTTTGTACTTGCGGCTGGAATGGGAAGCCGATACGGAGGCTTGAAACAACTTGATGGGCTAGGACCTAATGGCGAAACCATAATGGATTATTCAATTTTCGATGCTATTCGTGGTGGATTTGGTAAACTTGTCTTTGTTATTCGTAAAGATTTTGAAAAAGATTTTCGTGAGAAGATTATTAAGAAATATGAGAACCATATTCCTGTAGAACTTGTATTCCAAACTAAAGATGCACTGCCTGAAGGATTTACTTGTCCTGAAACTCGTGAAAAACCTTGGGGTACTAATCATGCAGTCATGATGGGTAGTGATGTAATCGACGAACCATTTGCTGTAATCAATGCTGATGACTTCTATGGTCGTGATAGTTTCGCTGTATTGGCTAAGCAATTAGTTGCTATGGAAGGTACTCAAGACAACTATTGTATGGTTGGCTACCGAGTAGGCAATACCCTTAGTGAAAGTGGAACTGTTGCTCGTGGTATTTGTGGAACTGATGCACAAGGTAATTTGACTACTGTAGTTGAGCGAACTGAGATTATTCGCATCGATGGCAAGGTCTCTTATAAAGATGAGGCTGATAAATGGGTAGCTATAGATGACAACACACCTGTTAGTATGAATATGTGGGGTTTCACTCCTGATTACTTCAAACACAGTGATGAACAATTCATTGGATTCCTCAAAGAACATGGACAGGAGCTCAAGAGTGAATTCTTTATTCCTCTTGTTGTCAATGATCTAATCAATACGAAAACTTCTACAGTAAAAGTATTGGATACCACTGCTAAATGGTTCGGAGTAACTTATGCAGCAGATCGTCAATCAGTTGTTGATAAGATTCAATCACTTGTCGATGCTGGAGAATATCCTGCAAACTTGTTCTAATCTTTAGAGTAAAATAAAAAGCCTAAGAATGATTTCATTCTTAGGCTTTTTTTATTTCTGATTTTTATTTGCTCATTATGCCGATTCGTTCATCGTTTTTGAGCAAGAATAGATAGTCTTTTAAATACTCAATTCTTTAAGTACATCGACTAGTTCTGTCTTGATTGGTTTATCTTTCTTTATGGCTTTACTAAATGGGACATTTACAATCTCATCATTTTCGATACCAATCATCACATTACGTTGACCATCTTTGATAGCATCAATAGCGGCAGCCCCCAGGCGCGATGCTAAGATACGGTCATGAGCAGTAGGACGACCACCACGTTGTAAATGTCCTAAGATAGAGACACGAACTTCGTAACCAGGGAACTCATTTTTCACACGTTCAGCGTAATGCATAGCTCCTCCAGTTTTTGGACTTTCAGCAACCAACACGATACTTGAATTTTTTGATTTGCGGAAACCATGTTTGATTAACTCTTCGAGTTGATCCACTTCTGTTGCAAATTCAGGAATGATAGCAGCTTCAGCTCCAGATGCTATTGCACCATTCAATGCTAAGAAACCAGCATCACGTCCCATTACTTCGATGAAGAACAAACGTTCGTGAGAAGTAGCGGTATCACGAATCTTATCCACTGCTTCGATAATTGTATTCAATGCAGTATCATATCCGATAGTGGTATCAGTACCTGACAAATCATTATCAATAGTACCAGGCAAACCGATACAAGGGACATCAAATTCTTCAGCGAAGATACGAGCACCAGTTAGGGAACCATCACCTCCGATGATTACTAAAGCATCTAAACCTTCTTTCTTGTAATTTTCAAAAGCGACTTCTCGCCCTTCAGGAGTTAGAAATTCTTCACAACGTGCTGTCTTTAAGATGGTTCCTCCTTGTTGGATTATGTTACTTACATTTTGAGTACCAAATTCTTTAATCTCGTTAAATACAAGACCTTTATATCCTCTATATATACCTTTAACTTTGAAGCCATTGTATATAGCAGACCGAGTCACAGCTCTGATGGCAGCATTCATTCCCGGCGCATCACCTCCCGACGTTAAAATCCCGATGCATTTAATTCTTCCCATGTTTTGTTCCATATTATTTCCCCTTCTATTTTTATTCTTAAAGCAAATATAGATAAAAAAGTAATTTGTGTAAAGCGTTGTTGTGTTATTTGTCTATTTCTGTATTACTATTTGGACATTGTTCCTTTATGTAATTAGCGATTTCGTGCATCTGCCACGTAGGTGTAGAAGTGGCCCCACAAATACCGATGTTAGAGAACTTTTTTAAGATATTTAGGTCAATGTCCGAACAGCTATCAATAAAGTAGGTGTTATTATTGACTTCTTTGCAACCTTTATAAAGCATCCTTCCATTACTGCTTTTCTTTCCGCTAACGAAAAAGATTAAGTCGTGATTTGCACCAAATACTTTGATGTGTGGCATCCGATTTCGTACTTGAGTACAAATGGTATCATAGTAATCAAACGAAAGTCCTTTTTTTATATTTGCTTTTATGTAATCGATGATTCGTAAATATTCTTCATGAGATTTAGTCGTTTGGGAGTACAAAATAATTGACCTGGTCAGGTCTATGTTTTTTACGTCTTCTAACTTCTCAATGACTATCCCCTTACCTTCAGTTTGTCCCATCAAGCCTAGTACTTCCGCATGTCCTTTCTTGCCATATATGACAATCTGTTTATCTTGAGGATTAGCGCGGCTTTCTAAGAATGATTTTTTTATTCTTTTTTGCAATCGCAATACCACAGGACAAGTAGCATCAATTAGCGTGATATTATTTTCTTTTGCAATCTCATATATTTCAGGAGGAGCTCCGTGAGCTCTAAGCAATACCGTAGCATCATGAAGAGCCTTATACTGTTCTTCATTGATTGTAATGAGACCTTGCTCAGAAAGTCGTACTACTTCACGTGTGTTGTGTACTATATCTCCAAGACAATACAAAGAGTTTCCTTTGGCTAATTCTTCCTCTGCTTTTTTGATGGCATTAACTACTCCAAAACAAAAACCAGAATGGTCATCTACAGTTATATTCATGATTTTAATCCTTACTTTAAGAAGTTAATTCTACTACTCGATTAAATTGTTCAAGTAACCAATCGTTTTGTTGCTCGATTGAGAGTTCACTGTTGTCGAGATGTAGTGCATCTTCAGCTTGGCGAAGAGGGCTCACTTCACGGTGCATGTCGATATAGTCTCGTTCCTGAACATTTTTTAGTATGGCTTCATAGTCAGCATCTTGTCCTTTAGATGTCAACTCACTATATCTACGTTGAGCTCTTATCTCAGCAGATGCTGTTACATATATTTTGAGTTCTGCATCTGGAAATACGGTTGTACCGATATCACGTCCATCCATGACTATTCCTTTCTTGGTTCCCATAGCTTGCTGTTGTCTGACCAATTCTTCACGAACAAAATCAATAGTTGCTACTGGGCTTACTAAATTAGAGACAGCCATAGAACGAATCTTCTGTTCCACACAAACGCCATTCAGATAAGTTTCTACTTGATTATTTTGTGGATTACGTTCGAAAGTAATTTTGATGTCTTTGAGAGATTTTCTCAGTTTTGAACGGTTGATTTCTCCATTCACGACCAATCCTTGCTCGAGACAAAAGAGAGTGACAGCACGATACATGGCACCACTATCTATATATATGTATCCTAATTCTCTTGCTAAAGACTTCGCCATAGTACTTTTTCCACAAGATGAAAAGCCATCAATAGTTATAGTAATCATTTTCATATCTTTATTTTTTTCAAGTTGCTTTTGGCAATTCACGCCCAAAGATAATGTATTCACACGATTCAACCTACATATCAGCCCGAAAGATGGAAAAAAGTTGAAAAATGCTTTTAAGACCAATAAAAAAGAACCAATTTGTTGGTCATTTCCTCTTATAAAAGTATATTTGTCGTGAAAAGAATAAGTAACTATTTTTTTTTAAACAAATAAACGTTTTTATGGAAATCAAAAAGTCCCCAAAAGCAGACCTAGAAGGCAAAAAAACAACTCGCCTGCTAATCGGTTTTGTAACGGTACTTGCATTGTTATTTGTCGGCTTTGAGTGGTCAGAGCGAGACATTAAAATCGATACAAGTGAAGCTATAGCCGATGTCGTATTCGAGGAGGAAATCATTCCTATCACTCAACCAGAGCAAAAACCACCCCCACCACCTCCAGAGGCTCCGAAAGCAGCTGAGATCTTGAAGATTGTGGATGACAAGGCAGATGTTGAAGAGACAGATATTGCATCTTCAGAGGAAGTCGGTGAAAAAGTTGAAGTGAAATTTGTGCCTCCAGTGATTGAAGAAGAGGAACCTCAAGAGGAAGAAATCTTCCAAGTTGTAGAGCACATGCCAGAGTTCCCAGGTGGAATGGCCGCTTTGATGAAATTCTTAGGAAAGAATATCAAGTATCCAACAATTGCACAAGAAAACGGAACCCAAGGACGAGTAATCGTTCAGTTCGTTGTCAACAAAGATGGTTCTATTGTAGATCCAGTAGTTGTACGTTCAGTTGACCCTTACCTCGATAAAGAAGCACTTCGTGTGATTAAATCGATGCCTAAGTGGAAACCAGGACAGCAGCTAGGAAAGAAGGTTCGTGTGAAATATACCGTTCCAGTTACATTCCGTCTGCAGTAATATCACTCAGATATAAGAATAGAGACTGCATCATACGCAGTCTCTATTTCTTTTTTTATACATCTATACTTTTAAGTATTCATCCTTTTCGTCATGAAAATATATGCTATATCAGAGCTCTTAAGTCGTATTGAAGAAACAATCTGTACTAATGAGATGACAGGTACTGTCCAATCAATGTATGATCCAATCAACTATTCATTGACTTTGCGAAGTAAACGGGTACGTCCTTTACTCTTGTTGATGAGTTACAACTTGTTCAAAGAGAATATCTCTGCTGTCTATACACAAGCCCAAGCTATTGAGATGTTTCATACATCCACCCTTCTTCATGATGACTTGATGGATGAATCTCCTCTTCGAAGAGGGAAGCCGACTGTTTATCTCAAATGGTCAGCTAATCAGGCTATTCTCTCAGGAGATGCTATGGTTATATTAGCGAATCGCATGATGTCTCAAGCATCCGTAGATAATATAACTACAGTGATGGATGCTTTCACCAAAGCACAGTTGGAGGTATGTGAGGGACAACAGCTAGACCTTCAGTTCGAATCATTACCTATTGTTTCCACAGAAGACTATCTGAAGATGATCTCTCTCAAGACAGCAGTCCTTTTGGCCTGCAGTCTAGAGATAGGAGCTCTTTTGGCTGGTGCCAATGCTGCTGAAGTAGCAGACCTTTATCTTTTCGGAATCAATATAGGACTTGCTTTTCAGATTCAAGACGATACCTTAGATACTTATGGTGATGTAAACGCATTGGGTAAGCAGATAGGAGATGACATCTATAGTGGTAAGAAAACAATCTTGCTCATCCATGCCTATCAGCAAGCAGATGCAGCAGGACGAGTGGAACTGATGGATTTAATCCAAAATACGAAGCTACCTTTGGAAGAGAAAGTACCTAAGGTTATTGCTTTGTATGACCGTTATGGTGTGCACCAATATGCTCTTGACCTTATTGATAAATATAATCAAAGAGCTTTTGATGCCTTAGATCGTTTGAGTGCTAAATATGATGTATCCATGCTAAAGAAATTTGCTTATAGTTTGATGAAAAGAAATAACTAGAAACCCAAAAGAAATCTTATGCCCTATAGAAGATTACCAAATACAGACCAAGCTCGAGTACGTGCATTACAGACGATAGTAGAGATGGGGGAGTCAGCCTCCGATATATTGGCGTTGCCTTATACACTTCACATGCTAACTAAGGCTGGTAATTTCTTGCGTATATTCAAACAGAAACACAATTATTATAAGATATGCTATCAGAAGCAGTCACAAGCAAGCAAGAAATATCAAGTTACCACACGGCAAGCACGATTGTATATCAGTCATTTCGTACAAGTGCTCAATTTAGCTATTCAGCGTGATGAGATACCTGCAGCAGACAAGTCCTATTATGAATTAGAAGAGGACAGTCTCAATGTACCAGACATCTCTAGTGATACCTCATTATACTTTTGGGGACAAAAAATAATTGATGGCGAACACAAACGTATTTCTTACGGTGGTGCCCCTATCTATTCTCCCACAATAGCGAAAGTGAAAGTGTTTTTTGATCTCTTCAAAGAAGGATATGAGAATCAGAAAAATTTACAACGACTTACTGCTACGAGTCTAGAAGAAGTAGCAGCCATGCGTGGTCAAGCCGATGAATTGCTCTTGGAAATATGGAATTCGATAGAGAATCATTTCAAAGATATTGAATCAATCGAAGAGCGATGTGACGCATGTAGAAAATATGGAGTCGTCTATTACTATAGAACTAGTGAGAAACGAAAGAGAACTCCCTCAGCAACATTAGAATTATAATTATTCATGAGATTTATAGATACCCATACCCATTTCTATTCTTCCGAATTTGATGAAGATAGAGATGAAGCCGTGTTGCGTGCCAAAGAATCAGGTGTGCAATATGTCTTATTGCCCAATGTAGATGTCCATTCTATCAGCCGAATCAAAAAGATGGTAGAACAGTACCCTGATTTTGCTTTACCTATGATAGGCATTCATCCCACAGAGATGACACCTGAAGATATCGATGACCAATTAGCTGCTGTCGAAGCTGAATTGGCCAGTGATTATCCTTATATTGCTATAGGCGAGATTGGGCTAGATATGCATTGGGATGATAAAGCCTTACCTACACAGATTAAAGCATGCCGCAAGCAATTTGACTTAGCGATAAAATACGATTTACCCGTGTCTATTCATTGCCGAGAAGCTTTCGAGCCATTCTTTAGCATTATGAAAGACTACAAATCCACTTCACTCCGTGGAGTGATTCATAGTTTTACGGGCACAGAAGAAGAACTAGTACATCTTATCGATGACTATCCTCAGTTTATGATAGCACTCAATGGAGTAGTGACGTTTAAAAAAGCTCACCTAGTGAGTCTCCTTCCATTGATTCCATTAGACCGTTTGGTCATAGAGACAGATGCACCTTATCTTGCCCCTGTACCCAAACGAGGAAAACGCAATGAAAGTGCTTTCTTATTACACACCTTAGAGTATATAGCAGCCAATATGGATATTACACCATCCGAACTTGCACAAAGAACAAATTCCAATGCTCAAGCAATGTTTGATATAGACGATTTTCTGAGTAGAAAATAATAACATAGATAAAAAAGAATAGCTAAATTAGCTATTCTTTTTTATTGACGATAATAATTGGTCGACGTCCTCTTCAGTTGTATCCCACGAAGTCACAAAACGAATCTCATGCTTTTCTTCATTCCAAAAATAAAAGAAATAATCCTCCAGCAATTTATCGATTACGGGACGTGGCATAGTCAGGAACAGCTGATTTGAATCTAACGGTTGAGTCATTTTCACTCCATCGATTTGCTTCAATCCATCACAAAGTCGTTTGGCTAATTGATTAGCATTGGCTGCACATTTTTTCCATAAATTGTCTTGCAAGAAAGCTGTAAATTGACAAGAGAGAAAACGCATTTTACTAGCCAGCTGAGCCGTATTTTTACGCATAAATTTAGCTTCTTGCTTAAATGCATCATTGATAACCAAAAGACATTCACCTACCATTAAGCCATTCTTTGTACCACCCAATACCACCAAATCCATTCCTGTATTGATAATCATCTCACGGAGAGAGCAGTTTAGGGCCACACAAGCATTGGAGATACGCGCACCGTCCATCAAGATATATAGTTGATGCTTATCTGCAAAAGCACGTAATTCCTTGAGCTCTTCTAAGGTATAGACGGTTCCCATCTCAGTACATTGGGAGATATAAATAGCGCGAGGCTGTGCATGATGCTGATCGCCTACGCCATGAATATGTGGAGCGATTAGTTCAGGAGTCAATTTCCCATTCCCATTTGTTGTAGCAATAGGTCGAATATGACAACCTGTTTGTGAGGCTGGAGCACTACATTCATCTACATAAATGTGTGCTGTCTCTGCACAGAATATTGTTTGATAAGGCCTCGTTAGCAAGCGGAGAGCCGTTACATTGGCGCCCGTTCCATTGAACGTAAAGTAAGGGTCTACTTCGTTACCTATTACACGATGTATGGTTTCTACAGCTTCTTTTGACCAAGGGTCATCACCATAACCAATAGCATGGTCTTTATTGGCCTGGTTTATTGCTTCCATCACTGATGGATGTACTCCAGAGTTATTATCACTAGCAAAACTTCTCATATAAGTATTTTTTAGAGGTTCATATCTCATTTTAAATCGAGACCAAAGGTACAAAAAATCCCCACTCCAAAGTATAGAAGTAAGGGACTTTTAGATAATACTTATCTCAAAAAATCACTAGCTGCAGCCATCACTGTCTTGAACATGTCATTGGCTATCTTACTCTTTTCTTTGGTGAGTGGAAATGGAACTTCATGGCTGTAGTCTAAATCAAAATCTAGTTCTGTGAGGCACCTCGCAGCATTCTCAGGACCTAAGCAAGATGTTATACTTGATGACGGAATGACGTGGTCTTTTTTGAGAGATATGATTTTGATTCGATGTGCATTTTTTTCATAATAAGCCATCCGCTCAGCAGCATTATGGTCTGCTGCAAAATGAGTATAAGCGGCATGATAGATGCTATCTTTATCATCGACATCAAATTTGTGACGATAGAATTTCTTCAGTACTTCAAAGGCTTCACCTGACATGATAAACCGGGAGTTCCCATTTAACTCGTGAAATACACCTCCTCCACAAAAGATAAATAGTTTACTCTCTTTGAATTGTTCATAAGGGTCTGATTGAAATAAGACTTGTGAGACAAGAGCTCCAATGGAATAGCAAAAAAAGTCTAGATGACAAGAATTCTTGAGCAAAGGATGATTTCCTTTTTCTATCTGTTCCTTGAGCTGAATTAGATTCAAAACGGTTTCTCTAATAAATAGATAAAATCGTTCTGGAGCCACAATCATCCGTTCACTCAATGCCACATTTGCAAATGTAAGATTAGTAGAGAGCTTATCTTTGGGAATCCATTTAATCATATCACGAGGACTATTCCACTTCTTAGGGGAACGGTTAATATGGAAAGCAATGGGGAATAGAATTACTGGTTTACCCGTAGATAATACCAGCTGCTCTGCCCAACAGCCATACTTTTCCCAATCTCGTTCATTGAGTCCATGCAACAAGATGATTGCCTCATCAGATTCTGTCATGTCGATTGGAGAGAAAATGGGGTATTCAAATTGATTGTTTTCTGTGATCTGATGGTCAGGAATAGGACACAAATCTGGACTCTTACACTTCCGTTGACAATCTTTTACCTTCATCAGAGCTTTCGCAGTGATAGATGAAGAAGACTCAGCAAAGGAGTAAAAATTCACTTTCACTTGATTGTTTTTTAAACAAGTACTTTGATTATTGTTCAATACCATTTTGAGATATGGCGTATCCATCTTTAAGTTGATGCAACTATTATTTACACTATTCATTTGTTCCTCTTTTTAACCATTTTGTCATTCTAATATCTTTATTTCTAACCACATAACCAAAGGAATGACATCTGATGGGACAATCGACTTATATCTGGGATTAATAAGGAATTTCACGGTATAAAATAGGCTATATAGGGATGAATATATGGTGCTTTATCAGATGAAAACTAAGCGTTTTGGCTAAAAAATGAGTATCTTTGTCAGAGTAGGAATATTAATAAAAGTAGTTTTCTGTCTATGAAATGGCTCAAACGATATAAAGAATTTAGAAAAGGGATGCATGTAAGCAGTTACATGACAAGTAATAGAAACAACATTAAATTAATTCTGTTTACTGCTGTTTTTTCACTTTGCTTTATCAACATTTATCGCCCTTTTGATTCCACGGAATGGTATGATGTATCTGACTTCGCTTATTTTATCTATTCATTTTTATTAGTGCTTACTGGTATCTTGGTGATTGCTGCGAGTCGATTTACTATGTCTCGTTTTGTTAAACGTAATCGACTTCACAATGTCGAGTATTTTTTATGGGTTCTTGTCGAAGTCTTGATTCTTAGTATCATCTATACGATTTATACTATAGCTGCTCGACCCGAATTGACCTGGTGGCATTTCAGTGATGTGATTATTGTCTTCGAACAAATCAATCTGAAAACTATTCTAATAATCATATTACCATACATTGTGTCGTGGTTGTATTTCGCTAACGAAGATAAACGGAAAACGATCCGGACTATTTTAGAGAAAGAAAAGACAACTCTTCCCGATGCTGTCATCGCATTTTGTGACGAAAACGATGAGTGGAAGTTTTCAGCTCAAACAGGTAATGTCGTTCTATTAGAGTCGGCAGACAATTATGTAGAAATCACCTATTTGAATAAGGGGGTACCTACCAAATTTCTCCTTCGTAATTCGCTCAAGCGATTGAGTAGTACTACTCTTCGAAATAGTCCTATCAAGAGATGTCATCGCTCACGTATGGTCAATTTTGCGCATGTAGAAGCGTTGCGTAAACAATCCAATGGCATCTATTTAGAGTTAGACATTCCTAATACTAAAATGATTTCAGTATCAAAGAGTTATCAAGATGAAGTCACTGAATTTTTCCTTCACTATAAGGAAAGTACTGAAGTGCTAGATGCCGAAATAATAAAGAAAAATTACTCATGAAAAAACGAACTATTTTCTCTGATAAAACTTTATTTCATCTCTTCTTTTCTAACTTTTTTTGTCTCATCGTATGGACTATGGTGATACAACCCGTCTATGGTTCTACCGTTATAGATGCTGCTTCTCAGAGACATACTATCTCAGGTTATATCAAAGATGCTGCTACTGGAGAGACGCTGATAGGGGCTAGTGTCTTTGTCGAACAACTCAAGGTTGGAGCTGTTAGCAATGCTTACGGATATTATTCTCTGACTCTTCCTGCTGGGAAGATTACTCTTCGGTTCTCGTATGTAGGGTATCAGACAACAGAAATGACGGTTGACCTCAATGAGAATATCACACGTTCTGCATTGCTTCATTCAGGACAGCAATTAGATGAAGTGGTTATTACCTCAACCCGTACCGAAACAGGTATTCGTGCTACACATATGGGAGCAGAATCGATTCCGATGCAGCAAATAAAAAGTACTCCAAATATGCTCGGGGAAGCAGACGTGATGAAAACGATTCAACTCGTTGCCGGAGTACAGTCTGGCTCTGATGGCTCAGCTAACTTACAAGTACGAGGTGGCTCTCCCGACCAAAATCTAGTTTTACTAGATGGGACTCCTATCTATAAAGTAGACCATGCGATGGGACTATTCTCTATCTTTCCACCTGAAGCAGTCAAAAGTGTTGTCTTCTTTAAGAGTTCTTTTCCTGCTCGCTTCGGTGGTCGTTTGTCATCTATAGTCGATGTCCGAACAAATGATGGCAATATGAAAGAATACCATGGGCTCTTTAGTGTCGGGCTATTGAGCAGTAAGATTAGCATTGAAGGTCCTATAATCAAAGATCGTACTTCGTTCAACATCAACCTACGACGTACTTATGTAGATCTATTATCTAAGCCTTTTATGAAAGGGAGTGATACGCAACTAAGCTATTACTTCTATGACTTCAACGCGAAATTTAATCATCGATTCTCTGATGTTAATCGATTGTTTATCAATATCTATAATGGACGGGATGTTTTCGATTCAGAAATAAAAGACGAAGACAGTGATACGGAAAGCACGACCAATAGTGGCCATATGAAATGGGGAAACACCGTTGTCACTGGACGATGGAATTATCTCATATCACCCAAATTATTTAGCAATGCCACTGTTGCTTATAACCGGTATAAGTGTGATATAGATGCCTATGCTGATATCTCGTATTACCGTAATGATGGGGTAGACAAGCAACGAGTTCACTCTTTATACAATTCTGGTATCTATGATTGGTCTGCCAAATGGGACTTTGAGTACATGCCATCTCCGAGCAACAATATCAAATTTGGCTCTGAATATCTCTATCATACCTATGAACCCGAAGTACATGGCAGTTCTTCCCGTTTAGATACAGGAGGTACGACTACCACGGTTGAAAGTGATGAAGGGGTAAGCAATTCACGAGTTTATGCTCAAGAGATGATGCTATATGCTGAAGATGATATGAAATTGACCAATCGTTGGCAACTCAATCTAGGTATTCATGCATCTATGTTTGTGGTCTCCGACCAGACGTATCATTCTATTCAACCTCGTATCTCCTCACGTTACCAGCTTGCCTCTGATTGGGCTGTCAAAGCATCCTATACAGTTATGAGCCAATATGTACATCTTTTGAGTAGTAGTCTATTAGCTATGCCTACAGATTTGTGGGCTCCAGTGACTAAAAATATTAAGCCGATGAAGAGCTTCCAGTATGGTACTGGAGCTTACTACACCGGTATCGTAGGTTGGGAATTTAGTCTTGAAGGATATTACAAGACGATGGACAATGTGTTGGCCTATAAGCCTGGGGCAGGATTTCTTGGTTCTTCTGAAAATTGGGAAGAAAAAGTAGTTATGGGAGAAGGACGGAGTATGGGGTTAGAGCTGACTGCTCGTAAGACACAAGGACTCACGACGGGATGGGTCAACTATACTTTGGCTAAATCTGACCGACGTTCTGGGGATAATAGTATCAATAATGGGGAGTGGTATCCTTATCGTTATGATATACGACACAACTTCAATATCGCTCTTACACATCGTTTCAATGACCGATGGGACATAGGAGCGACATGGAATTTTATGACAGGTGGTGCTGTTACTATCGGTTCGAAACAAACCCAAGTAATTACTCCGGGTTACAACGATGACTATTACAATGGCAGTACCCCCACGACACCAGTGAAACCCGATGACTGGCAAGTAGAAGGAGTTTCGTATATCGAGAAGCGAAACAATTATCGTATTCCCTCTTCTCATAGTCTTAATCTGAGTGCCAATTATCGGAAGAAACGCAAACATGGAGAGAGTATATGGAATTTCTCTATATACAATGTCTATTGTGCTATGAATCCAGCCTATGTCTATGTAGATGAGAGTCTAACAAGTGATGGGCAAACCAAACGGGTGATTAAAAAAACGACCATTTTACCGTTTATCCCTTCCGTTACGTACACCTATAAATTTTAATTTTGAAAGAATCCGAACGATTTTAAACCAAACCGATATGATCAACAAAATATTAAGCTCTTTAGGATTAGTTATAGGCATCTTATTGGTGTCTTGTACTGAGGAAATCCCTTTCGATAAGAATGATAATAAGCCGACACTGATTATGAATGCAGTGGTCAATGCCACTCAAACGAATCACTACGTTTACTTTGCGCTCACTGACCAGACTAAACCATTGGCTGTCTCAGGGGATATCACATTGAGTGTCTATGTCAATGATGTGATACAAGAAACAATTATTGCTCCTACTACAGAAGGGAGAATTTCTTTTCCTTGTGTATTGCAACAAGGAGATGTCCTCCGTCTAGAAGCAACTGACATCCAAAACCATCAAGTGAGTGCTGAATCGATTGTGCCACAAGCTCCTAACGGACCACTCACCTTACGTGTCGAGGACTACACATGGGTGGGAGATGATATCGAAAAGAAAGGACTTAAATACATGGTATCCTTTGATGACTCTTCTTCCGAATTACGTTATTATCGCTTGCAATCTTTGGTTAAGATAGCGAACTACACCCTTCAAGGTGGAGTCAAAAGTAGTATTGGTACTCCGCAATGGGCCAATACCATCTTGATTGTGGATGATGCCATATTGAGTGATGGGCATCCCCGAAGTAATCCCGATGCTGAGGATTATGATTTGATGGGCACTATGGATTATGACCCGAATTTGATGGGTATTTTCGATAATAAACGTTTCAAGAATAGCTCTTGTTCGCTTTCATATGTAGTTTCCACTCCGCAGATGCAAGATGATTCTTTTTCTGAGGTTATTTCCTCGGGGGATACCTATACTAGTTATACCGCCACAGTGAGTATACAGAAAATTACTTCAGCGGCTTATAGATATTATCAACTATTGAATAAACTCAAAGGAGATAATTATAGTGAGATGATAAATGAACCGATTGAAGTTCCTAGTAATGTCCTTGGAGGCACAGGTTTTGTAACTTGTATTAATGAAATAAGAACCACACTCACTACCGATAAAGCTTTTTAATAAAAAGTTCGAAAAGAAAGAAATCAATGACTATCTTTGTCGAGAAACAATAACCCATATGATTAAAATTGCACTTTTTGCTTCCGGTTCTGGAACGAATGCCGAGAATATAGCGAACTATTTCAAAGACTCAAAAGAAATAGAAGTCACAACCATTCTTTGTAGCAGTCCTACAGCCTATGTCTTGACAAGGGCTAAGAAACTTAACATTCCGACTTTTGTATTCAATAAACAAGAGTTTATGCATACAGATAAAGTGTTGAACTATCTCACCGAACAACAAATCGACCTGATTGTTCTAGCTGGCTTCTTATGGCTCGTTCCTTCTTCCTTAGTGGCACGCTATGAAGGACGGATTATCAATATACATCCTGCATTGATGCCTAAGCATTGTGGCAAAGGAATGTACGGAATGAAAGTACATCAAGAAGTCGTAGCCGAACATGATAATATCAGCGGAATTACCATTCATCAGGTAAATGAGAAATTTGATGATGGATCCATCATCTTTCAAGCTACGTGTCCTGTCTGTCCATCTGATACGGCTGAAGACGTTGCAACGAAAGTACATGAGTTGGAATATGCTCATTTCCCTCGTATCATCCATGAAGTAGCCCTCAAGTTACGATGAAAGAAGGAGAAGTTATCCCATCAATTCAGGTCAAAGATATGGAAGGAAACGAGGTTGACTTGATGAACCTCTATCATGGGAAATCACTACTCATGATTATCTATAACAATCAATGTCTGGGTTGTACTGGAAGAGGCATTCCATTAGCCTATGAATTTAAGAAAGAATATGATGCTCTACAAGTCGTAGGAATACATACCGATTTCGGACCCAAAAAGACTACTGCAGAAGAGATTAGAGCAATCTTTACTATCGATGAATTACCATTCCCAATCTATCGGGATGAAGCAGCTACTGTTTTTCGACAGTTTGAATCAGCAGGTACTCCTCAATGGATACTTCTGACATCATCAGGGAAACTACACCGTTCAATCTTTGGCTCACAAGTCGGGGCTCAAAATAGACTAGCCTATGCCCTCGAAGATATGCTGTAAAGAGACTATTTCACAACGGAACTGAAAAAGGTTTAAAACCTTTGTTTTCATAAATAATAATCGTAAGTTTGTGAAGAGGCGTTTTGCCCTTAATAATCATAAATACCAAACGAAATGGAAACAACAACGATGCAGAAGTTACTCGCTGGACACACTTTCTTTGTGCCAGCAGATTTGAGAGCCTATACGTGGGAAATTCCTTCGGAAACAGGAAATCGTAGTGTCAATACGCGAGTAGATATCTTTTTATCAGATCTTAATCTATATCTAGAGAGCCCATCTGATAAACCTTATTTCCTTGGGCATTTCTCTTTTAAATTCAAAGAACTTAATGTATATGATATCATTGATGGACAGCAACGCATGACCTCTATCGTCATCTTACTCTCTGCAATCTTTGAAAGACTCAAAAAATTAAGGGCTCTAAACGATGAGGAACAGACGATGTATAAAGATATGATCAAACGAAAACAAGGCTACCCATTATCTACAGTAGATTATGATGACCCACTATTCAAAGCGTATATCATAGACCATAGCAATCACATTGAAGCGACTACTACCTCAGGTAAACGAATTGTTCAAGCATACGATTACTTTGTAGATGCGTTAGCAGATAAAGATGAGGCTTATTTAGTGAAACTAATAGCAGCCATTGGTCAAGCAACCTGCACACATGATATTTCTTTATAGTGGGTTTGTGATGCTATGACATCAGTCCATTGATTATACAATAAGACGGTCTTATGCCGTTTACTAAAAAGAGATGAATCAAACGCAAGTGTTTGATTCATCTCTTTTCTAGTAGATAGCTCTTTCATTTAAATAAGTCCTATTCCCCATGTTTTATTTGCTTTAGGTCCCATCACTAATTGTAGTGTACCCCCTTCAAGAATCTGATGGTGAGTGATGAGTGGCTTCTCAAGCGGCTTCCCATTGATAGTAGCTGATTGGATATATTTATTATCCGAACTATAATCAATGGCTTGTACAGTAAATGTTTTGCCATTTGCTAGATGGATTTGTGTCTCGTCGAAAAAAGGAGAACCAATCGTATATACCGGCAATCCAGGAGTTATTGGATAGAAACCCAACATGGAGAACACGACAAAAGAGGACATACCTCCGCCATCTTCATCACCAGGAACCCCCATCAAATCATTTCTGAACCATTCATGAATCAATTTGTGAATCGTTTTTTGAGTTTTCCAAGGCTTATCTGCATAATTATAAAGATACGGGATATGCAAAGCTGGTTCATTAGACATCGAAAATTGACCTACATTTCCCGTATGGTCAGGCATTTTAGCAAAGAAAGCATATTTGCTTCTGCCCAATGGAGTTTGATAAGTCTGGTCTAAATTGGTATCAAATTGCTCTTTTCCACCCATCAATTCCACGAGATCTGCTATATGATGAGGGACATCCCAGCGATAGACCCATCCATTGTTCTCACCATAGTAGGCTCTTGCTCCCATGCCACCAGACCAGCTGTAGTCAAATGGTTCTATAAAATGGCCAGCATCATCTTTAGGATGAAAAAATTGAGTCTTTGCATTGTAAACATGTCTATAATTATAAGAATCTTTTGCGAATCGGATAGAATCCTGCGTATATCCCAACTCTCCAGCTAGTTGGCTCAAGCACCATTCATCATACGATGTCCCTAAAGTTACAGCAATCGGTTGACGGTTTTCAAACGAATGTACTTCAGCCCATTTTTCCTTTTGGCCTACACGTAAAGCCGGTACATACCCATGAGTAAAATAAAATTGATTGTACTCTTTTCCTTCGACTTTAGACCAAGGAGCTAATGTCTTTTGAGTGATCCCATCAGCTGCATAACGATAACTCTTGGCTAAATCAAATCCTTTGATTCCTTTGCGGTAAGCATCTATGAGGATAGCCACACCATGATTCGAGTTCATACGTCGTGAATCGCCAGTCACTTCTGGAAATGTAGGAAACCAATGATTTTCCATTTGATCAGCCATCCTTATATAAGAGTTTATGACTGCACTTTCAGTGACGGTATCAATCAAGCAACGTAAAGGATGAGCTGCTCTATAGGTATCCCACAACCAATCGTCTGTGTAGAAAGGGGTTCCCTTATCTTCGTGTATTTTATGGTCAAAGGCACTGAAGTAGTGTCCATCCTCACTCACACATACCGGTCGTTCGAAGCAGCGATAAAATGAAGTATAGAACACTGTCAAATCCGTCTGTTCTCCCACAGCCTCAATTGTTCCAAGAGCTTTATTCCAAGCTACACGTCCTGCAGCTTTCACTGTTTCTAGGTCATAATCAGGAATTTCTCTTTCTAGATTTTTCTTGGCTTGTTCGATGCTTATGAAGGAGATACCATATTTGAGCATCACCTCTTCTGTACCCTCGTCAAAGGCAATCATTACCTTTTGGGTGTCGATCAGTTTCTCTCTAACCGGATGCTGTTGCACCTCCATATAAAGATATATTCTAGTGTTATTCTCTAGGTTTTGGTAACCTGATATCACATTACCTTCGAATTGCAATTCACCATCTAAGGTCGTAAGATAAAAAGCCGATGCATTCTGCTGTTCAAAGTTCAACTGATAAATAGCCGATTGATGACTAGGTGCAAACTGGACTGCAATTTGCTTTTCATCTAGATATACATCAAAACCATAAGGTTTGATATGCTCTAAATCATAACTATACTTCAAGGCGTTCCCAGTCAACGTATCCTTTCCATTAAAGGGAGATAACTTAAAAGCAGACCTTCCTCTATGACTTGTGACAGCCATCGGCAATCCTTCTAAGATAGTGCTCGTATAATCCTGTCGTTCAGGAATCACACGTAGCATACTATTTGGAAGATGCACCGTTGGAAATGTAGGAACTAATAGATGACTGATGTTTCCCATATATGGATTGACATAATCGACAGGCTCCATCGTTTTAGTTTGTACAGCAGATTTATTTTGTCCGCATGAACAAAGAACTAAAGGAATCAACAAAGAAGTGGCTAACGTTTTGATCAGGTGCATAATCGTTATTTTTAGATGAATAGGAAATTTAAAATACTTTCTTTTTTATCAAAAAGCAGAAATCAACAACATGATATTTAAGATAGTCACAATAGCAGCTATAGTATATAGAGTGATAGATAAGCTTTTTCCATTGGCATAGCTACCCATAACCTTCTTCGATGATGTTAGTCCTACTTGTAGAAATACAGTGAATGGCAATTGGATACTAAGAATCATCTGTGAGATAATCAACCCTTGAAAAGCATTAGGAATGAAAAAGATAGCAATAAGTGCAATGCCTAAAGAAATAGCGATTCCTACTTGAGAATGAATATCTTTCGCATTGTACGATTCATTGAACATCCCCGAAAAGATAGACCCTGCAGCCATCCCACTGGTCAAAGTAGAAGAGAGTCCTGCTAGTAGCAAAGCGAAAGCGAAGACTACGCCTGCACTCCCTCCTAGTAGAGGTTCAAGCAACGATTTAGCTTGTTCGAGTTCATCCACAACCTTATCATGTGCAAAGAAGGTAGCTGCAGCCAACAAAATCATGGCACTATTGATAGCCCATCCTACAATCATTGAAAATAAGGTATCGGTAAATTCAAATTTAAGAATTTTCTTTTTTGTTTCTTCATCTTTCTTGTTGTATTCACGACTTTGAATGACTTCAGAATGAAGAAATAAATTATGGGGCATGACCACTGCTCCCAACACACTCATAATGATTAGCATACTTCCTGGAGGAAAAGTCGGATTGACCCAACCAATAGCTGCGACAGGCCAATCAATATCCACTAAGAAGAGTTCATATATAAATGATAAACCAATGATAGAAACAAAGCCAATGATATATTTCTCTACTCGCCTATACGAATTAGTAAATAGCATAATCAAAACAAATATCACAGTAAGAATAGAGCCCCATATGATTGGAATGTCGAAGAGCATTTTCAGCGCAATAGCTCCACCCAGTATCTCAGCTAGAGAAGTTGAGATAGAAGCAATTACTGCAGTGAAGAGGACAGGACGAGAGACCCATTTAGGTGCGTACTTCGTTGCTGCTTCTGATAGGCAGAGACCAGTGACGATACCCAAATGAGCTACATTATGTTGCAAAATAATCAGCATAATAGTCGAAAGGGTGATTACCCATAGCAAGGCATAACCAAACATGGAACCAGCGGCAAAGTTTGATGCCCAGTTTCCTGGGTCAATGAAACCGACGGTAACAAGCAAGCCAGGACCGATGTATTTAAAGATATCTCGCCCCCCAAGGTATCTTTCATGTGTCTTACTACGTAATTCTTTTAGTATATTCATAAATTTTTTATTTTAAAATAGTTCTTAATATAAAAACAAATGTACTATTATTTGTTTATTCTTTGTACTTTTTTCTCGAATAGATTTGTCTTAGAGATAACAAAATGTAATAAACCGTATAATAAAAGGAATAAAGAATAATCATTTAGTGATTATTTGTCATATTGAGTGACAATTCTTATTTTTGTAACAAAGGTGTATCTTAATGCATAAAAAAGCATAGCACTCATCTGCAATTATCACCCACGAATATTCTCTACTGAAGTGAACGCATATACACGCATATATACAATCTTTTTTCTTTTCCTTTTTATTTCAAACTCTGTTTCAGCACAGCAGACTCAGAAAAAAGGGCTTTCTCGACGTGAAGCAATTTCCCTACAATATGAGACACTTCTCCACACATCAGCTGGAGATAAAGCATCTAAATCATCTGTGGCTGATCAAACGACATATGAGTCTAGACGATTGGCATGGACGAATTTGATGGATTTATACAACTACAGTGATTCTACTTATCTCTCTGCCGCTGCTCTATTTCAAGAAGCTCGGTTACAAGACGATTCGATAGGGATAATTACTGCTTATAAAACGCTTTTTAATTCTCCCGATACGCTTATCATAGAAAAGTACCGAAATAAAATAGATTCTGTTCTTGCTCGATCTGAATTGCGACTTGGACTGAAAACCTTTATGGATGTCAAACAAGTATTGTTAGATTTCGGATTTAACAGAGACAAACGTGATAATCTAGGGTTATATCAGGCTGTTTTGAGACAAAGCAATTCGGAAATCCAAGCTGAAAAGATGCGTACGACTAAAGATATGCATTGGACAGAGCTCAATGAGAAATACAATAAGATTTATTTGTATCTGACTATCTTAATTGCAAATAGAGATATCATTACGCCTTCGAGTTTCTACTATGAATATGTAGACAAGTTAGATTCTATCACTCGAACTTTGCCAAAGGAGAATATCTATTTACGTTCACTAGCCCTTAATCATATCAATTATGTTCGTGAAAGCAATCAAAATTTCAAGGCTTTGAAGGTTACTTTGGCCGAATTGAATACCATCATTCGACAGATGGAACATGACTATAAAGAATCAGGACGGATCTACAAAGACTATGGGGTCATTTATTTTCAGAATACAGTAAACTATATCAATTGTTTTACCGAGTTGTCTACCGAAGAAGTAGATAGCTGCTACAATCTCATTCAGGAAGGGCTACAGAAATATGTATTCCTCCAGAAATACTATGGCACTATAAAAGATTTCGATTATGAGAAAGCTTATAAGCACAACGAATATGACAAGTGTCTGGCTTATGCTCGAGAAATCTTAGATACCAAAAAAACAAAGATCTGGAGTATGAATGTTGACATCTTGATTGACCAATGCTTAGATATAGCTAGAAAGAAAAAAGACCAAGAAGCTCTTCTCTTTTTTATGGATAGAAAGATAGGACGAACGGCTTCGATAGAGAAGCGGTTTTACAACGAGCAAAAAACGGAATCAAACATGATACAGCGAGTCTTTGATACGCAACAGCACAATGTTCGATTGCTTAAGGAAGACTTCTTATCTAAGAGGAGAATCTCGTTTATAATTAATTTAGCAGTTGTGGGTATCGGTTTCTTATTTCTTGTCATTGCGATTATTCTCTATCGTAACTTGAACCTAGAACACCAGAAAGTAGAAATCTTGAAACGTCGTGAAGAAGCACTTGAATTGGCTAAAGATGCGGCTGTTAAGAGTGCAAAGTTGCAGACCGATTTTCTGCATAATATCAGTCATGAAGTACGTACTCCACTCAATTCTATCGTTGGATTTTCGGATATCATATCTGAAAATTCAGATTTAAGTCCTGAAGACCGTGCTGATTATATCCAACGTATCAGTAAAAGCAGTGTAGAATTAATGAAAGTGATTGACAATACGCTTGAACTGTCCAATCTTAAAAATGGGGCAGTTACCATTGAAAAATCGCTCCATCCAATCAATAAGGTGATACGAGATACGTACGAATATTATCGAGACCAGATGACGGAGCAAGTGAAGCTCCAGTTTCAAAGTGATGTAGCTGATACGTTTCAAGTGATGGTCAATCCTGAGCGTATACAGCAAGTTGTCGTTATTCTTGTAGAGAATGCAATTAAATTCACCACTCGTGGTACAATCAAGATAGCTATAAAATCAAATCAAGCAGCTCATTGTCGCATTTTAGTAGAAGACACTGGTTGTGGAGTCGATTTACAGTTAGTACCTTATCTTTTTGACTATTTAAAGAAAGAAGATGAATTTGCACCAGGGATAGGTATCGGTCTCACTATCGCACATGACATCATCAAGATGATGGGGGGAATCCTATCATTCGACTCTTCATATACTCAGGGAGCACGATTTGTAATTACATTATAAAAGGCTTATTGTGATTTTCTAACGATATAATAAGTCCTTTTTATGTAGATAGATTCATTTCAGTTTATCTCTATTTTCTTTGGTAATCATTCCATTTCTATAAAAGATAGTAATTTTAACACATAAAAGGGTAATTGAGAGCAGAATAATGCTTATATTTGTACCAAATGATTTTTCTAGGCTGAAATATACAAATTTATTGCCTTTTTCGAATTAAAGTAATAACAAGTAAATACTTAACATATGAAAATACTTAGAACTAGAGTTGCTAACTCTCTATTTGTACTTAGTTTAGCGCTGGGAGCTGCTAGTTGTGTATCCACAGATGATACGACAGTTACGCCTACCTCCCCAACAGATAATCCTACGGCTAATCCTTTAGCCAGTTTATCTCCATCATCTTCTTTTGATTGGGAGATGTATAATAATCAGGATGTGACGATTTCTATCAATGATCGCTACAGTAATCAGTACGATTATGTATTGCAAGTTTTTGATGAACAACCTACTACAGGTGTTTCACCAATTAGTGTAGGTACTGCCCGTGGAAATTCTCCACTATCAGTTTCTTTGGATGTCAATCAACGAAGTTCATTATTATATGTTCGTCAAATAGATCCAGCAGGAAGAGTTGAGACATTCTCTTTTGAGAAGCCAGCTACTCAGTCTGCTGATTTAGCACTATATAGCACTGCTTCTGCACCTGCTGAAACAAAAGCTGTCACTCGCGTAGTAGCTACTTCAGATGCTCCTGCTATATTTACGGCACCAGCAATGCCTGATAATTTAGTAAGTGCTACTGAATATCCTGCAACGGCAAGTGAAGACCTTGATGGCAGCGATAGCCAATGGAGTTTAAGTGGAGATTATGTAGTAAAAGCTGGTAATATTCTGGACGTAAAGGATGGTGTGACATTTCAAGGAAATCCTGCAAACATTTATGTTGCTGGAACACTAAACTTAGGAAATTTCAAATTTCAAAGATTAAATATTTATGTTTTAGCAGGAGGTAAATTAGTCGGTGAAGATTTCACTGCTAACTCTGGTGTAACAAGTCTTTATATTGCAAAGGGAGCGTCAGCTAGTTTGAAAAAGATAACATTGAAAAGTTCTTCACAGTTAGTTGTTGATGGGTCTTTAACAGCTACTTCTATTACTGGAGCTAGTGATGGCACAATCATGTATTTTGGTGGAGCATCTACTGTTGATGTTTCTGGCAATATTGATGGTAGTCCTAGTTATTTCTATCTTGACGCAGATCAAGAAGCAGGAACAGGGGCAACTGTCAGTTGTGCTAATGTTACACACAATAATTCGAATACGACATTTGTTGTTAAGAACTTGGCTAAATTGACGGTCTCTGACAAAATCAAATCGAAGAGTACTTTATATAATAGTGGTCTTGTCTCAACTAAGGATTATGATGGCTCTGACGGAGCTATCTATAATACATGTACTATAACAATCTCAAATGAGTTGACTGACCTTCATGAACTATACATGTACAATGCTTCTTTAAGTGGACCTTGGGATGAAGAGACAAGCGAGTTGACTGCTATTCCTTCAGCTACTTCAAGTGACAACACTATCGACCTTTATGATGGTAGCTACATCTATATCAACAATTTCAAACAAGACCGTCTTGTTATAAATGGGTATATTACTGATGACACAAAAGAAGCTTCTTTAATTCGATTAGAAAAGTCTAAGGTTGAAAATCAGTATTCAAATTCAACAATGAATGGAGCTGTCAAATTATGGGCACCTGAAAAATACCACGTATCTTTTAAAGCAACGAATGGCGCTTCTAAGTTTACAGATGCACAAGATGTACCTTATGATTTGGAAACTTGTTCAGGACTTGTTGTAGAACAAATTCCTGCAGAACCAGACGAGCCAGCGATTATCAATGGTTCATTGAAAGGGCACTATACAGTCAATTTCGAGGATAAATGGCCTAAATTTAGTGACTATGACTTGAATGATATTGTTTATCATGTAGGGGCTGTCACTACTGTACAGACGCCAGCTGGCATTATCAACGAGGTAACGGTAAATATGCAGTTATTAGCAGTTGGTGCTACCTATGATTTGGCATTGGGTCTTCAGATTCCTTCATTGAAAGCAAGCGATATCCAAGAAGCTACTGTTAGTTCACTAGGACAAGTCGGAGCTACAACAGATGATTTAGGTGCGATGGAGCTTGATGGAAGTAAAAACATCGAGCAAGCAGGTGCTACTGATCCAGTGGTTATTCCACTTTTCTATGATGCACACGCTTTCTTGACTGGAACTGTACATGACGCTAGCACTCCTCGTATAATGGTCGGAACAGGTAGTGTACCTGTTGCTCCTCGAGAGGTAACGTTGCATATCACTTTTGCAGCTGGTGCTAATATTGATGCGAGCAAGTTAGGTCTTGATAATTTTGACTTCTTCTTATATCGTCCAGCAGATGAGTTTGCTGTTGATGGCAAACGAGTAGAGATTCACTTGATGGACTTCCTTCCTACTGTCAATGCTACTGATGTTTACTTTGGAACAAGCAACGATGCTTCAGTTGTTGCAAGTGGTAAGACATACAGAAGTGCTGATAACTTCCCATGGGCAATCCGCGTGATGGATAACACTGAAGAAACAACTTCTGGTGAAGAAGTTTCAGCAGAACAAGTTCCTTGGAAATGGGCTATTGAAGGAAAATCAATCAATATAGCTTATCCAGGATTTGCTTCTTGGGTAAATTCAGGAAGTGATGCTGATGCTGATTGGACAATAGAAGAATAATCGAAGCTAACGAATGATTAATCCTTAATTGATTAATCAAGAAACAATAATAAGAGAGTCCTAGACAGTCATTGCGACTAGTCTAGGACTTTTTGCATCTCTGCCCTTTTGTATAAAAAGTATTTTAATTAACGGTTATAAATTTATAATTAGCGAATTAATCGGTATATTTATAAACTATAAACAACCAATTTAGTTATGAAATTATTTATTAATAGAATTGTAAACTTCTTATTTATAGCTAGTCTAGCTATAGGGATAGTTAGTTGTGTCTCTACTGATGGCACTACTACTACTGTAATTAGTGTTATTGATTCTCCTTTAGCAAATCCTTTGGCTAGTTTATCCCCATCAACCCATTTTAATTGGGAGATGTACAATAAACAGATTGTCACATTAGATATAGCCGACCGTTATAGCAATCAATATGATTATGTATTGCAAATATTTGATGAAAAACCATTAACAGGTGTCTCACCCATAGCCGTAGGTACAGCACGTGGTGATTCTCCTCTGACATGCTCTTTGGATATTAATCAACGGGGTACTTTGTTATATGTTCGTCAGATAGATCCAGCAGGAAGAATAGAAATATACTCGTTCGTCAAGCCAGTTGCAGATTCTTTTACACTCTCGCTATATAGTGATGCATCGGATGATACATTGATTGAACCAGTATTTACTGAGGAGGAACAAGCGATATTAGATGATGAAGACGAAGCGTCTACTCAAGCACTGGCGAGTGGGGATGAAGTATTCACCCAAGCCGTGACGCGAGCAAATACGAATGCAGCAGTCTCTTTCGATGCACCAAGTAAGCCAGACGATTTAGTCAGTGCAACTTCGTATCCTTCTACTGCTACTGAATCATTTCCAGATTCACAGTGGGAATTTTCGGGAGATTATGTCATAAAAGAAGGGCAGACGCAGACCTTTGACGGTGATTATACCATTGGTGCTAAGTCAGGATCAACGATTTATGTAGCTGGTACCCTTGAGTATGGGTCTCTCTTGACGCTGCAGAAGACGACCATATATGTGTTACCTACAGGTAAGATAGTAGGAGGGGATATTCGGATACAAGGTAAATCTAACCTATACATTGCTAGAGGAGGAACAGCTGAGATGGAGACGATAAATTTATACAATCCGACTCAACTCGTCGTCGATGGTACGGTAGAGGCAGATAAAATCGATGGTGTGAGTCAGAATAGCATCTTGTATATCGGTTCATCTGGCGTGGTTAACGTAGCTACAGAGGTGGTCAACAACTTCTCTTATATCTATCTTGATGCTGATCAAGATGAGGGAATAGGAGCCACGCTGACTTGTGAGAATATCGATTTAAATCTTCACAAAACGGTTTTTGTCGTAAAGAATCTTGCTCAGTTGAAGGTGTCAGAAACAATTTTTAGTAGGAGTCCCCTTTACAATGAAGGCTATGTCTCTACTAATGATTACGATGCAGGTAAAGTCGGCTTCGTTTATAATAGTTGTGCGATGATTGTCACTAATGAATTGGTCGACGTGAAAGCATTGTATATGCACAATGCCTCATTGAGTGGTCCTTTTGACGAAGCTTCTGGAGAACTGACAGCCATCCCTAAAGCTACATTAAAGAATAATTATATTTATCTTTACGATGGAAGTTATATTTATATCAGTGACTTAGACCAAAAGAAACTCACCACACAGGGATTTGTGACAGATGGGACTGAAGAAGCTTCTTTAATCAGGTTGGACAAATGTACTAAAGACTCACGTGCTGCCTCTTCACTTTCTGGAGCAATCAAGCTATGGGCTCCCACTAAATATCAATCCTATTTTGAAATAACTGATGGGGCTTCGGCCTTTAGTGAAGCTCAAGATGTACCTTATACGCTCGAGACTTGTTCTGGACTTGTCGTAGAGCCGATTCCAGCTGAGCCAGACGAGCCAGAATTTATCAATGGTGAATTGAAAGGACACTATACAGTCAATTTTGAGGATAAATGGCCACAGTTTGGTGATTATGATTTGAATGATATTGTTTATCATATTGGTTCTGTCACTACTGTGCAGACGCCCACTGGCATAATCAACGAAGTCACTGTAAATATGGAGTTGTTGGCTGTTGGTGCTACCTTTCATTTGGCACTAGGACTTCAGATACCATCATTAAATGCAAGTGATATCGAATCTGCTACTGTTAGTTCACTGGGACAAGTAGGGGCTGGTGCAGATGATTTAGGAGCAATGGAACTTGATGGAAGCAAAGACATTGAACAGGCAGGTGCTACAGACCCAGTGGTGATTCCTCTCTTCTATGATGCCCATGCTTTCCTTACAGGGATTGTACCTAGTAGTGATTCGCCTCGTACGATGATTGGAACAGGGGGTACACCATATACTCCTCGCGAGGTTACTCTACACATTACTTTTGCAGCTGGTGCCAATATCGATGCGAGCAAGTTATCTCTTGACAATTTTGATTTCTTCTTGTATCGTCCATCAGATCCTTTTGCTATTGAAGGCAAACGAGTTGAAATTCATCTAATGGACTATCTTCCGACCATCAATGCTATAAATGCGTATATGGGAACGAGCAATGATGCTTCTGTTCTTGAAAGTGGTAAGACCTACACAAGTGCTGATCACTTTCCATGGGCAATCCGTGTGATGGATAATACCAAGGAAACAACTTCAGATGAAGAGACGACAGCTGCGCAAGTCCCTTGGGGATGGGTTCTTGAAGGAAAATCAATCAACGTAGCCTATGAAGGATTTGCTGATTGGGTAAATACAGGGAGTGATAGTGATACTGGCTGGTCGACAGCGGAGTAAAAAATAAGAAGAAGAGTCCTAGATAGTCTTTACCGACTTCTAGGACTTTTTTATGCTCATATGGGTACTCTTATTAACTTATATAACGAATTGTCTTGCCCCCTTAAAATTAACTTCTATCTTTGCCCCCCAGTTTTTTATCTTTAATTAAAATGTATGAGAATTAAGACAATTTTTTTAGTAGCACTTCTTGCCGTAGGATTTGCTTCATGTAGTGATGATGACGATGTACCAAGCAATACAGGAAATTCATCTGAGATGGTTACTCAACGTGGTATGTATGTTCTTTCAGAAGGAACTCTTAATCATGGTGATTCACGATTAGCTTATTATAACCTAGCAGACCACACATGGGATTTAACTGCATTTATGACGAGTAATGATGATGCAAATCTAGGTGACACCGCCGAAGATTTAATCATATATGGTTCTAAGATGTACATCACGCTCAACGGTACTGACCAGGTGAAAGTACTAGATGCTCAATCACGTGAGTTACTTCAAGAAATTACGATAGAGCAAACAAGTGATGCTGCTGTATCTCCACGTTTCATGGTGGGTGCTAAAGGGCAAGTATATATCTCTACTTGGACTAGAGGCGTCATAGTAATGGATACTTTAGACTATGCTATCAAGAAAGAAATTCCATTATCAGGAGCTTTCTCAGAAGAAATGGTTCGTATAGATAACAACCTATACGTAGCTAATTCGGGCAATGAAATTACTGATGGCATCGGTGGTCAAGGAACCACAGTATCTGTTATTTCGTTGGATACTGATACCGAGACTGGAACCATTACAGTGCCTGTAAATCCAAATAAGTTACGCGCTTCTTCAGATAACAAATTATATGTTAGTTCCTGGGGAGATTTCTATATGACAGATGCTTCTATCAGTGAATTGAATATCAATACACTAGAACTCGTGAAGACATGGGACGATGTTAAGTGTTCTCAGTTTTGTGTCGCTGGTAACTATCTCTATTGCTATCATTTTAGCTATTTAGATTTTCAGTTCCACTATACACGAATTGACCGAACAACTGGCGAGACATATCCTTTTATCAGTGAAGATCAAGCTAGTGAGATTGGTTTCAAGTCTCCTTATAGCTTATCAACAGACCCTGAAACTCAGGACTTCTATATTGGTGATGAATCAGGATTATTGGTTCATTTCTCTAAAGATGGCGGTTTCATCGATTCATGGAAAGTAAATCCTGAAGGACAAAATGCGATGCGTATTAACCATGTCGTATTTGTATCCAAAGAAGTTCCAGCTGAAGAAACGGCTGACTAATAGTAGCGATTCGAATAAAAAATGAGCGGGTATTTAGCATGAAAGTGCTAGATACCCGTTTTCTTTAACCCAAATAGGAACTAGTTGCTTTGTCTCCCTCTTAGTGATTTATTCCTTTTTGGATTGGACTGTTAACGATTAACACAAATACCGATATGAGAGTAAAGTATACTTGTGTGTTTACTATGGTCAGTTTTCGTGTTCAATCTTTTGAATCTTCGCGTTTAAAAAGTTGAACATGAATTGTTCGATTTTTGATAACTAAAGTATTCTTCTCTATTTATAGAAAGTCTCAAGGAGGCATCTCTTAGCCTTTTCTCGTCAGTTAAATCTATTGCGATACTCAGATACTCATCGCAAATCATATAACAGTCTAATTTGGAGTTCCATTATTTTACTATTGTTAAAACGAATCATGTGTATCTTAATTAAGTGAATTAATGAGATTCCTTTTTATTTCATTTATTCTCTTTTTTTTATATCTTTGGGTCCTTACCCTGTCTAACCAAAATAAACACAAATACGTATCCAAAATCAGTACGCATGAAGCATTTTAAAAGAATTGAAGTCGTCGATGCGCTCCGTGGCATTGCACTTTTTGCTATTGTTATTATCCATTGTTTTGAACACTATAATTTATATCACCTTCCTCAAAACAGCCCTGAATGGCTTCTTGTTTTGGATAAAGGAGTTTGGAATACCGCTTGGTTTCTATTTGCTGGCAAAGCGTTCTCTACATTTTCTTTCTTGTTTGGTTTAAGTTTTTTTATTCAGCTAAACAATGCTGAGAAAAGAGGGCTTCCTTTTCGTGCAAGATTTGTATGGAGAATGTTTCTATTGGTTCTTTTCTCGCAATTTCACTCACTCTTTTACAATGGAGATATCTTATTATTGTATTCTTGTTTAGGCCTTTTACTTGTAGCTATGTGTCGTTGCTCAACTAAAACAGTTCTTATCGTTGCTACGATAATGATAACACAACCTATGGAATGGCTTCGATTGATTTTGAATGCAAACCATATTCCCTTTTTTGACTATGGGCATCATTGGGCCACTTATGCCAAGCTGGCTAATCCCGTAATGGCCTCAGGAAATATGTGGGAAGTGATTCAATCAAACATAACTTATGGTCAGCTATATGGTAATTTGTGGCAAATAGAACACGGTCGCCTTTTTCAGATCGGTGGGTTGTTTCTCTTTGGAATGGTGGCTGGACGAATCAATCTGTTTACCAACACTGAGAAGACTAGAATGTATTGGAGACAGTTGATCAAATGGGCCGCTTTATTGTTTATCCCTTTCTACTTTATCAAGAGTTATTATCCCACTTGGGTAAATGGTGATAAAGGATTATTAATGCCTTTGAATATTGCTATTCCATCTATATCCAATTTCCTTCTTATGGTTGTTCTTGTCGGACTGTTCACCTTGGCCTGGTATCACAAAGGAGATGGCTATAAGTTTCAACGCATTTTTACATCCTATGGAAGGATGAGTTTGACAAATTATATAACTCAATCCATTATCGGCGTATTCGTTTTTTATGGATTTGGTTTGGGATTATATAAATATACTGGTGCCACAGCATGCCTATTAGTGGCGATTGTTATCTTTTCTGTTCAATGGGGGATGACTAACTATTGGAAGAAGAATCATAGACATGGCCCATTAGAATGGATTTGGAAGAAACTTACTTGGATTAATTGTTGATTAAATTGTATTTCTTATCCATTTGATATTAAAACAAAGCTTACAAAACGTATTTCTACTTTATGTTTGCTTTTCTTGGTTGTTTCACCTTAGCTATCGTCTAAACAATTATCTTAACTAGAAAAGTGACTATTAATGAAAAGAATTTCTTTGTTTGGATTTGAAAGAATCCAAACAAAGAAATTCTTTTTTGTGCCTTCAAATCCTATTCGTAGCATCTTTTCATGGCTCAATAAACGTTATTTGATTGATTTTCCTTTCTTTTTGATTGATAATTATAGGCTATTCATAAGCTAATAATTTACCTTTGTTCTACCTTGAAGACTTATATTAAATGTTTTTATAAAGAATAAACTTAAAAAATGACCTATTAAACAAATCTATTATTGTTAAACCAAACAAAATTTATGTACAAACTAAAAACACTTATTACTAGTATTGTCTTATGTATATCATGTATGATGACATATGGGCAGAACAAAATTACCGGACATGTTTCCGATGTGAATAAAGAGCCAATTATTGGTGCAAGTATCTTAGCTAAAGGTACTTCATCGGGTACCATTACTGACCTTGATGGTAATTTCTCATTAGAAGTACCTCAAGGTGCTATCCTTCAGATTAGCTATCTTGGCTATATCATGCAGGAAGTTACTGTTAAAGGAAAATCATTAACGGTTATCTTACAAGAAGATACCCAAACGCTAGATGAAGTCGTCGTTGTGGGTTTCGGTACACAAAAGAAAGTAAACTTGACTGGTTCGGTAGGCGTTGCTACGGCAAAAGAACTTGAAGCTCGTCCCGTAGTCAATGCTACTCAAGCTTTACAAGGCTTGGTTCCAGGATTGTTCATCACGACCAATACTGGTGAGATGGATAAAGATATGAGTATCAGTATTCGTGGTACAGGTACCATTGGCGCTGGATCTAGTGGTAGTCCATTAATCTTAATTGATGGTATGGAGGGTGATATGAATACAGTTAATCCACAAGATATTGAAAACGTATCAGTTCTGAAAGATGCTGCAGCTTCTTCTATCTATGGTTCACGTGCTCCATTTGGTGTCATTTTGATTACTACAAAAAAAGGGAAATCAGGTAAAACGACTGTAAACTATAACAATAGTTTCCGTATAAGTAGTCCGATTAATATGCCTAAACAAATGGACTCTTATACTTTTGCAAACTATATTAATTCGGGTTATTCAAATGCTGGATGGGGAACTTTCTTCTCGGATGATACGATGCAAAATATGTTAGATTTTCAAGCCGCTGGAAAGACAAATACAGGGGGATTGTTGACTGATGGTACTGTGTGGGGTAAACCTGCTGGTGACCCCTTCTCTACAGGATATGCAAATACTGATTGGTACAACGAAATCTATAAAGATAAGAATTTTTCACAAGAGCATAATCTAAGCATGAGCGGGGGAACTGATAAGCTCAATTATTATACTTCATTGGGGTATCTTGATCAGCGTGGTGCTCTTCGTCACGGTAGTGATGGATTGAAACGTTATAACGCGACTGTAAAGATTAATGCTGAACTTGCGTCATGGGTTGATCTTAGTTATAGTATGCGTTTTACTCGTACTGACAATTATCGTCCTACTAAATTCAACGGTAGTTTGTACGAAAAGATTGGTCGTCAGACATGGCCTAACTTACCTGTGTACGACGAAAATGGCTATTATCACAATAGCAATGCGAATACGCCAGCCATGCAATTGGCTCTTGGAGGAAAGCGTAAAGTACAATCTGATAATATGGCTCAACAGATTGCGTTTGTCTTCGAACCAATCAAACAATGGTTGACTCATGTTGAGATAAATTATAATACTTATACCTCAAAGATAAAAGAAACCACTTTACCTTATTATAATCATGATGTTGCAGGAAACGTGTTGACAGGTACAGGGTCTTCCAATCTTTATCAAGAAAACCAAAAAGAAAATAGGTTCAATCTAAATCTTTTCTCAGAATATTCTCACTCTTTCAATGAAGTTCATAATCTAAAAGTGATGGGTGGATTTCAGGCAGACGAAATGAGCCAATCTGCTTTTGATGCTCGTAAATATGGTTTACTGTTATATGACCTTCCTGAATTTGACTTAGCTAGTAGTTTGGGGGGGAATGGCGATGAACGCATACCTGAAGTAGCTGGAGCTAGTAACGAATGGTCAACTGCTGGCTTTTTTGGACGTATCAATTATGATTACGAAGGTAAATACTTAGTAGAGTTGAATATGCGCTATGATGGTACTTCACGTTTTCGTACCCATGACCGTTGGGCATTATATCCTTCTTTCTCATTGGGTTGGAATATTGCTCGTGAAGCTTTTTGGGAACCATTGCAAGAGACTGTGAATATGTTGAAGCTCCGTGGGTCTTATGGAGAATTGGGTAATCAGAATACCAACGTCTGGTATCCTACTTATCGCACCATGACACTTGGTTCTGGTAACGGAGCTTGGTTGCAGAATGGGGTGAATCCGAATACTGCACGCATTGGAGATTTAGTGAGTACTGTCTTAACTTGGGAAACTGTACGTTCTTGGAATGTAGGTGTCGATTATGGATTATTCAACAATCGACTCAAAGGTTCATTTGATTTGTTTACTCGCTATACTGATAATATGGTAGGGCCTGCTCCTGAATTGCCTAACATATTGGGTATTACGCCACCAAAAACGAACAATAGTGATTTGAAAACTGTTGGTTGGGAACTAGAAATAGGTTGGAATGATAGACTCAATAATGGGTTAGGATATGGTGCTAAATTCTTGTTGGCTGATGCTGTGACCACTATCGATAGTTACCCTAGCAATACAACAAATTCAATCTGGTCGTATGTATCTGGTCGTGAGATTGGTGAAATATGGGGATATGAAACTGTAGGTATCGCTAAGACACAAGAGGAGATGGATGCCCATCTAGAATCAGTTGGTGGTCAGGCTTTTGGATCAGAATGGGGTGCTGGTGACATCATGTATAAAGATTTAGATGGTAAACCTGGAATCAACGAGGGGTCTGGTACTCTCGATGACCATGGTGATTTGAAAGTAATTGGAAATAATACACCTCGTTATCAGTTTGGTCTAGACTTATCTGCTGATTATAAAGGTTTTGATGTACGGATGTTTTTCCAAGGAGTGATGAAACGCGATTATATGTACAGCCAATACAGTAATATGTTTTGGGGAGCTGTCGCAAGTGAATGGTGGTCAACAGGATTGAAAGAACATGCTGATTATTTCCGCGCTGAAGCTACTGGGCTCAACGGGGAGATTCCTGATAATTTGGATGCTTATTATCCTCGTGTCTTATTTGGATCAGGGAGTAATGGACCAAACAAGAATCATAAGTCTCAGACTCGTTATATGCAAGATGCCTCTTATGTTCGTTTGAAGAATTTGCAGATTGGTTATACACTACCTGCCGTTTGGACAAAGCATGTAGCTGTCAGTAAAGCCCGTCTCTTCATTTCTGCAGAAAACCTATGGACAGGAACTAAGCTATCTGACCTTTTTGATCCTGAGACACTTGATGGTGGAAATACAGATAGTGGTGCTAACAATGCAATAAAGAGCAATGGTAATGCCTACCCATTATCTCAAACTTGGTCTTTTGGTCTTAATGTAACCTTTTAATTCTAGATACAAATTGATATGAAAACAAATAACAAGATAAGAAGATGTTCTCTTTTAGTATTAATCGCTTTGGGCTCGTGCTTGAGCTCATGTGATGATTTTCTTGAAAAGGAACCACAATCGCAAATTACCCCTGAAGCCTATTTTACAGAGGCTTCACAATTGGAAAATTATGCAAACCGTATGTATGCAGATATTCTTCCTTCTCATTCTGCATGGAGTTATGGTATTTTTGGTGAAGATAATAACACCGATAATCAGACAGGAGTCACAATAGCTGACCGATATACTGCTGACCGGTGGAAGGTTCAGATGTCAGAAAATAGTGATTGGAATTTCGAACAAATATACCGTTGTAATTTCTTCTTTTCGCAGGCATTGCCTAAGTTCGGAGAAGAACTGAGTGGTTCAGAAAATAAAATCATGGGAGATTTAGCTAGTGTCAAACATTTTATTGGCGAAGTTTATTTCTTGCGTGCCTATGAATACTTTAAACGCTACCAACTGTTTGGTGATTTCCCTATCGTTACCGAACCGTTGTCAGATAACAAAGAAGTGTTATGCGAAGCATTGAAACGTAAACCGCGTAATGAAGTCGCTCGTTTCATTCTCTCTGACTTAGACAAAGCAGCGACATTACTTGCGGATAAAGATTTTGCTACTACGCGAATCAATAAAGATGTTGCCTTATTGTTGAAGTCCCGCGTAGCTTTGTTCGAAGGCACTTGGCTAAAGTATCATAAAGGGACTGCCTTTGTTCCAAACGGAGAAGGATGGCCTGGTAAGACAAAGGAGTATAATGCGAACTATCAATTTCCAAGTGGAGATATTGATAGTGAGATTGATTTCTTCTTGACAGAATCAATGGAGGCATCTAAGTTGGTCGCTGATACTTATAAAGGTAACCTTACAGTAAATACGGGTGTATTACAGCAAGATGCAGATGCACCGGTAAATCCGTATTACGAGATGTTTGCACAGGAAGATTTGTCAAGTGTCAAAGAGGTATTGTTATGGCGTCAATATGCTCGTGGCTTAGCTACTCATAATGTCAATTCAGCAGCTGGACGTGGTAATTACCGTATCGGGGTCACTCGTGGATTAGTAAACAGTTACCTGATGGCTGATGGGACACCCATCTATACACATGGCACCTATAGCGATGGAGATGATTATTACAAAGGAGACAAAACGATAGCCGATGTACGTGTCAATCGTGATTCGCGTCTTTCTATTTTCCTCAAAGAACCTGGACAGAAGAACCTACTTTATGAATTGGATAATAACGAAGGTACAGAAGCTGTATTTGTAGAACCTTATCCTGGTATTGTCAGTGGAGATAGAGAACGTGGATATGCTACTGGTTATACCTTGCACAAAGGCGGCTCTTTTAATAGAAAGCATTATGCTAACGGTGGAGGATTTACAGCTGCTGTTTGTTTTAGAGCCACTGAAGCTCTTCTAAATTATATGGAAGCAAGTTATGTTAAGAAAGCAATGTTGGATGACTCAGCTAGAGAGTATTGGACAATAATTCGTAACCGTGCGCATGTAGATGCTGATTTTGACCGTACAATCTCTCTTACAGATGTTAGTAAAGAATCTGAAAATGATTGGGGAGCTTATTCTGCTGGGGTCTTGATTGATCCTATCTTGTACAATATTCGCCGTGAACGACGAAACGAGATGCTTGCTGAAGGACTCAGATATATGGATCTTTGTAGATGGCGCGCCATGGACCAACTGATATCGAATCCTTATCATATAGAAGGTTTCCATTTATGGAACACACCGATGCAAGAATGGTATCCTGCTGAGGACCTAGTAGCTGATGGAACAAATGATGCTAAAGTTTCTTCTCCAGATAGAAGCGAGTACCTTCGTCCATATGAGCGTTATGTCGACCAAAGTGGATATAATGGGATGACATGGAAGAAAGCACATTATCTAGAACCAATTATGGTGAAACAATTTCAAGTATCCGCGACTTCAGGAGCTGATGTTTCGACGTCGTTTCTTTATCAGAATCCATTTTGGCCTATTGAGGCGGACCAAGCTGCAGAACAATAGAAGCCGTCTAATCGACCTGGCTTAAATCTCTCATTGGGGATGGATGAATGTTCCATCCCCAATATTTTAACTTTAAAATAAATGATAATGAAGTATCTTTTCTTAGCTATAATGACATTGCAATCTTTTATAATGGTTGCCCAAGATAATGCTTTCTATCCTGGCAAAATAGTCCCTGATGACAGAGGGATTCATATCAATGCGCATGGAGGTGGATTGCTGTATCATGATGGCACTTATTACTGGTTTGGCGAACACAAAGGAGCGCATTCGAGTGCTGCTTTTGTTGGGGTCACTAGCTATTCTTCTAGCGATTTGTATCATTGGAAATATGAAGGGGTAGCCTTGTCAGTGGAGTCAGACCCTCAATCTGATATCACTCAAGGATGCATCTTAGAACGTCCCAAAGTGATTTATAATGAAAAGACAGGTAAATTTGTTCTTTATTTTCATTTAGAATTGAAAGGACAAGGGTATAAGGCTGCTCGTGTAGGTGTTGCTGTCAGCGATAAAGTAACAGGACCTTATACTTTCCTCAAATCATATCGACCTAATGCTGGGATTTGGCCTATAAATATGACGAAGGGACAACGTTTGGATAAAACAAAGGCTTCTGATTTTGAGCATAGGGGAAACAAGGATTGGCGAAAAGCAGTTGTAGATGGTCTCTTTACACGTCGTGATTTTTCTGGAGGGCAGATGTCACGCGATATGACTTTGTTTGTTGATGATGATGGCAAAGCTTATCATATCTATTCCTCTGAAGACAATCTGACACTTCAATTAGCTGAACTGTCAGATGATTATTTGAGTTATACAGGTAAATATGTTCGTATCGCACCTGGTGGACGAAATGAAGCGCCTGCTCTCTTCAAGAGAAAAGGGACTTATTTTATGATTACTTCTGGCTGTACTGGTTGGAAGCCAAATACAGCTCGCCTATTTACGGCCCATTCTATTTGGGGCCCTTGGACTAAACACCCGAATCCTTGTGTCGGTATAGATGCTCGTTTGACTTTTCATTCCCAGAGTACATTTGTACAACCGGTGATAGGGAAAAAGGATGCTTTTATCTTTATGGCAGACCGGTGGACTCCTGAAAACCCTATTGATGCGCGGTATATCTGGTTGCCAATTCGATTTGAAAATGGGTTACCTATACTGGAGTGGTTTGATAAATGGGACCTTAGTATTTTTGAAAAGGACTAGAGTTAATTGTTGATTAAATTGTATTTCTTATCCATTTGATATTAAAACAAAGCTTACAAAACGTATTTCTACTTTATGTTTGCTTTTCTTGGTTGTTTCACCTTAGCTATCGTCTAAACAATTATCTTAACTAGAAAAGTATGGTACTCCCTTTTTTTCATGGCCTCTAAGTTAGCTTCAGATTCATCTTTAGGTTCATAATAAAAAGTGGACCGATTCAAATGAAAGAGAGAACAATAATGGTTCAGTGAAATGCTCTTTGGTCTTGTAGACAACCAAGCTTTATCTAGTCCTTTTTTTGTTATTTAAAATGAATATGTTCATTGCTGAAAAGAATATAATTCCCAAAGCTATATAAACCAACAACATTTTAGGTTGAACTCTTAGTAAAAATTCGGCTGTAAGTGCACCTATCATAGTAAGGAGACCAAAAAGATTAGTAAAAGTAGCCCATATTTTAAAAGGTATCTTAGATCTCATTATAGAGTTCTTTTTTGATAGACTAAAAAAGGCAGTTGCTAAATAGCCAAGAACTACAGCAGAAATGACTATTCCTGTAGATATTCTAAAGAAGGTTGGGTCTATGCCCAAAGGTTTAGCCATTTCGATAAAAGCTTTAACCGAAATATCCCATGCAGCCAATTTTGAAATGGCAAATCGTGATAAGACGGTTCCCATTAATAGATTAGTGATAAATAGTATTTTATTCATATCTTTGGTTTTTAAAATTGTTTTCTCTAAAATAATAAACACGACTCATATTTGTACCTATTACTAAATAGTTAGCAAGTATTCTTTTTGTTTAAGAATGGCAGTCAATGGCATTCCCATATAATCAACATCTACTCCTAGAGATTCTAACAACTCAGTCGTTCCCATATTATCAGCACAGCTTCTACATCCTCTCACAATAATCCCTGCAGAAATCATTTCTTTAATCGCATTTTGGAGACTTGACTCTTTTTTTATTAAGATATTTGAACCACCCCAAATAATTATGCATATCTCGTCGAACTGTTTGTTTTTCTTTGCAAAAGTAGCATACATAACAATCATGTTAATTGCAGTTTGTGCATTGTCTGTCGTCCATAAAATATTTAATTTTTCGCTCATAATTTATATTTTAGGTTATCATATCTGCTGTAAGATACACAAACAGATTTGCAATTACAAAAATATAGTATAAATAATACGTAATCTTCTAATATAACAACTATAGGGTTGTCAAAGCTATGTCAATAAGCCCAGTCTTTTTCCTATTTCAATTAGTAAATCCGTATTACGAGATGTTTGGACAGGAAGACTTGTCAAATCCCAATATTTTAACTTTATGGTAGACCGGTGGACTCCTGAAAACCCTATTGATGCGCGCTATATCTGGTTGCCAATTCGATTTGAAAATGGGTTACCTATATTGGAGTGGTTTGATAAATGGGACCTTAGTATTTTTGAAAAGGACTAGAGGCTATCCTGAGAAATAAGTAGATATAGGGGAGAAGTAAGAACTATTTCTTTATATTTGTAGAAAAGGATAAGCATATGGAAAATTTAAATTATGGAATTGTAGGCAACGGAAGGACGGCGGCTTTAATCTCTGAAAAGGGTAGTATCGATTGGTTTTGTATGCCAGATTTCGATTCTCCGTCTATTTTTGCTGGAATCTTGGATGAGCGAAAAGGAGGGCAGTTGAGTTTCAAAGTCAGCGATGACTACGAGACTTCACAGGAATATCTTCCCCATACCAATATATTAAAAACAATTTTCACAAATGCTAAAGAGGGGGCTTGTTTTGAAGTGCTCGATTTTATGCCTTTGTACAAGAGTGTAGATGCTGAAAAAAGGCATATGCCATCCGAACTGTATCGGATTATTCACCTCAAGAGTGGTGCTCCACGTATCACCATTGATTTTTCTCCAAAGCTCAATTATGCACGTGATGAGGTGTCTTATATCACAGGAAAAGATTTTATCAAGGCTTATTCGATAAAGAATCCCAAGGATACGATTTATCTTTATTCCAGTATTGATTTTCAATCTATTCTGGAGAAGCAAGAAGTTGTTCTTGATCAAGACCAATGTCTCATCGTTTCTTATAATCAGAAATTGATTGAGATGAGTCTTGACCGTGTGAAACTTGAATTCTCTAGGACTCGTGTGTATTGGTTAAATTGGTCTAATCGTTCCAAAAAGTATAATGAATATAGTGAGCATATCGAGCGAAGTATGCTTGTTCTTAGCCTCTTGTCTTACAGAAGAACCGGAGCGCTATTGGCTGCAGTCACTACGGGTATTCCTGAAGCTGTAGGAGATGTACGAAATTGGGATTATAGGTATTGTTGGCTTCGAGATGCTTCTATGTCAATCGAGACCTTGATGCAGACCGGGCATCCTAGTTCGGCTTCTCGCTTCATGGGGTTTGTGCAGCGGATTTTACGTTCTAAATCGGATAATTTCCATATCATGTATGGTATTCGTGGTGAGATTAGGCTTACAGAGACAGAACTAACTCATCTAGAAGGGTATCGCCATTCTCGTCCTGTACGTATCGGAAATGCTGCATATAAACAAAAGCAGAATGATTCATTTGGGTATTTGATGAATATCATTTATTACTATTACAGTACCTTTAAAGTGCCTCTTGATGAGATGGAAGAGATGTTTGAGACCGTAAAACATCTATCACGTATTGTGACGGAGGAATGGCGTAAAAAGGATAATGGAATATGGGAGATGCGCGGCAACAAAGCCCATTTCGTATCCTCTAAAGTCATGTCATGGGTAGCTCTTGATAAGGCCTCTAAATTTGCTGCAATGATTAATCAGGACGAATACGTCACTCGTTATGCAGATGAGGCTGCTTTGATAAAGAAAGATATCTTCAAAAAGGGTTGGAAGAAGAAGTTACAGTCTTTTTCTCAGACCTATGCCAACAATGAACTCGATGCCTCTCTATTATTGATGGAGGTATATGGTTTCATTGATGCTAAAGATGAGCGGTATATCAAGACGGTAAATACCATTTATGACCAATTGAATCATAAGGGATTACTCTTCCGTTATCGCAACGAAGATGATTTTGGTATTCCTTCATCCGCATTTACTGTCTGTTCATTTTGGATGATTCGCGGATTATTCGTCATAGGAAGAGAGAAAGAAGCCAAAGAGATGTTCGAAAGAGTTCTTGGGTATTCAAATCATCTACAACTTTTCAGTGAAGATATTGATTTTAATACCAAGGAACTCGTCGGTAACTTCCCTCAGGCTTATTCTCATTTGGCTCTAATCAATACAGCCATGTTATTTACAGAAGAGAAAAAACATTCAAAATTCTTTGAACCTTAGTCAACTATCTGTTGTAGGAAGTCGATTACGTCTTCCTGCAATGGTATATTATATTTAGCAATATCAGAACTCTTACCTATCTTGACTGAATAAGCCGATGGGGGGAGAATTCTGAACATATCTTCATCCGTCACATCGTCTCCTAAACAAAGAATAAAGTCGTAGTCATTCTCTTTCAAAAGTTCTTCTGTTCCAGTAGATTTGGATATCAGAGCTGTTTTGATTTCGACAATTTTATTACCTCGCATCACTTGGAGACCTAGTCGGCTACAGAGTGTCATCAGTGCATTCATGAGTTGCTTCTCACGTAAGATACCTAACCAATTATCTACATTTCTGAAATGCCAAACAAGAGCAGTTTCTTTCTCTTCTAGATAAGCACCTGGAGTGGAATCCACAAAGGATTGTAGAATGCGAAGTAATTCTTTGTTCCAATCTATTTTTACGACACGTTCATGCCATATTCCTTCTTTCTTATAAGCAGCACCGTGTTCAGCCTCTAAATCAATAGAAAGTGTGCCAAACCAATCCTCTAAATTTTTACGATCACGTCCACTATTTAAGAGTAAATGATTCTTCTTGTCTTCATTGAATCTCTCGAGTAAGTCTAGTACATTCTTACGAGGAAAGGCTTCTTCTGCATGATTGTAGAAGGCAGAGAGTGTCCCATCGTAGTCGAACAACAATAGACGATTCTTGGCTTTGTGATAATCTTTTTTGATTTGTTTGATTAGTGTGGGTGAAAGAACCTTGGCATTGTTTCTTGTGTTTTCAAGATACATATTGGTAATCTCTCCGACAAAGTTATGTGCCCAACGTCTGACATCATAGGTCGAAATCCTTTTTTGCATGGCACGCAATCGACTCATCTGCTCATCTACCGGCATTCTTAGTGCTTCCACGATTGATGCTTCAATCTGGTTGATATCGTTCGGATTAATAATAATCGCTTTGTTCAATTCTATAGCAGCACCCGCCATCTCACTGAGAATAAGTACGCCTGGTGAGTTTCGTTTCGACGCAATATATTCCTTAGCAACTAGATTCATCCCATCTCTCAAGGGAGTGATGAGTGCAATGTCAGCTCTATTATACATCGCTGATAATTCTTCAAACTCTAGGCTATGATAGAAATAATAAATAGGTGTCCAACCGATAGTGGAATATTTACCATTCAAGGAACTGATTGCTTCATCTATCCTTCTTTTCAATTGAGCATAGCGAGCTACCTTATCTCGTGAAGGAACAGTGACCATGACTAGGGAAACCTTGTTGTGATATTCAGGATAATCTTTTAGGAACTTAGCAAATCCTTTGATACGATGAATGATTCCTTTACTGTAATCGAGTCTGTCGACAGAGAGAATCAATCGACTATTGCCATAGTTCTCACATATAATTTTAGAGAATTTCTTTACAGCAGCTGTATTTGGTGCACCATGGTATTTCTTGTAATTGATGCCCATAGGGAATGCATTTACCTGTACACTTCGTCTACCTACATTTGTTCTGTCTAGCGTAAACTTTCTATGAAGTACTCGCTCTACGGTACTAATGAAGTGACGCATATAATCAGGGGTGTGAAAACCGATGAGGTCTGCACCAAGTAATCCATTAAGGAGTTCGGCACGCTCAGGTAGTACCCGGAAAAATTCGTATGAAGGGAATGGAACATGATGAAAGTATCCTATCTTAAGGTCTGCTATTTTATCTCTAAGCAATTGGGGGAGAAGCATCAATTGAAAATCCTGTACCCAGATGATATCTCCAGGGCGGATAACCTCTAACGTTTTCTCTGCAAAGATATGATTGACTTCTTTATATGTATTCCAATAGCGATTTTCAAATTCTATGTATGTGTAGAAATAATGAAACAAAGGCCATAGGGTACTATTACTATATCCTTCATAGTAATAGTTAATTTGTTTTGTCGTCAGGAAGATGGGATGATAGTTACTTTTCTCAAGATTTTCCTTGACGGAAACTCGTTCCTTCTTATTATCAACATTCATCCCTGGCCAGCCAATCCAATGTTTTTCCAGTTTGGTGTCTAAGGAATTTAATCCTGTGACTAATCCTCCTTCGCTGTTTTGAAATTCAATCTGTCCATCTTCGTTACGGAAGATTCTAATAGGTAATCTATTTGCAATAATAAAAAGTCTCATAAATGTATATACTGATTTGTGATAGTTACAATATACGAAGAAAAAAGAGATAATTGGCTAAAATTTTGCTTTTTGTTTAATAAAAGTGCTATTTTGTGTCAATTTGATAAAAATATGCCTATATTCAAGCTCTTATTGAAAAAAACAATATACAAGATGAAAAAGTTGACATACAAGCAGGCATTGCTCATTTATATCATTTCTGTAGGTCTCCTCTTGATTGCATGTGCGATATCCGTATTTGTCGAGAAGAACTTTAAACCAATTTTCATGAGTACTTTCCTTATCCTTTTGGGCTCTATTGGTTTGAGAACAATAAAGGATAAAGAGCGTCAATAGTAACCCCTTGGGTCTAGGGAAATCGGTTAGGATTTAGTTACTTCCTGCAAAAATCTTGATAAGTTTACTTTTGAATCTAACTTCATCTTTTTGCGTAGTCTGTAGCGGCTCACTTCTGCACTTTTGGGAGATATCCTTAATCGTTCTGCTATTTCTTTGGTGTTCATATTCATTCGTAACAACGAACAAAGACGCATCTCATTGTTAGTCAGTTCGGGATACTTCTTGCGTAACTGTTCATAGAAGCCTTCTTGGCTTTGTTGGAAATGACGTTCAAATTCTTTCCGATCTTGCTCTTGAGATTTTTGACGGTTCAATACTTGGATAATCTTGTTGTAATCATGCTTGGGAAATCGTCCATTTAAGTGAACATATACTTCATCTAAACTGTCTTTTACAGCTTGGAGCGCTTCGTCTTTTTGTACTAGGGCATTGTTTGTCAGTGTCAATTCACTATGCATCTTTTCGACTTGTTTTTTCATCAAGTCATTTTGTAATTCTTTGATTGCAGTCTTTTTCTCACGAATTTCTTGAGCATGTTTTAATCTCAATTTTCGTTCATTCTTTCTCAAGAGTAATTTATATATGAGATACGTACTGTAAATGGTTAGAATGATAATCACGAGCAAAGTCAATCTTCCAAGATTTGTCCTGATAAAAGGATCGCTGACTTCTATGTAATATCTTTCTACATTGCTTTCGTTATGATCATCAAAGATAGCCTTTATTTCAATCGTGTATTTTCCCGCCTTTAATTTCCCTATGGATAGATGTTCTTCGAAGGTGTGGTTCCATGGCACTATCTCTGTCGTCTTATCAGAGAGAATGCGCCATCTATAGCGTATCAAGTTGGGCGTGTAATTTGCACTTCGATAAAATAACTGTATGTTGTTGCTCGAGGCACTTAGTTTAATAGGTTCTTCTGAGATCGATGCTATGGGAAGTTCTCTCGAAATATTATGATTAATCGTTATGGCCTTGTTCATATTTAAAGGATATTTCTTATAGCTATAAGCAGTGTCTCTTTTGATTACTCCAATCCCTTTCTCAAGACAGAAAATGATTTTATCTTTCAGAATGGATATGTTTTGAAATTTGTCAGGAAAGATGTATTTGTCTTCGAAGAAATAGGTCTTTTCCATTTCATAATGGCCATTCTTATTTGCAACAAGCATGGCACTGTTTGCTGTGCAGAGCCAAAAATGATGGTTATCTTGAACTGTAATATTCGTACATCGTTGTCCTTCTTTAAAGAGATTGTTCATCTTCTCATTTGGAATCAACTTATCGTTTAGGGAATCATAAATAAAAAATCCATCTGCATTGCATACCACAAGATGTCCATCAATATAGGCCATATGTAAATTGTATGAGTTGCTGAGTCCATCTGACTTGTTGAACTTCTTTATTGCATTAAGTTGCCGATTTTCTATATCGAGATAGGCTTGGAACAAGCCTTCATGTTCTCCGATGACCCATAAATGATTTTGAGCATCGAAGAGGGCATCGGTACAAGTGTTGTCTATGCCTTCAACTAAGCCCTCAAAATGTAATTTCTCATCAGAAGTCCTATCTTGTTGAGTGGAAATAATGCTCATCCTATAGTAGTTAGTCGATAAGAAACCACTCGCATTGGGCAATTTGACTAGCGAAGTCGAACCTCCTCCATCGTTGCATACCAGCCTAACTTGTGTCCCTTTAATCTCAAATAAGCCATTGTTAGCTCCACAAAACAATTTGTTATCGAAACGTTTGATATACCATATGTGCCCATTTACAGCAGGTATTCGTTTGAGGTTTTCAAATTCAAATGTGGTGAGTCCTTGCTCATTGGGGGTATAATAAATCCCATTGTTGGTTCCAATATATAGGTAATTATCCGTTTCGAACACTTGCGTAATCAATCCTGGATTGTTTTTCATGTCAATGAAATAATTCATCTCTGCATCAAAATGAATGATTGAAATCCCATTGTCTGTGGCTAGATAGATACTCTTATCAGCATTGATTCCCATATTGAGTATGGTGTTGTTAACTAATCCTGTACGTTTGTTTATATGGGTTAGAATGTTTCCTTGTTTTGAGATAAGATAAATTCCGTCCTCTAAGGTTCCTATCATGAAAGTGCTATCACTAACTATCATTCCTCTATTGATGTTCTTATGGCTCAATGGAACGGTAGCAGATGCATGCCATGGCTTTAATTTTCCTTCTTTCAAGAAGAAGAATCCTTGATGTTGTGTCCCAATCAATACGCTTTCATGTTCCCATGGTAGGAAAAAACTGATGTTATTTATTTTCTCTGTGTTCGGAATAATCTGAGCGTTGGTGCCCACAATCTTCATGATTCCTCTATCTTTGGCTTCTACATAGATGGTCTCATCAATCTTATTGTGTGTTAGACTTTTTATATTGACTATTGTGGTCCATTTTCCAGTACTATTATCACGAATATAGATATTCTGATAGCTCTGAAAATACATCGCTTGGGTTGTCTTACTGATATCCCAGATGAGTTCCTGCTTCATCTTGAGTCTTATCTCTGCAGGAACAATGGATTGGTAGATGAGGTGACCATACTGATTTCTGCTCCAATAGCCAAAATCACAATATCCCCCAGAGTAGATTCGTTTCGTCTCATGATCATAGTATAGTGACTGTACGACCATATCGTTGACCGTTTTGTGAAGAACCCAGTGTTTACCATCATATTCCAATAGGCCACTATCATTTCCGACATAAGTATATCCTCTCTCATCAAAACATATGGCCCAATTTTGGGAAGCAGCTCGATAATCAAGACGTGTAAAATTACTTATATACGGTTTGCTTGCATAGCCATCTATACAGTTGAAAGACAAGATAACGATAGCGATAAAAAGTAAGTGATTAAAAATTGAAAATATTTTCATTGTGAATTGTTTTATATTAATCGTTTTTTTTATGATATCCTGAGCGCTGATAATCAGAGCTTTAGATACATTTGTAGTGGTAATGTTGGGGGAGTATTTTTTTTGTAGTGTTTGTATACCCTACAAATATATGGGGTAAATATATAGAAATAATATCTTTGTACCAAGCCTTATGATGGATTATAAATCAATTAAATAACTAGCTATGAGAAAATTAATCTCCTTATTCTTTTTACTGTTTGTATTCGGTATATGGGTACAAGCTCAGTCTACAATGGTGGGTGGTGTTATCCTTGATGAATCTGGTGAACCGATTATTGGTGCAACCGTGTTGTCCAAGGAATCGCACAAAGGAACCATAACAGATTTTGATGGTAAATATCAATTGTCTATTGAACCTACTGGAACGCTGGTCGTCTCTTATATGGGGTTTATAACCAAAGAAGTAGCGGTCAAAAATCAAACAACAATCAATATTACTTTGCAAGAAGATTCTAAAAGTCTTGATGAAGTGGTTGTGATTGGTTACGGTTCTATGAAAACGAAAGACTTAACCTCATCGATTACTACGGTCAAGTCAGATGAAATTCTTAAGAACCCAAATGCGAATGTCATGCAATCCTTACAGGGTAAGGTCGCAGGTATGCAAATCATCTCTTCTGGTGCTCCTGGAGCTTCTCCTACAGTACGTATTCGAGGGATTGGTTCTTATCCTGGATCTGGTAATACGAATCCCTTATATGTTGTTGATGGTGTTTTTTATGACACGATTGATTTTTTGAATCCAAATGATATTGCTAGTACTTCTGTACTAAAAGATGCTTCGGCATCTGCTATCTATGGAGTACGCGCAGCCAATGGCGTCGTATTAATCGAAACCAAAAGTGGTCATAAAAACGAGAAAGCAAAAATAGAGTACAATGGCTATTATGGAGTACAAGTAGCACAGAATGTATTGAAGATGGCTAACTCGCAACAATATACAAACTATATGTTGCAAAGTGGTTCGGCTGCAAATATTCAGAGTGTAGAAGATGCTATGTTGCGTTTCGGACGTAGTCGAGTAGATGCTTCTATTCCTGCTCCAAATACTAATTGGTATGATGAAATCTTACGAACTGCAGAGACACAAAATCATGCTATCAGTATCTCTGGGGGTACCGACAAAGCTGCTTATGCATTGGGTGGATCTTATTTCTCACAAGATGGTATCTTGGATATGGAAAATGATTTCGAACGAATTAACTTGCGAGCCAAACTAGATTTTGATGCAAATGAATGGTTGAAAGTCGGAGGAAATGTAATCATATCTAATATCAAAGCTCATGGTGCAAATAACAGTGCTTTTCAAGTTGCTTATTTTGCTCCTCCTATCATGCCTGTAATGGATCCAACTAATACGGAAGCTACTCCTACTGCTTATTCTTCTGCTGAGACTATCGGTTTCAGAGATGGAAAGAATCCAATGGTCTATATGGATAATACAAATAATCTTAGTGAAACAAAGAAAAATTTAGTCACTTTCTATGCTAAGTTCAATCTTATTCCAGAGAAATTAACTTTCAAAACGACCTTCTCGGATAATTTTACGAGTGTCAATTCCCGTAATGTGAATAAGGCGTATTACCTATCTCCTAATGCACAACGTAAAGATGATTCTGTGACTAAGAATTTCTCTAAGTATGAAAATAAAACATGGGATAATGTATTGACCTATAAAGATCAATTCGGTGACCATAGTCTTACTGCCATGTTAGGTACTTCCTTTCAGGATAATTCTTATTCTGGTTTATGGGCTGAAGGACTAAACTTCCCTATCGATAGCCAACAGACCTGGTATATTAGTCAAGCAGAAGACGTGCCATCGCAAAGTGTAGGTGATGATGGTTTGCATCAGTATGCGATGTCTTATTTTGGACGTGTCAATTATAGTTACAAGAATCGTTATATGCTCTATGGTACTGTCCGTAGAGATGGTACTTCTAAGTATCAAGAGAAATGGGGTATCTTTCCTACTATTGGCCTCGGTTGGGTAATCAGCGAAGAGAATTTCTTTGATGTTCCTCAAATCGATTTTTTGAAGATTCGTGCATCATATGGTAAATTAGGAAACAATTCTGTCGCTGCATCATCAGGAAGCAATACAACTACGGTAGAGACAGTGGCTCTCAATGACCAATTGTACTCAGGAACGACTACTTCAAGTACCTATTCTGAATTGGAATGGGAAGAAATCTATGAGACGAACATTGGGATTACGGCTCAGGCATTTGATAGTCGATTGTCTGCCGATATGGATTATTATAAACGTAAGACAGACAATGCCGTCATATATGTCAACAATCCTTTGATTGGAGGTAGTGTACGTAAAAATGCTGGAACAATTGAAAATTCTGGTTTTGAAGTTGCCCTTAGTTGGCAAGATAAGATTGGTGATTTTAACTATGGGGTATCGGGCAATATAGCCACATTGAAAAATGAAGTAACCTCTCTTTATGGACAACAATATCTAGATGGAGGTTCTGCCGAATTTAGACAACGAACTATCTTAGGAGAAAGTTTGCTTGCTTTCTATGGTTGGAAAACAGATGGTGTCTATCAGAATGCTCAGGAAATAGCTGACGACCCGATTGCGGTAGCTAATCAATTAGAACCTGGAGATTATAGATTCAAGGATGTGAATAATGATGGCGTGTTAGATTCTGAAGACCGAGTAGTACTTGGCTCTTTTATGCCAGACTTTACTTATGGTCTGAATTTCAATGTAGCTTATAAACAATGGGAATTGTCAGTGTCAACTTATGGACAATCTGGAAATAAGATTCTGAACCGTAAACGGGGTGAAATCATCTGGACTAACGATGGAAATATAGATGCTGATTTGGCTTCAAATCTTTGGCATGGAGAGGGTACAAGTAATAAATATGTATCTGCTGCTGGCTTAAGTAAATCATGGAATCAAAAGATGAGTGATTACTTTGTAGAGAGTGGTGATTTCTTCAGAATACAGAATATTCAGTTGGCGTACAATGTACATGCAGCTAATTGGCCAGTTATGCGTATCTCATTAACTGCCGAGAAGCCATTTACATTTACAAACTACAATGGATTCAATCCTGAGGTGGCTGATGGTATCGATAATCAAACATACCCTATAGCTTCTACCTATACTCTCGGACTAAACATTAAATTTTAATTGCCCCTAATTATGAAAAATATATTTACTTATTTTGCACTTGGATTCGGACTCTTTGTAGGAAATGTACTCTTCACCTCTTGTGAAGATAAACTGGATGAACCTGCTGAAAATCAAGTGACGAGTTCTGAAATTGATTATTCTCAATCACAGAATATGATCCAACCGATATTGGGTTTGTATTCCAAAACCTATGCTATTGGTTGGGAAGTACTCCCTTGTCTAAATGTGCGAGGTGACGATGTTAATCACGGTGGCGAAGGTGACCAACAAGCATTTGCTGATATTGATAACTATATATATGATAATAACTTCTGGATGATAAATTCTGCTTGGGAAGCTCAATATCGTAATATTATCACTTCTTATGCTACTAAAGATCAACTTGAGGCTTATAAGGAGGCTGGAGCTGATGCATCTAAGGCGGACCAATATATGGCCGAGAGTGATGTCATCAAGGCATGGTATTTACTTTCTCTTGTTCGTAATTTCAATAAGATATTGATTCCAAAAGCAAGTGACCCTTCATTGATGCTTAACCAATCACTGGTGTCTCAAACTGATGGATATCAATATATCGTAGATGAGATGGAGCGTGTGGAAGACCAGTTGCCTGCAGTTAGACCTGGTGAACGAACAGATATACCAGGTGGAGTGACCAGATATACAGCGCTTGCTATCGAGATGCTTGCTAATCTAGAATTAAATAATTGGGATGCTGCGGCTAAAAATGCAGGAGATATCATCGGGTCGAACAAATTCGAACTCATGAGTGATTACTATCAATTATTCAAGACTCCGGGTAAATTATGTAAAGAGAATATCTTTGAATTGCAATATTCCGATTTTGGGACTGGTTCAGGTGACAATAAAAGTCATCTTTGGGCTTTCTATGGCCCTCAGGGATGGACACCAAAAATCACTGGTGCTGGTTCAGGATGGGGATTCTGGGAACCTTCTGAAAAATACATTAAGTTTATGCTTGACCGCGGAGAGAAAACTCGTCTTCAAACTACAGTTCTATTTACTAACCGAGGGATAGCTGACTTAGAGACAGATTCTAAATATGCTACCTTGCCTAGTTGGATTTCCAACACCACTCCATCAGGAGATGTCATTAACGACTATGCACGGGCATTGTTTGCATCTGGAAAGCATTATTTACCTTCTGACCAATTGATTTCGGGACGTACTGAATATGGCTCTAATAAGAATTTTACGATGATTCGCTATGCTGAAGTACTCTTGTCTTATGCTGAAGCAGTTGTCAATGGTGGAGCGATTCAAAATGGTATGTCTGCCGTAGATGCAGTGAATATAGTACGTACTCGTGCTGGACTTTCAAAATTAACTAGTGTCACTCTTGATGATGTTTTGAATGAGAAATTTGCGGAATTAGCTTGTGAACAAGGACAACGATTCTGGGATTTACTTCGTTATAAGAAATATAATGAATTGAGTTATGATGGACGTACCTTTACTGTGGACAAAGAATTTCTTCCTTATCCATTGAAACAAATAGATAGTTTACCCGTTTTAGCGAAAGAAGTAGCAGCCGAGACAGCAGCTACTCAAAAATCAGCCCAATAAATTAATGACCGAAATAATAAAATCGATGAAAACAACCTATACTTATCTCTATTCTTGTCTATTTACGTTGGCTCTAGTGAGTTGTAATAACGGTTTAGACAGCATAAAATCCGTAGCCCCAGGAGAAGATACTTCTGCTCCCGTGGTGAGTGTGATCTATCCTTCAGAAGGAACTCTTCTTCGTGTGACAGATGATGTTACTGATATTGATATCAATTGTGATGTCACTGATGACATAGAGTTGAAAAATGTCCTCTTTACATTGGATAATCAATCAATCAATGAAGTGAGTGACTTCACTGATTATCGACATGGAGTCATCAAATTTAATTATGCTAATGTGACTAACGGAGATCATACCTTAGCTGTTGTTGCTCAAGATTTGACAGGTAAGGAAACGACGTCTATAGTTCATTTTACTAAGGCTGAACCTTATAAAGCCGCTTATGATGGCGAAGTTATGTATTTCCCATTTGATGGGGATTATACTGAGCTCCTTTCTATTACTGATGCAACGGCTGTCGGAACTCCTTCGTTTGGTGGTGAAGCTAAAGTAGGACTCAATAGCTATTCTTCTACCGAAGGGTCGTATCTCTCTTTTCCTGCTGATGCTATCACTGCAAATAATACGTGTACCTTCACTTTCTGGTATAATGTAAATGCAGTTCCCGACCGTGCTGGTATCCTAGTCCTTGGCGATGAAGTGGAAGCAGCAAACGAGCAGCGCATGCACGGTTTCCGTTTATTCCGTGAAGGGTCAAATACGGAACAGCGAATCAAAGCTAATGTGGGTATCGGTACTACTGATGTCTGGTGCGATGGTTTCGTGATTCCTGTCGATGGCTCGGGATGGAAATTTATTGCTCTTGTCATCGATACAGATAAAATAAGCCTCTACTGTGATGGTGAGTTAGGATTGAGCTCTGACTTGTCTGCTCCTGTGGATTGGACAAATTGTACTGCTCTATCTATTCTTAATGGTTCTCCAAGTTTTGCCTATTGGAGTCATAAATACGATGGAAGTATGATGGATGATTTGAGAGGATATAATAAAGCACTGACACAAGAAGAAATAAAAACCGTTATGGCTGCTAATTAAGCCATTAGTATATGAAAAAGATAATCTACATTTGCTTGTTTGCCTTTGCTACCATAACTTGTTCTGCAAGTTGTGGTAGTGAGGAAAACAATGATAACTCGCTTCCTTCAACAGCCAATACTAGTTGGCCTATCTATGAGAATCTATCTGACAATCAATTGATGGATACCATACAGTATTATAGTATGAACTACTTTTGGGATGGAGCAGAACCTCATTCGGGTTTGGGTAGAGAACGCATCATGTTATCCAATATTTATCCCAGTAATGATGCAAACATAGTGACTACTGGAGGTTCTGGATTTGGGCTGATGGCCCTGCTTGTCGGGACATCTCGAGGCTGGATACCTCGTAGCGAAGTCTTAAATCGTTTCGACCGTATTCTCACATTTCTTGAATCTTCTGACCGTTATCATGGAGCATGGAGTCATTGGATAGATGGTGAAACAGGCCATACCAAACCCTTTAGCACTAAGGATGATGGAGGGGATTTACCTGAGACAGCTATGCTGGCACAAGGGCTTATCTGTGTGCAGGAGTATTTCAAAAACGGAGATGCTCAAGCTCAAGATATTTCTAAACGAGCTGAAGCTCTCTGGAAAGGAATTGACTTTCGTTGGTATCAAAATGATAAAGATTGGTTATATTGGCATTGGTCGCCTAATTATGGATGGGATATGAACATGCCTTTACGAGCTTATAACGAGACACTAATCACATATATCATAGGAGCTTCTTCTCCCAATCATCAAGTAACTAAAGCTGCATGGGATACTGGTTGGTATCAGGATGGTGCTGTGATGGTTCCGACTACGAAGTATGGTATCACGCTTCCTATCAGGCATGCAGGAAATCATTCGGCTGGTGGACCTCTCTTTTGGGCACACTATTCCTATTGTGGTTTTAATCCGATGATTACCCAGGATAAGTATGTGGACTACAAGCAGATTAACACAGCTCATGTGATGCTTAATCGAGCATACTGTATCGCAAATCCTAAAGATTATACTGGATACGGAGAATCGTTGTGGGGATTGACCTCTTCTTATTCTCCTAATGGCTATGCACAGTGGGAAAGTGAAGGTGGACGCAAAACGGGCATCAGTTATAATCCAAGTGTACTTTATCCTGGATATGCGTCGCACAATCCAGACACTGATTATGGAGTGATTAGTCCCACTGCTGCACTTTCATCTATGCCTTACGCACCTGTAGAGGTGATGAAGGTGGCTCGTAATATTTACGAAAATCTTGGAACAAAGGCTTTTCGTAAATATGGACCAATTGATGCTTTTTCATTAGAATTAGATTGGTTCCCTGAAATGTATCTCGCCATAGACCAAGGCCCTATCGTTTGTATGATCGAAAATTATAGGACGGGCTTGTTGTGGAACTTATTTATGGGAAATGAAGATGTCCAAAAAGGACTTAGCTTTTTGGATATAACTGTAAACAACTAGTAATATGAAAAAACTAATTCTTCTATTCAGTCTATCACTTGTCGTTTTTGCTTGTTCATCTGGCGTAAATGACTCTACTTACTTTGCACATGAATTTGTTCAGGGAAATGATACCCTTCCTTATCGAATCATGTACCCAAAGGGGTATAAAGCAAACAAGCAATATCCACTAATCTTATTCTTACATGGCTCTGGGGAACGGGGAACAGATAACCAATCTCAACTATCACATGGTGGTTCTTTGTTTCAAAGTGATTCTTTGAGAGCTATGCATCAGGCTATTGTGGTATTTCCACAGTGCCCAACAGGAATATCATGGACACATCGCATCAAAGAACAGAAAGACGGTTCCAAAGATTGGGTGTTCCAATTTCCTTTGGACCAGGGACCTACATGGCCTACTGCGGCTGTCAATGCATTGGTTGATTCTTTGGTTAAGGTACATGAAGTAGACCCTCAACAACTGTATATCGGAGGCTTGAGTATGGGGGGGATAGGTACCCTTGAATTTCTACAACGCTGGCCTAATAAATATAGTGCTGCCTTTGTAATCTGTGGAGCAAATGATGCTTCACTAGCGGATGCCTATCAGGAGACTCCTATTTGGTTTTTCCATGGCGGAAAAGATGATGTGGTTCCTAATAAGTATTCTAGACAGATATACAATCGCATCGTTGAACTCAATCCTCAGACACCTAGTAAATATACGTTATACCCAGAAGATAATCATAATAGTTGGGACGATGCTTTTGCTGAACCTGGACTTTATGAGTGGCTTTTCCAATTTCACAAATGATAAAATATAATTAGATGATACGTACATATTCTCCTCTTTTAACCTCGCTATGCGGATTTCTCATGTTTTCATTCTTTGGTTGCTCTCAGAACAAGGAGTGTCAATATCAAAGTTATTCTCAGGATGCTGCTATAGAACAGCGAGTGGATTCTGTCCTTAAATTGATGACCTTAGATGAAAAAATAGGTCAGCTAAATCAGTTTGCCGGTGCAGGCGAAATCACTGGTCCAGCTATGCAAACTCAAGTCCTTCCAATCATCAAACAGGGAATGGTTGGTAGTATGTTCAACGAAATGGGAGTCGAAAAACTAACCCAATTGCAGCACTTAGCTGTGGATAGTACTCGGTTAGGAATCCCTATTCTGTTTGCAGCAGATGTCGTGCACGGGTATAAGACTATCTTTCCGATAAATCTAGCTTCTGCATGTTCGTGGAATTTGAATCTGATTCAACAAAGTGCTCGTATTGCAGCTCAAGAAGCTTCTTCTGAAGGCATCGCATGGACTTTTGCTCCTATGGTGGATATTACACGAGACCCTCGATGGGGACGTGTGATGGAGGGTGCTGGTGAAGACCCGTATCTTGGTGCTGCCATAGCTAAAGCGTATGTGCGCGGGTATCAAGGTATTGGAGGCTGGAAAGGGCTTAAGGACACCGAAACAATCTTAGCTTGTACCAAGCATTTTGCTGCTTACGGTGCTGTCGAAGCGGGACGTGAGTATAATACGGTGAACCTTAGTGAGTTGACTTTGCGTAATGACTATTTTGAACCTTATCTCGCGACTACAGAGGCTGGAGTGGCTACATTCATGACCTCATTCAATGATGTGTTGGGGGTACCTGCTAGTGCTAATAAATGGTTGTACCAGACAGTCTTGCGTGACGAATGGCAATTTAAGGGATTGGTCGTGACGGATTATACTGCTATCATGGAGTTGATGAACCATGGGGTAGCAGCTGATACACTTCAGGCTTCAGAATTGGCTATCAATGCGGGTATCGATATGGATATGACGAGTGGTTTCTTTATTAAGAGCTTGAAGAAACTAGTGGAGCAGGGACGTGTCAGTGAAGCACGTATTGACCAAGCCGTTAGTCGTGTGCTGGAAATGAAGTTTTTGCTGGGCCTTTTTGATGATCCTTATCGTTATCTTGATGCGGAACGCGAAAAAACCGGTACTTTGAAACCTGATTATTTGGCTGCTTCACGTCAGTTAGCACAGCAAAGTATCGTCTTATTGAAGAATAACGATGAGTTTTTTCCTATCGATGATTCGAAAAGACAGACGATTGCAGTTATCGGTCCTTTGGCTAAGAATAGAACGAGTCTTAACGGAGAGTGGTCTATTAAAGGTGACCGGTTAAGGAATAAGACAATTTGGGAAGAATTGGAAAATCGCTTTGCAGGTACATCCGTGCGATTACTTTATGCCCAAGGGTGTGCTATTGATGGAGCTGACCAGAATGGATTTGGTGAGGCATTGCGTATCGCTCGCAAAGCTGATAAGGTCCTGTTTGTCGGAGGTGAAGATTATAATATGAGTGGTGAAGCCGCTTCGCGAACTGATATCAAATTGCCAGGACAACAATCCGCTCTTCTTGAAGCTCTTCACCATACGGGTAAGTCCATTGGGTTGGTCCTTTGTAATGGGCGTCCTCTTGACTTGTCTTGGGAAGATACTCATGTAGAGGCCATCATGGAATCATGGTATCTTGGAACTGAAGCGGGAGCAGCCATTACAGATGTAATTTCTGGAGATTGTAATCCCTCAGGGCATCTGACTATGAGTTTCCCTCGCAATGTGGGACAGGTACCAGTCTATTATAATCATAAAAATACGGGACGTCCTTTATCCCCTGACGATCCAACGGCAGATTATAAGTCAAAATATCTTGATTGTCCCAACTCACCACTTTATCCCTTTGGATATGGTTTGAGTTATACTCAGTTTACACTTTCCAAGGTTAAACTAGATACTGATGTGATGACTGCTGAGAAAGGAATTACTGTCACTTGTAAAGTGACCAATACAGGCCGACGCGATGGAGTTGATTTGGTTCAACTTTATACTCGAGATTTGGTTGCTAGTGTCACCCGACCAGTTAAGGAATTGAAAGGGTTTAAAAGAGTTGAACTTAAAGCTGGGGAAAGTAAAATGGTGACTTTTGATCTCAATGAACAGGAGCTACGATTCTTTAATAGTGCAATGCAATATCGTTCTGAACCAGGGAACTTTAGTCTTTGGATTGCTCATGATGCTGAAGATGAGAGTCATGAGTTGTCTTTTACTTTACAGTAACGATCATTCTAAAAAATGAATATAATGAAAAGCAAATATCTCTTCTTTCAGTTATTGGTATTGAGTCTTGTTGCCAACACATTTGTTGTACAGGCTCAATATCGTAAAACGACTTATTGTAATCCTATTGATTTGGACTATACGTATCCTTTTCATAATTCTCAGCGAGGGATTTCTTATCGGTCTGGAGCAGACCCTTCTGTTGTCTCTTTTCGAGGAGAATACTATCTATTTGTAACCCGCTCAATGGGTTATTGGAAATCTAAAGATATGGTCAATTGGACTTTTATCAAACCACAGTCTTGGTACTTCAATGGAAGTAATGCTCCCTTTGCTGTGAATTATAAAGATTCTGTGCTCTACATGGCTGGTAATCCTTCTGGTTCTATGAGTTTACTTTATACAGATAATCCATCTGAAGGTACTTGGAAGCCGGTTAAGTCGGTATGGCACGACTTGCAAGACCCTGCTTTCTTTATAGATGATGATGGACGCTCATTTCTCTATTGGGGATCTTCTAATAAATGGCCTATTCGTGCACGTGAACTAGATAAGAACCATTTCTTCTTGCCGAAATCTGATAAGGTGGATTCGCTTTTTGTATTGCATCCTCAAGCACATGGCTGGGAACGATTCGGGGAGAATCATACAAGTCCTATAAAACCTTTCTTAGAAGGGGCTTGGATGAATAAACATAAAGGAAAATATTATCTTCAGTATGCTGCACCGGGTACAGAATTTAATGTGTATGGTGATGGAGTTTATGTGTCAGAGAATCCATTAGGTCCTTTTGAATATGCACCGAATAACCCGATTTGCTATAAGCCAGGTGGTTTCGCAACGGGTGCAGGACATGGCTGCACTATCGAAGGACCTGGCGGGGTATATTGGCATTTTGCTACTGTTCATTTATCAGTCAATTATAAATTTGAACGTCGGCTTTGTATGTTTCCTACTTTCTTTGATGAGGATGGATTGATGCATAGTGATACTTCTTATGGTGATTATCCTCATTATGCTCCAGATCAACCAACCAAACAATTCCAAAAAGGGGGATTTAGGGGATGGATGTTATTGTCTTACAATAAACCTGTCTCGACGTCTTCTTCTGTGAAAGGACACGAAGCGTCTTATCTTGTTGATGAAGATATGACTACTTTTTGGAGTGCTGAGCATAATGATGACCATCAATGGATTAGCATTGATCTCGAAAGACCTATGGATATCTTTGCTTTGCAAATCAATTTCTCTGATTATAAAGAAACCAATCTGTGGGGAAGAATGGATAATCTGAGACAGCGTTATATTATCGAAACATCTCTTGATGGTAAGCAATGGGTACCGATTGTAGATAGGAGTCATAGTTTCGTAGATGCTCCTAATGCTTACATTGAATTGGAACAAGGGGTCAGCGCAAGATATGTACGGTATAGCCATGTGTCTATATCAAGTCAGCATCTAGCGATAAGTGACTTGCGTGTCTTCGGAAAAGGTCATCAGGCAAAACCGCATACACCGAAAGGATTTACAGTTAGTCGTTTGGCTGATAAACGTGATGCTAGGATTCAGTGGAAACCTGTGAAGGGTGCCCAGGGTTACAATGTAGTGTGGGGGATTGCACCTAATAAATTGTACAATTCATGGATGATTTATGGAGATAACTGTGAGTTAGACCTGCGTAGTCTAAATATAGACCAAACATATTATTTCTCTGTTGAGGCTTTTAATGAGAATGGAATTTCTAAACGGACTAAGATAGTCGAAGGGAAATAATTTCAAAGCGTAAAATGACCTCTTATATAAATTGCACAGAAACCTAATCTCTACATGGTTTCTGTGCAATTCTTTTTATCTGGGTCATTCTTTAATGACTTCTTTTATTTGTCTATTGTACGGTGATCTTTTGTTTGTCTACATTCCATCCTAAGATGGTGGCTTCTAATTCTTGTCCTGGCTCAGCATGATAATCTACAAGGATTGTTTTTGTAGTTCCTGGGAGAACTGATACATAATTATCGTCGCAGAATGCTGGAAGAATCCGTTTTCCTGTCTTTTTATCTATCAAGGCTACTCGGTTGAAAAAGGCCACTGGACTCTCTTGGGGGTTGAAGATGGTTAGTTTAACCTTTCCTTCTGCTAATTGCTGTGCACGGTAGGTTACTTTTGCTCGTTTCATCTCTTTGAGCCCAGCGTACTCTCCTTTTGCATTTGGAAACCAGTATAAATTATCGCTTATGGTTTCTTGTTGTACATTCATCAGCTGGAGGTAGAAGAAACCGCCTTTATCTGACAAGAGTTTGTCTAGTTTAGATTTCATAGAGGATATCTTGGATACTGTGGCTGCATCTAGATAGGTGAATATCTGCTGTAACTTTTGTGCTTTACCTTCCATATCATAATAGGTCGCTACTAACATGAGGTCACTAATAGGCTCGAAGGAGTTGTTTACTATATAGATTTCTTTGCTTTCTGGACTGCACATGACATGAACGGGTTCACTACCTTTTCGTAATCCAAATAGGCAGGCGTTGGGATCTAGGTAATAGTCGTACATCTGCCCTCGCATAGCCGTCCATGGATTTTGAGTCTTCCAAATAATAGAACCTGTGTACCATTCCCACATGTGGGAACTGAATCCTTCCATTAAAGCTCGATATTGGTCATAATTCGCTAGTTGAGCTTTCATGGTAAAGTCATGAATATCACGTATTTTCCCATAAGGAGTCAATGCTTTGTAATAGCCTGAGTATTTATGGTATTGCCATACTGAATCTACTGTCTCTCCGCGCTTAGAGTCGGAGTAGTAGTTAGGTGCTTGTAGGTCCTTTTTAGGGATGAAACGGTTTAGTGATTCATAATCTCCTGTCCCAACTGATCCTACTTCGGAATTGAAAGGCCATGTTCTCTTGTCCCAAAAAGAATTGATTGGTTGTATCGAGTAGGGACCATCTCCATTTCCTCCAAGAAAGTTATAAGACCATTCATTGGCATTGGAGTAGGGGATAAACCAACGTGTACCGTCCAATCGAGGGAGTATCTCATCTCGCAATGGAATCAAGATGTCTGTAGGAGGGGTAATCTCGTTTCCTCCACACCAGATTGCAAGTGATGGGTGGTTACGAATCATCTTAATCATGTCTTTGGCCGATTCCAATACTAGGTTATGATCATCGGGATATTTACGTCTTGTCCATTGGTCTTCTGCTTTCTTTGGATCTTCCCAGCGGCCATTGCAATCGCCAGAAAACCAGAAATCTTGCAATACGAGCATCCCGTATCTGTCACATGCTTCGTAAAATTCTGGACGTTCAATAATAGCGCCTCCCCAAATACGAATCAGATTGAGATTCATGTCTCTATGATAACGAATTTCTGCATCATAACGGGCATCTGAAAAGCGAAGCATTGCATCTGATATAATCCAGTTGCCTCCTTTTATAAATATCTTTTGTCCATTGACACTGATTTGTTTGCTTCGTGTAATATCATTCCATGTCGTCTGTATCTCTCGTATACCGAATCTTATCCGTTCGGTATCTGATATGTTTTTTTCGCCATCTTGTATAAATTGGATTGGTAAAGTATACAGATTCTGTGGGCCATAACCTGCGGGCCACCAGAGCTTCGGATTGTGCAGTGTCAAGTCAGGAAGGTTTACTTCTTTAGTAACTCCTGCTTGAATGCTTACTTCTTGTGAGACGGTTACTCCATCTAGTGTGTAGCGCAATATTCCTGACACAAGATGGTTCGATGCATTCTGTATCTCTGCACTTGTCCTTATTATTGCGTCTGCCTGGACTCCTTTTACTTTACGTACCCCTGGAACAAAGGTCACGACATGAGGGTTCTTGATATTTATGGCTCCTGTGTGTTCGATGAATACCTTGTCCCATATTCCAGTATTCCGGTCTCTGATAGGTTGAATCCAATCCCAACCAGCTACATACTGATGCATCACATTTTTGGCAATAGTTCCGTCTCCACCTTGTCCGCCATTTGGATTGCCTACGGGGTCTGGAGGATAGACAATCACAGCCAATCTGTTTTTACCGTTGGCTAAGAGCATCTTACTTATATTGAAGGTCTTACGGAGGTACATCCCTTCGAAGGGCTCTTGGTTTACTTTGTGTCCGTTGAGGTAGATATCACAACTGTAGTTGATTCCTCTGAAGGTGATCCATACTTGATCGTCTCCTGAGGGTTTAGTCTCGTTGAAGTCTTTGACGAACCAGTAGGTGTAGTAATCTCTTCCTACATTATATATGTCGGGAATTTTCTCATTGTTCATTCCATAAAAAGGATCGGGAATTTCTCCATTTGCCAACTGTGTGGTGAGTACTGTGCCTGGAATCACTGCTGGCTTCCAGTTGTCGAGGTGGTAAGATCGTTTTGATATTATTTCGCCTTTGTCATTTGTCTTCTGCGAAGGTAAGCATTTCCATCCACTGTTTAATTCGTATTGTGACTGAGCATTTAGCATATTCGAGGTACACAATAATAGGAGTACTAGATAAAGTTTGCTATACCATTTCTGGTAGTGATTCTTTTTAGGGAGTGTTTTCGTTGTTGTCATGAATCGTGTTTCGTGTAGGGGTTATGTGTTTGTTCCTCGCAAAAATACAGTTTATTCCAAGCTTTCAAATGGCTGAAGACTTAAAAATATACAATATTGGGATAATGCGTCTTTCCCTTTCTTATGAAATCTCTTTTCTTATGGATTCTCTAAGGTGCTATGTGATTAGTTTAATGTTACAAAAACAGACTTTTTATACGTAATAAGTTAAAAGAATATTAATAAAATATAGCATACTATTAATTCATAAGTTCAAAATAGGGCTAGACGAAAAAAAAAGATACTTTTGTGGTGAAATGTACTTCCGATTGCGGTTTTTTTTCGTAATTTGCGGACGTTTTGATGGTTACTAGTGCCTCTGCGTATGGAAAAGGCATATTTGGAGAGGTGCTCGAGTGGCTGATGAGGCACGCCTGGAAAGCGTGTATACACCAAAAGTGTATCGCGGGTTCGAATCCCGCTCTCTCCGCAGTAGTCAAGGTAAAGGTATCGTAATGGCACTCTGACTTGGTTACTTTTGTTAGTTAAATGGATTAACATAAGATGTGAAGATGTGATGGAAAAGAAAATGATGTGATGAAGATGAAAAAAGGCATTTAAAAGTAAATAGCAAAAATAATAATCAACAACAAAATCAATTATTTAATTTAAAAATTTAGACACACATGAAAAAGTTATTCGCAATCATTGCTGTTATCGGAGCTTTGACATTTGCTACTGTTCCGGCAGTAAGCGCACAGGAGGCCGCTCCTGCTACAGAACAGGTCGCTGCTAATGCTCCTGCTGAGGGTGGAATCCACAAAGAATTGAAAACTAAATTTATCGAGGGTACTGCTTCTTTTATGTCGCTTGTATCTATCGCTTTAGTTATCGGTCTTGCTTTCTGTATCGAACGTATTATCTATTTGAGTCTTGCTGAAATTAACACTAAGAAATTTATCGAATCTATCGAGTCTGATCTTGAAAGTGGTGATATCGAAGCTGCTAAAGAACGTGCACGTAATACTCGTGGACCTGTTGCTTCTATTTACTATCAAGGTTTAATGCGTGTAAACGAAGGCCTAGATGTAGTAGAACGCTCTGTCGTTTCTTATGGTGGTGTTCAGGCTGGTTACCTAGAAAAAGGTTGCTCTTGGATTACTCTTTTCATCGCGATGGCTCCATCTCTTGGTTTCTTGGGTACTGTAATCGGTATGGTTCAGGCTTTTGATAAAATCCAACAAGTAGGTGATATCTCTCCAACAGTTGTTGCAGGTGGTATGAAAGTCGCTTTGATTACAACTATCTTTGGTTTGATCGTAGCTCTTATCCTTCAGTTGTTCTACAACTACGTATTGGCTAAAATCGAGTCTATCACTTCTGATATGGAGGATTCTTCAATCTCTCTACTTGATATGGTGATTAAATACAACCAAAAATATAATAAGTAATCTTTGAGAAACTTTAATATTATGAGTAAGTTAACATACAGAATCTCATATTACGTCCTTTATGCCCTTTTCGCTGCAATCGTTGTTGTATGTGGATTATTCTATTTTGATGGGTTCGATAGAGTCGTAGGTGAGTTCAATGACCCTGTTCATACAGAGACATTGATTTATTTGATCTATTTTATCTTGGGTCTTTGTGTTTTAGTGACTCTTGTTGCTGCTGTTATTCAGTTCGGTTCTGCTTTGGTAGACAGTCCTGTTAATGCACTTAAGTCACTTGTCGGATTGATTCTTTTAGTTGCGCTTCTTGCAATCACTTGGAGTATGGGTTCTACAGATACTGTTGTAACTGGTGATGGTCCTTATACTGATCCTTTCTGGTTGAAGATAACTGATATGTTCCTATATTCAATCTATGTATTGATGGCTGGTACTATCCTTTCTATCTTCGTAAGTGGTGTCAAAAAGAGTATTTCTTAATCAATTAATTCAGATAAACAATGGCTAGAGGAAATAGGAAAGTACCTGATATTAATTCGAGTTCTACGGCTGATATCGCTTTCTTGCTATTGATCTTCTTCCTTATCACAACTTCTATGGATACAGACCGCGGTCTCGCTCGTCGTTTGCCTCCTCCTCCTGAAAAGGATCAGAAGTTAGATGATATTGTGGTAAAGGAAAGAAATGTACTCGTCGTGCTTATAAATGCAGAGGACCAGTTGATGGTTCGTGGTGAGTATTTGAAAGTAGATCAATTACGTGAAAAAGCTAAGGAATTTATTGCCAATCCTTACAACGCTGATGACCTTCCTGAAAAGCATATGAAAAATGTGCCTTTCTTCGGTGACCAACGTGTAACTGATAAGCATGTAATTTCTGTTCAGAATGACCGTGGTACTAGTTATCAGGCATATATAGATGTGCAGAACGAACTTGTTGCTGCATATAATGAATTACGTAATGAGTTGTCCACTGAAAAATTCGGTAAAGAATACGCTGAGCTTAATGCTGATCAGCAAAAAGCGGTTCGTATGATTTATCCTCAGAAGATTTCAGAGGCTGAACCTAAAAATTATGGAGGCAAGTAGAAATGGGAAAATTTAATAAGACAGGAAAGCGCGGTATGCCCGCACTTAATACTTCTTCTCTCCCTGATTTGATCTTTACTCTATTGTTTTTCTTCATGATTGTAACTACAATGCGTGAAGTGACATTAAAGGTTCAATTCAAGGTACCTCAAGGTACTGAACTTGAAAAATTGGAAAAGAAGTCACTTGTAACTTTTATTTATGTAGGAGAACCTACTCAAGAGTTCCGCAAGACTATGGGATCTGAAAGCCGTATTCAGCTTAATGATTCTTTTGCGGAAGTAAGTGATATCTTTGATTATATTAATCAAGAACGTACTTCTATGAAAGAAGAAGATCAACCTTATATGACTGTGTCTATAAAGGCTGATAAAGAGACTAAAATGGGTATCATAGCTGATGTGAAGCAAGCGCTTCGCCAAGCTTATGCTCTTAAAATCAATTACTCTGCGCATCCACGCAACTAGTGTTTGATTATATATCTCAAAAGAGTGCATCATATCGATGCACTCTTTTTTGTGTGTATAAGGATAGCCCTATATATTGTTTTCTATTTATTTAGTAATAGAAAAGGATAAAATGTAGTATAAATGTAGTATCTTTGTGCAGTTTTGAGAGTTTTCCTTTCAGTTTGTAACTCTTTAAAATTGTGGATAAAGATGAATATAATGATTATAAATAAATAGAAAATGGGACATCACCAATTAGATGCTCTTGATGAGCAAATTCTAAAAATGATAGCTAACAATGCACGTATTCCTTTCTTAGAAGTAGCTAGGGAATGTAAGGTGTCTGGCGCTGCTATACACCAACGGGTACAGAAACTGACAAATTTGGGCATCCTCAAAGGATCTGCCTATATACTTGATCCTGAGAAAATCGGTTATGAAACTTGTGCCTATATTGGCATTTATCTTCACGACCCTTCTACTTATCAGAAAGCTGCAGATGAGATGCGTAAGATACCTGAGATTGTGGAGTGCCATTTTACTACTGGCAAGTATGATATGTTTGTAAAAATATATGCTAAGAACAATCATCATTTGATGAGTGTCATTCATAACAAGTTACAACCTCTAGGTTTAGCAAGAACTGAAACATTGATTTCTTTCAATGAATATATCAAACGTCAAGTTCCTGTTTGTACTGATGACGAAGAAGATGATATCGTCGTATCTGACTTAGTATAGAAGAAGGTCGTTATCTTATTTTCGTGCGTAAGTAACGAAATAAAATGAATAAGGGTGTTTCTCGTCTTTGGCGTGGAACACTCTTCTTGTTTCTATCCATAGCTCGTTATCAATTTTTGGAAAGTGTGCGTCGGCACGGTTTGCAACTGCTTCTATTTCTGTCACTATCAATTGGTCTGCATAGTGAATAGTCTGCCTGTAAAGTTGCTCTCCTCCGATACAGAATACTTGTTCTGATGCTGTACAGCTTGCAAGGGCAGCCTCTAAAGTGGTAAAGCATTCTGCATTGTCTGCACGAAATGCTTTGTCTCTCGTAAGTATTATATTGCGTCGATTGGGTAGTGCTCCTTTTGGAAGTGATTGAAATGTTTTACGTCCCATCAGCACAGTGTGTCCTGAAGTAGTCGCTTTGAAGTTCTTCAGGTCATCAGGTAACCAATAGAGGAGTTTACCTTGATAACCAATGGCGTGGTTCTTTTCTGTTGCTACAATTAGTGTGAGTGTCATATTTAGATGGCTACTTTTGCCGGTATATGTGGATGGGGATCGTAACCTATCAGTTCGAAATCTTCATAAGTGAAATCAAAGAGGTCTTTTACATCCGGATTTAGTTTCATTTTAGGTAATTGTCGTGGCTCACGTGTCAATTGTAGTTTGGCTTGTTCTGTATGATTGCTATAGATGTGGGCATCACCTAAGGTGTGAATAAATTCACCTGCTTCGAGGCCTGTTACTTGTGCCAACATCTGGAGTAATAGAGCATAAGAGGCAATGTTGAATGGAACGCCAAGAAAGATATCTGCGCTTCTCTGATATAGCTGTAAACTGAGTTTTCCATCAACGACATATACTTGGAAAAGAATATGACATGGTGGTAGTTTCATGTTTTGAATATCTGCGACATTCCATGCACTAACTAACATACGTCGTGAGTCTGGATTTTCTTTGATGGTCTTAATCAATTCCTTAATCTGATCGATGTGTCCCCCATTATAATCTGGCCATGAGCGCCATTGGTATCCATAAATAGGACCTAGATTGCCATTCTCATCTGCCCACTCATTCCAAATACGTACTCCGTGGTCTTGCAGGTATTTTACATTAGTATCTCCATGTAAAAACCAAAGAAGTTCATGTATAATTGATTTGAGATGTAATTTCTTTGTGGTTAGACAAGGAAAACCATCTGATAAATCAAAACGCATTTGATACCCAAATGTACTGATCGTTCCTGTACCTGTACGGTCTCCTTTTTGGTTGCCTTCATCAAGAACGTGTCTTAGAAGGTCTAAATATTGTTTCATTTTTGAGGACTATATTTCGAGTGTATTTACTTTTAATGACAAATGTACTGATTTTTTTCTTTCTTGTTATTAGGTTGCCTATAAATTTATTTGTTTCTTTATATGCTGATTGCAGATGCAAATAGTATATGCAGTTTATTTTTTAATGTTGAAATAGATAAATTCGTTATGATTGAATATTTGAAAGGTGATTTAGTTGAATTGCAACCTACAGTAGCTATCATAGAATGTGCTGGAGTGGGTTATGAAGTTAATATATCGCTCAATACTTATAGTGCTGTACAGGGAAAGAAACATTGTAAATTATATATTTATGAAGTTATACGGGAAGATACGCATCAATTATATGGCTTTTACTCTCGTGAAGAACGATCTTTATTTTTATTACTTAATTCTGTCAAGGGAGTAGGAGGAAATACGGCTCGAATGATTCTTTCTTCATTGTCTCCTCGTGAACTTATCGATGTGTTGATTACTGAAAATGCTTCATTGCTCAAAACGGTTAAAGGCATCGGATTGAAGACAGCTCAGCGAATCATCGTCGAACTCAAAGACAAGGCTGCAGGCTTAGATGCAGGCGCTGCAGGTTCCAAAAAGAGCAGTGGTGATGATGGAAGTCCTATCGTCATTCAATATCAGGTACAACAGGAAGCTGTTGCAGCGCTTACTATGCTGGGATTTCAACCGGCTGCTTCGAGTAAGGTTGTCAATGCACTGTTGCAAGAACATGGAGAAGCTCCCGTAGAACAGATTATAAAGCTGGCTCTGAAACGTCTATAGAGTCTTTAGTCTGCTCTTGCTGGTCATTTCGTTTCGGGGATTCTTTATTGATTCGTTTCTCTAAAAAGCGTAGCTCATTGATGCACTCATTTTGTTGTTTTAGCCAGTGCTGTTTGGCGGTGAGCAAACGACTTAGTTGAGCCATCTTTTTGGCTGCTGTCAAATCGGTACGGCTTACATGTAGTGCATAGGATTTACTACCCGTCATGTGGAATGAGGAGACTTGAGCTTTGTCTGCACCCATGGATTCTAGAAGACTATAGGCATCTGGGCCGTGAAATGAGATGCTCTGAGTATATCCTGTAGCTATCTTGTTTGATTGATGACTAAATTTGTTTTCACAAGCTACACTTGTGCCGTCTTTGAAAGTTGCTGTAAGATACTTTATCGTTTCAGCTTTCGAACCTTTGTATGTGGCAAGAATATAACAGACCCCTTGCTCATCTACTTGGAATAGATAGTGGTTTCGAGTAGATCGTTGGGATTGAATATATTGAGGATTCCAAACATATTGAGCCAAGTCTTGGTATTTCTTGTTCTGTATGTTCTTGTATTGCTCTTTAAGGAGCTGTTGCTGTTGGGTTGCTATCGTATCGAGTTGCTGATGAATATACTTTAGTGTGTTGGTTTGCTCTTCTTTTCTTATGAATAGCTTTAAGTCATTAGCTTTGTGTCTCCATTCGTAGGCTTGAGGAACTACTGTCTTAATACTATCGAGCAAGCGCTTAGCTGCACTGTAGTTTTTGTTACTTAGGCTTTCGTTTGCTCTTTCGTAGTATGATTCAGCAATCTCTTCTGAACTCTTACTTACGATGTAGGATGATATTCCCCATAATACTATACATATGGCAAGTAACGAAGCAATGATAGTAAGCGGATTCTTCTGAATGAAATTAATACCTTTTTTCATCTTATTTGTTTTTATAGACATCTTGAATACAAAAATATCAAATTTCCCTGAGGTATAGCATCTATAAGCTAGAAAAGTAGTATTTTTGCATACTCAAAAGAAAAAAATACATGATTAAATATACTCTAAAGGCAATCTTGCCTCATTTAAGTAACCCTATATTTGCACATATCTCTGAGGTCGCGGATGCATTACATTATCCTTGTTATGTTATCGGTGGCTATGTGAGAGATATTTTCTTGGAACGACCTTCCAAAGATATTGATGTGGTCGTCGTAGGGAGCGGAATAGAAATAGCCAAAGCTCTTTCTAAAAAACTAGGTAAGGGGGCTTCTCTTGCTGTTTTTAAAAATTTCGGAACTGCTCAGGTCAAATGGCATGGGCAGGAAGTTGAATTTGTAGGTGCCCGTAAAGAAAGCTACCAATGTGATTCTCGTAAACCAATCGTCGAAGATGGTACGCTTGAAGATGACCAGAATAGACGAGATTTCACTATAAATGCACTTGCTCTTAGTTTAAATAAAGCTTCTTTCGGAGAGCTGTTAGATCCTTTCAATGGCATGAAAGATATGGAAGACGGGATTATCCGTACACCACTTGATCCTGATACGACTTTCAGTGATGACCCGTTGAGAATGATGCGTTGTGTGCGCTTTGCGACCCAACTAAACTTTTGGATTGATGATGTTACTTTTGCTTCTCTTGATCGCAATAAGGAACGCTTGGAAATCATATCCAAAGAGCGTATTGCTGACGAATTGAATAAAATAATGGCTACTCCTACTCCTAGCAAAGGGTGGGTTGAACTTGACCGTGCGGGTTTGTTGACTTTCGTTTGTCCAGAACTCATTGCTCTACAAGGGGTTGATACACGTAATGGTAAATCGCATAAAGATAATTTCTATCACACGCTTGAAGTACTAGACAACTTAGCTGCCAATTCGGAGAACTTATGGCTGAGGTGGTCGGCATTGTTTCATGATATAGGTAAGCCAGTAACAAAGCGTTGGGACAACAAAGCTGGATGGACATTTCATAATCATAATTTTGTTGGAGAAAAGATGATTCCTAAAATATTTTCTCGTATGAAGTTACCGATGAACGATAAGATGAAGTACGTTCAAAAAATGGTTAGCTTACACATGCGTCCTATCGTTATCGCTTCTGACAAGGTTACTGATTCTGCTGTTCGTCGACTTCTTTTTGAAGCAGGGGATGATATTGATGATTTGATGACGCTTTGTGAAGCTGATATTACTTCAAAAAACAATGAACGTAAGAAACGTTTCCTTCAAAATTTCCAAATTGTTCGTCGTAAGTTGGTCGAATTGGAAGAAAAAGATCGAGTTCGTAATTTTCAACCACCGATAAATGGAGAAGAAATCATGAAAATTTTTGGTTTAAAACCTTGTAGTGAGATCGGTTCTCTCAAAAGTTCTATAAAAGATGCTATCCTTGATGGGGTGATTCCTAACGAGCATGATGCAGCTCTTAAGTATTTGTTGAAAAAAGGAGCAAATATGGGACTTGTAAGAAAAGATAAGTAAATGATTGATTATCAGTGTGTTATGAGAGTTTGTGTTGCTTTTCTCTCTTCTCGTTGAAAAAAAAGATGCAAAAAAAGTGCGTAAAGTTTTGGAGATATGAAAAAATACGATACCTTTGCATCGCTTTTAAAAACAAAGTGTACGGGCGTTTAGCTCAGCTGGTTTAGAGCATCTGCCTTACAAGCAGAGGGTCGGCGGTTCGAATCCGTCAACGCCCACTCAAACAAATTCGTACACGGTTTTAAAAAGCAAGGATTAATTTCCACGGGCGTTTAGCTCAGCTGGTTTAGAGCATCTGCCTTACAAGCAGAGGGTCGGCGGTTCGAATCCGTCAACGCCCACTCAAGAGAAGTATTTAGACTGTATAGTTTGAATACTTCTTTTTTTTGTCGCTTTTTTGATATAAAAAAAGTGTTTTTTCTCCGGTTCTGATGATTATTGTGTACTTTTGTAGAATAAAATAAACCCATAGCACACAGGGTGACCTATTGAATGCTCGTATAGCAGTGTATTTAAGACTAAAACAACTCTCATAGTGATTTAATTTGGGGTATTAACGTTCGAAAAAAAACCATGGATAAATGAAACAAGGATTGGAACTAGAGGAATCATTGCAGGCTGTCTCTCCGATAGATGGTAGGTATCATAACAAAACAAAAGAACTTTCAGCTTTCTTTTCTGAAGCTGCTCTCATCAAAGGTCGTGTAATTGTAGAAGCTGAATATTTTACAGCTCTTTGTCATTTACCATTGCCTCAATTGGGCAAGGTAGATGCTGAGGCCCTAGAAGGGATGCGCAGTTATGCTCAAAATCTTTCATTGGATGATGTCAAAAGAGTAAAGGAAATAGAAAAAGTAACGAATCATGACGTAAAGGCTGTTGAATATTTACTCAAAGAATATTTTGACACTGTAACTGATTTGAAACCATATAAAGAATTTATCCATTTTGGATTAACTTCTCAAGATATCAACAATACGGCTATGCCGATGTTGACAAAACAAGCTTTGTGCAAGGTCTATATACCGCTTCTCGAGGAAATGATTGGAATATTACGTTCACGTTCTGATGAATGGGCTAATATCCCGATGCTAGCTAAAACTCATGGGCAACCAGCTACACCAACGCGATTGGGTAAAGAGCTCTATGTGTTTGTATATCGCTTAGAAGAGGAGTTGAAAGTGTTGAAGGCAATTCCAGTTAAAGGAAAGTTTGGTGGTGCAACTGGTAATCTCAATGCTCACTATGTAGCTTATCCTGATATTAATTGGCCTAGTTTTGCTGAAGATTTTCTGGAAAAGCATCTTGATATAAAACGAGAACATTTTACTACTCAGATTTCAAATTATGATTCTCTTGCTGCATTGATGGATTCAATGAGACGTATCAATACAATTATGATTGATATGAATAGAGATATTTGGCAGTATATTTCAATGGAATATTTCAAACAAAGTATCAAACCTGGTGAGGTTGGTTCTAGCGCGATGCCACACAAAGTCAATCCGATTGATTTTGAAAATGCTGAAGGAAATCTTGGTATTGCAAATGCTATCTTGACTCACTTATCGATGAAATTGCCGATTTCTCGTTTGCAACGTGATTTGACTGATTCTACTGTGTTAAGAAATTTAGGTGTTCCTTTTGGGCATATTATTATTGCTATTAAGAGTTCTATCAAGGGCTTAGGTAAATTACTTCTCAATGAAAAAGTAATTAGCGGTGATTTAGATGGTTGTTGGAATGTCGTTGCTGAAGCGATACAGACTATTTTACGTAGAGAAGGGTATCCTAACCCTTATGAATCATTGAAAGCGCTCACACGTACAAACGAGACCGTAACGGCTGATACGATTGCTGCTTTTGTTGATCAATTGCAGATTAATGATGAAGTAAAAAAAGAATTAAAGAAAATTTCTCCTTTTTCCTATACTGGCATGTAATAGGAGAGGGGGAATGTTTTACAGATATATACATGAATAAAGATAGACCCGGGAGGTTCTACAATTTAAACTTAACAGAAAAAACAACATGAGTGCAGAAGATGAAAAATGGACTAATGAGTCATTAGGAAATGAAGGTGCCGGCCGTGATGGTAACAGCGCAACAAATGCGAGTGCAGGTGAAAAACCAAATGGAGAACGTTACAATAGTAGATTCAGAGAGGGAAGCGAGAATCGTTACCGTCCACGCTATAAATCTACTGAATCAGAACATGATGGTGAAAGAAGTTATCGTCCTCGCTACAACAGCGATGATAGAAGACAACAACACAATGACCGTCCACGTTATTCCGATAATCAAGGAGGGGATAGACCACAGCGTAGCTACCGTCCAAGATATAATAGTGGTGGAGGGTATGACAACCGCCAACATTCTACAGGTGGATATCGTCCACGTACTAATAGTTACAATAATAATCGTGAGGATTCTCGTGATCCTTATAATCAATACGGTAATACTGACCGTAGAGAACGTCCTAGCAGACCTAGCTATGGGACCCGTGAAGAGGGACAACGTAGTTATCGTCCTCGTACCAATAATTATGGTAGCAGAGATGGCGGTGGATATCGTCCTCGTACCAATAGCTATAATAATCGCGGCGGTTACAACAATGACCGCGGCGGTTACAACAATGACCGTGGTGGCTATAACAATGACCGTGGTGGTTACAACAATGACCGAGGAGGTTATAACAATGACCGTGGAGGTTATAACAATGACCGAAGTGGTGGCTACAACAGAGATAATCGTCGTCCAAGCTTCAATAGTCGTCCTAGCTTTAATAATAGACCTGACGATAGAGGCGCTTTTAGTGCAAAGAAGAAGATTGAGTACAAGGAACAAGAACATGATCCTGAGGAAACAATCCGTTTGAATAAGTATCTAGCAAATGCTGGAGTATGTTCTCGTCGTGAAGCTGATGAATATATTACAACAGGTGCTGTTCTTGTTAATGGTGAGGTTGTGAAAGAATTGGGTACTAAAGTTCGTCGTGCTGATGAAGTGAAATTCCGTGATGAAGTCGTTTCTATCGAGCGTAAGATTTATGTACTCTTAAATAAGCCAAAAGATTGTGTGACAACTGTAGATGATCCTCAGGATCGTACTACTGTTCTTGATCTTGTGAAAGATGCTTGTGAGGAGAGAATATATCCTGTAGGTCGTCTGGATAGAAACACAACAGGTGTTCTACTTCTTACTAATGACGGAGATTTAGCTTCTAAACTAACTCATCCTAAATTCTTGAAAAAGAAAATTTACCACGTATTTACTGATAGACCAGTAACGAATGCTGACATGGATCAGATTGCTAGTGGTGTTACATTGGATGATGGAGTGATTCAACCTGATGGACTAAATTATGTTGAAGAAAAACGTAATCAAGTCGGACTGGAAATTCATTCAGGTAAAAATCGTGTCGTACGTCGTATCTTTGAGTCATTGGGCTACCGTGTCGTGAAATTAGACCGTGTATTGTTTGCTGGCTTGACTAAAAAAGGATTACGTCGTGGTGATTGGCGTTTCTTGACTGAGAAAGAAGTCAATTTCCTACGTATGGGATCTTTTGAATAAACAACTATATCGTATATAACAGCTAATAGAAATGGAAAAAATAAGAAGAACTAAGGTTTCAGACTTGCTTAAAAGCGAAACCTTCGGTACAATTGTCAACGCAAGAGGATGGGTTAGGTCTCGTCGAGGTAGTAAAAAAGTTAACTTTGTTGCTCTCAATGATGGGTCTACAATAAATAATTTACAAATCGTAGTAGATGTCGAGTCTTTTGATGAGGAAATTATTAAGAAAATAACTACTGGTTCTTGTATTAGTGTCAATGGTGAACTTGTTGCTTCTCAGGGAAAAGGCCAAAGTGCTGAATTGCAGGCTAAAGATATTGTGATTTTGGGAGAAGCTGACAATACCTATCCTTTACAGAAAAAGGGACATACAATGGAATTTCTTCGCGAAATTGCCCATTTACGTCCACGCACAAATACTTTTGGTGCTGTCTTCCGCATCCGTCACAATATGGCTATGGCTGTGCATGACTTTTTTCATAAAAAAGGATTTTACTATTTCAATGCACCATTGATTACCTCTTCTGATTGTGAAGGAGCTGGTGAAATGTTTCAAGTCACTACGATGAACCTATATGATCTCAAGAAAAATGAGGATGGGACAATCAATTATGACTATGACTTCTTTGGTAAACAAGCTGCCTTGACTGTGTCTGGGCAACTTGAGGCTGAACTTGCTGCGATGTCTATGGGGGCATGTTATACTTTTGGTCCTACTTTCCGTGCAGAGAATTCAAATACACCACGCCATTTGGCTGAGTTTTGGATGATTGAACCTGAAATGGCTTTCGTTGAGATTGATGAGAACATGGATCTTGCTGAAGAATTTGTTAAGCATTGTCTTAAATGGGCTTTAGATAACTGCATGGAAGATATCTCTTTCTTGAATAAGATGTTTGATAAGGAACTAATAGAACGTATCCATTTTGTTCTCGAGCATGACTTTAAGCGCTTGACTTATACAGAGGGGGTTAAAATCCTTGAAGAGGCAGTAGCTAAAGGGCACAAGTTCGAATATCCTGTCTTTTGGGGTGCCGATTTGGCTTCAGAACATGAACGCTATCTTGTTGAAGACCATTTCAAACGTCCTGTTATCTTAACTGATTACCCTAAAGAAATCAAATCATTTTATATGAAACAAAATGATGATGATAAGACGGTACGTGCAATGGATATCCTTTTCCCTAAGATTGGTGAAATAATAGGTGGATCTCAACGTGAAGAAAATCTAGAAAAACTAGAAAAGCGTGCGAAAGAAATGGAAGTTCCTACCAAGGATATTTGGTGGTATCTTGATACTAGACGTTATGGTACTGCACCTCACTCTGGTTTCGGACTTGGCTTTGAACGTCTGTTGTTATTTGTTACTGGTATGACAAATATACGTGATGTAATTCCTTTCCCTCGTACACCAAATAACTGCGAATTTTAGGATTTTAGACATACGTCTCTAATAAATGAATCGGTTGTAAGTATCTAATGAATACTTATAACCGATTTTTTTTTATCATTTCTTGTTTTGTTGTTACATAATTGCTATATTTCGGTAGAGGTGTAAAGGTCATCGTCGAATGACTACTATTGTAATTCTTTCTATTTCACATATCAATATGAGTAGAAGGACAGATAATTTAAATTAGTTCTTAACATTTAAAATGTAATCATTATGAAACGCATTGTCTCAATCGTATTATTCGGGCTAATGGTACTTATTGCTGTCCCTTCTATAGCAGCAGTAAATGGTGAACAGAAGAAAAAAAGTCAAACTCCTTTGGCTGGTGTCTGGCAAATGTGTTATTACATTTCTGGAACAGAAGATGGAAGTGGACGCTTAATTTCTGGAAATAGTTTTAAAATCCTTACTGAAAAAGGGGATATGTATAATCTCGTGTCTATCCCTACCAAAGGGTCTATCATTTTGGGATATGGGACTTATAAAGTTGTCTCTGATCGAGCTTATGTGGAGCATATAACCAAGACCTTGGATAATCCTGTGTTAAATGGGAGTGATAATGTACTTGAATATAATTTAAGTGAAGATGGGAAAATCTTGACTCTCAAATTCTATATCGAAAAAGATGATAAAGGAAATACCATAGATACATGGTTCAATGAGACTTGGATGCGGGTTGTGATGCCTGATATTCTTCCTGAAGATTTGCAACGTTGATTCCTTGTTTTAGACTTATTTCAATGATAGAATAATAGGTCATTTTGAACGGACGTCTTATCTAAAAGATAGATAGAAAAGTAATTCTTAAAGTGAGTGTGTAGTATTGTACTATACACTCACTTTATTTTGTAATATTCGACCTAAAACCTTAAAAAAACTGATTTTAAGTACATTCTGTACAAAATTTAAACTGATTAGTTTGTCATATCATGAAAAGTTTATACTTTTGCAAGCCGATTATTGTCTCGATTAGTAAAGAGAACAATATTATTCATAGCGCATAACTGCCTTTGTCCGGGGTTAATATGTGCGGTGAAGTGAATTTTTTTTAGTAGTAATAATTAAAAAAGAAATTAGAGTGGATACTTTAAGTTACAAGACTATTTCTGCCAACAAAGCAACCGTTAATAAAGAATGGGTGATTGTTGATGCAGAAGGCCAAGCTCTAGGACGCTTAGGCTCAAAGGTCGCAAAATTGTTGAGAGGTAAGTACAAACCAAACTTTACCCCTCATGTAGATTGTGGTGATAACGTTATTGTTATCAATGCCAATAAATTGACTTTGTCAGGTAAAAAAATGACAGATCGAGTATATCTTTCTTACACAGGTTATCCTGGTGGTCAAAGATCTATTACTCCTGCTCGTATTCTTGCTAAGGCAGATGGTGACGAACGTCTTCTTAAAAGAGTCGTGAAAGGTATGTTGCCAAAGAATAAACTTGGTGCTAAACTTCTTGGTAACTTGTATGTATATGCAGGTCCAGAACATAAACAAGAAGCTCAGTCTCCAAAGAATATAGATATTAACCTACTTAAATAAACCGTCTACATGGAAGTAATTAACGCATTAGGAAGACGTAAACGCGCAGTAGCACGTATATATGTAAGTGAAGGTACAGGTAAAATCATTATCAACAAGCGTGACCTCACAGAATATTTCCCATCTACTATACTACAGTTCGTGGTGAAACAGCCTCTAAATCTTTTAGACGTAGCTGAGAAATATGATATTAAGGTAAATCTTTTTGGTGGTGGATTCACAGGACAGTCTCAAGCAGTTCGCTTGGCTATCGCTCGTGCACTTATCAAAATAAACCCAGAAGACAAGTCAGCACTTCGTAAAGAAGGTTTCGTGACTCGTGACCCACGTTCTGTAGAGCGTAAGAAGCCAGGACAGCCAAAAGCTCGTCGTCACTTCCAGTTCTCTAAACGTTAGTATCCACTGTTACTCGCAGTATAACGACCGTTTAGTATCTAAATTGATGAGATTCTCTTGTGTGAGACTACTCATTAGTTGACTAAAACAAATAAGAAAGTAAACGAATTAAAGAATAAAACAATGTCAAGACTTGATTTTGATTCCCTATTAGAGGCTGGTAGCCACTTCGGACACCTTACAAGAAAGTGGAACCCTGCAATGGCCCCTTATATTTTCATGGAACGCAATGGTATTCATATCATTGACCTTCATAAAACAATAGCAAAAGTTGATGAAGCTGCTGAAGCTCTCAAGGAAATTGCTAAAAGAGGACGTGATATCCTTTTTGTTGCTACTAAAAAACAAGCAAAAGAAGTTTGTGCTGAAAGCGCAAAATCGGTTAATATGCCATACGTTGTAGAACGTTGGCCTGGAGGTATGCTTACCAACTTCCCAACTATCCGTAAAGCAATCAAAAAGATGGCTACTATTGATAAGTTGACTGCTGATGGTACATATTCTAACTTATCTAAACGTGAGGTTCTTCAGATTTCTCGTCAACGTGCAAAATTAGAGAGCACACTTGGTTCTATCGCAAAGATGAATCACTTGCCTGCTGCTTTGTTTATCGTCGACGTAATGAAAGAACGTATTGCTGTACGTGAGGCTCAGATCTTAGGTATCCCTGTATTTGCTATCGTAGATACAAATTCTAATCCTGCTCCTGTTGACTTCGTTATCCCAGCTAATGATGATGCTACTAAATCTGTTGAAGTAATTCTAAAAGCAGTTAGTGCAGCTATCGCTGAAGGTTTGGAAGAACGTAAAGCAGAGCGCGTAGATCGTGAAGCTGCTGCTGAAAAAGCTCCTCGTCGTACACGTCGTGCACGTACTGAAAAAGGAACAGAAGAAACTGCTCAGGCAGCTGCTCCTGAAGCAAAAGCTACAACTGAAGCAGCACCTGCTCCTGAGGCTGTTGCCGCTCCAGCAGAGGAAACTCCAGCTACAGAAGCTTAATAGCTAACAAATTGTCAACTATCTCTACAGAGCCTCTTTTTAGGAAAAGGTAGTAAGAGGTAGTTGACATTTGTATTTTTTTTAGATTAAACAGAAACAATAATATAATAACATAAAATTATGGCTGTATCAATAAAAGATATTCAGCACCTTCGTAAGATGTCTGGTGCTGGTATGATGGACTGTAAAAATGCTTTGAACGAAGTTAATGGTGATTTCGAATTAGCAATGGAAATCATTCGTAAAAAAGGACAAGCAATAGCTGCAAAACGTTCTGAACGTGAAACTTCTGAAGGTTGTGTATTAGCTAAGTCTGTTGACGGATATGCTGCAATGATTGCTTTGAAGTGCGAAACTGACTTCGTAGCAAAAAATGCTGACCACATCAAAATGACTCAAGATATTCTTGATTTAGCTATCGAGAACCGTTGTAAAGCAATCGAAGAAGTGAAAGCTCTTCCTTACGATGGTGCTACAGTAGCTGACAAAGTTATCGAGCGTTCTGGTATCTGTGGTGAAAAGACTGAACTAGACGGCTACCTATTTGTTACAGGTGATACTACTGTTGCTTATATCCATAATGGAAATAAATTGGCAACAATCGTAGCGCTTAATCAACCAGGTGTTGATGAACACGTAGCTAAAGATATCGCTATGCAAGTAGCTGCAATGAATCCAATTTCTGTAACTCCTGAAACAGTTCCTGCTGAAGTATTGGAAGAAGAGAAGAAGATTGCTGCAGATAAGGCTCGTCAAGAAGGTAAACCAGAGAATTTGATTCCACGTATTGCTGAAGGTCGTATCAAGAAATTCTACAAGGAAGTTTGTCTTCTAAACCAAGAATACGTAAAAGATAGTAAGATGACTATCGCTCAGTTCCTAGACGGTGCTAGCAAAGGTCTTACAGTTGTTGATTTCAAACGTTTCACTTTGAACGCTGAATAAACATTTCTTTGAGATATAAAAAGAGCACCAAGAATTTTCTTGGTGCTCTTTTTTTTGCTGTTAGTGTTATTTCTTACTGCAACTATCCTTTAGCTTTAGTATTGGTATAGCCATCCTTGATGAGTAAATCAACCACACGCTGTTTATGGTCTCCTTGTATTAGAATCTCTCCATCTTTAGCACTACCGCCAACTCCACATTTTGATTTTAGCCATTTTCCAAGAGCTTTCAAATCATCTTCGTTACCAGAGAAACCAGTTATAAGAGTAACTGTCTTTCCTCCTCTTTGTTTACGATCGATTTCGACTCTTAATCGTTGTTGATTCTTATTGGGTGTATCTTCTGTATCTGACTCTTCTGTTTCATATTTAAAATCAGGATTTGTGCTATATACGACGGAAAGTCTATCTTTCCAGCTTTCTTGTTTGTTCTTTGCCATCAGTTTCTGAATTAATTAATGATTAGATACTATTTCTATCTACTAATAATGCTCAATTGATATAATAAGGTAGATGCATAATAATGAAAAATAGTTACCAAATATACAATTTCCGTGGTAAGACCACAACTTTTACCTTATAATTCATTACTTTTGTGTCTGTGGCACTATATGTATGAAGTTTCAAACTTATGAATGATAATATTAAACAAATCTCTAAGATACCAGAACCAAGTTTACGACGTTTGCCTTGGTACTTGTCTTGTGTAAAACTCAAGGCTAAAGATGGGGATAAATATATCTCTTCAACACAAATATCAAGAAAGACGGGAATAGATGCTAGTCAAATAGCTAAGGACATGAGTTATATTAGTATAAGCGGTCGCACACGAGTAGGGTACGACGTAGCAGAACTAATTCGAGTTTTAGAAGAATTTCTTGGCTTTACTTCCTGTCACAATGCTTTTATTTGCGGCGTTGGTAGTCTAGGTGGAGCTTTGCTAGGTGATTCTGGTTTGATGCATTTTGGGTTACATATTGTTGCAGGTTTTGATGTGGACCCCAAGCTAGTAGGACACACCATTTCGGGTGTTCCAATTTATCATATGGATGATCTGAAAAGATATGTAAGCAAGCACCATGTACAGATAGGGGTACTAACAGTTCCGATTGACAAGGCACAGAAGGTGACTAATCAGATGACGAAGTCAGGTATCAAAGCTGTATGGAATTTCACCCCTTTTCGGATTAGAGTTCCGGAAGGGATTGTTGTACAAAACACGTCACTATATGCACATCTTGCAGTCATGTTTAATCGACTGAATAGTCAAAATATAGAGAATGATAATTCTCACAAGATTGCTTTAGACGATCAAGAATAATATAAGGATAGAATGAAAATTATTTGTGTAGGGATGAATTATAAGAGTCATTTACCAGAACTTTCTGGTCGTCTTGATTCTAGTTCAGAACCAGTGATTTTTTTGAAACCAGATTCTGCTATACTTAAAGATGGTCGTCCCTTCTTTATTCCAGAATTTAGTAAGCAAATAGAATACGAAGCCGAATTGGTCGTACTTATCACGCGAGTGGGGAAACATATCTCAGAGCGTTTTGCTCATCGTTATTATGATAAAGTCACGATAGGAGTTGATTTGACAGCTCGTGATTTACAGGAAAGAGCTCGGACCGAAGGAATGCCTTGGGAATTATCTAAAGGATTTGATGGCAGTGCTGTCTTAGGGAAATGGATAGATCGAAACAGACTACAACATCCCGATGAGATCTCTTTCCATCTTGATATAAATAAACAAACAGTGCAGACCGGTTTGCAGAGTGATATGATACATTCTATAGATAAGGTCATAGCCTATATCAGTCAATTTATGACTCTAAAGATGGGCGATATTATATTTACTGGTACTCCATCGGGAGTCGGTAAATTAGAATTGAACCAGCATATCGATGGATATCTGGAAGATCAAAAGCTATTGTCTTTTGATATACGTTAGGTACAAACAAGTAGCTGTAGCAAAGCACTACAATAAAAAAAGATATGAATATTCGTGTAGGCATGGGCTACGATGTCCATCAATTAGTTGAAAACAGAGAACTTTGGTTAGGTGGAATAAATATACCACATACTCTAGGCTTAAAAGGGCATAGTGATGCCGATGTGCTGATACATGCTATCTGCGATGCGCTGCTCGGTGCAGCCAATATGCGTGATATCGGCTTTCATTTTCCAGATACGAGCAACGATTTTCTCGATATAGATAGCAAAATATTACTTAGTAAAACAATTGCACTTATCGCTACAAAGGGGTATAAAGTAGGCAACATAGATGCTACAATCTGTGCCGAAGAACCCAAATTAAAAAAATATATACCATCGATGTGTGAGGTATTAGCACACGTGATGGAAGTTGACTTAGATGCTATAAGCATCAAAGCTACCACGACAGAAAAGCTCGGATTTACAGGGCGACAAGAAGGAATCAGTGCCTATACAACGGTATTGATAAGTAAGTAATTAAAAAAAGAAAGGATTGTTATGGATAACAACTCAAAAAGAGTCCTCTTAGGATATAGTGGAGGTATAGATAGTACTGCAGTTGCATTGATGTTGCAAGAAGAAGGTTATACCGTGATTGGTGTGACCATGCGTGTATGGGATTCTCCCCAATTAAATGCATCAATAGAAGAAGCCGTTAGTATGGCTAAAAAGATAGGTATCGAACATTACGTAGCCGATGTGCGTGAAGCATTTCGTGAGCAAGTAATTCAATTTTTTATCGATGAATATAAAGCAGGACGCACACCTAACCCATGTGTGATGTGTAATCCTTTGTTTAAGTTCAAACTACTTAACCAATGGGCTGATGAATATAACTGTGCGACTATATCAACAGGACATTACGCAACAATAGTTCATGACGGAGGAAAATATTTCATTGAAACTGGAAATGATGAAAAGAAAGACCAATCTTATTTCCTTTGGAGACTCAGTCAAGCACAGTTAAGTAAACTTCGTTTCCCCCTTTCCTCATTCACCAAACCATTGGTTCGTGAATATCTCGAAAAGAAAGGATATACTCAGAAAGCATCAGGTGGCGAGAGTATGGAAGTATGCTTCATCTCTGGAGACTATCGTAATTTTTTACGTGAACAAGCTCCCGAAATAGATAAAGAAATCGGAGAAGGACTATTCGTCGATACTGAAGGTCATAAGTTGGGTATGCATAAAGGAGCCCCATATTATACTGTAGGACAGCGAAGAGGATTAGATCTTGCTTTGGGATATCCAGCGTATGTCATCAAAATAAATTCAGATCGCAATACCATCATGGTCGGTGATTCTTCAAAGTTGATGACCAAATACATGATAATCAACGAACCAAAGATTGTAGATATGCCATCTCTTTTGGAATGCAAAGATTTGACTGTACGCATTCGTTATCATGGTACCCCCCTTCCTTGTAGAGTCGCAGCACTCGATGACGGTCGTATGATTGTTCGATTTGAGGAAGAAGCATCAGCAGTGACACCAGGTCAATCAGCAGTCTTTTATGTAGGGAAACGCATGCTTGGAGGCGCTTTCATAGCAGACCAAAAAGGAGCTAATTACTGGGGTAGTCAGGCATTTCCTGAGTAACTAGTATCATTGATAATGAAAATAAATTTAATGAGTACCAATTATAATTTTGAAAGAACATTCATTATTCGTACTATGTCAAGGCATATAAACTATGCCTTGGCTTTTTTAGTACTATTTTGTCTGTCTATAGTTACCCCTTATGCAGCAAATCGAGTTCGTCAAAAAGATACGGCGGCTCAAAATGAAACTTACTATCGCTATAGAGTTTCTTTGCGTGATAAACAGCTTACCCATTATTCGATTGAATGTCCCGAAGTATACCTATCAGCCAAATCTATCGCCAGACGTAAGCGTTTTGATTTGCCAGTGGACAGCACCGACTTGCCCGTATGTCAAGAGTACAAGAAGCAAATACGCGCACTCGGATTCCCTATCGTGTTGGAATCAAAATGGCAAAATACAGTCGTCATAGCAGTGACAGATACTTCTGGACTCGTAGGACTACGTCAACTGCCCTTCGTCTCAAAGATACGTAGAGTCTTTTCTTCAGCAAATACTTCTGGAGAAGCCACCAATTCATTGGAAGAGTCATCTCTTTACAAACGTCAAACGCTAATCAAGACTGTACAGTCCACAAGGGATGTGAGTTATTATGGCTATGCCCATGAGCAGACCAAGATGACCAAACGTGACACCCTCAATGCGCTAGGATACACCGGACGTGGTATATCTGTAGCAGTCATCGATGCCGGTTTTCAAAATGTAGATGCCTTGCCAGCTTTTAAGCATCTCGATGTAGCTGGTACCCGCAACTTTAACCGTACCTGCATCAGTTCTCTGAAGAACGGAGCTCTTCCAGATGACCATGTTTATGACAAGAGTGAACATGGAACAAAAGTACTGTCATGTATGGCGAGCGATTCCCCCCATAAGATAGTCGGTACCGCCTATGATGCCACCTATTATCTCATTCGTTCAGAAGACGAAATGACTGAAAGTTTATATGAGATGGATACCTATGCTGCTGCATTGGAATATGCAGATAGTGTAGGCGTTCAGTTGATAAATAGTTCGCTTGGTTATTTCTCTTTCGATGATTCAAGAGACAACCTCCGTCTTCGTGACTTAGACGGTGAATCCACCTTCATCTCCCGTCAAGCAAGCATGGTCGCAAGTAAAGGCATGTTATTAGTCTGCAGTGCAGGAAATAGTGGTGATGATGCTTGGAAAAAGATCACCCCACCTGCAGATGCAAAGAACGTATTAGTCGTAGGAGCAGTACGAAAAGATAGTTTGCTAGCTGCCTTTTCCTCTGTAGGATGCACAGTAGATGGGCGAATCGTTCCTTCAGTTGTAACCCAAGGTGAAGACTTAGCTGTTTTGAGTTCTAGCGGTTGGGTTACCCATGCGAGTGGAACAAGCTTTGCCGCGCCACAAATAGCCGCTGCATTGACTTGTATGATGCAAGCCTACCCTGATATTTCGCCCACGCAATGGATAGCATTAGTTGAACATTGCAGTAATTTATCAGAATTCCCTAATAATATTTATGGATATGGTATCCCAAATTTCAAAAAACTTTATATCTTGTTGCAAAAGCACAAAGTAAGCTCGATTCTTCATGATTAATTGCCTTTTTCAGGAATAAAAGAGATCTCTTTAGCTTGCAGATAAAATGATCGTTATGACTGAATCACGCACACTATTAGAATTAACAACCCAAATCAAAGAAACCATAATGGGAGGGATGCCACTCGACTATTGGGTGGTAGCTGAGACGAGCGATTTGCGTACCAATGCGTCTGGGCATTGCTATTTAGAATTTATTCAATACGATGCCGAACGTCGTTATGCACAAGCTAAGATACGCGGGGTCATTTGGGCCTCTACCTATATCCGGATGAAGGAATATTTCTTCCGCGAGACAGGGCAGCAGCTAGCTTCGGGGATGCAAGTGATGGTACGCGTAAGAGTTCAGTTTCACCAATCATATGGAATCAGTTTAGTGGTCAATAATATCGACCCTACATATACCCTCGGTGACGCTGCAAGACGGCGAAAAGAAATCCTGAAAAAACTCACTCTCTCAGGAGTCATTGATGATAACAAAACGCTTGAACTACCTTATATATTAAAGAGAATAGCAGTCATTTCTAGTGCGTCTGCTGCTGGATATGGAGACTTTGTCAACCAGCTAAACACCAATCCTATGGGTTACGCGTTCGACATCACTCTCTATCAAGCCATGATGCAAGGAGGCAAAGTAGAAGAGACGGTGACAGATGCCTTGGAGCATATTCTCGATTCAGGTATACCCTATGATATTGTAGTACTCATTCGCGGAGGAGGTGCCAGTTCTGACCTCTCCGATTTTGATAATTACAATCTAGCTCTTGCCTGTGCACAATATCCTATTCCAATTATGGTCGGGATAGGTCATGAGCGCGATGAAACCGTACTTGATTTTGTAGCCGCCGTACGTGTCAAGACACCAACCGCAGCAGCAGCTTATCTCATCGACCGTATGGATCAAGCCTCTTCCCAACTAGAATCTTTGGCAGACCAACTACGTTTCAAGAGCCAAGATACTATCCAATTATCTAAGCAAATAGTACAAGATTATTCTTCTTTGATTCCCCGTTTAGCCAATGAAAAAATTCATCTAGCCAAACAACGATTACAATCCACCAATCAATATTTGATGAGTCAAGTGCGGAAAGTAATCACTGAAGGACACGAAAGACTATTACGTGAAGAACAACACCTCAAATATCTTCCAGAACGGTATATAACCAATGGCCGTATCACCCTTGATTCCACAGAACAACGCCTCGGCTATCAAGCCGAAAGATTGCTAACCAAATATCGTAATCATTTAGACATGGTTGCCCAAAGACTAGATGACAGCTCTCCACAACGAGCATTAGAGCGCGGCTATACACTGACTCTCCAAGATGGTAAAGTAGTGAAGGATTTCAATTCTTTGCCCCCTGGAACAACCATCACAACCCGTTGGCTAAAAGGAGAGCGAGAGAGTAAGCTCTTATAAGTTTTATCTATTGATAAATAGAATCTATCTGTTTGTTCTATGCGTTTATCTGTGCTATCTTTGCAGTAGTTAAGAAAAAAATAAATGATATGAAACAAATTCGATTTCTTATTTCACCTTTGCCTTTGATACTAATGGTTCTCTTTTTCGTGCCTAATCAGTCCGTATTAGCTGAAACCATTTCTCTAGAAAAGGACGCCGTAGTATTATCTTTTGATGATGCGATTTTGCAAGCGATGAAACACAATGCCATGTTGCATCAAGCCACTTTAGATGCACGTATTGCAGGTGCTCAGCGTAATCAAGCCAATGCTGCATTTTTGCCACAGGTAGAAGCAGCATACACAGCACTTTATACCAATAACCCCCTAAACGCTTTTGGATTTAAACTCAATCAGCGTATCGTCACCCAAGAAGACTTCAGTCCTGCACTACTCAACGACCCTGAATTTTCACGTGACTATTCAGCCCAACTTCAGCTACGACAACCCTTATTCAATATGGATGCCATACTTGCTCGTCGTGCAGCCTCCTACGCAGCAGATTCCAAGAAATATATCGCCAAGCGAACTTCCGAAGCTGTCCGCTTCCAAGTAGCGCAAGCGTATCTACAAATAGCATTAGCTTATCAAAATGTAGAAGTGATGCGACAAGCTGAAGAGACTGCAGCCTCATTTGAAGACCGTGCACAAGGGATGTTTGATGAAGGGATGATTCAGAAAGCAGACCTCTTAGAAGCGAAAGCATATCATCTCAAAATAAGTTCCAAATTACAAATGGCCGAGAGTGGTATTGCCAACAGCAGCGATCAACTGAGTTTACTGATGGGACTAGACATCGGGACAATATATCAAGTATCTATCATTCATTGGGACAATCCAAACACTTCAGTTCTAGATGTAATGGGACGTTCAGACCTATTAGCCTATCGGTCAGGTTTATCTGCAGCAAAGTCTATGGTACAATCCAGTAAGATGAAATGGCTTCCACGCATCAATGCCTTTGGTAGTTATCAATTTAATGATACAGAAGCATTTAAGTTCCAAGAGGACAGTTACATGGTAGGGGTTTCACTCTCATGGAAACTTTTTGATGGGAATCAAAATATACAGAAGTTGCGTATTGCCCGTTTTGAAAGAGACAAAGTAGCTTCTAAATTATTACATGAAGAACGGACAGCCCGTGCCGATTACGAAAAGGCATCGCGTCAATTGCGCGATTTGGAACTCGAACTAGACCATGCTAATACCATGGTAGAACAGACCGATGAAGCTTGGCGCATTCAGAAGAATAGATACCATGAGGGGCTAGCCCCAACGAGTGATTTACTTCGTGTACAAGCACAGTTAGCAGAGCGTCAACTGATGCGAGCCATGACCCATTTTAAGCGAAATCTAACCATCGCTTATCTTCGCTTTCTCGTGAGCCAAGACTAGTAGATATCAGTATCTACCGCTTCCATTATCACTTATCAAAATAAATAAATCAAAGAAACTAAATAATATGAAACAAGTAATTCTATTAGCTGTTTTTACCGGGCTATTAGCCAGTTGTGGAGGGCATAAAACGAACGAGAAAAAGACGGTTCAACCGACACTTGTGGCAGTAACCAATCCCATCAGTAATCTATCCCACGAGATAATCACTAGTGGAGTAGTAGAATCCAATGAGATAGCTCATCTCGGTACACGAATCATGGGATACGTCAAAAAAGTATATGCTAAAAAGGGACAGACCGTACACAGAGGTGATCTCTTAATCAATATCAGTGATGACGAGATTCAAGCCAAAGGAAGACAAGTCGATGCTCGGATAGCTCAGGCGCAAGCTGCCTTTACTCTCGCCAAGCGTGATGAAGAACGTTTCACTCGATTACTCGCTAAGAAAAGCATATCTCAAAAAGAATATGAAAATGTTCATATGCAATATGAAAGTATGCGTGCTAATCTTGAAAGCGCTAAACAGATGAAAAAAGAAGTAGAAGCCAATCGCGAATATACACAGATTAGAGCTCCATTTAGCGGAGTGATAACTGCAGTCACAGTAGACCAAGGAGCTCTTGCTTCTCCAGGGATGCCACTAGTGACTGTCGAGAAGAATGGGGACATGGTTATTCAGACCCAAATGGGTGAAAAAGCCATCCATCAAATTGCTATAGGTGAACAAGCGATGGTATCCATCGCCTCTTTGGACAAAATGTTTAAAGCTAAAATCACAGAACGAAGCAGTTCTTCCATAGCAACTGGAGGACAATATCAGGTGACGCTACGTATCCCTAGAGATGTACAACAAGGGTTATTATCAGGGATGCATGCCGATGTGACCTTCCAATTGAAATCTGAGTTAATCCCAGATGCAGTCTCAGCTAGCCAGGTTGAGACCAATACAAAGGCAAATCTAGCTACGATATGGGTTCCTCGTACCGCACTTATCGATAAAGGAGGATTGCATGGATTGTACACTGTATCAGCAGATAATGTAGCCATACTCCATTGGGTACGCCTAGGCAATAGTAGAGGAGATTTGGTTGAAGTCCTTTCAGGGATAGACCAATCTGATACCATCATTTTGCCAGGTAATTACCGTTTACACAATGGACTCGTCGTCAAAACACAAAAATAAAGGAGAATCAAACAATGAAACAAGGAATAGCCGGAAAAATAGCAGGTAGCTTCTTACAGAGCAAACTATCACTCCTCTTGATGATATCCTTCTTGATGGTGGGGGCTTATAGTATCACATTAATCCCTCGTGAAGAAGAACCTCAAATCGTAGTCCCCGTAGCAGATATATTTGTACAAATGGCAGGTGCTACCCCTAACGAAATAGAGACACAAGTAGTGGCTCCCCTAGAGCGAGTAGTTAGCAATGTCAAGGGAGTAGAACACATTTATTCTACGAGTTTCAATGGTCAATGTATGATGACCGTCCAATTCTATGTAGGGGAGAATCTAGAGAATTCTCTTGTCAATCTTTACAATGAAATCGTCAAGCATATGGACCAGATGCCCCGCGGAGTATCTATGCCACTGATTAAGACTCGTTCTATCGATGATGTACCCGTTTTGGCCATGACGCTATGGAGTGATAGTGCAAAAAATGATGATTACATAATCCGTCAACAAGCCGAACTCATTCAGCAAGAGATTAAAAAGATTCCACATGTGACTGCAGTTAGTTTGATAGGAGGCCGTCAGAAAGTCCTTCATGTGACGCTCGAACGCAGTAAACTCGCTGGTATGAACCTAGATATGACCACCGTAGAACGATACCTCAAAGGCGCCAACATGCAGATGGAGGCTGGACAAGGATACCAATCAAATAAGGTATTCCGAGTAGAGACAGGCAATTTCCTTCACGATGCAGAAGAAGTACGCCATCTCATCGTGGGCATGAATGGACATACGCCAGTCTATCTTACCGATATAGCTACCGTAGTAGAAGGAGCTGCCCTTCCGACTAGTTATGTCAGTTATGAAGGCAATCCAGCAGTGACGATAGCTGTCAGCAAGCAACAAGGTTCAGATGCCAAGAAGATTGCTTCTCGTGTTTTAGAGAAGGTGAAACATATGCAACAAGATCAGATTGCACCTAATATCCATGTTTCGGTAACTCGTAACTATGGTGCTTCAGCTTCTGAGAAAGTAAGTGAACTTCTTCTTCATCTTGTGGGCTCTATCTTTGCAGTGACCTTATTTGTTGCTCTTGCCATGGGTTGGCGAGGTGGTTTAGTGGTGTTCTTATCTGTACCTGTCACTTTTGCGTTGACACTCTTTGCATACTATTTTATGGATTATACGCTGAACCGCATCACCTTATTTGCCTTAGTGTTTGTCACAGGTATAGTCGTGGACGATTCCATTATCGTAGCAGAGAATATGCATCGACATTTTAAGATGAAATATGTATCGATGCGCGAAGCCGCATTGTACGCAATTAACGAAGTCGGAAATCCAACAATACTAGCTACATTTACCGTCATCGCTGCTGTATTGCCCATGGCATTTGTTTCCGGTTTGATGGGACCATACATGAGTCCTATGCCTATCGGTGCGACCATAGCGATGATGTTCTCATTACTGGTGGCTTTGACACTGACCCCATTTCTTGGATTTATCATCTTACGGACAAAATCACAGAAACGTGCAGACAAAGCACGGATGATGCGATTAGAAATCCAGGAACAAGAGGCGGTCGAACAAGAGAAAGAATTTGACCCACTAGGGACTAGTTTTACTGGCGCAGAACCGACCGAGCAAAGTAACCCTGATGATGAAACTGAAGAGTACAACATCGCAAATACCGGTTTGTATCGTTTTTATCATTGGCTCATCCAGCCCATGCTTGATAAGCGAGCCTTACGATGGGGATTTATGATTGGAACCGTTATCCTACTATTGGCATCCGTTTCCCTCTTTTACTTTAAAGTCGTTCCAGTGAAGATGCTTCCATTTGACAATAAAAACGAATTTCAGGTTGTCATAGACATGCCCGAAGGAACTCCTCTCGAAGAGACAGATGCAGTAGCCAAAGAGATAGGTGTCTTCTTAGGTAAACAACGATTGGTTGATAACTATCAGACCTATGTTGGGACTTCAGCCCCTATCAGTTTCAATGGATTGATGCGTCATTACGACCTCCGTCGAGGAGACAACGTAGCCGATATTCAAGTAAATCTAGTCGATAAAGAATCTCGTGATGAACAAAGTCACGACATAGCAAAAGCATTGCGTCCTGGCATTCAGAAGATAGGACTTCGTCATCATGCCAATGTAAAGGTAGTCGAAGTTCCCCCTGGACCTCCCGTTCTATCGACCATGGTAGCCGAAGTATACGGTCCTGACTTTGCCACACAACAGCGAGTAGCCCAGCAAATCAAGAAGCTGATGGAAGAAACTGATGGGATTGTAGATGTCGATGTCATGATTGAAGAACCCCAGACAGAGATGCAATTCCTAGTAGATCGCGACAAAGCTATGCGTGCAGGTGTTGTCCCAGCATGGGTGACCGATAATCTAAATGCTGCACTCTCCGGACGTGCCGCAGGAGTATTGCATGACGCCAAGACCTTATCACCCATTCCTATCATGCTTGAACTAAAAGAATCAGATAAGATGTCCGCATCACAAATTCAGAGTATCCCGATACGTAATCAGATGGGGCATACAGTTCAGGTAGGAGATGTGACCACTCTAGTAGAGAAGACCCAAGAGAAAAGTATCTCTAGAAAAGATTACATGCGAGTCGTTTATGTCACCGCAGAATTAGCTGGAGACCTTGAGAGTCCTATTTATGCGATGCTCAATCTCGAGAAAGCTATCAAAGCAATTTCTGTACCTACTGGATATAAGCTAGGTATATTAAGCAATGGTCAGCCAAAATACGAAGACAATTATACGGTCAAATGGGATGGAGAATGGCAAATCACTTATGAAGTCTTTAGGGATTTAGGGATTGCCTTCATGGTAGCGATATTAATCATCTATCTGTTGATCGTCGGTTGGTTTCAAGATTTCTTGGTTCCTATAGTGATGCTTGCAGCGATTCCCCTTTCACTTATCGGTATTGTCTTGGGACATTGGATGATGGGTAGTTACTTCAGTGCCACCTCAATGATTGGATTTATAGCTCTGGCCGGAGTGATGGTTCGCAACTCTGTGCTGTTGATAGACTTTATCAATATACGTCTTCATGAAGGAGCTCCGATTAAGCAAGCTGTGGTCGAAGCAGGTGCAGTTCGTACTTTACCAATCATCTTGACTGCAGGAACCGTAGTACTAGGAGCGATAGTGATTCTGTTTGACCCATTGTTCCAAGGATTAGCCATTTCCTTGATGGGCGGCACAATAACCTCTACAGTATTGACATTGGTTGTCGTTCCACTACTATATTTCAAAATGAAAAAATAAGGTATCTTTACTATATCCTCTATTATTTATAGTAGGATAGTTCAACTAGATACTGGAGTAGAATAGTCCATTCTACTCCAGTATTTTTATGCTCTTTTTATTGATGAACACTTTGGATTGTACCTGAAAAAGGAAAAATCAAGCATTGCTTTTTGGCAAAAAGGTATTAATAATCAAAAAAAGATGTACCTTTGTCCCTGAAAATAAAAAAAAGGAATCATAGTGAACAAAGTAAGTACTTTTTTAAAACGCAAAGACATTGAATTTACTGTCAATCGGTATCTCATTACCGCCTTGAGTTATATGACTTATGGACTCTTTGCTTCTCTCATTATTGGTAGCATTCTCAATCAGATCGGATTGAAGTTGGGCATCCCTTTTCTTTCCGATACGATATGGCCGATGGCTCGTAAGATGACGGGGCCCGCTATCGCAGCCGCTGTAGCATATGGACTAAATGCACCCATATTAGTGGTCCTATCTTCTATCATTCCTGGAGCGATTGGTGGAGCACTAGGTGGACCCGTAGGTGCCTTCGTTGCCGCTGTATTTGCTTCTGAATTTGGTAAGTTAGTTTCTAAAGAGACCAAAGTAGATATTCTCATCACCCCTACGGTAACCATCATTATGGGAGCTTTAGCCGGACAATTCGTAGGCCCATATATAGGTGACTTTATGAATTGGTTTGGTCAGTTAGTCGTCTCTGCGACTGCGTTGCGTCCATTTCTGATGAGTATTATTGTGGCTACTTTGATGGGGATGGCCTTGACGCTTCCTATCAGTAGTGCGGCCATAGGTATTATGCTAGGGCTCCATGGATTAGCAGCTGGTGCCGCTACAGTAGGCTGTTCAGCACAGATGATAGGATTTGCAGTGATGAGTTTCGGCGTCAATGGCTTTTCTGGATTACTTTCTCAAGGTCTCGGTACCTCCATGCTTCAAATGCCTAATATCGTTCGTAACTGGAAGATATGGATACCTCCAACCCTAGCCGGTGCCCTGACGGCACCTCTTGCAGTATGCTATTTCAAGATGACCAACACTGCGATTGGTTCAGGTATGGGTACCAGTGGACTTGTAGGACAATTTGGGACAGTAGAAGCTATGGAAGCTTCAGGCAATACCTCTTCTCAGATATGGATAGCTATTGTCGTGTGTCATATCTTAATACCTGCTGTACTTACTCTACTGACCTATGCGTTGATGCGTAAACTCTCTTTGATTCGATCACAAGACTTGAAACTCAAATCTTAGTTATCGCCCCGTCCATTAACTATAAGTCTTTTTTCTTAGTACCAAACTGATAGATACATATCTGGTGATATGTATCCCCCGGTTTGAGGATAGTAGAAGGGAAATTTTTCTGATTAGGCGAATCAGGAAAATGCTGTACCTCGATAGCGAAAGAACTTCTGAAAGTATGAGGCTTTCCATTCTTTCCCATCACACTACCGTCAGAAAAGTTCCCACTATAGAATTGAAGTCCTGGTTCTGTGGTATATACCCTCATGAAACGGCCAGATACAGTATCTTCTACGATAGCAGCCAATTCTACATCATCTAGTGCAGTTCGGTTCAATACAAAGTTTTGGTCATACCCTTTGCTTTGTTCCAGTTGTGTATTCTGCTCATTGATACGCTCTCCTATAAGCGTAGAACTTCTAAAATCGAAAGGAGTACCTGCTACTTTCTGGTAGGTTCCCAAAGGAATCAGTTTCTCATTTAGCGGAGTAAACGTATCGGCATTGATATATAGGAGATGATCTTCGATACCTCCATTTCCTTCACCATGAAGATTAAAGAAAGTATGATTGGTTAAGTTTATTGGGGTCTTTCTGTCAGTCGTTGCCGTATATTCGATTTTAAAAGCATCATCATCCGTCAGCGAGTACACCATCTTGATTTGTACATTTCCTGGAAATCCCTCTTCCATATCTCTTGATAAATAAGTCAAGACAATTTCACTATCTGATTTTGACGTGACATCCCATACGACACGGTCAAATCCCTTGATTCCGCCATGTAGACATTGTCCATCACTATAAGTAGACAATTGATATGCTTTAGAATCGAGTACGAATTTTCCATTAGCAATCCGATTCGCATAACGACCAATTGCCGCACCTAAGAACCGTTCACCTGCTCCACTGATATACCCTTTGAGAGTAGGACGCCCCGCTACGATGTCCGCCCAATGCCCATCATTATCGGGTGTCCATATAGCGACTACACGCGCACCATAGTTAGTGACTTGCATCGTGATACCATTGCGGTTTCGAAGTGTATATAGAGCTACTGGTTTGGTTTCAACGATACTGTCAAATGCTGCTTCAGGAAGCAATGCTAACGACTGTTGTGGCTTCGATTGGCAACCGATAAGGGTACAAAGCAATACTAGACAGACAGGAAATTTTATTTTCATCATAGGAGCTTCTTATAAAAAGAAGAGCATGCTTCAAAACCCCCTTGTAGGGCTTTTGAGACATGCTCTAAAATATGAATAATCTATCCTAGAACAAGGACATATATCATCGATTTATCTAATGGTTCTTTATCTCAACTATATGAGTTGCTGGTTTCTTCTCATTTCGCAAATCTACTTGTCTAATCACAGCAGCAGCCAATTTGAGAAATGCCTGTCCAGTAACTGATGTCTCATCAAGAGCAACGGGTTTCCCGTCATCACCACCTTCACGGATACTTTGAACAAGAGGAATTTCAGCCAATAGAGGAACTTGTTTCTCTTCTGCAAGACGTTTAGCCCCTTCTTTACCAAAGATATAATACTTATTCTCAGGTAGTTCAGCAGGCGTGAAGTAAGCCATATTTTCTACAAGTCCTAAAATAGGAACATTCACCTTTGCATTGGTGAACATATTGATTCCTTTACGAGCATCAGCAAGAGCCACCTCTTGAGGCGTACTAACCACGACAGCACCAGTCATCGCAATATTCTGTACTACAGTAAGATGCACGTCACTTGTGCCTGGAGGAAGGTCAATTAGGAAATAATCCAATTCTCCCCAGTCAGTATCCGCCATCAATTGTTTGAGCGCATTACTAGCCATACCACCACGCCACAATGTCGCTTGGTCTGGATCCACAAAGAACCCTATAGAGACTAGTGAGACACCATACTTCTCAATAGGAACAATCATTTCTCTCCCATTGATTTTCTTTGCCACAGGTCTGGCATCCTCTACTTGGAACATCTTAGGCATAGATGGGCCGAAGATATCAGCATCGAGCAATCCCACTTTATAGCCCATTTTAGCAAGAGCAACGGCTAAATTAGCAGAGACAGTTGACTTACCGACTCCTCCTTTACCAGATGAGATACCGATTATATTTTTTACTTTAGGAAGCATATGTCCAGCTTCTGGACGAATCTCCTGAAGAAACTTAGTACGGATATTCCCCTCTATTTCGACTCCTGGGATGTCCCGTTTGATAGCTACTTCACTAGCTTTAACCACCGATTTGAGAAATGGGTCTGTATTTTTCTCAAAGACTAGACTAAAAGAGACCTTCATCCCGTCGATGCGAATGTTGTCCTCAACCATCTTTGACTCCACTAGATTCTTTCCCGATCCAGGGTAACGTACAGTGGAGAGTGCGTCAAGAATTAATTTTGGGTATATGTTCATAAGTGTATGATATTAATTGTACAATAAAAGTAGCAATTCTTATGCCAAGTCGCCATCGATCGCTAAGGATTATTCCAAGAAACGTTTGTCTAAGAAATCATTAAAAGCATCTTTATACTGGTTACTAATAGGAATATAGACATTTTTATCAAATACGATTCGGTTTCTTTCTATTATCTGTACGTGATTGAGATTCACTATAAAGGAGCGATGCACACGCATAAATAAATTTGTCGGAAGATGCTCTTCCATTTTTTTAATCGTCATCAATGACATGATTGGTTTTGCATTTACTTGGTAGATACACACATACTCACGTTGGCTTTCGATATACTTTATTTGGTCATAATTAATCCGTATGATTCGGTATTCACTTTTGATGTAAAGACAATCTGATGAGGCCGTTAGTTCCTCTTCTGTACCATTTTCATTTGTTCCATCTTCTGTCGAAGACAGCATATCCACATGTGTCTTCATGAAATAGCGTTTCTTTATCTTATCTACACACTTGACAAATGTACCATACGACAGTGGTTTCAGTAAATAATCAGCAGCATCTAGTGCAAAAGCATCTAGAGCAAATTCTCTGTGAGCCGTAGTAAAAATGACTTTAGGAGGATTCGTTAGCGACTGCACCAGTTCCACTCCATTCATATCAGGCATGTTGATATCTACGAAAAGCAGATCAACCTCTTGATTTTGTAACGTATTTCTGGCATCTATTGCATTATCAAATGAAGCCGTAAGCTTTAGATTAGCAGTCTTGGCTATGTAAGATTCTATTTGTTGCAATGCTAGTGGTTCATCATCTATAGCTATACATTTTATTTCCATATTACTGTCGTTTTGTTCGTTTCGTATTTTGTTGATTGTTTAGGATTTGTTCTTTATCTCTTTTTCCTTTTGATTCAAAGGAATGGTCAACTCGAAACTATAGTTATTATCTATTTTTCTACCTCTTAAGGAGTAGTTGCCTGGATAGAGTATATCTAGACGGTCTCTCATATTTTTCATACCTAATCCCCCATGTTTGTCATCAGAAGGTACATCAAGGAGTGAGGCTTGTTGTTTACCATAATCCGAATTCGTGATATTCAAGGAAAGAAAATCAGGTTTAGTCTCAGAAGGGACTAGTTGTAGATGGATATCTATAAATGAAGCTTTGGTATAGCTGATGCCATGTTTAAATGCATTTTCAATAGCCGAGATATACAAGAGTGGGGGCACACTGATATTCGCAGGAGTATTTTTTGGCTTATTCCATCTGATACTAACTCTTGAAGGAAACCTGAGACGCATCAAGGCAATGTAATTGTCGATGAAATGGAGTTCATCCACTAATTTTATTTGCTGTTTGTTGCTATCATATATAAGGTAACTCATCAGTTGTGATAGCTGAATGACTGCCGTTTGAGCCTTTTCCGCATCTATCTCTATCAGCGCATGAATATTGTTCAGCGTATTCATAAATAAATGAGGACTAACTTGTTGTTGTAAAAAAGCTAGTTGCATCTGTACGTTATCTTTAGCTAAGCGAGTACGTTCCTGTTCAGCTGACATCCATCGAAGTGATACAAATAACAAATCATCCAAACCGATGATAAGTATCGTTAGTAATGAAATATGTGCAATTGCTGGAATCCTAGGCGGAAGATTTCCTCTTAATATATGATGAGCCCTTGGTCGCATTCCTGATTCTTTTAGAGGGTCTATCAGCTTCTCTGAGATGGGTAATCCCGAGAATTGTTCTAAATTTTCGAACAATACAATAAGGGCAAAAGTGATAATCATGGCTCCTATAATGAGGCATAGGTATGTTTTCCACTTTTCCTGAGTAAGGAATCGCTTGAAATAGAGTCGATTTACGATAAATAAGGCCAATATGATGACATATTCTGTCAAGATATGCACTATCGGATGATAATCCGAATTAGGAAATTTACCTAACAGAATAGGTAATGAGAAAGTAAGCGTCCAAGCTACTACCATCACTATTGTGTGAAGGTGACTTGCTGAAGGTGATGGCGAGAGCGTTTTGATATTGTTCATCTTTTCAAATATAATATTTTTTTATACTACTTCAAACTGTATGTTGAATTTATGATGCTAAGATAATTGAATACGATATAATCTATAGAATACAATCTATAGAACGCACGCTTTTATCTATGAATTTTTGTTTTTCTTTATTCTCCTTAACGATTCTCTTCTGTAGATAGAATTGCTCTGTTCGTAGATTCTAGTTGAGAAGCACAATCTGCTTGTTTATCTTTGTATCGTTGAGAAAATGAAATTCAGCTAGCTATAATTAAAAGAAGAAAATGATGAAAAGAAAATTAATCACAGCAATGGCTTTAACTATTACCTTTTCTTGTTGGGCATCTTCGCAAGATGATACAAGAAATCGACTTACTTATCCCATCGTTGATACTAACCAAAAGGTTTGTTACGATGCAAAAGTAGCTATAGATGAGCCTATCCCAGGACAAGCCTTTTACGGTCAAGATGCACAGTTCGAAGGTAATCAACCCAGTTATAAAGACAATGGTGATGGAACCATTACTGATTTAGTAACAGGGCTTATGTGGCAGAAGTCGAGCGATACAGATGGTGATGGGCAACTCACTGCTAAAGATAAATTGAGCTACAAGAAATCACTTAAATATGCTAAGAAGAGTAAATACGCAGGCTATACCGATTGGCGTATTCCGACTATTAAAGAGCTCTATTCACTAATTGATTTTTCAGGTATAGATCCTAGTGGATACAGAGAAAATGACCCTAGTGGACTCCGTCCATTCATCAATACGAATTTCTTTACCTTCGAGTATGGTGATGAGAACTCAGGGGAACGTCTTATCGATTCTCAATATGTTACCACTTCATTGTATAAAAACAAGAAAAACAAATTACTCTTTGGTGTCAATTTCGCCGATGGACGTATCAAAGGATATGGTTTGAAATTTGGTCGAAAAGACAAGACATTTTGTGTACTCTTAGTTCGAGGAGCCAAGACATATGGAAAGAATAATTTTAAAGATAATGGTGATGGCACCATCTCAGATAAGGCAACTGGGTTGATGTGGACCAAAGGAGATAGTATGATAGGGATGAATTGGGAACGTGCGCTCGGCTATGCCGAACAATCGACTGCAAGCGGATATAGTGATTGGCGTCTCCCAAATGCAAAGGAATTGCAAAGTATTGTAGACTACGAACGTGCTCCAGATGTGACCAATTCTCCAGCTATAGATCCGATATTCAATTGTACTTCTATCTTAAATGAAAGCAATCAAGTTGATTATCCATTTTATTGGACTAGCACCACTCATGCTAATTGGACCGAACAAGGTGGGAACCATGGAGTTTATATTGCCTTTGGACGAGCTCTAGGTTACATGTCTATGCGAGGTCCACAGAAATCAGGAAATGACTCATCTCATCAGCGACCTAGTGGTGGTAGAGGATCTAGACGCCAAGGTGGTTCTCGAGGCGGTTCTGGTCACCAAGGTCCTCCTCCAGAGCAATCAGTTAGCAAGAGCAAACTCAGTCAAACTGCTGGATGGCAAGATGTTCATGGAGCTGGTGCTCAACGCAGCGACCCTAAATCTGGAGATGCATCTAAGTTTCCAAAAGGATTCGGCCCTCAGGGAGATGCTATCCGTATCAATAACTTTGTACGATTAGTGCGCAATATTTAAGTAACAGAGAAATAACCATGAGGCTAACTAAGCCTGACACTTAAACAAAAGAATATGATTAAAAAGAAATACCTATTTGCCGTTGCGATGACTTTCCTATTTGGGTTAGGAGCACTTTCTAGCTGTAGTGATAGCAATTCGACTACCGAAGACGTAAGTACCGATTCTGAGACTAGTGATGATGCTGTTTCAGACTCAACGAGTACTGAAGAGACCTTTGATGATTGGACTGAAGCGACACATTCTAAAAATGTAGACCCTAATTTTGATGAAGTATTTGATGATGCATCAGTCATGCGTATAGACATCGTGATGGATGATACTGATTGGAATGATATGCAGGATAATTTAGCCTCTGTACTCAGTAGTACAGGGAGTTCTGTTCCTGGCGGTTTTCCTGGTGGCGCTCCTGGTGGTGCTCCTGGTGGGCAAACGACTGGAGAGACTGGTTATGTCCAAAACACCTCTCTTGATGACCCTGATTGGTTTTCATGTTCCGTCTTTTACAATGATATAGAATGGTATCATGTGGGGGTTCGTTATAAAGGAAACTCCAGTTTACAACAAGCCTATCAGCAAGGGTCAAACAAACTCTCTTTCAAATTCAATTTTGATAAATATGAGGATGATTACCCAACATTGAAGAATCAGCGATTCTACGGATTCAAGAAATTAAGTCTCAATAATAATTATCTTGATGAATCATGTATGCGCGAGAAGGTTACTGCTGACCTATTTCGTAAGTTTGGCCTCGCTGCACCTCATACTCGTTTCTGCGTAGTCTATGTCAATCATGGTAGTGGTGCTGAATACTATGGTATCTACGCCCTTGTGGAAGCAGTAGATGATACCGTAATCGATACTCAATTTGACGATAATGACGGTAATCTATACAAGCCAGAAGGCGATGCAGCTAGTTTCGGGATTGATACTTATGAAGAATCTGAATTTTATAAGAAGACAAATGAAGATGATGCCGATTACAGTGACGTATTTGCGCTATATACTGCTCTTCATGATTCGACCCGTATCACTGCACCAGACGAATGGAAAGCAAACCTTGAGACCGTACTAGATGTACCTGTATTCTTGAAGTGGTTGGCAGCTAACACAGTGATACAAAATTGGGATACGTACGGTAACATGACCCACAACTATTACTTGTACAATGATCCAACAACGGGATTGCTTAACTGGATTCCATGGGATAACAATGAAGCATTGAACGATGATAACCGAGACCTGCCTCTTGATTTAACGAGTGTCAGTGACCTGTGGCCGTTGATCAATTATTTGATGGACGATAGCGATTATATGGCTACTTACAAAGCCGATGTTCAAGCCTTTATCGATGAATGTTACAATACCAGTACAATGGATTCTTTGTATGATACTTATAGTAGTCTGCTTCAAGACTATGCTTCACAAGAGAATAACAGTAACTTCAGTAGTGCTGTCTCTATCTTGAAACAGCATGTAAGTGATCGAGCAACTGCTGTCTCTACCTATCTAAGTGAATAGATAGCCTGTAATGACTTAAACAGAAATTTTCATTCTTTTCATTAGAAATCTCCTTCATGAGCTAGCGCTTGTGGAGGGGATTTTTTGGTATTATATAGTGGTATAACAATTATTAACCTGTTTGCCTATTGTTTTTCTATTATATCGTCTATCTTTGTATCGTTACCCGATATAAAGGTGAGCGATATATATAAAAGACAAAAGATGAAACAAACAAATGTAGTATTGACAGAGGCTGTATTTTATACATTGCTTGTTCTGCATAAACCCTTACATGGCTACGGAATCATGCAAGAGACAAGTGAGATGAGTAATGGGAGACTAAAATTATCAGCGGGAACACTTTATGGTGCTTTATCTTCCTTATTAGATAAAGGTTGGATTGAAGAACTCCCTATAGAGAAAGGAAGTCGTAAGAAGGAGTATAAGGTGACGAAACTAGGCAAAGAAATAGTGAAGCTTGAACTTGAGCGACTCGAAGAATTGGTGGACAATGGAAAAAGAATAATTAATTAAAGTAAGTGTCATGAAAAAAGTAATTTTTAAAACATTCTTCATTTGGGAGTATGAGAAAGAAGAGAAGTGGCTTAATAAGATGTCTTCCAAAGGGTGGCAGCTTGTCGATGCTCGACTATTTAAGTATACTTTTGAAAGGGGAGAACCGGATGAGTATATTTATAGACTTGAACTACTGGATAAGAAACCAAGTACCTCTGAAGGTAAAGCCTATGTTGATTTCTTAGATGGAGTCAATATCGAGTCTGTAGGACAATGCAGAAATTGGATTTATCTTCGTATCAAACGTTCAAATGGTGATTTCAGCAGCGAGGATAAAGTTCATAGCAATCTGACTCGAATAATGCGTGTCGATGATTTATATCAATTTTCGCGCAACTTAACCCTTTGTATGGTCGTGGCTTCTTTCGCATTTCTTCTAATCTGTCATGAAGTCGATATGCAGACTCGGTGGAGTGACTTTCTAACTGGCTTCTTTACTGGAATCGGTATCGGAGCTTCGGTTATGTCCTTGATTATGATTCCTGCGATGACAAGAAATCGCAAGAAGATAAAACAATATATACGTGAACTCTCGGTGAATGAGGGAAATTGATTTAGTATTCATTAAAAAAATGTTCTATGAAAACAATTGGTCTGTTTTTTGTTGTAAGCTTAATTATGACAAACATTAATGCACAGAATGCTGTAACCGCACGCCCTGGAAATGCAGCGCTGGTTACTTCAGATGCTAACTTGAAGAAATTAGCTTCGCTCGATGATGGTGATTACAAATATGAAGTCGCTGATTACTTTGCTCGTCCCAAAGCATCTTCCTTTCAGTTATCTCCAAATGGTCAATACATGTCTTATTTCGAAAAAGATGATAAGAATAAAAATCATGTATATGTCAAGGAGATTGCTTCTGGTCGTGTCCAATTAGCTATTGAAGAAAAGGAAGAACCTATCAAAGGGTATGGCTGGATCAATAATGACCGTCTATTCTATATGATGGATAAAGGGGGCAATGAAAACTATCATATCTATGCTAGTGACCTCGATGGACTGAACAATATTGACCTGACTCCTTTTGAAGGCGTTCAAGCAAACCTCTTGAATATATTGAAAGAGCAGAAGGATTTTGTTATCATCCAAATGAACAAAAATAATAAGCAGATTTTTGAACCTTATAAATTGAATGTAGTGACTGGTGAACTCACCCAACTTTATGAAAATAAAGATGTAAATAGTCCTATTCAAGGGTATATCTTTGATAAAGAAGGAAATCTGCGTGGATATAGTAAGATGGTCAATGGTACGGAGATTGAACTCTGGTACAAAGACCTTGATACAGGCATATTTCATCTGTTGAAAAAGAACAAATGGGATGATACCTTTAGCATCTTATTCTTCAATTATGCTTCACCAAATCCTGACGAGGCTTATGTCATCACCAATCTACATGGAGATAAAACAGAGGTTGTGTTGTACGATTTGAAGAAGAATGAAGAAATCAAAACTGTAGCTGCCAATGCTGACTATGACATCACTAACTTGGGAGCTTCTCGCAAGCGCAACTGGGAACTTGATTTCTATGCTTATGAAGGGGATAAATATGTAACCGTACCGATAAGCGATACCTATAAAAAGCTAAATAAGGAAGTAAAATCTACATTTCCTGACAAAGAGTACTATGTAGTAGATTACGATGATGATGAAAAGACTTTCTTGATTGTCTTGCAGAGCGATAAACTCTATGGTACTTATTATCAATATGATACTCAAACAAATCAATTTAATTTGCTCTATGATTTGATGCCACAACTCTCTGAAAAGGATATGGCAGAGATGCGTCCGATAGCCTTTAAAAGTCGCGATGGGATGATGATTCATGGCTATATCACATTGCCTCATCAAGCGTTGCAAGGTCAGAAAGTACCTTTGATAGTCAATCCTCATGGAGGGCCACAAGGGATACGTGATAGCTGGGGATTTAATCCAGAGACACAACTCTTTGCTAGTCGTGGATATGCGACTTTACAGGTTAACTTCCGTATCTCAGGAGGCTATGGTAAACAATTTTTACGTGCTGGATTTAAGCAAATAGGGCGTAAGTTGATGAATGATATCGAAGATGGAGTCTATTATGCAATCAAACAAGGATGGGTAGATGAAAGTAAGATAGCCATCTATGGGGGTAGTCATGGTGGATATGCTACTTTGATGGGACTTGTCAAGACACCAGATCTATATGTCTGTGGAGTTGATTATTGTGGAGTCTCAAATATAGATACCTTCTTCGACTCATTTCCTGAGTATTGGAAACCATATAAGGAATTGGTCAAAGAGATATGGTATGACTTAGACGATCCTCAAGAAGCGAAGATAGCTAAGGCGGTCTCACCATTCTATCAGATTGATAAGATTACCAAACCACTGATGGTGGTACAAGGAGCAAATGACCCACGTGTGAATATCAATGAAAGTGACCAGATAGTCACAGGATTGCGTGCGAAAGGCTTTGATGTGCCTTACATGGTGAAATATGATGAGGGACACGGATACTATAGAGAGGAGAACCGTATGGATTTCTATAGTAGTATGATGGGATTTTTAGCGCAATACTTGAAGTAATTGCATTGACTTAATTTAGCCTTCATGTCCTAACTTTTCACAATAGTGAATTTCTACGCTTCAAATAGAGCTTATCACTTTTCTTTTCCTAAGGAAAGAGTATGCTGACTTATTTTAGGACAAAAGAAGAACCTTAAAATGAATTTTGTTGTTTCTGAGCAACCGAAATAACTTGCTCAGAAGGATTATTTAGTAAGACTTAAGTGCTACCGGGGTAGGACTTAAGTCTTCTTTTTATAAAGACGAAGTCCTACCCCGGTTATGACCTATCGATAGGAAGTCTTGTTTTTGATTGTTTTGTTAAGAGATAACATTTCGATACAGCAAGCGATAAACAATGATACACCGCTACGAAAGAGGGCGATGAGAAGTCTTAATTACTTCAGACGATTGCCGCATATTATGCTAAAGAGTTACTCTTGGAGTTCTTGAAAAGGGATAAATGGTTTGACATCATCTAGATGGAGGGCTATAAATTTTTCTAACCACACCATATCTCGCCATTTACCTAACTTGAAACCACACCTATGGAAATGGGCTATCTGTTCGAATCCCCATTTCTCATGGAAATGGATACTCGCATCGTTTGGATAGGAGATACAAGAATAAATGTTAGTCACACGTTGTTCTTTCAAATAATGTTCCAATGTTTGATACAATCGGGAACCAACCCCTTGATGCTGTAGCTTGTTGTCTAAATAGATAGATATTTCTACTGACCAGTCATACGCTGCTCGATCCTTATAAATGCCCGCGTAGGCATATCCTATTACTTGATTGTCCTTGACAGCAACTAGATAAGGATATCGCTGAAGGGTATGTGCTATTCGATGAGCAAATTCCTCTACTGTGGGTACGTCGAAATCAAAAGTAATAAATGTGTGTTCTACGTAATAACGATAAATCTCTTGAATAGCCTGTGCATCGTCTGTCGTGGCGATACGGTAAGTAATCATAGCCTCTTTCATGTCTGTTAATCTTTCTCTTTAGGACAGTCTTGATTTATCTTGACCATTCTCTTTACATCAAAATGAACTCGTTGAGCCTTAGTCAGCAGTTCAGTGTACTTCTCTTCATCTATCGTTTTTGTTCTAGCCAAAATCCATAGATAATCTCTAGAGGGAGACCCCACTAAAGCAACCGTATAGTCTTGGTCTATATCAATCACATAGTAATCGCCTGAAAAGGGCCAAAAGAATGTAACTTTCAATTGTCCAGGGATTGCTGAATCAGGTACACGAGCCGTGCCTTGAGCTGTCTTTACTTTGCCATCGTCTTTTTGTCCACTATTGATGACAGCGACTTTGCCGTTAGGTTTCAATCGATACTCGGCTGTTACACACTGTAAACCTTTCTCGAACTTGTTGGGAAAACGGCCTATTTCATACCATTTTCCCATGTACTTATCAATCTTAAAGTCCTTTACTGTAGCCAGCGGTTCATAAGATTTGCACGAAAATAAACTCAATACCATAATTATAGAATAAATATATTTCATCCTTCAATACTTAGATTATTCTTTCACTTCATTGACGATTTCCAATCCATCAAAAAAATCTTTGACATTTTGTAAGGTGGTATTGGCGATATTTGATAGCGCTTCTTTAGTAAAAAAGGCCTGATGAGAAGTTACAATCACATTGTTGAAAGATAAGAGGCGTGCCAAGACATCATCATCGATTATACGATCACTCTTATCTTCATAGAAGTAACCCGCTTCCTCTTCGTAAACATCGAGACCTGCATAGCCAATCCGTTTGCTCTTCAACCCTTCAATCAGTGATTCTGTATTGATGAGCTGTCCTCTACTGGTATTGATAAGCATGACGCCCGGTTTCATTTGTTGAACCGCATGGTCGTCTATTAGATATTGTGTCTCAGGAGTCAAAGGACAATGTAGAGAGATGACATCAGATTCTTTGTATAGGGTATCCAAATCGGTGTATTGTACCTGATTCTCTCTGGCAAATTGCTCATCTGGATAGAGGTCATTAGCCAATATCCGCATGCCGAATCCGCGAAGAATCTTAATCAGAATCTTAGCAATCTTACCCGTTCCGATGATACCTGCTGTCTTGTCATGCATATCGAATCCAAGTAAACCAGTGAGGGAGAAGTTACCATCACGAGTTCTCCATGTCGCTCTTGGTATTCTACGGTTCAGTCCCATCATCAGCGCCACGGTATGTTCTGCTACAGCATAGGGAGAATAGGCTGGTACCCGTACTACTTTTATGCCATATTCTTTTGCCGCTTTCAGATCTACATTGTTGAATCCTGCACACCTAAGGGCAATCAGCTTCACTTTATTTATTGCTAGATTAGCTATCACCTCTCTGTCTACGATATCATTCACGAAGACACATACGGCATCTGCTTTCTGTGTCAACATGACATTGTTTATATTCAGATGTCCTTTGTAGAACTTCAATTCAAATCCAAATGACTCGTTCATTTTGTTGAAGAACGTTGAATCATATTCTTTTGTATCAAAAAATGCTATTCTCATAATGTTTTTTTTTAGTTGGTTTAAAACTAGCCGCAGCCATTATTTATCCTTAGGTTGCGTTGTTTTGGTTAATACCATTTCTTTCTCTTGAAATAGATAATCATACCTATCAAGATGATAATCATCAAAGCCCAAACAGAAGCATATCCCCATTTCCAGCTGAGCTCTGGCATATTAGTGAAATTCATCCCGTATACTCCCGCAACGAAAGTCAAAGGAATAAATATAGTCGAAACCACGGTGAGGGTTTTCATGACCTGATTCATGCGACTGCCTTGTATCGAAAAAAATAAGTTGATACTACTCTCTAGTCTTGCACTGAGCGTGTCGCAGTCATCTATCAAGGTGAAACATAAATCCTTGAGTTCAAAATAATATTTAAGATGTGCCTCTTTGATAAAACCCGAATGGTCTCTTTCTATCTTAGCGACAAAATCTCGGATAGCAGAAATGGTCTTTTTTATGATGTTTAGTTCGCGCTTATACAATTCTATCGTCTTGATAATCTTAGGCGAAGGATCTGATTCGAGGTCAAGCATCCTTAATTTTTCCATCCTGTCTTCTATGCTATCCACTGTCTTGAAATAATTATCCAATATAGCCTCTAACAAGAGATAGAGCAAATAGTCGGCTGAACGGCTTCTGATAATTCCCATATCTTTTCGTAACCGTTCTCTGATATGTTCGAAATAATCCGCTTTTTTCTCTTGAAAAGACAATAGGAAGTTGGGTCCTAAAACGAAACTCAATTGTTCTTGTTCCAACTGAGTATCTGCCGAAGGAACGATTGATTTGATGGAGAAAAACCAGTAGTTTTCATAATCTTGAAACTTTGTTCGTTGACCGATATCTAGGATGTCCTGGATGGCAAGGTCATGAATATTCATCTTCTTACAAATCGCTTTGATAAACTCAGGATTATGAATGCCATCTACATTGAGCCAATACTGATATTCATCATTAGTGATTCCTTTGAAGTTGGTCAAAGTATATGCTTTATCTTCGCTACACTTGTCCTTATCATATTTGAACAACTGCATACCGATAGCTTGCTTAGATACTTCTCCTGTATAGATGGGAATCGAAGGATTTACTATTTTCCTATTTAGTCTGACTTTTCGCATAGACAATGATTTGTTTCTCAAATATACTAAAAACGTTCTGAAAAGCAGTATAAACTTCTCAGAACGTTTAGTAAATTATCAAGTTTGAATCAATCCATGCCGTTAAGCTTTTGTGTTGATATCTATTCCCATGACATAATCATTCATTTCAAACCCATGGTCTAGTACAAAGTCTTGCTCTGCCATACACCTCATGCCGAGATGCTTGTAGAAATTAACTGCTGGATTTTTGCGATTGACTTGGAGAATCATCAATGCGGGTTTTTTATCAGCCCATTGAGTAATCAAATCAAAAGCTTTCTGCCAAAGCAGACGACCTAGTCCTCGTCCTTTCATCTCCGGAGATAGGTATATCTTATGAAGGATATACACAGGATGTGGATATTCTTTTATCAATTTCAGATTCGCAGGCGAACCATTTCTTGCTTGTCCGTGGTCTGCCCTTTCTTTGATGAAATGCTCTGGAGTAGTGATGCTGATATAGCCTACTACTTGTTCTTTCTGATAAGCCAAGAAGAACAGTTGGTCTTCATTGCTGATGTCATGAGTAAGTACTTTTTCGCCGTACATTTTCTCAAGCATATAATCCATCTGTTCCGGATTCAAAATAGAAGAAAATGTCGTCTTGAAAGCCTCATAGGCTACTCTACGAAGGGCAGGAATATCCTGAATCTGACATCTATGATAAGTTAATTCCATCGTTTTTGTTTTCTACTTTGAATGAGACAATCCACTTCGTTTGGTTCGACTATAGCTCCGATAACTATCTAGTTCTATCTCTTTATCTGGTTCTATTAAAGTCCCTGTAGACGGTAGGCGGAATTGGATGTATTTTATATTCAATCCACGATCTAACCATTGTTGTTCGTAATAGGTTTTGATTCCTAAAATGTCATCGACCAATCCTTGATTATCATGATATAAATCTTGAGTCATCAAGGTTATTGGCAAATGATTTTCTTCAATCATATATTTGGTGTAGGTAAATAGGAAATCACTATCCGTCTTGAGATGTACAATGCCATCAGATACTAAAAAACGACGATAGCGCTCCATGAAATAGGTCGATGTGAGTCGTTTAGTCGCCTTCTTCATCTGAGGGTCAGAGAAAGTGAGCCAGATTTCGTCTACCTCATTCTCTCCAAAAAAGCGATCAATGATTTCGATATTGGTGCGCAAGAAAGCAATATTTTTCATCCCATTCTCGAAAGAATCTTTTGCACCACTCCACATACGCGCCCCTTTGATATCCACTGCAATGAAGTTCTTATCAGGAAACATCTTTCCTAATCCTACAGTATATTCTCCACGGCCGCAGCCGAGTTCCAATACGATAGGGTTATCATTGTGAAAGAATTGCTCTTTCCATTTTCCTTTCATCTCAAATTCCTCGTTATCCATCACAGAATGAGGATACTCAAAGACATGCGGAAATCCTGCCATGTCTGCGAATTTAGCTAGTTTACCTTTTCCCACTAGTTATAATATATGTTTAATACTGGTTAGTTAATGTTCCTTTTGTGCGCAAAGATAATAACAATTTTGGCACAAAAGATAAAATAGTTGATTTATGTATACTACAAAGCGCACACCTTTGTGGGGTGTGCGCTTATCATTTATCCTTTCTTTCTCTTTTTGCCTATCCTAATCCATTTATTCTTCTGTAAGGGCTACTACTTCTCGCCCAGCAAGGCCATCAGCAAATCCTTTGAAAGAAATCTTACGACGATAATCTAGATTAAACAACGCTTGATTCTGTCCTGGTAGCCAATTGCTTCCAGCAGGACTGTCAGTCAATCCCCATACAGTGATGCCATAGCGCTGGTCGGCAGGCACGTTTGTGAAGTAAGAGGTCACAACATATCTGAATAAATCAGCTTGGCTTAAGTAATCAGCCATCGTTGGGTTCTCACCAATAGCGATATCTAGTTCAGATATACGAACCAATTTGCCTGTAGCAGCTAATAACTTAAGCATCTCATCAATATTGGTACGAGGCATATTTAGATTGATGTGCATCTGAGTACCTAACCCATCTACTGTAGCTCCTAGACTTTCCGTGTATTCCATAAATTGAATGATACCACGGCATTTATCTAAGTTGTAAGCTAGGTTGTAATCGTTCATGAATAGCTTGACATCTTCGCCTGCATATTTACGAGCTAGTTTGAATGCAGTCGCTGCATATTCTTTACCCATATAATCTTGCCAGTAGAATTCGTCACCAGCTAATAGCTTACCTACCCCTGTCTTGAGTTCGTATGGGCGACTATCATCCATCGGTTCATTCACGACATCCCAAGCAGTAACTTGCTCATTGCAATGAGTGACCATTTCTTGAATCCAATCTTCCATTGCACCTGTAATCAGTGCTTTCTTTTCTGCGGCTGTCTTATCCATTTCTACGATGCCTCTAGTCATAGGCACGGCTCTAGTAGCTGCTATGGCTTCGCCATCAACTTCTTTTTTCTTTAACTTTAGATTGTCTATGTAGACCGTAGAAGCTAGATATCCGTGGTGTATACACATTCGGTTACGGTCACCCGCACTCATCGTGATTTCTGCTGTGAACTCCGTCCAATCAGTCGTGATTGTGAAGGTGTTGCCTTCTCCACCAAAAGCGTCTTGACCATAAGATGCTGTTTCTTGAAGATACATGGCAATAGTCGATTCTTCTGAAGCTTTGGCTACGAAAGACAAGACATATGTCTCGCCATCTTCGAATGCAGATCCGAAGTCCATCACTGTTTGTGAATCCCAAGGATTGCCACCTGCTGTGGTACATGTCAAGTATAGTGCATACCCTGCGTTGCCATATCCTTGATTTTTAGCAGTGACACCACGTTCTGCACTGTCCCAACCGAACCAAGGGTCTACGCTACCTGTTTCGAAATCTCCATTAGGAATTAAGTTGTCCACTACTTCCACAGGAATATCTGCATCCAAGTCGATGACTGAGATATTTGTAGCATCGATGTAGTAGGCTACGTTAGGTAGATATCCTAAGTCAAAGAAAAGACCTAGGGCGCCTCCATTGGCATCATTTGTCACAAAGCGGATGTTGGTCCATTCAGAAGTAGTGACAAATGTTTCGCTAGCATCTTCTCCTGAGTTAGTCCAATCTTGCCAAGGGTAATTGTTGTTTAGCCCAGTAAAAGAGATACGCCCTTGACCTGGCTGATCCGATTTGATGAAGAAGGAGATTTCATACCGATGTCCCACTGTACCAGATACTATTGGAGAGGCGAGTTGTAGGTCCCAAGGGTTGGCAACTGTTTCATTAGCAACGAGCTTGATTGCCGGAGAGGTGCCCATCATACCTGCTCCTTCTTCGATTGTGATGCCCCCGCTAGGATTAGCAGGGTTCCAGCCGGTCATGGACCCATCTAGCAAACCAGCATTGTCTAAGAGGTTGACTCCATCGGTCGATACCATTTGGTCTGGAGCGATGAGGCTATTGAGGTATGTCGCATTTTGTCCGCTGTGCCATACTAGGGTATGACCAAACAAGCCCATGCCTGTGGTACTTGTCTTGGCCAACAAGTTGTCGACATCTGCGAAGTTATATCCGCCATTGTCAGTCACCACGGCACTGTGTTTCATTTTGTATGACGTGGAAATCTCGTCAAAGTTTTCAGTTGCTAAAGTCACTGCTTGGCTATTGCCAACAAAGGCATCAAGGTCCATTCCTACACCTAGTCGGAAATAAGGATTTTCTTCTTGGTTGACATAACTTTTGAGAGGACTGTATTGGTCTACGATATCTCTATACGAGGTCGTAGCTGTTTTTTGTGTCAAGTCGTAGCTGATGCCATCGGTACGCACATCTTCGCAAGAAGCGAAGATGAGGCTAGCTATACCAGCTGCGATAAGAAATGTATTGTATTTCATAATGAGATTTTTTCTAATGAGTTTTATTTTATGCATCACTAGTCAAGTGATTTCACACTTGGCGTAAATGTCTCCATAGTCACACCACGGTCACGAATCACCAATGTATCTTGGCATGCATGTGTGGCATCGCCAAAATCTACATTGTAATCTAAGAACAGTGCATCTTTAGGAGCATTGCCCCACGCATCGCCATCCACGACATAGTTACCTGATCCTGTCACGATGTAGGAAGCATCTTCAGGAGCAGTAACGACACAAGAGCCATCTGCTGCGAAGGTCATTTCAAGGGTGAAATCAAGTTTGTTACCTGCTTGGTCTTTAGTGGAAAGAGGAAGAGAAATGGTAGACATCGATTTGGTCGTTGTTTGGCATACTTCATCCTGTTCCACATAGGTGGCATGGTAGACTATTTGATTGTCAAGGCTCGTATTTCCATTGTTACCGGTGGTGTTGTCTACACCACGACGCAAGTAGTGACCTGTCCATGGGTTGATATACTTGACTACATAGAGGATATAATCCTTAGGAGTGGTCTCCCAATCAGTGATTTCCAATGGGTTAGCATCTTCTACATTGGGCTTACCACTAAGGATAGAATCTACCCCTTGAACTTGTGTCATGCGTAAAGGAATGACATAAGTAGTCTCTGTTGATTTGGGGTCTGCAAAAAAGGCATCGGTCAGTTGCACTTCTACACCGCCCATCAACTCACCTTTAGGAATGATGATTTGATTGGCATCTAGTGTGTAATAGCTAGATGGCATGGCGATGACTGGATTCTCGTCTTCATAGAGTAAGTTGTCGCATAAAGTATTGTCGACAGCGAGGTCAATCTTAATGTTCTTGTTATTGCTATATACTCCTCCAGTGGTAGCCATAATCTTACATTTATGAGCATTGTCCAGTGTGGTGTCGTATAGATCTTCACCTAATACGAGTGTACGTACAGGTGTTTGGTATGCAAAATATACTGTACTATAGTCAAAATCGGGAAAGTCAGTCTCCTCATTGCTGCAAGATGTCATGCCGATGCCTAGTAGTAATGTTGCGAGTATACATAATTTTTTCATATTCATTGTCTTTTAATAATTGATTAATATGGACGTGTCTAAACTTACCATCCTTTGTTTTGAATTAAATCAAATTTCAAACTCTCTTGGTATGGAATAGGTCCATAATACATGTAATCCTTGTAAGCACGTGGTTCTACGGTGGTGCTTGTTATCACACCAGATGCAATAGTGATTCCGCGAGCCGGTTCAGTCAAGTTAGCCTTCCATCGACGTATATCCCAGAAACGGAATCCTTCGAAGCAAAGTTCTAGTCGACGTTCGTTGTGGATAAGTGTACGCATGTCTTCCTTCGTCTGTATAGACGCTAGGTACGTATCCTCTTCAGGTAGCCCCGCACGTTGACGAATCGCAGCGATGACATCTTTAGCTGAATAACTGTGTGTACCCTTACCATCAGGGCCCCAAGCTTCATTAGCTGCTTCTGCATAATTCAAGAAAATCTCTGTATAGCGGATATATACACTATAACGCTTTTGTTGTGTGTTGAGTGTCGGGTCTAGATTCGTGTCTTCACGTAAAAGTTTACGTAAGTAATATCCAGTACGAGTGGATGTACTGATGGCATTGACAGCATCGTTTCCACTATTTTGTTCGATGTCGATGACATGTCCAGCGAGTGTAGATCCATTATAAACGACGTATGCTGCTAGACGAGGGTCACGATTGGCATAAGGATTGTTTGCATCATACTCACTATTTGTAGTGTCAGTGATTGGATATCCATTAGCCATAGGGAATGCATCCACTAGGTTTTGTGATGGGTTGACACGACCTTCTCCGTATAGAGTAGGTGGGAATTGTGCTTGTTCCATCCAGTTATCCTGGTATACATTTCCGCGCCATAACATTTCTGCTTGGTCATTGCCTGAGTTGACATTCAGCCCATCTACTTGGCTTCCTAAATAATAAAGAGCTCCTGAAGGATCCAAACCAGACACCCCACCAATCAAATCCAATGAAGCAGCAGCAGCATCAGCAGCCTCAGCCCAAGTCATGGTGCCATAAGCAGGACTAGCCGCAAGAAGAGCAACTTTACTGCGGATACCTTTTAAGATACGTCCACTGATACGTTGCTGAGTCTTGCTGCCACAGACCACATTGTATTGGTCAGGCGATACGCCTAATTCGCGATAAGCAGTAGGAATTTCTGATACATCGCTTACGTTTTTATAATCAAGAGGAAGTAGATTCTCTGCTTTAGTCAAATCACTAATAATTTGTTGTACGCAATCTTCAAATGAATCTCGAGGATCATCAAATTTGATGTCGCCATCTACAGATTCAGTGATGATCGGTACACCTAGCAGAGTACCGTCTTCGGACATTCCTGCGTGTGCTTGTAGCAGGTAAAACATGAAATAAGCACGTAACCCATAAGCCTCTCCTACGTGTCGAAGCTTGTACATGCTGTTGGTTGGTTCGCCAGTAATCGGTGCCCAATTGATATCGTCAGCTACTTCTATCATTTTGTTGAGATACAAGATAGCTGAATAGCAATCATCCCAACGTGAAGTTGGATTATTGATGGCTGACCACTGACCGGTAGCCATCTTTAGATAGCTATCGTCTTTGTTATTAGTCACAGCATCATCTGTGGCTATATCTGATGCATAGTTGTAGTTAGGCAACTCACTATATGCATTCATCAGAATACCCTCGGCAAAGGATGGGGATCTATATACCTCGTCAAAGGTTAAATGATTGTCATCGGCTGGTGAAAACTGGTCTTCACATGAAGTCAGTGCTGCAAGGCCTAAACAGAGGGCAATTATTGTTTTATTCATAATATTTTTTTTATGGAGTTCTAGTGAATTAGAAATTAGCGCTAAAGCCTAGGTTATAGTATCTCATTTGAGGTGTTGAACCTACGTTCAAGTCTAGCGTACTCTTGTTTTTTGCGATAGTCAACAAGTTGGAACCGTTTACATAGAACAATAAGTTCTTCACAAAAGTACCTTTTAGGAAGTGACTTGGCATCTCGTAAGTCAACTGAATCTTGCTGATATTGATGCGGTCAGTACTATAGGTCCAGAAATCAGAAGAACGGAAGTTGTTCGGATTGTTGTTGGCACTCAAACGAGGATAAGATGCGGTCTCTTTGGTTTCTGGAGTCCAACGGTTAAGTACTTCATCTGAATATTTATCATCACCATCTACCCAATAGTAGTCTGTATTCTTCATCGAATCACCACCAAATTGACCAGTCGCTTGTAGGAATAGTGTGAAGTGTTTGTAACCCGCTGAAAGATTCAAACCGAAGAAACAAGGAGCACTCCAATTACCAATCTCTACTTCATCTTTGCTATCGATGACGCCATCATTGTTTTGGTCTTTGTACTTGAGGTCACCTGGCTGTACTTGACCAAATGTTTGTTCTGCATGTTGTGCGATCTCATCTTCACTATTGAAGAATCCTTCAGTCTCTAGACCAAACATAGCATTGATCGGTTTGCCTACTCGGTTCTGATAACTATCGAGATACAATTCATCTTTATCGATTACTTCTGTAGCTGCATAAGTCATATTCAAGCCAGCGTCGAAGGTCACTTTGCCAAACTGTTCTTTATAATCTATAGCGAAATCAAATCCACGGTATTCGTTGCATGCCGAATTGGCAAAAGGGACAAAATCGTTATAGTATCCAGGGTATGCATTGTATGCTTGTTCTGGCATGTCTTCCATGCGTACCATAAATACGTCGGCACGGACATTCAGACGATTCTTAAATAATAGGGCATCAAAACCAAGCGTAAGCTCGTTTCTAGTAGCAAATTTGAAGTCATCGTTTTGTCCACGTTGTGAGGTAGACGCATTGTTGCTTCTAGAACCATCATCCCAAGTGAAGGAATCCCCTTGATTATAGGCATTGTCATACAAGTAGTAATCCATGATATCTAGGTCAGTCTTTACAGAGGCTGCGCTAGCATTTACTTTCAAGTAGTTTATCCAAGCAATCTCTTTCATAAAATCTTCTTGACTCATGACCCATCCCAATGATGCGGTAGGAGAGAATCCCAAACGATTAGCGGATGGCAGTTTTGATGAAGACATCATAGCACCGCTGAAGTTAGCATAGTAGCGATTCTTGTAACTATAATCAGCACTTAACCCTACATGAGAGTTGGTATAGGGTTGGAAGATGCCACTTTGCTTGACATTGTTTGCCACGCCGACCAAAGTGGTAGTCAGTTTATGGTCCTGTCCTAAATCAGCTGTATAGTTTGCTTGTACGGTAAAACCGATATTGCGTCGAGAAGCTGAATTGGATACATTTTGGGTTCCGCTACGACTGTCATTGCCATATTTGGTCAATTGACCAAGAACCGTTTCGCCTAGATACTCTTTCCAAGAAGCTTGGTAGACTGCATAGCTATTGTTAATCGACTGATTGTACGAAGTCGCATAATCGACATTGAAACGAGTGACCACATTGAGTCCTTTCAATACCTTATCCAAATCAATATTGATTGTGTTTAAGAATTGGAAGTTGCGACTCTTGAAATCGTTATATCCACCTGCATATAAGTCTGAAAAAGGAGTCGTTAAGTATTCTTGCGACCCACCAAGGAGGTATCTTCCTCCAATCACGTTGCGACTTGCATTGGCCATCGCTTGAGAGGCAAGATCGTCCGATTCAATAGCAGATATGGGAATCAATGGGACATACTTTTGAGGTTGAATAGTCGAGGCAGCTCCCCAATAATCACCTAAACCAGTACGATTGCTGTATAGAATGACTGAGGCATCGACACTAGAAGTGATGAAGTCATTGATACGCATGTCTACGTTACCACGTACATTGAACCGCGTATCTTTCTCATTATCTGCTTCACCTACCTTTAGAAGAGAGGTTCCTTGGTGAAATCCAATTTCTGAGTAGAACTGTGCATTTTCTGAACCACCAGTAAACTCAGCAGAGCCATCGGTGTTGTATGCAAAACGATTTAAATAGTCATCTGAAAAATAATCCACATCTGGATAGATAAGATGGCTACCATTGCGATAATTCGCTATCTTCTCTGTAGAATATAAAGCATCTAGGCCATCATTCTGACGAGCTTCGTTGTACAGTGTCATGTAATCAGCACTGTTCAAATATGATGGATAAGATTTGGCTTCTGAGATTCCTTGTTGAATCTTTAGAGATATCTTACGGTCACCACTTTGCCCCCGTTTGGTTGTGATTAAGATAGCTCCTTTGGCTGCTTGTGCACCATATAGTACGACTGCGTTGGCTCCTTTGAGAACGGTTATTTGCTCCACTTCGTCCATGGTCACATCATCCATGCTACGAGGCACGCCATCGATGAGGACAAGTGCTTCACTCATACCCCATATACTAGTGCCGTTTTCGAGGCCATTGACATATCCTGATAGTCCATCTTTGACGTATCTGTTGTAATTCGTTTTTGAATAGTCTTCTGGATTGTAGACGCTCACTCCACCGTTGATTGCTTGCTTGTCGACTTGACGGAAGGCCACTTGTACTTGATCTGGAGTCGATATATCTGCATCTGTTGTCTCCTGCGCCATTGCTGGAATCGCAGGCAAGGCCAACGCTATGCTTAGAAATAAGGATTTATTGATATATTTCATTGTAGTATTTTTTTATTAGTTCGTTTGCGATTACCAACCTGGATTTTGACCGAAAGATGGATAAAGGTTTACTTGGTCAGTAGGAAGAGGCAACCACTTGTGCTTATCTTGGAATACACGTTTTGTAATCAAGCGTTCACGAAGATTGAGGATAGAGCCATCTTCATTACGGTCAAACTCTATTGCTGTTTTGTTGAGATACTGTGGGGCTCCGGCTAGGTTCCAACGACGAAGATCCATCCAACGTATTCCTTCAAAAGCAAACTCTACAGCACGTTCACGAATCAATTGAGACATGAAAGCATCTACTGTACCTGCATATTTGCTAGCTAAATCTGGTATGCCTGCACGCTCACGTACTACATTTATAGCTTGTACCGCATTCATAGTCCCAGGTGCAGATGCTGTCGTTGAGTTGTACCCTTGAAGCGTCGCTTCGGCATACATCAGATAGACATCAGAAAGACGAAGATAAGGGACAGAGATAATGATATTGTCCCATTCATTGTCGTATTTGTTTGCACCAGCACAAAGATATTTTTTCATCAGATATCCTGAGCGGCTAGCTGAACTTTCATCACGAAGATTACCTCCAGAGAACAATTCAGCATAACGGTAAGGATCAGCATCTGTACCACCTCCACCGCCTTGAATCATTTTGACTCCGTCATAGACGATATCATTATAGAATCGAGGATCGCGGTTATCCCATGGATGCGTTGGGTCATATCCTGAATCGGGATCATCGATAGGAAGTCCATTGGCCATGCCATAGTAATCGACATAGTTGGCTGCTGGAGAAGAAATATGAGATTCACCACCCAATGTTGGGGGGGTGTACATATTCACAAGACTCCAACGTGATTCCCAGCCTGCATAAGTAGGAGGTGCCATGATGACCTCTGGTAATCCAGGCAATTGGTTGTTGCCGACTTTCCAAAAGTTATCTGAATACTTATCCATCGTTTGTAATTTGTATGGAGAAGCTCCTGACTCAGAACGTTTGATTACTTCGTCAAAGGCTGCAGCTGCTTGTTTGCATAGCTCTACATCATAGGTATTGCTATTACCTGAAGCTTCGTTCATCATCGGACTAGCTGCGTACAAAAGGTCCTTACCTAAATAAGCCCATGCTGTAGAACTATTGATACGTTGATAGTTCTTATTCAATGTATTTTGTCCTACTATTGTATTGTCCCAGTTGTCCGGAAGTAGTTTAGCGGCTGCTCGCAAATCGTCTGCTGCTTTCAAAGCTGTTTCGCGATACGTCAAACGAGGCAATTCTAGATTATCGTTGCTCGACAACAAGGTATCGATGTAGGGTAGTCCACCCCAAAAACTCATCAATTGGAAATGAAAGAATCCACGGAAGAATAAGAGTTGTCCTTCGATAAGATCTTTTTCTTCTTGTGTACCATAGAAAAGATCTAAATTCTTAAGCCCAAGATTGGCTTTACGAATAGCGTACCAAGCTAGAGGCCAAAGTCCCTTATCGTGAGCTTCAGCAGGATTAGTACTTATCGATGTTTGGTCTAACCAGCATTGGTTCCAGCTGTTGCTGGTACATTGCCATGCCCAATAGTTACCAGCATCAAATTCAGAGCAAATCATATAGCTTGAAGTAGAAGTACTCAGTACTCCATCAGCCATATTAAATTCACTAAACCAAGTCGCTTTGGACATATCAGGGTTACAGCAGTAGAGTTCTTCTACAAAACCTTGAAAGTTGACAAAGTTCTGGAAGGCTTCTGTTTCCGATATATTAGATTCAGGTGACTTATCTAGGTAGTCTTCACAACTAGTAAAAGTCATGCCTAGCAGCAGCAATCCTGCGCAAAGTATATTTTTCATGATGTCATTCATTATGTTATTCATATGTATCTAATTATAGAGTGATTTTAAGTCCTAGGTTGATCCGCTTCATGGTAGGATAAGCACCATAGACTCCGTCTCCTCCATATTCTGATTCGCGGTCATCTGGGAGGTCAGACCAGAAGAGTAGGTTATTACCATTTACATACAGTTTACATGATTTTAGACCGACCTTTTGAGTCCATCCTTTCTCCCATGTATAAGCTACCTCACATGTCTTCAAACGAATAAATGAGCTGTCATACAAGTAATGGTCACCTGAAGATGGCACGTGGGTTTTCCAACGAGGCATGGCATGCGGAGTGTCTGTATTCTCTGGTGTCCAGAAATCTCCTTGATCAAATAATACGTTCATATTGGAACGGAAATTTTCAGATACCATATATCTAGAAGCATTGTTTACAGCGTAGAATTGAATAAATGCACTCCAGCCTTTCCACTCAGTTCCTATTGTTATATTGTAGTTGTTTTGAGGAGTTTCTGAATAACCAACAGGAGCGTTGTCATAATCATTGATGACGCCATCACCATTGAAATCGATTATATTGTAGTTCCCTGGAAGTTTCTCATTATCATAAGTCTTCAAAGCAGTACTACCATATAATTCATCCCATGTGTTGTAGAACTTATCTTCGATTTGCATCTTAGGTTGACCAATCTCGAAACCTTCAGTCTTTTGGTAAGCGGACAATAGTTGTGGGTTATCAGCATCAAGGATTTCATTTTTTGCATGGGTGAAATTGAAGTTACCCCATACACGTACGCCATTTTCAAAAACGTAGTTCGAACGAAGAGCCAATTCGTATCCTTTGACATCTACCTTACCTAGATTGACTGTAGCAGGGTCACCACCAAAGAAATTAGGTACAGAACGATTACTACCTGATAGAAGGATATCCTCTCGATGGTCTTTGAAGACATCTAAACTACCTGCCAAAAGACCATTCCAAAGAGAGAAGTCAACACCATAATTCTGTTTGGTTACTTTCTCCCAGTGAATATCTTCATTACCAATCAACGATTCTTTGTACCATGTGTATGGTGAACTTTCATATGCTTGGCCACCAATAAGGGAATTGCCGCCGTAGCTCCATTGTGATTGGTACAACCATCGCCCACTACCACTATCATCACCTACGACTCCATAAGAAGCACGTAGTTTCATCATATCTAATATGCTTTTGCTAAATTGCATGAAGGGTTCTTCACTAATCATCCAGCCAAGGGCTGCTGATGGAAAGAATTCAAAACGATAGTCTTTACCAAATTTTTCCGAACCATTGTATGAACCATTCATCTCTAGGAAGTATAGGCTCTTATAGTCATATGTTGTACGAAATACCCAATCTTCACGATAATATGGAAACTCACTACCTGTCGCATATTCATCACGACTAAAAAGTCCCATGGCTGATACATTGTGGTCTCCAAATTTGCGAGCATAGTTAATCTGGAATTGATAGAACATCTTTCTCCACGTTGCCCAATCATTCACGTCGTCAGCTTCTACAGTCCACTGGTCTACTACATAATCGTAATTATTATTGCCTACAGCAGTCACGAGATACTCAGTACCGTCTGGTGCAATCCATTTCTGGACTGCATTCTTATCACTGTCAATGATACCCCCTTGAGATAAAAAAGTATTATCCATAGAGAAAGTTCCTTTGATCTTCAATCCCTTCAAGAACATCCCTAAGTCTTGTTCTAAGATAAAGTCGGTATTGATTTTAGTTGTCTTTTGACTGCGAACCCCTGTATTCGATATCGCTTGCAATGAATTGAAATTGGCAATCGGATCGTTTGGGTAGTTTCCCCAAGCCCCATCGCTGTATCTAGGAAGAAAAACATCAGGAGCCATTGTATAGGCTGCTTGCCACATACGGTATTCAAAATCAGTCCAAGTATCTTGTTTGTCTGAATAATAGCCAGCAAGATTCAAAGATAATTTAGTGGAATTGGTTAGTTTGAAGTCCAAGTTACTACGTACATTGAATCTGTCATATCCGTATCCAGCATCGTATCCTTTACCATTATTTTGTGCATTCATCAAGTCACCTTCGTGGGTATAATCCATCGATGCGAAATATTTCACAAAAGGGGTACCACCAGATACATTAATATTGGCATTAGTAGAAATTGCATAATCTTTAAATAGTTCGTCTTTCCAATCTACATTTGGATATTGTTCTTGCTGAGCAACTGTACTTTGATTGCGGTAGTTTTGAAGTTCTTCATAAGGGGTATAATCGGCCCAAGACGATTCACTCATTGGTACTTCGCGTAGAATAGATTGATTACGATAACTAAGAGCATCGTAAGAATCGTACTTCGATGGAAGCTTCGATGGGAATTTGATAGTCGTATTGGCTGATATTTGTATGGATGCTTTTCCTTCATTTCCACGCTTGGTTGTAATTAGAATTACTCCGTTGGCACCTTTTACGCCAAATACAGCTGTAGCAGATGCATCTTTTAGTACAGAGACACTTTTGATTGAGTTGACATCTAGGCCACTCATAGAGCGTTCGATTCCATCGACCAATATCAGTGGGCTAGCACTGTTCCACGTACCCTGACCACGTATATATATTTGTGGGTCATCTCCACCAGGAGTACCCGAACCTGCTACAGTAGTAACACCCGGAAGGTTACCCGTTAAGGCAGATCCTACACTAGTTACTCCCCCCGCACGTTGTAGTACTTCTCCTTTAGCTTGAGTGATAGCACCAACTACACTCTCTTTCTTTTGCTGGCCATAACCAACTACGACTACTTCTTGTAACTGTACTTTATCATCTTTAAGGACAATTTGTAATTTCTCTGAGCCATTGAGTGTGACTTCTTTTGATTGCATACCCATGTATGAGATGACTAAAATCACATCTTTACTGGGTACTTTCAATACAAATTCACCTGTGAAGTCGGTGATTGTACCTGTAGAAGGATTGCCTTTTACAATCACTGTCGCGCCGATAATCGGCTCGTTGAATGAATCTCTGACGACACCTTTTACTGTCGTTGCATTTTGTGCGTACATAGGTAATGTGCACAATAGCATCAATGCCAATAATAGGATACTCGGTGTTAATCTTTTTGTAAAAGACCAACCAACCGGTTTTTTTCTATTAGTGTTGTTCATATGTAGGTTAATTTATTGGTTTGTAATTCGAATGTGTGGCAACACATCCCAACTGATTCGGTGCAAAAATAGAAAAGATGATACATATGACAGATGGATGATGTAACATGTATCTACTCTTTTTGTTATGTAAAAAAACAAGATGTAACATATCCTTTGGAGAATGAAACATACATCTGCTAACTCGCTGATTATCAGTTAATTAGGGGACGTATGTTGTACGGCATATTTAACTAAATAGGCCTTTCTATTGAGAATATACAATGATGATTGAGTTAAAATAGCCATTGTTAGCCCGCAAAGGTAGCATAAACAAAGACTCTTAATAAGGTGTATATTGTCAATCTATTTTTTTTTATTACATTTGATTTTAGTTTATAAGTTGAACCTGGACTTTATTTCATATGGATACTATTTATTCCAAACATTATTTTCAGCACTATATCAAATCTATTGGTTTGTGGTTGCTGATGTTATTACCTACACCTTTGTCGGCACAAGGGGTGCGCATGTTTACTTCTGACGATGTCTTGTCGAGTAATTTGATTAATGCGTTATATCAAGATCGCAAGGGATTTATCTGGATTGCTACCGAAGATGGACTCAATAGGCTAGATGAACAACAGGTCACGAAGTATTCTCATCTATCTGCTGATAGTTTGAGCCTAAAGAATAACTATGTGCGTTCTCTTTATGAAGATACGCGAGGACGTTTTTGGATAGGATGTATTACAGGTATGCAGCGGTATGATAGGGAGTATGACTGCTTTCGAGATATCCCTGTCATGTATAAAGGGGCTGTCTCTAATCCTCATATTACGGCTATTTTAGAGACCAAATTAGGAGATATATGGGTCGGAACTTCTGGCTTGGGTGTGGCAGTAGTGCGTCCCGAATCTTCAGCGGATACGATTTCTATAGATGAAGATTTGAGCAATCGTCTTCACGCTTACTATATTAATTATTTATTTGAAGACCATGGTGGAGCTATTTGGGTAGCTACTGAAAAGGCTTTGTATCGCTATTCTCCAATGACTAAAGAGATATTAGAATGTACTGATAATCAAGGTAAATCGATTACCAATGTGATGGCTATACAAAGTGACCAGAATAGTCAATTGTATGTGGGTACTTTGAATGACGGACTTTTTCTAATCAATGACGATATCGATTCTCTGAAGGCAATTCCATATCCCAGACTAAAGGTTAGAAATATTCGTACACTCGTGTATGATGCTCGAGCTGATGAAATACTTATTGGTACAGATGGTTTCGGTCTGTATCGATATGATGTACAAGAAAAAATGATTCGTCGTCCTAATCAATTCAGTGCTTATTTTGATTCTGAGAAGGCTAAAGTGCACTGTTTATTGCGCGATTTTGATGGAAATATATGGATGGCTATCTTCCAAAAAGGGGTCATGCTACTCCCCAATTCTCCTTATAAATTTGAGTATATAGGGTACCGTTCATCGACTAAAAATTTGATTGGTTCTTATTGTGTGACTGCCTTACATTGTGATGATAATAACAACTTATGGGTAGGTACAGATAATGATGGTTTGTATCATTTGAATCTTTTAAGTTTGGAAACTCAACATTATATATCTTCTAGTAATCAACGGGTTGTGCCCAATACTATAATGCATATCGATCAAGGTAAGAATAATCAATTGTTCTTATCTTCTTATTTTGAAGGCTTGTCGTATTTCAATAAACGAAGTAATAAGACTGATTTTTATTCTGGTTTACCTCAAGAGGTGAGCAAAGTGGTCTGTGCACAGTCTGATTTACGAGGTAATGTGTGGGTAGGGGCTTTTGGAGAAGGCCTGTATGGGATTGACCCACAAACAAAAAAAATAATTGCGCATGAAAAAGCCGTTTTTGTTGATGGTATAGCGCAAACGAGTCAATTGCCTAATGATTGGGTCAATTGTTTGACTTTGGACAATAATGGTCTCTTGTGGGTAGGAACTTATCAAGGACTTTGCTGTTATGACCCTATTTCAAGAGCTTATCCTCATGTCTTTACAGGAACTATTCTTGAGGGGACTGTCGTCAATGCTATTTTAGTTGCTAAAGACCATTCGATATGGATTGGAACGACTGAAGGGTTGTATCATTATGACCCTGCAGTTCGAAAGATTACCTATGTGTCAGAAGGATGGGATGAAACGAGTCAATTGATTTGTGCCTTGGTAGAAGGTAATGACGATGCCATCTGGTTTTCTACCCATGCTGGTCTATATCGCTATTCATTATTGACAAAGGGATTATCTCACTTTACGAAATCAGATGGACTTCAAGGTAACGAATTCTCTCGAGGGGTCGTAGCCAAATCTCCTGATGGAAAATTGTTTTTTGGTGGTGTCAATGGGGTAACTGCTTTCTATCCTAAGGATATTGTATCCAACCAAAGAAGAATGTCTCTATACATTACAAATTTGAATGTCAATGGTAGAGATATAAAAATGGGTGTGAAGAGTGGGGGGGAATACATTATTAATAGTGCACTATTGACTGCTCATGAGATTAATTTAGCTCATACGGATAATAGCTTCATGATAAAATTTTCCACGATTAACTATGCCAATCCTGATAAAATATGTTTGTTGTATCGCTTACTTCCTCAAAAAAGAGATTGGATCAATACTTCTTTTGGTACTAATATGCTGAGTTTCAACGAATTGAGACCAGGTACTTATACGCTGGAAGTTAAATTGGCTGAAATGACTAATATATCGGATATCTATAAACTCAAAATACGAATTCGATCGCCTTGGTATGCTACTAGTTGGGCGATGATCGTGTGGATTGTGTTGGCCCTTGTGTTGGCTTGGATCATTTCGGCTTATCTACACGACAGATATAAGTACAAACGCAATCTGTTGATTAGTGAACATCAAGAGCAACTTCAAGAGGCTAAGATACAATACTTTACGGATATTAGTCATGAAATTCGTACCCCTATGACACTGATACTCAGTCCATTAGAAAATCTAATTAAAGAACATTCACCACATCAGAGTACGTATAAGATGATGTATCGCAATGGGCAAACAATCTTGAAGTTAATCAATCAGTTACTTGATATCCGCAAGATTGAAAAAGAACAGATGAGCATGCATTTTTCTCAAGTTAACTTAGTGGAATATATTCAGAATCTGATGGGACCGTTCAGTTACGATGCTGATTCGAAGGAGATTGAACTTACTTACCATCACCAGGAAACCAGTATTTTTACGTGGATAGATTATGATCAATTTGACAAAGTAATCATCAATATTCTGTCTAATGCATTTAAATATACTCCTAAAAAAGGGCATGTGGAGGTGGAACTGACTATACCTTCTTTGACTAGTGAAACAAAAGCGGCTTTTCCTGATGGCTACGTCGAGATTCAAGTCAAGGATGATGGCCCTGGTATACAATCACAAATACTAGATAAAATATTTGAACGCTTTTGCCAAGCAGATAATGCGATGACTGGTACGGGTATCGGACTGCATCTCGCCTACAAACTAGTTCAACTTCATCGTGGTGAAATTTTCGCTAGTAATAGACCTACGGGAGGAGCATGCTTCACTATCCGTATCCCTCTTGGCATGGTGAATGTTCCACAACATCAATCTACTTTGTCATCGTCTAAGACCATCCCACCAGCTGTCAAATCAGTACAAAATAGGGTGATGGCAGCTGCTGATGAACTAGGAGATGATAGTGCGATGTCTCGTAAACGAAAGCCACAGATTTTCTTCTCAGAGGATAATGATGAGATTCGTCAATACTTAGTAGATGAACTAAAAGCTATTTATAATATAGAGGCCTTTCAAGATGGTAAAGCCTTATACGAAGCCATCAAACGCACGCATCCTGACTTGGTGATTTCAGATGTGATGATGCCTGAGATGGATGGTGAGACTCTTTGCGCTGCTATCAAAAAGAACCCAGCAACGAGTGATATCCCAGTTATCTTGCTGACAGCTCGTGTGCTAAATGAAGAGTTGATTTCAGGATTGGAATCTGGGGCTGATGCATACTTGGTGAAACCTTTTAATATCGATGTGTTGAAAGCTACGATAAAGAATCAATTACTGAATCGGATGCGTCTGTTGAATAGAAAAGTGACCGATGAACTTGTAGAACAAGCTATTTCACATCCTGAAGTACAGAGTGCCGACGAACAGTTGATGGCACGTGTCATGAAGGTTATTGATACCCATCTATCTGATGCTAACCTTACCGTCGAATTATTGGCTTCGGAAGTGGGAATGAGTCGCGTACACCTGCATCGTAAAGTCAAACAACTGACCAACTTGACTCCTAGTGCGCTGATTCGTACTATCAGATTAGACCGTGCCGCTGAGTTGTTAAGCAAAAAGGAATTGACAGTATCGGATGCCGCGTATGCTACTGGATTTATCAATATCACCCATTTCTCTAGTAGCTTCAAAGAGAAGTTTGGTATGCCTCCCTCTCAATATCCAGGTAATAAGAATGACTAGCGTTAATCATGTTGCTTATTCGCTAAGCTATTTCTTGATGTTTTTGTACCAATTTGATTCCTTTTTGTAACATCATTTTTTACAACACCCCCTAACTCAAGTCGCAATCCGCTGATACACAGATGGTTGCGACTTGTTACATGTATGCATGTTTCAGTAACACATTTACAGTAACTCTATAAATAAGATTGTGTATGTTTGCATTTGTTGGAACCCTCTCAACTGATTCACCTGAGATTTATTCAACAAATTTTAATTCTTGAGATTAATTCTTGAGATAAGTATCATTATCCTATTATGAGAAATTATAAGACTTTAAACGTCGGAAGGTCAGTCATTGCTTTGACTATGGCTTGTGTCCTAATGGCTTGTGCCCCGAACGAAAAAAAACAGGTAACAGAACCGACCTTACGTGCTGGCATTGGGCAGGACTTCTTTATTGGTGTGGCAGTAAATTCTGACCAAATGAACGGAACTGACTCTGTCGGTGCCGCACTGATCGCGAAACAGTTCAATAGCATTGTGCCTGAGAATTGTATGAAAAGTGAATCGATTCATCCAGAAGAGAATCGGTATGATTGGACCGATGCTGATGCTTATGTGGATTTCGGTACCAAACACCATATGTTTGTCATTGGACATTGCCTTATCTGGCATAGTCAATTAGCTTCTTGGTTTTGTGTAGACGATAAGGGAAACAATGTATCACCTAAAGTATTGAAGCAACGAATGAAAAAACATATAACCACGATTATGACTCGTTATAAAGGTCGTGTCAATGGTTGGGATGTTGTGAACGAAGCACTTCTTGATAATGGAGCGTATCGTCCAAGTAAATTTTATGAGATATTAGGCGCTGAATTTATTCCTTATGCTTTCAAATGTGCTCATGAAGCTGACCCTGATGCTGAGTTGTATTACAATGACTATTCTATGCATATTCCTGCTAAGCAGCAAGGGGCATTGCGTATCGTGAAGTCCATCAAAGAATATGGAACACCAATTACAGGAATTGGTATGCAAAGTCATTGCAATATGGATGGACCAAGTGTAACCGAAGTAGAAGAAGCCATCAAGACTTTATCGTCAACCGGTTGTTCTTTGATGGTGACTGAATTTGATTTGTCTGCAATTCCTTTCCCAAAAGATATGAGTGGAGCAGGTATCGAACAAGCTGGTCAGTATTCTGAAATTTATAATCCTTATCCTACAGCGCTTCCGGATAGTGTGGCTCAACAATGGGAAACTCGTATGAAAGGTTACTTCGATGTGTACCGTCAACATAAAGATGTGATTAAGCGCGTCACTGTTTGGGGACTAACTGATGGTGCTAGTTGGCGCAATGATTGGCCAGTAGCAGGACGTACTGATTATGCAACCTTGTTTGACAGAACGTATAAAGCCAAAACATTTACTCAAACCTTAATGAAATAATTTGAACTTATATTCTGATAATTATGAGAACTCCCCAATATCTTTGGCCTAATGATTATATGGCCGACCCTTCGGCTCATGTATTTAATGGCCGTCTGTATATCTATCCTAGTCATGACCGTGAAACAGGTATTCCAGAAAATGATAATGGTGATCATTTTGATATGTGTGATTACCACGTCTTTTCAACTAGTGACCTTGAAAATGAACCATTGACTGATCATGGTGTCATTTTGGATGTGCCTTCAATCCCATGGAGTGGACGTCAATTGTGGGATAGCGATGTCTGTGAAAAAGAGGGAAAATATTATTTGTATTTTTCAATGAAAGACCAAAACGATATCTTCCGTCTAGGTGTTGCGATTGCTGATAAACCAGAAGGTCCATTCGTACCTCAAGCAGACCCTATACGTGGTAGCTACAGCATTGACCCAGCTGTATTTAAGGACGATGATGGTTCATGTTACATCTACTGGGGAGGCCTTTGGGGTGGGCAACTACAACGATATAGAGATAACAAAGCATTGGAATCTGCTGACCTTCCAGAAGGTGCAGTAGCTGCATTGCCTAGTCGTGTAGCTCGATTGTCAGAGGATATGTTGCAATTTGCTGAAGAGCCTAAACCAATTGTCATTTTAGATCAGGCGGGCAATCCGCTGCAAGCCGATGACCCTCATCGTTTCTTTGAGGCTTCTTGGATGCACAAATATAATGGCAAATACTATTTTAGTTACAGTACTGGTGATTCCCATTTGTTGTGCTATGCCATCGGAGATACTCCTTATGGACCCTTTACATTTGATGGTGTACTGCTCGAGCCAGTTGTTGGCTGGACGACTCATCATAGTATAGTCTCGTTTAATAGCAAATGGTATCTGTTTCATCATGACAGTGCACCGAGTGGCGGACGCACTTGGTTGCGTAGTATGAAAGCAGTAGAGATTGCTTATGATGAAGATGGACACATTCATACATACGGATATGGTGAAGGTAACTAATCCCATACTTCGTGGATTCAATCCCGACCCTTCTATATGTAGGGTCGGGAATGATTACTATATTGCGACATCTACTTTTGAGTGGTTTCCCGGTGTACGTATCTATCATTCGACAGATTTGGTAAACTGGGAATTAGTGGCCTGTCCGCTCAATCGAGTATCCCAATTAGACATGTCGGGTAACCCAGACTCTTGTGGAGTTTGGGCGCCTAATTTGACTTATTCTGATGGGCTGTTCTATTTAGTATATAGCAATGTACGTCGTTTTGATGGCCGTTGGAAAGACCTCACAAATTACTTGGTGACAGCTCCTAAGATAGACGGCGAATGGAGTGAGCCTACAGTGCTGAATCACAGTGGATTTGACGCATCTTTATTTCACGATGACGACGGGCGTAAATGGTTGCTTAATATGTTGGTCGATGATAGACAAGGTAAATTCTTTGGAGGCATCATCATTCAAGAATATGATCTGCTGAAGAAACACGTCATAGGCGATCGTCAATTGATTTTTAAAGGAACTCAGATTGGTATCACCGAAGGTCCTAATATGTATAAGTATCAAGGTAAATATTACTTGATGACTGCTGAGGGAGGTACAGAACGAAACCATGCGGTTTCCCTTTGTCGTGCTGATAATCTATTGGGGCCTTACGAAGTACATCCCCATAATCCAATATTAACAGCTGCTGATGTATCAGCACACCCGCTACAACGAGCAGGGCATGCTAGTATCATTTGCGCAACAGATGGACAATGGTATATGGCGCATTTATGTGGACGACCTATTGGACCTAAGAGTAGGTGTTTATTGGGTCGAGAGACGGCTATTCAAAAAGTAGAGTGGCGAGAAGATGGCTGGTTGTATCTTCTTGGAAATGGACATTTACCTGCTTTATCTTTAGATATTCCTGCTGAGTCAACTCCTTTTGATTATGAAACGGCCGATTTTATAGACGATTTTAGTTCACAAGAATTAGCGATGAGTTATCAGTCTTTACGTGTGCCTATTTCACGAGATTGGTGCCGCATAGATAGGCAGAAGAAAGTTCTTCAATTGCGTGGTAGAGAGTCTCTATCTTCTACTTTTCAGCAGAGTCTAGTTGCACAACGTGTGACGCATTTTACGTACGAAGCTACAACTATATTGGGTTTCTTGCCCACACACTTTCAACAAATGGCAGGGATGGTGCTTTATTACAATACTCGACATTATATCTATGTGTATGTTCGGTTTGATGAGACCCGCTCTTGTCGTGTCTTGAATGTGTTGATATGTGATAATAATCGATATACTGATTTATTAGAGACTCCTATTCCCTTGAAGAACGAGGTCGATGTACATCTTCGTTTCCGAGTTCATGATGGTCAGTTGCAGGTTGCATATGCTCAAGAAAAGAACCATTGGCTTCCTTTACCCGACGAGATTGATTGTTCCATCTGTTCTGATGAATATGTCTGCCAAAAAGAAGATTATAAAGCAGCTTTTACAGGCTCTTTTATCGGATTGTGCTGTCAAGATAGTCACTTACAAAAAGGGTGGGCTAGCTTCCACCATTTTGAAATCAAGAATTTCTATCACAAATAATTTTATACCTAAGCCATGAAACAAAAACGATTATTTACTTGTTGTGCTGCATTATTTACACTGTGTCTGATGTCTATATCTTGTACATCGAAAAGCTCAGAAAGGCCATTGGCTAAGTTCGAGCCAGCGGATGGGCACTGTTATCTTTTTGTCGGTCAAGAAGCAGAGGCTATTGGTGGATACGATAGCCTTACTGGTTATATTGACCATTTTCAAGCTCCTTATGGCATCACGATATACACTAATTTTCGTAAAGATGACACGTCATACGATCATACATATACAGGACTTGATGGCTTGACATCAGCTGCCAATTGGGGAGCGGGAATCTGTTATGCTGACAAACAGCTGATGGCGCCGGCCTTAGATGGATGTGCGATTGCTATCGGATTAGAACTAGTCAATCACGAACAAGATGTAGCTGCTGGTCTTTGTGATTCTAATATTCTAGGGCTAGGGGAGTGGATATCAAAATATAACGATCGTCAAGTGTTCTTACGTATCGGATATGAATTTGATGGGCATGCATGGAATCACTATGAAGCCAAGGCTTATGTAGCTGCTTTTCGTCGTATCGTCGACAAGCTTAGAGAGATGCATGTCGACAACGTGGCTTTCGTATGGCAGTGCATTGGTGCGGGGTCTACGTCCGAAGATTTAGTCAACTATTTCCCAGGAGATGACTATGTCGATTGGTGTGGGTATAGCCATTTTAGAGATGGAACTTCGCCAGCGATGTTGGACTTTGCTCGTCAACACAAGAAACCGGTCTTTATAGCTGAGGCTACACCTATGTTTCGTCAGCAAGAAGGCAAAGCTGTATCGCTTCATTTAAACAATTCAGATGAAGCAAGCCGTGCTTGGGACGAATGGTTCGCTCCTCTTTTCCAGTTGATAGATGATAATCCTGATTTGATCAAAGCTCTTTCGTATATCAACTGCCATTGGGAAGTTCAACCAATGTGGCAAGATGGGGGAATCTTCTCTCAAATCGATGCGCGTCTTCAGACGAGCGAGAGTGTTTCAAAGAGATGGAACCAGTATATGGGAAACGGTCTTTTTGTGTTAGGTGCTTCTAAAAAATGATTAACAATATCTATACCTTTTATAATACTATAATAATATGTCAAGGAATAAACCACAAGTTCCGATACTTGAAAAAATCGGATACAGTCTCGGAGATGGTAGTGCCAATCTAGTTTTTCAAATGATGATGATGTATCAGTTGTACTTTTACACCGATGTGTTCGGTATAAAAGCTACTTCAGCTGGAATGATTCTTTTATTTGCTCGTGTGTTTGATGCGTTTGTCGATCCATTAGCTGGTATCCTTAGTGACCGAACGAAAACTAAATGGGGTAAATATCGTCCATGGGTACTGTGGACAGCGATCCCATTTGCTCTGTTCTATGTACTCGCCTTTACTACCCCTGACTTAGGAGAACGTGGAAAAATCATATATGCTGGTGTGACCTATACACTGCTGATGGCTGTCTATAGTTTCAATAATACGCCGTATGCTTCATTGGGTGGTGTGATGACAAGCGATATCAAAGAGAGAACACAAATCAACAGTATTCGTTTCATCTCTGCAACTATTGCTACATTTATAGTGCAAGGTTTGACTTTACCATTGGTCGCAAAGTTTGGTGCAGGTGATCCAGCTCATGGCTGGACAGTGACTATCGGTATCTTTGCTGTTGCAGTAATGGTCTTATTAGTGATTACTGCTCTGACCTCTCACGAACGGATTACCCCTCCTGAGGATCAGCAGACGGATTTACGTCAGGATTTTAAAGATGTGATTAATTGCATCCCTTGGCGCGCCATGTTTGTGGTGACTTTGTTCTTGTTTATTACTTTAGCTTTGTGGAGTAGTTCTATGAATTATTACTTCAATTACTTTGTCGATAAACAAGCACTGTACGATTTCGTGTCTACACTAGGTCTTACGGCTTCTTCAGGTTTCGAGCCAAGTTGGGGAACAACATTATTAGATGCGTTTGGCTTGATTGCCAAGCCAGATAATAGCAATGTGTTTGCTGTCGGATTTAGTTTGTTCAATATGGTGGGGCAATTAGTGACTCTTATTGCTGTTATCTTTTTGAGTGGATGGCTTTCGGGAATATATGGGAAGCGTAATGTGTTTATTGTATCTATCCTGATTACAGCTGCATTGACTAGCCTGTTTTTTATGGTAGATTCAACACAGGTTGCTCTCATTTTTATTATTAATATTGTGCGTTGTGCAATCTATGGTATCACTATTCCTCTTCTATGGGCTATGATGGCTGATGTAGCTGATTATAGTGAATGGATGAACCATCGTCGTGCGACTGGTTTTGTCTTTGCTGGTGTCGTTTTCGGATTGAAAGCTGGACTTGGTATCGGTGGTGCTTTGTGTGGTGTGTTTGTCTCTTCTTTCGGGTTTGTAGCCAACGTCGTTCAGACAGATACAGCAATATTAGGTATACGGTTGACTTCTAGTCTGATTCCGGCAATTACTTTTGCTTTATGTGGTATCTCATTAATGTTCTATCCTATCACGAAATCTGTAAATGAGAATATACAAGAAGAATTGAGAATTAGAAGAAAATAACAATGGCCCTTTGATACAAAGTAGTCTTATTAAATAAGGACTAAACTGCTAGATATTGTCTAGTCGTTTAGTCCTTATTGTCTTATTTGCTTGTATTTGAATAACTGCGGTTGTAACTTCTACAGTTATCTAATTCTGAGACTGAATTATTTAATAGTCTTCACCCACTGATGTGTATCAGGAGCATCGCCATATTGGATAGCACGCAAAGCATGGTATAACTTCTCAGATATAGACCCAGCTGCTCCTTGTTTGAAAAATTCATATTTCTTATCCTTTTCAGGATCATCAATAAAAGAAATAGGGCTTATCACAGCTGCTGTGCCACATGCTCCTGCTTCATCAAAGGTAGCCAATTCTTCTTCAGGAATCGGACGACGCTCTACTTTTAGTCCCATGTCTTCAGCTAATTGCATCAGACTTCTGTTGGTGATTGAAGGCAAGATAGAATCTGATTTAGGCGTGATGTATGTATTGTCCTTGATGCCAAAGAAATTGGCAGCACCACACTCGTCGATATATTTCTTTTCGCGAGCATCTAGATAAAATTCAGCTGCATAACCTCTTTCGTGAGCCCAACTGCTGGCACGCAATGAGGCTGCATAGTTACCACCCACTTTGAAACATCCAGTTCCTAGAGGAGCGGCACGGTCATATTGACGAGTGATGACATAAGGATTGGTTGAAAATCCACCTTTGAAATATGGACCTACTGGAGTCACAAAGACGATAAACATATATTCATCAGATGGTTTGACACCGACTTGAGGACCTGTACCAATCAAAAGAGGACGGATATATAATGAGGCTCCACTCTCATATGGAGGTACAAAGCGCTCATTGAGTTTCACTACATTCTCTATGGCATCAACGAAACGGTCAGTAGGCAGTTCTGCCATAAGCAAACCTTTGCAAGTATCTTGCATTCGTTTCGCATTGTCTTCTGCACGGAATATACGAATCTGTCCATCTTTACCTCTAAAAGCTTTCATTCCCTCGAAGCACTCTTGTCCATAATGCAAACAAGTAGCAGCCATATGTAAATTGATGGTCTGACTACTACTAACTTCTAGTTTTCCCCATTCGCCTTGGCGATTGTAGATACGTACATTGTAATCTGTAGGCATGAATCCGAAAGAAAGATTCGCCCAATCAATGTCTAATTTTTTTTCCATGATTATATTATTTAGTCTGTTGTAGACCTATTATAGTAGGTACAAAGATAAGACTTATTCTTTATCTGTTTGTTTTTCACTCCATAATTTTTGCACTTCCTCATCGGCTCTATTGAGCTTAGCTCGGCATAGTGCAATCAAACTGTTCGCTTGTTTAATATCTTCTACGAGGGTATCTATCTCCACTTCATTGCTGTCTATCTTAGCGATGATTTTCTCTAATTGCTCTATTGCTTCTTTATAACTAGGCATTTTTCTATCTGTTTCTTTCATTGTTGTCTTGTCGTTTATGTTGATATTATAGCCTGATAGCATATTTCTTTATTTTCTCAACTTGTAATGTTTCGGGGATTATTTCTTTTACTATTTCTGCTACTGCATTGAGCATTTTCTCTTTAATATAATCTTTACGGATCACTAACGAGACCTCACGAGTGGCATCTTTGGCTTCGATGGGGCGCAAGAAACTCTTTTGCTTGTCTGATAGGAACTGAGCATGTAACTCAGGGATGACTGTATATCCTCCGTTTTCATCCACTATGCGAATGAGTGTCTCGATGCTCCCTGCGTGATAACTGCTTTCTCCCATAGCCTTGAGATGACAAAAGTTAAATTCTTCAGAACTGATACAGTGTCCTTCTTCGAGTACCCATAACTTGGCTTTGGGCATATTTCTAGGACCAATTTCATCACATTTACAGGGGTTCTTAGGCGAAAAATAAGCTAAGAATCGTTCATTGTAAATAGGAATTTCGTAGAGTTCGCTATCATTGATAGGGGTTGAAACAATAGCCATATCTAAGTCAGCCTTGCGCAGATATGTGATGATATTTTCCACAGTCATCTCTGAGATACGCATAGAAACTTTTTTGTTTACTTCCTTGAATCGAGTGATAAATCGAGGGACAATATAAGGAGCAATCGTTGGCAATATGCCCAGATTAAGATTCCCTTGTAATGTATTCATCTCAGAAAGAACGACTTCTTTGATTCGTCGTACATCATTGAGGGCTGTCTCTGATTGGGCAATAATCTTGGCTCCGATTTCGGTCGGTTCAATAGGCGACTTCTCTCGATCAAAGATTTTTACATCCAGTTCATTCTCTAATTTCTGAATCATGGCACTCAATGTGGGTTGTGATACGCCGCAAGACTGTGCTGCCTTGACGAAATGGCGCGTCTGATTGACGGCTACGATATATTGCAATTGTTGTAAAGTCATATCTTTATAGAATTTGTCTATACAAAGATAGTAAATATCTGTTTGATGTATACAAAAGAATACACTAAATTTGTGCTATTAATAAATTAAAAGAAAAAAAATTATGGCAACAAAACATTTAACCAAAGCAGAATTTCTAGAGAAGGTGGCAAATTTTGAAACAAGTCCAGACAAATGGGCTTTTTTAGGTGACAAACCTGCAGTGATTGATTTTTATGCCGAATGGTGTGGTCCTTGCAAATCGTTGAGCCCAATCATGGAAGAAGTATCAGATGAATTTGAAGGTAAAGTTGATTTTTATAAAGTAGATACGGAAGCAGAGCAGGAATTGGCAGCTGCGTTTAATATTCGCTCTATTCCTTCAATCTTATTTATCCCAAAAGAGGGAGACCCTCAAATGGCACAAGGATTGATGCCAAAGAGTTCCTTAAAAGAAGCAGTCAATACGGTATTATTAAAATAGATAATTGAGTGATCAATAAATGTTGAATAGGGAAAAAGCATGTCTGTGAAGACATGCTTTTTTTGTGTCTCGGACTGAACTGTTTCTCAAGAAAATGATTCCGTATTGTAGAGGTCAAGAAGCTGAATGAGTGTCGGGTTATTCGTGGATAAAAAAGAATGTTATTAGATCGGATTTTCATAATAATTTGTATATTTGTAGGCAAGAATATAGAAGCTTAGAAGCTTCTATTCTTACAACTCTATTAACCGCTATCCATATCAATTGATGTCGTTGAAGGCATCGAGACTTTTGTAGACCTAAGTTATAGACCTATTCTTTTGTGTCTGTAACTTTATTGTTGAGTAACTAAACATAATCTATTACAGGCATGAAAAATGATCAAATGACATTCTTTGTAGGTATTTTACTTATGGTATTTCTGGGAGGCTCTATGCCTACTATGGCTCAATTGCCAACCAAGCCGTTGAATATCGGAGTGATTCCCAAACCTCAAAAAATGGCTATACATCAAGGTTATCTCGTCTTAGATAAGTATACTTCAATTAATCTACCTGATCGTTTTGAATCTTTAGCTACGTATTTTCAAGAGACTCTTTTTGAGGCAACTGCTATTCGTTTTCCTATCCTATCTTCAAAAAAATCCGTTGATGCCAATACTGCTATCTGCGTCATCTATGATAAATCAATAAAAAACAATGAAGGGTATCGCTTGTCTGCTGATGCTCATCAAATTAAGATTATGGCTTCCGACAGAGGTGGTGTCGTCTATGGACTTCAAACTTTGCGTCAGCTAATAGAACTAAACAATCCACTTTGGGGACATCGCTATGTGATGATTCCTCAGGTAGATATAGAAGATGCTCCTCAATATGCTTGGCGAGGATTTATGTTGGATGTCACACGTTCCTTCTTTACTTTAGACCAATTAAAGGATATGGTCGACAGATTGGTGGCGCTGAAATTGAATCGTTTCCATTTACATCTATCTGATGACCAAGGCTTCCGTGTGGAGATGAAGAAACATCCTGAACTCAATGCTATTGGCTCTTGGAGAGTGGATCATACAACTCATGATACACGGATAAATGATGTGTGGGGACGGCCGGTTCAAAAAGAAGGAGAGGTGCCAAACTATGGCGGATATTATACACGTGATGAGATTAAAGATCTCGTGGCTTATGCCAAATTGCGAAATATAGAGATACTTCCTGAAATAGATGTTCCAGGTCATTCGCGGGCTATCATTGCTTCAGTCCCACAGATATCGTGTGACCCTGATAAAAAGTACTATGTAGCGACAGGTGCTGTACGTCAAGATAATGCCTTGTGTCCAAGCAATGAAAATACTTATGCCTTTTTGGATGATGTGTTTACTGAACTCGCTGAACTCTTCCCATTTGATTATATTCATATAGGAGGAGATGAGTGTAACAAAACTCAATGGCAAAATCATCAGCAATGTGTGGACTTCAAGACTAAACATGGCTTGAAGGACGATAACGAGTTGCAGAGTTATTTTATCCATCGTATCGAGAATATCGTCAATGCAAAGGGAAAGAAGATTATAGGATGGGATGAAATCCTCGATGGGGGATTGGCTCCCAATGCTACTGTGATGTCTTGGCGTGGTGAAAAGGGAGGGATTGCCGCTGCACAAATGAATCACGATGTCATCATGTCTCCTAGCCATTCTAATTATTTTGATTTGAAACAAGGGCAGCCTTTGTCTGAACCTAATATGGGGTATGCACAAACATTGCTTTCCGATACTTATAACTTTGAGATTACGCCAAGTGTGTTGACTCCTGACCAACGGAAACATATCTTAGGTACACAGGCTAACCTGTGGACTGAGACTTTTTGTGATATGAATATGGTTGCTTATATGATTTATCCTCGTCTCTTTGCTTTGGCCGAAAATGCATGGTCTCCAGCTGATATGAAGAATTGGGATGATTTCATTCGTCGTCTAAAACCGCAGATGGATAGGATGCGGTTTGAAAGGATACCTGTTGCTTATAGTGTCTTCAATCCTTGGGTGTATGAAGAAGGTAATGGAACTGAACTAAAAGTGTGGTTTGAATCAGAATTGACTGACCCTGTCGTTCATTATACTTTAGATGGTACTGACCCTACGGCTAGTAGTGATTCTTGCACCGTCAACGAACCTTTTATCATACATCAGTCTACTGTGCTCAAAGCGGCTATCTATCAAGATGGTGAACGAATGGGGGATATTGTCACTCGACACTATGCTGTGCATCTTGCTGCTGGAGCTAGCGTGCTCATCCGTTCCGAAGAGCATCCTCAAGGGGTGAGTGATCTCAAGAGCAAACTGACTGACTTATCTTATGGAGAGTTCTTTCAGGGTGGGGATACGCATTGGATGCAGTTTAATGAAGATGCTGATATAGAATTGGCTCTTGATGCTCCTCAAGATATTAAATCTGTGACCATCAATACCTTACGTCATACTCTACAATTGAAATATGCTCCCAAACAGATTGAGGTGTTTGCACTTACTGATACTGGTTATACCAAGATAGGGGATTCAGGTATCATGTTGGAGAATGGGATTAGGGGACGTAGTTACCTCACTTTTAAGGTGAATTGCCCTGCTCAGGGGGTCGACACATTGAGGGTGATCGTGCATCGTTTCCCTCGAGTACCTGAAGGGTATGTACCTTCTATAGTAGGGAAAAGTACAGTGCTTTGCCTAGATGAAATTGTTGTAGAATAAGACATAGTCAGAACATAATTTACTAATACATAATAGATATGAGAGTTTTACGAAAAAGATTCATTTTAGCCTTCGTGTTGCTATTAAGCACCGCATCAATCGTTCAGGCTAAAAAAGAAAAGAAACCTAATATTGTCCTGATCTTTGCGGATGATATGACTTATGAATCGCTTGGTTGTACGTCCAATGGGGAGGTGATGACACCTAATTTAGATCGATTGCGGAGTGAAGGTACTTATTTCTCACATGCCTACAACCAAGGGGGCTACAACGGAGCTATCTCTATGGCGAGTAGGGCGATGATGAATACGGGTAAATACCTTTGGACCGCTATGGATGAGGTACAAGGGCATCTAGATAGTAGCCATCAAAATTGGCCGGCAGGAGTAGCTCCTTATGTTCCTGTAAAACCAACTGGTCCAGTTACTTTGTGGAGTCAATATATGAAAGAGGCTGGTTATGAAACTTATATGACTGGTAAGTGGCATGTACCGATTTCTGCAAAAGGAGTATTCGACCATGTAAGACATGTACGTGCAGGGATGCCTAACCAAAGTAAGGAGGGCTATGAACGTAAATTTATCAAGGGGGTTACTGATGTATGGACTCCGACAGATACCATCTACGGTGGTTACTGGAAAGGAGGTAAGCACTGGAGTGAAGTGCTTAAGGATGACGCCTTGGATTATATTGATGATGCTGAACATCAGAAGAAACCTTTCTTTATGTATCTAGCATTTAATGCTCCTCATGACCCTCGTCAAGCCCCTCAGGAATATCAGGATATGTATCCTTTAGACAAAGTCAAAGTTCCTGATACTTTTATGCCTTTGTATCCTTATTGTGAAGAAATGGGTGCTGGTCGTTCTTTGCGTGATGAACGTTTGGCTCCATTTCCTCGTACACGACGTTCTGTCAAGGTAAATAGAAAAGAATATTATGCCTTGATTACTCATCTTGATGCTCAAATCGGTCAGATTTTGGATTCCTTGGAACAGTCTGGTGAGATGGATAATACGTATATCTTCTTCACTGCTGACCACGGACTAGCAGTAGGAGACCATGGCTTTATCGGTAAGCAGAATCTTTATGAAGCTAGTATTCGTGTGCCGTTGATTATGGTAGGTCCTGGTATCATGAAGAATAAACAAGTAGATGGCATGGTCTATCTACATGATGTCATGGCGACTGCTCTTGACCTTGCTGGAAGTGATGGAGTGAATAAAGTCGATTTCCAATCGTTGCTTGACCTTGCCGAAGGAAAGACTACTAAGACAAGAAAGGCGATTATCAACTGCTATATCGGCTGCCAACGGATGATTCGTACAGAAGAATATAAGATGATTATCTATCCAAATGCAAATATAGTTAGGTTATTTAATGAGGTGTCAGATCCATTAGAAATGCATGACTTAGCTCAGAATCCAAAGAATATTCCTTTGATGAAGGATTTATTCGAACAGTTTAAGACATTGCAGCAAGAAGTCAGAGATCCTTTGGACATGACCCCTTACTTCAATTATTTTATTAATACTTTGAATTAGTTTAAACTATTCACTGCATAATTATTAGGAACCGTAAGTTTATACTTGCGGTTCTTTTATTTTGGTAATGGTTTGAAGTATATACCGGCTATCAAATCATCTAGGTCAAAGGTTATTAAGTATTGTAGAGTCGTTTTCTCAAATTGAACCTTTGCAGTGACTATGGTGTAAATACCATTCTTTTTCACTTTCCAATCTGTTGCTGATTGATACTTTCCACATCGTTTCTCTAAGTTGGAAAATACTTGTGCCAATTGATCGGCTGGAAGGGCTTCCTTCATCTGTTTATCAAAATGAGCATAGGGATAGGTCGTGTTACCCATTTGCAGGTGTTCTAGTATTTTCTGAGCTTCTTGTATTGCTAACTTTTCTGAACCTGAAGGCCCTTGATGTTTTAATTGTGCATAGCTCGGTTGAGAAAATAAAAATAGACTCACTAGACTAATGCAAAAAAAGAGGACTGATTTTTGGTTTGTTTTATTCATCATTTTTGAATTGGTGTATAACAAAGATACAAAAAAACGGTCACCAAAAGATGTACTCTACCTTTTTAGGGCCATTTCTTCTCCACTTTATGCCAAATATAGAAGCCGCAAACGTTTGCATTGTCTTCAGCTCTTTTTTTTACTAAAAGATGTTCTCTCCTATTATAAAGGGTTATATTTGTAATATTGTAAGTGCCTCCTTTAGTAGCCTATTACTATTAATGGAAACTACAAGGAAAGACACCGTATACTACAAAATTAATTATAATCGTTAACTTTAAAACTTTAATGCATGAAACATTTTAAGTTAGTGGGTTCAGCCCGTCTGATTCTGACCCTTATCATGGGGTTGTTTCTTTCTTTGGGAGCCTATGGTCAGCAACTTACTGTGAAAGGTAATGTGAAAGACAATACAGGCTTACCAATCATTGGTGCTAATGTTGTTGTGAAAGGAACAACAACTGGTACAATCACAGATCTAGATGGTAACTATCAACTGAGAGCAAACAAAGGCGATGTGCTTGAGTTTTCTTTTGTAGGTTACAAATCCCAAGAATTTTCTGCAGCTCCAGTCATAAACGTAATCCTCAATGAGGATGCTATCATGCTTGAAGGTGCAGTTGTTATCGGCTATGGTAAAGTTAAGAAAGAAGATTTAACTGGTTCTGTCACTGCGATTCAACCAGATAAATTGAATCATGGTCTTACTACCAATGCTCAAGATATGATGACTGGTAAAATTGCTGGTGTAAGTGTAATTAACAATGGTGGAGCTCCTGGAACAGGGGCTACTATTCGTATTCGTGGTGGTTCTTCATTGAACGCATCAAATGATCCATTGATTGTTATTGATGGTCTTGCTATGGATAATGATGGTGTGAAAGGTCTTTCTAACCCGTTGTCTATGGTTAATCCTAATGATATCGAGACTTTTACTGTATTGAAAGATGCGTCTGCGACTGCTATTTATGGTTCTCGTGCATCTAATGGTGTCATCATCATCACTACTAAGAGAGGTAAGGCTGGTCAAAAGGCACATGTCACTTACAATGGTAATGTGTCTATGGGTATGGTCAAAGAGACTCTTGATGTCATGAATGCAAATGAGTACCGTGCCATGGTTCAGAACGAATATGGAGATGGTAGTACAGCTATGGGATTGCTTGGTAATTCTAATACTGATTGGCAGAATTTAATTTACCGCGATGCTTGGTCTTCTGATCATAACATTACTATCACAGGTGGATTGGCTAATATGCCTTATCGATTCTCTGTCGGTTATACCAATCAAAATGGTATTATCGAGACATCTAATTTTGAACGTTATACATTCTCTGGTAATGTGTCTCCTTCTTTCTTGGATAATAGTTTGAAGGTAAACGCTAATGCCAAAATGATGTATGCTAAGAATCGCTATGCAGATAGTGGTGTCGTGGGTAATGCTGCTTCGTTTGACCCTACACAATCTCCTTATGATAGTTCGAGTGATGCTCAACGTATCTTCGGTGGCTATTTCCAATGGCCTACCAATGGAGCTTCTTTAAATGATCCAACTTGGCCGTTGACTGCTAATAGTTTAGCGACTGCTAATCCAGTAGCACAATTAGAACAACGCGATGACCGTGCTGTCTCAAGATCTTTTGTAGGTAATGTGGAGGCAGATTATGCACTTCCTTTCTTGACAGACTTGCATCTACATGTAAATATGGGTGCTGATTATTCTTCAGGTCGTCAACATACAACGAATGCTCAAAATGGATATAGTAATAACTATTATGGTTATTTGGGTTATTCTGATACAGATAAGTATAACTTGTCTTTTTCTTCTTTTGCACAATACAATAAAGAAATAGGTATTCATCGATTTGATATCATGGGTGGTTATGAGTGGCAACACTTCCATCGTGAAGGAAATGATCTTGGTTATGGAATCTTCCAATCAACCAATACCGTGTCTCCAAACGAACGTTATCAATTTACTAATGTTCCTTGGGCTACTGAGAATTATCTCGTTTCTTTCTTTGGTCGCTTGAATTATACATTACTGAATCGTTATCTATTTACTGCTACCGTACGTCGTGATGGTTCTTCGAGATTCAATAGTGATAATCGATGGGGTACTTTTCCTTCATTTGCTTTTGGATGGAAATTAAACGAAGAAGGTTTCTTGGAGGATGTCGATTGGTTATCTGATTTGAAACTTCGTCTCGGTTATGGTGAGACAGGACAACAAAATATTGGTTCTGATTATGCTTATTTTGCATCGTATCAAGCTAATAAGAATGGCGCTTATTATCCTATCGGTATAGGAGATGGTTCTACTTCACGCCCTGATGCTTACAATCCTGATTTGAAATGGGAACGAACTATCACTTACAATGCAGGAGTAGATTTCGGTATCTTAAATGGTCGTTTCACTGCTAGTATCGATGCTTATTATCGCAAGACTGAAGACTTATTGAATTATGTATATGTGTCTGCTGGAACTAACTTCAAGAATCAGGTTAATAGTAACATCGGCTCTCTTGAAAATAGAGGATTGGAACTTTCTCTTAATTTGAAACCTATAGTAACTGAGGACTTTACTTGGGATCTAGGATTCAATGCTACATACAATGATAATGAAATTACAGAATTAACTGCTAGTGGAGATGATAGCTACTATGTACCAACAGGTGGTATCAGTATCGGTACTGGTTCTAATATCCAAGCTCACGCTGTTAATCAAGCGGCTTCTTCATTCTTTGTTTATCAACAGGTCTATGATGAGGCTGGAAAACCAATTGAAAATACATTTGTTGACCGTAATGGTGATGGAATCATGAATGATGATGATCGTTATTTTTACAAGAAACCAACGGCTGATGTATTGCTTGGTTTGAATTCTAAATTTACTTATAAACAATGGGATCTTGGCTTCTCTATGCGGGCAAGCTTGAATAACTATGTGTACAATGAGATTGAAGCAAGTAATGCAAACATTCATCAATTGATGGCTCCATCTGAATTTATGACTAATCGTCCTAAGATGGTTCTTGATAATGATTTCTATGGTGTGGGTAACTACTTCATGTCTGACTATTATGTACAAAATGCTTCGTTCTTGAAGTTAGATAACATAACCTTGGGATATACTTTCAAAGATATAGCTCATACAGGTATCGGTGGACGTGTATATGGTACCGTTCAAAATGTGTTGACTGTAACAGACTATAAAGGTCTAGACCCTGAGATAAGTGGGGGTATCGATAATAATCTTTATCCAAGACCTTTTACTTCTATCATAGGTTTAAGTTTGAATTTCTAATACTAACAGAAAGAATATACAATTTATATGAGACTAAATAATATAAAATTATGGATCCCCGTAGCTGTGATGGCGTTAGGCATGAACCTAACTTCATGTGTGGGAGATTTAGATGTAAGTCCTATTGATCCTAGGACGACTACTGAATTTAATCAGGATGAGGTATTTACAAAGATATATGCATCGTTGGCTTTGACTGGTAGTGAAGGCCCTGCGGGAATGGGGGATGTAGATGGTATCGATGAAGGTACTTCTGATTTAATTCGTCTTTCATGGAATGTGAACGAGATAACTACTGATGAAGCTAAGTGTAATTGGGGTGATGTGGGTATTCCTGAGTTAAATACTAATGCATGGAGTGCTTCTCACTCTCAACTCACTGGACTTTATTACAGACTCTATTTTGATGTTACTCTCTGTAACTTCTTTTTGGAACAGATTGCTGATAAAACAGATGATGTAAGTAATACGATGCGTGCTGAGGCTCGTTTCATGCGTGCACTTAATTATTATTACCTTCTTGATATGTTCGGTAATGTACCATTTACTACTTCTGTATCTACTGCTAATCCACCAAGAATAGAGAGAGCTGACTTGTATGCTTGGATTGTTGATGAATTGGTTGGTGAAAGCGGATGTGTGGCTAATATGAAAGAGCCTGGGCAAAATACTTATGGCCGTGCTGACAAAGCAGCTGGTTGGATGCTTGCTGCACGCCTATATCTCAATGCTGAAGTCTATACTGGTACAGCTGATTGGTCCAATGCAGCTTTGTATGCTAAGAAGGTCATGGATTCTAGCTATTCTTTGGCTCCTATATATAAGAATTTATTTTTAGCTGACAATAATAGCAATGGTGCTCAAGTGGAGATGATTCTTCCTGCGCTGTGTGATGGTGTGTTGACTCAGAGTTATGGAGCCAGCAACTTTGTCATCGCTTCTACTCACAAATCAGATATGCCTGCTTATGGTACGTCAGAGGGATGGGCTGGAAATCGCGCTACAAAAAATATGATGCTTAAATTCTTCTCTTCTGGTGATGCTCCTCATGTAGATACTGATGAGATGACTGCTGCAGCTGGAGATGCTCGTTGTCTTTTCTATGGTGTAGGTCGTGAATTAGAAATTGGTTCTGAAACAACTGATTTTACTTATGGATATAGCAGTACTAAATTCTCTAATGTTCGTTCTGATGGACAACCTAGTGGTGATTCGAAATTCGTCGATACTGACTTCCCTGTAATGCGTGCTGCGGAAGCATACCTTACTTTTGCTGAAGCTAAAGTTCGTCTTAATGGTGAAAATGATCCTGAGGCTGTGGCTGCTATAGATATGCTACGAAATCGAGCTGGGGCTTCAACGCAATCTGTATATAGTCTTAATTTTATTCTTGAAGAGTGGTCGCGTGAGTTCTCTTTCGAAGGCCGTCGTCGAACAGACTTGATTCGTTTCGGTAAGTTTGGTGGCTCTAATAGTTATGTTTGGGAATGGAAAGGTGGAGCACAGACAGGTACTGCATTTTCTCAGAACTTGAATATATTCCCTATCCCTAATAAGGATACGACTAATAATGATAACTTAATACAAAACCCTGGTTATTAATTTATTCACCATGATAAGTAAATATAGAAATATGAAAAAATTAAACATATTGGCTGCGATGTTAATCGCAATGGTGGGATTTACTGCATGTGATAGCGACACAGATTCAAATCCTACTTATAATCAGCCAGAGTCTTTTGTACTCAATCAGCCTGTATATGCTAATACAGCCGTTAGTCTTGAGGATACTCCTTCGTTACTCTTGACTACTTCACAACCTGACTTTGGCTATACTGCTCCTGTGATTTATTCGACTCAGGTGTCATTAGATGGTACGTGGGTGCCTCAGACAGAAACTGAGACAGGTACCATGCGTACTTTGGCTACGACTTCTACTTCTGCTAAGGTTGCAATCTCCACTACAGAATTGAATCGTGCAGTGGCTGAACTCATCAATTGGGATGATGAAGCAGGGGTTCCTTTGACGCAAGATGTGAAGGTACGATTAAATGCTTCTATCAATGATAAATTGACTGCTGTAACTTCAAATGAAGTGACAATAAAAGTCGTTCCTTACTATGTGTCACTGAAACCTGCTGAACCTTATCTCTTATACTTGATAGGTAATGGTGTCGTAGGAGCTTGGGATAATGGTTGGGACAATACTGGTCTTGGTAATTTCCCTATGGCAACAGTCAAAGGGGCTACCTATGATGAGAAAACAGGTGAAGGACCTATGGTTTATACTGGACATTTTGTCGTGGATGGTTTCTTAGCTCTTGGTAGCATCGATCAAATTATCGATGGTGCTTGGGGATTGAAATATTCTAATACTGGTGCTCAGGGTATCGATAATCCTTCTGGTCCTGGTACTGATGATCAACAAGATTTCTATGTACCTGAAGAGGGTTGGTGGAAAGTCGAAATTGACTCTAAAAAACTTGAATTCAAATTTACTCAATTAGATGCAGAACCAAGTCCAGCTTATAGTGAGATGAATATGGTCGGCTCATTTACTGATTGGGCAGATGGTACTCCTGTTGCTATGGCTCAAGTAGGAACCGCTACTCATGTATGGTATGCTGAATATACTTTCGAGACTGATGCTGAATTGAAATTCAAAACAGGTGACAACTGGTTTGGAGGTGATGTATTCCCTATCGGTAACGTAACAGGCAATAATATTCAGGTACCTGCTGGTACTTATAAGGTATTTTTCAATGATTTGGATCAGGCCTATACATTTATCGCTAAACCATAACCTATTAATTGATAATAAGACATGAAAAAAATATCAACAATAATGATGTCACTTCTCCTAGCCACAACTTTTGTGGCTTGCGAGAGTGTCTTTGAAGAAGACTTTAATGGTGATGTAGCTGCTCCTCAAACCAATGAGGAAGATGGAGGTATCTATAGTGCTGACTTCGAGGTGTCTACTTTGAATGATGGAGCTTTTGATCTCCGGAACAGTAGTGATGATGTGGCCCTATTTCAGGTAGATAAGGTTCCAGCATTTACCACTGCTGATGGAGCAACTGTTTCTTATACTGCTAAAATATCATTTACTGAGGATCTTGCAGATGCTCAAGCAAGTGATTTGATTGTAAGTGGAAGCACCTTGTCTATGTCTACAGCTATGCTCGATGATTTAGTGAAAACAAAATATGGGATAGAACCTGTAACTCATGACGTTTATGCTCAAATCAGCGCTAACTGTGTGGATGCAAACGGTACGGCTATCAGACTTTTGTCTAGCACTCAGATGATAACTGTGATTCCCGATATGCATCTCATCTCTGATGCTTATGATTTAGTTCTTGTAGATAAAGATACTATATCTCTAAATCATTCAGAAAAGAGCGTATATGAAGATCCTATTTTCTCTGTCGTGGTTACAACGACTGAAGCGAATAGCAAAGTGCAGTTCTTAAGTGCTGAGAAGAGTACGTTTGGTGTGGCTGCAGATACTGATGCAGCAGAGGGTTTGATTGAACAAGGAGCTACTGGTGCAATCTTGTTGCCTACTGCATCGACTTACAGGATAACTATTAATATGGAGACTTATACCTATCAGGTTGAAGTGGCTGATTATCCAACTGCTATCTATCTAATAGGTGATTATACTGAATGGAATCCTGCAGGAGGAGCCGAATTCTCTCATAGTGAGAAAGATGTATTTGATGACCCTGTATTCGAGCTCTTATTTGAAATTCCAGAAGGAAGCGAAGGGAAAAATGTTAAGTTCGCTACTTCACAATCTCGTGATGGTAATGACTGGAGCAAGGTCTTAGGTGCTGAAGTAGATCAAACTACTGACCTATCAGGTAAGCTATTTTACGATAAGGGGGCTATCAATATCGTAGAATCTGGATGGCATAAATTTATCGTTAATGTAGAGACTATGACCTATGAAATCGTGAAGTTTGATGCACCTCCTGTGATTTATATCCCAGGTAATCATCAAGGATGGAACCCTGCTTCTGCTCCACAGATGCTTTCTCCAGATATGGATATGATTTATACTAATAATATAGTCATGCTCAATGGTGGATTTAAATTTACTGGTCAACCAGATTGGTCACCTACAGAATATAACTACGAGACTTTTACTTCAATAACTGGTCCTTTTACTAAGGATTCTGGTAGTACTAATTTAGTCGCTGACCCTGGTACTTATCAGTTAGTAATCAATCTTACTGATAATACTTTGACTGCTACCTCTCTTTCTTGGAGTGCTATCGGAAGTGCTACTCCTGGTGGGTGGGCTACTGATACTCCTCTAGTAATGGGTGATGCAGGTGTTTATACTGCAACGATGACCTTAACTGGTGGAAATGAGATTAAATTCCGTGCTAACAATGATTGGGGCATTAACTTAGGTGGAGATACTGATAATCTTACTGAAGGTGGTGCAAATATCGTTGTCCCTGAAGATGGCACCTATTTAATCACTCTAGATTTGAGTACTACTCCATTTGTTGTCACTATGGAAAATCAGAACGGTTAAAAGTTCTGATGATTCATCAATATATTTTCTTTATGACATATTAAGTAACGATTATATATGTGATTTGGGTGGGTAAATAAAACAGTTATCTGTTTTGTTTACCCACCTTCTTTTGAGAAGAGTATGACTCGAGTATACTGATTTATCTCTCTTCCTAATCGCTAAATTGCACATTTGTCACTCTTTGTGCTCTGTTAATCTATCTTATAACATATGAAAACGTGACATTTTTGATGTCTTCTTTATGCTTTGATGAATATTATTTGTATCTTTGTCGCCCGGAATTCTACCTTCTTACAGTGGGTAGGTTGTGTACTGAGAATAGATAAATCAAACTAAAGACCATGAGTCAAAAAGACGTGCAAGAGTATATTATAGATTTCAAACATATGTTCGAGGATGAAGTGGATCGTCACTTTATGTTGGGAAATGAGTATTGGGAGAAAGCTGATTGTGCTGAAATAACAAGTGGTTCTGTTGATGTCAGTGCACATGTAAAAAAAATGGATGAGTATTTTATACTCGACGTGAAAGTAAATGGTGACGTGATGATTCCATGTGACCGGTGTCTTGATGAATTTCCTGCTCCTATACAAGCAGATGTACATTTGCTCGTCCAATTAGGACCTGAGGATGCGGAAATTAATGAAGAAACTATAGCTGTAAATGAGGTACGTGGTACACTTGACTTGTCTAGTCTAGTGAGTGAGATGGTAGCTGTGTCGCTTCCTTTGGCTCATATTCATCCTGAGGGTGAATGTAACCAAGAGATGCTAGAACGGTTAGCTGCCTTATCTGTGACCAATGTATCCGATGAAGAAAATATATCTGGCGATACTTTCGAGGACAATGATTCCACTAACACTATTGATCCTCGATGGAATGAATTAAAAAAAATAAAAGATAATAAATAATTTAAACAATTAGAGAAAATGGCACATCCTAAAAGAAAGCAATCAAAACAAAGACAAGCAAAACGTCGTACTCATTACAAAGCGGAAGCTCCTACTTTGGCTAAATGTCCTAACTGTGGTGATTGGCATGTATTCCATACTGTTTGTGGTTCTTGCGGTTACTATCGTGGAAAATTAGCAGTTGAGACTGAAGCTAGTCTTTAGTCTACTGTAGCAAACAGATTCAACATACTGAGGAATTTTTAGCACTAGTGAGCATGCTCGTTTGCTGGCTAGTGTGCCTCGTATGTATCAATAAATGAGCATAATAACATACAAATGGAAAAAATCAATGCTGTAATCACTGGTATCGGTGGCTATCTTCCAGATTATATCCTTGACAATGCTGAATTGTCTCAGATGGTTGATACTAATGATGAATGGATAATGACGCGTGTTGGTATCAAAGAACGTCATATACTTAATGAGGAAGGACTTGGTTCTTCATATATGGCTAGAAAGGCCTGCCGTGAGTTGATACGCAAAACAGGAGCAAATCCTGATGATATAGAGATGATTATTACAGCAACGACTACTCCTGATTATGTATTTCCTTCTGTATCTTCCATTCTTTGCGATAAACTTGGATTAAAGAATGCCTTTGCATATGACTTGTCAGGTGCATGTTGTGGTTTCGTTTATGCGCTCGAGACTGCTTCGAATTTTATTCGTTCAGGTCGTTATAAGAAAGTCGTTGTAGTGGCTGCTGAAAAAATGTCCAGCATTACAAATTATACAGACCGTAGTACTTGTCCATTATTTGGTGATGGTGCTGCTGCAGTGATGCTAGAAGCTACTACTGAAGATTTGGGAGTTATGGATTGTAAATTGCGTACAGACGGTAAAGGACTTCCTTTCTTGCATGAGAAAGCTGGTGGCTCTGTTTGTCCTGCTTCTTACTATACTGTCGATAATAAGTGGCATACTATTTACCAAGAAGGTCGTACTGTCTATAAATATGCAGTATCTGCAATGTCGAACTTAAGTGCCGAGGTTGTTGAACGTAATGGATTGACCGGTGATACTATTGACTGGTTGGTTCCTCATCAAGCGAACTTGAGAATAATCGATGCTGTTAAGCGTCGTCTAGAATTAGCTGATGACAAAGTACTTGTCAACATCGATCATGTTGGTAATACTTCGGCTGCTTCTATCCCATTATGTATATGGGAAAATGAGAAGAAATTTAAGAAGGGTGATAAGATTATTCTAACTGCATTCGGTGCCGGATTTACTTCTGGTTCGATGTATATGAAATGGGGATATGACCCTGAATAAAACTTATTTCATTCTATAGGATGAAATAAATTACACGGTATCTATATTGGATATCATAAATATATTGAAAGCGCAGCCTAATATATCATTTATATACTAGGGGCGCTTTTATAGCCTAAATACGAACTATATGCATAAAGCTGGTTTTGTCAATATTGTTGGAAATCCTAATGTAGGAAAGTCTACGCTAATGAATGCTTTCGTTGGTGAGAGAATCTCCATCGCCACTTTTAAATCTCAAACTACACGTCATCGGATTATGGGAATAGTCAATACTGATGACATGCAAATTGTCTTTTCTGATACTCCTGGAGTCGTGAAACCCAATTACAAACTTCAAGAGTCTATGCTTCAGTTTAGTACTTCTGCTTTGCAGGATGCTGATATATTGTTATATGTAACTGATGTCATTGAGAATCCAGAAAAGAATATGGATTTTATAGAGAAGGTACAAAAACAAACAGCTCCTATCTTGTTATTGATTAATAAGATAGATAAATCTAACCAAGAGGAATTGAATGAGTTAGTTGCGTTGTGGAATAAGTTGTTGCCGACTGCGGAGATAATCCCTGTCAGTGCTACTAATAAGTTCAACGTAGATTATGTCCTTAAGAGAATACAAGAGATGCTTCCTGAATCGTCTCCTTATTTCGAGAAGGACCAATTAACAGATAAACCGGCTCGTTTTTTCGTTACTGAAATCTTTCGCGAAAAGATCCTTTTATATTACGATAAGGAGATCCCTTATTCTGTAGAAGTAGCGGTGGATGAATTTAATGAGACGAATAAAAATATTACTATCCGCGTAGTTATCTATGTAGAGCGTGAATCACAAAAAGGAATCATCATAGGTAAACAAGGACGTGCGCTCAAAAAAGTGGCTACAGAGGCTCGTAAAGAACTAGAGAAATTCTTTGATAAATCAATATTCCTTGAAACTTATGTAAAGGTAGATAAGGACTGGAGAAGTTCTGAGCGAGAGTTGAAAAACTTTGGTTACAACTTATAATAAAGTGTGACAAGGAATAGAATTAATAAGAATACAAATAAAAAATATATAGATAATAATGGGAAATCTAGTAGCGATAGTAGGCCGTCCGAATGTGGGTAAGTCTACACTTTTTAATCGATTGACTAAAACTCGTCAAGCTATTGTTAGTAGCGAGGCTGGAACTACTCGAGATCGTCAGTATGGCAAAATCGAGTGGGGCGGACGTGAATTCTCTATCGTAGATACTGGTGGATGGGTTATTAATAGCGATGATATCTTCGAAGAAGAGATTCGTAAACAAGTAGTATTGGCCGTAGAAGAGGCAGATGTAATTGTTTTCGTTGTGGATGTCTTAACTGGAGTAACAGACTTAGATTTGGCTGTTTCTTCTGTACTTAGAGATACGAAGAAACCTGTCTTACTTGTTTCAAATAAAACGGATACTCATGACTTGCGTTATGATTCAGCTGAATTTTATAAATTGGGATTGAATGCAGACCCTATGTGTGTGTCAGCAGTGACTGGTACTGGTACAGGTGATTTATTGGATAGTATCGTCGGTAGCTTCAGTAAAGAAAGTGCAGAGATTATCGATGAGGATGTTCCTCGATTTGCTGTTGTTGGTCGTCCAAATGCAGGTAAATCTTCTATTGTCAATGCATTTATCGGAGAAGAGCGTAATATCGTGACTGATATAGCAGGTACTACTCGTGATTCAATTTATACTCGATATAATAAATTCAACTTTGACTTTTACTTAGTGGATACAGCAGGTATTCGTAAGAAAAATAAGGTTAATGAGGATTTGGAGTATTATTCTGTGATTCGTTCTATTGGTGCTATTGAGAATAGTGATGTCTGTATCTTGATGCTTGATGCTACACGTGGTATAGAATCTCAGGATTTGAACATTTTCTCTTTGATTCAACGTAACAATAAAGGACTCGTCGTAGTTGTTAATAAATGGGATCTTGTAGAAGATAAAACGGCTAAATTGATGAATCACTTTACAAGTGTCGTCAAAGAACGTTTTGCTCCTTTTAATGATTTTCCTATTATCTTTACTTCGGTAATCACTAAGCAAAGGATCTTAAAGGTATTGGAATCTGCTCGTGAAGTGTTTAAAAATCGTAGTACACGTATACCTACTGCTCAACTCAATCATGAGATGCTATCACTTATAGAGGCATATCCACCGCCAGCAAATAAGGGTAAATATATTAAGATTAAATACATTACTCAATTGCCTAATACATCTATTCCTAGTTTCGTGTTTTTCGCAAACTTACCTCAGTATGTACGCGAACCATACAAACGTTTCTTGGAGAATAAGATGCGTGAGAAATGGGACCTTAGTGGTACACCAATCAAACTTTATATTCGTCAGAAATAAATTATTGACGTTGTAGTCTTTAAATAACAAAGCGAAGGTACTTTTAATCATTGAAAGTACCTTCGCTTTGTTTATGTTTGCTCTAATCTTGTATCTAGTTTATACTAGTAATCAATACCAGCTCCCATCACATTTTTAGCATCATCAGCATGGCATACTGCTATTCCATGCACCATCCCACATCTGGGACATTTACTCTCAAATTCCTGCATGGTGAATATCTCTCCACAATGTTGACATTTTACTTCTAATGGTAAGGGCAATAAGAGTTGTGAATATCCCATAGATCTAAGCTTATTAACCAATTCTTTCCCACTTTTAAAATTGCCTTCGCAAGTTTTTTCTTCCATGATTTTCTTTTTATATTATTAATGTTTTGAATCATCTTAGTTTATCAGAAAGAACAAAATATTGTTACAAGAAATGGGACACTGAAATCACATATTATTCCGTGCATTACAGATAAGCCCGTATATTGCTTTCCTGCATATTGCGTAATAATAGGTAAAGTAGTATCCATACTTGTTGCTCCACCTGATGAAATCAAAGCCAACTTTCCAAAATAATTAACAATGAGAGGAGCTAATAATAATGTACACATCTCTCGGATAATGTTAGCAAGCAGAGCAATCATTCCAAGTTCTACAGACTTATATTGAGTAATTAGAATGCTTGATAAACTGTAATAGCCAAAGCCAGAACCTATAGCTAAATAGTCGCTAATAAAGTGCTTATGCCACACTAAGCCTAAGATAAAAGTACCTAAAAGGGTTCCCAAAATAGTCATGACAGGAAGTAGGAATAGTTTAATGTTAAGTTCTTTGAAGTACGTTTTTAACATTGGGTCATGACCCACGCTAAATCCTACACTGCCAATCAAAGTACAGAGAGCTATGAATCCCCACTGAGGATTTACTTCATATAAAGGAAGTAATTTATATAAACTAACTACTACTCCCAGTATAAACCATAAAATGATGGTGACACTACTGCCTATATGTATCTTTTTCTGCTTAGTTTTGAAATGGGGAAGGAGTGTATGATCTTCTTTTTTGGGATCCTTTTTTGGAGTAATAGTGAGTTCCTCTTTGTGTGATTTATTTATAATCCATTTTTGAAATATCATAGCAACTAACATACTCCCCAGTAATCCCGCTGCAGCTATTAACAAAGCTTCCATTCCCAGATTATAAAAGTTTTTTGTTATCTTGTCATTAGCACCAACTTCAAGTCCAAGAATGAAAAGAAGGATATATATTAAGATATTTAGGACTGGATTAATCCAATTTGCACTCAATTTTCTAGAAATCCATCCAAGAACTATTCCACAGGACAAAAGAAAAATAAGAATAATCATGATTCATATAGTCATTATTTGATATCTTCGGTTGCTACTTCACGTACTTTCTTAAATAAGTCACTTGCAAAGACGAAGTCATTGAGAGGTTGGCAGTTACTTTTCATGATTTCTTTGTTAGTCCCTTCCCATCCTTTTGTTCCTTCGTGAACGAAGATAATCTGTTCACCGATTGCCATAACTGAATTCATGTCATGGGTATTGATGATTGTCGTAATGTTATATTCTTTAGTAATATCTTGGATTAGCCTATCGATGATTAGACTTGTTTTGGGGTCTAGTCCTGAGTTCGGTTCATCACAAAAAAGATACTGAGGGTTTAAGGAAATAGCTCGTGCAATAGCTACACGTTTCTGCATACCTCCTGAAATTTCATCAGGCATCTTCTGCCCTGCATCGCTTAAATTCACTCTATCAAGACATTTTAAAGCTTGACGATACATTTCCTTTTCACTCGAATCACTAAACATGCGGAGTGGAAACATCACATTTTCGAGAACAGTCATGGAATCAAAAAGAGCAGCACTTTGAAAAATCATGCCCATCTCTCTACGGAGAAGTTTTCTTTCTTTTTTGCTCATCTTGAGGAAGTTGCGCCCATCGTATAGGAGCTCTCCTGCTGTAGGAACGAGTAAGCCAACGATACATTTCATGAGTACTGTCTTACCTGAACCACTTTGACCAATAATCAAGTTTGTCTTGCCAGCTTCGAAAGTAGCATCAATGTTTTTCAGTACTTCTTTATCTTCGAAAGATTTATATAATCCTTTTACCTCAATCATCCCATTAGTATTTTAGTTAGTATCAAATCAGCGAATAGAATAAGGGCACTGCAACTTACTACTGCATTTGTAGATGCTTTTCCGACAGCAATGGAGCCTCCTTCGACGGTGTAACCGAAATAGGCTGATACACTCGAAATGATGAATGCAAAGAAGACTGATTTTATGATAGCGCACCATACATACCATTCCTGAAACCAATATTGCATACCTAATTGTAAATGGCTGGTAACTATCGTATCGGTAAACCATGATACACAGTATGCTCCAAATACACCTGCGGAGAAACTAAAGATGACCAATGCTGGTATCACAGTAATCAATGCTGCAATTTTCGGTAGAATCAAGTAACTAGCTGAGTTTACCCCCATGATTTCTAGTGCATCTATTTGTTGTGTTACACGCATGGTTCCTAATTCACTTGCAATATTAGAACCTACTTTTCCTGCTAAGATAAGGCACATAATGGATGAAGAGAATTCTAAGATAAGAATTTCTCTTGTCACATATCCTACAGTCCATTTTGGCATCCATGGACTTTCGATATTTAATTTTATTTGTATGGTAATGACTGCTCCTATAAATACTGAAATGAGTAAAACAATGGCTATGGATTTGAATCCTAGTTGAAACATTTCACGTACATATTGTACAAAGTATCTGCGGAACCTTTCAGGTCGTGCAAACACTCGATACATCAATAAGAGATATTTGCCAAAAGAATCTAGCGCTTTTATCATGTTGTTATGTATATTATAGTGCAAATGTACCCTTTTTCGAGGATTTTTAGCTATTTTTGCTCCAAAATATATACATGATGGCAGAAGAAAGGATGGTGCTTCGCACCGATAATTTGGTAAAGAAGTATGGCAAGCGCACTGTGGTTAGCCATGTCTCTATCAACGTAAAACAAGGAGAAATCGTTGGACTTTTGGGCCCTAATGGTGCCGGTAAGACGACTTCCTTCTACATGACTGTAGGTTTGATTACTCCCAATGAAGGTCGTATCTATATGGATGATTTGGATATAACTGAATATCCTGTCTACAAACGTGCCCAGACGGGTATTGGCTATCTAGCCCAAGAGGCTTCGGTCTTTCGTAAAATGACGGTAGAAGATAATATTGCTTCTGTATTGGAGATGACCAATAAACCTCGTGCCTATCAAAAGGAAAAACTTGAAAGCCTGATAGAAGAATTTCGTTTGCAAAAAGTACGTAAGAATTTAGGTGACCAACTCTCAGGAGGTGAGCGTCGTCGTACTGAGATAGCTCGTTGTCTTGCTATTGACCCTAAATTTATCATGCTGGATGAACCTTTTGCTGGAGTAGACCCTATTGCTGTGGAAGATATTCAGCAAATTGTGTGGAAACTGAAAGATAGAAATATAGGTATCTTAATCACGGATCATAATGTGCAAGAGACTCTGTCTATTACAGATAGAGCTTATTTATTGTTTGAAGGTCGAATCTTATTTCAAGGTACTCCTGAGGAATTGGCTGAGAATCAAATTGTTCGTGAGAAATATCTCTCTAACAGTTTTGTACTTAGGCGTAAGGAGTTTCAATTGTAGAAGCTATATAATAGATCTATGTTGTGTGTTAGCTATTTGGCGATACCCGCCAAGTTGACTTTAAGCAAAATATTAAACAAAGGGACCGAATCAATCTGATTCAGTCCCTTTATTATTCAAAAATCTCTCTCTTTTAGTTAGAGACGTCTTTTTTCTGAAGGTTACCCTTTTATTATGTCCATTGCTTTGTCATAATCAGGAGCTTCTGTTACTTCAGCTACATGTTCGATATATTTTATTTTACCATCAGTTCCGATGATAACAGTTCCACGAGTCAATAGTCTAAGTTCTTTGATGACGAAACCATATTTAGAACCAAAGTCTAAATCACGGTGGTCACTAAGAGTCAAGATGTTATCTAAACCTTCTGCTGCACAGAAACGTGATTGCGCAAAAGGTAAATCACATGAAATAGATAATACGACAGTATTTTTCATGTTATTTACTTCAGAGTTGAAACGACGATTTTGAGCGGCACATACAGAAGTATCTACAGATGGATATGCAGCTATCACTACTTGTTTACCTGCAAAATCAGATAATTTGACTGGCTGAAGTTTGCCATTTAAAACAGTAAAGTCTGGGGCTACATCACCAACGGATAGTTTGTCACCTAAAATAGTTACAGGACCTCCTGCAAAAGTTACTTTTAAATCTGTTCTTGTATTCATTTCTTTTTTCTTTTTATTGTTCTTGTAATTTTGTTATATTGTAATAATTACAAATATACTACAAGGAGATAGCATATGCAAATTTATAGTTCTTTATTTTTAGGTTCTATTTTGTTGGGAGGAAATCTTTTTCTACCTTGCATTGTAATTGAATGAAATCTTATATATTTGAAGAATTATTCACTTAAACAGTTTTTGAAAATGATACAAACAGACCAAACAGCATCAAGAAGTCATGGATCAGATGGAGTCAAAAGACTTTATAAGACAGCCATCTTTGCTGGTGGCTGCTTCTGGGGAGTAGAACATTATATGCAAGCTCAACCTGGAGTAATCTCAGTAGAAAGTGGGTATACTGGTGGATGGGTAGAAAATCCAACTTATGAACAAGTAAAGAGCCAGATGACTGGTCATGCTGAGGCCGTGAAAATTACCTACGACCCAGTAGTAACCGATTATGAAACTTTGCTTCGATTTTTCTTCGAAATACATGACCCGACTCAAAATGATGGGCAAGGAGTCGATATAGGTTCCCAATACCGAAGCGAGATTTTCTTTCAGACAGACGAGGAAAAACAAATAATATTGAAGGTCATTGCTATCCTTATGGATAAGGGATATGACGTGGTGACCCGTGTCACAAAAGCCGGTGTCTTTTATCCTGCTGAGTCGTATCACCAAGATTATTTTGAACATCATCAGGGCGAACCTGACTGTCATTTCTATACTCCTCGGTTCTGATTAGAGTTATTTGTTTAGTGGCAAATATCTGATAAACGGGTGGTATTGTGTCCTTTTTCTTGTATATTTGTACCATCAGAAATTAAAGTAAATGAATTCATTGAAGTTTCCTCCTTTTTTAACTCCTGGAGATACGATTATTATTGTTTCACCCGCAGGAAAGATAGCTGCTGATTTTGTGAAAGGTGCAACCAATTTGTTAACCCAATGGGGATATAAAATAGAAGTTGCACGTTATACTTATGCACATCATGCAGGCTTTTCTGGTACTAAATCTCAGCGTTTATCTGATTTGCAAAAGGCTTTGGACCATCCGACGGCTCGTGCTATATTATGTTCCCGTGGAGGATATGGTTGTATCCATCTCTTGGAAGGTATAGATTTGAGCCAATTCATCGAGAATCCAAAGTGGTTGATAGGTTTCAGTGATATAACTTGTCTACATAGTTATTTACAGTCTTATCATTTTGCTTCTATCCATGGAGTGATGGCAAGGCATTTGGCTGCAGAGGGAGCAGATGACCTTTGTAGTGGTTACTTGCGAAATATCTTGTGTGGCGAACTACCTACTTACACAATCCCTTCTCATAAACTCAATCGTATAGGTGAAGCTGTAGGCACACTTCGAGGAGGTAATTTGGCTTTACTGAGTTCTATGCGAGGGACACCATATGATTTGATTCCCGATGATAGTATCTTATTTGTCGAAGACGTGGGTGAGGCACCTCATGCTGTTGAGCGTATGCTTTACAATATGCGTATCGGTGGTTTTTTTACTAAGGTAAGAGCAGTGATTATTGGACAGTTCACTGAGTATGTCGAAAGGGAGTCATTAGGAAGACCTCTTTATAAAGCAATAGAACGGTTGTTGAAACCGTATGACTTCCCTGTGGTGTATGACTTTCCAGTAGGTCATGTCAAAGATAATCGTCCCTTAATTAATGGTTCTATTGTAGAGTTGTCTGTTAATGCAAAAACGACAACTTTGTCTATGCATAAGTCATATAATGGAACAGTATAATTAAGTTACTATCGCCCCGTTTCCCCAATGTTTTAGAAATAAAAAAATAAAAATATAATGAGAAGAATAAGTATATCGAACATAAAACAAACCTTCCTAATGACCTCAGCAGTGATGAGTTTGCTTTTGTTTTCATGTGGCAGTAGTAATCGTAAATCGGGTAATCAGTCGACAACAGAATCTGAACAAGAAATGATGAAAGCTATCGATGTACCTTCATTTGATGCGGACAGCGCTTTTCAATATACCAAGGATCAATGTGATTTTGGGCCACGCGTACCTAACAGTCAAGCTCATAAGGCTTGTGCTAAGTTTCTTGCTAATAAATTACGCTCTTTTGGTGCTCAAGTGACAGAACAAGCGGTGGACCTTATCGCTTATGACGACAAAATGTTGCATTGTGTGAATATTATCGGTTCTTACAAGCCTGAATCAAAGAAACGTATCGCACTATTTTCTCATTGGGATTCTCGTCCTTTTGCCGACCATGATTCTGATGTAAAAAACCGTCATACTCCTATTGATGGAGCTAACGATGGAGCTAGTGGAGTAGGGGTGTTGCTTGAACTAGCTAGACAGATTCAAAAAAAATCACCTGAGATGGGTGTAGATATCGTCTTCTTTGATGCAGAAGACTATGGAGCACCCGAATATTACAAAGGGGAGAAAAAGGATGAATATTGGTGTTTAGGCTCTCAATATTGGGCACGTCAACCTCATGTAAGTGATTATATGGCTCGCTATGGCATACTTCTTGATATGGTAGGTGGGAAAGATGCTAGCTTTTATTATGAATACTATTCCATGCAGTATGCATCTAAATTGACAAAGAAAATATGGTCTGTAGCTAAAGAACTTGGTTATGGACGGTATTTTATTTCCGAAGATGGAGGTGGGGTTACAGATGATCATGTTTTTGTTAATCAATTGATGCATCTCCCTACTACGGATATTATTCCTTACCAAGCGAATAACAAGCATTCTAGCTTTGGTAGTACGTGGCATACATTGAACGATAATATGTCAGCAATTTCTGTAGAGACATTGAAGGCAGTAGGACAGACGATTACTACAGTCGTTTACAGAGAACAATAGATGATATTAGTATAAGTAAAATAAAACAATAGAAATGACATTAAATGAGATACAGGACGAAGTCATAGAGGAATTTAGTGACTTTGATGATTGGATGGACCGTTATCAATTACTGATTGATTTGGGTAGTGAACAAGAGGCTTTACCTGCAAAGTATAAGACAGATGAGTATTTGATAGAGGGATGCCAGAGTCGTGTTTGGATTTACTGTGAAGAAAAAGAGGGAAAACTCTATTTCCATACAGAAAGTGATGCACTTATAGTTAAAGGGCTTAGCTCTTTGTTATCCAAAGTACTTAGTGGACATACAGCAGAGGAAATTCTTGACAATGAATTATATTTTATCGATAAAATTGGGCTGAGCGAGCATTTATCTCCAACAAGAAGTAATGGATTGGTGTCTATGGTCAAACAGATGAAACTATATGCATTGGCTACTAAAGCACATCATCCCAAATAAAAGGTTACTAGTCTAAACTTTCTCTTTTTGAAGAAGATTTGTAGCTCTTATGAATGAAATAGATACTCCCAACGAGTAATAGTATTCCAATCATACAGATACCCATAGCAGCTGGCTGTCCTAGATAGTCAGCTGTTGTTGTATCCGGAGCATATAAATGCTGAAATATCATAGCAGCTGAGTTGTTCAATATGTGAATGATTAGTGCAGGTATGATAGACCCTGTGACCCAGGTAATCCATCCTAATAGAATGCCTGCACCAAAAGCAAAAGTCCCTTGTGAGAAATTTAAATGGAATAGGCCAAAAAGAAATGCCGAAATAAGGATAGTAGCCCATTTTCCTTTCTCCTTACGTAAAGCATTCAAAATACTTCCTCTAAATATCAGTTCTTCGATGAGTGGGCCCATTACAGAAACGACAATGATACCTAGTGGATTTTGAACGATAGCTTGCATGATTATTCTCTGTCTCTCTGGTAGTTCTGGTAGAAATTGACCTGCATAATCATTGACTATGATGAGTCCTATTCCAGCTATGCAAGCTGCAATTATGCATCTCTGCTGAGGTAGTTGATAGCGATCTTTATTTCCTAATTCTTTCTGTTTCCATAGGTACGATAGGGTAAGTGCATAACCTATCATGATTTGTATGGTTAGGTTCATCGGTGAGACATTAGTCTCGATACTAATGCCTTGCCCTGCGACCCAAGAATCAATTACAGTATATCCTATCCATATAATTGAAGGAATCTGTAAGATTAGGAAAAAGAGAATGATGATGAATAAGGACTTTTTCATAGAGAGGGACTATTAGCTTAAGAGTATATTCTTAACAATCTCTTTATCTTTGTGAAGTTGAGCAGTGAGTAATTCAATAGAACCGAAATGTTCTTCATCTCTTAATCGTTTGATGAAATCAATGCTAAGGGTTTCTCCATAGATATCTTTATTAAAATTTAAAAGATGTACTTCTATCGAGAGAGCCTTCCCATTGTCAAAAGTAGGACGGATACCTATGTTGAGCATACCCGCATAAACATTTCCTTTGTAATGAGTCCACACTGCATAAACCCCTTTCTTTGGGATGATTTTGTTCTTTTCTTCTACTTTAATATTCGCTGTCGGAAAGCCTATCAAACGGCCTTGTTTGAATCCATTAGCTACCTTACCAGTGATACGATATGGCACACCAAGACAGAAAGAAGCTTCCTCTACTTTTCCTTCATGGAGTAATTTACGTACTCGAGTAGAGCTAATCGCCTCTCCTTCGTGGATAAAAGCTGTAGCGCGTATCACATCTAATCCTACCTCTTGACCATATTGCTGATAATCTTCGAATCCTTCTAGACGGTTCTTACCGAAACGGTGGTCATATCCTATGACAAGATGTTGTGCATGGAATTGCTTGACCAAAACATCTTGCAAAAATGCTTTGGCTGTTAAGTTGGCTATCTCAGGTGTGAAATCAATGATAAAACAATAATCAAGCCCTAAATCGTCAAATCGATCACTTTTTTCTGTCACGGTATTCAACAAGGGAACTTTCATCTCAGGATGAATTACTTGCTTAGGTGGTTTTGAAAAAGTAACAATTCCACTTTTGATATTTAAGCTTTTGGCTGTCTCTTTTACCTGGTTGATAAGATGTTGATGTCCTAAATGAACTCCATCGAAAAAGCCAATGGTGAGAACACAAGGAGATAAATCTTTATTGGGGGTGTTGTAGATAATTTCCATTAATAAAATAAATTAGACCAGTCTTCGTTCATTTCTGCACAATGAGTCTGTATGCCCAATTGAGCTGCAGCTTCCACACTTAAAGGAGAATCATCTATAAAAATAGTTTCTTCTGCTTTAATATTTGTCTCTGCAAGTACTTTTTTGAAAATGGCTGGGTCTGGTTTACATAGATGCATTTCGTAGGATAAGAATACCCGTTCGAAGTAATCTTCTAATTGATTTTCTTTATATGGCCATATCTCACGTTTAGCAAATGGCCAATGAATGTCATTGGTATTGCTCAGTAAGAAAAGTCTATAATCTTGTTTCAATCTGAGAAGTAATTCTTTTTTATAGTCAGGAATAGTTCCTAACATAAGCATCCATGCGTCATCTATATTTTGATTTGTAACGTGTTCGTATAGATAAGTTCGGATATTATCATGAAAATCGGAAGTCGATATGTTTCCAAGTTCCAGCTCGGTAAAAGGACCAGTGCTATGTGTCTTACTGACGATATACTCCACTCCTTTAAACCCCAATGCCTCGAAAGCATCGATACACTTTTGGCGATGTAGCTCACAGAGTACTCCTCCAAAATCTAAAATAATATTTTTAATTCCTTTTTCTTTCATTGGTGATATCTATTACATTTTTTCTTCTTGAGCAAGTAAATCTGCAAATGCTTTTGGCAATGTTTTATCCGGATTTACATTATTTCGACAAAGGTCAACATTGGGGGAAATATTATATTGTTTAATCATCTCGGTGATGTTATTCAGTGTCAGTACTACTCTTGGCTCTCCTTTCAACTCAATATATGAGGTGGAAAATAAAGTGTATAGGTCTTCGCTTCGTTCGTCTGGGGCTTGGAATTTGATGTGACTCTCTATCTTGTAAAATCCTTTTTTCTTTCTGAATGTTTGCACAATTGCTTTTCTGATGCTGCATAGGCCGCAATTCTTATGTAACCCGCAACCATTAGCTTCAATTGCATTATTACATCGTAGAATCTCTCCTATTCGATAGACGAGATTTTCTTTATCTCTAATCTTCTGTGCATCAAAGAAATTGGCATTTAATACAGCAGAATCTTCGTTCACTAGCATCACATAACTATCAATATGACGGTAGATACTATCTAAAGTGTGGAGCTGATTCTTTTCCATAAGATATATTTATAGGGGGATTATTCGTTTATACTTACTTATACTTTTAAGTGTCTCTCTATACAAAGGTACTAAAAAGAGGATAGGGAGTCTTTTCTTTTTTGAAAAATTAGCTATTCTTTGATACAAATAAAGTGAAACTTACTATATTTGGGAGAATAATAAAAAATAGACTTATGTCAGTATCAATATATTGTGTAAACACAAAAACAACAAAGAAAGTACGCGTCGGGAGTACTCTTGGCGAAATTTACAATGCGTTTGAGGTAAATCTACCTTATCGAGTAATCAGTGCTAGAGTGAATAATAAAAGTGAAGGTTTAAATTTTAGAGTATACAGGAATAAAGATATCGAATTTTTTGATGTGACTCATCCGTCTGCTATGCGGGCTTATCTTCGCTCTCTTTGTTTTGTCCTTTCTAAAGCAGTCCATGACTTATATCCTAATGGAGAAGTAATCATCGAGCACCCAGTATCTAATGGATATTATTGTAATCTTTACTTGGGTGAGACGCTCGCTTTCGAACATGTATTGAAAATCAAGGCACGTATGCAAGAGATTATCGATGCGGATATTCCTTTTAAGTATATCGAAGCTAGATCAGAAGATGCAATAGCCTTATTCAAGAAATATGGTATGGATGATAAGGTCAAATTACTCCAGACCACTGGGGCTCTTTATACTGTGTATCATCAGTTAGATGATATGATTGATGCTTTTTATGGTTGCTTGGTGCCAAGTACAGGATACCTAGATGTGTATGATTTTGTGAAATACTACGATGGTGCTTTACTTCGTATTCCTCGAAGGGATAATCCAACAGAAGTGAGTGATGTCGTCAAACAGAAAATGATGCTTGATGTTTTTGATGAGGCTTTGAATTGGAATTCTATCCTAAAACTTCATAATGTAGGTGATTTGAATATTGCGACAGCAAGAGGTAAAGCTTCGCAGCTAATCAATGTAGCCGAAGTTCTTCAAGAAAAGAAAATCGGTCAAATCGCTGATGCTATAGCCCAACGAAATATCGAGGCTGATGGTGTACGAATCGTTTTAATTTCAGGACCTTCCTCCTCAGGTAAGACGACATTTAGCAAACGACTATCTACACAATTGATTTGCAATGGCTTAAATCCAGTACCGCTTACTCTAGATAATTATTTTCTGAACCGTGACAAGACGCCACTTGATGAACATGGAGATTATGATTTCGAAACCATAGATGCTTTAGATCTAGAGTTGCTCAACAACCAACTGAAAGCTTTACTTAGAGGAGAAGAAATCAAAACCCCTATTTATAATTTTAAGACAGGAGAGAAAGAATTTAGTGATGACAGAACGTTGAAGGTGGATGAAAGTTCTATATTGGTTCTAGAAGGCATCCATGCCTTGAATCCTATGATGATTCCTAGTCTGCCTTCAAATGAAACCTTCAAAATATATGTGTCAGCACTGACGACTATTTCTGTCGATGATCATAATTGGATTTCTACTACGGATAATCGTCTCTTGAGACGAATCATCCGGGATTACAAATACCGTGGTTATTCGGCTAAAGATACTATCTCTAGATGGCCAAGCGTAAGGAAAGGTGAGGATAAATGGATTTTCCCATATCAAGAGAATGCAGATGTCATGTTCAATTCTGCACTGATTTTTGAATTGGCGGCTATAAGAGACCATGTAGAACCTATCCTAAGGCAAGTTCCTCGTAACTGTCCTGAATATGCTGAGGCCTTCAGGCTTCTTCGATTTATCGAGCTGTTCAATTCTATATCTGATAAAGAGATACCTGCTAGTTCCTTGTTGAGAGAATTTCTAGGGGGCAGTCTTTTCAGAGTATAAATCCTTTTAGGCGTGTCTGTTTTATCCTTTTAGATTATCGTAAACGATTTCTTCTATTTTATCTCTGATATTTAGTTCTGAAAGTTTCGGATTCCATACCTCTTTATAGATTCGATTGCTTAGGAAGATGAAGATAAGCCGGTTATCAGGGTCGGCCCACGCGCAAGTTCCTGTAAATCCTAAGTGACCAAACATACTACGAGGTGCATTTTTTGGTAATGGACCTCGTTTGTTATATACGGGTTCTGGGCGGTCAAAACCTAGACCGCGACGACTCTTTTTAGATCGTACCTTGATGAATAGGTTCACTGTGTTTTCGCTTAGATACCGTTGCCCATCTAAAGTCCCTTTGTTTACGAGCATCTGATAAATACGTGCTTGGTCATGTGCGGTCGAGAATAATCCGGCATTGCCCGATACTCCCCCCATGAAGGCTGCTAATTCGTCATGTACATACCCCTGAATCACTTCTCCTCTGATGATTGGGTCGTAAGCAGTAGGAGCAATCAAGTCTTTTGGGAATTTTGTGGAAGGATTGAAACAAGTTTCTTCAAGATTCATCGGACTATAAAATTGGTCTTGAAGGAACTTATTCATCGGTTCTTTTGTGATGGCTTCGATGACTTGTTGTAATACGATGAAGTTAAGGTCACTGTATCTGTATTTGCGGCTATAAAGGGGTTTATCTGCTATGCGGTGGAAGATAGAATCTCTAACCGAAGTACTTGCCCACAATTTCTCTGTAATTTGAATAGGAAATTTCTCACTCAAATGGTCGGATAAGTAGTCAGGATAGAAGTCATATTGTTTACGAATATATTGATGTGACCAGATGCGTGTCGGGTGAGTGGCATTTCTATATCTACTAAACAAGTGTCCATCATAGCTATCTGAATTGATTAATAGATTGCTCATGGAGATGGTACTTGGTAGTCCTGACTCATGGAAAAGTAATTCCTTAATAGTTATTTTTCCCGTGTTTTTAGTCTTAAGCCATGGAATGAACTTGGAAGCATAATCGGATAGGTTAATCTGTCCTAAATCATACAATTTCATGATGCCTAGTAATGTGCCAGACGCTTTAGTCATAGATGCTAAATCATATATCGTAGATGAAGTGACCCGCTTGTCTCTTTTGTACGTGTAATTTCCCCAATTCTTATCGTATAGCGCTACTCCATCTTTGACAATCAACAATTGACATCCTGGAAAGGCATGACGCAATACGGCGTCTTGAATCATACTATCTATTTTTGTCCATGCAGTAGGGTCTATGCTATTTGCTATTTGCTGAGTCTTTTCTTTTTCAGATTTACTATTTTGTATTTCTTCTTTGATCCTTTTAATTAGATTCTTAGCTTCTGGCGTGTTGATGCGTTGTTCTAGTCTTGGAATCTGCACATAGGGTTTCTTATTCAAGCCTAATGCATATTTATAGAGCAGTACTTTTCGACATTTCTTGGCTATAAGGCTTTTGGCTATAGCTCCATTGTCAATAGCCTGTATTATTAGCTCGTATTCACTGCGCAATACTCTTGGGACGAGTAGTAGGTCAGCACCAGCTTGTAATGCTTTGAGACATTTCCCTTTTATATTTACTCCACCCATATCTAAGGCATCGGTAAAGACAAGACCTTCAAATCCCAATTCATCTTTGAGAAGATAGGTACTTACATTTCTTGAAAGAGATGAAGGGATATGTTTACGAGGTTCCAAAGCTGGAATCTCAAGATGTCCTACCATGATAGCACCTAGATGCGCATTGATATAAGCTTTGAAAGGGACCAATTCTACACTATCAAGTCTTGTTCTTGACAAATCAATGAGCGGTAATCTTTTGTGTGAATCGCTCTTGGAATCTCCATGACCTGGGAAATGTTTAGCTACAGATAGTACATGACCACTCTCGAGACCTTTTGAGTATGCGACGACTTTACGCGCTACATTCTTGGGGTCGCTACCAAAAGAACGAATACCAATCACTGGATTGTTAGGATTGCTGTTGACATCTGCATCCGGAGCAAAATTGACTTGAACACCAATTTCTCTAAGCTCACGAGCCACCTCTCGACCATAATCAAATAGAACTTGATTGTTTTTTATATGTTCAAGATAGCCATTCTTAGGAAAAAAGGGGGTGTTTCTTAATCTCATAGCCAATCCCCATTCCCCATCGAAAGTAATCATTAATGGGATATTACTCATTTTCTGAGCTTTATTAGTGACTTCTGCTTGAGTCTGCATATCTCCTCCAGAAAACAAAAGTCCCCCCACTTGATAATCTTCAACTACTTTTGACAGTAGATTCATGCTTGCAGGGTCTTTCTTAGGCTCTACTTTGTAGATAAAGAGTTGGGCCAATTGCTTCTCTGTAGAGAGTGTTCTCATTACTGAATCCACCCATTGCTGAGCTTGAGGTGAATTTATCGCTTCTTGTATTATTGATGGAACGACCCGCTGCCTATCTTGAGCAAGGCATGGGATGATACTAATTAGACTAAGTAGTAATATAGCACCTAACTTTATGCGAAGAAAATGAGTGTTTGGTTGTCTCATAATTATTTTAGATGATTTATTCTTTATCTAATTGTATCGTTACATGTCCGACGAAAGAAGCATTTTTCCCCATCTGAGTGATTGGAGTAGGAATTCCTTTTGTGTTCTTTAGATAGAATGGCTCTTTCAGGTATGTATGAGAATGACCACCCAAGACGACATCGATACCACTTGTTGCGACAACTAACTTCTTATCGCTGCAGAGCTCAGGTCTCATGCTCGTAAAACCTAAATGAGAGAGCACTATGACTACATCACAATTCAGTTTATCTCGTAATAGGTGAACCATCTCTTTACTTGTCTCTATAGGATCTAAATAGACAATTCCTTCTGTCTTTTCGGCTTGGATTAATCCTGCTGGCTGAGGACTAAGTCCAAAGACACCTATCTTTACTCCCTCGCGTTCGAGTACTATATATTTTTTGATTACATCCTTTAAGCAAGTAGCTGAAAAATCATAATTGGCACATAAGATAGGGAAATGAGCCATTTCAGCCATCCGTTTGATGTTTTCCATCCCAAAATCAAATTCATGATTTCCCAATGCCGAAGCATCATATTTGCAAACGTTCATCATAGAGACTTCTACATCTCCTTTAAAAAGATTGAAATAAGGGGTCCCTTGACAAAAATCGCCACTATCAAAGAGCAATAGGTCAGGATGCTTTGTTCGTTCTTGTTCAATGTAAGTAGCTCGACGCACATAACCTGCAGTTCCAGGGAAAAATTTTTCTTTATTCGAAAGAGGTTCGATACAGCTATGTGTATCGTTTGTATGATAAATATTGAGTGTGGCTGTCTTGTTCGTCTCTTCTTTATCACTTCCAGGCATTGCTTGGATAGAAAGTGTAGTCGCAAAAACGAGTGTCAACGATAGCAAGCTATGAGAAAAAAATGTAGTTTTCATCTGTTTTATATTATTTTTCTGTTTTGTAAAAGTAGTTCTAGCAGTAATTGCTATTTCTTGAATGAGATACGACCTTCCATCTTGGCATCGATGACTTTATGGTTCTTCGTCATCTCTTTAACATAGTCAAGAGCTATATCTCTCAACTTAGCTTCAGATTCTATTTTCTTCTCGCTTTCTGCTAGTACGTTCAGCCCATCATTACCACCTGCCAAATAGTCTATTGTAGCTACAGTGTATGTTTTCTTAGGGTCAATAGCTTTCCCTGCTACAGTTGTTGATACGAGTTTCCAATCGTGCGTCATCACGATGCGTGCATTGCTGATACCTTGACCTTTTGTTGCAGCAATCTGTTCCATTAGTTGTTGCATCTGTACTCCTGTTAAAGTGAGCACAACAAGAGTATTTTCAAAAGGAAGGATCTTGAAGATGCGTCCATTAGTAATCGGTCCTTTTGGAAGCGATGCACGTAGACCTCCCACATTCATTAATCCCATATCTGCTGGCTTACCTATCTCTTTGACTGCTGCTTGTCTAAGGATATCTGAGACCAAATTACCGAGGAGGCTTTCGGGAGCTCCCGATGTCATCGTTTTACTAGCTGTTCCGATTACCTTATAAACCTTCTCATGTATTTCCTTTTTGTAGGGCGCAAGGACATTGATAGCCTCTTGACTTGGATTCTGGTCAAATGTAGAATCAATCAATGTCCTAGATGATGTGATTTTACTTATCTTATAGCTAGTACGTTGTTGACAACTAGATAGACTGAATAAGAGGGCTGATGCTAGTATGGTACTAGCAACTAGATAGGAAAATACTTTTTTTGACTTCATTTATCGGGATTTTTTAAAATTAAAATTCTTGATATCAATGTCACTGATTAATCCAACAAATATAACTGTTTTATCAAGATATTACGCTATTTTTGAAGTAAAACATTGTACATTAAATTATTCTGTTTGTAATGAATTGACGTTAGTTTACCGATGACTCGTCTTAATCAATAACCTTTTATCTATCATAATGATGTAATATAATGGTTTCTGGACCATAAATTTGTGTGTTACAGAAAAAAATACTTACTTTGCACCGCTTCCGCGTAATCGCTGCCGAAAAGAGAGTTGTTCGGTATGTTGCGTAGAACGATAATCAATTTATAATTTAATAAAATCATGGATTTAATTAAAATTGCAGAAGAAGCATTTGCTACAGGTAAGCAACATCCATCTTTTAAAGCAGGTGATACTATCACAGTAGCTTATCGTATTATTGAAGGTACTAAAGAACGTGTTCAGTTGTTCCGCGGTGTCGTAATCAAAATCGTCGGTGTAGGCGAAAAGAAAAGATTTACTGTTCGTAAAATGTCTGGTACAGTAGGTGTAGAACGTATCTTCCCACTTGAATCTCCTGCTATTGCTTCAATAGAGGTGAATAAGTATGGTAAAGTTCGTCGTGCTAAATTGTATTACCTACGTCAACTTACAGGTAAAAAAGCTCGTATCAAAGAAAGACGTATTGTTAAAGGTTAGTATTAACCTGAAACAAAGTGATAAAATAAAAGAAGGTGTGAGGGCTCAATGCTCCTTGCACCTTCTTTTTGTTTCTTTAATTATTAGTCTATTACATTGATGAAGTCTTTATAGAAAGAATTAACCTAAAAAAAGGCTTTGTCTTTGCGAACAGACAAAATAATCAGTATATTTGCATGCAATATTTTTATAAACTCAAGACTAAATTCTATGTCATTTATTGCAGACAAAATTGCTATGGATGGACTCACCTACGATGACGTCCTATTAATTCCAGCCTATTCAGAGGTTTTACCACGTATGGTCGATTTGTCGACTAAGTTTTCAAAGAATATAGAGTTGAAGGCACCATTTGCTACAGCAGCTATGGATACTGTCACCGAAGCTCCTATGGCTATTGCTATTGCTCGCGAAGGTGGAATTGGCGTTATTCACAAGAATATGTCAATCGCTCGACAAGCTAAGATGGTCGCTACAGTCAAACGAGCAGAAAATGGTATGATATATGACCCTGTTACAATCAAAGCAGGATCTACCGTAGGAGATGCTCTAGGGATGATGGCTGAATACAAAATTGGTGGCATACCAGTAGTAGATGATGAACGTAATCTAGTTGGTATTGTTACTAATCGTGATCTTCGTTTCCAGAGAGATATGAGTAGACGTATCGATTCTGTGATGACATCTAAGAATTTGATTACAACTAATCAAGGCACTGATTTGGAAGCTGCTGCAGATATCTTACAAGAATATAAGATTGAAAAATTGCCCGTTGTTGACAAAAACAATAAGTTGATTGGATTGTTGACATATAAAGATATAACAAAAGCCAAAGATAAACCGATGGCTTGTAAAGATTCTAAAGGCCGTCTTCGTGTAGCTGCTGGTGTCGGAATCACAGCTGATACTTTTGACCGTATGGATGCTTTGGTTGCTGCTGATGTAGATGCTTTAGTAATTGATACAGCTCATGGACACTCTAAAGGGGTGGTAGAGACATTGAAGAAAGCAAAACAAAGATATCCAAATGTAGATATCGTTGTCGGTAATATTGCGACTGGTGATGCTGCCAAGATGCTCGTTGAGGCTGGTGCTGATGCAGTGAAAGTAGGTATTGGACCTGGTTCTATATGTACGACTCGTGTGGTAGCTGGTGTGGGAGTCCCTCAATTGTCTGCTATATATGATGTAGCAAAGGCTTTGAAAGGTACAGGCATCCCATTAATCGCTGATGGTGGACTTAGATATTCAGGTGATGTTGTCAAGGCTATTGCTGCCGGTGGTTACTGTGTTATGATTGGTTCATTGGTTGCAGGTACTGAGGAATCTCCTGGTGATACGATTATCTTCAATGGCCGAAAGTTTAAGTCTTACCGTGGTATGGGGTCTCTTGAAGCTATGGAGAATGGATCCAAAGACCGTTATTTCCAAGCGGAAGAGAAAGATACAAGAAAATTAGTTCCAGAGGGTATTGCTGCCCGTGTTCCTTATAAAGGAACTTTATGTGAGGTAATATATCAATTGATTGGTGGACTCCGTTCTGGTATGGGATATTGTGGTGCTCCTGATATTAACTCTCTCCATGAGGCTAAATTTACTCGTATAACCAATGCAGGCGTGAGTGAAAGCCATCCACATGACGTTACTATTACTAGCGAGGCGCCTAATTATAGTCGTCCTGAATGATTTTGAAAAATTAATTATTTACTATCATTGATAGATATGAAACAAAATAGTGTAATAAAGTATCTGATGCTTTTCATGGTTCTTCTTACTGGAGGAAATGTATGGGCACAAGATAATGTGATTGATGAAGTAGTATGGGTGATCGGAGACGAACCTATATTCAAGTCTGATATCGAAGAAGCTAGAATGAATGCTCAGTATGAAGGACGAAAATTCAAAGGTGACCCAAATTGTGTGATCGCTGAAGAATTAGCCATTCAGAAATTGTATTTACATCAAGCTAAACTCGATAGTGTGTATGCTTCTGAATCAGATATCACTCGTCGATTGGATATGATGACTAACCGTTACATTCAGATGATTGGTTCTAAAGAAAAGATGGAAGAGTATTTTAATAAAACATGGTCGCAGATTAGAGATGATATGCGAGAAAATATTCGAAATACTTTGACCGTGCAACAGATGCAACAGCAATTAGTTGGAGATATTAAAGTTACACCTTCTGAAGTCCGACGCTATTTTGAAACTATTCCGAAAGATAGTTTACCTTATGTTCCTACTATGGTAGAAGTGCAGGTTATAAAAAAACTGCCACATATTCCTCAAGCTGAAATAGATGAAGTGAAAAGGAAATTGAGAGAATATTCAGATCGAATCAACAAAGGAGAATCTGATTTCTCTACTTTAGCTTTGCTTTACTCTGAGGATAAAGGTTCTGCTATGAATGGTGGAGAGATTGGCTTTAAGGGAAGAGGTGAACTCGTCCCTGCTTATTCTAGTGTCGCTTTTAATCTTCGTGACACAAAGAAAGTCTCTAAAATCGTAAAATCTGAATTTGGATATCATATTATTCAGCTGATAGAACGTCGTGGTGATCGTATCAATACGCGTCATATCTTGTTGAAACCACAAATCCCTGAAGCTGAAATTGATAGTGCTGAAGTGAAATTGGATTCAATAGCAAGAGATATACGTAGTGGTAAGTTTACTTTTGAAAAGGCTTCTTTGTATTTATCTGATGACGAATCAACCCGTAATAACGGAGGATTGATGCCAAATCCACAGACGAATACATCTAAATTTGAGATGCAGCAGTTACCTCAAGAGGTTGCTAAAACAATCGACACACTAAAGGTGGGAGAAATTTCAGATGCATTTGAAATGATTAACCCACAAGATGGTCAGACTCAGTGTGCTATAGTCAAACTAAAAGAGCGTATTGATGGTCATAAAGCTAAAATTACTGAGGATTACCAGAATCTAAAACAAATCGTAGAAAAGAAACGACGCGAAGAACTTCTGGACAAATGGATCCGAGAAAAACAAAAGAAAACGTATGTTCGAATCAGTGAAAATGGAAGAAAATGTGCATTCAAATATCCAGGATGGATTAAATAAGAATGAACAACAAAAGAGCACTTCTAAACAATTAAATAGAGTGATGACGCACCCCTGGATGTTAGGGGTGCTTCTTCTCTTTGTAGGGATACCTACAGCTATGGGGCATAGAATGTCGTCTAGTAGCACATCAAATACGTTTGCTGTCATTGATTCTATTGCCTTATCCGATTCTACTAGCACAACTGATTCTTTATCCCGTCAAGATACCATAGCGACGACTGATTCTTTGAAAGTAGTCAAACGTCGTACTAGGATTGATTTGATTCATGCTGATAGTGCTATTGCTGATAGGAGTAGATTTCCCGATGCTCAGTTATTAATAGGTCATGTCAAGTTGAAACATGCCTCTATGTATATGTACTGTGATAGTGCATTTATCTATCAAGATAAGAATTCATTTGAAGCCTTTAGCAATGTTCGTTGTGAACAAGGAGATACCTTATTTATTTATGGAGATTACTTATATTATGATGGAGAAGCTCAGATTGCTCGTCTTCGAGACAATGTCCGTTTAATCAATGGACATACAACTCTGACGACAGATAGTCTCAACTATGATCGTTTATTTCATTTAGGTTATTATTTTGATGGGGGTACTCTTACGGACGACCGAAACACTTTGGTATCTGATTGGGGAGAGTATAGTCCTAATACTAAATGGGCGGTTTTTAACCACGATGTTGAACTACACAACGAGCAATTAAATCTCTATTCAGATACGCTAAAGTACAATACAGATAACAAAGAAGCCTATATTTTAGGGCCATCTACTATCGATAGCAAGACAAATCATATTTACTCAGAAAAAGGGATATATTATACTGCCCAGGGACAAGCTACATTGCTTGACCGCTCTGTCTTGACCAATGGGTCCAAGCGTATGGTTGGAGACAGCTTGTTTTACGATCGAGTGAGAGGCTATGGAGAAGCTTTTGGTGATGTGGATATGAAAGATAGCCAACAAAAGAATATACTTAAAGGCGATTATTTATTCTACAATGAAATCATGCAAAGTGCATTCTCTACTGGTCGAGCACAAATCATTGACTTCTCACAGGGGGATAGTCTATTTCTACATGCAGATACTCTAGAGTTGAATACTACAAATTATGCGACTGATAGTGTGCGGAGAAGTGTGCTAGCTTATCATCATGTCCGATTCTTTAGAGAGGATATTCAAGGAGTGTGTGATTCCTTGGCTTTTGAATCTTCTGATTCTTGTCTTACATTGTACAAGAATCCAATCCTTTGGAACATGAATAAACAACTGTATGGAGAGGAAATCAAAGTATTCCTAAATGACAGTACAGTTAAGAAGATAGTTATTCCTGCTCAAGCATTTTCAATCGAGCGCAAAGATTCCCTTCATTACGACCAAATATCAGGCAAGATGATGGAGGCTTTTATGGATAATGGCTTATTGCATCAAGTAGATGTCACAGGAAATGTTCAAGTAGTCTATTACCCTCAAGATTCTAAAACGGGAGAAATGATTGGTATGAATGTCTCTGAGAGTAGTGTCTTGAGGATGATTATCACGAACAATGTGATGCAACGAATGACTATGAGTCCCAAAGCTACAGGTACTTTATATCCTATGGACCAAATTCCAGATGATAAAAATACGTTGGAGGGATTTGCTTGGTTTGATTATATCAGACCACTAAATAGTAAAGACATATTTGAGTGGCGAGCTAAACATGCTGACCAAGTATTGCACAAGAGCACTCGTAAGAAACCAATCAGTCCTGATAGGAATTTAGTCAATCCTATTACAGAATAAATAATCTAACCTATATGTTCCTTTTTTAGAAGGATACATATTTGTGCTTAAATCGTTTTTAATATGGCATTATTTGGCAATCGAAAGCCTAGGCCTTTCGAACATAAATACATTTTCGTGGACGAACGCAAAGAACGTCTAGACGAGATGGAAAAGAAAGTGAAACGTGAAATGGGGGTTGCTCCTCAAGAAGCGTATGATGTAGAAAAGATTAGGGGTAAAATCTTTGAACAAACTAAATTTGTTCGTCACCGCCATTCTGGATTAAAAAAAGGATGGTCTTATGGCTTAATCATTTTGATGATCATAGGTCTTCTCATCTTTTGGCATTTCTTGGCTCAAGGGGTATGACCTTCATGCAGTCAGTAATTAGTTAAATTTGTAATTTCTTATCTATGAGCGATATTATTCAATTATTACCCGATTCTGTGGCCAACCAAATTGCTGCAGGAGAAGTTATCCAGCGTCCTGGGTCTGTAATCAAGGAATTGGTGGAAAATTCTCTTGATGCAGGTGCCACACAGATTGACGTATTGGTTGTAAATGCGGGTAAGACGAGTATCCAAGTAGTAGACAATGGAAAAGGGATGTCTATCACAGATGCTCGTATGAGTTTCGAACGGCATGCTACTTCTAAAATACGAGAGGCTAGTGACTTATTTACTTTGACTACCATGGGATTTCGTGGAGAAGCACTTGCCTCTATTGCAGCAGTGTCGTATGTAGATCTCAAGACCCGGACACGAGATGATGAGATGGGCGTATACCTTCAAGTTGAAGGCTCTGATATTGTCAAACAAGAGCCTGTAGCTTGCGATGTCGGTACTAATTTCACAGTGAAAAATCTGTTTTTTAATGTGCCTGCTCGTCGAAAGTTCCTTAAAAGTGATTCTACCGAGATGAATACTATTATTCAGGAATATGAACGTATTGTTTTAGTACATCCTGAAGTCTCTTTTTCATTACGAAGTAACGGAGTGATGGTCTCTGAATTGCCTAAGCAAACAGAGCGACAACGTATTATCTCAATCTTCGGTAAACGAACAAATGAAGATTTACTTTCGCTTCATTCTGATACGACATTAGCTTCTATACACGGATTCGTTGCTCAACCGAAGAACTCTCGCAAACGAAGAGTTCATCAATATTTCTTTGTCAATGGACGCTATATGAAGCATCCATATTTTCATAATGCAGTAAACCATGCTTATGAAAATCTAATCCCTAAAGGGGAACATATCTCTTATTTTATTTATTTCAATGTCAATCCTCAATCGATTGATGTTAATATTCATCCTACCAAAACAGAGATCAAGTTTGCTGAGGAACGATCCATTTGGCAATTGCTCTCGGCATCTATAAGAGAGTCTTTGGGGAAATTCAATGCAGTACCATCAATAGATTTTGACACCAAGGACCGTCCTGAAATACCTACTTTCACTAAGAGTGCTCCCGTAGTCGTGCCGAAAGTGACAGTAGATACACACTACAACCCATTTGCTGATAATGCAGTGGGAAATGATGCTGTTGGTACATGGGGAACTGGCATATCAAGTTCATCTATTTCGACTTCTGAGGAGGTAACCTCCGAGAACAAGACCAGTTCAGAAAGTCTATATCCTTCTTCAGATGACTCTACTATTATTGCCTCTTCGATAGCTTCTTCATCAGCGGAAAATACTTCTCATGGCGCACGTATATTATCTTCTAAAATAGGGAATCAAGACAAAGTAATTAATACCCATCCTAGTTCGATTAATGGTTCAGATAAAAGTAATATTCTAGGGTCTAAATTAAATGGTAACAGCATTACCAATGGACAGAGTAACCGAGTTCTAGATGAGACATATATCACTGAAAATAAATCAGCAACAGATTATATTCCACATTTTCCTGACTTAAAAGCTCAAGGTCCTTCCACAGATGCAGAGGGGGAAGTGTCCAGAGATGCATCTACCGATTCTCATCGTGTAGACCACTCACCAGAGGGGCCTATATTAGCTTCTGCAATCAATACCTCGGCGAGTGATAATACTTCTTCGGATATATCATCGGCAGAAGTTCAACAAACGAGATTACCTGTAGACTTAGGTGATGCACCGATTCATATATTAGACTCCAAATATTTGAGACTCCGAGCTGGATACATTGTTGTTTCCATGAATAATGAACTGGTGTTAATTGACCAACATAGGGCTCATGTAACCGTTTTATACGACCGGTATTTGCGTCAGATGAAGCAGCACCATTCCACTTCTATGGGGGTCCTTTTTCCTGAAATTCTTGAGATTCCCCAATCTGATGTAGCTCTTCTAGATCAAATAATTCCTGATTTAGAATATATCGGTTTTGATTTGGCGAGTCTGGGTGGTGGCAGTTATTCTATTAATGGGATTCCGCCTACATTAGAATTGAGCAAAGCAGTTGACCTGATCAAGCAAACGATTTATGAAGCAACTGAGACAGGTAAAGATATTCAGAAGAGTAGGCAAGAGATGCTTGCATTTACTCTAGCTAAAAATACAGCCATCAATAGGACCAAGCGTCTTGATGGTGATGAAGTCTCATTATTGGTCAAACAACTCTTTCAGACTTCTTCTCCTATGCTGACTCCTGGTGGAAATAAGGTGATTGTTTCTTTTAAACAGTCAGATATTATCTCTATGTTTGATTGATTTATTCCTTACAGCATATGTTATCAACCATATGGGTATAACTTCTCTTTTCGGGGTATAACTTTTTTTAATAGGGGACAACTCCTTCTTCCGATAGATTTTAATTGGTTATTCCCTCCATAAAAAGAGAACTATACGCTTTATAATTATTACATTTGTATACTACATTAAGGTGTACCTAAAAAAAAAGAATCCAATTATATATGAAAGAATTTATCAAATCACATGCCGATACTGAAGATGCAGTATTGATCGCACTTATTACTCAGGCTCAAGATGAGAGAGTGACAAGAGACTACTTGGCTGAATTGGCTTTTTTAGCTGAAACGGCAGGGGTTAAAGTCGTTAAAACTTTTACTCAACGATTAGAAAAGCCGAATACAGCAACCTTTGTTGGAAAAGGTAAATTAGAAGAACTTTGCCAGTATGTGAATGAGCATGAAGTGGGTATGGTTATTTTTGATGACGAACTTTCTGCTAAGCAACTTCGCAATATAGAAAAAGTATTGGAAGTGAAGATTTTAGATAGAACCTCACTTATCCTTGATATCTTTGCGATGCGAGCGCAAACTGCTCATGCAAAAACTCAAGTCGAACTTGCTCAATACAAATATTTGCTTCCTCGACTAACTCGTTTATGGACTCACCTTGAGAGACAAGCAGGTGGTTCCGGAAGTGCTAAAGGCGGATCTGTAGGCTTACGTGGTCCTGGTGAGACACAGTTAGAAATTGACCGTCGTATCGTGATGAAACGAATTTCATTTCTTAAAGACAAACTCAAGGAAATCGAACGTCAGAAATCAACAATGCGTAAGAATAGGGGACAACTCATTCGTGTAGCATTGGTTGGTTATACCAATGTCGGAAAATCTACCTTGATGAACCTCTTGGCTAAGAGTCAGGTCTTTGCAGAAGATAAACTCTTTGCAACACTTGATACTACCGTGCGAAAAGTAATCATCGAAAACTTACCTTTTCTATTGACCGATACGGTTGGGTTTATCCGTAAACTTCCTACTGACTTGGTCGAATCATTTAAAAGTACTCTCGATGAAGTACGCGAAGCAGATTTGTTAATTCATCTTGTCGATATCTCTCATCCTGATTTCGAAAACCAAGTGGAGGTCGTAGAGAAAACGTTGGCTGATATTGGTTGTGCTGATAAACCTACGTTGATTATTTTCAACAAGATAGATGCTTACAGTTTCATCCAAAAAGACGAAGATGACTTAACTCCTAAGACGAGTGAGAATATTTCTCTCGAGGAACTTCAACAGTCTTGGATGGCAAAAATGGGTGAAAATTGTCTTTTCATCTCAGCTAAACAAAAAGAAAATATAGATGAGTTGAAGAAAATAATGTATGATAGAGTCAAAGAACTTCATATACATCGATTCCCTTATAATAATTTTCTTTTCCAAAATTATGATGATTTAGATAATCAAAGCGAGTAAATAGAGTCCTAATTTTGGCATACTTCAGATGCTTTTCGTATTTTTGCAGCATTGATGTATTTACGCGATACGATTAGCACTTGATTTTTTTCAATTATTACAATAAACATATTATGGCAACAATTCCCGAATTTAAATATCAGCCACTTTTTCAGCTGAGTGAAGACAAAACAGAGTATTACCTGCTAACCAAAGATTACGTTTCAGTAGGTGAATTTGAAGGTAACAAGATCTTAAAGATCGAAAAAGAAGGCCTTACAAAAATGGCTAATGCTGCTTTTCGTGACGTTAGTTTCTTATTGCGTCGTGAACACAACGAGATGGTTGCTAAAATTCTTTCTGACCCTGAAGCTTCCGAAAATGATAAATATGTAGCCCTGACTTTCTTGCGCAATGCAGAGGTTTCTGTACGAGGCAAATTGCCTTTGTGTCAAGATACAGGTACAGCAATCATCCATGGAGAAAAAGGACAACATGTCTGGACTGGATTTTGTGATGAAGAAGCCTTATCTAAAGGAGTCTACAAGACGTATACAGAAGAAAACCTTCGTTACTCTCAAAATGCTCCTCTTACGATGTATGATGAGATAAATACCAAATGTAATCTTCCTGCTCAGATTGACTTGGAAGCTACTGAAGGTATGGAGTATCGATTCCTCTGTGTCACAAAGGGCGGTGGCTCTGCTAACAAAACTTACTTATATCAAGAGACAAAAGCATTGCTCAATCCAGACACACTCATTCCTTTCTTAATAGAGAAGATGAAGAGTCTTGGTACTGCTGCTTGTCCTCCGTATCATATCGCATTTGTTATTGGGGGTACTTCTGCAGAGAAGAACTTACTAACAGTGAAACTTGCATCAACCAAATATTATGATGGATTACCAACAACAGGTAATGAATCAGGTCGTGCATTTCGTGATATCGAACTAGAGAAGAAGATGCTTATCGAAGCACACAAAATTGGTTTAGGAGCACAATTTGGTGGTAAATATTTAGCGCATGATATACGAATAGTACGTCTTCCACGTCATGGTGCATCATGTCCTGTAGGTATGGGAGTCTCTTGTTCAGCCGACCGAAATATCAAATGTAAAATCAATAAAGACGGTATCTGGATAGAGAAGATGGATGACAATCCAGGTAACTTAATTCCTGAGGAACTAAGGGAAGCAGGTGAAGGTGATGCAGTGAAGATTGACCTTAATCAGCCGATGAAAGAAGTATTGAAGAAATTATCTCAATACCCAGTTTCTACTCGTCTTTCACTAAACGGAACAATCATCGTTGGTCGTGATATAGCACATGCTAAGATTAAAGAACGTTTGGACAACGGCGAACCTATGCCAGAGTTTTTAAAGAATCATCCTATCTATTATGCTGGACCAGCTAAGACTCCAGAAGGTATGGCTTGCGGTTCTATGGGACCTACCACTGCTAATCGTATGGATCCATATGTTGACATTTTCCAATCTCAAGGTGGAAGTATGATTATGTTGGCCAAAGGTAACCGTTCACAGATTGTTACTGATGCATGTAAGAAACATGGTGGTTTCTACTTAGGATCTATCGGTGGACCAGCTGCTATCCTTGCTCAAAACAATATCGAGAAAATCGAATGTCTTGAATATCCTGAATTGGGTATGGAAGCTATTTGGAAGATTGAAGTGAAAGACTTCCCTGCATTTATTTTGGTAGATGATAAAGGAAACGATTTCTTCAAACAAATTAAACCGTTACCCAACTGTGGGTTGTAAGACTCATTAGAGTATAATGACGACTTACCCTTATGGATAAGTATAAAATAGAAACGAGAGTTGACTGATGGAATTTAGTCTACTCTCGTTTTTTTCTTCTCTTACTTTTGAATATAAAGGAATAGAAGTTTGGTTTATTACTACTCAACATATATCTTTGTCGTAATTCCTTGTAAATAAGATAAATATATTTTAAGGGAATATGACTATAAAATAATACTATATAGAGACCATACAAACCGTTGAACCTAAAAGAATACACTAAAGTCTTTGAACAATATAAGTCCCGATTTATTCGTTTCGCGACTTCTTATTTAGGTGACAGCTCTTCCGCTGAGGATGTTGTCATGGAGGCTTTTATGACTTTATGGAACAAACGTGATACACTGACTATACAAGAGTCTCCAGCTTATGTGCTGACAATAATCAAAAACAAAAGTCTTAATATATTGCGAGATACGAAGACCCACCAAGCTATTCAGTCCAATATAGCAAGTCAGAATCAACGTATCAGAGACCTTCGAATTTCTTCTCTTCAATCGTGTGATCCACAAGAATTATTAAATGAAGAGTTAAGAAACCTCGTTAATGATTTATTGAAGAAACTTCCTAGGAAAACTCGGCTAATCTTTTTGAGAAGTCGTTATAAGGAAGAGAGTTACCGAGAAATCTCTGCAGCAATGGGTTGTACTGTGAAGCATGTTGAATATGAAATAGCCAAAGTGACGAAACTACTACGTAGAGAGTTGAAAGACTATTTGCCTTTTGTCCTTTTCGCCTTTTTTTAATATTCATCCTCTGATTATTAGGGTATGAGTCCTTTGAAGTGTTATTTAGTTAAGAGAGTAAATTATTAGGATAGATACAAAAATATCTACCGCTACACCTTTTTGAAAACAGAATGGATAAAGAAATATTATATAAATATTTTAATCATACAAGTTCACCTACTCAAGATGAACAGCTACTTCATTGGCTAGATGAAGATTTCTCGCATTATGAAGAGTTGGAAAAAGAACACAGACTTTACAATGCACTTTTGATGGCTGATGAGCCTGTGACATCAACGAAACAAGATAAAAACAAGATATTACACTTGTGGAAGCAAGTGGCTAGCTATGCAGCTGTCGTCCTTCTCTTCTTTGGCGTCGGTTATTGGTTTGCCAATCCAGATATTATTGATGAAAGAGAAGCTTTTACTACGATAGAGGTTCCAGCAGGACAGCGAACCAACTTGACTCTTTCTGATGGCACCCAGATAACACTCAACTCATTATCTAAACTAAAATATCCCCAATCATTTGGCGGTAGCTTACGTGAAGTAGAATTGACAGGCGAAGGTTATTTCAAAGTGAAACACGACAGTGAACATCCATTTGTGGTCAACACGAATCATTGTGCTGTCCGAGTTCTAGGTACTGAGTTTAATGTTCAGACCCAAGCGTCGAAGCATCCTTTTTCTGTCTCACTAATTAAAGGGTCAGTACTCTTACATGATAAGTCAGAGATAGAAAAAGATTATCTGATGAAACCTACTCAACGTGTTATATTGAAAGATAACAAATTTGTGACGACGCAAATTCCTGAGTATGAAGACTTCTCATGGCGAAATGGAGTTTTGAGTTTTCATAATGAATCCTTTGAAAACTTAGTGGAGACTTTTGAATCAACCTATGGTGTGAAATTCGTCAATATGATGCATCATACTCCTATCAAGAACTTCACGGGAAAAATACTAATTGATGAGGGCGTTGACCATGCATTGTGGGTTCTTTCTCGCAATTCTAACTTTGACTATTTTAGAGATGCTACAAATCATAGCACTATCTATTTGAAAGATAAATAACAAGACACCTGTTCTATACATTTAGGGAGTGGACATATTTTTATGTTTTCTCCCTTTTTTTTCAAAAAAAGAAGCATTTATTTTAGGGATAGAATAATATTGAGTGTTATCAATATATGAAGGGAAATATAAGGCCTTGTATTTTTCTGTTATTATTACCTGAAATACTAACTTGTTCCTAAAACCAAAAGCTAATGAAAAGATAATCAACACTCCTTTTTTTTACTATCGTAAGAAAACCTTATACTTACGATATCTTACCTAACTATTAATTAATTTTTCAAGTATGTAATGACCTAGTTCTTACTTGAAAAGAATCGCAAAACAAAAATCAATTCGTATGAATCTATTGAAGATGTTACAGACGAGGCGTCTATTGTTGATGTTTTTTGTCTTTTGCATGTTTGGAAGTATTCCTTCCTTCGCACAGGACAAAAAAATCACACTTAATGAGACAAACACAGCACTCGTAAATATTCTCCACAAAATCGAGAAGCAAACCAAGTATTTATTCGTTTATGGAGAAGATGTCAATGTCAGCCAGAAAGTTGATATTAATGTCAAGAATGAATTATTAAATGAAGTTCTCAATTCCCTATTTAAAAATAGACAAATCACTTATGCTATAGACCAAAGTAATATTGTTTTATCGCATCGTACTTTAGATCAAATCCAAAGTGGACGTGTTCAAGGTGTCATCAAAGATACTTCGGGAGAGCCACTTATTGGTGCGACTATAAAAATCAAAGATGAAAACAGTGGAACAGTGACCGATTTTGATGGCCGATTTTCGCTTAATCTATCTAAGATTTCTTCAGAAACGACACTCGTGATAGACTATATCGGTTACAAACAACAACAAATTAGAGTTGGCAACCAGCGTAACTTCACCATCGTTATGCAAGATGCTTCGACTGCTTTGACAGAAGTCGTGGTGACTGCTTTGGGTATCAAACGTGAAGAAAAAGCCCTTAGTTACAATGTACAGCAAGTCAAAGACGATGCATTGGTGACTAATAAAGATGCTAACTTCGTCAACTCACTTAATGGTAAAGTAGCCGGTGTGACAATCAACAGCAGTTCATCTGGTGTCGGTGGTGCATCTAAAGTGGTCATGCGTGGTACTAAGTCAATCGCCCAATCCAGCAATGCCCTTTACGTTATTGATGGAATCCCGATGTTCAATACAGGAGGAAGTGGCGATACTGAATTTGGTTCTAATGGTTCTACTGAAGGAATTGCAGACATCAACCCTGAAGATATAGAAAGTATCTCTGTACTAACAGGTGCAGCAGCCGCCGCTCTTTATGGAAGTAACGCATCTAACGGTGCCATCGTGATTACTACTAAGAAAGGTAAAGCAGGTAAGACTTCGCTTAATGTCAGCAGCAGCACAGAATTTCTAAATGCATTGGTTACTCCAAAGAGACAAAACAGATATGGAACAGGTGATTTGACTTCTTCTACAGATGTGTTTGACCGTAGTTGGGGACATAAACTAGATCCTCAAGATCGTATGGATTATACTCCTCAAGATGATTTCTTTGAGACTGGTGTAGTCAATATGCAAAATGTATCTCTTTCTACTGGTACTGAACTCAATCAGACTTATCTTTCAGCTAGTCAGGTTGCTTCGCAAGGTTTGGTTCCTAATAACAAATACAATCGCGTAAACTTTACCTTCCGCAATACCACTAGCTTCCTCAACGATAAGATGAAACTGGATTTGGGAGGTAGTTATATTCGTCAAAAAGACCAAAACATGGTCAATCAAGGTATCTACTCCAACCCATTGGTCGAATCTTATCTTTTCCCATCAGGAGATGATTGGAATGATATCAAGATGTATGAACGTTATGATTCAGAGAGACGTATTTCTACTCAATACTGGCCACAAGGCTTGGATGAATATGTAGGACAAAATCCTTATTGGATTGCTTATCGCAATGTGCGTAAGAATAACAAGAAACGATATATGTTCAATGCATCTTTGTCATATGATGTACTTGATTGGTTAAATCTTGGAGGACGTGTACGTGTCGATAACTCCAACAATGAGTTCACAAGCGAGAACTACGCATCTACAAATACGACGCTAACCGAAGGGTCAGAGAATGGACTTTACGATTTAGTCAATACAGAATCTCAACAAACTTATGCCGATTTCTTGGCTAATATCAACAAGCGATTTGCTGATATTTATACTGTACAAGCCAATTTAGGTATGTCTTACTCAGATATACGTGAAGACGGAAGTGAGATATATGGTCCAATCCGTGCAGATGGAATCCCGAACCTATTCAATGTCTTCCAGTTGGATGATAGCAAAACAGCACGTAGTCAATCTGGTTGGAGAGAGCAAACAAAATCAATCTTTGCCAGCACCGAATTTGGCTATAAAGGAGCTTATTACTTGACTTTAACTGCTCGTAATGATTGGCCTTCTCAGTTAGCTGGTCCCAACTCTTCGAAGAAGTCATTTTTCTATCCATCAGTAGGTACTTCATTTGTGTTGAGTGAGATCTTTACGTTGCCTAAAGAAGTAGAATATGCTAAAGTTCGTGCTTCTTACGCATCGGTAGGACTTCCTTTCCCTCGTTTCTTAGCTAACCCAACATACGCTTGGGATAACAAGAACAAAGTATGGCAGACCAAGTCAAACTATCCGATGTACAATTTGAAACCGGAGCGTACTGATTCTTATGAATTTGGTCTAAGCTTGCGTTTCTTGAAGCATTTTAATCTTGATGCTACATACTATTTCACAGAGACAACTAATCAGACATTTGACCCTAATATCTCTGTGTCATCTGGTTATTCTACACTATATGTTCAGACTGGTTCTGTAGAAAACAAAGGATTCGAGTTATCTTTAGGATACCAAAATACATGGGGTGATTTCTCTTGGGATTCGAACTATACGCTCAGTGCTAACAAGAACAAGATTACCGAGTTAGTTGATAATTATGTGCACCCTGAGACAGGAACTATCATCAATAAAGAACGATTAGATATCGGTGGACTTTCTCAAGCTCGCTTCATCCTCAAAAAAGGAGGTGGTCTAGGTGACCTTTACTCTATTGCAGACCTTCAAAGAGACAGTGAAGGAAACATACTAGTTAATGAAGAAGGTCATGTCACAGCATTGTACAATGTAGATGATATTAAGTTAGGAAGTGTATTCCCTAAAGCTAATATGGCATGGAGAAACAATTTCAAATATAAGAACATAAACCTTGGATTCATGGTCTCAGCTCGATTGGGTGGAATTGTTTATTCTGCAACAGAAGCAGCCATGGACCGCTACGGAGTATCCAAAGCATCTGCTGATGCACGTGATGCAGGTGGTGTAGTTATCAATGGAAACAATGTCATTGACGCTCAGAACTGGTATGGTACGGTAGCAGCAGAAAGTGGATTACCACAGTTTTATACTTATAGTGCAACCAATGTACGTCTTCAAGAAGCGCACTTAGGTTATACTTTTGGCAAAGACATGCTTTGGGGAGTCGGTTCACTTAATATCAGTTTAGTTGCAAAGAATCTATGGATGATTTACAACAAAGCACCTTTTGACCCTGAATCTGTAGCTTCTACTGGAAACTACTATCAAGGAATCGATAACTTTATGATGCCTAGTACACGTAGTCTTGGATTTAATGTACGTATGAAATTTTAAATCGAAAAAAAATGAAGAAACAAACAATATACGCGGCTATTTTGTCAGGATTGGTATTGACAACGACTGCTTGTACCGACAACTACAAGGAATATAATACCAACCCTTACGAAGCCAATAAAGAACAAATGAGCTACGATGCTTATAACATCCGTGCTGCGATAGTAGGTATGGAAGGCTACATCGTACCTGTAGATGTCAACATGAATCAGTTTATGGAATGTCTTTTAGGAGGCTCCTTCGGAGGTTATCTAGCTGATTCTAATCAAGGATTCTATGGCAAAAACTATGCGACATACAATCCACAACAACATTGGATTCAAGTGGCATTTAATGACATTATTCCTAACATATATAAGAATCTAACTCAGTTGAAACAAGTGACCGATGACCCTGTCTTTTTAGCAGTAGGTAACATCATCAAAGTGGCAGCTGTTCACCGTATTACTGATATTTATGGGCCAATCCCTTATAGCAAAATAGGTGAAGACGGTAAGTTAGAGACTGCATATGATACACAAGAGGAAGTATACAATGCTATGTTTGCAGAACTTGATGAAGCGATCAACACATTGACTCCGTTGAGAACATCAAACTTCAGTGCCAATGCGGATAAGATATTCAGTGGAAATACAGAAAAGTGGATACGCTTTGCTAATTCATTGAAACTCCGTTTGGCTATGCGCATAGTCTATGCAAATGAAGACTTAGCTAAGCAAAAAGCTGAAGAAGTAATGGCTCACGAAGTAGGTCCTATGTTGACCGATGATGATTGTGCATTCAATGATGTTGCTCAATCTCCATTTAGAGTAGTGATGTATGACTACAATGGAGGTGACTCTCGTGTCTCTGCTGATATCACTTCGTACATGAATGGATATAACGATCCCCGTAGAGAGAAGTATTTCACTCAATCGAGCTTTACACAAGAAGATATTGATACCCAAGAAAATGGCTATTATGGACTTCGTTCAGGTATTCAGATTCCACCTTCAGATTTGTGTCATAAATATACAAATATGAATATCGCAGCTGGACCTAACAAACTTCTTCTTATGAATGCTGCAGAGACTGCATTCTTACGTGCCGAAGGCGCTATGCGCGGTTGGAATATGGGAGACACTGCAGAGAATCTATACAATGAAGGTATCAGATTGTCATTCCAACAATGGGGAGCTCAAGGAGCAGACCTCTATCTTCAGGATGACACAATGAAACCGATGAAATATGTAGACCCAGCCAATGCAGCAAATAATGGAACTGACGTCAGTACCATTACTATCAAATGGGATGATTCTGCAGATATGGAACAGAAGTTAGAACGTATCATTACGCAGAAGTGGATTGCTAATTTTCCTTTAGGACTTGAAGCATGGTCTGATTATCGCAGAACTGGTTACCCGATGTTGATGAAAGTACTATCTAACCAGAGTGGTGGTATTGTTGATACTGACCGCATGGCACGTCGACTACCTTATCCACAACGTGAATATAACGAGAATACAGAAAATGTTCAAGCAGCTGTTTCAGCATTGGGTGGTCCTGATAATATGGGCACTCCAGTATGGTGGGATGCTAAATAATAAAACGTATAGATAATGAAAAAAATATTTAAACATATTCTAGCACTTCCAATCTTGGGAGTTGCTGTACTTGGATTAATCACTTCGTGTAGTGACTGGACTGAACAAGAACAGTTAACTATAGATCAAGTGGATATTCAAGAACAAAATCCGGCTTTGTATGCACAATATTCTGCAAATTTAAAAGCATACAAGCAATCAGCTCATAAGCAGATAATCGTATGGTTTGATAATACTGGTTCAATTGCACAAGGACGAGTAGATAATGTGACTGCATTGCCTGACAGTGTAGATTTAGTCGTGATGACTTCACCTGACAATCTTCCAGATTGGCAGATTGAGGATATGGCACAAGTCCGTGAAACTAAAGGAACTCAATTTTTACTTCCATTTGATTTTGATCAAGTAAAGTTGAAATACGACCTTTGGAAAGCGGATGTTGATGCTGCTAATACCGCTGCTCATGCAAAAGCAATAGCAGATGCAGCTGCACTATCTGAAGAAAGTGGTGAAACTGTTGAACCTGAAGCAGTAGAAGAAATTGCTATTCCTACATTTGAAAACTACTTGGTAGATAGTCTAAATGTCTCAGTCTCTCTTGTGAACAAATACCACTATGACGGAATGGCTTTTTCATACAAAGGCAAAGGAATCAATCTCATGACAAGTGCCGAAAAGGCACAATACCTCAATTACCATAATCTTTTTATTGGTATCGTCAATGACTGGGTGACTCGTCAACCAAATACTACATTTGTATTTCAAGGCTATCCTCAGAATCTATTGATGAAGGATTTTCTTGTCAACGCTTCGCTCATCGTTATCCCTTGTCGTACTGAAAGTGCCGAATCTGGACTTACCTACCAAGCTATACTTGCTAGTGTAGAGGGGGTCCCTACAGACCGTTTAGCTGTACAGATAGAGACCAATTCCTTAGATGATACTGATTTAAATACAGGTTATTGGAATGCTGGTACTGTTTCTGCTTTGACCGGAGCCGCTCAATGGAGTGCATCATTGCATGATGGATTTACCATTGCAGGCTTAGGTATATATAATGTAAACAATGATTATTATACGACCGGACTTACTTATAGTACTGTACGTGGTGCCATTAATATTATAAACCCTTCTACAAAATAATAAACTATGAAAAGTAATTATATACTTACACTTTTATTATCGTGCATCGTTTTTACTAGTTGCCGGAACGATAGTGGTTCATTTGATAATAAAGTTTTTATCGATGGAAAGGCATCGACTAGCCAGTTATTAGTCAAGGCAGGAGTCAATTCTTTTACCCGAACTCTGACTGCAGCAATAGCCCAACCTTATGCTACTGACGTAACAGTTAATTATGCTATATCTCAAAGTAAGGTGGCAAAGTACAACCGAATGTACGAGCAAGAAGCATTAATCCTTCCTGAAGAGTACTATACTTTATCTGCTAACTCAGGCAATATCATTGCTGGAACTATCAAGGCAGATGACGTTACTCTTCAATTTACTGATTTGGATCAGCTAGACCGTGAAGAAGTTTACGTATTGCCTGTATCTATCACGAAATCCAATATGGATATACTTATCAGTGATGATACCAAATACTATGTAATCAAGGGAGCATCTCTAATCAATGTAGTAGGAGATATTGAGGAAAATTATCTTACTATTGATTGGCAAGACCCATCGGTAGTTAATAATTTGTCTGAGTTGACGTTAGAAGCATTGATTCGTTGTCGTAATTATGACCGTCAAATCAGTACCGTGATGGGTATTGAAGGCAGTTTCCTTATTCGTCTTGGTGATGCAGGATATCCTAGTAATCAGATTCAGATTGCTACTAGCGGAGGTAATTTCCCTTCTGCAGATAGCAACAAAGGACTCCCTACAAATGAATGGATTCACATAGCTTTGACTTATAATAGCACTTCTGGTGAATCAGTTCTTTATGTAAATGGAAAAGAACAAGGTAGCCGTGTGAAAAGTATTGGTGATATCAACCTCGGACGTAGTGGAACAGGCGGTTTTTGTATTGGTCGCTCCTATGCTGACGAACGTTACTTAGCAGGTGAAATCTCTGAGGTTCGTATATGGAATAAAGTGCGTACGATAGAAGAGATTGTAAACAATCCTTATTATGTATCTCCTGATTCTGAAGGATTGGTTGCTTATTGGAAATTCGACGACAAGAGTACTTTCCGTGTCAAAGATTATTCTGGAAATGGAAATGATGCGTTGGCAAACAGTGAATTGAAATGGACACCAGTAGAACTTCCAGAATCAACTAAGTAACTAGATCTAATCTTGTAAAAAATAAAAGTATGAAAAATAAATACATGATAAAAGTAACGACATTTGCCCTAGCATTTGCTATGGGAGGTATGTTATTTACCTCATGCGATGACGATATTAAGATAAACAATATCGATGAGACCAACTATGAGGTCTCCGCAGATATACTCGGCTATTTAACAGATAATCAAGGCAAGAAGAACCAAGATGTCGTTGAATTTAGAAACAGTGGTGATGCGACCATTTTTGTTGGAACGACCAAAGAGGTCGTTTCAGCAGTAAATGTAAGTCTGACCTACGATGCCACAGTCCTCGATGAATATAATCAAACCAAAGGGAGTGATTATGTCTTATTTCCAGAAGCAAATGTAACGATCTCAGGAGATGCTGAAATAATCAAAGGAACGAATAAATCTACTGGCGTATCTGTTGCATTTACGACTTCGGATGAACTAAGTCCTGATGTTACTTATGCTATTCCTTTGAGAGCTAGTTCAGATGGCGTCAAACTCTCTGGTGCAGATGGGCAGTTCGTGGTATTGGTCAAAGACTTGACAGCAATACCAGATGCTTCTAAAGCATCAGGTATCAAAGTCTTTAGTTGTATGGAAATCAATGATACAAATCCATTGAATAACCTTTGCTTTACGCTTAAAAACAGCAAAAAACCATTAGTTGATGCATTGATCATGTTCTCTGCTAATATTAATTATAGCGAGGAGAATGGTAAGGTATATATTAGTCAAAATCCGAATGTCAAACATCTTCTTGACAACCGTATGAAATACCTGAAACCTCTTCAAGATAGAGGTATCAAGATTATTCTCGGTCTTTTGGGTAATCATGACCGTTCTGGTATTAGTAACCTCTCAGAAGAGACAGCAAAGAAATTTGCACAGGAAGTGAAGGCAACTCTCGAAGCATACCATCTAGATGGTATCTTCATCGATGATGAGTACTCTAGTTATATGACTCCTCCACCTCCAGGATTCGTCTCTCCATCTTCAGCAGGAGCAGCACGTTTGTGTTATGAAGTCAAACAAGCGATGCCTGAATGCATTGTCGTTTCTTATGCTTATTCGACAACGAGTTCACTTCCAGCAATTGATGGACAAGATTCAGGTACATTTGTAGATTATGGTCTTCATGATTATGGTGGTTCTTCTGATTTGAGTAGCAATTATCCAGGGATGCCAAAATCAAACATGGGACTCTATTCTCAAGAATTTGCAAGAGGACGTTGGGCTTCTAAAAGTTCACTAGAGCAGATGAGAGCAGATGGTTATGGTTCGCACATGATTTTTGCGATGGATCCATTCCGAAGTAATTTTAGCAGTCAACTCTCTTCAATGGAGAATATTGCTGAAGCATTTTATGATGATGAACTTGTCTATGATGGACAGCCATATAGCAAAGATTGGTAATCGAATCATCAATTGTTAAATATTAAAATTAGAAATAGATGAAAAAAATATATACGTGGTCGTTGGTTTTTGCATTAGCATTGCCTTTCGTTGCTACATCTTGTTCTAGCGATGACAATGATGAACCGTCGATTGAACAAACAGAAAAAATGCCTATTGAGTTAAGTGCTGAATCTTTAGACATTACCGTAGATGGTTCTTCTAGTGTGGACATCTTAGATGGAGGAGGCGACTACAAAGCTTTCGTGACCAATCCTGATATCGCAACTGTAGTGATAGAAGGAAACAAACTCACCATATCTACACTTTCACTAGGACGCACATCAGTGGTTATCAGTGACAAAAACAATGGCTATAAGCTATTACCTATTGTAGCTTATTACGATGAGTTAGCTATCGCACAACCGGATGTGACTATTGGGATGCCTATCGGTTGGGGTAAGACAGTACGCATAGATGTAACCAAAGGAAATCTCGGTTATACGGTTTCTACTGAGAGTGATATCATGGACGTCGCTATAGAGAATGACCAAGTGGTTATCAATGCAATCTCCGAAGGGGAAGCCATTGCTACTCTTACCGATTCGTATGGTTTGACACTTGACATTCCAGTAACCATCACGACATCTACTGTTGCCTATTCTGATGATGACTTAGCAGCTATTATGGCTGATAATTCTGAACGAATCACTTATGGTTATGATGAGTATAATCCTATAAATGATCGTTGGTATACCTTTAGCCTTTCTAAGGTGGGGGATAATTATGTACTCGGTTATGACTATTACAATTGGTACACTTATCAAGTGACTATCCCAGGTGACATTGAAGTAGGGGAGAAGACAGGTGCTACTGTCTTGAAGAAGCAAGGTAATTCTGTCGAACTTAATCATGTAGCCGTGGATTGTACTATCATCAAAAATGATGGAACAAACGTATGGGGCTATTATTCATCTGTCATTGATGAGAAACTTCAATTTGGATATTTCTGCTTTCCTATTTCTTAGGTAGTCTTTAAATACCTTAAAAGAAGAATATTTAAATCGCATAGTCAGGTAGTTTTCGCTATCTTGCTATGCGATTTTGTTATAAAACACTTTTTGAACTTTAAAAATTAATTACTTTATGAATTTACTAACACATCCATTTCCTCTGCGTACCCTCCTATTAAGCAGCTGTATGCTCGCCGTGAGCTTCTCTTTTGCTGGTTCGCTCGATGCATCTGCGGCCAATAAAAAAGACGATTATAAGACACAACGTCCTGAAGCATCTAAACGTTGTTTCCGTAGCGAAGCCGTAGAAAGCACCATCAATCAAGTCGCTGCAGGTATTTCAGATGCTAAACTCGCTTGGATGTTTACCAACTGTTTTCCCAATACACTCGACACTACTGTCGACTATGAGTTATTAGATGGCAAACCCGATACTTATGTCATCACAGGAGATATCGATGCGATGTGGTTGCGTGATTCATCAGCACAGGTATGGCCTTATTTGTCTTTAGCAAATAAAGATGAGGCCTTGAAAAATCTATTTCGTGGATTGATTAGTCGCCAGATGAAATGTATTTTGCTTGATCCTTATGCCAATGCATTTTACAAGGATTTCTCCAAAGAAACAGAATGGAAGGAAGATAAACCGACCCCTGGTTCAGGAGTACATGAACGCAAATATGAGATTGATTCGTATTGCTATCCTATTCGATTAGCTTATAACTATTGGAAAGAGACAGGCGATGCATCGATTTTTGATAAAGCATGGGACCAAGGTGCACGTCGTATCGTCAAGACTTTCCGTACTGAACAACGTAAGGATGGGACAACTCCTTATTCTTTTGTACGCGTGTATGCTAATCATACTGTCACAGCTCCTTTCGAGGGGAAAGGGCGTCCTTCTAAACCTGTTGGATTGATTGCTTCAGCTTTCCGTCCTTCTGATGATGGCTGTATGTATCCTTTCTTGATTCCATCAAATATCTTTGCTGCTGAATCTCTAGGTCAATTGGCTGAGATATACCAAACAGTATTGCACGATGATAGCATGGCAGCTGAGTGTAAAAATTTCTCAGAAGAAGTTTCTGCTGCTATCAACAAATATGCAGTCATCGACCATCTCGATTTTGGTAAGATTTACGCTTACGAAGTAGATGGTTATGGCAATGCCGTATTTATGGATGACCCGAATATCCCTTCTCTAATCGCCATGAAGTATTTAAATGCGCCTAAGTATTATGATGAAGAAGTGTATCAAAATACTCGCCGTTACCTTCTCTCAACTGCCAATCCATACTACTTTGTAGGTAAGGCAGGAGAAGGTCAAGGAGGACCACATGCTGGACTAAATACGATATGGAATATGGGTATTGTACTACGTGCTATGACTAGTACAGATACCAAAGAAATCAAATGGTGTATCGAAGAATTGCTTCATACAGATGCCGACACTGGTTTTATGCACGAAACGTTCAATAAAGATGATGCTTCTCAATTCTCTAGATCTTGGTTTGCATGGGCAAATACCTTATTCGGAGAAATGATAGTCCAAGTACATCATCAACATCCTGAACTATTGAAAGAAATTAAAAATTAGCATTCGTCCTTATTTTTTAATTGCTAGATGACGCCAAGCGTTGCATTTTGTTTTTTGAATCAAATGCAATGCTTGGCTTTTTTTGTAGTTTTTAGTATACATTCTTATAATAATACGGTCCTTTAAATATTAAGAGAATGTTCAATAATCGTTTATAAATGAAATATTAATGCAAAATGAAGCTGAAAAGAAGGCTAAATTTTATATTATATAACATGTTCTGCGCAATATGAGGATTATTATACGTAAATAAAGATACTCCCTCTTGTTCTATTAGTTACTTTAGCATCTGAAGAAAGAGAAATAGATCTTTTAAGTCATACTAAAAAACTAGAAAATGGAAAATCGAAAAAATGAATTTTATCAACTGTCGCTTCTAAGGCGGGGGATAGCCAGTATGGCTTTTCTCTCCCTTTTTTGCTCGTTTCCGTCTGCTTCTGCAGCTCCGTTGTATGAGAGTAACAAGATTGTTGTTGGTCAGACAAATCAACAACAAGTGTTACGTATTCAAGGAATAGTCGTAGATGCTAATGGAGAACCTATCATTGGTGCTTCTGTGCTTGTTGTAGGTACTTCAGAGGGTACCATCACAGATCTTGAAGGACATTTTAAGCTATCGGTATCTAAAAATGCTTCCTTGAAAATCTCATTTATTGGTTATGAAAATACAATGGTCACCGTCACAGATAGCAAGCCACTCAAAGTGATCCTTGCTGAGAACAATCAGGTTCTTGACGAAGTTGTGGTTGTGGGGTATGGTAAAATGAAAAAAGGAGATTTATCTGCTTCTATTGCTACTGTAGAAAATATGGACAAATTACAGAAACGTCCTGTGACAAACATCGGTCAACTTCTTCAGGGACAAGTTGCTGGAGTGTCGGTCGTATCTGATGGAGGTCATCTTTCTGGTGAACCCACGATAACCATTCGTGGTATGGGATCTCCAAATGGGGAATCACCGCTATATGTAGTCGATGGAGTACCTGGCGCAACTTTCAATCTAAGTGATATTGAAAGTATCACCGTACTTAAAGATGCTGCATCAGCTGCTATTTATGGTGCGTATGCTGGTTCCGCAGGTGTCATCTTGGTGACAACCAAACAAGCTGAAGCTGGTAAGACAAAAGTCTCTTATAGTGGAGTATTGGGTGTATCTAATGCAACAAACCTACCTCAATCATTGACTTGGGATGAAGAATACAATGTGCGCAAAGCTGCTTACGCTGCCGATGGTCAATCACTTCCTGTCGGTTGGGATAGAATCAATGAAGATCCTATATATGGGCGGACAAATACCGATTGGATGGATGAAATCTTTCGTTCTGCAATTGTACAACGTCACAATATAGCTATCTCAGGAGGTACTGAAGAATTTTCTAGTAGATTATCATTGGAATATACGGATAGGGAAGGAACCTTGATGGGAACTTATAGCAAGAACCTTGTCGCTCGACTCAATTCCAAATGGACGGTGAATAAATATGTTCGTATTCGTGAAGATGCTAGTTGGAGAAACTACGAAGTCAACGATGCCAATACAAGTAGTGCTGAATCAGGCGTTATCTTGTCAGCACTTCAGATGCCACGAAATGCCACTCCTTATTATGCTGATGGCAGTTTTGGAGGTACCGTTCCATTGCAAGCAGAGTATATCGACAAATATGGCGAGAACTATTCTGATATTCACGGTGATGCAACCAATCCACTTCGTACTCTATTAGGTCATACAGACCTCAACAAAAGAAGTACTTTCACTGCATCTACTTTCTTAGATATTATGGAACCAATCAAAGGACTTAACTTTACTTCTAGGTTCACCTACAAGCAGACGAACTATTTTGACCGTTATTATAGCACTCGTCAGACAGAACCAGGTAAGCCTAATCTAGATAATAAATTGAGTTACGATTCTTATCGTGAACCTCAGTGGGATTGGGAAAATACATTGACTTATGATCGTATCTTTGGTGCTCATAACCTAGGACTTATGGTTTCTACCACAGCTAATGAATACCAATACCGTTCCTTCTCAGTTACAGGGCATGATTTCACTAATGAATCTGCTGCATTGATGTATTTCTCACAGGCAGGGCATTTCGACAACCCAACGGATTCATACTACAAAGACCGTAATTTCTCTATGGTTTCAAGAGCGTCTTATAGTTATTCCAATAGATATTTTATGACGGCCTCTATCCGTAGAGATTATGCAGGTAGGTTACCTGAAGGTCAGAAATATGGTGATTTTCCATCATTGACTGCTGCTTGGAAATTGACTTCAGAGAGCTGGATGCCAAAAATAAAGAACTTGAATATGCTTAAGCTGAGAGCTAGTTGGGGAAAGATTGGTAATCTAGGGTCTATAGCTTATGGTTATGGTAACCCTGCTTTATCTTCTTTGATGATTGGTAGTGGAGATGTAGGTGGTCAAGTAGGTATCGATACACCAGTTGCCATCGGTACTTATCTTCAATCTGGTTACAATTCTTCGTTGTCTTGGGAAACATCAGAACAAGTAAATATCGGTATCGATGCGTTGCTTTTCTCTAACCGCCTCAATTTGACGCTTGACTATTTCAATAAGAATACCAAAGGACTTATCAAAGAACAAGATACAGGATGGCCATCAACTATCGGATTAGAACCGATGCTCATCAATGATGGTGTAGTCAATAATAGAGGTTTCGAGATGAGTGCTAATTGGTCAGATAAAATCAATAACCATCTCAGTTATTTCGTAGGAGGTAATCTCAGTACTCTGAGAAACCGAGTAACAGATATTGGACAAGCAAATGCTTTAGGTATCAAACCTGTATGGACTTCTGGTGGTTCGTTTAAAGACCTTGAACCATTCCGTACTGTAGAGGGAAGTTCATTATACTCTTTCTATCTGATTGAAAATGATGGTGTCTTTATGACTGATGAGGAGGCTGCAAGTTATGTAAATAGCGCAGGTAATCCTATCCAACCCAACGCGAAAGCTGGAGATTTGAAATTTATTGATAAAGATGGTAGTGGAGATATCGACAGTGAGGATAAAGTCTTCATGGGCAATGCGATGGCTAGTTTATCGTATTCAATAAATGCTGGATTTACTTGGGACAACTTTACTTTCAGTATGATGCTTCAAGGAGTTTCAGGTGTGAAACTATTCAATGCATATAAATTTGCCACACTCAATGAATCACTTGGTAGCTTCAATCGTTCTCGCGAAATATTAAAAGCTTTGGATGGGCCAAATGCAGATGTGCCACGTCTCACTATGAGTGATCCAAATGCTAACTTCTCGACTGAATCTTCTTATTACTTGGAAGATGGTGATTATTTACGAATCAAAAATGTCGCTTTGACTTATTCTATCACTGATTGGCTTAATCATATTGAATTGTTCAAAGGTAGTGGAACGACCTGCGATATTACTTTGAGTTGCGACAATCTGTTGACGCTTACTGATTATTCTGGTATAGACCCTGAAGTTGGTGGTGTAGGCCTAGATACTGGACAGTATCCTGTGTCTCGTACTTTTTCACTCGGATTTAAATTAAATTTCTAAAGACAATATAATTATGAAACAAATATATATAACAGCAATAGGTTGTATTTCACTGTTTTGTTCATCATGTACGGGTAGTTGGTTAGACACCGTAAAAGAAGGAACACCTAGTGAAAACACGTTTTGGAAGCAAGATAGTGATTATAAATCAGCGAGTACTAGTCTTTATGTTACGCTATCTAAAGAAGAAACTTGGGGACGTAACTTATTCTGGGAACAAGGGGCCTCAGATGATATCTTCTTCTCTAGAACAAGAGGGTCCTCACAGATGAACCTGGCTAATCTAGTCATGGACGGAGAGACAGAAGGAAGTATTAAGGACATCTACAATGAGATGTACAAGACGATGGCTATAGCAAATAATATCGTGTATCATGCTTTGAAGATTCCTGAAGCTAATCGCAGTGCTATCGTCAATAGAAGTCTCGGAGAAGCTTACTTTATGCGTGCTTTTTGTCATTTTATGATTGCTTATCGCTATGGACGCTCAGACAATGGGGTTCCATTTGTTCGCTATGAAGATTTTGATGATTATGATACACAAATCAATCAGGCATGGACGCAACAACCTACCGTGATGGCGAACTATCAACTCATCATCGAAGATTTGCAACAAGCAGCTTCTATCCTCCCTTGGTTTATTGATTATGGAACTGATGATTACGGACGTGGGACCAAAGATGCTGCTTATGCACTCATGGTTAAGACCTATGCTTATTGGGCACAACACGACACTTCGAAATGGGCAGAGATACCAACTTTAGTTGACCAAATAGAGACAGGAGGACAAAGAGCTTTAGTTTCAAATTTTGCTGACCTTTTCACTATAGATAACAACTGGAGTAGTGAGTATATCTGGTCTGTAAATTCTAGTGGTAGCAACTATGCCGGTAGTGTCTTCCCAGGTATCATGCTTGACAACAAAGGATGGGGAGCTTTCAACGGATGGGGTAATTTCAAACCATCTCTTGAGTTGTGGGCTGAATATGATGATACTGATGTGCGTCGTAGCGCCACTATCATGCAATATGGAGACGAATTTACTTATTTCGGTTCTTCAAAGAAATTCTATTCTTCTGCCGATAATGAATGTGGTTTCCACTTCAAGAAATATATGGATCCATTTAGCTACGGAAAATTGGACGAGAATGGCGTAGGAGTAGATAATCCTCATGTATCAACTAATGGAGACCGTCCTACTACAGATTTGAATGTACCGATTATCCGATTTGCGGAACTACTTCTTTTCAAGGCTGAAGCTTTGATTATGCAAGGGAAAAATGGTGAAGCGGAAGTACCGTTGAATCGTATTGCTGCTCGTTCACAAAGTGGTATCGTATACGCTAATCCTACGATGATGGATTTGATGCACGAACGCAGATGTGAATTGGCTGGTGAATATACTGACCGTTTGATGGACCTTAAACGATGGGCTGCTGCGGGTACTGATGCTTGGAATATCGATGCTTTGAATAAGATTAAGATGGCTAAACATGGCATTAAACATGTAGACCGTTCAGACCCTTATTCTCCGATAGATACAGTAGCAGGAACAGCTATGACAATCAATGGTAAAAATTATACTGGTGTGATTGACCTCGTTAACATGCCTGCCAAAGATTATCAGGTTAATGGAACTTATAGTGTATTACCTTATGAAATTAATCAGATTATCAAGTCTAATGGGGCATTGAAACAAAATCCTGGTTATAGCTCAAATTAAAAGAGCATTTGATCAAAATGGATAGAATACACGCCTAAAAAGGGGTGTATTCTATCTTTTCTTAAAACGAAAGAACAATCTTTAAATCTATTAGCAATGCATATTAAATCAATATATCTAAGACTTTTGACCTTGAGCATCTTCTATGGTCTTTTTATACAATACGGACATTCACAGCAGTATGGGAAGATGCAAACCTATACTTATTCACAACCTTATACAGTTGATTCATTGCATTCTCAGATGGAAGGTGAAGTGAAAAATGTTATTCTTATGATTGGGGATGGCATGAGCCTGATGCATGTGTATACTGCATGGACAGCTAATCGTGGACATCTATGGCTTGACAACGCAGATGCCGTGGGACTATCCAAGACATATTGCCTAGACCGTTTGATTACTGATTCGGGTGCTGGAGGAACTGCCTTATCATCAGGACAAAAGACTACGTACCATAGTGTAGGAGTTGATTCACTGGGACGACCTCTTGAATCGCTTTGTACCCTTGCTCATCAGTTAGATATGTCGGCCGGAATCGCTGTCACTTGTAGACTCTGGGATGCTACTCCTGCTGATTTCTGTTGCCACAATGTCGATAGAGAAGAAGAACTAGACCTCATTGCTGATTATGTCGATGCTGATGTTGATTATGTATTTGGTGGAGGAGCGAAACTCTTTGTCAATCGACCTGACAAACGCAATATATTTGAAGAACTTGAAGCTAAAGGTTTTCAATTGCCTAAGACTTGGGATGAACTCTCTAAGATTACATCAGGAAAAGTCTTTGCTGTTCCCTATCCTAAAGATACGCCCTTGCCAAAAGAACGCGGTGATTTGTTAGCACGTGCATCTATCAAAGGGATGAACTTGCTTAATCAAAACCCCAATGGCTTCTTTATGATGATTGAGGGCTCACAACTAGATGACTACGGCCATAGCAACAACCTCGATTTGCTTATGCAAGAGACCCTTGACTTTGACCAGACAGTAGGGGCTGTGATGAAATGGGCTGAACAACACGAAGGGACACTAGTCATTGTTACTGCAGACCATGAAACGGGAGGACTTACCTTATTGGGTGGAGACCTTGCTGAAGGGACTGTACAATGTAGATTCTCTACCAATTCACATTCTGGTGTGATGGTTCCTGTATATGCTTTTGGAACGGGTGCTCAGCTATTTACTGGACTATATGAAAATACAGCGATCTATCACAAAATTAAACACCTACTCGAACAAAAAGTAAAAAAATGAACAAACTGAAATACTTATTAGTTAGTGGAATATGCTTGTCTTCGATCACCATTGCTCATGCACAATCTTATAAGAATACGTATGTCCGAGAAGCACTTGTAGCGGAAAATAAATACCGTAATACGCAGATGGTTCAAGAGAAGCCGAAATCATTTGCCGAAGCTCGAAAAGTATTGCCTGCTCCTTTCTGGGATGGACATAGTGAAGAGGTACAGATGTATTGGGATGCTTGGAAACTAGCGACAAAGAATATTTGCCTACCACAAAAAGGGTCTGGATTTATTACTTCTTATATCTCTCCAGCTTATAATGGAAATATCTTTATGTGGGATGATGCTTTCATTACCATGTTCTGTCGATATGGGGAACGGTTCTTTCCTTTTCAAAAAACATTGGATAACTTTTATGCCAAACAGCATCCCGATGGATTTATCTGTAGAGAAATTCGTGCCGATGGGACGGATTGCTTTCATCGTTATGACCCTGTAAGTACTGGACCTAATATCTTGCCTTGGTCAGAATGGTTATACTTCGAACAATATGGAGACTTGCAACGATTAAACGATGTATTTCCCGTCCTTTGTGCTTATTATAAATGGCTTAAGTTAAACCGTACTTGGCGCAATGGCATGTACTGGAGTAGCGGTTGGGGAACGGGTATGGATAATATGCCTCGAGTGTCGCGTGAGTACAATAATATCTTTAGCAATGGACACATGATCTGGTTAGACGCCTCACTCCAACAGATTTTTATGGCCAACATCTTACTCAAGATGGGCTTCTACTTAGAACGATGGCAAGAGATAGAAGAGTTTGAAGATGAGGCTGCATTGCTTACTGCATATATCGATAAAAATATGTGGAGCGAGAAAGAGAAATTCTTATTTGACCAATATGCCGATGGCTCTTTAAATGGGACGAAGGGAATCTACGCTTATTGGGCATTTCAAACGGAAGTCTTAGATTCTACTCGTGTATCACAAATGGTGAGTGAATTGAATAATCCTTTGACTTTTAAACGTCCTCATGGAGTTCCTTCTTTATCTGCATCAAACAAGCGATACAAGAAGAATGGACGATATTGGCAAGGGGGAGTGTGGTCACCTGCTGATTATATGGTCATTACTGGCTTGCTGAAACAAGGGTATAATGCGGAAGCATATCAAGTAGCACGTAATCATTTTGACAATGTATTTGCTGTGTACAAAAAGACAGGTACCTTCTGGGAATATTATTCACCTGAAGAACAAGAACCAGGCTTCATGGCTCGTAAAGATTTTGTCGGATGGACAGGACTCGCTCCGATTAGTATCTTGATTGAGAATATCTTTGGTATCCGATCACATGTGATTGAGAAGAGCCTCACGATAGACGTGCACCTTCTCCAACAGTATGGGATTACGAAATATCCTTTCGGGAAAGAAAATTTGCTTGACATAAAGGTGTCGGCACGCAAATCAATCGACGAGAAACCACAGGTTACTATTAAGACCAATGAACCAATTACGTTGACCTTGCTATGGGGGAAACAAAAGAAGTCATTTGAATTATCAAAAGGACAAAACAAAATATAACACATGAATACCATGAACAAAATAGGACTAATTCTTTGTATCGCTATTTCTTTGACAGCTTGTACCAAGCAAAAGGCCCAACGTGATGTGACTGTTGCTATCGTAGCAGATACTCATTTTGATAAACTGCCTGAAACAGATCAATATTATCATATCAGAACAATCAACTACTTAAATGATAGCTTAGTTACAAAAGGTAGAAAACTAGATGCCATTATTGTCGCGGGGGATCTTATCGACAAACTCGCGGATGGGGTGATGGACCTCTTCAAACAAAGATATGAAAAGGGACTTGGAGATAAACGACCTCATGTCGATGTGTATCCTGGATTTGGAAATCATGATTTAGACCCTATTCAATTGGAGATGAACCCAGATCCTTCTTTCCAGAAAAAGGTCTTACTCGCTTATATGGACTCGTTGTTAGTGACCATGAAAGAACAAAAGAAGATTCTGGACTTTGACCCTTCTAGTAGGGCTTATTCTTGGAACATTCAAGATGTACACTTTATACAAGGGCATAGAGCTGCAGGGGATACTAGCTATTGCAAATCAAATTTTGATTGGATCAAAAAGGATTTAGCACGCTATGCTTCACAGGGAAATCCTGTCGTGTACATTCAGCATTATGCCTTTGATGAGGAATCTCTCCAAGAATGGCCTGAGTCAGACAGAAAACAGTTATTTAATCTTCTTGACCAGTATAACTTACAAGCTGTCTTTGTGGGACATACTCATCAACCTTCTTTACAGAAATATGCAGGGCATACGATTTATCAAATTAATAATGCTTGGCGAGATAATGATGGTAATGGCTCTTTTGCTGTCCTTCATATCACGGATGACTCACTTCAAGTGTCTACATGCCAATGGACCGATGACCAAGGACATGCTGTGTGGGTGAGTCCGTCTATTACTAAAAAATTAAATAAAGAATAAAACTATGAAAATAGCTATTGATCTAGGAGGAACTAATATTCGAGTTGCTTTACTCGAGCATGAATCGGTCAAGGAACTGGTTTCTTCTCTGTGTCCAGCTCATAGTAGTGAAGAAGTAGTCTTCGATGCTATTTGCTTATTAATCGATAAAGTCATCAATAAAGAAGTAGATTATATAGGAATCGGTGCTCCGTCTGTGGTTGATAGCACGGCGGGAATCGTATATAACGTAGCCAATATCCCTTCATGGATAGAGGTTCCTATCAAAAAGTGGTTGGAGGATAAATATCATGTCACTGTGTATGTGAATAATGATGCTAATTGTTTCGTTCTTGGTGCTAAGAAGATGCTGAATATTCGACAAGATAATATTGTCGGACTGACATTAGGTACGGGATTGGGATGTGGATTATATCTCAATGGTGAATTGTACAATGGAAGTAATACAGGTGCTGGGGAGATTGGAATTATTCCTTACCTAGAACATGACTATGAATACTATTGTAGTACACCTTATTTCGAAGGTGAATTGCATATTTCTTCTAAAAAACTTGCAGAATTAGCAAAAATGGGAGATATTGGTAGCTTAGAAGAATGGACTAAATTTGGACATCATCTCGGAGAATTGTGCAAAGCTGTATTGTATATGTATGACCCTGATGTTATCGTGATTGGAGGAGGCATCTCTTCTGCTTTCCCTTATTTTATTGATGCAGTATGGGCAACCCTTGATGATTTTGCTTATCCAAATATAGTGAAGAAATTACGAATCGAAGTCTGCAATGACCCATTGACAGGCTTATTAGGTGGTGCGATGCTGTGCAATGATTAGACTGATCCTATTATTAGATTTTACCGAATCCTATGCTCATCGAATTTTGGCAGGGATTCAAACTTATGTCCGAGAACATGAACCTTGGGTAGTCTGTCGTATGCCGCCTTCGTTCAAAGAAGAACATGGCATCGAAGGGGTCGTCAAATGGGCTAAAAAATGGCGAGCAGATGCTATCATCGGCATCTTCTCGCCAGAGGAGGATGTCTCTTTATTTACTAATGAGGGAATCGTGACGGTTGCTCAAGATTATATTCAGCGTTTCCAAACGATTCCCAACATTACTAGTAATTACCGCAAGGCAGGAGAGGAGATAGCTAGTTACTTAATCGAGAAACAGTTTAAACACTTCGCTTTCTTTGGGTATAAAAATGTAGTGTGGTCTAGTGAACGGCGAGAGGGATTTTACAATAGAATCGTCGATGCAGGCTTTAGTGACCATTTTCATGAATATCATAATATTGAGATTGAAAATCTTTGGTTTTATGATTATGAACCCCTGATTTCTTGGTTACAAGGGTTACCTGAGAAGACTGCTCTCATGGCTTGTGATGACAATCAAGCCATTAAGATAACTGAGGCATGCAGAACGATTAAGCTCAAAATACCTGAACAGCTGACGGTGATAGGGGTGGATAATGATACGACATTATGTAATCTGTCCGACCCTCCTTTGACGAGTTATAATCTCAATGTCAAGAGAGGAGGATATAAGACGGCTGAACTAATCGACCGAATGGTTCGTCATCATACTTTCAAAGCGGAGGATATCTATATTGATACACTGGGAATCGTGGAACGAGCTTCTGCAAATATTTTTTATACCAATGATGCGCATGTGCTTCAAGCTATCAAGTTTATCAACAACAACATTTACAGTAAATTGAGTGTGGAGGATGTCTTACAAAAAATTCCAATTTCTAGGAGAACCTTTGAGATGAAATTCAAAGCGAGTACGTCTATGTCTGTGTATCAATATATCTTGACTTATAGGATCAAGTTACTTGCTAATCTCTTGGTAAATACTCAAGAGCATATATCTACTCTTGCATACAAAGTGGGCTTCCAGGAATTGAAGAATGTCTCTAGACAGTTTAAGAAGATTATGGGGCATACGCCTAGTGATTATCGTAAAATAAACCAAAACAACGAGAAGATATCTTAGTTATTTCCTGTTCTAAATGTCTAATATTATGAAGAAAAAAATTCTTTTTTTATTGATGTGCATATTCCCGACCTTACTTATTGCTCAAAAGAGCTTACTTCACTTTAGGAATAGCAAATTTGTCATAGCGCAGTTTACGGATTTACATTGGACACCTACCTCTCCGAAATGTAGTGAAACGACCGCCACGATTCGTGCAGTCTTGGAATCTGAAAAACCAGACCTTGCTGTATTGACCGGAGATGTAGTGACTGATACTCCTGCTGGCGAAGGATGGATGGCTGTAGCTACTCTTTTCAATGAGGCTGAAATCCCGTTTGTGGTGGTTATGGGAAATCATGATGCAGAGTATATGGAAAAGGATGCCATTTATGATTTGCTTCTCAAATTCCCTTTTTATGTAGGACAGAAAGGGCCAGAGAATATCACAGGTTGTGGCAATTGTGTGTTACCTATTTATGATTCCAAGGAAAAAGAACAGATAGAGGCTTTGCTTTATTGTATTGATTCTAATGATTATCAGCCCAATAAATTTTATGGACCTTATGATTGGATTCATTTCGACCAGATAGCATGGTATCGGGAGCAAAGTACTTCTTTCACTGCCCGAAACAATGGGCATCCGGTGCCTTCATTAGCCTTTTTCCATATCCCTTTGGTTGAATATGACCAAGTCGCTAGTCAAGCTAAGCTAGTGGGTAACAAGTTAGAGGAGGAAGCTCATTATTCCAAAGTAAATGCTGGTCTGTTCTCCTCTTTTCTAGACAAGAAAGACGTCATGGGAGTTTTTGCGGGCCATGATCATGACAATGATTATATTGGGATGCACATGGGGATTGCACTTGGATATGGACGGGTAACTGGTGCAGATGCCTATGGCTCATTGACTAGAGGAGCTCGTATGATTCAGTTGTATGAGGGGGAGTCCAAGTTTGACTCATGGGTTGCTACCTCTTCGGGACGTGAAGTGGCTTATTATTATCCATCGGGAATGAATTCTGATGAAGAACAGAACCTGAGTTATCAACAGGCGCTTGATGTATCATCTGACCGACATGGCGTGGCTTATACTTACTATGAAGGAAATTGCAAGCGTGTCTCTGATATTGCATTTTGCAATAGATTACAAGAGGGCGTGATGCCGACGATTTCAATCAAGGAGGCTATTGCTAAAGACCATTTTGCTTATCAGTTTCGTTCTTTAATACAAATCCCAGAACGAGGAGTGTATAACTTCTACACTTTCTCTGACGATGGTTCCATGCTTTATATCGATGGTCAAGTAGTGGTCGACAATGATGGAGGACATAGTGGGTCTCGTGCTGATGGCAAGATTGCTCTTGAAAAAGGTTTCCATGAATTGTGTGTATCGTATTTCGAAGATTATATGGGGCAGGAATTGGAAGTTGGCTATTCTGGACGTAATGTCTTGGAGACTTCATTGACAGAGAATCTGTTGTTCTTGCCAACTGATGAATCGAATCTCAAGTAGTGAATAGGGTCTTTTTAGTTTAAACAATAGAGGTTTATATGCCTAGTAATTATCGTATAATGAATCAGAATAATGAGTAAATTTATTAGCCTTTTCTTTTGCCTTATTCTAGGCAGTATTTGGTCTCTTAGAGGAGATAACAGAACAAACAAATGCGTTCAGTGTGCATCCCTTGAAAATGGTTTGATAGCTTCTAACAGTAACGATTTAGTGACTGCCTATAATCTAGCGGTCAATACGTTGAAAATCAATACACGTAGAGGCGTCATCTCTGCTGGAGCTCAGTATGGGAGTGAATGGACTCGTGATATTGCTATCAATGTGTGGAACGGACTGCCTTATTTGAATCCAAGTGTAGCCAAACGGTCTTTGTGGTCTGTGGTTGATTCTTCGCTTGTGGTGAAACATCAGTATTGGGACAAAATAATCTGGGTAAGTGGTGCTTGGAGTTATTTTACTGCTACCAATGATACTGTTTTTCTCCAAAAAGCATATACCTGTAGTGTCAACACGATGAGTGAGTTGGAACAAACGACTTTCGATGCAACGGATCATTTATTCATGGGGCCTTCTGTGTTTAATGATGGTATTTCGGGCTATGATGAACCAGTATATCAGCCAGGTGTCGGTTCTTCTTATGTCTTGGATTATCCGAATGCTCGAAAGATAAAATCTTTGAGTACCAATTGCATTTATTTATTGGCTTATCAGAAGATGAATGAGATGCATAAGGTGTTGTTCAATCGTGACGATGCTCATCTACTGTCATTGACTAAAAAATTGAAACAAGCGATTCGCTTGCATTTCTGGAACTCTCAAACGGCTTCGTTGGCTTACTTTATTGACCATTTGGGACAAGTTCATACTCAGCAAGAAGGGATTGGAATCGCTTTTGCCATTCTTGCTGATGTCGTATCTGCAGATGAGGCTTCTTTACTTGTGTCCAAGATGTGGTCCTCTCCTTATGGAATCCCTTCTATTTATCCTTCATTTAAAAGATTTTCTTTGGAGAAACCCGGTAGACACAATGTACTGATTTGGCCTGTCGTCAATGGCTTTTTCTCTCAAGCATTGTCAAAAATAGGTGCTCATCGGATGTTTGACAGGGAATTTTTTGGTCTAATTCAGTTAGCTTTGGACGAAGATAAGGGGGATTATGATTTCTATGAGATTTATAATCCGTCTGATGGGCATACCTTCGGTGGTTGGCAGGTGGGGCATGTATGGGATTCTTGTCTCCATCAGTCTTGGTCTGCTTCTAGTTTTCTAAGCATGGTTTATTATGGAATAATCGGTCTTGACTTCTCTTCAAATGGACTTACGCTGCATCCTTATTTGCCAGAGGGAATTCATCATGTGGAGTTAACTGATTTGTTGATTGACCAGTGCAGGGTTTCCATAGAACTGATAGGAACTGGGGGATGTATCAAATCTATTCTGATGAATAATAAAGAGGCATCGACAGTTAATTTGTCTTTGCCATTGAATGAAGATATACGTATACAGATGGTCCTTTCTAAGGGATTGAAATGATAAAAAATCGTGAATGATGAATAAGTTTGTTGCTATTGATTTTGAGACGGCCAAGGATTATCATATCTGTGCCGTGGGAATAGTTACCGTCGAAGATGGGATGATTACAGATGAGTATTATTCTTTGATACAACCTCCCTATAACGAATATAGTCCATTTACTATCCGAGTGCACGGAATCACTCCTCAAGATACGCTGGATGCTCCTTCTTTTATAGATGTGTATCCTGAGATTGAAAAACGACTCGCTAATCAGACCGTGGTTGCTCACAATGAATCTTTTGATCGGGGAGTACTAATCAAAACGATGCGAGATAATAGACTTGATTATGCGGCATTGAATCTTTCTGATCGTTGGGAGTGTACCATGAAACGGTGTCGTAAACTAGAAAGGTATCCTTCTGGTAAATTAAATGAATGTTGTGCTGTGGATGGGATTGCTCTAAATCATCATGAAGCCTTGTCTGATGCACGGGGATGTGCTATGCTTTATCTCAATGTCTGTTGACGATTTGTCATTTACTAAGAATAAAAAAGAGCACTTTGTCTATTTCCGAAAAGGTCTAATCTATCCGTAGGGGATTTAACGGTATCTTATTGCCTTTCCTCTTGTGGTGTTCGTTTTGATTTATCTTGCTCTTCATTTGCCTTTAAATAGGCAAATGAAGAGCAAGCTGTTTTTTCAGTGTTGTTGTGTGTGTTAAATTTCTTTTTTCAGCCTTTCTTATTTCTTTTTTTTGGAGTAACGACCTATCGTTACCAGAGTAATGCCCCAGCTTAACTTGAGTTAATCTCCTTATTTACTTCGGTTATGCTGCTATCCTTCCGATGGAAATCTCCTTTTTTTTCTTCTCATTTAGGATTCGTTTGCACTCAATGCGTTTTTCGCTAAAGGGTTTCCTTGTCTTGAATTTCCGATTTTGCTCACTTTTGCTCACTTTTACTTTTGTCTAAAAATCATGCGGTCGCCATTTGTGGTTTTTCTCTTGCAAGATGTCAAATCTCCATTCTTCTTTTTCTTCTGTCTTTTTCTCTATATTAATAAGGTATAGCTTGCTTTTATTTGTACCCTTTTCTCCAAATGGATTTTATTTTTAAATTTCTGTGTTTATAATTTGGCTAGTCAGATAATAAAGTCTACATTTGCATCCGCAATCAAGAAATAGGGCCTAGGAGTAGGCGTTTTAAACGCCGATAGACAGGCTTGTTTTATTGATTGTACGCAAGATAAATTTGTTTACTGTTTAGTGATTAAAATTATTTTTAAAACTTTTCTCCGATTCATTTGGAGGTTCGCAATAAAGGCTTTATCTTTGCAAACGCTATCAAAAAAATAGCCCTTTATTCTTTCGAGAATAGTGGTTATCTAAGTTAGCAAAAAAGAAGTGTTCTTTGAAGAATTTACATAAACAACAAGTAGTACAAGAGCTATCGAGATTATTGGATTTATCCAATGATTCTCAATGGTAATAAATAATTATTTGAACCGTCAATTTTCAGTTTATAACTTCTTCGGAAGTTTCATAAGCGACACCAAATAACAGATATATAAGGATATCCTAAGACAGATTGAAACATTCAGTTTTGTTATTTAATCATTAATGATTAGGTGATGAACACTGTAAAAATATTTTACAATGAAGAGTTTGATCCTGGCTCAGGATGAACGCTAGCTACAGGCTTAACACATGCAAGTCGAGGGGCAGCATTATTCTAGCTTGCTAGAATAGATGGCGACCGGCGCACGGGTGAGTAACACGTATCCAACCTACCTTTTACATGGGTATAGGCTTTCGAAAGAAAGATTAATCCCCAATAGTCTCTGAATTCCGCATGGTTTTTAGAGTAAAGAATTTCGGTAAAAGATGGGGATGCGTTTCATTAGTTTGTAGGTGAGGTAACGGCTCACCTAGACTTCGATGAATAGGGGTTCTGAGAGGAAGGTCCCCCACACTGGTACTGAGACACGGACCAGACTCCTACGGGAGGCAGCAGTGAGGAATATTGGTCAATGGGCGCAAGCCTGAACCAGCCAAGTAGCGTGAAGGATGACTGCCCTATGGGTTGTAAACTTCTTTTAATGGGGAATAAAGTGAGACACGTGTTGTCTTTTTGCATGTACCCATGGAATAAGGACCGGCTAACTCCGTGCCAGCAGCCGCGGTAATACGGAGGGTCCGAGCGTTATCCGGATTTATTGGGTTTAAAGGGTGCGTAGGCGGGATACTAAGTCAGCTGTGAAAGTTTAATGCTCAACATTGAAATTGCAGTTGAAACTGGTGTTCTTGAGTGTAGTGGAAGTAGGTGGAATTCGTGGTGTAGCGGTGAAATGCTTAGATATCACGAAGAACTCCGATTGCGAAGGCAGCTTACTATCCTACAACTGACGCTGAGGCACGAAAGTGTGGGTATCCAACAGGATTAGATACCCTGGTAGTCCACACGGTAAACGATGAATACTCGCTGTTTGCGATACACAGTAAGCGGCAACGCGAAAGCATTAAGTATTCCACCTGGGGAGTACGCCGGCAACGGTGAAACTCAAAGGAATTGACGGGGGCCCGCACAAGCGGAGGAACATGTGGTTTAATTCGATGATACGCGAGGAACCTTACCCGGGCTTAAATTATAGGTGCATAGAGTAGAGATATTCTTTTCTTCGGACTCCTATAAAGGTGCTGCATGGTTGTCGTCAGCTCGTGCCGTGAGGTGTCGGCTTAAGTGCCATAACGAGCGCAACCCTTATCATTAGTTACTAACAGGTTATGCTGAGGACTCTAGTGAGACTGCCGTCGTAAGATGTGAGGAAGGTTGGGATGACGTCAAATCAGCACGGCCCTTACGTCCGGGGCTACACACGTGTTACAATGGGGGGTACAGAGGGCAGCTACCTGGCGACAGGATGCTAATCTTTTAAAACCTCTCTCAGTTCGGATTGAAGTCTGTAACTCGACTTCATGAAGCTGGATTCGCTAGTAATCGCGCATCAGCCATGGCGCGGTGAATACGTTCCCGGGCCTTGTACACACCGCCCGTCAAGCCATGGAAGCTGGGAGTACCTGAAGTCTGTCACCGCAAGGAACGGCCTAGGGTAAAACTGGTAACTGGGGCTAAGTCGTAACAAGGTAGCCGTACCGGAAGGTGCGGCTGGAACACCTCCTTTCTGGAGTGATATTCTTAATCTTCGTTATAAGGTGTGGAAATGGACAAGGTTTAGATGGTATTTTCCATAAGTATAGCGTTTGTCTCTTGTTGTTTATTTATAAAATATATTGAGAGATAAATATGAAGCTGTTAATCAGTTCTACATAGGCATCTTTTGGATGACAGTCCTATAGCTCAGTTGGTTAGAGCGCTACACTGATAATGTAGAGGTCTGCAGTTCAAATCTGCGTGGGACTACTTGTAAACAAGTCTATTCTTCACTTAAACCAAAGTGTTTGTTTAGTTTTATTGTTTATGGGGGATTAGCTCAGCTGGCTAGAGCACCTGCCTTGCACGCAGGGGGTCAACGGTTCGAATCCGTTATTCTCCACACTTATCGGTCTTTATTTAGACTTGGTAACATGATCTTTGACATATTGTACAAACAAATTTTTTCTATTATGTTAGAATTGATTTAGCTGTTGTAGTTTACTACAATATCTTTATTCAATTTGATCATAATCTAGTAAAGTAACATATTTAACGAGCGTATCTATTTTATAGATACCGTAAGTGAAAGAAAGTAAGTAAGAGCGCATGGCGGATGCCTAGGCTCTCGGAGACGATGAAGGACGTGATAAGCTGCGATAAGCTGTGGGTAGGTGCAAATAACCTTTGATCCACAGATTTCCGAATGGGACAACCTGGTATGTTGAAGACATATCATCACCACGTGTGAGGTCAACGCAGGGAACTGAAACATCTTAGTACCTGTAGGAAAAGAAAATAAATAATGATTCCCCTAGTAGTGGCGAGCGAACGGGGATTAGCCCAAACCAGTATTGTTACGGCAATGCTGGGGTTGTAGGACCACGATATGAGACTTAAAATTGTGACTAGAATATACTGGAAAGTATAATCATAGAGGGTGATAATCCCGTATAGGAAGCAATTTTATCTCTAGTGGTATCCTGAGTAGTGCGGAACACGAGAAATTCTGTATGAATCTGCCGGGACCATCCGGTAAGGCTAAATACTCCCGAGAGACCGATAGTGAACTAGTACCGTGAGGGAAAGGTGAAAAGAACTTCGAATAGAAGAGTGAAATAGTCCCTGAAACCATGCGCTTACAAGCGGTTGGAGCACTTTCGAGTGTGACAGCGTGCCTTTTGCATAATGAACCTACGAGTTACTTACACCGGCCAGGTTAAGTCTCTAAAGAGATGTACCCGTAGCGAAAGCGAGTCTTAATAGGGCGTTTTAGTCAGTGTGAGTAGACGCGAAACCAAGTGATCTACCCTTGGGCAGGTTGAAGGTTAGGTAACACTAACTGGAGGACCGAACCGATAAGCGTTGAAAAGCTTCCGGATGACCTGAGGGTGGGGGTGAAAGGCTAATCAAACTTGGAGATAGCTCGTACTCCCCGAAATGCATTTAGGTGCAGCCTATAGAGTTACTAATGTGAGGTAGAGCGACTGATAAGATGCGAGGGCTTCGCCGCCTATCAAGTCTTGATAAACTCCGAATGCGCATTAGTTTAATCTATGGAGTGAGGGCATGGGTGCTAAGGTCCGTGTCCGAAAGGAGAAGAATCCAGACCATCAGCTAAGGTCCCGAAATAACCACTAAGTTGAACTAACGAAGTAAGATTGCTATGACAGCTAGGATGTTGGCTTGGAAGCAGCCATTCATTTAAAGAGTGCGTAACAGCTCACTAGTCGAGGAGTTTTGCATGGATAATAATCGGGCATAAGTGGTTTACCGAAGCTATGGATGTACTATGAATTTAGTACGTGGTAGGGGAGCATTCTACTCTGCGTTGAAGGTACACCTCGAGGTGTGCTGGAGCGTGTAGAAAAGCAAATGTAGGTATAAGTAACGATAAAGGGGGTGAGAAACCCCCTCGCCGAAAGACTAAGGTTTCCTGATCAACGCTAATCGGATCAGGGTTAGTCGGGTCCTAAGGTTCAGCCGAATGGCGATACCGATGGCCGAATGGGTTAATATTCCCATACTAGTGTATACCAGTGATGTGGAGACGGAGAAGTGACAGCATCGCCATCTGACGGAAATGATGGTTAAAGGGTGTAGATATACGTTTTGTAGGCAAATCCGCAAGATGTGTCGAACCTGATAGTACTCAGCGTTTTTCGAAACAATGAGATAGTATGTGTAAGCCTGCTCCCAAGAAAATCCGCTAAACGTTTTTACGTATACACTACCCGTACCTCAAACGGACACACGTAGTCGGGATGAATATTCTAAGGCGCTTGAGTGATTCACGGTTAAGGAACTAGGCAAATTAACCCTGTAACTTCGGGATAAAGGGTCCCTACCATTCGTTTGGTAGGGCGCAGAGAATAGGTCCAGGCAACTGTTTACCAAAAACACAGGGCTGTGCTAAGTCGAAAGACCCTGTATACAGCCTGACACCTGCCCGGTGCTGGAAGGTTAAGAGGAGAAGTCATCTTCGGAGAAGCTTTGAATTGAAGCCCCAGTAAACGGCGGCCGTAACTATAACGGTCCTAAGGTAGCGAAATTCCTTGTCGGGTAAGTTCCGACCTGCACGAATGGTGTAATGATCTGGACACTGTCTCAACCGTGAGCTCAGTGAAATTGTAGTATCGGTGAAGATGCCGATTACCCGCGATGGGACGAAAAGACCCCGTGAACCTTTACTATAGCTTAACATTGAATTTGGGCATGTGTTGTGTAGGATAGGTCGGAGACTTTGAAGCGTGCACGCTAGTGTATGTGGAGTCGCTGTTGAAATACGACCCTTTACCTGTTTGAGTTCTAACTTGGTTTAACCAAGGACATTGTTTGGTGGGTAGTTTGACTGGGGTGGTCGCCTCCAAAAGTGTAACGGAGGCTTCTAAAGGTACCCTCAGGACGATTGGTAACCGTCCTTCGAGTGTAATGGCATAAGGGTGCTTGACTGGGAGACATACAAGTCGATCAGGTAGGAAACTAGAGCATAGTGATCCGGTGTTTCTGTATGGAAAGGACATCGCTCAAAGGATAAAAGGTACTCCGGGGATAACAGGCTGATCCCTCCCAAGAGCTCATATCGACGGAGGGGTTTGGCACCTCGATGTCGGCTCGTCACATCCTGGGGCTGGAGAAGGTCCCAAGGGTTGGGCTGTTCGCCCATTAAAGTGGCACGCGAGCTGGGTTCAGAACGTCGTGAGACAGTTCGGTCTCTATCTATCGTGGGCGCATGAGATTTGCGTGGTTCTGACACTAGTACGAGAGGACCGTGTTGGACAGACCTCTGGTTTACCAGTTGTATCGCCAGGTGCATCGCTGGGTATCTACGTCTGGATCGGATAAGTGCTGAAAGCATCTAAGTACGAAGCCGGCCACAAGATTAGATCTCTTAGGGTCGTTGAAGACGACAACGTTGATAGGCTGCAGGTGTAAAGGCGGTAACGTCATAGCCGAGCAGTACTAATTGCCCGTATACTTTCTTCCCTATCTTGTTAACTACATTATTCGCTAGATTGATGGAAAAGATTTGTACAGTATGTCTATTTTACTGGATAGTGATGTGTTTGTTATTGCCTTATGGGTGATAGTTCTAAGAGTCCTGCTCTTGAATACCGCTTCTAGTTATGAAATTTAGGTGACTATAGCACTGGGGTTCCACCTCTTCCCATTCCGAACAGAGAAGTTAAGCCCAATCACGCCGATGGTACTGCCGAAAGGTGGGAGAGTAGGTAGTCGCCGTTTTAAGAGAAGTCCCGAAGAACTTAATCTTCGGGACTTCTTGTCATATATAGGGGGCTGTTATTGCGTCGAATATAGGGGTATGGGAATTATTTCACCTAGTGAACTTCTACAAAGGATAAAATGGAGGTTGTTTATGATAAAAGCGGCTCACTTTATTGGTCCTTTTTTTATTTCCTTTGTAATCGATAAATTTTCTCATTTTCAAACTGACCAATAATATTAATCTATGAAAAAAACGTTTTTTTTCGTTTCACTCATTTTGCTTTGTATGGCTTCACAAGCTCAGACGCTTAACGATAAAGTACAGCACGAGATACCTAGATTGGAGCATCTAGTCAAAGTAGCGCACAACAAGGGAATCAGTACTGTCAAGGAACAAACAGTACTGGCTACTGCTGAAGTCTTTTCAACTTATGCGGACTGGGATTCTAAACATATTTCCTTCAATAAGGATAACTTCTCTTTGTTACCTCCCTATAATAAAGAACCAATGAAATGGGCTACTTTATTACCTGATTTTGAGCGTCAAGAAATTCTCACTATGCTCATCGATGCACAAGAAGAATTGTCTGCTGTCTTGGATGGTCACATTCGTAGATTGCCATCTCCAGATGTGGATTGGTCTAAACTATCCGTTGAGCAAGATCATATTTCTTATGAGAATAAGCCGGTTTTTTTGGCCGACTGGTCTTGGAAGCCGAAAAATAAGCTGTACAGTAAATACTTTGGTAACTTAGATGGTTTCCTTATCGGTTTAGCTGATTTGAAATATGACAATGGTTCTATATCTGTTTCGAAGTCAAAGTTGAAGGCTTTGAAAGATAAGGGAGAGGGTACATTGGGTTTTATTTTTATGAATCATAACAATATACCTAGTTGGATAAAGAAAAAATACCCTGAGTTACTTGATGGGCCTGGTATCAAATATACGATGTATGACATCAGTAATCCGCAAGCTCGTGTGTTACAGCATGAACTAATCAAGCATTTTGTTCCCTACATAGCTGGTAAACGTTATTCCAAACTGGGTTATATGCTTTGCAATGAACCACATTGGAATTGTATAGACAAGACGTGGGCATCGTGTCCTATATCCGACTATGCTTATGATGCTTTCAAAGAATGGTTGAAAAAGCGTCATCAGTGTATCGACTCATTGAATGTGCTTTGGAATACACATTATACTAGTTTCGCAACTATTGATGGCCCTAAAATGATGAGTTCTGACCAGCGAGGCACTTCGATGTATCTTGATTTTATGTTGTTTAATCAAGACCGTGTAACGGATTGGTTTGATTTCTTACAATCAGAAATAAAGAAATATGACCCAGAGGCGAAGACGCATATTAAGATTATGCCTAATCTATGGAGTGACAATAAACGTGATTCTGGAATTGACTTAGAAGCACTAACTGCTCATTGTGATATCATCGGTAATGATGCGAGTACTTGCGGTGCTCATTTATGGGGCAAGCCTATGGAGTGGGAGAAGACGTATAGTTTTGATTGGGTGGAACCTGTCATGGGGTATGACTTCATGAAGTCTGTGAGCCCCAATAAGATAATCTTTAATACCGAAGGACATTTCTTGAGTACGGGGAAGTCTCGTGATTTATATATGACTAAGGAGTATGTGAGATGCAATTATTGGTTAGCTACTATCCATGGTTTGACGGCTACTCAAACGTGGTATTGGGCGCGTACTGAGGATGGTTCCCCTCGCAAGAAGCTTAATTATAAAGGGTATGTAGGCTCGAATAATTATCAGCCGCGTGTGGTGAACGAGGTTCATGCGACCATGAATGATTTAAATGCAGTAGGGGATACAATCATTGCTTTTCAGCGTCAACGTAAACCAATCCGTTTATTTTACTCTAAAGTGTCTGCCATTAATGAGTCTGATTATATGACTACTCTTTTTCATACTTATCAGCAGACTTTTTTCAACGGTTATCCAATTGGTTTTGTCACTTCTAATATACTAAAGACTCAGGACTTATCGTCTTGGGATGTCGTGCTTGTCTCCAAGACACCTTCTGTTTTTCCTCAGGAGATGGATGCGCTTCAGAACTATATTGATACTGGTGGCACTGTAATCATAGACCAGCAGAGTCTATTGACTGATGAATATCATCGTCCTTTGGGGCGTAGGTTAATCTCGACTAAAGGAAAGGTCATAGAGGTCAAGACACCTAGTCAAGTTGCGTCTCATGCGCTTGATTGGATGAAAGTTAACCGCAAGCATTTACCTCTCTCTGTGCATGAGGAAAATGTACAGGCAGGTCCCTTTAGTAAAACTTGTTCTTGGCGTGTCATCCCAGGTAAAGATAGGACTTATGCTGTTAATATTATTAATATAGGTAAAGTCGCTAAAAAGATTACTCTTACTATGGATGATGGATCAGCTCCTAAGATGATCATAAATATGCTTACTGGGGAGCAATTCCAATCAAATTCATTTGATTTGCCTGTTTATGGGATGCAGTTACTCTCTGTGAAATAATTCTCTTCTAGGGTAGATTCCTTTCGTACGGTAGTCAATAAATGCCCTTTTAAGCCCTTTTATTGACTGTTTTTCTTTTAAATGGATTTTATTTTTAAATTTCTGTGTTTATAATTTGGCTAGTCAGATAATAAAGTCTACATTTGCATCCGCAATCAAGAAATAGGGCCTAGGAGTAGGCGTTTTAAACGCCGATAGACAGGCTTGTTTTATTGATTGTACGCAAGATAAATTTGTTTACTGTTTAGTGATTAAAATTATTTTTAAAACTTTTCTCCGATTCATTTGGAGGTTCGCAACAAAGGCTTTATCTTTGCAAACGCTATCAAAAAATAGCCCTTTATTCTTTCGAGAATAGCGGTTATCTAAGTTAGCAAAAAAGAAGTGTTCTTTGAAGAATTTACATAAACAACAAGTAGTACAAGAGCTATCGAGGTTATTGGATTTATCCAATGATTCTCAATGGTAATAAATAATTATTTGAACCGTCAATTTTCAGTTTATAACTTCTTCGGAAGTTTCATAAGCGACACCAAATAACAGATATATAAGGATATCCTAAGACAGATTGAAACATTCAGTTTTGTTATTTAATCATTTATGATTAGATGATGAACACTGTAAAAATATTTTACAATGAAGAGTTTGATCCTGGCTCAGGATGAACGCTAGCTACAGGCTTAACACATGCAAGTCGAGGGGCAGCATTATTCTAGCTTGCTAGAATAGATGGCGACCGGCGCACGGGTGAGTAACACGTATCCAACCTACCTTTTACATGGGTATAGGCTTTCGAAAGAAAGATTAATCCCCAATAGTCTCTGAATTCCGCATGGTTTTCAGAGTAAAGAATTTCGGTAAAAGATGGGGATGCGTTTCATTAGTTTGTAGGTGAGGTAACGGCTCACCTAGACTTCGATGAATAGGGGTTCTGAGAGGAAGGTCCCCCACACTGGTACTGAGACACGGACCAGACTCCTACGGGAGGCAGCAGTGAGGAATATTGGTCAATGGGCGCAAGCCTGAACCAGCCAAGTAGCGTGAAGGATGACTGCCCTATGGGTTGTAAACTTCTTTTAATGGGGAATAAAGTGAGACACGTGTTGTCTTTTTGCATGTACCCATGGAATAAGGACCGGCTAACTCCGTGCCAGCAGCCGCGGTAATACGGAGGGTCCGAGCGTTATCCGGATTTATTGGGTTTAAAGGGTGCGTAGGCGGGATACTAAGTCAGCTGTGAAAGTTTAATGCTCAACATTGAAATTGCAGTTGAAACTGGTATTCTTGAGTGTAGTGGAAGTAGGTGGAATTCGTGGTGTAGCGGTGAAATGCTTAGATATCACGAAGAACTCCGATTGCGAAGGCAGCTTACTATCCTACAACTGACGCTGAGGCACGAAAGTGTGGGTATCCAACAGGATTAGATACCCTGGTAGTCCACACGGTAAACGATGAATACTCGCTGTTTGCGATACACAGTAAGCGGCAACGCGAAAGCATTAAGTATTCCACCTGGGGAGTACGCCGGCAACGGTGAAACTCAAAGGAATTGACGGGGGCCCGCACAAGCGGAGGAACATGTGGTTTAATTCGATGATACGCGAGGAACCTTACCCGGGCTTAAATTATAGGTGCATAGAGTAGAGATATTCTTTTCTTCGGACTCCTATAAAGGTGCTGCATGGTTGTCGTCAGCTCGTGCCGTGAGGTGTCGGCTTAAGTGCCATAACGAGCGCAACCCTTATCATTAGTTACTAACAGGTTATGCTGAGGACTCTAGTGAGACTGCCGTCGTAAGATGTGAGGAAGGTTGGGATGACGTCAAATCAGCACGGCCCTTACGTCCGGGGCTACACACGTGTTACAATGGGGGGTACAGAGGGCAGCTACCTGGCGACAGGATGCTAATCTTTTAAAACCTCTCTCAGTTCGGATTGAAGTCTGTAACTCGACTTCATGAAGCTGGATTCGCTAGTAATCGCGCATCAGCCATGGCGCGGTGAATACGTTCCCGGGCCTTGTACACACCGCCCGTCAAGCCATGGAAGCTGGGAGTACCTGAAGTCTGTCACCGCAAGGAACGGCCTAGGGTAAAACTGGTAACTGGGGCTAAGTCGTAACAAGGTAGCCGTACCGGAAGGTGCGGCTGGAACACCTCCTTTCTGGAGTGATATTCTTAATCTTCGTTATAAGGTGTGGAAATGGACAAGGTTTAGATGGTATTTTCCATTCGTATAGCGTTTGTCTCTTGTTGTTTATTTATAAAATATATTGAGAGATAAATATGAAGCTGTTAATCAGTTCTACATAGGCATCTTTTGGATGACAGTCCTATAGCTCAGTTGGTTAGAGCGCTACACTGATAATGTAGAGGTCTGCAGTTCAAATCTGCGTGGGACTACTTGTAAACAAGTCTATTCTTCACTTAAACCAAAGTGTTTGTTTAGTTTTATTGTTTATGGGGGATTAGCTCAGCTGGCTAGAGCACCTGCCTTGCACGCAGGGGGTCAACGGTTCGAATCCGTTATTCTCCACCCTTATCAGTCTTTATTTAGACTTGGTAATATGATCTTTGACATATTGTACAAACAAATTTTTTCTATTATGTTTGAATTGATTTAGCTGTTGTAGTTTACTACAATATCTTTATTCAATTTGATCATAATCTAGTAAAGTAACATATTTAACGAGCGTATCTATTTTATAGATACCGTAAGTGAAAGAAAGTAAGTAAGAGCGCATGGCGGATGCCTAGGCTCTCGGAGACGATGAAGGACGTGATAAGCTGCGATAAGCTGTGGGTAGGTGCAAATAACCTTTGATCCACAGATTTCCGAATGGGACAACCTGGTATGTTGAAGACATATCATCACCACGTGTGAGGTCAACGCAGGGAACTGAAACATCTTAGTACCTGTAGGAAAAGAAAATAAATAATGATTCCCCTAGTAGTGGCGAGCGAACGGGGATTAGCCCAAACCAGTATTGTTACGGCAATGCTGGGGTTGTAGGACCA
>CP095414.1:2515000-2888350 GCA_029541985.1 Bacteroidales bacterium F22
GATCTCTTAGGGTCGTTGAAGACGACAACGTTGATAGGCTGCAGGTGTAAAGGCGGTAACGTCATAGCCGAGCAGTACTAATTGCCCGTATACTTTCTTCCCTATCTTGTTAACTACATTATTCGCTAGATTGATGGAAAAGATTTGTACAGTATGTCTATTTTACTGGATAGTGATGTATTTGTTATTGCCTTATGGGTAATAGTTCTAAGAGTCCTGCTCTTGAATACCGCTTCTAGTTATGAAATTTAGGTGACTATAGCACTGGGGTTCCACCTCTTCCCATTCCGAACAGAGAAGTTAAGCCCAATCACGCCGATGGTACTGCCGAAAGGTGGGAGAGTAGGTAGTCGCCGTTTTAAGAGAAGTCCCGAAGATTAAGTTCTTCGGGACTTCTTGTCATATAAGTAAAATTAATAACAATGAAAAAAGAGAAATCATCATTTTTACTCGGTCATTTCTATGTGTTCCTAGCTACATTTTTGATCTCAGGGTCAGTAATCGCATGTAAGTTATTAGCGAATTCTATGAATCCTTTGGGGTTGACATTGTTGCGATTCATCATTGCGACGATTGTCTTTGCTCCTCTCGTTCTGTTTAGTAAGTCCAAGAGGAATCAAATAAGGAGAGCATTACCTAGAAGTTTCTTTATCAGCTTCTTCTATAGTATGTATTTCGTAGCTATGTTTGCTGCTTTGGCTGATACTAATGTTTTGCATGTAGGTACTCTGGGTACATTGGCACCATTGGTGACTGCTCTTATTGGTATTCCTTTCTTTGGTACTAGAGTGGGATGGACTAAACTGTTAGTATATCTGATTGCTATGGTCGGGACGTCTATTATTGTATTTAATGGAAGTTTGCAAACGATGCTGCATTTCTCTATGAATCATGGTGATCTTATTTACTTAATAGGTGTGTTGCTTATCTCTCTCTATTATACTGCTTTGCGTGGCCTACACGGTGGCATAGACCCTTCGGTACTTGCATTTTGTACTTTGTTGTGTGGTACATTTTGGATTGCAGGGAGCATGGTGGTTTTACAAGTACCATTGGATATCTCTAAAATCTCTACGTTGACGGAAATTACAAGTCTCTTATATGTGGCTATCTTTACGACTTGTCTGACGGCTTATCTATTTCAAAAAGGGAGTACATTATTATCTTCTACACGAGTCAGTGCTTATCAATTTACTCAACCTATTTTAGTCGCTATCATGGCTATATTTATCTTTGGAGATGTTCCTTCTGTATTGGGATGGATTGGTGCAGGGATTTCTATTATTGCTACAGTCGTTTTATTATCGATGAAGGAGAAAAAATAAGATACAAAGAGGAGACGTTATCGTATCAGATAGCGTCTCCTCTTTTTTTGTTGGAAAATTATTTATAAAGTAAAAAGATGCAAGGCCGTTTGCCTATTGTAGGCATCTCTTTTTTCCATGAACTAATCTTTTTAGTGATAATCTCTTCATCATCACATGTTATATTAGCTGCGATACATAATTTGGTTTGAGGTCTGCATGTCGCTAAGATATCAGCTAGCAATTTGTCATTGCGATAAGGCGTCTCGATAAACAATTGGGTCTGTTGTTCACTATATATGCGACCTTCAAGTTGTTTGATTCGTTTTGTTCTGTCTGCTGCCTGAATCGGTAAGTAGCCATGAAAAGCAAAACTCTGCCCATTGAAACCACTTGCCATGACTGATAGAATAATACTCGAGGGACCAATTAGTGGAACTACAGGTAGCCCTTTTTGCTGAGCGATGCTTACTACATCAGCACCAGGGTCAGCTATTGCTGGACAGCCTGCTTCGCTAATGATAGCCATTGATTCTCCCAATTCAAGTGGTTGAAGATACTCTGCGATGGCTCCAGGAGATGTTCGCTTGTTGAGTGTCTTGAAAGTCAGCTGATCTATATCTATGGTTTTATCCACCCGTTTGAGAAAACGACGTGCACTGCGCACGTCTTCTACTATAAAATGCTTGATGTGGGTAACAATATGCTGATTATATGCTGGAAGAGCCCTTTCGATTGGGGTGTCTCCCAAAGTTACCGGAACTAAATATAGTGCAGGACTTATGTCTTCTACCTCTGATGAGGTAGAAGACTGAGCCTGTACATCTTGACTATCAGCAGAAGAATAGTTGCTGAATGGTTTATTGTTGTGAATCATCTCTATATGAATGATGTTTGCTTAACCGTAAATAATATTTCCAGCATCATCCAAGTGTTCCTCTAGTCCTTTCTCGTATGTTTCCATAGCACGAAGACTCATCCCTACATTGGAGAAACCACCATCGTTGAAAAGGTTTTGCATGGTTACCTTGCGGGTTAAATCACTGAACATAGCTACACAGTAATCTGCGCAGTCGTCAGCAGTTGCATTGCCTAACGGAGACATCATATCTGAGAAATGAAGCATTTTGGTCATGTCTTTTACTCCTGCACCTGCAGTTGTCATGGTAGGGGATTGTGAGATGGTGTTGATACGAACGCCACTTTCGCGTCCATAGATATAACCGAAGCTACGTGCTATAGATTCTAAAAGTGATTTAGCATCAGCCATATCATTATAACCAAAGAAAGTTCGTTGGGCTGCTATATAAGTAAGGGCTAAGATAGACCCTCCTTTTGAGATAGCATCTAATTTTTTTGCACTCTGTATCATCTTATGAAAAGATACTGCAGAGATGTCTAATGTCTTGTCTAGGAATTTATAGTCAAGGTCATCATAAGTACGTTTCTTACGTACGTTTGGAGACATGCCAATAGAGTGAAGAACGAAATCGATTTTGCCCCCCAGTTTGTCCATTGATGTAGCAAATACATTTTCCATATCTTCTACGTTTGTAGCATCTGCGGGGATTACTTCCGCTCCAATAGTTGCTGCAAGGGATGTGATATCTCCCATACGGATTGCCATAGCAGTATTACTTAGTGTAATTGTGGCTCCTTCTTCGACACATCTCTTGGCTACTTTCCATGCAATTGATTGCTCGTTTAGTACCCCAAAAATAACGCCTCTTTTTCCTTTAAGTAAATTGTAACTCATCCTAAATTATTTTTTTTGTTTATTTTCTTGTTCTATTTGATAGGCAAAGATACAACAATTAGTTGATTAAAGAATAGGCAGATGAGGATAAAGTGAGATTCTATTACACAAACAAGACTATTTTGTGCACTCATTGAGTTGCATTTTAGTGAATTCGGACCATTCATTTGAAATAAGTAAGGGCCTTGCATCTCTGCAAAGCCCAGACGGTAAAGATTAAAATATGTAAGAGAAACCTCACGACCTCTCTAACTCGTTTAACCTTAAATCTAAATCTCTATGAAAAAAACGTTGAGACAAAGGTAGTGTTTTTTTTCACTTTTATGTCTCTCGGTTTTTATTTATCCGATTAAATATTGTCAAATAATGTTACTTAATAATACACTCCGTTGCTAGTGCTACTTTTCACTGCATATTGTACGTTTTGTCTGCTATCAAATCACTATAACAAGGAGCTTTTGCTAGTATTTCGGTTACACCTGTAACGAACAGTTGTTTTTTCGCTCTTGTAAGGGCTACATTGAGTTTTCGGTCTATTGAATGTCCATTTTCTAGAATTAGGTTTGAAAGCTGGTTCATTTGTTTATCGTCATTGACAGAGATAGAATAGATTATAACATCTCTTTGACTCCCTTGAAAGCGCTCCACGGTATCTACTATTATATGGTTTGTTCCGGGAATATTTAATTTGTCGATAGCTTCTTGTATATGAGCTATTTGACTTCTATAAGAGGTAATCACTCCAAGTGTTTTAGGGGTAAAACCATCATATTGTATCGCTAATAATTTGATAAGTCTGATTACTATATTTACTTCATCTTGATTGTACTTTATAGGCTTGATTGTCCCTTCCTGTTTCTGTGATGGAATGAATGTCGTTCTCCTAGTTAAGAGCTTAACATAAGGGTCGGGATTGTTTGCTAATTGTTCGTTGAGTAAGATTGCTTTCTCTTTTTGATGTGCAAGGCCGAGTGCTACTAATTGATTATCATAGAACAATCGATTAGCTAGTTGGGCTACTTCGGGATGCATTCTGCCGTGTATCTGAAGTGTGTGTATGGCTCGTGTATCGTGATTGGCTATGCATGATTTGTATAGCCGTTCGAAAAGTGAGTCTTTAAGATTTGTCAATCCGATATCGTTGAGTAGTGTATTTTCTAGGACGGTTTCCTTATCGTCTTGAACCACGACAGCAGGCAATTGTTTATAATCACCAATCATAACAAATCGCTCTATGGCATTTCGTCCGTCTCTGCGCAAATACGATAGTAAGGGAATGATTTGAGGTTCCAATATTTGAGTCGCTTCATCAATAATAGCGATATCAAAATGCTTCAATTCAAGCAAGTCATGACGGTTGGTGATGGAAAAAATGGTGCCGACAATGATCTGTTGATTCTCTATAAATTGATGAATCTCATCCACTCTCTTTAACGATTTCATTTGTTTGTCAAGTAGATGCTTACGGTATCGTGGAGAACATGATATCTTGTTTCCTATTCTTATATAATCAATGTCTTGATTTATAGATTCGAGAGACTCACATATCTCATCGACAGCTCTATTAGTATAAGCCATTAGCAATATTTGTTGACCTTTTTTCTTCAGATGTGTCTCTACCATTTCTTTCAGTGCACAGCTTGTCTTTCCTGTTCCCGGAGGTCCAACTAACAACACAAAATCTCGAGCAGCTAATGTTTGGAGTGCCACTTCTTTGAATTTATCTTTTCTTTGTATAGCTTGGTCTATTGCATCATCGTATTGTGTGTCAAAGACAGGTCTTCGCTGTGACAAGAGCAATTCCTTTCTGGATTTTGAGGTCATCCTGAAAAGTCCCAAGCCATTGATTAAACCTCTGAATAGGTTATCCATATAATTGTGTTCGATGGTATAGGCGGTCTTAAGATTAAAAATCTTATCATCATGTTGTGTGGCGTGCAAAAGTACACGAATCGTATCTGACTTAATCTCTTGAATAAATCCTTTTATCAATCGATGGTTGCTGACACTGTTTACATCTAACGTTTGGGGATAAAATAGGATGGCATCTCCTTGACGGAAGTTCGGAAGAAGTTTCACCTCGGAGTCTTTTTTGTCTTCTTGTATCTCTTCTACTTGAGAAAAAAGCGTTTGGACTTTTTGAGGTCTGGGCTTTTGGGTGCAAAACGTGATTGTAGGTTCTTGACTTTCAGTAGATCGGTTTTCGATAATATATAGTCCCGATAATAGTTCACCTGCTTCTTCTTTCTCTTTTTTTGATTTCTGCCACAATGTAGATGCTCCTGCTATTCCTTCTTTGCTTTCATAACCTATTTTGCTCTTCCATTGTTCGCGTATGATGAATCGAAATAAGGTATCATGATAGATTCTTTCCAATGGAGAAAGGGTACGTAATGATTCTTGAAAATGAGTAATTCGTGGTTTCAAGTATGCAGTCCAGAAACGCCCTCCTATCTTATTTTTATTGAGTGATTCTGGTGTGATACTATCTAATAGTTGAGAAACCGATTCTATTGTAGGACTATGAGCTATCTCTTTCAAGAGATTGACGATGCCATTACGGGTCGTAATAGCATCGCTAATCACTGAATTTTCTACTGACTCAGCCATCAATAAGGGATATCGCGTATAGAGTAAGTAAGGGTGAATGCTTCTGTAGTCAACGCCTTCAACTTCGTGTATCACAGCACGATAGAGTTGCATCTGTACTTGATGATTCAATTTTGATTCAGGATGTATGTCACGCCCATATTCATTAGCTCTTCCTGACTTCATCTCTATGAGGGCTTGTAAATCACTTTGCAGATAATCAAGCCTTCCTTGTAGTCCGAGCTGAGGACAAATGTACGATGGCTCGAGTATCGCTTTCTTTCTATTTAAATGATATTTTTCTTCCTTAAACGTTTCGAGAACTATTTTCTTTAAGTTGTTATAATGTCTCATGCATTCATCTCTGAAGGCTCGTGCATCTTCTGTATGTCTGAGTTCTGGAAGTGCTGCAAATTGTAATGGGGCATTATGAAATGCTTTGTTCATGGCTTCTTGGAAGGTAGGACGGTCGGAATAAATCCAAACATCCAACATCGTATTGACGATGTTACCCAACAGTTGGGGCTTGGATAACTGAGCTGGTAACAGTGCACTCATAATATAGTTTCTAGGATCTGAACCATATTCTTTATAGCATTCAGCTACTGCACTGATATCTAATAAATAATTAGGGAAGTCTATCTTGTAATGATTGGTGTTGCTATTCATTCTTCGTGCGCTTTGAAATCAATCTTTTAGTCCGTTTTCTTCTTGGCAGGCCATGCATAAAGAAGTAGGGATACGGTGATGATAATAATTCCCAACACAGATGGTAAATCTATATTCTCGTTAGGTAGAAGTGTCCATGCTAATATGCATCCTGTGACAGGAATAATAAATTTCCACATGTTTAGTTCACTGACTTTTACATGAGGTTTTTTGAGAATTGTGTACCAGATAGAGAATCCTGCGGCAGAGATAAATGAAAGCCAACAGAGAGCTATCCAAAATTCAGCTGGATATCCATTGCTTACAGGTTTCTCTATTAGTTTGGCTGAAAAGAATAAGAATATTCCTCCTGTAAAGTTTGCAAAACTAGTCAAAGCAATGGGATGTATATCGTGCATATATTTGGCTACCACAATATTTGTAGATGCGCCTACTAGACTTGATATGAGTAGGAGGAGAACCCCTATATAGAAACTAGAACCACTGCCAAGCATCTCTCCTTTGGTGAGTGATATGAAGGCTACTCCCGCTATACCTAACAGTATGGCACTTACTTTTCGCCAAGTCATCCTGTCGCCTTTCATCGTGAAATGCGCTAGCACAGCAATGATCAATGGGGAACCTCCTGTAATCATGGCAGCAGTAGCAGCTGGCACAAGATTCAATCCAGCGAAAAATAATCCGTATTGTAGGAAGGTCTGCAAGAAAGCAAAAAAGAGGAGAAATCGCCAATGGGTGAGGGTCTCTCTAAGGGATACTTTCTGCATGATAAGCAAAGGCCATAGAAAGATTCCTGCGAGCATAAAACGAACTCCTGAGAGTTCGAACGGACCCATATAACGAAACCCGATTTTGGCTCCGACAAAGGCTGACCCCCATAAGATGCAAGCTAGTATAGCCCATAATGTATATTTTAATTTCATATCGTTTCGTTATTATTTGATGAATGGTCATCTAAGAGCACATTGCTCTTAGATAATTAGTTATGACTCCAAAAATTAGGAGTAAAAAGAACCAGAACAGTGAAGAGTTCCAAACGACCTAGAAGCATGTAGAAAGATAATAACCATTTGCATGAGTCAGGTAGTGCATTCCATGTGACTGCAGGACCAAAAGCTCCCAATCCAGGTCCCATATTACCAATAGAAGAAATAATGCATCCCAAAGATTCAGTGAACCCAACGCCTAAAAACATCATCAGTAGACTTCCGAAAATAACGAGTACAATATAGACAAATGTAAATGAGAGCACTCGATTCTTTACATCACTTGATATAGGGTGGTCATTGATTCTTACGGGTAATACAGCATGGGGATGAATGAGTGTCTTAAATTCGTTGAGAGACATCCTTGACATGACGACTAATCGGATACTTTTGATTCCTCCAGTTGTACTTCCTGCACATGCTCCCATCATCATCACTAGAGTCAATAAGGCCCATGCTACAGTAGGCCAAAGGACATAATCAGCTGTCGCATACCCGGTCGAAGTGTGCAATGAAGCCACTTGAAAAAAGGCTAGTCTAAATGATTCTTCGATTCCGAAATTAATGGTATTACGAGCATACAAGATATAGGTAATCAAGGTAGTGAATAAAATCATAGACCCGATATACCATCTTAGTTCAGTGTCCTTAAAAAATTTCTTTATCTTTCCAGAAAAGGCCAATAATAAGATGCTGAAATTAATTCCACTCAAGGTCATGAAGATGGCGATTACATATTCTATGTAGGGAGAATGGTAGGCAGCAATACTATTTTGTCTGGGACTATACCCACCGGTACTGATAGTTGTAAAAGCATGGCAGACAGATTCGAAAAGGTTCATTCCTCCGAAAAGAAGAAATATGACTTCGAGAATAGTCAGGCTCAAGTAGATACTCCATATCCATTTAGCGGCAACGCCCATTCGAGGTAACACCTTTCCTTTGACTGGACCTGAGGTTTCTGCTGCAATGAGATGTAAACTACCAATCCCAAAGAGTGGGAGTACAGCGATTGTAAAAAAGACAATCCCTAATCCGCCTATCCATTGTGTCAGAGAACGCCAGAAAAGGAGTGATTTGGGTAGTGATTCTATGTCGTCAAGGATTGTTGCTCCTGTCGTGGTAAATCCAGATATTGTCTCGAAATATGCATTGGTAATATCAGGAATGGATCCGCTTAAAAGAAAAGGAAGCATCCCTAAAGCAGATACGACTACCCATGCACTAGTGACCATCAAAAAACTGTCTCTCCTAGAAAAAGTTACTTTTGCATTTCTTCCATAGTAGGCCGAAATGAGGGCAACGATCAATGTGATGCCGATAGATTTTAGTAAGGGGTATAAAGCAGTATCTATTTCTTGATAAACGAGAGCTACTCCTCCAGCTAACAGCATAAAAAGGGCTGTGAAACCCAAAAGAAAGCTCATTATCTTAGAGAGCATTTTTGTATTAATCATTTCCCAAACTCGTTTTTTATTCTAGTTGTTTAGTCGTTTTGTTATTATTCACTTCAGCTTATGTTATCAATGCTTGGCCCAGAATCGTTGAGTAAATAGCACGTACACTGTGAATAGTTCTAGGCGTCCGATAAGCATCACGAAAGACAAAACCCATTTGGCTGCATCGGGCAATGAGGACCAAGTTGCTGCTGGTCCATATTTTCCTAGTCCTGGACCTACGCCTCCCAAAGCTGAGATGACACAACCAAAACTCTCGATGAAACCGACATTCAATGCCATCAGTATCAATGCTCCTACAGCAATCGTAAGCATATAACAAAAGGCATATGCAAAAATCTTACTCATTAATGGAGCTTGTAATAGTTGACCATTGAATTTGGTTGAGAATATGGCTTGAGGATGGATGATGTTTTTTATGTGACTTTTGACTACACGTCCCATGCTGACCATGCGTACTCCCTTGATTCCACCAGTGGTACTGCCAGCACAAGCACCTGTTATCATGACAAAGGTAAGACAAGCCCATGTGATGGGTGGCCAAATCATAAAATCGGCTGTCGCATAACCACAAGTAGTATGGAGAGAGGCTACCTGAAAGAGGGCTAATCGAAAAGATTCTTCTAGTCCTTTGTCCATCTTAAGGTATAGGGCTGCTGTTATGATAGCAGTAAATAAAGTCATAGATTTGAGGAACCATCTCCACTCATCATCTCTCCAGAATTTCCTTAATTTACCTCGTAAAAGGGTAAATAGCATCAAAAAATTGATACCGCTCAGTATCATAAATATACTTATCACGTATTCAATATAGGGAGAATGATAAGCAGCGATGCTATCTTGACGAGGACTAAATCCTCCTGTACTCGTCGTGGTAAACGCATGGCATACAGCATCGAAAAGAGACATATGACCTAAGAGTAAGAAGAGTACCTCGAGTATCGTCAAGCCTAGATAAAGAGTCCAAATCCATCGAGCAGTAACCACTATGCGAGGAAATATCTTATCTACGGTGGGACCAGCGCTTTCAGCTGCGAAAAATTGTATACTTCCGATTCCAAAGAAAGGAAATATAGCGATGGTGAAAAAAACAATTCCTAAACCACCTATCCATTGAGTCAAACTACGCCAAAAAAGTAATCCATGAGGCATGGCTTCTATATGATTCAAGATGGTGGCTCCTGTGGTGGAGAACCCTGACATCGTTTCGAAGAAAGCATCAGTCACATTGGGAATATGCCCGTCTATAAGGAAAGGGAGCATCCCGAAAAGTGGCCATAAAATCCAGGCTAGTGTAACCAAGAGAAAACTGTCTCGATTGCGTATATCGGTAGAGGCATGACGTCCTGCAATAGCAAAAAGAAGTCCTGAGAGAGCAGTTATAAAGGAGGATAATAATAAACTATGCAGGTCTCCTTCATTATCATAAAGTAGCGATACTCCAGTCGCTGTGAGCATCATTACTGCTTCCAATATAAGCAAGAATGCGATGATTCTGGATAGCATTTTTACATTTATCAGCATGGCAACCTATTTGAAATATTTTTCAATCTTTTTAATCATCATATTCAAGCAAAAGACCATCACATGATCACCAGGTAAAATCATCGTATCCCCAGTAACTAACACACCTTGTCCTTTTCTTATTAGGCCTCCGATAGTGACTCCTTTTGGTAAATTCAAGTCTTTAACTGAATTCTTCGTTATTCGAGCTCCTTCTTTAACTTGAAATTCTGCTACATCAGCATTTGCAAAAGTAAGGCATTTGACATTCGAGACATCAGCATCGAGCATCATCTGATAGATATGACTGGCAGCAATTAACTTTTTATTAATTACTGAACCTATATTTAGATTCTCTGCCATGTTGATATAATCTAAATTTTCTACTTCAGCTACACTCTTTGAAATCCCCATTCGTTTGGCAGATAGACATGCTAATATATTGGTTTCACTATTACCTGTAAGGGCAACGAAAGCATCCATGTTTTCAAGTCCTTCTTCTTTGAGTAATTCTAAGTCACGTCCATCTCCATTGATGACCATGACAGTGTCTTTGACCATTTCTACGAGTCGCTCACAACGTCTTTTATCTTGTTCGACTATCTTGATATTCATGTAGTCTGGAGCTTGCATAGTGGTTCTACTTGCGATACGACTTCCGCCCATAATGAGTACGTTACGTATATCTTCTTGGTCTTCGCGTCCACTAATCTTACGGATGTATGGTATATATTGCTTGGTCGTGATGAAGTAGACAATATCGCCTAGGATGATACTATGATCTCCATGGGGAATGATTGTTTTGTTGTCTCTTGATATGGCCACGACGTGGAAAGGAATATCGTTGGTCCCTAATTGCGCCAAAGTCTTGTCTAATATTTCAGAGTCTTTAAGCATCTTTACTCCAATCATAATCAGTGCTCCGTCGCAAAATTCAGTCCATTGTTTGACCCAACTCATGCGAATAGATAATACGATTTCTTCTGCAGCGAGCATCTCTGGATAGATAAGTGAATCTATCCCTAAATTTTTCCAAAATTCTCTATTCTTTGGTTTCACATATTCAAAGTCGTCAACTCTAGCAACAGTTTTTTTTGCCCCGAGACTGTGGGCAATAATACATGCGGTAAGATTACGACTTTCTTCAGTAGTTACAGCGATAAATAAATCGGATTGACCAGCTCCTACTTCTTTTAGAGTGCCTATAGAAATTGGTTTTCCTACTACTGTCATCAAATCATGATTGTTACTAATCAATGATAATTTTTCTTCATCTTCATCAATCAATATAATGTCTTGTCGCTCCTTAGCAAGCATCGTGGCTAAGTGGGTACCTACTGCACCAGCACCAACGATTATTATTTTCATTCTTTCTTGGCTTTGTTTAATATGTATTTTATTAGCTCCTTGTAAGTATCGTTTTCAAGATACTTTCTTGATCCATATGGCAGCGTTTGTATAGTTCTTTGGGTAGTCCATGAACAACAAATTGGTCATCAATACCAATCTTATCGAGGGTAGCGGTACATCTGTTTTCTATCAGATATTCACTTACTGCAGTGGCTAAACCTCCTTTTAATACACCATCTTCTATAGTAATCAGGTGTGTGTGATTCTTACAAATCGTTTCCATTAATTTAGTATCTAGTGGTTTCAAGAATCGCATGTCATAGTGGGCTACTTCTATATTGTATTTGGCATGTGCTTCTTCTGCTGCCTTTGCTGCTACATTGCCCAATGGACCTATCGAAAGCAATGCAATAGCATCTCCTTGACGAAGTTTACGTCCTGTCCCGATAGGAATCTGATGCATTTCGCATCTCCATGATGACTCATCACCACCAATTGCTCCATCAGCATTTCCTCTTGGATATCGAATAACGAATGGACCTTTGTTTTCCTCGCGAGGAAGCTGAGCTGTATACATCAAATGACGTAATTCCTGAGCGTTCATCGGAGAAGATATAGTGACATGGGGTATAGGGCGAAGATAAGCTAAATCAAAAGCGCCGTGATGAGTAGGCCCATCTTGTCCAACGATTCCAGCTCTATCTAAGCATAAGATAACGGGTAATTTTAACAATGCTACGTCATGAATCAAGCTGTCATAGGCTCGTTGCATGAAGGTCGAATAGATATTGCAAAAGGGAATCATGCCGTCTTTTGCTAAACCTCCTGAGAAGGTAACTGCGTGTCCTTCAGCTATGCCTACGTCAAAGACTCTTTCTGGCATCTCATGCTGCATGATATTCATGCTACATCCTGAAGGCATAGCAGGAGTTATTCCTAAGATTAGTTGATTCTTTTTGGCTAATTCCAATAAGGTTTCTCCGAAAATATCTTGATAACGAGGAATGACTTTCGCTTTATCTTCTGCTGTGAATGGAGTCTTATCAGCCTTGAGCTTTTCCCCTGTCGTTGGGTTGAAATAACCTGGTGCATGCCATGCAGATGGGTCTTTCTCAGCTGGAGCATAACCTTTTCCTTTTTTAGTATGTATGTGGAGTATCTTGGGCCCTTTGTGTTTCTTAATCTCTCTAAGTACCCGTACTAAATTCTCGACATCATGTCCATCTGTGGGACCAAAATAACGGATGTCCATTCCTTCGAACATGTTTCGCTGACGAGTCAAGAAAGATTTGACACTATTTCCTAATCTGATTAGTGCTTTTCGTCGTTCGTCATTGAGGACCCCCATCTTGAATAAAGCTCTAGATGCGGTGTACCTTATCTTGTTATAGGGGTTGCTTGTCGTTAAATTTACGAGATATTGACTCATGCCTCCTACGCTGTGATCTATAGACATGTCATTATCATTTATGATAATAAGCAAATCATTTGGCATACTTGAGACATTGTTTAGTCCCTCAAAGGCTAATCCACCACTCATAGAACCATCCCCTATGATGGCCACAACTTCTCTCTCTTCGTGCTTTTGTTTAGCAGCGACAGCCATACCTAATGCGGCTGAAATAGAATTGGATGCATGACCTGCAGAGAAAGTGTCATATGGACTTTCTTCAGGAAATGGGAAGGGGCGGATACCATCTAGTTTCCTATTGGTATTAAATGCTTTTCTTCGCCCAGTCAAGAGTTTATGTGCATAGGCTTGGTGTCCAACGTCCCAGACGAGACGGTCGTGAGGAGTATTGAAAACATAATGCAAAGCTACGGTCAATTCTATTGTACCGAGATTTGCAGCAAAATGTCCTGGATTTGTAGACAATTGAGAAATAATCTCTTGCCGCAAATCATTGCAAACCGTTGGTAATTGAGATATACTCAATTTTTTCAACTCTAGTGGGTTATTTATATAGTTATCTATAAATCTTGTTTGTTCTTTAGCCATAAATTGGGTTTCTTACCAGCCTGTAAAGCTAGGGATTATGTCTAGAATATAAGCGATTGTACACAAATATACACAATCTAGAGCGTAACCTGATTCCTAAAGCTGTTTAAAACAGCAAAAATACAAACTTTCTCATGAACTTACAGCTTCTTATGATACATTTCTTTTTTTTTACTTCAAAAATCTGTCGGAGGTCAACTATTTATTATCTTTGTATCAAGTTTCAAGTAAAAATAGAAAAATCGTTTGTGATTATCATTAAATAATCAATGTGATGAATTTCAATCCTTCTCTTACTACTCCTGTAGGAATAGCTCAATTAAATCCAGCTATCCAATTAGATGCTAAAATGATGCTATTGGGTTCTTGCTTCTCACAGTATATGGGTCAGAAGCTTATTGAGAACAAAATGGATGTTCAATTAAATCCTTATGGTATTCAATACAATCCTATCAGCATACTATGTGCTTTGGAGGAGATGATGGATGACAAGGTCTATCAATCTTCGGATTTGGTTTATCACAATGAACGGTATCATAGTATGATGCATCATGGTGACTTTTCTCATGAAGATAAAAAGGTTGTGCTCCAACAAATTAATGACCAATTGCATGAAGGGCATCATCGAATGGGGAGTATCAACTGGCTAATTGTTACATGGGGAACTGCTTGGGTATATGAGACGAAGCAAGAATCTCGAGTGGTGAGTAATTGCCATAAACTACCTAGCTCATCTTTCTTACGACGGAAGTTATCAGTCGAGGAGATAGTCAAAGGTTATGTTGCTCTTTTTGACAGACTATTTTCTCAGAATTCCAAAGTCAAGGTGCTCTTTACTGTAAGCCCAATTCGTCATCTAAGAGATAATGTGCATGAAAATCAACTGAGTAAATCGGTCCTTCTTCTTGCACAAGAGCAACTGAAAGAACTTTATCCAGAACGTGTTCATTATTTCCCTGCATACGAAATCCTTCTTGATGAATTGCGCGATTATAGATTCTATGACATCGATATGACTCATCCGTCTATTACTGCACAGCAAATAATATGGAATCGTTTCGTGGAGTATTGTCTCGATAAAACAGTTCAACAATTCCTTGATTGTTGGACGCCTATACTTAAGCAAATGGGACATAGGCCTCAAAATGTTAATAGCACATCTTATCAACAGTTCTTATCTCAATTATTATTAAAAATAAAGACCATTTCAAAGAAATTCCCTATCTTGAATTTCTCGAAAGAAATACAGAAAATAAAATGCTATATACAATAAAACAAATCGCTGAAATAATACAGGCTGACCGTGTGGGGTTACAAGATTGTAATATCTCTTGGATCTTGACTGACAGTAGATCTCTTTGTTTCCCCGATGAGACCCTTTTCTTCGCATTGAAAACTGCTAGAAATGATGGAGCTGATTATATAGGAGAGTTGCATAAACGTGGGGTCAAAAATTTCGTGGTTTCTCAACTTCCTGCAAATGTGGAAGATTATGCTGAAAGTAATTTTTTGTTGGTAAACGATACACTGACTGCCTTGCAACTTCTTGCAGCAAGTCATCGTTCACAATTTGATATACCAATTATAGGTATAACTGGGAGTAATGGCAAGACAGTTGTCAAAGAATGGCTTAATCAATTATTGTCTCCTGATAGGCATATAGTGCGTTCGCCTAGGAGTTACAATTCGCAAATAGGTGTACCTCTTTCGATATGGCAACTCAATAAAGATGCTGAGATTGGTATCTTTGAGGCGGGTATCTCCCAAGTAGATGAGATGAGTCGTTTGCAACCGATGATTCTTCCTACAATAGGGGTGTTGACAAATATCGGAGGAGCGCATCAAGAGAATTTTTCTTCGATGACGGAGAAGTGCCTTGAGAAAATCGAATTGTTTAAGAATTGTGATGTGCTTATTTATGATGCAGATGATGATTTGATACGCGATTGTGTTTTCCGTTCAATGTTCTCTAGTCGGGAAATTGCATGGTCACGTGAGGATAGGGAACGCCCTTTGTTTATCAATGAGGTTGTCGTAAATGAGACTTCTACGCATATCGTTTATTCTTATCTTGGGATGCGCAATGAATTTGATATCCCTTTTATTGACGAGGCTGCATTGCAAAATGCATTGCATTGTTTGGCGGTATGTCTCTATCTAATGCTTCCATCAGAGCAAATAGCTGAACGTATGGCTAAGTTGGAACCTGTGGCAATGCGTCTTGAAGTAAAAGAGGGAAAATCGAATAATCAAATCATTAATGATAGTTACAATTCTGACCTAGGATCTCTTGATATAGCTTTGGATTTCTTGTATCGTCGTTCTCTTTTAAGTGGGATGCGACGCACGTTGATTCTCTCTGATATACTTGAATCAGGACATAGTAGTGGTACGCTGTATAGACGTGTCTCTAAATTACTGAAAGAACGAAAAGTAGATGTCTTAATTGGTATAGGACCAGAAATATCAGCCTATAAGGAGGTGTTTCATCAAGAAAGTTATTTCTTTGCTTCCACACGTTCCTTCATTAATTCTGAATTGATTCACTCTCTGAATCACCAAACGATATTGGTTAAAGGAGCTAGAATTTTTCAATTCGAACAAATCGTACAACTCTTAGAAATGAAGCGTCATGAGACTATCTTAGAAGTTAATTTGTCAAATCTAATCAATAACTATAATCGATATGCGGAAAAGTTAAATCAAGGGGTCAAGATGATTGCCATGGTAAAGGCATCTGCTTATGGAGCTGGAACTGTTGAAATTGCTAAAACGCTTCAGACACATCATGCTGATTACCTCGCTGTTGCCTTGGCAGATGAAGGTGCTGAGCTTCGTGACGCAGGTATCTCGACTGATATAATGGTGATGAACCCAGAACTAACGACTTTTAGAACTTTGTTCGACCAACGGTTGGAACCTGAGGTGTATAGTTTTGAGATGCTTGATGCTTTGATGCGGTTTGCTCAGCATGCGGGGGTTGCACAGTTTCCGATACATATCAAATTGAATACGGGGATGAACCGCTTAGGTTTTGACCCTCAAGATATTGAACGATTGATTGAACGATTACGTGGGCAGCATGCATTGATTCCTCGTTCGATTTTTTCTCATTTCGTGGGAGCTGATGACCCTAAGTTTGACGACTTTACACGTAAACAAATAAAAATATTTGATGAGGCATCATCTAAATTTATGAGTGCTTTTACTCATAAAATATTACGACATATATGTAATACAGCTGGGATAACAAGATTTCCTGAGGCACATTTCGATATGGTTCGTTTAGGATTGGGATTATATGGAATAGATTCTGTCAATAATGAAATGTTGGATTGTGTGTGTACCTTGACTAGTACTATCTTGCAGATTCATGAGTTGGAACCTGATGAGACAGTTGGCTACGGAAGAAAAGGACATTTAACCCGCAAATCAAAAATCGCTGCCATTCCGATTGGTTATGCCGATGGCATCAACAGACATCTTGGTAATGGACGTGGATATTGCTTAGTTAAGAATCAGCCCGCTCCATATGTGGGAAATATTTGTATGGATATCGCAATGATTGATGTTACAGGTATCGACTGTAAAGTTGGTGACCAAGTAGAAATCTTCGGCGAGAATTTACCTGTCACTAAATTGTCTGAGTGGTTAGATACCATTCCTTATGAGATATTGACAAGTATGTCTTCTAGAGTAAAGCGAATCTGTTTTCAAGAATAGTCCATCTCCTCTTTCGTCTTCTTATCGACTACTCTATTTGCAACCGGACAAAAAATTAGAGCTAGGACCATTCCAAATGAATACTGAAAAGTGATTCTAAGGAATGATCCTAGCTATTTGCTTTTGTATTGACTCTTCCTGTTGGCAAAGGTAGGTTGACTAGGGGAGAGGCTATTGGTCTAATTAGCGACCGCTGTATATGTCTAAATTGGCAGAATAATTAGAAATTAAACTTTATGACGTTTTTACAAGTATCTCCTTTTGAGTAAAATGAACCAACATCTAGTCATAATTGAATGACAGTGCTAAACAGAATAAATTTCCTTGGTCAGGAGCGAAATGTTGTCTCTTTGTGTAAAAAGAGGACTAGTTGTCATAGTTTCTTGTTTTTTCGTGACTTATTGTCAGTTTATTGGGCTTTTGAAGCAGAGTAGTCTTCTTTTTATTTCTGCTTTAATCCTATAATATATGAGATGAAAGATATTTTTTAGCAAATATCCTTGTTTGGCACAATGCTTGCAAAAATGAATGTAGACAGTATTAGAATAGTTTAGGGCTTGTATGATGAAGCTCCACAAACATTTGAACAAATAATATATATATAATAAAAATAAAACAATCATGGGAAAAATTATTGGAATTGACTTAGGAACCACAAACTCTTGTGTTTCCGTTTTCGAGGGTAACGAACCAGTCGTAATTGCTAACAGTGAAGGTAAGCGTACTACTCCGTCAATCGTTGCTTTCATAGAAGGTGGTGAGAGAAAAGTAGGGGACCCTGCAAAACGTCAGGCTATTACTAACCCTACTAAAACAATCTCCAGTATCAAACGTTTCATGGGTGAAAATTGGGATCAAGTACAACGAGAGATTGCACGTGTTCCTTATAAAGTAGTCAAAGGTGATAACAACACTCCACGTGTTCAAATCGATGACCGTACATATACACCTCAAGAAATTTCTTCTATGGTTCTTCAGAAAATGAAGAAAACAGCTGAAGATTACCTTGGACAAGAGGTAAAAGAAGCTGTCATTACAGTGCCTGCTTATTTCTCTGATTCACAACGTCAAGCAACAAAAGAAGCTGGACAAATTGCTGGTCTTGAAGTAAAACGTATTGTTAACGAGCCAACTGCTGCTGCACTTGCTTACGGTGTAGATAAGAGTGACAAGGAAATGAAAGTCGCTGTATTTGATCTTGGTGGAGGTACTTTTGATATCTCTATTCTTGAATTTGGTGGTGGCGTATTTGAAGTGTTGTCTACTAATGGTGATACACACCTTGGTGGTGATGACTTTGACCAAGTGATTATCAATTGGTTAGTTGAAGAATTTAAGAAAGATGAAGGTGCTGACTTGTCTAAGGACCCAATGGCATTGCAACGTCTAAAAGAAGCTGCAGAGAAAGCTAAAATCGAACTTTCTTCTTCTACTTCAACAGAAATCAATTTGCCTTATATCATGCCTATCAACAATGTGCCTAAGCACCTTGTTAAGACATTGACTCGTGCTAAATTTGAAGAACTAGCTCATTCACTAATTGAAGCTTGTAAAGAGCCATGTCGTAAGGCTATGCAAGATGCAGATCTTTCTAATTCAGATATTGATGAGGTTATCTTAGTAGGTGGTTCTTCTCGTATCCCTTCTATCCAGAAATTGGTTGAAGATTTCTTTGGTAAGACTCCATCTAAGGGGGTTAATCCTGATGAAGTTGTCGCTCTAGGTGCTGCTGTTCAAGGAGCTGTTTTGAGTGATGATATCAAGGGAGTAGTTCTTCTTGATGTGACTCCATTATCTATGGGTATCGAGACAATGGGCGGTGTAATGACCAAACTTATTGACGCTAATACCACTATTCCTTGCAAGAAGAGTGAAACATTCTCTACTGCTGCAGATAATCAAACAGAAGTGACTATTCATGTACTTCAAGGTGAACGTCCAATGGCGTCGCAGAATAAATCAATTGGTCAGTTTAATTTGGCAGGTATTGCTCCAGCTCGTCGTGGTGTTCCACAGATTGAAGTTGCATTTGATATCGATGCTAATGGTATCTTAAAAGTAAGTGCTAAAGATAAAGCAACCGGCAAGGCTCAAGAAATACGTATCGAAGCTTCATCTGGTTTGAGTAAAGAAGAAATCGAGAAGATGAAGGCTGAAGCTGAAGCAAATGCTGAGGCAGATAAGAAAGAGCGTGAAAAGATTGATAAGCTAAATCAAGCAGATTCTATGATATTCCAAACTGAGAAACAGTTAGAGGAATTGGGTGACAAGTTGCCAGCTGATAAGAAAGCTCCAATCGAAGCTGCTGTTGCTAAATTGAAAGAAGCTCATAAAAGTGAGGATGTAGCTGCTATTGATGCTGCTATGGCAGAAGTAAATACAGCATTCCAAGCTGCTAGTGCAGAGATGTATCAACAAGGAGCTCAAGCTGATGCTCAACCAAACCAAGCAGGTCCTCAGCCAGGTGCTGAACAAGGCGCTCAACAAGGTGGTAACGATGCTGATGTACAAGATGCAGATTTCGAGGAAGTGAAGTAAGTATCGGTTCTTAACGATAAATAATAAGTAAAAGGTCGTATAACTCATTGAGTTATACGACCTTTTTGGGTTTTCCGTACACTGAATAGTTTTTAGTCTTTGTCTTTTCATGTCAAGTACTAAACCTCTTCTATTTGATGGACTTTCTTTGTTTTAATCTTATTTTTTCATGATTTTACTGTATATGACTTGTTTTTAAGTGTTTATTGAATGATTTTTAGCCTACTGAACTTTAATATTTTTGTTTCTTTGCTAGTGAATAAATATTTAATCTTATACAATCAATGATATTATGAAAACCTGTTTAATGAGTCTATTTGCTTTTTGTATCGTTATGAACTTACATGCTCAGAGCTTGTTTGTTGAAACTGAAAGTTTTCAACATAAGGGTGGCTGGGTAGTCGATCAGCAATTTACAAATTTGATGGGGTCATCATATATGCTGGCTCACGGGATGGGGGTACCCGTTGAAGATGCAACGACAGCAGTTAGTTTTCCGAACTCGGGCACCTATTATGTTTATGTTCGTACTTACAATTGGACATCTCCTTGGAAGAAAGGAAAAGGACCAGGTCAGTTTACACTGTATGTCGGTTCACATAAAATGAATGCTAAGTTGGGATGTGAAGGTGACCAATGGATGTGGCAACTTGCTGGTAAAGTCCGTGTAAAAGCGGGAATGACAACTTTGAGACTAAAGGACCTAACAGGCTTTGATGGTCGTTGTGATGCCATTTATTTTACGACCAAGGGGACTATCCCTCCCAATGAATTAAAGCAGTTGGATACTTTTCGGCGTAAAGAATTAGGGAATTCTTTGAAACCTATATCGGCAGGTTCATTTGACTTTGTAGTAGTTGGAGGTGGAGTTGCTGGTATGAGTGCTGCGGTTTCGGCTGCTCGCTTGGGCTGTAAGGTAGCTCTAATCAATGACCGACCTGTCTGGGGAGGTAATAATAGTTCTGAAGTGCGAGTACATATGGGGGGGCGCATCGATATGGCTCCCTACAAAGCATTGGGTGGTCTACAGAAAGAGTTTGCTCCAACCAAAAAAGGCAATGCACAGCCTGCTTCAAACTATGAAGATAACAAAAAATCCAATTGGTTAGAAAACGAAAAGAATGTATCACTATTCAGTAATTACCGTGCTTTTGCAGTGGAAATGGATGGAGATGAAATCGTCTCAGTAACAGCAAGACATATTGAGACTGGTAAAGAACTGCGTTTTGAGGCTCCATTGTTTGCAGACTGTACAGGAGATGGTTCTATTGGTTATCTAGCAGGTGCCGATTACAGGATGGGACGCGAAGGTCGTGATGAATTTGGTGAGCAAACCGCTCCTGAAAAGGCTGATAAGATGACAATGGGATCGTCAGTTCAGTGGTACTCGGTCGATGCAAAGAAGAAATCTTCTTTCCCACGATTCAAATACGGGATAGAATTCAATGAGCAAAACTGTGAACGTGTCAAAATGGGAGAGTGGACCTGGGAAACAGGAATGAATCTTGACCAAATAAAAGATTTTGAGCGTATTCGTGATTACGGAATGTTGGTCGTTTATTCTAATTGGAGTTTCTTGAAAAACTCCTATTCGAAAAGGAAAGTGTATGCGAGCCGTCGATTGGGATGGGTGGCATATATAGCAGGGAAGCGTGAGTCACGACGTTTGTTAGGAGATTATATATTGAAGGAAGATGATATTAAGAAATATGTTGCTCACGAGGATGCTACATTTACGACTACTTGGTCAGTCGATCTTCATTTCCCAGACCCAGAGAATACCAAAGATTTTAAGGGTAGGGAATTTAAGGCAAAGACTAAGCATGTACACATTTATCCATATCCAGTTCCGTATCGATGTCTTTATTCACGCAATGTGACTAACTTGTTTATGGCAGGACGAGACATTAGTGTGACCCATGTGGCATTAGGGACCGTGAGGGTGATGCGCACTACGGGTATGATGGGGGAAGTCGTTGGTATGGCTGCATCTCTTTGTAGACGTTATGATATTAATCCTCGCCATGTCTATTGGTATCATCTGAATGATTTGAAAAAACTAATGCAAAAAGGGGTTGGAAAGAAAGGATTACCTAACAATCAGCGTTATAATCAAGGAGGATCATTATCGAAAAAACCCGAAATAAAGTGATTCCCCTATTGGGCCATTTACTAAACATGGTAAACCTATAATAGATGGCACGAGATGGGTTACCCTTTTATAGTAATGGATTGAGTTGTAAGAGAATAAATAAACTGAATGTACCAAGTGCATACAATATGGGAGTATACAGCACTTTCATGTGCATCAAAAAGAATTTTAATCATGAATAGAATAATGTTAAAGATGGCTGTGCTACCCGTAGCAGCCTTGTCTTGTTCCCCGTTGTCTGCAGAACAGAAACAGCCTAATATCGTTTTCATTATGGCTGACGATTTAGGTTGGAATGATTTGAGTGTGATGAACAGTGACTTTTATGAAACGCCTAATATCGATAAATTGTCTACTGAGGGGATGCTGTTTACCAATGCCTATGCCGCCGCTGCTAATTCAGCACCTAGTAGAGCTTGTCTCATGAGTGGAAGATATACACCACGTCATGGAGTATTTACAGTGAGTCCTTCCGCAAGAGGTAATAAGAGAAAACGAAAGCTTATCCCTATAAAGAATACCGAAGATTTGCGTTCAGATTTTGTGACTATGACTGAGGCTCTGAGTAGTGCAGGTTATAGATGTGGACATGTAGGAAAGTGGCATTTAGGGGATGATGGTGATGGTACAGGACCATTGTCTCAAGGGTTTGACGTCAATGTAATAGGAAGCCGTGCGGGTTCGCCGTATTCCTATTTCTATCCATATTGTAACGCAAAAAAAGGGAAATGTCATAAGGGACTTGAGAAGGGAAAGAAAGGAGAGTACCTTACTGATAGACTGACAACTGAAGCTATCAACTTTATTAATGGATCAACAAAAGAGCAGCCATTTTTCTTATATATGGCACATCATGCCGTACATGTTCCACTAAGAGCACCAGCTTCTTTAATCGAAAAGTACAAGAATAAGGCGAAAGGTAAATATCAGACAAATGCTATTTACGCGGCTATGATAGAAAATTTAGATTATAATGTAGGACGATTATGTGACACTCTTGATTCATTGGGGATTACTGATAACACAATTGTTGTATTCTATTCTGATAATGGTGGCTCAGAACCTGTAACGGATAATTTTATGATACGTGGTGGGAAAGGGACACCCTATGAAGGAGGAATTCGAGTCCCATTGATTGTAAAATGGCCTGGAAAAGTCAAAGCAGGAAGTAAATCTGATTGTCCGGTTACAGGTGTCGATTTTTATCCTACCTTATTGTCTATTGCAAACGGTAAAGTTAATGTACCTCTTGACGGTGTAGACGTTTCTTCTGTTTTCTTAGGTAAGAAAAAGGAGATAAATCGCGATTTGTTTTGGCATTTTCCTGCTTATTTACAATCGTATAAGCATTCAGGAAAAGATTTTCGTGCTACTCCATATTCTATTATTCGGTCTGGGGACTGGAAACTCATTTATTATTACGAAACAAAAAAATCCGAATTATTTAATCTTGGAGATGATATAATGGAAAGTAATGATTTATCAAGCAAATGCCCTCATAAGAAAAAAGAACTCGAGGGTAAACTCATGAAATGGTTAGATGAAACTAAAGCTCCCATTCCAACAGAACCGAATCCATTCTATAAGGGCATCTGATGATATTTTATGTATAAGTTATCTGTTGATTTTTCGTTATTCTAATGTTAATGTTACGATTGATTTTGCTGGTAACTTGATTTTTAAAATTTTTCCTTCTATTTTCGCTCCTTTAAATTCTTTCAGGTTGATGACATTTGGATTCTTGAACGAGTTATAATCCGTAATCTTATTTGAGGATAATATTTTACCTGAGATATTGTTAATCTTTACTCCTGGAAGTTCAATTTTGACTTCTTGGAAGTCCTCTATATTGACATTGGATATAGAAATATGAATAATTTCATTTTTATCTTTTGATGCTGTAGCACTAATTGAAGGAATCGTTCTGTTATCTTTAACATTGATTTTATCACAAATCAAGTCAAGAGGTAAATAAAGTGCATCCTGGTGTACTTTATACATTTCAAAGACATAATATGTTGGAGTGAGAACCATTGCTTTTCCTTTTGTCAGAATCATCGATTGGAGCACGTTGACAATCTGTGCTATATTTGCCATCTTTATACGGTCAGTATGTCTGTTGAAAACATCGAGAGTCAATGAAGCAACAAATGCATCACGCATGGTATTTTGTTGGTATAAGTGTCCTGGGGTGCTTCCTTCTTCTTCATCCCACCAAGTTCCCCATTCATCAACCAATAAACCAATTTGTTTGCCTGGGTCATATTTATCCATTATTGAAATGTGTTTTGTTATTACATTTTCAATTTCAAGACATTTACCCATTGTCCAATAATAATCTTCTTTGTCAAAGATTGTAGCTGCTCCTTTGCTTCCACTCCAACCAGTAACAGTATAATAATGTAATGAGAGTCCGTTCATTCGATGACTCACATTTTTCATAAGAACTTCAGTCCAATTATAATCGTAGTCACTAGCACCACTGGCTATTTTATATAAATTATTTCCATCATAATTACGGCAATAGGTAGAATAACGACGATATAAGTCCGAATAATATTCTGGACGCATACTTCCACCACATCCCCAACTTTCATTTCCTATGCCAATAAATTTAACTTTCCACGGCTTGTCACGTCCATTTTTTCTTCTCAAATTAGCCATAGGAGAATCGCCATCCGAGGTCATGTATTCGACCCACTTTGCTAGTTCCTCAACTGAACCACTCCCTACGTTTCCACTGATATATGGTTCACAATTTAGCAGCTCACATAAGTTGAGAAATTCATTTGTACCGAAACTGTTGTCTTCGATAGTTCCTCCCCAGTTATTGTTAACCATCTTCGGACGATTTTTCTTTGGGCCTATACCATCCATCCAATGATATTCGTCAGCAAAACACCCCCCTGGCCATCTTAAGACTGGAACATGCAATTCTTTAAGAGCATTAAGTACATCAGTACGGTAGCCATCTGTATTAGCTATTTCTGAATCTTCACCGACCCAAAGCCCCCCATAAATACATGAACCTAGATGTTCAGCAAATTGACCATATATCTCTTTCGGGATAATCTCTTTTCCTTGATTAGGATAAATTTTGATACTGGCACTCTCTTGTGCATACAGTGCTATAGAACCAATAATCAAAGCACTTGTTAAAATTAATTTTTTCATATATCGTTTTATTAAATAGGTGTTTTTTATGCCTTAGTATAAATAACACAATCTTGATGAAGTCCAACCCTATGTCATACGTCTTCTTTTATCTGTTTGTGAGAACTAAAAGATAGGCTTGACTGTATTAAATGCTGAAGTCGTTTCCACAATCGGTTTTTAATGTTTCTCCTATAGTTCTTGTTTTCGAAGAAGTGTATAATGGTAAATGACTGATTACTTGTAAAAATCCCTATTTTTAAAGTAAATTGTCTTCTGTAAATTGACCGACTGTGAGATAATTATTATAAATTTTCTGATATGCTGCAGCAGTTGCTCTATTTGGCTTATATTCGAAAGCAAAACCTGATGACATAGTATATTGTGCATCTTCGATGTTGTTATATATGCCTGATGCTGTAGCAGCGAACATTGCAGCACCAAGTGCACATGCTTGATCTGTCTGACAAACCTTGATAGGCATGTTAAGTACATCACTTAATGTTTGCATAACAAAAGGCGATTTCAAAGCGATACCACCTATTCCGATGACATTGTCAATCTGTATACCTTCATCTCTGAGACGATCAACAATTGCTTTTGAACCAAAAGCAGTAGCTTCAACGAGGGCACGAAAAATTCGCGGAGCCGAACTATTCAATGTTAATCCAGTGATTGAACCTTTTAATAGTTGGTTAGCATCAGGAGTTCGTCTTCCATTCATCCAATCAGTTGCAAGGATTGTACTTTCGTTTACAGGGATCTTTTCAGCCTCTCTTGTCAACGATGGAATAATACACGAAGTCACTTCCTCTATTAATTTGTTTTTTGTTTCTGTATCAATAAGTGAGCTCTTTGTTAATATCTCTTTGAGAGGAAATTCAAGCACTCTTTTGAACCATGCATAGACATCGCCAAAAGCAGACTGCCCAGCCTCTAGACCAATCATACCAGGAATTACAGAACCGTCAACTTGTCCACAAATACCTTTAATGAGTTTATTCCCAATTTCTTTATAAGAAGAAACCATAATGTCACAAGTTGAGGTACCTATTACGCGAACAAAAGTATGAGGTGTAATACCTGCTCCGACGGCACCCATATGACAATCGAAAGCGCCGCCAGCAACGATTACATTTGTTGTTAGCCCTAGTCGTTTAGCCCATTGTTCATTTAGATGTCCTACAGGTTTATCTGCTGTTTCTGTATTTTCAAACAAGCGATTTCTAAATCCACTAAGCAGAGGGTCTAGGGCAGTCAAGAAGTCTTCGCTTGGTAAACCATTCCATTTGTCATGCCACATTGCTTTGTGTCCACATGCACATCTACTACGGATTATATCACTGCTTTTGTTCACACCAGTTATTAGTGCAGGTAACCATTCACAATGTTCAACGATAGAATATGCTTTGGAACGTATTTGTTTATCCTGTCTTAAAATATGAAGTGCCTTTGCCCAAAACCACTCTGAAGAATAGATACCTCCCTCGTATGCAGTGTAGTCAGTTTCCCAATGGGCAGATAATTCATTAATCTCTGATGCTTCTTTTATGGCTGTATGGTCTTTCCATAGCACAAACATTGCATTTGGGTTTTCTGAGAATTCAGGAAGAAGTGCTAAAGGCACTCCGTCCTGATTTGTAAATGCAGGTGTACTGCCCGTTGTATCAAAGGCAATACCGACTACCTTGAGCGCAGTTCCTGTTGGGCATTGCGCAAGAGCTTCTTTTATTGTGCCTTCTAAGACATCAATATAATCTTGTGGATGTTGACGGTATTGATTGATTGCAGGATTGCAGTACAACCCTTGGCGCCATCGTGGATAATATTTTACTGATGTTGCAAGTATTTCTCCGTTCAGTGCATTGACTACTATGGCTCTGGCTGAGTCACTCCCAAAGTCGAGTCCTAGAACATATTTTCCCATAATATTAGCTAAGTGATTTGTTTAATAGATAATAGACTTCATTCATTCTTAGTTCTTTTTTAAACTCCCTCAGTGTTGTCTCATTGTCAATAACTACCATTTCTATCCCAGCAATTTCTGCATAATCCTCAAGATATTCTACAGTGAGGTCATAAGAGAAGCTCGTATGATGTGTACCACCTGCAAGAATCCATGCTGCAGCTCCAACTTCAAAATTAGGCTCAGGAATCCATAACGATGAGGCTACAGGTAATTTAGGTAAATCTTTACTCTTGATGCAATTGACTTTATTTACAATCAGACGAAAACGGTTACCCATATCGATGATAGTGGCAGCTATTCCAGGTCCTTCTTTTGAAGTGAACACAAGACGAGCAGGGTCATTCTTACCCCCAATCCCCAAGGGATGAACCTCTAGTTTCGGTTTATGTTCAGCAATGAGTGGACATACTTCAAGCATATGAGCTTGTAGGATGGCACTTTTTTCACCATCAAAATTTAAGGTATAATCTTCAAGGAATGAACATCCTTTTTCCATTCCTTGTCCCATGAACCACATGGTACGATACAATGACGCTGTTTTCCAATCTCCTTCAGCTCCGAAACCATATCCTTCAGCCATTAATCTTTGACATGCTAACCCCGGAAGTTGGTCGATTCCTGCTAAATCATCAAAATTAGTTGTAAATGCTTTGGCACCTTTTTCTTCTAGAAAACGTCTAAGTCCAATCTCAGTCTTCGCTGCTTCTATTACCTGCCTATTAAAGTGAGCATCATTTTTCTGTTCATCATTAACTGAATATTCTTTTTTGTAAATAGCTACAAGTGCTGATACCTCTATTTCTGTGACCTCATTTATTGTAGCTACTAAGTTGGCAATAGGGTAGTAATCAACATGATATCCGAGTCGTATTTCAGCCTCAACTTTGTCACCGTCAGTAACAGCTACATTATTCATCTGATCACCAAAACGAATAATAAGCATATCTTGTGCATCTGCCCATCCGGCTGATACGCGCATCCATATTGCTATTTTAGATTGTGCTTTCTCTTCTTTCCAATGTCCGACAACGACTTTTCTGTTTTTACGCATTCTGGTAACCATATGACCAAATTCACGGTCACCATGTGCAGATTGATTTAAGTTCATAAAGTCCATATCCATTGTTTCCCATGGAATCTCTTTATTGAATTGCGTATGAAAATGTAACAATGGTTTTTTTAATTCTTGTAATCCATGAATCCACATTTTAGCGGGTGAGAACGTGTGCATCCAAGTGATTACACCTATGCATTTGTCTTCATTATTGGCAGCTTTAAATGCTGCTGTTACCTCTCTTGCTGTATTTACAGTTCCCTTATAGATTATTTTTACTGGCAAGTTTCCTGAGTCATTGAGTCCTTTTACTATTTCGTTAGAATGAGCGTCGACAGATGTAACTGCATCACCTCCGTACAAGAGCTGAGCTCCTGTTACAAACCATACTTCGTAATTTTCGAATGCCATAACTTTTGATTTTAAATGTTGTTTCATAATAAATTATTGTCCGTAGTAAGCATTTGGACCATGCTTACGATAAAAATGCTTTTCAATTAACAAAGGATTCATTGTCAGTTGTGGATTGACAGTAATAGAGATGCTAGCCATTTTTGCGATTTGTTCCATTACCACTGCATTGTGGACTGCGTCGTCAGCATCTTTCCCCCAAGAAAATGGACCATGATTTTTCACAAGAACGCCAGGCGTATCGACTGGATTTAAGTTTTCAAATCTTTGCACGATTACATTACCTGTTTCCAACTCGTATAATCCTTTCACTTCTGATTCATTCATATCAGTAGTGCAAGGAATAGCTTCATGGAAATAGTCGGCATGCGTCGTGCCTATATTTGGTATATCAATCCCAGCTTGTGCCCATGCAGTTGCATAAGTGGAGTGAGTGTGAACTACTCCTCTTATATTTTGGAATGCTTTGTATAAGACGAGATGAGTCGGAGTATCAGAAGACGGTCTAAGTTTACCCTCAACTATTTCTCCTTCTAGATTGACTACAACCATATCTTTAGCCTCCATCTCATCGTAGGACATACCACTAGGCTTGATGACTACAAGATTCGTTTCTCTGTCTATTGCCGAGACATTTCCCCAAGTAAAGAGCACCAATCCATGCTTTACCAAATCGAGATTAGCACGAAGAACTTTTTCTTTCAGATTTTCTAACATATGCTTATAATTTAAATTTAGGATCTTTGTGGTAGGCTTTATTATTGAATTTGTATAGATAAGCTCCTCGTTTAGATCCCGATTTGTCTATCTTATCTGTTTTCTCGATAAAATCCATTTCAGCGACTCGTTTTCTGAAGTTTCGTTTATCTATTGTTTCACCATAAATTGCTTCGTACAATGATTGTAATTGACTCAGTGTAAACAACTCAGATAACAAATTAAATCCGATAGGCTCAGTTGCTGCTTTTCGTTGCAAAATGTTTAAGGCTATTCTAACCATCTTTGTATGGTCGAAAATCAATGGAGGGATTTCATTAAGTTTAATCCAGTGTGCATTATGTTTCTTAGCTAACTCAGGATCATAATCATTAATATTCATCAGTGCATAATATGCAGCTGATAGCACTCTTTCTCCTGGGTCTCTGTCTATTTCGCCAAAGAAGCCCACTTGATCCATATATACCTGATTGAGTCCTGTGAGTTCAAATAGGACACGTTTCGCTGCTTGGTCTATACTTTCATCTTTTTGCAGAAAACCTCCCATTAGTGACCATTCACCTTTCGCGGGTTCAAAATTTCGTTTTAATAAAAGTAGATGTAATTCACTTTGGTAGAAACCGAAAATGATAGAGTCAACAGCTACGTGAAATTTATGTTCATTTGAATAGTATTTTTTCATCATGATTACCAAAATATTAAATATAACAATGTGTAAATTGTACAAATCCCCAAAGCACCTAAGGCAAAACCTTTATCCGTCTTGAATAGTTCCAAATTAACAATCAATGATTTAGGGTCTTTAACTAGATCTTTTGAATTTGAGTAGAGAAATAACGAAATAGATGAGATGAGTGCCCCGAAGAAGAATAATGCTTCAAACCCTATATTTTCGAGATAAACAACAACTTGATTAATACTTCCACTCACAAATAAAATTTTCTGTATGCTAGCTGCAATGATGCAACTCAATGCAATAACAAGTGTGAATCGTCCCCATTTCAACATCGTTCTTCTATCTTCTTCAGCAGGTAATTCGACATTTACTTTCTTTCTGTCCGCATATGTTAGTGTTACAAAAATCAAGAATAACACAATAAAGATATACCCCATACGGAATTGAAAGGGCATTTCAGGAAATGCGATTTTAAACAGTACCCCCATTGGTATTGTCAAGATTGAAGTCCATACAGCAGCATGTGACGAAGCTCTTTTCCAGAGTAACCCTAATCCAAAGACAACAATTATCCCAGGATAAATGAATCCAGAGTACTCTTGTATATATTGAAAAGCTTGGTCTAGTCCTCCCAATAGTGGTTGTACTGCCACCGCCGCAATAATTAACGAAGCCAAAGCTGTAATCCTTCCGACTTTAACCAATTGATGCTCAGATGCTTTCTTATTGATATGTTGTTTGTATATATCCATCGTGAAAATGGTCGAAGTAGAATTGAACATAGAAGCCAGCGAAGATATAATAGCTGCTGCAAGTGCTGCAAATGATAATCCTTTTATGCCCACGGGAGTGAAATTTCTGATTAACCATGGATAAGCGTCATCAGATACATTAATATTCCCATGAATATTGAAATATCCTTCTTGCATCCCAGGAATATCTTGTGGAAAGGTATACATGACATATGCGGTAATGCCCGGGATGACAACAATGAAAGGGATCAATATTTTGAGAAAACCTGCAAAGATAAGACCTTTTTTAGCTTCAGCTAAACTCTTTGCAGCTAAGCCTTTCTGAATGATATATTGATTAAATCCCCAGTAGCCTAAATTCGTTAGCCAGACTCCACCAACAACAGCTGCAATCCCCGGTAAGTCTTTAAAGGCATTTGGTGACAGTGATTTATTAACTATAAGATTGAAGTGTGTGTCTGTCGGAAGAGATTTTAGTTTCTCAAATATGATGAGAAATCCATTCCATGCTCCGCCATGTGATCCAGACACCGCTTCCAATGCAAAGTAAGCAGTAATGAGTCCTCCTCCAACGAGAAATATTACTTGTAAGACATCTGTCCAAGCAACCGCGGCCAGTCCACCATATATAGAATATGTACCCGCAATTACGAATAGAAATAATATGATATAAAGTCTATATATGGAATCTATTCCCAAAATTTGTTCTATTGCTATCGACCCCAACCATGCTACTGACGTAAGGTTTACAAATACATAAAGAAACAGCCAGAAAATGGAGAAGGCTAATCCTACACCCCCGTTATATCGTTCTCTAAGAAATTGTGGGATTGTATATATCTTCTGTGTTATCATTATAGGAAGTAAGAATTTACCAACGACAATAAGAGCTAAAGCCGCCATCAATTCGTAAGCGGCTACACACAAGCCTATCTTGTATCCTGAACCTGACATACCAATAAATTGTTCAGCAGATATATTGGCTGCTATTAGGGAAGCCCCCACAGCCCACCAAGTAAGTGAATTGCCAGCTAGAAAATAATCATTTGCATTTTTTTCTTTTCCTTTTTTATTCCTAGAAAGAAAAAGGCCTAGTACAATAAGCAATATGATATAAGCCCCAAAAATAATGAAGTCTATTGTTTGAAAACCTGAACTGTTCATCTTTGACTGGTATGATTATGTTTGTATTAGTAATCTATTTGTTAACAGAAAATTTGAAGATACATCGACTATGATAGGTACTTCCTGGTTCTAGATACACCGAAGGCCACTCTGGTTTATTTGGACTATCAGGATAGTGTTGTGTTTCAAGGCAGATTGCAGATCGTTGTTTGTAGATGATTCCTTTTTTACCCTTAACTGTGCCATTGAGAAAATTTCCTGTGTACACTTGAATACCTGGTTCATTAGTATAAACTTCAAGTGTGATACCAGAAGTTGGTGAGGTTAGTTTTGCTGCAACTTGTTTTAAGTTTCCATTGGTATTTAGAATCCAGTTATGGTCATAACCGTTTCCATTTTTTAGTTGCTCATATTCGTAGTGGTTAATATCTTGTCCTATTTTTTTTGCTTTAGAAAAATCCATTGGAGTTTCTTTTACAGGTAAGATATCTCCTGTTGTCATAAAAGTGCTATCGATAGGTGTGTACAGCTTAGAATTGAGATATAAGAGATGGCTTGTAATTGCTTGTTTGGGATTTCCTGATAAATTGAAATACGAATGATTAGTCATATTTATGACCGTTTTTTTATCAGTTGTTGCTTCATAGTTAATTTGTATGGTATTTTCTTCTGTCAAAGCATAAGTAACTTTAGCCGTCACATTACCAGGGAATCTTTCGTCACCATCAGGAGAATTTAGCATTAATTCTAATTCCTTTTTATCGCTTCTTATTACTTTATACACTTGATATTGCCATCCGTTTGGGCCTCCATGTAGACAATGACCAAAATTATTTTTGGGTAGTTGAATTGTTTTGCCATCTATTACCAATTTCCCCTCTTTTATACGGTTTGCATATCGTCCAATGGCTGCACCGAAATCGCTAGGAAGATTTATGTAATCAGCAATATTGTCAAACCCAAGCACTACATCTTTCATTTGATTGTTTTTGTCTGGAACCATTATTGAGACAATACGTCCACCAAAATTCGTGATACATACTTCCATTCCTTTTTCATTCTTTAGTGTGTACAGATTCACTGGTGAATGATTAATTTCCGTTTGGAAATCTTTAGGGACAAGCCCAGAAAGCGTCGTCTCATTATTTGATTGATTGCTGCAGGAAGATACCATCACTGCTGCTAATCCTATTAAAAAGGAGTGTTTTTTCATTGTTTTTTGTATTGATAACTTGGTATAGAAATAGGTCTTTTTATGTTGGGTGTAAAAATAACACTTAATACTTATACTGGATATGAAATTGATATGTTATGCAACATTAATCGAATTAAATAAATATTAGTTCTTATCTACTTCACAAAGCCTATTACACACAATGAAAAGGAAATTTCTTATCAAAAAGGTCTTAATAACTTATTGTCATCAAGAATAAATTTGATTTTAAGCGGGATGTATCTTATAGTCTACCATTAATATTTTTATGTCCCCCTATTACAGATTTATAAAGTCTATTTTTACACAGTACTTAGCCTACATACATTGGGCCCAACTGTTTGAGCCTTTTTATAAGCTTATGCGCGATTGAATATTCAGTATGAAAAAGAGAGTTAAGTAACCTTTAATCAACATATAAATTAAAACGATGAAAAAGTATAGAATCCTTTTGATGACTTTAGCATTATCGATTAGTTTGGCCATGATGGCACAAACCAATCAGTTACTCATTCAGACCGATCAAGTTGGTGCTGAAATTCAGCCAACGATGTATGGATTATTTTTTGAGGATATCAATTATGGAGCTGATGGAGGTCTTTATGCAGAACTCATTAAAAATCGATCTTTTGAGTTTCCTCAGCACCTGATGGGGTGGAAAACATTTGGTCATGTAACCATTCAAAAAGACGGACCATTTAAACGAAATCCTCATTATGTTCGTCTGGCCTATGCGGGTCATGAGTATAAACATACTGGATTGGACAATGAAGGATTTTTCGGCCTTGGAATAGCTGCTGATACAGAATATCGTTTCAGTGTATGGGCTCGTTTACCCGAAGGAAGTTCTTCAGGTAAAATTAGTGTCCAACTAGTTGAACCCAATACTTGTGGAGACAAGCAAGCATTTGCATCACAGAAACTAACTATTGATACCAAGGAATGGAAAAGATATCAGATATATCTTAAACCAATCAAAACAGTTCAAAAAGCTATTTTACGCATTTTTCTAGAGTCAAAAGAAACAGTGGATTTGGAACATATATCTCTTTTCCCAGTTGATACTTGGCATGGACATGAGAATGGTTTAAGAAAAGATTTAGCTCAAGCTTTATATGACCTTTCGCCTGGAGTCTTTCGTTTTCCTGGAGGATGTGTTGTCGAGGGTACAGATTTAAATACACGCTATGATTGGAAGAAAACGGTAGGGCCAGTTGAGAATCGTCCGCTCAACGAGAATAGGTGGAATTACACGTTCAAAAATCGTTTATTTCCAGATTATTATCAAAGTTATGGACTTGGCTTCTATGAATTTTTCTTGTTATCTGAAGAACTCCATGCCGAACCGTTGCCTGTTTTGAATTGCGGGTTGGCTTGTCAATATCAAAATACCGACCCAGATGCTAACGTACCCGTTTGTGATTTGGAGAGCTACATACAAGACGCCCTTGATTTGATTGAATTTGCTAACGGAGCTATTTCCACTCAATGGGGGAAGATACGTGCTGAGATGGGGCATCCTGCATCATTCAATATGAAGTTTATTGGTATAGGAAATGAACAGTGGGGAGCTGAATATACTGAGCGATTGGAACCATTTATTGAAGCAATCAGACAAGTGTACCCTGACATTAAGATTATTGGCGGCTCCGGTCCAAACTCAGAAGGTGAGCAGTTTGACTACCTATGGCCAGAGATGAAACGCTTAAAAGTAGATTTGGTAGATGAACACTTTTATCGTTCTGAAAGCTGGTTCTTAAGTCAGGGAACTCGTTATGACAACTATAATCGAACAGGGCCCAAGGTCTTTGCTGGAGAGTATGCTTGTCATGGTGAAGGAAAAAAATGGAATCACTTCAATGCCTCTTTACTTGAAGCAGCTTTTATGACCGGATTGGAGCGCAATGCTGATGTCGTTCAGATGGCAACTTATGCTCCATTATTTGCTCATATCGATGGCTGGCAGTGGCGTCCCGACCTAATCTGGTTTGATAATCTTCAATCAGTTAGAACGGTTAGCTATTATGTACAGCAACTATATGCGTATAACAAAGGAACTCATGTATTACCTCTTACGATGAACCATAAGCCAGTAGCTGGCAGCAAAGGGCAACAAGGGCTATTTGCAAGTGCCGTGTGGGACGAGTACAATCAATCGTATATTGTAAAAGTCGTAAATACTTCTAGCGATGCACAATCACTTTCGTTAGTTTTCTCTGGAATGCAAAAAAATGAAACGCTTTCAGCAGGAATCTGCATCACGTTACAATCTGATGACCCTGATAAAGACAATACTTTGGACGAACCTCAAGCCATTGTACCAATACAGAAACAAGTGATGCCAATCAAGAATGTATTCAATACGAAGATAGACGCCAACACCTTTGCTATTTATAAATTTACAAAAATCAGTAAACAATAAATTGATTTGTAGTCATCCCGATTCTTGCGATATTAGAATACCACTTGCATTCTACATTGCAATAAACTAAAGTCATTACTACCTAGCAGGGTGTTTTTATCCAAGAAGTAATAGCTATAGTTCACTTTAAAAGAGATATGACTATCATAGTAATAATCTAGTCCTACGGTAAGGTCTTTTTGTAAACCATACTTGAGCATTCCATCATTGAAATTGGAAATGTTGAATCGACACGCAGCAACTAACGAATTTTTATCTGAAGGCATCTTACTGATAGCATTGGTCTGGTTATATTCCCAATTTGTTCCGTTGATAAGATAACCGACCATTACATAGCCCCCATCAGCTCTGAACGAAGGAGTCATTTCGTTACCGCTTACTTGGCACAACTCATATTCACCTTGGAAATACCATTTACCACTGTAGTTAAGAATCTCGGCATTTACTTGTTGTATAGATTTGACATTTTCAAATTCAGCTTTCATGATATTGGTCGCGGTAAGCATGGTACCTGCTTTGCCAGTAAGAGAGAAATCACGTTCTTGGGTTTCTGTATTGATATCTGGAACCTTGTACATCCCCCCGAATCCGATATGAAATAGGTGATTGTTATCTCTCATTTGGCGATAGATAAATCTTCCTGTGAGGCTATAACCTGGTTCGTAGCCCTCTTCTTGTTGTAATTTATCTCCCACGAATCCTCCTAGACAAGCGTATAGTGGAAAGGAATCATAAGTATAGGCCAGTCCGATGCGTCTACCCGAATAGAAGCTATTGGCAATAGGAGCATCGGTACTGAAGAAAGAGGCAGTCGTACCAGAAGTTTGATCTATCCCAGTATATCCAAATTGATGTCCCAATCTGAATACATGTTTTTGTTTATATCTCTTTTGGAGATAGACATGTTTCATGCTGATTTTATTGTCTACGAATCCGAGGCTGACATAAGCCATCCAATCATTTTTGAAATAGATTTTTGTTCCCAATCGAGTATCCGGTAATTTAACAGAAGAAACGAATCCCTCAGGAGCACCATCATATACTCCTCCGTCGAAATAGATACGGCCACTCACTTTTATCTTTTCAATTTCTTGTGCCATCACAGGCATACTAATAAGAAGTGTCAACACACTCCATAAAAACTTTTTCATTTGATATAATATGATTTGAATATTTTCTAATATGATATACCGAATCTTCGAGATATTAGTTCGATTTATGTAATGTGATAATGGTGATTTCAGGTCTGGCTCCGATACGGCAAGGTAATCCCACTTCGCCAGCTCCTATATTTACATAGAGTGCACGTTTTCCTTCGTAATAAAATCCTCCCCATTCAGGATACTTATATTTTGCAGGCGACCAAGAACCAATCTGCATCTGAAATGCATGAGTATGGCCAGCTAGCATGAGAGGTATATGAGTTTTGGGTAGCACCTCTCTCCGCCAATGTGTAGGATTGTGACTAAGTAAGACTTGAAATAAATGATCCGTTCCTTGTGTCGCTTGGAGTAATTTGGCATGTTGACCAAAAGGAGGTTCTCCATCATTTTCTACCCCTATCAGTGCGATACTATCCCCTTGATGATGGATAATAGTGTGCGCATTATTGAGCAGAGTCCATCCCATAGAAGCTTCTTTTTCGAGTAGTGCTTTACGGTTTGCTCTAATCTCATCTGGACTAGGATCGATATAGTAAGGTCCTTCATCATGATTCCCAAGTATCGAAAATACGCCATCAGGCGCTGTTATTTGGCTCAATGTATCTTTCAATTCATCTAATTCTTCTGCTCTAAAAGTGACCAAATCCCCCGTGAACACAATTAAATCTGGATGTTGAGCATTCACAAGGTCTACAAATACCTTTGCTATATCCGGCTCCCCAGACCATGACGGAATATGTATATCACTAATCTGCAAGATACGATACCCATCGAATTGTTCAGGAACGGTAGGATATGAGAAACTGACTTGTTTGATTTGCCAATCAGTTCGTCCTATAAAATATCCATACATCAGTGCTATTACGATTATACCAGAGATACTAAGTCCGACAATTTTAAGATAATTGCTAAGTCCGTTGCTAAACCTCTTAGTCACTTTGGCCATTAAAAGAAACAAGCCACTAGGAACTAAGATTAAAACAAGGAGCAACAAGTATAAGAGAATTTTGATTAGCGCCATCGAAAAGAATATATATGATTATCGATTTGGATTAACGATTAAAAAGAAGAGCTTCTCCACGGTAATCCGCATCGACGATTTTCTTATCATAAACTAGATGTCCATTGACAAATGTCTTATTGACCTTCCAGGTCAAGCGAGTATGGTCAAGAGGAGTCCAACCACATAAACTTAATATATCCGATTTATCCAACTGATAGGGTTGAGTGTGTTTCAGCAAGACTAAATCAGCGGCATATCCCGGTTTGATAAATCCTCTGTCCTCAATATTGAAGCATCTGGCCGGATTGTGACACATCATTTTCACGACTTGATGCAAGGGGAAATTACCTTTATCTGCAAGAGACAATACACTCAACAAAGCGTATTGTATCGAAGGGACTCCCGATAAAGCCTGGATAGCACCTCCTTCTTTTTCTTTAGCTAGATGAGGCGCATGGTCAGTAGCGATGGTATCGATGATACCTGTTTTGACAGCACGACGCAAGGCCATTCGGTGTTTATTTGATTTGACCGCAGGATTGCATTTTATGCGAGCACCTTGGCCGATGTAATCCAATTCAGAAAAGACAAGATGAGGGACACAGATTTCAGCAGTGATATTAGGCGATTTATGATTCAAACTCTCTAGCATTTGCATTTCCATTTCAGTTGTTAGATGGAGTAAATGTAGTCGAGTGCCATATTCTTGAGCTAATTTGACCGCATGAGATGATGAATTGTAGCAAACTAATTCGTTACGAATCTCACTATGCATCTGTATCGGCAAATCATATTCACCCTTGTAAGGATTCATGTGTAAATCAATCAGTTGTTGGTCTTCACAATGAGTTGCGACAAGAATAGGAGACTTCTTAAATATGCATTGCAAAGTATGGTTATCATCTACAAGCATGTTACCCGTGCTTGCGCCCATAAACACTTTCACTCCGCAAGTACGTTTGACATCAAGTTTAGCTAAATCATCTATGTTATCATTTGTTGCTCCGAAATAACACGAGTAATTGACTAGACAATTCTCTGCAAAATGTTGCATCTTATCTTTCCACGCTTCCAGCGTAATTGTCTGAGGTTTGGTGTTTGGCATATCCATGATAGAAGTGACACCACCAGCAGCGGCAGCCATACTCTCACTACGTACTGTGGCCTTGTATGTCAATCCAGGATCTCTGAAATGTACATGTCCATCGATAGCTCCAGGGATTAGCGTCAACCCTTTGGCCTCAATCACCTCATCACATTCTTTTTTAGGCATTTCTCCATTTGGAAGTACCTCCTTGATGATAGCACCTTCTATAACTACCGACCCCTTAGACCGTTTTCCTTCGTTAATTATGTATGCATCTTTTATAAGTGTTCTTTTCTCCATATCTCTGTCCTGATTATAATTTAAGTTTCTGAGGGTAGTTCTTAAACAAACTATGCCATTTCAACTGAATGACCCCAAAAACGGCCTCACTAAAAATACTAGAATCCATCTTTGAAGTTCCTAGTTCTCGGTTAATAAATATAACCGGGACCTCTTTGATAGTGTAGCCCATTTTGTAGGCCGTAAATTTCATTTCTATTTGAAAGGCATATCCTTTGAATCTGATAGCATCTAAATTCATCTTTTCTAGAATCTCTCTTCTGTAACAGACAAATCCAGCAGTTGTATCGTGAATAGGCATTCGTGTAATCGTCCGTACATATTTCGAAGCATAATAGGACATTAGTACACGATTCATAGGCCAATTGACAACATTCACTCCGCTTATGTATCTGGAGCCGATACTCAAGTCAGCTCCTTGTTCTGCACAAGCATCATAGAGTTTAAGTAAATCTTTCGGAGCATGTGAAAAGTCAGCATCCATTTCGAAGATATACTCAAAATTCCGTTCGAGTGCCCATTTAAATCCAGCAATATACGCCGTTCCTAAACCCAATTTCCCTTTTCGCTCTACGATATCAAGACGTCTATGATAAGGCGTTTGATGCTGGAGTTGTTTGACTATGTCAGCTGTGCCATCGGGAGAGCCGTCATCTAGAACGAGTACATGAAAATCTTTTGGCAAATCAAATATTGCTTTGATTATTGCTTCTATATTTTCGCATTCATTATAGGTCGGAATAATTATGAGACTATCAACAATATGCATCTTTTAAGAACTTATTTTTATGTTTTAATATTATGCATCGCAAAGTTACATCATTTTAGTGATTTTATACCGCTTAGAAACTTATAAATAGCTAAATTTGCATTCTGCAAACTAGAAAAGTGATGTAAAATCATTCTTCTATCTACTTTATTTGCTTATAGAACTAAAATGTCGTGAATATTTCATAATGAATAAAAAAACATCCACCCTCTCTTCATTGACAGCCATTTACGCTTCGCATAGATATAGTCAACCTATATTGTCTCATTTGAAGAACGATACCCAATCACTTTTTATAAAAGGTTTTCACGGGTCCTCATCTCCATTCTTTTTTGGATATCTCTATGAGACCTTAGCAGATAGGAGCATGCTTTTTGTTCTTAACAATTTAGAAGAGGCAGGCTATTTTTATCACGACTTATCTCAAATACTAGGAGATGATAAGGTACTCTTTTTTCCTTCTTCCTACAAGCGTAAAGTTATTGATGGTCAAGTAGATGATGCTAATGTCATCATGAGAACAGAAGCGCTAGCCGTATTGGAGAATGAGCAACACGTAGCCATTGTCACTTATCCTGAAGCACTGGCTGAAAAGGTAGTCAGTGTCAGTCAATTTGAGACTAGTCGTATTCAGATTCAAAGGCTACAAGAGATTGATCCTTCGGACCTCACTGATCAGTTGAATAAACTAGACTTTGAATTTGTTGATTACGTATACGAACCAGGTCAATACGCCGTTCGTGGAAGCATTATTGATGTCTATTCATACAGTTCAGAAGAGCCTTTTCGTTTAGACTTTTTTGGAGAAGAAATCGATAGCATTCGTACGTTTGATATCTCCAGTCAATTATCTATAGAGCAATTAGACGCCATTACGATTATTCCAAAATTCAAAATAAAAAATGAAGAGCGTGTCTCTTTATTGCGTTTTTTTCCACCAAAAGCACCTATTTGTCTCAGAGACGCCGCATGGGTGATGGAAGCAATGGATGCGCAAAAGGAACTCTCTCTGAGTGATAAATCTCGAGAGATGCACGATGACGACGTTAATCTCGATGCCCTCTTCATCCAAAGTGAAGAATTCATGGAAGAGTTTGTCAACCGTCACACGATTCAATTCGGCAACAAAGCCATAGGCAAAGTCAAGGAATATGACTTCCATGCCATGCAGCAACCCCTCTTTCATAAGAATTTTGATTTGGTGACCACTACATTTGCAGAATATGTAGACCGGGGCTATCAACTCTACATTTGCAGTGACAGTGAGAAACAACATGATCGTATCGACGAGATACTCAAGGCACATGGAGCCAAATTTTCCTTTATCCCCATCACTCATACAGTTCACGAAGGATTTATCGACAACGACCTACTTATTGGTGTTTTTACGGACCATCAAATCTTTGACCGATTTCATAAATTTAGTCTGAGAAGTGAACGAGCACGTACAGGAAAACTAAGCTTGAGTTTAAAAGAACTCACCCAGTTTGAAGTCGGCGACTATGTGGTTCATACCGACCATGGAATTGGTCGATTCCAAGGACTGATGCGTATACAGCAAGGCAATGCCACACAAGAAGTCATGAAATTGACTTACTCAAGAGAAGACTCAGTATTTGTCTCTATTCATTCATTGCATAAGGTATCCAAGTATAAGAGTAAAGATGGCGAATCCCCTCGTCTGAGTCAACTCGGTTCTGGTGCGTGGGTACGTCTCAAACAGAAGACCAAAGGCAAACTCAAAGATATAGCTCGCGATTTGATTAAATTGTACAGTCAGCGTAAGAAAAATAAGGGATTTGCTTTCTCGCCAGACAGTTTCATGCAACGAGAACTCGAGGCTAGTTTTCGCTATGAAGATACTCCAGACCAATTAAAGGCTACGCAAGACGTCAAAGCCGATATGGAAGGAGAACGGCCTATGGACCGTTTGATTTGTGGTGATGTTGGATTTGGTAAGACAGAGATAGCTATTCGAGCAGCCTTCAAAGCCGTCACCGACAACAAACAAGTAGCCGTCCTTGTCCCTACCACGGTATTGGCTTATCAGCATATGCAAAGTTTTGCCAAACGCCTCAAAGACATGCCATGTAAAGTGGAGTACTTAAGTCGTGCTCGCTCTAGTAAACAACGAAGTAACATCTTAAAAGGCCTCAAGTCAGGAGAAATAAACATCATAATCGGTACCCATCAACTACTAAATAAGTCCATTCAATTTAAAGATTTAGGACTGCTTATTGTTGATGAGGAACAGAAGTTTGGTGTCAGCGTGAAAGAAAAATTACGTCATCTCAAGGCCAATATTGATACCTTGACCCTTACGGCGACACCCATCCCACGAACACTACAATTCAGTCTTATCGGAGCACGAGATTTAAGTGTGATATCTACTCCTCCACCTAATCGTCAACCCGTACAGACCGAAGTGCACACCTTCTCTTCAGACGTTATATCCGACGCAGTTCGCTTTGAATTGGGACGCAATGGACAACTCTTTTTTGTTACTAACCGTATCTCCAATCTTGAAGATATACGACAGCTCATCAAGCGAGAAGTACCAGATTGTAGATGTTGTATCGGTCATGGACAGATGAACCCAGCAGATTTGGAGAAAGTCATCATGGACTTCATCAATCACGAATATGATGTATTGATAGCTACGACCATCATCGAAAATGGAATCGACATGTCCAATGTAAATACCATTATCATTAACAACGCACAACATTTCGGACTCTCTGCTCTTCACCAATTACGAGGACGAGTAGGGCGTAGTAACCGCAAAGCCTTTTGTTATCTCTTAGCTCCTCCATTGTCTGTACTTCCTCAAGATTCTCGTAGGCGATTACAAGCTATCGAGAACTATAGTGATTTGGGTAGTGGCATACATATCGCCATGCAAGACTTAGACATTCGTGGAGCTGGAAACCTTCTTGGTGCCGAACAAAGTGGTTTCGTTGCCGACCTAGGTTATGAGACCTATCAGAAGATCTTGAACGAAGCAGTTCAGGAACTCAAGATAGACGAGTTCGCAGACCTATATGATGAAGGCAAAGCAGCCAATGTACCCGATACACAAGCTGAAGGAGATGAATTTATCAAAGAGACCACTATCGAAAGTGATATGGAACTGTTGTTGCCATCAATCTATATTCCATCCAATTCAGAACGAATGCTTCTCTATCGTGAACTAGATGGATTTATCTTAGATGAAGAAGTTGATGCCTTTGCTACTCGTTTGGTTGACCGTTTCGGTCCCATCCCTGTTGAGGCTAAGAACCTCTTGAAAGTAGTACCACTAAAACGTCTTGCAGCTAAGATAGGAATAGAACGGCTTGTTCTTAGAAATGAAGCCATGTCTCTTTACTTCATAGGAAATCAAGAAAGTGCCTACTATCAGAGTATAGCCTTCGGGAAAGTGCTTAAGTATATCCAATCGCACCCCAAGGAGATAAAGACCAATGTGAAGAAAAAAGGATTTTACATACGAATCAGCCATATCAATACGATTGACAAGGCCGTTTCCTGTCTTCGAGAAATCAAAGCCATGCCCTAAGCGTCAGGACATGGGACATTTTCGGACCAATTGTTCGACACAGATCGGATATCATCCTGATTTACTTGTATATTTTTAGTCGATTGAGCGCTGCCTGATACTTTCGTGCATTGCGATTGTGTTCGCTTAATGTGCGAGCGAAGTTGTGTGTACCAGAGAAATCCTCTTTGGCACACATATACAGATAATGATGTTTTTGTGCATGCAATACAGCATTGATAGCTTGTAGACTAGCCATAGCGATAGGTGCAGGAGGCAAGCCCAGATACTTGTAGGTATTGAAGGGTGAATTTACTTGAGTGTCTTTAGTCAATACACGTTTCTTTTCCCAATCTCCAAGTGCATACTTCACCGTAGGATCTGATTGGAGAGGAATGCCCTTGCGCAATCGATTCAGATAAAGCCCAGCGACGGTAGGCATCTCAGCTACATTATTTGTCTCTTGAGCTACTATCGATGCCAAAATACTTACCTCGTGAGGAGTTAATCCTATCTTATCGGCCAAAGTAAGTCGGTCTTTATTCCAATAATCCTTATATTCTTTTTTCAGACGTTGTTCAAGTTTCCCCGCAGAAATATTCCAATAGACCTCATACGTATTGGGCAGACACCAATAAATAGCATCACTATCTTTGAGAATAGAAGCCACTTCTTGTTCTGAAATCATCAGTTGAGACGCGATAGACTCATTAAGAAGAAGCAGTTCTCGTTTGCTACCGACTACTAATTTTACTGGAGTCTGTAATCGACCGATGAACTTATTGAGTAAGGTGCGAGGAGAATCCTCAGGTGAGAGTATATAGTGTCCCGTTCCAAAGACACGCCCATCTTCCCCATGCTTATATCCTTTGATCTCTGCAAGCATAGGAAACAACCCCATATCTGCTTCAGGACTTCTCTTTTTGATTTCCTTAATCAACATATCCAGATTGGTGTCGGGATAGATATACACCGAAATCGATTGCTCTATATTTAAGCATGGGCTAGTGAAACGATAATACGTTTTACCAACAAAGAGTCCTGCTGCCACCAAGCAAAGAGTCAGCACAAAGAGCAGGATACTATTACGTCTTTTCATCAGTCGAAACTTATTTAGATATTGACTTTCGTGAACCATACTTGATGATACCCGCTGCAGCTCTATCTGGAGCTCCAGGGTCTCCCAGATCCTCTCTCATCTGACGATAAGCCTCCAATTGAGCTACCCGTTGAGGACTCTCTTCAGGGAGCAAAGCGGCTAAGTGAGTTTGAATATTCGCTACAGAAAATGTATCAGCGACCAATTCAGGGATACCCTCTTTGTCTAGAATCAAATTGGGAAGAGATATATATTTTACCTTCAGCAATTTTGTTCTCAACCAACCAATCAATTTAGGGAGCATCGTAGAATAGCAAACGACCTGAGGCACGTCAAATAGAGCGGTCTCAAGAGCTGCTGTACCTGAGGTGACCAATGCTGCATGGCTATGTTGGAGCAACGGGTAGGTCGCATCAAGGAGCACCTTCACTCTCGTCTGGTCTGTAAATTGCTTATAAAAATCAGGATTGATTCCCGGGGCTCCGGCAAGGATCAATTGATAATCCGTCATCTCATCGACAGCCTCAATCATGTCAGGGAGATTATCTTTAATCTCATTGACCCTACTTCCAGCTAGCAGAGCGATGATAGGTCGTTCGTCCAAGGCATATTCTTTGCGAAAAGCCGTCCCATCTGTAGGATGTTCTTGTTTGTACGCAGTAATCTCATCTACCGTAGGATTTCCCACATAATGGATAGGATATTGATGTTTCCCCTCAAAGAAAGGAACTTCAAACGGAAGGATAGAGAAGAGTTCATCGACATCGTGTTTGATTTTCTTGATGCGTCCCTCTTTCCAAGCCCAAATCTTAGGAGAAATATAATAATGAATAGGGATAGTCGTCAGCTGATGAATATCTTTAGCTATCCTAAGATTAAATCCTGGATAGTCGACAAGAATTAATCGGTCTGGTCCCCATGCTATGATATCTTCTTTGCATTGTTTCATGGCCCGCAATATAGTTCGAAGATGCAGCAGTACAGGGATAAATTGCATGTAAGCCAATTCTTTGTAATCCCGCACTTGTGTTCCTCCTACAGCTTTCATCATGTCTCCACCAAAGAAACGGAAAGACGCTTCTGGGTCTTGTTTTTTCAGTGAACGCATCAGATGAGATGCATGTAAATCGCCAGAGGCCTCCCCCGCAATAAGATAATATTTCATAGCATTACTATTTTTTGTTTGGACGCATTTTCTCCAATCATGTAAATCTTCTCTATCGAGAATATGATTAGTTATCTTTATTTTCAGACAATGACCAATCCCATTGTGTCATCTTCTCGTTGAGAGTATAATCAGTCAGGTCAACTTTTGCAGTGACGATAGCTACATACCCATTGGCAAGAGCCCATGCATCATTCCCTGTATTCTCTGGGTCTAAATTTTCCATGTATCCAGCCATCCAATAGAAAGTCTCCCCGAACGGATGATTAAATGGTTCATATTCCTTGACCCATTGTGTCTTGGCCTGAGAACAAATCTTTATTCCTTTCAAGTCAGGTGTGTCAGGGAAGTTCACGTTTAGACAAGTCATAGCAGGAAGTCCATTTTCCATCACTTGTGTGACAATTTTCTTGACATAAGGACCACAAGGGTCGAAATCAGCATCTTGGGTATAATTGCAAAGTGAAAATCCGATACTAGGGATATTGTTGATAGCTCCTTCGATGACGATACCCATTGTCCCTGAATAATGGACATTCACGCCTGAATTGTCTCCATGATTGATTCCACCAATGACCAAATCAGGAGTACGAGTCAGAATAGTACTCAATGCTAATTTGACACAATCAGTAGGTGTCCCCGTACATTTATAAACAGTAAGTCCTACTTCTTGACGGACTTTACTATAATGGAGAGGTGATTTTATTGTTAGAGCTGTAGCATATCCTGAACGCGCTACATCGGGAGAAACCACTACGATATCTCCGATAGGACGGAGGAAACGAATCAGTGCACTGATTCCTTTTGCTTGGAAGCCATCGTCATTTGAAATGAGGATAAGCGGGCGATTATTTGCCATAATTGTATATTTTTTTTGCTAAGAAAGTAGTGAGAGGATCATCCAATAGGATTATCTCATCATTAAATTGCTGACAAACTTAACTCAATTTTCACACTTAAGCAAGTACGTTATTGAAATTTATCTTTTTATAAATAATGACAATCTTCCATTAAATCCATCGAAATAGGGGCAATGATATCTCCGAATCTAGTGTCTTTTTGTTTGGAAAAGTGTATATTTGCATCGGTGAGTAGTCCAACTGTCAATCATCTCACTTTATGAATATGGGAAAAATTATAGCACTAGCTAATCAGAAAGGCGGAGTAGGTAAGACAACTACGACCATTAATTTGGGAGCATCTCTTGCTACATTAGAGAAGAAAGTTCTAGTTGTAGATGCCGATCCGCAAGCAAACACCTCGTCTGGCCTAGGTATAGACGTAAGAAAGGTGGATATTTCAATATACGAATGTTTAATCGGCGAAGGAAAGATTGCCGAGGCAGTGTGTGATACCGAATTGCATACCCTCAAGGTGATTCCTTCACATATCAATTTAGTCGGAGCGGAAATCGAAATGCTTGACATGCCAAAGCGTGAACGCATCTTACGTAATCTTCTTCATGACGTGAAAGACGATTATGACTACATCTTGATTGACTGCAGCCCTTCTCTTGGACTTATTACCGTAAATGCGCTGACAGCAGCTGACTCTGTGGTGATACCTGTACAAGCAGAATACCTTTCATTAGAGGGGGTGAGTAAACTACTCAATACGATAAAAATAATCAAGAAAAGACTCAATCCGGCTCTTGATATAGAAGGATTTTTAGTCACTATGTATGATTCTCGTCTCAGACAATCCAATCAGGTATATGATGAGTTGAAGAATCATTTTAGAGAACTCGTATTTAAAACAGTGATCCAGCGTAATGTACGATTGAGTGAAGCACCTAGTTATGGTATCCCTACCATTCTATATGATGCAGACTCTACCGGAGCACGTAACTATATGAATTTAGCAAAAGAGCTAATTAGTAAAAACGAAAAATAGGATATCCCTTCAATGGCTACAAAGAAACGAAATGCGCTAGGACGTGGTTTAGATGCCATCCTAGATATAGATGATGTGGAAACTTCAGGCGGTTCTTCTATCAATGAGATAGCCCTCTCGTTGATTCATGCTAATCCAAATCAACCTCGTCGTGATTTTGATCAAGATGCATTGCGAGAATTGTCTGAATCAATTATGGAAATAGGACTCATACAACCCATCACCCTTCGTGAGATGGACAATGGAACCTATCAGATTATTGCAGGTGAACGACGATATCGTGCGAGTCAACTCGCCGGATTAGAATCTATTCCTGCTTATGTGCGTACCGTCAATGATGAGCAAGTGGTTTCTATGGCATTGGTTGAGAACATTCAACGTGAAGACCTCAACGCCGTAGAGATAGCTCTTGGTTATCAGCACCTCATGGACGAATATCATCTGACTCAAGAAAAGGTGAGTGAGCGAGTGGGCAAGAAGCGGGCTACGGTAGCTAATTATCTTCGGTTACTCAAACTTCCTGCACCTGTCCAATTGGCTCTCCAACGAAAAGAGATAGAGATGGGGCATGCACGTGCTTTGTTGCCATTGCAAAATGCCGTACAGCAAGTAAAAGTCTTTGAAGAGATTCTTAAATATGGCTATTCTGTACGTCATGTAGAACGTATTGTCAAACAATTATTGGCAGGCAATGCGCTTTCAGAAAAGAAGAAAGAAGCGACAAGCCCACAACCCAAATTATACGAATTGCTCCAAAAGCAATTATCTGGTTTCTTCAATACATCGGTCAAACTAACTTGTTCCAACAAAGGGAAAGGCAAAATAAGCATTCCTTTTAAGAGTGAGGCAGAATTGGAAAAGATTATGGAATTGTTTGACTCACTAAAATAATATAATGAGTGATTTTTCATTAAATAAGAGATTTCGATACGTGCTAAGTATGAGTTGTATACTATTAATCACTTTGATAGTAACCCCTTTATGTGCACAGAATAGATCTATTAAGAATATGCTAAAGGTCAAATCGGCTACGCTTATAGAGATTGACTCTATGCGTCATCCTGAATTGCACCAACGAGTAGAGCTCTCACGTGCACGGACATTGAAGGTGCAAGGAGATTCTATCCTTGCCATTGCCGATTCTCTTAGAGGACTCGGCGTAGACTCGCTGAGAGTACTTGCTGATTCACTAGCTCAGCACAGTGAAGCTCTGAAACAACGTGCTCAATCTATTCAAGACGGTATCATCAAAGAGACCAATCCAGCTTTGAACCCTATAGTTGCTGATTCCCTAGAGCATATCGAGCATTTTGTAACTGATAGTTTGCTTCCTAACCCCAAGCATGGTGGAGCAGTGGATAAACCGATGACTCCTCCTAAGGGTAAACCAGAGTTGACTGTCGGCCATCCACTAGAGACCGACACTTTATCTACCGATTCGGTGATGCAGGTAGCCGTCGATTCTTTGACTTTGTTGACAGCAAAAGACTCACTAGCCGTGGATCAATTTCAGAAACCATTATGGGTTCCTAATTCTACCCGTTCAGTATGGTTAGCGTTGATGATTCCTGGAGGTGGACAAATTTATAATAGGAAATATTGGAAACTTCCTATCTTTTATGGGGGATTTGCTGCTTGCACCTATGCCTTAGTATGGAACAATCGGATGTATCATGATTATCAGAAGGCCTATATGGATTTGATGGATGATAATGAAAGCACCAATAGCTATCTCGATTTACTCCCTGCAAACTATAGTTATGATGAGTCACAACTAGAGACCATTCTTAAGAACCGTAAAGATAAATTCCGTCGTTGGAGAGACATGAGTATATTTGCCTATATTGGCGTGTATTTCCTCTCAGTAGTTGATGCCTACGTAGATGCCGAATTGTCAGACTTCGATATAACTCCAGATTTAAGTATGCATATTGAACCCGCAGTGCTCAACTCGTCCTATTCATCAGATAGTCGAACCGTAGGGGTCAGTTGCCGATTTACTTTCTGATAACCAATAATAATATACTCCTATGATGTACAGACGCTTTTTAACGTCGTTAGCAGTGCTTTTCTCTTTCTCCTCATCTTATAGTTATGGCATTGATGCTACTCCAAACAGACCAGTGACACCTGTCAAGAAGACTCTTGAGCAGAGTCCCGCAGAGACAATCACAAAAGATACTGTGTCCAATGTTCAACTGACTCAGATTGCTAGAAAAGACTTGCCCTTAGGGATGCAATATCCTCTAGATAGCTTGGTTCATGACTGGAAATCCAGAGAGTACCTCTCCGAAGGAACCGGCTGTCAAACCTCAGCATCTAATCCTGTATTTCCTGACTCGGTCATTATCGACCGTTTGCAGCGACTTCCGACAGTCATCGAATTGCCCTATAACGATATCGTCTCTAACTATATCAAACGATATACTGGTTCATTGCGTCCACAAGTATCTTACATGCTAGCAGCATTTAATTTCTATGGTCCTGTATTCGAACAAGCGTTAGAAGCTTATGGACTACCGCTCGAACTCAAATATCTTCCTATCATAGAATCAGCATTGAAACCCAAAGCCCGATCTCGAGTTGGCGCTACTGGCCTATGGCAGTTTATGCTTCCTACAGCTAAGATTTATGGTTTACAAGTCAATTCGTTAGTGGATGAACGCTGCGACCCTGCTAAGTCAAGTTTAGCTGCAGCACATTATCTCTATGATATGTATGAGATTTATCATGAATGGAATCTTGTGATTGCTTCTTATAATTGTGGCCCAGGTAATGTAAACAAAGCGATTCGTCGGGCTGGTGGAAGTAAAGATTTCTGGAAGATATATCCTTATCTTCCTCGTGAGACAAGGGGGTATGTCCCTGCATTTATTGCTGCAAACTATGTGATGAATTACTATTGCGAGCACAATATCTGTCCTTTGCAAACTGCGATTCCTCAACCGACTGATACGATACATATCAGTAAGTTACTTCATTTACAACAAGTAGCTGACAAATGCGATTTACCGATAGAAGAATTGCGTGACCTCAACCCTGAATTTCGAAGAGACATCATTCCGGGCAATTCTCAATCCTATGCACTGCGATTACCTGACATGGCAATCAGTCACTTCATCTCCAATAAAGATTCTATCATGGCCTATAACCATGACAAATATTTCACGAAACGGTCGACTGTAAAACCTAGCGGTTATGGCTCTGGAACAGCTGGAGGCCATTATATCTATTACAAGATTCGATCTGGAGACAGTCTATCTACTATTGCTCATAAGTATGGCGTAGGGGTGTCTAGTCTGAAACGGTGGAACAATATGCGAACCTCACGTATTCGTGCTGGCAAGCATCTCAAAATTTATAAATAAAACGATAAAGACGTTTATGGGGAAACAAGTTACATTTTTGATGTATTGTTTGTCTTTAAACGTCTTTTTATATATATTTGTGGAAAGCTAGCACTAGACTGTCTTATTGCAGTCTAGTGATTTTTTTCTTATACTAATTCTTTTGACTGCTAAGGTATATTTAGATGGATGAAAATATAAAAAAAACAATAGATTACGAGCAGTTGGTGGAAGATACTTTTCAACAGCTTATCAAAGATTATCTTTCTACTAAACATCGCAAGCGTACTGAAATCATTACTCGTGCCTTTCGATTTGCTCAACAAGCTCATAAAGGGGTGAAGCGAAGATCAGGAGAACCTTATATCCTGCATCCCTTATCTGTAGCTAGGATTGTTTGCAATGAGATTGGTTTGGGTTCTACCTCCATTTGCGCTGCCTTATTGCACGATGTCGTAGAAGATACAGAATATACAGTCGAAGATTTATCGAATATCTTCGGCCCTAAAGTCGCAGATATTGTGGATGGATTGACCAAGATATCTAGTAGCTATTTCAATGATGCCAACTCTATACAAGTAGAAAATTACAAGAAGCTTCTTCTGACGATGAGCAATGATATCCGTGTGATATTTGTAAAAATTGCAGACCGTCTTCACAACATGCGTACCCTTGGTTCTATGTTGCCTAGTAAGCAATATAAGATAGCAGGTGAGACGACTTATATCTATGCCCCTCTTGCAAATCGTTTAGGGCTCAATCGCATCAAGACTGAATTGGAGAATCTTAGTTTCATGTACGAGCATCCCGATGCTTATACAAGGATTAAAGAGCAATTAGAAGCTACAGCGAGCATTCGTGATGAACTATTTCAAGAATTTACGGCACCAATTCGTCGTGTCCTTGATGACATGGGATTCAATTATACTATCAAAGCCCGTGTGAAATCAATCTATTCGATATGGCATAAGATGCAGGTCAAAGAGGTTCCATTTGAAGATGTATTTGATATATTGGCAGTACGAATTATCTTCCATCCTAAAGAAACGGGTGATGAATTGACTGACTGTTACGCTATCTATGTGGCCTTGACAAAATTATATGTAGCCCATCCTGACCGTACCCGCGATTGGTTGAACAATCCTAAGGAGAATGGTTACCAAGCCCTTCATGTCACCTTAATGTCCAAAGGAACTCATCGTGGAGAGTGGGTCGAAGTACAGATTCGTAGTGCACGGATGAATGATATAGCCGAACAAGGATTGGCTGCTCATTGGAAATATAAAGAAGGCAATGGTGGCGAAGATGAAGTCGAATTGAATAAATGGCTATTGACCATCAAAGAGATTTTAGCTGACCCCCAACCCAATGCGATGGATTTCTTAGATACCATCAAGTTAAATTTGTTTTCTTCTGAGATTTATGTTTTTACTCCCAAAGGAGAAATCAAAACGATGCCCCAGTCGAGTACTGTTCTTGATTTTGCTTTTTCCCTTCATACAGATATAGGGACACACTATATAGGCGCCAAAGTTAATAGAGTACTGGTAGGGGAAGATTATAAACTCAAAAGTGGAGATCAAGTTGAAATCTTGACTTCTCGAACTGAACGTGTCAAGAAGGAATGGGAGTCTATGGTTACTACGGTACGTGCGAAGACAAAGATTCAATCTGTGCTTCGCCGAATATCCAAAAAGGACCAAGCGACGGGAAAGGAACTTCTGCTTCAGTTCTTCAAAGAAGAAGATTTGCCTACCGATTCCGTTTCACTCTTGGACAAACTCTGCCATCTACATGATTTGAAAAAACATGAAGACCTCTATGAGGGGATAGGACATGGAGACATTGTTCTGGGAGAGACAGAACGTATTTTGCTCAAAGGAAATACGAGCGCTTGGCGACGCTTCTTCAGAATAGGTGGTATGTCTGCTGTCAAATCGAAAGGAACCGCTACTAAGGAGGATACATTAATCTCTGTAAGTGATGATATTGATACCAAGAAGGTTTTTAATATAAATGCCAAGGGCGTAAATACAGTGTACCAAGTAGCCGAATGTTGTAAACCAATTCCAGGAGACAATATCTTAGGTTATATCGACGAGAACAATCACGTGACGATTCACAAACGGCAGTGTCCAGTAGCGATCAAATTAAAAAGCAGCTATGGACATCGTATCATTGCAGCTTCATGGAGCCCTGATGCCAGTCTATTATTTAAAGTCGTCGTTTCTATTAGAGGGATCGACAGATTAGGACTACTCAATGAAGTCACTCAAGTACTGTCTAGCCAATTGCACGTCAATATGAAGGAACTTCATTTCTCAAGTGACAACGGCATATTCGAAGGTCGTGTACAACTATTAGTTCATGAAGTGAAAGAAGTACAGCGTATCATCATAGAATTGCAGAAAGTAAATGGAATCAAAAAGGTATCTCGTGTAGAAAATCTATAACGCAGATACTGAGCCCCTAGAGGAAGGGGGCAGATTAATAATCCAAGGCATTTCTCAATGCTTGTAACTCCTCTTTTACAGCAGTTAATCTCTTAATGATATCGGCTCTTTTGTAGACGATATCATTATTTTTGTTTGTAGCCATATATTCTCTTACTCCTTGCAAAGTCAGTTTCTTTTCTTTTGTTAGATACCGAACAAGTTTAATCTTAGGGATATCACTTCCCTTGAACCGAATACGATTAGTATTGGTTCTTTCGGCACGCATCTGTGGAATCTCTTTCTCCCAATGGGTGATGGTCGAAATCGGTACATCAAACATCTTAGCTACTTCACTAGCACTGTAATATAATTTTTTAGCCATAGCTTTTGGTTTTGCTTAAATCTGTATAGAATTAATCCATTGTTTCTCTGTGAGACTCTGCCAATTCGAGAATCTTATCATATTGGTTTTCATCCAAGTCCATAAAATAATAATTGATTGGATTGTGTACCCGTCCTTTATAATGAACTTCATAATGTAAGTGTGGTCCCGTACTTTTACCTGTACTACCCACTTCACCTATCTTTTGTCCTCGTTTGACTTGCTGTCCAGTGCGCACATCGATACTGTTCAGATGGGCGTAAAGTGTCTCATAATCAAATCCATGATTGATAACAATGCAGTTGCCATAACCTCTGACACGCTTCGATTTGATGACTCGTCCATCACCGGTAGCATAGACTGGAGTTCCTCTTTTAGCTGCAAAATCCATCCCTTCGTGGAATTTACGAGTACCATATATAGGGTCCACTCTCCAGCCATATCCCGATGCAGTATATTTCAGGTCCTTATTGGATACCGGTTGTATGGCAGGTATACAGGCGATTCGTTTGTCCTGGTTCTTGAGTGCCGAGACGATAGAGTCAAACGAGATAGACTGTTTATAAATTTCTAACTGCAGGTTATCTAGCTGTTTTGTCGTGTTGACGAGCAGTTTGTTACTTGGCTTTTCAGCCAATTGGTTATATTTTTCAGCAAATAGATTATCTAATTGATACAAGTCTGTGGTATCAGGGTCCATACGTAGAAGGGCTCTATAGATATACACATCTCTTTGCTTCAATATATTAATCATCCCCTGATTATTGTCATTCTGACGAGAAAGTAGCATCAACTGTGATTTCATCTTACTATTTTCTTGAGCCAGTTCCATCTCTTTAGGGGAAGTAATCAAAAAGGATAATAATATGAATGTGGCTATACCCGAGCCAACACCTAAAAGAATCCGATTGAAGAAAAACCAGAATCGCTGTCCCTTTGTAGGAGAGATACGACGATATCTTTGTTTCTTACGGTCGTATTTATAATAAAGTTTGCTCATATAATCACATTTATCTCTTGTTTAGGAACAAAAATAGTAAAAACCCATTATCTTTGCAGTAATTTTTTAAGATATTAACTTCAGAAAGATAAAATGATGACTGCTAATGAGATTCGTGACTCTTTTATCCACTATTTTAAGGGAAAAGGGCACCAAATCGTACCATCTGCACCGATGGTAATCAAAGATGATCCTACATTGATGTTTACAAATGCAGGAATGAACCAATTTAAAGATATCATTCTGGGCAATCAAGTCGCCAAATACACTCGTGTATCTGACAGTCAGAAATGTCTCCGCGTGAGTGGTAAGCACAACGATTTAGAGGAAGTGGGACATGATACCTATCATCATACTATGTTTGAGATGTTGGGCAATTGGTCTTTTGGTGATTATTTCAAGAAAGAAGCCATAGAATGGGCGTGGGAATATTTGACAAAAGAACTCAAGCTCTCTCCAGACTTATTCTATGTCACTGTATTTGAAGGAGCAGCAGAAGATGGACTCGACAAAGACAATGAAGCATTTGCTATTTGGGAGAAATTCTTGCCACAAGAAAAGATTATCAATGGAAATAAGAAAGACAATTTCTGGGAAATGGGAGAGACAGGTCCTTGTGGTCCTTGTTCTGAAATCCATATGGATTTACGTAGTCCAGAGGATCGTGCAAAGATTCCCGGTGCTAGTCTTGTGAACCAAGATCATCCTCAAGTGATAGAGATATGGAATCTTGTATTTATGCAATATGAACGAATGGCTGATGGCCATTTGGAAGACCTTCCTGCTCGTGTCATTGATACTGGTATGGGATTTGAACGTCTATGTATGGCTCTTCAGGGCAAGACTTCTAATTATGATACTGATGTTTTCCAACCGATGTTGCAGTTTATAGCTAAGATGTCAGGTGTGGCTTATGGTCATGCAGAGAAGACAGATATCGCCATGCGTGTAATTGCTGACCATATTCGAACCATTGCTTTCTCTATTACCGATGGTCAATTGCCAAGCAATGCCAAAGCAGGCTATGTCATCCGACGTATTCTCCGTCGTGCCGTTCGTTATGGTTATACCTTCTTGGGACAGCAACAAGCCTTTATGTTCAAACTGATCCCTGTCTTAGTTAAGGAAATGGGGGGTGCTTATCCAGAACTCAAAGCACAACAGACGCTAATCGAAAAGGTCATCAAGGAAGAGGAAGAATCATTTTTGCGTACACTTGATACCGGAATCAAGATGCTTGATGTTCAAATCCAAGCAACCAAAGCAGCTGGCAAGACCATATTGGATGGAACCATTGCCTTCACGCTATATGATACGTATGGATTTCCTTTTGACTTGACCGAACTCATCCTACGTGAACAGGGGATGACTGTCGACCAAGCAGCTTTTGATGCAGCGATGCAAGTTCAAAAAGACCGTGCACGCAATGCAGCACATATAGATACCGGTGATTGGGTAGTCCTAGAAGAGGGAACCTCTACTTTCGTTGGCTATGACTATACTGAATATGAGACAAGTATCCTTCGTTATCGTAAGATTACTCAGAAGAAAAAGACACTCTATCAACTAGTTCTTAACCAGACACCTTTCTATGCAGAAAGTGGAGGCCAAGTAGGGGATACAGGAGTATTAGTCAGTGAATCAGAGACGATTGATATCATCGATACCAAGAGTGAAAACAACTTGACAGTACATCTGACTACTAAGTTACCCAAAGAGATGCAAGTACCGATGATGGCTTGTGTAGATACTGACAAACGGTCTGCTTCGGCAGCCAATCACTCAGCTACTCACCTTCTAGATGCTGCTCTGCGTGAAGTCTTAGGTGCTCATGTAGAACAGAAAGGCTCATTGGTTACTCCGAAATCACTGCGTTTTGATTTCTCTCATTTCCAGAAAGTTACCGATGAAGAAATCAGACAAGTGGAGCGCATCGTCAATGCCAATATACGCAAGAATATTGCTCTTCAAGAACATCGCAATATACCTATTGATGAGGCTCGCGAATTGGGTGCAATCGCACTGTTTGGCGAAAAATATGGAGATGAAGTTCGCGTGATTCAGTTTGGCGATTCTATCGAATTCTGTGGCGGTATTCATGTACAATCCACAGGTCAGATAGCTATGTTTAAGATACTCTCCGAGAGTTCAGTAGCAGCAGGAGTTCGTCGTATCGAAGCCATTACAGGTGCTGCGGTCGAAGAGATGCTCTATGACATGCAAGACAAGATGAATACCCTTCGAGGATTATTCAACAACACGCCAAAATTGCAGGAGTCAATCAAGAAGTCCATCGAAGAGAATGCGAAGCTAAAAGCACAAATAGAACTCTTCATGAAAGAAAAGGCGTCTCATTTGAAGCAATCATTGCTTGAACGACAAGAAGAGCACGATAAGTATACGCTAATTAAGTGTGTCGGTGATTACCCTGCTGATATGATTAAAGATATTGCTTTCCAACTCAAAGGGGATGGACTGACAAATCTTCTTTTTGTCGCTGGAACAAAGGCCTTCGGCAAGCCGATGCTTACCGTGATGGCTACTGATGATTTGGTTGCTGCAGGTATTCATGCAGGTAAGCTAGTCAAGGAAGCTGCTCGTCTAATCAAAGGCGGTGGTGGTGGACAACCTCACTTCGCTACGGCGGGAGGAAAAGATGCTGCTGCATTGGGTGCGGCTGTCGATAAGATTATCGAATTAGTCGACCAGACTTTGTAGTATATCAGTTGATTACTTGAGAAGTTTAGGCTTCTGATGACAAGTATCAAACTCATTAAAAAAAGACAGATTCAATTATTGAATCTGTCTTTTTTTATCTCCGTATGAGTAGTCAGTATTTGACCAATGAAACTGCAAATACACTCTTATTTTTAATATCCATGTTCATGTGTCTTTCTCGTTTATGTATCCTTTTATCACTACTGCTCTATAAGTGTTATCTTTTAACAATAACTGTATAGCTCCTTCATTAGGATGACCTATCGTTACGAAAGAAGGACTTTGTATTCATCTTTTTGAACACAAAGTCCTCTTACTATGAGACTTAAGTCTTTCTTTTTTAGCTAACAAGATGAAGCCTTTTTGGGTGTTCACACAATGAAACGAAGCCTTTAGATGGCTTCTCAGGTGCTTTAGTGAGTCGTCCTAACTAGACCCTTAGGTTAAGTGACAGGAACGGCTTCATCTCGTCCTGAAAAATTCACTATTGTGAAAACACAGTTTAAAAGACTAAATTAAGACAATTCGTTTTCTACGAGAATGGTCCTTCATCTTGAATCATTACCAATTGATATGGTAGACTAATCCTCCTCTAGCCCATAAGCCTGGTTGAGGGATATTCCCCACATCGATGACTTGTGCATCGAAGATATTATTGGCTTCAGCATATAATTGGAGTGCCCCTGCTTGGTACGTGACTTTGGCATCTATTACTCCATAGGGTTTGTATCCCACTAATTCTCCCGTAGATTGATGAGCCTCATCATAAGCGATATAATCGCCCATACGTTCTTGGAATCGATAACTCACTTTGGCCGTTATTCGTGGTGTAAGTTGCATGTTCAATTCGGTCACTATCTTATGACGAAGATATTGCATGGCATAACTGCTCTTGTAAAAGGCCTGGTCGTCATGCCGTTTTTGATGAATATAATTATAGCCCACATGAAGTGTCTTCAAGAACCTTTGCTGAGGAAATAGTGTGCCCAGTCGGAGTGTACTATTTAGTTCCATCCCTATATTGTCGAGTCCGAAATTAGCAGCATGATAGATGTCTTGTGCATCATACATCACCCAATCAATCATGTCAGTCCCTTTGTGATAAAAGGCTTCTAGGCGCATCTCCCATGCCGAGGTGCGGTACGCCACGCCAGTACTCCAAGCTTGCGTCTTCTCAGCTTTCAAATCTAAGTTTCCTGCTGTCGTGGGACTCTTATAATAAAGGTCTGTAAACGTAGGTAGACGCATCCCTTTGTTCCAAGAGGCGAACCATTTCCAATGGGTCGATGGTCGATAGCTGATATCTATGCCAGGAAAGTAGTCTAATCCATTGGCTAAATAGGTATTATAGTTGGCCATCAATCCCATAGAGAATGTCCATTGACTAAGTAATATATTATGCTCAGCATAGAAACTATAATTTGTCCGGTGGTCACTTTTGTCATAGTTGAGTCCATCTTTATGAACAGGTTTCTGCTGCTGTACTGGAACCGGCTTACCAAGCGATGTACTCAGTATGCTTTCCCAGCGCACTTCCGTCCCGATGGCTGTTCGCCCGAGAGGAGTATTGATATAAGCATTGAGTGCTTGACCATAGACATCTATGAGATGATAATTTTGATAGGCAGCAGGATTGTTGCGTATCAGGACATAATGATCTTTGGTTCTATTCCAATACATCAAAGGTTCGAACTGTATGGTTTTCCCTTTGGTTTTTCCTTTGATGCTCCCCATATATTTACGGGTCTGCTCATATTGGTCGGCATACTTGGCAGAATAGAAGGTATTGGCTCCAAAGTCCTGACTGCTAACCCCCAGTTGCCATTGCATATCGATGGCCTCATCTTGGAGTTGTCCTTGGTAGAATCCTTTACGTTGGATGTAATCACTATTGTCTACCGCTCCATCGCTTCTACCCCAGTTACCTGAGAGCTGCTGTTGAACAGTTTTCCCGGTCAGATTGACGGATGCTCCTCCTTGAAATTGTCCATACTGTCCGCTCATCAATCGGATATCTGCTCCACTGTGTGAACTCGCCTTGGTGACAATGTTGATGGCTCCAGCAAAAGACTGAGTCCCAAAGACCCGCGAGGCTGGTCCTTCGATAATTTCTATCCGTTCAATATCTGATATAGCTACAGGGAAATCGGCCGAGAAATGGCCTGTCGAGGGGTTCGTGATATTTACCCCATTGAGTAATACAGTGATTTGGTCGAATGTACCTCCACGCAGGGAGATATCTGTCTGAACGCCAAATCCGCCGCGCTGTCTGACATCGACACCTACGGCATACTTTAAAAGGTCGTTAATACTGTGTATTGCCGAGCCTTGGATTTCCTGTCTCGTCAATACAGTCACTGGGCGTGCGGCTTCCAATTCACCTAAGGGTAAACGTGAAGCAGTCACTTCCACTTCCTCAAGCGCGTAGGGTTGTAGTTGGTCTGTCGAGAGATTCTCTTGTGCTGTGGCACAATCGACGAATCCTAATGTCAACATCGCAAACGATAGTACACCGATGGTTACTTGTCGTTTCAAACTACAAAACGCTGCATAAGGAGTGTTATCAAACCGTCTCCAATGGATGACTGTCTGATTGCACTTGTTGTGCTTAGTTTCTGTAATCATATGATTAATTATTTGTTAAAAATGCAGGGCAAAGGTATCTTTTTTTTTCAGGAAAGGAGATTTTGGAGGCAAAAAGTTTTTTTCTTCTCTAGATTCATTATATTTATGCAAACGTTTGTGTGTCGGTGAATATCATTTACGCAAACGATTGCTTTTAGGTCTTATTATATATATTATTTTTGTGTATTAACCGTACGTACTATGCCATCAAAATCTAAAGTAACCATCAAAGATATTGCTCGTGAACTGGGGATTTCTATATCCACGGTATCGAGGGCTTTGAGGGACAATCCTGACATCAGTCTCAAAACGAGAGAGATGGTTAAAAATTATGCCCGATTGCATCATTACAAGCCCAATGCGTTGGCTATGAATCTACGTACTAGTCATAGCATGACCATAGGGGTCATCATCCCTCAATTCGTTCATCATTTTTTCTCTTGTGTACTCTCTGGCATTGAGCAAGCGGCTAAGGCGGAAAATTATAGTCTACTCGTTGCACAGAGCAATGAGAAATATGAGGACGAGAGACGAATCATTCAATCCTTCGAGGCTGCACAAGTCTGCGGTGTGATTACAAGTTTGGCTAAAGAGACCAAGACTTATGACCACTATAAAGAATTGATTGCCAATGACATTCCCTTGGTCTTTTATGACCGAATCTGTCCAGAGATAAGTACAGAACGCGTAGTTGTCGATGACTATGCTGGTTCTTTTACCGCAGTAGAATACTTGATCCAAACGGGCTGTAAACGAATCTATTTTTACAGTTCCAATCCCAAATTAGAGATTTCAAAAAATCGTCGCAATGGCTATCTCGATGCGATGAAGCGATATCATATCCCAGTGAGTGACGATATGATACAGATATGTGACACTCGTGAACAAGCATTGGCGATGACCCCCAATATCATCGAAAATGCTTCTCAACGACCTGATGCTTTTTTTGCTGTAAATGATGAAACGGCATCGGGGGTTTTAAGGGTTTGTAAACAGATGAAGATAAAAGTACCTGATGAGATTTCTATATGTGGGTTTACCGATGGTGAGGTGGCGATGAGTACTGACCCGAAATTAACCACGGTAGGTCAGAATGGAGAAGAGGTAGGCAAAGCCGCTTTCCATTTACTTATGCATCGTATCAATAGTGATGAAGCCCCACCTCAAGTGAGGAATCATATCGTGCGAACTAATCTCATCGTACGGGGAACCACAAAGTAATAAATAGTGACAAATGATAACTTTATAATTAGAACAGAATGAAAAACAAACCAGATTTGAATTTTTGGAAACTGTGGAATATTAGTTTCGGTTTCTTCGGTGTGCAGATTGCTTATGCATTGCAGAGTGCTAATATCAGTCGAATATTTGCTACGTTAGGAGCGGACCCTCATAACTTGAGTTATTTTTGGATTCTTCCTCCCTTAGCAGGACTCATCGTTCAGCCGATTATAGGAGAAGCGAGTGACCGTACCTGGACCAAGTTAGGTCGTCGTATCCCATACCTTATCGTCGGGTCTATTGTCGCCGTATTAGTTCTTTGTCTTTTACCTAATGCCGGAAGTCTCAGTTTATCCGTAGGTGGAGCGATGGCATTCGGGCTTTTTGCCTTGATGTTTCTAGATACATCTATCAATATAGCGATGCAACCTTTTAAGATGATGGTTGGCGATATGGTCAATGAGAAGCAAAAAGGCTTAGCTTATTCTATTCAGAGTTTTCTAGTCAATGTAGGTAGTGTGATTGGTTTCATCTTTCCTTTCTTCTTCACATGGATTGGTATTCAGAACGTGGCGCCAAAAGGTGTCGTCCCTCCTTCCGTAGTCTATTCCTTTTATTTCGGGGCTGCTATCCTCTTGGGTTGTGTGATTTATACGGTGATGAAAGTCAAGGAGATGCCTCCTAAAGAGTTCAATGAATTTCACCATATATCAGCCAAGGATAGTGAAAAGAAAGAAGGTCTATTTCGTTTGTTAGTCAAGGCCCCAGATACTTTCTGGACAGTAGGATTGGTGCAGTTTTTCTCTTGGGCTGCATTTATGTATATGTGGACTTATATCACTGGAGCTACAGCAGAACATATATGGCATGCAAGTGACCCGCTCAGTCCTGGTTATCAAGAAGCAGCTAATTGGGCCGGCATCTTATTTGCCGTCGAAGCCATAGGTGCTGTTGTATGGGCTGTCATATTACCTCTGTTCAAGAATAAGAAAATGGCTTATTCATTGAGTCTTTTCTTAGGTGGTATTGGATTCATCTCTACACTTTGGATGACTGACCAATATACCGTATTTATCAGTTATGCCCTTGTGGGGTGTGCTTGGGCTGCTATGATGGCTATGCCATTTACTATCTTCACCAATTCTGTATCAGGTAAAAATATGGGGGCGTATCTAGGGCTTTTCAATGGCACGATATGTATTCCTCAAATCGTTGCAGCGCTTGTTGGTGGAGCTTTGTTTAGTGTCGTGGGTGGACCTGGAAAACAACAAGTGATGATGCTTGTAGTAGCCGGTGTCTCTCTTCTTTTAGGTGGTTTCTCCGTCTTCTTTATCAAGGAGAAAGCGACAGGAGATATTTAGAACAACAAAAAACGATACACAATGAAACAATATCTGAAGACTGCCCCTTGGCAAATTATAGAAGAGAAGTTCCATCCCTCTAGGATGCGGGCTTCTGAAAGTATCTTTAGCCTAGGTAATGGTCGTTTCGGGCAACGTGGCAATTTCGAAGAACATTATTCTAGCGATAGCCTTCAAGGGAGTTATCTCGCAGGAGTGACATTTCTCGACAAGACCAAAGTCGGTTGGTGGAAAAATAGCTATCCTCGTTTCTTTAGTCGGGTACCTAATGCACCCGACTGGAGTGGTATGCGAATCCGCTTGATCGATGAAGAATTGGATCTGGCAGTATGGGATGTGCAAGACTATCTGCGTCAGTTGGATATGAAATCGGGAATCTCGTATCGCTCTTTCGTAGCTACTTCTCCCAAAGGTAATACGCTGAGTATCAAGATTACTCATCTGAATCATATGATGGAACCCAATCTATGTATGATTCGTTTCGAGGTGAAAAGTATTAATTACTCAGGCAAGTTATCTGTCGTCCCTTATCTAGATGCCAATGTGAAGCACGAGAGTGCAAACTATGATGAGCAGATGTGGACTACGCTGCGTAGTGAAACCAAGGAAGATGTAGCTTATCTCTGGACTCAAGTCAAGCGTGAGGATACACAGGTATGTATGGCTATGGGGTATCAGGCACAATATAATGGAGAACCGCTCGATAAATATTCTATCCTTATAGAGAAAGAGCAAGCGGTGGGATACAATGTAGGTTGTCAAGTGAAGCCAAATGATACACTCGAAGTAGATAAATTTGTGACTATCGTCTCTTCTCTTTATGAATCCAGAAATGATATCGTGGATAGTACGGTGAGTGACTTAAGGCGCTATATGAAGGTAGGATGGAATGAACTAATCAAAGACCATCAGGCCTATTGGAAAAAACTATGGAATGATTCAGATGTAGTGATTCAAGGAGATGAACAAGCGCAGCAGGGCATTCGGTTCAACATCTTTCAATTACATCAGAGTTATCAAGGTCGCGACCATCGATTAAATATAGCAGCTAAGGGGTTTACGGGTGAATTTTATGGAGGAAACACTTTTTGGAATACAGAACTCTGTTGTTTACCTTATTTCCTCCTTTCTTCTCGACAAGATATCGCTCGTAACTTATTGCTCTATAGAGAGACCTATCTTCAAAAAGCTATTGCTAATGCTCGCAAGTTGGGCATAGGAGGAGGGGCTGCACTTTATCCGATGATGACCATTACAGGAGAAGAAAGTCATAATGAGTGGGAGATTACTTTCGAAGAGATTCATCGTAATAGCATCATGGCTTATGCTATCGTACAGTATATTTGTTGGTCGGGTGATATCGATTATCTGACGCCACATGGATTGCGTGTCCTGATTGCTATTTGTCGATTCTGGGCATTGCGTGTGACGTGGTCGCAACGCTGTCAATGTTATATGCTTCTAGGGGTGACTGGCCCCAATGAATATGAAAACAATGTAGACAACAATTGGTACACAAATTTTAGCTGTCGGCAGACATTACTAGATACCCTTAAGATGCTGAAGTTAGCTCATCAACACAATGAGGCGGGTACTCACGCTGTGCTGGAAGAAGTGCAATTGGCTGACGGAGAGCTGCAAAAATGGCAAGAGATAGCCGATAAGATGTATCTCCATCAAGATGAAAAGACGAGTCTTTTCATACAGCAAGATGGTTATCTCAATAAGGTGATGCAAAATGTGGATGAGATACCAAGCGAGGAACGTCCTATCAATCAGCATTGGTCTTGGGATCGTATCTTAAGGAGCTGTTTCATCAAGCAGAGTGATGTCCTCTTAGGATTGTATCTTTATAGGGATCATTTTGACCAAGAGACGATTCGGAAGAATTATGAATTTTATGCTCCGAAAACAGTTCATGAGTCATCCTTATCACCTTATGTTCACTGCATATTAGCCGCTCGATTGGGTAAATTAGATGAGGCGTATAACCTCTTTTTACAAGCCACACGTATGGATTTGGATGACTATAATCACGAGGTGAATGCTGGATTGCACGTCACAAGCATGGCGGGTAGTTGGATGGCGCTTGCTCATGGATTTGCAGGCATGATGCTCAAGAAGCAAGTACTGACATTTGAGCCTGTGATGCCTAGTCAATGGACTTGTTATGAGCTGAAAGTAAATTATCTAGATTGTGCGGTGAAGGTCACTGTACATCCTGATGCTGTAGATGTCCTATTGCTTGACGGTGATGAATTATCGGTGCGGATTTACGATAAGACAGTATTGTGTAAAAAGAAAGTACTCCAAACGATTGCTTACTAACCCTTAAGAGAGGGAGACGTGTGGAGTATTGTCTCTTGCGTGTCGAGGATTAGAGTCCTTCTCTATAAAAATCTAACATCTCTATGATAAGTGACCGATCCACTGTCTGATTGATCTTTACTTCGCCGATATTGCTTAGTAGCGTGAAGTTAATGACTCCACCTACATTTTTCTTGTCGTGCATCATCAGTTCCATCAGACGGTCTGTGTGGTTGCATGTAAACTCGAAACGGCCGTAATGAGTGGTTACATAGTTGCTCGCACGGCGTAATAGAGGGAGTGGTAAACCACAAACCACATGCGAGAGATAGAGTTCACAAATCAATCCCCAAGCTACCGCATAGCCATGAAGGATATGTCTATCTTCTTCGAGTGCAAGGCTTTCAAAAGCATGCCCGACGGTATGTCCTAGGTTAAGTGCTTTGCGAATGCCTTGTTCCTTTGGATCCTCAAGAACGATTTTCCGCTTGACCTCTACGCTGATTCCAATCAGCCGTTGCAATTCATCCATAGGGGGATTCTCTAAATCTAAGGCAATCAACTCCTCAAAATGCTGCTGACTAGCTATCAGACCATGTTTGAGCATCTCTCCATATCCAGATAATATGTTTGTCTGGTCGAGGGTCTGAAGGAAACGCGTATCAATGAGGACAGCCAAAGCATCGTAAAAGGCGCCTATTTCATTTTTTAATCCGTTGAAATTAATCCCTGTCTTCCCGCCTACAGAGGCATCTACCATAGCTAAGAGGGTAGTCGGGATATTGATGCATTTAATCCCTCGTTTGAAGGTCGATGCTGCAAATCCTCCCAAATCAGTAACCATACCTCCTCCGAGGTTGATTAGCAGACTATTTCTACTGCCACCATGTGTACTGAGTTCTTGCCATACATGACAAAGGCTTTCTGTGTTTTTGTGGGTGTCTTCAGGCTTTATAGTTATCTCATAGATTGCTCTTTCTTTCAAACTGTTAGCTATGAGGTCTTTGCAAAGTACGTGTGTATGTTCATCTGTGAGCAAGAATATACGGTCTGCTGTATGCTTATCCAGAAGCTGTTGAAGTTCTAGATTGATATCTTTACAAAGGATGACGGGTTGATTGTTCATGTTTTTAGTCTCTTTGCTTACAAAGATAGCTATATTTACCGAAAAAGATAATAAGTGACCAATGGAATATACTGAAATTTTTTACCTTTGTGAGAGTTCTCGTTTAGTCTGAAATTTATTTATGAATAATGCGTCATCTTAATCTGATAAAAGTCAATCTGTATTTTCTTCTCCTCGCCTTTTTTTTCTCCTTTGTTGAGATAGGACATTTGCAAGCTAATTCATCGGTCTTTTCCTTGACTTCACATGAAAAGATAGGAGGGGCGAAAGATAAAGTCAAAGCTGTTATTTTCGGTCAAGTCATCGAAGATGCTAGTAGTCAACCGTTGAGTCAAGTAACTATTCAATTACTGGAATTGCCTGATTCTAGTTTTGTGGGGGGCGTGACAACAGATGCCAAGGGGGATTTCTCTTTGAAGAATATCTCTATAGGGAAGTATTTGGTTCGATGTAGCTATATCGGCATGAGACCTCATGAGCAAATCGTTCAGGTATTTGAGAAACAGCCACGAGTCAATCTTCAGACTATTAAGCTGCTTCCTGACGAATATATGATAGATGAATTGGTCGTTACAGCTGAGGCGCCTGAGGTAACAATGGTCGAAGATACGCTCGTCTATGCTGCGTCTGCATATCGTACTCCTCCTGGAGCTATGGTCGAAGAATTAATCAAGAAATTACCTGGTGCTGAGATAGATGAAGAAGGGAATATCGTTATCAATGGGAAACCTATCACGAAGATTCTTGTCGATGGCAAAGAATTTTTCCTCAATGACCCCAAAGTAGCGCTCAAGAATCTTCCCGTAGAGATGATAGAGAAGATTAGTGCTTATGACAAGACTAGTGATATGGCTAAAGCATCTGGTATCGATGATGAAGATGATGAAGCCGTATTGGATTTGACAATCAAACCAGAGATGAAGAAGGGATGGTTGGGCAAAGTAAATGGTGGCATAGGGTCATCTGATCGGTATGCACTCAACGGCATGCTTAATCGTTTCAAAGGGGATGACCATATGACGATTATCTATAATCGGAACAATACAAATGATATGGGCTTTGGCGGAGGCGGATACAGTCAATGGCAAATCAAACAAGGTCAAAATGAGAAACAAGAACTAGGCCTTGATTTTATGCGTGACCGTGAAAAACTTCAAATCAATGGAAGTGTCAGTTGGGCACGAAATGACCGGATAAAGAATCTTGATGCACTCAATGAGATATACAATGCTAAGACAAACTATTCAAGTTCGGTAAACCGTGATTTTAGTCATGACAATGATTTCAGTACTTCTTTTAAAATTAACTGGACTATCGATTCTCTTACGTCAGTATTAATCCGTCCGAATATCAAAGTATCGAAAGGGAGAAGTACACAACAGTTTAAGTCAGTATCTTCCTATGGTGCATTGGTCGACAATCAATTTGTAAACTTCAATCAGTTCACTGATATCGATAGCTTGAATGTGGTAGAGGATGCAGATGCTGATGCACTCGACCTTATTAATCAACAATATGGAGGTAATCATATCGAGAAAGATAATTACCGTACAGCCCTGTCTGCTCAGATTAATCGTCGATGGGCTAGCAATAAATATCGAAGTATCACACTCTCTGTAGATGGTAATGTAGGAGGAAATAATAGTACCAATTGGACAGACCGTCATGTGTATTATTACAAATCGACTGATACGCCTCGTAGCGACCGTTTACAACGATTGGAAAATGAAAACAATAATTATAGCTATCGCTTGCGCATGGCTTATAATGAGCCTATCACAGAGCATCATTTTTTGCAGTTTTCTTACGGCTATAATTACAGACACAACAAGCAGGATAGGGTTACCTATATGCCTACTGAGGAGGTGATGGCACAGTATCTAGATGCGTTCTATTTAATGGTTCCTATGGATTCAATATCTCTTGATAAATCTAAGTTTATACTCAATGATTATTACAATCAAGATTTTCGGATGGCGTATAAGTACAAAGGTAAGTCAGTCCGTTACTCTGCTGGTTTTACCGCTTCATCGCAGAAGTCTGTCACTAGTTATACTGTAGGTGGTTTAGAGTATGATGCTCCTCAGCATGTATGGAATTATTCTCCTACCTTTGATTTGAAATATCGATTTAGTAAACGTTCTGCCTTGCGTGTCAATTACCGCGGGCGAACTTCTCAACCCAATATATTGAGTTTGATTCCTACAACGGATGATTCTAATCCATTAAATATCAGGATGGGAAATCCTGATTTGAAACCGTCATATAGCCAAAACCTAAGTGCTCAATACACGATGTTTCATCCCAAAAAACGGATTAGTGTGATGGCTGCCTTATACTATTCTAATACGCAGAATAGTATCGTCAACCGTACGACTTATGATGAGGCTACTGGAGGGCGAACTTCTCAGCCTATTAATATCAATGGAAATTGGAATAGTGCTGGTCATCTGGCATTGAATATCCCATTGGGCCCTAAGCATTTCTCTCTCTCATCCAATTCGAGTGCTAATTATCGCGAGATGCCTAGTTATCAGTTAATTAATAATGAAACGGTCAAAAATAGAACCATACGCACTGGCTTGAGCCAAAGCCTGAAGTTTACCTATCGCAATGATGAGTTGGATATTGGTCTAGGAAGTGGAATTACTTATTCCAAAGCAGCAAACAACCTCGTTGACAATCAGGCTGTAGAAACTCAGAAGTATGCTATAAACAATACGTTTCAGTATACTTTTCCAAATAGTCTCTCTTTTTCTAGTGATGCTACGATGTCTATCCGTAAAGGATTTAGCGGAGGCCTCGATGGACATGATGTCGTATGGAATATGCAGTTGGCCTATAGTTTCTTCAAAGAACGACAATTGACGATGACAATCCAATCCTTTGATTTGTTGCATCAGCAAAATACGCTTATCCGCAATACTAATGCCTTCCAATCAAGCGATAGGACATATGATGTAGTGACCGCTTATTGGATGGTCAAATTAATATACCGCTTTCACTTTTTTGGTAAGAACAGTTAGACTTTATTGTATATTGACCTAGAAAGGAATAAGGCCAACAAAGAATCCTCTTAAGGTAATAATAAAGAGGAGTCTCCATAACTCAAGAAACGAAAGTCGTTGTTAAGTGCGAAATCATACATCTTCTTCCAATCTTCTCCTACGAAAGCAGAGACTAAGAGTAGTAATGTACTCTTGGGTTGGTGAAAGTTGGTGATCATGCCTTTTACGATATGGTAAGTATATCCAGGCGCAATGATGATTTGTGTACTCGCATGAAGTACCTCTAGTTGATGGCTATCCATGTAATCGAGTAATGACTGCAGAACGACTGTGGGTGCCCATTCCTCTTTGTTTGGATTCTCTTTTCGTTCGTAAGGTTCCCATTGTTCTACATGGATATCTTTAGAATCTTGTGCTAATCCTTCGTGTATTTTGCAGCCTATATAGTACAGACTTTCAAGTGTGCGGACGGAGGTAGTACCTACGGCTATTACTTTATCGGGATGAGCAAGTAATCTCTCTATCGTATCTCTTGTCACTGAGATATATTCAGTATGCATGTCATGTCCCTCGATATGAGCAGCCTTTACTGGTTTGAAGGTACCTGCACCAACATGCAATGTGACTTCTTCTATCTCAACTCCTCGTTTTTCTAAGGCTTCAAATACTTTAGGAGTAAAATGCAATCCTGCGGTAGGTGCAGCGACAGATCCCTTAATCTTAGAATAGACAGTCTGATAAGTTTTCTTATCTGATTCTTCTGTCTTTCGATTTAGGTAAGGAGGAATAGGGAGTTCACCATATACTTCAAGTATTTCTGCCCAACTGATATCATCTCTATCCCAATCGAAATCTATCCAATGACTAGTGCCAACGACTTGTTTGCGTGTGGCAGTTAGCGTGAGCGGTTTTCCATTGATAGTCAAATTACTTTTGAGGGTGCCTTGTTTCCATTTCTTTAGATTGCCAATCATGCATAGCCATGAGGTATGTCCTTTCATCTGAAAGTTCAGTTGGTAATCTGTAGGTGCTGCTGGTTCGAGACAGAAGACTTCGATAAGTGCTCCCGTTTCTTTATGGAAATGTAAACGGGCTTGAATGACCCTAGTGTTGTTGCGAATCAATAGCGAATCTTGTGGGAGCTCTGCCGGTAATTGATTGAAATGTGTCTGACTAATTTCCCCTTTTTTATAGACCAATAATTTTGATTGGTCTCTTTCTTTTAAGGGATATTTTGCGATTCGTTGATCCGTTAAAGGATAATCATAATCACTGATTTTTATCTTCTTTGTTTCTTCTATCATCTTTTTTCTTTTAACAGCAGTTTTGCTATAATTCTCGGCAAATATCGCTATTTTTGTGGAAATATAAAAAGATAAAAGATAAAATAGATACTATGAACAGAATACAAATAGGAGATACCGTTCGATTTTTGAATGATGTCGGTGGCGGAACGGTCACAAATTTCCAAGGAAAAGATATGGTTTTAGTAGAAGACCAAGATGGATTCGATGTGCCAGTACTGATAAAAGAATGTGTGGTCATCGAGACGGGGACCCCTCAAAGTAGCACTCCAGCTAATTTCCACTCTAAGAAGAAGAGGAAGGAGGAGCCGGTAACTATCCCTAAGCAAGTGAAGAAACCAGAAGAACCATCTTTGTTGGTTCTTCCTGAAATTACCGATGTACCCATAGAACGACAAGGGGCTGATGAATTGAACCTATATATAGCTTTCCTACCTATGGATGGACGTCCAAGTGAATCTCAGAATTTTGAAGCTTTTCTCATCAATGATGGAAACTATTATCTTTACTATACCTATTCCCTCTTGAAAAATGGATTGTGGAATGTCACTAAACATGGTTTACTTGAACCAAATAGTAAAGAATCTATCGAGCAGTTTCATCGTTCAAAGCTCAATGAACATCAGGTCATCGCGCTACAAGCTATTCCATTCAAGGCAGACCGTCCATTTCAAATGAAAAATGCAGTCGATGTGGAACAACGTATAGACGTGAAGAAATTCTATAAATTGCATGCTTTCCGCCCTTCTTTATTTTTCAATGAGGAGGCCTTGTTGGTTCCTATCGTCGAAGGTGATGAGGTCAAGAAACCGATCATCCTTACCACAGAGGAGGTCAAAGAGTCTATGAAACGTCCGGCTCGTGAGAAAAAGACATATGATGAACTTCCTGGTTTAAAAGTACTTGGTAAGATTGATTTAAATACAGGGAAAAAGATAGATCCTGAGGAAGAGAAGCGTAAGGCGAAGGCATTGCAAGAAAAGAAGGAAGCTGAAAAGAAACGTGCTAAGAGTAGTGTTCAACCTGAATTGGTGATTGACCTCCATATAGAAGAGTTGCTAGATGATACTTATGGAATGGATAACCGAGAGATATTAGAATATCAACTTGATAAGTTTCATCGTGTGATGAAACAGTATATCAACAAAAAAGAATTGCGCATCGTATTTATCCATGGTAAAGGGGAAGGGGTGCTTCGTCAAGCTATTCTTGTGGCACTAAAACAGAAGTATGGAACTTGTCGAGTACAGGATGCTTCTTTTCAGGAATATGGCTATGGAGCCTCTATGGTAACGATAAAGTAAATTCACACTTAAGTCCTCTTTTTTGAAAGAATAGTTAAAAGGTAGGGAAGGCAATAAACCTTCTCTACCTTTTGTACTCTAATAGACAAAGCACCACTTCTACCGAGGTATAAACCAAAAGACATACCGACCGATATGGTTGCATCATTAAATATAAAAATTTAAAAAGAACAAAGATGAAAGTACGAAATTTATTGTTAGCTCTAGTAGCTGTAAGTGCGAGTATGAGTATGTATGCACAACCTGCTCAACGACAAGGTGATCATAAGATGGGTAAAATGATGACTGCTGAACAAAAAGTGGATATGAAGACAAAAGCTATGGCAACTAAATTGATGCTTAGTGATTCACAGAAACCAAAATTTGAAGCCACTTACAAAGCTTTCTTAACTGACTTACAAAAGACCAAACCAGCTGGCTTTGCAACAAAAGGAAAAGCAGCAAAATGTGCTTCATGTAAACCAGGTGAAAAATGTGACTCATGTAAAGCAGCAGCAAAAGGTGACACTTGTAAATCAGGTGAGAAATGTGATTCATGTAAACCTAAAGGGGATCGAATGGATCGCAAAGAAAAAATGCTAGAAGGCATGTCTGATGCTCAAATTACAAAGATGATTGAAGACCGTATGGATATGCAACAAGCTCGTCTTGACATCAACAAATCATATTACAAGAAATTTAGTGCATTTTTGACTCCAAAACAAGTCGTTTGTGTATTGGGTTCTGCTAATAGACGTCCAAATGCAAAAGAAATGAAAGGGCATAAACCAATGAAAAGAGGGGCACATATGCCGATGAAATAATAAGGATATTAGTTAGATTTTATTAGTTTTAGGTAAATGCAGTGAGTCTCAGAAGTTAGTGATAACTTTTGAGACTCCTTTTTTTTATAAAAAAGTTTTTTTGATGCAGTATTTGTGACTAAATTGCATTCTCTATATAGAATGATGCTTTAAGTGAAGAATAAGTGTCGAATACGTACTATTTAAAACAAATAAATGATGAAAACTTTTAAAACAACTTTTACCGTATTGTTTGCTCTTGTAGCAACAGTTCTCTTTCAGTCTTGTCTCGATGGAGAAGATTCTGATAACCCCGATTATGTAGCTATCGCTACTACTCGTGTCGTTGCTAGTAGCAATGGAGGACTGAGTACTTATTATTTCGAATTGGATAATTCTAAGACATTGACTCCCGTGATTAACAAGGTAACGGGTTACCAAGCTGTGGAAGGTCAACGCGTAATTCTCCAGTACGATATCGAAAGTACTGCTACTGCTGGATTTGATTACGGTATCGAATTGTTCAATGTATCCGAAATCCTAACAAAAGATGTCGAGACACTGACTACTGAGAATGAGGACGAAATCGGTTATGATCCGATTACTATCGTTTCTGATTATTCTCAGTTAGCTGTCGGATATCTTAACTTGCAAATCAATTTTCCTATTGGTACTTCTACTGCAACTGTTCATTTGGTAGAGAATGCAATCACTCCACCTGAGGATTCTGAATATACCACATTGGAATTGAGATTAAATAATCCTGGTTCTGAGTATTCTAGTAGCAACTCTAGCGGATTAGTTAGTTTCAAGTTGGGTGATTATGACCCTAACATTACTGGTAAGAAAGGAATCAAAGTGATTGCTAAAACCACCAATGAAGGAGAACTCAAAGAATATCTCTTCACTTATAGTTCTACTGATGATTAAATCTCAGTAATTCAATAAGACGGCAACTATGAATGTGTCTTCTGTAAGGATAACTTTAATTTCCTTGGACGTTTTATAAATACGCCTTTAAATATTGTATATTTGTAAACGTTCAAGGAGATTTATTCATGAATAGAATATCAACCACATCTAATGAGGAAGAGCAGCTGTTAGCAAGACAGTGTGCCGCCCAAGAAAGAAAAGCGCAAAGTCAGTTCTATCAGCTCTATGCTGGTCGTTTGTTTACTGTCTGTTTGCGCTTTATGCCTTCTCGCGCTGAAGCTGAGGATATCTTTCATGATGGCATGTTGATTATTTTCGAACGGTTAAAACAGTTCACTTGGCAAGGGAATGGAAGTCTGCTGAAATGGGCTTGTCAAGTCATGCGAAACGAATGTTTACAGAAATTGAGAAAAGCGTCTCGATTCAGAATAGTTTCTTTAGATGAATCTCTCAAAGAAGAGGGGATTTTAGGTTCTGAAATAGAGGCTCATATGGCCTCATTGCAAGACGATGATATAGAGACAGCACTCGTGCAGAAAATTCCTATGGCAAAAATATTACAACTGATTTCAGCCATGCCTGATGGATACCGAATAGTACTTAATCTGGTTCTTTTCGATGGATTATCGCATCGAGAGGCTGCCAAGCTGATGGGAATCAATGAGAAGAGTTCTTCTTCTCAATATGCTAGAGCAAAACGGTTTTTAGCACAGAAAATTAAACAAATTATTAGTAATGAGCAAAACGACTGAACAGAATAATCCTCAGTGGCTAGATACGCTTCGTAATGATGTCAATCGTTATGAATCGCTACCTCCTACCTCTGAATGGACACATCTTGAAGCTTCGTTGAATGCTCAAGGAACTGTTCCTAAGAGGGCTTTATGGACTATTCAATCTCATTGGCTAAGGATAGCGGGAAGTGGTGCGATAGCTGCACTGCTTGTATTGGGGTTCTTGTTGATTTATCCTGCTAGTGAAGGGCCGGCACCTATTGTTCAATTGCCAACACCTATTGTTCAATTGCCAACGGAAGTGTCTACGGCAGAATTGATTGAGCCATCTACTGAAACACTCACATTGGCACCATTGGGTGAAGTTACACAAATAACTTTGCTTGATGAGATTCCTTTCGTTGCTATTGAGCAAACAACTACTCAACCCACGAAGACAACTCAAGTAGTAGATTCTCTTTTGATGCTAAAGCGAAAGAGACAACGAGAATATCTAGAGCAACTTGAGATGGAGAATGAACGGATTAGAGTCTATAACGAACAATTAGAACAGTCTGTATCACACCTTGCTAACAAGCGATTTACTATAGGTTTAATGGCTGATGCTGGGTTGATGAATCAATCGAATAGCGTCAGCGGTTCTACTAACCAGATGATGTCGTTAGCTGTTTCCGATATGGATTACGAATCACCTACCAATGAAGCGAAAGGTTTGAAATTGTATAATGCCAATAACTATGCTTTCATCGCTCAGCCGTCATTTTCTTATCACCATAAACATCCTTTGAATCTAGGACTTTCTTTTGCGATGAACATTGCTCCTCGTTTGGCATTTGTTACTGGACTAGTTTATACCAAACTATCTGCGGACGTGACTGATGAAATCGATCATCGTACCTTTGGGCAAACAGTTCACTATCTCAGTATCCCAATAGCTATCCAATGGTCGCTTATTGAGCAGCGATATTATAGTATTTATCTATCTGGAGGTATCACAGTCGGACGAAGCATACATGCACAAATAGATGACCAATCCTTTTCTGTTCATGGCGTGCAAACTTCTTTCAATACGTCGTTAGGAGCGCAATATTTCTTGTTGCCTCATTGGAGTATATTCAGTGAAGTAGGTTATGCTAAATTTTATGACGACGATAAGCGTATCGAAACCTACCGTGATACTCATTCTACTGAAATCACCTTTTCTTTTGGCTTTAGATGGCATCTGTAATTATTAGTACAACCTTATTTATATAGGTAGGAAAACAAATAATTGGATTGTTATTCTTATAGTTTTAAGCCTGCATTGATAATAATTTTTGTCGATTATTGCTTAGGGTTGCAATAAAAAACAATGGTTCTATATCATATAATTATGATGCTATTCCGTAGTTCTGTATTGCCTATCTTGTCATATGCAATTTTTATTACTATTTTTATTTCGTTCAAGGTCAAAGGTTTGAACAGTAACCGAAAAAAAGATAAATATGAAAAATTCCATTTTACTTTTAGCTATGATTGGCTTGATTTCTCAGAATCTAGTAGCTAAGGTAACGTATCCTTACAAGGACAAAACACTTCCGGTAGAAGTCAGAGTAAAAGATCTGGTAAATCGTATGACTACAGAAGAGAAATTCTGGCAAGTATATATGATGCCAGGAGATGTCAGCTTATTGAAGTCTGATAAATTTAAACATGGCGTCTTTGGATTTCAAGTTCATACCTTGGCTGCCACAGACCCTGATATGAAACAAATGTTGCAGTATGACCCTTCTCTGAATGCTACTCAGACTGCAAAGACTGCTAATGATATTCAACGTTATTTTGTGGAAAAGACTCGCTTGGGTATCCCTGTAATCTTGTTTCATGAGGCATTGCACGGTTTGGTTAGTGGGGGAGCTACTGCTTTTCCTCAATCAATCGGTCTTGCAGCGACTTTTGATACGACACTTGTACACCGCGTATCTTATGCTATAGCTCAAGAGGTTCGCTCACGAGGAATTCGCCAGATTCTCTCACCAGTAATCAACCTCGCTACTGATGTACGATGGGGGCGTGTAGAAGAAACTTATGGAGAAGACCCTTATTTGTCTTCTGTTATGGGGGTTAGCTTCGTGAGTAGTTTTGAGAATATGGGGGTGATTACTACTCCTAAACATTATCTAGCCAATGTGGGTGCTGGTGGTAGAGATAGTTATCCTATTCACCTGAGCAAACGATACCTTGAAGAAACTCATTTAGCTCCTTTCAAAGCTTGTATTCAGCAGGGAGGTACGCAGTCTTTGATGACTTCGTACAATACTTTAGATGGGATTCCTTGTTCTGCTAATTCGTGGTTGCTAATCGATAAGTTACGAACAGATTGGGGATTTGATGGATTCACTATATCTGATGCAGATGCGGTAGGGATTATCAACAAACTTCATCATACAAGTGCTTCTTATGGAGATGCATCAAGTGATGCAATCAATAACGGCTTGGATGTGATTTTTCAAACGGCTTATGAAGAACATCTACCTATCCTCGAAGCTTGTCTTGACGGTAGAGTCAAGAAGGAGGCATTGGATAGAGCAGTGACTCAAGTACTGAAGGCGAAGTTTCGATTAGGATTATTTGATGACCCTTATATCGATGTTAGTCAAGCTGGTAGATTTGCAAATAGTCAAGCACATCGTGATTTGGCTTATGAAGCGGCTCAGAAATCAATCGTCTTATTGAAGAATAGTCAGGATATATTGCCATTAGTAGGGCACGCTAAACAAATTGCTGTTTTGGGTGAGGATGCTGTCGAAGCTCGTCTAGGTGGTTATAGTGGGCCGGGGTGTGATAAGGTGAGTATACTAGCTGGATTACAAAGTAAATTCAACGGGAAAAATACAAAGATTGCTTATGCTTTGGGTTGTAAACGTATGACTAAACAGAGTGTGGTCGTCGCTAAAGATTATCTTACTACTGCTGCTGGAACTCCTGGTTTAGACGCAGCGTATTATGATAATATCAGTTTCGAGGGCACACCTACTGTTCGACGAATAGATAAAAATATTAATTTCAGATGGACGTTATTTGCTCCAGACCCTGCCTTGCCTGTGGACTGGTTTTCTGCTGAATGGAACGGTTTTGTAGAAGCTCCTGAATCAGGAAACTTCCAGATTGGTCTTGAAGGGAATGATGGCTATACCTTGTGGGTCAACGGTAAGAAGTTGGTCGATAGACCTACGAAAGCTTCTTATACAGAGCATCTAGCGCCTTATTCTTTTGAAAAAGGAAAGAAATATGCAATCCGTGTTCGTTTTTACGAAAACACACGCAATGCACATGTCAAATTGAAATGGACTCTCGGGGTTCAAAATGAGGATGCCGAAATGGATGCTGCAGTGCAATTAGCTCAACGCAGTGATGTGGCTATCGTGGTGGCTGGTATCGAAGAAGGAGAATTTCGTGATAGAGCTTTCCTTACGTTGCCTGGAAGACAAGAAGAACTTATTCAGCGTGTGGCCGCTACTGGAACACCTGTCGTAGTGGTCTTAGTAGGTGGAAGTGCCGTAGTGATGAATAACTGGAAAGATCAAGCGAACGCTATCTTAGCTGCTTGGTATCCTGGAGACCGTGGCGGTGATGCTGTGGCTGATGTCTTAGTGGGAGACTATAATCCATCAGGTAAATTGCCTATTACTTATCCTGTAGATGAATCTCAATTGCCATTGAGCTACCTTCATACTTCTACGGGACGTGGTGATGATTATCTGAATCTATCAGGTGAACCTTTGTTCCCATTTGGCTATGGATTGAGTTATTCTCAGTTTAAATATAATGATATGCAAGTTACTTATGATGCAGCAACAGCTACTCATCAAGTGTCTTTCTCTATTCTAAATATGAGTAGTCGTGATGCAAATGAAGTTCCTCAATTTTACATTCGTGATTTGGTGGCTTCAGTGGCTCAACCAGTTATCAAATTGATTCATTTCAAATCGGTGTTTGTCCCTGCAGGGCAACAAGTTGACGTCGTCTTCAATGTGACAGACCAAGATTTGTCTATGCTTAATCAAGAGATGCATCGAGTGGTAGAAGCTGGTGATTTTAGATTGATGATTGGCCGTTCTTCTAAGGATATCAGACTCAAAAAGACCTTGTCTATTGCTCAAGGAAAGTGTCTTGATTAAGAATAGATCCTTTTACTATCAATAAAAAATGCGTAGCTAATTAATTTTAGCTACGCATTTTATTATGTAATCTATAGGATTCAACTAGATGCTGAATCTAATAGGAACTTTTACTTGCCTTGTTCCAAAGCCAATGTCTTTGTCGGTTGGTCACAAACTTCTGTAGGGCCAAAATATTGAATAGGACCTGGATAAACATAAGCTGTTTCTTTAGCCCATACATCACGTTGTGCAGCAAAAGCTTTGAACGGAGCACCGTCTAAGCGAACGAGTGCCTTCTGGATAACAGGTTTCATCTCACCATTACGACGTTCCATATTCATCATCATAGTGATAGGTACACCACCAGCAACCCATTCTGCTGCAGGAGCAGTTGTGTTACGTACAGATGACATGTAGCCAGTCTTACCATTAGCGATAAGGTCTGAAGCTGTATAACCAAGTGCATAGCAATAATCAGCATCATAGTTAGATGGAGCAGCGCAACGACCTTCATAACCAAAGAAGTGATGTTGAGCAGCGAACTTACCTACGAATTTACCTTCTTTTGCCCAAGCTGCAAGTTTCGTTCCTACCATTTCAGAAAGTAATTTTTCTGTTTCGATAAGCGATACTTGTACGTTTCCATGAGGGTCACGGTCCAAAGTAAGCTGACGAGCTACACCTTCTGGGAGACTAGCATAGATGGCTGCATTCTCTTCGCTTAACTTAGAAATGATATATTCACGTTGATGAGATTTCTTGATAATAGCGAAGTCTTTGTCAGCAGCTAAGAAGTCATTCAATTCAGTGATTAGACTTTTCATTGCAGGAATAAACTCAATCAAGCCTTCTGGAATAAGTACGGTACCGAAGTTATTACCTTCAGCAGCACGGTCAGCAACGATTTGCGCTACATAAGTGATTACATCATCAAGTGACATGTTCTTTGCTTCTACCTCTTCAGAGATGATTGCAACATTTGGTTGAGTTTGTAATGCACATTCTAGACCGATATGAGATGCTGAACGTCCCATTAACTTGATGAAGTGCCAGTATTTTCTTGCTGAGTTACAGTCACGTTGGATATTACCAATCACCTCAGAATAGACTTTACATGCTGTATCAAAACCAAATGAAGTTTCAATCATTTCGTTTTTAAGGTCTCCATCGATTGTCTTAGGACAACCAATTACTTGGATACCTGCTTTTTGTGCAGCATAGTATTCTGCTAATACACAAGCATTGGTATTTGAATCATCACCACCGATAATAACGAGGGCCTTGATATTTAGTTCCTTAAGAATCTCGAGTCCTTTTTGGAATTGCTCTGGAGTCTCTAATTTGGTACGACCAGAACCGATGATATCAAAACCACCTGTGTTGCGGTATTCATCGATAATCTTACTATCCAATTCGATGTAGTTATGATCTACAAGACCACCAGGGCCTAAGATAAAACCAAATAGACGACTATCTTGATTGATTTTCTTGATTCCGTCAAAAAGACCAGATATCACATTGTGTCCACCAGGAGCCTGACCACCAGAAAGAATGACACCTACATTCATAGCAGGTAGTTCGACTGCCTCGTCTGCTTTCACAAACTTCAAAATAGGCATACCGTATGTGTTAGGAAACAATTCCTTGATTTCTTTTTGGTCTGCTACAGATTCTGTAAGAGCACCTTCTTCGATCTTTACTGCGCTAAGGAGCGCTTTAGGCAATTTTGGCTGATATGCAGCTCTTGCCTTTTGCAATGCACTAATCTTTGTCATCTTGATTTTTTGTTTTTTATTTTAGTGTGATTTGTTTTTTACTTTTTACCCGTGGCAAATATCGCTATTTTCTGTCTAAAATTCAAACATATAGATACAAAATAGTCCACTATGCTATTAAAACATAGTGGACTATATGACTTTATTTCAGTTCTTGATTTACTTTGAACTAGAAATCTTTCCTAGATCAAACCACTCTGGGTTTTTACCCGTTGCATCTTTGTAATAGTCTTTGATTTCTTGTAAATCTGTCTGATAATCACCAGAAGGGATGATGAATTTGTCCATCCTCACTTCTTTTTTCTTATAATCTATTCGTGCTAAAGTAATCGGCACATTAGCATTTAGCGCCATAAAGTAGAATCCTTTTTTCCAATGAGGATTGGGACGTCGAGTTCCTTCAGGAGTGATGGCCAATGCAAATTGGTCTCTGTCTCTGAAAGCATGAACGACTTGTTCTACCAAAGAAGTCTGTTTGCTTCTAAATACTGGGATCCCTCCCATCCATTTGAAAATAGCTCCCATTGGCCAGAAAAACCAGCTACTCTTCATCATAAAATAAGTGCGTCGGCCGATAGCTTTGTAAAATACCTTACCGACAAGCAAGTCCCAATTTGAGGTGTGAGGTACGGCACAGATGATACACTTGTCAAAGTTAGGAGCTTCTGCAGAGAGAGTCCATCCCATAATCTTATAAAAGAACCATCTTGCGAGGCGCTGTCCCCAGGTGGATTCAGCTTTATGAGTTGGAATCTTACTATGATTGGCTGTTGAGATCATTTAATTCTTCTAATATTTCGTTTACTACAGTATTGAAGTCTACTCCAAATTTTTTGTAAAATAATTTGACACTGCCAGGTTCTGTATGGCTGATTCGTTTGATAAATTCATCATTTGTTTTGATGATTTTAGTCATAAGTAGATCTGCTTTTTCTACATCTACATTTGGAATGTAAGCTTTGAAGACCATAGCTTCAGTGAGCAACTCTCCTAAGACATATCCAATTGCCTTTTTTAATTTTCTTCTACTTGCCATAATTTTTTTGTTTGATTTAAAATCTTAACTCTTGATATAGTCAATGACTATAGTCCCATCTTTTTACGTATATCTGCTGGGATGGCAGCTTTGTTGATAAGGATGTTCATCGTCTTATAAGCTACAAAAGCTTCACTAGCATACCAAATACCTTTGTATTTATTGTCTGTACCCCATGAATTTTTAACCATAAAATATTTTTTACCGTTTTGGTCTTTAGCTAAACCGTAGATGAGCATACCGTGATCATCTGTTGTTTGCCAGTTGTCATAGGCTTTCTGACGAAGGGCTTGTGTTACTTCTACTTCCTTACATGGTTTCTCAGCTAATTCTTTTGCTTTTTCTGAATCACGTAGACCTAACCAATGGTCTTTGTCTGACCCTTCATTGCTTTTGGCATCAACATCTGGGAATACAGCTACACCATTACGTGTAAATCCATTCTCACTGACATCGCTTCCCCAAGCAAATGTATATCCGTTTTCAATAGAAGAATTCATCACTTCCATCATTTCATCTAGTGGTAAATTGTAAGATAAAGCCATGCGCCAATTATCTTGAACAAGAATAGGGAACTGAGAATAGAAAGGATGATGAGAATATGAAGTTATGGATACATAATCATCAAGATTAAGTCCAAGATGCTTCTCAAAACTCTTCGGAGTATATTCAACACCCTCATATTCGAAATGCTGTGGACGTTTGCCTAGATAAGTATCATAAATGGCATTGAGTCCTTCTTTCCATACTGGAGTCAGTTTAGTCAATTTTCCTTTTGCAATCGCATTGACATATCCACCAGCAACTGCGTCTAATTCGCTATGTACTGGAAGTTTCTCTCCATATTTGATACCAGGCATAGCTGATTGTGGTACGATACCGTCATTTTTCAATACGTACAATACGTCATAGAAACTACCTCCAGGAGAGAACGAAGAATCTCCATGAAGACGTACATAATTGACTGCACGGTCTACCATCACGTTATGAACAACAAACATCTCAGATAGATCGTATTCGCCTTTGTTCATACGCAGTAATTCCGCTTCGAAAAAGCCAATACCAGAGAAACTCCAGCAAGTACTAGATCGGTTTTGGTCTTTTACCGAAGTAATAGGATTTGCTTTGATTGTTGTAAATTTGAAACCATCTTTGGTTTTGTCTTTTTTCTTTGAGGCACTAGCAGTGGTAGAGAAACCTAACATTGCTATGGCTACGAGGACTAGAAATTTCTTCATTTGTTCTTTCTTTTTTTTCGTTTTTGACCTGTTTATTTCCCGCCAAAGTTACGATAATTAATGAATAAATAAAGACAGATTGTATCAAAATGATTATTTTTCGATTCATTATTCTACTTTTTTTGCGTTTATGTTGTTAATGTGTTAGATGTAGTCTACTTACTTAGTATAATTTTCTATCTTTACACCATTCTATAGATTAATAAGTCTCATCTAGACGAGATGATAGATCTATGGAACGATTGATTATGTAATAATAAAATATATGAATTTAAAAAAACGATTTCCTATAAATAATATAGGTGCATTGCTATTTGTTATGTGTCTATCTGTCAGTTGTAGCTCATCCGATAAAGACCCTGAAGTGGATCCGGTTACTCCTGTAGTCGATGAACCGACTGAACCCTCTACCACTGCTAGTGCAACGTCGATTGCGATGAACGAATGGATGCTCTCAAAAATGCAAGATAAGTATCTATGGCAAGACGATATCCCAAGTGACTTGTCTACAGACACAGATGATACTCAAGCTTTTTTCGAATCAATGCTTTCTCAAAATGATGGAAAGCATACGAATGGTGCGGACTATTTCTACTCTTATCTAGAGGAGGATCCTGAATATACGGCTACTCGTGCTCTTCAAAGTGGTGATACTTATGGTCTGTTCTTGACTTGGTACCGATTGACTGATGAGGATGGAGTGTCTACTGATAACTTAGCAGCTCGTGTGCTTTACGTAGCTGAAAATTCAAGTGCTGCAGAAGCTGGGGTAGAGCGAGGCGATTGGATTTGGTTTACTGACCAGTCAGGTGAAAGGAAAGATATTACTAGTTCTGATTTATTGTCTTTCTATTCAGGAAGTGGCTTCGGATTCTATACCATAAAGAATGGTGAGGAAATCACAGCGGCCAACTTGAAATTGGTGACGATATCTGCTTCTAAACAGATGGAACTGAGTCCTATATTCAAGTCAGAAGTCGTGGAACAAGGGGGCAAAAAAGTGGGTTATATTTGTTATAATGCTTTTGTTTCAGGTGTGACGCCTTTCGAAACATTTGAATATGATGATGCCTTGATTGCTATCTTCAATGATTTCAAATCTCAACAAATTGATGATTTAGTTCTTGACCTTCGCTATAATGGAGGTGGTGACTTACGAACTGCAGGTCTATTAGCTTATATGCTTGCTCCTCAGGCAGATTTAGATCAACCTATTTGGATTCTGACTGACTATGATGGTGCAAAAGATTCTTATACCTTGTCTTCATTTAGAAATCGTTATAAAGATAGTAAATTTGACCAGACGTTGGATTTACCTAACTTGGATCTTTCGCATCTCTACTGCATCGTGTCAGCGTATACTGCGTCTGCTTCTGAAGCAGTTGCCAATGGCTTGAAGCCTTATATGGATGTCACCTTGATTGGTAGCACTACCGAAGGAAAAGATGTCGGTATGGAACGTATTCGTGATAGCAATAACAAGTATCCCTATTATATGTGGCCTATTACTTTCAGGATCACTAGTACGGATACTAGTTTTCACTATTCAGATGGTTTAGTTCCTGATACAGCCAATACGTTAGATGAGAAATATGTAGTTGATTCATCGGGAAATAGTAGTGATATCGAGATGCTTCCATTGGGGGATCGTGGAGAGGCTTTGTTTGCTCATGCTTTAAGCTTGATTGCTGATACGCCTTCGACACGTGCTGTGAAGACAATCCGTACTTATGGTACAGTAGGTGTAGAAGTTCCTGCTTACGGTACGCTCACCAAACGTCCTTGGTATGAAACAAATGCACTGATTATTCCTGCAGAGAGTGTGGAAGAAGCGAACTAGTTAGGCTTCTTCTTCCAATGACATCAAGTCACTGATAATCCCGTCTGAAATAAATAATCCTTTAGGAGAGATGCGGAGGTTTTGATTGACTTCATCCCACAATAAGTCCCCAGAAGTAATGTACTTCTGGGCTTGTTTTTTTATATAAGTCAAGTACTTGCTATCCAATTGCTGTTCGAGTTTGACTAAGTCAATTCCCCATTTGGTACGCAATCGAGTGAGCAAAATCTCATTGTAATGCATCTCTGGCGTGATGATTTCCTTTGTAATTCCTTCAATCCGAGACTGGTGCACACAATAGGTCTTTAAGTTAGGGGCATTCCATTGTCTGTCTTGTCCGTCATAGGAGTGAGCTGATGGGCCAATTCCTAAGTAAGGGGTCCCTTGCCAATAACTGCTATTGTGTCTGGACTCATAGCCTGGTTTGGCGAAATTGGATATTTCGTATGCCTGGAATCCTGCTTGGAGTAATTCTTCTCGCAGAATCTGAAAGTAGCGGATACTGTCTTCTTCTTTCGCTTCGGTAATCTCTCCATGAGCTAACCGCTTCTGAAGAGGGGTCCCTTCTTCATAAATAAGATGATAAGCTGAAATGTGAGTCGGATTGAGAGCAATAGCTTGTTTTATATCTGCTCGCCATGTTGCTTCTGTACTCCCTGGAAGTCCATAAATTAAATCTATACTTATGTTGTGAAATCCTAATCGTTTGCAGCGGTTGACAGCATCTATTGCCTGACGTGCATCGTGCCTACGGGTGATGGAACGGAGTAGGTCATCTTGAAAACTTTGGATACCTATACTCAGACGATTTATGGGGAGTCTCGTTAGGGTCTGGACATATTCTTCTGTCAAGTCATCTGGATTGCATTCCATGGTAAATTCTTTTACTTGGGATTTTCCTGTCAGTTTGACTCCAGGATAATGATTCAGACCGTCGATGATTTGCTTCAATTCATCTATACTAAATTGGGAGGGCGTACCTCCACCAAAATAAATCGTTTCGATGGTTGAACCATCTAGATAATCGGTTCGTTCTATGAGCTCTTGTTTCACTGCTCCGATGAAAGGAGTGTGGTCTAATTGAGTCGTAGAATAAAAATCACAATAGGCACAGCGCCTCTTGCAAAATGGGAAGTGAATGTATATGCCAGACATGGGAGCAAAGATACATAATTATGTTGTCTAACACGTATGAGTTTTTGTATTTGTTGTGTATAAAGGTTAAATTGCGCTTCAACCTTTATCAATATCGTCAAGCTTATGAAAATATATCGAACAAACGAAATTAAAAACATTGCACTCCTAGGGAGTGCTGGTTCAGGTAAAACCACTCTAACAGAATCGATGCTTTGTGAAAGTGGAGTTATTAACAGACGTGGTACAGTCGAAGCGCACAATACGGTGAGTGACTATTTTCCTGTAGAACAGGAATATGGTTACTCTCTTTTTTCTGCTGTCACTCATATGGAGTGGCTCGGCAAGAAGCTCAATGTACTCGACTGTCCAGGGTCGGATGACTTTGTGGGAGGCGCTATTACGGCGCTAAATGTGATGGATACTGCAGTGATTCTTCTTAATGGTCGTTACGGAGTGGAAGTCGGTACACAGAACCATTTTCGTTATACTGAGATGCTGAAGAAACCAGTCATTTTCGTAGTCAATGATTTGGATGATGATAAGTGTGATTACGATAGTGTGTTGGAACAATTGCACGATGCTTATGGCACTAGCATAGTGCCTATTCAATATCCTTTGAGTACTGGGGCTGGCTTCAATGCAGTGATTGATATCTTATTGATGAAACAATATACGTGGGGTCCTGATGGAGGAGAACCTGTGATTACTGAAGTTCCTGAGTCAGAGATGGAAAAGGCGACCCAGATGCATAAGTTGTTGGTCGAAGCAGCAGCTGAAAATGATGAGGCTTTGATGGAGAAGTTTTTTGAAAATGAATTTCTTACAGAGGATGAAATGCGTGAAGGTATTCGTAAAGGGTTGATTGACCGTGGTATTTTCCCCGTATTTTGCGTCTGTGCTGACAAAGATATGGGGATTCGTCGCTTTATGGAATTTTTGGGCAATGTAGTTCCTTTCGTTTCTGAGATGCCTAAGGTACACAATGTCAAAGGAGAAGAAGTGAAACCTGATGCTTCAGCTGCTACTTCTATCTATTTCTTCAAAACGAGTATGGAGCCTCATATTGGTGAGGTCTCTTATTTCAAGGTGATGAGTGGCACTCTTCACGAAGGAGATGACCTCGTCAATAAAGATAGGGGGTCTAAAGAGCGTATGGGGCAGATATTTGTAGTCGCTGGTTCTAAAAGAGAAAAAGTAAGTGAACTTCAAGCGGGAGATATCGGTGCGGCTGTGAAATTGAAAGATGTCAGAACGGGCAATACCTTGAATAGCAAAGATGCTGATAACCAATTTAATTTTATCAAGTATCCGAGCTATAAATATACACGCGCAATTTCTCCTGTCAATGAAGCAGATATGGAGAAGTTGATGACTATATTACATAGAATGCACGAAGAAGATCCTACTTGGATTTTAGAAAATTCAAAGGAGTTGCGTCAGACATTGATTCACGGACAAGGCGAATTTCATCTTCGAGCACTCAAATGGCGTCTGGAGCATAATGATAAACTGATGATTCAATATGATGAACCTCGTATCCCGTATAGGGAAACAATTACCAAAAAAGCTACAGGGGATTATCGTCACAAGAAACAATCTGGTGGATCTGGACAGTTTGCTGAAGTACATATGATCGTAGAACCTTATCATGAGGGAGAAGATGTTCCTGCATTGTATCATTTTGGGAACCATGAAATCAAAATCAATATCAAGGGTACTGAAGAACATGAATTACCATGGGGAGGTAAACTTATCTTTATTAATAGTGTAGTCGGGGGAGCCATTGATACTCGATTTATGCCTGCTATTGTAAAGGGATTGATGCAACGGATGGAACAAGGTCCACTGACAGGTAGCTATGCACGTGATGTTCGTGTTATCGTTTATGATGGAAAGATGCATCCTGTAGATTCTAACGAGGTGTCCTTTATGTTGGCTGCTCGACATGCCTTCAGTGAAGCTTTTAAAAATGCAGGTCCGAAGATCTTGGAACCTATTTATGATGTTGAGGTATTTGTCCCTAGCGATAAAATGGGGGATGTGATGAGCGATTTGCAAGGAAGACGTGCACTTATCATGGGGATGAGTAGTGAAAAGGGATACGAAAAACTTCAAGCTAAAGTTCCATTGAAAGAAATGAATGCTTATGCTACTGCGCTGAGTTCACTCACTGGTGGTCGTGCTTCTTTCATTATGAAATATTCAAGTTACGAATTGGTCCCATCTGACTTACAAGAAAAGCTAATTAAGGCTTTCGACTCTGCTGATATGGAGGATGATTAGTCTTAATAGGAGTTAAGTATTGCCTCTATAACTGCTACTTGATATGATTTAAGTAGTAGTTATAGAGGTAATTAACGAATAACCGCTAAAGGGTTTATCAGTGTGAGATAAATAACTCTAAAAAATAGGGGTTGTTTCGTTAATTGTTAGGTTTGTTATGGTTATGTTATTCTTTTTCGTTAATTTTGTGCTATGAAGAAATCAACGTTATGGGTATTGGTTGCTATAATGATTCTTTCATTTGTAAGTCTTTTGTATTTACAAGTGGGGTATATCTCTGAGATGGTCAGAATGCGTAATGAGCAATTTGATGAATCTGTGAGACGCAGTCTTTATGATGTAGCTCAGGATGTAGAACAGGATGAAACTCGTAGATGGTTAACAGAAGAATTTAATTCTTCTCAAGCAGACGCAAGTAACTTGCTTGTTCAAGATTCGACTGCTGGCTACGTGAGTAGAACGCAACATTTCTTTTCTAAGTCTGAAGATGGCAAATCATTTTCTAGTACAACTATTCGGCAACGAATACCAATTGATCCTAAAGTACCTAAGTTATCAGTAAGTAAACTTCATGGTGCTAATAGTATATCTAACAAGTCAAAGTCCTTGCAAGAGGAGATGAGCCAGCGCTATATACATCAGCGTTATCTTGTCGATGAGGTTATCTGGCAAATGTTGTATCAAGCTAGTGACCGTCCTTTGAGGGAACGGGTGAACTTTAAGGTGTTAGACGATTATTTAAAAGCTGAATTATTGAACAATGGGATTAAAATCCCTTATCACTTTGCTGTGATAGACAAAACAGGTAAAGAAGTATATAGGTGTTCCGATTATGAAAATAAAGGAGAGGACTATTGTTATTATCAAGTCCTTTTCCCTAATGACCCTCCTGCAAAGATCAGTCAGGTAAGAGTTCATTTTCCTGCTCGATCTAGTTATATACGTAATTCTATCGAATTTACTTTGCCATCGTTGATCTTTACTGTTGTTCTATTGTTTACTTTTATATTTACTATATATAACTTGTTTAAGCAGAAGAAATTGACAGAAATGCGCAATGACTTTATAAACAATATGACTCATGAGTTTAAAACACCGATTTCGACAATATCATTAGCTGCACAGATGTTGAATGATGGAGCAGTTGCAAAATCTCCAAAAATGTTTCAACATATTTCGCAGGTAATCAATGACGAGACGAAACGCCTTCGTTTCCAAGTAGAAAAGGTGTTGCAAATGTCGATGTTTGATAAACAGAAAGTAATGCTCAAGAAGAAAGATCTTGATGTTCATGAAATCATTGAGAACGTCACAAATACCTTCTCCCTCAAAGTAGAGAGTTATGGGGGTAAAATTGAAACTAACTTACGAGCTGGTAACCCAGTAATCGTAGCAGATGAAATGCACTTTACCAATGTCTTGTTCAATCTGATGGACAATGCTGTGAAATATCGGAAGGAAGAGGTTCCTTTGGAATTGGTAGTTAGTAGCTGGAATGATCAGAACAAACTCTTTATTTCAATCGAGGACAATGGACTCGGCATAAAGAAAGAGAATGTGAAGAAAATCTTTGATCGCTTTTATCGTGTACATACGGGAAACCGTCATGATGTAAAGGGATTTGGACTTGGGTTAGCCTATGTCAAGCGAGTTATCGAAGAGCATAAAGGTTCGATAAAAGCTGAGAGTGAACTCAAGGTAGGAACAAAATTTATTATTACATTACCATTATTAAAAAAGAATTAAAATGGACCAAACTTTAAAAGTATTATTGTGTGAGGATGACGAGAATCTAGGTATGTTACTTAGAGAATATCTCGAAGCAAAAGGTTATGATACCGAACTCTGTGTAGATGGAGAAGAGGGTTTCAAATCTTTCATGCAGGTGAAATATGATATCTGTGTATTGGATGTCATGATGCCTAAAAAAGATGGTTTCACTCTAGCAAGTGAAATCCGTTCAGTAAATGCTGATGTGCCAATCATTTTCTTGACTGCTAAAACATTGAAAGATGATATCTTAGAAGGTTTCAAGATTGGGGCAGATGATTATATTACAAAACCATTCTCAATGGAAGAATTGACTTTCCGTATGGAAGCTATTCTACGTAGAGTACGTGGTAAAAAAACCAAAGAGAATACAATCTATCATCTAGGTGGATTCACTTTTGATACTCAAAAACAATTGTTGACTATCAATGATGAAGTAACTAAGTTGACAACTAAAGAGAGCGAATTGCTTAATTTACTTTGTTCTCATGCAAATGAGATTCTTCAACGTGACTTCGCTTTGAAGACTATCTGGATTGATGATAATTATTTCAATGCACGAAGCATGGATGTATATATCACTAAGCTACGTAAACATTTACGTCCTGATTCTTCTGTAGAGATTATTAATATCCACGGAAAAGGATATAAATTGATTACTCCACTTGACGAATAGTCATTTAATAATTGAGATTTCTATTTTCTAATAGAAATCTCAATAAAAAAATCCCCCACTAACATATCGTTAGTGGGGGATTTTTTTATTCTTTGGATGTTATCCGCAAAGCCAATAGACTAATCAGCAATATGTTTGTTGATTATAATGTAAGCCAACATACCTACGATGATTGTAGCCAAGCTGGTGCCTAGTATCATGTTGTTATTGACATTCCCTGTTGCTCCGCAATAAATTAAGACTGCAGTTCCTATAAGGATAAGGATGATTCCGATGTTTTTTAGTAAGCCTTTCATAATGGTTCTATTATTTCGATTAATTTATTCTATCTACAAATTAAAGCATTATTCCTCAATAGACGAAATAATTTTCTCTAAAATAACTTTTCTTAGGTCAGATTTTTGAAAATAACTCTCAAAGTCTCCTGCGCAAGTTCCATAACATCGTCATCCAAGCCATCTAAAGCTTCTAAAAGAGTCTGTCTGGTCACATCTCTTACCTTCGGTTCCAATACTTTTCCCTTATCGGTCAGGTAGATATGATTGGCTCGTTTGTCATCTTTACTTGCTATTCTGATGACTAACCCTTTTTTTTCTAATTGATTAATTAGACGCGACATGCTTGGTTTGTCGCGAAAGGTATCTTTGCACAATGAAATCTGAGTGACACCATCATGTTCCCATAAAAAGAGGAGAACGGTCCACTGTTCAGGTGTAATGGCGAGTTCTGCCTTCTTGAAATTTAATGCCATCCTTTTGTTGATGGCTGAGGATACTCTACCATTGAGAATGGCAAAGACCAAATGAATATCAGGGTCAAATCTAGGGTTAATCATGGGAATTGATTCAATAATTATACGTTTGTTGCGAATACAAATATATAAATAATTAAAATAGACACCATCCTTTTTGAGATAAAATACGCATATGGCTTTCGAAAAATAAAAAAAGTCATTCAAGAATATTGTTAAGACAGAAAATACTCGTATATTTGCACCCGCTAATGGTTTTGTTGTAACGACAATCTTTTGGCAAATATTTTTAATTAAACAATTTATAGTATGAACAATTACGAGACCGTTTTCATTTTGACTCCCGTTTTGTCTGATATTCAGATGAAGGAAGCGGTAGAGAAGTTCTCTAACATCATCACAAAAGAAGGTGGAGAGATCGTGAATGTTGAAAACTGGGGACTTAAGAAATTGGCTTATCCAATTCAGAAAAAGTCTACTGGATTTTACAACATGATTGAATTTAATGCAGATCCTACAACTATCGAGAAACTAGAACTTATGTTTCGTCGTGACGAACGTGTGATTCGTTTCTTGACAGTTAAGCAAGAGAAGTATGCAGCAGAGTACGCTGCTAAGCGTCGTGGTAACCAAACAAAAAAGGAGGACTAAGAAATGGCAAATCAACAATCAGAGATTAGATACTTGACAGCTCCTACAATTGATGTTAAGAAGAAAAAATATTGCCGTTTTAAAAAGAATGGTATTAAGTACATCGACTACAAAGATGCAGAGTTTTTGAAGAAATTCCTAAACGAACAAGGTAAGATACTTCCTCGTCGTATTACAGGTACTTCTTTGAAATTCCAACGTCGTGTAGCGAAAGCAGTGAAGAGAGCTCGTCATTTGGCGTTGCTTCCATTTGTTACTGATTTGATGAAATAATAAGGAGGGCAGACATGGAAATTATATTAAAAGAAGATATCCTAAGTTTAGGATTTAAAAATGATCTTGTAAACGTAAAGAATGGTTATGGTCGTAACTTCCTAATCCCAACAGGTAAGGCAGTTATTGCTTCTCCTGCTGCGAAGAAGATGCTTGCCGAAGATAATCGTCAACGTGCTCACAAATTAGAGAAGATTTTGAATGATGCTCAAGCTCAAGCAACTGCTTTGGATGGTGTATCATTGGTTATCGAAACTAAGGTTAGTAGCACTGGAACTATTTTTGGTTCTGTAGGTTCTGTTCAAATCGCTGAAGCACTTGCTGCTAAGGGTTTTGAAGTAGATCGCAAGAAACTAGTAGTTAAAGACAGTGTGAAAGAGGTAGGTAACTACAAAGCTATCTTACGTCTACATAAAGAGGTATCTGTAGAGATTCCTTTTGCAGTCGTTTCTGAAGATGGTTCTTATACAGCTCCAGTTGTAGAAGAAACAGTTGCTGAAGTAGAAGAAACTCCAGCTGAAGATGCTGAAGCTTAATGACTAACTCGTAAGAGATATAGCAGCAATAGCTGATATAGATATAAAGAAGAGCCTATCAAATTGATTTTGATAGGCTCTTTTTACATCTTTTTGTAGCTATAACTTCTGTTTATTGTTTCTGTTCTATATAAAAAAAAGGTCGCTCTCTAATCTAGAGAGTGACCTTTTTGGATGTTTGTATGTGTCGGTTAAAAACGCATACCTAGCGTTATGGTAAATTTGTTGTAATCATGCTTCAAAGGAGTAGCAGCTACTGCACTTTCTCCACTTTCGGTAGCTCCACCATCAAAGGCATAGAAGTCACCTCTATAATGGCTCAATTGATAAGCAAAATCAACGTAGTATCCTTGGCGACTACGTAAACTAAGTCCGGCGCTATAATTGTGTATTCCTGTGACATTCTCGTAATCGGTATCTGTATGGATGCTATTCTCTGGAAGATTCAAAAAGGAATCATTTGTCATTGCAGTTGATTGATAATTCCAACCTGCACGGATTGCCAATTCTGGAAGTAGACGAAGTTCTGCTCCTATCTTATAGGTATCGCTGGCACCAAGAGATTCATCAATATTGCTATTTTCAAATTTCATCTTACCACCATTCTTGTAACTATAACTAGCACTTCCATAATCAGTACGTTCATATTCTGCTCCGATGGCAAGCATCTTAGCAAATGTATATCCTACACTTAGATTGTAACGCCAAGGGGATACGTATGAAAATTTTGTTTCTGCATCTCCTATGGTTTCGTATGAGTCGAAAGAAAATCGTTCATTATTGCTTATGGTGCCGCTGTTATCTAAATCGACACTACTTTCTACTCTAGAAGAATTGTACATCGTTGCTGACATATACATCGGTGTATGGATAAAAGCACCAAATCGAAGTGGTGAATTTTCAATAGGTCTTAGTATAGCACCTAACTTGAAATCTACTCCTGTGCCTTCCGTTCTAGACCAACTCTCCAACGAATAGGAAGAGACATCTCCATCATAGACTTCGCTATAGATTGAATTCTTCTTATAGTCTAAGCTATATATTCCGACAGAAGCTCCTAAGTAGAGCATGTCATATATATTTGCTGATATGTTCAAATCAAATTCATCCATACTACCACTTTCCTTACTCCAGAAGTCTCCATTAGCTCGCACATTTTGATTTGTACTAGCATCATATCCCATCAACGAATTGTATTGTCCTGGGGTATTCATGTCTGGTTCAATCATATTACCTTCCCAGCCCATGACACCTAACCATGGTACATCATTGTTATATAGCGGTTCATACGTATTGGAACTGATAAAATTATCTTTCGATAATCCTTGTGACAATCTAGCCATCTGGTCTGTTTGTGACCCATTATATGTACCCGCAGTACTGAATTCGGAATCGAAATCTTTTACCTTACGATAATTGAATCCAAAATTTAAAAAGCGTAAGGCGCCTATGTTGCTGTATTTGTTTGTGATAACCACTCCGAAGTTGTCAAATGAACCCATAAACTTGTTGGTCGAGTTTACTCCATCTGAAATGGAATTGTTGCCAAAGCCAAAGGATATATTAGCATCATTACTACGAAAGATACCAGTTCCAGCGGGGTTTGTGGTCATGGTGGTTACATCTCCACCTAAAGCACTCATCGCACCTCCCATACTGATATATCGGGCTGTCCCATTATTGTCATTAAGGGAGAATTTGTTCATCTCATAGATATTCTGTGCGCTCAGAGTTGCTATGCTGCAAAGTGATGCTGCAAAAAGGGTCATTGTTAATCTTTTCATATCTTAGTATTTTAATATTCTAGAATTTATTCTTTGCTTCTCTGTCCAAATTATTTACGACGACTGCTATTGCTTCTGCTGCTTGTACTTCTACTGCTGCTGCCTGAACTTCTGCTACTGCTACTACTAGGAGTATAGGTTGATGTGCTGCGAGTAATTGTACTGCGCGTCTTGGTCGTTCTTGTAGGAGTGTAACTACGTCTTGTAGTAGAAGTACTAGGGGAGGTAGTATAACTTCTGGTTCGGCTTGAACTTCTAGTATAACTAGGGGTAGTAGAACGAGTACTGCTCGGTCTAGTATAACTACGACGTGAGGTACTTGACTTGTTTACACTCCTAGTGATAGGACTATAGCTGCGGGTAGAACGTGAAGATGAATTGTAACTTCTACTTGTAGTAGGGCTGTAGCTACGTGTAGTAGAGACTCCACTTCTTGTATTTCTTGAGGTTCCTACACTTCTGGTAGATGTGTTGCTCTTGGAACGACTATTATAATAAGAAGGCGCAGTTCTAGAAGAAACGACTCGTCCTATAGAAGTTCTAGAGGTAGAGGTTCCTCGTCTTGATGAAGAACTTGAGTTTCCAGGGTAATAAGTGGATCTACTAGTACTTGTCCCTCGTCTTGAAGATACACTTCTTGAGGTGGTTGCGTTTTGTCTTGAGCTAGCACTACTTCTGGTAGATGTACTACCTGTTGCATAACTACCTCGTCTGCTGCTTGTTCTACTTGTAGATGAGACGCGGGTAGTCGTAGTTGTAGATACTACATTGCTTCTAGATGAACTGCCGCGTCTAGATGAACCAGTTCCATAACTCTTTCTATTATTTACATAATGTCTTGAACTATACATCGGATGTCCACTGCGACTGGTGCGGTAATAAGGTCTATGGTATCCACCATAATAGGCACCACCAAATCCACCATAATATCCGCCATAATAACTACCGTAGTATCCACCTCCATAATATCCGCCATAATAGCTAAATCTATCCCATGGGCTAAAGAATGGATCGTAATATCCACCGTAATATGGTCGGTACCCATAATTATTAAATCCGAATCCCCAAGAGAATCCACCATGACGATAGATACCACTGCTGACACTGACACCCATTAGAGGAGTGCTGTATACAAAATCACTGCCGGTATATCTCCAATTCCAATACATTGTATTGCTGCTGGTAGGGAATACGTAAGCATACATGCCAGTTACATATATATTCCAGTCAAAAGAACTTTGTCCATGGACGAAATCCCAATAATAAGGACTTGATACACTGACACGATACATGGCTGCATTGTTTTGTATCTTGCGCATGCAATATTCGAAATCGTCTTGACTTCCTTCAAATCCATCAATCCATTCTCCATCTAAATTATAGTTGTAATCTGAATCTAATGAATATTCATAGCTGTAGGTGCTTGGACGCTCTACAGTGATAGGCTCATTGCTCTCAATGACAACTTGGCTACCTTTCGGTACATATACATTCGTTGTCTTCTCCTGTGAAGGAGTATAGTAGAGATCATCTTCGAAGCTCTGTCCCATGACATTCAGTGGGATGAGCACTGCTGCTAAAAGGGTTGTTAATGCTATTCGTTTCATCATCTCGGTCTTTAAATTATACATATATTATTCTTATGCTACAAATATAGTACTAGTCTAGACTTTTTGCAAGGGAATTTCCCCAATCCCTAAGGGGGATATCCCTAATCTTTCACTACCTTTGCCTATACTTAAGAAAATAATAAGAATGTTGTTATGGAATATGATGAATTTATCTGGACGATTGTCCCTAAAAACCAAATTGCTACAGATCTTTTGACTGATGCACTTGGAGAAGTTGGTTTCGAGAGTTTTATCGATGATGAAACTGATACGGATACTCGCCAGATTATCCATGCTTTTATTCAGAGGCACTTAGTAGATGTGACGGCTATAGATCAAGTGGTATCTGATTTTTTACTACCTGATACTCAATTGAGTTATGTCCGAAAACAAGCTGAACAAAAAGACTGGAATGAGGAATGGGAGAAGAATTTCTTTACTCCTTTGGTGATTGGTAATCAATGTGTGGTCCATAGTACTTTTCATAAGAATGTGCCTGCATCAGAACATGATATCGTTATCAATCCTCAAATGGCTTTTGGGACGGGACACCATGCTACGACCAGTATGATGTTACAGCATATTCTTGAACTAGACCTCCAAGGGAAGCAGTTCATTGATATGGGATGTGGAACTTCTATACTCGGCATCTTAGCTATGAAATGTGGTGCCGCTCATGGCGTTGCCATAGATATTGATACTTGGTGTGTAGACAATTCACAGGAAAACATCGCGCTCAATGAAATCACTGATATCGATGTCAAATTAGGAGATGCTTCCATTTTATGTAAAGAATCCCTCGTAGACCTATTTATGGCTAATATTAATCGCAATATCTTAGTCAATGACATGGCTAAATTTGTCCAAGTAATCCGACCAGGGGGACATCTTCTTATGAGTGGTTTCTACGAGGAAGACCAAAAAATAATCCAAGACGAAGCAAATCGACTTGGATTTAGGTTAGAATCAAAGAAAGTACAAGATAATTGGTGCGCTTTGCACTTTATCTTGGCATAAATCAACCACGTGTAGATTTTATCTTTACAGATGCCCCTAAGGTATCTGCTCCCATTGGAGGAGTACACTTTATCAATTCAAGCATTATACCCTGTACTTTAGGAAAGGCAGTGTATAATGCTTTTTGTATACGCCCTGACACATGTTCCAACAGTTTGCTGGGGATACTCATTTGTTCTTTTAGAACCTCATAGACGTCAGCATAGCTAACTGTGTCTGACACATTGTCACTGTCCAAAGCTGCAGAGATGTCTATGGTAAGTTCTAAGTTGATTTTGAAATGATTGCCCACTAGTTGTTCTTGTTCACTGACACCATGATGGGCATAGAACTTAACTTCGTGAAGACAAATTATTGATTGAGCTATTTTCATTATTCTTGTTTTAGTTACGTCCGCTTTCATCGATAACGCGAGCTATGACGGTATTGAGTTCCTCTGCTTGTAAGAGTTCCTCTATCGTTAGATGCATACGGTATCTCCAGTAATGTTTAGGATTAGCGGGGATATTGATACGCTCTTTTGAAGCATCATCCAATCTCCAACGCCCATCTATGCTCAACCAATCTTGGAAACTCATGACGCAAAGCATAGATTGACTGAAAAGTTGATTTCTGACTACATCATAGCAAATCTCTGGGGTCGCTTCTTTAGGCGCATCACCCCAATGGCCCATTTGTGAATTGTAATACTTCTGAGTACTCTCCGCATCCTCTTGCCACCACATCCGTAGGGTGGACATGTCATGGGTAGAGAAAGTACAAACAGAGCGATAAGGATATTCGAGTAGGTGACCAAATTCCAATTTAGGATTTTTAGGCATCCGCTGAATTTCTAAACTCAGAATCTGTAGTGAATCCATCACTGCAGGTACACAGTCAGGAATCATCCCTAAATCTTCACCACAAACCAACATGTTGGTTGATTCGGTCAATATAGGTAATTTCTTCATTGCTTGCTCATACCAAAAATCATTGTGACGATGGTAGTAGTAGTGGTCGTATAGACGATTAAAAGCTGCTTTTTGACTATCATTCAACGCGTGATACACAAAATCATTCTGTACGGCTATCCGTGGATGAAAACGATTCTCATCATGTACATCTCGGATAAACAAGACATTACTAATTAGACTGTATAACCCATCACGTATCCAGATGCTATCTTCATCAGTCTTACCTTCAAAGTAGTCTTTTACCTTCCGCTGAGTGTCAAAGGCAGGCTTCATGTGGTAGACTTCGAAGGTATTGGTCGTATCTAGGAACTCTGTACGCACGCGGTCCGTGTGTGGACCAAAGATCTGATAGAGGAAATGCTCATGAATGTACGGAGTCAGGAAGAAATGCTCATCAAAAGGTAAGCCATAACTTTCAATCTCCTCTCGACTCATAGGAATCGATGGTACGAATTGTCCCAAAAGTCCATGAACTGAGTGCATCGGTATCTGCCATATACGGAAGAAACCAAGAATGTGATCTATACGATAGGCATCGAAATATGTGGCCATCTTTTGGAAGCGTTTGCGCCACCATGCATAATTGTCTTGGGCCATTCTGTCCCAATTGTAGGTTGGAAATCCCCAATTTTGTCCCAATACAGAGAAGTCATCTGGGGGAGCTCCAGCCTGTCCATCTAGGTTGAAGTAGTATGGTTCTGTCCATGCTTCCACACTGTTTCTGCTTATACCGATAGGGATGTCTCCTTTGAGAATAACTCCTTTCTCATGAGCATATTCTTTAGCTTGTAGGAGCTGGATATGTAGATGATATTGGATATAATAATAAAGGGCTATCTCGGTATTGGCTACCTGCTTCTTATCATTACATAAATGGTCTATTTCGATTGAGTTGTATACTTCGTATTTCGGCCATTTTGTGAAGTCTGCAGTCTTATAACTATCTCGAAGATAACTAAATGCAGCGTATGGCTTGAGCCAATCTTCATTTTCAAGAAACCACTCTTTGTATTGTTTTGTTCCCCTGATTCGTTGATTGTCTTGTGCGAATGAAAGTCGATAGAATTTCCACTTGAGTCTATTGACAGCTTCATAATCGACCTCTTTCAGTGCATTGAGTTTTGCACGCTCAGTCTCAAAATCTTCAACCGCTTGTTTGTCTTTCAGTATAGGCAACTGATTGATGTCTACGTACATTGGATGAAAGGCATAGATAGAGATGCTGTTATATGGATAGGAATCAGTCCATGTATGTGTCATCGTGGTATCATTGATTGGTAATATCTGCAACACTTTCTGGTGTGTCTTAGCTGTCCAATCAATCATGGATTTTAAATCACCTAAATCTCCTACACCGCAACTCTTGTTACTTTGAAGAGAAAATACGGGAATAGCCACTCCAGCACCTTTCCAAAGCGGAAGTTCAAAGTTGATTGTTCCAAGATGATAAACGATAATCTCATCATTTGCTACATTAGGATTAGCTATTTCATGATTGTCATGTGCTTCCCACGTTTCGAATTTCTTTGAATCTTTGTGACGAAGGATAAATTTATACTCAACTGGATATTGCCAATCTTTCGTTTCGAGTGATGTTGTATATTCTGGAGCTTCTAATCGGATTAACTGTTGTCCATTAGCTGGTTCCCAATAGCCTAAGTTCTTCTGGTTTCCAGTAATGTATATGTCGTAATGATCGCTGACAGTAGGGGCATCTAATCGCAATTCGATACCACTCTTAATCTCTTTGGGTCTAGCGGATTGTTTACTGGTGTGATCTTTAGTGAGTAACGACTGAGTAAATGCAGTACTAAAAAATGGATGTTGACTAGGCAAATCTTTCCAACGATCTTCCATCCTAATGATTGTAGTATCTCGTTTTGGAAAGTAAATATGTCGAGTAGTTCCTCGCCATTCTTTGCGTATGATATTGTCTCGTTCATCACATAAACAGTAGAAATAGGAAAGTTTTCTATCCTGACAGTTTGTGACATTGACATCCATTTCCATACTCCAATGAATACCATCTGTAGTTGTCAGTTCAGACAATTGGTCAGTGGCTCCATCTTTTGAGTCAATATAAGAACTAACAACACAGAGTTTTTCACCCCATTTAGTCCAATAGTCGATATGAAAAGATACTAACATAATATTTAGATTTTATAGGTTCACTTTATATTATGCAATAATACATTTTATCTGTATCTATAGCAACATCTAGTGAATATAGTCTATAAAATGGAGGTGCAAACGTTTGCATCCTTTCTATAGTTGCATATCGTTAAGGCGTTTGTAATAGCCATTCAAATCAAGTAATTCTTGATGTGTGCCTCGCTCTACGATGACTCCGTCATTCATGACACAAATCTCATCTGCATTTTTAATTGTAGATAATCGGTGAGCAATTGCTATTGTAGTTCTGTTCTTCATCAAATTGTCGAGTGCTTGCTGTACTAATTTCTCTGATTCTGTGTCTAGAGCAGAAGTCGCTTCATCCAAAATCAAGATAGGTGGATTCTTTAATATAGCACGGGCGATACTGATGCGCTGTCTTTGTCCTCCCGATAATTTTCCTCCTCTATCTCCAACTAAAGCATCATATCCTTCTGGATTTTCCATGATAAAATCATGAGCATTGGCTATTTTTGCTGCTTCAATGACTTGGTCTAGAGTAGCCCCATCGACACCAAATGCAATATTGTTGAAAAATGAATCATTAAACAAAATCGCTTCTTGGTTTACGTTACCCATCTGACGTCGTAATTCACTGATGCGCATGGCTTTTATGTTGTGACCATCAATAAGGATCTCTCCGTTGTCGACATCATAAAATCGAGGAATTAAATCAACGAGTGTCGATTTCCCAGACCCTGATTGACCAACAAGTGCAATCGTTTTGCCATAAGGTACTTTGAGGTTGATATCTTTTAATACTTGTTTGTCCCCATAAGAGAAATCAACATGTTTAAACTCGATTTCTTTACTAAATGCACCCATTTCTTCTGGATTATTAATCTCTGTGATGGAGTTTGTAGCCCCCAAAATTTTATCAATTCTTTCCATAGAGGCCATTCCACGAGGAATACTATAACTTGCTTTTGTGAGTTCTTTCAATGGTTGTAAAATAGAGAAAAGAATCACTAAATAGTAAATAAATGAAGGGGCTTCAATCGGACTGTTGTTTTGAAGAATGAGGGTACCGCCAAACCATAGTACAGATACGATAAGGCAAGTGCCTAGAAACTCTCCCATCGGACCACTCATCTGTTGACGCATGCCTACTCTAGTGACGGTAGTCCGAAAGTTATCTGTTAACTGATTGTATTTTTGACTCATTTTCTTTTCCGCTAGAAATGCTTTGATGATACGTAAACCACCGAGTGTCTCTTCGAGATGAGTTAAGGTGTCAGATAATGCTTGTTGCGCTTTTGTTGATTTACGTTTCAATGAACGACCAACACGCCCTATAATAAATCCCATAATAGGTAGTACTACAAGGGTAAAAATGGTCAATTGCCAAGAAATAACAACTAAGGTGCCGAAGTAGGCGATGATAAGAATTGGATTCTTGATAAGCATGTTCAACGAACCTGTAATACTTCGTTCCACTTCATTGACATCTCCACTCATTCGAGCCATAATATCTCCCTTACGTTCTTCACTATAAAAACCAATAGGGAGGCTTAGTAATTTATTATATACTTGTCGTTGTATGTCACGAACTACTCCGTTACTGAGGGGAATCATCACTGCAATACTGCCATAAACTGATGCGGTCTTGAATAAAGTCATTATTGCTAGGAAGATACCAATAATTAATAATGTGGTAGATTCTCCATAGACGCCAATCATATGATTGATGTAATAGTAGAAATTGCTGACTACTTTGTCTTTGATAGGAGCAGCTGAATCCCAAGGAATAAAGTCGTGAACCTTTTGGTCCATTTTAAATAAAATCTGAAGGATAGGGATAATGAGTGAAAAAGAAAAGATATTAAGGATAGCTGATAGTACATTGAGTACCAAAGCCCAATTTAAGTATTTCTGATAAGGAGGTACAAAACGCCTCAGAATCTTAAAAAAATCTTTGAACATACTTTGTTGTTGTAATTTTGTTATTATTATAGTTTGGCAAACATACGTCTTTCTCAATAAATAACCAAATAATGTGTACATTTCTAATGAAAATCAATCGATAGAGCAGAAAAGTAAAAAAATACTCTTATCTTTGCCATTCGATAAAAGAAGAAAAGCTAAAAGCAAATATTCGATATGAAATTAAAGATTCAAAACTTGTTAGAGGAGATTAAAGGTCTCCACGCAGATAATCTCGAGACTTTAGAGGAAATGCGTATCAAGTACCTCAGTAAAAAGGGACGTATCAATGACTTAATGGCAGACTTTCGTAATGTAGCTGCTGAAGATAAGAAGGAGATTGGCGTCTTAATTAATAATTTAAAGAAAGAAGCACTAGACCATATTAATAGTATGCGTGATGTGCTTAAATGCGAGAACCATGTTGATGAATCATTGGATTTGACTCGTACCCCATATCCTGTTGAGTTGGGTACTCGTCATCCTTTGTCTATTGTGAAAAATAATATCCTTGATATTTTCAACCGTTTTGGTTTCAGCATCGCCGAAGGACCTGAAGTTGAAGATGATTGGCACGTTTTTGGTGCTCTTAATTTTGCAGATGATCACCCTGCTCGTGATATGCAAGATACATTCTTTATCCAAAGTAATCCTGATATCTTGTTGCGTACGCATACTTCTTCTGTACAGAGTCACATAATGGAGAATAATCAACCTCCTATTCGTATAGTTTGTCCAGGACGTGTCTACCGAAATGAGGCTATTAGTTATCGTGCTCATTGTTTCTTCCATCAAGTAGAAGCATTATACATTGATAAGGATGTTAGTTTCCAAGATTTGAAACAAGTATTGCTTTCTTTTGCGAAAGAGATGTTTTCAGAAGATACGAAGATTCGTCTTCGCCCTAGCTATTTCCCATTTACTGAGCCAAGTGCTGAGATGGATATTAGCTGTAACATCTGTGGAGGTAAAGGATGTAATTTCTGTAAACATACAGGATGGGTAGAAATCCTTGGGTGTGGTATGGTTGACCCTGCTGTATTAGAGTCTAATGGTATAGATAGTAAAGTCTATACTGGTTATGCTCTTGGTATGGGTGTGGAACGTATTGCCAACTTGAAGTATCAGGTAAATGATTTACGCCTTTTCTCCGAAAACGATGTTCGTTTCTTGAGAGAATTTGAGTCTGCTGATTAGACTTCTTCAAGTACTACATACTATGCTCCCTTTGTTTACAGTTACTGCAAGCAAAGGGAGTCTTTGTTTTGAGATGGTTACATTAGCTGTCGTTCGATGTGAAAGATGGCAATAAAATAGAAGAGTTATGCTAAAAAAAGAAAGGTATCAGCATATCATAAGCTGGTTTCTGAAAAATATGCCTATCGCTGAGACAGAGTTGAGTTATCGCAATCCTTATGAATTATTGGTTGCCGTTATTCTTTCTGCCCAGTGTACCGATAAGCGTGTGAATATGATCACTCCGGCTCTTTTTGAACGTTTCCCTACGCCTGAAGTTTTGGCAGAGGTGGAACCAGATGTGGTATTCGACTATATTCATTCGATTTCTTATCCTAATAACAAAGCTAAACATTTGGTGGGTATGGCTAATATGTTGGTTCGTGATTTTAATAGTCAGGTGCCTAGTGATATGGATGATTTGCTTCGTTTACCTGGAGTGGGGAGAAAGACTGCTAACGTGATTCAAGCTGTTATCTTTGATAAGGCAACAATGGCAGTAGATACTCATGTCTTCCGAGTGGCACGTCGGATTGGCTTAGTTCCTATGACGGCTACGACACCTTTGGCCGTGGAAAAAGGACTCGTTAAAAATATCCCAGGTGAATTGATTCCAATCGCTCATCATTGGTTAATCCTTCATGGGCGATACGTGTGCTTAGCGAGAAAGCCTAAGTGTAATAAGTGTGGTCTGACTGAGTGGTGCAAGTATTATAGTAAAGAATATTTACCAAAAACGTCAAAGGATGATAAACAGTAAACCGTGGGGTAAATCGCTGTTTATATCTTGTCGTTTTCAAAAAAGAATGTGTATCTTTGTCAGCACAATTAAAGAAAAAAATCTCTTATTCAAAGAGAAAATTATAATTTTAATATAGAAAGAATCATGCAAAGTATTGACAATTTTGATTTTGCGGGAAAGAAAGTATTTGTTCGTGTAGATTTTAATGTGCCTTTAGATGAGAAGTTCAACATCACTGATGACACTCGTATCCGTGGAGCACTACCTACATTGAAGAAAGTGCTAGCTGATGGTGGAGCACTTATTATTGCTTCTCACATGGGGCGTCCAACAAAAAATCCTGATGAGAAATTCTCTTTGAATCATATTCGCAAATATGTAGGAGAAAAATTAGGTGTAGATTTGAAATTTGCTCCTGATTGTGCTCATGCGTCCGAAGCTGCTGCAGCATTGAAACCAGGTGAAGCTTTGTTGCTTGAGAATCTTCGCTTTTATGCTGAAGAAACAGGAAAACCACGTTTGGCTGATGGTGTAACAGACGCAGAGAAGAAAGCTGCTAAAGCTGCTGTCAAAGAAAGCCAAAAAGCGTTTACTAAGACATTGGCTTCTTACGCTGATGTTTATGTTAATGATGCATTCGGTACTGCTCACCGTGCGCATGCTTCTACTGCATTGATTGCTGACTATTTTGATGCTGATAGTAAAATGTTTGGTTTCTTGATGAATAAAGAAGTTATTGCTATCAATAATGTGATGAAAGATATCCAACGTCCATTTACTGCTATCATGGGAGGTTCTAAGGTGTCATCTAAAATAGAGATTATCAAGAACCTTCTTGAAAAAGTAGATAACTTGATTATTGGTGGTGGCATGACATATACTTTTATCAAAGCATTAGGTGGTAAAATCGGTACTTCTATCTGTGAAGATGATAAATTAGACCTAGCACTTGAGTTGATTAAAGAAGCAAAAGAGAAAGGTGTAAACTTATTACTTGCTGATGATATTCGTACAGCAGCTGATTTCGATGCAAATGCAGAAATCGTTGTTTATGATGTGGATAAAATTCCAGATGAGCGCATGGGACTAGATATCGGTTTGAAGACTGAAACTAAATTTGCTGATGTAATCAAAGCATCTAAAACTATTCTATGGAATGGTCCTGTGGGAGTTTTCGAATTTGACCGTTTTGCTGGTGGTTCAAAGGCTGTTGGTCTTGCTATTGCTGAGGCTACTAAAAAAGGTGCTTTCTCATTAGTTGGTGGTGGTGACTCTGTTGCTTGTGTCAATAAATTTGGTTTAGCTGACAAAGTATCTTACGTATCTACTGGCGGTGGAGCATTGCTAGAAGCTATCGAAGGTAAAACATTACCTGGTATTGCAGCTATCGAAGCATAAACTTCTCGATTTATCCAAAAAAGAATAAAGGAAGTAAATATACATCATCATGTTGTGTATTTACTCCTTTTTTTCTTATTTTTGTGTCATGAGATTCGGGTTTTCAAATATTTTACGTGCCATAACTGTTGCTATTATACTTGTCATTATTTTTATGGTGCCACGAGTAAAAGCTAATTATCATGATACAACTAATCTGGCAAAAATGCCTAATCAGGTGTGCCATGATACATTGCATGTCATCGCTCCACGTACAATGAGAGTGATACCTATTTGGTTAGCATGCCATTTAGATTTGTTCGAGAAACAAGGGTTATATGTCAACTTAGATATTGCTAAAGATAGGATGACTTGTGATAGCATAGCTATGAAGTACAAAGCAGCTATAGTGATTACTGATGAATCTGAAGGCTACTTTTTACCTGGTTATACTCTTAGCTTTCCTCATTTCTTGTGCGAAGATGACTTTTTGAGCCCTCAAAGGCATTTTTCTAGGAATGTCTTTTTTAAGACATATAATGAGAGTATTAAATATATGTATTCTCACTATGCTGAGAAGTGGGGGTATGATGCATTCAAAGCGCTGTCTGTTCCTAAGTCTCTGTATAATAAGGTGTCAATTCCTCATTTTGATTATTTATCGTTAGATAGAAGTAGTTGGTAGTTCTAGTATTTTTATTTACCTTTGTGGCTCTAACTGAGTGGATGTAAGATAAAATCCGAAATAAAAAAGTAAAACTATGAGTTTCCTAACTAATCTTTTGGGACGTAAGTCTAAAGATGTAGCTGTTGATGGTGTAGATGATTTCTCTGCATTGTTAAGAGTCTATTTCCAAGCGAGTCTAGCTACAATACTGGGTATCAACAATCCTCGTTTTATGCCCGATGTAATTCAATTTAAACGAACTTTTAAAATTGTGACTCAGAAGAATAAACTTGGAGTTGCAGAACGTACGGCATGTCGTAAAATGTTAATTGCTGATTATGGACTCTCGGAAGGCTTTTTCAAGGAAATAGATCAATCCATTAAGAAAAATTGTCATACTCAAAATGATATTAACCAGTACCTTCAAATGTATCAAGCATTTAGTAATGAAATAATGATGCTTGTCGGGAATTTGATGCAGTGGAAGATGAGAATACCTTCTATGTTTCGCAAGATGTTGTATAGTGTAACCAAAGATACTATTCATGATATTTATACAAAAACAGTATGGAAAGATGATGGTGTACATAAGACAGCTCGTCAGGTAAGAGGTCTTGTAGCTAAACTTCAATTTACAGAACAATGGAGTACTGATTTTGTTTTTACATTAGTTCTTCTTGTGAAACGTGATGCGAAAAACAATAAGAATAAAATAGACCAACAGGAGAAATAGTCTATGCTATTTCAACTTTAGATATAATAAAGAGGCTATTAACTATTGCTTAGTTAGTAGCCTCTTTATTTTATAACTAAATTGTCTTTTCTTTATGCTGTGTATTACCTTTCTGAGCTTGTATCCTATACATCGAAGGGGTCATCCCGTAGTGTCTCTTGAATATACGGGTAAAGTAAGACAACTCATTGAAACCTGATAAAGTTGCAGCTTCTCCTATACTGCATTGACTGTTGACCAATAAATTTTCTGCTTGATGTAATCTTGTCGTTTTTATTAGTTCGGCTGCCGACATACCTGTGACAATCTTCAATCTTCTATACAACTGTGAACGGCTCATATTTGCTTTTTTACATAATACTTCTACTGTAAAATCAGGAGAGAATACATCTTTGCTGAGTACTTCTTTCAATAAACAAACAAACTCATCTGAAGGTTCTTTTTCCTTTACAAGAATGTTATTCGGATTTAGTAATATCTTATCTTCTACCTGTTTCTGAACTTGCTCCTGGACTTCTAGTAGGTTGTGTATCTTGAGTTGAAGTTTCTCACTCGAGAAGGGTTTACTTATATAATCATTAGCATGATGGCGTAAGCCATTTAATTCATCATTTTTGTCACTCAATGCCGAAAGAATGATGAAAGGTATATGCTTTGTCTTTTTATTATTTTTGATCTTATCACAAAATTCATAACCGTCCATATTAGGCATCATCACGTCAGATATGATTAAATCGGGGAGTTTACTTTGACTCAGTTTATACCCATCCACTCCATCTTTGGCTAATATAACATCGTATTTCTTACTCAAGATAATCTTTATATATAATCGCATATCACTATTGTCCTCTGCTACCAATATTGTTTTGCGAGTAGAAAGGTTGTTTGCATTTCCTTCCTTTTTACTTTCTTGATCTGTTCTGCCTATTTCATTGGACTTTGGTTCCTCTTCCTTTTGTATTTCATTCCTAATCTTTATTTTAGCTATATCAGCTATCTCCTCTTGGACATCTAATAAGACAAGGTTCCTATTCGGGTGAAGGGTTGATACATCAACTTGTTCTGCACGGTGTTTAAACTTAATAGGTAGCATGATGGTAAAGCTAAAAACTTGCTCTTCTGTGAGATGAACAGCAAATTTTGCTCCGTAAAGATCACTTATTCTTTTTATTAAGGCTAGTCCGATATTTGTGTTATCCTTTAGTAGTCTTCCTTTTAAATAGAATTGTTTCAACAGATTTTTTAAATCAGTTTGACTCATATCTGGAGATTTGTTGATTATATCTAATCGATACCAATCACCTTGTCGTTTACCGATAATGGATATCTTCTCTTTCCTTGGGGTGTATTTGAGGGCACTTGCAGAAATGTTAGAAATGAGTGATTCTATCATAGATACATCGGCCTGACATAGACCTGTAGGTGCAATTGAAGTACTTATACAGTAACCATTTCTTTCACCGTATTCAACAAATTCCTTTACAATAGAAACGATATATTGTGCTAAGTCTAAAGTCACTATTTTCATTTTGACTTTACCTGAATCTATCTTGGTTATCGTTAATAGTCGTTCTACGAAGAAAGTCAAACGGTCTGTATTTCGCTTCATCATGTTAAGGTAGGTCTGATCTTCTTCATCGTGATATTTCTCAAGCAGGTTATTCAATGGCCCTTTGATTAGAGATAAAGGGGTACGAAATTCATGGGCTACATTGTTGAAAAAGCTCGTCTTAATAAATGATATTTCACTCATCTTCTGTGCGTATCTTTTTTTTGATACGTAAAGAAAAATAAAATAGATTAGAAATAGAAAGGAAAGGAGTCCAGCCAATGACGAAGTCCACATTTTTACAGCATGTTCTTTGAGTATTAATGCTTTTTCTTTTAATAAAGAGTGATATCGTTCGTTTGCCTTCATCAATTCATATCTACTTTCTAAATCGATTATTTTGGCTTCATTCTTGTCTTTCAGTCTTGTATCCTTATATGTGTTACTTTTTCGTATTGCATGGAGAGCTAATTCAAACTTTCGTTGTTTCTCATATAAAATTGCTTGACAGAAATATCCTTTTTCAAGATATTTCAAGGAGTTTATGCCTTGTGCACCTTGGATTAAGGAGTCTATCTCTTTTTGTACTGCATCTAATTGATTGAGGTCTAGTAAGACTTTACACAGTGCTTCTTGGACCATTACTTTGTGCCATATATCTTTGCTTTGCTTAATGGTCATTGCTGCTTCTCTGATATACTTAAGTCCTTTGGTTTGTTCTCCTTTCTGTACATATAGCTCTCCTAAGAGTTTCTTAGTTAGTGCAATACCAACATTTGATTTTATTTGTTGATTGAGGTCAAGCGATTTTTTATAGTTAATCAGTGCTTCTTGCTTTTTACCCATACAAGCATAAGCTGCTCCCATATTGTTGTAATCGATGGCTTGTCCTAAATTACTCTTAAGTTGGACCTCTATATCAAGAGCTTGCTTGAAATATTTCAAAGCTTTAGTGCAATCCCCTAATGAAAGTTGTACATTTCCTAGTCCATTTAGTGCTATAGCTCGTGATTTCCTACAAGTCTTATTTTTAGGATGTTGTTGTGTTAACTTGAGTGCATATAAGAAATAGATACCTGCTTCATCGAAGGCATCAATTCTACGTAAATCTGTTCCTAAATTATTGTTTATGATTATGATAGCTGTCGTGTCTGATATTTCTTGAGCATATCGAAGTGCCTTGTGGTGTAGTTGGATTGCTTCTTTAAATTTAGTGTTGAGTCTTGCTTGATTACCTTTGAGATTGTAAGACCTACTTAAATGTCTAATAGAATCTATAGATATTTTGATATCGTTACTTCTATATACTTGCTTCTCGTGAGCTTCCAAAGAATTAGCTATTATTACAGATAGTAATATGTAAAAAAACAGGATATTCTTTTTCATCTTTTCTATTGTTTTCTCTTTTATGGAATATACTTTTCTCTTTTATAACTTTTTCAATATACGTATTTTATATACGTATAAGAATAATTACCAAATTAAAATTGATTAATCTAGTCTATATATAATAATATTTATGATTTTGTGTCCATATAGTTGTCTATTTGTCTCATTGTGTATAAAAAGTACTAGTTGGGACAAATAGTACATACTTTTGGCTCAAAAAGATAAACTAATCTATCTTAAGAGTTGTACTTTTGTGAATGTCATTAATAAAAAGGAAACTTTTGGAATGATGCAACTTGGAAATATGAGAAATAATATGATTAGAAGTATATAAATATTGTTGGTTTTGTTTCATAAAATAAAACATTAAACAAAATGAGTCAACTTTTTGAACGTATATCATTAATAGTTCAAAAATAGAAATAGCAAAAAATAGAAATAAAATGAGAATAATGAGTAATACTTTAATGTCGCTAACTCTAGTAGTGTGCCTTTGTTTTATCTCTATAGACAATGCATTCGCTCAAACAGAAGCCAGTGGTTACGAACAGACTTTCAAACATCAATTCGCCATCAAAACGAATCTCCTTTATGGATTTGGCACTCTGACTCCCAATGTACTAGGCGAGGTTAGTCTTTCTCCTAAAACTTCTCTCGAAGTCTTAGTTGGATACAACCCTTTTACTTTTAAACAAAATAAGAAATGGAAACATTTCTTGATCCAACCATCTTTCCGTTATTGGTTTTGTGATGTCTTCAATGCCGGTTTTATCGGTGTTCATGCTCATTATGCCTATGCAAATGGAGGTAACTTCACGATGCCTTTCGGAGTGTTTAAAGATACTCAAAACTATCGTTGTCAAGGAGATATAGCAGGAGCGGGAGTCTCGATTGGTTACCAATGGCCACTAGCCAAACACTGGGGATTTGAAGTTGAGTTTGGTGCAGGGGTGTCTATCTTCTGGTATAAAAAATATGAATGTCCCCATTGTGGACACTATATAGATAAAGACCGTAAGACCTTTGTCGGACCTACAAAAGCAGCAATGAAACTTATTTATCAATTTTAGTAATCAAAAATAGGACTCTTATGAAGCGAACAATTAAGCAAGCATTCATCCTATCGATGATTGCATTAATGGCAGGCTCAGTAGCCTTTGCCCAAGCTCCTAGTATAGCATTAACTTCTTCTGAAGTTAAAACGGTGGGAAATCAATTAAAAGTCACTGCCACCTTTGACCTTTCTAATTTGCATCTCAAAGGAAATCGAACTTTGGTGATTTACCCAATAGTAACGGGTTCTGAATCGACTCCTGCTGAAGGGAAAGAAACCAAATTGCCGCTACTAGTTGTCAATGGTACTAAGAAACATATCTTATATGAACGCAATCCTGCCAAGCATGTGGCTATTGAAGTCAAACGATACAATGGTAAACAGCAATCCGTTGATTATTCATTAGCGATTCCTAAGAAAGATTGGATGAATTTATCGACCATCAATTACTATTATGATTTATGTGGCTGTGGCAATGAGACAGAAGAATACGGATTCTTGACCGCATCAGATGTACCAAACGAGATTCATTGGATACCAATAAGTGCAAAATTGATCCCTGAACCAATGGTACGCCAAGGTAGTGCATTTATCCAATTCTCTTTGGACAACACGACGATTGATACGACGCTAGGCTCTAATAGTCAAGAGTTGGATAAAATCGTAGAGACAATTAAGGAAATCTCAGCAAACCAGGATGACCAAGTGGTAAAGGTTACTATTCATGGTTACGCCTCTCCAGAAGGAAAATATACACACAATGCAGAATTGGCTGAAGCAAGAACCCAAGCTGTTGTTGACTTTGTACAAAAGAAAACACAACTTCCAAGTCATCTCATTGAGATGAAAAATACTCCTGAAGATATGGAAGGATTTCTTCTTGCTCTTCAAACTTCTACTTATCCTGGACGAGAAGAGGCTATCAAATATATTGAAGATGTAACATTGACTCCTGACCAAAAAGAAGGTAAGATTAAGCAAATTAATGGAGGTCAGTTATATGCTCAATATAAGAAAGAGGTTCTTCCTCATTTAAGACATACAGATTATCTAATCTCTTACAGAGAAATGACGAATAGAGAAGTAGATGCTACACATATGTTTCCAGTAGGAAGTCGCGAAGCAATAAACAACCAGGGGGTACAGGCTATCCAGGATGGACAGATTAATCAAGCCAAAGAATTATTTCAAAAGGCTGCTAGTATGGGATTAAATATAGCTCAAGAGAATTTGTCTGAATGGAAGAATCTTTATCAATGGAATGAAAAAAAGTGATACCTAATGTGTCATTAGAAATATAAAATAGATATAAATTTATTTACTAATTAATTTTTTAAATTATGAAAAAGAGTGTTTTATTTGTTAGTATGTTAGCTGCAGGATTAGCCTTTACTGCCTGTTCTAACGATGATTCTGTACTTGACAATGCTTCTAACAAGCAAGCTTGTACTTTCAAATTGACTTTGCCTTCAAGTATGGGCATGCAGACTAGAGCGGTAGAAGATATAACTAGTGATGGTGAATCTATTTCTGTTGATTACAATGATGCAACTTGTTATCTTAACTATTCATCTTCTAGATTACGTTATGCTTGGGCTCAAGAAGCAGATAAGACAGACCGAGTAATGATCTTTAAAGACTTAACTGAAGTTCCTCAATCTGTTACTGTTGTAGCAAATGCTAAAGGTTCATTGGATTTTGAAGGTTATACTCGTGATGGACAAAACATAGCTCTAGATGAGGCTAAATTTTTGAAGAATATATCAATCGCAAGTCAAAATCAAGGAGTTTCAGATGAAAATGACTCACAATCTGTAGAAGATGTTACCTTATTTGGTACTTCAGATGCTCCTACTAAAGTTTCTGATGCTACAAATGATGACAATGCTGAGTATACAGCTACAGTTGATTTAGGTGCTTTGGTTGCTCGATTCGAAGTCGGTACTTTGAAAGCTGGAACAGGTTTATCTAGTTTGACAGTAGATTCTGTATTTGTTAATAATTTCTATGAGACTTCAGCTATGAAAACTCTTTTCTATAAGACTTCTACTACTTTTGATGATGCAGTACTTAACGATTATAGTACTGATGCTTTTGATTGGGCATCATTAGTCGCTAGTGACGAGGTTATCAATAGCTCTAAATGTTATGCATGGCAGTTATTTGCTGGTAATGAAGCTGATGCCACAGTGGTACCACATTTTATCTTTGAAGTGTCTGGTACATTGGAAGATGGCTATGCTTTGAGTGATGGTACTATTGGTTCGTTTACTAAACATTATGTCACATTTGGTGGTCTTGTCGTTGATAACAAGAGCTTAGAAGCGATTACTCGTCAAAATGTATATCAAATTGGTGACTACACTGTAGATGCTACTAATGATATTACTCCACATCCTGAAATGCCTAAATTGAATTTAACTGTGACTTGTACAGTGAAATCTTGGGGTATTGTTAAGGCTACTCCAGTTGTTCAGTAAGCACAGTATTCTTTAGCAAGAAATTGCTAAATATATAGGGACGAGCTGTAATTCGTCTCGTCCCTATATTCTTTTATTTGTTTTAGCAGTCATTCTGTAATTATTATTCATCAATCCATCAATTATATGAAACGTTGTACAACACTTAGATTTCTATTTCTAGCTATGATTAGTTCTTTATTGGCTAGTTGTATCAACATCAAGGAAGATAGAAGTGATTGTCCACCTATTGTTGACCCATCAGAAATTGTTAAAACCATTTCTTTCGAGTATGTTGGTGATGCAAATGATCCAACTATGTTCTCACAGAAGATTAGTCGAGTAACTATGCTTGTCTATGACCAAGAAACTGACCTTTTAGTTTCTAGTCAGGAATTAGATGGAAGTGACTTTATTGCTGACCCTAAGGCTTCTGTTCAACTTGAAGCAGGAAATTATCATATAGTATGTTGGGCTAATATGTCTGACCAGACAATGATATATGATGAACCTTATTGGTCTGATGCTAGTGTCGTTTCAGCTGATTACTCAACAACTTATACTGGAAATGACCCACTTTATGTAGGTAATATGGATGTTACATTAGAGAGTAAAGGTTATGTAGAAGGTACTATTAGATTTCATTCTGCTCATATCAATATAGACGTTCTTATAGACAATCCAACATGGGGTGCTGCTGATACAGATTCATATCCTATCGTTACTTTGGACCATTTGATGCCTATGTATGATTTGGTTATGAATGATATGGCAGATTATGATGCTGTTTGTACACCGAAGTTGACTTACGATAGTGCACGTAAATATGTCGAAGCTGACTTTAATGTCTTTCGTTTTAAAGATGATAACAATTGTGTGCTTACGTTACGTAATACTGAAGGTGATATCCTTTCAACCACAGATTTATCTACATTTATGTCGACGAATAATCTTTCGGTCGATAATGGATCGTTTTATGATTACATGGAAGATGTTACTATTACTATCTTGATTAAGTTTTATCCAACAACTGTAACTGTAACATTCCCTGAATGGGCTGTCAAACCAGCTGTTCCAACAACTAAGTTGTCATTCAACTTAGATGATAAGAGTACCCGAGTGGCTAGCTCAAGTGATGATTTAGCTGAGGGGAGAACTCAAGAAAAAAAAATTACTAATATGTTGCTCCTCTTAACTAATAAAGCGGGAGTGATCAAGCAAAAGGTATTTGTTAATCCCAATGCCATAGAGCAAACTGGAGCTACAGTAGTCACTAATCCTATAAGATGTCCTTTTGTCTCTCTTAATACTGAATATTATGTGTATGCAATTGCCAATTACACACAAATTACTGATTTACCAGAAATAGGAGATAATGTGAAAGATGCCATTATCTCGACCCCAGACGAATCTACAATCGCTACTGATAACTTTTTCCCTATGACGACGTGTGAAGCTCCTTTGCTCGTCAAATTTAATGAAACAAACGATGAAACGAATCCTGCTGTTCCCTATAGTGACCCTTCTGTTAGAGGAGCCGATGACATTATTGATTTGTCGAGAATTGCTTCTCGTATAGATTATGTGGTGGACAAAGCAGATAACATATACACTATTTCTGATGACGAATTACGAGTGGTATCGCCAAGTGATGGAACGGTATCTGAAGTCTCTTTAGATGTGCAGTTATTGAATTACAGAATTAGTCATGTCCAAAAGACTAGTTATTTATTCGGTCGTACTGTTGATACTCAGTTTATAACCTCAGATTGGTCTTCTCATTGGTCTTTAACTAGATTACTTGATACTGCGTATGACCAATACTATCAGGTTGACCCTTATTGGAGCATCAAACAGCAATTGAATATTGAAAGTAAGCAAGCTGATGCTGCAGAAATGATGGAAAAGAATCAATGGACCAATACTGTTCGTGAGGCATTGCCTGTTGCATTGAATAATTCTTCTAATGTATTGGGCTATTGTACTGAGAATGTACAACCTGGAACCGTATCTCAACAGCGTGGGGTATCTACCACTCTTGAACTTCAAGGTGAAATTATTCTTCCTGATAAAATGATTATTTCTGATGCTATGTACGTATATGGTAAGCGTATTTACTTGAGCTATGAATCTCTTGTTGAAAATAATCTCTTGCTCAAAACAGCTTTGGGGAGTGAAGAACCGATTATGACAACAACTATAAAAAAGAAATTTGAAGATGAGGGGGTTGCTCGTTTTACTAAGAGTGAAACCAATAATCATCGATTCCCTGTGAAATACTACGTTGTGATTAAGCATTTTGATAATAACAATAATGCGCTAATGGGACCTATGGAATTTGCAACTGTGCGTAACTTTATCTATCAATTGAGAGTGAAAGCAATTCCTTTGTTGGGACATCCTTTATCTAAGGATGACCCTGACCCAATTACTCCTGACCCTAATGACCCTGATGAAAAAAGTACGGCACAGTTGACCTTAGAAACTCATGCATTGCCGTGGGTAGAATCATACAAAAACATAGAATGGTAATTTCTAATAATGACTATGATGAAACGAATTATGGAAAATATATTTAAACTGACTTTAGTTAGTTGCCTTTTGATAATGGGATTATCAGCGTGTCATGATCAAGACGATGAACGATTGATCAATGAAGCTGACAATGCTCAGCAGGTTGATTTCCATTTATTATTGAGCCTTCCTGAACAAAGTACAACAACTCGTCTAGCTACTACGTCGGGAGGGGATGATGAAACAACTGCTGCTACTGCAAAGGAACTTCTCATAGCAAACGATGATGTCTATGTCTTGCGTTTTGATGAGGATGGAGCTTTTGTAGATTATATCTCTGATATGGTTTCTGGAGGTCAAGATGCAGAGGGAAATGTGACACTAAAAAAGACAGTTGACGCTCAGAAGACATCTTATAGTTTGATGGTGCTCACTAACTTGCAAAACCAAGGTATCACTTCTGGAACTGATGAAACTTCAAAAGCAGAAATAAAAGACTTCTTAGATAATCTTAAGGGGAGTCACAGGGAAGCTGTTAAAGCAGCTCTGAAATATACGTTTGATGAAAAGTGGGAGGTAGGCGATCAACCTCGTCGTATTCCTATGTGGGGTACCTATACTGATTTGATTTCTTTTGATAAGGCGACAGTTTCTTGTTCAGTTAATCTATATAGAGCAGTGGCTAAGATTGATGTGTTGGTCAATGCTGCTGATAAGTCTGGAAGTGGTAGTGGGTTGACTAATTTCAAGATGACTAGCATCCGTGTATATTATGCACTTCAAGACGGTTATTGTGCGCCAGTAAATGTAGTACCAAGTGATGACGAGACAGTACAGTTTACTGAGACAAGTATTCCAGAGGGAGCTGAGCGATTCACTAGAGATATGCCGCTCGTTTGGGAACCGACTTCTGACGATGTATTAGCAAATACTTTTAGAAATCAGATTTATCTTCCTGAAAGTCATAACAGCGGGAAAGAGGATTCTAAAGTGAAAATTGTAATTGGTGGTCGATACGGTGGGGATATCCTAAGTGGTGATTCTAATGCTACAACCTATTACCGTATTGACTTAGCTGACAAAACAAAAAATCAGGTAACTGATTATGACTTAATTCGTAATCATTCATATGTCTTCAATATCAAATCGGTCAATGGACCTGGTACTCCTACTCCCGATGAGGCTTTGGATCAAGATGTGGCTACTATGAAAGTAGAGGTGTCTGACATCGTAGAGCATCTTCGTGGAATCAATACTCAATATACGCTTACTACAGACAATAGTGTGCTTCAATATGACTATAATGAAAAGCAAACCAAGACTATACACGTTGGTATTGAAAATATTGAAGATTGGACACTCGAAATCGAGGACTTACCTTCATGGTGTCAGGTGGTTCGAGATGGTAGTAATGTGAAGGTGACGCCGATTAGCGAAAATGCTTCTATATTGCGACAAGCTGTATTCTATATAAAAGCAGGAAATTTAAAGAAACAAATCATCGTTGAACAAGGACAACCCGAAACAGCGAATTGCTATCTTGTTGATGAAGGTGTGCATTCTCTTAATGTGACTATCAAGGGGAATGGTAAGGCTGGACAAGTTGTCGAGGGAAAAACGATTTGTGATGAGCTGACACTTACTCCTAAGTATTTGAAAATAATTTGGGAAACAACTGAAGGTCTTGTCAAGTTAAAAGATGCATCTGGAAATTATGTGGTCGGTTCAAAAGCTTCTTATGATACCACTACGGGTACTCTTGAATATAAGGTGGATACTAGTAAGACAAATCCAGGTTATACACATTATCTTTATGGTAATAAAACTAACTTGAAGACTACATCTGATGTGGGAGGTAATGCACTCATTGGTGCTTATGATAAGAATGATAAAATCATTTGGTCATGGCATATTTGGGTATGTCCCGACTTGTACAAGGCTAGTGACGCTGGAAATGTGAACTCGGGTACCATAGAAGACTGGACGCTAAATGGATATAAGATGATGGATAGAAATCTAGGTGCTCTTTCTAACCAACCTGGCGTGTCGTCTTTAGGCCTTCTCTATCAATGGGGACGTAAAGATCCTTTTATTGGAGCTGATGCTATCAGTGAATCGGCTGGCCATATTGTGACTACCAATAATAAAGCATGGGGAGTTCATGATGAATATGATGGTGGTACTCGATTAATAAATGAAAAATCTGTTTTTAAGTATATTACTCAGAACCCTCAGAAATTAATTCAGGATGGTATGTCTGTTAAATTAGCAAGTACGTCAGGTAATTATCTATGGGGTACTACTAAAGGCTTTGTTGGAGACGCTACAAATGTGGGACTTAAAACAGTTTATGATCCATGCCCTCCAGGATATCGAGTCCCTCCCGTAGATACTTATGTATTTAAGAAAACGGTTTATTGGTCCGAATATAATAAGCGGGGGAAAGTAACGAAGACTTATCCTGTCGAAAAGTCCAGTCTTAAATATAATTGGAATGAGAATCTGTTATATGTACCTCATTGCGTGTATAAAGCACAAGTAGGAAATCAATACCAGAGACTTGTCTATTTTGGACCTTATGTTGCAGATGCGCCTTATTACGGGATATTTCTTAATTACAAAGAAAATAAGGTTCCAACTCCTAGAGGATGGAATGGTACAACATATGATACACAAAACGGGATACTATCTTATATATCAACAGATGATGATGATTTTTATTATAACGGTTGGTTTAGTAAGAAATATCATAGTTCAATAGTGTTCAAAAATTCATATCTAAACAAAGATGTGGCTGCTCTTCAAGTGGACAATCAATCACAGTATGCTTGGTTTCCATTGAGTGGTGCTTATGACCCTGGTACTTCAACAAACGGTGACAATAAAGGTTTTAAGTTTGATGGCGTAGTTGTAACACAAGGTTCATCTGTTACAGTAAATAGTTTCCTTTGGACAAATTCTACATTAGATGTATCTGGAGTGAAAGAACCAGGTGCCATGTTCTTACATGGTACTGAGAAAGGTTCTAGTAGAGGCTCGGGTCGACATATACATGCACTAACAGGTATGCATGACAATTCTGGTAACCCTGATTCAGATGATATCCATGCTGAGGCTCAACAAGCGTCTGCAGTACGCTGTATTCGTGATATAAAGAAAGATTTCTCTGCACAGAACATAGTGCCTGAAACGATTTCTCTAGAGTCAGCTGCTGGAAGTCAATCAGTTTCAATGATTACGTCTATCAACCAGTCTTGGGCTGTCATAGATCCTGGAGCGCCTTGGGTCGTCATGTCTCCTGATGAGGGGGAAGCGGATAATGGAGAGGGGACATCTGTCACTTTCACGGCACAGTCTAAGAACAATACTGGTAGCAAGAGAAGTACATCGATTGTTATTCAGATTGAAGGGGAGACTAATCCTCGCACGATAATCGTGACTCAAAGTAAATAAAATAGAGCTAATTACTTGAAAGAACGTAGAATAATGAAAAAGAAAAATACAGATAAGTTGACATCGTTCCTCTTTAATATTCTTTTTGCCATGATATTGGTAGTCACGGCTATTGGTTGTAGTGACCAGGTACCCTTAGAGGTTGAATCGGAAAGTGGTTCTTCTGCCGAAACGATTTATATATCCGTTTCTTTTGGAGTAGATACTCCTGCCTTTGGGCTTCCTATGGTTACTCGCTCAGCTTCTGCTGGATGGGACGAAAATGAGCGAACCTATGAGACTTATACCGCCTGGGTATTCGAGCAGGATGCATCTTCAGGTGAATACACGTATCGTTATTGTGTTCGCGATGACAAACAGATAGATGGTGAAGATGCGATTTCATTACGTCCTATTGATGGGGTGGACAATCAATGGACTATCTTGGCTTTGTTGCAGGAGACATCCAAAGATACCAAAGTAGTGCTTACAGCTAATCTTAGAGAATTAATGAAGAATCATTTTCCTGAAGTGGGCGATACGTATGCTGATGCAATGAAAAGTAAATTGTCTGCAACCATAGCTGTGGGATCTACTTCTTCATCTGTACCCTATATTGGAGAATGTACTTTTTCTTCTGGTATACAATATGGTGCGAAGAAGTCTTCAATTGATTTTGAGTGTATGGTTTCTAAAATATCATTAGATGCTAGCGAAGCGGATAGTGAAGCCTCAAAATTCTTCCAGATTAATAGGGTTAAGTTATTTAATTTCAATCAAGTTGCCCGCGGAGATGGAAATGCATCGACTGCTTCTAGTGATATCAAGAGTAGTGGATGGATAAACGTGAATAATAATACGTTTACTTGCTATGTGGCTCCTACGGATAATGCATCCAAGAGTTTCATTATTATTGACGCGAATTATGATGGTAGTCGGTATTTTTACAAATTGAAATTTGTAAAGACGAGTGAGAAAATATCAATGGAGGCGCTAACTAGAAATGTGGTTTATTCTTTCTCTTTAAACTACGTCACAGATACAGGTTTTACCACTCTTAAAGATGCACGTAATGCTATATTAGCATCGAATGAGGTTAGTGACGGAATTACAGTCAATGCATTTGTCATTGACCAAGAGGATATTATGGATGTGACTACAGATGACTCTGTATTCTTAGGATTAACTTCTGGTTCTCTCAACATATACAGAGATGATTGCAATGACGATTATTTTTTTACTCATTTCTCTGTCATTTCCAATAATGGGTGGAGTACTATTTCATCAGAATTGAATGCTCTTCCTGGCTTATCTCTTTCAGTGATTGGGGCTACCAAAAGTGATTGTACCTATTCAGATGGTGGATACAGAACCTTTAGTGTGTGGGTTTACTTGAAGAAGGATCAATATACTCCTGCTAACTATCCAACGAATCAATTTGAAATAAAAGTTTACACTGGAAATATACAGAAGAAGATAAAAGTGAACTATATAGATTCAGATAGGCCTTAGACTATTTGTTCTGTGTTTTAAACACAATATTTAGATAATAGTCCTTGTATATTGATGTATGAGGACTGTTTTTTTATAATGTTTAAAAGGATGCTGCTGGGAAAATATTTTTTTTATTATCTTCGTAGGAAATTTAAATAGACAATAAAATATGGGTACTTTGACTTTGAAGAAATTGATTTCTTGCACCTTTCTTAGCTTTGTAGTTATAATGTTTTTTATTAGTTGTCAAACCAAGCCTAAAGCTAATGTTATCCTCTTTGATGGGGTCGATATGAATGCTTGGGAAGCGTGGACTCCACAGACTGGGAGAATAGCTCCTGATAGTGTGTATCAGGTTTCTGATAAAATGATTCGTATGGTGGGAACTGATAATGGAGGGTATCTAATTAGTAAAGAATCGTTTAAGAATTTTGAGTTGACCCTTTCCTACAGATGGAATCTGGATGCTATTAAAAATAAGACCCACAAGCTAAATAGTGGAGTGATGTATAGAGTACCTGAAAAAGCTCCTGACTCATGGTTCCCTCAAGGAGTCCAATTTCAAATCAAAGAGGGTAGTACAGGTGATTTTATCTTGCTCAAGGAGGCTACTATGAAAATAAAGAATAAAGTATATGGCCCAGGAAAGAGTGTTCTTGTTCCATGCAACAAACAGTATTCTGGTGCTCTTGGAGAGTGGAATCAGTTGCGTGTGGTAGCTGTCGGCGGAGATATTAAGCAGTATGTCAATGGGAGATTAATAAGTGAAGGTTCTGATTGTTCTGTGTTGTCTGGACATATTCTTCTTTGTTATGAAAGGTCACCTATCGATTTTAAAGATATTATTTTATCTAAATTAGATTAGCCAACAATACATATAAAGAAGAGCATACCTCGATAGAGATATGCTCTTTTTATTGTAGCTTGTCGTATCCGTTGTGGAACTGGTTCTACGAATGTCTCTTTAGAATGTCCATTTCATAGCTATTGTAGGGATACAATAGAATTCATCTTCCATAAATGAATTGACAAAACCTTTACTCAATTCAACTTCTGAACCAATACTGATAGGGTATTTACATACGTTGTTTGGTAGCTTATTGAGATTAATCCAAAACTGTGGTTCTGAAATTATCTTTGTTAACGAACCGCCTGTTTTCTCACGCCAAATATCAAAGAATCCGTCGAAAGTATACAAACCATTAGCCCAGTTGATATACCATGTGGCAGTAAACTGGAAGTTATTTGGTTTATCATTCTTTTGAATGTACTTATACATCGGGGTAAGTGAAAATCCACGACTGAAATCAGATGCATTCCAAGTGTAAGTAGGACCTAACAAATAAGCATTGTTGAAATTTCCACCATTACCTTTTGAGTGAAATAAACCACCGTCATACTCAATATGAGCAGATAAAGGACCATTCTTGGTGAAGTTTATGTTACGAGAAATCTCGGCATAAGCTGTTGAAACACCTGATTGAGTGACATCTAAATCTACAAAGTAGAAAGTGCTACCCCAAGCATCTGGTTTGAACATTTCCAGAGTAGTGGTGATTCTTGCTCTGTCAGACTGGTCTTGATCGTAAATTTCACGTCCGAAGTCGTAGTGAATTTGAATGTTCTGAGCACTAACGCTCACTACTGATAAAAGAAGGAATAGGACAAGTTGAATTTTTTGTCTTTTCATCACGTTTTAATAAATTGATTAATAAAAAATATACCTATTATAATTATCTGTTAACGAAATTAATCAGTGTTTCTTTTACTTTACGAATGCAAAGATAAGTATATTGAATAATATACAGAAATTATCATAGAAGTATATTGAAAATATTTCAATCTTGGCTAAAATGGTGAATAACTTTGTTTAATCAGACTGTACAGTAATTCTTTCTTTTCTCTGAGGATTTCTGTTTCTTTATCCGTATATATACGGTATTTTATTTGTTTTATTTCTGGTTTAAAACAAAACCAAAACAGGGAACCTTTGCCTTCTACTGAGTGGACTCCTATCTTTCCGTTTATTGTTTTTGCCATCGCAGTACTCAAAGCCATTCCTAAGCCAGTCCCAGGAGCTATTGTACTGAGTTTCTTGTATGATATGAAGACTTCTTCTATTTTGTCTTTCTTTATACCGATACCAGTATCTTTAACCGTAAAATAAAGTATGCCATCTCTTAGGAAGGTATATGTTTCGATCGTTCCATTAAACGTGTATTTGATAGCATTTGTAAGTAGATTAGTTAATATGCGAGTTAATTTAGGGCTATCTACGACGAATTCTAAGGTTTCAAATGGGTTGTTAGATATTAGTATCAGGTCCTGTGCTTTTCCTGAATTTTCTATCAGTTGCTTGCTTGCTTTAGTTAGTAATTGACTCATCTTTTCAAATTTTACTCGCGTCTTTTCTGTCTCTAAAGTTGTCGTTTGCAATTCTGAAATCCGGACAATATCTGTAAGTAGACTGAGTAAATACTGTGTGTTTTGATTGATACAACCAATATACTCTTCCAACTCTTGTTTATTCTGAGTTTCGGCTAATAACGAGCTGAAGCCAACAATGATACTGAGTGGGGTTCTTATATCATGGCTCATATTGGATAGAAAAGCTGTTTTGAATTGTTTGCTTTTCTCCGCTCTGTTTTTAGCCTCCATGATTTCGGTAACGTCTTCATGTAAAATTAGAAGTTTTTCCTCTTTTCCATGTTTAACTATATATCTTTTCTCATTGCAGATAATATCCGGTTCTACAATGCTATCATAGTCAGTCTCTACATTATCACTTATGTTGTCAAAGACTAAGGAGGTGAACTTTTGATTCTTATCTTTGCCAAAAACTTGAATACGATGTGGAAATGAGTCAAGTAATGACCTTAAAATATTTGTGGACTGTTCAAACTGCAGATTACTCAATATGAGGTGGCTAAAATCTAAGACTAGACTAATCAGTAGAATCAATAGCAGTGTCAAGACAACAGAACTTATCCAATGAACATTTTCTCTTACTACAAACCCCTCTTTTATATTAGTCAGGCTATTAAACATGGTCGTATAACCTATCTTGTTTATTATTTCTCCCCACGCAATAGATGGAATAGCTAATAGCACAAAGGCTATAACAGCTATGTGCGACAAAGTTCTAGTCGTTTTCCTTCTGATATATGTGTAGAGTTTGCGGTCTTTTGTTTGGATTGGTTCCCTTTCTGATGAATTCTTTTTTGAAGATATATATTTACCTTGTCCATCTTTACTAAACCAAAGGCCTTCAGCTATCTGTTTCTTAATATTATTCAATCGGTCTTTGGCCATCGCTTCCATTCCCGGTTCTAATTTATGTGTTCCTTTTACGGGGAAACTCATCCAGAATAAGCTACCTTCTTTCTTGGTTGAATATAATCCAAATTTACCTCCTAATATCTTTGTTATATTGAGACATATATTGATACCTAAGCCACTTCCTTTATAAAATGAATTACCTTTAATAAAATGGTTGAATATTTTTTCCTGATTTTCTTTAGATATACCTATTCCAGTATCTTTTACATAGAATATACATTCATGCTCATCGGTTATGAATCCCGTAAGTATATTCCCCTCCTTAGTAAATTGACATGCATTAGATGCTAAATTTCTTAAGGCAATAGTAATCAAATCCAAATCTATATTGCATTTAAATTTACTATAGAATTTCTCATTGTAATGTCTTACCTCTTTAAATTTAAGTTCATCTATCGTTTTGTCTACTGTACTAAAGAACACCTCGTTAAGGTCCACGATATTGTTTGCAGGGGTATACTTTCCTGATTCTAATTTTGATAAGAATAAGATCTTATTCATTAGAAGATTTAGTTCTGTACTTTTCTTATTGATAATTTTTAAATATTCTTGTTTTGTTTCTTCATCTTCAGTTTCTGGCAGTAGACTAGTGAAACCAATGATGCTGTTTAGTGGTGTCCGTACTTCATGACTAAGGTTAGAAAGAAATTCAGACATGTTTTTGTTGTTTATTTCAGCCTTTCTTGTTGCTTTGTACGACATCGATATATCTATCAATGTGATGAGTATATGTCTTTTAGATTGGATATTTACTGGACTAAATCTAATCAGATGATTGAGTTTTATAGCTGTATCAGTTGGGGATTTGATAACTACTGCTTGTTCAGTATTCGTGTCTAGAGCCCTCTTATAATAAGCGACTAAATCTACATCCATATCACTGTGAATATATTGAAGGATACGGGATAACTGTTTAAAAGATTCTTTACTATTGGTTAATCGTCTATCTACGATGTATGGTTTAATACTCTGTCTATCGGAGGAAAGAGCCATATTCATAGGTATCATATTGATTATTTGCAATAGTAACTTTGCCTCTGATCTGATTTCTTTTTGCGTTTTTCTAGCCTTAAATATTACAACAGAACAAACAAGACATAATGCAGCAACGACTAGTGCACCTACAGTGAGTATAGAAACAGTGAATGATAGACTGCTAGATATATTAGTAATATGATAAAAAGTAATGGATATAATCTGATAAATGATGGGGGCTGAAGATATAAGTAGGAGGATCAAAACCATAAAAAGGATTGATAACATCTTACTTTCTGAGAGCGTAGGTATAAAACCTCTAAATAAATCGTTAAGTTTCTGAGTTAACTTTTGAGAGGTATTATTTTTAAACGTTTGATTATTTTCCAATTTCGTTTTTTTTTAACAAGGTCAAAATTTAGAATGGTATTCTCTAACGTTTTCTCTAAGTATTATTCGTCTCTCTAATCAATAAAATTATACAAAAGTGAAATACAAAGGTATTTAAAAACAATGAACAAAACAATATTTATTTAATGGTTAGCCTTTTTTTAAACAGTAGTTGTTTATTATATTTATATATTGAATTAAATAGTCATTTTTCACAAGGTTTTGTGTTGAACTGGATATCGTTTGGTCTTCCGAGAATCATTTGCGTCTTTTTTTTGATATTTTCAACCTAATGTTTTTGTTTTCTCCTTTAGATTAGTAATTTTGTGATATATTATTGTACAATTTTTATGACAGAGGAAGAAGACAAAATAATAAAACGGTTTGAGGCGCGTGTTCGCCATTTGATTCTTTTGTATCATAAGCAGCAAGAGGAAGTAATTGCGTTGCAAAATCAAGTGCAATTGCTTACTTCTGAACTCGCTGAATTGGACATTAAATATAAGCATCTTAAAGATGCTAAGAGGATTGAAGTGAAAAGTACGGATTTGACGGACACTAAACGGAGACTCTCGAAATTGGTGCGGGAAGTGGATCAATGTATCACGATGCTCAGTCATGAAGCAGAAATGCCGCAGATATAACTAATTATATATGTGATGGATGAGAAATTGAATATAAATGTGACTGTAGCTGGTCATTTGATAAATCTAGGTATAGAAAGAGACCAAGAGGAATTATTGAGAGCTGCAGCTAAACGAGTGAATGAAGAAGTTAATCAATATACTGCTGTCTATGGTGAGATGCAAAGAGACAGATTGATGACCTTGGTTGCCTTAGATATGGCTTATCAGCATCTTGATGCTGAACACAAAAATGATACACAGCCAGTAATGGAAGTAATGAATAAGCTTAGTGATGAGATTGAAGACCTTGTCGATATAAAGTAGTTTTGTTAGTTCCTATTGAGAAATATAAATTTGAGACCGCATTACATCTTTTAAATTAAGTAGGTAGTATGTGTAATATCGTTTTTACTCATACCATTTATTTAATGTATTGGTTGTGGTGCTTTTTTATTAATATAATAACGATTAACTAATATGATAGCAGTATATATAGCAATAGGAGTAGTCTCCTTGCTAATAGGCGCAGCTTTGACTTACGTTTGGATAGCAAAAGTCCAAAGTGAGAAGTATCAAAAGAAAATACATGAAGCTGAACTAGAAGCTGAAACTTTGAAGAAAGATAAGCTTCTAGAAGTAAGAGAAAAATTTCTCAATGAAAAATCTAAACTCGAAAAAGAAGTTCAACAGCGAAATCAGAAGATTCACCAAGCTGAAAATAAGGTGAAACAACGTGAGTTAGGTCTTAATCAACGACAAGAAGAGATAAAACGTAAAAACAAAGAGGTTGAACGTCAGCGTCAACAGTTAGAGCGTCAAATATCTATCAATCAAGAGAAACAATCCGAATTAGAAACATTGACTCAGAAACAAATAGAGAATTTAGAATCTATTTCTGGATTATCTGCATCTGAAGCTAAGGAAAGAATGGTTGAAAGCTTAAAAGCTGAGGCCAAGGGGCAGGCTCAAGCCTATATCAACGATATTGTTGATGATGCTAAATTGACTGCCAATAAAGAGGCCAAGCGTATCGTCATTCAATCGATACAGCGAGTTGCGACTGAGACAGCAATTGAAAATTCTGTAACTGTCTTCCATATTGAGTCAGATGAGATTAAAGGACGTATTATTGGACGTGAAGGTCGCAACATACGTGCTCTTGAGTCTGCTACAGGTATAGAAATCGTAGTTGACGATACTCCTGAAGCTATTATTCTTTCTGGTTTTGATCCTGTACGTAGAGAGATTGCAAGATTGGCTTTGCATCAGTTAGTTACTGATGGTCGTATTCATCCAGCTCGTATTGAGGAAGTCGTTTCAAAAGTACGCAAGCAAATAGAAGAAGAGATTATTGAGATTGGTAAGCGAACTGCGATTGATTTGGGTATCCATGGATTACATCCCGATTTGATACGAATCATTGGTAAAATGAAATACCGATCTTCTTACGGACAGAACCTATTGCAACATGCACGTGAGACAGCTAATCTTTGTGCGGTGATGGCTACAGAATTGGGCTTGAATCCCAAGCGTGCTAAGCGTGCTGGACTTCTTCATGATATTGGTAAGGTACCAGACGATGAGCCAGAGTTGCCACATGCACTACTTGGTATGAAGGTAGCTGAGAGATGCAAGGAGAAACCAGATATTTGTAATGCTATTGGTGCCCACCATGATGAGATCGAGATGACTACCTTGATTGCTCCTATCGTTCAGGTTTGTGATGCTATATCAGGTGCTAGACCAGGTGCTCGTAGAGAGATCGCAGAGGCTTATATCAAACGACTCAATGACTTGGAAAAGATAGCAATGAGTTACCCTGGAGTGACAAAGACTTATGCTATACAAGCAGGTCGTGAATTGCGTGTAATCGTTGGTGCTGATAAGATTGATGATGTACAATCGGAAGGACTTTCTGATGAAATCGCTAAAAAGATTCAAGACGAAATGACTTACCCAGGTCAAGTAAAGATTACAGTAATACGCGAAACTCGATCCGTTGCCTATGCTAAATAGATAGTCTATTTCTGTAATACAAATGTAATAACAAGTGCCAATTTGGTGACAATAGTCAACGAATTGGCACTTGTTTTGCTTTTTATGCTCATATATCTTGCCTAATACAAACAAAAAGCTCATCTTCGCAGTGTAAAATAAAAGTAAATAAAAATAACTCGTTATCTCAAACGGAGGTAACAAAAAAAGATGAAAATTATGAACAAGAGAATGAATGAAAGAAACGCGAACAGCTTATTTATTAGAAAGAAAAGCGAAACAATTGAAAACTTGAAGTATCAGATCAAACGTTACAAAGCCATGGGTAATGGCGTAAAGTGTCAAAGTTTGAACAATGAATTAAGTAAGCTTTTAAGTCTATAGTAATAGACTTTTTTTATTAAAAAGAGAACTCCATTAAATATAAGGTGAAAAGATTCTCATTTAGATGACAATCTTAAGAAACAATTCAATAGGTAAAAGAAAAAAGGACGACTGTATTAACGGTCGTCCTTTTTATTTGTCACATTTTATCAGTACTTACAAGTGATAATTATTTGATTTTGTAACTATCTACCCACTTAGGCTCAACTTCTTTTACTAGTGCCGCATGATTATGACATGCTCTATTAGCATATTGTGTAAATGCAATGGCCGATTTACTGAATAAATCAGGATTACTATTTGCGTCTTGATTAATTAAAATCGTCATAATAATATATCCAACCATTTCTACCAATTCACGAGCAAAGAAATCAATATATTCTTGATTCTTAGTTGCCATAACAGCCTTGATAGTGAGCTCATAATTCTCTATCATAACCTGTATGGTTTCTTTTAAGAAATCTTGGTCTTCTCTAAATTCAATTTCATCGAAAAGATTAGTCATCAGTTCTTTGTAGAATCCGTTAGTTACATATCGGATGGCAGCAACAACCTGAAGTTGTGTAGTCCCTTCATATATTGATGTGATACGTGCATCACGATAGATTCGTTCACAAGCATAATCTTTCATGAAACCTGAGCCACCATGAATCTGGATGCAGTCATATGCATTTTCATTAGCCATTTCAGAACTCATCCCTTTCGCGATAGGAGTAAGAGAATCTGCCATCTTAGCATAATATTTTTGTTCCTTTCGTTCCTCTGGAGAAAGTGTACGTTCTTTTGCTATGTCATCATAAATCTTGTACATATCTACACATCTACATGTTGCATATAACAACGATCTGTTAGCGTCCAATTTACCTTTCATTGTAGATAACATTCTCGCAACAGGTAAAATCTCTGAAATAGGCTTAGCAAACTGTTTTCTATCCTTAGCATATGCTAGTGCCTCGTTGTATGCAGCTTGTGAGAGTCCAACTGATTGAGCAGCTATCCCCAGACGAGCACCATTCATAAGTGACATTACATATTTGATAAGTCCTAGACGAGTACGTCCACAGAGTTCACATTTGGCATTTTTAAAGACCAACTCACAAGTAGGAGATCCTTTGATACCCATCTTATTTTCGATACGGCGTACATCCACACCGCCATCAAGTTTGTCATAGATAAACATAGATAGTCCACGTCCATCTTTAGAGCCTTCTTCACTTCTAGCCAATACTAAATGGATATCCGAGTCACCGTTAGTAATGAAACGTTTTACGCCGTTAAGATACCATTGGTCTTCCTCTTTGTTGTAGGATGCTTTGAGCATAACCGATTGTAAATCAGAACCTGCATCAGGTTCAGTCAAATCCATACTCATCGTTGCTCCGTTGCAGACACGAGTTATAAATTTTTGTTTTTGTTCTTCGGTACCAAATTCGTAGATTGTCTCTGCACAATCTTGCAACCCCCAAAGATTTTCAAAGCCAGCATCAGCACGCGATACCATATCTGCAGCCATGATATATGGAGTAATAGGAAAGTTTAGCCCACCATACCGGCGAGGCATAGCCATACCCATCAGTCCTGCTTGCGTACAAGCTTTAATATTTTCAGTAGTTCCAGATGCATAGGTTACACGTCCATTTGCAACAGATGGTTTCTCAGTATCTACGTTTGCAGCATTTTGTGCTATAACATCTGCACATATTTCACCTGCAATTTCCAAGACCTGATGATAATTATCCATAGCATCTTCAAAGTCTTGTGCTGCATAGTCATATTTGTCGCGTTCATTATAATTACGCTCTTTTAGTGTTACTATTTTCTCCATCATAGGATGGTTCAAATGGTATTTCAATTCTGGGGTATCTAAAAAAAAGTTAGCCATATTCTTATTTGCTATTTTGTTTGTAAAAAGAAATCATCTTTGGTACCACACTTTCAATAGTACCTGTGATTACATAATCAGCTATTGCATTAATAGGCGCTTCAGGGTCATTGTTAATAGTAATAACAATGGAACTCTCCTGCATACCTGCTAAGTGTTGTATCTGTCCAGAGATACCACAAGCGATATACAATTTAGGACGAACAGTGATTCCAGTTTGTCCAATCTGACGGTCATGCTCTATAAATCCAGCATCCACAGCAGCTCTACTAGCTCCTACTTCTGCATTGATACAATGAGCAAGTTCTTCGATCAACTCGAAATTTTCTTTAGAACCTACGCCATACCCACCAGCAACAACGATAGGAGCAGCTTTAAGATTATTGGCTGCTTTTTCCACCTGACGACAAAGAATCTCCACAGCCAAGTCATTATCAGTAAAATAATCCTCAGCAATATGTTCTTTTACTTCTCCCTTGTAGTCTTCATCCAAGATTGCTTTTTTCATGACACCTTCACGAACTGTAGCCATCTGAGGACGGTTCTCTGGGTTAACAATCGTTGCGACGATATTACCTCCGAAGGCAGGTCTAATCTGATAAAGTAAATCTTTAAATGTTTTTTTATTTCTTTTATCTTCATAATCACCGATGATAAGAGACGTACAATCAGCAGTCAAACCGCTAGTCAATGCAGAAGAAACGCGAGGACCTAAGTCACGACCAATAATGGTTGCCCCCATCAAGCAAATCTGAGGTTGTTCTTCCTTAAACAAATTAACTAAGATAGAAGCATGAGGCATGGTAGTGTAAGGAGTCAGTTTCTCATCATCAAATAGATGAAGAATATCAACACCATAAGGGATTACTTCATGAGCAATGTTTGACAACTTATATCCAATAGCAACAGCTTCTAGTTGACATCCTAGTTCATTTGCTAATGACCGTCCTTTTGTAAGCAATTCTTGGCTTACCTCAGCTACTTTATTATCTTCTATCTCAAGATATACGAATAGATTTTTCATAATTATCCTATTGTGTGGTTATTAAGAAGTTCTACAACCAGTTCTTCAATCTCTTGGTTATTATCTTCGATTCGACGACTTTCTTTAGCTTGGAATATAATATTCTCCACTTTTTTTACTTTAGTAGGGGAACCCGAAAGACCACACTGTACGATATCAGCACCTACATCCGCTACACTCCATTCAGCTAAGAATAGAGGATTATCCATTGGATATGGTTCTTTTCCTTGTGCAGCAGATTCACCAGGAGTGAGGGCACGTTTGTATTTCATCAAGAACTTAGCATTTCGAGGACGGCACTGTTGTGCAGCAGTGACTGTAAGTAAAGCCGGAAATTCTACTTTTGCTATTTCTACACCTCCATCAATTTGACGTTTCACAGTGACACTGTGTTCACCTATAGATTCGATTGATTCTGTATAGGTTAGCTGAGGAATTCCCAACTTTTCTGCAACTTGAGGACCCACCTGAGCTGTATCTCCATCGATAGCCTGTCTTCCACCAATAATAAGGTCGAATCCACCAATTTTCTTAATGGCCTGAGCTAAAGCATAACTAGTAGCTAAAGTGTCAGCACCTGCAAAAGCACGGTCTGTGAGTAAGATACCTTTATCTGCACCTCTATAAAGGCCTTCACGCAGCACATCAGCTGCTCTTCCCGGCCCCATAGTTAATAAGGTAATCGTTGAATTAGGAAATTGGTCCTTTATTCGCAGTGCTTGTTCAAGGGCACACAAATCTTCAGGATTGAATATCGCAGGCAAGGCAGCACGGTTGACAGTGCCATCAGCTTTCATCGCATCCTTACCGACGTTTCGTGTATCTGGTACTTGTTTAGCCAGTACAATCATTTTGTACGTCATTTTGTGATAATTTAAAGTTATTATTTATCGGCCATCATACTGGCCTTTACAAAGTACATTATTAAGGCTGCATAAGCAATGACAGAACAAGCTTGTGCGGCTACTCCTTCAGTCCAAGTGGTCGCCATAAGGTCAACTCCCAAGAAGGCAATGATAGCACTAACGACTCCCATTAATGCACCGCCAGCAATAAATCCCGAAGCGAGTAAAGTACCCCGTTCTTGGCGAGCCGTATTGATTGCAGAATCTTGTGATCTAGTAGAAACATACCAACTAATGAGTCCACCTACGACAAGTGGTAAATTGAGTTGAAGAGGAATAAACATGCCGAGTGCAAATGCCAATGCAGGAACGCCACAAAAAGTGAGTATCACAGCTAGTATAGCTCCGATACTATATAGCAGCCACGGAGCTGGAGTACCATTCATTAACGGTTCAATAACTGCTGCCATTGCATTAGCCTGAGGAGCTACTAAAGCATTGGGACCAGTAAATCCATATGCTTTGTTCAAGATAATCATCACACCACCTACAGTAGCTGCAGAAACCAGCGTTCCTAGGAATTTCCACGTTTCTTGTTTAGCAGGAGTAGTTCCAAGCCAATAACCAATCTTGAGGTCAGTAATGAACCCACCAGCCATAGCTAATGCTGTACAGACGACTCCTCCCATGACAAGAGCAGCAACCATACCTCCAGTACCTTTCAATCCTACAGCAGCCATGATGATAGATGCAAGAATCAACGTCATAAGCGTCATACCCGATACCGGATTAGAGCCCACGATAGCAATAGCATTAGCAGCTACAGTAGTGAATAGAAAAGCAATCGCAGCAACTAATAACAGAGCAATGACTGCATATAATATATTTCCATCCATTACCCCAAAGTAGAAGAATAAGAAAACGATAGCAATAGTTAATAGAGAACCATAAGCGATAATTTTCATCGGAATATCTCGTTGAGTACGTTCTGATTTCTCCATCTTTTCACCATTTCCTTTGAGCTCTTTTGAAGCCAAACCGACGGCACTTTTGATGATGCTCCAAGATTTGATGATGCCGATGACACCTGCCATAGCGATACCACCGATACCTATACTGCGCGCATAATTACGGAAGATAACTTCTGGACTCATTTGTCCGATAGAAGCCACAATGTTAGTGTCCCATTGATTGAGCACAGCATCTCCCCAGAAGATATTCATGCCAGGGATGATAAGCCACCATACAGCCACAGAACCAGCGCAGATGATCAGTGCATAGCGTAACCCGACGATATATCCTAAACCAAGTACGGCAGCTCCTGTGTTGATTTTAAACACCACTTTAGCTTTATCTGCAATGGTATCTCCAAAAGCCAAGGCACGTGAACTCACATTTTCACTCCACCAGCCGAAAGTAGCAACAATGAAATCATAGACACCACCAATGATACCCGCTATCAATAACGGTTTTGCTTGGCTACCTCCTTTTTCACCAGAGACCAGCACCTGAGTAGTGGCAGTTGCCTCAGGAAAAGGGTATTTTCCATGCATTGTTTTCACAAAATACTTTCTAAAAGGAATCAAGAAAAGAATTCCCAATACACCACCCAGCAAAGAACTCAAAAACACCTGCATAAAAGAAACAGACATTTCTGGGTATTTATCTTGTAAGATATACAAAGCAGGCAATGTGAAAATGGCACCAGCTACGATGACGCCAGAACTAGCCCCGATGGATTGGATGATTACATTTTCTCCAAGAGCATTCTTCCTTTTTGTTGCACTAGATAAACCTACAGCTATAATAGCAATAGGAATAGCAGCTTCAAAAACCTGTCCGACTCTAAGGCCCAAGTATGCAGCAGCAGCTGAAAACAAGACGGCCATTAAAATCCCCCAAAGAACAGACCAGAAAGTCACTTCTGGATAGGCCTTTTGAGTAGACATTATCGGTTTGTATTCTTCACTCTCTTTAAGTTCACGAAAAGCATTTTCAGGGAGACTAGTCTTTTGTTCGGTCTCCTCGGAGATTGGTTTAACAGGCATAGATAAGATGTATAAAAGATTTAATGTTTAGCGGGAGTCATATCACCTTCGATAAATAGGCGAGTAATTTTCTTCACTGCATTTGTTCTCAATGTAATTGATTTTTTAAAATGACCAGGAAATTTACCTCTACCATTGTAAGTCACGAGGATAAACCCTTTGGCACCTGGTTTGATTGGTTCCTTGGTATATTCTGGCACAGTACAACCGCATGACGCTACTGCCTGATGGATGATAAGTGGCTTATCACCTGTATTTGTGAATAGGAATTTACATTTTACAATCGGATTTTCCTCAGGAAAAGTCCCCAAGTCAATCTTTGTTTTCTCGAATTTAATGTCAGCATCTGGAGCTGCTGCAATAGCAGTAGTAAGGACCAAAAGCATCATTACTAATAGGGATGTAATCTTCTTCATATATTCTTTTTTTGTTTATGATTTTCTTTATCCAAAAGGATAATCAATCTATATTTATTCTAACCTTTTGCTTCTTGATATAAGAAACGTTTGATACTCTTTTTAGGAGTTTTAGCAAATTCTTCTGGATATATTTTTATTTTAGCAATCTTGCTATATGCAGGAAGTTCAGTGTTGAGAGTTATGCGATTTTCCTCCATACGTTCTTCGATATCTTTCTGTTTCAAGCCATTAGAAAAAGCATCATCGAAGTCTGGGAAAACAAGGGCAACTAACTTCTCACTTTGTTGAACGACAAGACTTTCTGCCACGTACGGAAGATTATTCAGTTTATCCTCTATCTCTTCAGGATAGATATTTTGTCCTGAAGCGCCCAAAAGCATATTTTTACTTCGTCCTTTGATGGTTAAGTTTCCTTCAGCATCAATGAGTCCTAAGTCACCAGTACGCATCCATCCATCTTCAGAAAGGACCTCTCTAGTTGCTTCTTCATTTTTGTAGTATCCAAGCATGATATTATCACCTTTGACTACTATCTCTCCCACAATATTTTGAGGGTCGTCAGAAAGTATTTTTACCTCCATACGAGGAACAGCCTTTCCACAAGACCCCTCTTTGAAACGAGTCCAATCTTCATAGCAGATAATTGGTCCAGCTTCTGTCATCCCATATCCCACGGTATATGGGAAATTGATTTCTTTAAGGAACTTCTCTATCTCTTTACTAAAAGCAGCACCGCCAACGACCACCTCTATAAAATGGCCACCAAAAGCATTGATCATCTGTTCACGAATCTTTCCACGAATCTGATCATTAATCACCGGAAGCTTCATGAGCAACTTCATCGTAGTTGTCTCTAGCTTGGGTAAGATATTCTTCTTGATGATTTTCTCTATGATAAGAGGTACTGCGATTACTAGGTTCGGCTTGACATCAGCAAAAGCTTGAAATATAATCTTAGGGCTAGGCATGCGTGTCAAGAAATAGATATGAGCTCCGACAGAAAATTCATAGATAAACTCAAAAGCTAATCCATACATATGAGCCATCGGCAACATAGAGACCAATCTGTCTCCAGCTTTGAGGTCAAGGACTTCACGAGCAAATGCATTATTGCTCCATAGACTACGATAAGGAAGCATCACTCCTTTGCTATAACTAGTTGTTCCACTAGTATAGTTCAGGCAAGCCAATTCCTCAGGGTGATCATGATGATATTCGATATGTTTGATACGAAAGTTCTTAGGGTATTTCTCACCAAACATTTTATTTAGATTCTCACGAGCGTGAGTTAACTTCTTATTTCTTGATACCAACAAAGAGAAATTAGGCATGAAGAGTACTGCTTCGAGAAGAGGCATGGCTGCTTCATTTAAATTCTCCCACATAGTGTCACCCACAAAGAGAAGTTTAGCTTCACTATGATTAACTATATTGTGTACGTTGTCTGGCTTAAATTCGTGTAGTATAGGTACTGCGATAGCACCATAGGTAAGAGTGGCAAGGAAAGTAACTCCCCAATGAGAACTATTACGTCCGCAAATGGCTATTTTATCTCCTTTAACTACACCTGAATTCTCAAAAAGTATATGTAACTTTTCAATTTTACGGGCTACATCTTTATATTGGAGTGTGGCTCCATTATAGTCAGTAAGAGCATCGAGGTCCCAATTCTTTTTGATGCTATTCTCTATAAACGCGATAAAACTTTTATCCATAATTATGATTGCACAATTCATTTGTAATTAGGCAAATTTACGTTTTTATCCCCAATATGCAAGTAAAACTGTTATTTATTTGTTATTACGCGAACCATCCTTTGTAAATTCAATGAATCTATTTACTTTTGTTTTTAGTATATTTTTCATATGTAAAAAACAACAATAAAGAATAGATATTCAATGAAAGAACAGACAGAATTTGCTTTGACTTTTTTTAATAAGCTTGTACTAAATCTATTAAATTTATCATCGAGTCATTTTAATCAAATTTTAGCTCAAGTAATCACGGTGTTGTGTGTCTTTTTGTTTGCCTACTTATGTAATTGGACAATTAGATACCTCCTTATCCATGTAGTTACAAGAGTGGTTCGGGCAACAAAATTTAAATGGGATGATGTTCTTTTGGATCATGGTGTACTGATTCATCTATCTAAATTAGTCGCACCGATTATTATCTATTCCTTCATCCCTTTATCCCTTCCGAAAGAGACCTTCTGGTACATCGTTTTGGAGCGCTTTTCTTTAGTATACATTATGGTAAATGTAGCTCTTTCTTTCAACGCCTTTTTGCAGGCTGTTTATGAATTATATTCCAACAAAGAGAAATATAAGAATCGTCCAATCAAAGGACTGCTACAGATTATTCAGATAATATTGATTATCTTAACCCTGGTAGTCTCAATAGCTATTATAGTTCATCGTTCACCAGTTGCACTGTTGACCGCTATGGGTGCTTCAGCTGCTATTCTTATGTTATTATTTAAGGATAGTATCCTTGGATTCGTGGCTGGCATTCAATTAGCTGCAAATGACATGGTCAATGTAGGTGATTGGATAGAGTTGCCAAGCCATGGCTTAAATGGTACGATTCTAGAGGTTAATCTCAATACAGTAAAAGTGCAGAATTGGGACAACACAATCATTACAGTTCCTCCATATGCATTGGTGAGTGAAGGATTGATTAACTGGAAAGGAATGACAAATGGAGGTGGGCGCCGCATCAAACGTCACATCACTATAGACCAATCGAGTGTCGATTTTTGTACTCCTGAGATGCTAGAAAGATACAGTAAAATAGGTATTCTCAAAAACTACATAGAAAAGACAGAGAAACGACTGAACGAATACAATAAGAAAAATGAAGTAGACAATACCATTTTAGTCAACGGGAGACGTCAAACCAATCTAGGTGTTTTTAGAGCTTATCTCGATAGTTATCTAGAGCACTTACCCGAAGTCAATCATGAGATGACATGTATGGTTCGACAGTTACAACCAACGGATGAAGGATTACCTATCGAATTATACTTCTTCAGTAATATTAAAGATTGGGTAGCGTATGAGAAAGTCCAATCTGATGTATTTGACCATGTGTTGGCCGTGTTACCTCACTTTGATTTACGTATTGCACAGAATCCTATAGGTAGTGATATACGTGAAGGAATTAAACACCTAAAGAATTAAAAAGATATTTTCAAAATAGTCCGACTCTCGTTGCATTATTGAGAGTCTGGTCTGAATCAAATAAGGAGTTGTATCGCTATAGATACAACTCCTTATTTGGTGAGTGGATTGCTGATATTAACTTTATCGTCTGTAGTTATTAGTAATATATTCATCAAAATGTGTATCTTTACTCACTAACTTAGAATCTAATCAATTAATTATTCATGAAAATCAAAAGACTATTCCTATTAAGTGTCATCTTCATGACCATGTCTACGTATGCTCAAGTATCTGTAGTCCGAGACAATCATCAAGCAGTTTCCACCATTATAGTGGCAGGTGATGCTCAAGATGAAGAAGCTGCAAATCTGTTACAGCGATTCATCAATGAACAAACAGGAGTGAAATTAGCTGTAAAAATCGCTTCCAAATTGCCTTATCACCCATCGACAAATGATATTGTGATTGGTAATAAACAAGTTCTCCCTACCAAGTTAGCAAATCAGCTGTCACAAGTGACTGAAGATGGTTTCTTGATGGCTACTCATGATGGAGTACTTAGTATCTGTCATGGCCCAGGTCATGGAAGTGTCTATGGAGTGGTGACGCTATTAGAAGATTATTGTGGTATCGATTATTGGAGTGACCACGAGTATACGGTACCTTCTAAGAATCAGTTGGAATTGCCGGCTATCAATCGTTTGGAAAATCCAACATTTGAATATCGGCAGAGTCAGAACTATGCAATGAAAGATGACCCAACTTACAAATTGTGGTACCGTCTCGAAGAGCCAAAAGACGTTTTTGCAGCTGGATACTTTGTGCATTCATTCAATAAACTTCTTCCATCAGATGTATATGGCAAAGACCATCCTGAGTATTATGCCTATTATGATGGCAAACGCCATCCAGGTTCGGCTGTTCAATGGTGTTTAACTAATCCTGAGGTTTTTGAAATAGTCGCTAATCGTGTCGATTCGATTTTCAAGGCAAATCCAGGGATGACACTTATTAGTGTCAGTCAGAATGATGGAAACAATACAAACTGTAGATGTCCTAAATGCAAAGCGATAGATGATTATGAAGAAGCTCCTTCAGGTAGTGTCATTCGGTTTATAAATAAGTTAGCTAGACGTTTCCCTGATAAACAATTTTCCACGTTGGCTTACTTATATACGATGCAACCACCCAAGCATGTGAAACCGTTACCTAATGTGTTGGTGATGCTTTGTGATATAGACTGTAATCGTGAAGTAAGCCTTACTGAGAACAAATCAGGACAAGAGTTTATGAAAGCACTTAAAGGGTGGGCTGCTATTACAGACCATCTATATGTGTGGGATTATGGAATCAATTTTGATAATTATCTTTCTCCATTTCCTAACTTTCATATCCTCCAAGACAACATCAAACTTTTCAAGAAATATCATACGACGATGCATTTCTCACAGATAGCAAGTAATCGTGGTGGTAACTTTGCCGAATTGAGAACCTATCTTGTTTCTAAACTCATGTGGAATTGTGATGAAGATGTAGACAGCTTGATGCATCATTTCCTAAATGGGTACTATGGAGCTGCAGGACCATATCTTTATCGATATATCCGTATGATGGAAGGAGCCTTATTGGGTAGTGGTGACCGATTATGGATTTATGATTCTCCTGTTAGTTTCAAAAATAGCATTTTGCGTCCTGCTTTACTTCGTCGATACAACGACTTGTTTGATGAGGCTGAACGGTCAGTAGCTGATTCACCTAAGTTGTTAGATCGCGTTCGTATCCAACGTTTGACACTTCAATATTCTACACTAGAATTGATGCGTGCTCAAGAGACAAAAAATATAGAAGATGTAAAGGCACTCTTAAATGTATTCGAAGCACGAGTAGCTAAGTACAAAGTACCTACGCTCAATGAACGCAGTAACTCACCTATAGACTATGCTCAACTGTACCGAAAACGTTTCTTACCTAGCAAGAAAATAAATTTGGCCTTGCACAGTGATATCCATTTTGATGTCAAGCCATCAGGACGCTATGCAGAGATTCCTGGTATCCTTACAGACGGTCTGTTCGGTGGAGGTAGTTTTGTCGAGAGTTGGGTTGGCTGGGAAGGTACTGATGCCTCTTTTGTCGTGGATATGAAATCGATAAAGGATATTCATAGCGTGTCTACTGACTTCTTGCATCAACTCGGACAATGGGTGTTGCTACCAAAGAAAGTGACTTACAGTCTTTCTACTGATGGCGAACATTATGAATCTGTCTATACAGAGGTAATCCCTGAGAATCGTAATCGACAAGTAGAGTATCGTCAAGTGACCTCGCAACTAGCTCATGCGACAAAAGCACGTTATATCCGTATTGATATCGAAGCGACTAAGGTTTGTCCGACATGGCACTATGGTGTAGGACATCCTTGCTGGTTCTTCATCGATGAAGTGACCGTTTATTAGTAAACAGTTAGCCTAAAAATAGGATGCCCAGCAACTGTCTTGTTATCTAAACAAGGGTTGCTGGGCATTTATTTTATATGACGGGACAGTACACTATCTTTGCACGTTAGATATCCTCTAATGGCTTAGACTTCTCCTTTACATGTCAAATAATGATCGATTAATTTACGAGCTAGACTAATCTTCTTAGGAACGACAGGGAGTTCGTCCAAACGATAAAATTTACCATTGAGCAATTCTTCCTCTTGCAAGATAAGATTTCCAGAATCATATTCCGCTGTAAACCCAATCATCAGTTCAGAAGGATATGCCCATGGTTGTGAAGCAAAATACTTGAGATTCTTAATGGATAAGTTCGTTTCTTCTTTAATTTCTCTATGTACGGTTTCTTCTATTGTTTCTCCTACTTCTACATATCCAGCGACTAACCCTTTGAAGTCTTTTCTGAATGTTTTTGCTTGAACCAAGAGTATTTTATCATGTAGATAATTAGGATCATCTTTTGGTCTCTTCTTATAAATCAAAACAATCATAGCGGGACTGATACGTGGGAACGTTTCTAAGCCACAATTGGGACATCTGACCATATTCGGTAATACTTGCACTACCTTGGTTCCACAATGTCCGCAATACCTATGCGTCTTTTCCCAGTGAATCAGTTGTTTTGCTTTCGCCGCAGCGACGTGCAAAGGAAGGGCAATCATATCGTAAGCCTCTCTAAATCCGACCCATTTGTAAGTCAAAGCATCATCTTCCAAAGGAATTGATTTGGCGATGACATCAGGTGAAAGGAGTTCATCAATCCCTACTGCTTTTGCAATAGGATGAGTACTACCCGGTAATGTAATCTGATGTATCATTTTTGACGCATCAACCTCCATAGGCATCTTTTCCCCTTGAGGTAAGACACACGTATCAGTTCGTTTATCATAAACGATTAAGATTTTCTCATCACATAAGACGATCAAATAATCTGTAGCAGTGACAGTCTCGTCTTTTGGCCGTCTATTTTCTAAGTAAGTCTCAGCAGTTACTAACTCGCTGAAACTGTGTATGTTATTTATATCTATCATAATAATATATCTTTCCCAAATTGAATGGGGAGTAAACTTGATGCCGATGACAATTCATAAACTTCTTCATCGCTGTAAAGAAGGATGCGCATCGATTGTTTGAATCTTTGTTCCGTCTCAAGCATCACTTGTCTACATGCTCCACAAGGTGCGATGGGGGTATCAATAAATTTATTGTTGCTATATGCTGCGATTGCTAGACATTCAGCTGGTTGGTCAGGATATTGAGCACCTGCATAAAAGAGTGCCGTGCGCTCAGCACAGGTCCCCGAAGGATAAGCTGCATTTTCTTGATTGGAACCAGTGACAACTACTCCATTGCTAAGTCTGAGGGCAGCTCCGACTTTGAAAGATGAATAAGGAGAATAGCTCGTCTTAGTTGCCTCTTTAGCTTGATCAATCAAAGCTCTGTCTGCTTCATTTAGTTCACTATATTTGAAGCTCTTAACTTTAGTCTCTATTGTGATATCTTTCATGACTTATGTATTTAATTGGATTCACAAAGTTAGTAGGTTATTAGGAATTTCCAATCAATTTCACCAATTTTGTCAAACGATATGATTATTAATAGAAATAGTGGCATATAATGCCCTAAACTCATTGACAAATATGATAGCTAAAAAAACCTTTTTTCCTTCTTTCTTCTCTAGAATATTCGTAGTCTTTGTGGGCGTTCTTTTTTTATGGTCTTGTGGAACTTCGAAACATGTGGTTAGAAAAAGTCATTCTTCTACTTATCAGAAACAGTCTTATAATAATTACATTCGCAAATATAGTCCCATTGCGGTCGAGCAGATGAAGCGATTTGAAATACCTGCAAGTATTACTCTCGCTCAAGGGCTTCTCGAAAGCGGTGCAGGAAATAGTACTTTAGCAAGAAAGAGTAACAATCACTTTGGTATCAAATGTCATCGCGGTTGGAAAGGACGCAAAGTATATCATGATGATGACCGTGCCCATGAATGTTTTAGGGCGTATCCCAACGTAGCTGAATCTTATGAGGACCATAGCCGATTCTTAATCAGTTCTCCACGATATAGCAAACTGTTCTCCTACAAAATCACTGATTATAGTAAATGGGCTCGAGGACTCAAAGCAGCGGGTTATGCTACGAATCCAAATTATGCAAATTTGTTGATAGGTATCATCGAGAACTACAAATTATATAGATACGATCAGCATGACGGCGCTCTTGAGGCAGCTGTAGACCAAATGAATTATACCCATAAAATGGGTATTGCAAATGGATTGGTCTATTTGATAGTGAGAGAGGGAGATACCTTTAAGTCATTGTCTGCTGAAACAGGTATTTCCGCATCTCGAATCCGTAAATACAACGAGCTTGATAAATATCATCCTATAGAAGCAGGGGATATAATCTATCTTCATACAAAGAAGACCAAGGCAGCTAAATCTTGTCATTACCACACTGTAAAAGCTGGAGATTCGATGTATCTCATATCACAGCGATATGGCATTCGGATGAAATACCTCTTCAGACGCAATTACTTATCGTGGGATTACATCCCTAAAGTAGGCGATCGTTTGAAACTAAGATAACATTTTTCTTACCGAAATGATGTTTGCTTTCGGTGTACTAGCCTAGAGCTATCTCTGGAAAAACAAAAACGGCTGTATTTACCAAAAGGTAAATACAACCGTTTTTTTTAGTTTTTTGAGCTTTTAGAGCCCACTTGGTTACTTCTTCATCTCGATTTGTTCTTTCATATCAATCTCTTCCCCTTTTTCGTTATAGAATTTATAGGCAAGAAAAGCAAGCTTTTGGCTTGGTATGATTTTTACACCGAATCCATATTTCATTTGCCATTTTCTCTTGAGAGATAATAGCCCCTGAGTAATATATGCATAAGGATAGGGATGAATGTGTAGTGTGAATTTTGCTATCTTCAACTTGTTCACTAAGTAATCAATCTTACTCTCTAATGTATCTGTAAATAGGATAGAGGATTTTATTTGTCCTTTGCCGAAGCAAGTAGGGCATACTTCATCTGTATCAACTGACATGGCAGGTCTCACACGTTGTCTGGTGATTTGCATCAAACCAAATTTACTCAAAGGTAAAATGTTGTGTCTTGCTCTGTCTTTCTGCATATTTTCGCACATCCGGTCATATAACAATTGACGGTTGCTTGCTTTATGCATATCGATAAAATCTACTACTATGATACCGCCTAAATCTCTTAGTCGCAATTGGCGAGCTAACTCATCAGCTGCGCCCAGATTGACTTCTATAGCGTTGGCTTCTTGTCCACCATTGTTACGTGTACGATTTCCACTATTGACATCCACTACATGCAATGCTTCAGTGGATTCAATAATCAAATAAGCTCCTTTTTTGTAGCTTACTGTCGTACCGAACGATGATTTTACCTGCTTGGTAATAGCGAAATTGTCAAATATAGGAAGTTTACCTTCGTACAATTTCACAATATGTGCTCTACTAGAATCAATCAAAGCTACATAGTCTTTGACTTCTTCATACACAGTGGCATCATTTACATAGATATTCTCAAATGAAGGATTAAATAAGTCACGTAGTATACCAACTACACGGCTTTTCTCCTCATGAATCAGCATAGGGTACTTTTTCGCTTTTTGAGCTTTTGACATAGCGTCTTCAAAACGCTTTACTAGAATCTTCAATTCTGAGTCTAGTTCAGATGCCTTTTTCTCTTCAGCTACCGTTCTTACTATTACACCGAAGTGTTTTGGCTTGATGGCATTTAAAAGTTGCTTTAAGCGAGTACGCTCTTCTGCTGATTTAATTTTTTGTGATACCGATACTTTATCATTAAAAGGGATTAAGACAAGAAATCGTCCTGCAAAGGACAATTCACAAGTTAGTCTTGGACCTTTTGTTGATATCGGTTCTTTTACTACCTGAACGACTACTTCTTGACCAACTTTGACGGTATCACTAATTGTGCCGTTTTTGTCAATATTAGGTAGCACAGGTGCTTTTGCGTAAGGTGCGAGTTTTTTAGTGTCGCTAATTACTTGACGCAGATACTTGTTTTGAGATTGAAATTGAGGGCCTAGATCTTGATAGTGAAGAAAAGCATCTTTCTCGTAACCGACATTTACAAAGCAGGCATTCAATCCGGGCATGATCTTTTTGATCCGTGCTAGATATAGATTACCTACTGCAAAATGTGCATCTACCGATTCGCTCTGAAATTCCACTAATCGATTTTCTTCGACAAGTGCCATAGAGACTTCTTTGGCTTGTGCATCTACGATTAATTCGCTTTTTACAGTCATTCTCTTGATTTTTGGTTTAGATAAAAAGTAGAAAAACAAACTTGTAAGGAAATTGACCTTCGCAAGTTTGTTTTCTATTTTCTTTCTTACTAATCGTTGTTAACAGTGTTAACTACAACTTAAAAAGGTTACTTCTTAGTCTTGTGACGATTTTTTCTCAGTCTTTTTTTACGCTTGTGAGTAGACATCTTGTGTCTTTTTTTCTTCTTTCCACTTGGCATAGCTTCTTGAAAATTAAATGGTTATTATTAAATTATTCTATCTCTTACTGTTGATGACTTATCGCTATGAGCAATTTGATGCTTATTTGATATCAGTTGTATCACTATTCGCTTCTTTCACCCGTTCAGAAAAAATCTTAGCAGGTTTGAAAGTAGGTATTACACAACCAGGTAAAGTGATGGTCGTGTTACGAAGGATATCGCGAGCAGCCTTAGGCTTCCGGTATTTCGTAGTGAACGTACCGAAATTGCGCATAGACACTGTTTCACCTTTGGCAACCTCATTCTTTACTGTTTCGACATAAGCATCGAGAACCGCGAGTACATCTTTACGCTGGATTCCAGTTTGCTCGTAGATAAGATTGCATATATCGTTTTTAGTCATGATCCAGTATTCTTAATTGGTGTGCAAATATACGTGTTTTTTATCGAGAAAGAAAAGTAAATGTGGCTAAAATGTTCTAAAATGGCGTTTTTTTAGTCCATCTCTCTGACGGAATCCTCAAAAAACGAATTATCTTTGCCCTATGAAATACAATGCAAGAGATATCAAGAGAACAACTCCTTCTTTATTTGATGTGGAAAATGACCAGACGCATCCGCTTACCACTCATTTATTGGAGTGGTATGATGAGCATAAACGAGATCTTCCTTGGAGACATACTGATGACCCCTATGCCATATGGATTTCTGAAACAATCTTGCAGCAGACTCGTATCGAGCAAGGGCTTGATTACTATTATCGTTTTATGTCCACATTTCCGACGTATCAAGATTTAGCCATGGCTACAGAAGACGAAGTGATGAAACTCTGGCAAGGACTGGGCTACTATTCCAGAGCAAGGAATCTGCATGCTGCAGCTAAAAGTATTGGGGATTCTTTTCCAACTACTTATGACGAAGTAATCAAACTCAAAGGAGTCGGTCCTTATACTGCAGCAGCTATCTGTTCTTTTGCCTATGGATTACCTCATGCTGTATTAGATGGTAATGTATACCGCGTTCTCGGAAGATATTTAGGTATTCCTGAAGAGATAGAGACGTCAAAAGGGAAAAAAATATATAGCCAAGCGGCAAATTATCTATTATCAAAATCTCGACCAGCAGATTTTAATCAAGCCATTATGGATTTTGGTGCTATTCATTGTTCACAGCACTCTCCTAAATGCGACTCTTGTCCTTTGATAGATGGATGCTATGCTCATTCAGTAGGGCAGATTGCTGATTTTCCAGTGAAGAAAAAGAAATTAGCACTCAAGCACCGATACCTATATTATATAGCGATAGAAAAACAGCATTACACTTATATATATAAGCGTACAGGAAAAGGAATTTGGCGTAACCTATACGAATACCCATTGATTGAACTTGAAGAAGCCATTACGGTCAATCAGCTTTTATTGCGAGATGATGTCAAAGCACTGTGGGGAAAACAAAATGAGGTGGATAGTATAGCCGTTATTTGCGAGGATAAGAAACATCTGTTGTCTCATCAGTATCTTCATGCCAACTGCCTTGTTGTGAAATTGAAGACAAAAGAGACACACACTTCTGCCGAGGAGGAATTTAATGAAACGACATCCCCTCTGTTGGCTCCTGAGATTCCCGAACTAAAGTCCCTTTATGGTGAGAATTTACGCTGTGTACCGATTGATTCTGTATCTGATTTTCCATTGCATAAATTGATGACTATTTTTCAAGAACAGCAAAAGTCTTTAAAAAGGTAGGTAGTTTTTTGTCTTCTATAGCTAAACTTACTATATTTGTAATAAAGAACATCAGAAACAATGTTCCGGTTTTGTAAAATGATGGAACGACTATTTTTGATTTGTTCATTCTAAACAAAAACGTTTTTAAATAAATCAATATGTCTGTAAATAAAGTTATCCTATTAGGAAATTTGGGTAAAGACCCAGAAGTGAAGTATCTGGAAGCAAACAAACCTGTTGCTCGAGTATCTTTGGCTACAAACGAACGAGGGTATAAGCTTCCTAACGGTATAGAAGTTCCCGAGCGAACCGAATGGCATAATTTGGTCTTTTGGGGATCTCTTGCTAAAACAGTAGAAACGTATCTCCATAAAGGCGACAGATTATATGTCGAGGGCAAGATTCGTACTACCCACTATGATGACAAACAAGGTATTTCCCGTAGTTATACTGAAATATTGGTAGACACGATGGAAATGCTCTCTGCTCCGAAACAATAAATTAATACTCCTGATTCTTGAAAAGTTTAGTCTTTCTTGGCTCCTTAGCCGATTTATTTACTCAAATAAATGTCACTACGCCTGCTATAAGTGATTGGATTGCGTTGTTTATCGCGTCCCTCATGTTGATTGTATCAGGATTTGCTTCTGCATCTGAGATTGCTTTCTTTTCTTTGTCTCCCACGGATTTAAATTCGATTGAAGAAGACATACATAGTTCGGACCCTATAATCAAACGGTTACTTGGTGACTCTGAGCGGTTGTTAGCAACAATATTGGTTACAAACAATTTTGTCAATGTCTTAATCATATTACTTTATGATTATTTTTTCTCTCAGGTATTTGACTTCGGAGGCAGCGAATTAGCTGAATTTCTTGTCCTTACGGTATTGTTGACTTTTCTGCTTCTCTTATTTGGGGAGATAATGCCTAAGATCTTTTCTGCTCAGAATCGTTTACGCTTTTGTCGCATAGCAGCTCCTGGTATATTGTTTTGTAGTAAGATTTTCTATCCTATATCAGAGTTGCTCGTCAGATCTACCTTCTTTATTAATCGACGTTTGCGAGGAAATAAACGGACACTTTCTGTAGATGACTTATCTCAAGCATTGGAACTAACCAATAAGGAGGATATACAGGAAGAAAATCAGATTCTTGAAGGGATAGTCAGATTTGGTAATGAAAGTGTCAATGAGGTCATGACTGCTAGACTTGATATGATTGACCTAGATATACGAGCACCATTTAAGGAAGTGCTTAATTTGATTGTTCGCCATAGTTATTCCCGTATTCCTGTTTATTCAGAGACACGTGATAATATCAAAGGCGTATTGTATATCAAGGACTTATTGCCTCATGTCAACAAAGGGGCAGATTTTCGATGGCAATCACTTGTCAGACAAGCTTTTTTTGTCCCTGATTCCAAGATGATTGATAGTCTGTTAAGAGATTTTCAAGCGAACAAAGTTCATATGGCTATTGTGGTGGATGAATTTGGTGGAACTTGTGGCTTAGTGACTATGGAGGATATAATAGAAGAAATTGTAGGAGAGATAAGTGACGAATATGATGAAGAAGAACGCATATACACGCAGATAAATGAGAATACTTGGGTCTTTCGAGCCAAAATCTTGTTGAGTGATTTCTATAGAATAACTTCTATCGACGAGTTTGACGAATCTGTAGAAGGTGATGCTGATACATTGGGCGGATTGCTTTTAGAGATGAAAGGAGATTTCCCAGAGCCTCATGAGGTGATAGCATACAACGGATATCGTTTTGATATCTTAGAAATAGATGACAGACGTATTTTAAAAATTAAATTCACAAAACTATAAACTGGATATGCCGTTATTGAAAAGAATTGATGAAGGAGAGACTCATATTGGTGTTTGGTGCGTCACAGAAGGACTTGCCGAGCTTATGGACCTCTTGCCCAATGCTAATCGCTCCTATTATGAAGTGATGGTTCAGGAATTCAAGATGGAAAAGCGTAAAAAAGAACGGATTGGGGCTCGTGTACTTCTACAAGAATTGGTAGAAGGACAAGAGAAGATTGTAGCTTATCGTACTAACGGTGACCCTTATCTTGTGGATCAATCCTATTCAATAAGCATCTCACATTCTGGCCCTTATATTGCGGTAGCTCTTGGTAAGTGGAATGCTGTGGGGGTCGATATCGAGATTTATAGTGATAAAGCCAAGCGAGTAGCTTCTAAGTTTGTCAGTGAGAATGAACATGTCTTCCCTTACAAAGAAGATACGACTTGGCCCTATCTGTTGATATGGTCAGCCAAGGAAACAGTGTTCAAGAGTTTGAAGTTCAAAGGGGTATTAGATTTTAAAGAACATCTATACACTTACCCTTTTCAATTAAATGAGACCGGTTATCTGATTGTGAAAGAAACAAAGACTGGTTCTTCTAATACGTTCAAAGTTCAGTACGAGAAGCATAAAGAGTTTATCTTGACTTGGACCGTCTAATTGGTTAGGTTATTCGAAATTCAGAGCGTGTTCTTAGAGCGTATATTTCCCTTTTTCTTTTCCTTTATCGAGTGAGAAGACAAATTCACAGCCACCCTCAGCACTTTGATGTAATTCGATAACTCCTCCATGTAACTTGATTGCATTATTCACGATGGATAGTCCCAATCCAGTTCCTCCCATTTTGCGCGATCTACCCTTATCTATTCGGTAGAATCGTTCAAAGATCCGAGCTCTATGTTGTTCTTCCACACCTTGTCCGTTGTCCGAGAAAGTGAAGTGATATTTATCTTTACTTTCGTATTCACACAATATTCGGATTGTAGTTCCATTTCCTGCATAAGCGATAGCATTATCTATTAGATTACGAAATATAGAGTACAGGAGGGATTCGTTGCCACGTATCTCAATATCTTCGGTCAATGTATTTATTACATTCATCTGATGTTCTTCTAGTTCCAAAGCCACTTCACTAAGAATAGAATTGACCAAAGAAAAAATGTTGACGGAGGTCTTATAAATCATGTTTGGAGCTTCAGTCATCCTATTTATTGTAGAGATATCTCTCAATAGATAAGTGAGTCGGTTAGCTTGAGCGAGGCATTTCTCCAAGAAGTTACGAGTTGTTTCCGGTGGAATATTATCGTTACTCAATATGGTCTCTAGATATCCGTGGATACTACTAATTGGAGTCTTTAATTCATGTGATATGTTATGAGTTAATTGCTTCTTAATCCTAATTTGATTTTCAAGCGAATTGACCACTCGTTCCCTTTCTACATTTAGACTATCTTGTGTGTCCTGTAATTTCGTGTATAGACTGATTATCTGTTCTGAGAGTTCCCCTATCTCTGTATTAGGAAATTTCACCGCCTCTTTAGGGATAGTCTTTCCCTCTTTGACCAATTCGGTAAACTCTTTCAAGCGCGCTGAGACTCTTCCAAACCTAAGGACTACAGCATACCAAATCGCTATCATGATTATAGAAACAAAGATAACGAAAAGGATAAAATAGTTACGTAAGTGTAAGTTAGTCATTAAATCAAACGAGTAAGGAGCTGTTGACCTAATGATGCAATCATCATATTTATTGATAACATAGAAGAATCGATACTTCTCACCATTTATTTGTTGCGTCTCAATTCCTTTTTCATCAGATGATTTGACTGTATTCAGTATTTCAGGATTATTCAGCATCTGCTGAGTATCACTGAGTGAGTCTTCAATATGGAACATGACATTTCCATCCAAATCCAATATCATGACATTTTTAGAAAAAAGATTCGGACGTAGTTCCTTGAGTCTTTTCGGATTGTTATGGATCTCATAGAGCAAATCATTCTGGCTCACTAGTTTACCATACATGACTTTCTCATAGTTTCCTTTTTCATACTTATGTTGAAAACCAAGGAGAAACAAGGTGTAAACAATAAAGCTAAAAAGGACTCCATAAAATAATTTCAAGTGGAAAGGTATCAATGTCTTATGGCTCGAAGCAGTATCCATATCCTAGTCTCGTTACGATTTGTTTTCCATATACACCTATTTTCTTTCTCAGTCTCGTGATATTCACATCTATAGTTCTATCAAGAACATAGACATCTCCTTTCCATACCTTGGTAAGGATATCTTCTCTCGAGAAAACTTGATTTTGGTTCTTGATAAAGAGAGATAGGATTTCAAATTCTTTTTTCGTAACCTGGATAGATTCATCATTGATGGTTACCTTCTTCTGTTTGAGATAAATTTTTAATGTCTTGTAAACAAGAATCTCAGGTTCTTTAGGTGCTTCACTTACATGACCAGATGAACGTCTAACCACCGCTTTTACTCTAGCGATAACTTCTCTAAGCGAAAAGGGTTTAGGTATATAGTCATCGGCACCGACATTGAATCCAGTCATCGTGTCGTTTTCAGTATCTTTTGCCGTTATAAATATGATAGGTACATCTTTCGTCTTCGGGTCATTCTTCAAGATGTTAGCCATTTTAAATCCAGATATTTCGCCCATCATGACATCCAATAATAATAGGTTATAGCTAGAAATATCCAATTTCAAAGCCTCTTCTGCAGAGTTTGCCGTATCAACATGAAATTTTTCGTTCTCAAGGTTGAATTTGAGAATTTCGCATAAATCCTCTTCATCATCAACGACGAGAATGTGATATTGGCTGTAATTATTGTCCATATCTAATATTTGTTTTAGTGACATTACAAATATAGTTAATAATGTAGCACAATGGAAAATAATACTACGGAAATGTGACAAAGTATATCGTTGTAATCAAAAAGAAATAGCTATGATATTGTTTCGTCATACCGATGAAGGAAATATTACGAAATCGATTGCTGATTATTTGTCCATTCTATCTAGGATAGATGCTTCTTAATTGTTCTAAAATTCTTATATTGAACCTTTGTAGAGAAACAACCTTATATTGTATAACTAATTTTGTATAAAATGCTTAAAACAAAGGTCCAAACTATTTCTATTGTTTTATTCGTAATGATGATGTTTGCTATGAATTCACAAGCTGCTACTGTCGTACCGAAAGTGGATAAGATAGATCCACCCTGTTGGTTTACACAAATGAAAGACCCCTCATTACAATTGATGGTTTATGGGAAAGATATTGCCTCTAGCGATGTCCATTTAAATTATCCCGGAGTTTCCATTCAAAGTATTGTCAAATTAGAAAGTCCTAATTATTTACTTGTTTACTTAACCATTACCGATGAGGCTAAGCCAGGAACGCTTCAGCTCGTATTTACAAATGGAGCTCAGCAACTAGTTCAACCATACGTATTGAAAGCACGTAAGCGTGATGCGCTGGACCGTAAAGGATTTAGTATGTCAGATGTCTTGTATCTCTTGATGCCAGATCGTTTTGCTGACGGAGATGAGTCTAATGATCAAATCACAGGCCTTGCTCCTTACAAAGTTGACCGTCAAGACCCCAATGCTCGTCATGGAGGAGACCTCAAAGGAGTCATGAACCACCTAGATTATTTCACTGACTTGGGAATCACTGCATTGTGGTTCACACCAGTCATGGAAAATGACATGAATGGGGGAAGTTACCATGGCTATGCGACAACTGACTATTATAAAGTAGATCCTCGTTTGGGGACTAATCAAGAATACAAGACACTTATCGAACAAGCTCATAAAAAAGGATTGAAAGTTGTCATGGATATGATTTTTAATCATTGTGGCATAGGACATCCATGGATAAAAGATATGCCAAGTAAAAACTGGTTTAATCATGCCGATTATACCAAAGAATTTGAGCAAACCAGTTTTATTCTCACTCCCCATGTTGACCCCTATACATCCAAATATGATTTTGAGAAAATGAATGATGGTTGGTTTGTTCGTGAGATGCCTGACCTAAATCAGCGCAATCCTTATGTATTGACTTATCTTATCCAAAACAGCTTCTGGTGGATTGAAGAAGCTGATATAGATGGCATTCGTATGGATACGCATCCCTATGCTGATTATGATGCCATGGCTACATGGTTACGTGATTTAAATGCTGCTTATCCAAATTTCAATGTAGTAGGAGAAACTTGGGTTACTGAACCAGCCTATACAGCATGGTATCAGAAAGATTCTAAATTATCTGCTCCACGCAATAGTAACCTCAAGACGGTGATGGATTTTAGTTTTTACGATAAACTATCACAAGCTAAATCCGAAGAAACGACAGGTATGCATAGCGGTTTAAATCGAATATATAACAGTTTCGTGTATGATTTTCTTTATCCTGATACAGACAACATCCTAGCATTTATAGAAAATCACGATACGCCAAGATACTTATATGATGGTTCCGACTTGACTATGCTCAAGCAAGGTATCACTTTATTGTTGACGACACATCGTATCCCTCAATTATACTATGGGACAGAAATGATGATGAATGGAACCAAAACAAAAAGTGATGGAGAAGTACGTAAAGATTTTCTAGGCGGCTGGAGTGATGATACCCGAAGTTGGTTCAACCCTGCAGATCGTACTCCTTTGGAAACATCTTGTTTTAACTTCTTTCGTACGTTGTTGCATTGGCGTCAAGGGAATGAAGTCATTGCCAAAGGGAAGATGATACAATGGATTCCCGAAAATGGAATTTATGTATATGCTCGTCTTTATCAAGGAAAGACTGTGTTAGTCTTATTGAATGGGACATCAGAACAGCGAGTCTTGCCTATAAAAGTGTATAAGCAAGTCATCAAAGACCACACGTCGGCAACAGATGTATCGACAGGTCGAGTGTATGACTTAACGAAAGATATCGTTATGAACAAGCGCGAATCGTTAATCCTTCAATTTTAGAATACCTCAAGCCAATGAAATCTTTTTCTGTATTAAAAAGTCTTTTTATTTTTTTTCTATTTATTTCTGTCGATGTTTATGCTGACTGGAATCCCTTTATCATACATTATGATACCCATCAATATGGAGAAGGAACACACACCTGGGGGCTTAAGAGCGCTGTTGGAGGTTGGATTTATGCGGCAAATGAGGGAGGACTCTTTCAGTATGATGGCTCTACTTGGGTTAGGAAAGAATTGCCTAATCACTCGCCATTACGTTCCGTGTGTCTCGATTCGCTCAATCGACGAGTCTATGTAGGCGCCATTAATCAGATTGGCTATTTTCAACCTGATGGTTTTGGTCAATTAAAATACACTATGCTGTTTGATGTCACTTCTCCAGGGATGGGGGTCCTCAATAATATATGGGATATTCATCAAGTGGGCTCCGTCTTTTATTTTAGAGGAGACCGTGGAGTCATGCGTTATAGTGAGGAACGTTCATTAAATGAGATGATTGAAGCTCCAGCAAAGATCACGGCATCGGCTATAGTCAGTGGTTTCCTATATATCGGTTGTCAGAAAGGAATTTATATTTTGATAGATAATCAATTTCATAAACTCCATGGAACAGAAGGTTTCAAAGGGCATCTGATTCGTTCTATCGTATCTTCGAAGGAAGGCACATTGATCTTGACTTCGGACCAACTCTTTGTCTATGATGGGGTCAGTGTCAAACCGTTCAAATCTCATCTCACCAAAAAGGTAATACATGGCGATGCCTTTTGCATGGCTGTACATGACAATACTTTAGCTGTAGGGACCATCAACCGTGGCGTTATTATCTGTCAGTTAGCCTCAAAACAGACCTCTAAAGCAAACCTATCTCAGCAGTCTTCTATCCGGTTCATAAATGAAAGAAAAGGGCTTCAAAACAATACCGTATTGTCTCTTTGTTTTGATCAACAAGGGATGCTTTGGGCAGGGCTAGATAGAGGAATTGATCGGATCTTGTTATCCAGTCCACTGACGAATCTATATACCTTTCCCGATAGTTATGGCACTGGGTATACCTCGGTGAAGTACCATGGAACTATGTATTTCGGTACAAATCGTGGTGTGTATGTATTTAATAAAGAAACAGATGCCAATCAGTTCAACCTACTTACCGAGATACCCAATTCTAGTGGACAAGTCTGGAAATTAGCTCAAATAGGAAATGATTTGTTCTGTTTACATGACAAAGGAGTCTTTCTTATTGAAAACAAACAGTTGAAGTCCATAGGAGTTCCACAAGGAACTTTAGATTTGCTTCCTCTCAAAGATGAAAAGCGGGTTCTGTTAGCCCATTACGATGGATTATCATTGATTGAGTATCATGGCGATAGGGTATCGTCACAACGATGGGAGAGAAAATACACCTTTCCTCAGATACAAAGTGGTTATAATCATTTGGTGATGATGCCTGACTCAAGTGTTTGGGCCACTGATATGTATTCATTGACCCATCTCCAATTCTCTAAGGACTGGAGTAAAGTGATTAGCCACCAAACCTTCCCTTATGAATCCATCTGTGCCGATATTTCTGGAACTTCTATCGATTCTTTTCAGGGAAGATTAGAACTAGCTACTAATGTAGGGCTCTTCTATTATGATGACCAAACACGGCGCTTCAAGTCTGACCACTCTGTAGATATTTCTTTGACTAAAGGAGGGAATTATCGTTTCGTAACCAGTCGGGGTGATGATTTGTGGACTTTGAGCAATCAGATACTTCGTCAAGGAAGTTTCTCTACTATGTCAAATAAAGATACAGTCTCTTCTTCAGCTGACACTTTATCATCTCAATCTGTTTATCGCTCTTTGCATCAATTTCCTTTAAGCAGTCATCTTGATTTTGTGACTCGAAATGGATCGTGTATATGGTTTGGTAATGATACCATTATAATACCCTATGATAGAGGATTTGCTTTTTTTGATGTAGCTAAAGCTAAGGCTCAAAGAGTGCTTCCTATTGCAGTACACATAAAACAATTCTATATCACTTATCCAGAAAGAAAAATAGTTTATCGACATCATATAGGACGTGATATAGCATGTCCAGAGATTCCATGGTCCTCTAATTATTTGGAGATTTCGTTTGGAGTAAATAGAGTGAGTCATGATACTGGGGTCGTCTATAGATATAGACTCAATAAGCAAGAATGGTCCCAATGGACGGAGAAAGACGTAAAAGAATATGCAGGACTTTATGAAGGTGATTACACATTTGTGGTAGAAGCCAGAAACTTCTCGGGACAAACAGCATCCACAACCTTTCATTTTACTGTATTACCTCCGTGGTGGCGTACAGTATTTGCCTACCTAGTTTATTCTTTCTTCTTTATCGGATTAATTTGCATATTCTACCTATTTGAGAAGAGGCGTCTCAAGAAACGATTAGATGAGGCTGACAAAGTGTCTCAAAGACGTATTGAAGAGCAAGAAGAAGCACATAAGAAAGAACAAGAGTATAAGCAAAAATTAATCATTCAGTTGGAGAAAGAGAACCTGGAGTATGAATTGTCAAACAAAAGGCAAGAAGTGACTAATTTGCTACTTAGTTCTGCCAAGCAAAATGAACTTCTGGAAGAACTAAAGGCTGATTTGCATAAGGTACAACTTGCAGTTCGCCCTGGTAATATCAAGGAACTTCGCCAGCGGTTGCTGATTCTTACAAATCGTATCGATACAACCATGAAAAATAAACAAGTACTTGAACGCGTGGAGAAAGAGTTTAATATGCTTCATAATAACTTCATGGATCGTCTCAAGCAGCAAAATGCTGATTTGAATCAACACGAACGCATGATGTGTATCTATATACGTATGCACCTTTCTAGTAAAGAAATAGCTCCTCTTCTAAATCTTTCGACCCGGGGTGTAGAAACGATAAGATATCGATTGCGCAAGAAATTTAATCTACAGCGTGGAGATAGCTTAAGTGGGTTTCTCAAATCGATGGAACAGGAAACTGATTCATTAGATTCCTGATTTAAAAAATAGAATCTTAGTTTCTTTTCTTTTTGTATATGTATATTGACAAATGTCAAAAAATAGAACTGCTATGTAATTGATTGATTATCAATTAGTTATATCTATATGAAGTATTATTGACGTAACTAATATACTGTATTGACGTAATTGTGATGTATGTGTAATTCGAACTTGAATGTGTTTATTTTATATGTTTGTAGCAGTTTGTTAACTAAAGCAAAGCTATTATCTAATATAAAACACTTTTAAGTATGAGAAAAATTCTTTCTTTTTTGTTGTTCACAACAATTACTTTAACTGTCTTTGCACAGAAGATACAGATCAAAGGAACTGTAACTTCCAGTCAAGATGGACTGCCACTCATTGGAGTGAATGTACTCGAAAAAGGTACATCGACCGGAACCATCTCAGATCTAGATGGTCGTTTCACTTTATCTGTAGCACCTGATGCTACGCTGTTAATCACTTATATTGGCTATAAATCGCAAGAAATAGCCATTAAAGGAAGTGCACCCTTAAATATAGTATTGCATGAAGATACTGAACTTCTTGATGAAGTCGTTGTCGTTGGTTATGGTGTACAGAAGAAAAGTGTTGTCACAGCAGCTATTAGTCGTGTCACTGCAGATGAACTAAATGCAAGTAAACCCTCACGTGTCGAAGATGCATTAAAAGGTAAAGTCTCTGGTGTACAAATTACACAATCGTCAGGACAACCAGGTGCTGATTCTAAAGTACGTATCCGTGGTATCGGTACCATAAACAATTCAGAGCCATTATACATCGTAGATGGAATGGCAGTAGATGGTGGTATCAGCTATCTTAATCCTGTAGATATCCAGAGTGTCGAGATTTTGAAAGATGCTGCATCAGCTGCAATTTATGGTGCTCGTGCTGCTAATGGAGTCGTCTTGGTAACAACTAAAAGTGGCGATGGAGGCCTTGGAAACAACAAAGCAACTATCAGTTATGATTTCTCTTATGGTATGCAAAATCCATGGAGAAAGAAAGAAGTGCTCAATGCCCAGGAATACATGACTGTGATGAACGAAGCACAGATCAATGATGGCAATTCTCCACGCTATACACAAGATCAGATTAATTCTTTTGGTGAAGGAACGAATTGGCAAGATAAGGTATTTAACGATGATGCTAAAGTGGTTAGTCATCAGTTGAGTATCAGTGGAGCAAGTGAAAAAATGCAATATTACTTGTCATTGGGCTATTTCAATCAAGAAGGTATCGTAGGGGGTAATTATGGTAAATCAGACTATGATCGATGGTCAGTTCGTACCAATTCAACTTACAAACTATTTGAAGATAAGACTCGTAACTTTTTAAACAAAGTTCGAGTAGGAGTAAATATTGGTTATTCACGCAGTAAATCTCACGGTATTGAAACCAATTCAGAATACGGTTCAATATTAGGATCAGCAGTTACTTTTAGCCCTTTGGTTTCAGTATATGCCGATGATGCAACAGCAGCATCTATCCTTGCAGCCCATCCTTATGCAGTAAAAAATAGCGATGGACGTGTCTATAGTATTCCACCTGCAGGATTCCAAGAATTGACTAACCCCGTGGCTATGCTTGATTCACCTACCAATACGATTAATTCAGACGATAAGATTGTAGGTAGTTTCTGGGCAGAAATAGATGTCCTACCTGGTTTGAAATTCAAAACTAGTTATGGTGTCGATTTAGCCTTCTGGGGTAGTGATGGCTATACATTCCCTTACTTCTTAGCTACTCAAGGAAAAGATATCACACAGAGTTCTGTAACTAGCACCATGAATCGTGGATTCAAATGGCAAGTTGAAAATGTCTTTACCTATACCAAGAAGATTCAAGACGTACATAATTTTACTTTTGTACTTGGACAATCAGCACAAAAATATACCTACCGCAATTTAGGAGGTACAGCCTATGACTTGCTTGAGAATCTTCCTTCCAAAGCTAATCTAGACAGTTCAATTGGTGACCCTGATGACCAACGTACATGGGGTGGAACTGGAGGTAGCAATTTCTCTTCTCTTGCTTCTTATTTTGGTCGTGTAGATTATAACTATGATGAAAGATACATCTTCCAAGCTACCGTTCGTCGTGATGGTTCTTCTAATTTTGGACCTTCTCATAAATGGGCTACATTCCCTGCATTCTCTGCTGGATGGAACGTCACAAATGAAGCCTTTATGGCAGATAGACCAGAATGGTTCGATGCCTTGAAATTACGTGCTAGTTGGGGTAAGAATGGTAACGAGCGTATCGGAGCCTTCCAATATACAGCACTAATGGGCGGTGGCCAGAATTATTATTTCGGTGGTGGCTACAATGTAGCCGACGAATCTAAAAGTGGTGAAATGCAATATGGTAGTTCCCCAGCAAACATACCAAATGCAGATGTGAAATGGGAAGAAAGTGAACAACTTGACCTTGGGCTTGAGGCACGATTTTTCTCTTCAGCTTTGACTTTTGGTTTCGATTACTTCAAGAAAACGACCAATGGTATGTTGATGACACAACCTATCCCTGGTTATGTAGGACAAGGTGCTCCTATCGGAAATACAGGAGATATGGAAAACTGGGGTCTTGAATTTGAGACATCATGGAAACATCAGATTGGTGAAGTAAAATACGGTATTTCTGCAAATGCTTCTTATTTGAAAAATAAACTTACCGATATGGGTAATGAAAGTGGAGAAGTCATCTATGAAACAGGTGGAGCCTCTGGTACAGGTAGTTATGTCAAAGGACAGACTGGAGAAGTATTCCCATTCTTCTATGGATATAAGACAGCTGGCATCTTCCAAAATGAAGCAGAAGTGGCTGCCTATGTCAATGATCAAGGGGTAGACCTTCAGCCAAAAGCTGAACCAGGTGATGTTCGTTTTGTTGATGTAAATGGTGATGGTACCATTGATGACAGTGATAAAGTAAAAATAGGTAAAGGAATGCCTGATTGGACTTATGGAGTGACATTGACTTCTGAATGGAAAGGATTCGATTTGAACTTATTTTTCCAAGGTACTGTAGGCAACGATATCTTTGATTTCTCGATGCGTGGAGATGTCCCATCGATGAACCGTCCAGGATGGATTCTTGATCGATGGGTTGGCGAAGGAACCAGTAACTCTATTCCTCGTATGACCAATGCCAATCCAAATGCCAATTGGAGATCTTCTGATTTATACATTAAAGATGGTAGCTATTTACGTCTCAAAGCGGCAACTCTTGGATATACCTTACCTCAACAACTCGTTGAAAAGATATCATTGCAAAAGGTACGCTTCTTCGTTTCTGGCGAAAATCTAATTACTATCACTGATTATTCAGGATTTGATCCTGAAATAGCATCAGGTAGTTATACGACTATAGGTGTAGATAAAGGATGTTATCCTCAAGCACGTACCATCACATTTGGTGCGAACCTTACATTTTAGTCAATAATAAAAAAATCAAGATACATATGAAAAAATTTATACTATTGAATCTAGTCTTTCTATTGTTTACCATGACTAGTTGTGATGATGGTTTTCTCACCAATGCGCCGACTTCGAGTCAAGAAGTAGGAGGAGAAGTGACTGAAGGAGCTCTCCTTTCGAATTTAGCTGCTGCTTATCAGCCTCTATTGCTGGATAGTTATGCAGATAACAATTACAATTCACTTGTGCTTTTGAGTGATTTACGGTCTGATGATATTTACAAAGGAGGCGGCGATGCAGGTGACCAGCACCAATTGTTTTTGCTTTCAGAATTTGCTTCTACTGCTACTGAGAATCTAGATGGTATCTGGGTCGTATTATACAACGGAATAGCACGATCTAACAATGTGCTACAAGCCTGTGACAATGCAATCGGAGTAGACGAAAATAGTTTGGCTCAATACCGAGCAGAAGCTCATTTCCTTCGTGCTTATTACCTACATTGGCTTTGGAAGTTCTGGGGAAATGTTCCTTATTTCGAAGAAGCTATCAAAGCTCCTTACGTAGCCCCACAATATACTGCAGATGAAATCTATGACCAGATTCTTGAAGATGTAGATATGGCTTGTACTGAAGGTGCACTCGACATGCGAACCACAGGAGCTAAGTTAGCTCGTGTAAGTCGTGCAGCTGCCTTGATGCTTCGTGCTCGTGTAGTGATGTATCAAAAGGATACAAGTCGATATGCGCAAGTAACTGAGGATATGGCAGAGATTATCAATAGTGGCTTATACGATTTGTCAGCTGCTCCTGGTGAAATCTTCTTAGATGAAGGCGAGTGGGGACCTGGTTCTATCTTCGAGACCAATCAATTACCTGAAGGTAAGACTTGGGCTTCTGGTTGGGGCGGTTATGGTACCAATCTACCTGCATTTATCTCACCTAATGGTTTATCTGTAGATGCAGATGCCATAGATGGGACACCTAAAGGAGGTTGGGGTTTCGGTCCTGTCCGTACTGAAGCAGCAGCAATCTATGAAGATGGCGACTTGAGAAAAGAGGCCTCTATCAATAGCTTCAGTGAAGGAGAATATACTACTCGTTTCCAAGATACAGGACTATTCCAAGCCAAATATTGTGCGCGTGTAGGATACAATCCTCCTCCTGGAGATACCGATTTGAACTATGCTAACAACGTGCGTATCTTCAGATATGCTGAGACATTGCTCAATTATGCTGAACTGATTGTTATGGATAATCAAACTGAAGTAGGAGGAATCACTGCTGCTCAATGCTTGAACTTAGTTCGTCGTAGAGCTTTTGGAACAGAAAGTGATATCACACCTAGTGATGAGAATATTAAGATGGAACGTCGCCGTGAATTCTTAGGAGAAGGGATGCGTTTCTGGGATGTAGTAAGATGGGGAGATACTGATTTGCTCAATGATAATGATTCATTCAGTAATCGTACTTGGACAGATTCTCAAAAGTATCTACCTATACCACAAAGTGAGATAGATAAGACCAAGGGAACGACTTACCCATTACAGCAAAATCCTTAAACAATAAATAGATATTACAATGAAAAAATTATATATACACATTCCTTTGTTGTTTGTCATGGCATGCTTGCTTTTAGCATGTTCAGCAAATACTGAGAATAAATACAGTCTAGGAGAGCTTCCTCAAGCTGAAGATTTGGCTTTCGATGTGATGCCTCAGACTGATTTGCCTAACCGAATCACCTTCAAGAATAGTTCTAAAGTAGCAGGAGTCTCTCTATGGGATTTCGGCAATGGAACCACAGCCAAAGGGAATGAAGTGCAAACTGATTTCCCTATGAAAGGCGTTTATACCGTTACCATGACTTTGTATACCGAAGGTGGATCTACCGAAATGAGTAAGGTGGTCATTATCTTAGATGATGATTATTCTTTGTTAGACACTCCGTACTACAGAGCGCTTACTGGAGGTCCAGATGATTTAGATGGGAAGACTTGGGTTTTCGACCAATATCATGATGGTCATTTGGGGGTCGGTCCAGCAGATGGTACAGGTCCTGACTGGTGGAGTTGTCCTGCTATGGGTAAAGATGAGACTTCACTCTATACTCAGAAATTTACTTTCATCCAGCAGGGAGTACAATTGAATTGGGAAAATAATGGATATATCTATACAGGTGCTGACGGTAGAGATGCCCTAGATGCAAGTATCACAGAGGAAACTCCTGATGGTGATTTTGATATCCCTTATGTACCCGCACAATCATTACATTTCTCATTGAACGAAACTGAGGGTACTTTGACCCTATCTGATGGTGCTTTCTTCGGACAATATCAAGCGGTGTCTACTTATAAGATTCTTTCGTTAACTGAACATGAAATGTATCTCTATTGTACAAGTGGCTTAGATAACAATGGTTGGTTTTATCGTTTGATTCCTGAAGAAGAAAATATTGAACCTGTAGTAAATATAACCATCAAAGCCGTTCCTTTTATGGATGACATGGAATCTGATGATTCACCAGTCGTTTATCAACCCAAAGAGATGGGGGATACGCCAAAGACCAAAAGAGGTTATGATAATCCATTGCCTGTAGGAATCAATACGTCTTCTAAGGTCTATCTATATGAAAAGACTGATAGTTATTACAGCAATCTTCTTATTCCAAATGCAGGGTACAAATATGACTTGACAGACCAAAATATAATTAAAGTGAAAGTCTATCTTCCTAGTTACAACGACTATACTACTGAAGGTATGGTAGCAGGTGATTGGATTGACAACAAGCATTTACAAAAGAAAGTGGCTGTCAAACTTCAAGATAGTTCGCTAGGTGATAATGCATGGTCAACTCAAGCCGAGATAAGTATGGACAATTTACCGACTGATACGTGGGTCGAACTCACTTTTGATTTCAGTTCGTATAAATTACGTACAGACTTCGACTCTATCGTACTCCAATTTGGAGGTGAGGGACATTCTATGCCAGGACTATTCTTCTTTGATGATCTCACTTTTGAATAATTAATTATGATAATGAAACACAGTATGTATACATTAAGCACCTTTCTTATTTCTTTGGTGACAATGTTTTCATCTTGCAGTCAAAAGGGGAGTGGTACACTCCCCGAGACTGGCAATGAAACCATTCCCAATGATACGATAGAAGCGCTGCCCACTGTTCAGACCCCTGATGGATATCAGCTTGTCTGGAGAGAAGAGTTTAACGACAAACCGCTTGAGGGGAATAAGCCTGCCATGCCTTCCTTAGACAAATGGACTTATGAGACAGGTAACCATGGTTGGGGAAATAATGAGATACAGAATTATATCCCAGGTACTGCAAATGTGATAGATACTTGTGCGGTAGTGAAAGATGGTTGTTTGAGCATTGTCTTGAAACAAGCTGGATCTGAAGTCTTATCCATTCGTCTCAATTCCAAAGATACTTGGACCTATGGTTATTTTGAAGCTCGTCTGAAACTCCCAACGGGAAAAGGAACATGGCCTGCATTTTGGATGTTACCCGAAAATTTTAATACGTGGCCTGATGATGGAGAAATTGATATCATGGAAGAAGTAGGCTATGACCCTGGGGTGATTCACGGGAGCATTCATTGTAAGAGTTATAATCATGTGATAGGTACACAGAAGACAGCTACTACATTGATTCCCGATGCTGAACAAGCCTTTCATGTATATGCTATGGAATGGACTCCTGAGTATATCAAGAACTATGTCGATGGTCAACTTTATTTTACTTATCTTAATGATAAGTTAAACAATAAGGATACATGGCCTTTCAACAAGCCTTTTCGTATCTTGCTCAACCTTGCTTGGGGAGGCGATTGGGGCGGTGCAAATGGCATCGATGAATCTAGTTTACCCGCTAGTTATGATATCGATTATATACGAGTATTTAAAATGAATTAATATATGACCAATTACAAATTAGTATTCGCAATTACTTTTGCGGCTTTATTATCCTCCTGTGGTGGAAATAAGAACACCTCTTCAATGACAAAAGAAGAAATCATTGAATATCGCGTAGACACTTTATTGTCTCAGATGACGCTTGAAGAAAAACTGGGACAGATGAACCAACTCAGTTTCTCGAGCATAGAGGCCTTGCAACCAGCCATCGAAGCAGGAAAAGTAGGATCCATTCTCAATACTGAGGATGCCAAGACTGTCAATGCACTTCAGCATATCGCAGTAGAGAAGAGTCGATTGCATATCCCTTTGTTGATGTCTCGTGACGTCATCCATGGATTCAAAACCATTTTTCCTATTCCACTAGGTCAAGGCGCTACATTTGATCCTGCTTTGGTCCAGAAGGGTGCTCGTATAGCAGCTGTTGAGGCTTCTTCTACGGGAATCAGATGGACGTTCTCACCTATGGTAGATATCGCACGCGATGCCCGTTGGGGACGTATGGCTGAAGGATATGGCGAAGACCCTTATTTGACTAGTTTGATGGGTGCAGCTACAGTACGCGGTTATCAGACAGCTGACTTGTCTGACCCCACAGCCATGGCAGCTTGTGTGAAACATTTTGTCGGTTATGGTGCTGCTGAGTCAGGGTTGGATTACAATTCTACATTTATTCCTGAACGTCAACTTCGAAATGTCTACCTTCCTTCTTTCAAAGCATCTGTTGATGCTGGTGCACTCACTGTCATGACTTCGTTCAATGACAACGATGGGGTGCCATCGACAGGTAATACGTTTATATTGAAAGATATATTGCGCAATGAATGGGGTTTTAATGGATTTGTGGTGACCGATTGGGGATCTACATCAGGGCTGATTGTGCATGGATTTGCAACTGATGCTTATGATGCAGCGATGAAATCAATCAATGCAGGAGTGGATATGGAGATGGTTAGTGGTGCTATTCTTGCAAACGGTGCCAAATTGATCGACGATAAACGAATCTCTATGGGTGAAATCGACCGTGCAGTAAGTAATATATTGCGTGTAAAATTCTCGTTAGGATTATTTGAAAATCCATATACTGATGAGACTTCACCTTCTGTGATGTATACACCTGATCATCTCAAAGCAGCTAAGAAATCTGCTATAGAAAGTGCTATCTTATTGAAAAATGACGGGGTACTTCCTCTGAAGAAGTCTGTAAAGAGAGTGCTTGTGGTAGGTCCTCTCGCAGATGCTCCTTATGAACAGATGGGTACTTGGGTTTTTGATGGAGAGAAAGAACATACCATCACTCCTTTAGCCGCTCTGAAAGAGATGTATGGAGACCGTGTCAAAGTGACTTATATGTCCGTTCTTGATTATTCTAGAGATCGCAATACCTCTAAGATATCTGCTGCCGTATCTGCAGCACGAAGAGCTGATGTGATACTTGCCTTTGTCGGTGAAGAATCATTCCTCTCTGGCGAAGCGCATTGTTTGGCCGACTTAAATTTGGTTGGGGCTCAGAAAGAAATGCTTCGTGCTTTGGGCAAAACTGCTACTCCTTTGGTGACAGTTGTTATGGCTGGAAGACCACTTACAATAGGTGATGAATTAGCAGAGTCAGCAGCAGTGCTATACAGTTTCCATCCTGGAACAATGGGTGGCCCAGCACTTGCTGAATTGCTTATGGGTGATGCGAGTCCTAGTGGACGTACTCCAGTTACTTTCCCACGTATGGTAGGACAAGAGCCTATTTATTATGCTCGTCATCAAGTAGAACGTCCAGCGAACGAAAATGAAGTATTGCTCTATGATATACCTGTCGGGTCAAGTCAGACATCTACTGGATGTCGAAGTTTCTATCTCGATGCAGGAAAAGATGCTTTAGTTCCTTTTGGTTTCGGATTGACATATACCACATTTAAATATGGTGAGGTACATATCTCTTCTTCTGAAGTGGGCGTAAAAGATACGCTGACATTATCTACTACATTGACCAATACAGGCAAAGTGGCAGGTACAGAGGTTGTTCAGTTATATGTCCAAGACTGTGTAGGTAGCGTCACTCGTCCGATGAAAGAGCTCAAACGTTTCCGTCGAGTTACTCTGCAGCCAGGTGAGAGTCAGAAAGTCTCTTTCCAATTGCCTGTCAGTGACCTTGCTTATTGGACTTATCCTATGGTTTATAAGGTAGAACCAGGTGACTTTAAAGCTTGGATTTCTCCTAACTCCAAGGTAGGAACTCCTATCTCTTTTGTTGTGAAATAAGAACTATACTATAAATAAAACAACGCCCATCAGCTAATTAGTTGGTGGGCGTTGTTATATTCTTAGAGCGATTAGAAAATAGGCTTCTTTCTCTCTTTCGTTCTATTTAGAACCTATCTAGTTGGTCAATAATGTGTGGATGGTCTCTGGAGATAGCATTTCGAAATCATCAATGACCAAATCTGACAAGTCTTTTATCTTATCTGCCGCATTGGTTGTAGCCAATCCGACCACTTTGGCTCCAGATTGTCTAGCTGCATCTAATCCCGAGAAAGAATCTTCGAAAATGACTGTATCCTCTTTGCTGGAATCGAAATAAGTCATTCCATTGATGTAGCATTCAGGGTGGGGCTTTGATTTAGATGTATCCTCTGCTGTAAATATCTTATCAAACAATTGTTCCAATTCTGGGTGCTCTTGAATTGCCCTAGCCATCTTAGCCCTATTCGAACTGGTTACCACTGCCGTATTAAAATCAGCAGATACAGCATTTAGAAAAGCTTCAAATCCCTTGATATATTCAAAACTCATCTGGTCTTCAAACAGCTTGAGGTCTTTGGCAATCACTGCAAAAGACGCCTCTTTATCAGAAAAGTACCCTTTGCGGATATTTTCCAATGTCTGCCCTTTTATTTGATGAGCATAATTGTCTATGTCAAGATAGTTTTTGCCCATCTTGTCCCAAAAGAGGGTGTACTGTGTCTCCGTGTCGACGACTACGCCATCAAAATCAAATAATAATGTTTTCTTTTTCATCCTTTTAGTCTTTTGCTTATAATGACAAAAGTAAGGATAAAAGCGGAGAAATAAAAACATTTTACATGCGCACAGCTCCAAACGTATCACACGCTTGGTCAAATACCTTCAACGATTCAGCTTCAGGGTCCAAACCAGCCATTCCTTTGGTCATGAAGATTAATTTACCTTTCAATGAAGGAATCTTCAATAAATCTCTTGTCGTTTCTGCTACACAGATATCTTCAGCCACACCAGCAATAATTATTTTGTCATACTTCTCTATATCAAGAGGTATGTTTGATTTGTCGACTAACTTGCCATCAAAAGTAGAAAGTACGCTGAACATTTCTGCATCAGGGAATCCACCCTTCTTATAGCGTTTCCAACCTTCAGCCTTGTGACCTGATTCTGTTTGGTTCCATTTATTTAATGCTTCTTCAAGAGCAGGATATACTTCCCATCCAGGAGTGCCAACGATACAATGGTAAGGCCATATGGTATTCGTTCTTCCTTGAGCTTTGAGAGCTGCAAGATAAGTCGCAGCTACTTTTTTATCTGCCTTGGCTGGTTTCCATACAGTAGTGTCAGAAAATTGTGTAAATGGAGCAGGATGTTCTCCTTGTGCATTTACCCAATAGCATGCGTTACCCACATGATAGCGTTTGTGCGAATCTTGAGAAACCAAGATTGCTGAAATTTCATCACTATGCTGTCCAATATATTCAGCAACATATTCCATTTTCTTTTCAGCTCCTGGGACATAGAGAGAGCCAGCTGGGTCACAAAAATCGACTTGTGGGTCAATGATAAACAATAAGATATTCATTGATAATAATAAATTTGTCATTGTGAATTTTAGTTAGTGATATTAATAATATGCAAATGTATAAAATATTTGTCATATAGATTGTTTTTCTTCTAAAATATAAGAAAAATGTGGTATATATGCAGATATTATTTACCTTTGTAGAAGCTTTTGGTGCTTCTATCATTTTCTAATGAAAGAAGTGAAAAGGGAAGCAGGTGAGATTCCTGCACAGACCAGCTGCTGTAATCTCCTTTAAGCTCTGAACCAATATCTCAATTATTCCACTGCTACATAGCGGGAAGGAAGTTCAGAGTGGAGTAAGTCAGAAGACCTGCCAGAAACTGTTTTTTGTCCACATCTCTGGATACAGATGTAGGCGGATTGGAGTGATCTTCAGATAATCAAACAAAATCCCCCTCTGCCTGATATCTTAGTGTCTGCAACTTTGTTGTTTGCCTATATTATGGTTGTAGGACACTAGATATGTGTGAAATAAAGGATGTACTGATTATCGGTACGTCCTTTTTTTGTATCATATCTTAGCTAACGCTTTGTTCCAAAAGAAAGCTATTTTACAAAAAATGGATCAATCTGATTATTTAAGATTTCAACTTCTTTTTGCTGACTTATTTAACGATAAAGAAAGATTGGTTGGATACTATTGTTATCTGGACTATTTTATAAGGAAATAGCCACTTTAAAGTGGCTTCTATGAGGTTTACTTTTTTGCAACCCTATTTTTACTTGATGAGAAAGCATGAATTTTATTGTTAATTTGGTAACGCCTCGTCGTTAGTAAACTAAGACTTAAGACTTAGTCATGTTAAGGTGGGTAGTTAGCAAAGAAGGACTTAAGCTTTAGTAGGGCATAATACCTACTTTGGTTAAAAATCAAATTTTATTTTCAACTTTATTGTTTCTATTGGTCCATTATTTACATTATTAATGGATCTTTTTTTCTCTTGTGCTATTCGTTATGTACTCAATTTGTCTCAAAGAAGAACATTATGTCAGTTTATTTAGCACACGCTGACTTCTCATTATCTTAGCTAATTCTTTTTTCAAATCAGCTTCTATAGCCTAACGCTACACCCGATATATAATAATCTCTTATTATATAGCTTTACAAACTGTTGGTCATAGTCCCTACTGTAATATAAGTATTGTTGATTGGCATGATTGGTAATGTTAGTGATTGTGACAAAAGGAACAACGCCTACTTTGCCTATCCGGAAGAATCTGTTTATCGACAAGTCAAGCGTGAAATAGTTGTTATATCTTTCGCTGTTTAGATTGGCATATAAAGGAACACTATTACTTGATACTATTGGAGTATAAGGAAGTCCTCCTCTAAAGAGACACGAAACCGACACATTTAATATCTTCGGATTCAAGTAGGACATCATCAATTTGGCCATGTGTTTGAAGTCATTGCCCGAAGTAAATGTCTTATCCTGATATTTCATCCTTGCATTGAGGTAGGAATAGCTGACAGACCACTCAAGGGCTGACCATGTATATTTGCCAGATAGTTCAATACCTAGAATACTATTATCGACACCTTGATAACCTGTGTCACTCAAAAGGTATAGTGGCAGACTTTCCTTTTTCCAATAAATAGCTGAACTTACCTCACATCTTGCAGTCAAATTACTCTTCCAATCCACTGACATTTGTCGCGATGTAGCATTGGCTACTTGCCGTACAAAGTAGTTAGGCAAAGATAGTGCGTTGTATTGTCCACAAGATGCTATTAGTGAGCTCTTTCTTGAAAGATTATATTTTACATTGGCTTGATACGACCATCTTGGTTTTGCGCCAACTTGGGAGATTTCACGGACACTTGCTCCCAATATGAAATCACCTATCAGCCATTTGGCATAGGTATAAGCTTCGTATTTGTTGTAATCGATATTTCCTTTGCCGTAATGTGCAGAGACAATATTTTCAATTTCGTAGATTGAGGTTGGGTATGCGCCATGATAATGGTATGAGTTGTGTTCATAATCAGCTCCAATACTGATGGTCACTCCTTTTGGAAAATAATGCTTATAGGAAGCTGAAACAAACACATTCCTTTGTCTAGTCGTATCAGAGATAGCACCATAATAGTAGTTGCTGTTAGTCATATCCCATGCGGCATTTACGCCCAACACACCGTGACTGGAATGTAAGCGGTAGTTAAGGATATCAAAGTTTCTGAGATTCTTAGCATCTTGCATCCCAAGGTTGTTGTACATTCCACATTCGGCCCGATAGGATTCTTTTACAACATAAGCATAGCCGTTTATGTATGATTTGTTTGACAAGGTTGTTCGGAAATTCAATCCTCCATCTGTGGATGCGAAATTATCTAGGTAGTTAAGGCTAGAACCGTTGAGCCATTTGTATGGTTCTGACATCTGTCTGTTGCCATACACTTGAATGAATGACTTGTCGTTTATCTGCGTCGCATGGAAGATACCTGCATTGGCCAAGGACAAAGATAGGTTTGTCTCATGTTTTACTGATAAATTCTCCGTAGTGTTCAAAGCTACAATGCCACCAATAGAATTGCCATATTCCAAAGGTGGATTACTTGGATAAACGAATTCTTTGCCTACAATGTCTGCACTGAATAGGCTAAAATTGCCTATGCTATTAAGTTGTTGATTGCGAACAGGATTCTTGATAGGCACACCATTGATTACAACTCTACTGTAATTGCTAGAGCTTCCTCTTAACTGTGGATTAGCACTTTCCTCGGTAGATGTACTATATGGTTGCAGCGCAACAGCACGAAGAGGGTCTGCCCCTGCTGCAGGTGTCATGTAGATAGCGGTTTTGTCAAGTTGACTGGCAGCAAACTCTTTGCTAGCTGTGGGGTCTGCTATTACCACAACCTCAGAAAGCGTTGTGGTGCTTTGACTGAGAGTAAAAGAAATGATGCAAGGCTCTTTCCAATTTGTCAATGGTATCTTGTAGTCTTTATATCCCAAATAGCTAACTATTAATGTATCGGTATGAAGACTGTCAGTCACCTCTATGCTGAAAAATCCATCTTCATTAGTTATAGTATTTACACATCGATGCTGGGCAAGGAAAACATTGGCAGCGAATACCGGTTCCTTGTCCTCATAGACATGACCAGTTATGGTGGTCTGACTATAAGTAGCTGATATGCCCAATAGAATTTGCCACATCAGCATGAAAAGTCTATTGGTTTTCATATTTCTTCAGTGAAGGTTCATTTGGGATTTCCTTTATAGCCATTTGATAATACTGACGAACTTTGTCCTTTTGATCACTTCCATTGTAATAGGCCAGAAGTAAAGAGTACGCTTCAACCTTGCCCCACGAAGGACGATATTTATTAACGATATTTTGAGACGGTAATCCTATAGCTTTGAGGAGATAACTTTCGCATTTTTCTTTGCCGCCATATTGCTTAGGCGTGTAAAAATCAATTATGCCAAGCACGACCCACCCCCGTATGTTATTAGGATCCAACTTTACAGATTTGTTAGCATTTCTCTTACTTTTCACGGATAATATTCCGCTCTCCATACCTTTCGTGTAACGGATGTATTGACTTTGCATATATCCAAGAAGAGCATAATCTTCTGTTGTTTTGTTGTGCACCTGATTCAACAAATTTATGCCAGCCTCTAAATTCTCTTTTGCTTCGCTATCTTGTTGCTCAGAAGCAAAATATACAGACTTACACATCCAAAGATATGCTTGCCAATATGACCATATATTGCCTTTTTTAGAGGACAAAGACTGTTCTACATTAGCGAGTGGCTCAACCGTTTTTTTGTGCAAAGCCAACTCCAAAGAATCGTCAATTTTAACTTGAAAAGATTTTTCACCTTCTTGTAAGCACGATCCAAATGCTACTATGTTGCAAAATAAAAAGAATAGAACCGAAATAAATGATTGCTTAATCATAATCAATATTTTAATTTATTACTATATAAATGTTCAATAATACGACCAATAGTACTGCCCAAGCAAAAAATGAAGTACCCACGCAGGGCTAAGGAAATACACATACGTTTGAAAGGAGTGACTCCTTTTTCAAGAACCGCAATAATATACTCTCGGGAAAGGACGCCATGAAAACGAAATGGAGAACAATAGTTGGAATTATTATGACAAGTACAAATTGCATAACTATCTTTTTTGAGTTTTGTTCCTACTAATTTTATATACAAGTAACTGTAATATAACGATTTCAATGATTAGCACATATAGACAATTACCTTCTCCTCGCATAATATGCAGTATAGGTGTCATTGGATTAATTGACACTATTATGGCAAAAGTAGGATTCATATCCGTTATTGGATAAAAACAGTCGCTTAGAAATATTATTACATAAAACAGCCCATTGGAAATACTACTTTCCAAATGCTTATCTTCGAGATACTCCGCAATTATCTGTCCCAATAATGTAAAGACATAAACACCAATGCATATACCTATTTCAATCAAGAGTAAATCTGTGAAGCCAAACTTAACATGAGAAATGACAAACGATGTTGTAAGTAGAAAAGCTGCTGCACAAGAAATCAGGAGTATTCTACTTAGAACTAGTGAAGCCATATGGGTAATGTACCCACGTGGTATAGTTTTCAGTACTTTGGTCATGCCATTTCTGTTATATTGCACTATTATTTGCCCTAAAGCCATGATAGCATTGCTAGCAACAATAATAGCGATGATGCCTGTGCATATAAATTTTGCGTATGTAATAGAATTGTTGCCCCAAACAAAAATGAACACAACGTACAGAAATATTGGGAATATGAATGAAAAGAATAGGGCTTTCCTTACTCTTAAAAAAATTAAAACTTGATAGTATGTTCCTAGGAGAATTGCTTCCATAATCACTTATTTGTTAGATAATTATAAATATCAACTAATTCTGTCTCAACAATTGAATAATTAGAAGTTGCACTACTTATAGATTTGATGAGCTCTTCATCTAACTTGTTTAGTAATATAATCGTTTGGTCATTTAGTCTATAATATTCAACACCACTTCTCTTTTCAAGAGAAAATTCTTTGCCAAGTACAATCTTATAGTGAAAAGGGTAAAGTTCTCGGATTTCCTCTTTTGTCTTTGGAGATAATATTAGTCTGCCTTTGTTTATAAACATGAATTTAGAAGCATATTTTTCTGCTTCCTCCCATTTGTGTGTTGAGAAGATTATAGTTTTGTCATATTCGAGATAATTACTCCATATCGAATCAACAGTTTGCTCATCCAAATCTGAGCTAAATTCATCCAATAGTATATACCGAGGATTATGCATCAAAGCTATTGCTATTGCAACTTTCTTCTTTTCTCCTTTTGATAATGTTTTCATTAAACGTTCCATAATATTCTGCATTCCTAAGAATTCGCAGATATTAAGATTGGAATCTTTGAGTTTCCTCATCGTCGCAATACAGCTGATAACTTCTTTAACTTTTAGCCAAGGAAATATTTCAACCTGGTCCCATACAACTCCATAATCGGATTTAAGAAAAGATAATTTCCCCTCTATGGATATGTGACCAGCTGTTGGTTTCGTTATTCCTAAAATGGTTTCCAACAATGATGTCTTGCCGGACCCATTTGATCCTAATAGTGCGACCCTCTCACCGAAGTCAATGGTAAAAGAAATATTATTTAAAATAACATTTCTTTTACCAATAACATATGACAGATTGTTAATACTGATTGCTTTCATATTTATCCGATTTACCGATAACAATAACACCTTTAATTGTCTCTAATAGAGCTTGAACTTAGCAAGAAATTCACTTGCTCCGCCAAATTTAATTTACTTGCTTACTCTGAGGCACAACAGCATGAACAGCAGCATGATACAGAAACACTTTCTTTATCTGCGGCATCAGCAGTTTAATTATACACTCAATTTTTTCTGAAGACTTCCGTGTTCTAATATTTCACAATATTAACTAAACTAGTCAAGTATCTAATTACAAATCAGTGAATAAAAATTACAAATATTCATTTTTAGTGAATATTTGTAATTAATCATTTGCTATTTGTAAAAAGAAGCCTAACTTTGTGATAAAAAAGTAATGAGCGATAATTCTCTTAAATTTAATGTAACAGGACTAAGTAGCAAGGAATTCTTCGATGGGCATTCTCTTTCTAATGAGCTGATACTTATTACCAGCTTTTCAGATGGTCATTACAGCAATACGGATGACACACAACACGGACTACATACGCACGACTTTTATGTGCTTACTTGGGTTGAAAGCGGCAGCTTCGATTATAAACTTGACATGGATAATTATCGCATAAGAAATAATACATTGTTATTATTATCTCCTGGAGAAATACATTCGCATTACTCTTCTTCGGGAATAAGTGGCACTTCTGTATTTTTTACAAAAAATTATTTCTCATTATTACCTAATAGTTGGTCTAACTTCATTAAGCATAATCTAATGCGTAATTGCCCTTTTATAGAACTAAAGTCATCCGAAAGTCAAAATAGATTCAAATTGGCATTGTCTATTTTACAGAAAGAATATGATTGTTTCTTAAATAGCCATAATTATATTGGAGTGTACTCTGCACTAACTTTATTATTGTATGGTATCTATGAAACTCCAGAATTCAAGTTGCTAACACCGCGATTGGAGAAAGCGCAAAGTAGTAGCATATTATTCTATTTTTCTTTTATAGATAAATTGGAAAGTCAATATTCTCAATACCATTCAGTGCAACATTATGCTGAAGAACTTGAAATCTCTGTAAATAAATTAGAAAAATATTGTCGACAATGTTCAGGAAAAAAGCCCTCGGAAATCATATGTAATCGAATTATGCTAGAAGCAAAGCGTCTACTCTTATTCACGCAATTAAGAAGTAAAGAAATCTCCCACAACTTGGGATTTATCGAACAATGTCATTTTGTGAATTATTTCAAAAAGAACGCAAATGTTTCTCCTACAAAATTTAGGAAGGAATATGGTACAAAAGTATTTAGCACACGCTGACTGCTCATTATATATGCCTAAAAAAAGAGTGTGTTGGAAATATTTCCAACACACTCTTAATATGAAAAAGTCCTCTTAGTAGTGGACACACATTTATTAATTTACTTCATTATCTTAGCTAATTCTTTTCTTAAATCAGCTTCTGGCAAACTACCAACAGACATTGATGGCTTTCCTTCTACAGGAATAAATAATATAGATGGAATACTACGGATACCAAGCGCTTTCGCAATATCTTTGTTATCATCTACATCTACTTTGTATACGATTAGTTTACCATCGTTTTCTTTAGCTAGCTTCTCTAGGATAGGAGCTATTTGCTTGCAAGGACCACACCATGTAGCGAAAAAGTCTACAATTACTGGAACTTTACCTTTGAATTCCCAGCTATCTGTTTTGTTATAATCAGCTACTAGATCAATAAATTGTTCTTGAGTGATATGGCGTGCATAAGTTTTCTCTTCTACCTTCTTTGTTGAAGCTTTTGCTTCAGAAGTAGTGTCTTTTGTTGAGTTTTTTGATTTTGCAGTACATGACGTAATGCCAAATACCAAACTGAAAGCTAAGAGCAAAGACAGAGAAAATAATTTTTGCTGAGTTTTTGTTATCATCTTTTTCCTTATTAAATTTGTACTAATTACATCGGCTAAATTAGTACTTTTATAGTAAAAGACATTACAATCGTTGCTTTTTTTCCTTAAAATCCATCTATAGCTACATAGATGGCATCTATATGACTATTTCAACTCTTCCTTATATTCAAGGAACCAAGCTGCTCTAGCACTTTTTTTTCCACCTGCAGATACAATAGCTCGGTCTACCCAAATCATAGCATCATCTAGATTTCCAAACAATTCATAGGACACAGCCATATTGTATGCTGCTTTTGCTGCAAGCAATCTCGAAGGATGAAAAATCAGTTTGTTTGATTCTTCTGGCATCTGATTATTATAAATCTTTTGCCATAAGTTTCTGGCTTGTTCCCATTGGTTCTTTTTTGCATAGATAGATGCATCTACCATCAATGGAGCATCATCATAGAATAGAGGTCTTGTTACTTTTTCCCAATGAGGGACTAGGTATTTGGCTACTGATTCACCAGCAAACAAAGAAGCATCTTCTAGGATATTGTTAGATGAAGGAAGCCTATCGACTGCTTCTTCTTTTGTGGAACCATATCCATCCCAATAAAGAGTATCCTGGACAATGATTTGCTTAGGATTGGAGTTCTTAGGGAAATAAAGAGAAATGTTATTCTGTATATCTCCTCTAATCAAGGCACGGAATGAACCGTCATCTATGCGTTGCATAAGATAGGTATCCGTCATCTTTGATTCTTTCAATGCTAAAATAAAATCGACATCTAAGGAATCAATTAAACTATCAAACTCTTTTCGAGTTGAGAATTTTCTTGCTTTTTCTTTCCATACAGAGTCCAAAGTAATGACTTGAAATTGATTTGCATCAGCCATGTTTTGTGCAATACCTTCCGTGACGATAGTCGTCCAAAGTGTATTTTTCACTATTCCTAGGACATTTGGTATCGCTTCTAGGTCTACGACTTCTTGAGTCGGTTCTATATTATCGGCATTGTTGATCACACCAATTTTAGTTACATTCTCAGGAATACTGACCTTAGCAGGATACAGCCTTTCGAATGAAACTTCTTTAAAAGACGCGCATCCCTCTAGCATAGAAGCTAGAAGGATGATAGTAAGCGCCCATTTGTTTTTCTTATAAATTCCGTCCATGACAGTTCTTATATTTTTTACCACTTCCACAAGGACAAGGATCATTTCGTCCGACTTTTTTCTCCGCACGAATAGGTTCTGTCTTTTGCTGTTCACGAGTATCTTGCTGTGCAGCACCTTGTTGATTTGGGTCGTTAAGGTTCTGATGCGATTCTCTTAGCTGAGGCTTCTTCGCTTTGACTTCTTTTGGAGCCTCTTTTACTTGATCTGGCTGTTGCATAGGAATCTGTGCTCGAGTCAAAATAGATATAGTCTGGTGATTCATCTTAGCGATCATATTCTTCCAAATAGTAGCACTTTCGAGTTTGTAAATCAACAGTGGGTCCTTCTGCTCATAAGAAGCATTCTGTACAGATTGTTTCAATTCATCAAGGTCTCTCAAATTCTCTTTCCAGCATTCATCAAGTTGGAATAGAAGAATTGATTTCTCCCATGAAGTAGCGATACTCTTACATTCAGTCTCATAAGCCTCTTTCAAATTGCAAGAAATATTATATACGCGTTTGCCATCAGTGATAGGAATCATGATGTTTTCGTACATACTTCCTTGATTGTCATACACTTGTTTAATGACAGGATAAGCTATGCTTGCTAGATGATCCATCTTGCGTTTGTAGTTAGCCATAGCAGTATCAAATGTCTTGTCAGCAACTTCTTGAGGTTTCAATTCGCGGAATTCCTTTTCTGTGACTGGAGGTTCGATAGATAGCGTAGTGACCAAATCCATCTCATATCCTTCATAGTCATTGTCTAGAACCGCTTTTTCACAACGTTCCCAAATCATATCTGCGATATCCATGCCGATACGTTCACCCATCAAAGCGTGACGACGCTTGCTATAGATAGCTGATCGCTGTTTGTTCATCACATCATCATACTCTAGAAGTCGTTTACGAGTACCGTAGTTGTTCTCTTCCACTTTCTTCTGAGCATTTTCAATCGATTTAGAAAGCATTTTTGATTCTAGCATTTCTCCATCCTTGAAGCCGAGTTTATCCATGACTTTAGCCATCCGGTCATTAGCAAATAGACGCATCAAATTATCCTCCATAGAGACGAAGAAAACAGAGCTACCAGGATCTCCTTGACGTCCGGCACGACCACGAAGCTGTCTATCTACACGTCTGGATTCGTGACGTTCTGTACCGATGATAGCTAAACCACCTGCTTCTTTGACCTCAGTACTTAGTTTGATATCGGTACCACGACCCGCCATATTTGTGGCAATGGTAACGTGTCCTGGTTGACCTGCTTTAGCTACAATTTCTGCCTCTTTTTGATGTAGTTTCGCATTCAATACGCTATGCTCAATCTTGCGCATACTCAGCATCTTGCTCAGCATCTCAGAGATTTCTACTGAAGTAGTACCGACAAGGACAGGGCGTTTTTGTTCGACTAATTGAACAATTTCTTCGATGACTGCCTTGTATTTCTCACGCATGGTCTTGTAGATACGGTCATTCTGGTCGTTTCTCATGATTGGTCTATTTGTCGGTATGACGACAACATCCAATTTGTAAATCTCCCACAACTCACCCGCTTCAGTTTCTGCAGTACCAGTCATACCAGATAACTTATGATACATACGGAAGTAATTCTGTAGAGTAATCGTAGCAAAGGTCTGAGTAGCAGCCTCTACTTTTACTTGTTCTTTGGCTTCAATCGCTTGGTGTAGTCCGTCGCTATAACGACGTCCCTCCATGATACGACCAGTCTGCTCATCTACGATTTTTACTTGACCATCAATCACGACATATTCATCATTTTTCTCGAACATGGCATAAGCCTTGAGCAATTGGTGAATGGTGTGTACTCTTTCAGCCTTGATAGAGTAGTCTTGCATGATTTCGTCTTTCTTTTCTAGACGTTTCTCTTTATCCAGATTTTCATTTTCCAAAGCTGATAATTCAGCTGCGATATTAGGAAGAAGGAACATATTCTGATCATCTGATCCTTGACTAATCAAGTCAATACCTTTATCGGTAAGGTCAGCAGAATTCATCTTCTCATCAATAACGAAATACAATGGTTCAATCACCTCAGGCATTCGTTTATTGTTTTGCTCCATATAGATTTCCTCTGTCTTGAGCATACCAGCCTTGATGCCTTGTTCCGATAAGAACTTAATCAAAGGACGGTTTTTAGGCATCGCCTTGTGTGATCTATATAGAGAAAGGAATCCAGCTTCTCTTTGTTCTTTGTCATCCGATGCGATTAACTTCTTCGCTTCAGTCAGATATTGAGTGGCAAGTGTTTTCTGAGCAGTGACGAGACGTTCTACCAGCGGACGAAGTTCCTCATATAATTGGACATCCCCTTTAGGTACAGGTCCAGATATAATCAAAGGTGTACGTGCATCATCAATCAATACCGAATCGACCTCATCGACGATAGCATAATTGTGTTGACGTTGTACCAAGTCCTTAGGATTCGTCGCCATATTGTCTCTCAAATAATCGAATCCAAACTCATTGTTGGTACCGAAAGTGATATCTGCTTGATAAGCTTTTCTACGTGCTTCTGAATTTGGTTGGTGTTTGTCGATACAATCAACTGATAAACCGTGGAACATATATAGTGGTCCCATCCATTCGGAGTCACGTTTTGATAAATAATCATTTACTGTGATGACATGTACTCCATTGCCAGTCAAGGCATTGAGGTATACAGGAAGTGTTGCAACGAGGGTTTTACCTTCACCCGTAGCCATCTCGGCAATTTTACCTTGGTGAAGGACGATACCACCAAATAGCTGGACATCGTAGTGAACCATATCCCATTTGAAGGTGTTTCCGCCCGCTTCCCATTGATTACTGTAGATTGCTTTGTCTCCATCGATACGCACAAAATCATGAGTTGCAGAGAGTTCCCGGTCAAAGTCAGTTGCATTTACGACAACTTCTTCGTTTTCAGAGAAAATCTGAGCAGTTGCTTTCATTATAGAAAAAGCTTCAGGAAGTACTTCTTTGAGCGCTACTTCATAGCAATCTAATATTTCTTTCTCAAGTTTATCAATTCGATTAAAGAGTTGCTCTCTATCTTCTATTTCAGTATCTTTCACTTTAGCTCGGAGATCTTTAATCTCTTGCTGTTCTTTACTTGCAGAATTGATTATTTGTGCTCGTAGGTCGAGAGTTTTAGCACGAAGTTCATCAGCATTTAACTTGCTGATTTCGACATATGCTGCCTTTACTTTTTCTACTATCGGACGAATTTCTTTAGCATCTCGTTTGGCTTTGTTGCCTAACAGGCTACTTATGAGTTGATTAAATCCCATGATGTGATTATTGATTTTTTATTTTTACTACTTCTTGATGTCTGAGATATACAGTGATTTTTAACTTCTTAGACCTCTTCTTTATAGTTTGTATACGACACAAAGATAAACTAAAATCTCTAATTAGTCGTATTTATTATGGAAAAAGCATAAGGCTTCTTACCTAAAAGAGGGGGCTATCTGAACATCCATTAGGTCCTCTGATTCTGATTAATCTTGCGATGGTAGGAGCTAATTGAGTAGTTCTTACAGGAGTGTTGATGACTCTTGCTTGAGTTGAGGGAGACATGATGATTATTGGGCAAGGTGCCATATCATAATGTGTGATGTTTTCTGTCTGACCGTATCTGTTTACGTTTTTCCAACCAGGAAGTAAACGCAATAACAAATCTCCCGATGCTGCTGGACTAAATCCATATTGCATGGGTACTGACTCGTATGAACTGTTGCCCATCAGAAGCTGATAACTAGTATAGACTTGTGCTACTCCTGAAAATTGAGTCAAGAAGGCTGCACTAAAATCGACCATCTTCTTGAGGTCCATTTTTTTATCTTTGATGAGTTCGTGATCTAAATAGATGCTATTATTGGCTTGACCCGCTACCCATTGTCCATCACCAAAAGAGGCCATGAGATATAGGTTCAGTAATGCAGCACAACGATGGATACCAAATTCTCCTCCAGGAAGGTGTCCTTTGGCAGACAACCCCAAGGTCTCAGAACCAGCGACGGTCTGCTTGTCATATCCAGTACCTGTAAAGATGACAAGGGTATTTTTCAATCCTACTTTCAGGTCGATAGCATCTAATAAGTCACCTATTTGATTATCCAAACGCGTATAACTATCTTGAAGTTCTAACGGTTGTTGCGTTTCTTCTTGTTCAGGAGCCCTGCCGATGGTATAGTTGACCGATAAATAATCAGGTGTCTCATCTCGACCTATAGCCGTATTGTTTAGGCAAGCCTCTGTCACTTTATTGACTTCATCATTTACGAGAGGTGATTCGATAAACCGCTTGTACTGTAAAGTTTTAAAGTCCTTAAATCTATATTTGAAGTTCTTTTTCTGATAAGTGGTCGTCAGGTAGCTAAATTGCTGAAAAGAATTTAAAGGTTCCCAAGTGATTGATTCTATCCGCTCACTGAGAGATTGTGACTGGTTTATGTTCTCGACAAATCGAGGGAAGTTAGCATAGAATGTACTGCTACACCATTTACCTGTCGATGCGTCAATCCACAAGGCACTATTTGCTAGATGCCCTGCACTCAAAATAGCAGCATCTCGAGTCGGAGCAATGCTGTATACGATGGCATGACCTTGTGTGGATTGCTTGAGCATATCCGGTACGGTCAATGATAATAAATGTTTAGGAGAAGCTGTCTCATTGGTGTAATTACCGATGAAATGAGAATCAAAAGTAGCATCGATCGGTTGCTGCGTCTTTCGGTCAAACCAATGATCGGCAATGATACCGTGTACGCTAGGGGTTGCTCCTGTAAAAAGGGTGGCAACAGCTGAGGCATTGTCTACATCCATCTGAGGCATCTTGCCTTCGGTATAGACTGTCCCATTTTGCCATAGTCGTTTAATCCCTCGATTGCTAAATGTTTGAGAAAAGGCTTGAAGATAATCGGTACGCAATTGGTCCACGGTGATATGCACGACTAGACGAGGAGGGGTAGGCAACTCCTGAGCTCCTAATTCCATCGTCGGTAAAGCCAATAGCATGAGGACAGTAGCGATACTAGTCCATTGTATAGTCGATTTTTCGTGCATTTTTTTTGCCTTTAAGTCACCGTTTGTGTCGTAAGAAGTCGTTAACGTCTTGTTTTACTTCTCAGACACTTCTTTGCTGACAATAAACGTGTGAGCAAACATAGTGCCAAGATAAGAGAAACTGGTGGATAATATTGTATAATCACATGATTAAATGCGAACTGAATGATACAACTGATGATTAAAAAGAAGATACAGCAAAGAATCAGAGCATATACAACCTTGTCGGTTGCTGACCTTTTGCTTGATTGCTCTTTCGATAGACATTTGCTAATATATCTTCGTCCGTTATTTGATTTTGATAGTCTGATGATTGACCCGATAACGATTAAGAGTAATGGGTTGAACAAGAGTAATTCGTAGTTGGGGGTCAGACAAGGATGTTTAGAAAATACGCTCATGAAGATGAGTACAAGTCCTAATAATCCAAAAACAATATATAGTAGGATATCGAACCATAAAGTTATGCGTTTTCTTTTGAAATCAATAAAAGTAATCAGCAGCGTTAGGATAAAGAAAAGAATGGCTGCAGTAGTTGCGTTGATAGACGGAGTGCTGTTTTTTCGATCTGCGATAGCTCTCGTTTCATCTCGTTGTATGACTTGGCATTGCTGTATAACTAAAGGTCTTATATTACCGTCTTGATCTTTGATTTGTGCACTTTGGAAAGTGGTCTCTAAGTTAAAAGGGAGAAATAGTTGTTCTGTCTTTGTCATATCCTCATCTGTAGGGGCTCCCAGAAGAAGATTCATCCCGAAGTTACTCCAACTTGCATGATGAGTATATTTATTTACCTCATCTCTCCATGAGCGTGGGATATACTTCTTTCCAAATATAAAAGTTCCCTCTAATGAATTTCTGATGACTAGGTATGGACGAGTAGAACAATTATCATAAAAGTAATTGTATCTATAATTTCTGTTTTGAGGTTTATAATTGTCTTGAAGATTTTTTACAAGCTTTTCAGCTTCCTGCTCCTTGAGGTTGAGAATTTGTTCAGATACATTTCTATTGATATAGGTGTATATACGTGCAAAATGATTGAAGGGCTCTTTTCCCATTTGATAATCTGTCTGTCCTAGGATAAAATGCCAGACAAAATGAGGTTGATCCATATTGAATTGACCATAGTTGTAGACGTAGTCTTCTTTTGTCTTAAGATTTTCTACTCTAATAGCCGTATGCCCGAAATAGGCATATATCTCTTCACCTGCACTACAAGTAAGTAGAGAGATGCGATAGGTTGGAGATGATGCCTCATTTCTATTGGATACGATATTGTCTTTTGTCTCCTTACTTAAATAAGTATTTGCTTGCGCTGGTGTAAAGAGTATTAACAGAAAGATGACAATAAGTAATGAATTGAGTCTGTTTTGCATCATTTTTGATTTATTTTGCTGCGAAGGTACGAATATTTTGTATCTTTGCAAAACCAGAAACTACAATAATACAATAAGCTGTTGATTGATGAAAGCAATTTTTGATATTGGGAATACGACCTTTAAGTGTGGGCTGTTTTCCGGAACTGAAATGATTAATTTTTTCAGAGAAAGTACTCTTGAAGAAATCTTGACTCAGTTAGCACCTTATGAAGATGAAATCACATCTGGTATTGTGGCCTCTGTTCGTAAATTATCGACTACCCAACGAGCATTGTTGAATAATCGTCCTTTTTCTATCTTGTGGTTCAACGTGAGAACTCCCCTGCCTATGGCGAACGCTCATGATTTTCCTGATAGTTTAGGTGTGGATCGTTTAGCGGCTGTGGTCGAAGCTGTCAATGCTAGTTCAGATAGACCTCTATTAGTTATTGACGTCGGGACAGCTGTTACTTATGAATTTATTTCAGCCGATGGAACTTATCTAGGAGGTAATATTTCTCCTGGCATACAATTGCGTTTCAAAGCACTTAATGATTATACTAGTGCCTTGCCTTTAATAGGTAAAGACGGACCTAGAATGGAGATTGGTATCGATACTGATACCGCGATACGAAATGGAGTCTTGTTAGGGATAGAACATGAAATAATGGGGTATATTCGGGAAATGATGAAGAAAGACCCCCGTATTTTGGTATTTTTAACGGGCGGAGATTCGATTTCCTTTGATGACAAATTAAAAAAATGCATCTTTGCAGATAAATTTCTCGTGTTGCGAGGATTAAACAGAATTTTAGACTACAATAATGACAAATAAAAGAGTTCTTCTTGGAGCAATATGGCTCATGGTATTCCCTATAGTAACATTTGCTCAGAATGTGACAAACTCACCATATACTCGTTATGGTTTGGGACAGTTATCAGATCAGACGTCAGCGATGAGTCGTGGATTAGGAGGGTCTGCTTATGCTCTTCGAGATAAGAAGTTTGTCAATTTTGCCAATCCAGCATCGTATAGTGCTGTGGATTCTCTAACGATGAAGTTTGATCTTGGCATGAGTTTGCAGAATAGTAACTTCTCAGATGATAATGACGTCAGTCTGAATGCCAAGAATTCGAGTCTTGATTATTTAATGCTTAATTTTCGTTTGGCACCTCATTTGGGACTTACTGCTGGTATCATGCCTTTTGCTTTTGTAGGATATGACTATGATAGTGTATCTGAATCAACACAAGAAGAAGATATAAGTGTAAACTATTCGGGCTCGGACGGTTTCTCTCAGGTATTTGTTGGTCTAGGATATGATGTCTTACCTAATTTATCTGTCGGAGTTAATGCTTCTTATTTGTATGGTACGTCGACCAAAAATATAACACAGACATTTCCTAATTCTTCTACAGCATATCCTACTGTAACATCGGAGTCTGTACGAATAAAAAGTTATAAGTTTGATTTTGGATTGCAATATCAGATGAACTACTCAAAGGATTTAAGTGCTGTAATTGGTGCGACTTATTCTCCTGGTGTGAGTGTAAACAATACTTCTTATGTCGCTAAGTCGACATATACAACTTCTGGTACCGTGGAGTCATCTTATCGATATGATTTAATTGGAGCTATTGATTATGCTTCTCATTATGGGTTAGGTGCTGCTATCTCTTGGAAAAGCTGGATGTTTACGGCTGACGCAACGTATGAAGATTGGGGTGACTGCGGTTATCCTCAAGTCAATCTAGGTGATTTACCTAATGAGAGTACTGAAGATATCGATGCAACTAGTTATAATTCGTATAAAGATAGATATCGTTTCTCTATCGGAACTCAGTATCTTCCAGATGCTAACGGACGCTCGCTATGGAGTTTGACTCGTTATTCTATCGGTGGTTATATGGATGCTTTGCAATATAGTTTCGAAAACCAACGTGCTGCCTATGAATATGGAGTTTCTGTTGGATTAGCAATGCCTATCTATCGTTCTTCTTCTGTCTTGTCGATTTCAGGACAATATTCTATTTTGAAACCGCAAGTGACTGGTTTACTTGAAGAGAATAGATTCAAAATAACTATAGGCCTTACATTTAACGAACGCTGGTTCTTCAAAAGAAAAATCCAGTAATCTTCTTCATTGTGGAAGAACAAAGTCCAACAATCAAAAAAATAATAATAAAATCTGATTATAATGAAAATGAAAACTTTAATTGTTGCTCTCCTGCTTTCTGTGGGGTATAGTGCGACAGCAGTGGCTCAGGTAGACGAAAAATGTCTTAGTAATAGTACCGTCTCTCACGAGGCCGTAAAAGCTAAGCTATACAAGGATGCATATCTTCCTTGGCAAGAAGTAATGAAAGATTGTCCTACGTTGCGTTATTATACGTATACTGATGGTTTAAAAATCTTGACTTCTTTCTTGAAAGCAGAAAAAAGAGGCTCTACAGAATACAATGCACATTTCGATGAGATGATGGGGGTATATGATCAATTAATGAAATATACTCCAGAATTTGCAAAGAAATTAAATTGCAAATCAACTAATCGTGTACTCGGTGATAAGGCAGTCGCTTATTTGACTTACGCTTCATCTCCAGATGCAGTGAAGGCTTATGGCTGGTTAAAGACAGCAACTGATACTGAAAAGGAAGAAGCAGGAGCAATGACTCTATTTTCTTTCCTACAAGTTTCACAAATGCTTGTGAAGGCAAATCCAGATAAGTATGCATCTCAATTCTTCAAAGACTATCAAAACTCTACTAAGTACTGTGATGCAGCACTTGCTAATGCTAAAAGTCCAAGAATCGAGAAGACTTATAAGACGATTAAAGATAACTTGATTGCTATATTTATCAATTCAGGTGTCGCAGATTGTGAATCATTACAAAAGATTTATGGTCCTAAAGTAGAACAGAATAAAACTGATATCGATTATCTTCGTAGCGTAATTGACATCATGGGTATGATGAAATGTAAAGATTCAGAGGCCTATATGCAAGCTAGTTACTATGCTTACAAGCTCGAACCTACTGCTGATGCAGCTAAGGGATGTGCTTTTATGTACTACAAGAAAAAAGATTATACTAATTCTATCAAATTCTTTGATGAGGCTATAGAATTGGAAGCTGACCCAATCAAAAAAGCTGAAACGTCATATACTGTAGCATCAGTCTTGTCTAGTATTAAAAAGTTGTCTCAGGCCAAGAAATATTGTCTAGAAGCAATCAAGTACAACAACAGTTATGGTGCTCCATATATCTTGTTGGCTAACTTGTATGCAACGTCTCCAAATTGGAGTGATGAGCCTGCTCTTAATCAATGTGTGTACTATGTATGTGTCGATAAATTGCGTAGAGCAAAAGCAGTTGACCCATCTGTAGCTGATGAAGCACAGAAATTGATAAATAGATATTCTTCTTATTTCCCTAAAGCAGACAAATTATTCTTCCTAGGCCTTAAGAAAGGTGATCCTGTGAAAATTGGAGGATGGATTGGTGAGACTACAACAATAAGATAATAAATGAATCTGAATCATATAAAATCAGACTCAGCATCCTATGCAAGCATACTTCGAGCCTTTGTGGTTGGGAGTATGCTTTTGCTCTTTGCTGCATGCGGTCCTAAGAAGGAATTAGCAGGTCCTATCGATGATAGGGATTCTCTTCCTGTGATGGCTACAACTGATGTTACTACATTAGTGTCGGATTCTGGTATAATGCGCTATAGAGTGACTACGCCAGAATGGTTTGTGTATGATAAGAAAGTTCCTTCCTATTGGGCCTTCTTGAAAGGAGTGTACTTGGAGCAATTTGATTCTATCCAAGAAGTGAAAGCAAGTATCAAAGCGGATACAGCTTATTTCTATGATAAGAAGAAATTGTGGCATCTTATCGGACATGTACATGTGAAAAATAGAGAAGGCGATACCTTTGATAGTCCCGAGTTGTATTGGGATCAAAAACTGGAAAAGGTCTATTCCGATAAAAGCATCGAGATTCAACAAGTGGATCGTGTCATAAAGGGAGTAGGGTTTCAATCAAATCAACAGATGACCGTCTATAACATCAATAATATAGAGGGTGTCTTTATGGTTAATTCTACAGATACTATTCACCCAGTCTCGAAAGATAGTTTACAACGAGATAGTTTGAGTCATGATAGTCTCAAGCTAAACAATAAATCTATACAAGATGATTCTGCTAAACGTGATAGCACTATTGGGAAGAAGATTAAATCCGATAGTACGCTTCAATTACAGAACTCAAGTAAAGAAAAACCGAAGAAATCGTTAATTTAAATCTTATGGACCCCTTTTTATCGACCTTAATTCCGTTGCTTGTAGCTCTGTTCCTTTCTGCTTTTTTCTCAGGCATGGAAATCGCTTATGTGTCGTTGGACCGTTTACGTCTGAAAGTAGAGCAATCAAGTGGTTTGATTGCACGTATTATGGACCTCTTTACGCGTAAGCCTAATGAGTTGATTAGCACTATTCTTGTCGGGAACAATGTGGCTCTTATCGTGTATGGCATCATGATGGCACGAGTCATAGAGGGATTATTTGTAAGTCTCTCTCATCAACAATTATTATTGCTTGTAGTGGAGACTATTATTTCTACTTTAGTTATCCTTTTCTTTGGTGAGTTTATTCCAAAGATGATTTTCAAATTGTATCCTCATCAGACTTTTTCCTTTTTCTCTATCCCTTTGTTTCTTTTTTATGTCATCCTCTACCCTATATCTAAGGTGACAACAGGTATTTCTTTTGTTATGCTTCGCCTTTTTGGCTTGAAAATAACGACTCAAGATACGGTCCAGGTATTCGGTAAGATTGATCTTGGGCATTTTGTCGCTACGGGTATCGATGGTAGCAAAGGAGAAGAAACTGTCGATACAGAAGTTAAGATATTTCAGAATGCACTGGACTTCTCAGAAATACGATTGCGTGATTGTATCGTGCCTCGTACGGAAATAGTAGCTGTAGATCGTACGGCAAGCATCGCTGAACTTCAATCCTTGTTTATCGAGTCGGGAAAATCTAAGTTGATTGTTTACGATGGATCGATTGATAATATTATTGGTTATATCCACGCTTCTGAAATGTTTAGAAGTCTCACGGACTGGACAGCGAGTATCACTAAAATGCCTATCGTACCTGATACTATGCCAGCACATAAGTTGATGAAAGCTTTTATCGCTAAGAAGCGTACGTTGGCAGTTGTAGTCGATGAATTTGGCGGAACTGCGGGTATCGTTTCTCTAGAAGATCTGGTCGAAGAAATTTTCGGTGAGATAGAAGATGAACATGATAGCAACAAACGAATATGTAAACAGTTGAACAGTGGGGAGTATTTACTTTCGGGACGTCTCGAGATTGATTATGCCAATGAGCAATTGGGAATCGATTTACCCGTCTCTGATGTTTATCTTACCATAGCGGGACTTATCCTTAGTGAGTATCAAAGTTTTCCTAAATTGAATCAGATAATTCAAATAAAACAGTACGAATTTCAAATATTAAAGGTCGCTTCTACAAAAATAGAACTTGTCCGAATGAAAATAGTTGACTAAATACTTTTTTTATGCTTAAAACAGTTTAAATCAACTCCTTTTTTGTATCTTCGTGCACTAAATTAAAGTAAATCTAAAACATTTAATAGAATAACAATTAAGTACAATGGCAGTATTAAACACTATCAGGTCATGGACCTGGGGGCTTATTATCTTTATTGGTTTTGCACTCTTCGCTTTTGTAGCAGGAGATGCATGGAAAGCAATCAGCCCACACACACAGCAAAGCGCTGGTGTCATTGATGGTCACAAACTATCAGCACAAGAGTATCAAAAGTTAGTAGAAGAGTATACCGATGTCGTGAAGTTCTCGACGGGTAACAATTCGCTTACTGAAGCACAAAACAATCAGATTAAAGATGAAGTATGGCGTAATTATGTCAACAATATCTTGATTGCTAAAGCTTGTGATGATTTGGGTATCGTAGTATCTAATGCTGAGATTAAGTACATTGTAGACAATGGAACTAGTCAATTACTTCAGCAGACTCCATTTATCAATCAACAGACTCGACGCTTCGACCCTGATATGTTGAAAAAATTCTTGTTGGATTATGATACAATGTCTAAGAGTGGACAATTGAGAGGACAGAATGCTGAGTACTATCAAAAGTTATATAACTATTGGAAATTTATCGAGAAGAACATTCGTACTTCTACTTTAGCTAGCAAATATAGTGCAATCATCGCCAATTCTCTTTCAGTAAGTGGCGTAGAAGCACAAAATGCTCTTGTAGCTGAAACAAACCAATCTGATTTGCTCCTCGCAGCTATTCCTTATAGTTCTGTTGCTGATTCATTGGTCAAAGTTACTGATAGTGAAATCGAAAACTTATATCAAAGTCGTAAAGAACAATATCGTCAATTTGCTGAAACTCGTGATATCAGTTATATCGACGTAGTCGTTAAAGCAAGTCAAGCTGACCGTCAACTAATCGAAAAAGAAGTCACTGAAGCAAGTGAAGAGCTTCGTGCTCCAGATGCTGAATATAGTGCTGTCGTACGTGGCGCAGGTTCTGAGGTTAATTACAAGGATTTATTTATGGTTCCTTCAGTTATGCCAAGAGATGTTGCTGTTCGCTTAGACTCTGTCAAAGTAGGTGATGTATTTGGGCCTTATAACAATGCACAAGACAATACAATCAATGCATTTAAATTGGTTGCTAAAGAAGTTGCTGCTGATTCAGTTGCTTTCCGTACTATCTTCGTTCAAGGTGCAGATGCAACTGCTTCTAAACACGTAGCTGATAGTTTGATGAATGTATTGAGCAAGAAAAATGCTGATTTTGTTGCTGTAGCTGCTTCTCTTAATCAAAAGGGTACTACAAACTGGTGGTCTTCTAAGAATTATGCTACAGGTGACCTTACTCCTGATAACTTGACACTTATCAAAGCTATTTATAGCATGAAGAAAGGGGAGACTAAGGCTATCAAGATGATGAATAATCAAGTGATTATCCAAGTCGTCGATCAGAAAGCAAAAGAGAATCGTTACAAAGTTGCCATCGTGAAACGTATCGTGACTTTCTCTAACGAGACATATACTAATTACTACAATAAGTTCTCTCAATTCGTAGCTGACAATCCAACTTTGGAAGACATGAAAGCGAATGCTGAGGAAGCTGGTTATAGAGTGATGAGCCGGACTGACTTGAGCAGTGCTAGTCATGATATCGTAGGTGTCAGTGGAACTAGAGATGCTTTGAAATGGACTTTTGATGCTGATGAGGGTGATGTTTCTACATTGTTTGAATGTGGTGATAATGACCAGATGATGGTTATTGCGCTTACAGGAATCAACGAGAAAGGCTATCGTCCTTTGAAGAGTGTAGCTGCTGGCTTGCGTGCAGAATTGCTTCGTGATAAGAAGTTTGATTATATCAAAGCTAACTTAGCGGGTAAGAAAACAATTGCTGAGGTTGCAAGTCAACCAGAAGCCGTTCAGGATTCTATCAAACGAGTTACTTTTGCTGCTCCAGCTTATGTATCTGTACTTCGTAGCAGTGAACCTATGGTTTCTGCTTATGCATCTGTTGCAAAAGAAGGTGTAGTAAGCAATCCTATCAAGGGTAACGCTGGTGTACTTGTGATGCAAGTATATAAGAAAGACAAAATCGAATCTGATGAGACTTTAGAAACAGTAAAGAATCGTCTTCAGAATATGAATGCTCGTATTGGAAGCCAATATGTAAATGATTTATATCTAAAGGCTGATGTAGACGATAATCGTTATCTTTACTTCTAAAATAATCTATACGAATCTATGATGTCTTATCATCATAGATGAGATTAATATAAAAAAGGGTGTGTTGCAAATTTGTAGCATACCCTTTTTTACTTATTCCCTTTTTACTCGACCTATTATTTCATACTTAAACATGACATTGATGAAACGAAATACACGTGTATTCTTGCTGGTTGTTCAAGTCTGTATACTACTATCTGGATGTACTTCTTCAACTTGGAAAAATGATTATTCTATTGTTCCACAACCCAATGAGCTAAGGCCTATTTCTGGGCATTATATCCTTCCTCGCTTGATGATGGATGCATTGAATCAGTCACTGACTTTGCAGTCTATTGATTCATTTACCGACTTTGATGTAGATACGCTCACTACTATGAACCCTGAAGGCTATACGTTGGAGATTACACCGGATGGTGTACATATCCAATCAGCTACTGCACAAGGAAGTTTCTATGCTCTTCAGTCATTGAAGCAATTGATGAGTATGCACATAGACCGTGCTGAAAATGATACTACTTGGTATCTCCCATGTGCGACTATCGTGGATAATCCACGCTTTGCTTATAGGGGGATGCATCTAGATGTATCGCGTCATTTCTACGATGTTGCTTTTATCAAGAAGCAGTTAGATGCCATGTCTCGATATAAACTAAATCGTTTTCATTGGCATCTTACAGATGGAGCAGGATGGCGTGTTCAAATAGACCGTTATCCCAAGTTGACCGATATTGCTGCTTGGCGTCCTCATGCTGATTGGAAGGATTTCTGGGAAAATTCAAATCGACATTTTTGTTCTCAAGACACTCCGGGTGCTTATGGTGGTTTTTATACGCATCAAGAGATTAAAGATGTCGTGAAATATGCACAAGAACGTGGCATCACAGTAATTCCTGAAATCGAGATGCCTGGTCATTCTGAAGAAGTATTAGCGGTCTATCCACAGCTCTCTTGCTCTGGTAAACCTTATGTAGATGCCGTATTCTGTGCTGGTAGAGAAGAGACGTTTACTTTTCTGCAAAACGTATTGTCTGAAATAATCGAACTATTTCCTTCAGAATATATTCATATAGGTGGTGACGAAGCATCTAAGACTGCGTGGAAGAATTGTCCTCGTTGTCAGCGAAGAATGAAGCTAGAAGGGCTAGAAACTGAAGAACAACTTCAGAGTTATTTTATCAAACGCATAGAGAAATTTCTTAATAGCAAGGGACGTAAGCTTCTCGGATGGGACGAAATATTGGAAGGCGGCATCGCCCCAGATGCCACGGTCATGTCATGGCGGGGGACTCAGGGCGGTATCAAGGCACTCAAAGCAGGGCATAAAACAATCATGACTCCTGTAGAGTTCTGCTATTTCGATTATTATCAAGATGCACCCGCCTCTCAGCCAGAGGCATTTGGTGGTTATTTGCCTTTGGAAAAGGTCTATGCTTATGATCCATTGCCAATAGGACTCACTGATCAGCAGGCTAACCTTTTATTGGGTGTTCAGGGCAACGTGTGGACTGAGCATATGCCTACTTATGAGCATACTGAATATATGATTTATCCTCGTCTATTAGCGATGGCAGAAATCGGTTGGACCAAACCTCAGGCTAAAGACTATGCTCGTTTTAAGAGAAATACACTGCAGGAGATTACTTATTTGCGTGCTCAAGGATATCATCCTTTTAACTTAGCTACGGCGCAAGGTTCACGTATCGAAAGCAGAACACCGGTGGCATCGCTTGCATTGCACGCTCCTATAACGTATGCACATCCTTATGAGGAAAAATATAAAGCAGGTGGGGATAGTACTTTGGTTGATGGACAATTAGGGGACTGGACCTATGCTGACAACCGTTGGCAAGGTTTTCTGAATCATGATGTCGATGTGACCATTGACTTACGAGAACCAACGATGGTTCACCGTATCAGTGCTGAATTTCTTCAGCAGGCTGGTAACTGGGTATGGTTGCCTAAGAAGGTAATCATAGCTGTATCTTCAGATAACAAGACTTTTTCTGATTTGGTGGAACTAACAAATGAGGTGGGAACTTCTGAAACCAAACTGTTATTTCATTCTTTTACTTGGCAAGGTGAAGTGCAAACACGCTATATTCGTTACCATGCGCTAAGTAATGGTATCAATGGAGGATGGTTGTTTACGGATGAAATTGTCGTGAACTAATGTCCTAAACGGATACATGACTAACTATTTAAACATCGACCGCTGAGTAACAATAAGTTACTCAGCGGTCGATATTTAAATAGCGATGTCTAAAGTGTCTCTAATCAAGTAATGGCTTAAGAAATTGCCCAGTATAACTCTTAGGGCAGGCCGCAATCTCTTCTGGAGTGCCGGTAGCAACAACTTCACCACCTCGCTGTCCTCCTTCTGGACCGATATCAATGACGTAGTCAGCACATTTTATGACGTCTAAGTTGTGTTCGATGACAAGGACTGAATGCCCTCTCTCTATCAATTGAGAAAGTGATTCTAATAGTTTAGATATGTCATGGAAATGAAGTCCAGTCGTCGGCTCATCAAATACAAACATAGTCGGCGTAGTGCGTTCTAAACTGAGGTAATAGGCTAGTTTTACTCGTTGATTCTCTCCACCTGATAGGGTAGAAGAGGATTGGCCCAACTTGATATATGATAGTCCAACATCTGCAAGAGGTTGTAGTCGTTTGACTATCTTCTTTTGTTTGTGTTCAGTGAAGAATTCAATAGCTTCTTCGACTGTCATCTCCAATACATCAAATATGTTTTTTCCATGGTATTCTACTTCTAAGGTTTCTTTCTTGAAGCGTTTACCATTGCATGATTCACAAGTCAGGGTAAGGTCAGCCATAAATTGCATCTCTACATGGGTGACACCTTCACCTTTACATTCCTCACAACGACCTCCTTCACTATTGAAACTGAAATGTCCAGCTGTAAAGTTTAGTTGTTTCGCTAATGGTTGTGCAGCCCATAATTTTCGTACTTCATCAAACACTTTGAGATAAGTCGCCGCATTGCTACGTGAGGATTTACCTATTGGATTTTGGTCAACAAATTCGATTCTTGTGATCTGTTTGATATCTCCTTTTATGCTATCAAATACGCCAGGTCGATCACCGCCTTCTCCCAACTCTATACGCATCGCCTTGAAGAATATGTCACGGACTAAGCTACTCTTACCTGAGCCACTCACGCCGGTCACTACGCTAAGGGTATGTAATGGGAATCGTACATTGATATTCTTAAGATTATTGGCTCTACAACCAGTCAACTCTATATAACTATTGCATGGTCTGCGTGTGGTGGGGGTAGGGATGGTATCTTCTTTCAAAAGATAACGTACGGTATAGCTCTCAGTTCCGTGACTGAGTTCTGATATATTTCCTTTATAAACGACTTCTCCCCCTAGACGTCCTGCTTTTGGCCCTATATCGATGATATAATCTGCTGCACGCATAATCTCTTCATCGTGTTCGACAACGATGACAGTATTACCTAATTGTTGAAGTTGTCTCAACACCCGAATCAACTTCTTGGTATCTCTACTATGCAATCCGATACTTGGTTCATCCAATATATAAAGGCTACCCACTAGGCTACTACCTAAGGAAGTCGCTAGGTTGATACGCTGGCTTTCTCCACCCGATAAGGTATTGCTCAGACGGTCTAGCGTAAGATAATTTAGACCTACGTCGATAAGGAAGTGCAGACGGTTTTTGATTTCCAATAAGATACGTTTTGCTATCAGTAGGTCTTGCTCAGATAAGTCTATGTCTGTCACCCACTGATGAAGGTCATCAAGAGACATCTTGACGAGTTGACCAATGGTCTTTCCTGATACTTGTACATAACTAGCACTTTTCTTAAGTCGTGAACCACGGCATTCAGGGCAAGTAGTCCGACCACGATAACGGGCTAACATGACTCTATTTTGAATCTTATATTGCTTGGATCTGAGCATATCAAAGAATTTATTGATTCCACTGATATAGTCGTTTCCTTCCCACAAAAGATTGCGTTGTTCTTCTGTCAGATCACAATAAGGGGTGAAAATAGGAAATTGGTATTTCTCTGCATGACGAATCAATTCATCTTTCCAGCCTTTGCTGACTTCTCCACGCCAACAAAAGACAGCATCATCATATACTGATAATGATTTGTCTGGGATGACTAGATCTTCATCTATTCCTAATATCTTGCCAAATCCTTCACATTTAGGACAGGCGCCGATAGGAGAATTGAATGAAAACATCAAATCATTGGGCTCTTCAAATTGAATGCCATCGGCTTCGAAACGGCTACTGAACGGATAGAGTGTACTTGTCCTATCTTGATTGTAAATACGAATAGAGCAGAGTCCCATGCCTTCATCTAAGGCTGTCTGTGTGGAATCTGTCATACGGTCTATCGATTCTTTATCTGTCGATACTTTTAGTCTGTCCACTAGTAAATAAAGGTCTTCCTTAGTGCCTTCTTTATCCTTCAATTGATTAAGGTATTCCTCTATCGATATGATTTCCCCTTGATGGTCTATGCGTGAAAAACCTTGAGCTAAATCCGATTTTAGTTGCTCATCGGTACTCCTACCTTCGTATCTATTGACTTTGGTCAAGATGGTAAATCGTGTGTCTTCTTGCTGAGATAGAATGAATTTGATGACATCATCTATGCTGTGCTTCTTGACTTCCTGATGACTAATCGGACTGATTGTCTTACCTATTCTAGCATAAAGCATCCGTATATAGTCATATATTTCGGTACTAGTTCCTACAGTACTGCGAGGATTACGGCTAGTTACCTTTTGCTCAATGGCTATAGCGGGAGGGATTCCTTTGATATAGTCACATTCTGGTTTGCTCATTCGCCCAAGAAACTGACGTGCATAGGAAGATAAACTCTCCACATATCGTCGTTGTCCTTCTGCATAGAGCGTATCAAAAGCCAATGATGATTTACCTGATCCTGATAGTCCTGTAATAACAATAAATTTATTACGAGGGATAGTAACATCTATATTCTTTAAATTATTGACTCTTGCGCCTTTTATTATGATTTCTTTTGGGTCTGACATATTATACCTAATCTTGTTATAATGTAAGCTACAAAGATAATGAAAAGTTCATCTTGAGTACTTCTTTTCTCCACTTATAAGGGACTTTTTATCATTTATTTTAATGATAAGATAAAATAAAGAAGTAAAAAGTTATCTTGTTTAATCTTTCAGTTTTTATCTTTATCTTTGTTGCTAACAAATCATTATAACTACAAAGAAGAATTAATAAGTATGCAGACGAACTGTAAAAGTCCTCTCAATAGTCCAATGAACTTGACTGTTTATAAAGCATTGGTTGTCTTTCTTTTTGTCCTTTCCCTTTGGGGGTGTGGTACTACAAAGACGATTCCTCAACCTTCCCAGATGCCCCTTTCACAAGGTGCAGATGCAAATGTTGTGTTGTCCAATGGAGTATCCCAAATGGATAGACCGAAGCGGGAGTTTAGAGGCGCTTGGTTAGCCACTGTGACTGGAGGGTATCAAGGGATGACTCCCGTGGAGATGCGTTCTAAGTTAGTGGAACAACTCAATGTTCTTCAATATGCGGGAGTCAATGCAGTACTCTTTCAAATCCGTCCTACAGCAGATGCTTTTTATCCTTCTGCACTAGAGCCTTGGAGTCGTTACTTAACGGGTGTACAAGGGAAAGCACCTTCTCCAATATGGGATCCTCTTCAGTTTATGATTGACGAGTGCCATCGTAGAGGGATGGAGATGCATGCTTGGATAAATCCTTATAGAGTGAAACAACATCTCAGCGACAAACTTGCGCCATGGCACATCTATAATAAACATCCAGAACGTTTCGTGAAGTATGGAGATAAATTATTTTTTAATCCTGCTTTGAGTGCCAATAGGGATTATATAAATGCTGTGATTGCTGATATAGTGAAGAGATATGATGTAGATGGTATCCATCTAGATGATTATTTTTATCCATATCCTATCCCTGGGCAAGTGTTTAACGATAGAGCACAATTCAATCATCGTGTAGATAAACAGATGAATCTTGGTGACTGGCGTAGATTGCAAGTTGATTATTTGATTAGAGAATTGCATCAGACGATTAATAGACTCAAACCTTGGGTCAAATTTGGCGTAAGTCCTTTCGGTATCTATCGCAATGAGAAGAATGATCCTAACGGTAGTGCTACCAATGGATTAGAAAATTATGGAGACCTGTATGCTGACGTACTCAAATGGGCTCGCAATGGATGGGTGGATTATCTAATCCCTCAAATCTATTGGCGTATCGGAAATCCTGTCGCTGACTATCAGGTATTGGTCGATTGGTGGGCTAGAAATACTCAAGGTGTTCCGCTCATCGTAGGACAATCCGTAGATCGAATATTGAAGTATCCTGATACAAAAGATATCGATAAGAACCAATTAGATGCGAAAATGAAATTGCAACGTAGCTATCATACTGTGGTGGGTAGTTGTCAATGGCCGGGTAGGTATGTGGCTCGAAATATGGGTAACTATGCTGATTCGTTGAAAATCAAATATCATAAATATCCTGCCTTGCAACCTGTCTTTTATCAGATAGATGCTCAGGCTCCTTATCATGTGGAGAAATTAGATGCTCAATGGAGCGAAGCGGGGTATCGATTGACATGGCAGCCGCCGCTTATTAAGCATCTTCGCGAGATGCTCAGAGGGGGGATGCTTAGTCAGAAACAAGCTTTTGAGATGGCGCGTGCGGATAAGTATGTCGTTTACCGTTTCGCAAGACATCAAAAGGTAGATCTTACTGACCCTAAATATATCGTGACGATAACAGATAAATGCTATTATCAATTGCCTTATGTTGATGGCAAAGTTCGTTATCACTATGTTGTCACAGCTATGGACCGTTTGCAAAATGAATCTGATGGTCAGATGATTGCTGTCAAATTATAAAGAACAAAGAACTAATAATATAAATAATCAAAAAGCATGAAATTTAAAGAACTCGTTATGACAAGTGGAATGATGGCTCTTGCGGCATGTAGTTCGGCACCCGAAAAAGGGTCGAATGAACCCATAATAGGACCAACGAAAGTGACTATTAACGATGGGAGAATGACTCCTGAGGCGCTGTGGGCTTTTGGTAGAATAGGGGAGGTTAGTGCATCTCCAGATAATAAGCAAATCGTGTATAGTGTGGCTTATTATAGTATAGAGCAAAATAAGAGTAATCGTGATTTGTATATCATGGATGCTGATGGAAGTCATGTCACTCAGTTGACCAATACCCCTTATAGTGAGAATGGTGCTACCTGGATTAATGAAGGGAAGCAACTTGCTTTCTTAAGTACAGAAAGTGGTTCTTCTCAAATATGGATGATGAATCCTGATGGGAGTCATAAGAAGCAGATTACGGCTATTGATACTGATATAGAGGGTTTTCAATTCTCTCCTGATGGCAAACGTTTGATGTATGTTACAGAAATCAAAACGGTGCCTACCACTGCGGATAAGTACCCTGACTTGCCGAAAGCTTCTGGTAAGGTGGTGACTGACTTGATGTACAAGCATTGGGATACATGGGTCGCAGGTGCTCCTCAACCTTTTGTTGCTGACTGGGATGGTACTTCTCTTAAGAATACAGTGAATTTGCTCGATGGAACCGTATTTGAAAGTCCTATGCGTCCTTTTGGTGGTATGGAACAACTTTGTTGGAGTCCTGATAGTAAGTCGATAGCTTATACTTGTCGCAAATTGACTGGAAAGGCTTATGCGAAGTCGACAAATAGTGATATTTATTTGTATGATGTAGATACTAATACCACTACTAATCTTACAGAGGGAATGATGGGATACGATACCAATCCTTGTTTCTCTCCCGATGGGCAATCTATTGCTTGGCAGAGCATGGAACGTGATGGGTATGAGAGTGACCAGAACCGTCTTTTTGTGATGGATATGAAAACGAAAACTAAACGCTTCGTCTCTTCAGCTTTCGATAGCAATGTAGATAGCTATGTGTGGGCTGCTGATGGTCAATCTATCTTCTTTACAGGAGTATGGCATGCAACGGAACAAATCTATTCTGTTCATTTAGTGGACGATAAGGTGACTAAGTTGACTAGTGGGGTGCATGATTTTGGTTCAATTTCTTTGTTTGGAGATTTATTACTAGCCAAACGACATAGCATGTCTATGGCTGATGAAATCTATACGGTTGCCCTAGATGGGCAAACGACTCAATTGTCTCATGTAAATCAATCGTTGTATGACCAAATCGAAATGGGACGTGTCGAGGAACGGTGTCTCAAAACTGTAGATGGAAAAGATATGCTTACTTGGATTATCTATCCTCCTCATTTTGATCCTTCTAAGAAGTATCCTACCTTATTGTACTGCCAAGGAGGACCTCAAAGTCCTGTCAGTCAATTTTGGAGTTATAGGTGGAATTTTCAGATGATGGCAGCGAATGATTATATCATCGTCGCACCTAACCGTAGAGGTCTACCTGGATTTGGTAAAGAATGGAATGAAGAAATTAGTGGTGATTATAGTGGCTTATGTATGAGTGACTATATGACGGCTATAGATGATATGAAGAAAGAATCATTTGTCGATGAAGATAGACTGGGATGTGTAGGTGCTAGCTTCGGTGGATATTCTGTCTATTGGTTAGCAGGACATCATCAAAAACGTTTCAAAGCTTTTATTGCTCATGATGGTATCTTTAATATGGAACAACAGTATCTTGAAACTGAAGAGATGTGGTTTGCTGATTGGGATATGGGAGGTGCTTATTGGGATAAGAAAAATCCTGTAGCACAACGTACTTTTGCTAATTCTCCTCATAAATTTGTGGATAAATGGGATACGCCTATTCTTTGTATCCATGGAGAAAAGGATTATCGTATCCTTGCATCTCAAGGGATGTCTGCTTTTAATGCAGCAAGATTGCGTGGTATTCCTGCAGAATTGCTTATCTATCCTGATGAGAATCATTGGGTATTGCAGCCACAAAATGGAATCTTATGGCAACGTACATTCTTCGAATGGTTGGATAAATGGTTGAAGAACTAAGTCTCAGCAGTTAGCGATTGATTATCGCTACATTGCATATGAAATCAGTCTATTTTAAATCTTTTGGATTTAAAATAGACTGATTTTTTTGTGCTTTGAGGACGATTAATATTCCCTAGAGCGAATATATATGATTTCTTTATCTTAAATATAGATTTTTTTCTCTATTTCTAGCTATATGCTGCAGTTTTTTTGTACTTTTGCGCCGAAAAGTAATCCTACAAAACATTTAGTTATAGAGATGACAAACGTAATCAAAATCCGTAAAGGCTTAGACATTAGTTTGACTGGAGGTCCTTCGAATGATATTGCAAGTCCAGCAATGGCTGCACTTTATTCATTGGTACCCGATGATTTCCATGGAGTAACTCCTAAGGTAGTCGTTAAAGAAGGTGAACATGTCGATGCAGGAGTATCCTTGTTTATAGACAAGAATAATCCATCAGTAAAATTCGTATCTCCTGTCAGTGGAATCGTGACCAAGGTAGAACGCGGAGCACGTCGTAAAGTGATGAATATCATGGTAAAACCAGATGCTAATCAGACGACTCGTGACTTCGGTAAACAAAAGGTGTCTGCAATGAATGGATCGAGCGTACTCGAACTTCTTCTAGAATCAGGTCTTTTTGCTTTCTTCCGTCAACGTCCTTATGACGTAGTTCCTTCACCAGGAGTAACACCAAGATCAATTCATGTAAGTGCATTTGATACAGCACCTTTTGCTCCTAGGTTTGAAGATATTCTTCAAGGTCAAGAGAAAGAATGGGCAGCTGGACTAGAAGCGCTAGCTAAAATAGCTAAAGTGTATCTAGGTATCAGTGCTAAACAAAATGCAGTAACAGCTCTTCATAATAAAGAGGTAACTGAAGCTCTATTTGATGGACCACATCCTGCTGGTTTAGTTGGTGTGCAAATCAATAAAATGGCCCCTGTCAATAAGGGAGAGGTTGTTTGGACTCTTGGAGCTGAAGAGGTCCTATTTATTGGTCGATTGTTGATGAGTGGTAAAATCGATTTTACGCGTACTATCACAGTGGCTGGTGAAAATGCAGTAGATGCACAATCTTATAAAGTACTTCCTGGAGCTCAATTGTCTAGTTTCGTAAAAGTGACAGACCTTGAGAATAGTCGTGTAATTAATGGAAATGTCTTGACTGGAAATAAAGTTCAATTGGATGGCTTCTTAGGTGCACGTAGTACTCAAGTGACAGTTATCCCAGAGGTAAATTGTCCTGATGAGCCTTTTGGTTGGATCATGCCACGTGTTAAGCAATTCTCTGTTAGTCATAGTTATTTCAGTTGGTTGTGTGGGAAAAAGAAAGAATATTCATTTGATGCACGTATCAAGGGTGGTGAACGCCATATGATTATGAGTGGTGAATATGAGACTGTTTTTCCTATGGACATCTTCCCTGAATATCTCGTTAAAGCGGTTATCGCTGGTAATATTGACGATATGGAAGCACTCGGTATCTATGAGGTGGCTCCTGAAGACTTCGCTTTGTGTGAGTTTGTTTGTTCATCGAAAGTTCAAGTTCAACGCATCATCCGCGAGGGATTAGATTCGCTTCGTGAAGAAATGTGCTAAGAGAGCAGTTTACATAATAAGATTAAAGAATAACAATATAAATGAAAGCTTTAAAAAACTATTTTAATAAAGTTAAGCCTAACTTTGAGGAAGGTGGCAAGCTGCATGCATTTCGATCTGTTTTCGATGGAATGGAGACTTTCTTATTTGTGCCTAACGACACAGCTAAGACTGGTACTAACATCCATGATGCAATGGATAGTAAACGTATGATGTCAATCGTTGTGATTGCCTTGGTCCCTGCTTTGTTGTTTGGAATGTACAATGTGGGTTATCAACATAACTTAGCTACTACTGCTGGTCTAGATTTCTGGGGAATGTTCTTCTACGGATTTCTTGCTGTGTTGCCTAAAATTGTCGTTAGTTACGTAGTCGGTCTTGGTATCGAATTTGTCGTAGCTCAATGGAAAAATGAAGAAATTCATGAGGGATTTCTTGTTTCTGGTATCTTGATACCAATGATTGTTCCTGTTAGTTGTCCCCTATGGATACTAGCCGTTGCCACTGCTTTTGCTGTGATTTTTGCTAAAGAAGTATTTGGTGGTACTGGTATGAATATATTCAATGTTGCTTTGATTACTCGTGTATTCCTATTCTTCGCTTATCCAAGCAAGATGTCGGGTGATGCTGTATGGGTTTCTGGTGACACTTTCTTCGGTTTAGGTAAACATTTAGATGGACTGACTACTGCTACTCCACTAGGAATAGCATTGTCTGCTACTTCATCTACGGGATATAAACCTTTCAATATGGATATGGTTTATGGTTTGATTCCTGGTTCTATCGGGGAAACTTCTGTAATCGCTATTGCTATCGGTGCACTTATCCTTCTCTTTACTAATATCGCTAGTTGGAAAACGATGCTTAGCGTATTTATTGGAGGTGCCGTGATGGCTATTGGTTTCAATCAAATGGGACTTGAAGGTAATGCTATGGCTGCTATGCCTTGGTATGAGCATCTTGCTTTGGGTGGTTTCTGTTTTGGTGCTGTATTTATGGCTACTGATCCCGTGACTTCTGCTAGAACATCTACAGGTAAATATATTTTCGGATTCTTAGTTGGTGCATTTGCAATCATCATCCGTGTGCTTAATCCTGGTTATCCAGAGGGTATGATGTTAGCCATCTTGTTGATGAATATCTTTGCTCCATTGATTGACTACTATGTAGTACAGAGCAATATTACTAAACGTGCAAAACGTATTAAAGTTAACCAATAAAACCGATTAAAAATGAATACAAATAGTAACGTATATACTATTATATATGCTTCGGTGATGGTTATTATCGTTGCATTTGTCTTGGCATTCGTTTCTTCTTCGTTGAAAGAAACTCAAGATTTGAATGTGAGACTAGATACAAAGAAACAAATTCTTGCTTCTCTTAATATTCGCGACACTAAAGATGTGGCGGCTAAATATACTGAAATTGTCAAAGATAATTTGATGCAAGAAGATGGTACCTTGGTTGAGGTTCCTGCTGAGGATTTCTCTTCAGAATACAATACACAAATTCTTGATAAGAAATATCATGTTTTTGTATGTACACTTGATGGAGGTACTAAATATATCTTCCCAGTGTATGGAGCTGGTCTTTGGGGTCCTATTTGGGGATATATCGCTCTCAACTCTGACAAGAAAAGTGTCTTTGGTGTTTACTTTGGTAACGAAGGAGAAACCCCTGGACTTGGTGCTGAAATCTCTACACTTCCTTTCCAAGAACGTTTCGATAACAAGAAAGTGATGAAGAATGGTCAGGTCGCCCTTGGTGTACAGAAGAATGCTCCTCAAGATGATTATCTAGTTGATGGTGTATCTGGTGGTACTATTACTTCTAAAGGAGTGAACAGTATGCTTAAGGCATGTTTGAGTAATTATTTACCATTTTTAAATAAATAAGGAGGGAAACAATGAGCCAACTATTTTCAAAGAAAAATAAAGAGGTGTTTGCTAACCCTCTAAGTATAAACAATCCGATTACAGTTCAGGTATTAGGTATTTGTTCTGCCTTGGCAGTAACAGCTAAGTTAGAACCTGCTATCGTGATGGGATTGTCAGTAACAGTGATTACTGCTTTTTCAAACGTAATCATTTCGTTGCTTCGTAAAACAATTCCAAACCGTATACGTATCATCGTGCAACTTGTTGTTGTTGCTGCATTGGTTACTATCGTATCTGAAATACTAAAAGCATTTGCATATGATGTAAGTGTTCAGCTTTCAGTTTATGTAGGTTTGATTATTACTAACTGTATCTTAATGGGACGTCTTGAGGCATTTGCTATGCAAAATGCTCCTTGGGAATCTTTTCTTGATGGATTAGGTAATGGTCTTGGTTATGCTAAGATCTTGTTTATCATTGCCTTCTTCAGAGAAATTCTAGGTTCTGGTTCAATCTTTAATTACAACTTTGTAGATGCTCTACATCTTAAAGATTTTGGATACCTAAACAATGGTTTGATGATTTTACCTCCAATGGCTTTGGTTGTTTGCGGATGTATTATCTGGTATCAACGTTCTAGAAACAAAGAGTTACAAGAGAAATAAGAACAAGAATCGATAATAAAAAAAACAGAAAAGAACAATGGAAACAAATCTATTAAGTCTATTTGTAAAGTCGATTTTTGTCGACAATATGATCTTTGCTTACTTTCTTGGTATGTGTTCATACCTCGCAGTATCAAAGAACGTCAAGACTTCACTAGGTCTTGGAATAGCAGTAACTTTCGTATTAGTTGTGACTGTACCGGTCAACTTCTATCTTAATCAATATCTTCAAGCTAATCATCTTGGATTTTTGAGCTTTATTCTCTTCATCGCCGTAATTGCTGGTATCGTTCAGCTTGTGGAAATGGTCGTAGAGCGCTTTAGTCCTTCTCTATATGCTTCATTAGGTATCTTTCTTCCTTTGATTGCTGTAAACTGTGCTATCATGGGTGCTTCTTTATTTATGCAACAGAGAGTATCTACTGATATCACTTCTGCTGGAGCTGCAACTGTTTATGGTTTAGGCTCTGGTATCGGTTGGTTATTAGCTATCGTAGGACTTGCTGCTATTCGTGAGAAGATGCAATATAGTGATGTACCTGCACCGCTAAAGGGATTAGGAATAACATTTATCACAGTAGGACTTATGGCACTTGCCTTTATGAGTTTCTCTGGATTGAAAATTTAATAACAGAAGGATACAATGGATATAAATTTGATCTTATCAAGTATTGGGGTCTTCCTTGGAGTAATCCTTGTACTTGTAGTGATTCTTTTGGTTGCTAAGAATTTCTTAGTACCCTCAGGGTCAGTTAAAGTTACTATTAATGGTGACAAAGAGTTAGAAGTAGAATCAGGTGGCACATTGCTTAATACCCTTTCTGAAAATGGCGTGTTTCTTCCATCTGCATGTGGTGGTAAAGGAACTTGTGGACAGTGTAAGTGTCAAGTAGTCGAAGGGGGTGGTGAGATATTACCTTCTGAAACTGGACATTTCAGCCGTAAACAACAACAAGACCATTGGAGATTAGGTTGTCAAGTAAAGGTAAAAAATGATATTGAAATCAAGATACCTAAGGCTGTTCTTGGAGTAAAAGAATGGGAATGTGAAGTGATTTCAAACAAGAATGTATCTACCTTTATCAAGGAGTTCGTCGTGGCATTGCCTAAGGGTGAACACATGGACTTTGAGCCAGGTAGTTATGCTCAGATTAAAATACCTAAGTACGACATCAAATATGCAGATTATGATATCGATGAGCAGTATAGAGCTGATTGGGATCATTTCAAAATGTGGGATTTAACTTGTAAGAATACTGAGGAAACAGTTAGAGCTTATTCTATGGCTAACTATCCTGCTGAAGGTGATCTTATAATGCTGAATGTACGTATTGCAACTCCTCCTTTTGACCGCGTTAATGGTGGATTTATGAAAGTGTTGCCTGGTATTTCTTCATCATATATCTTTAACCTTAAACCAGGTGATAAGGTGACTATGTCAGGCCCTTACGGTGAATTCCAACCTATATATGAGACTAAGAATGAGATGTTGTATATTGGTGGTGGTGCTGGTATGGCTCCATTACGTGCACAAATACTACACTTGACTCGTTCTCTTGAGGTTCGTGACCGTAAGATTTCGTATTGGTATGGTGCTCGTTCTAAGGCAGAGATTTTCTACGAAGAGGATTTCCGTAAGCTAGAGAAGGATTTTGACAACTTCGAATTCCATATTGCTTTGTCTGCTCCTCTAAAAGAGGACAATTGGACTGGTCCTGTTGGATTTATTCACAATGTCATATTTGAAAATTATCTTAAGGATCATGAGACTCCTGAGGATATTGAATATTACATGTGTGGTCCTGGTCCGATGGCCAATGCTGTTAAAGAAATGTTATACAATCTAGGTGTTCCTAGTAAGAATCTTATGTTTGATGACTTCGGTGGTTAATTTCTAAGCATTAGACAAGGTTATTCTATAACTTTATATAGTCCAAGTTGGAAGCAAGTTTCTTGTTTTCAACTTGGATTTTTTTTGTCTCTGTTTGTACTCTGATCGACTCTTTATGTTACAAAATTCACACTATTTTAAATTTGAAATTTCGGCCTATTTCTCAACTTCTATGTTTTTATAGGTTGCATTTCTTATGAAATACGGCTTATTTACCTATCAAATCTTTAATTTATTAGCTATCTATCTCTTTATTTTCTTCTCTATAGTGAAAATAATTAAATTAAGTCTATGAGTAATAAAATAATGTATATAAATGTATGATATTCTAAATATTTAGAATAAATGATTATAAAGGAAATATTTGCAATTATTCACAAACAAGATGATACCTCGTATTGTTATTTTGCTATCTTTGCCCTATAAACTAAGACTAGAAATAATAATATGACAAAGTCGAAACTGATTTCTCCTAACTATATTTTCGAAGCTAGTTGGGAAGTCTGTAATAAAGTAGGAGGTATTTATACTGTCTTATCTACTCGGGCAAATACGTTACAACAAAGCCATCCTGATAAATTGTTTTTTATTGGTCCTGATTTGTGGCAAGATAAAGAGAATCCTTTCTTTCTGGTAGATGATACGCTTCTACAAGATTGGAAACTTTTTGCTAATAAAGAGGACAATCTGAATATTAGAATTGGTCGATGGGATATTCCTGGTAAACCAATCACTATATTAGTTGACTTTCAGCCTTTTTTTGAGCACAAGAATGCGATTTATGGAAGAGCTTGGGAATTGGGTAAAGTTGATTCACTCCACGCTTATGGTGACTATGATGAATGTTGCATGTTTGCCTATGCAGCGGCTAAAGTAACTGCTAACTTCTATAAGTATAATAAACTGTCTATAAAGGATCGTGTCGTATTTCAATCTCATGAATGGCAAACTGGGATGTCCATTATATTTATAAAACAATGGTGTCCTCAGATTGGGACTATCTTTACCACTCATGCTACATCAATAGGTCGTTCGATTGCTGGCAACAACAAACCACTTTACGATTATTTGTTTGCTTATGATGGCGATCAAATGGCTCGTGAACTTAATATGGTCGCTAAGCATTCTGTCGAAAAGCAAGCGACACACCATGTGGATTGTTTTACTACCGTAAGTGAAATCACAAATAACGAGTGTAAAGAGCTGCTCGAACGTCCTGCAGATGTCATCTTGATGAATGGCTTCGAGGATGATTTTGTTCCAAAAGCAAGTGACTTTACCCGTAAACGAAATCAAGCTAGAGCTTCTCTCTTTCGGGTAGCAAATGCTTTGACGGGATTTGATTTTCCTAAAGATACGCTTGTGGTAGGGACTAGTGGTCGTTATGAATTTAAAAATAAAGGATTGGATGTCTATCTACAATCTCTCAGACGACTAAATAAAGATAAGAATCTCAATAAAGATATATTGGCTTTTGTGTATGTTCCAGCTTGGGTGGGTGAACCTAGAGCTGATTTGCAGCAACGTTTAAAAGGTCATCATGCTCCTTTTGATACCCCAATTTCTAAATTGCCAATGCTTACTCATTGGTTGCACAATATGTCTGAAGATGATGTGCTTGATTCTCTGAAGTATTTCAATCTCTGGAATTTACCGACAGATAGGGTTAAAGTTGTGTTTGTTCCTTGCTATCTAGATGGTAAAGATGGGGTGTTTAACAAGACTTATTATGATCTACTGATTGGAAGTGACTTGACAATCTATCCTTCATATTATGAACCATGGGGGTATACTCCATTGGAAAGTGTCGCGTTTAAAGTACCTACTATTACTACAAATAAAGCTGGATTTGGGCTCTGGGCAGTCCATAATTTGCGTATCGGTCAGTTACTTGATGGAGTAGCAGTTCTTAATCGAACTGATTATAATGGTTCTGAAGTTGCTGATGATATCAAAGAATGTGTCATGGAGATGACTAAACTTACTATTCAACAACGTAATCAGATACGACGTAGAGCGGCTAAAGTTGCTAGCAGAGCATTGTGGTCTAACTTCATCAAATACTATTATGAAGCCTATGACATGGCATTGCGTTGTGCAGAAAAAAGAAATAGACAAACAACATAAAATTCACAAAAATGAAAATCAAAGTAAATAACGAGAGTACTCCTATATGGAAGGAACTGACAGTAGAGTCATCTCTCCCTAAAGAACTAGAAAAAGTTTCTGAGTTAGCCAAAAATATTTGGTGGGTATGGAATAGCGAGGCTATTGAATTATTTGAGTCTATGAGTCCAGAAATATGGGATGAAGTAGACGGAAACCCAGTGAGATTACTCGAGAGACTGAGTATTGAGCAGATGGATAAACTGGCTAGGAGTAAAAAATTCATTACCAAGATGGATACTGTGTATGCCAACTTTAGGGCTTATATGGATGTGAAGCCGGATAAAAGTCGCGCATCTGTTGCCTATTTCTGTATGGAATATGGACTTTCAAGTGTGCTTAAGATTTACTCAGGTGGACTTGGTGTATTGGCTGGTGATTACCTCAAAGAAGCTTCTGACAGTAATGTCGATTTGTGTGCGGTAGGTTTCCTTTACCGTTATGGCTATTTTAATCAATCACTTTCTATTGATGGACAACAAATTGCAAATTATGAGGCACAGGTCTTTAATAGCTTGCCGTTGGAGCGTGTGGTTGTCGATGGAAAAGCATTGGTTGTAGAAGTGCCTTATACTGATTTTACTGTCTATGCCTATATCTGGAAGATAAATGTGGGACGTATTACATTGTATCTCCTTGATACAGACAATGAATTGAATAGCCAATTTGACCGCGAGATAACTTCTAAATTGTATGGTGGTGATTGGGAAAACCGTTTGAAACAAGAAATCCTTCTTGGTATAGGTGGTATCAAAACGTTGAAAGCATTGGGTATCAAAAAAGATGTGTACCATTGTAACGAAGGTCATGCTGCTCTTATTAATGTGGAACGTTTGGTTGATTATGTACAGTCAGGACTTTCTTTTCAAGCATCTTTAGAACTCGTAAGGGCATCTTCTCTCTATACTGTTCATACACCAGTTCCTGCAGGGCATGATTATTTTGATGAAACTTTGTTTGGCAAATATATGAGTAAATATCCAGCTAAACTTGGACTCTCGTGGGATGAGTTTATTGGACTTGGACGAATTAATCCTGATGATAAGGGAGAACGTTTCTGTATGTCTACTTTCGCTTGTAACACTTCTCAAGAAGTGAATGGAGTGAGCTGGTTACATGGAAAAGTATCTCAAGAAATGTTTGCACCAATATGGAAGGGGTATTTCCCTGAGGAACTTCATGTCAGTTATGTAACCAATGGTGTCCATTTCCCTACATGGTGTGCTTCTGAGTGGAGAACTCTTTATGACAAGCATTTTGATGCTAATTTCATACATGACCAATCTAATGAGAAGATTTGGTCTGCTATACAACAAGTTCCAGATCCTGAGATTTGGAAAACTCGTGTCACTCTCAAAAATAAACTTGTCGATTTTATTCGTGAAGAATTTAGAAATACTTGGTTAAAGAATCAAGGTGACCCATCACGTATTGTTTCATTGCTTAATAAGATTGATCCGAATGCTTTACTTATTGGTTTTGGTCGTCGTTTTGCAACTTACAAAAGAGCTCATCTTTTGTTTACTGACTTGGAAAGATTATCTAAGATTGTGAACAATCCTGATTACCCAGTACAATTTATCTTTACTGGTAAAGCTCATCCTCATGATGGTGCTGGTCAAGGTTTAATCAAACGAATTATTGAAATCTCTCGTCGTCCTGAATTTTTAGGTAAGATTATTTTCTTAGAAAATTATGACATGCGTCTAGCACGTCGTCTTATTACAGGAGTAGATATTTGGTTAAATACTCCGACTCGTCCACTTGAAGCATCTGGTACATCTGGTGAAAAGGCTTTGATGAATGGAGTCGTTAACTTCTCTGTCCTTGATGGATGGTGGTTGGAAGGCTTCCGTGAGAATGCTGGATGGGCATTGACAGATAAACGAACTTATGAGAATCAAGAGCATCAAGACCAACTTGATGCTGCGACAATTTATTCTATTCTAGAGACGGAGATATTACCTCTCTATTATGCACGCAATGCAAAAGGTATCCCTACTAATTGGATTAAGGTGGTGAAGAACTCGATGTCTAAGATTGCTCCTCATTATACGATGAAGCGTCAACTTGATGATTACTATGCCAAATTCTATAACAAAGAGGCTAAACGATTCAAATCTCTTGCTGCTAATGACAACGCAAAAGCGAAAGAAATTGCAGCATGGAAAGAAGAAGTTGCTTCTAAATGGGATTCAATAGAAGTTGTCTCTAATAATATAGATCAGGAATTCTTGCATCAATCAGCTATCGCAGGTAACGAATATACTATGGAAGTCGTTATAGATGAGAAAGGTTTAAACGATGTAGTGGGACTCGAATTAGTCACTACTTATACTGGAGAAAATGGAAAGGAACATACCTATTCTGTAGAACCTTTGGAAGTTACCAAACAAGAAGGTAATCTCTATACTTTTACAGGAGCTAAATTGGTCAACAATGCAGGTCACTTCCACTGTGCGTATCGTATGTTTCCTAAGCATAAAGATTTGCCACATAGACAAGATTTCTGTTTCGTTCGTTGGTTCTAATCAATAGTACACAGTACTTAGAAGTACTTGTGTAGTAATCTATAAAAGAAGCCTCAAGAGATTAACTCTTGAGGCTTCTTTCTTTTGTGAAAAGGTGTTGTTTTTAAGCAAGCATGTTTGTCGTGTCGTCTTGCTATTTTAAATCATGATTTCTTTTTGTGGTTGAAGATGTCGATATGCTTATCCGCATGATAGGAGGATCGAACCAATGGACCACTTTCTAGTCCTTTGAATCCTTTGGCAATGCCTATATCATGATAGTTCTTAAATTGTTCAGGGGTGACATACTCTTTGACTGGATAGTGTTTGATAGAGGGTTGAAGATATTGCCCTATGGTTAAGATTTGACATCCTGCATGAAGTAGGTCATCCATCGTCGTATAAACTTCATCGGGGGTCTCTCCTAGTCCAGCCATGATTCCGGATTTACTAATCACGCCATGGGTGGAGAGGTGTTTTATCACTTGTAGTGAAGTATCATATTTGGCCACACTTCTGACCTCAGGAGAAATTCTTCTTACGGTCTCCAGATTATGACTGATAATCTCAGGTTTAGCAGCTATAATCTTATCTAATAAATCGGTGCGTCCATTGAAGTCAGGAATAAGAACTTCCAATGTTGTATTAGGATTCAGTTCTTTGATAGCAAGAATCGTCTCTATCCAATGCTGTGCACCTAAGTCTGGTAAATCATCTCTATCTACCGAAGTGATAACGGCATGTTTAAGCTTCATCAGTTGTATCGATTCTGCTACTCGTAAAGGTTCTCTCGTATTAAGAGGAAGTGGATGTCCAGACTTTGTATTACAGAATTTACAGTTCCGAGTACAGATGTCTCCTCCAATCATGAAGGTAGCAGTACCATTTCCCCAGCATTCACCCATATTAGGACATCGACCGCTACTGCATATCGTATGAAGATGATGGTTGTCTACTGTCTTTTTTGTCTTGGTATACCGCTCGTTTGTATCTATGCGAACCTTTAACCATGCAGGTTTACGTACTCTTTTTGTATCTATGTTCAGATTTTCAGGTTGTTGTTTCATCTTTAAGGGATTTAGGTTAAGTTCTTTCCAAGGTGTTTATCAGTTCTCATTAATAAAAAATCACTTGATTTAGAAGTAGTAAAATACTCAAATCAAGTGACTTTTTAATGGGATTTGTTATAAATGTTCTTTAACCCAACGGGTTAATTTAGCATAGAGATGGTTTTGTGTATTTCCACCATAAATGCCATGGTTTCTATTTGTATATACTGCCATTTGAAAGGGCTTTCCTAATTGGACTAAGCACTCAGAATATTCAGCACAGTTTTGATAGTGTACGTTGTCATCAGCTAATCCATGTACGAGTAATAAATCACCGTGTAATTTATTAGCACGGGCAAAAGCACTTCCTTCTTCATATCCAGCTTCATTTTCTTGAGGACGACGCATGAAACGTTCTGTGTAGATCGTATCATAATATCTCCAAGAAGTAGGAGCAGCAACCGCTATACCTATTTTGAATACTGGACGTCCTTCACTCATACTCATAAGTGTACAGAAAGCTCCGAAACTCCATCCCCAGATGCCAATTCTCGCTTTGTCTACGTAGGGTAAGTTACCCAAGTAGATAGCTCCTTCCACTTGGTCATGAGCTTCTAATACACCTAATCTTAGGTAGGTACACTTAGCAAAAGCAGCACCACGTCCACCAGTTCCACGACCATCTATACAAGCAATGATATAACCTTGAGTAGCCATATACGTTTCCCAGCTAACTTTGTACTTGTCCAGAACTTGTTGACTTTCAGGACCACTATATTGATACATCAATACCGGATACTTTTTTGCAGGGTCGAAGTCAGTAGGCTTCATCATCCATCCATTGAGTTTCACGTTATCTCCTGTAGTAAAACTAAAAAAAGTTTTCTCAGGAATATCGTATGCTTCAATTTTTGCTTTTAGTTCTTTGTTCTCTTCGAGATTGACTAAAGTCTGTCCCTTTTTACTACTACAAAGCGTCACCTTATTGGGGGTATTGGCACTGTTGACATAATGCATAAAATACTCCCAATTAGTTGAAAATATAGCACTATTGATACCTTTCTCGTCTGTCAAGTTCACTTTACGACCTCTTTTGTCAATACGAAAAACTTGGCTTTCTAATGGACTGTTTTCATTACTCTGATAATAGAAACTTCCTGTACGACTATCGTATCCATAGAAGTTAGAAACTTCCCATTGACCTTTAGTTACCTGCTTGATAAGATTTCCTTCAAGAGAATACCAATACAGATGCTTATAACCATCTCGTTCACTGACGAAGCTAAAGTTGTGGGGATAAAACTTAATCTGATTAAGACAAGATTCACTAATGTAAGTGTCACTCTTCTCTCGGAATATAAGTTTTGCCGTTTTGGAGCGAGGATTTGCATAGTACAATTCCAATCTATTCTGATTCCTGTTCATCGTCACTACAGCAAGTTTAGTCGAATCACTAGTCCATTCGATACGAGGAATATACCCCCGTTCTTCTAACGGAATATCCATAGTCTTATCTATGTGACTCTTTATATCAAAACTGTGTACACTCACTTGTGAATTCTCTTCACCTGCTTTGGGATACTTGTAAGTATAAAATCCAGGGTAGGAGGTGTATTGTTTCAAGTTCGGGTGACTCCCTTCAAAAAGCTGCATGCTGTAACTTTTCACAGCCGACTCATCGAAACGAATGTAAGCAATCATTCGACTGTCAGGACTAAAACAGAAAGCACGATTAAATTCAAATTCTTCTTCATATACCCAATCAGGTTTACCATTGATAATTTGATTAAACTGACCATCTTTGGTTACTTGAGAGACACTATAATCGTATAGTATCTTGGTAATGAAGATGTTGTTGTCCCGTACAAAACCAATCATATTACCATCTGGACTAAATGTAGGCATCTCTTCCTCTCCTTTGGCACTCAGAGGCACACATTTATTGTTTCGGATTTCATAGATATAATGCTTCGCCTTGTATGAACGACGATAAATCATCTTTTTTGCAGTCTCAATCAATATGTCACGTCCATTTGGTGAGAATTGATAATCACTAAATGTACTGAAAGGACAATCACGTGCTGTTTTTGTATCGAATAGCACTTTAATCTGCTTACCCGTTCTAAAATCGTATTGAATGATCTGTTGCCTATTTGCACTAATTTGCGTGTATCCAGTACCATCCTTGGTCGGTTTCACTCCATAGATGCTTTTGGCAGAAAATGAATGATTAGTAATATCGTTAAGTGTCAACTTCTCCTTTGCCGAAAGCATACCTATGTTTAAGACTAGAAGAAGTGAGAGGAAAGAAATAACTCTTTTCATAATTTGAAATCTCTATTTTAGAAGTTCTATCTTTTTCGTTCTTCTTATTTTACTGTAGGAATATTTTTCAAGACATCCAATAGGTGTTTCCACCATAAATCTACAGTAGCAATATCCATACGCTCATCAGGAGAATGGACACCACGAAGAGTAGGACCGAAAGAAACCATATCCAAGTTAGGATATTTCTCTAAAAATAAGCCACACTCTAAGCCAGCATGAATCGCACGCACTTTAGGTTCTTTGTTAAATAGACGTTTGTAACTCTCAGCAGCTACAGCAAGAATAGCTGATTTTGGATTTGGTTGCCATCCTGGGTAACCGTCACCATGAGAAATTTTAGCACCAGCTAGACGGAAGGTAGCACGAATGGTATTGGCCATATCATCACGAGAAGAAAGGATAGACGAACGTTGACTTGTTCCGATAACGATTTTATGTCCTTCTTTCATCTTTATAGATGCCAAGTTAGAAGAAGTCTCTACCATGTCAGGTATGTCTTGACTCATAGCAAAGACACCATGTTGTACTCCTTGTACGGCTAGAATAAGATTCTTAGCAGTCTGGTCATCAATACATTTTTCCACTCGACTCTCACTCTCGAGAACCCATTGCATATTGGGTTCTGTTACTGCATATTCCTTCTCGATATCAGCAGATAGGATATTAAGATCTACACGAACTGGTTCTTTATATGCTACTGGTACGGCAAGTAAGGCAGATGCTTCACGAGCGATAGCATTGTGTAAATTACCCCCTGCAATTTCGCATATCTTGACATCATGTTTACTTTGAAGAAGATGAATATAGCGAGTTAATAATTTATTAGCATTTGCACGATTCTTATTGATATCATCTCCAGAATGTCCACCAGTGAGTCCTTTCACAGTGACACGGAAGAAGAAATAGCCGGCAGGGACATCTTGTTCGGTATAATCAAATGTAGCTACAGTATCTATACCACCAGCGCAACCTATAAATAATTCACCTTCATCTTCAGAATCGAGGTTAATAAGGATATCTCCTCCCAAGAACCCTTTTTTCATAGCAAAAGCACCTGTTAAACCAGTTTCTTCATCGACTGTGAATAGACATTCGATAGGTCCGTGTTCTATATCATCACTAGCTAAGAGAGCTAATTCAGCAGACACGCCTATTCCATTGTCAGCACCTAGAGTAGTCCCTTTAGCTTTTAGCCATTTACCATCAATCACAGTTTCGATAGGGTCTTTCATGAAATCATGAACAGTATCATTGTTTTTTTCACAAACCATATCCATGTGAGACTGTAGAATTACTGTTTGGCGGTCTTCTAGACCTTTTGTTGCAGGTTTCTTAATTAGAATATTACCACATTCATCAGCAATAGTTTCCAAGTTATGTTTTTTACCGAACTCTTTTAAGTATGCTATAATCTTTTCTTCATGTTTTGAAGGACGAGGAACTTGACAAATCTCGTTGAAGTAGTGAAAAACTACCTTTGGCTCTAAATCGAAAATTGATTTCATATGTTTTAATTTATTTTTTTGTAGGGTTTTTGCCCTAGAGAATTGATTTTCTGTATATTTGCAACACAAATATAACAATTATGATTAAATTAGTCCTTATAACCGTGTTAATAGTTGCAATTAGTGTCTTGCTGATATCAGTTAAGATAATCTTTGTAAAGGGAGCTACGGTGCCAAATGAACACGTTGGTAGCAGTAAAGGTTTACAAAAACGTGGGATAGCTTGTGCTCAAACGCAAGATAAAGTAGCACAGCAAAAAAGTAAAATGGCTATCAAAGAATATATAAAGTAAAAAACTTAAAGATATAATACCTCACTTTATGAAGAATTTACAACAACTCTTTCAAGGTATAGCAGCAACGGCTACTATACTTCTTTTTTCTCAGTGTGCTGGCAACAGTACAGGAACTTCTGCAGGAACCCCTGCAAGCATAGATACGTGTAATCTATCTATTGCATATGTAGATATGGACTCGTTGCTGACTCACTACAATTTAGCTACAGATTTTTCTGAAGCAATGATGAGTAAGGAGGAGAATGTACGTGCGACGTTGAATGAAAAAGGACGTCAATTACAAAAAGAAGGAGAAGATTTCCAAAGAAAGCTTCAAAATAATGCTTTTGTAAGTCGCGCTAGAGCAGAGCAAGAGCAGAAACGTCTTTTGAGTAAACAACAAAAGTTGCAAGAACTTCAACAAAGATTGCAGAATGAGTTAGTTGCTGACCAACAGAAGAATAGTTTAGAACTTAGAGATTCAATCAAGAGTTTTCTTAAAGCTTTCAATTCAGATAAGAAGTATTCTTTGATTCTTAGCAATATAGGAATGGATAATATCTTGTTGGCGGATTCAGCTTTGGATATTACATCTACAGTTGTAGAGGGACTTAATGCTCGTTATAATCCAACGACAGTAGTGACCAAGAAGTAATCATTACATACATAAATAAAAAACCGCCTAAATAGTATTGACTATTTAGGCGGTTTTTTATTGCGATATCTATTTTCACATATCCCTTATATCACTGTTAATCAATAATAGTGATTATATCATTTTCAGAAAGTCTTGATTTTGGTAATGAGGCATTGAAATCACTTTCTCTGTGATATCCTAATGCAACTGCACACACTGCAGTGTATCCTTGTTCGTTGAGACCAAACTCTTTGTTTAAGACTTGCATATCTAGTCCTTCCATAGGAAGAGCATCTAATCCCAAAGCCGAAACACCCAATAAGAAGCTTCCTAAATTGAGGTATACTTGCTTTTGCATCCAATGATTTAGGTCTTTAAGGTCATTGCGATGAATGTTGACAAAAGTAGAACGTCCTTTATGCATCATCTCCTTAAATTCAGTGTCAGCAAAACGGCCATCAGCATCTTCTTTTTCAAGAACAAGCTTCATGAAATCATCATCAGCATCTATCCGTGAACAAAAGATTACGACATGTGAAGATTCTAATATTTTTGTTGTATTGAAAGGGAATGAACTTTCAGTACTCTTGGTTACTCTCTTTTTACCCGATTCAGAACTTGTGATGACAAAATGCCATGGCTGAATGTTGGTACTAGAAGGACTTAAACGGAGAAGGGTTTTTACTTTCTCAAAATCTTCCTTTGTAATTTTCCTAGTGGGATCGAACTCTTTTGTTGAGTATCTTTTCTTAATTGCTTGTATTATATCCATATTATTTTTTTTATCATTTATTTTTCTTCAATCTGAACCAATCCATTGACAATCGCATAGATGGTCAACCCCGAAGTACTGTGTATCTGGAGTTTCTTTGTGATGTTTCTTCTATGAGTAATGACAGTATGAATAGAAAGATAAAGTTTTTCTGCTATTTCCTTATTACTAAGTCCTTCTACGATACTGATAATGATTTCTTTTTCTCGTTCACTCAAGCTATCATTTTCTTTTTCCTCTTCAGTATATCTTGGGATACTTACAGTAGGTGCATCAGAATCAGTCGTATGGTAACGCATAGAAGAATTCTTAGTGATAAGAGTCAACTCAGACAAGGTACTCAATAGATATTCGATTTGGTCAACAGAATCAAATATCGTAATACGTCCTGAGAAGTCGCAAACAGTAGTCGATGTATATAGTCGACTCAACACAGCCACTACTGGTATTTTGGGATGTTTCTTTTTAAATTCGGTAATATTGAATAAGCATTCAAAATCAGGTGAAATAAGCAATGCATCTACAGGTTGCATGGTGATGCAATTTTCTATATCTTTCAAACTGTTAACCTCAATCGGATGTACATGTACACTTTTAAGTTGCCTTAAGGTCGTAATTAGTCCGCTTCTGACAATAATTGATTCATGAGCTACAATGACGTGTAGAATTTCTCTTTCTGAATGACTCATTAGTTAGCTCCTTTTGTTAAATTATCTTCTTTGGTTAAGCGAAGAACAGCTGGGATGAATAAGAAATCTTCTATCTTGTTATGGTCTTCCAATTCTTCCTCTACTCGAAAAATGTCATACAATACACTATTGAGAATATTATTAGATGCAGAAGACGGGTAGTATTTTATCAGTAGATTTTTCAATTCCACTAATGATTCATTAATCTCTTCATGCTCTTCCTTATAATTTTCGAAGTCAAAATCACTCGATTGATTTCCGCGAATTAATTCATGAACGAAGCTAAACACTTTTTCATTTTCAAATCGCATATGTTTATTTACCGATTCTGCATATTCATCAAAAAATTTCATAATCATTTTTTCGACTTGCGTCTCTGCACCATCCATGGCGACAAGTAATTGTTTGCGAATGGTAGGAATACTAAAGTCTAAAAAATAACTATGCGATTGTTTTAAATAATCGACAAGCGTAGATAATGAAAGCGATTCGATATCTTCATTAGATACATAGGTAACATATCTAGTGTATACAAAATTGAGTGTCATCAAGAACGTATAGGTATCTACATTATTCTTTTGACAAACCTCTTCCACTGTCTTGTCACCAAATCCCAAGGCAATGCCAAAACGACTCAATACTTGAATCATTTTATAGTTATCACATAAGATAACGGCTAGTTTATCGGTTGGTTGATATTGTTTTCCCATATTTCAAAGATACAATAAAAAGGAATAGATACATAAGATCTATTCCTTTTTATCGAAGCTATAAGTTTCTTATTCTTATTTTAAGACCTTGTAACTAGTCGCCGTTACGTTGTAAAAGCTCAAGTAATTTTTCTCTTCTTGTTTCCTTCGTTCAGCTATTCGTTTGCGAAAATCAGCTATACGTTTCGAACTGCTATCTCCCGTTTCTTGCTTAGCTTCTTTTTCTGCTTCACATCCCGATTTTTCATCTCCATGCTGTTCTTCTGTCTTATTTTGTATGTTTTGTTCCCAACGTTTTAAGAAATCCTCATCTATTCTTGACTTGTGAACTACACCCACAATCTCAATATCTCGGTTGTTGCAAGTTCTAGGAAACTTACCTAGTTTTTTGGTTGAATTCACTTGAAATGATCCTTTTTGTCCCGGAATTTGTAAGAACAGTTTCATGCCACTTCGGGAGCATACATGCATGGTTTTACCCGAAAAGGAGACTGTTTTCCCGACAAATTTCTCGGCGTTTTTCTGTAGAGAATCCAATGAAATGTTCATGATGCTATCTTGAGAATTCGTCTGTGCTTGAGTATTTATAATACATCCCATAGCTAACATGCAAATACATAATACTTTCTTCATAATCATTTATTCTTTTATTGATTTAATTATTAGTTCCACCTAGTGCGTACATATCCATCTTTCCAAGATGTGAAATGTAAACCGATGAATGAGTTTTGTTTATTTGGATATACTTTTTTCTTATATAAATGATAATCGTGGGCATCTAATCCATAATAGGTAGTTGACATACTGTCTTGTATTCGGACCGTCCAGATAAGTGGATTGCCAATAATCATGATATCCTGTATAGTAGGGTCAAATCCAGGAATATCTATGGAATGAGTAGTACCAGTCGCGGCATCTATTAGATACATCTTATGACTCATGTCAGTGACGAATCCCAGTGACTTGTGTGATGCATATTCAGTAATAAATACTTGATTCGCTTCCACTCCCTTAGGCAATATCAGTGCTTGACAATCTGCTTCTCCATGCGTCATCTTTAGTTGGAATAATTGATGACGACTATCGACCATTAAATATCCATTATCGTAAGCTTTGCGCACACTAGGATTGCTATGCAGTTTGATTATCGGAAATTGACATCCCATTGCTTTTAAAGTCTGTGTGAAATGTTCGCTCTTTACCTTCTTAATCTTATTTGTTTTCATGTCAATAAACTCCAAACCTTGATTTGTACATCTAAAGAAATCCGTAGGGAAACTAAAATCGAGTCGTTTCGGTTCACTTTCAAGAAGCATGTATAACGGAGTGATAGGTCCGTTGATATCATCAGGCGAAGATCTGAAAATAAACCGTCCCTTCTTGATTTTACTGATTGGCATAGCTTCTCCAGCAATCGTGTCAGGTAGTGCGTGCCTATCCGCAAGTTGTCGATAATAAAACAATGGTAAGACACTATCCAATTCATTTGATGTGTAAGTACGACCTGCTAAATCTTTACCGATTAGATTATTCTGGTCATCTTTCTCATAATATGAAAATTCATGAGAAACAGGGCTAAATAACATAAAAGGAAGTGTCGTCTGTGTCTGTTTCTTAAAGACAAAGCGGTAGCCCCAAGGAAGTTGCCACAATGCTAAAATGGCGATAAATATCACGAATGTGATTTGGTATATTCTGTTCATATTCATATAATTTTAATCTTGGTGTCCTACTTTAAAACGATGTACTGACTGCCAAGAAAGCGTAGAGGCTAATATAATTAATCCAATCATTTCCCAAGTGAAGTGGGTATACGCAAATGGTTGGTCACTAAGCAAAAAGATTCTCAATCCTAAAGCTGTAATGAGTACATAGCCAATTCGCCAACCCCATGTCGGTTCTAAAACCGTTGCGCTAGTCATAAAATAAGCAAAGAATCCCGCCGCATACCAAGGGTAAAGAGTTGATATTGACTGAGCTAATAATTCACTTGGAAGTGGCCCATATAAGGTTCCGAAAATAATGAGAAAGCTACTGGCGAAACATAAAGTGAGCATTAGGGTACCCCACGCAAGCATGACTCCAATTGATTTGGAAATAACAAAAGGAAGATGCAAAGTCAACTTCAAACATTTTTTGTGCATCTCAGGTACAAATTGGACAATAGCCATGCCCAATCCCACTCCTATAGGCAAATATTTAACTAGATGTACTAAAGTCGCTTTGCGCATCAGCATCATAATCAATAAATGTTCCATCCCTTTGCGCGAAACCGCATGTTGAAACACCATCATAGCATAGGAAGAAACTCCGACTAAAACAATAAAAGTGAGTAGTAGAAACCATCTCGTTTTCATCCACTCTTTATAAAATAAAGGACGTATCATATACTGTATATTAATCATTAGTATTTACCTGTTAACCCAATGAATGCATCTTCCAGATTCACTTGGGCACTTGAAAGATGTTGGTAGTCGATTGATACATCGTGCATCTTCTTCACGAGTGCATCTTTAGTTAGGAAAGAATACAATTCAACTTTCTTTCCAAGACAAGTCGGGTTATACAATTCATTGTCATCGATCAATCGATCGATATGACTTGCTTCATCCGTTTCAAATTGATAACAATGTATCGTCTCGAGCAATTGCTTGACTGGTTGTTGTAACAATATCTTTCCATAATCCATGATGATACAATCATCAACAAGTCGTTCCATATCCTGAATGATATGCGAAGTCAGGAATACTGTTTTATTCTCAGAAGAGGCATAATCTCGTAGATAATCGACAAATAAACGTCTATATCCAGGGTCTAATCCTAGCGAAAAGTCATCTAAGATAAGCAGTTCTGGATCTTGAGCTAAGATCAACCCCAAAGCAACTTGGGACCGTTGTCCACAAGACATACGTGAGATACGTTGTTTGGGAGCCACTTTAAGCTTGTTCATCAACTCATAATAGGGCTCTTTTTTCCATTTAGGGTAACATTGACTATAGAATCGCTCAATCTGTTCGATAGTCATAAACTGATATTGCACATGTCCTTCTATGAGCAAGCCTATATTTGCTCGTAATGAAGCAGGCATTGATTGTATATCATCTCCAAATATTTTACAGGCTCCACGCTGAGGCCTTAAGAATCCACTAAGGATATTGATTGTGGTTGTTTTACCCGTGCCATTCTTACCGAGAAGTCCCAAAATTCTTCCTTTGGGAACTTCAAAATTAAGATTCTCATAAATAAGCCTTTTGCCATAACTATGAGTTAAATTTTTACACTCTATAATAGCTGTCATATATTTGATTTGTTATTAAATTAAAAAATAATACCAAGTCCACACGTTCCTCGATGAGTCTGTAACGATTCAGCATAACGTCCATAGGAATATCTTCCCATTATATATATCTGTTTATCAGTAACCAACCAAGGTGTATCATACCTCACATTTATAGTCATCATCTGTTGATGATTTGCATCCATAATATGATTCTTATTTACAAAGGTGTACTGTTGAATATCAAAATTACACGTAGCTCTAGGTACCCATCTCATTTGTCCTGTGAGGGAAAGATGTAATGTACTTGTTTTGAACAAAACATGAGCCTTTGCGTTGAGACTAGCTACAAGCCACGTATAGTTCAATTCTCTTTGGTCTCTTTTGTGAACTTGTTCGTTGGAAATCCATGATACCTTAGGAGCTATTTCATACCAATGCTTATGATTTAGATTCCATGAATATTGTCCTTCGATAGTTCCAGTGTAGATTCGTTGATTATAATATTGGCGTGAACTAATCATTTCGTAAGTTGTAGATGCATCTGATCCGAAAATATTTTCCGTTCCTTTGCGATTCGTAGTATACCATGAGCTCTGTATCTTCCAACTGTTACGCAGATTGTTTTGTACATAATAAGCTATATACTTGTAACTATTACTTCTCAAATCATTGAGAGGCAGTGCATTGAATCCACTCAATACTTTTTGTAACTGTTTGTTTTTCCAATCAAATTGTGCTCCGAAACCATTACCTGATTTGGGATAATAAGCCATAGAAAACTGATAGAATTGCCCGGTGATATCTGTGCTACTTCCTTTTCCAGAGAAACGAGAATAAACTGTACCTAATCCAGTATCATGGTAGAACAGTACAGTTTTGTAAGGATTAAATAGAGAAATTCCTGTAGCCTGTTTATATTTTTCACCCCCTATATGGATGCTCCATAAATGAGTCGAGTTTATATCATAAGCGACACTAATAGTCGATTTTAAATGACCAATCGTGTTTTTAGGTCTAGGGTCAATATCTCGATATGCGAGCAATGCTCTATACCCAAGTGTTCCACCAAAAGTCCATTTCTTATGATGCCTCGCATATCCAGTATTGAACTGATAAGCTTCTGACTTCATGTCTCCACCCACTTCGTCTGCTACGACATATGGATAGATCAAATCGTAATCAGAAGTCTCAGTCCCTTGAACATCAAAAGTACAAGCGTTTGTGTAAGAGACTTCTCCCCACAAACGACTATCTTTGCTGAGTATATGATACGCATTTACTTCAAATTTCATTTGATTAATCCCTCGCCCATATTGTTGTACAACTGCTTGTGGTGAATGCTCATAGGTATATGTAAGAGACATCTCAGCTTTGTCATGAGTGTACTTATAATAGGTTAATGCTGCATGCTCTAAAGCCTGTCCTCTTGAAGTATAAGGTATCATACAGATACATAGGGTTAAAAAAGCTAGCCCTATGTATCGGCATAATTGCTGATTAGTCATGAAATTCATAAAAAGGATTTGCTTCAACACTTTGTTCAAAGTCATTCGCAGAATCGTTTGTATCAAGGAGTAATTTACCACTTAGTACTTTTCTACGTACAGCCTTACCTTTATTAGAAGCTCCTTGGCTACCATCAGACACCCACGCATAACTTTTGTCAAGAACAGGACTGATTTCATTCCACTCGTAGTCTGTCTGGTTGCTTAGGTTTACACAATCTTGTATCCACGAAGTTGGTATTTCATATCTTTTTGAAGTCATCATTCTCTGTAAGTCACCATATATGAACTCATAATAATAATTGACTATATTATCTTCAACAAATTGTTCTGGTGTAATCTCTTCTGGAATTTGTGCCAAAGCGTAGGCCTTAATTCCTCTTTGGTGAGGTATCCATATAGACTTGGATGCGGCATAGAGTTTCACTAAGTCAGGTACTTCAGTTTGTGTATCTGGATATCTATCATTCTCGTCGTACCATTCGTAGTCAGCGACAGATAGATTAAAAGAATTAGCATTGTCCACAGAGTGGTCTTTAGCAGCATCAACGAGTAATATACTTTCTCCTGGTTGAACCAAAACAGCTTCCCCTCGAGGAATCATATAAATTGCATCAGTGATAAAATAATTTGCTTTGTAAGTATCATAAGGAGTTCCATCTCCTGATTGTATATCTTCTTCTTCCATTTCCTGATCGAGTACAAAGAAGTCATTATGTACATCAGACTGCATAGCTGATTCTACAATCGCAAGCCCTTGAGCATCTAGTACTTCATTGCTATTGTTGTATAGTCTAAAATACGAATCTCCCATGTATGAGTTACCTTCTGGTGTGAGTGTTCCTGATACGAAAATTTCGGCAAAGACAAATCCCGAGCCAACATCAAGTAATTGTAAAGGAATGGACAATGATTGCAATTCTCCATTGGTTGTAATCTCTACTGCTTGGAGAGCGCCACGGACTTTGATAGCCTTGGATGCTCCCTCTACATCAGCAGTTGCGTCTCCTTCAATCATGACGTCATAGAGTCCCTCGATCAATTTCGTTTGGAATCCATTTGCCTGTAGTGCACTAAAGTCAAAAGTTGTAGTCTCTTTAGTGGCTGTATCGGTAAAAGTGATATTCATGGCACCATACTCGATATTGCTTATGCCAGTAGGGGCTTGAACTTCTACTTTGACATCGCTGTAAATGATATCGTCATTATCATCAGAACAAGCAGTCATTGCCAGTCCGACACACGCAACTAGTAGCATTGTCTTAGCTACTCTGTAATAATCTCTTAGATTTTTCATTGTCTGTATAATTAAATTAATATATATAGTTTTTTATAATGAGAACTTGATTTCCATACCAAAGTAAGGGTTCGCACTTCTTCGTATAGTTGACTCTCCGACTTTATAATCAGGGGTGTAGTCAAGTATCCTATCGACAAAGAGAGATAGCTTAATCCATTGACCAAATTTCTTCGATGCCTTTAGATTAACCAAAGCGTAAAAAGGTTCTTTCCCGTTTCCTCCCGTGATGACCGATTGAGGAATAATAAGATGAGTCAAATAAATATCTTGTTTGCTTGATTCTGTATAAGGATGTACTTCTCCATTGATATCCATATACTCGTATGGAGTACCACTTTTCACGATGTCTTTTTGTTTGGACCACCACATACATTCTACAGTAGAAGAAATGATAAGTCCCAATTTTTCTAAATAAGTATCGAAGGTAAAGTTGGTGTTGAATCGTTGTTTGATATAGCCTGATTTCCAATAATAATGAGCAATATACATATCACTAATCGTTTGATTCAAGACTACTTCTTGATACGAATTGTCCCATTGACTTTGACTATTCGTATAAGTACTTCTTAACCAAGCTCCAGAAGCCGTTATACGTGTGTGGAGACTGGGTATTCTTCTAGTACTTCCCTGAAATTCAATGCCCTCTTTTACGACACGAGTACCATTGGATAATACCTGCTGTTTAGCTAATATCGTTTTGTCGGTATAAGTTAAATCAGCTAGATTTGGAGGTCCTGTTAAGGTAGTTCCATCGATAGTGGACTGGTCAAATTTTTTATATGTCAGTGTAGTAGGGGTATTTTCATATCTAAACCCATTATTCATCCGTTCTTTGAAATAGGTCACTGATAAGTTATTCTTTTTATAGCTAGCCCCTAATCGTAGTTCCCATTTCTGATTCGTACTCGGTTTGATTGCGTAGGGAGTTTGATCCATGATGAATGTCTTCACATAAATACGTCTATACTCTTTGTTCGCATGATAGTAATTGAGTTCATCATAATCCCAATACTGCTTATTAGGAAAGAGTTGATGGATACTAGGAAGTAGTGTCATCTTTCCAAATCCAGCTGTGATATCCAGTTGAAGAGGATTTTGAGCGATTTGTATCTCAGGCAGTTCCCATTGCATATTCACACGAGGGTCCAGATACCATTGTCCACTCATCGCATAACTATCTGGAAGATTCAATAAACCATTAGCTCGTACACCAGCTTGCAGTGTAAATCGGCTTTTACCCATAGACCATTTTATGCGGTCTTCTAGATAAGCGGCTGCAAGGTTTTTTCCAGGGGTATCAGAATAGGGAAATGGCCTCAGTGACGTCGAGTAGTTTATTGGTTTAGTAGGGTCATAAACCTGTCCTTCTCCATAGTTCTTACTATATCTCCAATTTAGTCCCAACTGCCATCGATTCCATATCTGTCCTATATGATGTTCTGCACGTAACCGAAAGTCAATATTAGAGGTGAAAGGCTGACCATCCACTGTCAGATGTGCTGTATAACTCATCGGCAATATGATAGCATCATGTTCTCCCGCTTCATAACCAATAGGTGCAGCTCTGTCTCTGTCTAATTGAACAAATTTAGTTCGAGTAATTTTTTCTTTTGCATATGAAGAAGATGCTTGTAGATGGATCTCTTTGATAAACTGTCCACTTTTACCCAACCAAGATAATTCACTATTCAAAGCAAAGTAAGTATAACTTGACTTGTATTTATCTTCTGCTTGTCTAGCAATATCGGGGTCTTCCTTTTCAGCATCAATAGTCTGTCGGTAGTCTGTTCCTATTCGCCATTTGATTTCATTTCCACCCCAATTCCAATCCTGTTTATACCTAGAAGAAATTAATAATCGTTGGTATGTTTCATAAGGATTTCGAGGATCTGCTTTTGAATCAAGATATCCTACATCAACTTGCCATACCTTTTGCCCATTATTCCAAGATAATCCTTTATTGACATGAAGCAATTTGGTGAATTCATCTACTTTCAGACGTGCTTCAAGAGGTGTATCTTCTAATCGACGAGTAATCTTGATGACACCAGAAGTTAGATCTCCATACTGCACAGAAGGAATTCCCCGGATAACTTCCACTTTCTCTATGTCATCCGTTGAGAGAGTACGCATATCTAATCCATAATCAACCATATTTCTAGAATTATCTTGTTGAGTGAACCCTTGAGCAACATACTGTAAATTAGCATCTTGCTGCTGAACAGCCCCATCGATGACAAACTGCGTACCTTGTGCAGTTACAGCGTAATCACCACTACTGATACCCACTTCTCGCAGTGTGGCAACATTACCTGCTGTAAGATTAGGGGTTTGTGTACTATTTCCTGGAAGTAATGCGAGTACATCAGCGAAACTACTAGGTTGAATGTGTTCCAATGCACGTCTGTCGATGGTAGAAGCACTTGTGAGTCCTTTACTCTCCGAAGCTGTCACGACGACTCCTTGAAGTGTCGTAGAAGTTTCATTAAGAAAGACCTTCAATGTCGTATTTCGGCTCATGTTTACTGTTATCCTCTTGCTTTGATAACCAATATAACTCACCTCCAATTCATGATGTCCTGGTAGGACTTTCTTAAAGGTGTAGGTACCTTCTGTGTTACCAATTCCACTGATTTTTGATGCCATTCCCTTGAGATGCATTGTAGAAAATGGGAGAGATTGTCCGTCTTGTGCTGAAAGAATCGTTATCTGTAGTGAATATGTATTTGTCTGTTTGTTTATCTGTGAAATCTTATTTTGAGCCTGGAGGATAGAACTCATTATGAAAACTGTTATCCCTACGATGAGAAGCTTATGTGGATTGACTAATCGCATTCTGTTTATTTATCTTTATTTTGGTGCAAAATTAGATAATCTTTACATTGTGTACAATCGCTATTTGTAGGTAAAAGATGTTACATGTGTCCCTATTTATTGGTATTACAAGAAATATTTGAATTAGATAGACGGATAAAAAAAACGGTGCTGGATAAATATCCAACACCGAATTTTTTATAGATTAACTATGATAGTACATGCGTATTTTACTATTATTATGACTTATTCGTAACTACACTATGACTAATTTTTATGTACCATCATTGCTATCTATCTCTTTAATTCTCATCAATCATTCAATAAACATTCTATCTCGATATTGAATCAAAAAGGGAACTGACTCGCTATCGATATGAACACTGCAAATATAGGTTGTTTGTTTTAATGGTGAAATCCCTATTAGTAGGTAAATGAATTAAACCTATACCTATTTGTGGGGATAAAAAATAGCATTTATCGAGTTGTCGATAAATGCTATTTCGTGATCTGGAAGCGATTCGAACGCTTGACCGACGCCTTAGAAGGGCGTTGCTCTATCCAGCTGAGCTACCAGACCATCTCTTTATTGCTTAATTGCGGGTGCAAATATATGCATTAAAGAGCTATTCTGCAAGTACATTGTGGAAAAAAAACAATTATATTAGCATATTTCTCTACATATACCTTAAAAGACTATCTATTAGCCGAAAAAACGTCTGAATTTTTTGAAGATGGTTCCTTTTGCTTCATCATTAGGTTTGAAGTTATCAGACTTTTTCATCTTCTCCAATGCGGTTTTTTCCTCCTTACTCAATGTTTGAGGTACATAGAAACTGACATTGACTAGTAGGTCACCTGTTCCATATCCATTGACACTTGGCAAACCTTTACCTCGCAATCTCAAGACTTTGCCTGGTTGAGTACCAGATTCTATTTTTACCTTTGCATGACCATCAACAGTAGGTATTTCCACTGTATCGCCTAGGGCAGCTTGTGGAATACTCAAGAGTAAGTTGTAAACCAAATCATTTTCATCGCGAATAAGTTCCTCGTCGGGAATCTCTTCTACAAGAATAAGTAAATCACCAGGGACACCATTACGTTTCGCTGCATTACCTTTACCAGACATTGAAAGCTGCATACCATTCATTACGCCAGCAGGAATCTTTACTTCTACAACTTCTTCGCCTTGGACGATACCATCACCACCACAATGAGAACACTTCTTCTTGATAATCGTTCCAGTACCACCACAAGTCTGGCAAGTTGACTGACTTTGCATGGCACCAAGAATAGTCTGTTGAACATGCATCTGAGTTCCTGAGCCATGACAAGTAGGACAAGTCTCTACAGAAGAACCATCTTCAGCACCTGAACCTTGACAATGAGTACAAGTTACATATTTCTTGAGTTTAAATTTCTTTGTTGCTCCATGTGCAATTTCTTTTAGGGTCAACTTCACGCGTACACGTAAGTCACTTCCTTTGAAACGTCTTGGTTGTGCACTTCTACCACGACCACCGCCGCTAAAGTGTCCTCCGAAGATGTCTCCAAACATGCTGAAGATATCATCCATATCCATGTTGCCACCGCCATTGAATCCGCCAAAAGGATTACCACCACCTCCAGCAGCACCTCCCAATCCCGCATGACCATATTGATCATAACGTGCACGCTTGTCTTTATTACTCAATACGTCATAAGCCTCAGCCGCTTCTTTAAACTTCTCTTCAGCTTTTTTATCGCCTGGATTTTTATCAGGGTGATATTGAATTGCTTTTTTGCGGTACGCTTTTTTTATTTCAGCGTCAGTAGCGGTTTTACTGAGTCCTAATACTTCATAATAATCTCTTTTCTCTGCCATCTTGATTTCTTTCTGATTGGTTCATTAATTATTGTCCTACAACTACTTTAGCATGGCGAATGACCTTGTCATTGAGTTTATATCCTCGCTGTACGCAGTCAATAATTTTGCCTTTGAGCTCTTCATCTGGAGTAGGGACCATAGCAATTGCTTCGTGGAGGTCGGTATCCAATGCCAATTTATCTGTCTCGATTGGTTTAACTCCATTTTGTTCCAGTACACTAACGAATTTTGTATAAATTAGTTGCATACCTTCTTTTATGGCAGCTATATCATCTGATTTCTCTAGGGTATCGAGAGCACGCTCCATATCATCCAATACAGGCAATACTGCTGTAAAAGATTTTTCTCCACCATTGAGTATCAAATTAGCTTTCTCTTTGATACTTCTTTTACGATAATTATCAAATTCCGCAGTAAGACGAAGATATTTATCTTCTTTAGCAGCCAATTTTTTTTCCAAATCTTCCACCTTTTTTGCCAAAATCTCTTCAGCAGTAGGTTCTTCGATAAGTTCTTCCTTGTCAGCTGCCTCATTTTCGTCATCTGCAATCGGCTCCTGATTCAATGTTGCACTTTGTTGAGCTGAAAGATCTGCCTCTTTGTCCATAGCAGCCTCAGTTGTCTTTTGCTTCTCTTTTTCTATTTTCATCTCTCTAATTTCTATTATATATTCGTTTTTGCTCACTAAGAGATAGACATCACAGTAAGTTGACTCAGTCAATGATGTCTATTATTTACATTTTCGATGCTCTTATGTATCCTACAAATAGAGTGCCAACAGCATCAATAATATATATATATTGCTTTTTTATCGATTGCGTCTTCTAAATTCTCCACATATAAGTGCCGTTGCGATGGCTACATTGAGCGATTCTGATCCATTTCTATCATCTGGATATGTAGGGAGAAAGAGTCTATGTGTGAGTTTTGTCTGCAATTCTTTTGATATCCCCTTGCCCTCATTTCCCATGATTAGTATCCCGTGATTGGTCAATTCTTGTTGATAAATATCTTTTCCATTTAGAAGCGAACCATATATCGGGGTTTCAGCGGGGAGTTTGTCTAATAGATGGCTTAGATTGCCATAATGTATTTTTATTCTGGAAATAGCTCCCATCGTAGCTTGTATTACCTTGGGATTATAGCAATCAGCGGTTCCTATACTACAAAATATTTGGTCTATGCCAAACCAATCACACAGCCTGATAATAGTGCCTAAATTCCCTGGGTCTTGTACATCGTCCAACATCAGACATAAGTTGTTTTCAATGGACTTAATCAATGTATTTGACCATTGCTCCTTTTCTTGTGGTGGCATATAAAAGACTGCAAGAACCGATTGTGGATGGCACAACAGACTGGCCTGTTTCAGTTCATCAGCCGATGCAGTTGCAACTTGCTCTATCAATTTTGCTTGCTTTAATTCCTCTTGATGTATCGTTAACCAATCGTCCAATCCAACCAAAAGATGGCAGCGATGTGTTTGAAGAAGTTCGAGCACAACCTTAGGACCTTCTGCTAAAAATAATCCCTTTAAGACACGCTGTTTTTTTTGTTCTAAAGAGTGTATGGACTTTATTTGATTTTTACTGAGCATATTGAAAGATATTTGCAAAATTAATAGATGCAAAGGTAAGAAGTTTCTTGCATAACTACTATATTTGTAGCAATATATATGCATTTAAATTTATTCACACACTACAGACAATTTAGCGCAACGATTCAGCTTTTTAGAGCAGATATACAGCGTAAGAGCATAGGATGGCAGAGATGTTATCTTAGTTTTTCACATACCGTATCTAAGAGTAATTCTCTTTTGTACTTAGTCTTTTTTCTCAGTTTATCCTCTTTCTTTTTGAGTTCTTGTTCGACAACTAAATTTGTCCCCAAAGAGAGTTATTTACTCAATAGAGTGAAAATAAAGACCAATTGCAAAGAAGTTCCTAGTTCTGAATTAAGACCCTATCTCAAACAGACACCTAACTCCATGTGGTTCTCTCTTTTTCGGGCAGAACTCTATATCTACGATTTAGCAGGACGTGACTCATCTGCTTGGATTAATCGAATGTTGTGGAAAATAGGAGAAGAACCAGTATTGTATTCTCCGACCAAAGCGATTGATACTCAACGTTTTCTTCGTAAGATTATGCAGAGTAAAGGGTACATGCAATCTACTGTAAAAATCATTGAGAAGAAGAAAAGAAAGAAAATCAATGTTACCTTTTTGATTGATTCCAATGAGCCTTATCGAGTAGGGCATTTTAAACAACATATATCCGATTCTCGTATAGATACTCTTCTAAAAAAACTTCCTAAAAAGACGGACCTCAAACCAAACATGCGTCTTGATGCTATGGTTCTCGATGGACAAAGAGATCGTATAACGACTTTTTTACATAACAACGGATATTATGCTTTCAATAAAGATTATCTCCATTATGATGTAGATACCATAAGTGGTAGTCACATCGTAGATTTAGATATTAACTTATTGCCCTACACGAGCAGAGATGGTAGTAAAGAGATTTCACACCCGCTCTATTATATCGGGAGAATCTATTGTATTCCTGATTTTGATGTCTTATCTAGTCGTTCTGATTTTGACTTCTCAGATAGAGACTCCTTGCTCAATGATGGGATAACAATACTCTTTAAGAAACAACTATCCATCCGACCGAATGTATTGACAAATAGTATCTTTTTACGTCAAGGAAACCTTTATGATTATCGTAAAATACAAAAGACCTATAGAGCATTTTCACGTATGGATGCATTGAAATATACCAATATAAAATTTAAGCAACGTACTTCAAATGATAGCTTGTTTCTTGATACCTATGTTTTACTTACTCGTTCACCAAATAAATCAGTAAGTGTAGAATTAGGTGGAACCAACTCTGCTGGAGATTTAGGAGCAGCTGTAGCTACTACCTTCCAACATCGTAACCTCTTCCATGGTATGGAAAATTTATCGTTAAAATTTAGAGGCGCTTTCGAGGTTATTTCTGGCTTAGACCAACAAATATACCAAGGAGACACTTTTCAAGAATATAGTGCTGAGGCTGGTATCACTTTTCCTCGTTTTTTGATTCCATTTGCCACTGATCGTATGCGACATACCATAACAGCAAGTAGCGTGTTGTCAGCTAAGTATGATTTCCAATTGCGTCCTGAGTTTACGCGCAATGTTGCAGCCCTGACATGGGGGTATAAGTGGAGTGGACTGTCGGGAGTACAACATCGTTTGAATCTTATCGATATTAATTATTTATATATGCCTTGGATATCGAGTTCGTTTAGAGAGAAATACTTAGATGATACTGACAATTCTATACTTGCTTATAACTATGAAGACCGATTCCTATTTGGAATGCGTTATTCCTTACAATATAACAGTTTGAATCGTCTTCGAGGGATGCAGCGTAACAAACGTCAGTCCTATTACTCCTTTCGCTTTGATTTTGAATCTGCAGGAAATTTGCTTTATGGACTATCTCGTTTGAGTAATCTCCCTCAGAATTCATCTTCAGAATATACTCTTTTAAATACTCCTTTTGCACAATATTTGAAGGGAGGAGTCAATTTTGCCATGAACCGTCTGATTGACCCTAATAATAGTATCGCATATCACTTTGTTGCTGGAGTAGCTTATCCCTATGGTAATGCCCAGATGATGCCATTTGAGAAACGTTATTTTTCAGGTGGTGCGAACAGTGTGCGAGGTTGGACGGTTAGAGGATTAGGCCCTGGCTCATTCAAAGGTGATGGGAATTTTATGAATCAAAGTGGGGATATCAAACTAGAAGGGAGTGTCGAACTGCGAACCAAACTCTTTTGGAAATTACAAGGAGCCTTGTTTGTCGATGCAGGTAATACTTGGACTATTCGTAAATATGACTCACAAGAAGGAGGAGAATTTCGATTTAATCGTTTCTATAAGCAAATAGCAGTAGCTTATGGTACAGGATTGCGACTTGATTTTGATTTCTTTGTTATCCGATTTGATGCAGGAATGAAAGCCATTAATCCGATTGATAATGGTGAAATTAGATTTCCAATTAGTCAACCCAATTTATCCCGTGATTTAGCATTACATCTAGCTGTGGGGTATCCTTTCTAAAAGTAGAAACGATTCATAAACGAATCCGAAGGATCTATTTATGAATCGTTTTTTATCTATAATCTATCTACAGACGAGGATTAAATACAACTACGAACCTACTTCCTTGTGTTAAATTGGTTCATCGTAATCGTTACCCCAGACAGAACAAAACTTTTGATAATTTCTTCTGTACGCTCAAACAAAGGAGGCATCTGTTCTAATTGGTCCTTTGGAAATTTGTCTAACACAAAATCAATCTGTCCTCCTCTAGGAAAATCATTACCTAATCCGAAACGAAGACGACTATATTGCTGAGTACCCAATGTCTGAGCAATATGCTTCAGGCCATTATGTCCAGCATCACTCCCTTTTTGTTTTAATCTAATTGTCCCAAATGGAAGTGCTAGGTCATCAACAATAATCAAGACTCTTTCGAGAGGTATTTTGTGCAATTGCATATAGTATCTTACTGCATTTCCACTCAAATTCATGTAGGTAGATGGTTTTAATAAAACCAGTTCTTTGTTTTTGAGACGCATAGTAGCAGTCGCTCCATAGCGTTTATTTTCAAAAACAATATTGGACGCCTTTGCAAAGGCGTCCAATACCATAAATCCTATATTGTGTCTGGTATCTCGGTATTCATCTCCGATGTTCCCGAGCCCTATAATCAAATATTTCATTAGATTTGTTGAAGAGATTCTTATTGTTAAGAATCTAATTATTCAGCTTCAGCTTCAGCTTCGGCAGCAGGGGCAGCTTCAGCTGTTTCAGCAGCACCTTGAGCAGCACGAGTTAATTTCACTGCACAAACGACAGCTTCTTTTGCAGTAGCTAATTGAATCTTATCACCGAAGTCTAAGTCACCTACTTTAATTGTTTTACCAAGAGCAAGTTTAGTTACATCGATATTAAGACGCTCAGGTACATCACTGATAAGTGCTTTGATACGAATTCTACGCATCTGAAGAACTAATTTACCACCAGTACGTACACCTTCAGCAAGACCATTAAGTTTAACCGGAACTTGCATAGTAATAGGAGTCTTATCATCAACTTCATAGAAGTCAACATGGATAGCGTTGTCCTTTACTGGGTGGAATTGTAAATCCTTGATGATACAAGTAGTTTCCTTACCATCTAAATCTAGAGTGATTTGGAAAATCTCAGGAGTATAAATCAATTTGTCTAAGTCGCGACTCTCTACAGTGAAATGTACAGGATCTTTTTGGCCATAAATGACACATGGAACTAGACCTTCTTTGCGAAGAGCTTTTAGATTACGACTTTGATCAGAAGAACGTTCTGCGATAGTACGAAGTGTACCTTTAATACTTTTTACTTTCATGTTTAATAATTTTTTGTGTTACTCTTTAATTAAGTTCTCATGCTTAATCTCACCATCACACAGTGGGTAGACGACTACCCGATGCTGAAAAAGCGAGTGCAAAGATAGATTATTTTTGTTTCTAAAACAAAGAAAGCCCTCCATTTCTGATTGAAATTGTAGGTATTTGTCGTCTTTAAAGTAGTTTTCCGCAGTGATGACAGTAGATTGCCTCTTCAGACTGGGCTTTTGTATGACAATATTTGCATATCTTCTTCTTTGATTGTTTTCGTTGAGTGCTTTGGTAAGCAATATCTGCAGAGACAATACCAGTGGGGACAGCAATGACTCCGAAGCCGAGAATCATGACGAAGCTAGCTACAAATTGTCCAAGAGGTGTCATAGGAGAAATATCTCCATACCCAACAGTGGTCAAGGTTACAATGGTCCAATAAATACTTTTGGGAATACTTGTAAATCCATGTTCAGGACCTTCGATGATATACATAAATGTACCGATGATGATAACCAATATCAGCACGGCAGACAAGAAAACTGCTATCTTAGCTCGTGATGCCTTGAGTGATGAAAGTAAGATTTGACTTGCTTGAGTATATCGTGAGAGTTTCAATATCCTGAATATCCGAATTAATCTCATACTTCGAATCACCACAAGAGCTTTGGTTGTAACGAGAAACAAAGCAATAAACGATGGCAATATAGATAGTAAATCGATAATTCCGAAGAAGCTAAAGATATAGTTCCATCGTTTGGGTGCTATCCATATTCGGATTATGTATTCAAGGGTAAAGAGTCCCGTGATACCCCATTCAAAGATATAAAAGATTTTCCCAAATTGATAGTCCACAGCTTTTACACTTTCTAACATTACCAAGACGATACTGAAAACAATCAAAATAATCAAGACGATGTCGAATCCCCGTGCCATAGGAGTAGCTATACCAAAAACCACCTCACGCAGCCAATTGCGCAAGGTGGTTATAGTAGATTCATGTGTCAATTTATTATTCCTCATGACACAAATTTATAAAAAATAATGATATAGAAGGTCTGTTTCTTTAATTCATTACCACATTATCCAATACCATATCAAATATTTGTTTTGCTTTATTGAGTTGTTCAGCAGTATTCTGTTTGACATCAGTAAGTTTATATGATTTACCCAAGCCTTCATACTTATGTACACCTAGTGTGTGGTAAGGTAATATTTCCAATCGTTGACGCATCTTCATCGGTTCGAGGAAATGAGCTAGTTGTAAGATATCTTGTTCATCATCACTATACCCAGGCACCAGTACATAACGTACCCAGAAAGGATGCCCATGTGCTTCTAACCATTGAGCTAAGCGAAGTGTATTTCCATTCTGCCGTTCTGTGATGACAAGATGTCGTTCTGGGTTGATTTGTTTGATATCCAGCAGGACGAGGTCAACATAACTTAGAAGTATCTCTACATCCTCATTCCAAATGCTTCCATTAGTGTCTAGACAAATATGTATACCTTCTTCTTTTAGTCGTTTACACAATGGAATCAATGCTTTGGCTTGTACCATCGGTTCTCCCCCTGAGAAGGTAATCCCCCCCTTTTTACCAAAAAATGGTTTCTCACTGACAGCCATTTTTACGATATCCTCTATCTCTTTCTCTGTGCCCCCATCCATAGGAATCGTATCTACATTAGCACAATAAAGGCAACGAAAATTACATCCTTTGGTGAAGACAACGAGACGAAGGCCTGGGCCATCATAGGTGCCCAAGCTTTCGAAACTATGTACTCTCAATGGAGTATTTTTATGATTACTCATCTATTAAAGACCTTAAGCCATTGTCTCGTGGAAGGAACGAGAAATAACCTCTAACTGATGTTCGCGGCTAAGTTCCACAAAATGCACAGCATAGCCCGATACCCGGATAGTCAATTGAGGATAATTCTCAGGATGTTCCATGGCATCTTCAAGCATTTCACGGTCAAGTACATTGACGTTGAGATGATGAGCTCCTTTGGTAAAATAACCATCCATCATCGTGACTAGATTTTCTATTCTATCCTCTTTGGAACCACCTAAAGACTTCGGTACGATGCTGAAAGTATTTGAAATACCATCTTTGGCATCCTCATAATTCAATTTTGATACCGAAGAAAGAGAAGCGATAGCTCCATGACTATCACGTCCATGCATTGGATTGGCACCTGGTGCAAAAGGGAATCCTTTTTCACGTCCATCAGGAGTAGCTCCAGTCTTCTTACCATACATTACGTTGGATGTAATTGTAAGGATAGAGAGAGTAGGGTTTGCATTCTTGTAGACAGGCAATTCTTTAAGCATGTTATTGAAGGTATGTGTCAATTCTACAGCAAGGGTATCTACACGGTCATCATCATTACCAAAGAATGGAAAGTCACCGTCGATATCGAAGCCTTCGGTCAAGCCGATATCATTTCGTTTAGCCGTCACCTTCGCATGTTTGATTGCTGAAAGTGAGTCTGCGGCGATAGACAATCCAGCTACTCCGTATGCTATGTTGACACGAGGATTAGTATCAACCAAAGCCATCATAGCCTTCTCATAATAATATTTATCATGCATAAAATGAATGATATTCATCGCTTCATTATATACACGTGCTACTTCCTTAAGTACCTTTTTGTAGTTATGCATCACCTCATCAAAGTCAAGCACATCCCCTTTAAGAGGTTCGATTCCTTGAACCATCAATGTACCTGTATTTTCACAACGTCCTCCATTGATTGCTAGAAGCAATGCTTTGGCCAAGTTGCAACGAGCACCGAAGAATTGAATATGTTTACCAATCTCTTGGAAAGAGACACAACAAGCGATTCCATAATCATCAGCTTGACGAACTTTACGCATCAAATCATCATTCTCATATTGGATAGAAGAGGTATCGATAGACACTTGTGCACAGAATTCCTTGAAACCTTCAGGGAGTTCTGGTGACCATAGTACTGTCAAGTTTGGCTCTGGGCTTGCTCCAAGATTGTACAATGTTTGTAAGAAACGGAATGAAGTCTTGGTTACCTTAGTACGTCCATCGTTGAAACGGCCACCCAATGCTTCTGTTACCCATGTAGGGTCACCAGCAAAAATGTCATTATATGCTTTCATACGAAGATGACGTACCATACGCAATTTGATAACGAATTGGTCAATTAATTCCTGAGCATATTCCTCAGTAATTAGTCCTTTGTCTAGTTCGTACTGGATGTAAATATCAAGAAATGAAGAGACGTTACCAAGAGACATTGCAGCTCCATCTTGTTCCTTTACAGCTGCAAGATAGCCCATATACACCCATTGAACTGCCTCTTGAGCAGTTGTGGCAGGGCGATTTAACTCTAGACCATAATAGTTACCCATGGTGATAATATCCTTGAGTGCTTTGATTTGGTCCGATACTTCCTCACGAAGACGAATACGTTCGTCTGTCATAGGGCCTAACAATTGATTGAGATCTGCTTTCTTTTGTTCGATTAGGTAATCGACGCCATACAGAGCGATTCGACGATAATCACCGATGACACGACCGCGAGCATAATTATCAGGAAGTCCCGTAAGGAAGCCAAGTGAACGGAACGAACGAATTTCTGGAGTATATACATCAAATACTCCTTCATTATGAGTTTTGCGATAGTGAGTAAAGATTTCTTCTACTTTCTCATCTACATTATATCCTAGTTCATTGCAAGCGCGTTTGACCACGTTGATTCCGCCAAAAGGTTTGATAGCTCGACGGAGCAATTCATCTGTTTGAAGTCCGACAATGAGTTCATTTTCGCGATCAATATAACCTGCTTTATGAGAACTGATTGTTGAGATTGTTTGAGCATCAAGTGAACGAACGCCACCATTCGCACGTTCTTCTTTGATTGCTTTGAGGCATATATCCCATACTTTCTTAGTACGTTCAGATGCTCCAGTTAGAAAAGAGGCATCTCCCTGGTAAGGGGTGATGTTTAGTGACACAAAATTGGCTACATTGATAGAGGTATTCCATAAGCCTTTGTTCATAATAGTCTTTAATTCCATGTGGATAATTGTTTTTTATAAAGTTATTCTTGGAAATTTTTATCACAATAAACGATGAATGAGCATACCACTTGTATGCTCTGATAGTCTCCTTTGTTTTAGGAGGGCAAAAGTAGCATAAAACTTTAGGATGAACTCATTACAAATAGAGAAAATTCTCTCTATTTGATTAATCTTGACCTAGGTCAAGAAATGACAAATTCCTCCTTTTTTTTATTAGATACTATTGCTCCTCTGAATTTATTCTCTACCTTCCTTTTATACGTTGAACAACTCCCATATAAGGGCACTTCTACACCTTATATATAAAATATAATATGTGAAGTTTGGGATACCTTGTTATTTGCTGTATATTTGCTGCCATTAATTTCAATTACATCGTACTAACCCCAACCCACTATATTCTTGTCACATGAAATCAATAAGAGAACTCTATCGCATAGGATTAGGCCCTTCAAGTAGTCATACGATGGGACCACGTTTTGCAGCAGAAAAATTTCTGGTGCGACATAAAGATGCAGCATCATTCACTGTCATATTGTATGGTAGTTTGGCTGCTACTGGTAAAGGGCACATGACAGACGTAGCCATCGAAGATGTCTTGTCTACAGTTGCTCCTGTTACATTTGATTGGCGTCCTACAGTATTTCTCCCTTTTCACCCAAATGGGATGACCTTTATAGCTTATGACCTATCAGGTCAAGCTCAAGAACAATGGACAATCTATAGTGTTGGTGGCGGTGCACTAGCTCAAGAAGGAACAGATATCGATACGATGACTCCAGATATCTATGAAATGGATATGGTCAAAGACATCATGCAATGGTGTACCGATAATGGCTGTTCTTATTGGGAATATGTCGAACAATGTGAAGGCTCTGAGATATGGGATTACTTAGATCAATGTTGGACAGTGATGAAGGAATCTATTATCAGAGGACTTGATAATGAATCAGTATTGCCAGGAAAACTCCATTTACCCCGCAAAGCAGCTAAATATTTTATAAAAGCTTCAGGGTATAAAGATAGTCTTCGTTCGCGTGGATTAGTCTTTGCTTATGCCTTAGCAGTAAGTGAAGAAAATGCTGCAGGAAGTACTATTGTGACGGCTCCAACTTGCGGTTCTAGTGGCGTGATGCCCGCAGTGCTCTATCATTTAGAACAAACCAGAAAATTCAGTAGAACACGTATCTTAAAAGCTTTGGCTACGGCAGGACTATTTGGCAATGTCGTTAAGTCACGAGCCTCTATCTCCGGAGCTGAGGTCGGTTGTCAAGGCGAAGTCGGTGTGGCTTGTGCGATGGCATCTGCCGCAGCTAATCAACTCTTCGGAGGCAGTTTTACTCAGATTGAATATGCCGCAGAGATGGGGATGGAACACCACTTGGGCATGACATGTGACCCTGTGTGTGGATTGGTTCAAATCCCATGTATAGAGCGAAATGCTTTTGCAGCTGTACGAGCTTTGGATGCTAATATCTACAGTGCATTTACCGATGGCGTACATCGTGTCTCTTTCGACCGTGTCGTCGATGTAATGAAACAAACCGGTCATGATTTACCTTCTCTGTACAAAGAGACAAGTGAAGGTGGACTGGCCAAAGATTTTGAATAGAAATAATAAATAAACAAATGACAACATATTCACAGAAAATAAATCAAGCTATTGAGCAATTAGGTATTGACAAACTGACTGCCATGCAGCAGGAGATGCTCGCTGGAGTAGCTAGCCAATCTGATATTACTCTTTTAGCCCCTACGGGTTCGGGTAAGACTTTGGCTTTTCTATTACCACTACTCAATTCCTTAGATAAAAAATCGACCGATGTGCAAGTATTAATCATCGCTCCTTCTCGTGAATTAGCTATACAGATAGCTAGCGTGTGGGAGCAGATGAAAAATGGCTTCAGGGTCACTTGTTGCTATGGAGGACATTCTATGTCCGATGAGAAGAATCAATTGGTCAATTTACATCCTTCAGTGGTTGTAGGTACTCCTGGACGAATCTTAGATCATTTAGAACGAGGTTTCTTGCAGACTTCGTCAGTCAAACAAGTAATTATAGATGAGTTTGACAAGTCTTTGGAACTCGGCTTTCAAGAGCAAATGGAACAGATTGTAGATGCACTTCTTGTCGTGGAGCAGCATATTCTTGTGAGTGCGACTGACACCTCAGATCTGCCAGCATTTGCTGACATGAGTGCTGATGCTATTCGCGTTAATTATCTCACAGACCAGAAGCCTTTGACCATATATCGTGTCGATTCGCCTGAGAAAGACAAGATAGAATCCCTACATCTTTTGCTCTCAAGTTTCAAAGGAGAACAGGCAATATTGTTCTGCAACTATAGAGAATCGGTGGAGCGGATATGTGCACAATTAGCTGACCATAATGTAGCATCTTCTGCTTATCATGGAGGCATGGAACAAGAGGATAGGGAACTCTCTCTATTTCGTTTCAGCGTAGGGGCGAGTCAACTCTTGGTATCTACTGACTTAGCTGCTCGTGGACTAGACATTCCTAATGTAAAACATATTGTTCACTATCATTTACCTGTAGATGGTGAGTCGTTTACCCATCGTAATGGACGTACTGCTCGTTGGGAGTCTGATGGAGCAGCCTATCTATTGCTGCATTCATCCGAACGTATTCCTGACTATATTCAAGATAAATTGGATGAGTTAGGTGATTTTCCAGAATGGAAGTTACCTGAGCAATTGTTAGCGATTCCTAAACCAGCCTATCAAGTCATCTATGTTGGACGTGGTAAGCAACATAAGTTATCCAAAGGAGATCTAGTTGGCTTTTTCTGTAAGATAGGTGGACTCAAGAGTAATGATATTGGACGTATCTTATTACTTCCTCGAGTGTCCTTTGTAAGTGTGAAATCATCATCTGTCAAGCAGATGCTTCGTCTGGTACAAGGAGAAAAGATTAAAGGTCAGAAAACAATATTCAAGTCTGTATAATCCATGACTAGTGGGCAGTTATGCTGTCACCACTTCGAATAGGTTAATCATAAACGACGAATGCTGGTTATAAATAGTAACCGACATTCGTCGTCTGTGATTATTGGATTTTGCCATCTATACCTCAGTGAAGAAGTGATTAATCTTCCAGTTTGTGAATCACTACTCCAGAGCGGAGTTTGGGCTCAAACCATGTAGTCTTCGGCGGCATGATTTCTCCACAATCAGCGATATCCATGAGTTGTTTCATACTCACAGGATAAAGCGCCAATGCTAGTTTCATCTCTCCACTATCTACGCGCTTTGCGAGTGCTTTTAAGCCACGAATGCCTCCAACGAAATCAATGTGGTCATCAGTACGAAGGTCTTCGATACCCAATAAGTCATGGAGGATATACTTCGAGGATACCGAGACATCTAGTACTGCGATAGGGTCATCAGGATTGTAAGTATGGGGTTTCGCTGTGAGCTTGTACCAAGTGTCCTCTATATAAAGGCCAAACAAGTGCAACGCATCTGGACGATAAGGGGTTGAACCTTTCTTTTCCACGATGAAATGCTCTTCTAAGCGATGTAGAAAGGTCGATGGTGTCATGCCGTTGAGATGACTTACGACACGATTATAATCAATGATTGTCAATTGGTCAGCTGGAAAACAAACAGCCATAAAATAATTATACTCCTCATTGCCCGTATGATGTGGATTCTTCTTCTTCTGTTCTTCGCAAACCAATGCAGCGGCAGCAGTGCGATGATGTCCATCAGCGATATATAATGCATCAATTCTGGCAAAAACATCTGTCACTAATTGAATTTCTTTTTCTTGGTCTATAATCCAAAAGGTATGTCTGACTCCCTCGTCAAGAGGGGTGAAATCATAAATGGGTTCCTGGGCTGCATGACGAGCTATCATTTCATCCAACTCCTTATTATCGGGGTAGGCTAAAAATGCTGGACCAATGTTTGCTTTGCAGTTGAGCACATTTTTCATACGGTCCTCTTCTTTCTCCTTCCGTGTGAGTTCATGTCTCTTGATATGTCCATCAAGATAATCTTGAACCGATGCTGCTAATACCAATCCATATTGCGTCTTGCCATTCATTGTCTGGGCATAGATATAATATAACGGTTTGTTATCTTGTACCAGCCATCCTTTGTCCTGAAATAATTGGAAATTTTCTGCCGCTCTTTTATATACTTTTGGATCACGGCTATCCGTACCGATAGGGAAATCTATTTCTGGTTTGATGATATGATAGAGTGATTTCTCATTGTCAGCTGCTTCAGCTCTAGCTTCTTCAGAATTGAGTACATCATAAGGGCGTGAAGAGACTAATTCGATAAGCTCTTTAGGAGGACGTAGTCCTTTAAATGGTCTTATTTTCGCCATAGTGTGTTAGGTTTAAATCGTTGAAAAAAAGGTTATATAGGTTATCAAAAGGGAAAAAATCCTAGCTAATAAAAAAAGTCTATTCAGTCTGTCTTTTTAGCTAGGATTTTTCTATCAGTCGCACACTGGCAACTGCATTAGGCTACGCTCTAAGCGTATAGGGTTACTTATTCACTTGGAAAGTGGTATCTCCTTTCTCAAAAAATCCAAGAATCTGGTTCGCTGCAGCAATTCCAGCATTGATGTTTGCCTCTGCTGTCTGAGCTCCCATCTTTTTAGGAGTACCGAAATAGCGGTCTTCAAAACGAGATTTGAACGTATCAGCTGCAGCAGGAGCTACATCAGCTAAATAACAGAAGTCAGTTCGCTCGTCCATAAATTCGATGAGGCTAACTTCATCGATGACTTCTTTACGAGCTGAATTAACCAAGATACCCCCTTGAGGCATTTGTTTCAATAAGTCATAGTTGATTGAGTGAATAGTCTGTTTAGTTGCTGGAATATGTAAAGATACGATATCCGCATTTGCATACAAATCATTGATATCATCAATCGCTTTGACGCCAGCAGCCTCTATTGTTTCTGCAGGACAGAAAGGGTCGAAGGCAATAACTTTCATTCCAAACCCTTTAGCTATGCGGGCTACATTTTGTGCCGTATGTCCAAAAGCATGCAGCCCTAATGTCTTTCCTTTGAGTTCCCGTCCTGCTTTTCCATTGTAGAAGTTGCGAACAGCAAATACTAAGAGTCCCATGACAAGTTCTGCTACGGCATTGGAATTTTGGCCAGGAGTATTCATTACACAAATATTCCGCTTCTTCGCATCCTCTAGTTTGACGTTATCGACACCAGCACCAGCACGAACGATAATCTTTAGTTTAGGAGCAGCATCCATTACCTCAGCATCTATTTGATCACTGCGAATAATCAATGCTTCGATATCCTTCACTGCTTCAAGGAGTTCACTACGCTTACTGTATTTCTCTAATAGTCGTAGTTCATATCCTGCTTTTTCGACGATGTCTTTAATGCCATTTACTGCAGCAGGAGCAAACGGCTTCTCTGTTGCTATCAGTATCTTTTTCATGTTATTGAATTTTATATTTAGCATTGATATCGGATGATATCAACATACATTTTAATTTTTAGCTTCAAAAGCTTTCATACATTCGATGAGTGCTTTGACACTTTCGAGAGGCATTGCATTGTAGCATGAAGCACGGAATCCACCAACAGAACGATGTCCTTTGATTCCGACCATTCCTTTGAGAGAAGCAAACTCTAAGAAAGCATTTTCAAGAGCTGCATATTTTTCCTCCATGACGAAGCAGATATTCATATATGAGCGGTCTTTTTTCTCTACTGTTCCTTTGAATAGTTTGTTGCGGTCAACTTCAGCATATAGAAGAGCTGCTTTCTCTTTGGCACGGCGTTGCATCTCTGCCACTCCACCAATTTTTTTAATCCAGCGCAAAGTCTCAAGTGCTGTGAAGATATTCATCACAGGAGGCGTATTGAACATAGAACCCTTTTTGATATGTGTACGGTAATCCAGCATCGTCGGAATAGCTCGGTCCACTTGACCCAAAGCATCATCTTTGATGATGACAAAAGTAAGTCCCGCAGGAGCTAGATTTTTCTGAGCACCTCCATAGATACATACATACTTCTTGATATCGATAGGTCGTGAGAAGATATCACTTGACATATCCGCTACCATAGGTACATTCACGTCCAAATCCTGATGTAACTCAGTACCATAAATGGTATTGTTTGTAGTGACATGTAGGTAATCGACATCTGAAGGAACGGTATATCCAGTAGGGATGTAAGTGAAATTCTTATCTTTCGAACTAGCGACTTCTACAACCTCTCCAAAGAATTTAGCTTCTTTGATAGCTTTCGTAGCCCAGGCACCAGTATTGAGGTAGGCAGTCTTGCCCTTCATTAAATTGTATGGAGCCATACAAAATTGGGAACTAGCGCCACCGCCTAAGAAAAGAACAGAATACCCTTCTGGAATTTGAAGTAACTCTTTGAATAATACAACTGCTTCGTCTACTACCGCTTGAAATTCCTTGGATCTGTGGGACACTTCCAACACGGAAAGCCCTGTATTACTGAAATTTTTTACTGCGTCAGCTGTTGCTGCAATTACTTCTTGAGGAAGTATTGAGGGACCTGCATAAAAGTTGTGCTTCTTCATCATTGCTGAATTTTTAAAATTGAATTATTAAAAAACCTATATGCGAAGTTAGGTTTTTTTTTTTAGATAGCGGCAAATTTGCTGTGATTTATACCCTTATAAGCCGTTTTTCTTATGATATATTCGTTTTGTTCTTGTTTTTGATACGATATGTTATAAAACACGATTAAATATGTTGGATCTTATTCTTTAACATAAAACAATAATTTCAGACAAAAGCCTTAAATTTTCTGTTGACTATTTTCAAAATCTCGTAAGCAATAGACTATATTATAAAATAGTCTATAGGTTACTCTATGAGTATTATTGGACTGTTGGTCATTAGTCAAAGACTGAATCTGTTCTTTCAGTCGGTATAATAAGTCTTCATATTTATCTGTCGAAACTGGTTCTTGAATACCCCTTAATATTTGCTCCACACATTGATTTAGTAAGGGAAGATCTGGCCAACTCTCATCACGGTGAGCCCCTAGGGCCGATATATGAGAGAGCAAAGCATGATTAAGATAAATCTGTCGAAGCATCTCATCTTTATTAAAAGCTTTTTTCGTTGGCTCGATTTGTATAGACCTTCTTGCTTGAGTCAAAGAATTGTCTGCCAGATGTGCATTGCGCCGCATGATTCGATAGTTCAATGTATCCTCAGCATTTGTTTTCCATTGATGAATAATCTCCTCGAAATATTTCGCATCTATATCTTGGGCTTCTTTTAATAATATTGGGAGTCTCTTGTATTGCCAATTGGGCCATAATAGACGGGCAGTAATGTAGGATAGGAATGCACCAGCCAATGTAGCGATGATGCGGGGCCATGGGACGATCATTCCCTCATTGGCTCCTAGTTCACTAGCATCCAACACAAATATGGTAATAAATATAACAGCAAAGGCATAGTATTTTTTCAAGAAATAGAAAAAAGCGAAAGCAGTACCACAGATGACAAGGATTTGTCCATCAATTGTGGGAAGAAGACTCAAGAGCATGATTCCCAATATGACTCCCGAGAGTGTGCCTATAACTCTTTGCCATAAACGTCTACGGGTTTCCAGAAAAGTATTTTGACTGACAAAAAGAGCAGTAAGGGCTATCCAGTCTCCATGAGGTATCTTTAAATAATGAGATAAGGCTGTGCCCACAACAAAGCAGACACTGAGTCTGATGGCATAGCGCATACGTGAATGTTTGAAGCTGAGTTGCACGCGCAGCCTTTGGTAAATCGACCGGTCATCCTGTTGCAATTGTGGTACTTGTGTATACGGAGTAATCAATACACAAGTCGGACTTTCCAATTTTTGAAGTGACTGATGAGATCGCGATAAATTGTGCAATAACATATCCAAAGAGCGTTGCGATTTTACTGGCATAGCAGAGATACGACTCTTCAGTGCCTCGATGACCCAAGCAAGAGCCACGGGATGAATATATGGTTGTCCTGTCAAGAGTTCTTCTGCCACAAGATGAGCAGCAGTTCCCAATTGATGAAGCAATTCAGCAATGCCCTCCATAATGTCCTGATACTGTTGTTTCTTGACCAAGGATGATATACGCTCATGGCTTGATGCAGCGCGTTCGTGTAGGTTTTGGAGCAACATAAATCGCTCAAGATAACTGACTAATTTCTTTTGTTCGACCCATTGTCCATAGCTATTCAGTGTCTCTTTGCATCGTTCCATAGCTGCTACTATATCGCTATTGGTTTCTGCGATATGATTTTCGACTTCATCCGAACTGTAGCTAGCCAATTGTGTGTTCTCCATGCCAGAGATTCTATAACTTTCAGCTTTTGCTTCAAGAAAGTTTTCCAAAGCCAAAAATCCCTCAGCCAATTGTTCTTCTAAAGGTCTGAATGGATGTTTCAATAGAAATAGGATTACTGAACCACTATATACAGAAGCCCCTACACAAAGTATTAGTGGAATAAGCCACCATGTCTGGTTCGGTTGCCATGATAAAGCGGCATAGATGCCAATAAGAATGGCTCCATAGGAGATGGCTTTGAGCTGTTGTGAAATTCCTCCGATGACAACGAATGTAATCGTGCTGAGGGCAAATCCAATGACGAAAAGTTCAAAATGAGATTTTAGCAAAGCTACAGAAGTAGTGGTGATGGCAAATGCGACAAGCATGATAAGTGTACTTCGTATTCTTCCCAGTGGGTACTCATCACTTTTAGAAACTGCTGCGGCAACTACTCCAAGTGCTGCTGTGACTCCGATTTGATTGTATCCTAAGATGGCGCAAGGGATGAGTACTGCAGCTACACAACAAGTGACCATTGAGGCTGTCATCATATGTGGGCTACTGTATAGGGTTTTACGGAGTTTGTAATAGATGTTTATTTTCATTGGCGGAGGGGAATCGTTTCCTTTGTTTTTCGAAAGATAATTATTGTTTTCCGAATAGCCAATAAATCGTCATGTTAATAATCTTGTCTTTTGATTATGAGAGGACGTACTTAGGGTTATTTATACTCTCTTTGGTGAATCTTTATCCATCCTTTTCTTCTGGTAGTAAAGAGCAAAAAAAAAGTGTGTCAGAAATGATTTTCTAACACACTTTTCAAAATAGAACTTTGTTCTTTTTGAGCCTCTTGTCGGATTCGAACCAACGACCCCGAGATTACAAATCACGTGCTCTGGCCAACTGAGCTAAAGAGGCAAGGTGGGTAAGCGATCTATATCGCGCTGCTACAACCAACTACCTTTGCTGCGATCAAGCCCTGGAGGATTCGAAGGGAGCTAGCCGTATAGGACTTACCCATGTAAGTCACAATCCGTGCTAGAGTAACACTCCTTTCCGTTTTGCGATTGCAAAGGTAGTGCTTTATTTTGTTTCACCAAATTATTTGCAGACTTTTTCTAAATTTTTTTTTCGCTGAAGTAAAAAAGAGCCGATAAATGAAGCTCTAATAGATTGAGAATGAGTAGGTTACTCACTTTTCTTGGTTATTCTATTATTTTAAATTAGAAAAATACTATCTTTGTGCCTCGTATTAGCTATTTCGAAAAAACAAGATTTATATATATAACAAATGGAGTTAGCAAGTAAATATGATCCACAGGAAGTGGAACAGAAGTGGTACAAATATTGGGTAGACCACAAAATGTTTAGTAGTAAACCAGATGGTCGCGAACCTTATACGGTTGTGATTCCTCCACCAAATGTGACAGGTGTGCTGCACATGGGTCATATGCTAAACAATACCATTCAAGACATCTTAGTTCGCCACGCTCGTCAGCAAGGGAAAAATGCTTGTTGGGTGCCTGGTACTGATCATGCATCTATTGCTACTGAAGCAAAGGTAGTAAACCGTTTGGCACAACAAGGAATCAAGAAAGACGACCTTACTCGTGATGCTTTCTTGAAACATGCTTGGGATTGGACAGACGAACATGGTGGCATCATTCTCAAACAACTTCGTAAGCTTGGTGCTTCATGTGATTGGGACCGCACCGCATTTACTATGGATGAAGTTCGTAGCGAGAGTGTACGTAAAGTATTTGTAGACTTATATAATAAAGGACTAATCTATCGCGGGGTTCGTATGGTGAATTGGGATCCATCAGCGTTGACTGCTCTTTCTGATGAAGAGGTGATTCATAAAGAAGAACATGGCAAATTGTATTATCTCCGTTACAAAGTAGAAGGGGAAGATACTTATGCTGTGGTAGCGACTACACGTCCTGAAACAATCATGGGAGATACGGCGATGTGTATCAACCCCGAAGACCCTAAGAACCATCATCTCAAAGGTAAAAAGGTAATCGTACCGTTAGTCGGTCGCGTGATTCCTATTATTGAAGATAGCTATGTAGATATCGAATTTGGTACAGGTTGTCTGAAAGTGACTCCAGCTCATGATATTCATGACCATATGTTGGGTGAGAAATATAATCTTCCTACTATAGATATCTTCAATGATAACGGAACGATCTCTGAGCGAGCTGGATTATATGTGGGCATGGACCGTTTTGATGTCCGTGAACAAATAGTAAAAGATCTCGATGAGGCTGGACTATTAGAGAAGGTTGAAAATTATACTAATAAGGTAGGCTATAGTGAGCGCACAAATGTAGTCATCGAACCTAAATTGTCTATGCAGTGGTTCTTAAAAATGGACGGACTTGCCAAGACAGCACTTACTCCTGTGATGGAAGATGAGATTAAATTTGTTCCTGCTAAATACAAAAACACGTATCGCCATTGGATGGAAAACATCAAAGATTGGTGTATTAGCCGTCAATTGTGGTGGGGGCATCGTATTCCTGCTTATTTCTTACCTGAAGGAGGCGTTGTCGTAGCAGAAACTACTGAAGAGGCTCTAGCTATGGCGAAAGCACAAACAGGAAATGAACAATTAACGATTGCTGACTTGCATCAAGACGACGATTGTCTTGATACTTGGTTCTCTTCATGGTTATGGCCTATCAGTTTGTTCGATGGTATCTGCCATCCAGGAAATGAAGAAATCAACTATTATTATCCTACTTCTGACTTGGTTACAGGTCCTGATATTATTTTCTTCTGGGTAGCTCGTATGATTATGGCGGGATATCAGTATGAAGGAAAGATGCCATTTAAAAATGTCTACTTCACTGGTATCGTGAGAGATGGTGAAGGGCGTAAGATGTCCAAATCTCTTGGTAATTCGCCAGACCCATTGAAATTGATTGAGAAATATGGTGCTGATGGAGTACGTATGGGGATGATGCTTTGTGCTCCTGCTGGCAATGATATCTTATTCGATGAGACCCTTTGCGAACAAGGTCGTAACTTCAACAATAAGATATGGAATGCCTTTCGTTTGGTTAAGGGATGGGAAGTAGATGCTTCTATCCAGATGCCAGAAAGTGCTCGCCTAGCTACTGATTGGTTTGATGCTAAATTGCAAGCTACAGCGGTGGAACTAGATGACTTGTATAGTAAATATCGTCTTTCTGAGGCTTTGATGCTAGTCTATAGACTCTTCTGGGATGAATTTTCTGGATGGCTACTTGAATTGGTTAAGCCGGCTTACGGTCAACCAATAGACCAAGCTACATATAATAAGGTATTGGGCTATTTTGACCAATTACTCGTCATGCTTCATCCTTTTATTCCTTTTATTTCAGAAGAATTGTGGCATAATCTTCAGCCACGTGAGGAGGGAGAAACAATCATGTTTAAACCGATTCCTGCTGGACATATCGAAGAGCAAGTGATGACGACGCTAACGACTGAATTTGAATCTATCAAGGAGGTCATCGCTGGGGTACGTACTATCCGCTTACAGAAAAATATCGCACAGAAAAATGAATTGGAATTGGATGTAGTGAGCAATGATATGCTTGACCTTATCACTCGATATGAGTCGGTATTGATCAAGATATGTAATCTTAGTGAGGTGAAGGCAACGAATGGAACTAAGGAAGATACCGCTCAATCATTCATGGTTGGAACGACAGAATTTGCTGTTCCTCTTGGACAATTGATTGATGTCGATGCTGAGATCGCACGTATGAAAAAAGAATTGAAACAGAAACAGGGTTTCTTGACCGGTGTGATGAAGAAATTGGGTAACGAAAGATTCGTAGCCAATGCTCCTGAACAAGTCATTGCTTTGGAACGTAAGAAACAAGCCGATGCTGAATCAATCATTGCTTCTTTAGAGGAGAGTATTGCTAAACTTAGTGCTTCGAAATAAACATTTATTGCATATATCGTACTAATTTGATTTTAATTAGTATATTTATGCCAAATAATCTGTTTATTATGAAACGTAGCACCTTCTTTTCCTTCTTTCTCGCTTTGGCAGTCTTGGGTTCGGTATCCAAACTTTATGCGGCGGATTTCGATACGGCTTATGTGAGTAAGCCGTTTGTAAAAACGGCTATAAAGTTTTTACCTAATGAATACAAGGGTGTCTGGCGTGGAGAGGATGGGCTTATCCGTATTGCAAATGGGCGCATCATTTTGAAAAAGGTACATATTCCAAAATTCAAAAGAGATGTCCGAGTAAGTGCTACTGTTCGACTTACTTCAGCGGGTGACCCTTGGGACAAGTCTGGTTCTTGCTTCGTCATTCCTGCCTCTTCTGATATAAATATGCTTAGCGTAGCTATGGAAGAGAAGGAATATCTTCCCGTAGACAGTACTAAATATGGTCATCTGGTAGGAGCTGTTCTTACTAAAGAATATCAACCTGCCATAGAAATCATGCGCTTTATGACACCCTTTGGGGTGGGACACTTCAGTCGGAATGATAGTATCGGGCATTTACGTATGCCTGTATATATCGATGGCTGGGCTCCTTATGTTGAGTGGCAAGATGATGTCACTCAACTGTATAGCGCTCTGACTGGTGACGTGTATGTCGGCATGTATGTGGACACATGGACTGCTAAACGGTACGAGGCTTCGCTAACGATTACGGTACGTGAAAGTCAATTGCGCCGTGATAAATGTCCTCAAAGACATGTCATTCCGTTATTAAATACCGTTCCTTACTATAAGCAAACTTATCCTACAATATTTGCTTCTCACGGTTTGGATATCTCATTTGACTTACCTAAAAAGAGTCGTCATGCCATGCTATATTATATTGTCACTGGACATGGTGGACACAATGGAGGCGATGAATTTACCCAACAAGAAAATCGCTTAAGTATAGATGGACGATTAGTGTTGAACTATACGCCTTGGCGTACAGACTGTGCACAGTTTCGTCGCTTCAATCCTACTTCAGGAGTTTGGCTTCAGAAGCGAATGGCTAATTATATCACAGAGAATGGAAAACGAGGACATAAAGAAATCGAAGAGACGATTGCTTCTTCAGACCTATCTCGTTCCAATTGGTGTCCTGGAAGTATGGTTGCCCCATATCGTTTACCATTAGATTTAACTCCAGGGACACATCATCTCACAGTAGACATACCTCATGCCCAACCCGCTGAGGGAGATAAGATGAATCATTGGCTTGTATCCGCCTATATTGTTTTCGAAAAATAAGAAATGATGATATATATTGTAACCCTAATCAGTTTTTGTCTTGGTTTGATCATCATGTGGTTGTTTGTCAGGAAACGATATGATAATAGTTCGAGTGAACCTATGCTTGAGAAGCAGTTGACTGTTGCTTTGAAAGCGGGACATACTTCTGTGTGGGGATTAGATCTAGATAAGCAAGAGATTTATAATATCAAAGGACATATATTGGAGAGCCCAAGGATGCCCTTAGAGAAGGTGAAGCCGCTCTTTTACTCGGATGATGACCTCCAACGGTTCATGCAAGCCATAGACGATGTTGTGTCTGAGAAGGTAGATGTAGCAGAGATAACTGTTCGTTACAAATCATATGTCACTGGAAACTATGAGTATATACGCAAGTTCATTACGGCTCAAAAGAATAAACAGGGTAAAGTAGTCAGCTTAGTCGGTACGCACAAGACGATTACGCATGAGGTGGAGATTAGGAAGAAACTAGAAGAAGCCAAGTTGAAAGCCGAAGAATCGGAACAGTTCAAGATGCTTTTCTTGGCGAGTATGAGTCATGAGATTCGAACTCCTCTCAATGCTATTACTGGTTTTTCAAATCTTCTTCATGAAGTAGACGATCCTGAAGAAAGAAATGCTTATCTCGAAATCATCAATACCAATTCAGATCTTTTGCTGACGCTTGTCAATGATATTTTAGATTTATCTAAAATAGAAAATGGAGATATACAGATTTATGCGCAGAAAGTAGATTTGGTGCAAGATATGAGGAACTTCGAACGAATCGCAAAAAATCTAGCGCGCAATAAGAAGCGGTGTCTGCATATTGATGTCAAACATCCATATCAAAAGCTAGTGGTAAGAATCGATAAAGAGAAATATCATCGTGTATTGTACAATTTCTTAACCAATGCAGTGAAATATACCCATGAGCAAGGGACGATAGAAATCCAATATGAGTATAGAGATGGACGGATTCATTTTTCAGTTAGAGATAACGGTATCGGTATCCCTGATAACAAAAAGAATCGTGTCTTCTCTCGTTTCGAGAAATTAGACCACTTTGCTCAAGGTACTGGACTGGGACTATCATTATGCAAAAGTCTAATCCACAATCTAGGAGGAGATATTGGTTTTGAATCTGAAGAAGGTAAAGGATCTACCTTCTGGGCCGAGATAAATACAGAATGCTTTGCCTTGGCCGAAGCCTAATATCAAATCGTTATTCGACCCCATCAGAGGGATAATTCACCAAATATAACTTGTCAGTAGCTCGTGTCATAGCAGTATAAAGCCATCTGAATCCTTCTTCATTTCTCATCTTATCAGGTAGAAAAGCACCGTCCAAAAAGACTGTGTGCCACTGTCCACCTTGTGACTTATGACAAGTGATGGCATAGGCATATTTTACTTGTAGCGCATTGTAGTACCTATCTTTCTTGATGGCTTGTACGCGTTCTCGCTTTACGCTGATATCTTCATAATCTGCCAACACCGAGGTAAAAAGCTGTTCATTCTCTTCTCGCGATAACGTGGGCGTTTCTGTCCTGAGTGTATTTAATAGAATCATCGTTTCCATTTCCATGTCGGGATGTTCGGGAAATTTCAATTCTACATAAGCAAAGTCAAATCCATGAAGTTCGGTCTGGTGTTGTACTCGTTTCACTTCAGCCATCTCACCGTTAGCTAAGAACCCATTCTGATTGTTTTGTTCTGCCCAATAGTAGTTGTTTTTTGCGATCATCAACCAATCTCCACGTTCCAGTTCTTCTTCTCGGTCAAGAATGCGTGCACGGACACCCTGATTATATAGGTTTGCACGTTTATTAGATCTCGTAATGATAATAGTCTCTTCGATACCCCATTGGTAATAGGCATTATCTAAAGATTCCAAGAGGTCTTCTCCACTGACTACCTCAATATCTGGGAATCTCGAAGCAGCTATCTTTGGGAGCAAATCACAAGAGTCTGCTGCCATCGCTTGACGGAGTAGGGTCGCCTGATAGAGGATGCCACTGTCTTCTGCCTGACGAACGACTTGAGTCATCTCAATCTCAGTAACATCAAGTCCATAGGACTTCAATTGATTAGCATCGAGAGCCATACTATTTACAGACCCCACTGGAGGTAACTGTCCTTGATCACCAATCAGCATCAGCTTGCAATGACTTCCCTTATAGACATACTTTATTAAGTCGTCAAGTAGGGAGCCGCTTCCAAATTGGTTATTAGAATTGCTATGATGCCCTATCATAGATGCCTCATCGACAATAAACAAGGTATTGGTATGCTTATTCTCATTGAGTTTGAAATGACTTTCCAAATCACCATAGGTCTCTTGTCTATAGATCTTACGGTGGATAGTCATGGCTAACGTATTTGCATAGGTACTAAATACTCTTGCAGCCCTACCGGTAGGGGCTAGTAGAACGACTTTCATCTGGTTTGCAAGCATCATTTGTACGAGTGCTGAGACCACGGTAGTTTTACCTGTTCCGGCATATCCTTTGAGTAGGAAGAGTGCTTCAGAACTGGGTGATTGTAGGAACTGAGCTATTTTGTGTACCGTTAATTCTTGTTCGGAAGTAGGGTTAAATGTAAAAAAGGCTTTAATTTCTGCCTCTGTAGATTTTTTTATCATTTTAATTGTAATAAAAATGGGGGATTACTAGTTCCTTCAAGGAATTTATTTTATTTTTGCGTTACGAATGTAATCAATAAATGAAATATAATCAACATGAAAACTGTAATTAACATCGTTTTGGCTCTTGTGGCTTGTGCTTTAGTTTATATTTGCTATGCAAGTATTATGGGACCAATCAATTTTGAAAAGGGTAAGAAGATTCGTGACCGCGAAGTTATTGCGCGTCTAATCGACATCCGTAAAGCTCAGCTTGAATATCGTTCACAACATGAACAAAGATATACAGCTAGCTTTGATACTTTGATTGATTTTGTCAAAACAGCAAAGATTCCTTTTGTCTTGAAAGAAGGTGTACTTTCAGATGACCAATTAGAGGATGGACTTACTGAGCGTAAGGCAATGAGTATTATCAACAAGGCTAAGAAGACAGGTAACTACAGATTAGTTAAGAAAAACGGTCTAGAGAACTTCAAACGTGATACGCTTTGGGTTGCTGTCTTGGATACTATTTATCCTAAGAACTTTGATGCTGATTCTCTTCGTTACGTTCCATTTACTAATGGTGCAGAACAATTTGAGTTGAAAACTCGTGAAGATTCAACTAAGTCAGGTATGCCATTGTACTTGTTCGAAGCAAAAGTACCTTACAAAGTATATCTTAAAGGGTTGAACCACCAAGAGATCGTAAACATTATCGACCTTCAAGAGAAATTAGGTAAATATCCTGGTTTGATGGTTGGTTCTATCGAATCTCCTAACAACAACTCTGGTAACTGGGAGTAATCTATGATTAAACTCGAAACAGATAAAAAATATAGAATGTCCATCCGTATTCATACGGATGGATTTTCTATATATATATACTTGCCCATAGAGAGTAGCAAGCCTATATACACTCAGCAATATGATGCCGAGGAGACGCTTAGCGTGACCGCTAATCTGAAGATGGCTTACGACCAATTTACTTGGATGAGTCATCCTTTCGATCGGGTGTATGTCACGGTGGACCATGCCATGTGGACGCTTGTCCCATTGTCTTTGTTCAAACCTGAATATGCTGCAGATTTCTATTATCAGAACTTACCTCGACGCGCCAACGAAGAAGTACTTCATGATATCCTTCCGAGCAATGATTTAGTCGTCTTGTACGCTTTCGACCGTACGGCATTGGAACAGCTGAAACATTATTATGCCAAGACGTTGGTTTGCTATGCTCAATACACTCCTCTTTTGGTCCAACTGAACTTCGAAGGGAAGAAAACCATAGGACGGAAATTGTTTGCCATGCAAGTGGAAGACCATTTACAATTGATTGCTATGGAAAGAGGAGAACTCCAACTAGTGAACCAGGTCTATGCGCCTGTGCCAGCTGATATGGGGTATTATATCTTCAATACATGGCGTATCTTGGGCTATGACCAGGAAGTGGATGAACTCGTATTGATTGGGCACAAACAAATCGACGAAGTCCAGCAGTTATTGGACTTAATGAAACCCTATATAGCTCATGTAGGTGTGACGGCCAGTCCCTTTGAAGATTTAGATGCATTGATTCGTTGCGAATTGTTGTAATCTGATTCTATTTCTAAATAAGAAAATCTATCAACTAAATATTTAAGTCCCATGCGTGTAGTAAGTGGAAAATATAAACGACGTCGTTTTGATGTCCCAAAAGGTTTCAAAGCCCGTCCAACAACAGATTTTGCCAAAGAAAATTTATTTAATGTGTTGATGGGATATTTTGATTTTGAAGAGGAGGCACCTCAGGCTCTAGACTTGTTTTCAGGTACGGGGGGCATTGCCATCGAGTTAGTCTCACGAGGTTGTAGTCAGGTTGTCAGTGTGGAGAAAGATCGCAAACATTTTGCGTTCATCCAGCAGTTGATGACCAAACTAGATGCTCAAGAGTGTATTCCTATTTGTGGGGATGTCTTCAAATATGTCGATAGATGTAAGCAATCTTTTGACTTTATCTTTGCTGACCCTCCTTATGCCCTTCCTCAACTAGGAGAGATTCCTGACTTGATATTTGCTAAGAATATCCTTAGTGAAGGTGGACTCTTTGTCTTGGAACATGGTAAAGACCATCAGTTTACTGACCATCCACACTTCCTAGAACAGCGACAATACGGGAGTGTTCATTTTTCTTTCTTCAGATGATACCACATCGATGATGAATCACTGATTGCATCACTGCAAGCCGAACCATAGCATTAGAGTAGCGGGGCAAATAGTCTCGCTATTCCTTGTAATAGGCGGTCTGTTTTACCTCGTTTTGTCCATTCTTCTAACGAGAGTTCCCGGCAATTTTTCTTGTCCTCTATGAAGATATCACGCATCTCCTTACTGACTTCTTGGTCATAAATCATCGCATTGATTTCGAAATTGTGATCGAAACTCCGATGGTCAATATTCGCTGAACCGACCGTACACATCGTGTCATCTGATACGAGCATCTTGGCATGTAAGAATCCGGCTTGATAAAGGTATATCTTGACTCCTGCCTCTAGTAATTTCTCAAGAAAGAAGAAACTGCTCAATTGAGTGACTACGCTGTCTCCTTTTTCTGGAATCATCAGTTCCACAGTCGTTCCTGACAGAGCGGCCGTTTGCATGGCATTGATTATTTCATCACTTGGTATGAAATAGGGAGTCTGGATATAGATATAATCACTACTGAAAGTAATCATGCGCACCAGTCCTTGGTGAATCTCTTTCCAGTTGTATACGGGACTACTCGTGACCATCTGCATCAATACTTTTCCACCAATAATGGGTGTAGGAAAGTATTTCTTATCTGTCAAGATGGAGCGATCTACGAAGTACCAGTCTAGAAGAAATGAACTCTGTAATCCATGGGCTGCACTTCCCACGACACGGATATGTGTATCTCTCCAACTCTCAAATGGCGTACCATCTATATACCGTTGAGCTAAGTTCATGCCACCTATATATCCTATCTGCCCATCTATAATAACTAATTTCCGATGATTTCTATAATTGATATGTGAAGTAAACTTGGGGAAGCGGACTTTTAAAAAAGCTCTTACCTCTATGCCTGCTGTGTACATGGGCTCATAGAAAGATTTGGGTACATTCCAACAACCTACATCATCGTAAATGACCCGAACTTCTACCCCTGCTTCTGCTTTTTTGATCAGTAAGTCACGTATCTCAAGTCCTACTGCATCATTGGCTATGATATAGTATTGGACATGGATATGTTCTTTGGCCTCAGATATGTCTTGGAGTAGCGCATCTAATTTTTGTTGACCTCTCGTAAATATCGTCACCCCATTATTTCCCAATGGAACGGATTGGTTGGTCTGAAAAAATAGACGAGTCCATGACCGATAGATGGGAGGGATGTCTTGTTCTGGATTATTATTTGCTATCAGCGTCTGGCGCTTAATCTTATTTGCTTGCCGCTTGGATATCATTCGTTCCTTTTGCGAATAATGTCCTAGCAAATAATAAAGCACCACCCCTATGATAGGGACAAAGAGAATGACCATGAGCCATGCCCACGTTTTGATAGCTCCTTTATTGTCTAAGAGTACAACGATGGTCGTCGATGTGACAAAGAGGATATATATCCATTTGGTCACAATCAATATGCTTTGTGGTATTTGTACTAATTCAAACATTATCTTTGTTTTTAAAGGTTGAGTGCTGTCTCTCCTATAACCAATTTATCGGTTCTTTATCATGCTTTATCAGATATTCATTGGTTAAACTGAAATGATGGTTCCCGAAATACCCTCTGTAAGCAGAGAGTGGGGATGGATGTGCTGATGTAAGTATTAAGTGTCTACTTGCGTCTATCTTCTTTGCTCGTTTGATAGCCGAATTGCCCCATAGTAGAAATACGATATGCTCTTTTTCATTAGCCAGATAATCAATGACTGCATCCGTAAATGTCTCCCATCCTTTCTTTTGATGAGATGCTGCTTGATGAGCTCTGACAGTCAAGGTAGCATTGAGCATCAGTACCCCTTGGTTTGCCCAATGAGATAGGTCTCCGTGCTGTGGAATGTCCCCACCGATATCACTCGTCAATTCTTTATATATATTTACTAGTGAAGGAGGACACTTCACGCCCTTATTGACTGAGAAGCACAATCCCTGAGCTTGACCTGGATTATGATAGGGATCTTGTCCGATGAGAACCACTTTGGTGTGTGTCAGTGGACAGCGATTGAAAGCTTCAAAGATTTGCGATGCGGGTGGAAATACTGTTTGAGTATTGTATTCTTCTCTTACAAAAGTGCTCAACTTGGCAAAATAAGGTTTGTCAAATTCATTTTGTAGGGCTCTGTTCCATGAAGGTTCAATCTTGACGTTCATACTATTTATCTATACTGATTTGGTTTATTATTGACTGTCTATATTACATACAAAATTAAGATAAATTATCGAGTAAGAAAGTGATGAGGTCTTTAATTTGATGGATGAGAATTACTTTATCGGCTTGTTCCTTCACGGTCAATCATTGATTTTAGTCGTGAATAGAGTGATTGACTAGTTATTAGTAGTTCAATAATCCACTTTTATAGAATATAGCGAATGGTATAACCTATTGATTATCAGTTGTGTGTATATTTATATCAATCACAGTTATCCACTTTGTATCTATGTTGTGTTTTTAGTATTCTATTTATGCTCTATATTTGTTTCGATTAAAATGCATTGATGTCAATCTTAACTAGTAAACGGAAATTTTATGAAAAACCTTTTTTTATGCCTAATATTGTGTCTATCCACTTCGGTGTATGGACAGCAATTGAAAGTGACGGGAACGGTCATTGACGAAGTTCAAGAACCGCTGATTGGTGCAGTCATATCGACTGACGATCCCTCTAATGGAACGATTACAGATATTGATGGACATTTCTCCATGAATATTGCGCAGGGAACTACTCTATATATTTCCTATATAGGGTATCTAAAGAAGGCTGTCGTAGTCGATGGAGATACTCCACTACGTATAGCCCTAAGTAAGGATGCCAAATTGCTTGATGAAGTTGTAGTCATCGGCTATGGAGCTGTAAAACGGAAAGATGTGACGACTTCTATTACTTCTGTAAATACCAAGGATATAGATACTCGTCCTATCGTCTCTGCTGGTCAAGCGCTTCAGGGCAAGGCAGCTGGCGTAAGTGTCACTCAGACAAATGGAGCGCCAGGAGCTGAATTGTCTATTCGTGTCCGTGGAACAACTTCCTTCAATGGAAATAATGACCCGCTTTATGTCGTAGACGGAGTACCAGTTGATAATATCAAATTCCTTTCACCAAATGATATCGCAAGTCTCCAGGTACTCAAAGATGCTTCTGCAGCTGCAATCTATGGTTCGCGTGCTGCAAATGGTGTCGTATTGATTAGTACGAAAAGTGGAAATGATGGAGAATCAAAAGTGACATTTAGTGCCCAATATGGGGTGAGCGATGTAGCAAGTGATTTTGATGCTTTGAATGTGAACCAGTATAAGGAATTGCAAGATGAAATCGGTATCGTGAATCTTCCTGAAGGACTTACAGATGTCACTGATTGGCAAGATGTCGCTTTTCGTACGGGTATCTCTCAAAATTACCAAGTAGGTTTCTCCAATGGGGATGACAAACTAAACTATTATCTTTCTGCTGGTTATATCGATGAGAAAGGAGTGATAGAGACTACTTATTTCAAGAGATATAATTTCAATGGGAGATGGCATAATCAAGTGCGTGATTGGTTGACCTTAGATGCAAAAGTGACCTATTCTGATTATACAGGAAATAGTGTCACAACCGGTGCAGGTGCTAATAGAGGAGGCATTGTCTTGTCGGTGATTAATACCCCTACGTATGCTCCTGTGATGGACCCTGCCAATCCGTATCAATACAATAAGAATTTTTATGGAGTGAATAATGTGAACAGTCCTGCTGAGAACTTAGGAGAAGGAATCAATAACAAAAACGATGAGAATCGCTTGATTGCTTCTGCTTCATTGACCATCACTCCATTTAAGAATTTCTCTTTCAAAAGTAGTTTGTCTATGGATAGAAGAGAGGGACTCAATACGAGTTTCGTGGATCCGATATCTACTGAAACGGGACGGGTCAATAAGGGCTTAGGCTCCGATAATCGTAGTAAAAACACGGTACTTACCTTTGATAACGTAGCTAATTACGCATTGCAGTTTAATCATCATCATATCGATTTGATGGGAGGTTCATCATGGACTGATTCAGATTACAGCAATAGTTGGATCAATGCATCGCATTATCGAAGCAGTGATATAGAGACCCTCAATGCAGCCAATGAAATCTCTTGGACTGGAACAGGTACAGGGGCTTCTCAATGGGGAATATTCTCTTTCTTTGGTCGAGCTCAGTACAATTTTGAGAGTAAGTATTTGGTAACCATGAATATGCGTGCTGATGGCTCTTCTAAGTTGAGTCCTGACCATAGATGGGGTTACTTCCCTTCAGCATCTGCTGCATGGCGTGTCTCTAGCGAATCGTTTCTTAAAGACCAAACTTGGCTTGATGACCTCAAATTGCGTATGGGTTGGGGACAGACAGGTAACCAAAGTGGAATCAGCGATTATGCATATATGCAGATGTATGGTATCTCTCGTCAGGCATGGTTCGAAGAGGGTAAACAAGATGCTACACCAAGTATTTATCAGACAAACCTTCGTACTCCTGACTTGAAATGGGAAACCACTACACAATCCAATATAGGTCTCGATATGACTTTGTTGTCGAGCAGAGTGAATATCACCGTGGATTATTATGTCAAGCGAACCAAGGATATGCTGATGAATGTGACGCTTCCTACGGGAGCAGCTGCAGCCAATACCATCACTCGTAATGAGGGAGAGATGACGAACCGTGGATTTGAGTTGGCGGTTACTTCTCACAATCTTGTAGGGGCTTTTAATTGGGATTCTAATTTCAATATCTCGTTCAATAAGAACAAGTTGGTCAGTTTGGACTTGCAAAAAGTCTATTATGATGCCAAGACGAGTGATTACACAAGTTCTTTCGTAGTAAGAAATGAACCGGGTAGGTCTCTTGGTGGCTTCTATGGCTATGTCAGTGATGGCGTCGATCCAGAAACAGGTGAATTGATGTACCGTGACCTCAATGGAGATGATAAGATTACTTCTTCTGATAGAACCTATATCGGAGACCCTAATCCTGATTTCTCTTATGGCTTTACCAATACCTTTTCTTGGAAGGGGATAGGTCTAAATATCTTTCTTCAAGGGGTACAAGGCAATGACATCTTCAATGCTTCACGTATCGAAACGGAAGGAATGTATGATGGGAAGAATCAATCGACCAAGGTTCTTGATAGATGGAAAATTCCAGGACAAATCACCGACGTACCGAAGGCAAACTTTGACTTAAAAAATTCATCGTACTTTATCGAAGATGGTAGTTATCTCCGTCTGAAAGAAATTACATTGTCGTACAATGTGACGAGTCCATTACTTAAGAAATGGGGAATCAATAAGTTACAACCTTATTTCACCGCTAGTAATCTATATACCTGGACTTCTTATTCTGGAATCGACCCCGAAGTTAATCAATGGGGCAATAGCGGAGCTGTACAAGGGATCGACTGGAGTACGTATCCGCAATCTAAGACTTATCTCTTTGGTGTAAACATAGAATTTTAAAATGAAAGACAAGATGAAAAATTATATTTTACTAGCTGTATCACTATTCGCTTTGGGAAGTTGTTCTCTCGATTATGATCCCGTATCGGATTATAGTGACGTGAGTGAAGGAGTACAAGAAGCAAGTGCAGATATCGTATTTAAAGATAAAGAAAGCATCGATAGTTACATGGTATCGATTCGTGATGCCTTCAAAAATAGTCAAGAACATTGGTACCTAGACCGTATTCTCGAAGGAGATGCGCATGCTGACAATGCATATGGTGGAACCACAGGTGCGGAAGTGATTCCATTTGAGACGAATAGTTTAGATGGAGCCAATTCTGTTATTAGCCGTGATTGGGACAATTTCCTAGCCACCGTAGCGGTTGCTAATAAGTTGATTTGCCATATTGATGACGTGAGTGACCAAGTGCTGTCACCAGCGCTCAAAGGACAGTATGTTGCAGAAGCCAAGGTGCTACGTGCGATGACACTTTTTGATATGGTTCGACTCTGGGGCAACATACCAGTAATCACTACGGTAGCTGGTACCATTACTAGCGAAACCATAGAAGATGTCTATGGGAGTTATTTCCCTAGTCAATCGACTCCTAAAGAAGCGTATCAGCAAATTGAGGCTGACTTGTTAGCCGTACTAGACAACCAATATGCGCTGACAAATGACGTGGATGACAAGACCAAATTGACCAAATCAGTGGCACGTATGTTACTCGCAAAAGTCTATGCTGAAGCGCCTCTGAGAGATTATGCTAAGGTCATCAAATATGTAGATGAATTGACTGCAGACGGTTTCTCATTAGTGAGCCAGTACGGAGACCTCTTTGAGATGAATGATGCACAGACCGATGCTAAATATAGAAATACTTCAGAAAGTATCTACGAAGCGCACTTTACTACTGGCAATGGAAATTGGGTCACTTGGATGTTTGGACGTAACTTAATCAACTGGGATGAAAATTTCACTTGGGCCAAATGGGTCACCCCTTCTAGAGACCTGATTAATTTGTTTGCCAAGGAAGGTGATACACAACGATATACTCAATCAATCGTTTATTATAGTTGTTCGTGGAGTAACTATTATTCTTCTTCCAACTATCCTTTTATGTACAAAATCCGAAGTAGTGTCAATAGCATCATCAAATATAGATATGCTGATGCCCTTTTATTGAAAGCTGAAGCCCTGATTATGGGGGAATCTCCTAACTTACCTGCTGCAGAAGCCATTATCAATCAGATTAGAAATAGAGCTGGATTATCAGACTTGCCTGCTTCGGCTACTGCTGACCAAGCAGCTTTGCTCCAAGCTTATATGGATGAACGCCGTATGGAACTCTGTTTCGAAGGACAACGCTGGTTTGACCTGGTTCGTCTAGGTAAGATGACTGACGTGATGAATAAAGTATATGCCAATGATAGTGGTCGCTTGCCCCAGAGACAGCCATTCAGAGAAATCAATGAGATCCTTCCTATCCCACAAATGGCTATAGATTCTAATCCTAACCTAGTCCAAAACCCTGGATATTAAACAAATAATCATGAAAATAAGAAAAATATCAAATGCTTTGTTGACCTTTGTGTCACTGATGACCGTCATATTGGTCTCTTGCTCTAATACTGTAGAAACCAAAGTAACTGACCCCATAACTACTGAAGAGGCTGATGTATCAGTCTTGGTCACGAATAGTTTGCGCAGTTATGATTTGACTCCAGATTCATGTTCGTTTGCCTCAGGAGATAATCTGTCTCCTCATACTGTATTTTTAGATGAGGCTCAATCTTTCCAAACGATGGATGGTTTCGGAGCCGCCATCACAGGGAGTAGTTCATATAATCTGATGATGATGTCTGCAGCCAATAGGAAAGCCTTTTTAGAAGAGACGTTTTCTCCAACAAATGGTTATGGATTTAGTTATGTCCGTGTATCTATCGGTTGTTCTGACTTTTCTTTTAGTGAGTATACCTGTTGTGATACCCAAGGCATCGAGCATTTTGCTTTGACAGTGGAAGAAAATGAATATGTCATCCCTATCCTGAAGGAAATCCTAGCAATCAATCCTGACTTGAAGATTATGGCTACACCATGGACTTGTCCTAAATGGATGAAGGTCAATAACCTAAATGATTTGGCGCCTTATGATTCTTGGACGGGAGGCGAACTAAACCCTATCTATTATGACGATTATGCTACTTACTTTGTCAAATGGATTGAAGCATTTCAGAACCAAGGAATCGCTATTTATTCGATTACTCCTCAAAATGAACCTTTGAATAGGGGCAACTCTGCATCTTTATATATGGGATGGGAACAAGAAGCTGAGTTTATCAATGTGCTAGGTCCTAAGTTAGAAGCAGCTAACTTAGGGGTGAAAGTGCTTGCCTATGATCATAATTATGATTATCAGAATATTGCTAGTCAACAAGATTATCCAGTCAATATATACCAGACGACAGCGGCTAAATATGTTGCTGGTGCAGCATTTCATAATTATGCCGGAGATAAGCGTGAACTGCTCAAAGTTCATGATGCCTTTCCTGCTAAATCATTGGTCTTTAGCGAAGCTTCAATCGGTGAATGGAATTCGGGACGCAATCTAGAGACCCGTCTGATTCCTGATATGTTGGACTTAGGATTGGGAACTGTAGCTAATTGGTGTACTGGAGTGATTGTATGGAATCTGATGCTTGATAACGACCGTGGACCTAACAGAGAGGGTGGCTGTCAAACTTGTTATGGAGCTGTAGATATCAGCAATGCCAATTACAAGACGATTATCCGAAATTCTCATTATTATGTGGTAGCTCATCTAGCATCTGTTGTCAAACCAGGTGCTGTCAGAATCGCTACTTCAGGCTATGCTCCTAAAGATATCACGATGCAAGCTTTTAAAAATGTAGATGGCTCGTATGCTATCGTGGCTTGCAATGCTTCTGATGAATCTCAAGAGATTACTTTTAGTGATGGAACTCATTATTTTATGTATAAAATCCAGATGAAGAGTGTCGTGTCTTTAAGATGGAATAAATAAAGAAATAAGATGAAAAGAAAAAGATTAAATAGAATCGTCTTGCTCGGACTAGTGGCTCTAGGCATGACAACTGCTCAGTGTACTTCTGATGATGATGAATCGGTCGCAGCGCCTTCTTTCGAAATCACTGCTATACCGAATGTTGCTTACTTCGGTGATAGTATTGATTTTGAAGTTCATGTGCCTCAGAGTGATATACCTCTTTCGACACTTAAGGTAAGTGCGCTGTATGGAGAAGAAGTGATGCAACAGACGGTCATCAGAACCAAGGAGTCTGCTTGTGATTATACAGGGAAGATTTATTTCCCTTATTATGCAGCGATTCCTGATGGACAAGTCAGATTGCAGTTTGTTTTGCAAAATATCAAATTCGCTACTGCTGAACAAGTAGCAGAAGTTACGACTAAGCGTGCTGATTTTCCTTTTGTTACGCTGCACACTGATGCAGGCGATTATAAGATGACGCGTAGCAGTGCATACACTTATCATTATCTTGGTACCTTTCCTAAGAAGATAAAAGGGTATATCCAGACACCATCAATAGAAGGTTCTGACCGTTTCTTAACTTTTGGTTTGGATAATCAAGGAGAAGTGACCGAAGGGGCTACTGAACCCTTACTCTTTTCAAATAGTGCAGCAGGGGAGTATGAATTGGTCTTCAATACAAAGGATTATCAGTTCTCTCCACAGATCTCTCTTCAGGCAAATGGTATTGACTTGACCGTCAAGAGTGACGAACATTATACCGTAGATTTATCATTGACTGCGAACCAATCAGTGACAGTCAAAGGACTAGGGGACATCTCTGATTGGTGGGTTGATGCTGACTTCTTCACCCTTCTATCGGGGGACGAACTTCGTCTAGCTGCTATGAATGGAACTTATCGTTTATCTTTCGATGCTGTCGAGAAGACTATCTCTGCTCGTGTATTGCTTGATGGAGAATTGGCTTCTTTGCAGTCTGATGGTACTGGAGCCATTTGGATTATTGGTGAAGGAGTAGGTAAACCGAATTTTACTGACTACCAAGTGGGATGGAATACAGACAATGCACTTTGTTTGGCTCCTATTGCTAAAGGAATCTATCAAATCACCTTGGTCGCTGGTACACAAATCAAGACGGCTGATATTAACTTTAAGTTTTTCCATCAAGCGGGTTGGGGAGGTGAATTCTCAAGCCAAACGCTTACATCGAGTAGCGCGTTGATTTTTGTCGGTGATGGTACGAATGGTCGTGACTCAGGTAACTTAGGTATCATTGATGGTCAGACTCTCGAAGAGAACCGTGCTTATCGATTTACCCTCGATGTGACTCATGGTATTGATGCAGGTGTCCTTACGGTAGCAGCATTGCCGACGGACGCTCAATAAAATCAATTTTCTTCTAAGAATAACATAAGTTCTAAACCTTTTATTACTTTTGTATATAAGGCAATACGAATTGAAAAATCACAACTGATGCGAAGATTTATTCGATTATTTATCTTAGCTATATTAGTTTCTCTAGGACCGGTTCATGCAGAACCGGTTCGGTTAGACTCTATATTCACTGTGTTGGACCAAGCAATCCAACACAGTGATCTTTACATGCGTCATCGACAAGCGGAATTAGATACATTGTCCGTTCGATTTAGTTCAGTATCTCCTGCTCATCTTACAAAACGTTATCATCTAGCTAGAGAACTAGAGACATCTTACCGATCTGTATCTTACGATTCCTGTCTTTATTATAATCAAGTGGCATTGGATATTGCCTTGCAGTTGCAGGATTCATCGCTTATCACGATGAGTAAAGTACACTATGCTGACTTGTTGTGTAAGAATACCAATTTCTTCGAAGGAATCGGCTTGATCAAACAAACCACTAGCCATCATCTCAGTGTGGCTGACCGAAAGAATTATTATAGGATCTGTAGAGATGCTTATAAGGGAATTGCTTACTATACTGACCTCAAAAATCTCTCAGCAAAGTACTATACCCAATCTGACATGTATAGAGATTCGTTACGTTCAATCGCTACCTTGGGTTCCTTGGACGAATATAAGCTAAAAGAGACGGCGGGTTTGGATGTACATAATTATACCGAAGCTTTGAAGTACAATCAGAAGTTATTTGAGAGCAGTATTCCTGGCACATCTGATTATTCTATGGAGGCTTATCTGAGAGCAATCATCTATCGAGGGCTCAATCGTAGAACGATGACAAAATATTGGTTAGCTATCTCTGCTGTCTCGGATGTCAGAAATGGAACCAAAGATCATGCTTCTCTTTGGATGCTTGCACAGATGCTTAGTGAAGACGGTAAGACGGCTCAGGCTTATCGCTATATCAAGTTCTCTTGGGAGTTGACCAAGGAATATAACGGTAAACTCCGTGTCATTCAGATATCATCTATCTTATCGGCCATCATGCATGACCATAATGTAATCAAGGCAAGGTCAGAGCGCCGCATGTCCTATGTACTGATTATCATCAGTGTCTTAGGGTTATTGCTGCTGGCAGCAATGATTTATATGTATCGACAGAAACAGCATCTAGCCGTTGCGCAGAAAGAGTTGCTGAAGCGCAACGATGAACTCGGTACGCTGAACATGAAATTGCTCAAGAGTAATAAGATGAGGATTCATTATATAGGTCAGTTCTTGGAGTTGTGTGCTTTTCATATTCATAAGATGACCCACTTCCGTAATCGTATCCTCACGAAATCAAAATATATACAACCAGCTGACTTGGTGAAGTATCTCAAGTCAACTGAGTTCAGTGAAAATGAATTGGACATCTTGTATAAGCAATTTGACCAAGCTTTCTTGAATCTCTATCCTACCTTTCTTTCACAGTTCAATGCCTTATTGGAAGAGCAATACCGCATCACGATTGACCAATCGATGACGTTGACTACTGAACAGAGAATATTTGCCCTAATAAGAATAGGCATATCAGAGAGCAAGAAGATTGCTGAGTTCTTAAATTATGCACCAAATACTATTTACAATTACAGAGCACGAATCAAGAAACAAGCGTTGAACAAAGCGGCTGATTTTGAGGCTTTAGTGATGGAAATCAAATAAACTATTTAACCCTGACACGCGTTGTCAATTAATTATTACAATATGCTACATGTAAAGAAAACTTTTTTAGTACTCATCCTCTTCAGCGTACAGCTCCTTTCTACGTATGCTCAGACGGATAAACCGATTTATCTTGATTCGAATGCTCCGATAGCAGACCGGATTGAAGATGCCCTTCAGCGAATGACCTTGGAAGAGAAAGTAGCCATGACTCATGCGCAGTCTAAATTTAGTTCGCCAGGTTGTGCACGGCTTGGCATCCCTGAGAATTGGATGTCTGATGGCCCTCATGGCATCAGAGCAGAAGTCTTATGGGATGAATGGTATGGAGCCTCTTGGACCAATGATTCTTGTTTCGCTTTTCCTGCTTTGACTTGTTTGGCTTCTACATGGAACCCTGAGATGGCTCATCTCTATGGCAAGTCAATAGGAGAAGAAGCTAGATACCGCAATAAAAATGTATTGTTAGGTCCTGGCGTAAATATCTATCGAACTCCTCTCAACGGTCGTAACTTCGAATATATGGGTGAAGACCCTTATCTATCTTCTACGATGGTGGTTCCTTATATTCAAGGAGTACAAAGTAATGGGGTAGCTGCATGTGTCAAGCATTTTGCCTTGAACAATCAGGAAGTAGATCGTGATAAAATAAATGTAGTCGTAGATGAGCGTACGTTACGTGAGATTTATCTGCCTGCTTTTAAAGCAGCTGTGCAAGAAGGAAAAGCTTGGGCCATTATGGGGTCTTACAATCAGTATAAAAAGGAACATTGTTGTCACAACGAATACCTACTCAATGATATCCTCAAGAAGGAATGGGGATTTGATGGAGTAGTTATCTCTGACTGGGGTGGGGTTCACGACACCCGGCAAGCTGTTCTCAATGGATTGGATATGGAGTTCGGTAGTTGGACCAATGGCTTAGATTGGGGAACGAGCAACGCTTATAGTAACTATTACTTAGCTAATCCATACCTCAAAGCGATAAAAAATAAAGAGTTTGGAACCAAGGAACTAGATGACAAAGTGCGTCGCATCTTACGTTTGACTTTCCGCACGACAATGAATCGTCAACGTCCTTATGGAAGTTTCAATACGCCAGCTCATAGCTTAGCAGGCAAGACGATAGCTGAAGAGGGCATGGTTCTTTTGAAAAATAAGAAGAACCTTCTCCCATTAGATAAAAACAAAACACAGAAGATACTTGTCGTAGGTGAAAATGCAATCAAACGAATGACCATCGGTGGAGGGTCTTCTTCTTTGAAAGTGAAATATGAAATCTCTCCATTAGCAGGAATCAAATCTTTAGCGTCTCCTTCGAGTGAGGTCACCTTTAGTATGGGTTATGCATCACCTGCGGTAGCAGAACAGGATGTCGTAGGGGCCAAGGCCGATACCACTACCTATGATGCTGCAGCCATTCATGCTGCTGCAGTCGAGGCAGCGAAAGCAGCTGATGTAGTGATCTATGTCGGAGGACTCAACAAAAATGATGGACAAGACTGTGAAGGAAATGATCGTGCATCGATGGGTTTACCTTATGAACAAGATGCGTTGATTAATGACTTAGCAGATGTCAATAAAAATATCGTCGTGGTATTGCTTAGTGGCAATGCCGTTAGCATGCCTTGGATTAATAAGGTACCTAGTGTATTAGAAGCATGGTATGCCGGTTCTGAAGCAGGCAATGCTTTGGCTTCCATCTTATTTGGTGACACCAATCCGTCAGGAAAATTACCTTTTACTTTTCCCGTTTCTTTGGCCGATTGTGGAGCTCATGCACTAGGCGAATATCCTGGTGATGGTACAGACGTCCATTACAATGAAGGAATGAACATAGGCTATAGATATACAGATAAGCAGAAGAAGGCACCGTTATTTCCATTTGGATTTGGGTTGAGTTATACTACCTTCAGAGTGAACCAAGTCACATTGAGTGACAAACACCTCTCTAAGACAGGTTCTATCGAAGTTCAAGCCACAGTGACCAACACAGGAGACCGAGCAGGAAAAGAAGTCATTCAATTATATATCAGTGACAAGAAATGCAGTGTAGAGAGACCCGTCAAAGAATTGAAAGGATTTACCAAGGTAGCTCTCGCTCCTGGAGAATCTAAAGTCGTTACTTTTAATATTGATGAAAGTATGCTCCGTTTCTATAGCGTGAAAGACCATGCATGGATTTCAGAACCTGGGAAATTTGAGGCCATCATAGCTACTTCTGCTGAAGATATAGTAGCTAAGAAGTCATTTACCCTCTCATTATAACCCCTTATCAAGGAGGATAAGCCCTAATAAATGAAGCGTTCTCTATCTGATACAGATAGAGAACGCTTTATTTATTATAGCTTCCTATGTAAGGTCTATAGTCTTTTTCTATTCATCTATTAGATGAGTGGCATGTTCAATGATTTACATTGTTCGCGCATTTCTTTGGGCCATATACTAGCTTGAATCTCACCGATATGTGCTTTGCGAAGGAAGTAAAGGCACAATCTACTTTGACCAATACCTCCACCGATAGTAAGCGGCAAGGAACCTTCTAACAATCGTTTATGGAAATACAATTCTGCCCGTGCTTCTTCTCCACTCTCTTTGAGTTGTCGTTTGAGCGCTTCAGCATCTACACGAATACCCATACTTGAGATTTCAATACTTTGTTGTAAGACATCGTTCCACAATAAGATATCTCCGTTTAGTCCAGGCAATTTAGCACTACTAACCGTAGTGTAATCATCATAATCAGGAGCACGACCGTCATGCTTCTTGCCATCGCCCAATACACATCCGATTCCATAAACAAATACAGCTCCGTATTTTTTACAGATTTCTGTTTCTCTTTCCTTAGGTGTCATGTCAGGATACAGTTGACGAAGTTCCTCTGAATGGATGAAATGAATCTCTTTGGGGAGTTGTGATTTGATTTTCGGGAATGACTCGTGAACTAGATATTCAGTACGCAATAGCGTAGCGTAAATTCTTCTGACGATTTGTTTTAGGAAATCAAGTGTTCTCTCCTCTTTGCAGATGACTCTTTCCCAATCCCATTGGTCTACGTATAGCGAATGAAGGTTGCCCAATTCCTCATCAGGTCTGATAGCATTCATATCGGTATAGATTCCGAATCCTGGCTCTATTTCATACTCAGCCAAAGTAAGTCGTTTCCATTTAGCCAAGGAATGCACCACCTCTGCAGTTGCTTCATTTAAGTCTTTAATATGAAAGGCCACTGGACGTTCTATTCCATTCAAGTCATCATTGATTCCCATTCCCTTAAGGACGAATAGGGGGGCTGTAACTCTTCGTAATCGAAGTTCAGCAGACAGATTGTCTTGGAAAAAATCTTTGATTTTACGGATAGCAAGTTCAGTTTGCTGTAAATCAAGAATCGGTTTGTAATCAACCGGTTTGAATAAGTAACTCATAGCTCAGTTCTTTTTATATTAAGGTTTGCTCATGAAACTTTTGGATTGCTTTATAAACAAATCTATGTTATGTAAATATGTCATTATGGATGCAAATATACTAATTTATTTTACAAAAAGACACTTTAATTTGTTTTAATCTATCTTTTTAATAGTGATATTCTTTCTTAGTGACAAATAGTATACTTCTTTGTTATTCTTCTGGCAAGAAATCAGCTATTTAGTATTTTTTGTCATTTATATGCGTATAATAAGACTACTGTTATTTTGATAAGCCATTCTATATCTTTATTTTTGTACCCAATAGTAATGAAAAAATAAATAATATGAGTCAGAAGAGATTAGTGAGATCACAAGATAAAGTAATCGCCGGTGTGGCTGCAGGAGTAGCAAACTATTTTGATATTGACCCTACGATAGTACGGATTATCTGGTTAATTTGTTTCTTAGTAGGAGGTTCAGGACTTCTTATCTACATTATCTTCTGGCTATTGATGCCTACAAGATAATCCCGAGTAGTCTATAAACTAAAGCCATCAACATAGCATCTAATATGCTATGTTGATGGCTTTTATATAAGGTATAGTTCGTTAGCTTATCCGTTGATTTTGCAAACGAAATTACAGTTTCTTTCTGAGGTTTTTGAGATATTGTTGCATCTCGGGACCATCTTTCTCATCTATAATCTTTTTGATACGTAGCAATTCGGTACGAACCTGTTCTATTTGTTCTGAACTTCTAGGATTAAATAAAATCTCCTGCAATAGATAATCATCTTCTGAAAGTAATCCTTTCGCTATATTCATATGACGCTGAAAAGTGGTGCCCGGTGCTTCCTGTTTCTTCATGATAGCCGTAAACACGAACGTACTGACAAAGGGTACAGAAAGTGAATAGGCCATGGTCGCATCATGTTCTTCAAACGAATAATGAAATATATTGAGATTCAGTGCACTATAAATCGAGTTGAAGAAAGCCCCTCCCATAGGGTCACTTTCTTTGATGATAATCGCATTTTGTTTACTCAAATCATTAAGACTCGCAAATGTAGGGCCGAACATAGGGTGAGTAGAGACGAAGCGGAATCCACTTTTCTTATAGAAATCCGGTAATTTATTCTTAACCGAAGAGATATCACTAATGATACATTCTTTAGGTAAGTAAGGCAATACAGATTCAAAGGCAGGGATCGTATATTTCACCGTAGCTGCATTGATGACTAAGTCAGGAGCAAATTCCTGCACTTCTTCCAATTTACAGAAACGATACGCTCCATATAGAAATTTCAGTTTTTTCGGATTTGTTTCATACACAGCCACTTCATATTTCTCATGCAATAAGTCACAGAAGAAAGCCCCCATTTTTCCAGCTCCTAATATTAATATCTTCATCGGTTGATGGTTCTTGATTATTTATTGATGATATTCATTTGTTGACGGACACTCTCTTCATGAATAGATTCGAAAATGCCTCTCAAAAATGATTCTGTCATACCGCACAAAGCTCCTTGAGCTCCTCGTTTATCCAAAATCTCTCTATATCTGTCAGATTGCAATATAGTCACGTTGTGTTCCTTCTTGAAGGTTCCTATTTCACGTGATATACGCATACGTTTGGCTAACAGTTCAATCAACGTCGTATCACACTCATCAATTTGTTTGCGCAATTCAGTGAGATTCTCTGTGGTAGAAACTTCCGTTCTGATGACCAGTAGATTAAGAATATACTCCAGTACATCAGGTGTTACTTGTTGTTTAGCATCACTCCATGCGTCATCCGGGTCGTAGTGACTCTCTACGATTAGGCCATCAAAATTAAGGTCCATGGCTTGTTGGCAAAGAGGTGCAATCAATTCTCTACGTCCACCTATATGACTAGGGTCCGAGAAGATAGGGAGATTAGGGATACGTCTACGGAGTTCGATAGGAATATGCCATTGTGGGATATTTCTATAGATACTCTTATCATAGCTAGAGAACCCTCTGTGAATAGCCCCTATCTTTTTGATTCCCGCATTAGAAATTCTTTCGATAGCACCTATCCAAAGTTCGAGATCAGGATTCACTGGATTTTTAATCAATACGATCGTATCTTCTACTCCTTGGAGTGCATCAGCTAAATCCTGTACAGCAAAAGGGTTTGCTGTGGTGCGTGCACCGATCCAAAGGATATCTATTCCTGCTTTTAGGGCCTCTTCCACATGCTTAGGCGTGGCCACTTCTGTAGCCGTATACATGCCATAAGTTTCTTTCACCTTCTTCAGCCATTCCAAACCTACAGTTCCCACGCCTTCGAAACCTCCTGGTTTGGTCCGTGGTTTCCATATACCCGCTCTAAATACTTTTTGACCTCGGTCATACAGTTGTTTTGCAGTAGCCATTACTTGTTCTTCGGTTTCAGCACTACATGGGCCAGCGATAACTAGTGGTCGTTGAGCACTTATTCCCGGAAGTAAAATTGATTCTAATTCCATAACTATGTGATTTTGTTGGATAATTAATGTTGTTGTGTATTTTGTAAAAGTACCTTTTCTATTCTTGCCTCAGCCTCTGCAAGTCTTTCCACGGTACAGCAGAGTGAGATTCGGATATATCTTTTTCCGTTGCTACCAAAGATGAACCCTGGAGTGATGAAGACATCAGCTTGATGAAGGATCTTTTCCGTCAGTTGTTCTACGTCAGCATATCGGTTCGGAATCTTGCCCCATAGGAACAATCCGACTTGTTCCTCTCGGTAAGTACAATCAAGCAGCTTCATGATGCGTGTAGCAATTTTTCGCCGCTGTTCATATTCTTTGTTATTATTTTGATACCATTCTTTAGGTGCTTTGAGTGCTTCTGCCGCTGCCATCTGCAAGGGGCCAAACATGCCACTATTGATATTACTGATTACTTGGACAATCCACGATACAAATTGTGGATTCGAAATTAGCATTCCGATGCGCCATCCCGCCATATTATGACTTTTTGATAACGAATTAAATTCAATACAGCAATCTTTAGCTCCCTCGACACTCATGATGCTGATGGGTTCCTTATTGAGGATTAAGCTATACGGATTATCATGTACGATGATGATGCCTTTCTTTTTGGCAAACGCGACGAGTCGTTCAAACAAAAGTTTATTAGCAGGAATCCCCGTAGGCATGTGTGGGTAATTGACCCACATCAGTTTCACATCCGTACAGTCTATTTCTTCCAGCTGTTCCCAGTCCGGCATCCATTCATTTTCTTCTTTCAAGTCATAATAGACGACTTCAGCACCAAGGAGTTTACTCAATGAGGTATAAGTAGGATATCCTGGATTGGGAACCAGCACTTTCTCTCCCGGATTGACAAATGCCAATGTAGTATGCAAGATGCCCTCTTTAGAGCCCATCAAAGGTTGTATCTCCGTTGCAGGGTCTAGTGATACCCCATAAATCTGCTGGTACCATGTCGCCATTTCCTGTCTCAGAAGGGGCATGCCCACATAACTTTGATAGCCATGAATATCTTTTCTTGAAGATTCTTTAGCTAATGAATCTGTCGTCGCCTTGCTAGGCGGCATGTCTGGACTACCGATGCCCAAGCTGATAATATCTTTTCCTTGTGCCTTCATTTCGGCAATTTGACGGAGTTTCTTAGAGAAATAGTATTCTTTGACTCCCCCCAATCGGTCTGCAGGAATATATTGTTTCGTTTTCATTGTGATAGGATCTATATGTTACTAGTTATTCAACGAATGCCTCATACTCTCCGAGTACTTTCAATGCCTTGGTGAGTGGCATCACTGCATTGAGTGCTTGCTTGTAGCGTGTGTAATCATCGAAAGAGAGGTCGATATAAAATTGATACTCCCATTCTCGTCCGACGATAGGGAGCGATTGTATTTTTGTCAGATTTACTTTGTAGAAACTAAATATAGACAACACCTGTGAGAGGCTTCCCTCTTCATGAGGTAGAGAAAAGACTATATTAGACTTATTCTTATGGTCCGATTTCCTGTTTTTGTCCGCCTGCCATGCATCAGCAATAATCAGAAATCGCGTGTAGTTATGCTTATTGGTTTCGATGCCAGATTTCAGAATGTTCAGTTGATTAATTTCTGCAGCCTTACTCGAACAAATGGCTGCTCTATGCATCAACTTCTCTGTTGCAATCGTCTCAGCACTAAGGGCTGTATCTTCAGACTCCACGACTTTTATATTGGGATGACTATTTAGAAAGTCCCGACACTGCATGAGTGCAATCGGGTGGGAGTGTACCTCTTCGATATCATCTATCGATACGCCCGGCATAGCGACCAGGCAGTGCGAGATACGGAGTTTATGTTCTCCGATAATCTGCGTATTGCTATTTCTGAGCAAATCATTGTTGTGGAGTAAACTACCGGCTATTGTATTTTCAATAGCCATCATTCCCAGCATCGATTCGTCTTTCTTGAGATTTCCAAATAAATCATCGAAGCTATTGCAGCAGTTTAGTGTAATAGGTTCATCTTTGAAATACTGATGAGCAGCAATATCATGATAGGAGCCCATGACTCCTTGGATAGCTACCTCTTTTGTTTTCTGCGGCATAACGTCATTCTTGATTAAAAAAAAATCCCACACCTTTTTAAAAGGAGCGGGATTAAATATGGTCGTTTAAATTTACATTTCTTGTTGATTACTACATACAATCTCTCGCTCCACTTTGTTTCTAAAGTAAAAGTAAAAGAATCGATAATAAAAAGAATTTGTTGTCTGTAGCATAATGATATTTGATAGATTGTTATTCTATAAGGGCAAAGATAGTTTTTTTATCTTAAAAACAAATGATTTGCTTCCTTTATTTCTTTTTTTCGCCCATTTTCTTATCGATTTCATTAAATAAGCACCCATCTCGTAACGCAATGATATTTTTATTTCTCATCTTGGTGATGAGTCTGTTGAACTGAAGATTATTCAGAGCTGTCCATTGTCTGCTGACTTCTCTAAGGGTCAGTGGGCCCGGAGCTTGCTCCAATTGTTCCATAATCAGCTGTTGATATTTAGCTTCCATCTCTTTTGAAAGCGTCCCTTTCTTGTGCTGTTCGATACATACGTCACATTGTCCACAGTTATGATTACATTTCTCTCCGAAGTAATACAATAACAATCGGGATCGACACTTCTTCTCACTAGTCATATAGGCAATCATAGCCTCCACACGAATCTTATATCGATGCAGTTGAACCTGATAGACTTCTTTAGGGATATTGATATGTCGTTTCTCCTCCCTCCGTTGAAGGAATGTGATGGTACAAGTTTTCTTGGCAGGGATATAACTAATGATTCCGTAGTTATCCATGGTCTTGAGATGCTGATAGACGATATTCCTATCCAGATTGATTTGTTCAGCAATCATACTTTCACTGATAGTAACGTATTGAGAGAACAGTCCCGTATATTTTCTCAGTGCAGTACGGATAATCATATCCTTCTCTTCTGTCAAGGTATCCAATCGGAACAACTGGCTCTTGGTCACGGTAATCATCATCCGTGATCGGTTGTCATTATTCGAATTGTACTGTAACCACCCAGCCGCTCCCAGTATTTGCAATGAACTGATGACCGGAATAGGAAACATCTTGTAGCGGACACAAAACTTATCCAAGTCAAATTGCCTAGTCACTTGATACCCATCCCCCATAGCCATATGTAAGAATTGGCATACATTCTCATACACCTCTTTAATATAGCTCAATTCGGGAAACTTCTCAGCGATTCGTTTACGAAGCAATGCAGCGTCTTTGGTCGTCTTGAGTAATATGGCATAGGCTTTGTGCCCATCTCGTCCCGCTCGTCCTGCTTCTTGAAAGTATGCTTCGACAGAATCTGGTGTGTCCACATGAATTACACATCGGACATCAGGCTTATCTATACCCATACCAAAGGCATTGGTAGACACCATGACGCGCACCTTATCATATTGCCATAACTTCTGACGCATATCTTTGACCTCATTGTTCAGTCCCGCATGATAGCTAGTGGCAGCGATGCCTGCACTGAGCAGAATCTTTTCGATTTCCGCCGTCTTGCTTCTACTGCGTACATAGATGATGGCCGAACCTGCTATATGCTTAAGGATATGAATTGCTTCTTCCACTTTGTCAGAGGTCTCACGGACGACATAACTCAAGTTCGTTCTTTCGAAACTCATCCGGAAGCAATTTTCGTGCTCAAACAGAAGTCGTTTCTGGATATCCACTACCACGTGAGGCGTAGCCGTAGCCGTCAGAGCCAGAATCGGCACATGAGGCAACAGCTTCCTGACGTTTGCAATCTGAAGATAAGCAGGGCGGAAGTCATAGCCCCATTGGCTGATGCAATGACTCTCATCCACAGTAATCAGATTGACAGACATCTTAGTTAACTTGGCACAGAACAGTTCATTTCCTAAACGCTCAGGAGAAATATACAGAAACTTATATCCACCGAAGATGGCATTATCAAGTGTCTGTATGACTTCTTCATTTTTCATGCCAGAATAAATGGCAGCAGCAAGAATGCCTCGGCTACGTAAATTGGCCACTTGATCCTTCATCAAAGCGATTAGCGGTGTGATGACGATACATATGCCCTCCATCGCCAAGGCCGGAACTTGAAAAGTAATTGATTTTCCACCGCCCGTAGGCATCAATCCTAGTGTATCCTGTCCCTTGCCGACACTCTCGATAATCTCTCGTTGTATCCCCCGAAAGTCATCATACCCCCAATATTTTTTTAATATCTCTAGGTATTTAGTCATTTTCGTCCAAGTCCGCATGGTGAATATCCACTATTTGCAGTTGGATATCTCCTCGTTTATAGGTATTTTCTTCTATGGTGTAGCAGATGTTGAAAGCCCGTTTACTCTTGATAAATTTGATATGTGGACTCTGTCCGAAAGCGATACCATTGAGTACGTTGTGCGAATTGTTGTCCACCAATTCCAATTTGATATGAGCCTGTCCACGTCCTACGACTTTGCTCGTCCCATAATCATAGACTTGTTTGGTTGCAAAGATAGGCTTCTTGTTCCCTGGCCCATAAGGAGCGAATTTCTTCAGGTCGTGACAGAACTTCTTACTAATGATTTTGAAGTCAATCACATCCACGATATCGACAAAAGAATCATGAAAATTCTCATCGATATGTGTCTCTACATATTGTTCGAATCGTTTAGTGAAAATAGGGACATATTTCTCTTCCATCGAAAGTCCAGCAGCATAGGTATGCCCCCCGAAACTGTCGAGAAGATCTCTACAACTCTCTATCGCCTCATAGATATTAAATCCAGCATACGACCGTGCAGAGCCAGTAGCCAGTCCGCCGTTCATCGTCATGACAATTGTCGGACGCCTATACTCTTCAGTCAGTCTAGAAGCCACGATTCCGATGACCCCTTTGTGCCATTCCTTATTGTAAATCACGATGCTCTGTTTCTCTTCAAACAAAGGATCTTCCGCCACTAATTTGGTCGCTTCCTCGGTCATCGCTTTGTCCAAGCTCTTTCGTTGTTCGTTGTAAAGATTAATCTTATCACTGATTTGAGTAGCCTTGAGCATATCCTTTTCAGTGAGCAAGTCGACCGATTCTTGTCCACACATCATACGTCCCGAAGCATTGATTCTAGGACCTATCTTGAACACGATATCCGTCATCTGTATCTCTTTACCAACGAGACCACACCTATCGATGATAGCTTTGAATCCCACACGAGGATTGCTGTTGAGTTGTCGCAGTCCATGATACGCCAATATCCGATTTTCTCCCACCACAGGGACGATATCCGCAGCGATACTCACGGCTACTAAATCAAGCAAAGGGATGAGATGATGAAAGTCGATATGATTACTCGAAGCAAACCCCTGCATAAACTTGAACCCGACGCCACACCCCGAAAGATGTGCACACGGATAAGTACTATCAGTTCGTTTAGGATTCAATATTGCCACCGCATCAGGCAGTTGTTCATCCTGCACATGATGATCGCAAATGATAAAATCAATTCCTTTTGTTTTTGCATACTCCACTTCAGCCACAGCCTTCACTCCGCAATCCAATACGATAATAAGAGATACACCTAATGATGCTGCATGGTCAATGCCATGCTTGGTGACTCCATATCCTTCATCGGTTCGGTCCGGTACATAATAAACGATGTTACTATAATACTTACGGATAAACGTATATACCAGTGAGACAGCCGTGGTGCCATCTACATCATAATCCCCATAGACCAATATCCGTTCTTTATTTCCCATTGCTGAGTTCAGTCGTTTGACGGCTAAATCCATATCATTCATCAAGAAAGGGTCGTGTAGGTCATGGAGTTGAGGCTTAAAAAAAGCTCTTGCTTTTTCTTCGCTATCGATTCCTCTAGTGATGAGTGCTATTCCGAAGAGTGGGTGAATATTAAGTGCTTCGGCAAGTCGTTTACCTTGTGCTTCTTGTTCAGGTGTATGGCGAATTTTGTTCCATTTTTGAATCATTATATATTGTATTATTTTTTCAGCTTAAAGGAGTGACGTCATCAAAAGATGAATGGTATCTCTTCATCAGTACAGAAAAGACAACTCATCAAAAGTAATAATCATTTGGGCATAAGTATGGAGAAGAACAGTTCTCCGATACTATTTTGAATTTAACGCACTCAATTTTGTGTAAATGTAGAGAAAAAAAGTGGTTTATTTCGTTTTTACAATGATAAAAATGGCTTTTTTTAATACCTTTGCGTAAATGAATGAAGAAATAAAAAAAGCGATAAAAGTGATGACCGATGGTGGGGTCATTTTGTATCCTACAGACACTATTTGGGGCATCGGTTGTGATGCCACCAACGAGAAAGCTGTAGCCCGAGTTTACGAAATAAAAAGACGAATTGATAGCAAAGCGTTGATTTGTCTAGTGGACAATGCGGTAAAGATTGATTTCTATGTCGATACACCGCCTGAAGTCGCTTTTGATTTGATTGAAGCATCCGATAAGCCACTAACAATAATCTATGACAACGGAAGAAATCTAGCGCCTAATCTTCTCGCAGAAGATGGGAGTATTGGCATCCGAGTGACTGCAGAAGAAGTGAGTCAGCAGTTATGCAGACAATTCCGCAAAGCCATCGTCTCCACGTCTGCCAATATCAGTGGCGAGCCCTCTCCTCAATGTTTTGATGATGTCAGTGAAGCGATTCGTCAAGCCGTTGATTATATCCTTCCTTTGCGTCAAGAGGAGCAACAGAAGAATAAGCCTTCTAGCATCATCAAATTAGGATCTAGTGGCGAGGTAAAAATACTAAGACCCTGATAAGTCTTATTTTCGTGGCCCCAATAGGACCGCGCTACTCCCATGTTATATGCTTGAAATGATTTAAATGATATTATAGAGATTGATGAAAAAAGGAACAATTAGTTTACAACAAAAACTTATCAACTGGCGTGAGTCATCTATTAGCGAGAAGCAATTCATATTGCTCTTGAGTTTAATAGTTGGAGTTTTGACTTCATTAGCTGCCTATCTACTGAAGCGGATGATTGAGTACATCCGACATATGTTAATAGAAAATTTCCATATCGAAGGAGCCAACTGGATGTATTTGATCTATCCAGTGATTGGTATCTTACTCACCTTCTTATTTGTCCGCTATGTAGTCAGAGACGACATCTCCCATGGAGTGACTAAAATCCTCTATTCGATTAGTCGCAGCAAAGCCAGAATCAAACTACACAACACTTGGTCTAGTGTCATCGCTAGTTCCATTACCATCGGTTTCGGTGGTTCCGTAGGAGCAGAGTCTCCGATAGTACTGACCGGTTCCGCCATTGGGTCCAATCTAGGTAACTTCTTTCACCTCAATCAGCGTACGTTGATGCTCCTTGTGGGTTGTGGAGCTGCGGGGGCCATCTCAGGCATCTTCAAAGCCCCCATCGCAGGACTTGTCTTCACCATCGAAGTATTGATGATTGACTTGACGATGACCTCTCTGCTTCCCTTACTCTTATCTTCAGTATCTGCCGCCGTCGTATCGTATATCCTTACCGGTCAGAGTGCGATGTTTGAGTTCCGCATGGACCAGCACTTTGCGCTAGACCGTATTCCCTATGTGATTCTGTTAGGTATCTTTTGCGGGTTGATTTCGCTATACTTCACTCGTGCGATGACTTGGTTTGAAGACATCTTCCAACACTTCAAAAGTCCCTATACGAAATGGCTCGTAGGTGGAGCCGTCTTGAGTATTTTGATTTTCTTATTCCCGATACTCTATGGAGAAGGGTATGAAGTCATCGAAGTAATCATCAACGGAACCAGTCACAACTGGAATGAATTGATGGACTCTTCCTTCTTCTATGGCAATTCGAACCTCTTACTTCCTTTCTTGGGACTCGTGATGCTCACCAAAGTATTTGCTTCTAGTGCTACCAATGGTGGTGGCGGTTGTGGTGGTTTATTTGCACCATCGCTCTTCTTGGGTAGTATCACTGGTTTCTTCTTCAGTCACTCGTCCAATTTGCTAGGCACCTTCTCCATCCTTCCTGAGAAGAATTTTGCATTGATGGGTATGGCTGGTGTGATGAGCGCGGTGATGCATGCACCTTTGACTGGTGTGTTTTTGATTGCCGAATTGACAGGAGGTTATGACCTCTTCATTCCGTTGATGATAACTAGTGCAAGTGCTTATTTGACTATCTTAGCCTTCGAACCTCATAGCATCTACAATATCCGTTTGGCTAAGAAGGGTGATTTGATTACTCATCACAAAGACAAAGCCGTATTGACCTTGATGCGAATGGAGAATGTAGTCGAGCATAATTTCCGTGTGATTCATCCCGACATGGACTTAGGACAACTCGTCAAAGAGATAGCCCTTTCACACCGAAATATATTTCCTGTTGTAGATGATGAAGGCGTCCTCAGAGGTATCGTCTTGCTTGATGACATCCGAAATATCATGTTTAGGCAAGAACTCTATCATCGCTTCAAAGTCAACAAATTGATGACGACTGTCCCAGATAAATTGCTGATAACCGACAGTATGGAACAAGTGATGAACCGCTTCGACAAGACCCACGCATGGAATTTGCCCGTCGTCGATGACAACGGCATCTATTTAGGATTCGTCTCTAAATCAAAGATATTCAACAGCTATCGTCAAGTGTTGGTCAATTTTTCTGAAGATTAACCGATAATAAAAGAATAACAGTCAATATGAAGGATAAAAAAGAATTGAGAATCGTCTATATGGGTACTCCAGATTTTGCTGTGGAACCCCTCCGCCGACTTGTTGAAGGTGGTTACCATATCGTCGGTGTCATCACGATGCCCGACAAGCCAGCTGGACGTGGTCATAAATTACAACATTCAGCAGTCAAGAAATATGCTCTTGAGTGTTCACTCCCTATATTACAGCCCGTCAAACTGAAAGACGAATCGTTTCTCGAGTCGTTGAAAGCTTGGCAGGCCGATCTCCAAATCGTAGTTGCTTTCAGGATGTTGCCCGAAGTCGTATGGGCCATGCCTCCGATGGGTACTTTTAATCTCCATGCTTCGTTGCTTCCTCAGTATCGTGGAGCCGCTCCTATCAATTGGGCTGTCATCAATGGGGACACGGAGACTGGTATCACTACCTTCTTCTTAGAGCATGCTATAGATACAGGGAACATCATTCAGCAAGAACGTATTCCCATCGAAGATACAGATGATGTAGGCATCGTCCATGATAAGTTGATGAATCTAGGAGCCGACCTCGTACTCCATACCGTGGATGCCCTCTTGGCCGGTACCGTGACCGCCATTCCTCAGCAACAGTTGGCGACAGCTACAGAACTTCGCCCTGCGCCCAAGATTTTCAAGGACACCTGCCGTATCGATTGGAATCAGCCGATGAAGAAAGTATATGACTTCGTGCGCGGACTTTCCCCTCATCCTGTGGCTTGGACTCGTTTGGAACAAGGAGATCAGTCCCTCGTATTCAAAATCTATCGGACAGAAAAGGTCACTGCTGAGCAACTCTTATCTCATGATACCTTCACAGCGGCTAGTCAGGGTCTCGTTGCAGGAGCAGTTCCAGGAACCATCGTATGTGACGGTAAGAAGCAGTTATGCATCGCCACCAGTGATGGTTGGATTCGTGTGAAAGAACTCCAAGTACCGGGCAAGCGACGTATGCACGTAGACGACTACTTACGAGGGTACAGAGGTGACCCTTTGGAAGAAGCTCATTTCTGTTGATTTCCGATAGGGTAATATCCCATAAATTAGAAGATTATAAACCATAAAAGTGAATCCAAATGACTATTGTATCCCCCTCTTTATTATCTGCTGATTTTGCAGATTTGAAATCCGATGTTGCTATGATTAATCGTAGCGATGCTGACTGGTTGCATATCGATGTGATGGATGGTGTCTTTGTACCGAATATCTCATTTGGTTTTCCCATTCTAAAATCGATAAACCCTATCTTGAAGAAGAAGTTAGACGTTCATTTGATGATCGTAGAACCTCAGAAATTCATTCCCGAGTTGAGTGCGCTCAATACCCATATCATGAATGTACACTATGAAGTATGTCCGCATCTTCATCGTGTCGTTCAGCAAATCAAAGATGCCGGTATGCTCCCCGCCGTGACGCTCAATCCAGCCACGCCAGTGAGTGTGCTCGAAGACATCCTCCCAGACCTACATATGGTTCTTTTGATGAGTGTCAACCCTGGTTTTGGTGGGCAAAAATTCATCACCCACACCTTATCCAAGTGTGCTCGTTTGCGTAAGATGATTGACGATGCAGGACTTCATACCCTGATAGAAATCGATGGAGGCGTGAATGTGCAGACCGGTCAGCAGTTGGTCGAAGTAGGGGCTGATGTCCTTGTTGCCGGCAGTGCCGTATTCGGAGCCGATTCTCCAGAAGAGATGATTAGTACGTTGCACCAATTGCATCGCTAAGCACCTCTCATGCACCGCTATCCCTTAATAGCCGTTCTTATCCCTCTGATACTATTTATCCTTGTCGTTGATGCTAGTTATCAGAGGGAAGCTCCTGTCTATCCTAAGGAAACGACCTCCTATCTTGTTGAGGTATTAGCAAATCCTGTTCGTCGCCCCAAGACGTGGCGAATGCCAGTTGCTCTACTAGCCTATAAACAGCGTGATAGTATTCAAGTACGTCTCTCCTCAGATGCCATGAACCAAGCGATGATCTATTTGATGGTCGATAGTGGGGTACCGCTTCCCCGTTGTTCGGACCGTCTGTGGTTGACCACCCGTATGGTATCCATCTCCGATAGCACGGCAAACCTTCCAGCTTATTATCAGCAGTACCTATATCACAATGGTTACCCCTTTACCGCCGTAGTCTATCCCGACAAGTGGACACTTTTCTCTCCCGGAATCTTACCCGACCTATACCGAAGTACCCCGTTGCGAAGACGCATCTCAGCCCATTTTGAATATCAGCGACAGCGGCTCTTAAGCTATTACCATACGCTCTTTCGTCCCGTCGATACTCAGCGTGCAGTCTTTCCTACGATTCCTCTTTCGGACCGTTTCTCCTTATTGGAATCCCTATCTATCGGACAACGTCAACACCTCTCAGAGAAAGTCAAGCATGATTTCTCCGCCAGTGGCATCAGCCATCTACTCGCCCTGAGTGGATTTCACTTAGTCATCCTCCTCTTTCCCTTCTTCTGGTGGCAAAAGCTCGACCGTCGTCTCGGCACACGCATCGTGCAAGCCCTATTAATCGTGCTTACGATGACCTATTTCACTTATCTCTCAGGAGCACCCATCTCCCTCTGTAGAGCCTCTCTGCTGCTTGCGAGTTGTTATATCCTCTCTCTCTTCAGTACCCAAATCAGCATCCTTAATAACCTCTTCCTCGTAGCTATCGTGATGCTCATCGCACACCCCTTTTGGCTCTTTGACGTAGGATTCCAACTGAGTTTCACCGCCGTTCTCTCCATCCGTATTTTCCATCCCCTGTTGCGCATAACCATCCCCGGTAAGAATGCCATAGCAGACCCCATGCCCAGATGGCAAAAGCCCTTGATACGCTACCTCTGGGACCCCTTATCTGTAGCTTTAGCTGCCCAAATCGGCACCTTTCCCTTGGTCGTCTATCATTTCAATCAGTTCGCTCTCTACGCTATTTTTGCAAGTGTGGTGATGATTCCCATTATCACTCCGATACTCTATCTTGCATGGGGGATGCCCCTTGTTCATCTAGCTATCACTCAGCTAGGACAAATCGTATCGCACGACTTTAGTTCCTTCTCCAAGCTGCTAGACCATCTTTTAGCCCCCTTCTTGTCCACCTTGTTAGGAGCGATGCTCTATGTAGCACAAACAGTAAATCAACTCCCCAGCGCAAGTATCCACTTCCGAGATCTGCAATGGTTCGAATTAACCATCAATTATGGGATTGTATGCTGCATATACCAGTTACTGAAGACCAAAAAACATCTTTTTTACAGCATGCTTCTTCTTATTTTGATATTCCTATTGCTTATCCTCTCCCGATTCTAATAAAAGGGTTATATTTGTAATTGAAAAAATAAAAACGAATAAATCAAAATAGAACGATTAGTTATGCTTAGTCAACTCATATCCTCCGAATCCATAAAATCAGTAAAATCCATCTTACGAGATGCGAAGAAAGTAGTCATCACCGCGCATATATCTCCCGATGGAGATGCCGTCGGTTCCGCTTTGGGACTGAGACTCTTCTTATCCCTCTTAGATATCCAAGCCACCGTTGTCTTTCCCAATTCGGCCCCTACGTTTTTAGACTGGATGTCCGGAGCCAAAGAAGCCTATACCTACGATGAACAGCAAGCCGAAGTGGCCACGTTGTTCGAAGAAGCCGATGTCCTGTTCGCAGTAGATTACAATGCCGCTAGTCGTATCGGTCCTTTGGCCGAACGCTTCATCGGTTCCTCTGCTAAGAAGATTCTCTTGGACCATCATCCGTATCCAGAAGACTTCTGTGACGTCACGATGTCCCATCCCGAATTGAGTTCCACTGCCGAACTCCTCTTTCGCTTCATTACCCAAATGGGTTACTATCCCGAACTCACGACCGAAATCGCTTCCTGCATCTATACCGGTATGATGACCGATACTGGGAGTTTCACCTACAACAGTAACAGTCCCGAGATTTACTTCATCATCTCCCAACTATTATCGAAGGGGATCGATAAAGATGCCATTTACCGACGTGTGAACAACACCTATACCGAATCCCGCATGCGCTTGCAAGGATTGATGCTTCAAACCATGAAGACCTATCCTTCTAGCCACGCCACGCTCTTACTGTTGACCAAAGAACAGCAAGAGACCTACCACATGCAAAAAGGCGATAGCGAAGGCTTTGTCAATATGCCCCTCGCCATGAGTGGTATGAAGATGACTTGTCTGATGAAAGAAGGAGACGATGACCAGATAAAGATCTCCCTTCGTTCCGTAGGCGATATTCCTGTGAATGAGATTTCCTCTAAGTATTTCAATGGGGGAGGGCATAAAAATGCCGCCGGTGGTGAATATCGAGGTTCTTTAGAGTCATGTATCGAAAAATTCGAAGAAGCATTGCGAGAATATAAACCACTTTTAACCAGTAAGAAGGCGTGAGCCAATATAAAATGATTATTTTTGTCTCCAGTAAATAAAAAGAAAGATTATAAAATGAGAAAATTACCCATTTATTTCCTAGCCATTTTTGTCGTGATGGCAGCCATCTCTAGTTGTAGCGATACTAAGACCTATGCTGATATGCTATCAGACCAAAGGAACGAAATTGAGGATTTCATAGATTCTGCAAACATAAATGTGATATCTGCTTCTACCTTCAATACCATGCTTGATGATGAAGGGAAGATTCTCCCAGAGAAGGCCACTGAAATGGTTGAGAACAATGAATATGTTTTATTTTCTAACGGATTATACCTTCAGGTACTCGATGCTGGTTCTGGAGACACCATCAAGAGTAGGGACAATGTCGTAGTGAGATATGTCGAATACAGTTTAGCTGCCAAAGACACTACCACGCTCAACGTATTTATTCCCGATTCAGACTTTTCTAATATGACTTCTTTGTACACCCTTCCAGATGTATTCAGTTATACCCAGACCATTGATTCCTATTCAGGTTCTGCTACCCAATTGGGAACCTTCACACAAGGAGTGATGTACACTTACTATGGTACTTCAGTACCTGCAGCTTGGTTGTACGCAATCAACTATATCCGCAAAGGAGCACATATGCGCATGATTGTCCCTGCTGATTTAGGTAATTCATCTGCCTCAAGTACTTATCTAATTCCGTACTTCTATGACATCTGGAAGATGACAGCGCAATAATAACCTTAAAAATTAAAAGACAAGCTAATGACACTAATCAAGTCAATCTCTGGTATCCGCGGTACGATAGGCGGACCAGTAGGAGATGGATTAAATCCACTCGACATTGTTAAGTATACGTCAGCATATTCTACCATGATGCGTTCGTATAGTGCAGGACTTTCTAATAAAATCGTCGTCGGAAGAGATGCACGTATTTCAGGTCCTATGGTAAAAAATATCGTTGTAGGTACCCTCATGGGTATGGGTTGGGATGTAGTAGACATTGATTTTGCATCCACTCCTACGACTGAATTAGCCGTCATCATCGAAGGTGCAGCCGGTGGAATCATTCTTACTGCCTCGCACAATCCGAAACAATGGAACGCACTGAAACTCTTAAATAGCGATGGTGAATTTTTAGATGCCGCTCAAGGTGCCGAACTTCTCGAAATCGCTCAAGATGAATCTTTCACCTATGCATCTGTAGATGCGTTGGGCAGTTATCGTCTAGACGACAGCTATGACCAGAAACATATCGAACGAGTACTTTCGTTAGACCTCGTTGACGTCGAAGCCATTCGTCAGGCGAACTTCAAAGTCGCCGTCGATTGCATCAATTCAGTAGGGGGGATAATCCTTCCTAAGCTATTTGAAGCCCTCGGTGTGAAGACAGTCAAAACCCTTTATGGTGAACCCACAGGAGATTTCCAACACAACCCAGAACCACTAGAGAAGAATCTAAGTGGCATCATGTCATTGATGGCAGCTGGGAGTTATGATGTCGGTTTCGTAGTCGATCCCGATGTAGACCGTTTGGCGATGATTTCTGAAGACGGCACTATGTTCGGTGAAGAATACACCCTCGTAGCCGTAGCCGATTATGTATTGAGTCATACCCCAGGTGATACCGTGAGCAATATGAGTTCCACCCGTGCACTCCGTGACGTCACCGAGAAGCATGGCGGTCATTATACTGCCTCTGCTGTAGGAGAAGTAAATGTCGTAGCTCAGATCAAAGCTAGTGATGCCGTGATTGGTGGTGAAGGCAATGGCGGAGTAATCTATCCAGCTTGTCATAGTGGACGCGATGCCCTCGTAGGAATCGCCCTTTTCTTGAGTCATTTAGCTCATAAGAAACTCAAAGTAAGCGAGTTGCGTGCTACTTATCCAAACTATTTCATGGCCAAAAATCGTCTTGACTTGGCAGCAGGAACCGATGTAGATGGAGTCTTGAAGCAAATGAAAGCCCGTTTCGTGGCCAAACAAGCGACAGACAAATCCCTCAAGATAAATGATATCGATGGTGTCAAAGTAGACTTTGCCGATGCATGGGTCCATTTACGTAAGAGCAATACCGAACCTATCATTCGAGTATATAGCGAGGCCGGAACGCCTGAGCAAGCTCAGCAGATAGGGGAAGAAGTGATGAATGAAATCAAGACTTTGTTATAAAGTCCACCTTATAGAATAAAAAAATCTCGAGAATGAACTTCTCGAGATTTTTTTTATTCTATTTATTCGTCGACCTCTTCTATTTGTCGACTTCTTAGTAATCGATTCTATCTGTTTTGTTTTCCCAATCCTTGAAAGACTGTATCGCCTCTTTATCAAGAAGAATCTCACTCGGTAACTTGCGTTTGGTTGGGTCCAATTGGATCTCCTCATAGATGAAACTATCATCGAATCCGATTCGCTTAGCATCCGCTTTAGAATTGCCATAATACAACTTATCCAATCGAGCCCAATAGATAGCTCCCAAGCACATAGGGCAAGGTTCACAACTACTGTAAATGCTATATCCCTGTAGATTAAATGTCTTCAATTTAGCCGTTGCTGCTCTGATAGCACTTACTTCAGCATGAGCTGTAGGATCATTAGAATCCGTCACTCTATTAACTCCTGTTGCCACGATATTACCTTCCTTGTCAGCTATAACAGCTCCAAATGGGCCTCCACCATTAGCTACATTTTCCGAAGCCAATCGGATAGCCTCTCGCATTAAATTTTCTTTAGTCATCATATTCTTTTAGGTCTATTCATGTAAACAATCATTGCTAAATCCTCAATAAGCATTATAGCAAAAGCCCACAAAGATAGCTATTTTATAAATAAATACAAACTAAAGGGCATCTGATTATGAAATTTTCACTTCTCGTCAGGTTAATATTTTCCAAGAATACGATCCATCACCCAATTGGTAATCGTCGCACTTTCTCCAGTACACGTACAATCCTCGATTCCCAATAGCGCATTGGTCACGTTCTGAATAAGCGGTTGCTGTACATATTCTGGGTTCACGATACGTATTTCCCTACGTCCATGCTCATCATGCAATGCAATGGGTTGATACGTAAATACCGAGAAGCAAATCGTTCCCTTATCTCCAATGAGTTCGATGCGATCCTCCTCTGCAGCCTCGTGCGCTACGAAACACCATGAGCCCGAGCCCACTAATCCATTTTCAAACATGAAACTAGCACTAAGTGTATCCTCTGCCTCATACATATGTGATAGGTTACTACAATAGCCTTTCGCCTCTAAGATACAGCCCAAGATATTCTGTACCATATCCAACTGATGCGGTGCCAAGTCATAGAAATACCCCCCACCTGATATAGCAGGTCTGAGTCTCCAAGGCAGATTCACTTGTTGATAATCCATCGCTCGTGGAGTCTGTGCAAATCGGATTTGAACATTACACACCTGTCCGATAGCTTTTGCCTGAACCAATTCCCTGACCTTCTGGAAATACGGAAGATACCTTCTGTAATACGCGACATAGACCGGTACTCCCGTCTCTTTGCTCACTCGATTGATTCTGCAACACTCCTCATAGGTGACCGCCATAGGCTTCTCCACATACACCGGTTTGCCCGCCTTCATTGCCATGATTGCATACGTCGCATGAGAAGACGGAGGTGTCGCGATATACACAGCATCCACATCCGGGTTTTCGATTAACTCCAACGCATCATCATAATAATACTTGATTCCCTTCTGTTTGGCATACGCTTTCGCTTTGTCCAGTGAGCGACTCATTACCGCCACCACCTTTGCATTAGGCGTTGCCTTAAAGGCAGGATGCGTTTTCAGTTTGACGGCTTCACCGCAACCAATAAATCCCCATCTAATCACACTTTTATCCATTTTCTTCATAACTAAATTAATTCTCCTTTTCCAAGTGATATTTTTTATAGAGCGCTTTATACTCTTTAGACTGCAATTCCACGGCCAACCACTGATTAATCACGTTCAGCAATAAGCTATCCCTAGTAGGGATGCCCCATGCGTACAACTGGGTAAAACTAATCGGTTTATTCGAATCCAGTTGAGGCAAAGAATCAATCACAGCCATGGCTATATTTTCGGGCGCCACGGTATAATCGATTTCGTGATGAGCCACCATCTGCATGAGTTGTTCCGGTCCATAATTCTTGATGACATCCACGTAAATCGGTTCCCCGATTTCCTCCGCCAGATGTTTTATTCTCGATATTGCTGCTGAGTCATTTGCCACCGTGACATGGCGTCCCCCCAGTTGATATAAATTTTTGATATATGGCGACACCCTGCCCAGTTCGATATCCTGTTGTGTAGCCGATGGATCCCTTTTTCGCTGAATAAGCAATTGGCGCATCCGAATCAGCGGAATGGTAAAGAGCAGCGAATCGTTCATCTGTTCAGTAGCCGCAATAGGGCCAATAATCAGGTCATACTTGCCCTCCAATAAATCTTTAATCTGCTTCTCCTTATTCATCTCCGGAGTGATCACCACCTGCAAGTCATATTCCTTAGCGAAGGCATGAATCATCTCATATTGGAATCCCTTGACCGTATCCCCCTCGACGAAATAATCCGTATGATTGTAACTACACACCGCCCTCAAGGTATCCTGTTCTAAGATATCATTCCAAGTACGAGGAAACAAATGACTAGCCCTCCATTCCTTAGACTCCCGTTGACGTTTCAGTTGTTTGTTATGGATAGCATCCGCCACGATCCATATGCAGACCACGCCTAAGAGCACCAGAACAAATGTCCTGATTAGTTTCTTTTGTTGGAGTGTAGGTCTTTTAAGTATCATAGTAATTATCGGTTAACAAATACAGGAAACTTAATCGTAGAAATTCCATGAGAGTCCAAATTTAAACAACATCTGGTTAGTCGGGTAGTGCGGTGTCAAGAAATACTCCCCATTGCTCTGGTTTATGTGGTAAAACATTGCAAATATCCTCACCGTCTTGAGATTCATATTTGCATATAAGTTGATAAAAGGATAGCCACCGACTTCCACCTTATCCATATCACTTTGCAAGGCGAAATTCCCGATTCCCGGGATATACGCCGGTGCATAATACTTCGAGAAATACCGTACGTCGACCCCCAATTCAAAATCGAGTACCTTCTTGAACAACTTCGTTCTGAGATAGAAATTGTGATACAAATTCAAGTCCGGTACTGGTAAGATATCCTGCTGACTACTCTTCTGATACGTCACCTCATTGTCCAGATGGAAAATCCCAAATTGAAAATTCTGTTCAAAGGTAGCCTGAGCGATTTGTAAATCCCCCGTGTACTGAGCCGGCATGCCATCCGCAGCGAAATACGTATAATTCTTGATATTTTCAACACCCGCACTCAGATGTGTTCCCAATCTCGTCGAAAGCAATTCGCCTTTGATTTTCGAGGTAAACACCTTATCCAAGTCCTCATTGTCCCACCAGAAATGCGTGCCATGATAATGACGCATCGTGAAAGGCGCCAACTCATTCTTCACTTCTGCATGCGCCTTTAAAGTCAAGGTATCCCCCCATAGTGGTAGATTCACGTCCGCGTCGCCAGTGACATTAAACTGTCCCAAAGCATCCTGAGCAGCACCCACTTCTCCGCGTACGGTATAATGAAGAATAGTCCCTTGAGACTTTCTCAATTCCCCTCCAACGAACACCTCCTGTTGGTCATACTCATCCCGCACATTCTCTGTGGTACTCATCATGGAATACCGATTAAGCTTATGTGTGACATATGCTGACAAACCCGCTTTGGCATACTTATTAAATCCCTCCATGAGGTTGATGCCAAAGGTATTTCTGATTAGCATAGCCGTCATTCGGTCATTGCTCAATGACTGATAATCCACATATGTATTGTCATATTGATCCGCATCCTCATTGGTCGAGATGAATCGATGGATATCGCCTCTCACTTCTGCAGTATGGATGAAACTCGTCACCGGGACATACACCGACTTGAATAACGGTTTCGAGCCATCAATCGAGTCCCCCATCATCGAAGGGTCGAGCGGTTCTTTCGCATCCTCTCTCTTATCTGACCGATTTCGGTCAGTCGGTTTTTCCCCCGACTCCTTCAACTTCAGTTCTTCTTGTTTTCTAGCCTCCTCTTCAGCCGCCCTTCTAAACTTCTCCGTCTCCAAAGCCTCCTCATACTCCTTACTTCCCTTCTTGAGCAACACCCGTTTGGTAAATCCCAAATTGTATCGATGAGTCAGAAACGCCGTCGTCGCATGATTATAATTCCAGGTATCACTCATGTTCGTCGGTATGTTCATGGTTTCGTAACTCGCTTTACCCTCCGACATCTCCTGAGGGTCAGTGATATAACGGTCATCTTCGATACCCCCATTTTCATTCACCTTGATATCATCATCAGTAAGGATGAAGTGCAATTGATACCGCTCCCCTGTATAACTCGCAAAAGCAGTCGCATTGATTTCTTTCGTTGCCTGATTAGCATAATACCCCCGTCCGAAGAGATAATTGAAACGCAAACCAAAAGCCAAATCCTTCGTCGCATTGACTGAGAAATACGCTTTGAAATTCTCTTCCCCATTGACCTTATCCCCTGCCTTGTAATACGTCAAATTAGAATAAGGAATATTACTATTCGTCATAGGAATCTCCCATGGCTGTCTAAGATAAAACGAATACGGTTGGAGAAACAACAATTGATCATTCGATGTGCGGTCCATCACGATACGATTAATCCTCGGCGACCCCACATTGCCCAAGTAATTATAATGGCCCCGTAATCCATCCGTGTAGTTCGAATTTTGAAATTGGTGAAGCAATGTATCCACCGGTTGACTCACGATATTTCCCAGAGTAGGGGTCACCACCCACTGATACAATCGTGGTGCTGGTGTCTTAATCTCCACATTCGTAGAATCCTTATTGACCCGCATATTAGGATCCACCTGATAGCCATCACGTTCCAATTGATTCTGGTTATTTATATCTTGAGCATGCAACGCTGAAGTCAGCGGTACAAAAAACAGGAGGAAAGCTATCACCCATCCAGTAGATCTATATCTAGTCATTTCTGTCAATGTTTCGTTTGTAAATTCAATGCCCCCATATGAAAAGGAACATAAGGTACATAATACCTGCAAAGATAATAAAAGGCGACGATAATATATCTATAAAAAAGCAAAACTCTCACATATAAGGGCACAGACCCCAGCAAAAGCCACATATCCTGTCCTTTTTTCGCGCACGACGTCAGTTCGCTCGTTTTGCAGGTGTCACATTTTACCCCTCTGAGAAGCGAAGTGTTATTTCTTAACATAACCCCCATAGGAATCCCCCAGTAAGCACCCACCTGTACCAAAGTAACCACGGGTATTCAATTTTGTGAACACGAAGTGTTAGCAGAGTAGCACTTCGTGGTTACTCATTCATCCCCTCGGAAAATGCTTTTTTGAGTTGTTCAACAATCAGAAAAGGCATTTCCAGCTATTTCTCGTACTTGAAAAGGGTGCTAGATACTTCTGCTACTCTGAAATGGCCTTTTTGAGAGGTTGGATTTTTCACTATTGTGAAATTTTTTGGGGGGAGGAGAGAGGTGGAAGGGAAAAGTGCAATGTATGTTCACAATAATTCTCAAATACTTACTTTTATTCTATTTTGATTAGGATTTTCAAATACTAATGGCTAATTTTGATACGTTTTTATTAAACCTAGTGGAATTCCTTTTTTTATTCCACAAACTTTGTATTAGCTATTTTGAAAAAATTAAGAAGATGATTTTAGTAATTAAAAAGTAATGAAGATTATTAGTAAATTGTATGGATTCAGAAATTAATAAATTAACCAAAGCAGTAAAGCAATTTACCGAGGAAAGAGATTGGGATCAATTTCACAATGGTAAAGATTTAGCTCTAGCTCTTTCAATTGAAGCTGCTGAGTTAAATGAAGCATTCTTGTGGAAAAAAGCAGAGGATGTACAAAAGGAAAAAATAGTAGAAGAACTTGCTGATATATTTAATTATGCCTTGTTATTAGCGGATAAATACGAATTGAATGTGACAGACATCGTTCTTTCTAAGATGGCTAAAAATGCAGAAAAATATCCAATCAGCAAAAGCAAAGGAAATGCTAAGAAGTATACTGAATTATGATAATATACCAATCAACTAAATCTGGTTTTGTAAATGATGTTATAACCAATTCAATAGCAGATAATATACATAGGGCTTATAAGGGACATTTAGGTAGAAGAGCGTCGGAATCAGAATATAAATCATGGGAAAATTCGATGCAACGGATGAGTAACATTGTTCTTGATGAAAATATCCCGTCTGATGCAGGAATAACCATAGAATATCAAATACCATTAACTTCAAAAAGGATTGATTTTCTTCTTTCAGGCTACGACGAAGCTAAAAGAAAACAAGTTGTTATTGTTGAACTTAAACAGTGGGAAAAAGTAAAAAGGACTGAAAAAGAAGGGATTGTTAGAACTTGGTTAGCTAAGAGGGAACGAGAAACTACTCATCCTTCCTATCAGGCTTGGTCATATGCAGCCATATTGCAAGAATATAACGCTACCGTTAGAGAGAAAAATATAGGTCTTAATCCATGTGCATACCTACATAATTGTAGTGAAAAAGATATCATTATGGATCCTTTTTATAGTGAATGTACTGATAGGGCCCCTGCTTTTCTTAAAGATGATGCTATTAATCTCCGAAATTTCATAAAGAAATTTATAAAGAAAGGAGATAATCAAGAAATTGCCTATGAAATAGAAAATGGGCGTTTGCAACCTTCTAAACACTTAGCTGATACTGTGGAATCCATGCTGCAAGGGAATAGAGAATTTATTTTACTTGACAGTCAAAAAGTGATTTACGAGGAAGCATTAATGTTAGCCAGCAAAGCTTCAGTTAACAGAAAACAGGTTCTAATTGTCAAGGGTGGACCTGGTACAGGGAAGAGTGTCATTGCAATCAATCTTTTAGCTGAATTAGTGAAAAGAAAACAACTCGTCAAATATATATCAAAGAATGCTGCTCCTAGAGCTGTTTATTCTGTAAAGCTTAAAGGTGGTTTCAAAAAGAATGTTGTTGATTCTCTTTTTGGAGGGACAGGTAGTTATTTTGACTCAGATCCCAATACCTTTGATGTACTAGTAGTAGATGAGGCACATCGGTTAAATTTGAAAAGTGGACTCTACCAAAATAAAGGGAATAATCAGATAGAAGAAATTATTAATGCTTCTAAAGTTTCTATCTTTTTTGTTGACGACCATCAAAAAGTACATATTAAAGATATAGGGACATCAAAAAGCATAGAAGATATATCCAAAAAATTTAATGCTAAAATCTCATATGCGGAGTTGGATTCTCAATTCCGTTGTAACGGTGCTGATGGTTATCTAGCTTGGTTAGATAATATGCTTGGCATTAAAGATACTGCAAATATCACTCTATCAACAAAAGATTATGACTTCAAAGTATTTGATAATCCCGATGAATTAGTTGAAGCTATAAAGGAAAAGAATAAGAAAAAGAATAATGCTAGAATAGTTGCTGGGTATTGTTGGAATTGGGTTAGTAAAAAGAAACCAGAACTTTATGATATAACGCTTCCACCTTATAAATTTAAAATGAGATGGAATCTCACGAAAGATGGGAGCACATGGATTATTGCACCTAATTCTATTAATGAAGCTGGATGTATACATACTTGTCAAGGTCTAGAATTAGATTACGTAGGCGTTATTGTAGGAAATGATATAACTTATAATAAAGACCATGTTATCACAAATCCTTCTATTAGGGCTTCAAGCGATAAGTCATTGATTGGTTTCAAAAAGCGTATGAAAGAAAAAGACCCATCGGTACTTGAAGAAACGGATGAAATCATAAAGAATACATACAGAACTTTAATGACAAGAGGTATGAAAGGATGTTATGTGTATTTTTGTGATAAAGCACTAGCTGAGTACTTTAAATCCATGATCATCCAAGATGAAAAACCTGAACAGCTTGAAATGCCTATTGAAGTTGAAAAAGAGACTGAAGTAAGAATAGAGCCAGAGGTAAATGAAAATGTGAAATTCATTGATTTCTTACCTGTATATAGTTTAAAGGCTGCTTGTGGATATTTCGGTGATGGAGAACTAGTTGAAGAATCAGGTTGGGTTGAAGTTGATGGAATAGGGCGTTTGAATAGAAATATGTTTGTGGTACAAGCAGTTGGTCATTCTATGGAACCTAGGATTAATGACCGAGACTATTGTGTCTTTAATCGAGCTATTGCTGGGTCTAGAGAGGGCAAAATCGTTTTGGTTCAACACAATAATAATTACGATAGAAGTTATGAAGGTAGTTATTCTATAAAGGAATATCATAGTCAGAAGAGTGTAAATCCAGAAACCGGTGAATGGGAACATTCAGTAATAGAATTGAAGCCTCTTAATTCTGATTTTAATCCTATAATTATTAATCAAGATGATACTTATGATGAGAGTTATCGAATCATTGGTGAGTTTGTTGGAGTAGTTGAGAAGTAGGTGGTTATGTATACTTATTTTACCTATGACAGAAAATAATTAATATTATGAATGAGTACTACTGTTTAGATATAGAATTTCCAGAGGTCAATTTTAGCTCTTATTTTAGAAAAGGTAAGACAGAGGTAAGCAAGACTCATCATGCACATTTATACACAAGGCAAGATGAAATTGAACTTAGAATATTCTATGACAAGAGCAGTTATTTTGATAGTAAATTATTGTCTTGGTTTAAAGAAATAGATGGCAATAAATTTGGTTCATTCCTTAAGGTAGAAGTAACACAAAACTACAAAAACGAGGGGTTGAAAAGGATTGATATTTCAGGAGCTAAATTGTGTGGTGCTTCCAGTAGTACTTCTTATTATGAAGGCAATAAGGGATATGTTATTTTAAAAATAGATAAAATAAAGTTGTATTGGAATACTAACGAAGAAAATAAAAATACAGCAGAATTTTATTTAGATGATAAAGGTTTTAGAGTCGTTAAAGCATTCTATTCTGTTTTTGGACCAAAAACATCTTCCGAAAATGATTGGAAACTTGAAATTAGTAGAATGAATGATTCACATGAATTTTACGAACTTGGGAAGTCATTATTTCGTCCAGAATTCAGTTTTAGTTCAAGTGATAATGAAAATGGTAGAGTGGCTACAATTCATAAGGAGCCGATAATCCAATTCAAATATCAAGATGACATAACAGAGGAAGAGGCCATTTTATATGGTGATGTGGTTTTGATGTTGGCTTCGTTTTATTATCATATTAAAATTGATTATAAGTTTCGTAGAATAAATCTATCTGAAAATACAATTACCATAAAAAATATTGAAGAAAAGAATTATTATGATACAAATGAAAATCTGTGCGAATTTGGATCTTATTTGAACTTCAATGAATTCCTACAAAAACATTGGCAAGAAGGAACTTTAGAAAATTATGAATTACTATCAAAAGCAATTTCGTTATTTAATCAATCGTATTTAGTTGACAGTTCTTCTGCATTTTTAATCCGTTACAACATAATTGAAATTTGTGATAAGCAAAAACGAGGTAACGGCAATTTTACATATATGTTGAATAAAAAGCAAATACAAGCAAAACAAGAAGAAGCCTTAGACATTTTATTGGGTATGATAAAACCAGATGAACACGAAGAATTTAAAACTCGTTGGGGAAATATTCAATCATCTTTGAAGAACAAACCAATGAAAGACCAACTGGTTTCGTTTCTTAAAAGTCAAAATCTGAATCTACTAACTTTTCCTGTAAAGGTCGAAGATTTGAGAAAAATGAGAAATAATATCACTCATGGGAGTATCAATAAAGTAGTTCCAGCTCAACTTAGAAAAGCAAATATTTTGTTATGCAGGATTAGTGTAATACTAATTCTAAACTTAATGGGTATTAAAGATTGGAAATTAGATACTGAAATCAAATAAAACAGACCTCAAAATACTCATTGATGTATATGAAAAGCCATAATTCTCTTCAATAATTAGAATGATAAGTAAGTTACTTATGAATAAATGTTTTTATGCAATTTATTGAGAAATCCCCAGTAATTATTTGTCAAGTGTTTGTTATGATATTTTTTTTAATTTATTAAAAAAAGAAAGATAATGGAAATAGAAAGACTTACTACATTAGCATTTTCAATGTATACTAACAAAGGGGCTTATGCTCTTTTACTTGGTGCTGGAATCTCACGTTCAGCGCATATTCCATCAGGATGGGAAGTAGTAAATATACTTATAGAAAAATTGGCTGCTACAAAAAAAATCACTAATGAAGATGATTGGCACAAATGGTATAAGAATAAATATGGTCATTTTGCCAGCTATTCGTCTTTACTGGAATCATTAGCGAAAACATCTACTGAACGTGTACAGTTAATGAAGGGTTTCTTTGAGCCAACAGAAGAAGAAAAAGAATTAGGTTGGAAAGTGCCAACAAAAGCTCACAGAGCTATAGCAAAGTTAGCTAAGAAGGGCTATATACGCGTTGTTTTTACAACCAACTTTGACCGTTTACTCGAACGTGCACTCGAGATGGAAGGTATAACTCCACAGGTGATATCCCAAGAGAGTGATCTTGAAAAATCTACTCCTATTATTCATAGTAAGACTATTACTGTCATTAAGATAAATGGCGATTATATTGGTTGTAATTTTCGAAATACGACCGAAGAGTTGAGTGATTATCCCGAATCAATGAAGAATTATGTTCGACAAACCTTAGACGATTATGGTCTTATTACTTGCGGATGGTCAGCTGAGTGGGATAAAGGATTGATTAATATTATTAATAGTCTATCATCTCCACGTTATAATTCCTTTTTTACTACCTTAGGAGAAGCAAGTGATTCTATGAGAACTTTGGCTAAGTCCAGACACGGCGAAGTTATGCAAATAGACGGTGCTGATGAATTATTTTCTGAACTTTTTGAACAAGTTTCAGCATTGGAGAAAATTAATGTAAGCAATAGCATAAGTAATGATATGATGATGTCAAGAGTAAAAAAATACTTGTCATCTGATTCATATAAGATAGAATTTTCAGATTTGATAGAAAAAATGGGTACAGAAGCTTATGATAAGATAATGGCTAAAGCCAATTTTAATTTTCTTCTTACTCCAGAGTTGTTTTCTTCTTATTTAGAAATACATCATAAGGCTGTAAAGCCGTTGCTTGATGCAGCTATACTTTCTGTCCGATGGGGTAAATCATATCATATTGAGGTGTTTGGAGATATTCTGATTAAATTATGTACAAAACCTTTCATAGCTGGGGAATCTAGAAGGGAAGGTACTCAATATCTACATTCTTTAGGTGCTACTTTTTTGCTAAATGCAATAGGTATAGCTTGTGTGAAATATGAACGTTTTACAGAATTAAACAAAATATTGAAGCTAAGTGTACCTGCTGAAAATTTTACGGGATCTAATGATAGAGAATCATTGTTGTCTTTACTTGTAAAACAATATTGGAATCCGGATACCTTAAAGTATTTAACTGGAACAACTAAATATTACCCATGGAGTTTTATTCTTATTGAACAGTTACGTTCTCATTTTAATGGATATTTTACTGTTGATTCTGAATATGAAAATACTTTTTATATATGGGAACATTTGGAATCTCTTATTTATGGATATAATAGAAATCCGTCTCAGTTGTTTTATGTTCCAGGAGGTCAATTTCTCTATAGTAGAATGAATTATGAACTGTATAGTGATAGCAAAGAACCTTACTGTGTTTTTTTTAATAGTGCAGATAAATTGAAAGAAGAATGGGAGCCTATCAAGCAAGGTTTGTTTGGTCGTAGTTATGATCAGTACAAGAATATTTTTGACCTAGCAGAAGAATATTACAAAAAAACCATGAGGCATTAATCTTTATTAAAGAACAATAAGAATCTGTTGTACACAAAGTTAGACTAAATTGTTAACACGCCCCCAATAAGCTATTTAAATTAGATTACTTCCTTATTACGGGGTGTATTATGACATTTAGGACAGCCTTTACTTCTTGATAGATTGTATGGGAAAGGGCTCCATATATATCCACAAATATTACATTTACACATAACTCTTTCACTTGACTTCTGATAATCACTAATGAGTTCAATATTTGAAAATCTCTTTTGCAATTCTTTTTTATATGTTAAAGGTGATTTCTTATTGCCAGAACATTCAGGACAGCCAGAATTTAAACGAGCTCTACTATATACACTTGCTAGATATGGTTGATGGTCTGGATTTGAACATTTCCATAAAATTTTTTTACTTGATCCCAACGAGACCTCGCACGGAAGAAATTTGTTTTTGTTACTCCATTCTGAGGCTAAATCTGGTAGTAAATATTCAACGCTTGTTTTATAATCAACTTGTTTGCCATGGCAAACAGCACAACCTGATTTGCGTTTAACTCTGTATGCTATAGTTGCTCTGTAACTGTGTGGCTTCCCATTATTACAATGCCAAAAGAATTTCCTTGTTGAATCTATTCCAATATTTTCAGGAATATAACCTGTGGAATTATTTAATTCATAATTCCATTCTGTAGCTATGTTTGGGTATAAGGATGCTAAACTTTCTAACTGGTGGAATGCTTGATGTGCACAATATTTGCAACCTTTTCCTTGCAAATGCTCAGATGGATATTGCTTAAACGCACCATGCTTCTTGCATATAATTGTAACTTCAGTTTTAGCATTTAAATAATTCACTTGAGAATAGTCATATTTATCACCATGAGTTCTCTTTGCTTCTTTTATCCATTCCTCTGTCGAATAATGATGCCTTTTGGCACAAATACTACATCCATAACCTTTGCTTATACTTTTTATCGGAGCTTCCCATTTATGTTCGTTATTATGTGGGCAAATCCACCATACAGTTTTATCAGACATTGGAGAAACCATTTTAGGAGTCAAAGGGGCATTCGCTTTAGTATCCCATATTGCTTTTAAAAGATGTTCGTTTATCTTTTGCTTTTCCTCATATGCGGCAAAACTGTCTTCATATGAGATATTGTACACATCGGCATATACGTTATTAGCAATCTTTTGTATATTAATATCTATTGGAGTACTATACGTGATAGAATATGTAACGGAGAGAAAGTTTAGAAGTTTCTCAATCACTTTTGTTAGTTCAATATTATCATATGAATATTTGTAGATGAATATAGAACATGTCTCTTCGGACATTGGGAAACATCCATTCTCCCTTATTCTAATTAAGTTAATTCCTTCTTTATGTACGAATTTGTTTTTCTTATAATCCTTAATGATTTTTTCTTTCGATTTGTGATAATATTCTCCATCATATTCAATGGCAACTTTAATAGATGGAATATAGATGTCTACTTCATATTTATGAATTTTGTACCTATTTATGGCATCGGGAAAGAATTCTTTTATGTAGTGAAATATCACTTGCTCAGGAAATGAAGTTTGAGTACCTTTCGTACAATTAGGACACCCTCTATTCAACTGGCTTCTGTTGGAAATTTTTGCTTCCCATTTATGACCACATTTGAAGCAAATCCAGTTTGCATATTTGTTAGAATTAACAAAAAAAGTTTCTGGCGTTTTAATTCCATTACTTTCATAATCCCATTCTTCAGCTAAATCAGGTTTCCTTATTGCTAATGAATTTTCTATTGTTAATTTCTGATGCGAACAGTAAGGGCAGTTTCCACCTTTACCATTTACTTTGTTGTTGGGAGATGATTGATAATTGTGTCCCTGTGGACATATCCACCAATATTTACCTTGTTTGCTATTTCTATGCGGAGGTATAGTATCTGGATCAACCGTATTTTTGTTATAATCCCATTCTTTTGCAACAAGATCTGGATATAAAGCTATTAAACTATTATATCCGGGAATAATTATTCTTCCTAAGCAGATAGGACATTTATTTGTCTTTGTGTTTTGCCTACTGGGAGCAGTACGATTACATATTCTTGCAAGATATGATTTTTTGCATATTGGACATTTCCAATAGACTTTTTTATGTGAACCTGCAGTAACTGAGGCAAGATCAAGAGATTTGTTTCTCTCGAAGTCCCATTCTTTTGCTAAATCGGGAAATAAGAATTCAAGCGATTTTTCGTATTCTATCTTATTATTTGCAGTCATTTTTTTAGATTTTCGGACTTTATAAAAATACAAAATTAATCACTTGTACTAAGTAGTCAAAGAATCATTTATTATTCTTTGACTATAATAATAGATCTTGTCCTATGTGCTCAGCAATAAAATAATCGATGCCTAAAAAGCGCTATCTTCAATGTGATGGATTTGCTGCATATACATAGCTAACTAAAGAAAGTAATGAGGATATCATCCTGATAAATTGCCTTACTTATAGCCGAAGAAAGTTTTTCGATGAACAGAAAGAAAAGACTAATCTTAATGGTTTAAAGTGCTATGCAGAACGAAGAGAATTATTGCCTGACAGATGTACTCACTCGTCCACCCTACATGCTTCAAAAAAAGAAGATCTACATGGTTTACTTCCTACCATCTGGAAGCTGTAAAAATGAGAATATAGTCTCACTTTACCAATTGTGTCTCTATTATCTCAATTATTATCTCAATAGGGTGTAGTTTAGCGGACACTTACATTAAAAAACACATCATAATCTAATGCTTTTTCAATTTTTTAGGTGACGTTGGAACATATAAAGTGTATGTATGAATTTTGAATTGTATCAGTATATTTCACGAAAAGGTAAAGTATAGCAAATTTCCCCTTCTTTCACTAGTTCTTTTTGTGAATCTAATTATTTCTTTACCCTATTAGAATTCCATCTATTAAAAGTTCAGAAGCTTCTTAACCCAACTAAAAATATTTAAACTTATGACAAGTTACCAAGTAACCCTTCTCATACTTTACTTCTGATTGATTCAATTTCTCTAAGAACGAGATTCTTTAACTCCTGTAATCAACTAAGAAATCATAGTCTAGATTTAATCCTATTATAAACAGTTAGTTTTTGTCAAAAATGGTTTGATTTGTTACTAACTCATTATATACTGAGTTTTTTTAAGTAAAAAGAATGAATATTTATTATTTTGGCATAATATTTGTTTTAATTACGTAAATTAAAACACTGAATAATAAATAATAAGTCCTATGGAAAATATATATGCCTATATTGATGAATGTGGTGCTTATGGCTTTGATTTTGCTAAGTCATCAAATTCAACAATGTTTATTGTTGTAGCTATTCTTATAAAAGAATCTGACCGAACAAAAGTTAACGATGCTCTTGAACAAATAAAAAACAAAGAGTTTAGTGGAAACGAAATTAAATCGAATGGTATAAAAGGTAATTGTGCGAGAAGAGTGCGGATTTTAAATAAAGTTTTAAGTCTTCCTTTTAATATCTTATCATTTGTAGTGAATAAAAAAGAAATTTTCTCTAGTGGAGGAATTAGAAAGAGTAAAAAGACATTTTACAAATTCATAAATGAGCTTTTATATGAGGAATTGCGTCGTCATTATCCTAGACTGACTATTATTACTGATGAAGTTGGCTCTCACGAATTTACTGATGAGTTTATTAAATATGTCACAAAAAACAGGAAACCACTTAGTCTTTTTGATAGTGAAGAATTTAGAATCGTCAATAGTAAATCAATAAATGCTGTACAACTAGCAGATTTAGTTGCTGGTACATTATCTTATGTTTATGAGAATGATAAGAAGCAAAAGGTTCCAAAGGAAGTCGATTTTTTACACATGTTGAATAAAAAGCTATTGAAAATTAATTTCTTTCCAAAAAGTTATGATGATAAATTGTTTGAACATCTAGAAGGAGATGCTAATTATGATATAAATATTGCTTCAATTGCATATAGAAAGGCTACGTCTTTCGTGGAAACACATAAAGATAATACTGATGAAGAAACTCGAAGGCAGGTTTTTATTCTACAGTACTTATTATTTAGGTTTAAGTACAATAGGCTAAGACGGTATATATCAACTAAAGAACTTATTGGTGCATTGGCTGCTAGTCATTTCACCCCAATCTCTGTTCCTGTATTTAGAAATAAAGTAATTGGTAAATTGCGTGACAAAGGTGTTATTATTTCAAGTTCTCATAAGGGATATAAATTGCCTTCTTCAGAAGCGGAAATTTATGATTATTATCAACACGTTAATAGTGTTGTTTTACCTATGATTTCCAGATTAAATAAATGTAATGATACTCTTAAATTAGTATCAAAAAACAATTGCAACTATCTTGATAAGGCTTCTTATAAAGGGCTTCACGTAATATCTAATGCGTTTAGGGAAATAACACATCAACCGGACATACAATAGTAATAAATTATCATTACTCATTACTCATAACTAATACCACTACTAAATCTAATTATTATGGCAAAAAGTAGAACTTTTTCTTGCTACCTCTTAAAGGAAACATCAAATCCCGAAAATAGCTTAAAGGAAGGTCATTCACTTACTCGTGTACAGGAAGAAAGCAATCATTTACCAGAAGGTGCTATTCTGTTTATTGCAAACAATGCTGAAAAGTCACCTTGGTGGAGAGAGTATTGGGGCATCTCAAAAACATTGAAACAACAACAGGCAGCAGCTTTAATTTTCTTACCAATTAAAAACAGATGGATAACTCTAACCTTTGGTTATATTTATCATCAATTAAAAGATACTAGCTTTGTGTATGATTTTGGATTAAGAACAACGCTAAATGTTCTAGATCCAGAAAAAATAAAATCTACAGATATTCTTCAGCCTGAAAATGCCAAACGCCAAAAGATACAAACACCTATAGCTTCAACTTTGAATTATTTTGATATAGCCCATGATGAATCTATTATTAAAAAATTAACTGGGTTAGTCAAAAGGGAATATAAGAATTTGTTTTCAAACATAACAGGTGCAGATAGTTTACGAATATCATCCAAATGCTCACCAGAAGAGATTATTTCTTTATGTCAAGAGCTCTATGACATATATACAAAGGAGGATTTTAAAAAGAAATTTCCTAATATAAATAATATTACACCTATAAAAGATCCTAGTGTAATTTCGTTACTAAACGAAAAACTATTAGTTGATTTTAATGAAGGGTCAATGAAGTTAACACTAGCTATTCCTGAAATTTATGATGATTCTAAATCTTTTAGAATTCGTTATAGAGGGGCAGGATTAAGTCATTCATCTTGTGAAGATGTTTTTATAAGAGATTATAGAAATTATCTTAAGGATAGAGGAAATGAAAATGCCAAAGGTAGCATTGATGATTTTCATAAGCATAAGATGCAATTGATTAATGAGAATAATCAGGTTATAAAGGAATATAGTATCTATAAAACATTTCTTTATGACTGTGAGTTAGAGAACTCTTCTTATCATCTTTGTGATGGGGCTTGGTATTTGATAGATAAGGATTATATTCAAAAACTAAGCAACAAAATAAATAAGTACTTTAGTGATGAGAAGTATGATTTGTTACCTCCTAATAAATTTCCTAGAGAAGATGATTACAATAATTATGTAAGCAAACATAATGATGGTATCATTTGTTTAGACAAAAAAAATATTTCCCCAAAGAAACAATACCCGGTAGAACCTTGTGATTTAATTACAATATATGAAAGAAGAATTCATTTGATTCATGTAAAAGTATCAACTCGATCTTCTAGTCTTAGTCATTTGTTTAACCAAGGTTTGAACTCTGTAGAGTTACTAAGAATGGAGGAAGAATCACAAAATAAATTGAAGTGTTTATTAGAAGATATTATTGATGAGAAGAAAGCTAACATTAGTCTTGACAATTATAAAGATTTGATTAACAAGAAAGAATATGTAGTCGTTTACGGAATTGTAACTAAAAAAGCTAATTCAAATTTAGATGACCTATCTAGAAATTTACCAATATTTTCACGTATTACTTTGTATCGAACAATTAAATCATTAGAATCAAGAAATATAAAATGTCTTGTTTGTTTAGTTGATAATCAATTTATAAAGAAATAGTCTACGTAGATTGGGATAGATATTCGAAGAAGAATATGTCAAGGTCTTAAACGATTATCTTAACTTATTCAATACTCCTTATACTGATTATCTTAGAAAATTCGATGTGAATGAAATTCATAAAGGATACTTTAGTATCGACAAGAAAGGACATTGTGTCGATAGTAAGGTGAAACGAGGATCTGAATTTTCTGATGATATCTCTGCTTATGATTTAATCTTAAAGAATAAAGAACGTTTGCTTAGTTTCGAAGAACCTACTCGATTTATTTTTTCTCACTCTGCACTGCGTGAAGGATGGGATAATCCTAATGTCTTCCAAATATGTACTTTGAAGCATTCTGATTCGACTACAACCAAACGCCAAGAAGTGGGCCGTGGTTTGCGCCTTTGTGTGAATAAAGAAGGGAATAGGATGGATTTTGAAAGTTGCGGAGAAAGTGTGCATGATATAAATAAACTGACTGTCATAGCTAGTGAGAGTTATAAGGATTTTGTAGGGGATTTGCAGAAACAAATCAAAACGGTTCTTTATGATAGACCTACTAAGGCGACCGTTGCTTATTTTGAGGGAAAAACGGTACCTCTGTTCACAAGTCCAACAGAAGAGCTTAGTGATAATAGTAAAGCTGCTGAAGAGGCACAAACGTATCTCAAATCAAATGAAACGGTCAAAATCGATAATGCACAGGCTAAAAGTATCTATCTTTATTTGTATAAGAACGAATATATAGATAATGATGATAATGTGACTGATAAGTATCGTAATGATCTTGCAACGAATAACTTAGCTGCTGTTCCTGAGGATATCAAATCGATAGCTCCTGGTGCTCATCGTTTGGTTCAAGCAATATTTGATGATAGTGCGTTGGATGAAATGATTGGTAAAGTGGCTCAAGGGACTACGTTGACTCGACGGACTACTGCAACTATCTTGAAAAAGTTGGAACCTAGTAAACTTTATATGTTTCGTAACAACCCAGAAGAGTTTATCTCTAAGGTAATTGCGTTGATTAATGAACAAAAAGCGACAACGATTGTAGAGCATATTCAGTATAATACGTTAGATGATACCTATGACTCTGGTATCTTTACCGATGAGAATCATGCACAGGGTTTTGACAAAGCTTATAGGGCGGAACATCATATACAGGATTATGTCTTTACTGATGGTACGGCTGAGAAGAGTATTGAAAGACAATTTGCTGAGGACCTAGATCATGCACAAGAAGTATGTGTCTATGCGAAGTTGCCAAGAGCTTTTCATATACCGACTCCAGTAGGAAATTATGCTCCTGATTGGGCCATAGCTTTCAAAGAGGGTACAGTGAAGCATATCTATTTTATTGCTGAAACGAAGGGGACTATGAATTCGCTCGAATTGCGTCCTATAGAAAAAGCTAAATTAGATTGTGCTAAGAAACTATTCAATGAGGCTTCTACGAGTGAAGTGCGCTATCACAATGTAGATACTTATCAAGAATTATTGAATGTGATGAATAAGGTGTAATCTCTTGTTTAGACAAATCTGGGGGAAGTACTATTCAGTACTTCCTCTTTTTTGAACCTTAGGTTATTATAGGATATCTATTTGCAATATCTATTAAAAAATATTATTATCTTTGTTGATAACTTACGTATTGAATGATGTCAGATCTATAATATTCTTAGTGTAAAATATTTCTATATTGAATTTCTCAAAGAATTCTATACTTTCTCAGAAACAAGTTTAAGTATTGAATAAGCTTTCAGCATATTATAATTACTTTGTTTATATTGTGAATGGATTCTTTGAGTAAAGAAAGCTAATAAATCAGTGACTATGCTTTGGAATATTTACTTATTACTATTGATATATATGCAAATTAATAGTCAAATATAATAGTCAAATGGAACACGAATATAAAATAAAAGTACCAATATACATATCAGAAGAACTTGTAGTTAAAAGAGATTTATGGGGAATTACCTATCCTGAAATGGTGGAACATATTAAGGAGAAAATAGACTCAGTTATTACTTCTAAAGAAGAATTCATTTTAAACAAAAGTAATGCTCCCTCTAGGAAAAAGGTTTCTCCATTATCTTGTAGTATTTATCATTTTGAAACGATTCCTTATTTACTTGTTAGAGTGAAGTCATGTACGATTAATAACACTGGTATGTACGTGAAGAAAGAACGGAAGATGGATTTAAAAAGTGATGATGAAGTAGGTAGTGAAAATCATTGGTTATTAATTTTTCCTCATATTATTAATCTAGAAGAAGCTAATTTTAAATCATATTTGTCTATTTTTGTATATGCTGATCCTAATAAGCCATTTCAAGATAGTGTATCTACCGCAAAATTATTCTGTAAAAAAGTTATTAAAATTAAATTTAAAAATATAAAATTTAAGAAGGTGCTTACAAAGCTTGAACAAAGAGGAATCATATCTGAGTTAAATATTAGACTAAGTTCAATTAGTGAAGACCTAAATAATGTAGATTATAAATGTAAAGAATATATTGTACAAAACAAGATTATGAAAGTTCAGGAAGAAAAATATATTAATATACCTATTAATCTCGTTAAAAAATGTATTAATAAAACCCAAAGAACTAATGAATATCAAACGAAAAAAATAAAGATTAGATCTGATATGAACAATTATAAAATAGATATAGATAATAGTATTAAAAATTCCAAACAACTTTTAGAAGAGATGGCTGAAGAATCTTTAAATACAGAGATATCTGTTGATGAAAAAGAACTAGAACCTAATATATTATATGATAAAGATTTTATTATTTCTAAATTAAAACCAGTTGTAGAATATTTTCTTAAAAGTCTTATTGAATGATAAGTAGTATAGTCATAGAGAAATTAGGAACTTTGCATATATCCTTTTTTGGTATATGTATAACGCTTCTTACTGTGCTAATTTCACTTATATTAGTGAGTAAAAATGAATTGACCATGTATTCTGATCTAATCAAATGTGGCAGTTCAGATGTTACGCTCAGAAAAAAAATGAATTCATGTAGTATTTATATAAGAAGAATGAGGAGTTTTTCTAAACAGATAGGCTTTATATCTATTTTATCTTTTATGGGATATATTTGTTCTTGGTTGATTACTGAAAATGGTTACATAGCTTATTTTTTTGTGACTGTGACTGTAGCTATATATGTCTACACAACATATTTGTTAATTAAAACATTTTATTTCTTTTGGAAATTTACGAAAATAAAGTAAACTTACGCAGAACATATATATAATAAGAACATTAATAATGTTTAGATAACAAATATGTAAGTTGATTATATTAGCAATTTATGACATGGATTAATTATGTACTGATGGTCTTATTTTTGATCATTTGTATCATTAAGTGGTAATTCTCGAGTCTCTGAAACTATTATAGGAGACGGAATAATTTTATGATTACTTTAGTTATGACAGATAATACTTTGTCTATCGTAAGTGTCCGATAAACTATATCTTGACCTAACCGTTTATATGAACTATCTTATATAATTTCAGTTTAATCAACCATAATCAGTTGATTCCTAATAATCAACCAAAAGTAGTTGATTTGTCATTCTCTTTTAGTATATTTGCTAAAAGAATCAACTTAAAATAGAACCTCATGCAGCTAAAAGGAGTGATTACGGGAGATATCATCAGTTCTACTACGATTAAACCGGAGTGGCGGCAATGCCTTTTGGATAAGATGAAACGGCTCGTCGTCGAATTTAATCAGTTTTGTCCTGTCAAGATTGAGTTTTTCCGTGGGGATAGTTTTCAATTGCTTATTGATAATTAGTAAATTGTTGAGTAACGGCAAAGCATCGCTCATCAGTTTGTATCTCGAGCGTTATGCCAAACTAATTGATATGCATTTACATTAATCGGTGATTCTATGGAAACAAGCTAAACGATGGAGTACGTATTGATTGGTACCTTGACTAGTTTTTGCTATTCTAATTGGTTTATGTGTGGCAGTTGTTTGATGGGATGGTACCGTATGCAGAAGGTCAACCATAAAAAACAAATCGTAAGGAGTAAATTGAAATATAATTTGATGAATAATGTAGGCTATTCTTTACCTAACCATTTATTACAAGTTACATCATATGGTATCTCCATGTTCTCTAGCCATTTCCCAATATATTCTGGATTATGACTATTTGGTGTTGGTATTACATCATCTATTTTTACCTGTATTGGAGTTCTTACACAATCACCTGTAATAATTGCGTGTTGTTGTGGAATTATTGGTAATTGGTCAAGAATATCTGCATTGGCACTTGATACCAACCCTCTAATATATTTTTGATCTTCAGGGTTTTGTAATCGATGAATTATGTATGAGTTACATTGTGACAATACAGTTTTAGATAACTCTGACGGTCTTTGACTACATACAACTAACGAAATACCATATTTTCTACCTTCTCTTGCTATTCGTTCAAATACTTTCTTAGCAACTGATTCTGATTTCTCAGCAATGTAGTTTTGAGCTTCTTCAAGAACAATTACAATTGGATATTTTCCTCGTTGGTCAGGCAAAAAGTTAGAAACAAATTCAATTATTAATCTGCCTAATAAGGCAGTAACAGTTTCTAATACTTCATATGGAAGTTGTGACACATCTACAATTGTAATCTGATTAGTTTTATCACTACTTATCTCAATTTCAGATTCAGTGTTATACTTATCAATAAAACTACCTTTTTCCTTACTAGCAAAGAATCGATTAAAATCGCCCAATAAGAAGGCTATAAAATGGGATAGAATTTCTTTGTTCTTAGTATTTGGATCTTTCAACATTAGGGGAATAGCCATTCTTTTGTCATTCAGGAAGCTATTCATTCGTAATCTTAACGTAGAAACAAACTCTGCGATTCTGTTGTTTCCTGTAGATTCTTGTGTAATTGCTGCATCAATGAATTTATTGCAAAGTTCTTGATAGCTGAACCAAGTTGGAATATCAATATTTTGTTCTCTAGTAGTTTGAATAGTAGTATTTTTACTAATTGTTGTATTAAAAATCCTTTCTATATCTTTAAAAATCGGCTGTTGATTTGCTGCATTATTGAAATTAGCACAACTTCCCAATTCAATGATTTTATGACCTAATTCATCATTAAATGAAAGGGTTGCATAACCAATATCAATAATCTCATTACTAGTTGTATCTCCTTTATTTCTGCCAAAACACCAAGTACCATAATCAGAAAAACCTGTCCTTTTCTTTAAACCTTCTGAGTCAAGGTTTATGATGCCTTCAATATCTGCTTTTATTCTGTTTGGTAATAATTGATTGTAAGTACAGCTATTTTCATTCTTAGCTAAACTAATAGCACGATTAAGTACAGGAGCTTGAGTTCCTTCACTTGGATTGAAGAGGAATTTCATATCTTCCCAGTTCATAAACCAATACGGTACTTGAACTTTATCTACACCACCATAATAATAAGCATTGATTTGATTCAGCTCATCTTTCGTTTTAGTATCTAAAGATTCTTTATTGTCGGGCAAAAAGGCTTCTCTATATTCACCATTTGTATCAAAAATGATAAAATGTGCATTTTCTAATTGTCTACCGCTTTTATACGGAAATTTAAATATATTTCTTAGGATTGATGTAAATGTACAGGATTTACCTGATCCCGTATTCCCTAGAATTGCAGCATGTTTTACAAAGAATTGGTCGGGACATATTTTAACTTGGTAATCAGAGAATGCAGGAGATGTTCCGATAGGCAAATAATAATCTTTTCGATAGTTGACTTTTTCAATATCTTGTTTATAGTCAAAAATATGACGTAAATCTTTTTCTGTTACATACCAGACTGGGTTATCTAATGTCGGGAAATTGTAAACTCCTTGGATAAACTTTTCCTTTCCACTTTGCTGAGAAATTGTGCCTAGCATTGTGGCAGATATATATCGAGCAGATGTTGGAAGTTTAATACTAGCAGAATTGTTTTCTAAATCAAGTTCTTCCTTCATTGTAACACGAGTAATTAGGGCTACAACTCGGTCAACACCTACAGGAATTATCAAGTATGAGTTTATCCTTGCAATCTCATAAATATCCTTAATCCCACTTTTGTATGCTCCTTTTAAATCTTCTTCTACTTTGATGTAAACTCTGAAATTATCTACAGAGAGAACTCGTCCTATTATTTTGCTTTGATTCATTTTACTCTCTCCACTGTTTAATTATCTTTTGGATATCTTTTTTGCATTGTTTCAATCACTTGTAGGTTTTCCTCTTCTTCATAGAGATCAGGTAATATGTTGCTTACAAACCCTGTGAATGTAGTTTGTTTAATCTCCTTAGAATCAAGAATAATTATTCGACTATCATTTAACTCTTTTAGCTTTTCAATTGGTGAGTCTCGGTTATCATAAGGTGAATAGTTTGCTACTATTAGTGTGAATGATGGTATTGATAGGGCTTGATTAATGATATCATTAATATGCTCATCGTAAAAAGAATACCCTACACAAAATAAAACCGATTGTGGCTGATTAATGGCTTGTGCAAACTGTCTAAATAATTCCGAATAAGGCAAATCTAATGTGAACGATTTTTTACTTGCACAAGGATAAATCATAATTTCATTTTCCACATCGGGAATGAAATCATCTTTTAATGGTATTTCTTTTATACCATAAGTATTGCTTACTGATGGCTTCGTGGAAAGCCAAGACAATGAACCGTGAATTTTAAAATATTTCATTACCTTTTCTGCTCGATGAACTTTCCCTGTTACACTTTGTCCTGGATAATATAAATCATAATCGTAAACTTCTGGTCTAAAACATCTGTTATGGACTCCCATGAATCCATTAATATAATGTACTCCTAAATTATCCAAAGCATAATCGAAAGCCATATCGTAATTGGTTGTAAATAGATTTACACGTCTTAAATTGTTGGGGCGTTGTAATAGTTTCTTTACAAAAGATTCGTGATAATGATAGCGGTTTTGTTTTAATTGCTCATCACTAGCATATTTTTTATTAATTTTGGTTTTGTCTGTATTACAATGATCAAATAGCCATTTTTGCATTTTTGCAATTGAATTATTGATTTCTTGAAAGTTTTCTCCTTTCTTTTTTTTTATAAATCGATCTGCTTGTAAACAGTTGAATAAATCTTCATATGAAGGATTCTTTTCTTTTCCAAAATATGTTTCAATGTCTGCTTTGCAAAGTTCTTTTAACTCTTCTGGAATTTCTCTAATAACTGGAGCACCTAAATGAAAACTTGTACCTGCACCTGCAAGTACACTAACATTTTCTAACTCAAGATATCTCTTAATCCTTTGCTTTTGTTTTTCTATATCATCGTTCATACTTAGACTGTATTTTATATTCGTTACCTCTCTTGAATTAACATCAATAGATATCTATTTTAAATCTATTCCTTTGAAATAGATGGTCGTACGCTCACTACAACACTTCTTCTGAGGATTTTCTAAACATCTTAGAGAAAATTAGAATGCCTTTTGTACAGATGATAAAGGTTCTGAAGTTTGTTTTCTTTGGTGTTTTAAATCAAAAGTTGAAAAAGAAGATAAGTTTGTGAAAACCAAAGATAAAAAATATTTATTAGATTATTATAGTCTTCTTTATTCTTTTATGTAATTTAGTTAAAAACATTAAAGATGTTTCTGCATATGTAAATGACAAAGTCATAGTTTGATATGGATAAAAATATATCTTCTGAAACCTTTAAGGATGCATTAGCTTCCTGTTATTAATAGTATATGATGCTTGCTATGGATATACAAAAACACTTCTAAGTAATGTAATGAAGATTCAAAATACAATATAAAGAAGATTGTATATATAATTATTCATTACTACACTTTCATATGTGTATAAATTCTATTTTTGGTGAGATTTGAATATTATAAAATTAAATTACACATTCTAAACTTACTAATAAGCATGTCATGATCATCTTCAGACATTCCTTAGTGAAACAATTCCTTCTTTTTAAACCTTATACAATACAAATACATTGACCAAAATTCACTCAAAATTGTGCTCTTAAACTAAATTTAATTAGTATGATTTTAAAATCAAAAAATATTAGTGAACAACTATCTGCATTAGCTGCCACAATGTTCTAGCAAGAAAAATTGTTGTTGGTGATAGCCATCAACAATGGGATACACGGTTGACGTTGGGTGTTGTGAGTATTAGATTATTATTCATATTAAGTGATGGTTTTTGTCTGTTGCGAAATCCATTTTCTGTTCTTATGAAATTCAATTATTTATAATTGTTTTTTATTATGAAGATACACTGCATATATGTGTACTATGTTTACCTAATATGAATATATTTTGATGGAGTTTTTTTTAAGAGCTTGGTCTAAGTATGTATAAGTGAATGTTGAATTTTTTAAAATATTTTTATTATGGCAAAAAATGGAAAAGTCGGTGATGGACACCGCAATGGGGCTGTTAAAGATAGAACACAAGCCTATAACCCCAAAACGGGTCAGTGGGTTAAACGTGATTCTGGTACGGGCAAATTTATGGATGTGAAATCTGATGGAACTCCATTCAAGGGAGTGTCTAAGGAAAAATAATAAGATATTATGGAAAAATTTAATCTTAGACACAAAGATATTTGCATCAACGAAGATAAACCTTTTGCAAATTGCAAGTTAAATAGAAAGGTTGATGCAAGAAGAGTAAATAAGATAGTAGAAAATAGTGAAGGTGGATTTACTTTAGCTATCAATGGTGAGTGGGGTGTTGGAAAAACGACATTTATTAAAATGTGGGAAGCAGACTTGAAATCTAAGAAATATAAAACAATTTATTTAAATGCGTGGGAACATGATATATCTTCTGAGCCTTTAATTTGTATATTGGGTGAGATATGTAATTTGCTAAAAGAGAAAGAAGACGTTAAAAAAGAACTTATAAGCAAAGCAAAATTCTTTTTAAAAAAGGCTTTGCCTATAGTAATCGATAGAATCGCAAGCCATTATATGGGGGCTGAATTAGTAGAAGATATAAAAAATGTAATATCTTGTGATACGAACGAGAACTTTATAGATAAAGAAATTTCAGATTATGTATCAAGAACCAGTAGGTTGAAAGATCTAAGAGATGCTCTAGAAAATACCGTTACAAAAATCAGTGAACATAAGCCGTTGATTTTTATTGTAGATGAATTGGATCGGTGCAGACCTGATTTTGCTGTTGAAATTTTAGAAAAAATCAAACATTTATTTTCAGTAAAGAACGTTGTTTTTGTTTTGTCTATTGATAAGGTTCAGTTAGGTTACTCAGTACAAGGTCATTATGGAAGTGATAAGATAAATGCACAGGAATATTTAAGACGTTTTATAGATATTGAATATAGTTTGAATACACCTTCTGTAGAACATTTTGTTGATTATTTGTATGATTACTATGATTTTGATTCTTTTATAAACGGTGAGACAAGATTAATTATGAATCAACCTGAAAATGATAAAATACATTTATTGGAAATGGCTAAATCTTTAGCTAAAATGAGACAGCTAACTTTGAGGAAAATAGATAAAATGTTTGCTCATACTCGTTTGGCTTTGTTGACTTTTGGAGATAATCAAAATATTATTCCTGATGTATTTCTATTTATTGTTTATCTAAAATTAGTTGCCCCAGATATTTATAAAAAGGTAAAGGAAAAAACTTATAAATTACAAGAGTTGTCTGAAATCCTAAATAGCTTATCTGAAGAGTTTTATATTAATTTAAATGCAACTAACAATGTTACATGTTGTTTTGTGAAATTCCTTATCTTATACAATAATGATTTAGTTAATACTGAACGCTATTGCCAATTTCCTTCGGAAAAGAATGAGTTGAAAAACTTTTTTCCTTTTGGACCTATAGAGCAAGTTCAGAATCTCATAGAATTCTATGGCCGTGATCAATTCTTTATTGATAATGGGTTATCGTGTATAATCAAGCATGCAGAAATGACTTAGTTTTTTTAGGTTATGATAGCCTTTTTAATCTTGATTTTTTAGAGAACGTTTCAGGAATCATTTTTATAAAAAAGGAAGTAGTCTAATAATTGGATGTACTGTAATTGTTACATATGCTTCTTGCAAAAGTAAAAATATAAAGTTGCTCGTTCAGACAATTCCACGAACAAGCCTAAGGGCATTTACTTTTAGGAGTTATAAGAATTGAAATAATAAATTACTTTTTTTTATGATGAAGTATTATGTTAATAAGAATGCTCAATCAGGGCGTGAGCATGAAGTACACGAAAGTACTTGCAGTTATTTACCCGATGCTGAAAATCGGATTTATTTAGGTGATTTCTCAGATTGCAAAGAAGCAGTTAAAGAAGCAAAGAATCACTATGACGATGTTGACGGCTGTTATTACTGCTGTAAGCCTTGTCATACTAAGTAAGAAAGAAATTCAATCGTTACAAATACATTTGTGACGATTGGATTTATTCTAATAAAAGGGGATATCAAATTTAATACTGTTGTTCTTTTATAAACAATCCAAAATGGTTGATTTATCGTTCTCTTTTCTTGCTAAAAGAGTGTGCTATTTTAGCGGCTACTTACATATCACGAACTATCTAGTTATCACTTTTCTCGTTTGTAACTAACCCTAATACACTTAACACAGATTTGTAATTTTCTTTAAGAACATTTTTTGAAAGATGCTGATTTCCCATGTGAGCTTTATTGCTAATAAAACGTTGTTTGCGTTGTTCTTCATTCTTTATTTAAATATAGCTTTCCATTCTTCATTATGACGAATGGTCAAGAACAAGCAGTCGGAGTGCTTGTATAGATAGCTCAGGACTTTCTTTGTATACTTGAATGATTGTAAAGTTTCTGATAATTTGCTTGTCTTAAACTTAGTTGAACTATATGCATACATTTGTACAGTAGCAATATATTTATATATCTGTGATTTCTTGTTGTCTGGATATAATTTTGATATTTGCGAGAACATCTTTTCCCAATAATTATCACCAAGAATTCTATCAGCTTTATTTTCCATCTCATCGATACCTTTACCTTTCAATAGCATTGCTTCCTTTTGCATAGTGTCAAGTTCTTGAGCAATATCATCTTTGAACAATAGAGCCAAGTCTTTATTTATTTCTAATAGGGAGAACTATTATGTAAACAATGATTTATATAGTCTATTGACAAATGAATTAGATTACTTAAATCTGAAAAGATTGATTATAAACAATAAATTCGTAAAAAAACTACGATATTATTAAATATGATGTGCCTTCCCGAATTTATTTTTATATTTGTAAGGTAAAACAATAAAAGCAAAATATGATTGTAGAATTCATAATAGAAAATTTCTATTCAATAAAATCGGCTCAAAAAATAAGTTTTGAACCGTCATCAGATAATTTTATGTCAGACGAATATTCCTATGAAGTAAAAGATGGTGTGCGATTACTGAAAATAGGGATTATTTACGGTGCTAATGCTTCTGGTAAAACTAATATATTGGATGGTATAGAGTTTTTCAAAATGCTAGTTCTGAGAATGCATAAAGATCGTAATGAGAAAACAAATGTTGTTCCTTTTCTTCTAGATGATACTTCAAGAAACGAAACAACAAAGATGTCAATGACATTCTACATCAACCAATCAAAATACATCCTTAGTTTTGAACTGGATTCTAAATACATTTATTCTGAAACGTTAGTCGTATATGAATCAATTCGTCCGACCAAACTTTATAGTCGTAATTATGATTGTGAGACTGATTCTTCAGTAATAGAATTTGGTCTGAATCTGAAGTTGTCAAAGAAGGACCAAGAAACAATCTCTGGTCGTACTATAAATAATAGCAGTGTCCTTGCGGCTTTTGGGAAGAGTAACGTTGAAAAGACCCAATTAAATGATGTCTATGACTACTTTACAAATCAGGTTAAACATGTATTAGCTCCAGGAATGTTATTGTCCGGTTATGTAAAAAGTCATTTGGATAAACATGAGAATGGAGATTTAAAAAAGTTTATTTTGAAGTTTATGAAAGCTTCTGACTTTAATATTGAAGACGTTTCCTTACATAAGGAGGAAGAGTTGATTACTCCTGAGTTAGAAAAATTGATCCAAAACGCTCCTTTTGATGATGATTCAAAAGATGAAATGCTAAAAAGGGGAAAAATAATGAATACAGAATTGACTTTCACACATAAAGTAGGCGATAACCTATATGACCTGTCTGAAGAATACGAATCTAGTGGTACCATTAGATTTTTAGGAATGGCAGTTATTCTGAATTTCTTGTTAAATAAAGAACAGTTTGTGCCTATTGATGAGGTTGAAACTAGTATACATTATGAACTGTTGGCATATTTCATCAAGGTCTTTTTGGCTAACAGTGATCAGACATCTCAAATGCTTTTGACAACGCATGACATTAATCTTTTAAATGAGGAATTTATTCGTCGTGATACAATCTGGTTTACTGATAAGGACGAACTTGGAGAAACTAAGATTTTTCGTCTTTCTTCTCTAGGTCTACACAAGAACATTTCCCCATATAATGCATATAAACAAGGTAAGTTGGTAAAACTGCCATTCCTTGGTAGTCAGTATCTTAATTTAAATGATTGATACCATGGGGCGAATAGTTACAAAAAGTATAGCAATTATTGGTGAAGGTGAAACCGAATGGTTTTACTTTGACTCATTGAGAGTAGCACTTCGTTACCCTTTCAAAGTGGCTCCAGCCTTTCCTCAGCACAGTGATATACGCCATATTTTAAAGTTGGTAGAATCATCTCTAAATGAACAATATGATTTTATAGTCTGCTTATTTGATATGGATAGGCTTTTACAATATCCTTCTGAAATGAAGTTATATCAACGTGCAAAGAAAAAATATAGTGTAAAGAAATATGGAGGCAAAGTGTTATTTGTGGAAACCAATCCATGTACCGAATTCTGGTTCCTGTTGCACTTCTTGCCCCATTGCGTGTTGCGGAAATATGAAAGTTACGATCAGCTGTTGCCAGAATTAAAGAAGTATATGCCTGGTTATGAAAAGACGAAGCGATATTTTAGACGTACGAACCTTTATACATATCTGATAGAGAATGGTGACTTGGAACGAGCTGTTTCTAATTCCGAGAGAATTTGTCAATTGTGTAAAGAATCGCCTGAGGATTTAAGGGCTTATTCTGAAATTTACAAAGTAATTGAATTGCTTAAAAGGTGTTGAATTAGGTGTTTGTGTATACGCATTGAATAGTACATCACTTAAGAGAGAAAATGAAATGGTTATTTCTTTTCTATATAAATCAACTCAATACGGTTGTACCTTCCTAATCAACCATAATCAATTGATTCCTAATAAACAACCAAAAGCGGTTGATTTGTCGTTCTCTTTTAGTATATTTGCTAAAAGAATCAATTTAAAATAGAACCTCATGAAGCTAAAAGGAGTGATTACGGGAGATATCATCAGTTCTACTACGATTAAACTGGAGTGGCGGCAACGCCTCTTGGATAGTATGAAACGGCTCGTCGCCGAATTTAATCAGTTTTGTCCTGTTAAGATTGAGTTTTTCCGAGGGGATAGTTTTCAATTGCTTATTGATAATCCTTTGGAGGGGCTTCGCATTGCTGTGTTGTTGCGGGCTGGATTGAAGAAACAGACGCCTAGCGAGAGTAATCAGCAGTGGGATGCACGGTTGGCATTGGGCATCGGGAGTATCGATTATACTTCGGAACAAGTGGTGGTGTCGGATGGAGAGGCTTTTCATTTTTCTGGTTGGGAATTTGATAAGCTGGGTAAGCGGAAATTGGCGGTGCGTACGCCTTGGAATGCGGTGAATGAGGAATTGGTGCTTAGTACTTTGTTTGCTGACGATATCATTTCTGATTGGAGTAATGCACAGGCGCAAGTGGCTTTTCTTGCTTTCATGCAGCCGTCTACGCCTCAGAAGGAATTGGCGGTGGTTCTCAATACGTCAGCTCAGAATATTAGTAAATTGTTGAGTAACGGTAAAGCATCGCTCATTAATTTGTATCTCGAGCGTTATGCCAAACTAATTGATATGCATTTACATTAATCGGTGATTCTATGGAAACAAGTCTTGTCATTCTTATCAAATTAATCATTGCTCATATCCTTGCTGATTTCATCTTCCAAACTGATCGTATTAGTCATGGAAAATGTGGACTGGATAGTAGGGGGGAAGGGACTATCGGGTGTACATCTCGTTATGGGTATCAACTACTACATAGTCTGACGCATGCCGTGGTCTCTTATCTATTGCTTGCACAATGGGGGAATTGGATCGTTCCTACGGTCTTGTTCTTTAGTCATCTGGTTATTGATGGGATTAAGTCTCGAAGGGGTAAAGAGACGACTGGTTATTTTCTGATTGACCAACTCTTGCATCTGGTCGTTCTATTGCTTCTTTGGAGTTTTTGTTTTCATCAGTGGGATACCTTGTCTCATTGGTTCCTTTCCTTTTGGGCATCTCCTCGTCAGTGTGCTATTCTAGGGGCTTATATCCTTATCTTGAAACCGACTTCCATTTTTCTGAGTTTGTTTATCAAGCGATGGACTCCTTCCGACTCATTAGAACAGAGTTTGCCGAATGCTGGTCAGTGGATTGGTTATTTGGAGCGAGTGCTGATCTTGACATTTATTCTCGCGAATCATCTCGAAGGGGTGGGTTTCTTATTGGCTGCAAAGTCTATCTTCCGCTTTGGTAATCTGAGTAAAGCGAAGGATATCAAAACGACAGAGTACGTATTGATTGGTACCTTGACTAGTTTCACCTTGACCATTCTGATTGGTTTCTGTGTGATGGGGGTTTGATGGGGATTATTTTTTCAGAGAAGTATGAATGATTACGTGTGAATAAAATTCAATTAAAAATTCTAGTCCGAGTAGAAAGGACATTAATCGATAGAAACAGATGAGCATTAACAAACCATATCATAGAAATTATAGAGAAATAGTTGCTTCACCACAATCAGGTTATAGTGGATGGGCTTATGTTGTAGACCATGAATATTCTGTAGCACCGGAACATTATACAAGGGCATTTTTGCTAATACAAAAAGACCTACTGAAATTATTTGAATTTATTGAACCTGCTGATATAAACTTAAAAACTTATTCTTACAGAGTGTATGACTTATTCATGAGAATATGTATAGAAGTAGAAGCGAATTTTAAAGCAATATTGAGAGAAAACGATTATACTCCAATTTTTAAATCAGGAAAGAAAAAAAACGAATATAGGAACGAAAGTCTTTGGAATATTAAAGATTACAAGAGAATAAACAAAACACATCATCTTGATTCTTATAGTGTTGAATATCCAATTTGGAATGGGAAAGAACAAAGGTTTCAACCATTTAAAGATTGGAAAACAACTGATTCACTGTCTTGGTATAATGCCTATAATAAGTGCAAACATAATAGATATGAAGCGTTCTCATTAGCTAACTTTGAAAATTTATTAGATTCTTTTGCTGGATTATTTGTCCTTTTGTCTTCTCAATTTTATACAGAAAATTTTGTTCCTGGACAAGCGTTACTTAGTCTCAATACTGATAGTTATTACGATGGAGAGTTTGGATTGGGCGATTATTTGAAGATACATTTTCCAAATGATTGGACAGAAGAAGAAAAATATGATTTTAATTGGAATGATTTGAAGAAAGAGAAAAATAGATTTCAAAAATACAACTATAATATTACTAAATAATTGGTTACTCTGAATTATTAAAATAATAATTCTCGAGATGTGTTTATCTTCCTGTTTTCTTGATTATAAGTGTGCCGTATATAATTCATGGAATATTTACTCTATTTGTTCTATGCAGCATGTATTACAAAGACCTATGAAATGAATGTCCACACTTTTTGCATTTACAGTTCTTAGGTCTAACGTGAAGAAATGGGTAAATAATAGCAGATAGAAGAACAATAAGCATTGTAATATTTAACCAATGTTGTGTTTTGGGAATTAATTCTTTTGGAAGGCAAAAATAACAACCTGCAATAAGTATTAATAGAATGTTTATAATTGCAGATAGTGAACTTTCTTTGCGAATAGCTAAATATTGAATATCTTCACTACCACACTTAGGACACCAGGCAATTGATTTTGTTGGATTAGTTCTCAAACTGGAAATTATATCTTTGGCCTTAGGCAAATCTTGTTCAAACACAAAAATAGAAATACCTTCTATTGGACCATAAGACCCTGGCCGACCATCTTGATTTTCATCATGTTTTCTATATATAACTCCTTGTTCACTTAATAGCAACTCAATCCTATTTGCATAAATTGTATTTGGACATTTTATAAGTAATTTCTCTTTATTTTTCATGTTTACAATTTTTGTCTATTTCAATACAAATATAGAAATATATAGGTTAAACTAGTATGGATTTCCATTGAATTACACAATAACTATTTATTTTAAAAAATAAAGCTTATATTTGTGGGTATAATTTTAGACAAATTTCAGTATGACTACTGTTTTAACCTTATACATGCACCCATGTATTAAATGGAGCAATTAGGTGTCTTTTTTTAAGAGACCTCCTATAGTTATGATGATTGTCGTCAGTTTGAATCTCTCCGTATAATGAAAAAATACACAATATTATTATTCCTTTTGTACTCCAATGTCTGTTTTGGTCAAAACAAATCAGTAGTTCAAGGACATATATCCAATATGTCAACCAATGAACCGATAGAATTCGTTAATGTAGCTTTACTCAATTCTGATTCTAGTTTTGTGGCAGGTGTTGTTACCGATTCACTGGGATCATTCAGAATTAGTAATCGCGCTGTTTCAGTTGGCAAAGTATATATCATACAAGCAACGCATATTAGCTATAATAAAGAACAGCTCAGGTTTCTTCTTGAACAACCCGAAAAGACTCTTGATATAAAACTTTCAACAAATAGTACAATGCTTTCTGAAGTAAATGTAACTGGTATACGTACAAAAGTCCGGAATCGACTCAATTTTGAATACACAGTCACTGATAAAATGAAAGAGCATGCAATGCGCACCTCTAAACTATTGGAAAATGTACCGACTGTCTTCGTGGATTATAATCACACTATTCATATAAAGGGCAGTAGTAATATTCTTATTTTAAAGAATGGTATAGAACTAACAGATAATAGTTTGGTCGATCAGATTCCACCTGAAACGGTGGAGAAAATAGAAATAAAGTATAATATCCCCAGCGAATATGCTAATCAAAACTATTCTGCTATCATGAATATTATTACTAAAAGAAATAGAGGATTTGCTGTACTTCTTGACGATAATCTCACATTCGATGGCGAGATGTATGATTCTAAAGAAAATCTTGGACTTGAAACGGAGAAACATTCATTGTATTTTTTCCATAAGCTCTATTATCGAAATCTTAAATCGATGTCGCAGGATTTGACAAAGTCCACTGATGGTTCTGTTCAGTCGAACAATAGTTATGTAACAGAACCAGGAAAGGAGTGTGACAACGAGTTTTTCTATGGCTATTCATTTCATTCCAGTAAAAAACTTCAGATTGGTGTCGACGGTTATCTTTCATTGTATCGGGAAAACAAGGTCACTAAATATGACGATATAGATGCGATGCCTTATGCTCGATACAAGGAAAAATTCAATAACCAGAACTACAAAGGGTATATTAATTATACTAATGATAAAGACCAGATCAAGTTTGATATAACCTACAATAACACCCATGTTGATGACAGAGATACTTATCATGAAGATGTAAATACTGTCAATCAGTCCGAATACGCCTATACATATGGTGCTAAGATTAATTATGAGAGGAAAATCAGTCCGGCTGCTGTTCTATATGCTGGACTGAGATATTCTCACGTAAAGAATAAAGGAACTTACTTCAATAGTTTTTCCAATATTAACGAGAATTATCATTGTAACACGTTTACTGGATATTCTGAATATATGTGCAACCTAAGCGAGAAATGGACTTTAGATGCCGGCATAACCTTACAGAAATACCACCGTTCATTTAGTGATAACATCAATGTGAAAGATTTCCAACTGTTTCCTAAGTTTAATATTTCTTATTCATGGAATGACTTGAACAATTTATCGCTTGGCTATTCGTCTTATCTCAATGACCCAAACTTATGGCAGATGCTGTCTTTTACAAAAAAAGAATCCGCTAATATTTATACTAAGGGGAATCCATACCTCAAATCAGAAAAGAAAAGTACACTTTCGCTAGAATATAGTTATTCTAAAGGCAATACTTATTTTGCTATATCTGGTTATTTCAAGCATAACCGAAATATGATTGAAAATCAGGTTACACCAGAAAATGAATATTCATTGATTGAATATAAAAATATTCGTAAAGGGATGGATTACGGGATGGATCTCACCCTGTCATCCCAGCTACTCAAGTGGTGGACTATAAATTTCTATGGTGATGCATTTTCCCGAAATATCCCAGATAATATTTATTACAAAAAGAATATGTTCTCTTATTCAGCTCAAGTACAGAGCAATTGGACTATAACTCCTAAGGTTACAGCAATCATACAGTATGGTCACAACGAAAAGGAACTTATGTATAATGGATATGTAAAATCATTCGATTCTAGTACAGCGATGCTTTCTTACCATTTCAATGATTATCTTTCGTTTTATCTGATTTATATTCAACCTTTCAATAGGCTTAAAAGCCATTCAGACATATTTTATAGTACAGGACATGTGAAGCGTATGGAAAATTTCAATGCTCAAAAACTGTTGCTATCTTTTACGTTTAATCTCAGTAAGGGTAAAAAACAATCAAGGAAAGAAACATTTCAAAACGAGAATAAAAAATACTAATGCGAAGATTTTTGTGTCGGGTAACAACACTCTCGACGATATCAATCTGAGATTTTATTTTCCAAACTGATCGTATTAGTTATATTATGTTTAATTTATTTTTTATATAAAATGAAGCTAATTATTTTTTTTATTTGTCTTTCATTGGTTTCAATAGGCCGGTTATCGGCCAGTGATTTATCAATAAATATTGATGGCATTGTATGCGCAGATGATAATAGCCCTATAGAAGGTGCTATAGTCAGTGTACATGATTTTGCTCTGGCGAAAAGTGATGCTAATGGTTGCTTTTCATTTGAGATGGAAAAGGCTCAGAATATAGTACTCTCCATCTCTAAGGAAGGATATAGTACAGAAATAATCGACTTAAAGAATCCTCCGAAGAATCCTCATCTAAAAATAGCCCTTGTTCAAGGTGTCAAGATAGACGAGGTGGTTATCAAAGCCAAGAAGATAAAGGAAACAACAAAGAAAACCTTGCTCTTTCCCACTAGTATTGAGAAGAAGCACTCATTCAATGTCTTTCAAATGATAAGGAACATGAATCTTACGGATCTTCAAGTTGCTGTTAGCGAAAAGAAAATTTACACTATTGGTAAACGGGAAACAGTGATTCTTATAAATGGTGTGGAAGCTAGCTCTGACGAACTTGCCACGTTGTCCTCAAAAGAGATTGAACACATTGAGTATCAACTTTTCCCTGGGGGAAAATATGTGGGTAAAGGCGCTGTCATAAATGTTCTTGTCAAGCAGAGTGATGTGGGGGGGCATGTGTATGGGACTAGTGAGCATGGTTTTCTATCTCCGTATGGCAACTACTTAGGAATGGTTGATTATAAAAGCAAGGGGTGGACTTTTTCTACTTTGGTCGCTGGTAATTGGAAGAAGAATGAAATCTTGCAGTCCAATCATAATACTTATAACCTTCAGGATGGTGTACTTGATGAACAAGGTTATACGCAGCGTTCAAGCAAGAACGATAATCAGGAATATATCCGTCTGAAGGTTAGTCATGCAAAAGAGGCTAGTAGTCTGAATTTCCACTTTGGGATATCACGGACTGATACTCCAGAGAATACTCGTACAAGTGAAACCCAATATACTGGATTGTACAACGACTTGACGACTAAGGTTGTTCATGGAACTGATCGTTCTTGGTCACCATCTGCTCAAATGGAGTATATCGCTTGGTTTGATGATAGCCAATATGTAGATCTTACTGCATCTACTTCCTATGCTAGGAATAAGTATCGGGTTCTTTTGAATGAAACGGCTCAGGATGACATTGATACTCAAGTGAGCGAACATAATTACTCAGGAACTTTATCGGCACTCTGGTCCAAGAGTTTCGAAAACTCATCGTTCAGTGTCTCTAGCAATATGAATTACCATAGCTATGATGATCTGTATGCGGGGACTACATCTAGTAAGCAGACTTTGCGTGTGGCATACAATATGTCGCTACTGCAATGGCAGCAGTCGGTGAGTGATAAGTTTAGCTATTATGTCTCAGGGGGATTGAATTGGACGGGTGTTTCGTCAAACGGGTCTAGATGTCACTATGTAGATCCTATTGCTTTTTATGGAGCGAGGTATATGTTGTCAGAGAATCAGTCGCTATCTTTCAGTGGGGATGTGATGTCAACAACGTTTAGTCCAGAGTACAAAAATAGTACTATCTTGCCTGTCTCATTTTTTCAAACAGTGGTGGGAAATCCTGATTTGGCAAACCTGAAAGTTTACCAAAATACATTGGTTTGGAATGGGCACTTTGGGCAGTTTAACCTTTCGGGTTCTTATGATTTTATGCTCTATGCAGATAATATAACTAACAAGTATTATACAGAAGGAAGTACGCTATACCGTACTTTGATTAATGATCGTAATTTTTGGAGCAATCGTTTCATTTTGTCTATCTCGTGCAATTTATTGAATGAATCTCTTCGGTTGAATGGTAGTGCCATAGCTGAAATATATGACCTTGATGGAAAAGAAAATCGGGCTCATCAGCGTGATATACGAACATCTTTCGGGGCTAGCTATATGCTTGGGCATTGGACACTTCAATCGTCATGGAAGCTTCCATACACTTCGTTTGGTATGCGCCAACCTGCTTTCTTACGAAAACGCAGTCTGTTGAATCTCTCAGCTGCCTGGAATAGTGACAAGTGGATGATTGAGGGTGGGGTACGTAATCTGACTAACCGGTACAAGCATACTCATGAACAGTTCACTTATGATGTGTGGAACAAGCAAATAGATACTTACAATCGAAGTCTAGGTCGGAATTTGTATCTGACACTCACTTATCGCTTGAGTTACGGTAAAAAGAAGGAGAATGAATCGAGGTCGTATGATTCGCATATAGATAGTGCTATCTTGAAACCTTTCTAAAAAGAGTGATTACGGGAGATATCTGATTGGATTCTGTGTGATGGGTGTTTGATGGTGATGTTTTTTTGTTGTGAAGATATATTGCATACATGGGTACTATCTTTGCTTTCAAGTTATCACTCATTAATTTATGAGTGAAATAAGTTATTTTTAAGATGACTATGTTTATCACAAATATTTAAACATTTAATTAAAAGATTATGAATCAAGAAGTTTTAGGAATCGAACAAAGTATCAGAGACAGAAATGACTCAGATAAAGTCTTAGTCAACTATTGGCTTTATTTTTTTCTATTAAGTTGGATTACTTTTGGAATTATGGGGCTAGTCTTATTCTTTCAGAGAATTGGGCGAATTGACAAGTTCATAAATAGGAAAAAATCTTATTTTGAAGGGTTAGTAAATTACTGCGAACAGACAGCGAAAGAGAAAAATAAGTATAACGAATTATCAACTCAGATAAATAAACTGAGAAATGTTTATGAATATGATTTCTTAGAAAATAATAAAACGATAAATGCAGGTTTATCTTTGCTCTTGATGATAATCACTTTTGGAATATGGGGAATTGTAGTAATGTACAAACTAAATAAAGCTTGGGATCATTTACAACGAGCAGAACAAAAATTTTATGATGAACTAAATCCTATTTTAGCTAAACTTGAACTGACTAAGTATCCTATTAGTTTTAGAATTAAAACAAATAAGTCAAGAAGTTTCATCTTATATCTTTTCTTGTCAATAATTACATTTGGTCTTTGGGGAATAGTATGGGATTATCAAATTCATACAGATGCTGATGATCTTTATCCAGAATTTCATACGGCTGAAGATTATGTTCTAAGTGCAATTAAACAATAATTACTCTTACGCGAAATTTTGATGAGAAGTTTATTTTAATTTCTTATTGTGAAATTCACTGCATATATATGTATTATTGAGTAATAATAATCAAAAAGACGAAGACAATGAGAGTAGACCAAAACGAAATGACGTACATACTCCAGATAGTGGAGATGTATCCAACGAGGGTAAGGAAGATGCTAAAGGACAAAAATGAACTTCTAAAAATGCTAAAGGAGGCGAACACTCAGATGAGCAACTACATGGCGAACGTGGAACTTCTAATGGGACAGGGAACGAGACGAGACGTAGCGGAGGAAATGTCGAGGATGATTCTTCAGCCGACTTACATTCCAACGAATCTAGAGGAGACGGAAATATCACCCGAAGAAGCGCAAAGTCTTCTAGACAAGATATACCGCCAAACCGCACCCTGTCTGGATAATAATTGAGATTATATAGACACAACTGGTAAAGTGAGACTAGATTCTCCGTTTTACGGTTTCTAAATGGTAGGAAGTAACGAATGTACATCTTCTTTCTTCTGAAGCTATAGGGTAGACGGGTATATGCTCTGAAAAATAACCACTTAATTTTCTCTATTAAGTGGTTATTTTTTTCGATAGGAATCAACTCAATACTGTTGCTTCTTTTTAATCAACTATATTCGGTTGATTTGTCGTTTTCTTTAGTATATTTGCTAGAAGAATCAACTTAAAATAGAACTTCATGAAGCTAAAAGGAGTGATTACGGGAGATATCATCAGTTCTACCTCTATTAAACCGGAGTGGCGGCAACGACTCTTGGATGGTATGGAACGGCTCGTTGTTGAATTTAATCAGATTTGTCCTGTCAAAATTGAGTTTTTCCGTGGGGTTGGTTATTTGGAGCGTGTGCTGATCTTGACTTATTATAAAATAAAGCTTATATTTGTATGTATAATTTTAGACAAATTTCAGTTTGACTACTGTTTTAACCTTATACATGCACCCATGTATTAATACTAATGCGAAGATTATCTATCTTTCAAGAATAGGGATACAAAAGGGAAAATTAGAATCATAAATCCAATCATCATATAGAAGCAATAAAGTGCACGTTGTGATAAATCAAAGACGTGAATTTCCGGAAATAATGCTCCACTTAGAAAAATGATAGTAAAAAAAACAATTATCCCTAGTAGAGCTGATATCCTGAGCATGTTTCTGGCTTGTCTATTGTGTAATTTAATTGAAGCATGAATCTTTTCACTCCTCATGAATATAAATAACCTAATAGCATCATATACGAATGCTGAAATAAATACTATTGATCCACTATATATCATTGTCTCATTATTTATGCATAGCCCATAAATTAATAGACACAAGCTAGGAATAGCCACTGCTATTAGACCCAATATTTGGTCTGATAGCTTTTTCTCTTTATTTCTCATTTCAGTTTATATTATTATCATGGACAAGTAAAGCAAGCTAAAAAATAGATTTCTCTTTATTTCGACAATAATGGCAATAAATTATAAAAAGAACAAACTATTTCCTATTTTTTTAAATACTATTTTTAAATTTAGAAGCGAATTGTAAACTGTTCTGCACCTAATGAGTCTCAATCAGCAAAACGATGGAGTACGTACTGATTGGTACCTTGACCATTCTGATTGGTTTCTGTGTGATGGCTATTTGATGGGATGGTTATCTTATTCGTTGTAAAAGATATATTGCATATAGTTGTACTATTTTTTGTTCTTAAATAATGACTGTACTAATGTTTATTTAAATTTAATTAGAAGATACCGATGAAAAATTACACTTTTGATATAGATAAAATAGTTGAATTTCTAGATCAATATAAAGATAGCTTGTCTACGCTATACACCTGGGATGCAAAAATAGATAGACTTGTCGATTTGACCGTCTTAACTTATTCAGAGCTTGAGGAGTTAAACAAGAAGAACTCTTATAATAGGGGAATTATTTTGAAGCAGAAGGTCAATTTGAAATTAAATGAATTCTATAAGGTAGATCAAAAGCAATTTGATGACTTATGTTTATGGATTGTAAAGGACTGGGGTGGTATTTCAGCTGCTAATGATTCAAATACAATTGAATTGGTTGGTAAATTCTTAAGATCAGGAAAGGCTAAATTTAAACGTATAGCAAGTGTTTCAAAAGTTGCGTCTTATATGCATCCGGATAAATGCATCATATATGATTCAAGGGTGGCTTATTCTTTAAATTGGATATTATTATCAAGAAATGCGGGAAATTGTTTCTTTCCTATTCCTAGTAGTCGAAATGCAAAAATAGCGGCCTTTGATATGAATGTCTTAATTCGCTTGAATAATACTGAGCACTACTCGCCTGTTGATATTGATAATAAACAATTCATCAGCAATAGAGATAAATCTATCTATATATCCAAACCTGATGCGTATTTTGAATTGAATAAATTAATAAAAGAAATAAGTGTTAGACTCTGGGATAGTGAAAAAGCTAAAATGCTTTATTATACTGAGATGCTTCTTTTTTCAATTGCTGATAGGGAGGTCTTTGCGGATATTACTCAGCGATCTTCTTTGAGGATAGAATAGTGGCGAATCTGCTGAACTAATCGATATGCATTTACATTAATCGGTGATTCGTAATCGTCCGCTAAACAAACAGGAGTGATTACGGAGATGTCATTAGTTCTACTACGATTGAACCTGAGTAGTGGTAAAGTCTCTTTCATGATAGCTACCTGAGATACTGTTCCTTTTATTTTGCCATATAACTTTGTAATTTTCATATTTATCGAGCAATCTTAAGAATTCTTTTTCTAGTGCTTTCGATGTACTTCATCATTTTATAGACATAGTTTTTAATATGGTTAGTATAGATGTAGCAAATATTGTTTTGTACTTATATAACTTTAATCAAATAAATTTATTATTTTTGTGAGAAGTTTGATGATTTGTGTTTTTTATAAATAATAGTTGCTAGTTTCTACTAGGATAGAAAGATAAGTAGTTTAAATAATAGTAGTATGAGATATTTCCTATTTGATATCGTTCTTGGCCATTTACCAACTGCGATAATATGTTTGTTCATTGTTCTTTCTGCCATTTACTATGGAATATCTCTCATCAGAATTTCTCATTTTAAAGGAACATTGAAATCTATGTTGCTAAAAGATGATTTCATAGACCAAATCTCTAATTTACCAGTAACGAAAAATGTGTATTCTAGGTATAGAAAATCTTTTTTTGATTTAGATGAACAGAATCTAAATAAGACAGATGAAGAAGCGGAGAATTATTTTCACCTCACCTCTGTATTGGATTCGCTTAAGATAAATAGAAAAGCAATGGCAGCTGCTGCTGGTATATTTGTGGGCTTGGGACTTTTTGGAACTTTTTGGGGACTTACCAATGGAATCTCTCAATTTCATTCAGGATCTTCTCAAGAAATGCAAAAAAGTATCAAAGTTTTGCTTAATGGTATGAATACCGCTTTTCTTACTTCATTAGTAGGAATGGCTACTTCTATATTATATCTGATATTTGAAAAGGGTATTTTAAATGCTTTATCGAGACAAATTGAAAACCTTTGCTATAAACTTGATGAGCGTTATTTTATTTCTCAATCACAGAAATATGCTTTTATTTCTAAAAAACAAAACGATCTTTTAATTCATTTATTTTCTTCGACTGATTCTCAAGGACAGCCATTAAGTGTAAGTAACTTAATTCGAGATATTTATGAAGAAAATCAAAAACAAACTGAGGCTATAGAGAGCTTTGCAGAGGAGTTACCTTCTCAATTAGATAATACGATGAATGAAAGTCTTAAGCCTTTAGTCGAAGAGGTGAGTAAAGTTACGGAAACGTTGAGTGCTAAGTTAGACTCATTTGCTCAAGTCGTTAAAAGTCCGGGCGATAATATGGCTTCTGGTATAGTAACTGATTTGAAAGAAGCTATATCTACTATGTTAGATGAGCTTAAAAAGAATGTTTCAGAGATGACTACTGGTAAAATGGATGGCTTAAGCGGACAGCTAGAAACAGCAGCACAAGCTTTATCTTCTTTCCCTTCTCAACTTGAAACAATGACTTCTAATATGAATGTTCTTGTATCTTCTATACAAGAGACCGTTGACAAGATGAATAATCAAATGCAGAGTCAGACAGAAACTTCTACTACTCAATTGGCTGGGTTAGCTACTTCTCTAGAAACAACCATGACTCGTTTGAATGAGAAAACTCTACAAACTAATAATGCTGTTATTAATCGACAAATGGAATCTAATCAACAATCTGATATGATGCTAGAATCGTTGAGAGATATCGTTGGTGATGTGAATAAAGTCTTATCTAATGTAGACACTACTTTAGTCCAATTTAAGGAATTACAAAATAAGACGAATATTGCTGCTACTAACATGAATGAAATGTCACGAAATGCAGTTCTTTCAACAAGTAAATTTCACGATGCACAGAGTACTTTTATTAATGATTGTCGTAGAAATACTGAACAAATTAATGAAACAGTTCAACTAATTGAAGAATCTTTGGTAAAGGCTAAAGACCTTCCTGATAAATATGTATCCAAGTTTGGAGATATTAATAAGTCTTTGACCGATATCTTTGAAGAACTTAGTATAGGTTTGACTAAATATAGTGAAACCGTCAAGGAGAGCACTGAATCTACAATTTATGGCTTTTCAAATTCGATGGCTAAAAGTATTGAATTATTATCATCTGCAATAGAGCAAATGGGAGAAGCTATTGATGATATGGAAGAGACAAGGAATAAAAGTAAGAAGCGATGAGAAAGAAGCATTATGATATAGAATCTGAAGAGAATCCATTTGCTCTTTCTACTGGTGACCTTATGGCTTCTCTGATGTTTATTTTTGTTCTATTATTGACGTTTATGATGTTACAAGTGCAAGAAAAAGCGGACCAAGATGACAAAATAACAAAAGAATATAGTCGAATCAAAACCCAACTGTATATCGATCTCGAGAAAGAATTTAAGCCTGATTTGAAGATATGGAATGCTGTTATTGATTCATCTAAATTGAGTATTCGTTTTCAAGAGCCATCTACGTTGTTCGACTATAATAGAGCTATTCTTAAATATCAATTCCAAGAAATATTGGATGACTTTTTCCCTCGTTATTTAGCTGTTCTTAATTCGGATGAATATAAGGATAATATTGAGGAAATTCGTATAGAGGGGCATACTGATAGTTCTGGCTCTTATGAATCAAATATGAAATTGTCTCAAGATAGAACTAGAGCTGTATTGAATTATTGTTTGTATTTGGTTGATAATCCTATGATTAAAGAATGGACTAAAGAGCGAATTACAGCTAATGGTTTATCTTCAAGTCATGTTATCAAAAATCCCGATGGTACTGAAAATCCAAAATATTCAAGACGAGTAGAATTTAGAATTCGAACTAATGCTGAACAACAATTAGAAAAAATAACTAAGATTAGAAGAGGGAAATAATGAATGTTCTTAAACGACTCTTTGATATTGACTTAGATGTAGATTTATATATCAAATCTGCAGAATTTGTTATGCCTAATCATCTAGTAAAAGTCGTAAATAAGGATAGTGCTATAATAGAAAATATTCGATTAAAATATGAAAATCGATCTCCTTATAAACCTGCAAAGACAAATATAGATGCACTAAAGAAGAAATTTTCTATATATGATAGCCAAGGAGGGGATGGCAATATCTTTAACTTTTCCACGGTGAGTTTTACATTACTGGAATTAAAAAAGATTTGTTATTATGTTAAAGATTTTATTCATTCTAATGATGACTATCTTAAATTGATTCATTTGTTAGATAGTAGATGGGAAGAGCTTGGTATAAAGGAAAAAAGATTTCTTAGGGGATTAATTTTTTATCTCTTATCTAATTGGAAAACATTAGAATACAATGTAGATAGTCAATCCTTTCATGAATTTATCTTGGATAAAATTATTCGATATAAAGGTGAAGCAAGAAATATTCTTAAGATACAACCTTTTGTCGAATATCTTAATGATGGAGGTCCCGTAAAATTTGGTGCTTATTTGAAGTCTAACAAATTGTCCATTTTAGATGCTCCTCAATTGCTAGGGCTTAGTAAAGTATCTATCCATTATTCGTATTTTTCCAAAGTAATTGAAACTTTTTACCATAAAGCTAAAGTTATTGATGACACCTTAGAAAAGGTGTTATTATCACATAATTCTTTTGCAACAAATAAGCGAGTGCTTGCTAGATTCATTATCGAAATTTATAAAGATGGTGATGTCGCTCAGCAAAATAAAGTAAAACCATTAGCACTTAAATTGGTCGGAAATCCCTCTAGTACGGCAGCTGTAGGGAAAGCTTGGAGTTCAAAGGGATTCGAACAAGAAATAGCACAAACAATTGACAAAGCTAGAAAGATATTAAATCACTGGCTTATGGAAGAGTGTATAAGCATTTTTTTCGATAGGGTTATTATTGATCCAGATCGAAAAAATTACTGGCTTAAGTATGTTGATGAAATTGATGAAGTTCTAATAGTCGGGTCTAAGTTAAATAAGAATAAGCTTGCAGATTATTCATCTTTAACAGAAGAGATATTAGCGTTTTATTTTAAATTGACCACTAGAGAATATGGGGCTAAAACGTGTGCTATCGCGATAACAATAGGGGAGTATCTCTTTGTCGAGTTTTCTGATATTGGGGCCCTTTATGTGTACCATAATAATGATAGTATCAAGAATATGCTACAGGCGGATGTAAAATTAGAGAAGGCTTCTGATTTGAAAATAACATCGTATAATAAATTAATCGACCAAATCAATGACATGTATAATTTATATGATGAAGGTAGAATGGTTCATGTTGGTCATTGGGAAAAGAGATTAGATTTGTGGTTTAAAAATATAATGAAAATAGATGTTAATAAATAGAATAGAGAAAGAGGAATTTATTTTTTCAATCTTCAATGAGGGAAAGAAGGTAATTATTCAGTCTTGGGTTGAATCGGGGTATGCTGCTTATTACGAGCCGTTGCAAGAGCTTGTCGATAACGGATATGGAACCATTCAAGGTGATGAATATCACATCCCTTTCCTTTCAATTTACGAATTAGATACTATCGAAAGAGAGATTCTAGAGTTACCATCTACATATCCATTTGAACTTTATATCCAATCTAGTGGATTAATAACTAAAGCAAATTTTCAATATACTTATTCTTTTTGCTCATTTGCTCCTAACGGGGATCGTTATAAATATTCTTTAAATGGTCCTGTAATTTCGTTGGACCTCTCTATCAAATCGTTACCTCTTCAGGATTATCTACTGACGAGGGATCAATATTGTCTGATTGCTGCGATTGATGAATTCAATCAGATTGAAGAAAAGACGAAACATGGTAATTTGATCAAATTCACTGAAATAAAAGAACTCAGTGAAGAGGCTGCTACTGTACTTGATAGTACTCTTGCGAAGAAAAATGTTATTCTTCCAGCACACATCAAAATAGGATTTGAATACAAGGATGGTCAATTAGAAGTCATTCCAACTATATCTTCAGAAGATGGTGAAAAGTTTACTCATTCATTCGATGCTTATAAGCAAGTGCAGAAAGTTTATCCAATCCGTTCTAAAAGTAGAGGTAAAACGCATGTGTTGCTTAACGAGGAACAGCAAGAAGTTCTTAAAAAAATAAAGGAAAAATATCGTATAGTTTCGGATCCCAAAGTAATAGAGAAAATAGTTGATTCTCCTGAATCAGTCTTTGGTACTGAATGTGTTGATTTCTCTGACTTGTATAGTGACCGAGTCATTACTATCGGTTTGTATAAACCTAAAGTTTATCCTTTCATTAGTCCTTATAAATCTCAATGGATACCTGGTTTTAGTGTCGAAGATAAGAAAAATGGAACTTCTAATATTGCTATAAAAGATTATCAGGAACTATCTTCGCTTAAAGAAGCAATAGATACGTCTAAGGCTTCTAATGCAAAGACTGTAGAATACAAAGGTGTGCAGATACCAGTTGATAGAGCTGAACAGATAGAAATAGATGCTAAGAATCAGTTAGATAAGAATGAACCTGTTACTGAATTTGGACCAAACTCGCTAGAGGGAAAGAAGAAGTCTACTAAAGTCCTAATCATTAAAGAAAATACAGATGATTTGGACTATTCTGCTATGGGGAAGACCTATGAACTTCCTGAAAAATTGAAGCTGCTTGATGATAAATATTTAGAAAAGGATATCACACTAAAAAATCATCAAGAACAAGGAGTTGCTTGGTTGCAAAATCTTCTTACATCACATCAGAAAGGTTGTCTTTTGGCTGATGATATGGGATTAGGAAAGACTCTACAGCTTCTTTATTTGATTGATTGGCATTTTCGAAACTATCGTGATAATCAGAATCCTTATCTGGTCGTAGCTCCTGTGTCTTTATTGGAGAATTGGGAACGGGAATACAAACGATTTTTCGTTTCACCTCGTTTACCTATACTAACTATTTCTTCTGCTCCCCAAAATCAAGATAAATCATTTGTGGATAATTTATCTGCTAAACAAATCGTTTTGGTTAGTTACGAGACAATGAGACGGGCACAATTGAATTTTGGTGCTGTTAACTTTGCTATTGTTGTGCTAGATGAAGCTCAAAAGATTAAAACTCCTAGTACGCTTGTTACAAATGCTGCTAAAGCATTAAAGTGTGATTTTAGAGTAGCTATGACTGGTACACCGATTGAAAATACATTTATGGATTTATGGTGTATTATTGACTTTTCTATACCAGGTCTATTGGGAAATGCTAAACAGTTTGCTAAAAACTTTTCTTACCCGTTAAAAAAAAGGGAGACAGATGTGCAAGCGATAGGAAATAAAATCCGTGATGAGGTAGGAGGCTATTTCCTTCGTAGATTAAAAGTGGATATAGCTGATGAATTACCAAAAAAAGAAACAGTATATATTAAAGTTCAAATGCCTGAACTTCAGTTGATACGATATAGGGCTGCTATGGATCGCCCTATCGATAAAACTAAATTTGGCAAAGATAATATGCTTTTTCGAATCATGCAGATTCGTAAGTTATCAGACCATCCTTTCTTGGAGAATGATGATATATCGGCTTATTCAGAAGAACAGATAATCACGAGTTCAGCCAAGATGATAGCTACATTTCAAATTCTTGATTCCATCAAGAGCAAACAAGAAAAAGTCATTATCTTTTCAATAAGTAAAAGTATGCAACGGATGCTTCAACATACCGTATATTATAAATATGGAATTAATCCTCGTATTGTAAATGGGGATACTTCTACAAAGAGTGGTCATGGAAACAATTTATCTAGACAACAAACGATAGATGCTTTTCAAGAAACTGAGGGTTTCAATGTTATAATTATGTCTCCTCTTGCTGCTGGTATGGGATTGAATGTAGTAGGGGCGAACCATGTTATTCATTATTCTCGCCATTGGAATCCTGCTAAAGAGATGCAAGCTACTGACCGAGTATACCGTATAGGCCAAACTAAGGACGTGAAAATCTACTATCCGATGGCGATCTCTGCTGATTTTGACACTTTTGATGTGGTTCTTGAAGAACTTCTGAATAGGAAAATGAATTTGTCTACTTCAGCCTTATATCCTTCTGAGATGCTAGAAGTTGACAAGGAAGACCTTTTTACTACTATATTTGGTAAACAATCCGAACAGATGAAACGTCCGCTTACTATGGAAGACGTTCATAGGATGGACGAATTTCTGTTTGAGGCTTTCGTTGGAGCAGTTTACGAGAAGAAAGGTTTTGAAATTTATTTGACCAAGCGTTCTGGTGATAAAGGAATTGATGTCATGGTTAGGGGAGATGATATCGTTTACGTTATACAATGTAAGCATAGCAAGAACAATGTTGGTGGTCCATGTGTAGGTGAAGTCGTCTCAGGGTCTAAGTATTATCAAGTAAAATATAATGAGGAGAAACTCTCTTATAAAAGTGTTGTAGTTACTAATTCTAAATATACTGCTCAAGCCATAGAGATGGCAGAAGCTAATGAAGTGCAAATGCTTGAGGGGTCTTTTTTAGAAGAGGCTGTTCAATCTTATAATATCTTTTGGGAAGATGTGTATCGATTGGAAGAAAATCGATTAAAATAATATATTTGTTCTTCCTAAATCAACCATAATCAGTTGATTCTTAATAATCAATCAAAACTGGTTGATTTGTCGTTCTCTTTTAGTATATTTACTAAAAGAATCAACTTAAAATAGAACCTCATGAAGTTAAAAGGAGTGATTACGGGAGATATCATCAGTTCTACTACGATTAAACCGGAGTGGCGGCAACGCCTCTTGAATAGTATGGAACGGCTCGTCGCAGAATTTAATCAGTTTTGTCCTGTCAAGATTGAGTTTTTCCGTGGGATTGGTTATTTGGAGCGTGTGCTGATCTTGACTTATTATAAAATAAAGCTTATATTTGTATGTATAATTTTAGACAAATTTCAGTATGACTACTGTTTTAACCTTATACATGCACCCATGTATTAATACTAATACGAAGATTATCTATCTTTCAAGAATAGGGATACAAAAGGGAAAATTAGAATCATAAATCCAATCATCATATAGAAGCAATAAAGTGCACGTTGTGATAAATCAAAGACGTGAATTTCCAGAAATAATGCTCCACTTAGAAAAATGATAGTAAAAAAAACAATTATCCCTAGTAGAGCTGATATCCTGAGCATGTTTCTGGCTTGTCTATTGTGTAATTTAATTGAAGCATGAATCTTTTCACTCCTCATGAATATAAATAACCTAATAGCATCATATACGAATGTTGAAATAAATACAATTGCTCTATAAGCAACTTATATCCTTATTTACTGCGTATAAATTCATAATAGTTTGTATTTATATTGTTTATGAAGATAGAGTTCATAGTCAGAGCATATCTTTGTATCACATTAAAAATAAAGAAATATGGAAAATCGTTGTGAGTACAAAGATGGTAAAATGACCGTTATTCAGCGTATGGATTACAGATGGGGTGTTATAAGCGATAACGGTGAAGAAATAGTTCCTTTTGGTAAATACTCTTGGATTGGTAGATTTGATAAAGGACTTGCACGAGTGCTTACATATAGTAAATCCAATGATCATACAGCAGGTGACAAGATGTGGGGAATTATTAATGAACAAGGAGAGGAGGTACTACCTCTTGAATATCAGACGATCTGGAATTTCTATAAAAAAAATCGTTTGTCTACCAAAATAATAAAAGATGGTCATGAATCTGAACTAAACCTACATGATCTTAATCCATCAATTGCTCGACCGGAAACACGCACTTCTTTTTCAACTACAAACAGGTATAGACGGATCTACAGTGAATATGCTGGGTCGTATGCTCAAGATGTAATGGGATATAGTGATGATGTGATAAATGACGCATTTGAAGGAGATCCTGATGCTTATTGGAATATAGATTAAGCAAACAGGTCTATTTATAATTCATTGAAAAATAGGTTGTTTTGTCTATAAAATTGTATAAAACGACTATATTTACAATCGTTTCAGTAACGGTATAACTTGTTACTAAAACGATAATTTAAAACTAAACTTTTATGGCACTATTTAAGGTTACAGTTATTTAGCATGTTGCTATAGGTAGAAATCTGATTGAACCAGGTATGAGTGTGGAGATGACAAACATGCTATTCATCCTATTTATATGAAGATAGAGAAACTGTAAAGACAAAGTTGTGTAAACAAGGGGAGTAGTAAGAAATATAAGATTAAAGAGCAATGCCAGTAAATAAAAATGCAATGACTAGGTTGAAGATACTCGATGAACTTTTAAGTAATCGATATCATAACTATTCTCTAGATGACTTAACAGAAGAAGTAAATAATGGACTATGTGAGATTGATATTGATCCTATTAGTCGTCGATGCATCGAATATGATCTAAAATATCTTGAATCTGAAGGTCCATTTCTGGCTGAGATAGAACGTTATAGTGTACCTTGGTACGATAAAGAGAAGCAAAAATCTTGTAATAAAAGATGTCTTAGATATGCAGAAGCATCATTTTCTATCTTTAAAAAAGAGATGACTGATGATGAGTCGTATCTATTGTCTGAAGCCTTGTCTTTATTAGGACAATTTGATGGATTACCAAATTTGGCGGGACTAGAAGGATTACACCATAAATTGAAAGTTAAACAAGAACGTCAAATTATTTCTTTTACAAAAAATCCTCTTGAATACTCCACATTATTAGGGGAACTATTCACTACCATATCACAACATCAAGTGATTGAACTTCATTACCACACGTTTGCTAGAAAGGAGGAGAAATTAATAATCAACTTATATCCTTACTTACTGAAAGAATATAATCGTCGTTGGTTTTTATTTGCTGCATTAGAAGAAAATGGTAAAATACTTTGCTTTGGATTAGATCGGATTGATAAAGTCATTCCAAAACCGTCACATAAATATATTGAATATGATGGAAATATTAATGAACGATTTGATGATATCATTGGCGTTACGCTGTATTTAGATAAACCTATAGAGCATATTTTGTTCTGGGTTAGCGACTCAGTAAAGGACTATGTGGAAACAAAACCACTGCATGATTCTCAAAAGTGTTACCGAAGTAATAAAGGTCTTTATTTTAAAAATAAGTATCCAAAGCTTAGTGAGGGAGCTTATTTCTCTATAGATTGTATTGATAACTATGAACTAATCCGGGATTTATGCTCATTTGGTAGCGATTTGGTTGTTCTTTCTCCTATTAATATACAAAACGAAGTCTATGAACGAATTTCCAAAATGACTGAACTGTATCACAAATTAAGAGATTAAATTCATAATAGTTTGTATTTATATTGTTTATGAAGATAGAGTTCATAGTCAGAGCATATCTTTGTATCACATTAAAAATAAAGAAACATGGAAAATCGTTGTGAGTACAAAGATGGTAAAATGACCGTTATTCAGCGTATGGATTACAGATGGGGTGTTATAAGCGATAACGGTGAAGAAATAGTTCCTTTTGGTAAATACTCTTGGATTGGTAGATTTGATAAAGGACTTGCACGAGTGCTTACATATAGTAAATCTAATGATCATACAGCAGGTGACAAGATGTGGGGAATTATTAATGAACAAGGAGAGGAGGTACTACCTCTTGAATATCAGACGATCTGGAATTTCTATAAAAAAAAATCGTTTGTCTACCAAAATAATAAAAGATGGTCATGAATCTGAACTAAACCTACATGAGCTTAATCCATCAATTGCTCGACCGGAAACACGCACTTCTTTTTCAACTACAAACAGGTATAGACGGATCTACAGTGAATATGCTGGGTCGTATGCTCAAGATATAATGGGATATAGTGATGATGTGATAAATGACGCATTTGAAGGTGATCCTGATGCTTATTGGAATATGGATTAAGCAAATAGATATAAAAAAGCATTGTTACGACGATTAGTTTTTTATATGATTTTCGAATTCGATATATATATGTAACTTTGCATACAGAAAGAATTAAACAAGCGATCTTTAACATTTTGGTGATGGAATTACATTTTGAATATGTCCAGCGTGGTGAAAGCCCTGCTTCATAAGGAGTAGATTCGCGGGATTTCTCTTTGACGTATGTCATTGAGATAACAATGTTATTTTGTTAACGTTTTACTTATATATTCAATAAAAGATATATATATAATATAGAATTTAGATATAATATATAGAATTTAGAATATAGATTTTTACATAAAGAAAAGACGTTCCATTATCAAGAGTGTTAGAGGTTGCTTTCTTTTTATAATAGAAAAAATAGGAATGAATAAGGAAACGATTGCACAGTTAGCCCATAAGGTTGAGAGTAAAGAGGATATCCTTGCCCTTCTAAATCGAATCAAACATGACGATATGGTCGAAATGGGTAACTATGATACTAATTACTATCCTTTTACGATGAAGCATATCAATTATTACTGCAATCCAAATAATACTTTTCATCGCTTTCAACAATTCCAAATAAAGAAGAAGACAGGCGGGTTTCGTCAAATTACGGCTCCTAAAAACCGTAGTTATATGCTTTTGTTGAGTTATATCAATAGAATACTCAATTCAATATACACACCATCCGATTTTGCTATGGGGTTCACTGAAGGCCGTTCTGTTGTAACCAACGCAAACAGACATATCGGTAGAAATTATATTTTGAATATTGACTTAAAGGATTTTTTTCCTAGTATAGACCAGGCTAGGGTTTGGAAACGCCTCCAACTTAAACCTTTTAATTTTCCAATTGCTGTAGCAAATGTAATTGCAGGTTTCTGTTCCATGAAAGATGTTAAGGTGGAGGATGGTGGAAGTAAAAAAATCTCTTATATTCTTCCACAAGGTTCGCCCGCATCCCCTACATTAACAAATATGGTTTGCGATAAACTTGACCGTAGGCTTGGTGGACTTGCTAAACGATTTGGCTTGACATATACTCGTTATGCTGACGATATTACTTTTTCATCAATGCATAATGTATATCAAGAAAATGGCGATTTTTGGAATGAATTGAAGCGAATTATTCATGATCAGAATTTCATTATCAATGATAAGAAAACAAGATTGAATAAATTAGGTAGTAGACAAGAGGTGACTGGGATTATTGTTAGTCAGAAGCTAAACGTTACTAAAAAATATGTTAGTGATATCAGAAATATACTATATATTTGGGATAGATACGGGTACGATGCTGCGTACAGTAAATTTTCCCCAAGATACTTAGCCGAGAAAGGACACGTGAAAAAAGGAAATCCTGATTTAATTAGAGTACTTGATGGAAAACTGATGTATCTAAAAATGGTGAAAGGAAATAAAGATTCGGTTTATACACGATTATATTCTAAATTCACGAAACTTGCTGAACAAGTAAAGAATCCATCATTGGCTAACGAGTCTAGAACAAATTTCTGGGATCAAAAGGACGAAAATGTGGAGCTAAAAAATAAATCAGACCTAATAGTTGGTGTAGCATATAGTTCTAACGAAGTCGATATAGATGAACTCAATAATGACTTAGATTCACTACTAAATAAAAATTATGGATAAAAAATTAGAAACCACTATACATAGAATTAAAGCTTTAGCTAGTCAGAATCAAGAATTTGATAAAGAAATGCGGAAGATGTTTGGAAAAACGTCTCCCGCTGATTCTTTTTTTGCTCCAAACGAAATCTCTACAGATGTTGTTGCTATACGAGAAGCTTTAGAAATTCGGGCAAACAAGAGCTTTTTATATGATTTTATAACAAATAAAAAATTGAAGGAGCAATTGATTATCGATAATCTTAGAATGGAAAACTCGGCACTCAATTTACAACTAAACGAAGACGAAAGATTTTATTCGTTCTGTGTCAATGCTTTCTACCAATTAGAGAATGTTATCAATTATTATTTTCATACTACCTATCCTGACATTAATGACTTGCTGACCATAATTGAAAAAGCAACTGAAAATTCTAAATATCCTTTTAAAAGAAAATACCAAAAGTCAGAAAGGACTGTTGGTGACATTCATATGGTTTCCAAAATAAATGCAATCTGTGATATTCTACTTCCTGATGTAGCCCATATAAAAGAGACCTTATCGTCATTGCGTAATGTTAGAAATGAGGGCGCTCATAGATGTATGGTTATATTTAAAGATGAGGATGATAATCAACTATACAAATTTAGAAAATACAAATCTATCAATGATGTAAGAATACTCCTAAAATTAGTTGTTAGTAGTATTGAAGACGCCATTAACAACCTAAATAAAAATATTAAGTGTGTAGCCACCATAACATCTATGCTTCCAAGTTGTTGTTATATTAAGTATAGTAATGAAACAGGGTCATTTCAGTTAGACCATAAATTTTTCTCAAAAGTGAAGAGTTTAAAATCAGGAGATAAAATTGAAATTATTAAACGCAATACACAGGTAATAGACGTTGCTATTCCATAAAGATAGAACACATGAAAGAACTTTACAATTTAATTACTGATTTTATTACAACTAGTTCCAATATTTTATTGGTTCAATTAAGTGTGCCTGCCATACTCTTAATCTTTATTGTAATACTACTAATCAGAAGAAAGAGAACTAAAAGGCCTGATAACACTATAGTTGACCAACTTGTAAAAAAAGATATTAATAATCATTACAAAGCTGAAGTTTCAGAGATAAAATCTCCAGAAAAATGCTCAAGCTACAAGACCTCACTGTTAAAGCAAAAGAAAAAAAGTGAACCAATAAGCCCTGACAGAGCTGTACCAAAATCAACCCCAACATCTTCAACGCCTTCAACACCTTCAAAAGTAATTATTTCTAGACTCAAAATTAAACCTAAAGATGTATTACCTGTTGCAGAAAAAGAAGAATTGACGGAAACAACTAAGTATCTCTATGTAAATTATACACTTGAGATGTCTGAAAGTATTGATAATTTTGCCGTACTAAGGATTCCAAAGAAAGGGTGCATTATTCGCAGTCACAGATATGGTAACACAAAACGAAGAGGTTTTAAAGAAATTAGTTTTCAAAAGTCAATCACTAGATATTTTGGCTCTTCTTTTGACATTTCAGGTACTGTTAGATTAAATACAGGTAAAGAGACAAGACCTTTTGAACCTGATATTGCTCTAATTCAAAGAGGGTATAATCAAAATATTCGTATAGACATTGAAATTGATGAACCGTATGCTGGAATTACGAGACAACCTATACATTGTAAGCAAGACGATTTCTTGAGAGATAACTATTTTGTTGATAGAGGTTGGATTGTCTTACGTTTTTCTGAATTTCAAGTACATACTCAAGAAGCAGAATGTTTAAGATTAATTGCACAGATTATAAGTAAAATCAATTCAAATTTTGTTGTTCCACCTGATTTAAAATCTATTCCTGATTTAAAACTTGAAAAGAAATGGGATATTGTACAAGCTCAGAAATGGGAGAAAGAAAAATATAGAGAAAATTATTTGGAACATGTATTTGGCGAAGTGATTGAAGAAAATGAAACAACCGAGCGTGATTTTAATGAGCAAGAAACTAATGAAGAAAAACTAGTCAAGCCTAGTTCTGTTGGCATTCCTGATAAGAGAAAAAAAATTAGTTTCAACAAAATAAATATGAATTTCCGAGATAAAAGAATTAAATACTATTCCGAATCTCATGTTTATACCATAGATGGAATTCCTGTTCCTTCTGTCACTACAGTCATTTCGAGATTTTTTACTGAATTCGATGCATTTGGTAAAGCAAGTGGACTCAGTACTAGAAATCCTCTTTATGGTTTACCTCCGGAAGAAATTGTAAAAATCTGGAAAGATAAAGGAATGAAAGCAGCTAATAAAGGCACCTTCTTACATGAACAAATCGCAAATTATTATTTAGGAGAACCATATATAGAAACGGAGGAATTTTATCAATTTTTGAATTTCGTCAACGATCATAAAAATTTAAAACCTTTTCGTTCAGAATGGAGGATTTTTGATGAGACCTATAACATTGCTGGTACAATAGATTTGTTAGTTAAAAATGAAAATGGAAGTTTTGATATTTATGATTGGAAGAGAAGTAAAAAAGTTATAGATCCTTTTAATGGTAAAGCTATCGAAATAGATCGTTGGGGGAACAAAGGTATTGGTATCTTACAACATATTGATGATACTAGTTTCAATCACTATAAGTTACAACAAAATTTATATAGGCATATCCTAGAGAAGAGATACAACCTAAAGATAGAAAATATGTATCTAATTGTAATGCATACTGATCAAGGATATTCAAATTACCATAAAGTAAAAGTACCATATTTGTCAACTGAGATAGAGAATATATTACAATCAATATAAAAAAGCAAAATATGAGGATGAATTTAAGCAGTATATAACAAAGCTAAAAGAATCAACCTAAAAGGTATCGTTCACTAATTGATTACTGTTCGAAGTAAATTATATAGATTTTAGTTGTTTTTGTGATTAGTATTTTGTACTTATGTTCTATGAAAAAATATAATTAAAAAAAGCAATCAAAAATGAATATAGAAGAATCAGATTTATCGCCTCAATTGAAAAAGATACTTGAGCATTGGCGTGTTATTCTCTTATCTCTATTTGCGGTACTCATTGTGTGGTTATCGATTTTTCAGATAAGCACCGAAGAAGTGGGGGTTATTACTCGATTTGGAAAGTATGTGCGGCAGGTAGAACCTGGACTGAATTTCAAGATCCCTTTCGCTGAGGCTGTCTACAAAGTTCCGGTAGAAAGACAACAAAAATTGGAATTTGGTTTCCGAACAACCAAAGCAGGAATTAATAGTCAATATAGTGAATCACCTGTTACAAAAGATGAATCATTGATGCTTACTGGTGACCTTAATCTTGCTGAAGTGAAGTGGGTCGTACAATACCGGGTGGATGATGCGTATAAGAACTTGTTCAAAGTGAGAAATCCTGAGAGTACGCTTCGGCTTATCTCGGAAGCGGGGATGAGACAAATTGTTGGAGACCGTACTGTAAATGAGGTGCTGACTGTTGGCCGTACGGAAATCGCGAATAAGTTACAGTTGCTTATTCAGGAAATATGTAGAGAGTATTCAATGGGTATCAAAATAGAACAGGTCGTGCTTCAAGATGTCAATCCGCCTGAACCTGTAAAAGCAGCTTTCAATGCTGTGAATGAAGCGCAACAAGAAAAGGAAACGTTGATTAACCAGGCAAAATCAGAATATAATAAGGTCATACCAAAAGCACGAGGACAAGCGGATGAAACCATTCAGCAAGCTAGAGGATATGCTGCGGAACGTGTCAATAATGCAGAGGGAGAAGCGGCTAGGTTTACGGCTCTTTATAATGAATATGTAAAGGCACCTGAGGTAACAAAAAGAAGAATTTATCTTGAAACAATGTCTAATGTGATACCTAAAATCGGCAACGTAGTTATCACAGATCAAAAAGGCAATAATGTGTTACCCTTATTACAAATGCAGATGAACAAAAAAATAGCAACAAATGAAAAATAAATATCTTTTTATTGCTCTAGCAGTCGTCTTATTCTTAATCGGTCTTAGTAGTAGTGCTTTTATCGTGAAGGAAAAAGATCAAGTGGTTGTCACTCAGTTTGGAAAGCCGGTCCGAAAAGCTATTACTAAGCCTGGGATGTACTTCAAGATGCCTTTGATACAAGTGGCAAATTATTTCGAAAAGCGCTATATGGAATGGAATGGGGATCCTAACCAAGTGCCAACGAAAGATAAAAAATTTATTTTTGTCGATACTTATGCACGATGGCAGATTACAGATCCTCTTCAATTTTTTAAGCGATTGACTAATGAACGAGGAGCCCACTCACGTCTAGATGATATTCTAGGGGGAGCTACAAGGAATTTTATAGCTAATAATAATATTGAAGAGGCGGTACGTACTAGTAATCGAATTCCGGAATCGTCTGATACTCAAATTATCGGAGATTCTCTTGCTAAGATTTCTGTCGGACGGGATAGTATCCAGCGGATGATATTGAAAGCGGTGAATGAACAAACTGCTGAGTTGGGGATTCGAGTATTGGATTTTCGATTTAAACGTATTAACTATGTGCAGGAAGTTCAGAATCAGGTTTATGAACGTATGAAAAGTGAACGTTTTCGTATCGCTGATAAATTCCGTTCTGAAGGTCAAGGTGAAGCTTCGCGTATTAATGGTGAGAAGGAACGTGAGCTTAAAAATATCCAATCTATTGCATTTAGAGATGCCGAAATGATTAAGGGTAAAGCTGATGCTACTGCAGCTGCGATTTATGCTAAAGCTTATAACAAGTCTAGTCAGTCGAAAAATTTGTATGGCTTTCTGAAATCAATGGAGACATTTGAAAAAACATTTGATGGGAAAACATCTATTTTTCTTTCTACAGATAGCGAACTGTATAAGTACTTGAAGGAGATGAATTAATGCTTATAGAGCTATGTCTGTCTTATGCCCATTTTGTCATGTTGCCTAAGGTGGATTATTTGTATTTTTTCGAATTTAAATAAACTGAAAATTTAATGGAACAATTGAAACGAACTGCAGTTCTCACGTTATTATTATGTATCACTTTTACCGTTCAGGCTAACGTAAAGGTCAAGGGTACTGTCATTGATAAGAATAAGGAGCCTTTACTTGGATGTACTATACAATCTTTCGTTTCTGATTCCATTTTTATCATGGGGACATCTACTGACAATAAAGGGTATTTCGAATTGAAAGATTCTCGCCATGAGGATTATACCTTGTCTGTGTCGTATATCGGTTATCAAACGCAGCGCATAAAGTGTCATAATGTCCCTGGTACACTTGATTTGGGAACTATTGTTCTTCTTCCAGAATCTCAAGTCCTTGAGGGGGTTTCTGTAGTCGCTAGTAATGTGGTGCATCAACTGGATCGGCAGATTCTTTTTCCTAACAAAACGCAATTGAAGGTTTCTTCTAATGGAGTCTCCTTACTTCAAAATATGCAGTTGTCTATGATTTCTATCAATACGATGGATAATACAATCCAAACGGTGATGGGGTCGGAGGTGGAATTGCGTATCAATGGCGTGAAAGCTACATTGCAAGAGATTAAAGCAATCTTACCTAAGGATGTCGAGAAGATTGAGTATCATGATAGTCCGGGCATGCGCTATGGTAATGTGGGAGCTGTGATTGATGTGTTGCTTAAGCAACAGACTGTTGGAGGTAACGTGGCAGTGGATGCGAGTAATAGTGTCTCGATTCTTGGTATCGGTGATTATAGTGCTTCTGCCAATTATCATTTTGGTCATTCTAGTATAAAGATGGGGGTGGACTGGGAACGTCGGGATTTTGATTGGACGTGCCTGAATAATGAATTTTTTTATGGAGATACCACGCCTATTGTTCGCAAAGAGGTGGGAATGAAGACCAAAGTGAAGTATGATAAGGTGAATGCGTTCATGGGATATACTTACCAGCATGAGAATGATTTGTTGAGTGTCACGTTCCGAAATTATTATAACTATACGCCTAACTCTTTTACTGATAGGCATTCGAGTCTCTATCAAGAGGGGAAGGTGTATTCTATCACTAGTTTGTCGCAATCGCACCAGAATATGCCTTCACTAGATGTGTATTACCAACATCAATTGGATTCTGATAAGTGTCTGTACTTTGATTTGGTGGGAACTTATATTGATAGTCACAATCAGTCGAACTTTAGTCAGACATCTACTACGAGTGATGATGAGTTTGATTCTGATATCCGTGGAGAGAAGTATTCTTTGATTGGAGAGGCTATCTATGAACAGAAGTTGACTAATGGACGCTTGTCCTTTGGACTTCGCCATACGCAGATGAATACTAATAATACATACTGCGGTACGATAGCAAGGGATGTGCATATGATTAATACTGAAACTTATGGTTATGGAGAGTATTATCATAAGATAGGAGGGATGGATTATGTTATCGGATTGGGGGTCATGCGTACTTATAACCATCAGTCGGATAGTAAACAGGAGGACTATATTTTTCGCCCAACGGTGAAACTTTCCTATCATGTCTCTGACCACTTTTTTGTTCGCTACAAGGGGTATTCTTCGGGGTATGCTCCTTCACTGTCTAATCTGAGTGATGTAAGTCAGCTTATAGATATTTATCAGACGAGACGGGGGAATCCTGAGCTGGAGTCGGTTCGTTTCTATTCGAACGAATGGTCTATGAATCTAGGGTATAACATGGTTAATATGGAGTTGTTTGCTCGCTATAGTTATGATCACAAGCCTATCATGGAGGAAACCTTGTATGAAAATGGTCGATATATCCGGACACTTGCTAATCAGAAAGGATTTCATCGTATCAATACACAGTTTAATTTGCAGGTGCGCCCATGGAAGCAGTACTTATCTATACAGATGACTCCGTTCTTCAATCGCTATATCAGTCAGGGGAATGAGTATACGCATACTTATTCTAACTGGGGGTTTCGAGGGAGTATGATCGGTATGTATGGGCATTGGGCCTTGATGGCTGATATCGAAACAAGTTATCATTCGCTGTGGGGGGAGACGCTCACTAAAAATGAAGCGGGACATTCGTTTACAGTATCTTATAATACGGACCATTGGAATCTTGGACTGAAAATGGTAAATCCATTTACTAAGACGTATAAGCAAGCTACTGAGAATTGGTCTGAAGCGGCACCTTATCAGCAATTGGTTTCTTCGAAGGATTTTTGTCGAGTGATGATGGTTACTGCTGCATTTAACTTGGATTTTGGAAAGCATAAGGATGGAACAAACAAGCGTATCAGGAATGATGACTTGGATGCGGGAATTATGCAGGGGGCTAGATAAAGGGAAAAGGGAACTTTAAAGGAAAAGGTTCGGAATTAATTATTTAGTTGTAAAAGAAACAAATTTAGCTAAAACGGATAATTTTACTGATTTTATCCTATCTTTGTTCCATGAATACAATTGGAATGAATGATATACAATCATTGATCAAACAGAAAATTGATCAGTTTACTCAAGGGGCTATGGAATCGGAACATACCTTCCATATCCCGGTATTGGGACTTGCTTATACAGTCGATTCACCTGCTAAGGTGGCTCGATTTGGTATCTCATCTGTCGTGTCAATCGTGGAGGATCGATTGCTGGAAATGATGAGGTCTTACTATTATCCGAAGTTGGATTTGCCGTATCAGCCTATATCGAAACAGGAACCTGATTCGCGCGCTAAACGGGTTACTGATTATCTTAACTTGCTTCAGGCTACGGTGTATGACCAAGCGAGTAAGTTGAAAAACGAGGCTTTTAAAATCGGTACGGAGATTACGAAGTATTTCGAGATGCTTCCTGAGGATAGTACGCTCAAGAAAATGTATCTGGATATGATTCAATGTCCTAATCCGTTAGAAAAAGCTGAGAAGCAGGAACGACTACGTAATGAGATAGTGACCGGGTCTATTGATGTAAATATCCTTACCAAAGTGGATGGGGATACGTATGATAAGGATGGGCATATCATTGCCGATGGTTCGAATGCTGTGGCTGCGCTCAGAGGGTATATCAAAAGTGATTTGAGAAACTCTTCTGTGTGTTTGTCGGCGGGTATGAATCCGCGATTATATGGCTATTTGGAGGATAAAGAGGCCTTCTATCCTGATGAAAAAGGCCATTTTAATAAGAAGGTAATCATCAAGGTAAGTGATTATCGTTCTGCGCTTATTCAAGGCAAATTCTTAGCGAAGAAGGGGGTCTGGGTGAGCGAGTTTAGAATCGAATCGGGATTGAATTGTGGAGGCCATGCCTTTGCTACCAAGGGGCATCTACTTGGGCCTGTTCTTGAGGAATTGAAGCAAAATAGAGAGCAACTAATTCAAGAGATGTTTGCCCTTTATCAGCCTGTGATTGCTCAAAAGACAGGTGTTGATTTGACTACTGTCCCTAGAGTTTTGGTTTCGGTACAAGGGGGGATTTGTTCTCACGAAGAGGATGTATTCTTACGCAAACAGTATGCGCTCGATTCTACGGGGTGGGGGTCACCTTTCTTATTGGTTCCTGAAGCAACTACGGTGGATGAAGAGTCATTGCAGTTGTTGGCCAAGGCTACAGAAAAGGATGTTCACCTAAGTGGTTATTCGCCTATGGGGGTTCCGTTTTATTATCTCAAGGGAACTTCTGCGGATAGGATGCGCCATGATTTGATTGCCGAAGGGAATCCGGGAAGTCCTTGTCCTGAACGGTTGATGCAGTTCAATACTGAATTGACCAAGAATCCTATCTGTACGGCTTCTAAGCAGTATCAATCTTTGAAGTTGAAGGAACTTCAGTCTCAACATTTGCCGGTGGAGGAATATGAAGAGAAGAAGGCGGAAGTCTTGGGCAAGGATTGTCTGTGCATCGGTTTGTGCAATGCAGCTGCTCTGAGATATAATAAGCCGTTTGTGAAGAATCTTAAGATGGTCAGCGTGTGTCCAGGACCGAATATCGCTAACTTTTCTGCAGTGGTTTCTTTGCAAAAAATGGTGGACCATATTTATGGGAGGACAAATCTCGTGACCAATAAGCAGCGTTCGCATCTTTTTATGGCTGAGATGAAAATCTATATCCAGTATCTTCGTGATGAAATTAATAAGGGAAAAGGGGATTTTAATATCCCTAAAAGAAAGAAGTATTACAAGACTTATATCTCAAATATGCTTGATGCTGTTGCGTATTACCGTAGCTTGGTTCAGAATTCATTGATCCATTTTAAGGGGTTCGCTGAAGAACTCTCGATGGCTGCCGACGAAATCAATAAAATCAGTCGACAGATATTAAACTAATCTCCAATGATGCTATGTAATAGATGTGGAAATAATAACACAAGTAAGTAGGTGAGTAGCAGACCGTAAGAGAGGTAATGAAGGGGCTTGGGACTATCGAAGATGTAATAGTCTACTTCTGTCTTGCCGTGTCGCGCTTGATACTCAAGACAGATGTGCTTCATGAGTTTATAAATCAGATTCCCAATAACTAGTCCGATAACTAATCCGACTAGGATGTCGGCTATGAAGTGGACACCTAGATATATGCGGGTGTAACCTGTTATGACTGCCCATGTAAAGATGGCAAAGCTATAGAGCCGGTCTTTGAAGACTAAACTCAGATAGGCAGCACAACCGAAGGCATTGGCAGCATGACTGGAGGCAAAACCGTAACGACCTCCTGTGTAATCATAACAGTAGTTGACGATATTGAAATAGGAGGGGTGGTGAGTCGGACGAAGTCTCTCTGTAATGTTTTTCAAAATACCACTAGTCAATTGATCACATAGGGCTATCACCAAAACCAAACCGATAATGACAAAGATTGCACGTCGTGAATTTTTTGCTTTGAAAATCAATATAAATAGCATGAATAGGGTAGTGGGCATCCATAATAATTTGTTGGAAAAGAGATACATTATCTGGTCCATGATTGGCGTGTGAAACTGATTTAACCAGATGAAAATAGGATGTTCTATACGCGCTATGTCTTCAAACATGAGAATGAGTTTTTGTTTAAGACCCGAAAGATAGTAAAAGGTATTATATTTTATACGATTTGGGAACAAAAAAGTGGTTTTTAAATTGTTTTCTATTTTTTCTCACTATATTTATTACCTGACATAATATAGTGTAAACGTTTGTTTTATTGAGTATTTTCTAGTATGTTTGCATACTGACAAATTGACATATAATAGAAAAATGGCGTTTTTAGAAGAGATGAAAATAAAAAATGGTCCCGAAACTCGTATTCCACTTCTTGGGATGACGATGGACCAATTGAAAGAGGTCGTCGCTAGTTTAGGTATGCCTAAATTTACGGCTAAACAGTTGACTGAGTGGCTGTATGTAAAACAAGCTGATGATATCGAACAGATGAGCAATATCTCGAAGAAAAATCGAGGAATTCTTTCTCAAAAATATCGTGTGGGCAAACAGGCTCCAGTGGATGCACAGCGCTCTGTGGATGGAACCATTAAATATCTTTATCAAGTGGGACCGAATCAATTTATTGAGGCGGTGTTTATTCCTGATGGGGAACGGGGTACACTTTGTGTGTCTTCGCAGCTGGGATGCAAAATGAATTGTGTCTTTTGTATGACTGGAAGACAAGGGTTTACTAAACAGCTTACGGCTAACGAAATAGTGAATCAGATTGCTGCACTACCTGAATTTGACCAATTGACTAATGTCGTATATATGGGGATGGGGGAACCGTTGGACAATCTCGATGAGGTTCTTCAAAGTCTCGAAATCTTGACTGCTGAGTATGGCTATGGCTGGAGCCCTAGACGAATCACTGTGTCTACTATTGGGATCAAGAAAGGATTGCGCAGATTTATCGAGGAAAGTGCTTGTCATCTGGCTGTCAGCTTACATGCTTCTGCTCCTGATACGAGAGCGTCGTTGATGCCTGCTGAAAAAGCTCTTTCGATGGTGGATATGGTGGATATATTGAAGGAGTATGATTGGACTGGACAACGACGATTGAGCTTCGAGTATATTGTCTTTCAGGGGGTGAATGACTCCTTAAATGATGCCAAGAGATTGACTCACTTATTTCGTGGGATGCGCGTTCGAATCAATCTGATTCGTTTTCACCGTATTCCTAACTCTGAACTGGATGGCGTAGCTGGTAGTCAAATGGAATCGTTTCGAGATTATCTCAATAATCACGGATTGATTGCTACGATACGGGCTTCTCGAGGGGAAGATATCTTTGCTGCATGTGGTATGTTATCTACGGACAAATCGGAAAATGAATAATCAACTATAATACAATAAGATTATGATGAAAAAATTAAGTATGATTTCGTTAGTGTTGCTGACTGTCACTTTGATGATGGGGTGTAAGAGTAAAAAGACTCTGTTCACGCCTTCCTCTAGTGGCCGACCTTTTGAATTGCTTGTTGTGATTGATGATTCTTTGTGGGAAAAACCTGCTGGGAGAGCTATCTTTGATGTCTTGGATACGGATGTTCCTGGTTTACCTCAATCTGAGCGTTCGTTTAGAACGATGCATTGTTCTGATGAACATTATGACGCTACTATGCGTCTGTTGAGAAATATTATTCACGTGAAGATTGATGATAAAATCTATACACAGGCTAAAATGAGTGTCGCTCATGATGCTTATGCTGCACCACAATTGATTCTCAATATTCAAGCTCCTGACCAAAAGTCATTCGCTGATTTTGTGACTCAGAATAAACAACAAATCGTGGATCTCTTTAATAAGGCTGAGATGAACCGTCAAATTGCGGAATTGGAAAAGGGACATAGTCCACTAATTTCTGCAAAAGTGGATAGCTTGTTTGATTGCGATATCTTCTTACCTGCTGAAATGTTATCGACAAAAGTGGCTCCTGACTTCTTATGGGCTGCGACGAATACGCCTACTGGTGATTTAAATTTCGTGATGTATAGTTACCCTTTTGTGACTGATAGTACTTTTACTCAGAAGTTCTTTATCGCTAAGAGAGATTCTTTCATGAAAGCAAATATACCTGGTGCTGAGGAGGGAATGTACATGATGACCGATAGTCGATTTGTGACTACTCATGCAATAGAAATTGATGGTGACTACTGTCAAGTAAATAGAGGTTTGTGGCGAGTTCATAATGACCAAATGGGGGGACCTTTTGTCTCACATACGATGATTGACCGTGAACATGCTCGCGTCATCACTTGTGAGGTGTTTGTCTATTCCCCTGATAGACCTAAACGTAATCTGATACGTCGAATTGAGGCCTCATTATTTACACTTAAGTTGCCTGGTAAATCTAAAAAATAATACATATAGATAATGGATAAAAAAAGAAAGATACGGATAGGAATCACTCATGGTGACCCTAACGGAATAGGATATGAAGTGATACTGAAAACATTTCAAGATGAACAAATGTTGGAATTTTGTACTCCGGTGTTGTATGGTTCTCCCAAGGCGGCGGCCTATTACCGCAAGACTTTGGGATTGCAGACTGGATTTAGTATCGTTCAAAATGCTCTTGAAGCTTCTAATGAGCGATTGAGTGTAATCAATTGCTGTGATGATAATCTCAAAGTGGAAATGGGGGCTTCTGAACCTGCTGCTGGGGCTGCTGCTCTAGCTGCTCTGGAAAGAGCAGTCAAGGATTATCAAGAGGGAGCAATTGACCTTATCGTGACTGCGCCGATTAATAAACATACTATACAGTCTGAGGATTTTCATTTTCCTGGTCATACAGAATATCTGGAAGATAGACTTGGTAATGGCCGACATGCGCTGATGATCTTGATGAATGATAATCTTAGAGTGGCACTCGCTACGGGGCACTTGCCGCTCAAGGATGTATCTGCTGCGATTACTAAGGAATTGCTGATTGATAAAATTAATCGTTTTGCTGACTCTTTGAAACTTGACTTTGGAATCGACAAACCTCGTATCGCTGTCCTTTCTCTTAATCCTCATGCTGGGGATAATGGATTGCTGGGCGATGAGGAACAAAAGGTCATCCAACCTGTTATAGAAGACCTTACCGCCAAAGGAAGGTTCGTTTTTGGCCCTTATGCAGCTGACGGATTTTTCGGATCCAACAATCAAACGCATTTTGATGGGGTACTTGCTATGTATCATGATCAAGGGTTGGCACCGTTCAAAGCCTTGTCTATGGGGAGTGGAGTGAACTTTACTGCCGGATTGGACGTGATTAGAACTTCGCCTGACCATGGTACTGCTTTTGGACTCGTTGGCAAGAATGAGGCGGACGAGAGTTCATTTAGAACGGCGATATATACTGCTATCGATATTTATCGTCAGCGTATGCAAGAACGACTTATTCGTAAGAATCCTTTGCGCAAACAATATTTTGATAAACGAGATGATAGTGATAAATTACGTCTAGACCAAGATACAACGAATTAATTATGGGACAAACACTACAACAAGTCAAGATGCGTTTTAGCATCATTGGAAATAATGAACAACTGAATCGCGCCATCGATATAGCTGTACAGGTAGCTCCTACTGACTTATCTGTATTGATTATGGGTGAAAGTGGTGTCGGTAAAGAGAGTTTCCCTCAGATTGTACATCAATATAGCAAACGTAAACATGGACGTTATATTGCTGTGAACTGTGGAGCAATCCCTGAGGGAACTATTGATTCTGAACTTTTCGGACATGAAAAAGGGGCCTTTACGGGGGCAATTTCTAACCGGAATGGTTATTTTGCTGAGGCAAATGGTGGAACTATCTTCTTAGATGAAGTGGGGGAATTGCCTTTGGCTACTCAAGCCAGATTACTACGCGTATTGGAATCAGGCGAGTATATCAAAGTGGGGTCTTCACAAGTTGAAAAAACAAATGTGAGAATCGTGGCTGCAACCAATGTGAAGTTGATCGATGCTATAAAGGAAGGTAAGTTTAGAGAGGATTTGTATTATCGTCTCAATACGGTGCCTATATTGGTGCCTGCACTTAGAGACCGAGGAAAGGATATCTTATTGCTATTCCGTAAATTTGTTCTTGACTTCTCTGAGACTTATCGGATGCCTGCCATACAATTGACACCTGAAGCTCAAGAGATGTTATTGAAGTTCCGCTGGCCGGGTAATGTACGCCAATTGAAAAATATAACGGAACAGATATCTATCATAGAGAAAGACCGGGTCATTGATGAAACAATCTTACTTCGCTATTTACCTCAAGAAGAAAATCCTGCTCATCTGCCTGCAGTCAGACAAGAAAAAGGGAGTGAGAAACGGATGTTCGATAATGAACGTGAAATCCTTTATCAGGTGTTGTTCGATATGCGTAAGGATATGACTGAACTCAAGAAACTGGTGAATGACTTGATGTCTAAAGGAAACGCATCACTTACTGATAAACAGTCTGATTATCTGCGTAGAGATGTACTTACGCGGAGTGATGCTGCTAATTTTGCTACATTAGTGGAGGAACCTGAGAATGTGTCTAAAGTGAATCCTAAGGTGGATGATGAGAAATCAACGTCTGATTTGTACTCTCATTATATACAGGATACTGAAGAGGTCATCGAAGAGTCTTTGTCTCTGAGTGATGTGGAACGTGAAACGATACGAAAGGCGCTCGAAAAACACAAGGGAAGACGTAAAGTCGCAGCACATGAGTTAAACATCTCCGAACGAACATTGTATAGAAAAATAAAAGAATATGGCTTGGAATAAGCAACTAAATGACTCCTATCTTATGAATGTATTAAGTAAATTTCGAACGCTCAAAGTGCTAGCTGTATCTGTGCTTATGGTGGCTTTTGTTTCGTGTGCAGTATCATACAAATTCAATGGCTCATCGATTAATTATGAGAAAGTGAAAACGATACAAATCGCTACGTTCCCTATCAGATCATCGTATGTGTATGCACCTCTTGGAACGACATTTAATCAGAAACTCGAAGATGCTTATGTGCGACAGACACGTTTGACTCAAGTCAAACAGAATGGGGACTTGCAGATTGAAGGGGAGATTACTGGTTATAACCAATATAACCAATCGGTGTCTGCTGATGGCTTCTCTAGTGAAGTGAAATTGCAAATCACTGTCAATGTGCGATTTATCAATAATACGAATCATGATGAGGATTTCGAACGTAATTTTAGTGCGTTCCGTACGTATCCTTCTACTTCTATGCTCACTGATGTGCAAGATGACTTAATCGACGAGATGACTGCTGAAATTGTAGACCAAATTTTTAATGCTACTGTCGCTAACTGGTAAATGTTATGATTACTGCTGATAAACTGAATGAATATATCCATAGGCCTGAGACTATGGATGAGGATTCTGTGCGTGAATTAAGAGCTTTGCTCGAACGATATCCTTATTTTCAAACGGCTCGTATGCTTTATCTGAAGAATCTTTATCTTATCCATGATGAGGCATTTGCTGATGAACTCAAACGGTCGGTATTGTATGTAGCGGATAGACGGTGTCTCTTCTATTTTATCGAAGAGGCTCGCTATGCTTTCGTTGCTCATCAGGAGGCTCCTGAAATGAAAACTCAAGAACCTAGCGTCGATAGCACTCTGATGATGATTGATGAATTCTTGGGCGATATGCCGACTGCGGAAAAGAAGAAGCAACTTCGTTATGTGTCGGATTATGCCGCGGCTTTGGAGGAGGATGATAGTAATTCAGAAGAGTCGGATGTCGTCTCGCCTGATCTTATCCCTGACGAACCTTTTTCCTTGGGGGAGAGAACTTCTTCTCAGGGGTCTAAAGAGGAAATCGAAAAACGGGTCACCGAGAGTAATGCACCTATCGATGATGGGTCTTTTACCGAAACTTTAGCTGAAATATATCTCAAACAAGGAAGATATGATAAAGCGATTGAAATAATAGATAAATTAAGTTTGAAATTTCCAAAAAAAAATGCTTACTTTGCAAACCGGATAGCTGAGATAAAACTAGCCAAACAAAAAAATAGCTTATAAAATAATTAAAATAACCTACAAATGTATTTACTACTTATCATTCTCATCGTTATTGCAGCCATTTTGATGTGCATTATCGTTATGGTTCAAAATTCTAAAGGTGGTGGTCTTGCTGCTGGCTTTTCATCATCTAATCAGATTATGGGTGTACGACGTACTACCGATTTCTTAGAAAAGGCTACTTGGTCTCTTGCTGCCGCAATTGTAATCTTGTCTGTCGGTGCTTCTTATGCTGTGCCTGAGGCTAGATCTAGTGATGTGATTTTACAAGAAGCGCAAGTGGAACAGGGAACTAATCCAGAAAATGTTGATGCTGGTTTTGATACTAATCAACAAGCACCTGCTACTGATGCCCCTGATGCTACTCCAGCAAAAGAAGGAGCTTCTAATTAATAGCTAAATAATGATAGTGGTTCTATAAATCATAAAAAATGAATTCTATCATCTACATGATACGAGTTTAGATTTTCAACATCTTTAATGAGCTTACATTGTCTAATAGATATACTGTAAGCTCATTTTTTTTTGTAACTATTCAATAACCTATATAACAATTTTATGACTGAAGTAATTAGAAAAAAATTAAGTGATTCGAAAGTAGCTAGATGGAGTGCTTTGGGAATCATATCTATAACCATGTTTGCTGGTTATTTCCTAACTGATGCAATGTCTCCACTAAAACCGATGCTGGAACAACAGTTTGGTTGGTCTAGTACAAGTTATGGTGTCTTTACAAGTGCTTACGGATGGTTCAATATCTTTCTGTTGATGTTGATTTTTGGTGGTATCATTCTCGATAAGATGGGCGTACGATTTACTGGTCTGATGTCTTCGGGAATCATGGTCGCTGGTGCTGCCTTGAAGTTCTGGGCGGTATCTAATCCTACTATGGATGTCATTAACCTTCCTTTTGGAACTAGTCTCAATGCACAAGTCCTTTATGCTGCGTTGGGATTTGCTATCTTTGGTGTCGGTGTAGAAATCGCTGGTATCACGGTGTCGAAAATCATCGTCAAATGGTTTAGAGGTAAAGAGATGGCTTTGGCTATGGGCTTACAAATGGGTGTGGCTCGTATCGGTACGATGTTGGCTTTGTTTGCTCCTGTACCTATTGCTACTTTCTTTGCGAGTAAACATACGCAACTTGTGAATGGGGCTTTAGTTGAAAAGATGGGACCTAGCATCTCTGCACCTATCGCCTTTGCATTGTTGTTACTTGTCATCGGATTTATCGCTTTCTTTATCTATATGGGAATGGATAAGAAGCTCGAGGCTTCTGAAGAGAAGGTCGAAGCAACTGAAGAAGATTCATTCAAATTTAAAGATATCTTTGAAATTATGGGGAATGTCGGTTTCTGGTTAATCGCTATCCTATGTGTCTTGTTCTATTCTTCTGTATTCCCTTTTATCAAGTATGCAGCAGATCTGATGGTCAATAAATATGGGCTTAATGAATCTATTGCTGGCCGAATCCCATCGTTATTGCCTTTGGGAACGCTTTTCTTAACACCGTTCTTCGGACATATCTATGACAAGAAGGGAAAAGGGGCTACGATTATGATTATCGGGGCTTTCTTGATTTTGTTTGTCCATTCTATATTCTCCCTTTCTGTTCCTTTCTTGAACAATTGGATTATTGCTTTGGTATTGGTTCTCCTGTTAGGAGTAGCGCTTTCTTTGGTCCCATCTGCTATGTGGCCTTCAGTGGCAAAAATTATTCCTGAGAGACAATTGGGTACTGCATATTCTTTGATTTTCTGGATTCAAAACTGGGGACTTGCTGGGGTACCTTTATTGATCGGTTATGTATTGGATCAATCAAATCCTGAGGTGCTTGCTGCAAAAGCTGCGGGGACTGTGCCTCCTGTATACGACTATACTAATCCTATGTTGATCTTTGCTGGTCTGGGATTTCTTGCTATCATCTTCGGTTTCATCTTGAAAGCAGTGGATAAACGTAAGGGATATGGTCTGGAAGAAGCTAATATGAAGGAGGATTAAATAGTCTACATTGATTGTCTATACGACGATTTGATGAATATTAGCTATAGAAATGAATTTTCTAGTGATATATTGTTATTTATTTCTCTGATTATTTGTCAGAATGAAATCAATTATCTATTTTTGTGACCAATGAATTTACAAACTCATACATATCATCATCATCATGCACACCGATTCAATCAGTGAGCCAGGGATGAATGTGTGAATATCATTAGATTATTATCAACATGAGATATAAAAGGCTCGCTGAATAAATTTCAGTGAGCCTTTTTTTATTTTCTAAACAAAATGTATTATGCTAAGAATCGCAGTCCAATCTAAAGGTCGTCTGTACGAAGAGACGATGAACATGTTATCAGAGGCAGATATTAAAATCAATCCTTCGAAAAGGAAGTTATTGATTCAAAGTCCTAACTTTCCAGTCGAGATTCTGTTTCTCAGGGATGATGATATCCCACAATCTGTCGCATCAGGTATCGCTGATATTGGTATCGTGGGAGAGAATGAATTTGTGGAGAAGAATCAGAAAGCGGATATCGTCAAAAGACTTGGCTTCAGTAAGTGCCGATTATCTATCGCTATCCCTAACAATATCAATTATGAAGATAGTTCATGGTTGTCAGGAAATAAAATAGCAACTAGCTATCCGCGCATTCTTCAAGAGTTTCTAGATAAAGAGGGCGTCAAGGATTGTGAGATTCATGTAATCACTGGTTCGGTCGAAGTGAGCCCTAGCATTGGATTAGCTGATGGTATCTTTGATATCGTGAGTTCTGGCTCTACGCTCGTTACAAATAGACTCAAAGAAGTCGAAGTCGTGATGCAGAGTGAGGCGCTTTTAATCGCTTCCCCATCTTTGGATGAGGATAAACAGGCTACGCTTGATGAATTGCTCTTCAGAATAGAAAGTGTACGCAATGCCCAAGATAAGAAGTATGTGATGATGAACTTACCTAAAGATAAGATCGATATGATGGTTTCTGCATTGCCTGGCATTAAGAGTCCGACGATATTGCCTCTTGCTGATTCAAAATGGTGTTCTGTACACGCTGTGATTGGGGAGGATTCTTTTTGGGAGATTATATCTGTGTTGAAAGAAATAGGTGCTGAAGATATCTTGATATTACCTATTGAAGTAATGATTCCTTAGAACTTTTTTATTATGAAAGTAACAAAATATCCTTCTAAAGAAGCGTGGTCGAATCTGTTGTCTCGTCCAGCATTTGAAAGCGAAAATCTATTAGGTATAGTTCGCCCGATAGTGGAACAGGTACGGGATGGTGGTGATGCTGCTATACGTGAACTAGAAGCTCGGTTTGACCATTGTGAACTGCAGCAAATTAAGGTTTCTGCTGAGGAATTCTCTTTGGCTGAAAATGAAGTAGATGTGGCACTCAAAGAGGCTATAGAGTTGGCTGCTGATCAAATCCGTGCGTTTCATACGGCTCAAAAGATGGAGCCAAAAGTGGTCGAATCATGTCCTGGGGTGCGCTGTTGGCAGGAGTCAAGAGCTATCGAAAAAGTAGGACTTTATATCCCGGGGGGACGAGCACCGTTATTTAGTACTGTGCTTATGCTTGCTTTGCCTGCTCAGATTGCGGGTTGCAACCAAGTGGTGCTGTGTACCCCTCCTGATACTCAAGGAAAGATTAATCCGGCTATTCTTTATGCTGCACAATTAGCGGGAGTCACTGAGGTCTTTAAAGTGGGCGGAGCACAAGCGGTGGCTGCGATGGCTCATGGTACTGAAAGTATCCCTAAGGTGTATAAGATTTTTGGTCCCGGAAATCAGTTTGTCACTGCAGCCAAACAGTTGGTTAGCCTCAGAGATTGTGCTATCGATATGCCTGCTGGTCCTAGTGAAGTAGAGGTGCTTGCAGATGATACAGCGAATCCTGCTTTTGTTGCGGCTGACTTATTGAGTCAATGTGAACATGGACCAGATTCTCAAGCGATTCTTATCACTACGAGTGAGCGACTTGTCGATTTGGTGCTCCTCGAAATAGAGTCACAACTCTCTGCTTTACCGCGCAAGGATATCGCTAATCAGTCTCTTTCGCATAGCCGAATTTTGCTGGTCAAGGATGTGGATGAGGCTATAGAAATGACGAATAGGTATGCGCCGGAACACTTAATCATTCAGATGGAAAATTACAATGAGCTTGTTCCACTAGTCCACAATGCGGGTTCTGTCTTTTTAGGACCATATAGTTGTGAAAGTGCAGGAGACTATGCTAGCGGAACGAATCATACGTTGCCTACTAATGGCTATGCAAAAGCGTATAGTGGGGTCAACCTAGATAGTTTCATTCGCAAAGTCACCTTTCAAGAACTCTCTGCTCAGGGGATACGAAGGCTCGGTCCTGCTATCGAGACGATGGCTGCAGCAGAACTCTTAGATGGGCATAAAAATGCGGTGTCGGTACGATTGAATGATGTAAACAATAAAAAATAGTCTTATGAGAAGTTTGAAGGAATTGGCACGTCCAAATGTACGCGCACTGAAGGCATATAGTAGTGCTCGTGATGAATATAAAGGGTGCGAAGCACATGTGTTTCTTGATGCTAATGAAAGCCCATACAATAGTCCGCTTAATAGGTACCCTGACCCCCTTCAGGAGGAACTGAAAACGATGATTGTGGATAATCGTCATCGCAATTATATCTGGAAGGATAGTGATAGGGTGCAAGTGTCTTCGAAGAACTTGTTTCTAGGTAATGGCAGTGATGAGGCTATAGATTTGCTATTCAGAGCTTTTTGTGAACCTCGAATTGATAATGCGGTGGCTATCGACCCTAGTTACGGGATGTATCAAGTATGTGCCGAAACCAATGATATAGAATATCGCAAGGTGTCGCTAACTGAACATTTTGAAATCGATGTGGATGCTCTCTTAGCTGCTACAGATGGACATACTAAATTGTTGTTTCTTTGTTCTCCCAATAATCCAACTGGAAATCTGATTGATGTAGATAAGGTGGAACGGATATTAGCGAACTTTGATGGCTTGCTTATCGTCGATGAGGCTTATGTTGATTTTGCAAATAAGCCTTCGTGGTTGACACGTATCCCACAGCATGATAAGTTAGTTGTCTTGCAAACGATGAGCAAGGCTTGGGCATGTGCTGGTATCCGTCTAGGAATGGCTTGGGCTAATGATTATATCATTCAGCTGTTCAATAAAATAAAATATCCTTACAATGTCAATAAACTGACACAAGAGGCAGCTAAAAATCGATTGATGAAGGAGGAACTTGTTCATTCGGAGGTACAACAGATAATTGAAGAACGGGAATCGATGCGTATTTGTCTAGAGGCTTTGCCAATCGCCATTTGTGTGTATCCTAGCCAGGCTAATTTCTTGTTAGTGAAATTTCAAGATGGTGATGCGCTGTATCATTATTTGGTCCAAGCAGGAATCATCGTACGTAATCGGAATACGGTCCATCGTTGTGCTGGGTGTCTGCGACTTACCATAGGTACTAAAGCAGAAAATGAGGAACTCATCAAGGGAATCGAATCATTTGCTCAAGAGGTTGAGCAATTGGTATAGGTCTAATTATCTAAAGAATCAAAGTATATGAAATCACAGAAAATATTATTTATCGATCGCGATGGCACATTAGTCAAAGAACCTCCTATTGATTATCAGTTGGATAGCTTGGAGAAATTGTCTTTTGTCCCTGGTGTAATGAAGAGTTTAGGGTTTATTGCTGAAAAATTGGATTTCTTTTTTGCTATGGTAACCAATCAGGATGGACTTGGTACGGCCGCGTTTCCTGAAAATTCTTTTTGGCCTGCTCATCATCTGATGATGGATACCCTTGAGGGGGAAGGCATCACATGGGATGCGGTGCATATTGACCCTACAATGCCTGAAGATAATGCGTCTACACGTAAACCTGGTACGGCGATGCTTACTGAATATATAGATAATCCAAAATTTGATTTAGCTGGCTCGTTTGTCATTGGTGATCGTATCACAGATATGCAATTGGCTAAGAATCTAGGTTGTAAAGGAATCTTTCTGATTAGTGATGACAGAACTCGTGAACAGGCTATGCAAGAAGTCGAGGAATCTGCACTTGAGGATGTGGTTGCTCTCGTCGCTATGAATTGGGTGGAAATTGTACCTTTTCTGTTTGCTGGAGAACGAACTGCTCGCTGTCAAAGGGTTACCAAGGAGACTGCTATTGATGTGGCAATCAATCTAGATGGACAGGGGGAAAGTTCCATTTCTACTGGCTTGCACTTCTTTGACCATATGCTGGAACAGATTGCTAAGCATGGAGGAGTCACACTCAATGTAGCTGTAAAAGGAGATTTGGAAGTCGATGAGCACCATACTATCGAAGATACTGCAATCGCATTGGGAACTTGTCTCAAAGAGGCTTTAGGTGATAAGCGTGGAATCGAACGTTATGGCTATTCCTTACCGATGGATGATTCTCAGGCTCATGTGTTGCTTGATTTCGGAGGTCGCCCTTGGCTGATTTGGGATGCGGATTTCAAAAGAGAATATGTCGGAGATATGCCTACAGAGATGTTTCTTCATTTCTTTAAGTCTTTGAGTGACGCAGCATTGATGAATGTGAATATTCGCGCTGAAGGTCAAAATGAACATCATAAAATAGAAGGGATTTTCAAGGCTTTTGCACGAGCTATCAAGATGGCTATAAGACGGGATATTTATCGATTTGAATTACCTAGTACCAAAGGGGTGTTGTAATCTGCTTCTTTTCGCTTCATTAGAAGTTAGACATAAACAATGGGCTTGCTAAATAATTATTTAGCAAGCCCATTGTTTTGTTTATTAACCATTCTTTCTTCTTAGAAAGGAAGGTCGCTTGTGTCGTCAGCTTCAGCACTAGGCATGCCAGTAGGAGCTGTTGTTGCACCAGAAATTGTTTGTGGCTCAGGCATTTCGTTATTAGCTTGTGTATCAGATACACGTTCGACACGCCAAGCACGTAGTGAATTGAACCAACGGTCATTCCACTGACGACAGTCTATATCGAAAGAAATCTTTAGTTCTTCGCCCATTTGGATATTAAATTGACTCAACTTGTCTTCTCCAAAGACTTCGAAACACATCTTCTTAGGATACTGGTCGTGATTCTCAATGACAAACTCTTGTACACACCAAGGATTACCAGTAGATTTTGCTACACCCTCTCGCTTATTTAAAATAGCGATTATTTTGCCTTCAAATTCCATTTTTACTATATTTTGTTTTAAATAATAGTGCGAATGTACAGATTTTATCTCTAATAGACGAATAAGTTATCCCTTTTTTCTATCTTTGTCTAATACAAAATAACCCTATTAAAAGATTTATTACATGAATTTTACTATAACAAGTTCAGCATTGTATGCTCAGCTATTAAGCATCAGCCGCGTAATCGTAACTAAATCGGCTTTCCCTATTCTAGATAGTTTCCTTTTGGATGTCCAAGAGGGTAAATTAGTTATAACTGGCTCAGATAATGAGACACGTCTATCTACGGAGGTTCCTCTTATTAGCCAAGAAGGTACTGGTAAAATTGCCATATCTGCTAAAATGCTAATCGATGGACTCAAAGAGGTATCAGATCAACCTGTGACTTTTGATGTAGAGGGGGTTAAAGTACGCGTTTCTTACCAAAATGGTCAATACGAATTGGTCTCTGGTAACGCTGAGGAATACCCTGTAGGAAGTATTCCTGAAGCAGATAAAGCGGATAAAATAATTATCTCTTCTGAAGTATTGAAACGTGGGTTGAATCATACTATCTTTGCTGTGGGTAACGATGAGTTGCGTCCTGTGATGAATGGTGTGTATCTTGATATCACAGACAAAGATATTACTTTTGTCGCTTCGGATGGACATAAATTGATTAAGTACAGCACTACTGATGCTAGTGGTAGCGAAAATGGTGCTTTCATATTACCTTCTAAACCGGGTAATTTATTGAAGGGACTTTTGAAAAATAACGATGATGAGGTGGCGTTGACTTTTGACGGGAAACAAGCACAATTCTTAGCACCTGGCTTGGATTTGAGATGCCGTTTGCTGGAAGGTAGATACCCTAATTATCGTTCTGTAATTCCTACTAATAACCCATTTCACGTGATCGTTGACCGCTTGAGTTTGGTGGGAGCGTTGAAACGTGTACAAGTATTTACTTCTCAAGAGAATAATTTGGTCAAATTGTCTATCTCTTCTAGTCAAATATTGTTGACTGCTCAAGATTTAGACTTTTCTATCGCTGGAGAAGAAAGAGTCGTTTGTAGTTATGAAGGCGAACCAATGAATATTGGATTTAAAGCTCAGTTTATGATTGAGCAACTTCTTAGTTGCGAGGCAGAACAAGTGGAATTGCAATTAGCAGACCCTTCTCGTCCTGGCGTAATGATTCCTGTGGATAGTGAAGAAGGTGGCGAACTAATCATGTTGCTGATGCCTTTATTACTTAACGAATAAAAATAATTAGATTTTCAAAACAACAAGTATGAAATTAAATTTAACTCGTCCTATCGTATTCTTCGATTTAGAGACGACTGGTATAGATATAAGTAAGGATAGAATTATTGAGATTTCTTTAGTGAAGGTGTATCCTAATGGAAATGAGGAGACAAAAACACTTAGGATTAATCCAGAAATGAATATACCTGCTAAATCGTCGGCTATTCATGGTATTTACGATAAGGATGTAGTTGATTGTCCTAAGTTTGCGGAGGTCGCTCCTAGCTTGGCGGAAATGATTAAGGATTGTGACCTTGCAGGGTACAATAGTAATCGTTTTGATATCCCTTTGCTAGCAGAGGAGTTTTTGAGAAACAATATTCAGATTGATTTCTCTGATGTGAAGAAAATTGACGTGCAAGTCATCTTCCATAAAATGGAACAACGTACTCTGATTGCGGCTTATAAATTTTATTGCGACAAAAATTTAGAAGATGCTCATTCTGCTGAAGCGGATGCTAAAGCTACGTATGAGGTTCTTAAAGGACAATTGGACCGTTACCCTGAACTGGAAAACAATATCGATTTTCTTTCTGACTATTCTACTCAATCTCGTAATGTCGATTTTGCTGGTAGAATCGTTTATGATGATAATGATATCCCTGTTTTCAATTTCGGAAAACATAAAGGGGTACCGGTTGCTGAAGTCTTTCGTAAAGATCCAGGCTATTATTCTTGGATTATGAACGGAAACTTCCCTTTGCATACCAAAGCTGTTTTGACTAAAATAGAATTGGAAAACAAGCCAAAACGTTACTAATGCATTTCGTCATTATTCGGCTATGGTCTCGAATGATGAAATGTTGAATAAGCTTAATAGATAAATAGATGAGAAGTTCATTATTTGGAAAAAATATAATATTAGGTATATCAGGTAGTATTGCTGCTTACAAGGCGTGCTACCTGATTCGTGGCTTAATAAAGAAGGGGGCTGAAGTACAAGTCGTTATCACTGAATCGGGGAAGCATTTTATCACTCCTACCACGCTTAGTACATTGACTAGTAAACCATGTATCAGCGAGTTTTTTGCTGAAAATGATGGTAGCTGGCACAGTCATGTCGATCTTGGCTTGTGGGCTGATGTCATGATTGTGGCTCCTGCAACTGCTTCTACCATCGGTAAGATGGCTAATGGTATAGCAGATAATATGTTAGTGACTACTTACTTGTCGTGCAAAGCACCTGTATATGTAGCACCTGCGATGGACCTTGATATGTATCGTCATCCATCGACGATTAATAATATAGAGAAACTCAAATCGTATGGCAATACTATCATCGAAGCTGAAAGTGGAGAATTGGCTAGTCATCTGATGGGTAAGGGACGTATGCAAGAGCCTGAACGTATCGTGGAGATATTGGAAAATCATTTTGATGAGCAATCAAATGTGAAGGGGCCTTTGAATGGAGCGGAAGTCATGATTACGGCTGGTCCTACCTATGAATGTATCGACCCTGTCCGTTTTATTAGTAATTACTCGTCGGGTAAAATGGGAATGGCATTGGCTAATGTGTTTGCTCGTAAAGGAGCGCATGTTACTGTCGTAGCTGGACCTGGAGTTCCGAGACCTTCTGGACCGGCTAGTGCCCGAATAGAAATGGTTGACGTTGTCAGTGCTCAGCAGATGTTTGATGCGGTGCAACTTCATAAAGATAAGACGATTCTAGTGATGTGTGCGGCGGTAGCTGATTTTACACCTGAACATTGTGCGGATAAGAAAATTCGTCGGGAAGGGGATCAGATGATGCTGACGCTTACGCCTACAAAAGATATTGCTGCATTTGTCGGACATCATAGAAAGGGTAATCAGACGATTGTGGGATTTTCTCTCGAAACCCATAATGCGCTTGAGCATGCTCAAGAAAAACGGAACAAAAAGCAATTAGATATGATTGTGATGAATTCTTTAGAGGATGAAGGTGCCGGCTTTGGAGGGGATAGCAATAAAGTGACGTTGATTAGTAATCGGGGAAACCGTGCCTTGCCTCTGATGTCAAAAACGGATGTTGCGGAGGAAATCGTTTCTGAAATTATTAAACTTAGAACATAAGGATAACAAATGAGTATTAGGCGTTGTTTTAAAAATCAGCTTTTTCTCTTTCTGATATTGATGAGTTGCGGCTTGTCTGGAGCAGGCGAGGTACATGCTAAGAACTTTCTCTTAGTGATTGACCCTGGTCATGGAGGAAAAGACCCTGGAGCTATTGGACGTCATGCAAAGGAGAAAGATATTAATCTTAAAGTGGCACTTCAATTAGGTAATCTGATTAAGCGGAACATGAAAGATGTCGATATAATCTATACTAGAGATAAGGATTATTTCGTGACTTTAAAAGGTCGTGCCCAAATGGCAAACAAGGCTCATGCTGACTTGTTCCTTTCAATTCATACGAACTCAGTGGCTTCTAGACGCCAACCTTCAGGAGCTTCTACTTGGACATTGGGATTGTATCGCTCTAAGGATAATTTGGATGTGGCAAAACGAGAGAATGGGGTGATATTATATGAAAAGGATTATAAAAAAGAATATCATGGATTTGACCCTAATTCTCCTGATAGTTATATCATCTTTGAGTTTATGCAAGATCAGAATATGGCTCAAAGTGTTCATTTTGCTGATTTAATACAGAAACAATTTAAAGGCTATTGTGGTAGAAAAGATCGAGGAGTGAGACAATCTGGTTTCCTCGTTCTCCGAGAAGTGGGTATGCCTAGCGTATTGGTTGAACTTGGGTTTATTAGTAATCGTACGGAAGAATCGTATCTACGCTCGTCGAAAGGACAGTATACGTTGGCTGCTGGAATCTTTAGAGCTTTTAAATCCTATAAGGAGGAGGAAGAAAAACGAAAAGAATCAACCGCACTTGTTGGTGTGTCAGCACAACATGTTCGTAGTCATTCCACTAGCCCTATACAAAATAAGAATTTAAATAGTAAAGAAAAAATAATCTTCAAAGTGCAATTGTTATCTTCTGGTAGGAAAATAGCTACTTCGGATCGCCGATTTAAAGGGTTGACTCGAGTGGGGTATTACAAATCTGGAACTTATAGATATACTTGTGGAGATAGTGAAAATTATGATGTAGTAAATCGACTTCGTCGTTCTTTGTCGAAACGATTCCCTGGCTGTTTTGTGATTGCAGTTCAAGGAGGAAAACGTGTCGACATACATGCTGCCATCAATCAATATCGTAATAAATAAAACGTATGATCATACCGAAAATTTCTCGTGAAGTCAAAATAGGTTTTATGGCTGTCTGTGCCATTGCACTCCTTATATTTGGAATCAATTTCTTTAAAGGGATTCAACTCTTTAAACCTACTAAATCTGTCTATGTCAAATTTGACAATGTGGATGGATTGATGTTATCTAATCCTGTATATGCTGATGGGTATCAAATCGGTATCATTAATGATATCATTTATAACTATGAGAACTTGCATGACGTAGTGGTTTCTGTCGAGTTGAATAAACAAGTGAGAATCCCACAGGGAAGTACTGCGCAGATTATACCTGAAATACTAGGGGGAGCTAAGATGCTGATTCAGATGGCTAATAATCCGATGAACTTCATTGGTAACGGAGATACTATAGTGGGTACTCGGCCAAAATCAGCGATGGATAAAGCTTCTGATATGGTCCCACAAGTTGCAGCTATTTTGCCTAAAATTGACTCTGTCCTTGTGTCTATTAACGAATTGTTAGCGGACCCTGCATTGAAGGAGTCTTTACATAATCTTCAGGCTACTTTGATACATGTCAATGGTGTTACTAAATCCCTCGACCACGTGATGACAAATCAAATTCCTGTTGTCATGGATAACTTAGAGCATACTACAGGACAATTTGCTTCTATCAGTGACCAACTAGCGATGATTGACTTTAAAGGTACCATGGATAAACTTGATGCTACTTTGATGGGAGTCAAGTCCTTTACCGATAAGTTGCAGTCTAACGATAATAATATAGGTCTTCTACTCAATGACCGATCTCTTTATGATAGATTAGACCATACTGTTTTATCTGCTGATAGTCTGTTAATAGATTTGAAAGAAAATCCTAAGAGATATGTCCGGTTCTCAATATGGTAAAATTTATGGAGTTTTCCTAATTTAGAAATTGTTCAAATAAGGTGATGGCGGATGCTGTTAGTATTATAAGCTAATCCCCCCTGAAAATGTAGTGTTTATCGGCATGAATGTGATTTATAATAGTTTAACGTATGGCTGTTTTATATCGTTATCTACTGATTGTCAGGCAATTACAATAAGTCAAGACCTTTTTTTCTACGATTTCTGACATTCTTTCGTCAACCCTTATAGATAGGTACAATACCTATTTACAAAGAAAATGGACACAAAAAACGATTTGTTTTTCTGATAAAAATATCGCAAATTTGCATTGGAGAGTAAATATATACATGAAGTATTGTTAAATCTTAAAGTATCAACTATTATT